>NZ_QURL01000010.1 GCF_003403015.1 Fulvimarina endophytica
CGCGCAGGTGCTGGAAGGCCCTCTGGCGAATGTCGAGGCGGCGTTCGAGCGGATCCAGCAGGACGATCGTCATGGGGATGTCTCCCTTCTCGCGCTCGATCCGATCGAAACACGCAGCTTTCCGAACTGGGCGATGGGGTTCGTGGGAACGTCCGATCGTGATGCGGAGCGTTTCGCGGCCGTCGGCACGTCCAGCGGATTCGATCCCGCGCGCCTCAGCGGCGACCAGATCCATACCCTTCTGCGCGATCTGACGATCGAGGAGGAAGCTGCCTGATCGGACGCCTTTCGCCTCGCATGAATTGCGCACTCACGGCCGGTAGGGCGTGAGCAGCGCGTCGCGCTCGAAGGTGCGGCCCTTGCCGGGCGAGAGCTCTTCGTAACGGGCCGAGCGCGTTTCGACGTGGGATCGCGTCAGGTGATGGGTGATGTGGAGGTTCGGCGCGATGAAGCCGTCGCGCCAGCCGCGCGGCAGGAGTGGGCGCTCGTGCACCCGCCCTTCGAAGCGCACGGATCTGCGATTGAGCCGGTACTGAACGTCGGGGTAGAGATCGGCGAGGACGCCGTCGACGAGATTGCGACGCGGCAGGCCGACCGAGAGGGCACCGGTCCCGTCGGCCAGCGCCGCGACCCGGCCGAGATGGGCGAGCGTGTCGTCGTCGAGGCTCTCGTCGGCATCGAGTTGCAGCACCCAGTCGCTCTTCGCCGCGATCTGGCCGGCATTGCGCTGGGCCGCGAAATCGCCGTCGAGCGGTCTTGCCAGCATCCGGACATCGCCGCCGGGCACAGGCCTCGGCGGGACCGCGCTCGCCGAAACCACGAGGACGATCTCCGCAAAGCTCGGCCCCAGAGCCGGCAGCCGGCGCGCGAGCCCTTCGAGATCGGAAGGCCGGCAGAGCATGACGAGAGAGACCGGCACGCGATCGATAAGAGACAAGGGCGACAGCCGGGCGATGGCGGGCAGCGGGCGATAGGGATGGCGAAGCGCATCCCGCTGCGCATCCCCGAGCGGTGTCGTCGCGAGGTCGCGCCCGAGGGCGAGGGTCCGCAGCGCATAGCTCTCGACGGTGATCGGATCGCAGGTCCGGGAGACGAAGTGTTCCGGGGCCAGTCGCTCCTTCAGGAAGCGCTCCAGCGTCCCGTCCTTCGTCCCGGGCCCGGTCCCGGTCCCGGATAGTCGCGGATCGACCAGGATCCCGCAATGCCCGCATTCCGAAAATTCCGCGGCGCCGAGGCCGGACGAACGCTCGCTCGGGCGCAGGCCACGGGCCCCGCAGCAGGGACAGCGCGTCATTCAAACCTCGGATCTGCGTGATGTGAACGGCACCGGACCTCCCTATCACAGGCACAGCTCGGCGGTGAATCGCTCAGTTGGGCGAACGAACCTCTCCGGACGTCCCACGCGGCCTTTCCCATCGCCCACAGACCGGCACCGGTGCTTAAAGCAAATTTTTCTCCCCGACCCGCGATGCCGTTGACAAGTCCGCGGAGGCAACGGAAGATACAGGTATAGACAGGTCTGAGAACAGGTGCGAACAGGTTGAGCGCGAGCGGCATGTCGAGGGCCGGGGTTGGGGCCGGGGCTGGCATCGGGACCGGAGTCGGGGTCGGCAAGCCAGAGAGGATCGCCCGGATCCTCGAACAGGAGATCCGCTCCGGACGGCTTGCCCATGGCGACCAGTTGCAGAGCGAGAGCGCGCTGGTGCGCCGCTTCGCGGTCAGCCGATCGACAGTCCGCAAGAGCCTCGGCCATCTCGCCGAGCGCGGGCTCATCACGACGAGCGTCGGCATCGGGTCCTTCGTCACCTTCGACGGCCGGATCGTCGCCGACGAGGCGGGCTGGACCAAGGCCCTGCGCAAGGCCGGCGCCAACGCCCTGACGCGCACGCTGCGCCTCGAAATCGTCGAGGACGGGGATCTGGCGACGCGGCTCGGCCTCGAGGCCCGCGAATTCGTTGCGCTCGACCGGGCCCGGACCGATGCCGGCGACGGACACGCCATCTCGATCGAACGCTCGCGCATCCCGATGATGCCCGAGATCGAGAACCTGCCCATGCGGGGCCTGAGGGACGGCTCGCTTCATTCGACCCTGCGCGAGGCCGGGCTCGTTCCCGATCACGGCGAGGAGTGGATCGACGTGGTCGCGCTCGAGGCCGAGGATGCCGAAGCCATGGCCTGCCCGCCGGGAACCATGTTCCTGCGCATGCGCCGGGTCATCCGCACCGCCGACGACCGGGTGATGGAACACATCACCAGCCTCCTCAATCCCACCCATTTCGCATTGCATCGGAATTTCTGACGTGACCGCAGACGAAACCCAGTTCGATCGTGCTCTTGGCGCCCTCATGGGCGGGGCCCTCGGCGATGCGCTCGGCATGCCGACGCAGCTTCTCTCGGCCGCCGCGATCCGCCGCGCCTACGGCTTCGTCGATCGCTTCATCGATCCGGCCGGGGATCATCCGGTCTCCCGGGGCCTTCCCGCCGGCATGATCACCGACGACACGGAGCAGACGCTGCTTCTTGCGCAAGAACTCGTGACGGGCGGCGAGCGCTTCGACCACGCGGCGTGGGTCGAGCGGCTCCTTGCCTGGGAAACCGACGTCAAGGCACGCGGCAGCTACGACCTTCTCGGCCCCTCGACCAAGCGCGCCATCGACCTCATCCGCGCCGGCACGCCCGCAAAGGAGGCCGGACGCGAGGGCACGACCAATGGCGCGGCCATGCGCATCGCGCCCGTCGCCATCGCTATGCCCGCCGAGCCGTTGACGGCCCTCATCGACAAGGTGGCCGAGACCTGCGCGGCCACCCATGCGACGACCGTCGCCATCGCCGCCGCCTCGGCGGTCGCGGCCGCCGTTTCCGCCGCGATCGACGGCGCGGACTGGAACGCTGCCGCCGAGCACGGCATCGCGGCCGCCATTCGTGCCCGCGAGGTGGGAGCCTGGACCGCCGCACCCGATATCGCATCGCGCATCCGCTGGGCGCGCGATCTCGTCTCCGGCCAGTCGGAGGAGGCGGCGATCGCCTCCATCGTCGATCTCGTCGGCACCTCCGTCGCCTCGCAGGAATCGGTTCCGGCCGCCTTCGCGGTCGTCGTCGCGGCGAAGGGCGATCCCTGGCGGGTCGCCGTCATCGCCGCCAATCTCGGCGGCGACACCGATACGATCGGCGCGATCGCCGCGACCATGGCGGGGGCTGCGAGCGGGTTCGCGAAGCTTCCCGCAGAGCGCGTCGCCGAACTGCGCGGCCTCGACATCGCCGAGGTGAAACGCCTCGCCGAGGGGCTTCTGCGCCTTCGGGGCGCTGCCAGAGGAGCGCGCGGCTGATGGCGCCCCGCCTCATCCATCTCGGCGGAGCGGTGATGGACTATGTCTATCGCGTGCCAAGCCTGCCCCGGCGGGCGGCAGAGCTTCTGGCGGGAAGCTTCGAGCGCCTGCCGGGCGGGGCGGTGAACATGATGGTCGCGGCCCGGCGCACCGGGCTTGCCACCGCCTGCGGCGGGCATCTGGGCACGGGGGCCGACGGCGACCGGCTGCGCGCCTTTCTCGCGGCCGAGGGGATCGAGGTTCTCCTGCCGCCGCTTGCCGATGTGGACAGCGGCAATTGCGTCGTCCTCGTCACGCCCGATGCCGAGCGCTCCTTCGTCTCATGGCCGGGCGCCGAGGCGCGGGCCGACGGCTTTGCCGCCCTTGCCGGCATGGTGAAGCCGGGGGATATCGTCACCGTCAACGGCTATATCCTCACCTATCCGCGCTGCCGCCCGGCCGTTCTCTCCCTTCTGGAACGCCTCGAAGACGGCGTGGACCTCGTCTTCGACCCGGCGCCCGTCATCGCCGACATTCCGGCCGATGCCCTGTCGGCGGTGCTTGCCCGGGCGACCTGGCTGAGCGCCAATACGAGCGAGATCGCGGCGATCGAGCCGGGCGCGGCTCTCGCCGATGCGGCCGCCCGCATCCTTGCCGAACGCATGCCCCGGGCGCGGGGCGTCGTCGTGCGGGGCGGGGCGGACGGCGCCCATCTCCTCACCCGGTCCGGCACTCTTGCGACCATTCAGGGCTTTGCGGTCGAGGCGATCGATACGAACGGCGCCGGCGACACCCATCTCGGCAGCTTCGTCAGCGCGCTCGCCCGCGGCATGGAGCCGGAAGAGGCCGTCAGATACGCCAATGCGGCCGCCGCCATCGCGGTGACGCGCCATGGCGGGGCGAGCGGCCCCGGCCATGACGAGATCCTCGAATTTCTTGCCCTTAAGGATCAGGATCGGGACCTCGACCGGCGCGGAACCGGTCGAGATCCGATGACACGACAAGCCCCACCCCGGATGATGGTTGAAGGAAACGAGACATGACGAAGACGATGAAGCCGATGCTCCTTTGCGCGGGCGCCCTCCTCCTTGCGACCGGCGCTCATGCCGGCGAGGTCCATGTTCTGAACTGGAAGGGCTATGGCGCGGACGAGCCCTTCGCGACCAAGGCCTTCGAGGAGATGACCGGCGATACGGTCGTCAACGACTTCTTCAACTCCGAACAGGAGATGCTGACGAAGCTACGCACCAATCCCGGCCTTTACGACGTGGTGATGATCAACGCCGCCTTCATGCGCCAGGCCCTCGAGGAGAACCTGGTCCAGCCGATCGACACGGCGAAGATCTCGAACTACGGCGATCTCGATCCCGATCAGGCAGCCTCCGCCATGCTGAACGAGGACGGCAAGACCTATGGCGTGCCATGGACCTGGGGCCTCACCACGATCGCGATCAACGACAAGGCCTTCGACACGGCGCCGACCTCGATCAGGGAGATGTGGAAGCCCGAGCACGAGGGCCGCGTGACGATCCGCGACGACGCGGTCGAGGCGATCCAGCTCGGCGCGCTGGCGACCGGCCAGAACATCAACGACATCAAGGATATGTCGGCGGTCGAGACCTCGCTCACCGAGCTTCTGCCCAATGTTCGCACCTTCTGGTCGGCCGAGAACGACTGGAACCAGATGGTCGCCTCCAACCAGATCGATCTCGGCACCTACTGGTCGGGCTCGGCGGGCCGCGCCAAGGCGCAGTTCAACCTGCCGGTCTCCCTCGCGGTGCCCGAGGAAGGCGCCGTCGGCTGGCTCGACAGCTTCGCCATCCCCGTGGGCTCGGACAATGTCGAGGGCGCGGAGAAGTTCATAAACTACATGATCTCCCCCGAATTCTACGTGGAATGGGACCAGACGGTCGGCGCCCCGGTTTCGGCGAGCCGCCGGGCCGTCGCGGCCCTTCCCGAAGACGCCTTCAACCGGCGCGTCATGGGCTCGCCCGAGATCGCGGAGCGCGTCCAGTTCCAGCAGCCGATCACCGACGAGCAGCGCGAGAGCTACCTCAAGACCTGGCAGAAGCTGAAGGTCGGCGCGAACTGACCGGGATCGTCCCGCCCTGCCCTGCCCTACTCTGCCGCGCGGCCTAGAACCCGCGCGGCAGGCCGCCGCCCATCCACGATCTCGAACCCATCGGGCGACCCCGGGTCGTCATCCGATGCCCAAGGACGACGCAGATGACGCCATCCTTCAAGACGAGACGGCGCAACGGGCTTCTCTCGGCCCTGCCCCTTCTGTTGCCGGCCTATGCGTGGCTGACGCTCGCGATCTTCCTGCCTCTGTCGGCGATGGTCTATTTCTCGCTCCTCAGCGACATCGCGCCGAACGCCCCCTCCCCGTCGCTGACGATCGAGAACTACGCGACCTTCTTCTCAGATCCCCTCTACGCCACCCTGCTGTGGCGCTCGCTGGTCCTCGGCCTCATCGTCACCCTCGCCTGTCTCGTCATCGGCTTTCCCGCCGCCTATGTGCTGGCGAAGATCCTGAAGGGCCGGGCCCGCGAGGCGATCTTCCTCCTCGTCATCCTGCCGTTCTGGAGCAATTCGCTCGTGCGCGTCTTCTCCTGGTCGATGGTGCTGCGCGAGGGCGGCATTCTCGACACCGCCCTCAACGCGGTCCTGCCCTTCGAGGTCACCTTCGACCTGATCTATTCCTATCCGGCGGTCGTGATCGGGCTCGTCCACTCCTACCTGCCCTATATGGTGCTCACCTGCTACCTGACCCTGCAGGCCATCGACGACGCACTGATCGAGGCGGCCCGCTCGCTCGGCGCCTCGCGCCTTTCCGCCCTTCGCCGGATCGTCCTGCCGCTCGCAATGCCCGGAATGCTCGCGGGCTCCGCCCTCATCTTCATTCCCGTGGTCGGCTCCTTCATGGAGCCCCGCATTCTCGGCGGGCGCAACGGCACCCTCTTCGGCACCGTGATCGAGGACCAGTTCACGGCGGTGTACAACTGGCCGCTCGGCGCCGCCCTCTCCTTCATCCTGCTCGCGGTCGTGCTTGTCATCCTCCTTGCCGCAGCGCCCGTCCTCAGGAGAACGGCATGATGCGCTCTTCCTCCCTCCTGTCCGGTCTCGGCCGCGTCTATATCGGCCTCGTCCTCGTCTTCCTCTATCTGCCCCTCGTCATCATGGCGGCGATGTCCTTCAACGCCTCGCCCTTCTACCAGCTGCCCTTCGAAGGAACGACATCCTGGTATGCGGCGCTGGCTTCGAACGAGGGGCTGATCGCATCGACGCTGAATTCGCTTCAGATCGCCGTCCTGACGACGCTGATTGCAACGACGCTCGGCACGGCGGCGTCGCTTGCGCTCTTCCGCAGCGACTTCAGGGGCAAGCGGGCGCTCCAGGCCCTGCTGTTTCCGCCGATCGCCATTCCCTGGCTGATCTCGGGAACGGCGATGCTCATCTTCTTCTTCGGCACCGGCATCGGGCGCGGCCTCCATGCCATCCTCCTCGGCCATGTGGCGCTCGCCCTTCCCTATGTGATCATCGTCGTCTCGGCGCGGCTCCAGACCTTTCCGCGCGAATTGGAGGATGCGGCCGCCTCCCTCGGCGCGAGCCGTTGGCAGACGACGCGCAAGGTCACCCTGCCCGCCATCGCGCCGGGCATCGTCGCCGGCGCCCTCTTCGCCTTCGCGGTCTCCTTCGACCAGTTCGTCGTGTCCTACTTCCTCGCGACACCCGGCCAGACGACCCTGCCGGTCGAGATCTATGCCGCGATCCGCAAGGGCTTCACGCCCGAAATCAACGCCGTTTCGACGATCGTCATCCTGTTCTCCATGGGATTGATGCTCATCGTCTCGCGCTTCTTCCGCTTTGCAGGAGACAGGTAATGGCCCGCGTCGACGTCAAGAATGTCAGCCTGTCCTTCGGTGCCTACCGGGCGCTGAACGATGTCTCGATCTCCTTTGCCGATGGCGGCTTCTACGCCCTGCTCGGGCCGTCGGGCTCGGGCAAGACGACGCTGCTGCGCATGATCGCGGGTTTCGAATATCCCGACGAAGGCTCGATCCTCATCGGCGGCGAGGCGGTGGAGTCCGTTCCCGTCGACAAGCGCCGCATCGGCATGGTGTTCCAGAACTATGCGATCTTCCCGAATATGAGCGTCGCCGAGAACGTCGCCTTCGGCCTTAGGGTGCGCGGCGAAAAGGGCGCGGGCGTCGAGAAGGCGGTTTCGGACGCGCTCGATCTCGTCCAGCTCGGTCATCTGGCCAAGCGCCGCCCGCACCAGCTTTCCGGCGGCCAGCGCCAGCGCGTCGCGCTCGCCCGGGCCATCGTGACGAAGCCGCGCGTCCTCCTCCTCGACGAGCCGCTCTCGGCCCTCGACAAGGGCCTTCGCAAGGACATGCAGATCGAGTTGAAGCGCATCCAGCGCGAGGTGGGCGTGACGACGATCTTCGTCACCCACGACCAGGACGAGGCCCTCTCGATCTCCGATCGCATCGGCATCCTGAAGGACGGGGCCATCGTCCAGGAGGGCGCGCCCGAGGAGATCTACGACCGGCCCCGCAGCGAATTCGCCGCGACCTTTCTCGGCGAGGCCAATATCATCGAGGGCACGGCGGAGGGCGGACGGCTCACCCTCGAAAACGGCGTCTCGATCCCCCTCCCCCAGGAGGCGGCGCGGAGTTCGGGACACCTGCGCTGCGCGATCCGCCCCGAGCGCGTCCATGTCGTGCCCGGCGGCCTTGCGAGCGTGAACCTTTCGCAAGCCGGCACGCTGACGGGCATCGTGCGCCACAAGCTCTTCTCCGGCAGCCTCAGCACCTATTCGATCGACTGCGACGGCCGCCAGTTCCAGGCGATCGTCCCGCGCACCGGCGAAGACGACATCAGGATGGGCTCGCCGGTCGAGGTGACCTGGAAGAAGGAGGACCTGATCATCCTGGCATAGGGACTGCGGTTCCCCGGTCCCGGTGACGGACGAACGCTTTCGCGCCTGACGCTCCACGCCTCTCGATGCTGCCCGGTGGCCGTATCGTGCGAAACCGCAGACACCCCGTCCGCGGAACTCAGGCGCCGCTCGAGCCGCGGACGATCAGGCGTCCGCGCAGGGAGAGGACCTCCTCCGGCTGGTTCTGGTCCTTGCTGCGCGATTGAAGGATCTCGAAGGACCGGCGGATCATCAGGGGCAGCGGCTGCTCGATCGTCGTCAGATCGTAGATCGGCCGGGCCGAGGACGGAAGGCCGTCGAAACCGACCACGGCGATGTCGTCCGGGACCCGCACGCCCGCCAGCCGGAAGGCGTCGAGGACGCCCATGGCCATGATGTCGCTCACCGCGAAGACGCCGTCTGGGCGCTCGGCGGGCGCCATCGCGGCGATCGTCCGCCCGGCCTCAAAGCCCCCGTCATAGGTCGAATGGCCGTCGAGCCTCAGAGCCAGCGTCAGATCGTCCTTCGCAAGGCTTGCCGCGAAGGCGTCCTCGCGCTCCTGCGAGGTCGAGCTCGTCGACGAGGTCCGCACGATCGCGATCCGGCGCCGTCCCTTCGAGCGCAGCAGCTCGGCGAGTTCGCGGCCACCCGCCCGGTTGTCGCAGGTGACCGCGCAGGCGCGCTGCATGGCGACCCGGTTGACCATCACGAGCGGCACCTGATTGGCCGCGCAGATCTCGCTGGCCCGCGATGTCATGATCGCGGACGAAATGATGCAGCCGTCCACCTGATATTGCAGAAGCGCTTCCGCCGTCCGCTCCTCGATGGGGCCGAGCCCGGCGTGGATGATCAAAAGGCGCACGCCGAGCGCCTCGGCCTGCGCCGTCGCCTCGTGCAGGAGTTCGGTATAGAAGGGGTTCGTGGACGGCCCGAGAACCAGACCGTAGAGCCCGCTTCGGCCGGAGGAGAGCGTGCGCGCCAGCGCGTTCGGGGTGTAACCGAATTCGCGTGCGAGGCCGAGGATCCGCTCACGGGTCTTCGTCGATATGCGGCTGTCTCCGCGCAAGGCCCGCGTCACCGTCGAGGGCGCCACGCCGGCCTTCTGCGACAGGGTGACGATGGTCGTGCGCCGGGTGGGCTTCAGCTCGGTTTCTTCTTCCATGGCATCTCCTAGCAAAGCGGAACGGTGCTGTCGCCGGCTACTTTAGGCGCAAGCGATTGCAATGGTTCGAATAGGCCGTTTCGCGCCCATCACGCTCGCATCGATCCCGATTTCTCTATCCCCATACGCAATGGAGTGACTTGACAAGGCGCGTCGGAAGCGGTTCAACACAATTAGTGCGCACACGTTTGCGCAACGAATGAGTGCCGGTGGGAAACCCGTACGCGGCTTGAGGAGGTCGAATTCATGAACGCACCCGACAGACAGATCAAAATGGTGGGGTTCCTGCAGGCGCAGAACTGTTCGATCGCCCCGGGATCCTGGCGCCACCCCGCCAATGCGACGGATTTCCTGACGCCCGACTACTTCCAGAGGGTCGGACGGGTGCTCGAGGACGGCAAGTTCCACCTCGCCTTCTTCGACGATCGCCTCGCGATGCCCGACATCTTCGACGACGATCATTCCGAGGCCGTGGCGAACGGCGTGCGGGTGGTCAAGATGGACCCGGTCTCGATCATCACCGCGATCGGTCTTGCGACCCAGAAGCTCGGGGTCGGCATCACCTATTCGACCACCTATTACGAGCCGTTCCACGTGGCGCGGCTGTTTGCGACGCTCGATCTGATGACGAGGGGCCGCGCGGCCTGGAACGTCGTCACCTCGCTCAACAATTCGGAAGCTGCGAATTTCGGGCGAACCGAACACCTCGCCCATGACCTGCGCTACGAGCGCGCCGACGAATTCCTCGAGGTCGTGACCGGGCTCTGGAACAGCTGGGAGGACGATGCGCTCGTCGTCGACAAGCAGTCCGGCCTGTTCGCCCATCCCGAAAAGGTGCACAGGCTCGGCCACAAGGGGAAGTATTTCAGCTCCCGCGGCCCGCTTCCCGTGCCCCGCTCGCCCCAGGGGCATCCGGTGCTGATCCAGGCCGGCCAGAGCGGTCGCGGCCGCCAGTTCGCGGGCCGCTGGGGCAATCTGATCTTCGTCGTCTATCCCAACAAGGACATGGGCAAGGCGCAGTACGCGGCCGTGAAGCAGGAGGTCGAGGCCGCCGGTCGCAATCCGGACGAGGTCGCGATCTGCCCGGCCTGCTATGTCTGCGTCGGCGAGACCCAGGCGATCGCCGAGGAGAAGCGCGAATATATCCGCGCGCTCGCAAAGCCGGTCGATGCGGTGGTGCTTTTGTCCGAAGCGCTCAATTTCGACTTCGGCTCCAAGCCGATGGACAGCGAATTCACCGAGGAGGAGCTCGCAAAGCTCTCCTGGTCCGGCTTCCGCGACCGCGTCGTCGCCCTGTCCGGCAAGGCCAATCCAACGGTGCGCGACTTCGTCCACTTCTCCGGGCGCGGCACGATCGGGGAGTTCCCGATCTTCTGCGGCACGCCGACGGCGGTCGCCGACCAGATGGAGGAATGGTTCACCGAGCGGGCCTGCGATGGCTTCGTCCTCGCCGCGACCCACACGCCGGGTGCCTTCGAGGACTTCACCCGCTTCGTCGTGCCGGAGCTTCAGCGGCGGGGCCTCTATCACCGCGATTACGCGGGCTCGACCCTGCGCGAGAATCTCGGCCTGCCCTTCCCCGTCCAGGCCGAGCGCCGGGCGGCGGCCGAATAGGGCACGGGAACCCCTCGATCAGGATCGGGCCGCCGACGGCGCCCATTGGGAGGTATAAATGGAAGAATTCAGGATGCTCTCGACGAGCGGCATCCTCGGCTATGGTTATGCCGAGGAGTCGCTGAAGATCGGAATGTCGTGGGAGCCCCACGTCATCGGCTGCGACGGCGGCAGCACCGATCCCGGCCCCTATTATCTCGGCGCCGGCAAGTCCTTCACCTCGCGCCTGTCGGTCAAGCGCGATCTGAGGCTGATGCTCCAGGCGAGCGTCGCCGCCGGCATTCCCTGCATCATCGGCACGGCCGGTGGCGCGGGCGGCGAGCCTCACCTTAAGGCGACCGCCGATCTCGTGCGCGAGATCGCCCGCGAGGAGAAGCTGTCCTTCAAGATGGCGCTCATCCATTCCGAGCAGCCGAAGGCGGATCTGCGCGGCTGGGCCGAGGCCGGGCGCACGAGGCCGCTCGCCCGCATGAAGCCGCTCGACGGCGAGACGATCGATCGCTCCGAGCGCGTGGTCGCGATGATGGGACCCGAGCCCTTCGCCCGCGCCCTCGACGAGGGGGCGCAGGTGATCCTGGCCGGACGCAGCAGCGATCCCGCCCAGTGGGCGGCGCCCGCGATCCGCGCCGGCATGGCCCCGGCGCCCTCCTGGTATGCGGGCAAGATGCTGGAATGCGGCGCCGAGCCCACCGTTCCCAAGGAACCCGACTGTATCTTCCTCAGGGTGCGCAACGACCATGTGGTGTGCGAGCCGCCCAATCCGATCCGCCGTTCGACGCCGCTCGCCGTGGCCAATTTCGCGCTTCACGAGAATTCGAGCCCGATCCACCACGTCGAACCCGGCGGCCTGCTCGACACCAGCGCCTGCCGCTTCATTCCGGTCAGCGACCGGGCGGTGAAGATCGACGGCATGACCTGGACTCCGGCCGACCAGTACACGGTCAAGCTCGAAGGGGTGGAACTCGCCGGCTACCGGGCGATCGCGATCTGCGGCACCCGCGACCCGGTGCTGATCTCCCAGATCGAGGACTATCTGACGACCCATCGCGAAAAGGTCCTCGCCAAGGCCGAGGCCTTCGGCGTGCCGCGCGACGCCTACACCCTCATCGTCCACACCTATGGGCGCAACGGAGTGATGGGCGGCTGGGAGCCCCTGAAGGAGTTCGCCTCCCACGAACTCGGCTTCGTCATCGAGGTGGTCGCGCGCGACCAGGACACCGCGAACGCGGTTCTCGCCATGGCACGGACCTCGATGCTGCATGCCGACTTCCCGGGACGGCTCTGCAAGGAGGGCAACATGGCCTTCCCCTTCAGCCCCTCCGACATCGAAATGGGGGCGATGTACCGCTTCAACGTCTTCCACACGCTGTCGCTCGACGATCCGTGTGCGATTTTCCCGATCGAATACGAGAAGGTCTGAGAACCATGCCGAAGATCAAGGACATCGCCCAGATCTGCAAGAGCAAGAATGCCGGTCCGTTCAACGTGACGATCGACGTGCTCTTCGAGGACCACGACCTCTACCGGAGGGTGAAGGAGACCGGGGTTCTCAACGCCGCGCTCTTCTCGCGGCTCTACGGCGTGCCGGAGGCCGACATCCTCTTCACGCCCTATGACACCGCCGCCGCCTTCAAGGCGACGTTCCCGCGGGCGATCCCGGCGGGCGATTTCGGCGACACCGACGTCTACGGCGCCCAGCAGCACGCGCCGCTTCTCGATGTCGAGATCCCGCTCGAGGCCTGAGCGGAGAAGCTTCAGGACACGGGCGGATCGCCGCCGGCCCGGAAACGGGAAACTTGGCCGCGCGCCGGGGATGAGCGCGCGCGGCCCCATCAATCAGGTGAAAACGGGAGGGCCTCGCGCCGTACGACCATGACCGATGACAAGAAGATACTGCGCAACGCGCTCGGATCCTTCGCGACGGGCGTGACGATCGTCACCACCCGCGCGCCCTCCGGCGTCGATATCGGGCGCACGGCGAACAGCTTCAGCTCGGTTTCGCTCGATCCGCCGATGATCCTGTGGAGCCTGTCGAAGACATCCTCCAGCTTTGCCGACTATCGCGACGCGGAGCACTTCGCGGTCCACATTCTCGGTGCCGATCAGGACGATCTGTCCGGGCTCTTCGCCGGCAAGAAGGCCGACAAGTTCGAGGGGCTGGACATCGAGCGCGGGGTCGGCGACGTGCCGCTCCTGAAGCGTTGCGCCGCCCGCTTCGAATGCCGCACCGTCTACCAGTACGAGGGCGGCGACCACATCATCTTCGTCGGCGAGATCGTCGAGTTCACCCACTGGCCGACGCCGCCGCTCGTCTTCCACGGCGGCCGCTACGGGCTCGTCGTTCAGCACGAGGACGAGGAGCGGACCACCGCCGAGCGCGAGGAAAGTCTCTCGCCGAACGACTTCATCTATCTCATCTCCCGCGTCTTCTACCGGATCCGGGAGGAAGCCGTCGCCGAACGGCGGCGACGCGGCTGGAGCGGGGCCGACTACGCCGTCCTTCAGCTCCTCGGCCATGGCGACGGCCTGTCGATCGATGAGATCAAGCGGATCGGCCGCGCGCGGGGCGACGAAGTCGGCGACGCCACGATCGAGGGCCTGATCGAAAGGGGTCTGCTGCGCCGGGCCTCCGACGATCCGAACGGCTCCGTCCTCATCTATCTGACGGCCGAGGGCCGCCGTGAGATCGTCGAGATCGTCGCCATTCTCAAGGCCTCCGAGGCCCAGTGCCTCGCCGATATTCCCGACAACGAGATCCGCATCCTCAAACGATTGTTGCGCGGCATGGCCTCGGCCGAGGACATCAAGTGGCCGCCATCGCCCAATCCCCGGCCGATGGCCCTCGGGGAGCAGGCGACGCAATGAGGGTTTGGGCGATCGCGCGATAGGCGATCGAGGCCGGCACGACCGGTATCGGCGGGGGCATTCCTCCCCGACGAGGTTGCCCCTTCGTCGCGCTCGGGGCCTCGGGGCCTCCGGGCTCGGCCACAAGGGTTCGAAACACGGCATCGAGGATGATCTTGAACTCAGATATCTCCGTCCCTGCGGGCTCGGCGGGCCCGGCCGATCCGTCCGATGGGCGCGGTATGGCCGCGCGCGGCCTGCTCCGCTCACGCCTCTCCTGCCAGGCCTTCGATCCGCGGGCGACCCTGTCGCGTGCGGCGATCGAAGGCCTGATCGGGGCCGCGGTCCAGGCGCCCAGTGCCTTCAACCTTCAGAACTGGCGCTTCGTCGTCGCCCACAGCCCGAACAGCCGGTCACGGCTCAAGCCAGCGGCCTACGGGCAGGAGAAGATCACCGATGCGGCGGCCGTCGTGATCGTCGTCGGCATCGAGCCGGTCTCGGACGCCTTCTCGGCCCTCATGAACCGTGACGAGGAGGACGGGCGGCTGCCGGCGAGCGAGCGTGAAAGGCTCGATCGGCAGATCGGCCGGTCCTATTCGGACCCTTGCGCAGGCAAGGCCGAGGCGATCCGCTCTGCAAGCCTTGCCGCCATGACGCTCCTTCTGGCCGCCGAAGCCGACGGCATCGCGGCCTGTCCGATGAGCGGCTTCGATCCGGCAGAGGTGGCGCGAGCGTTCGCCCTCGCCGCCGGCGAGACGCCGGTGCTCCTCGTCGCTCTCGGCCGCAACGCCGATCCGGCGCAGGTGCAGAAGCAGCGACGCCCGGTATCTGCGGTGTCGAGCTTCGCGTGATCCTTCGCCGAGGCGCCACGGCGAAACGGCAGTCCGTTCGAGCCATCCGGCCTTTGCAGTGCGGCTCGCGAAAACGAATTGGCCCCGGCCGGTTCCCATCCATTCAGAAGCGGAGACATCAGCCATGACCATCACCTATCTCAAGCGCGGTCGCGAAGAAGCGGCGAAGGCGGCGGACGATCTCGGCGTTCGCCGGTCGGTCGAGGCCGCGCTGGCCGATATCGAGGCGCGCGGCGATGTCGCGGTCCGGGAAATGTCGCAGAGATTCGATCGCTACACCCCGGAAAGCTTCCGCCTTTCCGAAAGCGAGATCGAGGCTCTCGTCGCCCGGCTCTCCAGGCGCGAACTCGACGACATCCGTTTCGCGCAGGAGCAGGTGCGCGCCTTCGCCAAGGCCCAGCGCGCATCGATGACCGATATCGAGGTCGAAACCCTTCCGGGCGTCGTCCTCGGCCACAAGCATATCCCGGTCCAGTCCGTCGGCTGCTACGTGCCGGGCGGCAAGTTTCCCATGGTCGCCTCGGCCCATATGTCGGTCGCCACCGCCTCCGTCGCGGGCGTGCCGCGCATCGTCGCCGCGACCCCGCCCTTCAACGGGGAGCCGAACCCGGCCGTGATCGCGGCGATGCATTTCGGCGGGGCGCACGAGATCTACGTGCTCGGCGGAATCCAGGCGGTCGGGGCCATGGCGCTCGGCACTGAGACGATCGCTCCGGTGCATATGCTCGTCGGTCCGGGCAACGCCTTCGTCGCCGAGGCGAAGCGTCAATTGTTCGGTCGCGTCGGCATCGACCTGTTCGCCGGCCCCACCGAGACGATGGTCATCGCCGACGACACGGTCGACGCGGAGCTCTGCGCGACAGATCTTCTCGGTCAGGCCGAGCACGGCTACAACTCGCCGGCGGTTCTCCTCACCAATTCCCGCCGCCTCGCGGAGGGCACGCTCGAGGAGATCGACCGGATCCTCGCCATCCTGCCGACGGCCGAGACGGCGGGTGCGAGCTGGCGCGACTATGGCGAGGTCATCCTGTGCGACAGCCACGAGGAGATGCTGGCGACAGCCGAGGAGATCGCCTCCGAGCACGTGCAGGTGATGACGGATCGCGACGACTGGTATCTTGAGAACATGACCGCCTATGGCGCGCTGTTCCTGGGCCCGCGCACCAATGTCGCCAATGGCGACAAGGTCATCGGCACCAACCATACGCTTCCGACGAAGAAGGCCGGGCGCTATACCGGCGGCCTTTGGGTGGGAAAATTCCTGAAGACCCATTCCTATCAGCGCGTCGACACGGATGCGGCTGCGGCCGAGATCGGGCGCTACTGCTCGCGCCTGTGCATGCTCGAAGGGTTCGTCGGCCATGCCGAGCAGGCCAATCTGCGCGTGCGCCGCTTCGGCGGCGACAACGTGCCTTACGGGGAAGCCGCCGAATGACCCCGGCGCCCGATTTCTCCCTCGACGGCCGGATCGCGATCGTGACCGGCGCCGGGCGCGGCATCGGTCGCGCGGTGGCGGACGTCTATGCGCGGGCAGGCGCGGATGTGAGGCTCCTGGCGCGAACGGGGAGCGAGATCGAGGACGCGGCCGGTGAGATCCGCGCGGCGGGCTTTCGCGCCGAGGCGGCGGCGATCGACGTGACGGATGGCGGCGCCTTCAGGGGCTATGTCGCCTCGCTGCCCCGGCTCGACATCCTCGTCAACAATGCCGGGACCAACCGGCCGGGACCCTTTCTCGATGTGAGCGAGGAGGATTTCGACCATGTCGCGGGCCTTAACCTGCGTGCGGCGTTCTTCGCCATGCAGGCGGCGGCATCGCGGATGGCCGAAGGCGGCCGTGGCGGCTCGATCGTCAACATGTCCTCCCAGATGGGGCATGTGGGAGCCCGCAACCGCACGCTCTACTGCGCCACGAAATGGGCGCTCGAGGGCCTGACAAAGGCCGCTTCCCTCGAACTTGCCGCCCACGGGATCCGGGTGAACACGATCTGCCCGACCTTCGTCGAGACCCCGATGACGAAGCCGTTTCTTGAGGACGAGACCTTCCGCGCCGACTGCCTCGCGCGGATCAAGCTCGGCCGGTTCGGGTCCGTGTCCGACATCACGGGGGCCGCGCTCTTCCTCGCCTCCGACGCGTCGTCCCTCATGACGGGCACCCATATGCTGATCGACGGCGGCTGGACGGCGGAGTAGGTCTCGCCCGCTTACGGATGGGCGCATCAGGAACAACCGTTTGCGCTTTCAATTACAGCCTGAAAATCGGGAAGGGTCATCCGATATTGCCGACAATAGGGCGCTCCGAACGTCTTGACAGTGAACGAGGAAGACGCGATACATTTCATTAGCGCAATCGTTTGCGCAAAGTCGTAGCGCCGGCTCCTCAACCCGACATCGCGGTAGGACGCGTGTCGGGCCGGACAGAGGAGGCGGCTATCGAGCGGCGTTTCGGGTTGGAGGCTCGGCCGCACCTTTTTCAACGGGAGGAAGCATGAAGATCTTCGCAACCGGCCTGTGCGCCGCAGCCGTCACTCTCGCCGTGACATCCGCGCACGCCGAGGACCGCACGCTCCGTGTCGCCACCAGCGTGCCGCAGCATCACTACCTGACGCGCGCCATCCAGACCTTCGCAGACCGGGTCAACGAACGAACCGATGGCGAGATCTCCTTCGAGGTCTACCCGGCCCAGTCCCTCGTCACCGATCAGCAGATGGACCAGGCCGTCGCCAACGGCACCGTCGATATCGGCATCGCCTCCGCCTCGATCCTCGCCGGCACCATCCCGGCCTTCAACATCTTCGCCGTGCCCTTCTATTTCGACACGCGCGAGAAGCTCGATCACTCCGTCACCCGCGGCAACCCGATCCGCACGACCCTCGATGAGGAGATCGAGAAGAAGGGGCTTCATGCCGCCTTCTGGATTCCCTACGGCTCGATCGCCATGGTGACCCGGGACAAGCCGGTCCACGTGCCGGACGACATGAAGGGCATGAAGATCCGCACCTTCGGTTCGACCGTCAGCGAGTTCGTCGAGGCCGTGGGCGCAGCTCCCGTCGTCACCAGCGGCGGCGAGCAGTTCCTGGCGCTGCAGCGCGGGATCGTCGACGGCGGCCTGACCGGCTGGAGTTCGGTCACCGATCGCCGCCTCTACGAGGTCTCCAAATATGTCGTGGCGACGGACCACATGTACGAGACGCATTTCGCCCTCATGAGCTCCGGTGTCTGGGACAGCCTGTCGCCCGAGACGCAGAAGATCTTCCAGGAGGTCGGCGAGGAGATGGAGTCCGAGCTGATGGACGAGATCTTCACCGTCAACGACAAGGCCAAGGCCGAACTGTCGGAAAAGATGGACGTCATCGAGCTGACCGACGCCGAGAAGACCCAGTGGAAGGAGGCGACGCGTTCGGTCGCCGAACACTTCTACGAAAGCGGAGACGACGTCTCCAAGACGGTCTTCGAGGAGGCCGAAAAGGTCCAGTAAGGCCGAACCGGCTCCACCGGGCGCCCGTGAAGGCGCGTCCGGCGGGGCCGCTCGCGGCCTCGGCTGCCTCGCATCCGCCCCTCGCCCGCGTCATGGCGGCGATCTGCGCCGCGGCCATCGCCCGGTGGCGGCAGGGCGCTCCCACGCGATGGCCGGTTCCCGCGAACGGGCGCGCTCCTCCCCTCCCCTCTCCTGCGTTGACCTCGCCGACCCGTCGTCGCAACGGTCAGGCTTGCGAACTATTTCCAGGGAACAGGTCTCCTCATGACACATGATCAGCATCGGCCACGCATACGGAGCCATCCGCTCGTGCGCCTTCTCGACAAAGCGGTGATGGGCATCGCGGAGCTCAGTTCCTGGATCTATCTCCTGATCGGAGCGATCGTGACCTACGAGGTCGTCGTGCGCTACGTCTTCAACGCCCCGACCCACTGGGTGGAGGAGATGTCACGGCTCGGAATGGTCTGGGCGACGTTCCTCATTCTCGCCGCCTGCCTCAACCAGCGGCAGCTCATCACCATCACGCTGCTTTCGAACGCCGCCGGGCCCCGGGTCAGCGCCGCGCTTGAAGCCATCACCTTCGCCCTGATCGCGGCTCTCGCCCTCGTCATCGCCTGGTACGGCTTCGAATCGATGATGCAGACCGTCTCCATCGGCAGGCGGACCAATACGACGCTCTCGCTGCCCTATTGGAGCTTCTACCTCCCGATCGTCCTCGGCTTCGCGCTTCTGGCCGTCCAGGCGCTCGCCGAACTGGTCCTTCTGCTCGTGTTCGGCGCCAGGGCGAACGAGCCGTTCGAGCCCGAGGATATCTGACATGGAAAGCCTCTTCGTCCTTCTCGCTCTCCTTGCGCTGCTCTTTGCCGGAATCCCGGTCGGCATCGCCCTCACCGCGACCGGCACGGGCCTCCTCCTCCTGAAGGGCATCCCGATCGCCGGCGTGCCGGAGGAGTTTCTCGCCTCCTTCAACAGCTTCATCCTCCTCGCGGTGCCGATCTTCCTCCTGACCTCCAACATCCTCCTGAAGGCCGGGGTCGCCAAGGATCTCTTCGACGCCGTGCAGCGCTGGGTGGGCGGCATTCGCGGAGGCGTGGCGGTGGCCACGATCATCTCCTGCGGAATCTTCGCGGCGATCTCCGGCTCCTCCGTCGCGGTCGCGGCCATGATCGGCACGGTCGCGATTCCGGAAATGACCCGGCGCGGCTACGATCGGCCCTTCGTCATGGGAACGCTGGCGGCCGGTGCGACGCTCGGCATCCTCATTCCGCCCTCGATCCCGCTGATCGTCTATGCGGCGGTGGCCGAGGAATCGACCGCCTCCATGTTCCTTGCCGGTATCGGACCGGGCCTCTGCCTCGTCGCCGCCTTCCTCGTCTACTGCCTCGTCAAGTCCCATCGCGGCGGCGCGCCGGAGACGGGCGATGCGATGGACGACCCGCGAAGCCGGCTCACCCTCAGCATCAAGGCGGCTCCAACGATCATCATCGCACTGACCATGATCGGCGGCATCTATGCGGGCATCTTCACCCCGACCGAGTCCTCGGCCGTCGGCCTGACGATGACCCTCGTCTACGTTCTCGTCCTGCGCCGTTCGCTCGACTTCAAGGGTCTGCGCGAGGCGGTGGTGGGTGCGGGCCTGACGACCGCGAACCTCCTGCTCATCATCGGCGGGGCGAACGTCTTCGGCAAGGCGCTGCTCCTCTACCGGATCCCCTTCGAGATCTCGAACTGGATCGCGACGAATATCGAGACGGCCGGTCTCTTCGTGCTCATCGTCACCGCGCTCCTTCTGGTCCTCGGCCTGTTCCTCGAAGGCATCGCGATGATCCTCATCGTTCTGCCGGTGCTGCTTCCCTCGCTCGGCGTCAACGGGATCGATCCGGTCTGGTTCGGCATCTACTTCGTCCTGATGATCGAACTCGCCCTGATCACGCCGCCCGTCGGCATGAACCTCTTCGTCATCCAGTCGGTGGCCAGATCCGACCTGAACGAGGTCATTCGCGGCGTCATTCCCTATGTCGTCATCATGATGGGGATGGTGGCCCTCATCTACTACGTGCCGAGCATCGTGCTCTACATTCCCTTCTCCGGATGAGGCGGCGGGGGGAACGGCGGATCGGGTTCTCCGGATCGTCCGATCTCCTGCCAGGGAACCAGAGCCCCGCACCCGTTTCCAGAATCGGGTGCGGGGCTTAAGACTGAGGGACCGAAGTGACGGGGTCCGTCATCGCTTCGCCCATCCTCGAAGATGCGCCGGCCCGCCCCGTCACCACGCATCCAGCAAGGCCTCCAGCGAGGCAGTCCTTGTCGCGCGAAAGGCATGATGTGACAGCGTCCCGAAAGAAGAGCGCCGGCGTCAGCCGGCGTCTTGCCGCCATCCTGGCGGTGACGACACTCGTACAGATCCTTGCGACGGCCGCCTGCCTGTCGCTGACCGCGATCGCACCGCTCGTTGCCCGCGATCTCGGGGTGGACGGCCATCTCGTCGGCTATCAGGTCAGCCTCGTCTATCTCTCCGGCATCGTCGCCTCGGCCTATGCCGGGCGCAGCGTGCGCCATTTCGGGGCGGCAAGGGTCGAGGCGATCTGTCTCATCACCTTCGCGGGCGGGCTCTTCGCCTTCGCGACCGGATCGATCGCGGCCATCGCCTTCGGCGCCGCCATCATCGGGATCGGCTACGGGCTGCAGAACCCTGCAGCCTCGGCGCTGTTGCGCAGCGCGACGCCGGAGCGGGCGCGCAATCTCGTCTTCTCCGTCAAGCAGTCGGGCGTCCCGCTCGGGGCGCTGATCGCGAGCCTCTCCTTCCCTGCCCTTTCCGAAGCGATCGGCTGGCGGCCAGCGCTCATCGTCGCGGCCGTCCTGATCCTTGCAGCGGGAACCGCGCTCTTCGTCAGCGAGCCGAGAGCCGCGGGTCCGGGCACGGAGGGGCCGGCGCGGGGCTACGGCTTCGTGGACGGCCAGAGGCTGCTCCTTCGCAGTCCGCAGCTTCGCAGCCTCGCCTTCCTGTCGCTCGCCTACTCGGTCGTGCAGCTCTCCTTCAGCACCTTCGTCGTCACCGCGCTCGTCGAGGACGGCACCTGGTCCCTTGTCGCGGCGGGCGCTGCGGCCGGGATTATGCATGGGGCCGGCGCGGTGGGCCGCATCGGCTGGGGCGTCGTCGCGGACCGCTACGGCGACGGCCTGCGTGTCCTCGGCCTCATCGGCCTCATGGGATCGGTCCTCGCGCTCGCCTTCGCCTTCGCCCTCGAAAGCGGCGCCGGCGCGCTCACCATGTCCGTGTTGTTGGCGGGTGTCGGGGTTTCGTGGATCGGCTGGAACGGCGTCATGCTGGCCGAAGTCGCCCGGTATTCGCCGCCGGATGCCGTCGGCGAGATGACCGGTGCCGTCCTCATGCACACCTATGCCGGCGTTCTCATCGGCCCGTCCGGCCTTGCCCTCATCGCAGGGCTCACCGACCGGTTCAGCATCGCCTTTGCCGCATGCGCCCTGTTCGGCATTCTCGGCGCCATCCTCGCGCGTCTGGCGCGCCGGGCGGGGTGACGGCGTCCGCCACTCCAAAAAAAGCCGGTCGCCCCTCCCCTCGAGAAGCATCCATGCGGCGGCCCGTCCCCGGCACTTGGACGGCCAGCCGCAGAGCGAGGCTTTCCAAAGCAGCGTTCGGTTCGATCATCGTGTAGGATCGGCGCCGTTCGTGCCCCCCTCTCCTGCCCTTTCCTTCCCTCGTCCGCCCTTCCCGATCTTCACCAGAACTGGTCCTCATCCATGTCGGATCGCAATCGCTTCCAGCCTCTCGATGCCGGTGCCGTGCCGCGCTTTGCCGGGGCCTCCACCTTCATGCGCCTGTCGCTCGCCCGGGCCGAGGAGGTGGATCTCGCACTCGTCGGCGTGCCCTTCGACGGCGGCACGACCAATCGCACGGGCGCGCGCCACGGGCCGCGCGAGGTGCGCAACCAGTCGAGCCTGTGCCGGCGCGTCCACCATGCGAGCCTTGCTTCGCCCTTCGACCTGATGCGGGTCGCAGATTGCGGCGATGCGCCGGTCAATCCCGTCGACAAGGAGGAGAGCCTTGACGGCATCGCGACGTTCTTCGGCGAGATCGCCGAGGCCGGCGCCGTGCCGCTGACGGTGGGGGGCGATCATCTCGTCACGCTTCCGATCCTGCGCGGCCTTCACAAGGGACGCCCCCGGGCGCTCGTTCATTTCGACGCCCATACCGATACCTATGACGAGATCTTCGGCACCCGCTACAATCACGGCACGCCGTTCCGCCGGGCCGTCGAGGAGGGTCTTCTCGATCCGAAGCGCATGATCCAGATCGGCCTGCGCGGCGCGATCTCCCATGCCGCCAATTACGACTGGGCCCGGGAGGCCGGCATCCGGCTCGTCTTCATCGAGGAGCTGCGCGAGCGCGGGATCGACGACGTGATGGCTGAGGCGCGGGCGCTGGTCGGCACGGACGAGACCTATGTCTCCTTCGACATCGACGTGATCGACCCCGCCTTCGCGCCGGGCACCGGCACGCCGGAGATCGGCGGGGTGACGAGCTTCGAGGCCCAGCGCCTGGTGCGCCATCTCGCAGGTCTCCACATCGTGGGCGCCGATATCGTGGAGGTTTCGCCGCCGCTCGACGGGACCGGCGTGACCGCGCTGACGGCGGCGACCCTGATGTTCGAGCTTCTCTGCGTAATGGCCGAGGGCATGGCCGCGCGGAACGGGACGAGCTGAGCGCGGCTCGGCGCTCCTTTATTGACATCTGTCAACGGGCGGGCGGCGATCGCCCATGCCGCCACCCCTGCCCGGCCTCGTTTTGACCTAACGAATTGTGAGGCGCGGACCCGTGGATTGACAGCTGTCAACGAGAGGGCGAACGCCTAAGACGGTCTCCCCAAGCAGGCCGGATCGTTCCGCCCGGACGGTGCGAATACCGGCCCCTCGCCTGTTCAACGGGGTGCGAGGGCCCGGTCGGGCCCTGTTGACTCGACTCACGGGCTCGGCCATCGTCGCTAACGGAAGACAAGCGTCGATCCACCTTCGTAGCGTAACAGAAGGGTTCGCGGCGTACCTATGGCGGGAGATCGTGACCGAGACTTCGGCTCGCGCTATCCTGCCGGCGGATGCCCGATCAGTGACTCGACGAAAGCGGCGAACACGGCATGACCAAACAGGCGGCAAGACGGGCCGACGAACAGATCGCGCGCGACGCGGAACTCCTGTCCGGGCAACTCTCGGCCATGCGCGAGCGGCTGTTTCCGCCGACCGCGCAGAAGGCCCTGCGCGCCTTCACTTCCGGCGAAGCCGCAAAGCTCATCGGCGTCTCCGACGGCTATCTGCGCCAGCTCTCCATTTCCGGCGAGGGACCGCAGCCCGAGACCCATGCCAATGGCCGAAGGTCCTATACGCTCGACGTCATCAACGATCTGCGCCGCCATCTGGCCGGCCAGCACGAGCCAGGCAGCGCCAAGGCGCGGCAATATCTGAAATGGCGCGACGGGCAGGCGGGCGAACATCTCCAGGTCGTCGCCGTCACCAATTTCAAGGGCGGCTCGGGCAAGACCACCACCTCGGCCCATCTCGCCCAGTATCTGGCGCTGCAGGGCTATCGCACCCTCGCCGTCGACCTCGATCCCCAGGCCTCCTTCTCCGCGCTTCTCGGCTATCAGCCCGAACTCGACCTGAAAGACAACGAGACGCTCTATGCCGCGATCCGCTATGACGAGCGAAAGAGGCCGCTCCGCGAAGTGGTGCGCAAGACCTATTTCGACGGGCTCGATCTGGTGCCCGGCAATCTGGAGCTTCAGGAATTCGAGCATACGACGCCCCGCCAGCTCGCCGAACGGGGCGGGACGGCCAGCGGCGATGAGGCGGCGGAGCTCCCCTTCTTCGCCCGGGTCGGCGCGGCGATCGAGGAGGTGGGCGAGGATTACGACGTCGTCGTCATCGACTGCCCGCCCCAGCTCGGCTTCCTCACCCTCGGCGCGCTCTGTGCCGCCACCTCCGTTCTCGTCACCGTGCATCCGCAGATGCTCGACGTCGCCTCCATGAGCCAGTTCCTGTTCATGACCTCCGATCTTCTCGCCGTCGTGCGCGAGGCGGGGGCCGAACTGAACTTCGATTTCCTGCGCTATCTCGTGACCCGCTACGAGCCCCATGACGGGCCGCAGGCGCAGATCGCCGGTTTCCTGCGGGCCCAGTTCGGCGCCCGCGTCCTCACCAACGCCATGGTGAAATCCACCGCCATTTCCGATGCGGGCCTCACCAAGCAGACCCTTTACGAGGTCGGCCGCGAGAACTTCTCGCGCGGCACCTATGATCGGGCAATCGAGGCGTTGACAGCTGTCAATCTGGAGGTCGAGACCCTTCTCCGCCAAGCCTGGGGGCGGATATGAACGCGCACGATTTCCATCCGGAACCCGGTGGTGCGGGGCCCGAGCGGTGTTCGTGCCCGCGACTTATCCCCCATCGCCCGAACGCCGCTAGGCTGCCCATTCACGAGTGCGGAGCCGCGAATCGTCGCTTCGCCCGTTCAGGCGGCGAGACCGGGGAGAGGGGAGAGTCATGGTAAAGCGCAAGGACGCGCTGCGGGCGCTTCTTTCCGGCAGCGGCAGGCTGGACGAGGGCGAGGGCCCGGGCAAGGCGGAAGAGACCGGCGCGGCCGCTCCCTCCGGTTCGTCGGCATCGACCGGTGAGACGAGCGGCACCCGGAGACCGTCGGATGTCGGCGCGACGGGAGAGACCGGCGCCACCGGCGAGATGGACGCGATCGGGGAGGGGGCCGGCGAGCCGGCCTCCAGCCCTGCGCCCGCCCGCAAGCCCGTTGCCGATCACATGCGTTCCGGCGCGATCAACGCCATGCGCGAATCCTGGGGCGAGCTTCGCCGGGAGGCCGAGGCCGCGAGGACCATGCGCGAGGAGATCGCCGGCGGCGGCCATGTCGTCCTCGTCGATCCGGCGCTGATCCTGCCTTCGCCGATCACCGACCGCTTGTCGCGCGAGGGCGAGGCCAACGAGGATTTCGAAAGCCTCAAGGCCTCGATCGCGGAAGGCGGGCAGGCGGTGCCGGTGCTGCTGCGCCCCCATTCCGATGCCGAAAAGGCCGGTGCGGGCTTCTACGAGACCGCCTATGGACACCGCCGGGTGCGCGCGGCGCGCGAGCTCGGCCTCAAGGTCCGCGCCATCATCCGCGCGCTCACCGACGAGGAGCTGATCCTCGCCCAGGGCCGGGAAAATGCCGAGCGGCGCGATCTGAGCTTCATCGAGCGCGCGCTCTTTGCCCAGACGCTCGAGGGGCGCGGCTTTGCCCGCGAGACGATCCGCACGGCGCTCGCCATCGACAACACCCAGCTCACCCGCCTCCTCCAGGTGGCGACACGGGTGCCCGAGCCGGTGTTGCGCCGCATCGGGGCAGCGCCGAAGGCCGGGCGTCCGCGCTGGGGCGAACTCGGCGAGATGGTTTCGGTGCGCGGCGGCGCGGAGATCGCCCACGAATTCACCTTGCGCGAGAGCTTCGGCGCGATCGGCGATTCCGATGCCCGCTTCCGCGCGCTGTTCAGGCGCATGCAGGACTGGACCGAGCGGCGCGGCAAGGCAAAGCCGGCGTCCCGGCGCACCATTACCGAGGGCACGGGCGAGGCGATCGCGAGCGTCGGGGAGGCTCGCGGCGGTCGGCCCCAACTCACCCTCGTTGGCCCCGAGGCGAGCGCCTTCGGCGCCTATCTCGCACAGCGCCTTCCGGCGCTTCTCGACGAATTCCGCGCGTCTTCCGACACGGAACGCGCGCAGGAGACGGTGAAACCAGACGGGGAGGGCGCAGACTAGGCAAAAGAAAAGGCCCCGAAGCGGGAGCCGCCTGGGACCTGATCTGAAGACTTTGAACACCTTCCGATTTAGGACCTTCCGAATCACACGTCAATAGATTCCGCGGTTTGCCGCCACGGGTTCCGTTTGCCTCGCGCAAGGAAGCCATGACGGATCGATATCACCGCACGGACCCCGTGCGCCCGGCGTTCGGCCTGCCTTCGGGCGCCGGGCGAATGCTGCTCCATGGCCGGAGCCCAGCCTTCGCGCGTCCATGGCGCGGGGAGGCGAGCGATCCCGCGCCTCATCAGGGAAAGCCCCGAGACGAGGGGCAGGGCGAGGGGAGAGAGCAGGCGAGGGCGGCCGAGTGGGTGAGGGCCGGCGGGGCGGGGGTGATCGAAGCCCCCCGTCCTGACGGGCTCTTGCGCTCAGCTGGCGATCTCGGTCTTTCGCAGGAGCCTGCCGCTCTCGCGCCCCATCCCGACTTCGCGGCCCGGGCCGCCATCTGGCGCGACCAGCGCGCGGGGCTCATCTCCTTCGCCGAGGCCCAGCGCCGCTCGGCCCTTGTCGGAAAGGCGAAGAGCGAGCCGGGTTCGACCGGCGGGAGAGAGACGTTCAAGGACCGTGCCCGCCCGCCCGCGCCTCGCCCACGCCATCTGCGCCCAGCGCCCAGGGAGAGCCGGCAATATGCCCAGCCCATGGCCACGACCTCGGCCCGCGACGACCGGCTGACCCCCAATGCCAAGGCCTTTCTCCAGGTGCTGCGCGCGCGCTGCGGCAAGGGCCGCGAGACGCAGATCACCAAGGGAACCATGGCGAACGTCATGGGCCGCTCCCAGCGCACCATCAGGCGCTATCTCGCCGACCTCGTGCGCTTCGGCTATGTGCGGCTTTCGATCTCGCGCAATCATCGCGGTCTTCACCTCGGCCTTCTCGTCACGCTTACCGAGAAGGTGATGCCGTTCTACGAGGAGGCGAGGGGGCTTGCCCGCTGGCTCGCCGAGACGCCGGCGGCCCTGTTCGAGCCGTTCGGAAACGTGCTGAATCCCGCAAAACCCGGGGTGACAGTTCTGTCACCCAGAAACCAGATCATAAAAGATCATTCTCTTGAGGTCTCGAAGGGCTTGGGACGGGGAGGAAGAACGGGCTTCAGGCCGCCCGACTGACCGGCGATCGAGGCTTCATCAGGTCCGAAGAACCACGACCGGCAGGCATTTGCGTGGTGACGCCCGCTTTCGACGTCTGATTTTCGGGCGATCATTCGGCAGGTGGCCTCCGCTTGTCCGAAGGATTCGGTCATAGGGCACCGTTCGCGCTCGGTGACGTCAGGTAGAGCCACAAGGCTTCAGGCGAACCGGCGGCGAAGACCGCCACGGCAAACGCGATCGCGCAGACGATCTGGAGGAGGAGGATCGCGACGAGCTTCGAGCGAAAGGGTTCCTTGCGCGTCTTGTGGCGGATCGTCTGCTGGGCGAGCACGGTGCCGAGGCTGCCTCCGAGAAGGGCGAGGTTGAGGAGCGTCGCCTCCGGAATGCGCCGCTCTCCGCCCCGCGCCTTCGCCTTGTCCAGCGCCATGGCGCCATAGGAGAAACAGTTGATCGCGAGACCATAGGCGAGAATGCCGATCATCATCTGGCTCGTCATTCGGCAGGGCTCCTCGAGGATCGACGGCGGGACGCCCGGGCGAGGGGGGGAAGGCCGATGGTTCAGCGGTTCGAGAGTGCAAAAGCTCAGGAGCTCAGGAAGTCGGGTCCGCTTCGCCGCGATAGTCTTCGAGCGGGATCGGTCCCCCGAGCCTCTCGACGCGCTCGGCATCGCCTTGTGGGAGCGCACCGTCGAAGAGGTCCAGCCGCTTCCAGGCGGGGAAGGGCTGGCTTCCGTCGGCGCCCGGAAGATGGGGCGAGAGCCTGGAGCCCGCGCTCTGGTGGATGTAGCGACCGCAGTTCACGAAGATCTCCGTCGCGACGATCCTGACGACGCAGTCGGCGCCCGGATAGAGGCCGACCAGCGCCTCGTCTTCGGCAAGCATCGCCCGCCCATGGACGCGCAGGCGATGGGGCCGTTCGAAATCGATGAAGAGCAGGCCCACCTTCGGATTGGCCGCGATATTGCCGAGGCTCATGAACATGCCGTTCCCGTCATAGTTCGGAACCGCCAGTTCGCCCGGACCCGTGATGCGCACGAAGCCGGGAGCGCCGCCCTTGTAGGAGACGGTCGGCTGTCCGCTGTCGTCGACGCTGCTGATGAAGACCATCGCCGCGCTCTCGATGAACAGGCGCTCGGCTTCCTCGAAGACCGCGTGGGCATTGCCCTCCAGCCGGTCGGCCAGCCGCCGCGTGCCGTGCGCATCCTGAAGCTGCCTGTGCGTTTCACCGAAGAAGACGCTCATCCCTGATCCTCCCTGCCCGATCGGCCCCCCATGCGAGGCGTGACATACCATGCCGGTCCGCCAATTCGAAACGGCGCCATTGGAAGCGGCAGGACCGATGGCGCGGAGACCATCGGCGACCGGGATCGGCAAATCCTCGTGATTTCCGCCCGAAAGCGCCTTATGGTTCGGTGCCGGTGCGGCTCACCTCGCTCTGACCGGGACGGACATCCGCGCCGCCATCGCCCGCGTGGAAGCCGCAGGATAAGGCCGCGGGTGATCCGCTGCCGATCGCGGGCGGTCCACGGGAAGGGACCTTGGTCGCCTATGTTTCAGGCCCCGACCACATCACGATCGAACTGATGCAGCCGCCGGCCCGGTAACGGGGCCGGCGATCCCTAGCCCCGCACGACCCTCTGCGTCTGCTCGCCGAGCCCTTCGATGCCGAGACGAACGGTCTCGCCGCCCTTCAGATAGACAGGGGGTCTCTGGCCGAGGCCGACGCCGGGCGGCGTGCCGGTGGAGATGACGTCGCCGGGCTGGAGCGACAGGAACTGCGAGCAGTAATGGATGAGATGGGCGACGGCGAAGATCATCGTCTTCGTCGAGCCGTCCTGATAGCGATGGCCGTCGACCTCGAGCCACATGGCGAGATCCCCCACCTCGCCGGCTTCGTCGGCGGTCACCAGCCAGGGGCCGATCGGGCCGAAGGTGTCGCAGCCCTTGCCCTTGTCCCAGGACCCGCCTCGCTCGATCTGCCAGGCGCGCTCCGAGACGTCGTTGATCACGCAGTAGCCGGCGACATGGGAAAGCGCATCCTCTTCCTCGATATAGCGGCCGCCCTTGCCGATCACGACGCCGAGTTCGACCTCCCAATCGGTCTTCTCGCAGCCGCGCGGGATCTCGATATCGTCGTTCGGACCGCTGATCGCCGAGGTCCACTTGTTGAAGACGATCGGCTCGGAGGGGATCTCGGCGCCGGTCTCGGCGGCATGGTCGGCATAGTTGAGACCGATGCAGATGAACTTGCCGATCCGGCCGACACAGGCACCGAGGCGGGGATCGCCTTCGACGAGCGGAAGGCTCGACACGTCGATGGCGGAGAGCTTCGCCAGCCCTTCGGGTGTCAGCACGTCGCCGGCGATGTCGTCCACGTGCCCGGACAGATCGCGGATGCGGCCCTCTTCGTCGAGGATGGCCGGCTTTTCCTGGCCCTTCGGGCCGATACGAAGGAGTTTCATGGTCTTTCCTGTTTCGCGGATGGGGTGGCCGCCGCGATCGGGGCCTTTTTTCCTCTGTGGGAGCGGGCGCGGCGCCGTCTGGCGGCCGGTCAGATGGTGACGCCGCCGTCGACCAGCATCGCCTGTCCGGTGACGAACCGGCTTTCGTCCGAAAGCAGATAGATGACGATGGGAACGATGTCCTCGACACGGGCAAGCCGGCCCATGGGCTGGCGGGCGACGAAATCCCGTCGCGCCTGGTCGGGATCGGCCGCCGATGCGATGCGGCCCTGAAGCGAGGGCGTGTCGACGGTTCCCGGACAGAGCGCGTTGCAGCGGATGCCCTTCGTCACGAAGTCGGCGGCGATCGCCTTGGTGAGCCCGATGACCGCCGCCTTCGTCGCGCCGTAGGCGGCCCGGTTCGGGAAGCCTTTGATGGAGGAGGCCATGGAGGCCATGTTCAGGATCGAGACGGAGCCGGTCGTCTCGGCCTGCCGCAGGAGGCCCGGCATGAGCGCGCGGGTGAGCCGGAGCATTCCCGTCACGTTGACCGCAAGGCTCGTCTCCCAGGCCTCGTCCGAAAGATCGAGGATCGTGCCGTGATGGACGATGCCCGCGCAGTTGAAGAGACCGTCGAGCGGGCCGAGGCGGGCGGCGAGAGCCTCGATCGCGGGACCGTCGGTGACGTCGAGACCCTCCGTCTCGACGCGCTCGCCGGCAAGGTCGCCGAGGAGGCTTTCGTCGCGATCGGTCGCGATGACGCGCGCGCCTTCGGCCGCGGCGGCAATGACGCTCGCCCGGCCCATGCCCTGGCCCGCGGCGGTGACGAGGATCGTCTTGTCCCTCAGGCGCATCGGGCCGTCTCCCCTATGCCCGAGGACGTGCCGGAAGGCGTTCGGTCCTGAATGCGCGTCATGATCTTCTCGCTCATGGTGGTGTAGTCGCCGTCGTTCTCGATCGAGCCCTTGGTGCGGAATGCGTCCATCACCACGATCCGGTCTGCCAGCGCGACGATTTCGGGCATGTCGCTGCTGATGAGGAGGATCGCCGTCCCGCCGTCGGCGAGCTCGCGCAGGAGATCGTGGAGATAGGCCTTCGTCTTGATGTCGATGCCGACCGTCGGCTCGTCGACGATCAGAAGCCGAACTCCGGCGGCCAGCCACTTGGCGACGGAGATCTTCTGCTGGTTTCCGCCCGAGAGATTGGCGGTGGTCTGGTCGAGGCTCGGGGTCTTCACCTCGAGCCTTGTCAGATAGGGAAGCACCGCCGCGCGGACCGTCGCATCGGACAGGAAGCCGAAGCGGCCCGCCAGCTTGCGCCAGATCGGAACCCCGGCATTGGCGAGCACCGAATGCTGGAGGATCAGGCCCTCGCCCTTGCGGTCCTCGCTGACATAGCCGAGCCGGTATCGATGGATCGCCTCCGAGACGTCCGCGACCCTGACCGCTTCGCCGTCGATCCGAACGGTTCCTTGGGTGACCGGTTCCTGGCCGAGGATCACGCGCGCAAGCTCCGTGCGTCCCGCGCCGACGAGCCCGTAGAGCCCGACGATCTCGCCCGCGCGAACGCTGAGGCCGACGCCCGAGTGACCGAGACCGGAGGCGACGTCGTCGAGCCCGAGAACTTGCGGCGCCGCGCGGGTGTCGCGCTTTCGCCAGCCGGACCCGCTTTCGGCCCGGCCGATCATGAGGCGGACATAGTCCTTGCGGGTGAGGCCTTCCGCCGACTGGCTCTCGCAGGCATTCTGCCCGTCGCGCAGCACGGTGACCCGGTCGCACAGGGCCTCGACCTCCTCCAGCTTGTGACTGACGAAGACGAGGCTCGTCCCGTTGTCGCGCAGCCGCCGGAGGATCTCGAAGAGCGTATCGGTCTCGCCGCTCGTCAGCGAGGCCGTCGGTTCGTCGAGGAGAAGAACACGGCTCTTCTGGGACAGCGCCTTGGCGATCTCGACCAGCTGCATCCGGGCCGTCGACAGTTCGGTGACCGACATCGCGGGATCGATGTCGAGATCGAGCATCCGCAGCCATTCGGCCGCGCTCTCGTTCAGCCGCCTGTAGTCGATCGGTTTGAAGCGGTTCGCGCCGAAGCTCTCGAAGTGGATGTTCTCGGCGACGGAGAAGCGCGGGATGAGATTGCGCTCCTGATGGACGACGCCGATACCGGCGGCGATCGCATCGCGCGGATTGCCGAAGTCGACGCTTCGTCCATCGAGACGCAACTCGCCGGATGTCGGCCGGTGGACGCCGGTCACGACCTTGATGAGGGTCGACTTGCCGGCGCCGTTCTCGCCGAGAAGCGCGTGGATGGAGCCCGGCATGAGCGAGAGACCGACGCCGCCGAGGGCCTTCACGCCCGGAAACGTCTTGACGATGTCGCGGGCTTCGAAAATGGCTTCGCCGTTCATGTCACGCCCTCCCGAAACGGCCGATGAAACGGCTCTCGCGCAGACGGTTGAAGCTGACGGCCGCAAGGATCAGGCCGCCGAGGATGACCTGGGTGAGATAGGGGTCGATCGAGAACAGCACGAGCGCCTGGGTGATGATGGCGACGATGACGACGCCGAGCAGGGTGGCCGCGACGCTGACCGAGCCGCCCGAGAGGACCGCGCCGCCGATGACGGGCGCCGCGAAGGACAGGATCAGCCAGTCGTCGCCGATCGAGGGCTGGCCGACGCCGAGCCGGGCGACGAGGAGGATGCCTGCGAGGGCTGCGAGAAGGCCGGAGATCGCATGGGCCGTCACCACCGTGCGCGCGATCGAGACGCCCGAAAGCTCGGCCGCGTGTTCGTTGCCGCCGACAGCCAGGATGAAGCGTCCGACCGGCTGGCGGCGCAGCATGAACCAGAGCCAGACGGCGACGAGGGCCGTGGGCGCGACCAGCCACGGGACCGGCCCGGCGATGACCGCCGACCCGAAGGCCTTCACCGCCTGGGGGACGCCGTAGAAGGCCTGGGCCTCGGTGATTCCCAGATTGACGCCCTTGTAGATCGACAGGGTGGCGAGGGTGATGACGAAGGCGGACATTCCGCTGATGCGCACGAGAAGCCCGTTGAGGGCGCCGCAGGCAAGCCCGATGATGAGGCCGAAGAGCGCGGCAAGCGGGGCCGGAAGGCCCCAGACCTCCATGGCGCCGGCAAAGGCGATGGCGGCGAGCCCGCCGATCGCGCCGACCGAGAGGTTCATCTGGCCGATCGCGATGATGATCATCTGCGAGAAGGCGATCAGCGCGTTCACCGCCAGCGCCAGGAGCAGGACCTGGATATTGGCGAGGGACAGGAAGGTGGGGCTGACGGACTGGATGATCGCGATCGCCACGATACAGGCGAGAAGCGGGCCGAACCAGTCGGTGCGCACGAAGCGGGTGAGGCTTGGCATCGGGTTCCTCCTCAAGCCAGGTTGCGGCGGCGCAGATAGGATCGCCGGCCCTTGTCGATCATCACGGCGAGGAGAAGCAGGATGCCGAGGAAGCTCTGCACCCAGAAGGCGCCGACCTGCATGAGAAGCAGGCCGCTGGTCAGCATCGTCACGAGGAACGCGCCGAGACAGGTGCCGAGAACGGAGACCTTGCCGCCCTGGAGCAGCGTTCCGCCGAGAACGGGGCCCAGAAAGGCCGGGAGGAGCCAGTCCTGCCCGAGCTGGCCGGCCATGGAGGGGATGGCGGCGCCGTTCCTGGCCGTCAGGAGAAGGGCGGCGAGCGCTGCGAGGAGGCCCGAGAGCATGTGACAGGCGATCACCGTGCGCTCGACCCGCACACCGGACATCTCGGCCGCCTCGGGCCGCGCGCCGGCGGCGAGCATCTCGCGTCCCTGAACCGTGTAGCGATAGAGGACCGAGAGGACGAGGGCCGTCCCGACCGCGATGAGGAACATCGGCGAGACGAAGGTGAAGACCCGCGCGCGCCCGAGATCGGAGAAGACCGCGGGCAGGGCCCGATAGGATTCGCCCTGGGAAAGGAAGATCATCGCGCCGAAGAAGATCGACATGGTGGCGAGCGTGATGATGAAGCTGTGAAGCCCGGTCTTGACCACCATCCAGCCGTTCGTCACCCCGAGACCTGCGCCCAGCGCCAGCCCGCCGAGGACCGCGAGGGGCCAGGCGAGGCCGGCGCCCTCGATCAGCCAGCCGCAGGCCATGGCCGCGGCGACGCCCATCGCGCCGATGGCGAGGTTGAGCCCGCCCGTGGCGAGCACCGTCATCATCGACAGGCCGATGAGAATGTTGACGGCCGCGTTTCGCCCGAGCGCGAACAGGTTGAAGGGCGACAGGAAGCCGTTCGCCAGCCCATGGAAGAGGGCGGCGAAGACGATGATGAGGACGAGGAGGCCGAACTCGTTGGAAAGCAGGAACAGGCGCAGGCTCGAACGCGACGAGAGGCGCGAGGCCGGCCTTGTGTCCATGGCGGACGAGGCGCTGTCGGTCATCGATTGTCATCCATGTTGGGAACTGGCCGGCGAGGGGGGCGCCTTTGTCCGTTGCGCGCCCCGATCGTTGCGCCGTGATCGACCGGGCCGTGGTCGATCAGGCCGTGACGTGGCGTCCCGTCCGGGCGCCGTCGTCGCCGGAAAGCGAAGCGAAGGTCGGAGCGAGGGTCGGGGCGCTGGGTCCCCGACCCGCGTCCGGTTACTGGCAGTCGAGATAGGTCGCCTCGAAGCCGTCCATGATCGCCTTCGTCTCGCCGCGCATCGTCTCGATGTAGCTGTCGGCATTGGACGCATCGACATAGGCGGTGCCCGAGTCGACGAACCGGTCGGTCAGCGCGTTCGACTTGAACGGGGCGTCCGCCTTGATCGTGCAGCCCGAGCGGAGCCGGTCAAGGACATAGGCGCCGATATAGGCCTGGCCGTAGGGGTTCTGGATCATCGTGCCGTCGACGATGCCGTCCTTGATCGCCTTGAGGACCGCTTCGTCGTGATCGATGCCGACCATGTCGATGCGATCGCCGCCCATCTGGCGAAGCGCCTCGGCGGCCGCCACCGCCGGCACCCAGGCCGTCGTCACGATGCCGTCGATATCGCCGGAATGGGCTGCAAGATAGGCGTTGATCTTCTCCTCGGCCGCTTCCGGCGCGTCGATGTCGGCGATGGTCTGGACGACCTCGACGCCCTCCTCCTCGGCCGCGCGGTTGACGGCGTCGATGCGCAGCTGGGTGTTCGGATCGGAGAGGAAGCCGGTGAAGTGGGCGATCCGCTTGGGACCGTCCCCCTTCGCCTTCATGGCCTCGATCAGCTTGCGCGTTCCCTCATAGGCCGAGGCGCCGGTATCGGTGCCGAGGCAGAGGGCGGCCGGGGAGGGGTCCTTGAAGCAGCCGCCGCCCGCCATGACCGGTGCGCCGAAGCCCGAGAGCTCCTCGGCGGTCGAGACGCTGCCCACGGGATCGCCGGGGAAGATCAGGAAGGCGTTGTAGCCCTGGCTGAGTAGGCTCTCCAGAAGCTGGTTCTGCTGGGACAGCTCCCATTTCTGCGGCACCCGGTAGTCCGCGCCGGCGAGGCCGAAATCGCGGGCGGCGTCTTCGCCGGCCTGTGCCCAGGCGCCGAAATAGGGATGCGGCCCGCCCGGCACGAGGGCGATCCTGCTGTCGTCGGCCGCGATCGACGGGGTGCCGAAGGACAGGCCGGCGATCAGGGCGGCTGCGAAATACGATGAGGTCTTCTGCATGATCTTCTCCCTCGCGGTGCGTCGATCCCCGTTCGGATCGAAGGCACCGGCTCCTCCCAAAGTCGGTTGCGTTCCTCCCCAATATACTAGTATACAAGTATCCACAAGAGCAGATTGGCCCCGATCATGAGTTCCAGATCCGTGCAGACCGTCCCGCCCGACCCGAAGCGATCCCAATCGTCCAAGGGCCCGAAGACCGCCTTTGATCCGAACGGCATCGAGGGGATCGAGCTCGTCGTCGACCGGTCCTCGCCGGCGGCGGACCAGGTCTACGAGGCGCTTCGTGCGGCCATCATCGAGGTTCGTCTCGCACCCGGCGCTGCGATCACGGAGAACTCGATCTGCCGGCAGTTCGCCATCTCGCGAACGCCCGTGCGGGCCGCGATCCAGCGGCTGCAGCGCGAGGGCCTCGTCGACGTCTATCCCCAGCTCGGCAGCTACGTGTCGAAGATCGACGTCGAGGACCTGCGCGATTTCCACTTCGTGCGCCGGTCCCTGGAGGTCGCCCTCGTCCGCGAGGCGGCGAAGGTCTGGACCCCGGCGATGAGCGCTTCCCTGCGCGCGGCCGTCGACGAGCAGAAGCGCGTGATCGCGAAGGACGATCCCGACGGCTTCTTTGCCGCCGACGAGGAGTTCCACCGGCTCTTCGCGGTCCTCAGCGGGCATGAAGGCGTCTGGAAGAGCGTTCTGGCCGCCAAGACGCAGCTGACCCGGTTCTACCGGTACTGGGCCAAGCCCCAGCGCCTGCCGGACGTGATCGAGGAGCATCTGGCGGTCGTCGACGCGCTCGATCGCGGCGATGGCGAAGGCGCGGTGAGGGCGATGACCCGGCACCTCGACATGATCTTCCTCATCTTCGACGAGATGGCGGCGAGCGAGAACGAAACGGCCGTCTGAACGGCAGAGGGAGGAACGGTTCCGATGGAATTGAAGGGCAGGACGGCACTGGTGACGGGGGCCGGTGGCAGCATCGGTTCGGCGATCGCCTGCGCGCTGGCGAGCGAGGGCGCGACGATCATCGCACTCGACCGGGACGAGGATGTTCTCAGCGCGATCGCGGGGCGGCTGGACGGCATCTGCCACCCGGTCGGCGTCGATCTGCGCGATCAGGAAAAGCTCGAGGCGGTCGCGCAGGATCTCGTCTCGGAGCACGGGCGGATCGACATCCTCGTCAACAATGCCGGGATCCTCTCGGGCGACAAGCTCGCCGCCGTCACCCTGCCGGACTGGCACGAACTCATGCGGATCAATGTGGACGCGGCCATGATCCTGACCCGCGCCCTCGTGCCGGGGATGCGCGAGAACGGCTGGGGGCGCCTCGTCAACATGACCTCCTTCGCCTGGAAGTCCGGCGGACTGACGGCCGGAACCGCCTATGCCGTATCCAAGGCCGCGCTTGTCGGCCTCACCTATTCGGCTGCCCGCGAACTCGCGCCCTACGGCGTGACGGCGAACGCGGTCGCTCCCGCCTATGTTCTGACGCCGATGATCACCGAGCAGCTCTCCGAGGAGGATCGCAACCGGCAGCTTTCCGCGATCCCGGTCGGGCGCTTCTGCGACCCGGACGAGGTGGCCCATGCCGTGCGATACCTCGCCTCTCCCTTGTCGGGTTTCGTGACGGGCATGGTCATCGACATGAACGGGGGTCTTCAGTTCGGATGACGCACCGTCTCGATCTCTCGGCCCTCGACCACCTGCCCCCATCGGTCGAAAGGCCCGGCTACGCACGCGCCGACGTCACACCCGGCATCGTGCATCTCGGCGCCGGCGCCTTCCACCGCGCCCACCAGGCGGTGTTCGTGGACGATTGCCTTGCGCGGGGAGAAACGGACTGGGGGATCATCGCAGCATCCCTTCGCAGCGCAGACACGCGCGATGCGCTCGCCGGTCAGGACTGGCTCTATACCTATGCCGAGCGGGACGGGGCGAGCGAGCGGCTGCGCATCATCGGCTCTCTCGTCGATTTTCTCGTGGCGCCGGAAGACCCCGACGCCCTGATCCACGCGCTCGCCGATCCGCGCATCCGCATCGTCACGCTCACGGTGACCGAAAAGGGCTATCACGCCGATCCGGGCACGGGGGCGCTGATCGAGGACCATCCGGACATCCTCCACGACCTCGCCGACCCCGCCCGTCCGCGCACGATCTACGGTTTCCTGCTCGCCGCGCTCATCAGGCGCCGGGCGGCGGGGGCGCTTCCCCCGACGCTCGTCTCCTGCGACAATCTCGCCTCCAACGGCCGCCTTCTGAACGCCTGTCTCGCGCGCTTTTCCGAACTCGCCCTCCGTCCCGATCTCGCGGCCCATATCCGGGAAGACGTCGCCTGCCCCTGCGTGATGGTGGACCGGATCGTGCCGGCGACCAGCGAGGCCGATCGCCAGGCGATCGCCGGGCGGATCGGCTTCGAGGATCGTGCGCCCGTTGTGGCCGAGCCGTCCTTCCGGTGGGTGATCGAGGACAGCTTTTCCGGCGGGCGGCCCTCGCTCGAAGCGTCCGGCGCCGAATTCGTCGAGGACGTCGCGCCCTACGAACATATGAAGCTGCGCGTCCTCAACGGGGCGCACACCGCGATCGCCGCGATCGGGCAGGCGGCGGGACTGGAGACGGTCGCCGATGTCGTGGCCCTGCCGCCGGTTCGCGCCTTTCTCGATGCCTATTGGGCCGAGATCCTGCCGACGCTCGATCCGAAGACCGATCCCGAACCCTATGCGGCCGAACTGCGGACGCGCTTTGCCAATACGGCGCTTTGCCACAGATGCGAGCAGATCGCGACGGATGCCTCCCAGAAGGTTCCCCAGCGCCTTCTCGCGCCGCTCGCCGAACTGAGGGATGCGGGACGCCCGAGCGAGGCCGTCGTCATGGCCGTCGCCCTCTGGATCCGCTCCTGCGGCCGGACAGGCGAGGATGGCGCCGAGATCCGCCTTCGCGATCCTGTCTTCGAAGGCCCGAATGCACCGGACCGCGATGCGAGCGATGCGAGCGAGGTCGTCGGCGCGTTTCTCGCGCTTGGCCGGATCGTTCCGCAAGCGCTGCGGAAGGATCGCGATTTCGCCGACGCGCTGCACACGGCCTATGCGGACCTTCGCCGCGATGGCGTCGTCACGACACTCAAGAATCGGTTCGGAGAACGATAGGAATGCTCGAAACCTGGCGTTGGTACGGGGACAACGATCCGATCACACTCGCCCATGTGCGCCAGACCGGCGCGAGCGGTGTCGTGACGGCGCTCCATGAGATCCCGGACGGGCAAGCCTGGCCGCTGGAGGCGATCGAGGATCGCAAGCGGGCGATCGAGGCGGCGGGCCTGACTTGGAGCGTCTGCGAATCGATCCCCATGGAACAATGCGTCAAGCGCGGCGATGCCGGCTCGCCGGCGGCGATCGGCCGGTGGAAAGACACGCTCTACCGTCTCGGCAGGGCCGGCATTGCGACGGTCTGCTACAATTTCATGCCGGTGGTCGACTGGACCCGGACCGATCTTCGCTACGAGACGCGGAGCACCGGCCTCGCGCTGCGCTTCGACATGGTCGACTTCATCGCCTACGACGTCTTCGTCCTTCGCCGTGCCGATGCCGAGGGCGACTATGCGGAGGATCTCGTCGCGAAGGCGAGGGCCCGGGCCGAGGCGATGAGCGAGGAGGACGCTCTGCGGCTGGAGCGAAACATCATCGCGGGGCTTCCGGGCGGCGCCCTCGTCCAGACCCGCCGGTCGATCGGCGATCTGATCGCCTCCTTCTCCGGCATCGATGCCGGGACCATGCGCGGCAATCTCATAGCCTTCCTGAAGGAGGTGGTGCCCGTCGCCGAGGAGGCCGGCGTACGGCTCGCGATCCATCCGGACGACCCGGCGATTTCCCTGTTCGGCCTGCCCCGGATCGTCTCGACGCCCGACGACGTGCGCGCCATTCTGGCGGCGGCGGACGGCGAGGCGAACGGCATCACGCTCTGCACCGGGTCCTACGGCACGCGGCCGGACAACGACCTTGCCGCGATGGCGCGGGAGTTCGCGCCCCGCGTCAACTTCGCCCATCTGCGCAATGTCACCCTCGAGCCGGACGGCTCCTTCATCGAGGACGATCATCTGGACGGGGGAACCGACATGATCGCCGTGATCGAGACGCTCCTTCACGAGGAGGCGCGCAGGCATGGCGAGGGCCGGGCGCGGGCCATCCCCTTCCGGCCCGATCACGGACATCTTCTCGGCGAGGACATCGGGCGTGTCACCAATCCCGGCTATTCCTACAATGGACGCCTCAGGGGACTGGGCGAGCTGCGCGGCGTGATCCGCACGCTGGAACGCTCGATGAACCGGGAGATGAGCGCGTGATGAAGACGAGACCGCTCGCCCGCACGGGCCTTGAACTCACCGAACTGTCCTTCGGCGCAGCCGGCATCGGAAATCTCTATCGCAGGGTGTCGCGCGAGGATGCCATGGCGGTGTTGAACGCGGCCTGGGATGGCGGCATCCGCTATTTCGACACCGCGCCCTATTACGGACAGGGGCTTTCGGAGCGCCGTCTCGGGGATTTCCTGCGCGGCAAGCCACGCGGCGAGTTCATCCTGTCCACGAAGGTCGGCCGCCTTCTCAGGCCGGTTCCCGAGGCGGAGACGCCCGACAACGGGTTCGTCGACGCCCTGCCCTTCGCCGTCGACTACGATTACAGCTATGACGGCATCATGCGCTCGGTGGAGTTCAGTCTCGCCCGGCTCGGCCTCAACCGGATCGATATCCTCTACGTCCACGACCTCGAACCCGGGACCCTCGGGCCGGAGGCCTATCGCCGCCATCTGGACGTCTTCGCGAACGACGGCGCACGGGCGCTCGCGGAACTGAAGGCGAAGGGCGCGATCGGCGCCTTCGGCATCGGCGTCAACGAGGTTTCGGCCTGTCTCGACGTGATGGAGCATGTCGATCTCGACTGCATTCTTCTTGCCGGACGCTACACCCTTCTCGATCGGACCGCCGAAGACCGTCTGCTGGCGCTCTGCGAGGAACGGTCCACCGCTCTCGTCATCGGCGGCGTCTTCAATTCCGGCATTCTCGCGACCGGGCCCGTCCCCGGCGCGACCTTCGATTACGTGGAGGCCTCTCCGTCGATCCGCGAAAGGGTCGCGGAGATGGAGGCGGTCGCCATGGGCTCCGGCGTTCCGCTCGCCGCGGCCGCCATGCGCTTTCCGCTTCGCCACGACAGCGTCGCGAGCGTCCTGATCGGGACCGGCAAGGCCTCGTCGATGACGCGCAATCTCGACCAGTTCGCGATGAACGTTCCGGATGCGGTCTGGCCCGTGATGGACCGGATCGTTATCGGGGGCGGCGATGTCGGCTGATTGCGCTTCGCGGGATGGCTAGGCCGCGGCAGGGGAGACGGGGATGAAGCTCATCGATACCCATCAGCATCTCGTGATGCGCGATCGCCTCGGATATCGCTGGACCGAGGACGAGCCTCACCTTGCCGGCGACTTCACCCGCGCCGATTACGAGGCCCTGGTCGCCGGTCGCGACGTCATGGCCACGATCTTCATGGAGACCGGCGTCGACGATGCCGACTACAGGCGAGAGGCGCGCCTCGTCGCCCGGATGATCGGGGAGGGCGAGGTGCCCATCCGCGCCCAGGTGGCGAGCTGCCGTCCGGAGGAAGGTGAGGGGTTCGAAGCCTGGCTGGAGGAATGCGGCGGCCTCGGCGTCGCCGGCTTCCGGCGCATCCTCCACGTCATGCCCGACGATCTCAGCCGCACCGAGGCCTTCCGTGCCAATATCCGGCGCATGGGGGATGCCGGCTATCCCTTCGACATCTGCATGCTCGCGCGCCAGCTCCCCATCGCACACGAGCTCGTAAGCGCCTGCCCGCAGACGCAATTCGTGCTCGATCATTGCGGGGTTCCCGATATCGCTGGGAACGATTTCGACGCATGGCGCCGGGCGATGGCGAGGCTCGCCGACCATGCGAACCTCTCCGTCAAGCTGTCCGGCCTTCCCGCCTATTGCGGCGACGATGCCGGGATCGAGAACGCCGTGCGGCCTTACGTCGAGGAGACCCTCGCCCTCTTCGGGCCCGAACGGGTCGTCTGGGGCGGGGACTGGCCGGTGGTGAACAAGACCTCCGGCCTTGCCGAATGGATCGCGGTGACCCGCAATCTCCTGAACGGCCTGTCCGCGAGCGAAAAGGCAAGGATCGGCCACGACAACGCGGCAGCGATCTACAGGGTCGGATGACGGGATGCTGGGCTGTCGCGATTGGGATCGGCTGCTGCGGCCGTCGCCGTCCTGATGTCTCGATAGCACCACGACGGTGCTTCTCGCCGATCTGGCGAAGCGATCCACCTTCCGCTATGTATGAGGCAGGATTCGGCGTTTGGCATGGAGGGCAGTGTGGTAACGAGGGCTACGACGCAGAGCCGCTCTGGACGGCGCGGCCGCACGGTGAAGTTCGGCGATGTGACCGTCACCGCGCCGGCGCCATCGGCGACGGCGGTGAAGCATAATGTCGAGCGGAGCACCGAGGCCCTCGAGCGACTTGCCAGGCGTTTCGCCAGGCCGGGCGTTTCGATCCGCGCCCGCAAGGATGTCCCCTTGTTCTCGCTCGACAGCGAAGATCCCGACGTCATGGTCCGCACGATGAATGGTCGGACCGAACGCGGCCATATGGTAGACGGATCATTCCACGCGATCGACTGACCTCGGCGGTCGAGGCGATCCGGGAAATTCGACTTGCCCAGCAGGCTACCGAAAAGCCCCTGGCAATCGTACTGGCTGGTCATAACGGATCCGGCAAGTCGACGCTCTGGCACGTAGCCTCGCGGACGAGATGCAGATGCCCCTCGTCAATGCCGACCGAATGATGGTTTCGATCCTGCCCGAGGCGAACTCGGAGGGCATTCTCCCGTCATGGGCCGTGCACCTTCGCGACACCGACGAGAGCTGGATGCGGGTGGCGCAGAAGGGCGTTCAGGCCTTTGTCGGCCACGCCATGAACGCCAAGGTGCCGTTCGCGATGGAGACCGTCTTCTCCCATTGGGTCGAACGTGAGGACGGAACGTTCGAGTCCAAGATCGACCTGATCCGCGACATGCAGGAGGCAGGTTATTTCGTCCTTCTGATCTTCGTCGGCCTGGCGAGCGTCGAGCTTTCCGTAAGCCGCGTCGCGACGCGTGTGCTTCTGCATGGCCATGGTGTTGCGGAGCCCAAGCTGCGCGAACGCTTCGCGCGGACACAGAAGGCTGTCGCCGCCGCATTGAAGGTTGCAGACGCATCGCTGCTCACCGACAACAGTCGCGACCAGAGACAGGCGTTCACCGTGTGCCGTGTCGAGATTGCCGGCTCCAGGACGTTCGACATTCGGCTCGGCGAGGGGCCCGCACCCCCGAAAGTCATCACGCGCTGGTTGGACGTGGTTGCCGTGACGCCATGAGCCGCCGACAGGCCACGCCCACCTCTTGCCGCTGATACGCAGAGCCAACCGGCTCCAGCCGTGTCGTCAGCCACGCGAGGGAGCTGGTCGAGGCGCTCTGCGAATACGGTGGTCGTCGGCTCGCCTTGGACAAGGAGAACGGCGAGACGATCATCGCGGACTTGGAAGTGCCCCCATGGGGATGGCCGGAGCGGTGATCGGAGCGTCCGCAGCCTTTCGAAGCAGCCGCTCCGGACCGAAAGCCCTGCGCTCCTCGCGTTCGGGGACCGTCTTCTCCCCGCTCGAAGCGACCTGCACCCGGTTGCGGCCGGAAAGTTTCGCCTCGTACAGCGCCGCATCCGCCCGTTCGAGCGCGGCGCCGATGGTTGCCGCCTTGTCCGTCGTCGCGGCGCCGAGACTGACCGTCAGCGCGATCGCGTGACCGCACCATTCGATCGGTTCGTTCTGGATGGCGAACCGCAGGCGTTCGGCGACGGACGGGAGGTCGGACGGGTCGCGGCGGTTCAGAACCGCGACGAACTCCTCTCCGCCGAAGCGGGCGAGAACCGCGCATCCGGGCAGGACCGATCGCGCGCGGCCGACGAATTCGCGCAGGACATGATCGCCGGCAGCGTGCCCGTAGCGATCGTTCACCCGCTTGAAATGGTCGAGATCGGCGATGATCACCCCGGACCAGTCGCCCGAACGCTCGGTCGCGCGATCGAAGCCCTTGCGGTTCAGGGCACCCGTCAGGGGATCGCAATGGGCGATCTCCTCCAGCCGGGCATAGGCCCTTTCGGACTCCAGCGCGAGGATGGCGGTCGTCAGGACGATCGAGGTCACATGGTCGGTGATGGCGATGGCGACGAGGGTCAGCTCAACGAGATCGGCCCTCAGGGGCAAGGCCGGCAGACAGATCGAAACGACGATCGCGGCGAGCGCGAGACCTGCGACCCGTCGGATCATCGAGCCCCGGGATGTCGAGAGCACGTAGCACGCGAGCGCCGCCTCGTGCAGCGCGTAGGCGAGCGTGATGGCGAGGTTCACCGTCTCGGCGCCCTGCCCGAACGCCAGCAAGGTGACCTGCAGGACGGTCGGCAGAGCCGCCAGCACCACCATCACGGGGGTGACGGGCGTTCGGCCGTCGAACACGCGAAACCCGATCCAGAACAGGGTTCCCGCGAGCGTCCAGCCCAGGGGAGCCACCCAGTCGTCGTAGCGACCGAAGTCGTCGAATTCGACCGACATGACGGCGCAGAAGAGAAAGCTCGATCCGAACAGAAGGAAGGAGAGCTTCTCTCGGTGGGAAACCCAATGGCAGAGGAACACCAGACCGCATGTCAGGAAGACGACGGAGTCGGTAAACTGGAGAGTGTGGACGGAAAGACTCATCGCGGGTGCCGGTCTCCTTTTCTCCGGTCTACCTGCCGTGGCTGAACGGTTCCCTGCCTATCGGTGAAAACACTCGCAATGGTTAACGAACCGCTGCTCTCCCGCGCGTCTTCGCCCGGCAGGTCCGATCGCGGCAGGTCGCTGCCGATGCGCTGTTCCATCGCGCATGAACCCGCCCGGATGCGAGCATGCTCGACACCCGGAATTCGGTGATGTGTGAGGTGCGCCCGGTCATCGTTCAGCATGTGCGATCATGACCGTCTCCTGCCGGTCGTCCTGCTGCGGACCTCTGTCGTCGGTGGACATCGCGGTTATGTTCGCAGCTTATGGGGAAGTCGATCGCTGCGCTTGTATACAGATCGGTATAGTCAGGGACATTCGCCGGCATATTCCCTTGCTTATGAAGACGAGACCCTCGATCCGGAGGGTCTCGTTCGTGTCCGGCATCAGACGTCCGACCGGCGGCTTTCCCTTGCGTTCGCGGCTCGCGGGGAACCGGACCTCGCTGCGAGCCCGGCATGGACGTAAACGGCGGAAGACAGGGAAGGAGACGCGCGATGAAGGTGCTCGTCATCGAGGATGACCGCTCGACCGCCGACTACGTCACCGGCGGGCTGAAGGAGGAGGGGCACGACCCGGACCATGCGGCGTCCGGCCCGATGGGGCTCGAGCTTGCCTGCACGCGCGATTACGACGCGATGGTCATCGATCGCATGCTGCCCGGCATCGACGGGCTGTCCATCGTCAGGGCGCTGCGTTCGTCCGGGCGGGACACGCCGGTGATCTTCCTGACCTCCGTCTCAGGGCTCGACGATCGTGTCGAAGGGCTCGAAGCCGGCGCGGACGATTACCTCGTGAAACCCTTCGCCTTCTCCGAGCTGATGGCGCGGCTGAATGCGCTCGCGCGGCGCTCTCCGATGCGGAAGGAGGAAACCGTCCTCAAGGTCGGCGATCTGGAGATGAACCTGATCGCCCGGACGGTGAAGCGGGAGGGACAGGAGATCGATCTCCAGCCCCGCGAATTCCGACTTCTGGAATACATGATGCGCAATCGCGGCCGGGTCCTGACCCGGACCATGCTGCTCGAGCGCGTCTGGGACTTCCATTTCGACCCGAAGACGAACGTCGTCGAGACCCATGTCAGCCGGCTGCGCGGCAAGGTGGACCGGCCCTTCGCGACCGAGATGATCAAGACGATCCGCGGTTCGGGTTATGTCCTCAATGTTCCGTCCTGAGCCCTTCCGATCGACCTCCTTCCGGGTCGCGCTTCTCTACACCGTCTTCTTTCTGGGTTCGGTGCTGACCATTCTCGGGATCACCTATGTGGCGGCCTCCGCCGAGATGGCGGGCATTCTGAGGTCGGCGATCTCCGACGACATGCGCACCTTGCGTGATGCCTTCGACCGGGGCGGCGAGAGCGCTCTCCTGCACGATATGGACGAACTGGACGAGTCGACATCGGAGGATCGCTTCTACCTCCTGCGCCGATCCTCGGACGGAGGGGCGGTCGTCGGCAACCTGCCTGCGGATCTGTGGCGCGATGGCTGGACCGACGCGAGCCTGTCGGCGGAGGCGTTCGACGGGTCCGAGGATCTGAAGCGAGCGGCATCCCGGAACGCGGACGGCGGGGTCCTTCTCCTCGCTCTCGGCGATCGGATCGGCGGCTACGACATCATGATCGGTCGCAACTCCCACGTTCTCGACGAGACGCAGGAAATCATCCTCTCCGCCATGCTCTGGGGGGCGCTGGTAACGACCCTTCTCGCACTCGTCGGCGGCTTTCTCGTCTCCGTGGGGCCGACGCGGCGGGTCGACGAGATCGCCGAAACCACCCGGCGCATCGTCGAGGGCCGCCTCGACCTCAGGCTTCCGGTCACGAAGCGAGGCGACGAGCTCGATCGCCTCGCGATCGACATCAATTCCATGCTCTCGCGCATCGAGACGCTGCTTTCGAGCCTCAGGCAGGTCTCCGCCGATATCGCGCACGATCTGAGGACGCCTCTTGCAAGGTCGAGGCAGAAGCTCGAGGCCGTCAGGCGCCAGCCCCGCTCGCCCGGCGAATACGAAGCGGCGATCGACGGCGCCATCGACGAGAGCGACGCGGCGATCGAGACGTTCAACGCACTCCTGCGGATCGCCCAGATCGAGTCCGGAACCCGGAAGTCCCGCTTTCGCCGATTGGATGTCGCCGACGTCGTCCGGAAGGTCTGCGACATCTATGGGGAGGTCGCGGCCGACGAGGGGCGGGTGCTGGCCTGGGCGAACCTCCAGCCCGCCGAAATCGAGGGCGACGAGGAGCTTCTGACCCAGGCTCTCGCCAATCTCATCGAGAATGCCATTCGCCATGGCTCCGCGCCGGGCCGGATCGACGTTTCCGTTTCGAGGCACGGCGACGACATCGCGCTGGATGTCGCCGACGACGGGCCGGGGGTTCCGGAAGGCGAGCGGGAACGGATCTTCCAGCGCCTCTACCGCCTCGATCGGAGCCGGACGACGCCGGGCAGCGGGCTGGGGCTTTCCCTCGTCGCGGCGATCGCGGACCTTCACGGCGGCAGCGCCTCGGCGCTCGACAATGCGCCCGGGCTGCGGATCAGGCTCGTCCTGCCCGCCGCACGAAAGGCCTCCGAAACGGGCGATTACGAAAGGGTATAGCCGGGGAGAAGCGGTCGCAATGCAGGGCGCCTAGACCCGGGGACGAGCCGCATGGAGCGGCAGCGTCCGAAGGAGCCCCGGAATGAATGCGAACCAATCGGCCCTGACCGAAACCCTCCTCTGCAAGGTCCCCCAGATCACACTCGCCTTCTGGGTGATCAAGATCATGGCGACGACGGTCGGGGAAACCGCCGCCGACTTTCTCATCTTCAATGTCGGCCTCGGCCTCGTCGTCACATCGCTCATCATGAGCGCTCTCCTCGTCGCGGTTCTCGCCTATCAGTTGAAGCTTCGCGAATATGTCGCGACGAGCTACTGGCTCGTCGTCGTGTTCGTCTCGATCGTCGGAACGCTCGTCTCCGACTACATGGTCGACGATCTCGGCATCAGCCTCGTCACCACCACGATCGCCTTCTCGATCGGCCTCGCCGTCACGTTCCTCGCCTGGTACGCCAGCGAGCGCACGCTCTCGATCCACTCGATCCTCACCCGCAAGCGCGAGCTCTTCTACTGGGCCGCGATCCTCTTCACCTTCGCGCTCGGAACCTCCGCCGGCGACCTGATCGCGGAGCGCCTCGGCCTTGGCTACGGCGTCTCGGCACTGATCTTCGGCGCGCTCATCGCCTGCGTCTACGGTGCCTACAGGCTTGGCGGCGGCGCGGTCGCGACCTTCTGGGTCGCCTACATCCTGACCCGCCCCTTCGGCGCCTCGATGGGCGATCTCCTGTCGCAGCCGGCGAACCACGGCGGCCTCGGGCTCGGAACGACCGGCACCAGCGTTCTCTTCCTCGTCACCATCGCCGGCCTCGTCGCCTACCTGACCGTGACGAAGCGGGACAAGATCGAGGATCGGCCTGCCGCCGGCGCGGGGGCTTGAGCCCGGGCACGCACCGGTTCCAAGGCCATGTCGAACATCGGGGCGTCCCAGACGTGGACGCCCTGCAAGCGCGGGAGAAAGAGGGTTCGAGACCGCATGGCGTTCATTGATATCGGCGCTGGGTTCGTCATCCGGCGGTGAACAACCGGCTCCAGGTGACATGAAGGACCAGAGCGAGCCCCGACATCCAGATCGCGACGACGAGAACGAGACCCAGCCGGCTCTTCGGCCGTCGTCCGATGGCTTCCGCCTGTCGTCGCAGTCTCGAGATCTGTGTCTTAGGGATCAGCCGGAGAGCCAGCCAGATGCCTGCGGGAACGAGAACGAGATCGTCGAGAAGCCCGAGGACCGGAATGACGTCCGGGATCAGATCGATGGGTGACAGGGCATAGGCCGCCGTCAGGAAGGCGACCAACCGGGCGGCCAGGGGCGTGTCTGGATCACGAGCCGCCAGCCACAGGGCGACGACATCCCGCTTCAGCCGCTTCGCCGCGACCTTCAGCCGATCGGCGAGATTCAAGATGCGTTTCCGCAAGATCAAGAAGCCACAACCTGCCGTCCCGGGCCCCTGTTCCGATCCCGCGTCGATCCGGTCCGGGTTCGGGACGCTGGCGAAGGCAAACCCGGGCGGTGTCCTTCTCGCGCCCGGGCCGGAGAGCATGGCCGCCGGGTGATCCATCGAGCCGTGAGCATCCGGCGAGAAATGGCGAGGATTACGAAACCGTATAATCGCGGCAAGGCGGGCGCCGATGTCGGGGGCGCAGAAGGAGTGCGGATCAACTCTGCCCGATCGGACCCTCTGTCATGTCACTCGATAACAGCCGCACCCACTGGACCCGCCTCAACGTCTTCCTCCACTGGACGATCGTCGTCCTGATCATCGGCCAGTGGATCGAAGGCGAATTCATGGTCGACTTCTGGGACGGAACGCTGGAGGGCCACGCGCTCGACCAGCTCACGGTCGTCCTCGGATACACCCATATCGTGCTCGGCACCCTCGTCCTCGTCGCGGCGGCGGTTCGTCTTCTCGACCGGTTCGTCAACGGACGCCCGCCCCATGCCGAAGGCGAGCCGACATGGGCTTTGACGCTGTCGAAGGTCACCCATGTGCTGCTCTACGCCGTGCTGCTCGTCATGCCGGCCCTCGGCCTTGCCGCATGGTTCACCGGCAACGACGATCTCGCCGGCTACCACACCCTTCTCTGGAACCCGTTGCTGGCCCTGATCGGCCTCCACATCCTCGGCGCGCTCGCCCAGCACTTCTGGTTCAAGACCGGCGCGCTCAAGCGCATGCTGCCCGGCATCCGTCACGCATCCTGACGCGCCGTCCGCCATCCCCTGAAGGTTCGGCTCGCCCCCGCAGGTGCCCGCAGGCACCGGGGGGCGAGCCGAAGCGTCGAAGAAAGATCGCAGGGCCGCGGCGCGCCCGGCCGCATGCGATCGTTCGCGTCTCGCCCGTCGGCGCCCGCCGCAAACGATGCGAACGTCATCGCCGAGTTTTAAGACGGCTATCGATCCGCATCGGTCCGAAGACGCGGCCGCGAGCCTCGTCCGCGATCGTCGGGCATCTGTCGAGAGGATGTCATGCCCACCCAGTTCGATCTGTCCCTCTTCGCCGCCATTCATGGTTTCGCCGCCGAGACCTTGGCGCCGTTCGAGATCGGGGCGGCGGACTGGCTCGTCGCGCTCGTTCCCCTCGTCCTCGCAGCGCTCTGGATTTGCGGCAGGGACGGCGACCGGAGAGCGGGGATCACGGCGACGCTCGCCGCAGGCTTAGCGCTGGCCGTGTCCGGCCTGGTCTCGTTCCTTGTCTTCGAACCGAGGCCCTTCATGATCGGGCTCGCGGCAAACGTCCTCGACCATGCCGCCGACAGTTCGTTCCCGAGCGACCATGTGGCCGTCATGGCAGCGGTGACCGCGAGCCTCGCCTTTGCCGGGCGCTTCCGGGTCGCCTGGATCCTGGCGGTGGCGAGCGGTCTCGTCGGCGTCTCGCGGATCGCTCTCGGCGTGCATTTCCCGACGGATATCGTCGCCGGCGCATCGATCGGCATTTGTGCCTCCGCGTTTCTGCGATCCGCTTCGCTGAGACCGTTCGTCGCCTTCGTCGTTCGCGTCGCAGAAACTTTGTCGGCGAGAACGGGGCTCGACCGGGTCCTGCCGCCGGACGTTACCCCTGGATCGTCCCGCAAGGACCGGCCGATCCGGCGCAACATGCCCTGACGACGGGCACCCGGTCCCGAACAAGCCTCCTTGGCCGCGCTGTCAGCGCCGATCGCCGGCCCCGGCAGAGCGCATGACGATCATCTTCCGGCTTCCGCGATAGGGCTGTTCGAAGACGATCTCTGCCTTAACATCGAGCGGCGGCGAGCCGATCAGGACGAGGCCTCCATCGGGATGTTCGGCGAGCCAGCGCGAGGCTTCGCCCGGATCAATCTCGGCGAAGGGGGTCGTGCGCCGGGCCAGGAAGTTGAGTTCGCCGTGGTGACTGCCGACGATCGCCATCGGCACATCCTCTCCGAGATCCGCCACGAAGGCGGCCAGCGGCTGGATGTCGTAGCGCGACAGGAGGGGAGAGAAGGCCGCCTGTCCGGCAACCGTCACGGCGAGGATGACGAGCGTCAGGCCGCGGATCGGTCCAAGGACGACGGTCTCGAAGGCTCTGGCCGTGAGAATGACGGCGGCCGGAAGAACCGGCAGAAGGTAGTGGGGCTGCTTTCCGGTGATGAGGCTGAAGATCAGGACGGCCGCGACGATCCAGAAGACGAGAAATCGCAAGGACCGTTCGCTCGCGAGCGCGGCTCGAAACCGCCGCCAGGTCTGTCGCCGGAAGAGGGGATGGGCTTGCCAGAACGGGATCGTCAGAAGCCAGGGGAGCGCTGCCACCGGCAGGAGGACGAGATAGAACCAGAACGGCCTTGCATGGCTTGCCTCGATGGTGCCCGTCACGCGGCCTGCCGCCTGATCCCAGACCAGCCTTTGCAGAAGCTCGCCATTGGTCGCGATCGCAAGCGGCACCAGCCAGCAGGAGATGATCAGGAGCGACAGCCCGAGGGCCAGGAGGACGCGCGATGCGAGGCGTCTCGACGAGAGACCGCGTTCGGTGCGCAGGAAGAGCGCCGCGCTGATCGCCGCGAGAAGAGCATAGAGGATCGCGACGGGGCCCTTGGCGAGAAGCCCGAGGCCGAGAGCGAGACCGGCAAGGATGGCGCCGGCGCGCGTCGACAGTCTCGTATCGATCAGCGCAAGGGTCGCCGCAAGGACGAGGGCCGTCGTCAGGAGATCGAAGAGGATCAGCCCGGCATAGACGACGAAGGCGATATTGCCCGCCATCAGCCATCCGACGCGGCGGCACAGCATCGGCCGGTCCGCGAAGAGGCGGCGTGAGAGCCGGTCCGTCAGGAAGATCACCAGCGCCGAGATGCCGGCGATCGGGACGAGCGCGCTCCACCGCGAAACGCCGAAGAGGGACCAGGACAGATCGATCAGCCAGAAGAGGAGCGGGGGCTTTTCCGCGTAGAGATCGAAATTCAGGGTCGGAACGATGAAGTTCCCGCGCACCATCATCTCCCAGGCGACCGAGAGATATCGTGTCTCGTCGGGAGGCAGCAGGGGGCGCATGGCCGCCGAGGCGAAGACGAAGACGACGATCGCCACCATGGGCCAGAACGGGCCGGCGAGGAGGGTCCTCCATCCGCCCACGGCCCCGTCGCGACCGTCCTCGATCCGGGTATCGTTCATGGAACGGGCCTCTCCTGCCGTGCGATGCGGTCTCGGGTTTCAGCCGAAGCTGCGATCGGACTTGCCCGCGACGGGCAAGGAGGGGACTTCGGGTATCATGGCGGCCTCTTTGCGCTCCTTGCGGATGAGCACCATGTTGCGCGCGTAGATGAACAGCCCCGTCAGCTGGCCGATGATGAAGACCGGGTCCATGCGATGGATGGCGTAGAGAAGAAGCAGCGAGCCGCCTGCCAGGGAGAACGTCCAGAACGCGACGGGAACGACGCTCTTGCGAGCGCGCTCCGAGGCGATCCACTGGATGGCGAACCGTCCCGTGAACATCGCCTGCGCGACGAAGCCCAGCACGATCCATCCGTTGAACTGCTGAACGAAGGTCTCGTGGATGAAATCTGCGATCGCGCTCATCGTGGCTCTGTTTCCAGTCGATCGGAACGGACGGCCGTCGCATGCACCGGCTCGAGGACGATCTCCTCGAGCATGGGGTTCTTCGCACAGCGTCTGATCAGCCACCAGACCCCGAAGAGATCGAGGACGCCGCGCCGCGCCCGATCGAACACCCCGTAATTGGACACGCCCATCCCGCGCGGACGATCCGCGACATCCACATGGACGATCGTGAACCCTTCCCGCAGGACGAGCGCCGGAAGGTAGCGGTGCCAGCCGTCGAAATAGGGAAGTCTGCGAAACACCTCGATGGGCGCGACCTTGAGACCGCAGCCGGTATCCCGCGTATCGTCCTTCAGGACGGCGCGGCGCAGGCCGTTGGCGAGGCGCGACGAGACCTGCTTGACGAACGTGTCGGTGCGCCCCGTGCGTTGGCCGGCGGCAAGCCCGCACGCCTCGCCCGCGGCCTCCAGGGCCTCGACCAGCGCCGGCAGGAAGGCCGGATCGTTCTGGCCGTCGCCGTCGATGGTCGCGATCACGTCGCCGCGCGCTGCGGCCACGCCCGAGCGCACCGCCCGGCTCTGGCCGCATGCCCTGTCGTGTCTGAGGTGACGCACCGGGCATCGGCGCTTGGCGAGATCGGCAAGAAGGCTTCCCGTTCCGTCGCCTGAGCCGTCGTCGACGACGATGATCTCGAAATCCCGATGGCGAAGGGCGGCCTCGATCTCGGGAATGAGGGTCTCCAGATTGCCCGCCTCGTTGCGAGCCGGAATGACGACGGAGATCAGGTGGAAAGAATGCGGGGTCGGCGGCAAGTCTTCACCGTGCAGGCTGGATCTGGAACGAGGGGACATCATCGGTGGCGTGATACCTTGCGGTGCGGAACCCGTCATATCCGACGGTGCGGGGGGAGGGTATTCCACCAAAGCGTGTGCCCGCCATTTTTGCTCGTGGCGCATATCGGCTGGTGTTTTCCAAGTAAAGGAAAGGGCGGCCCGGGGACCGCCCTCCCGTTCGTCAGGCGGCCTTTTTCAGCGAGGGGATGGTGTCGTATCGGTCGAGCATCATCACCTTGTTCCAGGCGGCGACGAAGTCCTTGACGAGGCGTTCGTGGCCGTCGGACGCGCCGTAGACTTCGGCGATCTGGCGCAGCTGGGCGTTCGAGCCGAAGATCAGGTCGCAGCGGGTCGCCGTGAACTTCACCTCGTCCGACTTGAAGTCGTTGAGCGTGAAGGACATGCCGTCCGCATCGGCCTTCTTCCAGGTGTAGTCCGGCGAGGTCAGGTTGACGAAGAAGTCGTTCGTCAGGACGCCCGGACGATCCGTGAAGACGCCGTGCCTGGAGCCGTCCCAGTTCGTGTCGAGGACACGCAGCCCGCCGACGAGGGCCGTCCATTCGGGCGCCGTCAGCGAAAGCAGCATCGCCCGGTCGAGGAAGAGCTGCTCGGGCGGCACGTTGTAGACGATGTCCTCGCGGTGATAGTTGCGGAAGCCGTCCGAAACCGGCTCCAGCCACTCGAAGAACTCGACATTCGTGAGCTCCTGCGTCGTGTCCATGCGGCCCGGGGTGAACGGCACCTTCACGTCGACGCCGGCATCCTTCGCGGCCTTCTCGACGGCCGCGCAGCCGGCGAGAACGACGATGTCGGCAAGCGAGATCCTCTTGCCGCCCGACTGGGCTGCGTTGAACTCGTCGGCGATCAGGCGCAGCGCCGCCAGCACCTTGTCGGTGCGCTCGGGATCGTTGACCTGCCAGCCATTCTGCGGCTCGAGCGCGATGCGGCCGCCGTTCGCCCCGCCCCGCTTGTCGGAATCGCGATAGGTGGAGGCCGAGCTCCAGGCCACGAAGACGAGATCGGAGACCGTGAGGCCGCAATCGAGGATCTTCGCCTTCAGCTGCCCGATATCGGCATCGTTCACCACCTCGTGGTCGAGGTCGGGGATCGGGTCCTGCCAGTCGAGATCCTCGGCCGGAACCTCGGGCCCGAGATAGCGGACCTTCGGGCCCATGTCGCGATGGACGAGCTTGAACCAGGCGCGTGAGAAGGCGTCGGTGAAGGCGTCGAAGTCGTTCAGGAACTTCTCGCAGATCTTGCGGTATTCCGGATCGGTGATCAGCGCGATGTCCGACGTCATCATCATCAGGGGATGCATCTCGTCGGTATGGGCGTCTGGCGTCTTCGGCGCGTTCGGGTCCTTCGGCTGCCACTGGAGGGCACCGGCCGGAGATTTGGTCTTTTCCCACTCGAACTTGAAGAGGTTGGTGAGGTAGTCGTTGTCCCACTTGGTCGGGTTCGGCGTCCACGAGCCCTCGATGCCGTTGGTCATCGTGTACTGGGCAAAGCCCGAGCCGTTGGGATTGTGCCAGCCCATGCCCATCGCCTCGATCGGCGCGCCTTCGGGGGCGGGTCCGATCTTGTCGGGCGAGGTCATGCCGTGGGACTTGCCGAAGGCGTGGCCGCCCGCGATGAGCGCCACCGTCTCCTCGTCGTTCATCGCCATGCGCGAGAACGTCGTGCGGATATCGCGGGCCGAATCCATCGGATCGCCGTTGCCGTTCGGGCCTTCCGGATCGACATAGATCAGCGCCTGATGGGAGGCCGCGAGCGGGTTTTCGAGATCGTAGTGATCGTCCTTGGGCTCGCCTTCCCAGCGCAGGGTGCGGGTCACCATCTGGTTGGGATGGCCCTCGAGCGGACCGGGCGCGGTCTCGCTCGGCTTCTTGCCGTTCCAGCCTTCAGGCCCCCAATAGGTGGCGCGGTCGGCCTCCCAGGCATCGATGCGGCCGCCGCCGAAGCCGAAGGTGGGGAAACCCATGATTTCCAGCGAGCAGTTGCCGGCGAGGATATAGAGATCGGCCCAGGAGAGGGCGGCGCCGTATTTCTGCTTGATCGGCCAGAGCAGGCGGCGCGACTTGTCGGTGTTGCCGTTGTCCCACCACGAATTGATCGGCGCGAAGCGCTGCATGCCCTTGGCCGCACCGCCGCGCCCGTCGGCCCGCCGGTAGGTTCCGGCCGAATGCCAGGCCATGCGGATCATCTGCGGGCCGTAATTGCCGTAGTCGGACGGCCACCAGTCGACCGAGGAGGTGAGGAAGGCCTTGATGTCGGCCTTCACCTCGTCGAGGTTCAGCGTCTTGAACGCCTCGGCATAGTCGAAGCTCTTGCCGAGCGGGTTCGCCTCGACCGGGTCCTGATGCAGAAGCTCCACCTTCAGCCGGTTCGGCCACCAGTGGTCGAGCTGCGGCTCCGATCCCGTCGCACCCCCGATACGCGTGCCGCCGAACGGGCACTCGCCGCGGTTCGAAATGTCTGGTCTCACATTCATGATACCTGTCCTTGTCTTGTCTTGATCTGTCGTTGCCGGGGGACCCGGGCGCCCGGATCGATATCGGGGGCGCCCGGGACGATATCGGGGGCTTGGGCGTCAGAACGCCGCCTGTCTCTCGTCGACCTCGGGATGTGTCTCGTCACCGATCCGGCGGGCATAGACGACCCGGTAGAGGATCGCGGCGACGATCGCGCCGAGGATCTGGACGATGGAATAGGCGAGAACCTGCGTGTAGACGCCCGTTCCGATCGCCGGTCCGAGCGTGCGGGCCGGGTTGAGCGAGGCGCCGGTGACGGGACCGAACGCCATGATGCAGAAGGCCACCGTCATGCCGATGGCGAAGGGCGCGAAATTGCCGGCGGTCCCGCGCAGCGCCGTGTTGAGAACGGCCGTCATCAGGAAGAAGGTGCCGATGAATTCCAGGAACAGCCCGCCCGCGATCGAGGTCATGTCGGTATTGATCATGGTCATGCCGAGATGGTTCGGCGCGTTCGCGCCATAGACGGCGGCAAGGACGAGGCCGCCGACGATGCCGCCCGCGATCTGCGCGAGAAAGACCGGCACGGCCGCCGACAACCGGCCTTCGCCGGCCACCACGACGCCGATGGTGAGGGCCGGGTTCACGTAGGAATTGCTCTCGTTGCCGAACGCATAGGCGAAGACCATGATGACGAAGCCATGGGCAAGGCCGATCGCCACCCAGTTGTTCGGATCCACGGCGACGACCGCCCCGGCGCCGATGAAGATGAGGGCGAATGTGCCGATGAACTCGGCGATGAGTGCTTTTGTCAGATGCATGGATCCGTCCCTAACGGTCGCGGGCAGACGACCTCCGCCCTCTTTGCCGATGGGTAACCCGGTGCGACAGGGCGCGATCCGTAAATTCGGTTTCATAGTATGAACCGCCGTTCATGACCGGCTGGATCCGCCTTCGGGGCGGCTGCGGGCAGCATGGTGCCCCTCTCCCGACACATCGCCGCGAAGGGCCTCCATCCGCATGGCGTGCCTTGCCGTCCAGCCTCGATGCCCGGCGTCCGAGGGTCCCGAAAGCCGGCCCGTCTTTCCGTTCGGTGTCCGGCCCGCGGCCCTTCATGAACTCCGGTTCATTCTGTGAAACCGACTTTAACCGCCACCGGCGGAGGCGAACGCATCCATTCCACCCTGGAACGGTTCTCATCTGCGACGAGGCGGGACGCCGAAGTGGAAGGACGATCGTCCGCAGGTCGGGGCAACCGATCCGGGCGCGCTCCTCCGTCGGGCTCCTCACGCCGGAAACGAGATCTCCAACCCCGCGCGCCGCGATCCCATGACGGAAGGCGCCGCGAGGGCGGGAGCGAGCGAGGGCCAGAGGATGGCGAGCCAGAACAGCACTTTCGGCATCGAGACGGGCCCCGCCGGCTCGCAGACGCGCCAGCAATTCGTCCGCACCTATGTCCAGCCCTCCCTCGCCGGCCTCATCGACGGGTCCGTCTCGACACTCGCGCCGATCTTCGCGACGGCCTTCGCCACCCAGGAGCCTGGCCAGGCGTTCCGTGTCGGCCTCGCCGCCTCCCTCGGCGCGGGCATTTCGATGGCCGTCACGGAAATCGCCTCGGACGACGGCGAGATCTCGGGTCGCGGTTCGCCGACGATCCGGGGCATCGCGACGGGTCTTGCAACGACGGTCGGCGGCCTCGGACACGCGCTTCCCTACCTGATCCCCGATTTCTGGCTCGCGACCTGGATCGCCTTCTCGGTCGTCGCGGTGGAACTCTTCGTCATCGCGGCGGTCCAGCACCGCTTCATGAAGACGTCCTGGCGCCGGTCGCTGATCCAGATCGTCGTCGGTGGCGTGGTCGTCCTCGCCGTCGGCCTCCTCGTCGGCATCGGCTGAGGGATCGTCGATCATCGGCCTCGGGACCTTCATGGCGCCGTTTGCCGCGTCCTTCGATCAGGTCCCGCCGCCTTGCGGACCGGTGCCCTTTGATCGAAGACGGTTTGCTGCAGAGAGAAGGAAGGAGGGGCCGGGCATGACGGACCATGCGGGACCAAATCCGCCATCCGACACGAGACGGGTCGCCCTGTGCGAGGACGACGACGAGATGGCGGCCGAGATCCGGAGGCTCCTCGACGAGGCAGGCTTCGCCGTCCGGCGTTTTGCGACGGGCGAGGCGCTTCTCGGTGCGGCGCGGTCCGGCTTTGCCGACGTCCTGGTGCTCGATCGCCGCCTGCCGGACTGGGAGGGGCTGGAAGTCCTTGCCGAACTGAAACGGCGCGGCGTTTCCCTGCCGACGCTGATCCTGAGCGCCCTGTCCGATCTCAACGAGCGCGTGCGCGGTCTTCGCGCGGGCGGCGACGACTATCTGTGCAAGCCGTTCGAGCCGATCGAACTCGTCGCCCGGCTGGAGGCGCTCCTGCGCCGGCCATCGGGGTCCGGCGAAACGCAGCTGAGGCAGGGCTCCCTCGTCCTCGACCTCGTCGCCAAGAAGGCCTGGCGCGGCGAGCGCGAGCTCGAGCTTCTCTCGCGCGAGTTCGAGGTTCTCGCCTATCTCCTGCGCAGCGAAGGCTCGGTGGTCACCCGCGCGATGCTGCTGCGCGACGTCTGGCACTACAATTTCGAGCCGAAGAGCAATGTGGTCGACGTCCATATGGGCCGGCTGCGGCGCAAGCTCGATACCGAGACGGACATGCCGATGATTTCGAGCGTACGCGGGAGAGGCTATCGCCTGTCGGTGCGATGACCCCGTTCCACAAGGACGTGCGCCATCGAACGGTGATCCGGTGGAGCGCCGGTCTCGCGGCTCTTCTGATGCTGCAGATGGCGGTTCTGGCCGGTCTCGTCGCGCTCTTCCTCAGCGTCGCGCAATCGCGCGAGATCGAGACGGAGCTCGGCGATTTCTGCGAGGTGTTCTCCTCGATCCCGCCGGACCGCCGCGCCCACGAACTGGAGGAATCGATCAGGGCCGATATCCATCGTCAGCGCATCGTGCTGCTGGAAGACGCAGGCGGAAGGCCGCTCGCCGGAAACGCCGCCGCCATTCCGGCGGCGCTCGAGCCGGATCGTCCCGCAAGGGAGGTTTCGGTCCTGCGCTCCGATCCGGTGCCGACGGTGGAAACACGGGTCGTCGGCCGTCTCTGCGGTCTTCTCGGCGGTCAGCGCCTGTTCGTCGGTCTCGACCGCGGACAGAACGCCGAGACGGTCCAGCTGGTGGAGAAGGCGTTTCTTCTCGCTCTTATTCCCGCATCGATCTTCGCCCTGCTCGGGGGGCTGATCATCGGCGACAGGGCCGTCCAGCGTCTCGACGCGGTCCGGCGCCTCAGCGAACGGATCATCGCCGGCGACCTGAAGAAGCGGCTTCCCGTCGCGCGCAAGCCCGACGTTCTCGGGGCGCTGAACATTCACATCAACACGATGCTCGACCGCATCGAGATGCTGATGGTGGAGCTGCGCGGACTGGGCGACGACATCGCCCACCAGTTGAAGACGCCGCTCACCCGTCTGAAGACCAAGCTCGACCGGGTCGTGGCGAATGCGGAGAAGGGCGAGGTCCCGCTTGCCGCAGCCGAGGACGCCCTTGCCGAGTGCCGGAACGCCATGTCGATCGTCTCCAGCCTCCTGCGGATCCGCGAACTCGACGACCGCCAGAAGCGAGCCCTCTTCGCCCCGCTTCGTCTCGATGGGATCGTTGCGGACGTGCACGAACTGTTCGCCCCCTTCGCCGACGAACGCGGCGCCTCGCTCGCGCTGAAGGCGACGCCGATCGCGGTGATGGGAGACCGGGACCTCCTGATGGAGGCGCTCGCCAACCTCGTCGAGAACGCACTGAAGTTCGGACCGCACGGCGCGGCGATCGAGATCGCCCTCGTCGCGGTGGAGGGAGGGGCCGAACTCGAAGTCTCGGACGGCGGAACGGGCTTTGCGCCAGGCGAGATCGACCAGATCGGCCAGCGCTTCTTCCGGGGGCGCGAGGCCGAGGGCATCGAGGGCGTCGGGCTCGGCCTCGCGCTCGTTCATGCCGTGGCGCGCCTGCACGGCTTCACCTTGAGCAGCCGCCTCGCCTCGGCGGGCGGCCGTCACGCCATGGTCCTGTCGATCCCGCAAGGCGAGATCCTCGAAACCCCGCCCGAAGACTGATCCGGCCGGAAGCCGGGGAACACTTCCGTGAAGCCGGGCTTCCCGGCTCTCGGGGGCATCGCAGGGTATCGCGAGGCGTTGCCCATCCTGTCCGCATCCGGCCCGGGCCATGAACCCTTTGGAACGGCGAGGAGAACGGTTCCGTCGTCCCGATTGCCGGCGACGCGACGATCTAGCGGATGACGATCACTTCGACGCCGATGGTCTCGGCGAGGTTCGACCAGATCCGGTCGGCGGTGACCGCCGGCATGTCGAGCATTTGTGCAAGGGCAAGGCAGCTGCGATCGCCGAGGCTGAGGCCGAAGGGCTTCGTCCACTCGACCAGTTCGGCGGCCCGCTCGGCGAGCTCCCAGGTCAGGTCGCGTCCTTCCAGATTGAGAGAGCGAACGGCGAGACGCGCGTCTTGCGGCGCCATGCCCTTCGAGGCGAGGCTTGCGATAAGTTCCTGCACGTTGACGGTGGAGACGATCGCGCGATCCTCGAGCATCGACGCGACCCTGTCGGCTCCCGTCTCGTCCCGAAGGAAGGCCATGATCGCGGAGGTGTCGAGCACCATGCCCGTCATGATCCACCATCCGCTTCGCGCAACGCTTCCCTGCGCCGTTCCTCGATCAGATCACCCACCAGGTCGACATCGGCGGGGATCGATTGCCGAACGAGGTCCTGAGCCCGCCTGAGGGAACGCCGCAGCGTCGTCACCTCGACCTCGCCATTCTCCTTCTCGATGAACACGATCTTCCCCCCGCCATCGAGTTCGAGCTTGGATCTGAGGGCCGAGGGAAGGTTCATCCGCCCGTTCTTCGCCACGGGCACGATGTGTCGATCAAGCATGAGGATCAATCCTGGTGGCAGCGATCAAATCAGGGATTGCCCAGAGATAATGCCTCCTTCCGGAATTGGGAAGAGAAATGCCGACGAGACCTGATACGCGATTTTCTACCCGCTAAAAACCGGCCCGATCGCCGAGAGCGCTCATGCGGCGTCGCGGCTTTGGGTCCATGCGGGGAACGGGTCCGTCAGGTGCGAAAGCTCTTCGAGATCATCGAGGCTTTCGGCGGGCGCGAGGCAGGCGTCGAGCCTTGCCTTCAGCGCCGGCCAATCGATCCCGATGCCGATGAAGACGAGTTCCTGGCGCCGGTCGCCGAAGGGCTCCGCCCAGCGCTCGGCGAGATAGGCATTGGCCTGCGGGTTGTCCGGCCGCCGCTCCTTCGGGACGGACGCCCACCAGACGCCGAGGGGCGTCACGCTCGACAGGGCGCCGGCGAGCGAGAATTCGGCGACGATGTTCGGGCGGGTCGCCACCCAGAAGTGGCCCTTGGCCCGGACGACGCCCGGCAACGGGTCCTTGAACAGATCGTGGATCTTCTGCGGATCAAAGGGTCTGCGGGCCCGGTAGACGAAGGAGGCGACGCCGTATTCCTCGCTTTCGGGAACATGGCTTGCGTATCCGTAGAGTTCCTTCGCCCACATCGGATGCTCATGCGCCTTCCCGAAGTCGAAGAGGCCGGTGTCGAGGATATCGTCTGCTTCGACCTCGGAGTAGTTCGCCTCGATGATCCGGGCATCGGCGTTCAGGCTGCGAACGATCTTGCGGGCGGCGTCCAACTGGTCCGGGGTCGCATCGGACACCTTGTTGAGGACGACGACATCGGCGAACTCGATCTGCTCGACGAGAAGCTGGACGATGGTTCGCTCGTCGCCTTCGCCGGTGGTCTCGCCGCGATCGGAGAGGAAGTCGTGGCTCGAATAGTCGTTGAGGAGGTTTACGGTGTCGACGACCGTGACCATGGTATCGAGGCGGGCGACGTCCGAAAGGCTGCGCCCCTCTTCGTCGCGGAACTCGAAGGTCGTCGCGACGGGAAGCGGCTCGGAAATGCCGGTGGATTCGATCAGGAGATAGTCGAACCTTCCCTCGCTCGCGAGCCTGCGCACCTCGTTCAGAAGGTCCTCGCGCAGCGTGCAGCAGATGCAGCCGTTCGACATCTCGACCAGCGTCTCGTCGGTCTGGGAGAGGTTCGCCCCACCCGCGCGAACGAGATCGGCGTCGATGTTGACCTCGGACATGTCGTTGACGATCACGGCGACGCGCTTGCCCTCGCGATTGTTGAGGACGCGGTTCAGGAGCGTCGTCTTGCCGGCGCCGAGAAAGCCGGACAGGACGGTGACGGGCAGACGATCGGACGGGCGCGTGGTCTGGCTCATGGCGAACCCTCGATTTGACGGTAACGGGAATGGATCGGGGCCGCCCGGCGCAGTTTCGCCGGACGGCCGCAGAAACCTTGGAACGATCAGTGCGCCAGCATCTCGCTGACGATCTCGTCGGGTTTCAGCGAGGAGGGGTAGTAGGTCGGCCAGTTGGTCAGCTCCTCGAGGAGCTTTGCCCGATCGTCACCCCAATAGAGGTGATAGTGGCTGGCCTTGGCCGGGAAGATGCCGTGGTCGGCGAACTGAAGGAACTGCGGCGCCTCGGCGTCTCCCTCGCCCTTCTCGAAGATGAAGCGGACGCCGCGATTGCCCTTCTCGTAGGTCAGGATCTCGTAGCCGTCATAGCTGTACTGGGCCGTCAGCGGCTTTCCGTCCCTGTAGAAGGTGACGGTGTCGCCCTCGATGGTGATGCGCTCGACATCGGTGCGGTAGCCGGTCGTGTAGTAGTCCTTGTACTCCTCGGCCGTCATCTCGCCGGCTTCGGCCTTGTGCTCCCAGACCGGATCGAGCGTGCCGTCCTGAAGATACGGGTAGACCGACTGCCAGTCGCCGGCATAGTCCGCCAGGGGCCGGTCCTTGATCTGGCTGTCCTCGAAATAGCCCTTGTAGATCTGCGGGTCGCCATGGCTGTGGGCGTGGGCGGAATGGTCATGCCCGGAATGGTCGTGACCCTCGCCCTCGTGAACCATGCCGCTGCCGCCGACGACCGCGATGTTGTAGGGCATGCCGCCGACTTCGATCGTCCCGGTTTCCTCGAGCGTCTCCTTGGCGATGCGGCGCACCAGGCCGGCCTTCGGATCGCTCATGGCGATCTCGTCGCCGGCCATTGCGAGGCGCGGTCGCGGATCGTTCCAGTCTCCGTCCATGGAATAGGGCTCGGTGACCTTGGCGCTGTCCGTCACCTCGGTCTTCAGGACGTCGAGCTTGTGCAGCGTGCCGTCCTCGGTGAGCACGTAGCCGAAGCGGGCATTGGCCGGATCGAGCGCGAAATCGATGCGCCGGAAGGGCAGTTCGACATAGCGGAAATGCGGCTCGTCGACGGGATCGACGACGACCAGACCCTTGGCGCCGTAATTGCCGAGGAACACCTGCATGCTCTTCGAGCCGATCAGCGTGCCGGTGGTTTCGCCGGCGGGCAGGTCGGACGGATATTCGAGCATCGCAAATTCCGGCCCGTTGCTGCCGGCCTTCACCGTCAGGATGCCTTCCTTGCAGCCGGTGGCGAGATAGGCGCCGGAAAAGGCCTCGCCGTGGATGGCGGTGCAGGTCTCGACCTCGCCGGTCGGCGTGCCGTCCGCAGCGACCGGCTGCAGGCCGACGCGTTCCGGCGCCTTGTCGCCTTCGACCGGAGCGTCCGACGCGACGCTCGTCACCCAGCCGGTGCCGATCGGGGCGACATAGCCGTGATGGGCGCGGGCCTGAGGCATGCGCACCGTTTCGACTTCGCCTTCGGACAGGTCGTGGGCGTCGACGATCTCGGCATAGCCGCCGCGGTCGAAATTGATCACCACCTTGCCGGCATGGTCGATGAGATGGAAGGGGCGCGGGCCGGTGAGGGTCTCGCCGAGCGCTTCCGGCTCCTCGATGTCGATGTCGGAGTGATCGCCATGGGACTGAAGCGAGATACCGCTGTCGATGAAGTTCACCTGATCACCGTCGGACTGGACCGCGACGACGGCCGCTCCTTCACCGACGCCGTAGAGCTTGCTCTGTCCCTTGGTCTCGAAGGTCCAGCGATTGTCCGGCTTATCGAGATCGAAGGCGGTGATCTTCGGGTCGGCATGATCGCCGACGAAGACGCGGTAGAGGGTGACGCTCTCATGGTCGTCATGGGTCGTCTCCTCTGCGAGCGCATGGCCCGACAGGATGAGGGCGAGGGCAGTGGTCGAGGCGATGGATCGCAACATTCCCGGTTCCTTGTGGTTGATGGGAGGTGAGGGGGAGAGGACGCGCGAGGCGTCTCTCAGTCGGAAGACAGGGCGGAGGTGATGAGCCGCAGATTGTGGTGCATCATCGAGAGGTAGTCGGAGGCCGGGCCGTCCGGCTCGGACAGGGCGTCGGAGTAGAGCGTTCCGGCGAGTTCGGTGCCGGCTTCCGAGGCGATCTGCTCGACCAGCCGGGAGTCCGCGATGTTCTCGGCAAAGACGGCGGCGGTCCGCGCCTCCTGCATCTGCCAGATGAGACCGGCCACGTCGGCGGCGGACGCTTCGGCTTCGGTCGAGATGCCCTGGGGCGACAGGAAGCGTATGCCGTACTCGCCTTCGAAGTAACCGAAGGCATCATGGCCGACCACGACCGTGCGGCTGTCCTTGGGAAGGGCTTCGACGGCGGTTCGGACCTTTGTGTCGAGCGCGGTCAGCTCGGCGAGGTAATCGCCGGCATTGGCCGCATAGGTCTCGCACCCCTCTGGATCTGCCTCGCAGAAGGCATCACGGATGTTCGAAACATAAATCTTCGCATTGGCCACGGATTGCCAGGCATGGGCATTCACCCCTCCGGCATGGAAGATCGCCTCGCCGTCGACGAAGTGATAATGCCCGCCGCCCGCCTCCTCGCGCGGTTCGATACCATCGGTCAGGCGCACGATTGCAGCTTCGGTGCCGCTGGCGGCGATCAGCCGGTCCAGGAAGCCTTCGAGGCCGAAACCGTTCGTCAGAACCACGTCGGCCGCCGCGAGGGCCCGGGCGTCTGCGGGTTTGGGGGCGTAGACATGGGCATCGCCGTTGCGGCCGACGAGTGTCGTCAGATCGAGCCGATCGCCGCCGACCTTTTCGGCGAAATCCCCGATGATCGAGAAGGTCGCCACCGCGTTCAGTTCGGCGGCCGAGGCTTGGGAGAAGGTCGCGGCCGTGAGCGCCAGGACGCTCGCGGCGGCGAGGGTGTTCGGCTTGAGCATGAGGTCTTCGTTCGTCTCGAATCTATGCGGTCGGGTGCATGGAGAAGCCGGCGGAACCGGCCGTTCTTGACGGCTCACTATGTTATGTTATTACGGTTCGCAAGAAAAATGTTATAACATAACAAATTTGCGAGACCCGAATGGCGAACGAGGAGGCGAGGGCATTGGAGGAGAGGCAGGGGCTGCGGCCCGGTCGCAACCAGCAACTCGTCTACGACGCCCTGGTGAAGTCCGGCAGACCCATGCGCGCCTACGAACTGCTGAAGCTCCTGCACGCCGACGGCATCCGCTCGCCGCTCCAGGTCTACCGCGCGCTGGACAAGCTCGTGCGCGAGGGCAAGGCGCGCAGGATCGAGACCCTTCGCGCCTTCGCGGTCTGCGGGCAGTCCGGCCAGGATGGCCAGGTCGCGGTCACGATCTGCACTTGATGTGGCGAGACCGGTGCGATCGAGGATGCGGGGCTGAAACGAAAGCTCGCGGACCTGTCGCGCGGCAGCGGCTTTCTGGCGGAGACGGCGACCGTCGAGCTCGCCGGTCTCTGTCTGGGATGCCGGAAAGGCGGGGCGTGAGGTTGGTCCCGGCCCGGCCGAAATCCACACGCCATGTCTTTCCGCCCTTCGACGCGCCGGCAGTTCCGCTCCATCGTCCGGTCGGGCCTGACCGATGGCGGCTCAGCCCCGGCGCAGGACGAGAAGGATGAAGGGCGCGCCGAGGATCGCGGTCATGATGCCGACGGGAATCTCGATCGGGGCCAGAAGGCTGCGGCCGATGAGGTCCGCGACGATCATGACGGCGGCGCCGATGCCCATCGCGGGCCCCATCAGCTCGCGGAAGGAGCCCGGCCGCACGAGCCGCGCGGCATGGGGCGCCATCAGGCCGATAAAGGCGACCGGACCGAAGACGGCGGCGACGAGGCTCGCCGCGAGCGCACCGAGCGCAAGAAGCGCAAGTTCGCTGCGCAGAACGGCGAGACCGAGCGAGGCCGCCTTGGTGCGGCCGAAAGCGAGGATGTCGGCCTGGCCGAGACACAGAATGGCGAGAGGCGAAACCAATGCCAGACCGGCGCCGAGCGTCAGGATGTCCCCACGGTCCGCCCCATAGGTCGAGCCGGCCAGCCAGGTCGCCAGACCGCTTGCCTGGAATCCCGCGCCGATCACCAGCATCGAGGTCACGGAGGCGGCGAGCGCGGCAAGGCCGAGGGCCATCAGAGCCAGCGTGGAGGGCGACAGGCGGAGGCCGAGAAGCGCCACGAGAAGCGCGATGCCGAGCCCGCCTGCAAGAGCTGCCGCCTGGACGGTGAGGAACCCCGCGCCGGGAAGAAGGACCATCGCGGCGACGGCGAGAAGGCCGGCGCCCTGGGTCACGCCCAGAAGATCGGGGCTTGCGAGCGGGTTGCGGACGACGCCCTGAAGAAGCAGGCCGGAGAGTGCCAGCAGCGCTCCGGCAAGGCCCGAGCCGACGACCCGCCAGGCCCGCATTTCGAGGACGGCGGCGAGCGGCCCGTTCGCTCCATCGGCAAGCGCCGCGATCGCGGCCGGGCCGATCCAGCGATTGCCGGCCATGAGACCTGCGGCGAGAGCGAGGAGGAGGAGAGGCACCAGCCACGCCGCCGTCGCCCATGACCCCGTCCACGACCCCACCCGGCCCGGCTTGCGATGGCGGCCGGAGAATTCACGCGCCGGCCCGACCGCCTCCTGCGCCAGACGGCGCGCGAGGACGATGAGGAACGGCGCGCCGATGATCGCCGTCGGGACCCCCACGGGAAGTTCCACGAGGGTGCTCGAGAACCAGAGAACGACGAGATCGGCGCCGAGCGTCAGGCTCGCGCCGGTGAGAGCTGCGAGCGGCAGGATCACGCCATGGCGCGTGACGCCCAGAAGGCGCACGAGATTGGGCGCCACGAGGCCGACGAAGACGACGGGCCCGGCAAGCGTGACGGCGAGTGCCGACAACCAGGTGCCGAGAAACAAAACGCTTGCCCGCACGAGAGCGAGATTCTGCCCCAGCGCCCGGGCGGCATCCTCGCCGAGCGCCATGATGTCGAGCGCGCGGGCAAGGAGAGCGGCCATGGCGAGGGCCGGCAGAAGCCCCGCGGCGACGCCGAGTGGCGTGATCCATCCCGACTGGACGAGGCTTCCCCCACCCCACAGATGAAGGCCCGCGCCGGTCGTCTCGTCGAGAAGGGCGAGCGCCGAGGCGCCGGCACCGGCCATCAGCGAGACCGCCATCCCGGACAAGGCGACGCGGACCGGGCTCGCGCGCGATCCCCCCGAGACCAGATAGGTGAGGGCGCCCGCCGCAAGTCCCCCCGAAAGAGCGGCAAGGGGGATCGGAACGATCGCGGCGAGGCCCGGCAGGAGGGCGGCGGCGGATACGAAGAGCTGCGCCCCGGCCGTGACGCCGAGAATGCCGGGCGAAGCGAGCGGGTTGCGCGTCGCGGCCTGGAAGAGCGTTCCGGCCACCGCGAGGCAGGCGCCCAGAAGCAAGGCCGCCAGCGTTCGCGGCAGGCGCAGATAATGGAGAAGCATCTCGGCGGGATGATCGGGCGAGGGCGCGAGGAGGCCGCGCAGGAGGTCGAACGCTCCGGCATCGATACCGTGCAGGGCGTGGAGGGGGAGGAGGAGCAGCGTCGCGGCGACGAGCCCGCCGATGCCGAACCGTCGGACCATCGGCGCGGCTGTCACGGAAGGAGCATCCCGGACACGGTGCGGGTGAAGGAGAGTGCGGCGGGCAGGCCGCCGAACGGCCAGACGAGGTCGCTCATCACATGGAACCGCCCGGCCGCGACGAAGGGCATTGCCGGCCAGAGCGGATTGCGTTCAAGGCGCGTATAGCTGTTGTCGGTGCCGACCGCCACGGCGAGAACGTGAACCTTTCCGAGAGACAAGAGGCGTTCCGGGCCGACCGTGGTGAAGCCGAACCCCTCGGACGGGCCGTCCCAGGCCGGTTTCAACCCGAGCCGTTCCAGGAGCCGGCAGGGCAGCGAGGACGGCGTGAACAGGCGGACGGCGTTCACGCCGTTCGGGAACTGGGCAAAGACGACGGGCGCGTCGCGCAGGCCCTTCGCCGCGATGTCCCGCGCCATGCCGTCGATCTCGCGGTCGAATGCGTGGATGGACCGGGCGGCTTCCGTCTCCCGGTCGAGATGGCGGGCGAGATCGGTCAGCTCGCCCAGCATCAGGGCGAGCTGGTCGTCGTCGCTTCGGCCCGTCTGCGTATAGGCAAAGAGGATGGTCTCGGCGATCGCCGCCAGCTGGGGCCGGATGCGCTCGTGACGGAAGACGACCCCGAGAATGAGATCCGGCCTTGCCGCGATCACCGCTTCGATCGAAGGCTCCTGCCGCCGGCCCATGTCGAGCGTTCCGGCCATGCGAAGCGCCTCGCTGTCGCTGGAGGCCTGTTCGGCATAGGCGTTGAGGTCCGCGATGCCGACGGGCACGAGGCCCAGCGAACGGGCATGGTCGGCATAGCGCCATTCCAGGGCGACGATGCGCGGCGTGGCTGCGGCGGCCCTGGCGCGCTGCCCGATAAGGGGCAGGGCCCCGGCGCTCGCCAGGAAGCGTCGGCGTGTCCATTGCGTCATGGCGCGCCTCGCTGGTCGCAGAAGGGAGCCGGAAATCGGGCCGGGACGCTGATCGGTCGCCCGCTCGCGGGATGCGGCAGGCGCAGGATCTCGACGCCGAAGACGCTTGCCACGAGCTCAGGGGTCAATGTCTCGTCCGGCGCACCGCTCGCAACGCACCGCCCGTCCGCCATGACGACGACCCCATCGCTGTAGGCGGCGGCCTGGTTGAGATCGTGCAGCACCCAGCAGACCGTCAATCCGCGCTCCCGGTTCAAACGGCGCACGAGATCCAAGATCTGGAGCTGGAAGCGCAGGTCGAGATAGGTCGTCGGTTCGTCCAGCATCAGGATGGCGGTTTCCTGCGCGAGCGCCATAGCGATCAGCGCCCGCTGGCGCTCGCCGCCGGAAAGGTTTCCCACCGGGCGTTCCGCCAAGGGTTCGAGATCCGTGGCCTCGAGCGCCGCTGCGATCGCCGTCCGGTCCGCATCGCTTTCCCGTCGCCAGGCCGAGCGGTGGGGATAGCGGCCGCAGGCCACGAGATCACGCACCCGCAGGGCGGGGGGCGTCTGCATGTTCTGCGGCAGAAAGGCAATGCGCCGTCCCATCTCGCGGCCGCTGAACGTCTCCGCAGGCTGTCCCTCCAGCCGGAGCGTGCCGGCATTCGGCCGCTCCAGGCGAGCGAGGAGACGCATCAGGGTGCTTTTACCGGAGCCATTGGGTCCGAGAAGCGCCAGAATGCGTCCTTTCGTCAGACGGCAGTCGACGCCTTGGAGGATGGTCCGGCCACCGGCGGAAAAGCCGAGGCCGGACGCTTCCAGCGCAATCTCACCGCCGCCTACCATTGGATGTCGTAGGCCACCTTGAAGGTCGTACCCGGCGATTTGATATGGCTCGTATTGCTGGAATTGCGCAGGAGCTGGCCGTAGACGTTGTAATAATCGGCGTTGAAGAGGTTCTGAACGCCGAGCGACAGATCGCCCTTCGCGAGCTTGAACCTCGACGACAGATCGAAGACGGCGAAGTCCTCGACTTTCCGTCCGCCGAATGCGACGCCATCCTCGAATGCGTCGTCGCGTGTGCCGCTATAAAGACCGTCGAGGCGCAGCGACCACCAGTCGCTCGGGCTGTATTCTACATAGCCCGTCACCTTGACCGGGGGGATGCGGAAGCCGTTGAGCGCGATACGGCGGCCGTCGGAGGCGGTTCGATGGCCCTCCGTATAGGTGAAGCTGCCCCCGGCCGTCCAAGTCTCGTTGAAGATGTAGGAGGCGGAGACCTCGACGCCCTTGATCTCCTCGGGGTCGCGATCCTGAATCAGGATGAAGTCCACCGTGCGCAGGGCGCCCAGCTCGGACTCGCTGTAGAAGAAGGCCGCGCTGCCGGAAAAGTCACCGAGCGAGGCGCGCAGTCCGACTTCGTAATTGTCATATTGCAGCGGCTCGATATTGCTGCCTGAGAAGCGGAAGCCGCGCGGCGCCTGACGAAGCTGCAGGCCGACATCGGAGAGATCGTAGGATTGCGAATAGTCGGCAAAGAGGCTGACGCCGTCGACGAATTCGTAATTGGCGCCGATATTGTAGAGCTGTGTCGAGAAATCGAGCGATCCGCCGGTGATGGGATCGCCGACGATCGTCGTATAGGAGTCCACATCGATCCCCGCCCATTGCTGGCGCACGCCGCCGCGCACCGTCAGGCGGTCGACCGGCATGACCTCGAGCTGGGCGAAGAGCGACTGCTGGTCGATATCGAAGGGCGGCGTCCAGTTGACGGTGCGGATGCGTCGGAAGTCCCGGCCGAAGCTGCGGTCGAAGGCGGGACCTTCGAAGCTGTCGGCCGGGCCGACATTGCTTTCGAACTGGAAATCGGCGCCCCACAAGAGGCTGATGGGTATGGCTTCGACGATATCGATGGGCGTCGTGACGACGGCGCTGCCGCCATAGACGTCGCTTTCGAAATAGGATTGCAGGATCGCCGCGCGATTTCGGATCGCGCGTGCGTCCGAGGGATAGAAACGCGATTCCGCGCGCCGGGCATAGAGCTGGGCGTTGAGATCGCTGCCGAAGAGATCAGCATTGCTGTAGTCGAGCGTGCCCTGAATATTGCGCAAGGCGCCTTGTTCATCGAGTTCCAGGCCTTCCAGCGCGCGCGCCGGGACGGTTCCGGGAGGCTGGCGCGCGACCCGGATGTCCGAGGCGTAGTCGCTGTCCTGGGAGAGATCCTTGAAGATGATGGAGGCGCCGAGGCTCTGATCCCCGAAATGGTGCCGAACGCGTCCGAAGAGACTGCCGGAAAAGGTGTCGAAGAGATCGCCTTGGCTGGGCTCGGGTGCGATGCGTCTGCCGTCCGCGTCGAAGGAGCCGCGATGCAGGTCGCCGGCGGCGGCAAAGGCATAGTCGGTGTCGCCGAAACTGCCTTGCGCGGTCTGCGAGAGGCGGCCGGACAGGCTCTCTTCGCTCAAATGGCTGAGGCTGCCACCGCCCTCGACGCGCGTTCTGAAGCGGCGCTCGCCGCCGCCCTGGAGCGTCGTGATATAGATGATGCCACCGGTCGCGCCATTGCCGTAGAGCGCCGATCCGCCATGGACGACCTCGATCGACTCGATCGCCGAGATATCGACGTTGAAGAGGTCACGGGAGGTGTCGCGGTTCAGCCTCTGGGGGACACCGTCGATGACGACGAGAGCGCTGCGCCCGCGAAGGCCCTGGCCGAAGGTCGTGAAGGCGCCGGTCGCGATGCCGAAGCCGGGAACGACCTTGCCGAGAAGCTGTGGCAGATTGTCGTTCGTCGCCTGCAGCTTCTCGATCTCGCTGCGTTCGATCACCGTCACGTTGCGCGTGAGGCTTTCCGGCGCCGTTCCCAGCCGCTCCGCGTTGACGACGACGTCATCGAGAACGATCGAGCCGGCGAATGCATCGTTGTCCTGTGCGAGTGCCGACGACGCCGATGCGATGAAAAGGAGACTGGCGGCCGACGTCAGTCGCAGTTTTAAACTTTCACGTGCGTGTCGGGTCATGGTTCTCTTTCCTTGACGGGGAGCGTTGCGAGGGGATTGCGGCTGGTCGGCTCAGCCGATCCAGTCGGTGACGATGCGATCGATGATGGGGCGTGGCCGCTCCGCCGGGCGCTTGAGAGGCGTGCCGATGGGAAACAGGCCGATGACGCTTTCGCCGGGCGCCAGTCCGAGAACCGCATGGGCCTCCGGCGCATAGGCCGGCCATCCGGTCAGCCAGATCGAGCCGAAACCGCGAGCGGTGGCCGCGTGCAGAAGGGTCGTGGCGACGGCGGCGGCGGCCAGAACCTGTTCCCGCTCGATGATGGTCGCCGCCGGATCGGGACAGGAAACGAGAAAGACGACCACCGGTGGGCCGATCAGCCAGCTGCGCAGCTTCGATGTCATGGGATGATTCCCGATCGTCTTCGGATGCCGTGTGAGCGGCGCACAACCGCTCACAGAGGGTTTCGGCTTGGCGGGCCTCGACGACGACGAAACGCCAAGGAACGATCATGCCGTGATCGGGCACGCGCGAGGCCGCGGACAGGATTTCGACGAGTTCCGGTCGGGACGGGCCGGGCGCCGCCAGGAGCGCCGGAGGAACGGACCGCCGCGTCGTCAGGGCGTGCCATGCCGATGGAGCGCTCGATATCGCCGTCTCGTTCCCGGCATGGGCTGGGGTCATCGTCATACCCTCGCGGTTCAGGATGGGTCCGATCCCTAGCGCCACATTGTGGACACAGTCAATAAACTGGACAAAAATAGTCAAGTTTAATAAGCCGCTGTTATGGAAGGGTGCGACCTCGGCGTCGGCGCCCCCTGCGCATGGCCGGTTGATCGGGAGTTGCAACCATGGGGGACGGGCAAAGCGGCCGGTCCCGTTCGAACGGCTCGCATCAGCGTGGCCGAGCCTGCTCCATGGTTCCGGGCTGCGAGGCGGGACGATCGACGACAACCCCCGACCGAGCCGCCGCGGCCGAACGGATCATCCGCGCGCCCGGCGGCATGACCTGCCGGTCGACGAATGGGTGAACGCGATCGGCCCTCGTCAGGAGGACGATGGAACGCACTCGCTTCGCAGGACGCAGGTATCCATCATCGACAAGGCGCGCGCCGACCTTCGAGCCGTTCGGATCCTCCCCGGTCGAATGGTGATCGAGAGCACCGTCCGATAGCGCGACACCGACGCCGAGGATGCTCCGACCCTCGCTGAAAGGACGGAGTGACAGGTTCGACCTCATAACCGCGCAACGGCTGCTTTCGGGACATCGAGGCGGCCGGTTCGGTGACGATGTCGGGTGGGAAGCTGCCATTTGCGAAACTGTAAGCCGACAGCACCTTAGGTCCTGTTGACATAGTCTTTCAATCATAGCCGTGCTGCGGCGATGTTGAGGAAGGCGAGGAACGAGAGGCGGGTCTTGTCGTAGCGGGTCGCGATCCGCCTTGCCTGCTTCAGCCGATTGAACATGCGTTCGATCCGGTTGCGGTCGCGGTAGGCCGTCCGGTCGTGCTTGGCTGGGTTCTTGCGGTTCGCTCTCGCCGGAATGACCGGCAGAACGCCTTTCAGCAGA
>NZ_QURL01000011.1:0-5000 GCF_003403015.1 Fulvimarina endophytica
GGTACGAATCCGTATCCTGTCTTGTCCGGCGCGTTGCGAGGGGTGGCTCGTCGTTTGAGGCCTATGGGGGATGAGGGTACTCGGGCTGGGTTTTTTCCGGAGGTGTTTTTGCGCCCGCCGTCTTTTCGCTTCCGCCGTCTTTTTCCCGTCTGCCTTCGGCTTCCGTACCCGTTTTTGTTCCATGCGTGATAAAGCGAGATCGCCCTGGAGGCTCGTGGCCTTTGGCGATGGTGCCATGAGCACGAGACGGATCACCGGGTTTCAGGTGCGGTGCCGCGCTGGCCTCGCCTGATCTGGCGCGATCGAGTTTGGTTTTGAGATTGTGTGAGTGTGTTCTGTTTCGTGTGAAGATTCCCTGGTTTTCTGTTTTTGGCGGACCTGGCGGCGACCGACTTTCCCGCGTCTTGAGACGAAGTATCATAGGCGCTGGAGCGTTTCACGGCCGAGTTCGGAATGGGATCGGGTGGGGGCGCTCCGCCATGACCACCAGGTCGGCCAAAAACAGAAAGGGGATCGAGAAGCTGGTTTGGCGCGGCGTTGAGCGGCGCTGTCTGCACTGGAAGAATGATGATCGCTTGTGATCGTGGAGGGATCCTCGGAAGGAGCCTCCTGGCCCGCGCCTGTTCCCTGTTGAAAGGGTCTGGCTTGGGTCGTTGATGATCATGGGCGAATGGGAACGATCAAGTCGATCGAGCGATTAGTACCGGTCAGCTTCACGCGTTGCCGCGCTTCCACATCCGGCCTATCGACGTGGTGGTCTACCACGGCTCTGATAGGGAGTACTCGTTTTCAGGTGGGTTTCCCGCTTAGATGCCTTCAGCGGTTATCCCGACCGTATATAGCTACCCTGCTATGCGGCTGGCGCCACAACAGGTCCACCAGAGATACGTCCATCCCGGTCCTCTCGTACTAGGGACAGATCCTGTCAATACTCCTACACCCACGGCAGATAGGGACCGAACTGTCTCACGACGTTCTGAACCCAGCTCACGTACCGCTTTAATTGGCGAACAGCCAAACCCTTGGGACCTGCTCCAGCCCCAGGATGCGATGAGCCGACATCGAGGTGCCAAACAACCCCGTCGATATGGACTCTTGGGGGTCATCAGCCTGTTATCCCCGGCGTACCTTTTATCCGTTGAGCGATGGCCCTTCCACTCGGGGACCACCGGATCACTATGACCGACTTTCGTCTCTGCTCGACTTGTCTGTCTCGCAGTCAGGCAGGCTTATGCCATTGCACTCGACGAGCGATTTCCGACCGCTCTGAGCCCACCTTCGCGCGCCTCCGTTACTCTTTAGGAGGCGACCGCCCCAGTCAAACTACCCACCATACACTGTCCCGGATCCGGATAACGGACCGCGGTTAGACATCCATGACGGCAAGGGTGGTATTTCAAGGATGGCTCCACGCAAACTGGCGTCCACGCTTCAAAGCCTACCACCTATCCTACACGTGCCGACACGAATGCCAGTGTAAAGCTATAGTAAAGGTGCACGGGGTCTTTCCGTCTGACCGCAGGAACCCCGCATCTTCACGGGGAATTCAATTTCACTGAGTCTGTGCTGGAGACAGCGGGGAAGTCGTTACGCCATTCGTGCAGGTCGGAACTTACCCGACAAGGAATTTCGCTACCTTAGGACCGTTATAGTTACGGCCGCCGTTTACTGGGGCTTCAATTCAAGGCGTGAACCTCTCCTTTTAACCTTCCAGCACCGGGCAGGCGTCAGACCCTATACGTCGTCTTGTCGACTTCGCAGAGCCCTGTGTTTTTGATAAACAGTCGCTACCCCCTGGTCTGTGCCACCCTCAAACACTTGCGTGCAAAAGGGTCACGCTTCTTCCGAAGTTACGCGTGCAATTTGCCGAGTTCCTTCAGCACAGTTCTCTCAAGCGCCTGGGTATGCTCTACCAATCCACCTGTGTCGGTTTCGGGTACGGTCTATACGGTGGGGCTCTTTCCTGGAACCGCTTCGCTGCCTGATCAATCCGTTAAGACCAGACAACACACGCGATCCGTCACTTCCCACCAGGCCCACGAATATTAAACGTGGTTCCCATCGCCTACGCCTTTCGGCCTCGGCTTAGGGGCCGGCTAACCCTGCTCAGATTAACTTTAAGCAGGAACCCTTGGATTTTCGGCGAGGGAGTCTCTCACTCCCTTTATCGTTACTCATGTCAGCATTCGCACTTCCAATACCTCCAGGACCCCTCACGGGTATCCCTTCACAGGCCTATGGAACGCTCCGCTACCACTCATCTCCTAAAAGATGAATCCTCAGCTTCGGTGCATGGCTTCAGCCCCGGTACATTTTCGGCGCAAAGTCTCTTGTTTAGACCAGTGAGCTGTTACGCTTTCTTTAAATGATGGCTGCTTCTAAGCCAACATCCTGGTTGTTTTGGAAACTTCACATCCTTTCCCACTTAGCCATGACTTGGGGACCTTAGCTGGAGGTCAGGGTTGTTGCCCTCTCGACGACGGACGTTAGCACCCGCCGTCTGTCTGCCGGATAGTGCTTCCAGGTATTCGGAGTTTGGTTAGGATCAGTAAGACGGTGAGTCCCCATAGCCCATCCAGTGCTCTACCCCCTGGAGCATTCAGCCGACGCTCTACCTAAATAGATTTCGCGGAGAACCAGCTATTTCCAAGTTTGATTGGCCTTTCACCCCTAGCCACAAGTCATCCCGATCTATTGCAACAGATATGGGTTCGGCCCTTCAGTGCGTGTTACCGCACCTTCAGCCTGCTCATGGCTAGATCACTTGGTTTCGGGTCTAATCCGACGAACTGAACGCCCTGTTCAGACTCGCTTTCGCTGCGCCTACACCTATCGGCTTAAGCTTGCTCGCCAGACTAAGTCGCTGACCCATTATACAAAAGGTACGCCGTCACCCTTGCGGGCTTCGACTGTTTGTAGGCATTCGGTTTCAGGTTCTCTTTCACTCCCCTCGTCGGGGTGCTTTTCACCTTTCCCTCACGGTACTGGTTCGCTATCGGTCATGCACGAGTACTTAGGCTTGGAGGGTGGTCCCCCCATGTTCAGACAGGATTTCACGTGTCCCGCCCTACTCGAGGACCCTATTCAAAATTACGCCTACGGGGCTGTCACCCGATCTCGCCACGCTTTCCAACGTGTTCAGCTTGTTTGAATAAGGCCACTGGCCTGGTCCGCGTTCGCTCGCCGCTACTGACGGAGTCTCGGTTGATGTCCGTTCCTCCAGGTACTGAGATGTTTCAGTTCCCCGGGTTCGCCTCTTTAACCCTATTTGATTCAGGTCAAAGATACCTTCAAATGACTACCGTTAATTTGAGCTGTTGTGGGTTGTTTTCGCTCACGCCAGACGCTTTCAGCGTCGGCTGCGCGGGCGCGGCCTGACCGGCCGGAGCCCGGTCGGGCTCTGCTGCGGGCACCCTCACCATCGCGGCAAGAGAACCTCGCATCAAACACCGAAGGCCGCCCGACCCAGCCAATGGCTGCATCGAACTCCAACAGTTCAAACTTAACGGTAGTCGAAGGTGGGTTGCCCCATTCGGAAATCGCCGGATCAAAGCTTATTCGCAGCTCCCCGACGCTTATCGCAGCGTATCACGTCCTTCATCGCCTGTGCATGCCAAGGCATCCACCAAATGCCCTTCAGACACTTGATCGTTCCCATCGCCCATGATCATCGGTTCAAAACCCGAAGGGTTTTGGACCGCTGTCTCCTCATCGCTCACGCCGGATGCCTTGCGGCATCGGCTCCGCGCGGGCGGGCCATAAGGCCCGTCGCCCGGTCGGGCTCTGGTGTCCGTTCCCCCTTTTGCAAAGGAACGAGCCACCTTCGACACCCATACCCGTCAGCTCGTCAGAGCCATCGGGCGGACCGAAAGGAGACAATTGAGAGAGATCATGGTCGATCAGATCATTCTTCTTGAGAGAAGCACCGCCTAAGCCCATCCGGATGTGCGATCCGGACAAAGCCTCCTGCAGCGGCGCTTCATGCTGGTCGGATGTCAAACCCGACCAGCGAAAGACCAGCTTCTCGAGACGAACCCGGATTGTGCGCGGTCAGGCGACACAAACCTTAAAAACCGGAACGCTTGAACCCGGATGCAGGCGATGAACCTGCAAAGTCCGGACGTTCCGATCGGCAGAACCGTCAAACCCCAGGCCCGGCAACGAGTGCCAGGGACAAGGCCGCTTCGGAGTAGAAGCGCGGGGACGAACCCCTGAGCCGTGCGACGATCCTTCCAGATCCGTCTTCTTCTTCACGATGTTTGAGAACAGGCAGACACGGACGGCCATAAGCCGTTCACCCATGCTGCAAAGGTGTTTCTTTCTTCCTAGGTAATGGTGGAGCCTATCGGGATCGAACCGATGACCCTCTGCTTGCAAAGCAGATGCTCTCCCAGCTGAGCTAAGGCCCCGATCTGTACGAACACACTGTATCGACCACACGGACCGCGATCGCGACGAGACCGCCGCAAAGCAGATCCGTCAAGCAATATCGCAGACACCACGATGGTGGGCCCGGGTAGATTCGAACTACCGACCTCACCCTTATCAGGGGTGCGCTCTAACCAACTGAGCTACGGGCCCATCTCTAATCGCTCACGCTCAGATACCCTTCGGCATCGGCTTCGCGAGGACACCGGCCAGTCGGCGGCGATCGTCGATATGTCGTTCCTTCGACACCACCACAGGGACACCGCCACAGGGACACCGCGACACGAACACCTGACCGGAACCGCCCCGAAGGCCGGCGTCGGCCGAACGGCCGTCGCAGCTCTGCTGCGCCCTGTCCGGAGCCCTGCGGGCGTGAGGACATTACCTAAGAGAAGAAAGAGAAACGAAGGCGGCGTAAAGCGGCCATCGCCGTGGCAAACCGTGAAGACGGCTCGCTCATAGGCGTTCATTCTTGAACCCACGTGTCGCCACGCGGGGCGCTTCGTTCCGACTAGAACAAAAGCTTATGTTCAAAGGGATCCGATAGGGCGATCCATCCAGGGCCAAACATT
>NZ_QURL01000011.1:7500-67384 GCF_003403015.1 Fulvimarina endophytica
GAGGACTGCTGCTGCTTCGACAGGTCGATGCCGACGAGCTCGCGCGCGAGATCCTTCAGCCCGTGCCGGTCCGTATAGGTGCGGGTGAGACGGGAGGCGATCTTGGTGCAGAAGATGCCGTCCGTCATCGCGCCGAAGGCATGGTAGAGCGCGGCGACGTCGAAGCGGGCATAGTGGAAGATCTTGGTTCGGGAGGCGTCCTTCAGGAGCGCGGCGATGTTCGGCGCCTCGCGCTGCCCCTTGGCGATCTGCACCACGTCCGCCGTTCCGTCGCCCGGCGAGAGCTGGACCACGCAGAGCCGGTCGCGACGCGTGTCGAGCCCGAGGGTCTCGGTGTCGATGGCCACCGGGCCGGTATAGCGGTCGAGATCGGGAAGGTCGCCCTTGTGGACACGGATGGTCATTGCGCTGGTCTCTCCTGGCTTGGCGTCTTGTGTCTGGCGTCTTGCGGCATGATGCGTGTTGCGGGGACGGGCACCAAGGCGGATCGTGCGGCGCGGTCCTCGCGCCACCCGTTGCGGGCTTTCCCCACCGAGGGGCTCCGTGACCGGATGCCGTCTTTCGAACCCTCGCTGTAGCCGGTTTGCCTGCGGGCCACAAACCGGCACTTGCGAGGGCACGGGGTGAGTCTTCCCTCGTCGCTGCGGGCAACACGGATGCGTTTTCGACTTTTTATGGAGCGCGAAACGCGCTAGCCCCGTTGCGATGCCATCGGACAGGCCGGCATCGAAAGACGACTGTTCAAGGATCCGGGAGACGGAGGCTCGATGGGCAAGACTGGCGGTGATGGACCGGAGGCGCGGATCGCCAGGCGGCTGGTCTGCCTCGTTCCGGGCTACGAGCCCATGGAGCCGGACGCCCATATCGCGCGCTTTCGCAGGGCGGCGGAGCGCTCGGCTTCCGTCTTCGGCGCCCAGGTCGCCTTCACCGCCGGCCCCGACGCCTCGCTCGGCGAGGCTGCGATGCAGCCGGACGGCCCGTTCCACCGTCTCGGCGCAGCGCTCACCCCAAAGGACGGGGCGGAGGCGACGCACAGCCGGATCGTCCTCTTCGCCTGGGACGATCTCATCGCCGCCTATGCCGGGCGCCCGCTCGCCAAGCGGATCGCGACGGGCTTTTCCGCGCTTTTCGCCTTCCTCTTCAACGGAACGTTCCTCAGCTATTGCCGGACCTCCTGGCGCTATGGCGCCTTCTTCCTGTTTCCCCTTCTCCTGACGCTCGCGATCCTCGCCCTCGCAAGTTTCGTCGCGCTCACCCTCGGCACGATCTTTCCCGGCCCCACCACCTGGCTCGTCGGAGCGCTGATCGCCGGGGTCGTCGCCTCGATCCTCTTCCATCTCGCCGATAAGCGCTGGCATCTGATGGTCGCCCTCGACGACTGGAGCCTTGCCCGCGATCTCTGCGAGCGCTCGAACCCCGCCATCGAAGCGCGTATCGCCGCCTTCTCGAAAGCCTTCAGCGCGGAGGCGGCGCGCGGCGATGTGGACGAGATCGTCGTCGCGGCCCATTCACTCGGGGCGAGCCTTGCCGTTCCGGCGCTCGCGGCGGCGTTCGAAGACGGGTTCGCGCCACGCACCCCTTTGCATGTCCTCACCGTCGGCTCGAGCCTCATGAAGACGGCGCTTCATCCGGCCGCCGGCTGGCAGCGCGAGGCGGTGCGCCGGATTCTCGTCGACCATGCCGTTGCCTGGACCGACTGCCAGGCGCTGAGCGATCCGATCAACTTCTACAAGTCCGATCCGGCCCGATCCCTCGGCATCGCCGCCGATCCGGGTCCGGTGGTGGTCAAGCTGCGCCTGAAGCACATGGTCTCGGCCGACACCTATCGGCGCATCAAGCGCGACTTCTTCCGGCTGCACCGCCAGTTCGTACTCGCCGTCGAGCGCCGCTGCCCCTATTCGTTTCACATGCTGCTTCTGGGTCCCGCGCCCCTCGAAGCGTTCCGCACCCTTAAAAGCGTCGACCGCCCGCCCCTCTGCGCCCCCGGCACGGATCCGCAGGCGGGTCGCGAGGACGCATCCGGCCGGGCAGCCAAAGGGAGGATCGCCCGATGAGCGCGTCCGGTCTTGGAATTCTCGTCTGGGTCGCCATGGTCGTCGGCTGGTACGTGATCCGCTATCCCTTCGAGCGCCGGGCCAAGCGCGGCAAGGTCGCGATCACGCGGCGCGGGGGACCCGAGACCCTGCGCATGCTCGTCTCCTTCAGCGGGCTCGGTCTTGTTCCCGGCCTCTACGCCGCGACCGGCTTTCCGGCCTTCGCCGACTATTCGCCCCTCACGATCCAGATCGCCCTCGGCATCGGGCTCGCGATCCTCGCCCTCGTTCTCTTCCGGCTGACCCACAAGGCGCTCGGCAAGATGTGGTCGGTGTCGCTGGATCTGCGCGAGGAGCATAAATTGGTGACGAGCGGCATCTATCGGCGAGTGCGCCATCCCATGTATTCGGCCTTCTGGACCATGGCGCTCGCCCAGGCCTTCCTCATGCCGAACTGGATCGCCGGCCTTGCCGGGCTCGTCGGCTTCGGCACCCTCTTCTTCCTGAGGGTCGGACCGGAAGAGGCGATGATGCGCTCGGCCTTCGGCGAGGACTACGACCGGTATTGCGAGCGCACGGCGCGGATCCTTCCCGGCATCTACTGACCGGTCCGGCGCCTTTCTCCCACGAATGGGCTCAAGCCAGCGACAGCCGGTCGGTGCGTCCCTGATCCTCGAGATCCCAGACCGCCGACCAGTCGCTCCCGTCGCGCGCGAGGATCATGTAGTTGCGCTCCTCCACGTAGATCGTATGGGCCGAAGGCATGCGGTGCATGCGGATCTTGCGTCCGGGCAGCGGGCTTTCGCCGAGCCGGGCAAGGAGGGTGAGAACGAGCGCATAGGCCTTCGGCGGCGCCCGGTGGGAGATGCCGGAGGAGACCAGCTGGTGGACGAGGCTGCGATCCTTCAGCTTCATCTCGCCGCGGGTGGCGAGATGAATCTCGCCTGACAGGAGGGTGACCCGGTTCGGCCGGTTCTCCTGGGTCTCGGCGATCGTCGTCAGCATCCGCTTCCACTCGTCGCGGTGGGTTCGGCTCTGCCACTGGTCGCGCAGGTCGTCCTCGTAGTCGCGCGCCTTCGGCACGTGGTCGGCGACGAATTCGAGCCAGGACAGGCGCGGGCCCATCACCGGAACGCTCGACATCACGAGGATGCGCGTCTCGGGCGGCGCGCCGCGCATGGCCGCCTCGAACCCCGCCCATCCCTTGGGTCCCATCACGCGGGTCGGGCGCCGCTCGCTGCGCATGTCGGGAACGACGAGGCGCAGACCCGGAAAATCGAGCGTATAGCCGAGGCTCTCACCGGACGGGTCGTGGAAGTTGGCGGGCAGATCCGTTCCGCCGACGCCGAGCTGGAAGAGGAGGAACATCTCGCGCGCCGCCTCGAACAGGCCCCGGCCGATCGGGCCGTCGAGAACCGGTTCGGCATGGCTGCCCCATCCGTCGAAGATATCGTGATCGTCCCACATCATCGCCGCCGGCACCTCGGCCGAGAGGGCGGCCATCGCGGGGCGCGTATAGGTGATCGCATAGCGCTCGAAATAGAAGCGGCGCACGGCCTCCCGCGCCTCGGCGGAGAGCGGCAGCGTCCCGCGATCCTCTTCGGGCGCCTCTTCCCAGGCGGAAATGTCCGGATGGCAGTCGAGGACGTCGTCGGCATAGAGCTGGTCGCCGCCCTCGCAGATCAGCGCGAAGGGATCGCGCGTGTGCTCCTCGGCGAGCCGCATCCACATGACGTCGCGTTCCTCGAGCGGGCGGTCGAGGTCTCCGTCCTCCTGGCCGTTGCACGAGACATAGGCGATGCGCAGATCCGCGGTCCCGCACGGGGCGATGCGATAGGTCCGCCCCTCGATCCTATAGGAGATAGCGGCCTCGACCGGGGCTTTTATCCGGTAGCGCCAGACCTTGGAGGCGAAGAGGGAGGCGAGGCATTCGGCCTCGACGGGGCCTTCCGTATCGCCCCCCGCGCCCGCATCGCTAAGCGTGAGATCGGGTGCCGGCCGGTCGGCCGGGCGCACGAGGACGATGTCGACGAGGTGGACGCCGCCGGAAGCGCCGCGCGAGATCAGGATCGGGCCGACGGAGTGCCCCGCCCCGGGGGCTGCGCCCGTCTTCGTCGTCGCTTCGCTGGTCATCGTCGGTCAGCCTCGCCTTCAGTCCCGTCCCGGGCGCGCGGCACGGGAGATCGCTTGTCTGGAGGCATGATCTAAGACGGCGAGGCGCAATCGCAACGCGGCGTTTCGCACCCGGACCCGAAGGACGGAGACCGAGGCCGGTTTTGGGGGCGCCGGCGCGGGACGGCTTATCGGCCGGAGGTCGCCGGTGCGCCGAAAAGGGCCATGAAGGGATTGGTCGCCGGCTTCTTGTCCGGATCGTCGAGGGCCATGGCGCTCGCGCGCCCGCCCGTCTGTGCCTCGGGCTGCGTCAGTTCGGCGAAATCGAAGCTCGGCCGTCCCGCCTTCACATCGGCCTGGGTCGCGAGCTTGGCATGGCGGCGCAGGGTCTTGCCGATCTTCTCGTAGAAGGAATTGCCGCCCGCGATCGCCACGTAATGCATGTTCGGATAGCTGAAATTGTGCCCGGCGGTGTGGAAGAAGCGGGCATTGCGCACGCCCTCGTGCCGCTCGCCGCGCAGGATGCGTGCCGCGCTCGCCATCGCCAGCTCCTTGCCCGCCCCCATCTCGCGGGTCATGACGCCTGGGGCGAACTGGCGGTTCTGGGCGACGACGGAACAGACGTCGTCGGGAAAGGACGGGCTCTCGACCCGGTTCATGACCACGGTTCCGACCGCCATCATGCCTTCTTCCGACGAGCGGTTGCTCTCGAAATACATGGCGCGCGCGAGGCAGGTCTGCTCCTTGAGGTCGACGGAGCCGAGAACCTCCTCGACGACGGGCTTGCCGGAGCCGACGCAGCCGGAGATCGTGACAACTGCGGCCAGAGGAAGGACGGCGCGCGCGAGGGTGGAGAGCGGGATCGTTTTCATGGCCGAACCGATCGGGTCGGAATCGGGCAGTTTCGCGTCACATTGAGGCAAGGGCGTTTCTCGGCCTGCAACTGTTGCCGGTTTGCGACGCCCGCCGCCGGCTTCGGGCAAGCCGGGGCGAGAGGGCAAAGCCCCCCAATCGATGCCCGAAGAGGCCGATCCGTCTCCCGACGACCGGGGCTCAGATCCCCGCCTGGGCGACGAGATAGCCGCCATAGGCGAGAAGCATCGCCGCCCCGGTCTTGCGGCCGATCACCCCTCGCGTGAAGAGATAGACCGCGCTGGCTGCTGCGACCGCGATCATGACCGGGCCGTCGACGAAGGCGAAGCGCTCGTCGACGGGGATCGGCATGATGATGGCGGTGATCCCCAGAATGCAGAGAATGTTGAAGATGCAGGAGCCGAAGACGTTGCCGAGCACGAGTTCGGATTCGTTCTTGCGCGCGGCCACGATCGCTGTCGCAAGTTCCGGCAGCGAGGTTCCGATCGCGACGATGGTGAGGCCCACCACGGCTTCGGAGATGCCGAGATCGCGAGCGATGCCGGTCGCTCCGTCCACCATGAAACGAGCGCTGAAGACGAGCATGGCGACACCTGCGACCACCGCCACGCCTGCGAGAAGCGGCGACATCGACGCCGTTTCGACGGCCTCGTCCCCCTGCGCCGAGGCCCGCGCCCGCCGCGTCTCCAGAACATAGCAGACGGCCACATAGACCAGCAGAGCGCCGAACAGCAGGAAGCCGGCGATCCGGTCGATCGTCCCCGTCAGGAAGAGGAGCACGATGACGATCGAGGCGGCCAGCGTCACCGCCGCGTCGCGCCGGATCGCCGGATCGCGATTGGGCAGCGGGGCGATGAGTGCCACGAGACCGATGATGAGGAGGACATTGGCGATGTTGGAGCCGACCACATTGCCGATCGAGATCGCCGGCGAGCCGGCAAGGGCCGCCTGGATCGAGACGAGGAGTTCGGGCGCGCTGGTTCCGAAGCCGAGAATGACGAGACCGACGATGAGCTTGGAGAGGCCGAGCCTGGCTGCAAGATCGGTGCTGCCCCGCACGAGCCCCTCGCCGCCTGCGACGAGCAGCGCCAGCCCGGATGCGAGAAGGAGGAGGTCCCAGGCCAGATGCGTCACGTCTCGTCCCTTCGGTCGTCTCGTTGGCGGGTTCGTGGTCGCGCGGCGAGGGAGCGAAATCCGTCCCTCAAACGCGGCGCCGTGCCGAAGATGGGATCGGCCCCGCGCAGTGGAAGAGCTTCGCCGGCTGACAATCGCGTCAGAATCGGCTTGAACGGACGGGGATGCGAACGAAAAACGGGCACCCGGCCTGACCCGGATGCCCGTTATAGATGTGTCTCGGCTAAGATGCGGCCCATCTGGGACGACTCAACTCCTTGAAGGGTGAGGTCCGAACCGGACCCGGCCCGCCGGCGCCGCCCCGTGTCAGACCCGGCGCTCGACCATCATCTTCTTGATCTCAGCGATCGCCTTGGCCGGATTGAGCCCCTTCGGGCAGGCCTGGGTGCAGTTCATGATGGTGTGGCAGCGATAGAGCTTGAACGGGTCCTCGAGCGCGTCGAGACGCTCGCCGGTCGCCTCGTCGCGGCTGTCGATCAGCCAGCGATAGGCCTGGAGCAGCACGGCCGGGCCGAGATAGCGCTCGCCGTTCCACCAGTAGGACGGGCAGGAGGTCTGGCAGCAGAAGCACAGGATGCACTCGTAGAGACCGTCGAGCTTCTCGCGGTCCGCATGGCTCTGGCGCCATTCCTTCTGGGGCTCGGGCGATTCGGTCTTGAGCCAGGGCTCGATCGAGCGCAGCTGGGCATAGGGAACCGTGAGATCGGGCACGAGATCCTTGACCACCGGCATGTGCGGCAGCGGATAGATCGCGATGGCCCCGTCGATCTCGTCCATGCCCTTGGTGCAGGCGAGCGTGTTGCCGCCGTCGATATTCATCGCGCAGGAGCCGCAGATGCCCTCGCGGCAGGAGCGGCGCAGGGTCAGGGTCGAATCGACCTTGTTCTTGATCCACAACAGCGCGTCGAGCACCATCGGACCGCAATCGTCGACATCCACGTAGAAGGTGTCGAGACGGGGATTTTCGTCGTCGTCCGGAGACCAGCGATAGACCTTGAACTCTCGAAGATTGTTCGCGCCCTTCGGCCGATCCCAGGTCTTGCCTTCGTTGATCGTCGAATTTTTCGGGAGGGCGAGTTCGACCATGGTCGTTCATTCCGGCTTGTTCGTAATGGTTCCAACATAGCGAGTGCGGCGCAAAACGAAAGAGGCGAATCCGCGCGCCCGCCGACATGCGGGCGCGATCATCACGTCAATGGGCGCGCAGGGCAAGGACGCCGAAGAGCTCCTCGGCATCGCTCCAGATCGCCTCGAGCGTCCATCCGGCCGCGCGCGCCGTTTGCGCGAAGGCGCCGAGATCGTATTTGCGCGAACTCTCCGTATGGATCGTCTCGCCGGCCGCAAAGGAGAACGTCTCGTCGCCGACCGCGACCCGGGTCTCCGCCGTGCAGAGAATATGCATCTCGACGGCCGCCGCCTCCTCGTTCCACCGGGCCTCGTGCTCGAAGGCGCGAAGATCGAAGGTGCCGCCGAGTTCCCGGTTGATCCGGGTCAGGATGTTGAGGTTGAAGGCGGCCGTGACCCCTTGCGCGTCGTCATAGGCGGCAAGAAGCCGCGAGACGTCCTTCTTGCGATCAAGGCCGAGGACGAACCCTCCGCCCTCGCCTACATGGCCGCGAACCCTTCGCAGAAAGGCCTGCGCCTGCGTCGGGCCGAGATTGCCGAGGGTCGAGCCGGGGAAGAAAGCCCCGCGACCCTCGCTCGCAAGATCCTCGGGCAGGTCGAAATCCGTCGTGAAATCGCCGGTGACGGGGCGCACGAGGAGGCCGGGAAACGTCTCGCGCAGCCGGTCTGCGGACTGTTCGAGAAAATCGCCCGCGATATCCATCGGCACGTAGCAGGCCGGGTCGTCGAGCGCGCCAAGGACGATCTCGGTCTTCAGCCCCGAGCCCGCCCCGTATTCGATCAGAACCGCCTTCTCGCCGAAGAAGGCGCCGATCTCGCCGGCATGATCTGAGAGGATGCGCGTCTCGGTCCGGGTCGGATAATATTCGGGCAGACCGGTGATGCGCTCGAAGAGCTGTGAGCCGAAATCGTCGTAGAGCCATCGGCTCGGCAGGGTCTTCTGCGGCTTCGACAGGCCTTCGAGAACGTCGGCGCGGAAGGCCTCGCGCTGGCCGAGGCCGTCCGCCATCGCATCCACGGCGGTCATCCGTCCTCGGCGAGACGCAGGCCGGTGAACTGCCAGCGCGCCTCGGGCGGGAAGAAATTGCGATAGGTGCGGCGGATATGGCCGGGCGGGGTCGCGCAGGAGCCGCCGCGCAGCACGAACTGGCCGCACATGAACTTGCCGTTATATTCGCCGACCGCGCCGGGCGCGGCCTTGAACCCCGGATAGGGCAGGAAGGCGCTGCGCGTCCATTCCCAGCAGTCGCCGAACATCTGACGAAGGCCCGTGCCTTCCTCGCGCCCGCCCGCGGGCTTCGGACGCAGCCGCCCGGTATCGGCGAAATTGCCCTCCATCGGAACGCCCGCCGCCGCATTCTCCCATTCGGCCTCGGAGGGCAGGCGCTTGCCGGCCCATGCGGCGAAGGCGTCAGCCTCGAAATAGCTGAGATGGGTGACGGGCGCCGAACGGTCGACCGGCTGGAAGCCGCGCAGGGTCATCGTCCAGTAGTCGCCGCCGCGCTTCTCCCAGTAGAAGGGCATGGACCAGCCGTTCTCCTTGACGTCGGCCCAGCCGGCCGAGAGCCAGAGCAGCGGGTCGCGATAGCCGCCATCCTCGATGAACGCGATCCATTCGCCATTGGTCACGAGCCGGTCGCTCAGCCGGTAGGGCTCGATCAGAGTACGATGGCGCGGGCCCTCGCAGTCGAAGGCGAAGCCCTCGCCGTCATGGCCGATCTCCACGATGCCGCCCTCGAAGGAGACGAAATTCGCAGGTTCCGGCTCGCCGCCCTCGACCGCCACCGGGCCGGGATCCTTGAAGGCCGGCTTCAGCGGGTTCTGCGAGAACAGATGCAGGATATCGGTGAGGAGAAGCTCCTGGTGCTGCTGTTCGTGCTGGCAGCCGAGCCCGACGAGCTCGGCGACCTCCGCGTCCGGCCCCTCGCTGAGAAGCCGGTCCATGGCCTCGTCCACATGGGCGCGATAGGCGAAGACCTCCTCCAGCGAGGGCCGGGTGACCATGCCACGCCGGGCCCGCGGCTGGCGCTCGCCGACCGTCTCGTAATAGGAGTTGAAGAGGAAGTTGTAGCTCTCGTCGAAAACGCGGTAGCCCGGCACGCGCTCCTTCAGGATCATCGTCTCGAAGAACCAGGTGGTGTGGGCGAGATGCCATTTGGCCGGGCTTGCATCGGGCATGGACTGCACCGTCGCGTCCGCGTCCGAAAGGTGGGAGCCGAGGGCCCGCGAGGCCTCCCGGACCGCCCGGTAGCGTTCGGCCAGATCGCTGGATCGGGCATCGAGGGCGAGGAAATCGGATCGAGCGCTCATGGGGGTTCCCGTCATCTGTCTGATCGGATCGGTCTCGGCGGTGCGGCAGGTTCGAGATCCGCACCAGGACTCAATGGATCAGGCAGGACTTGGTTCGCGGAAGGCCGAGAACAACCCGGCCGAGTGCGTGGCCGGCTGCGAAGTGACGTCGCAGGCGAACCCTTCGAACGCCTCGCCCGGCCACGCTCCCCGCCTCACTCCGGCGCCTCGCCCCGGCGCTCGCGCTCGGCGACGTCGGCGCGCACCTCGGCGACCTCGGCTTCGGTGATCAGGCCCGCATCGCCTGCCGCCCGGGCCGCCTCGTAGAGGGTCGGCGCGAGGGTGACGGGAATGTTCAGCGCCCGAAGCTCGTCGATGCCGTTGGTGATGTGGCTCTTCAGGATCCCCTTGGTCACGTCGCGGATATGCACCTGCAGCACCCGGCCCGGATGGGCGGCGGCGATATCGGCATAGATGCGTCCGTCGTCCTGGCCGGAATCGCCGATGAGCAGGAAGTTCAGATGGGGATAGGCGCGGAAGATGCGCTCGATCTGCTTGGTCTTGTGCCCGTCATGGCCGCCGGTCAGCCATTTCGTGGCGTCGAGGCCGAAATCCTTCAGGAAGAGCGGCCCGCGCGGAATGTCGTGGATGACGAGGAAGCGCTCGAACAGGTCGTAGAGGTTCCACGGGCTGGAGGAGACGTAGAAGACCGGATTGGTCATCGCCCCGTCGGCGCCCCGCGCCAGCGCCCGGTAGAAGTGCGAGACGCCGGGAAAGGCCGTGCGCGTCTCGGCGGAATTGGCGACCACGGTGCGCCAGTGCTTGACGAGGTTGAACGCGCCGGTCTCCACGATCGTGTCGTCGATATCGGAGATCACCCCGTATTCGGCGCGGCTCGAGACGACGCGGATCGGCAGCTCGGCGCCGATCGGCGCTTGCGCACGCTCGTAGCCCGGCGCCTTGCCCAGTTCGATGCGCGCGAAATCGACGGGTTTGTCGAGGCTTTCGGGATCGATGTCGATGAGAAGGTCGAAATAGCCTTCGATGTCGGTCCGCGTTTCTCCCTTTTTGTCGCCGATCTCCCAGAAGATCCTCGCATCGGCGATCTCGTCGGTCTCGTAGCGCTTGAAGGTCAGCTTGATGTTCTCGAAGAGCGAACGCGTCGGCGGCGCGCTGATCGCCCCGTTGTCCTCGATCACGCGGCCGCGGATCCACACCCCCTCCGCCCCCGCCATGCCGGCGAAGGGAAGAAGAATGGGGGTTCCCAGCATGTCGAGCTTGCGCTTGATCCTGAACCGGACGCGGTCCCACCGCTTCTCGGTCCAGTAGAGGGCTTTTCTGACGGTTCTTGCGGCCATCGGGCCAACATAGGCCTTGCGGCGCAAGCGCCAATCGCGGAACGCGCAGCCGGGTGGAGAAACCCTGCGCGAGCCCGGTTCCATGCACAGTCTTCGCTCGCCTTCCTTCTTGCTTTTGCCCTTTTTTTGCCCGACACCCCGAAGCACATGAACCAAGGGGACGAGACGGTTTGGCGCACAGGACGCTGGCTTTCGGCGACGAACCGCCGCTTCTGGTGGATCGGCGGCGCAAGCCTGACCGACGACAGGTATCGCTGCGCTGGCTCGCCGGCACGCTCCTGACGGGCGTGACCTCGAGCGCCCTGATGGGCATCGCCCTGTCGGCGGCCCTCGAAAACGGTCCCGGCGTCTCGGCACCGGTCCATCTCGCAAGCTTCGGTCCGGCGCCCGCCATCGCGCCCGACATCGCCGAGCGTGGCGGGCGCGTCTTCGCCACCGCCGTGCCTCTCGCCAGTTCCCATCAGGTCGTGGAACTCTCCACCCTCGTGCGCGAGGGCGACCGGGAGGTGGTCTCCACCCGTCCCTTCGCGCTCGTCAACATGCTGCTCGCAGCGCGCCATCCCAAGACCGAGGACTATCCGGCCTTCGATCCGATCGCGGTCCTCGCCGATACCGACGGGCCCTCCGAGGCCGCCGTGGAGGACCGGTTGTCCCTCGCCTCCACCGAGATCTACGGCGAGCGGATCGAATCCGATATCCGGCTCGAACTCTCCGATTTCCCCTTCGACGAAGCCGGCTACGAGGATGCGCCGGCGATCACGTCCGAGGAATCGGAGCGTCTGGTGCGCCAGACCCTGCCGTCCCTCCACGACACGCCGGTCCAGGTCGCCTCCCTGTCGCGGGTCGATCCGTTCCGCTTCGGCCTGAGCCAGGGCGACGAGGACTACGAGCCCGGCTCGGCCTTCCGCATCATCCAGGAGAACGTCTCCTTCGAGCAGTCGGAATGGTCCACCGACTGGCCGCGCTTCTACGAGGAGATCCTGCCGCTGCGCGAGGCCCAGACGGTCGGCGACGCGCTGGCAGGCCTCTCCGAGCGCGGCATCGAGAGCGAAGAGGCCGGCGAGGCGCTGGCGGGTCTTTTGAAGAACGGCGAGCTGAAGAGCGGCGACGCCCTGCGCCTCGGCATCGAGACGGCCGGCGAGACGCGCCAGGTCGTGCGCTTGTCGGCCTATCGCGGCAAGCGGCATCTCGGCACGGTGGCGCAGACCCGGGACGGCATGTTCGACCGGGCGGAAGCCCCGGAAATGGCCGATTCCGTCGCCGCGATCTTCGACGAGCGGGCGAACGAGGCGCCCATGCGCTCGGACATGCCGACGGTCTATGACGGCCTCTTCCAGGCCGGTCTCGCCTACGGGTTCGACCAGGCGACCTGCAAGGAGCTGATCCGCACCCTCGCGAGCGAGGTGGACCTCCAGTCGAGGCTGTCGCCCACCGATGCCCTGACGGTGTTCTACACCATGGACGAGAACGCCGAGGAAGGCGCGGGCACGAACCAGTCGGACATCCTCTCGGTCTCCCTGAAGATCGGCGACCTGCAGAAGACGCTCTACCGCTTCAAGCCGAAAAACGCCGAACACGCCTCCTATTTCGACGCCGACGGCCGCAGCGCCCGCCAGTTCCTGATCCGCAAGCCGATCACCGCGGGCCGCTTCACCTCCTCCTTCTCCACCGGGCGCAGGCATCCGGTGCTCGGCTATGTGCGGCCCCACTGGGGCGTCGACTGGGCGGCGCCCCGCGGCACCGCCATCGTCGCCTCGGCCGACGGCGTCGTGGAGGAAGCCGGCTGGAAGTCGGGCTATGGGCGGCACATCAAGATCAAGCATGCCAACGGCTACGTGACCTCCTATTCGCACCAGTCGGGCTTCGCCAAGGGGATCAGTCCCGGCGCGCGGGTCAAGCAGGGCCAGGTCATCGGCTATGTGGGCTCGACGGGCCTGTCGACCGGCAACCATCTCCATTACGAGATCGAGGTGAACGGCAAGAAGGTCGACCCGATGCGCATCAAGGTCGGCGCCGACACGGTTCTGTCGGGCGACGACCTCTCGACCTTCGCCATGGAACGCGAGCGCATCGACACGCTCATCAAGGAGCGCTTCGAGGCGCCCCGGATCGCCTCGAAATAGGGTTGACGGACCGTAAACGTCATCAAACGGTCACAGGCTTGGAACAACCGAAGGGCTCCGACCCCGGTCGAGGCCTAGGATCGCTTTCAAAGCGCGTATCGATTTCCTATAGCTTCGCTCGAATTTCGAAGGTCCAATCCAAAAAAGCGAGACTTCAGTGTCGTCCACATTCGACAAAGTCGCCGACATCATCGCCGAAACGAGCGAGATCGAGCGCGAAACGATCACGCCCGAAAGCCATGTCATCAACGATCTGGGAATCGACTCCCTCGATTTCCTCGACATCGTCTTCGCCATCGACAAGGAGTTCGGGATCAAGATCCCGCTCGAGAAGTGGACCCAGGAGGTCAATGACGGCGATGTGGAGACGGAGGAATACTTCATCATGAAGAACCTCTGCGCCAAGATCGACGAGCTGCGGGCCGCCAAGGCCGCCTGACCCGTCCCATCGCATCCGCTTTCCGGCCGCCCGGCCGGGAGCCTGTCCCCGTTCCCAGCATCAATCCGGCAAGTCAGCGCATGTCCCAAACTCCCCGCGACGTACTCGTGACCGGCATCGGGCTCGTCTCCTCGCTGGGAGAGGGTCTCGACGTCCATCTCGCACGCTTCGGCGAGACCGAGCCGAAGCCCTCGATCGAGCGCGAGGACTATGCGCCCTATTCGGTGCACACCCTGCCCGAGATCGACTGGTCGAAGCAGATCGCCAAGCGCGGCGACCTGCGCCAGATGGAGCTGTGGCAGCGCCTCGGCACCTATGCGGCCGGCCTCGCGCTGGAGGATGCGGGCATTCCCTTCGACGAGGACGCGCGCTCCACGATCGACATGGTGGTGGCCGCCGGCGGCGGCGAGCGCGATCCGGCGGTGGACGCCCTCGTGATGGAGCGCGCCCGCCGGTCGAACGCGCCCGAGACGGTCATCAACGAGACGCTGTCGACGGAGCTGCGCCCGACGCTGTTCCTCGCCCAGCTCTCCAACCTCCTCGCCGGCAACATCTCCATCGTCCAGAAGGTGACCGGGTCCTCGCGCACCTTCATGGGCGAGGAAGCGGCCGGCATGTCGGCCTTCTATTCCACCCGCAGCCGCATCGCGAGCGGCCAGAGCGAGATCGCCCTCGTCGGCTCCTCCTTCTCGGCCGAGCGGCGCGACCTCCTGCTCAACTTCGATCTCGCCGAACTTCTCCTCAAGGAGGAGTGGTCGCCGGTCCTGTCGCGCAAACCGGGCGCGGACGGCATCGCCATCGGCAGCGTCGGCGCCTTCCTGGTGCTGGAATCGCCCGAGCACGCGCAAAAGCGCGGCGCGAAGGTCTATGCCAAGCTCCTCTCGGCGAAGGCCGATCGCGGCAGGCGCGAGCCGCAGGCCTTCGCCGACCGCTTCCGCTCGCTTCTTCCCGAGGGCATGGACGGCGAGGATCTTCTCGTCCTGTCGGGCGCGAGCGGTCTTGCCGATCACGCGAAGATCGAGACCGAGGCGCTCGACGCCGCCTATCCGAAGGCCGCCCGCATCGCCTACGGCTCGCTGATGGGCCACTCCTTCGAGGCGCATATGCCGGCCGGCGTCGCGCTCGCGGCGGGACTTCTCGCCTCCGGCCGCACGGCTCGCCCAAGCGATCCGGCGAACGAGCGCGCACAGGCGCAGCCTGCCCGTCGCGCCCTCGTCACCGCGATCGGCCATCTCCATGCCGAGGGCGTCTGCGCCCTCGAAGCGGTGTCGTGACGGCGCTCCCCAAGGCGAGCCGTCCGGCCATGCAGGTGAATCGCAAGAGAAAGACCCCTCGACCATGACCACACCCATGCGCGATCATCTCGGACGTTCCATCATCGCCGTCACCGGCCTCGGCGTGGTCTCCGCGCTCGGGCGCGGCGTCGAGGAGAACTGGGCCAAGCTCACTTCGGGCGTTTCGGGCATTCACCGGATCGAGCGCTTCGATACCGAGGGCCTGCGCACGACGATCTGCGGCTCGGTCGACTTCATGACCGACCGCGAGACGAGCGCGGTCGATCTCTCCTATGCCATGGCCGAGGCGGCGGGCTCGGAAGCGGTCACCATGGCCGGCTTCTCGGACACCGATTTCGGCGGCCCGCTCTTCCTCGCCGCCCCGCCGGTGGAGATGGAATGGCGCTCGCGCCTCGCCCTCGACGCCATGGACGGTGCGGAGCGCGAGGAGGCCGGCTACGAGCGGCTGCTCGAGATCGCCCGCAAGCATCCCGATCGCTCGATCTATCACACCACCCAGTGCAGCCGCGTCTCGGAAATGCTGGCCGACAGGCTCGGCACGCGCGGCCTGCCGATCACCCTGTCGACGGCCTGCGCGTCCGGCGCGAGCGCGATCCAGCTCGGCGTCGAGGCGATCCGGCGCGGCGAGACGACGCGCGCCGTCTGCATCGGCACCGACGGCTCGATCAGCCAGGAATCCCTGATCCGCTTCTCGCTGCTTTCGGCGCTTTCCACCGCCAACGAGGACCCAACGAAGGCCTCCAAGCCTTTCTCCAAGGATCGCGACGGTTTCGTGATGGCGGAAGGCGCGGGCGCGCTCGTTCTGGAATCCCTCGAGAGCGCGCTCGCGCGCGGCGTGACGGTTCACGGCCTCATCCTCGGCTGCGGCGAGCGGGCCGACGACTTCCACCGCACCCGCTCCAAGCCCGACGGATCGCCGATCATCGCGACGATCCGGGCGGGAATCGAGGATGCGGGCCTGACGCCGCAGGATATCGGCTACATCAACGCCCACGGCACCTCGACGCCCGAGAACGACCGGATGGAGGCCACGGGCCTTGCCGCCGTCTTCGGCGATGCGCTGGCGACGACGCCGATCTCCTCCAACAAGTCGATGATCGGCCATACGCTGACGGCGGCCGGCGCCATCGAGGCGGTGTTCTCGATCCTCTCCTTGCGCGAAGGCATCCTGCCGCCGACCATCAATTACGACGTCCCGGACCCCAAGATCGAGCTCGACGTCGTCCCGAACGAGGCCCGCAAGGCCGATATCCGCGCGGTGCTGTCGAACTCCTTCGGCTTCGGCGGCCAGAACGCCTGCCTCGTCTTCGGCCGCGCGACCTGATACAGCCCGGCCATCGCGGCCGGGCATTCGGCGGAGCCTGACGGGCTCCGCGCGCCCGGCCCCCATGATCAATCTCCGCGGCCCCGCAGGTTCGGGCGAACCGGCGAGCGGCCGCGCGAGCGAACGGACGGACTAGACCGCATGCGCGCACTTCAACTCGTCGGCGACAAGGACCTGAAGATCGTCGACCTTCCCGAACCCGAAGCTCCCGCACCGGGCGAGGCACGGGTCCGGATCGCGACCGTCGCGCTCAACCATATCGATGTCTGGGGCTGGCGCGGCATGGCCTTCGCCAAGCGCAAGATGCCCCTCGTCATCGGCGCGGAGGCCTCCGGCACCGTCGAGGCGATCGGCCCCGGCGTGTCGCAGGTCCTGCCCGGCCAGCTCGTCTCGATCTACGGCGCGCGCACCTGCGGCCTCTGCAAGGCCTGCCGCGAAGGCCGCGACAATCTGTGCGAGCACGTCTCGGGGGTCCACGGCTTCCATCTCGACGGCTTCGCCCAGGAATATGTGAACCTGCCCGCCCGGCTTCTCGTGCCGGCGCCTCCGGGGTGCGACGGGGTGGGCGCAGCGCTCGCGCCGGTCACCTTCGGCACCGTCGAGCACATGCTCTTCGACAATGCCAAGCTCCAGCCCGGCGAGACGATCCTCGTCCATGCGGGCGGCTCGGGAATCGGTTCGGTCGCGATCCAGCTCGCCAAGGCCCATGGCTGCACCGTGATCACCACCGTCGGCTCGGACGACAAGATCGAGAAGGCCAAGGCCCTCGGCGCCGATCACGTCATCAACTACCGCACCGACCGCTTCGAGGGCGTCACCCGCAAGATCACGAAGAAGAAGGGCGTCGACGTCGTCTTCGAGCATGTGGGCAAGGACACCTTCGCCGGCTCCATGCTGTGCATGAAGCGGGGCGGCCGCCTCGTCACCTGCGGCTCCACCTCCGGGGTCTCGACCGACGTGAACCTGATGATGCTGTTCCAGCAGCAGCTGAAGCTGATGGGCTCCTTCGGCTGCCGCATGGAGAACATGGCTGACGCCATGCAGAAGATCGCGCGCGGCATCGCCCGTCCGGTCATCGACACCGAGGTGACGATGGACGAGATCGAGGTGGCGCTGAAGCGCATGGAGGGCCGCCAGGTCTTCGGCAAGGTGATCCTCAAGATGAGCGAGGCCTGAGGCCGGCATGAGCCTTGCCCGTGCCGCGCGCATGAATCCGCGCCTCCTGAAGCTCGTCCTGAAGACCAAGCGCTTCACGGACTGGCTGACGGCGAAAGTCCTGTTCGCGCTCCTGTCCATCGTGCGCCTGCTGCCACCCCAGACCGGCCTCGACCTCGCCGACAGGGTGGCGCGCACCCTCGGCCCCTTCACGCCGCGCCACAAGCTCGCCGTCCACAACCTGACGCGCGCCTTCCCCGAGAAGGACGCGGCCTGGGTGGAGGCCACGGCCCGCGCGAACTGGGGCCATATGGGCCGGATGGCGGCCGAGTTCGTCTTTCTCGACGACCTCTTCGACTACGATCCCGAGCGGCCGGATGCGGGGCGGATCGAGGTCACGGGCACCGACATCTTCGTCGACCTGCGCGAGCGTAAGGGCCCCTTCATCTTCTTCACCGGTCATATGGGCTGTTTCGAACTCCTGCCGATCGGCGCTGCCGCCCACGGGCTGGAATTCACCGCCCTCTTCCGCGAGCCCAACAATCGTTACGTGGCCGAGCGGGTGCAGGCGGCCCGGCACACGGCCGGCGGCCATCTCGTTCCCTCCAAGGCGGGAGCGGCCTGGGCGCTCGCGGGCATTCTCGACGAGGGCGGCTCGGTCGGCATGCTCACCGACCAAAAATTCCGCAAGGGCGCTGAGACCACCTTCTTCGGCCTTCCCTGCAAGACGAGCCCGCTCCTGCCAAAACTTGCCCGCCAATACGATGCGGAGGTCTACCCGGCCCGCTCGATCCGGCTGGAGAACGGGCGATACCGCCTCGAACTCTTTCCCGCCGTCACGCTTCCGCGCAAGGCGAACGGCGATCTCGACCAGAAGGCGACCTGCCAGCTCCTCAACGATATCGTCGAGGGCTGGGTGCGCGAATATCCCGAACAGTGGATGTGGTTCCACGATCGCTGGGCCCAGAAGAAGATCCTGAAGTCCTGAGCCGAACCGGCCGGACGAAACGCGTATGGCGGCCTGAAGCTGCCGCGCCGGACCCGGGGTGTCAGAACCGCAGGGGATCTCCGACGCCTGGAAGTCCGCTCGCCCCGCCCCGATCGCCCTCGATATCGCCCGAAATGTTCGGATCGGCGCCGAAATCGAGCACCAGATCGCGCACCGGATCGCTCGATCGGGCCGGCTGGTCGCCCGCCTCCGCCGACGGGCCCGGCTCGGCGGCGGGCGGTGCCGGGCGCGGCATGGGCTCGGGGGCGGATCGGACCGCCCGCGCGGCGGCTTCCGCTTCCGCCTGTGCTTCCGCCTGGGCTTGTGCTTCGGCCCGCGCCCGCGCCTCTGCCGCCGCACGCGCTTCCGCCTGGGCTCGGGCCGCATCCTCGGCACGCTGGCGCTCGGCCTGCACCTCTGCCTCCGCCCGTGCCTCGGCCTCCTCGGCGGCCCGGCGGGCGCGCTCCTCGGCATCGCGCTCCAGCCAGCGATAGAATCGCGCCTCCCGGCGCAGCCTCAGCGTCTCCTCGAGCCGCTCCTGCATCGCCTCCACGCGCGCCTGCTCGCGGTCGAGCGCGCGCACGGCGAGATAGTTCTCGAGCGCCGTCGAGCTGCGCGAAAGAACCGGCCGATCGAGCGGACCTTCGAGCGAATAGGCGACAAGGGCCTGCGTCCCCTCGATCGCCTCGTCGCCCGGATCGAGAACCAAAGCGAGATCGGCATCGAGGTCGAGATCGCGCAGGTCGAGGCGCCCCGACAGCGTCAGCTCGCCTCCCCCGTCCACCGACAGGGCGACCGGCGGCAGGACGGCCTCGCCCGCCGTCACAGAATAGCCGCTCGCGAGGCGGTCGACCGGAAAGCCCGGTCCATCGGAGAGGCTCGAGAGCACCGTCCCCGTATCCTCGGCCGCGACGAAGCCCTCTTTGTCGGCCGCCGACAGGATCGCGCCCATCGGGCTTGCGGGGATGCCTGGAAGAACGATCCCGGCCGCCGTCACCTCGCCCGCGCCCGTCAGGGCCGAGACGAGACCGGCGGCCGACTGGCCGGTGCCGTCGAGCCTTGCCGTCACCGTCAGGTCGGACCCCGCGCCGCTCACCGCGAATTCCGGCGCCAGTCTCTCCATCGCCATCTCGTCGGCCCGCAGATCGGCGCTGAGGCTGCCGAGCCCGCCGAGATTGCGCAGGACGAAGCCGCCGCTCACATCGCCGCCGGCAAGCCGCCCCTTCAGATTGCCGACCGCCAGCTCGCGCGCCGAGCTCGAAACGGTCATCGCGGCGTCTTCGAGCGTCAACCCCTCCGCCGCGAGCCTGTCCGTTCGCACGTCGATGGCGATCGGCCGATCGGGCAGGAGCGAGGCAGCGAACGGCGTTCTCGACCAGATGCCCTCGCCGGCAAGCGGCTGCGCGCCGTAGACGAGGCCGGCGAGCCAGCCAAGCGACACCTCGCTCGCACGCACCCGGCCCAAAACCGCGCCGTCCGGCCCGAGCGACAGGTCGCTCTCGACGCTGCGGTCGCCGATCGTGCCCGCGAGATCGAAGATCCTCCACGTGGAATCCTTCAGGGCGAGGCTCGCCGAAAGATCGGCGGACAGCCCGTCGCGGGTCTCGTCATCCAGCCCGAGATCGAGGCGAAGCGCGTCCAGCCAGCCGCCGAGCGAGGTCCCCTTCAGGCGCAGGCTCGCATCCACCGCCTCGACGGAACTCGCGGTGAGGTCGAGGACGCTTTCGAGACTGCCCTTGAGGCTCGGGCTCGAAACGGTCGCGCTCACCACGGCCGGCCCGCGTGCGGAGGCCGAGATCGAGCTTTCGATTTCGAGTGGCCCGTCGAGATGCCCCTCCTCGGCATCGATGCCGAGCTGCGACAGGAGGCGGGCCGGCACCGCGTTCGCAAGGTGCAGCTCGAGCCCGACCCGCCCGCTGGTGCGGATCGCCTCGAGGCCGTTCTCGATGGCGCTCGAAAACTCGATCTCCGTGCCCGCGGCCGTTCCCTTGAGGCTGACGAGAAGGCTCGCCGGTCCGCTGGCACGATCGATCGAGCGGATCTCGCCGCTGGCGTCGAGCGGCCCGAGTTCGCCCGCCCGGGCGCGAAGGGCGGCTATGAGGGGCGTGTCGGGGCGCAGCCTGTCGAGAAGCGCGAAGAAGGGGGCGGGGTCCGTAGCCTCGAACCGGTAGCTGATCTGGCCGGCGGTTTCCCCGGCGAGAACGCCGTCGACGCGGCCGGTCGCCGAGAAGCTGGCGCCCGCGAGATCGCTGACCTCGATCTTCGGGATCGACAGGAGCGAGCCGTCGTAGAAGACGTCCGCCTCGACACGCGCGGCCTCCACCCCGCTGTAGCGCACCGGCCCCGCACTCAGCGCGACGTCGTAGCGGTCGATCCCGGCGAGGAGGTCGTCGGAGCCGGTGAGCATGACCCCGAGGGCGCGCAGGGCCTCCAGATCCACCTCCCCGCCCGAGAGGCGCGCCGTCAGGCGGCCGCCGGCCGGATCGGGCAGCCGTTCGATCCGCCCCGTCAGCACCTCGCCGCCCAGATCGAGTTCCAGATCCTCGAAGACCTGCCGGTCCGGGTCGAGGTCGACGCGCGCGGCAAAGCCGGCCCGCGACAGGTCGCGGATCTTCGGCTCCACCCGCCCGGTCAGCCAGTCCGACAGGCCCGAGGGCTGCCGCGAGGCGAGAAGCAGGTTTCCGGCAAAGCCGTAATCGGTGCCGAGGCGCAGGTGCCCGTCCGCTTCCAGAAGGGTGCGGCCCGGCAGTTCGGCACGGAAGCCGGCAATCGTCCAGCCGTTCTCGGCCGGGCTCGCCTCGAAGGCGAGGCTGCGGATCGTCGTGTCGCCGAGGCGGACGACGGGCATCGCGATCTTCGCCGTGCCGTCGATCGGCGGCCGGGGCACGGCGCTGAGAAGCGCGCGCAGGGCATTGAGGCGCTGCACCGGAGACACCGATGGCAGGGCCGCCTCAGAGCCCGCTCGCGGAAAGGACGAGCGCGCCTCGCTCACCGTCACCGCATCCACGTCGAAGGTCTCGCCTTCGAGCGAGAGGGCGAAGCGGGGCTCGCCTCCCGCCGTCTCGATGCGCCCGTCGCCGGTCAGCACGTAAGGGGTCTCTCCCCCGCCGATCTCCACCCGCAGCGTCTCGCTCGCGAGCGAGCCCGCGGCGAGGGCGAGCGAGCCTCCGGCGCGCACCGGCGCCGGCTCGTTGCGCGCTTCCCTATCGGCCTCGGTATCGTCGGGGCCCGAAGCAATCCCGGCGAGTGAGGCGAAGCCGCCCTCCTCCTCGCCGTCCTGCCCTTGGGCCTCCCCCTCCGCATCCACCGTCACCGCTGGCTGCACATAGGAAAAGGCGCCGTCGAAGCGGGCGCCGGCCTCGCCCTCCGTCACCCGTCCGTCGAGATCGAGCCGGGCGGGATAATCCTGCGAGAGGAACGAGAGGCGAAGCGCGCCGCCTGCTGCCGGGTCGATCTCGCCCGCCGTCAGGTCGAAGCCCACGGCCTCCTTGCCGGGAAGGGCGAACCGGCCCGATCCGGAGAACGGGCCGCGCAGGCTGCCGGCGGAGAACTCCGCTTCGAGGCCCTCGATCCGCGCGATCCCGATCTCGGCCATGCGGCCATCGGAGGCGAACCGGATCGCGCCGTCATGGATCTCGACGCTTTCGAGGACCACGTCGGCATTGGTCGGCAAAGTGAGGTCCGGCAGCGCGAACGCTCCCTCGCCGAGGCTGAGGACCGGTCGGTCGAGCGCCATGGCGAAGATGCGGATCTCGCCGGAGAGGAAGGGGGCGAGTTCGGCATTCATGCGGAACTCGTCGACGGTGAGGATCGCCGCGCCGCTCTCGCCTGCGACGGTCACGTCCTCGAAGGTGACGGACGGGAAGGGCAGGAGGCGCGCCGAGGCCGTGCCTGCGACATGTACTTCGCGGCCGAGAATGCGGCTCGCCTCGCGCTCGAAATCGGCGCGATAGGCTGACCAGTCGATGAAGAGCGGTGCGATCAGGGCGGCGCAGAGCGCGAGGACGAGAAGCCCGCCGAACAGAACGAATGCCCGAGCCAGCGGTCGCCTCCCTCGCTTGCAGCATGCCCCATGCGCCATGTGACGCCGATGAGCGATCCTAGTTCATCGGACCACTCGGTGGGAACCTGTCCGCCGAAATTCCGATGCCGGTCCGAAGGACCGGCCCGAACGGCGATGCATCACGCGGGCTGCAGGACACGAAGAGGCCGAAGGGCCGTTCGCGCGGCCGGCGATCCCGGCAAGCTGAAAGTGGGCCTCGGGGACGACGCACGCAGACAGGAGCCGGAACGGTCCGAGCGACGGCAGGGCCTCCCGGATACGCAATACCTTGGTCCGGGCCCGGCCTCGCCGTCACCCAGACTATCTAGAGAAAATGGGTTACCGTTCGGTTAGCCCCGTCGAAGCCTTGCGGACGCTTCTGTCCTACGCCAGCCGGTCGGCATTCAACTGGAGGCGCTCGACCGCCGGCCCGAGGGTCTTCGACGCGAGTTCACCGAAGCCGTTCAGATAATCGTGGGGATCGAACCGCCCCTCGACGAAGGCCGCCTGCATGGCGAGCGTGGAGGCCGCGAACTGGCACTGGAAGGCGATCGTGCCCTCCAGAACGGCCTCCGCCTTCTCGGCGACGGCAAGGCGCGTCTCGTCGCGATCGAAGGGCGAATAGATCATGGTTTCGGCGAGAAGCTTCGGAATTCGTGCTGCGAGCACAAAGGGCGTCAGGTGGCACAGGGTCAGGAAACTGGAGAGGGTGGTCGCGGGATGGGCGTCGAGCCCGATATCGGCGATGACCGTCGGCATGGCTTGCGCCACCGTCTCGGGCTCGCTTTGGCTGGAACGATCGTCTCGCATGGCGCGACATCCTTTCGATCGGTTGGGCGAAAAGGCCGGCGCTGTCTGGCGGGGGCCTGAAACGGGATCGTCCGTCCGGCAGCATTCCGTCCGGCAACATGCCTGCCTTCGCGGCGAGATCGCCGTCACGACGGCGCCCGGCCTCGCCTTTGCTGCGCTGCAACATAGTAACGAATGCGGTCTTTGGGAAGGGTCAGGCCCGATGCGGGACCACGGGCGGCCGCTCCCCGCGCCTCGCTTTCCCGCCCGCAACGGGCATCGGCCAACCGCGTACGCCCTGCCGCAAAGCCTGCGCGCCCACTCTTAGCCGGCGCGCGGCTTTTCCGACGCACCGGAGCGAAAAGTGGCCCCGGTTCTCGGACCATTCGATGCGCCGGCAGGAAACCGGAGCCACGGACGCGACCCTTGCATCGGGCCCCGAGGCTCTAGGCCTCGTCCTCCGCGCCCGCCCCGGCGGGCGATGCGCCCGTGCCGCGACGGGATGAAAACGCACGCTCGCGCGCCTCGCGCTTGCGAAACTCGCGCCAGGCGAGCGGGATCGAGCAGAAATAGACGAGGGCCGTCACCGTGAGGGTCGCCCAGAAGAAGCTGATCAGCGTCGCGATGTAGAGAACGAGGGCGAGGATCACCGGAATGGCGTAGGTGCGCGGAATGCGCAGGCCCGCGCCCTTGCCCGACCAGGTGGGAATCCGGCTCGACATCAGAAGGCCGACGAAGACGAGATAGATCGCCGAGACGCCGGCGGTGAACTCGGGCACGCCGAGATCGGGGCCGAGAAAACCCACATACATGGGAAGAAGCGCGAGGCCGGCGCCGGCCGGGGCCGGAACGCCGACGAAGAAGGCGCCATGCCATTTCGGGCGGTTGGGATCGTCCAGCATCGTGTTGAAGCGGGCGAGCCGCAGGGCGCAGCCGGAGGTGTAGAGCAGCGCGCAGATCCAGCCGAACGCCCCGGCATCGGCGAGGATGTAGCTGTAGAGGATGAGCCCCGGCGCAAGGCCGAAATTCACGATGTCGGCAAGCGAATCCATCTCCGCCCCGAACCGGCTCTGACCCTTCAGGAAGCGCGCGATGCGCCCGTCGATCCCGTCGAGGACGGCGGCGCCGAGGATCATGCCGACGGCGAGCTCGTAGCGCCCCTCGAAGGCGAGCCGCACGCCGGTCATCCCCGCGCAGATCGCGAGAATGGTGACGAGGTTGGGCACGATCTGGCGGAACGGGATGCGCCGCCGGCTGCGCCCGTCGTCGTCGTCCGGCTCGCCGGGTGCAAAGGGCGGGAAGAGGTCGGGAAGCGACATCAGTCGCGCCTCGCGCCGTAACGCGCGAGGTTTTCGCCGAACTCGGCGATGATCGTCTCGCCGGCCACCGCACGCTGGCCTTCCGCCACGCGCGGCACGAAGCCGGGCGGGCAGTAGATGTCGAGGCGCGAGCCGAAGCGGATGAGGCCGAAGCGCTCGCCGGTCCGCAGCCTGTCGCCGGTTTTCGACCAGCAGATGATGCGGCGCGCGACGAGACCTGCGATCTGGGTGACGCCGAGGGCGCCGTGCGGGCTGTCGATCACCAGCGAATTGCGCTCGTTGACCTCGCTCGCCTTGTCGAGCTCGGCATTCTTGAAGGCGCCCTTGCGATAGGCGATCTGCCGGATCGTGCCGGGAACGGGCGCCCGGTTCACGTGACAGTCGAAGACGTTCATGAAGACCGAGATCCGCAGCATCTCGGCCGTGCCGAGATCGAGTTCGGCCGGCGGCACCACATGGCCGACGAGCGAGACATGGCCGTCTGCGGGGCTCACCACGAGATCGTCCGAGACCGGCGTCACCCGCTCGGGATCGCGGAAGAAGTAGGCGCACCAGGCGGTGAGGACGAGGCCGATCCAGAACAGCGGCTCCCAGAGAATTCCGAGAACCACCGCCACGACGAAGAAGATCGCGATGAACGGATAGCCGGCGCGGTGGATCGGAACGAGCGCGTTCCGGATGGACGTGATGATATGCAAGGGTTCGCTGTCGCCGTTTGCCGATGAATTGTGCGCAAGGATATAAGCCGAACCGCGCCGACTTGCACCCCGGTGCGGCGCCGATCGGGCCCGCGCCGTCACCCGGCCCCCGCCGCCCGGTGGCCGATCATGCGCGAACGGCCCCGGCGATGCCGCCGCGAACGGCTCCCGATGCCCCATGAAAGCCCGGCAGAGCGGGCGCTCGGGCCTCCCCGGCCCCGGGCCCCGCGTTCTTGTCCTTCGGCGGCGGAGGCGATAAGACCCCGATCAAGATTTCGCCAGGGATATCGAACCCCGACCGTTTGCCGATGAAAACCCGACCGTTTGCCGTCATCCTCGCCTGTCTCATGATCATCGGCGCGATCATCGCCGGTTACTGGGACATGCTGGAAAGCGAGCGGACCCAGCTGAAGAGCCTCGCCCAGCACGCGATCGAACGGTTGTCCGAACCCGAAGAGGAGCCCGAGGGCGCCGACCGCTCTCCGGCCCAACCTTCGGATACGCCCGCCGCCGACGACGCATCGACCGGTTCATCGCGGCCCGGTGAAAGCTCGAGCGAACCGGGTTCAGCCTCGAACGGAGACGCGGAAGAGGGTCGGGAGAGGGGCACGGACGGGGGCGCGGACACGGCGGCGGCGGACGGAGCCGGCGCGACGCCGGCCTCGGACGAAGCCCAGTCCCGGTCCCAACTCGCGTCCGAGCCCGGGGACGAGCTGCGCTTCGACGTGATGCGGGTCGAACCGGACGGGTCCATGGTGGTCGCCGGCAGTGGGCCGGCCGGCGTGAAGATCGATCTTCAGGATCGCGGACGCGTTCTCGGATCGGACGTGTCGGGCCCGGATGGCCAGTTCGTCATCGTTCTCTCCGAACCCCTTTCCCCCGGCGCCCACACGATCAAGCTCTCGGCCGAGGACGGCAAGGGCGGCCGTGAGGTTTCGGTGGAGACCGCGATCGTCGACGTTCCGCCGGAAGGCCGCGAGAGCGAACTCCTCGCCCTCATCGAGGCGCCCGACCGCCCGTCCCGCCTGATCGACCTGCCGAGCCTCGATGTCTCCGATCAAGCGCAGACCGCCGCGACCGGCAAATCCGCGCGGGCCGTCTCCGGCGAGCCCGGCGGGACCGCCGACGAGGAGGCCGACGCAGCCCGGCGGATGGCCTCGGTCGCACCGGACCTCAGACCCGCCGAGGATGGAACCGGGACCGATACCTCCTCATCCGGCGAGGGTCCGGATCTCCTGCGCATCGAGGCGATCGAGATCGAGAACGGGCGTATTTTCATCGCGGGCGCTGCGCCCGCCGGCGCGCCGATCCGCGCCTATCTCGACAACGGTCTCCTCGACGAGGCCCGCACCAATGCGTCGGGCCGCTATCTGGTCGAGACCGATCGCGAGGTCTCCGTCGGCGATCACATGGTTCGCGTCGACCGGCTCGGTCCCTCCGGCGAAGTGGTCGCCCGCGTCTCCGTTCCCTTCTCGCGGCCGGGCGAAGGCGCGATGGCGGCGGTCTCGCCCGAGATCGGGCTTCCCTCGGCCGGCGCAGCCGAGGCCGTGACCGCTCCCCGCGACCCGTCGCAGGCGCAGGTCCAGGCCGATCGAGGCGACGACAGGCAGATCGCGTCGGCCTCCCCGCAGACACCGGCTCAAACGCCGGATCCGGCGACGGCTCCTGCGATAGCTCCAGCGCCGCCCCGGACGACATCCCCGGACACGCCGTCCGGGCCCGCCGCCTCCTCCCTTTCGTCGAGGCTCTCGACGGAAGGGACCGGAGCCGATGCGCCGCGCGATGCCGCACCGCAGGCCTCCGGCCCGGCCGGTCCGGCATCCGGCGCCGAGGAGCCCATGGCGGCGGAGGCCGCGATCCCGAGCCGGGTCCAGTCTCCGCTCGAGGCCCGCGCGGGCCGCGTCCTCATCCGCAAGGGCGACACCCTCTGGGACATCTCGCGCACCACCTATGGCGCGGGCAATCGCTATTCGGTGATCTATCTCGCCAATAACGACCAGATCAGCGATCCCGACCTCATCTATCCCGGCCAGATCTTCAGCATGCCCGACACGCCGGACGGGGCGGAAACGCCCGAAGCCGGCGAGACGCTGAACGAGGCGAGCGCGGCCGATCCTGCCGCGCTTGTCCGTGCCGGCGATGGGCGGTGACGCGCCGTTCGCATTGATTGTCCCGGGCCCCTCGCCCAATTAGGACTTGTTCCCGCGCTTTTCGCAAAGCGCGAGGCTTCGGCATGGCGCCGTTCCGATCCATTCCATCCGAAAGACCGAGCAGCGCCTTGGCAGACGCACACAGGACCATATCCGGCGATAGCGGCCAGACGCTTTCGACGATCCGCAATCTCTGGCCCTATATGTGGCCCGACGACCGGCCAGACCTCAAGCGCCGGGTCGTGGTGGCCGGCCTCTTCCTCGTCGCCGCCAAGCTCCTCACGGTCGGGGTTCCCTATTTCTACAAATGGGCGACGGACGCGCTCGACGGCGGCGCCTCCGCCGACGACTGGCTGCCGCTGTTTCTCACCGGCGCGATCACCCTCGTCGTCGCCTACAACGTGGCGCGGGTCATCTCCGTCGCCCTCAACCAGGCCCGCGACGCGCTCTTTGCCAGCGTCGGCCAGTATGCGGTGCGGCGTCTGGCCTATCGCACCTTCGTGCACATGCACCGCCTCTCCCTGCGCTTTCACCTCGAACGGCGCACCGGCGGTCTCTCGCGGGTCATCGAGCGCGGCACCAAGGGCATCGAGGCCATCGTGCGCTACACGATCCTCAACACGGTGCCGACGATCCTCGAATTCGTGCTGGTGGCGCTGATCTTCGGCTTCGCCTACGGCGTCTCCTATATCGCGGTCGTTCTCCTGACGATCGGCCTCTACAGCTGGTTCACCATCAAGGCGAGCGACTGGCGCATCGAGATCCGGCGCCGGATGAACGATTCCGACACCGAGGCCAACACCAAGGCGATCGACTCCCTCCTCAATTTCGAGACGGTCAAATATTTCGGCAACGAGGAGATGGAGGCGCGCCGCTTCGACGAGTCCATGGCCCATTACGAGACCGCGGCCACCCGCATCTGGACCTCGCTCGGCTGGCTGAACTTCGGTCAGGGCGTGATCTTCGGCCTCGGAATGGGCGCCGTCATGGTCATGTCCGCATTGGAGGTGCGCGCCGGCACCCAGACGCTCGGCGACTTCGTCTTCGTCAACGCCATGCTGATGCAGCTCTCGATCCCGCTCAACTTCATCGGCTCGATCTATCGCGAGATCCGCCAGGGGCTCACCGATATCGAGGCGATGTTCGCGCTGCTCGCCGTCAGAGCCGAAGTACGCGACCGCGAGGGGGCGCCGCCCCTCTCCGTCTCGAAGGGCACGATCCGCTTCGAAGACGTCCGCTTCGGCTACGATCCCGAGCGCGAGATCCTGAAAGGCGTCTCCTTCGAGGTGCCGGCCGGCAAGTCCGTCGCCATCGTCGGCCCCTCGGGCGCCGGCAAGTCGACCATCTCGCGGCTCCTCTTCCGCTTCTACGACGTCCAGTCCGGCAGGATCACCATCGACGGTCAGGACGTCTCGCAGGTGACCCAGGAGAGCGTGCGCGATGCGATCGGCATCGTTCCCCAGGACACCGTGCTCTTCAACGAGACGATCGCCTACAATATCCGCTACGGGCGCATCGGGGCGAGCGAGGAGGAGGTGCGCCGCGCCGCCGAACTCGCCCAGATCGGCCGCTTCATCGAAGAGCTTCCCGGCGGCTACCAGTCCATGGTGGGCGAGCGCGGCCTCAAGCTCTCCGGCGGCGAGAAGCAGCGCGTCGCCGTCGCCCGCACGATCCTGAAGGCGCCGCCGATCCTCGTTCTGGACGAGGCGACGAGCGCCCTCGACACCCATACCGAGAAGGACATCCAGTCGGCCCTCGACCTCGTCTCGAAGAACCGGACGACGCTCACCATCGCCCATCGCCTGTCCACGGTGATCGCGGCCGACGAGATCATCGTCCTCAAGGCCGGCGAGATCGTCGAACGGGGCCGGCATGGCGATCTTCTGGCGCAGAACGGCCTTTATGCCGAGATGTGGGCCATGCAGCGCGAGGCGAGCGAGGCGGAGGAGGCCCTGCGCCGGGCCCGCGAGGCCGATGCCATGGGCGTGGTCGAGCGCAAGCCCGCCCCCAGCCCGACGCCTGTTCCCATGCCGGGTTCCGAGGGCTGATCGGCGGTCCGAAAGCGCGTCTGCGCGCATCACGTCCCACGCGCACCGTTGCGGCCGGGTTTCTCGCGGGCTATCGAGAGACCCGATCACCGGACGAGGCCTGCGGCAGAGCCCTGCCGCGAGCCGCTGCGCCCGCCGTCCGCAACGCCAACAGGGGGGTCGTTGAAAGCCGTGCCGCAGAGGCTGAACACTGCCGATACCGATTTCGAAGCCCGCTTCGCTGAGCTTCTCGACGGCAAGCGCGACGCATCGCCCGATGTGGGCGACCGGGTTCGCTCGATCATCGCCGAGATCCGTTCGCGCGGCGACGCGGCGCTTCTCGATCTGACGCGCGATCTCGACAAGCTGGACATCGCCGAGGCCTCGGCCCTGCGCGTCGATCCGGTCGAGATCGAGAAGGCTTGGCACGAGGCGGACGCGGTGACGCGCTCGGCGCTTGAAACGGCCCATGCCCGCATCCGCTCCCATCACGAGCGCCAGCGCCCGAAGGACGATCGCTACACCGACGATCTCGGCGTCGAGCTCGGCAGCCGCTGGACACCGGTGGAATCGGTCGGCCTCTATGTTCCCGGCGGCACGGCGAGCTATCCCTCCTCGGTGCTGATGAACGCCGTTCCCGCCAAGGTGGCGGGGGTGAAGCGCATCGTCATGGTCGCCCCGGCGCGGGCCGGAACGCTCAATCCGCTGGTGCTGGCGGCCGCCCATCTCTGCGGCATCGACGAGATCTACCGCATCGGCGGCGCCCAGGCCGTCGCGGCCCTCGCCTACGGGACCGAGACGATCGCGCCGGTGGTCAAGATCGTCGGGCCGGGCAATGCCTATGTGGCCGAGGCCAAGCGCCAGGTGTTCGGCCGCGTCGGCATCGACATGATCGCCGGGCCCTCGGAAATCCTCGTCATCGCCGACGCGCGCAACGATCCGGACTGGATCGCGGCCGATCTCCTCAGCCAGGCCGAACACGACACCGCCGCCCAGTCGATCCTCATCACCGACACGTCCGGTTTCGCCGACGCCGTCGAGGCCGCCGTCGAACGCCAGCTCGAAACCCTGCCGCGCATGGCCGTCGCGCGCGAAAGCTGGAGCACGAACGGCGCGATCATCGTGACGCGGTCCCTCGATGAGGCGCCCGCCCTCACCGACCGCATCGCGCCCGAGCATCTGGAGATCGCGACCGAGGAGCCGGAAGATCTCGCCAACCGCATCTCGAATGCCGGCGCGATCTTCCTCGGCCGCTACACGCCGGAGGTCATCGGCGATTATGTGGGCGGCTCGAACCACGTCCTGCCCACCTCGCGCTCGGCCCGCTTCTCCTCCGGCCTCTCGGTCCTCGACTTCGTCAAGCGCACCTCCATCCTCAAGCTGGGTCCCGACCAGCTGAAGGCGCTGGCGCCGGCGGCCATGGAGCTTGCCCGGGTGGAGGATCTGGCGGCCCATGGACGCTCGGTGGGCATCCGCGTGAACCTTCCGGCAGACGGGGAGCGATAATGGCTGACGACACCCATGGCCGGCTGGTCGATGTCGAACTCGACGAGAGCATCGGGCGCACCACGCCCGATATCGAGCACGAGCGCAATGTCGCGATCTTCGATCTCATCGAGGAGAACCGCTTCGATCCGGAGGGCGCGCCGGAAGGCGGCCGGTTCAGGCTGAAGCTGTCGATCGCCGACAGGCGCCTCGTCTTCGACATCCGAGACGAGGCGGGTGAGCACCTCGTCACGCACATCCTCTCGCTGACGCCGTTCAGAAAGGTCATCAAGGACTATTTCATGATCTGCGACAGCTATTACGAAGCGATCCGCTCCTCGACGCCCCAGCAGATCGAGGCGATCGACATGGGCCGGCGCGGCATCCACAACGACGGCTCCGAGACGCTGATGGAACGGCTGAAGGGCAAGATCGCTGTCGACAAGGACACCGCGCGCCGGCTCTTCACCCTGATCTGCGCCCTGCAGCGGCGGGCCTGATCTCTTGGTCCGCTCCTTCGACGACGAGGCTGGGGCGGGGCGGCGAAAATGACCAGCGACGCCGAGCCCCGCATCTCCTCCGTGCTCTTCATGTGCGGCATGAACTCGATCCGCTCGCCCATGGCCGCGGCGATCGCGAGCCGTGTCATGCCGCGCGGCGTCTATGTCGCCTCGGCCGGCGTCAATGCCGGCGAGAACGATCCCTTCGTGGACGTGGTCCTGAAGGAGAACGGCCTCGATCTGGGAAGCCACAAGCCGCATCTCTTCGAGGATCTGGAGGACGGCTATTTCGATCTCGTCGTGACCATGGCGCCCGAGGCCCATCATCTCGCGCTCGACACCATGGGCTCGACCTATTCGGACGTCGAATTCTGGCCGATGCCCGATCCCTCGCTCGCCACCGGCACCCGCGAACAGGTCCTCGACGCCTATCGCGATCTCTTCAGGCGCATCGAGACCCGGCTCATCGAACGCTTCGGCTGAGATCGGCCCGCGCCTCGTAGAGCCGCGCCAGCACGATCGCGGCGCTGGTCGCGACGTTGAGACTGTCCACATCGCTCCGCATGGCGATCCGCACGCCCGCGATGCGATCGGTCACCGCGCGCGGCAGGCCCGGCCCCTCGGCACCAAGGACGAGAGCGCGGGGCCTCGATGGATCGAGGGAGCCGAGCGAGCCTTCGGCCTTCGGATCGAGCGCCAGCGGCTCGTAGCCGGCCGCGATCGCCGCCTCGATCAGGTCGATCGGGGTTCCGCCCCGCGCCCAGGGCTCGGTCAGCACCGTTCCCACCGAGACGCGCACCGCCTTGCGGTAGAGGGGATGGCAGGACGCCTCGTCCATGAGGACGGCGCCGGCGCCGAAGGCCCGCGCATTGCGGAAGAGCGCGCCCATATTGTCGTGATTGGCGATGCCGAGCGCGATCAAGATCGGCGCCGCCGGATCGCCCGCCCGCGCCACCGACAGGACATCGGCCGCCGTCAGGCCTGCCGCCATGTCGATGCCGTGGGCAAGGACCCCGCGATGCATGGGAAAGCCCGCGATCGCGTCGATCACCTCGCGGCTCGCCACGTAAACGGGGCAGTCCTGCGGCAGGCGCGCGATCCGGTCCGTAATGCCGGCAAGACGGCTGTCGAGCACCAGAAGCGCGCTCGGACGGAATCGTCGGCTGAGCGCCAGCTGGTCGAGAACGACGCTGCCCTCGGCGATGAAGCCGTGCCGGCCGGTCAGATCCTTTTCGCGCACCGCGCGGAACACGGCGATGCGCGGATCGTCCGGGTCTGTGATCGGAATCGGGGCCGGCCGCCCGGCAATGGCGTCTGTCGTGGTCATGCCCGCCCGATGACCGAGCCGGCGGGCGAATGCAAGCCGGGTGCCCTGAAGATGCTTTCACGTCGCGGCAACATGAAACGATCGCCATCCCGGCCCGGCAGAATTTGAATTTCATGCATTCTGAATCGTGCTGCTGTTCGAATACCTCGAACAAACCCGGACTGCGAAAGAACGACGAGCGGGAGCATCGACAACCCGAGGTTATATTTTTAAGTCCTCCGAGGCCACATTTGCCCATTCGAGGCGAAAACGAACAGCGATCCGCCCATGATGGAGAGATCGTCGATACCGGCTCGTTTTTGAATTCAACAAACGCCAGTGAATGCGATTTCTTTTCCGGCACCGCAATTTGGGACGGAATGGATACGGGATGAAATTATGAACAGAGATATATTAAACGTAATCGGCGCGCTCTTCATCGGTTCGACGGTTATCATAATCACTGCTTTATACAGCATCACATCGGTGGAGCCGCTTGAGCGTTATTTGCCAGAACGATACAAAAACGGCGGGTATGAGATTTACCGATATGGCGCGATCTCGTACATCGTATGCTTGAAGGTTCAGCTCGACCGGGATGAAATCGATCACTTTATTCAGGAGTTGTTCGAAAGAGAGAGCAGGGACAGGCATTTAATGGTCGATGATCTTGAAACGGGGTGTGGATCGGCGCCGTTCTGGCCAATCTCCTTCGCCGACAAAACGCTCGCCTACGAGGTCAACATGACACCAGACGGCAACCATATCAGGAGCAGTCGAGGCATCGTCTATCAGGATGGATTCGCCTACTACTGGTCGTATGTCTGAGGTCACCAATCCCATGATCATCGGGGAGTGCTACGTTCGGGCCGCCCCCGGCACTCAGGCAGACAGCGGCCGCTCGGCAAGGTTGAGATCGCAGGCTTCCAGGAAGATGTCGGCGCAGGCCTCCCAGGAAAAGTCGAGCGAGCGGCGCAGCGCATCCCCGCGATCGAGCGTCAGTGCGGCCAGGGCGGCCTCGCGCAGATCGTGCGAGATGACGCCCGCCGCCGAGGAGCCGAGAACGTCGAGGGGCCCCGGCTCGCGATAGGAGGCGAAGGGCGTGCCGCAGGCCAGCGCTTCGAGAAGCACGATGCCGAAGGTATCGGTGCGCGAGGGAAACACGAAGACATCGGCCGAGGCGTAGTAGCGCGCCAGCGTTTCGCCCGTCTGGAGCCCCGCGAAGTGGACGTCGGGATAGCGCGCGACGAGGGCCTCCCGGCTCGGACCGTCGCCGACGACGAGTTTCGAGCCCGGCAGGTCGAGATCGAGGAAGGCCTCGATGTTCTTTTCCGGCGCAAGGCGCGAGACGGTGAGGAAGATCGGCCCCGGCAGGTCGAGGGCGAGCGGCGGATGCGGTTTGAAGATGCTGCGATCGACGCCGCGCGTCCAGGTCTTCAGATTGGCGAAGCCGCGCGCGGCGAGCTCGGTGTGCATGGTCCGGGTCGGTACGAGACAGGCGAGCGACGGCGCATGGAAGCGCCGCAGCCAGCCATAGGACCAGCGCTCGGGCACCGGCACGCGCGCGCTCAGATATTCGGGGAAGCGGGTATGGAAGCTCGTCGTGAAGGCGATGCCGCGCGTGAGGCAGGCCTTGCGCATGGCGCTGCCGATCGGGCCTTCGGTCGCGATGTGCACATGGTCCGGCCGCACCGCGTCGAGCCGCCGGCCGGCGAGCCGCGCCGTCGCCAGCGACAGGCGGATGTCGGGATAGGTGGGGCAGGGAAAGGTCAGGAAGTCGTGCGGCGAGAGGACATGGATCTCGTGGCTGCGCCGCTCGAGCGCCCCCATGAGGTTCGACAGGGTGCGAACCACGCCGTTGACCTGCGGCTCCCAGGCATCGGTTGCGAACAGGAAACGTCCCATCAGGCGGCCTCGCTCGTCGTCTTTGCCTGGCGCTGCGGCTGAACGGGCAGGCGCAGGACCGTTGCGGCCGTGTGCTCGTCGCGCAGGATGTCGGCGAAGCGGATCAGTTCGAGCCGGCCGTCGAAATGCTCGGCGACCGCCGTCAAGCTTTCCACCCAGTCCCCGGTATTGACGTATTCGACGCCCGAGAGGGCGCGAAGCTCGGCATGGTGGATATGGCCGCAGATGACGCCGACGCAGTCCCGCCTTTCGGCCTCGCCCGCCAGCGCCTCCTCGAAGGCCCCGATGAAGCTGACGGCGTTCTTCACCTTGAGTTTCGCCCAGGACGAGAACGACCAGTAGGGAAAGCCGAGCTTCCGCCGGATGGTGTTGAAGACCACGTTGAGGGCGATCGCCGCGTCATAGGCCCAGTCGCCGAGATAGGCGATGAGCCGGGCATTGCGCACCACGATGTCGAATTCGTCGCCGTGCATCACAAGGAAGCGTCGGCCGTCGGCGGTCACGTGGACGTCGTTCTGGCGCACTTCGACGCCGCCGAAATGCTGGCCGGGAAAGCTGCGCAGGAACTCGTCGTGATTGCCGGGAATATAGACGATGCGCGTGCCCTTGCGCGCCTTGCGCAACAGCTTCTGCACCACGTCGTTATGGCTCTGCGGCCAGTGCCAGGACCGCTTCAGGCGCCAGCCGTCGACGATGTCGCCGACGAGGTAGAAGGTCTCGGCGTCGTAGCGCCTCAGGAACTCGATGAACATGTCGGCCCGGGCCGCCTTGGAGCCCAGATGGATGTCCGAGACGAAGATGGTCCGGAAGGTCTTGGATTCGCTCGATTGAGACATGTCGCTCCCGCGTCCTCGTTCTCTCATCGTGACGGGACATGCATTGGGCGAGTTGCGTAACATCCGTGTGACGCGCGGGCGCCCGGGAGCCCTTGTGGCACCCGGGCCGGGTCCGGCCGGCAACAGTCGGATCGCTCGCGCTATCGTTAGCCGGGAAGATGTGGATCGAGGCCCGGGGCGCGTTGGCTTCCGCCCCTCCTGCCTCTATCTTCGCCCGCTCAAGCGATGTGGTAGGGAGCCGGTCAATGTCATCCGAAAAAGAAAACGAACGCCTGTCAGAAGGCGATCTCGACCAGCAGGCGATCTTCTACCACCAGAATCCGCGCCCCGGTAAGCTCGCGATCACCGCGACCAAGCCGCTCGGCAACCAGCGCGACCTCGCCCTCGCCTATTCGCCCGGCGTCGCCGCGCCCTGCCTCGAGATCGCCGCCGACCCGCACAAGGCCGCCGACTATACCAGCCGCGGCAATCTCGTCGCGGTCATCTCCAACGGCACGGCCGTTCTCGGCCTCGGCGATATCGGCCCCCTCGCCTCCAAGCCGGTGATGGAGGGCAAGGCCGTCCTCTTCAAGAAGTTCGCCGATATCGACGTCTTCGACATCGAGATCGATGCCCGCGAGATCGATCATGTCTGCGAGGTGGTCGCCGCGCTCGAGCCCACCTTCGGCGGCATCAATCTGGAGGACATCAAGTCCCCCGAATGCTTCGAGATCGAGGACCGGCTGCGCAAGCGCATGAAGATCCCGGTCTTCCACGACGACCAGCACGGAACCGCGATCATCGTGGCGGCGGCGGTGCGCAACGCGCTGCGCCTCAACGGCAAGAAACTCGAAGAGGTGAAGATCGTCGCCTCGGGCGCGGGCGCGGCCTCGCTCGCCTGCCTCAACCTCCTCACCGAGCTCGGCGCCCGGCGCGAGAACATCATCGTCACCGACCGCGAGGGTGTCGTCTACGAGGGCCGCAATTCGGGGATGGATCCCTGGAAGGACAAGTACGCGCGCAAGACCGACAAGCGCACCCTCGAGGATGCGATCGACGGCGCCGACATCTTCCTCGGCCTTTCGGCGGCGGGCGTCCTCAAGCCCGAACTCCTGAAATCCATGGCGAAGGACCCGCTGATCCTCGCGCTCGCAAATCCGGTGCCCGAGATCATGCCGGATCTCGCCCGCGAGGTGCGCCCCGACGCGATGATCTGCACCGGCCGCTCGGACTATCCGAACCAGGTCAACAACGTCCTGTGCTTCCCCTTCATCTTCCGCGGCGCGCTCGATTGCGGCGCGACGCACATCACCGAGAAGATGAAGATGGCCGCCGTCGACGCCATCGCCTCGCTCGCCCGCGAGAACGTCAACGAGGTGGCCGCCAAGGCCTACGGATCGGACACGCCGGTCTTCGGGCCGGAATATCTGATCCCGACGCCCTTCGACCCGCGCCTGATCCTGAAGATCGCGCCGGCGGTGGCCAAGACCGCCGAGGAAGAAGGCGTCGCCACGCGCCCGATCGCCGACATGAACCAGTATCTGGAGACGCTGAACCGCTTCGTGTTCCGCTCCGGCCTCATCATGAAGCCGATCTTCAAGAGCACGCAGGACACCAATCACCGGGTCATCTTCGCCGACGGCGAGGACGAGCGCGTCCTGCGCGCCGCCCAGGTCCTCATCGAGGACCGGGTCTGCCAGCCGATCCTCGTCGGGCGCCCCCAGGTCATCGAGACCCGGCTCGAGCGCTTCGGCCTGTCCGTTCGCCCGGGCGAGAATTTCGAGATCATCGATCCGAGCAACGATCCGCGCTATCGCGACTATGTCGACCACTATTTCCAGAAGGTCGGGCGCAAGGGCATCTCGCCGGATTCGGCCCGCACCATCGTGCGCACCAATTCGACCGTGATCGCGGCGACCGCCGTCTCGCGGGGCGAGGCCGATGCGATGATCTGCGGTCTCGAGGGCCGCTATCCCCACCATGTGCGCGACATCAGCCATGTGATCGGCCTCGAGCCGGGCGCCAAGCGCTTCGCGGCCCTCAGCGTGCTGATCGCCTCCCAGGGCACCAAGTTCTTCGTCGACACCTATGTCCAGCGCAATCCGAGCGCGGCCGACATCGCCGAGATGACCATCCTGGCCGCCGACGAGATCCGGCGCTTCGGCATCACCCCCAAGGCCGCCCTCGTCTCCCATTCCAATTTCGGAACCGACGACACCGAGGATACCCGCAAGCTGCGCGAAGCGCTGGCGCTCATCCGAGAGCAGGCGCCCGATCTGGAGATCGACGGCGAGATGCACGGCGATTCGGCCCTCAACGCCCTCACGCGCGAGCGGGTGATGCCGAATTCCACCTTGACCGGCGAGGCCAATCTCCTCGTCTTCCCGACGCTCGATGCCGCCAACATCACCCTCAACGTGGTGAAATCCATGCTGGACGCCCTGCATGTGGGCCCGATCCTTCTCGGCACCCGCTCGCCGGCCCACGTCCTCACCCCCTCCGTCACCTCGCGCGGCGTCGTGAACATGGCCGCGATCGCGGCGGCCCAGGTGGTCAAGAAGGAACGCGAAGGCAGCGAACGCTGAACGGGTTCCCGCCCCGCCCGCCCGAAAGTGTGGGCGGGGCGCAACACCTCGTTTTTCGCGGTCCCGCGTGGCGGAACGCTTCGATGCTAAGGCCGTAATACATATTCCACCGGTCGGCGATCCGAGGATCGACCCGACGGATGCAGCATGAGGACCCCGTGGCCATGACCGACACGACAAGCCGGTTCCTTCCCCGGTTCCTGCTCGCGGCGAGCGTTCTGGCGGCAGGTCTCGTTCCGATGGCTCCGCAGCCCGTGGCCGCCCAGTCCTTCCTGCAGAAGATGTTCGGCGCCCCGACGGCCGAGCATCGGCGCAAGATCAGGCAGCCGGTGCGCAAGGTGATCCGCAAGAAGCAGGTGCGCAAGCGCACGGTCTCGCGCCAGGCGGTGAGCCGTTCGAGCAGCCATTCGAGCGCGCGCGCGTCACACGGCGCGGCCGCCTCCAGCCATACCTACCAGACGCTTTGCGTGCGCAAGGCGGACGGCTACTTCTTCCCGATCAGCTTCTCGACGACCGAAACCTATTTCGACCGCGACCTGGAAGCCTGCGAGGCGCGCTGCCCCGGCACGGATGTGGATCTCTACGTCCACCGGGTCCTGCGCGAGGAGCCCGACCAGATGGTGAGCCACACCTCGGGCCGAAGCTATACCGACCTGCCCTCGGCCTTCCTCTACAAGACCGCCGGCATCGACGAGACGGCGGCCAAGGCCTGCGAGATCGCGCCCGAGCTCGACCCCGTGATCACGGTCGCCGAGAATCTGGGCGCGCTTCCCTTCCAGTCCGCGATCCCCCTGCCCGCGCGCCGGCCCGATCCCTTCTCGGCGATCGCGGGGCTGGAGACGGCGGCCGTGGAGCCGCAGACGGCGAGCGCGGAGCCGGTGGTCATCCGCCAAGTCGGGCCGCAATTCTTTCCCGACCAATGAGCGGCAGGAGCGCGGCCAGTTCCGGTCCGTGATCGAGGCCCGTGAGGGCAAGCCTCAGCGGCATGAAGAGCTGGCGCCCCTTGCGTCCCGTCGCAGCCTTCAGGGCCTTGGTCCAGGCGCTCCATGTTCCCTCGTCGACCGGCCCTTCCGGCAGATGGGCGAGGGTCTCGCGCAGGAAGGCCGCGTCCTCGCCGGGCAGATCCGCCGGATGCGGCACCTCGCCGTAGACGATCTCGCGCCAGCCGGCGGCATCGTTCACCCTCGAACAATTCGCCCGGACCGCCTGCCAGAACGCGTCGTGATCGTCGGTGGGCACCGCGAACCGCTTGAGGCGCCCGGCAACGGCCGGCGTCTCCAGCCGGTGCACCAGATCCTCGTTGAGGCGGTCGAGTTCGGCGGGGTCGAATTTCGAGGCGGACGGCGAGACATCCTTCAGGTCCAGCCGGTCGGCCAGCGCGTCCAGATCGTCCATCGCCTCGATCGAGCCGGCAAGGCCCACGAGCACCGCGAGCGAGGCGAGCGCCATCGGCTCGTAGCCCTCGCGCCGCAGGGCATCGATCGAGAGCGCGCCGGAGCGCTTGGAAAGCCCCTCCCCGGTCAGCGTCGTGATGAGGTTGTGATGGCCGAAACGGGGCGGCGTCAGGCCCAGCGCCTCGAAGATCGCGATCTGGACCCCGGTATTCGTCACATGGTCGTCGCCGCGAACGACGTCGGTGATGCCGAGATCGCCATCGTCGACGATCGAGGGAAGGGTATAGAGATAGCTGCCGTCCTCGCGGATCAGCACCGGGTCCGACAGGGAGGCGAGATCCACCGTCTGGGGGCCGCGGACGAGATCGTCCCAATGGACCTCGCTGCGCTTCGTGATCGCCGGGTCGCCATCGTGATTGGGCAGGAGAAAGCGCCAATGGGCCTTTCGCCCGTCCGCCTCTAGCCTGGCCTTCTCCTCGGCGGAAAGGCGCAAGGCCTCGCGGCCATAGACCGGCGGGAGCCCGCGCGCGGCGAGCCGCTTGCGCTTGCGGTCGAGTTCGTCCGGCGTCTCGTAGCAGGGATAGAGGAGCCCCCGGCTCTTCAGGCGTTCGGCCGCCTCGTCGTAGAGCCGCACCCGGTCCGACTGGCGCACGACGAGGTCCGGCACGATGCCGATCCAGGCGAGATCGGTCTCGATCCCGTCGGCGAAGGCCCGGGTCGAGCGCTCCTGGTCCGTATCGTCGAAGCGCAGGACGAAGCGCCCGCCCGTCTTTTTGGCCTGGAGCCAGTTGAAGAGCGCGGTTCTCAGGTTTCCGATATGGATGAGACCGGTCGGCGAGGGAGCGAAGCGAAATGTCGGGTTCATGGGACGAGGCGTTACCAGACTGCCTCCGCGCCGCGCAATCGTTCCCGGCGGAGCACGATGCCGAAGAGTTGTATGACGCGTCCGGCGAGATCGCGCGGCAGAACGACGTCTCGAAGCGAAATGCCGGCCCCGCCTCCTCGCATTTCACGTCGGCGCATTGCTCGCGGGCCTTGCGGCTACAGATTGCGCCAAGAGCCAACGCCCGGAGCCCTCGATGTACGACATCGCCCACCTGAAGACCCTCGTCAGAAAGCGCGTCGAACTGCGTGTCCTGATCGCGATCCTCCTTGCCGCCGCCGCGATCTGGGCGTTCGTGGCGATCGCCGGCGAGGTGACCGAGGGCGACACCCAGGGCCTCGACGAGGAAATTCTCCTCATGATGCGCAGTCCGGCCGATATCAGGGAGCCCTACGGCCCCCATTGGCTGGAGGTTCTCGGCCGCGACCTGACGGCGCTCGGCGGCACCGGCATCCTCATCATGATCACGGCGTTCGCCGCCCTCTACATGATGATGCGGGGCGGCCTGCGCACCGCTCTCGTGATGGTGGCGGCGATCGCCTCGGGCTTTGCCGCGAGCCAGCTTCTCAAATGGGGCTTCTCGCGGCCGCGCCCCGATCTCGTCCCGCACGGGACCTATGTCTACACGTCGAGCTTTCCGAGCGGCCATTCCATGATGTCGGCGGTCGTCTACCTGACGCTCGCGATCCTCACGGCCCGCACCGAGGCCCTGTGGCGGGTGCGGGTCTTCCTCATTCTCTCGGCCGTCGTCCTCACCGTCCTCGTCGGCATCAGCCGGGTCTATCTGGCGGTCCACTGGCCGAGCGACGTCCTCGCCGGCTGGACGATCGGCGCGGCCTGGGCGATTGCCTGGTGGTTCGTCGCGCGCTGGGTGAGCGAGCCGGCGGCAGGCCGGGGCGGCGAGGCGGTCGCAGCCTCCGATCCCGCGGCCGGCATCGAGGAGACCCGCGCGCCGGAGACGGAGGCGGACCGGATCGCCGAGGCCGACCGGCCGGCACGATAACGCCCGGCGAGGAACCCGCCGGGCGTCGTTCATGATCGGATGGGAGTGCCGGTCGGCCCGGCCGGCGGAAAGGCCGGTCTCAGGCCTCGGCGCTCCGCTTCATCGCCTTGCGCATCACGTCGGGCGGCGTGGCTTCGGCGGCCAGCGTCTCGACCGCCTCTTCGAGGCCCATCGCCGTCTGGTCCTTGGAGCCGAGGCGGCGGATATTGACCGCCCGCTCCTCGGCCTCCCGCTTGCCGCAGACCACGATCACCGGGACCTTGGCGAGCGAATGCTCGCGCACCTTGTAGTTGATCTTCTCGTTGCGAAGATCGGTCTCCACCTTCAGCCCCGCTTCGCGCAGGATCCCGGCGACCTCGAGGGCGTAGTCGTCGGCTTCCGAGGTGATGGTCGTGACCACCGCCTGCACCGGCGCGAACCAGAGCGGCATGTGGCCGGCATGGTTCTCGAGGAGGATGCCGAGAAAGCGCTCCATCGAGCCGCAGATCGCGCGGTGGATCATCACCGGCCGCTTCTTCTCCGAATTCTCGTCGATATAGAAGGCGCCGAAGCGTTCGGGCAGGTTGAAGTCGACCTGGGTCGTGCCGCACTGCCATTCGCGGCCGATCGCGTCGCGCAGGGTGTATTCGAACTTCGGCCCGTAGAACGCGCCCTCCCCTTCCAGAATACCCGTCTTGATACGGCCGTCCGACTGGGCCTCGATCTCCTTCAGGACATCGCCCATGATCTTTTCGGCATGGTCCCAGTTCTCGTCCGAGCCGACGCGCTTCTCGGGCCGCGTGGAAAGCTTCACCACGATCTCCTCGAAACCGAAATCGGCATAGATCGAGAGGATGAGATCGTTGATGCGCATGCATTCGGCGGCGAGCTGGTCCTCGGTGCAGAAGACGTGCGCGTCGTCCTGGGTGAAGCCGCGCACGCGCATCAGCCCGTGCAGGGCGCCCGAGGGCTCGTAGCGGTGCACATTGCCGAACTCGGCATAGCGGATGGGCAGTTCGCGATAGCTCTTCAGGCCATGCTTGAAGATCTGCACATGGCCCGGGCAGTTCATCGGCTTGATGGCGAAGACCCGGTGATCGGCCTCCGCGTCGTCGGGATGGGTGAGCGCATGGGCCGACTTCACCGCGAACATGTTCTCCTGGTACCAGCCCCAGTGGCCGGAGGTCTCCCAGAGCGACTTGTCGAGGATCTGCGGCGCGTTCACCTCCTCATAGGTGCCGTCGAGCCGGCGCCGCATGTAGGAGACGAGGTTCTGGAACATGCGCCAGCCCTTGGAATGCCAGAACACGACGCCCGGCCCCTCCTCCTGGAAGTGGAACAGGTCCATCTCCCGGCCGAGCCGGCGATGGTCGCGCTTCTCGGCCTCCTCCAGCATGGTCAGATAGGTCTTGAGCTGGTCCTTGGTGGCGAAGGCCGTGCCGTAGATGCGCGAGAGCATGGGCCGGGTGGAATCGCCGCGCCAGTAGGCACCGGCCGTCTTCATCAGCTTGAAGGCGTCGCCGATCTGTCCCGTGGAGGCCATGTGCGGGCCCCGGCAGAGGTCGAACCATTCGCCCTGGCGGTAGATCTTGAGATCCTGATCAGCGGGAATCGCGTCGACGAGCTCGACCTTGAAGTCCTCGCCCTTCTCGGCGAACACCCGGCGCGCCTCGTCGCGCGACCAGACCTCCTTGGTGAAGGCGGCGTTGCGCTGGATGATCTCGGCCATCTTCTTCTCGATGACCGGCAGGTCCTCGGGCGTGAAGGGGGTCTTGCGCGAAAAATCGTAGTAGAAGCCGTTCTCGATCACCGGGCCGATGGTGACCTGAGTGCCCGGCCAGAGCTCTTGCACGGCCTCGGCGAGCACATGGGCGCAGTCGTGGCGGATGAGTTCGAGGGCGCGCGGATCGTCCCGCGTCAGGATTTCGAGGGCACCGGCACGGCCCACCGGATCGGAAAGATCGCGCACCTCGCCGTCGAGGGCGTAGGCGACGGCCTTCTTGCCGAGCGATTTGGAAATGCCCGATGCGATCTCGGCGCCGGAGGTTTCGGGCGCGTACTCCTTGATCGAACCATCGGGAAAGGTGAGGGAAACGGCCTCGGCCACTGGCTTGCTCCTTGGGTTTCCAGTCCCGCCTACGAGCGCGGGTGGGGTGAATGAAGTCGCCCTCCTCAACACCGGAGAACGGGCCCGGTATAGGCGGAACGCAGATGGGGCTCAAGCAGAGAGACAGGAAGAGAGAGGACCCTTCGATGAACACGAATCCAGACCTTGCGAGCGACTGGACGCCGCCGGAACGGATCAGGCCCATCGCGATCGGCCTCATCGTCGCCGACGGCCATGTCCTCCTGATGGAAGTGCGGGACCGAACCGGTTTCCTCAAGGGCTTTCGGCCGGTCGGCGGCGGCATCGAATTCGGCGAGAGCGCGGAACAGGCCCTGCTTCGCGAATTTCGCGAGGAACTCGGCTGGGAACCGCATGCGGCCTCGCTCCTGACGGTCTGCGAGAACCGCTTCGAACACAATGGCGCACCCGGCCACGAGATCGTCTTCGTCTTCTCCGGCGAGCGCCCCGAGGGCGCCCCCGCCCCGCTCCCGGACACCCGTCTCGATTTCCTCGACCACGGGGTCGCGACGTCGATCCGCTGGGTTGCGCCCGACGAACTCGAACGGGTGCCGATCTATCCGGAGGCGATCGAACCGCTTCTGCGCACGGCGATCGCCGGGACTTGATCACTCCGGCACGTTGTCGATCCCGCCCTTGCCGAACGGCCCGCAGCGGCCGACGCGCTTCGCCGTCAGCCAGCCGCCGCGCAACAGCCCGTGCCGGGCGATCGCCTCATAGCCATATTCCGAACAGGTCGGCAGGTGCCGGCAATGGCCGCCGATCAGTGGCGAGAAGGTGAGCTGGTAGAGGCGTACGAGCCCGATGCCGAGAAGCCGGCCGGGCGTCTTCGCCCAGGGGCCGGAATAGTTACGCGACATCTTCGCCGGCCTCGCTGAGGATCGGTTCGAGCGCTGCCTTGAGAACCGGAATGTCCCGGCGACCCGTCGCGACGACGATCGCGACGATGACGTCGTCATAGCCGTGGACCAGACGGTTGCGCATCGTGTAGGCGGCAAGCAGCTCGAGTTCGGGATGGGCGGCAGCAAATCCCGGATGCTTGCGAAGAATGCGTCCGCTGAGCTCCCCCACCTGCTCCACGGCCTTGGAAAGCGCCAGCTCGTGCACCCGCCTGGTCTCGAAAAGGGTATCATTTGCGCCTTCGAGCAGAGCCTCGACTTCACGGCACCAGTCATGGAGCGACAGGAGCCGGTCGATAAGATCGGATGGAAGATCGGCGTTCACAGGGGAACGGCGCCTCTGCCGATCCGCTCGCGCGTTCGCATCGGAAAGCCGTTTTCCAGACGAATATCGACGCGAACCCCGGTTTTGCGCGTCAGTTCGATCTCCATCCTGGCCAGATCGAAATAGGTGAATGTCGGCGCACGCTCGTCCGAGGCGAGAAACTCCACGAGAATATCGAGATCGCTCTCCTCGCCGTCCTCGCCCCTCGCCACCGATCCGAAGACGCGCGGATTGGCGACGGGATAACGCGACAGGATCTCCCGGATCGTCTCGCGATGCCTGTCGAGGGCTTCGGAGGGCTTCATGTCGCGGCGCCGCCTCGCTCAGGCCGCCTGCGAGGAGGACTTGCCGTTCGCCTCGATCTGGTCGAGGGCGTCCACCACCGCGTCGAAGGTCAGCATGGTGGAGGCGTGGCGCGCCTTGTATTCGCGCACCGGCTCCAGATATTTCAGGTCCTCGAACCGCCCTTCGGGCGCCGGGCCGTTCTCCTTCAGCATCGCGCGCATGGTCTCGCGCACGGCCCTCAGTTCGGCCGGCGTCGCGCCGATGATGTTGCGCGCCATCACCGAGGAGGAGGCCTGGCCGAGGGCGCAGGCCTTCACCTCGTGGGCGAAATCGGACACCTGGCCGCCGTCCAGCTTCAGGTCGATATGGACGGTCGAGCCGCAGAGCTTGGAATGGGCCGTCGCGCTCGCATCGGGCGCATCGAGGCGTCCGGTGCGCGGAATATTGCCGGCCAGTTCCAGGATGCGGCTGTTGTAGACGTCGTCGATCATGAGGCAGGTCCGTTGGATGCGTGAGGCCGGCAGCTTCCGCTCCGGCAGTCCGATCGCCGGCGGCGATTCTTGTCTATCATTCGGCGAACGGCCTCTTTATATAGGCGCCATCCGGCCGGGTCGAAAGGGACCCCGAACGCCGGGCGCCGCAGGTTTCGCGCGAAGCTCGCCGCGAGAGGCGGACGGACAGGCGCGCACGAAGACGTCAGACGGAGGGTTGCCCGTGACGAAGGACGACAGGACCGACGGTTCCGCCCCCTCCTCCCAGGCGCCGGACCTCCATTCGGTCTGGGTGGCGGCGCGGATTCCGCATTTCAGGGAGAAGACAGCGATGGAAGCCGTGGTCAAGCCGTTTCCCGCAAGCGCCGGCACCGAGGCGGCGGGCCGTCCCGACCGCGCCGAGGCCGAGGAGGCCGTCCGCACGCTTCTGCGCTGGATGGGCGAGGACCCGACCCGCGAAGGTCTCCTGGAGACGCCTGCCCGTGTCGTCAAAGCCTATGGCGAACTCTTCGGCGGCTACAAGCAGGAGGCCGGCGACGTGCTCGGCCGCACCTTCGAGGACGTGTCCGGCTACGAGGACATGGTGCTCGTCAAGGATATCGACTTCCATTCCCATTGCGAGCACCACATGGTGCCGATCATCGGCAAGGCGCATGTCGCCTACGTGCCGCACGGGCGCGTGCTCGGCCTGTCCAAGATCGCCCGCCTCGTCGACATCTACGGGCGGCGCCTGCAGACCCAGGAATCCATGACCGCCCAGATCGCCGACGCCATGCAGCGCCTGCTCCAGCCGGCGGGCGTCGCCGTCATGATCGAGGCCGAGCATCTGTGCATGTCCATGCGCGGCATCCGCTCGCGCGGCGCGACCACCATCACCACCGCCTTCAACGGCGCCTTCAAGACCGATGCCGAACTGACCCGCCGGTTCATGAAGCTGAGCGGCCAGTCCACCTGAGCGACCCCGCCATCATGTCCGAACCCTTCGCATCCCCCGCTTCCGCCCGTGAGCAGGAAGAGGGCGAGACCTTCCGCCCGCGCTTCGATGCCGCAGGCCTCGTCACCGCCGTCGTCACCGACCACGAGACCGGCCGGCCGATGATGGTCGCGCACATGAATGCCGAGGCGCTGGACCTCACCCTCGAAACCGGCATCGCCCATTACTGGTCGCGCTCGCGCGGCTGTCTGTGGAAGAAGGGCGAAACCTCGGGAGCCCTCCAGAGCGTGCGCGACATCCATGTGGACTGCGACCAGGATGCGGTCTGGCTGTCGGTCGTCTCGGCCAAGCCCGAGGACACCTGCCATACGGGGCGGAAATCCTGCTTCTATCGGCGGCTCGATTCAGACAGCAGAAAGCTCGTTGCCGCACACTCGTGAGGGAAGGCGGCGCCGACGTGTTGAGCTGGCCCTTGCGATCGGACCCTCGCCCGAGACCATCGCGCCATCCGGGGGTCCGCGCGAGGTCCATGCTCGAAACGGACCGGCCGCGTCACGGGGGGTGAAGCGCAGGCGATGATGAACCGAATGATCCACCGGCGCGACGCATCGGCCGCGAGTGTCACACCGGGCGAGACGGCGGACCCGCAAGGGGCCGGCGGCGCCGCCTCGGCAGGCGCCACCCCGAAGCGCCGCAAGGGCGACCGGGAGGGCATCGCGCTCGCGCTCGGCGGCGGGGCTGCGCGGGGCTGGGCGCATATCGGCGTGATCCGCGCGCTGGAAGAGGCCGATATTCCCGTCTCGATGGTCGCGGGCACCTCCATCGGCGCGCTGGTAGGCGGCTGCTATCTCGCCGGCAAGCTCGACGACCTCGAAGCCTTCGCCCGCTCGCTGACCCGGCGCGGCATGTTCCGCTTCCTCGATTTCCATCTGGGCGGTGCCGGTCTCATCCGGGGCATGCGCCTGTCGGACCGGCTCACCGATTCCCTTCACGGCGTTGCCATCGAGGATCTGTCTCGGCCCTTCGTGGCGGTGGCGACGGATTCCCGGTCGGGCCACGAGGTCTGGCTCGACAGCGGCTCGCTGGTGCTCGCCATGCGCGCCTCCTATGCCCTTCCCGGCGTGTTCGGCCCGGTGGACTGCGCCGGGCGGCGCCTTCTCGACGGCGCGCTGGTCAATCCGGTGCCCGCCAATGTCTGCCGCACCATGGAGGAGAGGATGGTGGTCGCCGTCAATCTCAGCCACGACCTCTACGGCCGCGCCGCCGTGGTGCGCCTGTCTGCGCGGGACTGCGATCCCTCGAGCCCGGACTGGCGCGAACGCCGCAATCCCGAAGGCCGCGCCCGGCGCGAGAATTTCGGCATCGTGCGCTCCATGGTCGATGCCTTCAACATCATCCAGGACCGGATCTCGAGGTCACGGCTCGCCGGCGATCCGCCGGACCTGTCGCTCAATCCGCGGGTGCGCGAGATCGGCCTGTCGGAGTTCAACCGCGCGGCCGAGGCGATCGATCTCGGCTACGAGGCGGCGAGCGCCCGCATCTCCGAGATCAGGCAAATCGCGAGGGAAATCTCGGGCGATCGCGACTGACGGACGCCATGGCCCACCGGGGCCGGCCATGCCGTCCGCCCCCGGACCACAGGCGCCCGTCTTCAAGGCTCCTCAGGTCGTGTGGATATAGTCGCGCAGATTGCTGGCTTCCGCCTCGGCTTCCGAGATCTTGCGCTTGACCACGTCTCCGATCGACACGAAGCCGCTTAGGCGGCCATCCGCATCGGTGACCGGCAGATGGCGGAACCGGCGCTCGGTCATCAGGACGAGCGCCTGATCGATGGTCATGTCTTCGGTGGCGGTGACGACGCGCGGGGTCATCGCGTCCTTGACCGACTGCTTCAGACTGTCCGGCCCGCTCTTGCCGACCACGCGCACGATGTCGCGTTCCGAGACGATGCCGGCGACGCCGCCCTCGCCATCGGTGAGGACGATCGCGCCGATGCGCCGTTCCGAGAGCAGCTTGGCGACCTCCGCCAGGGTCACGTCCGCGGACATGGTGGTCACGTCCCGGCCCTTGTCCTCCAGTATCCGCTTGATCGTCATGCCCGTTCACTCCCTCACTGGCAGAACACGTCCCGCCCATGGTGCGACGGCGCGGGCTTCCTCGCAAGTCGCCAAACGGGTAGTGATCAGATCGCCGGGCGGCCGGGTCCGATCGTGTCGCGGCGATCGAAGAGGGCAAATCCCAGAAAGCCGAAGATGAAACCGCCGAGATGGGCCTGCCAGGCGACGTTGCCCGGGCCGAACGCGCCGCCGAGACCCGTGGAGAAGGCCAGATTCGTCACGAAGAAGACGGCGACGAAGACGACGACCGTCCGGTTGGTGAGACAGGAGAGGATCGGCTCGAGCGGCAGGCGCGCGCCTGCCCGCATCAGGCCGATGCCGCCGGCCCGCGGAAGCGCGAAGCGGCACGCACCGCCCATCAGCGCCGAAACGCTGCCCGAGGCGCCGATCATCGGCGCGAGGAGGCCGGGCTCGAAGACGTAGAACAGGGCCGCGCCGGCGACCGAACCCGCGATCATGAAGGCGAGGAAGCGCTGGGCGCCGATGCGCCGGGCGACCGGCGTGCCGAAGACGAGAAGCCACAGACAGTTGAGGCCGACATGCATCCCGTCGCCGTGGAGAAGCAGATAGCTGGCCGGCGTCCAGGCGCCGGCACCGGGCTCGCGCACCAGGCAGAACTCGGCGAGATCGGCATAGCAGCCCGGAATGAAGGAGAGATTCAGGATCATCCAGCCTTCGACGAGCGGACTTGCCAGATAGACCCGGAAAACGTGGATGACGACGAGAAGCGCGATCACGCCGAGCACGACGTTGGGCGTGTTGAAGGCCGGCGGCTGGCGGCGGCGGATCGGCGTATAGGGATCGGGTTGGGGCGTCACGGGTTCGGGTCCGGCCTTCTCGGGTTCTGATACGGGATGCGCGGAACCGCGCCAGCTTCATGCGAGGCGTTCGTCCCCACTCGCCACTCATACCAGCGGATATGTGAAAGCATCGCTTCCGAATATCCGTTGGCAGCCCGAGCGGGGCCTAAAGCATCGGGGCGAAAAGGGGATCCGGTTTTCGGATCATCCGATGCGTCGGCGAGAAAGCGGAGCCTCGCCGGACGTGGATCGACCCCAAGGGGACAATTCACGTCCGGCGGTATGATAGGGCACCGGACGGCAAAGTGGTGTCGGGCCCCCCATGTTCCGGATCGGAAATGAGACAAGTCCGGGTCGACCTTCCGGTCGAAGGACGCGCCAGCGCCGGCCACCGGGCAAAAAAGAGGCCGCACACCGCGACGGGCGCGGCGGCGGCCTTGAAGAGATCGGCCGGAGACCTGGAGGTCAGTCCCGTCCCGGCGAAACGATCCGTGCTGCGGATCGAGAACCAACGCTCGTTCCTCCGATCGATAACCCGGCCGCCTGCGGCGCGCAAAGCATTCCGTTCGGCGTCGTTAACGCGGTGGGCGAGGCCCGATTACCGTGATGGTGTGGGCACCGCGGTGGAAGGAGACGAAGGGGCGGCGGGCGAGAGGACGCCGCCCACCCCGTGGCCTCAGCCCCGGTTCTCGCCCTCGGGAAGAAGGCGCGGCGGGCCTTTGAGAAGCTTTTCGTCCACGAAGGGGCTCGGCGAGGCCGCTTCCGCCTCCTCCTCGGACCGGTACCACTGTTCGTTGCGATAGAGCGGCAGCTTGTCCCGGCCGAGCGCCCGGATGAGGCCCCACATCAGGACGAAGAGGACGAAGGCGAAGGGGAAGCCGGCGACGACGGCGGCCGCCTGGAGCGCGTTGAGGCCGCCCGCCGCAAGGAGAATGGCGGCGATCACGCCCTCGGTCGAGACCCAGAACAGGCGCTGGATCTTGGGCGGATCGTCGTGTCCGCCGGCCGTCAGCATGTCGATGACGAAGCTGCCGGAATCGGAGGAGGTCACGAACCAGACGACGATCATCACCACGATCAGCCCCTGGATGAAGGTGGTCAGCGGATAGGACTCCATCAGCACGAAGATCGTGTTGCCGTAGCTCTCCTTGGTGGCTTCGATCAGCCCCGGATCGCCGGCAAGGCTCATCTCGATCGCAACGCCGCCGAAGGCGGTGAACCAGAAGAACAGGATCGTCGCCGGAATGAACATGATGCCGAGCATGAATTCCCGGATCGTGCGTCCGCGCGAGATGCGGGCGATGAAGATGCCGACGAAGGGCGACCAGGAGACCCACCAGGCCCAGTAGAAGATCGTCCAGTCCACCTGCCAGTTGGTATCGGAATAGGCCTCAACCCAGGTTCCGAGATCGACGAGGGAGCTCAGATAATTGCCGGTGTTCTCGACGAAATGGTCGAAGATCGAGAGCGTCGGGCCGAAGATCACCGCGAAGGACAGGAGCGCGAAGGTGAGCCAGATGTTGAAGGCCGAAAGCCGGCGGATGCCGTCGTCGAGCCCCATCATCACCGACACGCCCGCGCAGGCGGTGATGATCACGATGAGAATGATCTGGACGAAGGGATCGGTCGGAATGTCGAACAGCATCTGAAGGCCGTCATTGACCTGGATGACGCCGAGCCCGAGCGTCGTCACGATGCCGAACATGGTGCCGAACACCGCGAGGATGTCGACCGTATGCCCCCACGGACCGTAAATCCTCTTGCCGATCAGCGGATAGAGCGCCGAGCGGATCGAGAGCGGCAGGCCGTGGCGGTAGTGGAAATAGGCGAGCGACAGGCCGACGATGGCGTAGATCGCCCAGGCATGCAGGCCCCAGTGCATGAAGGACAGCACCATCGCCTCGCGGGCGGCCGCCACGGTCTCGGGCTCCTGAAGCGGCGGCGCGAAGAAGTGATAGAGCGGTTCGGCGACCCCCCAGTAGAGGAGGCCGACGCCGATGCCGGCCGAAAACAGCATCGCGGTCCAGTTGAACAGGCTGTATTCGGGCTTTTCCGTCTGGGCGCCGAGGCGGATATCGCCGAACCGGCTGAAGGCGAGGAAGAAGCTCATGACGAGCGCGGCGTTCACGAGGATCACGAACACCCAGCCGAACTTGTTGGCGATCTCGTTCTGAAGGAACGGGAAGACCTCGGAGGCGACTTCGGTGAACAGGGCGCCGAACAGGATGAAGCCCAGGATCAGCACGGCGGAGACGATGAAGACCGGTCGGCTGACATGGGGGAAGGGTCCGAGTGACCCCGTCTTGACCGAAAGCTCCTTCTCCGACTGCTCCATGACGTCCCTACCCCTGTTTCGCGTTCTCCGGACGCCGGAGACGTCCGGCGGGTCGTCACACTGCAGATAGAAGCAGATCGCGTGCGACAACCACGTGAACTGCCGCAAGACCGGTCATGGGCAAATTGCAGGCACGGGAGCGATCACGTCCTCGTCAGAAGACGGCATGGCGGGAAATATCCCGCTCCCGGGGCACGCGATGCGGTGGCTGGTGATGCAACCCTTTGGCATCGCCGCGCATTTACGGGGCAAGTCAATTTTCCGATCAACGAAGAATGAGGCTCGAACCCATGATCCGCAGCATCTTGAAGGCGCTTTTCGTCGGATGGGTCACCAAGAAGATCACCGGGCGTGGAAGCAACCGGCGCGCACCGCGCCGCTACTGACACCATTCCCGGCCACCCGCCCGGCGCCTTGTGCCAGGCGGGTCCCGATCAGGGGCTGGCTTCGAGCCGGCCCCTTTCGTTTGCGCCGTTGTCCCTCGACCGGCGTCGCAGCGCCGGCCCCTCAGGCCGGCACCTCATCGAGCGATTTCGGCTCGTGGAACGGGCAGCCGTTGAGGGTGGAGCGCAGTTCGGCGCTCTTGTCGTAGGCGCGCCGGCGCACCCGGTTGACGCCGCCGAGCGGACGATGGGCGGCGAGCCCCGTCCAGGGCGAGAAGCGGATCTCGTCGTCCAGCCGTTCGTTGCGCGTCGCCTCGAATGCGGTCTGAGGCTCGATCGTCACCTCGGCCACCGTGACGAAGGGGCTGAGGTCCTCGGACCATTCCACCGACGGGTCCTCGACGGGCATCGCGATGAGGTCGCGGCACAGCTGCACGCGCAATTCGAAGGTTCCGCCCGCCTCGCCGGTCGCAGCGTTCATCTCCTCGCGAAGCGCATCGGCCCGCCCCTTCACGGCGATCTCCTCGCCCGCGAGAGCCTTGGGCTTTCCGGAGGCCGGCGCGAACTGGAGCTTGGCGATATAGTCGCCATAGCGATAGGCCGTCTGGGTGAAGAAGGTCTGGCCGAGGGGATGGGTGTCCGGCGCACCGCCCAGCGTTTGGAGCGTGGGAGACCCGCCGAGACCCGACTTTTCGAGCCCCTTCTCCACGGTCTGGAGAAAGGCGGAGGCGAGTTTCTTGAGGCCCTCCGCCCGGTCCGTCGTCGCAGCGAGCGCCTTGAGCGTGCGGGCGAAGTCCTTGGCCGACGGCGCCGAGAAGACCGGACCGTTGATCATCACGAAATCCTGCGTCGTCTCGCCTTCCGAGCCCGGCAGGCGTTCGCCGCCCTTCACGTCCAGCACCTTGATCGCGAGACCGCGCGGCACGGAGACCTCGTCGTGAAGGATATCGCCGGGATTGGTGGAAAAGCGCAGGATCACCGGATGCTCGCCGGGGGAGGCGAACAGACCCTGGGCCAGTTCCTCGGGCAGGTTCTCCCGGATCCGCATCCGGCCGACGAGCTCGCCGTGGTTCTTGGCGTGGACGCCGCGCGCCGCCCGGCCCTCCTCGGCCTTGGTTCTCCTGACGATGTAATCGAAGCTTTTCTCGAGGCTTTCGTTCGTCTTCGCCTCGTCGTCCTCGCTCGTCTCGACGATCGGACTGAACCGGATCGGATCGGGGATGGAAGTGGTCATGTCTCGCCCTTCTGGATCGTGATCGCACCGCGACTTCCAGTCAGACGGACCGAATGCGTGTGCTTCCTGCGAAACGAAATGATTCAGACGTGAATGAGTTCACGGCGAGTTCGAGAGGAAGTCGTCGCATGGGCGTCTCGCGGGCCTTGCCCGTCCTTCGCGCTGCATCCCGTCATCCGTTCGAGGCACCGCTCGCCAGAAGAACGAGAACCAGAACCGCGAGGACGGCCGAGATCGCCTGCCAGAAGCGCACCGGATCGCGCTCGGCAAAGGAGGGCCGCCGGTCCCATCCGAGCGCGCGATTGGGGGTGGCGAGATCGGCGACGAGCTCGGCCACCTCGTCATAACGCCGGTCGGGATCGGGATGGACGGCCCGTTTCAGCGCCGCATCCGCCCAAAGCGGCACGGGGCTGTCTTCGCCCGAGGCGCTGTCATAGGCGATGCGCCGCTGCTCGCGCCTCGTGCGCGTTCGCGCCATGGCCGCGCCATAGGGCAGGCGGCCGGTGAGAAGCTGGTAGGCGAGCGTGCCGAGGGCGAAGACGTCGGCCTTGGGCGTGATCGGATCGCCGAGCAGGATCTCGGGCGCCGTGTATTGCAGCGCTCCGGGAATGTCGGCGCGGCTCGAGACGGGCGCCGCGCCCTCGACGCCGGCAATGCGCGTCGAGCCGAAATCGATGACGGTGACATGGCCCGTCTCGTCGATCATCACATTGGCGGGCTTCAGGTCGCAATGGACCATGCCGCGCCGGTGCATCTCCTGAAGGCCCGAGGCGATCTGGGCGACGATCGGCCGAATATCGGCGAGATCGGGATTGCGATTGTCCCTCATCCAGTCGTCGAGGGTGATGCCCTCGACGAGCGCCATGGTCGTATGGGCGAGGCGGCGCGGCCGGGGCGCTGCGACCGCCTTCAGAAGATGGGGGTGGGCGAGACGGCGCGCGACCCATTCCTCCATGGCCATCGCGCGCAGATGCGCCTGATCCTCGGCCTTGTCCCGGGCCGCGACCTTGAGCGCCGCCCTCTCGCCGGTCTCGGTGTCCTCGGCCTCGAAGACATGGCTTCTCGCCGAGGCGTGAAGCACGCCCAGGATATGCCAGCCCTCGAAGATCTCGCCGGGCTCGGGAACGGCGCGCGGCAGCGGAAGAAGAAGCGCTGCCTCCGGATCGTCTGCGGCATCCTCCCGCAAGGCCTCGGCAGGCTCCGGCAGGGCGTCGACCCGCAGGATCTGGATCGTGAGGTTATCGGCGGAGCCGGCCTTCAGCGCAGCCGAGACGATCGCCCGCGCCGCCGCGTCGAGATCGCCGGCCTCCTCGATCGCCAGGGCGATGGCCGACGCGGGCAGATGGTCGTGCACGCCGTCGGTCGTGAGCAGGAAGACGTCGCCCTCGGCCACCGGAAAGGCGGCATGGTCGATCCGCACGTCCCTCGCCATTCCGAGCGCGCGCGAAAGGGCGGGGCCGGCCGGGCCCTCGGTGTGGTGATCCTGCGTCAGGCAGTCGAGCCGCCCTCCCTCGAGGCGCTGGATGCGGCTGTCGCCCACATGGAAGAGGTGGGCCATGCGCCCGTGCAGAACGAGCGCCGAGAAGGTGGTGACGAAGCCCCGCTCCGCGCCGCCTTCGGGGTCCGCGAGCCGCGCCGCCCGGCCCTGACCGTAGAGCCAGGCATTGGCGGCGGCGACGACCCGGCCCGCCGAGGTCGCCACGGTCCAGCCGTCCGAGGTGCAGTAATAGTCCTCCAGAAAGCTCCTCACCGCCGTCTGGGCGGCGAGATGGGAGACGGGCGAGGAGGAGATGCCGTCGGCGATCGCAAGGGCCACGCCCTTCATCTGAAGCGCCGGCCCCTCGGGCACGATCGCCCCGTAAAAGTCCTGGTTGACCGGCTTGCGGCCGGCGGCCGAGTGCTGGCCGAGGGAGATGGCGAGTGTGCTGGCCATGCGCGAAGGAACTGCGGGGAGGACTGGGGAGAATGATCGCCGATCGCGGACGGCCAAACGGCCCCGGCCCGTTTCGGGCGGGGCCGTCCGACAGCGTTCCGGCGATTATTCGGCGGGCTGGCCGGAGAGCGGGCTCACCGGTCCGACGGCCGCCTTCGACTTCGTCGTCTTGCTCGTCGCGATGTTGTAGGTCGAGTAGAGCATCGCGCCGACAAAGGTGATGCCGCCCACCAGATTGCCGACCACGGTCGGGATCTCGTTGTAGAAGAGATAGTCGCTCCAGGTGAAATCGGCACCGAGAAGCAGGCCGATCGGGAACAGGAACATGTTCACGATGGAATGCTCGAAGCCGAGATAGAAGAAGACGAGGATCGGCATCCACATGGCGATCACCTTGCCGGAGACAGAGGTCGACATCATCGCGGCGACGACGCCGGTGGAGACCATCCAGTTGCACATCACCGCGCGGATGAAGAGGGTCAGCATGCCGCCCGCGCCGGCATCGGCATAGCCCACGGTCCGCGCATGGCCGATCTCCATCAGCTTGGCGCCGACGGCGTTCGGATCCATGGTGAAGCCCATTGTGAAGATGATCGCCATGAAGATCGCGGTCGTCATCGCGCCTGCGAAGTTGCCGCAGAAGACGAGCCCCCAGTTGCGCAGCATGCCGTTGACGGTGACGCCCGGACGCCGGTCCCAGAGGGCGAGCGGCACGAGGGTGAAGACGCCGGTCAGAAGATCGAAGCCGAGGAGATAGAGCATCGAGAAGCCGACCGGGAAGAGCAGCGCCCCGATCAGCGGATTGCCCGTGTTGACGGTGACCGTCACCGCGAAGGCGGCCGCGAGCGCGAGGATCGCACCGGCCATATAGGACCGGATCAGCGTGTCCTTGGTGCTCATGAACACCTTCGCCTCTCCGGCATCGACCATTTTGGTCACGAATTCCTGTGGCGCGAGATACGACATCGGTCAAAACCCCTTTCGATGTCCGTTGATCGAAACGGAAGCGGTGCGCCCGCTCCCGGTTGATTGGCTCGTCCGCCGCTTGCGGCAGGCCGCGCGGCGACGAAACTCTTCCTTCCGGCCAGGGCCGGCGGCCTTTGCCGCAGCCCTCCTCCGCCCGCCCCGTCCGCTCTTGGGGCGCACTGAAACGCAAAAAGGCTGCTCGACCCTTCCGCACATGCCGGCGGCCACCGGTCGAAGCCCGGTCCGCGAACATGAGAAAGGTCGGCAGCCCTGCCGAGACGGCATCCGCCCTTGGATGCCTTGGAGAGGGATGGACCGCCCCCAAGCGATCCATCCTTCGCATCGATGATTACGGCGTCGGCGCGGGAGGCGCAACCGCAATCTGACGCATTTATCATCTTTTTGTTATTCTGATTGATATTTGTGCATTTCGCCTCGGCGGGCGGCAGCAGACCCGCTCAATCCGCGATCAGCTTCCAGCCCCGCGATCGGAGCGCGGGGCTTCGGCCGATTGCCCGAGAGGCACGGACCCGGCCCCGTGCGGATCGCCGCCGATCGCGCGGGCATGAAGATCGGGCCGAAACACGCCTCGCGCGACGGCCTCCTCCTCCGGCCCGCCGGCCGCATGGCCCCACCGGACCATCTGGCGATGGAGCCATGCGGCATGGCCCGGATCGGGCGGGTTCATGCCGGGCGCCGCGAAGGCGAGGAAGTCCGCCACGTGGCGGGTCCGGCCGCCGCCGATCTCGATCCGGCCCGAAAGGCCGGGGGCGAGGTCGGCGGGATCGACGCCCACATGCTCCTTGCGCGAGAGGAGTTCGGCGAGTTCCGCGTGATTGCCCTCCTCGCCGCACCAGGCCCCGGCATCGAGAAGACAGCGGATGGTGCGCTCCAGAACCTCCGGGCGCTCGGCGAGGAAGCCCGGCGAAACGCCGAGCACCTTTTCGGGACTGCCCGGCGAAAGCTCGGCCTTGGTCGCGGCGATCACGCCGCCGCCCGAGCGCACGGCGATGGTGTTCCATGGATCGCCGGCCGAAAAGCCGTCGATCTGGCCGCTCGACAGATGGTCCGGCATCATAGAGGGCGGCAGGACCGTGATCTCCACGTCCTCGTCGGGCACCATGCCGCTCGCCGCTAGCCAGTCGCGCAGATCGTAGTTGTGGCAGGAGAAGCGGTGGACGACGGCAAAACGGGCCGGCCGGCCGCGCGCGGCGGCAAGCCCGGCAAGGGCCGCCTGGAGGGCCGGGCCCGTCCGGCGCGGATCGTCGAGCGAGGCCGGCGCGCGCGCGATGACCTCGGCGCCGAGGTCCCGGCTAAGGGTGATGGCGTTGCCGCCGGTGTTGAGGACGAGGGGGGCGAAGACCTCGCCGCCGAGCGGGCCGACGGACAGGCTCATGGCGATCGGCAGCGGCGCGGGCATCTGGGCGCAGTCGAAATGGCCGACGCTCATGCGGTCTCGGATCGCGGCCCAGGAGCGCTCGCGGTGAAGAACGAGGTCGACGCCGTGGGAGCGGGCGAAGCCGAGCCGCGCGGCGGTGACGAGGACCGCGCTGTCGAGAAGCGGAAGATAGCCGGCATGGACGATATCGAGAGCCATGGCGCTATCCGTCGCCCAGAAGATCGGCGGCGCTGATCAGGCCTTGCGCCACGTCCGCGATGCGCCGGTTCTCGTTCATGGCGCTGCGCTGGAGAAGCCGGTAGGCTTCCGGCTCCGAAAGACCACGCTTCTTCATGAGAATGCCCTTCGCCTTGTCGACCAGCTTGCGCTCGGCCAGCTGCGAGCGCGCCGCCTCCAGTTCCTGGGTCAGGCGATGGAAGGCGTTGAACCGGGTGATCGCCATGTCGACGATGGGCTTGACCCGGTCCTTGCGCAGACCGTCGACGATATAGGCCGAGACCCCGGCCTCCACCGCCGCGCGGATGGTGTCCCCGTCGGACTTGTCGACGAACATCGCGAGCGGCCGTCGCACCGAGCGCGAGACCTGGAAGACGTGTTCTAGCTGATCGCGATTGGGATTTTCGAGGTCGACGACGATGACGTCGGGCTGGAGGATCTCGATGCGCCTCACCAGCCCGTTGATCTGGTTCACCGTCTCCACTTTGGCATGGCCGGCCTCGCGCAGACCGGCCTCGATGATCGCCGCGCGGACCAGATTCTCGTCGAAGATCAGGATCGAGAGTTCGGCGCTCATCGCCTCATTCTGACGGCGGGGCGCGCTTTTGCAATGCAATCTGTTTGACCACCCTGCCCGTGCGATGGGCAGGGAGCGGCATGCGGCAAGGGCCGCTCTGCGGTTTGGCGGGGTCCCGTTACCCTCCGTGCGAGCGTGCATCATGCCTGCCGATCCAGCCCGGCACAGGCTTCACGATAACGCGAGATTTACGAAGCTGGCTTAAGGTCGGAAGATAACCGACGCGGGTTTTCCATCGGCGCTTCTTCGCCGACCGCCATCTCTGGACCTTTTGCCGATGCGAAATCTCTCTCTTTCCACGAAAATCTCCATGATGGTCGTCGGCTCGCTCGCCCTCCTGACCCTGTTCCTGTCCGTCGCGAGCTTCATTGCCGTCGACAATGACGGACAGCAGCGCGCGAGCGAACGCATGGAGACCAATATGCGGGTCGCCTGGGAGGTTCTCGGCGGATATGGCAACAGCTACCGGCTGGCGGACGGCCGCATCTATGCCGGCCTGCAGCCCCTCAACGATTTCGAGGTCGCGGTCGACAGGATCAACGAGCTCGTCGGCGGTACGGCCACCGTGTTCATGGGCGACACGCGCGTGGCGACCAATGTGGTGGAAGCCGATGGCAGCCGTGCTCTCGGAACCAAGCTCGCACCGGGTCCGATCTACGACGCCGTGCTCGGCTCGGGCACGCCCTATCGCGGCGAGGCCGATGTTCTGGGCACCAGCTATTTCACCGCCTACGACCCGATCAAGACCATGGCCGGCGAGACCATCGGCATCCTCGCGGTGGCCGTTCCCCAGGCCGATATCCTGTCCGGGCTCGCCGGACTGCAGACCAAGCTTCTGGTGGTCTCCGGCCTCACCCTCCTCCTCGTCGGCGCCGGCGCCTTCTTCATGGCCCGCCGCATGGTCAGCCCGCTCGCAGCCCTGAAGGAGACGATCACCAATGTCGCGCGCGGCCGCATCGACCAGGCCGTTCCCCATACGGACCGTGGCGACGAGATCGGCGCCATCGCAAGGGCCGTCGCAGACCTGCGCGGTGCGGTAGCAGAACAGCAGCAGCTGAAGGCGGCGAACATCGCCGAGGAGCGCCAGAAGGAAGACGACCGTCAGCGCCAGGACGAAGAGGCGGCCGGATATGTCCGGGCGCACGAGTTCTTCATGAGCGAGGTGGAAGCCGGTTTCGGCCGCCTTGCCAAGGGCGACCTGACGGCGCGTCTCAACAAGCCCTTCTCCCAGGACTACGAGGGCCTTCGCGCGCTCTTCAACGAAACGGTCGCAAACCTGGAAGGCGCCTTCTCCAACGTGATCGGGCTCGTGCGCTCCACCCATGACGGCATTTCCGAAATGGTGACGGCGACCAACGACCTGTCCCAGCGAACGGAGGTCCAGGCGGCCAATCTGGAAGAGACCGTCGCAGCCCTCGGCGAGGTGACGGGCGCGGTGAACGAGACCGCCAACGGCGCCGACGACGCCCGCAAGGTCGCGAGCGCGGCCCGCCACAAGGCCGCCCAGGGCGGCGAGGTGGTCAAGCAGGCCGTCCAGGCGATGAACGAGATCGAGACGTCCTCCAAGCAGATTTCCTCGATCATCTCGGTCATCGACGAGATCGCCTTCCAGACCAATCTCCTCGCGCTCAACGCCGGCGTCGAGGCGGCGCGGGCGGGCGAAGCCGGCAAGGGCTTCGCGGTGGTCGCCCAGGAAGTGCGCGGCCTCGCCCAGCGCTCGGCCGAAGCTGCCAAGGA
>NZ_QURL01000012.1 GCF_003403015.1 Fulvimarina endophytica
GGGCGTGTCGCAACTTCGAGCGAAGGGCGCGGAGCCATTGTCTCACTTAGATGCTTCAGACTTTATTAACTTTTTGAAGTCCGAAGATCTGCGCGACGAGATCATTCTGGCTGTGAACCGTCCATTCGCCCGTGAAGCCGAAGCCCTTCTTCAGCCACAGCATCGCTTCGAACCCTTTGATCGATCGACGCGCCGTACTGAATGAACGGAAGCCGCCGATCTTCGGCATTGCCCTTTTCACTTGGAAATGATCACTCTCGATCCCTTGCTGGAGATGCTTGGTGACGTGATGGACGGGATCGGCCACCATCAGCCCGTCCTCGACGGCGGAACGGATCGCGCCAGGGAATGTACCGGCGCCATCGGTGCCGATCGTCGTCGGCGACAAAAGCGGCTCGTCCTTCAGCATCTTGCGGAAGAACCGCCTGGCCGCGTCAGCGTTGCGCTTGGCTGTCAGAAGGAAGTCGACAGCGTTGCCGTGCTTGTCGATCGCGCGGTACAGATATCGCCACTGGCCGCGGATCTTCACATACGTTTCGTCGATCCGAATTGAGCCGCAATGGGGCTTGCGAAACCTGCGCACGCTTCTCGATCAGCGGCGCGTAGGCGAGAACCCAGCGATTGATCGTCGAATGATCGACCGCGAAGCCGCGCTCGGCAAACATCTCCTCGAGATCGCGGTAGCTCAGCGGGTAGCGCAGATACCAGGCGACCGCCTGCACGATCAGCCACGCTTCAAACTGCCGGCCTTTGAAGTCGTCCTTCGACTGCCGCTTCAGCTTCTCGGCGATCGTGTTCAGGATCATGGCAAGGCTCTCCGTCTATGAGAGCGCGAGAATCAGTGGATAGGGTCAACCCAGCGTTAAGCGGCCAAACTTTGCAACACGCCCTTATCGACGAGGGCGTACCAGGTTCGAAGCGGCACCTCGGCTTGGGGATGGGTTTCCCAGAACTGTCGTAGCGCCCGCTTCGATAGAATTTGCATAACGGCCAAGATAGCGCGTTCCACATTTGGGAACAAGACGGCAATCGTACTGAATCTGATCGGAGCGAAGGAACTCTCGAGCAGACAAGGATGACAGATGTTTCTCGCAAAAGTGCGCAGCGTTCTCGCTTACCGACCTATTCGCTACGTTTGCCGACCTCCCTGCGAAACGCCATCGACGGTCTCGCTGAACGCGAGCAGACGAGCGTCAATCAATTCATCGCGATCGCGGTTGCCGAAAAATCTCAGCATTCGCAACAGCCGATGAATTCGAACGAATAGCTGCCGCTGCTGATCTTGATGCTTTCGAGCGGATCATGAGCCGCAAGACGGATGAACCAGACATGGACGCTGACCGCCTCGATTCGGATTTTGCCTGATCTTTGAAGCAGAGTCTCTTCTTTCGCGATCGTAGAGAGGAAGACGAGGGTCGCCCGGACCGCAGCCCTCAACAGCGAAGGGAAGAGCGGTCCGGCTGGGGAGGCGGTCGCATCCGCACCACGCCGACGTACTTTCGATCGGCCGCAATCTATCACGGCCTTCCCGGCCTTTCCCAAACGGAACTCTCCGCTCTGGCCGCAACCTTCTCCGATCCGCACCCACAAGTCGCGCAGCGCATACGCTTTCAATCGAGAGTACGGTGGGGAGGAACAGCGCCAGCAGGACGTCGGCGGCCAAGCCGGCAAATGGGCTTGTTCTTCCGACCTATACCGTCAACAGACTGTTGGCGCTTCGTTTTCGCAACCGGACTGTATGTTCAAATCCCATGAAAGACCGCGACAGCTTCTGCTGAGTAGATCAGGGAAATTTCGGAAACAGACCAGTTATGGCGATGATGTAGTTGATTGCGAGGTAGGGCTGATGGTTGTCGAACGGCATCGAACCGCCGGTAGGCCCGTTCTCGACCTCGACTTGCGTGTTCGGCTGGCTGGTTTCGATACCACCGAGTGGAATCTGAGTGCTGCCCGACGCGGCGTAGATGTTCGTCCCACCTGGGTTAACGGCACCCAGCTGCGCGCCGACGGTCGCAACCTCGCTGGAACTGGACTCGGTCGTTGCATTGAAGGTTGTCTGCACTGGCTGGGAATTCACCTTCACCATGGCAAGATGGGTGTGCGACGGCAGGTTCGCCTGTGTCAGCGTCGTCTGCGCGGCGCCGGCAGCTTGTCCCAGCGAAAAATCGCCGAGATTGTTCAGGCCGACACCAAGCGGAACGCGGCCACGCAGATCCGGCAGCGCGAACGTCGTGCTTCCGTCACCGCCGAAACGTGCTCCTAGAAGTTGGAAGAGTGCCGGCGCGGCACTGATTCTGAGCAGCTGACCGTTGCACAACGCCCAGCCGACCGGAGCTTCCGCGATCGGCCAGATCCGGATCTCTCCGAGAAAATTTTCCATGTTGTCTCTCCTTTTGCATTGTCTCGTGCGGTTGCTCATCGAGCGGTTTGAAGGAACAACCCGGATGGTCCGGGCAGTCCTTTTCTTGCGCGGCTGGCTCAGGCATCGGCGGCAAGCGGCTCAGAACCGCGTGCCGATCGTCAGGCCGAAGGCGTGGTTCTGTTCGTCGACGCCGAACGTCGTTCGGTAGTCCAGGCCGAGCGACCAATCCGTGAGAACGTCTGCGTCCAGCGACAGACCGAAGCTCGTGGCATCGCGAAGGGAGCCTTCGGTGGTCAGCTCGTAAGGGGTCGTCCCGATATCGCTGTAGCCAAGCAGGACATCGCTATCGCCGGCGAAGTCATGGGCGTACTCGACCCTGAACCCCGGCGTCAGGACGCCCCAATCCATGGCGAAGGCGTAGGAGCCACGCACACCAAGGACGCCTGAAAGCGCATCCACCGTCTGATCGCCATAGGTCAGAGCGTAGATGCCTGCACTGTTCTCAGAGAAGCCATCGAGCCACGAACGAGAGAGCTCGACCCGTCCATAAGGCGAGAGGAGCAGTCTCTCGTTGCGGATCTCGTAGGCGGTCGTCAGCGAGCCGAAGAGCTGTCGTCCGCTTCGCTCGCCGTCGATAGCGGAACCATCGCTCGTGACGAAGCGGCGACTGTCGAAATCCAGTGTTCCTGCGCCCACAAGACCGTCGATGTACAGTCCCTCGGTGGCGTTCCACGATCCGTAGACCGCCGCGCTGTAGGCCTCGCCGCGGCTCTTGGTTCCGTTTTCGCCGAGATCGGACGCATCGCGCCCATATCCAACGCCGAAGCCCGCGACCAAGCTGTCGGAGAAGCGGTAATCGATGCCGCCGGACAAGCCGGTCGTCGTGTAGTCGAAGTCGAAACCGGCGTCGTCTCGATCGCCGAAGTTCACGTATCCGCCTGTCCACACGGCGAACCGACCGAGATCGATTCCACCCGGCGCGAGGGACTGAACGGTGTCTTCCAGCTTCCCCGAAGGCCGCAATTCGCCGGGCCCATAAGCGAGGAGACCTGGTATGGGATCGGAGCCGTAGACAGCCGAGGAGACTTCGGAGTCGAGATCGTCCATGGCCTGAACGCCGCGATCGCCCACGCTCTCCGATGGCGACGATGGGTTATAGCGCAGGCGTGCGCCCATCGAGTTGTTTCTGCGGGTTCCTTCGTCGCGCAGTTGTTCGAGGCGGTCGTTATAATTGCGGATCTGGTCCTGTGCGAACCGCTTGGACGCTCCCACTTGTGCGTTTGCCAGCCAAATCACTTCCGGATCCTGTGCCGGATCGGGCCGCGCGATGACGGAGAAGACGATCGTTGCAGGCGCGGACGTGCCGGATGCGTTCGACAGTGTGTATGCGACACTGCTCGTTCCGGCGAATGTCGAGCTCGCGGAGAAGATCATCCGCGGCGTGCGATTGCCCTCGATGCGAGCCGTACCGGCGGAGGACGTCGCATTCGAGACAATGGTAGCGCCGGTGAAGGGGCCGCCCGAGGCGCCTTCGGTGAGATCGACCGCGACGGTCGTTCCCGCAAGAGCCTCGACCGTTCGCGACAGTGCAATCGGTGAAGGTGCCGCTCGCGTCGCCGTTACGGTATAAGTGGCGGTCGTACCGTTCTGCGCGGTGACCACCACCTCGATCGTGTTGGCGCCAACGGCGAGCGGAACTGCGACACCGGTGCCCGAGGTGGTCGGCGTGCCGCCGACCGAAACCCTGGCATTCGTCTCGGTCACTGTTGGCGTGACGGTAATCGTTGTCTGATCATTCGTCAGTGCGGCGCTGTAGGACCGCGTTGCTGCCTCGAAGGCCGGAGACAGGGCGCCAGGATTGACCGCGAGAGAGGCAAGTCTGGCATCGGCTGAAGCGGCACGCGTCGCCGTCACGGTATAGGTGGCGGTCGCTCCGTTCTGTGCGGTGACCACGATGTCGATCGTGTTTGCGCCAACGGTCAGCGGAACCCTGACACCGGTGCCCGAGGCGGTGGCCGTCCCTCCAACCGCAACGCTGGCGTTCGGCTCGACCACGGTCGGTGTGACGGTGATTGTTGCCTGATCATTGGTCAGGGCTACGCTGTAGGATCTGGTAGCGCCGTCGAAGGCCGGCGACAGCGTACCTGGATCGACGGTTAGTGACGCAAGGGCAACATTTCCAGCCAGGGGCGTGACGGCGTTGGAAGGACCGGGTGCAGGTCCGGTTCCGGCGGCGTTGGTCGCGGTGACGGTGAAGGTATAGGCGGTGCCGTTGGCAAGGCCTGTGACGGTGATCGGCGATGCGGTGCCGGTCGCGGTGATGCCGCCGGGCGCGGAGGTCACGGTGTAGCCGGAGATCGCCGCGCCGCCGTTCGAGGCCGGGGGATCGAAGGAGACCGTCGCCGAACCATCGCCCGCAGCCGAGGCCGCGACGTTCACCGGCGCGCCGGGAACGGCGGGGGCGACGGCGATGGTGTAGTCGGCCGATCCGATGGCGCCGTTGGCGTCGGTGGCCTGGATGGTCGCGGTGAAGGTGCCGGCTTCGCTCGGGGTTCCCGAGATCGTCCCGCCCGTTACAAGCGTCAGTCCCGCCGGCAGGTCTCCCGCCGTGACGGTGAACTGTAGGGCGCGGTACCGTTGGCGGCGGTGAGCGTCTGGCTGTAGGGCGCGCCGACGGTGGCGTCCGGCAGGGTCGCCGGGGAGAGGACGAGCGTCGGCGCCGTAACGGTGATCGCGACGGTGGCCGGAGCCGAGGTGCCGCTGGCATTGGTCGCGGTGTAGGCGAGGCTGTTGGATCCGGAATAGCCGGCATCGGGCGTATAGAGGATGGACGTTCCAGAGACCGTCGCCGTTCCGTTCGCCGGACCCGTCGTGATCGCCAGCGAGGCGGCGGCCCCGCCGGTGATGTCGAGAGGCAGATCGTTGTCGGTCGAGTTGGCCGCGACGCTGGCCGTGCTGTCGTTTGCCACCGGCGGGGCGATCGGCGTCACAGAGTTGGAGGGATCGGATGCGGGCCCCGTTCCGGCCGCGTTGGTCGCGGTGACGGTGAAGGTATAGGCGGTGCCGTTGGCAAGGCCGGTGACGGTGATCGGCGATGCCGTGCCGGTCGCGGTGATGCCGCCGGGTGCAGAGGTCACGGTGTAGCCGGAGACCGCGGCGCCGCCGTTCGAGGCCGGGGGATCGAAGGAGACCGTCGCCGAACCGTCGCCCGCAGCCGAAGCCGCAACGTTCACCGGCGCGCCGGGAACAGTCGCGATCGGATCGCAGGTAACCCGGTAACTTACAGACTGGATGTTGGTCCGACTGTCAGCTCGGACGAGGAGCCGCGTATTTCCCGTGTTCTGGGGAATGACGAAGGAGCCGCTGACATTGAAGTCGTTCGGGGCGGCGACCACGTCCTCGGCAAACACGTTGCCTTGGTCGGACGTGTTCGAGAACAATTGAAATCGAGTTGCGCTTCCGGCTGAGCCGCCAGTCGAGCTCGCTTCGTACCGAAGCGTCTCGCTTGGCGTGAGCGGACCATTAGGGCCTCCTGAAAAGTATTGACTCTGGAAAGCGTTGTTTTCGCCGAGCGGCGAAGAAAAGATCTGCGTCGTTCCAAACTCTTGGTTGATCGCCTGGCAAGCGGGAGACCCTTGTGCATAAGCGCTTTCGCTTGAAAGCAGGATCAGGAGAGCGACGACACCGAACAGTGCTTTCGCAAGATGAGACTGCATGGACTTCCCCGCTCCACCACGAACCACGGAGGCGCAGGACGCCGGAAGCCCGATCGTCCGTGTCGATCACCACGGTCCACATTCCGACGGTTCGGCTAAACGGGATCCGTTCGAGCTCTACGCTTTCCCGGTTCCTGTTCGTTCGAACGGCCAAACAGCGATGCGCCGCAGCGATTGCGGTCGCACACCTGCCGGTTGAGACAGAAATGTTAAGGGCTATTTACGCAATAGCCGCCTCATCAATATGCTCTATTCCTTTTGTGAATAACTTAGAGACTTCAGGGCATTTCGGTTGTTTCGCAAAATAGATTGGACGCGTTTCGCTTCATACTGGATGAAATCGATGCTGAAACGACACACAAGATATTTCGAAATGGAATAGATCGGTCTCTGTTTTTGAATGCCGGAGGGACGATCACGTGCGCGATCTTCGAGATATCGATTTAAACCTACTGTTGGTTTTCGAGGCGGTCTTCAAAACCGGAAGCGTCAGCCAGGCTGCCAGAATGCTCAACCTCTCGCAGCCAACAGTCAGCAATGCGCTCTATCGCTTGAGGGGGCAGTTTTCTGATCGTCTGTTCGTCCGCAGCGAAAGCGGAATGCGCCCGACCCCGATGGCTCTCAGCCTCGTGGCTTCGATCACGCAGGCATTGGGCACTCTGCGGAGCGGGCTGCAGATCGAAGCCGATTTCGACGTTCGCACCGCAAATCGGCATTTCAAACTGATCCTGCACGATTTCAGTGTGCCCTCGATCCTGCCACCCCTGCTCCGATTGCTGGATCAGCCGGAAGGCAGCTGCACGCTCGAGGTCATCACGCCGGACTGGACGCAGCCCCACAGCAATCTCGCGCAAGGCGAAGCCGACCTGATGTTGGATGTCTTCCCGCAAGAGACTCCAGGCGTGGTTTTCGAACCGGTGGCGGACGCGGAAGCGGTCTGTATTGTTCGAGAAGGGCATCCAGACATCGGTACCAAGCTGACGCAGGAGAATTTCGAGGCCTGCGGACACGCCATTCTACAAAGCCAGATCCGCCGCAGGCTGCAGGTTCCGCATATGCTCATGGCGGAAAGCTTGAAACGCCGGGAGGTATGTGTGCTTCCGAATGCTGCCGACCTTGCTGCGACAGTTGCAGTCTCTGACATGATTGCGATCGTTCCCAGACGATATGCGATGATGGTCGCTCCGATCTATCGCCTTCGGGTTTTAGCGCCCCCGTTCGATTATCCTAAAACGAAGATTTTTCTCGCATGGTCAGAAGAGAAAGCAAACGACCCCGGAGTCAGTTGGATAAAGAATGTCGTCAGATCAATTTTCGAAACTTGAGATCGCTGAACGTGTTCATGATGTTTCCAAGCGCCCGATCGTCGAGTACTTCCTATTCGAAACCAGGCTCCAGGTGCATCAACTTCGGAAGCCCTAATAATCGATCGCCTCAAAATCACGCCGGCCATCAATATCCCGCCATTCGATGACGACGGAGCGATCGTAGATGCTCGTGCAGTCCTCGTCGCCGAATAGGCGAGCGGCAGGATAGGATGCTGGTAGACTTGCTACGCCCGTTGGAACCCAGCGGTATTCGCCCTCGATATTGTAGAAACCGGTCCGGATAGATGAGAAACGCCGGCAGATCGGCTCTCCGTCCGGACCGAGCATATCGGTCTCGTATTGAACGAGGCGCTGAATATCGCTGACGCGGATCGAACGAGCCGCGTCGAACGCAGGGGCTCCGAAATCATGTCCGCCTTCCTCACCTGCTGACAAAGGCAGGCCCGACAGTCCAGCATGCATCGGACAGCGCCAGATCTGCAGAGGTGGTTCGATCGGCGTCGGCGTGATCCTGCGGATCATTTCCGCTTTCGCGGCGCTGCATTCGGCTGAGACCGGCCATCCGCCGGAGAGGCAGAGCAGGATCGCGCAGTCGACCGGATAGGCTTTGGTTTGCGTACTCGTAGAGCCGATCACTACAACTGCAATTGAGGCGGCAAAAGCCATCTTGATTGCGAACATTATAGCGCTCCCGAAATTTATGAAGGAGCGACAACACTATACGTCTTTTGTTTTCATTCAATCCTTTCTGCTGCATCCATGCGGCCGCGACACAGACTGACTCACTGCCGTGACGCGAGTTTTGAAAGATGCCCTCGCCTCCGAGGCCCGTCTCACTGGTCGACGAGATCGAGGAAAAGCCGATAATCCCTCGTGACATCTCTCGACTCCCTGAAGGCGCGGCGGCGCTCATCATCGAGACAAGCGATATAACCCGCGATCTCGGTCAGATAACTTTCGAAGTCGTCTCGTAGGAGATCCTCGTATCGCTCGATAGCTTTCAATTCCGAAGGCACAAACGGCTTCTCCGGCGGGACGCACTCGCGCGCTGCCGCCGTGCTCAAACCATAAGCGAAGACAATAATCGTAAAAGTAATAGCGTTGCGAGTGCGCAACGGCATGGAATGCGACCCCTTCAAATTCAGGCGGTTGGGCGGTTCACGTGACGTGGGGTGAACGGCTAGATTTATGTTGTCGGTGGCTCAAAAGACCCGAACCAACCCTTGCCGACATAATACGTATTTTGTAGCGGGACCGCGTCTTGTCCAGGCGGATCCCGTTCGGTCCAACGAACCGAAAGAGGAGAGCGCCAGGTCGTGATGTTCGAGCGAGCACCAAATGTCGTCGTCGAGGATGCCTTCCGATCTCTTATCAAACGCGGATACCGCGCCGAGGTCGTCTGCGAGAAAAGTGCCGTCCGGAAAAACCATACCTGGACCGGTATCTGGTTCGTTCGCGTCGTCTCGGAGGAAACCGGCGAAGAGTTCGTTCTCGTCACCGAGCGAGGAAAGAACGCGGTTGGTCCGAAACTTCAACCTCGTCTCTTCAAGACGATGCTCGGACTCTGCAGCCTCCTCTACGATGCGGGCCATCGCTTCTGCGATATTCCGTTCAATGCGGGGACAAGGGCGCTTCAGCGCAAGGTTCCGCCCGCTTCTGACGACAGCGCGGACTAACGCCCTCTCCGGAACAGCGTTCGCTGTCGCATTTCTCATTCCGACGCTCGCTCCTGCCGAAAGCATGGTGTTCTCCGTGCGTGGCGATGGCGCACTCCGAGCGCAGACACATCAGTCCGCGTTCTCGAAATCCTACGGCGACGCCAGTCGCGAAGGCGGCTCTGGTCTCTTCATCTTCGGTGAAAGCAACGAAGACGACGGTGCCGATGGCGGCCCCAACGAAGCCTCAGTGAACTCGACTTCGGGCGAACGGACTTCCGTGTCCCCACATTCCACGATTGCTACAGCACCGACGCCACCCGCCGCCATTCTCACTGCGATCGATGACACCGCCATCCGGTACGGCTCGCATCCCGCGCTTCGAACCGCTAGTCTGACGGTCTCCGACTGGCGGCGATACTTCCGCGCAAATATCGAGATCGAAAGCGCTTACGATCCTGACGCCACCAGTCCCGTCGGCGCACTCGGCCTTGGCCAACTGATGCCAGAGACGGCCGCCAATCTCGGCGTCGACCCATCCAACGTCGTCCAGAACCTCGACGGTTCAGCCCGTTATCTCCTCGCTATGCTGGAGCGCTTCGGCGACGAGAAACTCGCGCTCGCCGCCTACAACGCCGGGCCCGAAGCGGTCGCGCGCCATGGCGGCATTCCTCCCTTCGAAGAAACCCGAAACCACGTCGTCCGCGTCATGGCGGTCGCCGAACGTCTCAACGGAGAAACCCGATGACGCCTCGCCTCAACACGCTTCTGCCCATCTTGGCCATAGCTCTCATGGCCAGTGAGCCGGCACTCGCCCAGGCTCTGGATCTCTCACCGGTCCAGGCACTGTTGCAGGGTCTGATCGACATCATCACCGGCCCGCTTGGGATCGCCATCGGCACGCTGGCGCTAATCGGCGTGTTTCTTTCCTGGCTCTTCGGCATCGTCGATTTCCGCCAAGCTATGTGGACGATCGTCGGGATCGCAGGCGTCGCGGCGGCCCCGACCATCGTCGGCTCAATCTGGTCGACGACTTAAGCTGCGGCATTCGGCATCATGGCAGAACAATCGCCCGTCTATCTCGGCCTCGTGCGGCCCGCCAAGCTCCTCGGCCTTCCGATGATGTACGCCATGGTATGGCTGTTCGCGTCCGTGCTTCTGTTTCTCTGGATCCAGAGCTGGATTGTCCTCGCACTCTCCGCGCTCGCCTATCCGGCGATCTGGAAGGCCGCGGACTGGGACCCGCATTTCCTAAATGTGGTCGCCGTCAGCCTGGAGGAGACGCGGCCGACGCCGAACCGGGCGCGCCACGGAGGCGACAGCTATGCTCCATGACACCGCACGACCTTACGAGCTTCTTCCGAGCTGGGCCGCGAAGGAGACGGAGCTCGCCTCGCTCCTTCCTTACGTTTCTCTTGTCGACGACGTCACCATCCGCACGCGCGGCAACGAACTGTTCCAGTCGATCCGGCTGTCGGGCCTCGACAGCCATACGACGGACGACGCCGTACTCGACAAGATGCGGAACCTGTTCGCACGGATCATCACTCAAAGTGGTTCGGACTTCGCCTTCTATCTTCACAAGGTCTCGAAGCGGGTCGATCATGGCCTGCCTGCGATCGAAGACGACAGTTTCGCATCCGCGGTTGATCATCGGTGGCGCACTTACCTCGACGGATCAGACCTCCGCGAGAAGACGCTGACGCTCACCGTCATCAAACGCCCGACGTTCGGCTCGAAGGTGCCCTTCCGGCGGTCGAAGTCGGTAGACCGGCTTCGCGGCGAGACGCAGAAGTCGCTGCGCCGACTGAACGAAGTCGTCGACTTCATTCTCTCCACCTTTTCCGCCATGGACCCACGCCGCTTGTCTGCGTCCAGCGGCGAACTGCTCGGCTTTCTCGGCGCACTCAACACCGGGCGTGAGACGCCGATCTATCGCGGTTCGTCCTACGGGTATGTTGCGCAGGACGTTGCCAATACACGCATCACGTTCCGTGGGCCGACCTTCACACTATCCGAAGGCTGCGTAGGCAACCGCGTTGGCGCATCCTATGCGATCAAGAGCTATCCGCAGGCCTCCGCCGCCACGATGTTCGACGAGCTCGACCTGCCGGTCGACATGGTCGTCACCCATTCCTTCACGGGCATCAACTCTAACCTGATGGCCGGACGGATCAAACGCGAGATGCGCATGCGGCGCGCGGCCGACGACGGCGCGATCTCGCTGCTCGAGGAAATGCCCGCCGCCCTCGACGATCTCGAAACTGGACGTCTCAGCTTCGGCGAGCATCACATGACGGCGACTGTCTTCGCCGATAGCGAGGCCGGGCTCGAAGCGATCGGCGCGGAGATCCGTAACATCGGATCGACGCAAGGCGTCACGCTGATCAACGAGAGCCTCGCCGCCAAGACCCACTTCTTCGCCCAACATCCCGGCAACGCCGCCAAGCGCAGCCGCAAAGCCGCGATCACCAACCGAAACTTCGCCGATTTCGCGGCCCTCCATCGGACTCAGATGGGAAAGCGCGGCCAGGAGACGCCATGGGGGGCGCCGGTGACGATGCTTCCGACGGTCGGTCGCGGCGGCTTCTGGTTCAATTTTCATGAACGGGGCACCCCCGACGCCGAACCGACCGGCGGCCATACGCTGATCCTTGGGCGTCCCGGCTCCGGCAAGTCTGTGCTGGCGGGGTTCCTGATGACTGAAGCGAAGCGACTGGGCGCCCGCCTCTTCGTTTTCGACTATCGCCGCGGCATGGAAATGGCGGTCCGCGCGAATGGCGGGCGATACGCCGCGATCAACGCGTCCGAGCCGACCGGCCTCAATCCGCTGCGCACCGAGACCGACGCCCGCGGCCAGGCCTGGCTCGCCGACTGGCTGGCCGCCCTCGTCCAGCGCTCCGACAAACCCCTCTCGCCGGTTCAGATTAACCGCATCCAGGAGGTCGTCCGGCAGAATGCCGAAGCGGATGTCGCTCTTCGCAACTGGGACGATCTCGCTTCGCTCTTCGTATCCGCCGATGACGAGGGCGATATCCACGAGCGCCTCTGCGAATGGACACGGGACGGACGCTATGGCTGGATCTTCGGCCAGAGCTTTGAGGACACCTTCTCACTCGAGGGCGAGACGGTCGGTTTCGATCTCACCGACATTCTGGACAGCGAGAGCGAGAAGGAGCGGATGGCGGTCCTTTCCTATCTCTTCCGGCGCGTCGAACGGGTGATCGAAGACCGCAGGCGGACGATTATCGTCATCGACGAGGCCTGGAAGGCGCTCGACAACGGCTACTTCGCCGAACGCCTGAGCAATTGGCTGGTGACGGCGCGCAAACAGAACGCCGTCGTCGTCATGATGACCCAGTACGCCAACCAGCTTGAGCGTACCCGCACCGGCAAGACGATCGTCGAGTCCGTCCCGACGCAGATCCTCCTGCCGAACATCCGCGCGAAAGCCGACGACTACGCCATGCTGGGGCTTCAGGAAAAGGAGCTCGACGTCCTTCTCAATTCGGGAAGCCATTCGCGGCTCGCTCTCGTCCGAGACGATCAGGGTTCGGTCGTCGTCGACGCTGACCTCAGCCCTCTCGGTCCCCTCCTGACAATTCTCGGCGGCATGGAAAAGGGCGAGGAGCTCGCCGGTGCCGACTATCGCGACCGTGCAGACTTCTGGAGACTCCCATGACCACTATCGTCTTCAAGTCCGTCGTCTTCACCCTGCTTTCCATGATCGGCATGGGACTTGGCGGGTGTGGCTCGACCCCGCCGGCGGCGAACTGCTTCAGCTACGCATCGGAAGACGACGGCCCGTGCCAGTTCGAACCGCTCGGCTCCTCGCGTTGGGATCAGTTCGATGGCTGAGCGATTTCTCTCATCATCGAAGGCGCTCGCCCTTACCGCTAGCCTCGCAGCGGCGCTGACCGTTCCCGCTCTACCGGCCTCCGCCCAAGGCGTTCCGGTGTTCGATCCGGGCGTCTTCGCTAAGCGCAAGGCGGCGCTCGAACACGGCGAGGCCGATCTCGCCCGCCAGCGCGCGCAGCTGTCGAAGGCAGACCGGCTCAACGCGCTGAAATCCGAGCAGCTCGATACTCTCGACGCCGTTCATTCGACGGCGGTCACTGGCGACAGCGACATCGCCGGGATGATTGGCGGTCTTGAGTCAGGCGACTCCGCGGCGGACCTGGGTCGCGATGGCCCCGACGCCGACGAGCTCTACAGCGCGGAGGATTCAAACCCCGGCGCAGCGCGCCTCTTCGGCGATGCGAGCGGCAACGTCGAAGAGCTAATCATAAAAGCAGCGAAGGAAACTCATAGCCTCGCCGGCGTCGGCAAGGCGGGTCTGTCGCTCGTTCAGTGGCGCTGCCTCATGCAGGCGCTGATCTGGCAGGAGAGCCGGTTTGCGATCGGTGCGAAATCGCCGGTCGGAGCCTTCGGTCTCACCCAGATCATGCCGGGCACGGCGAGCGATCTCGGCATCAACCCGGAATACTACGACAGCCCCTATCTGCAGGTGACCGGCGGCGCCCGGTATCTGGCGCAGATGCTCAATATGTTCGGCGGCAACATCGTCCACGGTCTCGCCGCCTACAATGCCGGTCCAGGCAATGTCCAAAACTATGGCGGCGTACCGCCGTTTGCTGAAACCCGGCACTATGTCGAGGTCATCCCGCGCCGCTACAACCAGTATCTCGCAAAGGTCGGCGGCATCGATGCTCTCGGCACGATCGAGCCGGCGCTGCTCGCCAACTCGAACCTCAGCCTTTCCGCCGGCGGTGCGCGCTTCTACGGCGCGGAGAGCCGGACGACGATCCGAGGCGCAGTCGAACGCATTCGATCGATCATCATCCGGATCGGCGAGACCGAAACCCTCAAAGAGTCCTATGACCTCAACACCTATGCGCGTGCCGAACTCGCCCGCCTGGTGGCGCTTCGGACCCGCCTCAAGGCCGCACGGACCAAGCCACTGTCGGCCGAGCAAATCGCGATGGCGAGCCGCATAGCCCGCGAACGCGCCTTCATGACCTTCGAGCTTCAGGAAATCAATTGATGCCCGCATTTGCCCAGAACAGAAAGCTCGCGTCGACAGCCCGCGTTAGTTACTCGGCTCCGCGCATTGCAGGTAAGCGGCGCTCATCTTCGGCGCAATCGATCTTCACCACTGCCGCATTCGCCAGTGCGATGCTCATCTCGCTTATTGCCTCCGTGTCTTCGTCTCCCGCGCAAGGCGTGCCGGTCGTCGATACCCAGAACATCGCCCAGGAGATCCGTCAGTTCCAGCAAATGCTGGAAGACTTCGGCATCCAGACCGATCAGCTCGACCGGCTTGTCGAACAGATCAACCTCCTTCAGGATCAGATCGATCAGCTCGAGGAGACCTATGCCGCGCTCAGCGGTGCGAGCAACATCGTTCAGATGGCGATGGACGGTGATCTGAACGGCCTGCTCGACGCTGAGTTCGGGGACATGATCGAACTCGCCAGCGATATCGCGAAGGGCGACTATTCCGGTCTCATCGGAACCGCAGCCCCGCAGCTGAAGACCCAGATGGAAGCCGTCCTCAACGAAGCCGGCTTTGACGACGACACGATCCGCGAGATGGCGACGAGTGGCGAGGTCACGGCACGGAATACAGCGACCCGCGCGACGACTGGCGCGGTGATGTCAGCGGCAGCCGCGAACAGTCATGGCGATGCCGGCAAATCCCTCGAGCGCGTCGAAGAACTCGTCTCAATGATCCCGGATCAGGAGACCCTCAAAGAGAGCGTCGATCACAACACCCGCATGACTGCGGAACTTGCGATTGCGCTCACCCGCATGTGGGAACTCGAAGCGATCCAGACCGTCGGCGCTGGCCAGAGCGGCGTCGTCGATGCTGCGACGATCGCCGAAGAGCAGCGCTTCATGGATTTCACCCTACCGGACCTCGACTGAGCGAACGCCGAGCGATCAGGCAAGAATTGGCAGCCCAGCGGGCGACGACGGTGGCGTTTGCGACCGCGAACGGGATCGCAAAGGCGGCCCTTCCCTACGCACGCGAGACCAGCCGACAACACGACGGAACAGATGAAATGAACGAATACCTTGAAGAGGAGCTGGTCTATGGCGCGCGGCGGCGCGAGCAGCTCTGGCGGACCCTCGCCTTCAGCGGCCTTGCCTTCGGCGTCGTCGGTTGCCTCGCTGCGGCGAGCGTCGCCATTCTCGACATCGATCCGCCACCCGTCGTCATACCGTTCGATTCCGAGACCGGCGTCGCGCTTCCGAACGCGTCCGTCGAGGCGGAGTCGATCAAGGAGCGGCCTGCCATCATTCAGTCGCAGGTCTTTCGCTATGTGACAGCCCGCGAGACCTACAACCAGCTCGACAACGATCTGCGCATCCGCCGCGTCCTATCGATGTCGGACGGCAACGCCGACGCCTCGCTCCGCGCGCTTTGGACAAGCGGCCACGAGGACTATCCGCCGACAAACTACGGAACGGACGCGCGGCTTGAAGTCGAAATCGGCTCGATCCAGCTTCTGACGAACAACCGCGCCCAGGTCCGCTTCAGAAAGCATCTCTCGTCACAGCGGGGCAGCCGGACAGGCCAGTTCACGGCGAACCTTCTCTTCGAGTTTCGGCCCGAGACGAGCCGGACCATCGACGATGTCTGGCAGAACCCATTCGGCTTCACGGTCGTCGAATACGGCGTAACCTCCGATCGCATGGAGCCGGACGCATCCGAAGCCAAGAATGGAGGAGACGCGTGATGTCGCGATCCTTGTCCTTCCGGCTCGTCGGGCCGCTCGTCCTGACCGCTGTCACGGTCGCCGCAGCGCAGCCCGCCCTTTCAGAATCCCGTCCGGCAAGCGGCCGCTATGATGAGCGGGTCCGTGAGGCGACCTATCGTGACGGCGAGGTCTACCGCATCAACGTGGCGATGACCCACGTCACCAGCGTCGAGTTCGGCCAAGGCGAGACCATCCGCTCGATCATCGCCGGTGATACAGAAGGTTTCCAGCTCGACGGCGTTCCGGGCGGGCGGGCGTTCGCCATCAAGCCGGCGGCGCGCGGCGTTTCGACCAACATCACGGTATACACCAACCGCCGCAGCTACTACTTCAATGTAAGGGAAGCAGCGCATCCGCACTACGTCATCCGGTTCGCCTACCCGAACGCGAACGACAAACCGCAGAACGCCGTCGCCCGGCGTGCTCCGAATTACAGCTACGGCGCCAGCGGCTCGTCCGAGATCACGCCGAACGCGGTCTGGGACAACGGGACCTTCACCTATTTCCAGTTTCCGAAGAGCAGGCCGATACCTGCAATCTTCCGCGTTTCCGGCAATGGCGAGCGGTCGGTCAACACGCTGGCCACCGAGCAGGACGTAGTCCGCGTCTCCGGCGTGAGCGGACAATGGGTTCTGCGCCTCGGCGATCAGGTCATCTGTATCCAGGCTCTGCCTCAGGCTTTGGTGACGGGAGCGGTCGGATGAGTGAAGCCAACGGTCAGATCAACGCCGCCGAGAGCCTCGACGAACGCCTGAAGGCGCTCGAAGCTGGCAGAAGCCGGTCGGGCCGAACAGGGCTGGCCCGGATGTCGCCGATCGCGGCAATCGGCGTCACAGTCAGTGTCGTCATCGTCGGCGGTCTTGCGATCTTTTCGACGCTGGACGAGGCCGAGGAACCGATGGCGACCAGCGCGCCAGCGGAGTTCCAACCCGTTGGTAAGGGGTTTGGCTCTCTCGATATCCCTGAGCCTGTCATTCAGCCAGCGCCGGAGCCTGAGATCGTCGAAACCGAAATACCAATGGTCGACCCATCGCTGATGACCGAGATCGCCAGCCTTAAGTCCGAGCTCGATCGCCTGAGGAATGCGCCGCTGCCAGCGCCGGACACCAGCGAGCAGGATGCGGCGATCGCAGACCTCGTCGCTCAGCTCGACAACCTGCGGGCTGAAAGCGCCGAGGCGCAGGAAGAGCTACAGCGCCGGCTCGACGAACGCGACCGCCAGCTCCGCCGCCTATCCTCCGAACTCGAAATGGCGCAGCTTCAGTCTAGACCGACGCAGACAGGTCCGTCTGAAGAAGACATTCGTCTTGCGGAACTCGAAAGACGCCGGCAAGAAGCCGCCGCGTTTCAGGATGCGCGCGATGCCAGCGACATGATCGCTTTCGGCGGCAGGTCAGCGGGATCAGGAAGCGACGGCGACGATCAGCGTCTCTCGCGCGACGCCGCCTTCGTGCGCAAGGGCGCGGCGACCGCAAAGGTCACCCAGGCCGAAGTAATCGCCAATCCATCGCGCACCGTTCCTCAGGGAACGCTCATCCAGGCCTCACTCGAAACCGCGCTCGACAGCTCTCTCCCGGGCGACATCCGCGCGATCGTCTCAGAGAATGTCCATGCCTTCGACGGCTCACGCGTCCTGATCCCGCGCGGCTCACGTCTCGTCGGCCGCTATCAATCCGATATCGATCTGGCGCAGGAGCGCGTTACCATCGCTTGGGACCGGATCATCCTGCCCTCGAACCAAAGCTTTCAGATCAGCGCCTATGGCGGCGATCAGCTTGGACGCGCCGGCGTCTCCGGCGATGTCGACACCCATTTTCTTGAGCGCTTCGGCTCGGCCGCGCTCCTCTCGATCGTCAGCGCCGGACCCTCACTGGCGACCGCAAGCCTGACGGACCCGGACGTCGTTGATACCATTGAAGACGTCGGCGGCGGTTTCGGCGGCTCGACGCGCAGCGCCATCGACGAAAGCCTTTCGATCGAACCCACAATCCGGGTCCCGCAAGGCGCCGCGATCACCGTCATGGTTGACCGCGACCTGGAGATCTTCTGATGCCGGCCTCGGGCTATCTCGAAAGCTCGATCGACCGGATCGAAGCGGCGCGCCGGGACGACGTCATCGAACTTGCGATCAATCCGGACGGGCGCGTCTGGGGCGAGTTCCAGGGCGACCATTTCATGCGGCCGGTCGAGACCCGCCTGACCGAAACACAGGCAAAAGACCTCGGCAATCAGATCGCCTCGGCAGCTCAGGTCACCCTGAGCAAGGCGAAGCCAATCGTCTCCGTCAGCATCGCCTATCGCGGCCGTCCTGTCCGCGCGCAGGTCATGGTTCCGCCGGTCGTCATCGAAGGCGCGTCGATTGCTCTGCGCTTCTTTCCGAAGCTCTCTCTCGACGCAGTCGAGCTGACGTTTCTCTACGGCGAAGAGCGAAGCCTCGAAGAACGCCGGCGTACCCGGACCCGTGAGCTTCGCACGCTCGTTGAAAGCGGCGACATCACGCACTGTTTGCACTTCTGCGTCGAGCACAAGCTCAACATGATCGTCGCCGGCGGCACCTCGACCGGCAAGACGGTCGCGGCGCGCAAGATTCTATCCTTGGTGCCCGAAGACGAGCGGATCGTCACCATCGAGGAAGCCGCCGAACTCCTGCCCGCTCAACCGAACGCCGTCTCGCTGATCTCGAACCGAGAGGTTCCGGCGCTGTCCGCCGATGCCCTCCTGACAGCAACGCTCCGCATGCGCCCCGATCGGATCGTTCTCGGCGAGGTCCGCGGACGCGAGGCGCTGACGTTTCTTGAAGCGATCAACACCGGCCATGGCGGCTCGATGACGACGCTCCACGCCGAAACGCCGCAGCTCGCCATCCAGCGCCTCGCCATAGCCGCCCTCAAGGCCGAGCTGCCGATGACCTATGCCGACATCCACCGATACATCGAAAGCTCGATCGACGTCGTCATCCAGACCGAACGCTCCGAGGGCGCGCGTGGCATCACCGAATTCTATCTGCCAGCTGCGAACGCGAGCGATGAGGCCCATCATGCCTAAATTTGAGTATCGGGTCGAAACGATGAAGGCTGAGAAGTCAGCGAAGAGCGTCACGGAAACGCTGAACGCGCTCGGGGCCGATGGATGGGAACTGGTCTCCGTCGAAGAGCCCTATTCAACGCATTTGCTCATGCTCTTCTTCAAAAGACCGTGTGCTATGGCTCGCTAGAACGACCATCCGTGAAGAAACTCAAGAGATAAGAGTAGTTTACGATGTCGGTCGTCACTTATTTCGTCGAAACCACGGACGGCTATCTCGCTGACGCCGCTGAAACCCAGTTCGGCGCGCTCGCAGCGACGGTCGGAACGCTCGGCTCGCTTGCCTGCACGATCGTTCTCCTTTTCGTCGCCATCAACCTTGTCTTCCAGTGGCGCTCGCTCGATGGAAGGCAGACATTTTGGCTTTGCGTAAAGATGGTCCTGATCGCGATCTTCGCGCAGAGCTGGACGCAATTCGATGCGTTCTCCTCGGCGCTCTTGAACGGCATAGATACCGTCGCCGGCTCGCTCGTCGCCTCAGTCGGCGGCGGCGAACCAGGCCCATCTGGCACCTTCGCCGAAGAGTTCGACGAACTCCTGGAAACGTTGACCGAAGCCCTCGACGCGACCAGCCAAGAAGCCAACTGGTTCGCCGGCGCGATGCTCGATATCGTCGGCGTGCTTCTCGTCAGCCTCCTCGGCGGCATTGCCGCATTCATCCTCATCTTCTCGCGGCTCGTCGTGACCCTGATGATCTCCCTCGGGCCGATCATGATCTTCCTGACCCTGTTCGAGGTGACGAAAGACTATTTCCTGCGCTGGCTCTCCGGAACGATCTCGTTCGCGCTCTACCCGGTGATCGTCGCCGGCATGTTCGCGACGATCATCGGTGTCGGCAACTCCCTCATCGCTTCCCTTGGCAATCCGGACAACGCCTCGACGATTGGTCAGGTACTCCCGCTCTTCATGCTGATCCTGATGGCGAAAGGCTTCATCCTGTCGACGCCCTTCATTGTCCGAAGCATCTCCGGCAACGTCGTCATGCCGGCCATGGTCCCGATGGGGGATGGAGCCATGCGTTTCGGTGCAGGTCTAGTCAACACAAAGGGCTCTTTAAATAGGGAAAAGCTTGGAGCTCGGACCGTGCCCGAGCTTGCCGGCGCCTACACTAGGGGCGCCGTCGTAGGAGCCGGCACGCAGGTTCAGCGGATGGTGGAACGATCGCGCCGAATTGCGTCGGCCGGAAAGTAGCGAAGCTCCTTTAACGATGGGCGCGATGTAGACCGGCGAATTTTGGGAGGAGGGGCCGAAAGCAAACGGTCAGCTTTCGAGAAATCGGCCAACAAAGCTGCCAGTGACTGAAAAACCCGCTCCAAGCGTCACTCGATTGGCGCTATAAGCCCGGAAGACTGACGCCGCTCGCCTCTTCGCAGGCTGCGATCAGCGCGTCCTGATAAGCTGTGTCCCGTGCCGCCGCGTGCGTCCTCTCCGGCTCCTTGTGATAGAGATATCGACCGCTTTTCGTCGCCGCGATCTCGTCGGAGGCCGCGAGCCAGACCTGCGTCAGGTGAGCCCGTTCGAGATCGTCCGGCGGGCCGGTCCCGCCCATGCGGGTCGGCACCCAGCCGGGCGAGACCGCGTTCACGGCGACCTCCGACCAACGACGCGCGAGAGCGAAGGCGAGCGCGATATCTTGAAGCTTCGTCTCCGCATAGGCCGACGCGCCACTCCACGATCGATTGCGCCATTGCAGATCGTCGAGACGGGAAGATGCGCTCGGATGCATGCCGGAACCGGTGAAGATCAGCCGCTTCGGGGTCTCGATCAGACAGGTGAGGACGTACGGCGCCAGAACGTTCACCGCCCATAGCTGGGACAGACCGTCCTCGGTCTCGACCCGTCGCGGCTCGCGGTAGCCGAGTTCGGCATTGTGAACGACCGCATCGAACGGCCCGAAGCCGTTCGCCTGATCGGCGACCGTGCGCATTCCGGCGAGCGTCGAGATGTCGCCGACAACGACGCCGGCCATGCCCGAGAAATTCGTTTCTCCGGCGCGCTCGCTACTACGGGCGTGGACGACGACCGAATGGCCCGCATCCGCCAAGTCGCGTGCTATATTGAAGCCGATGCCCTGGGTCGAGCCAGTGACGAAGATCATCTTGTGCGCCATGGTCTGTCGCTTTCTTTCATGGATGCGGTCGATCGCGAGGTCATTGAGATAGGATCCGGTTCATGACGTCTGCGAACGTCTCGAGCTGGCCAAGCGGCAGACGAGATGACGGACCGGCGAGACCGAAGCCGGCACGCACCTCCCCGGCTTCGGCATAGGGAACCGCGACGCAGTTGAGGCCGGGCAGCCAATTCTCCTGGTCGAGCGCATAGCCGCGCTTTGCGATCGCCTCGATCTCCGCTTCCAGCTTGGGCCCGATGCGATCCGAATGGGTTTGCAGCATCCGGTTCCTGATCTGCGGGATCAGGGCGAGGAAGAGAAGCCCGATTGCCGAGCCCGCCATGGGAAGGCGTTCGCTGGCCTGGCTTCCCGCCTTCAGGGTCTGACGGCTTTCGATCGCGTCGAGGAAATAGACTTCGTCGCCCGACGGGACCGCCAGGAAGACCGTCTCGCCAGTTTCTTCCGTCATCGCCTCAAGCGCCGGGCGCAGATCGCGCCGAAGGCGATCGTCGTCGCCGGCAACGCGTGCAAGGTTCTGGATCCTGTCGCCCAGATGATAGCGCGTATCGCCTGCGCGTCGCCGCACGTAGCCGAGCGACTGCAGCGTCTTCAGGATGTTGTGGGCGGTCGTCGATCGCAGATTCGTGGCAGCCGCTATCGCGTTCAGATGCGCTGCTCCGCCAGCATGGGCGATCGCTTCAAGGATATGGGCAGCGCGCTCGACGGATTGGATCATATGAGCCGTTTTTCCATCATTATTGGATATTTGATCTCATTTTCGAAACTGGTTGATTTGATGCTGAAAATATCGGAACAAAGCAAGGGTTGCCGCCATTTTCTTCTCGACTGCCGCAGCGCAGCATAACTGACGGAAGGAGGCCATCGTGACCTTTCAATCGACCCGCATATCGACGGTCCCGGACACGACGCGATGCGTCATCGCACGGGCCACTCCCCGCACCGGCGAGAATAGCCGTCTCAAGGCCCTTGTCGAAGAACTCGCTCAAAATGTTCGCGCCGAGCCTGGCAATATCACCTTCGAGGTCTACGCCGAAGAAAGCGGCGCCCTCGTCATGATCGAGCGATATCGCGACGACGCGGCGTTTCAGTTGCATCTCGACCAGCCCCACACGAAGCAGTTCAACGCTGCGCTCGAAGAGATCGCGACCGGCGGCGGGTCATCGGTCAGCGAGGTGACACCGCTCGAAGGACCGCGTACGTCGAGGCCCGGCGTTCGCGGGATCGACCATATCGGGCTCACCGTGCCCGACATCGAGGAAGCGAGCCGTTTCTTCGCGGACGCCTTCGGCGCGGTAACGCTCTACGACGTTCTGCCGAAGGATGCAGAACCGATGGCGGGCGAAGGGCCGGAAGCCGAACTCGGTCTCTCCAAGGGCGCGAAGATCGTCCATATGCGGCTGATGCGGCTCGGAGAGGGTCCGTGTCTCGAACTCTTCCAGATGGAGAACGCCGATCAGGCCGACCCGGCCCGGCTTCAGGATCGCGGCCTGACCCATTTCGGCGTCTATGTGGACGACATAGACGCAGCCCTCGACGCCTTCACCAAGGCCGGCGGCGAACCGCTCAAGGGTCCCCATCCGCTCGCCAACAACGAGGACGCCGAAGGTAATGCCGGCATCTACGGCCGGGCGCCCTGGGGCATGCTGATCGAGCTTCTGACCTATCCCGGCGGTATCTCCTATCCAGCGGAAGCACCGGCGGCTCGCTGGACGCCGCGCCCGTAACCCACACTCACCCCGAATTCGAAGGAGACGGACATGATCAAGATGACCATGTTCCTGAAGCGGCATCCCGATATCAGCCGCGAGGAATTCGTTCGCCACCACATCGAGGATCACGGACCGCTGTTCCGCTCGATCCCCGAAGCTGGAACCCACGTGAAGCGATATATCCAGACCCATCCGGTGGAGCCGCCCGAGGGGACCGTTCCCCAGGCCGACTATGACGGCACCGCCGAAATCTGGTTCGATGGGCCGGACGGCATGAAGGCGGTGCTGACCTCCGAGACCTACCAGTCGAAAGTCTTTCCCGACGAGAAGACCTTCCTCGACCACGACAACACGCTGATCCTCGTCGGCGAACAGACCGACATCATCGGCTGACGTCCCACGCCGGGACCGCCACCAACCGACACCGGACCGCTCGTCATTCGCCGCGCCCAGACGCCGCGACGCGAACCATCACGTCTGAAATGAGAGGACCACACACCATGAATTTCCCATTCGCCAAGGACATTCCCGAGCAGAGCCAGGACCGCGTTCCAGGCGTCGAAAGCAAGCTCACGCCGCCCGCGACCCACATTCGCGAGAGCTACAAGGGCTCGGAAAAGCTGAAAGGCAAACGCACCTTGATCACCGGCGGCGACAGCGGGATCGGGCGCGCCGTCGCGCTGCATTTCGCTCGCGAGGGCGCGGACGTCGCGATCCTTTACCTTCCCGAAGAGCAGGCCGATGCGGACGAGACGATCTGGCTGATCGAGAAGGAGGGCGCGAAGACGCTCACTATTCCCGCGGACGTCTCCGACCGCAAAGCCTGCGACGAGGCCATAGGCACGGTGGTCGAGACGTTCGGCGGCATCGACGTCCTCGTCAACAATGCCGGCCATATGCAGGGCGAGCGCGAGTTCACCGACACGAGCGACGAATCGTGGGAGCGGCACTTCGCCGTCAACGTCCACGGGCCCTTCTACCTCACCCGCGCGGCGCTGAAGCATATGACGAAGGGCGCCTCGATCATCAACACGACCTCGGTCAACGCGTTTGCCGGTGCGCCGGTGGTGACGGCCTATACCGCGACCAAGGGCGCAATCGCGAGCTTCACCCGCGGACTTGCTCTCCAGATCGCGGACAAGGGCATTCGTGTCAACGAGGTGGCCCCCGGCCCGATCTGGACACCGATCCAGCCCCAGGGTTGGTCTGCCGAAGAGGTGCCGCATCTTGGCGACTCGACCGCGATGGGCCGCATGGGTCAGCCCTGCGAGCTCGCGCCGGCCTTCGTCTATCTAGCCTGCGAGGACGGCTCCTACGTCACCGGCCAGACGATACACGTGAACGGTGGCATGATCATCAATGGCTGATGGGGCGGATGTCATCGCGCCCATCGCGCCGAAGGGCGGGAGCTGGATCACCAGCGCTCGCCACCGGCGCTGGCTGAGCGATCAGGGTCAACGGCTTCTCGACTTTTCCAAGGAGAGCAGACTTCCGGTCGGTTTCGGTTCACTCGATACGACCGGGCGGATGCCGGACGATGCCACGCCCGATCTCGTCGTGACCGCCCGAATGACGCACTCCTACGCGCTCGGCGCGCTTCAGGGTTTGCCGGGTGCGGTGCCGTTGGTCGATCATGGCCTCGAAGCCCTCATTGGCCCGCTGAAGGACCATGAGAACGGCGGCTGGCACGATGGATCGGGGCGCAAACAGGCCTATGCCCATGCCTTCGTCGCGCTCGCGGCCGCATCGGCCCATGTCGCCGGACGCCCGGGCGCGAAAGCGCTGCTGAAGGAGATCGTCACCATCCTCGAGACCCGGTTCTGGTCCGAGGACGAGGGCGTCATGCGCGAGAGCTTTGCGCCCGACTGGTCGGACGAGGAGGACTATCGGGGCGCGAACGCCAACATGCACTCGGTCGAGGTTTCGATGGCGCTCGCCGACGTTCTCGACGCGCCGGTCTGGCGCGAGCGGGCGCTTCGCATCGTCACGCGTTTCGTCCACGAGATCGCTGCGGAACACGATTTCCGCATCGTCGAGCATTTCGATCGCAACTGGACGATCTTGAAGGACTACAACGAAGACAAGCCCGACGACGATCTGAGACCCTACGGGATGACGCCCGGCCATTTCGTCGAATGGTCGCATCTGCTGCTCAAGCTGGAAGCCGCCCTTCTGGCGCAGGGCGAAGGTGCCCCGGACTGGATGCTGGGCCACGCCGAGAAGCTGTTTCGCGCCGGCATGCGCGACGGCTGGAAGACAGACGGCAATCCCGGCCTCGTCTATACGATCGGCTGGGACGGCAGGCCGAGCGTGAAAAACCGCGCGCACTGGGCTCAGGCCGAGGCCATCACAGCGGCAGCCGGTCTTCTGAAGCGCACCGGACGCACCGAATACGAACGCTGGTACCGTACGCTCTGGGACTATCTCGATCTTCACGTGATCGACCGGCGTTGTGGGTCCTGGCACAACGAGGTCGATGGCGAGAACGCACCGTCCGAGCGGATCTATAGGGGCAAGCCCGATCTCTACCACGCCTATCAGTCAACCCTGACACCCGTTCTCCCGCTGGCACCGTTCCTCGCCGTCATGCTGGAGCGCACGGAGGCGATCGGTCCTGTTCGAGGAGATCTTTGAGATGGCCGAGAATTTTCTTCTGCCGCTGACGGGCTCGTTCGCCCAACCTGCAGCCGAGAACCCGACGGTGGCGATGATCGAGGCGGCCTTCCGTCATTACGATCTCGACTGGCGCTACATCAACTGCGAGGTGGTGCCCGAAGGGCTCGGCGATGCGGTGAAGGGTGCGCGGGCCATGGGGTGGCGCGGCTTCAACTGCTCGATCCCGCACAAGGTCGCCATCATCGACCATCTCGACGGCCTCGGAGAAAGCGCGGAGATCATCGGCGCGGTCAATACGATCGTCGCACGCGACGGCAAGCTGATCGGCGAGAACACCGACGGCAAGGGCTTCGTGAAGGCGCTGTCCGACGTCACCGATCCGAGCGGCAAGACGGTGATGCTGTTCGGAGCCGGCGGGGCCGGTCGTGCCGTCGGCGTCGAACTGGCGCTTGCGGGAGCCGCGAAGATCCTCGTCGTCAACCGCAGCCGGAATCGCGGCGAAGCCGTTGCAAGCCTCATCGCGGGCAGGACGCCAGCAAAGGCCGAATACCATCCGTGGGACCAGACGGTCTCCGTGCCGAGCGATGTCGAGATCGTCGTTCATGCCACATCGCAGGGGCTTTATCCGAACGTCGATCAGATGCCCGACATCGATCCGGACAGTCTGACGTCGGACAAAGTGGTCGCCGACGGCATTCACAATCCACCGAAGACCCGGTTTCTCAAGGCGGCGGACGCCAACGGCTGCACCATTGTGGACGGCCTTTCCATGCTGGTCGGGCAAGGAGTGATCGGGCTCGAATACTGGACCGGCATCGAGGCCGACCCCGAAGTGATGCGCCAGGCTCTGGCCGATCTCGATCTTTGACCAGACGCTGACCTCGACCGGTTGCGCGCTGCAATCCGGAACGACGCGGCACCTATGAAATTTCGTGGCAGCAGCAATGCGCTCGGCGGGACGCCGAAAGCGGAACGATCGCGCTTTGACCTAATTAATCACTTTAGTTGAATAATCGGAGACACCATGAGCAATACGACATCCGCCCCCCGTCTCGATGGCAAGATCGCCATGATCACCGGTGCCGCGAAGGGCATCGGCTTCGCCACCGCACAGAAGTTCGCGCGCGAGGGTGCCAAGCTCTCGATCTGCGACTATGACGAGGCTGCGCTGAAGGAAGCGTCGGAGATGTTGAAGACCTCCGGCGCAACGGTCGAAAGCTTCGTCTGCGACGTGCGCGAGGAGGCCGAGGTTAAGACGTTTTTCGACGAGACGATGAAGGCGTACGATCGGATCGACGTCCTCGTCGCCAATGCAGGCGTCATCCCCGAGGCAACGATCGAACAGGCCTCCTCCGACCTATGGGACGATACCTTTGCCGTCGACGGAAAGGGCATGTTCCTTTGCGGCAAGTTCGCAGCCGAGATCATGACCAAGCAGGGTTCGGGCTCGATCGTCTTCCTGTCCTCCATCTCGGCCTATGGGGGCCAGGTCGGTCAGGCGGTCTACGGACCCGCGAAATACGTCGCAGCGGGTCTGACTAAGCACTTCGCAATAGACCTTGCGCCGAAGGGCGTGCGGGTCAATGCAGTCTCGCCGGGCACGATCGATACGCCTGCGGTCGACAAGCTGTCGGATGACGGCATCAAGAAGGTCGTCGGCATGCATCCCATGGGCCGCATGGGCAGGCCGGAGGAGATCGCGAACGGGATCGCGTTCCTCGCCTCGGACGAGGCCTCGTTCATCACCGGAGCAGACCTGCCGATCGATGGCGGTTATCTCGCTCAGTGAACGTCGCAGACTGACCAGGATCAGCCGGTCGAGTATTCGGCGGCCTCGGCGTCTGCTGATCTCGGTCGGCCACGCAGTCGGACAGCCGATCCAGCCACGACGACTGCCCCGAACGCCTTCAGCCCCGGGCGATGCTTTCAAGAAACGGACCGCCCTGTCGGGCATCGTCTCGAGACGATGCCCACGGGTTGGGCGAGGCGGTCCGACTTCGAACTTCCGATCTTCGCAAGGACGAGACAACCCATGACCCACGCCACAGCGACCTCGAATAGCCGCAGCGAGCCGAGCCTCGCGCTTGTCACCTTCTGTCTTGCCTGCGGTGGTTTCACGCTTGGTGCCGGCGAGTTTTCGGCGATGAGCCTTCTTCCGCATTATGCAGAAGGTCTCGGTGTCAGCGAGAGCGTCGCCGGTCACGCCGTCAGCGCCTATGCCGTCGGTGTGATGATCGGCGCACCGCTGATTGCGGTCCTCGCGGCCCGCTGGCCGCGAAAATATACGCTGATCGGGCTCATGTTGGTGGTCGCCGCAGGCTACACCCTGTCGGCGTTCGCGCCCTCCATCCTCACTCTGGACGCTGCGCGTTTCCTCGCCGGATTGCCGCACGGTGCCTATTTCGGGATCGCGATTCTCTTTGCCGCCGACATTGCCGGTAAGGGCAAGCGCGCGCAGGCGACGAGCCACATCATGCTGGGCCTAGCCGTCGCGACCGTCGTCGGGGTCCCTGCGGTCAATGCTTTCGGACAGTCGCTCGGTTGGCGGCTCGGTTTTGCGATCGTCGCAGGTCTGGCGGCGCTCACCGCGCTCGGCATTTGGCTGACGGCGCCCTATGAGGGCCCAGATCCGAGCGCCCAGCCTTTGAAGCAGCTCCGCGCCCTCGCCAATCGTCAGGTGCTGCTCGTGCTGGCCATGGGCGCGATCGGTTACGGCGGCACTTTCGCGATCTACTCCTACTTCTCCGCAGCATTCCTCCAGACCGTCGATGAACCGCAATACTGGATCTCGATCGGCCTGGTGATCTATGGCCTCGGCGTCGTTGTCGGTAACTGGGTCGCGGGCAAACTCACGGGCGGACGCGTTCTCAAGTCCGCGGCGGCATTCCAAGCCGTTCTCGCGATCTCCGGACTGATCTACGCGGCCTCGATCGGCTCGATGTCCTTCATGTTCGCCGCAATGTTCTTGATCGGCCTCGGCGGCGGCCTCGTCGTGCCGCTCCAGACCAGGCTGATGGATGTCGCCGGCGAAGCGCAAACCATGGCGGCAGCCATGAACCACGCCGCCTTCAACGCCGCGAACGCGCTCGGGCCACTTCTCGCCGGCTTCGCGCTTTCCGCCGGCTTCGGCTGGGCCTGGACCGGCTATGTCGGCGTTGCGCTTTCGCTTGGCGGCCTCGCGATCTGGCTCGTCATCTTGGCGACATCGAAGCGATCCGCTCAATGAGGGGTCTTATCCATACTGCAAGGCATCGAATGACAGATAGAGACCGACTTCTCGGCATCGCGGTTCTCATCGCGGCCTTCGGCTTCATCTGGTCGATCTACGCGTTCTTTGCGCCTTCGACCGGCGTGAACGGCACGGCCGGTCCGTTGCTCGCGGCGTTCGGGCATGTCGCGATCGCTCTCAGCACCCTCGCCGTCGCAGCAACGAACGGCTGGTTCGGGCGGATCATCCTCGCATTGTTCGTCCTCGCCGCGCTGCTGACCGCACTGGCAGGCGTTCTGCTGTTGCAACCCGCGATCTGGCTCGCCGCGCTCATCGCCGGCATCCTGGTCGTCGTCGGCCAATCGATTGTAACCCGTCCATGATCCGCACGCTCGCCTTCATCACCTGTGTCGCCGGACTCGTCGCAACGCCGCTTGCAGCCCAAGACAGATGGGACAGTTTTCACGGGCAGCTCTCGGCGCAGAAATACGCACCCGCCGAAGCAATCACGACGGAGAACGTCGGCGATCTCGAACGCCAGTGGGAGGTGCATACCGGCGATCTCTCGGACGGCTCGGGCGACCTGCCGCCGACCGTCTGGTCCGCAACGCCGATCTACGCCAACGAGACGCTTTATTTCGGGACGCCCTTCTACCGCATCCTCGCGCTCGACCCGGAGACCGGCGCGGAGAAGTGGAGCTACGATTCGAAGTCCCGTCTCGAAGCGGTGACCCAGCCAGCCCTCAAGAATCGCGGTGTCGCCTATTGGGGGGCGTCCGACCCACAAGACGGTAAGGCCTGTCAGAAGCGGATCTATCTCGGCACCATGACGGCGACGCTGCACGCCGTCGATGCCGATACTGGCAAACCATGCGCGGACTTCGGCCAAGGCGGCATCCTCGACGTCAACCAGTGGAACACGACCAACGACCGCTGGCCGCTCTCGCTGCTGCAGCCGCCGACGGTGGTGGGCGATACACTGGTCCTCGGTTGGGCCGGCAAGGACTGGGCCTTCGCCGAAGCGCCTCCAGGGACTCTCTTCGGCATAGACGCGTGGACGGGCGAGCGGAAATGGACGGTCGAGTTCATTCCTGAAGACGTCCGTCAGCGCACCGGCACGGCCAATGTTTGGACCGCGATGAGCGCCGATCCGGACCTCGGCCTCGTCTACGTGCCGATCTCCTCGCCGAGCCCGAATTATTGGGGCGGAAACCGGACCGAGCCGATCCCCATGGCGACGTCCGTCACGGCGGTCGACGTCGAGACCGGCGACATCGCCTGGTCGCGCCAGCTCGTCCGTCACGACATCTGGGACTACGACACCAACGCCGCGCCGACGCTGATCGACATCGAGCGGAACGGCGAGACGGTCCCGGCGCTGGTCCAGACGACGAAGCAGGGCTTCCTCTACGTGCTCGACCGCCGCTCGGGCGAGCCGATTTTCGACTGGTCGGAAAAGAACGTCCCCTCCTCCGATGCGGACGGCGAAGTCGCATCGTCCACTCAGCCGTTTCCAGTCGCCCCACCGCCGACGAACGATCATGAGAACTGGCCGGGTGTCTGGTGGCTGGCCGACCTCGTCTCGTTCGGCGGCTGCTCGCGCCAGGCCGAAGAGTTGCGCTACGAAGGCCTGTTCACGCCCCCTTCGACCGAGGGCACCCTCGCCTACCCGGGAACGTCCGGCGGCATGCAGTGGGGCGGCGGCAGCTACGACCGGAAGACCGGTCTTTTCTACGTCAATGCCAGCCGCGTCGCGCAGATCTTCCAGCTGATCCCGCGCGAAGAGTACGAGAACATCGCGGGTGGCTCGGGCAACGAGGCCGGTTACTATCCGCAGGAAGGCGCGCCGTACGGTGTCTATCTCACGGCGTTCGAGAACTGGGCCGGCATGCCGTGCTGGAAGCCGCCGTTCGGCACGATGAGCGCCTACGACATCGGCAAGGGTGAGAAGGTCTGGGAAGTGCCGTTCGGCCGCGTCCAACGCTACGGCTTCTATATGCCGTCGAGCTGGGGGACGCCGACGATCGGCGGCCCGGTCTCGACCGGCGGAGGCCTTATCTTCATCGGCGGCTCGATCGATGCCCGCGTCAGAGCGCTCGATGCGGCGAACGGCGAAGAACTCTGGAACGACCCGGTGATGGCGCCCTCGGTCTCGAACCCGGCCGTCTTCGAACACAAGGGTCGCGAGTGGATCGTCTTCGTCGCGGGTGGCAACTCGATCCTGAAGCCGCAGGTCGGCGACCAGATCGTGGCGTACGCATTGCCGGAGGAATGACTTGGTTCCAGAGCGCCGCGGGCGAGCGTTTCCTTCGCAGACGGCACCTGATAACAAATAATGATTGATCCAATGCGTTCGGAATGTCCGCGATGGGCACGACGCACGAACTGTGCAGAGAGACGGTCGCGTCTCCTTGCCCGCGAACAATACCCAGAATACTATCCGATCACACGATCGGAACGGCCGCTGCGATACATCCGCAACAGCCGTCCTACCCTTATGACGATCGGTCTTACACCTCAGTCCCTTCGGCGAGCGTCAACGCGTCTTCGATATCGACGCCGAGGTAGCGAACGGTGCTCTCGATCTTCGTATGACCGAGAAGGATCTGAACCGCTCGCAGATTACCGGTCGCTTTGTAGATGATCGACGCTTTCGTCCGACGAAGCGAATGCGTACCATAGTCCTCCTGCCGGAGACCGATCGCTGTTACCCACTCGTCAACCAGACGGGCATACTGTCTGGTGCTGATGTGATCCGTCCGATCGATCCGGCTGGGAAAGGCGTAGTCGTCGATCGTCCCGCCTCGAAGTTCCAGCCAAATCAGAAGGCTCGACCGGGCAGGTTCGAGCAGTTCGAACTGAACCGGCCGTTTTGTCTTCTGCTGTACGACGATTGCTCGCGTTCGAATTCTCCCACCCGACGTCAGATCGCCGATCTTGATCTTCACGACATCGCAGCCTCGAAGTTTGCTGTCGATCGCGAGATCGAACAGCGCTCGGTCTCGAATCCGTCCTTCGCGATCGAGCCAGAAGCGGATCCCCCACACCTGCTGCGGCTTCAGGGCTCGTTTCGCGCCAACTGTTCGGCTTGCGTTCCATGCTCGACGAGCTTTACCCGCCGGATCATACTCCGGATATCCCATCGTCCTTCTCCATCGGCCGGAATGGCCGAAAGAGAAGATCGAGAGTTTTGCCCAACGATCGAAGGGCCGTAAGCGGACCGGCAGGTTCGGGCACGGCGAACCGGTGAAGCGGACATTGATCCGCACGTAAACGATTAAACGTCGATGCCCAAGTTCCAGGGACGTTTTGCTCTAGAGATGATCGGCAAGCGTAATACATTGCAATTGGCTTGTGTCGGGCGGAAAAACTTGGGCCGAATGCGCGCGCGAAATCTAGTTCATTAACAGTTTCTCGACTATGATCCCAAGGTCGGAGAATGGGTATCAAATGGCGTCCGCTCAACAACTCATCGGGCTCGTCAAAAGCCACGCAGAAGGGAACGCTGATCGTTTTTACGATCTGGCGATGCAACTTTCTGCGGCCGAAGAGCAAAAGGGGCACACCCGGCTGGCCGAACAGTTGCGACAATGGGCCGAAGCAGCGCAAAAGCCGCCAGCGAAACGAAGCCCCATAGTTACGCCGATTGCAGCACCCCGAGGCGATCTGGCGGAGTTCCTTGCCGCGTCCTATCCGTCCAAGCGCCTCGTCGATGTCATTTTGCCAGACAGGATCGAGAGCGAACTCGCGCATCTCGTTGTCGAGACGCGCATGCGTGAAAAGCTTGAGGCAAAAGGGTTGAAGCCACGGCGGCGCGTTCTCCTCTCCGGTCCTCCCGGAACCGGCAAAACCCTAAGTGCGTCAGCGCTCGCCGGCGAGCTGCAGTACCCCCTCTTTTCGGTCATGCTCCACGGGCTGATCACGAAGTTCATGGGTGAAACAGCTCAGAAGCTGAAGATGATCTTCGATGCCGTCAAGACGACGCGCGGCATCTATCTCTTCGACGAAATCGACGCTTTGGCCGCGGCACGGGGCGGTGAGAACGACGTCGGCGAGGCCCGGCGGGTTCTGAACTCATTCCTGCAGTTCTTGGATGAGGATACCGGGCCTTCCATCGTCATTGCCACCACAAACCTGCCGGAAATTCTTGACCGCGCGGTGCTGCGCCGCTTCGATCTCGTGTTGCCTTATGTGATGCCCGATGGCCCGGCCATCCGGCAGGCTCTCGAACGCCGCCTGATCGGATTCTCGCTGGCTCGGATGGGTTGGAAGCGGGTGACGGATGCCGCCACGGGCCTATCGACGGCCGATGTCGTGGCGGCGGCGGAAGATGCCGCCCGACGTGCTGTGCTGAACGACACCGACAAAATTGCGACACAGGATTTGCTTGATGCCCTCGAACGCCGACGGTCGCTCCAAGAACTAGGGACCGATAACAATGGCACGAGACCTTCGACACTTCCACCTTCGCAGTCTCGGACAGCCGCGCCCGTTCAAGGCAAAGGGCGGGGGCGGGTCCAAAAGACCAGGTGATGTCCCCAGTCGTGCCGCGCACGCCCAAGCGCTGCTTCAGGCCATCGATGCGCTGCCGAATATTCCAGTTGCTGAGCTTCCCGGCGTCTATCTGGAAGTACGCTCGCGTGTCGACGAGCGCCTGAAAAAGGATAGCCTCGACGCTAGTGGCCTGACGCTCCTTCGCGTCGCCGAGGCCCTTGATCCCGGCGGAGCCCAGGAGCGTGCGACGGTCTTTGCGACAGCCAAAGGTGTTGAGAACCTGCGCAAGAAGGTCGAGCAGTTTCGGACTGAAGACACGCCTGATCGCGAGAAAGATGGTGAAATCGTCCCGGGGCGTCCGAAGAACGCGGACCTGGTGCAAAGCGTTGCTGCCATCACGGAAGCGGGATTGCGTGCCCTCTGGCGCAGCCCTCCAGGCAAATTTCCCGGAGCGGATATTGCGACTGTCTGGGAGGTTTGGCTTGAGCCTCAAATGACCGAAGCCTTCGTCGCGGCCGCACCAAACTACGGCGTCACCGTGGGAGCGGATCGGCTGGAGTTTCCCGAAGATACCGTTGTGGTCGTACAGGCCGATCGCAATCAGCTCGCTCAGGCCGTCCGCCGACTGGGCGGCGTGCGCGCCCTTGCCGCTCCGACCATCACAGCGGATTTCTTCGACGGCTTGCCAGTGGCCGAACAGGCGCAGTGGGTCGACGAACTCGCGGGTCGTACGACCTATACCGACAATCCCGATCCTGGCTACGTTACGCTTTTGGATACCGGTGTCAGTCGCGCGCATCCTCTCATTCAGCCGGCGCTCAGCATGGATGACCGACATGCCGCCAACCCGGCCTGGGGATTGGAGGACGTGAAGGGCCATGGCACGGAGATGGGGGGGCTGGCGCTCTTTGGCGATCTGACGCCTAAACTGCACCAGGCGAACCCGGTTTCAGTCGTGAACCGTCTGGAATCCGTAAAGCTGCTGCCTGATGCAGGGGTGAACCCGCATCATCTCCTCGGCGCGGTGACAAGACAGGCGATAAATGCGGTCGAACTGGTCGGCCCTCGACGCCGTACTTTCACAATGACGACGACGACGGGTGAAGACACGCCGCATGACGGCGCGCCGACCTCCTGGTCGACGGAGGTCGATCAGCTGGCGGCTGGCGTGTCAGGAGAGATCCGACAGCGGCGTCTGGTGCTAGTTTCGGCGGGGAATACTGACAACTTCACCTTTGGCGTAGGAAGTTATCTTGATCGATGCGATCACGAGGACAACGAGATTGAGTCGCCGGCCCAGGCTTGGAACGCGCTGTCTGTCGGCGCCTATACCGAGAAGAACGTTCTGCCAGACGGCGAACCGGCGCAAGCTCTCGCACCGTTCGGAGATCTTTCGCCGGCGTCGCGAACCGCGTCGTGGTCCTCCCATTGGCCCATCAAGCCGGATGTTGTCCTCGAGGGTGGCAACTGGGCGCTAAGTGCCATGCCTCCGCCAATGCGGCACGGATGGTTATCACTCCTTTCAACGCACCACAATTATCCGGTCCGATCCTTCACATTCACCTTCGACACCAGCGCGGCGACAGCGCTTGCAGCGAAGGACGTAACGGAACTCTGGTCGGACTATCCGACACTTTGGCCCGAGACAGTCCGTGGTCTCTATGTGTCTTCAGCGCGGTGGACGCAGCAGATGCGCGCACATCTGCCTGCCCAGCCGAACAAAGGTCACTACACGCCCCTTTTTCAGCGCTATGGTTATGGTGTGCCGGACATGGCCCGTGCCCGCCGCAGCGCGTCGAACGCGCTGACCCTCATCGTCGAAGACACGATTACGCCTTACGGAATTTCTGAGAAGACCGGCGGTGATGTCCACAATGAAATGAAGCTGTTCGCCCTTCCCTGGCCCGTTGAGGCTTTGCGCGCGCTCGGCGATGCCGATGTGATCTTGCGGGTGGCACTCAGCAGCTTTATCGCTCCGAACCCGTCCGAAGCCTCGCGCGGCGTTCGGTATCGCTACGCGTCCCACAACTTACGTTTCCAACTCAATCGCGCTGGCGAGAACGAAGCCCAATTCCTGGCTCGGATCAACAAGGCGGCCGAACAACCCGATGGTCCTGCAAACGACGAGGATGATCTTTGGGACTTCGGTAGCAATCGGCGCCATGTCGGCTCCCTCCATATAGATCAGCTGACATGTAAGGCTTCAGATCTGGCGCGGCGCAACTTGCTGGCTGTTCACCCCGTCACCGGATGGTGGAAGTCGAAAAAGCTTCTGAACCAAGGATTGCCATCTGTGCGCTATGCGCTGATTGTCGAGATCGATGCGGAAGAGTTAGACACTGAGCTCTATGCCGAGGTTCAAGTAGCTGTCGACGCCTTGATTGACGCTCAAGCGGTTGTGCAAGTTTGAGCACATTAGCTGCATCAAGTTGGAATTAATGGTCTCCGTTTGAATTCCTGTCTGCCCTTTAAACATTACGCTCTATCCATCTATTTCGTGAACTCACCACGTCAGTTCAACTTCCATTTCCCGCGCTTTGTTGACCCTTGGTTAGAATGGGGAAACGGCAGCTCCTGGAACGGTCGTTGTCGACCTCATATGTCCGCCATGGGCGCCGAGCTGCCGCGACCTTATGGGCTCGATCACGCTTCGGCATCCGCGCGGTTCATGAGATCCCGCAGGCTGCTCGTCGCAAGTTCGAGCGAAACTCGATCGTCCTCATCTTCGGCGACGGGCGTCCGAACGACCCGTCGTGGTCTGCTACCGGCCTCGATCATATGCGGGTCGCCAATTATCTTGGCTCGCTTTCTCTTCGGAAAACGAAGTACGCGTTGAACGTCTTCGGAAGCATCGGCAATGTTCGAATCTTTCGAACCACCACCTCCTACGGAAACTCTCGCCGTTGGCTGTGTTTCAGGCGCGCGCTCTTTCGCTCGATATCGCGATTTCCGTCGAATCGGACGAGTTGGCGCGTCTTCGCCGCTGCCTGCTTCTATCGGAGCGCCGTCTTCGTGGCTCTCCCTGCGCGCATCATGTTCGACACGCGGCCCCGCATTCGCCTCCGGCAACGGATACTCGCCGCTCTGCGCAGCATGGATCTGCCTGAACGGCCTGTCCTTAAAATACGCCACCCGCTTCGCGCGGATCGGCATCTGAGCATCGATGACGAGGACGATGTCGTCGAGCGGCATCCGCCGGGCGTCGTCTTCCGTGAGAAGCGCGGTCTCCTCGGTGCGCTCGGACGCGCTAAGGCCCTTGAAGGGATTGGCGCCGATCGAGCGCGACTTCGTGACGACGCGCTTGGTCGTCGTGCCGACTGCCTTCGTCAGTTCCTCGATCGTCTTCTCGTCCGATGGCGTGAGGTAGAGCTTGACGCCGGCATTGCTCTGCAGCGCGCGGCGTGTGTTCTCGCCATAGATCTCGTCGAGAGCCGGAATGCTCTGGGTGACGATGGCGAGATGGCCGCGAAAGGAGCGAAGTGTTTCGATCGAGTCCGTGACGATCGGCATCTTTCCGAGCCGGTTGAACTCGTCGAGCATGATCATCACCGGCCAGGGCTCGTCAGGACCCGGCTCGTTCTCCTGAAGCGCTGCGATGAGATCGGAGAAGAACAGCCGAATGAGCGAGGAGAGCGGCTTCACCATCAGCGTCTCGACGACGAGATAGACCGAGAACGGCTTCTTCCTGATCGTTCTGAAGTCGAAGTCGGAGACTGCGGTCGCAGCATCGATCGCCGGATTGCTCCACTGATCGAGCCCGGAGGTCATCAGAAGCGAGATGTAGGATGTGAGCGTGTCGTTGTTGGTCGATGCCATGCGCACGAAGATCTGCTTGGCTGCGTGGTTCCGAACCTCCTGGGCGCGAAGATTGTACTCCTTCTGCTTATCGCCGCCGGAGACCGCAATCCTATAGATTTCGCCGAGGGTCGGGATGCCGCGCTCGAAGGCGAGAAGGCCAGCGGCGACGAAGATATCGATGCCGCCTTTCAGGAGGCCTCGCACGTGATCGCTGTCGGCCTGAAGGAAGAGAGTTGCGAGAAGTTGCAGCTCCATCTGCTGGCGATGCGGGTTCTCCATCTCGGAAATGCGCTTCAGCGGGTTGTAGCGATGGGTGCGCCCCGAACGCCAATCGGTCGGCGCGAAGCGGAAGACATCGTCACCATGCGTCTTTCGATGGCGGGCCGTCGCTTCGAAATTCTCGCCTTTCACGTCGAGGACGACTGCGCTGCCCTTGAAAGTCAGAAGGTTCGGAATGACGAAGCCGACCGTCTTTCCTCGGCCCGTTGGTGCGACGAGAAGAGCATGCGGAAAGCGAGTCGAAGTGATCAGCTGCGATCGGCCAAAGCGCGAATTCGTCTTGCCGAGAACGAAGCCGGTTCCAAGCGGGCCGAAGAAGCAGCGCCGCTTCATCTCACGTCGAGTTTGCCAATGGGTCCGCCCGTATTTGGTGAGGGCGTCGCCGGCGAGGAGCGAACTTACCATGATGCCACCGACTGCCGAAACGCTGGTGAACAGGTTCACGATCAGAAAAGCATCAGGCCGAGCACTGTGAAGCCAGGCATAGTTTCGCAGGATGAACGTCGGATCGGCATCGACGGGAAGAGCAGGCTCGGCGAGCGTCAGATAAATCGTTGCCAGAACCACGCCGATCGCCGCACCGATCAGTCCAAGCGAGACGACCGCGGCGAGGACAGAACCCTTACCCATGGCGCGTTCCCGGCTCGTTGTGGGTTTCGCCATGGCGCTCGCGAACCCGGTCGACCTCCGTTTCCGCGATCTCGCGCATGACATCCTGCGCCGCGCCGCCGTTCGCGGTCGCGGCATCGGATTGCAGATAGGCTTTTGCCAGGTAGAGCCGGTCCAGGCGGTCGTCAGCAAGATCAGCCAAGGCGCTATCATCGCCCTGCTTCAGATTTGCGATCTGCTCCTCATCAAGATGCTCTTCGACCGCTTCCCGGAAGCGGGTGCCATCGGCCTCGCGATCGAATGAGTCCATCGCGCTGTTCGCCCGCATCGCTGAAAGCATGTCTCGGAGAACCGCATCGGTCTCCTCGACATAGGTTCGAGCTTCTTCAACGGGCGACGTCGGCTCATTGGCGACGAGGTTCGCGTCGGTAACGGCGGCCGCCTCGCTCGCCCCATCGTTGCGCAGGATGCCAGCTCGATGCAGCGCTTCGCTTAGCTCGACGTGAAGGTCGTTCAGCCGCTCGGTCGCGATGTCCCGATGGTCCTGGCGCTCAAGGTCGAGCCGATCATTCTTCGCGATCGCCCGAAGATCGTCGGCGAGCCACTGGCGTTCCAGTGCCGCACTGTTCGCTCCGGTCTCGATCCGCGCGATGACCCGGTCCGCATCGATGCCGGTGCCTTCAAGTGAGGTTTCCACCCGCTGCCGAACATCCGTCGCCGACAGCCGCGCGAGAGCGTCGCGTTCGATGTTGGTTTCGGAATAAACGCCTGCGTCGGATGGGACCTCGTTCAGCCTGTGCGATTGCGCCCCGATCGGCTGCATATGCGCGATGCCAGCATAGATGTCTGAGAGCTCGCGCTCAAACGCGGCCCGCTTTGCCGGCTCCATGGTCTCGGCCATCGCCTCGGCGCGGATCGCTTGATCAGCGAACCGGCTCGACAGCTCTTCGAGAGAATGGGTTTCGGACATTGTGATTGCTCCGTCCGGTTGGAGGGGCTGCCCGCGTGACAGAAGCTCGGCCGCTCGGCCAAGCGCTTCCCCGACATGGGTTCGGTTCTCATGGGTCGCTTCGTTCGAGAGCGAGCGGTAGAGCCGTGCGACGAGACCTATTTCTTCCCGGGCTCGCTCAGCATCGCCTCCGGTTCGCTGACGCTCGACAGGCGCCCTGCCCTCTTCCTTCGCCTGGTAGACCTCGCGGACCGTTGGCTTGTAGCTGTGAACGCCACGATCGATGCGGCGGGTCGCCTCCAAGCGTACGCCAACTTTCTCAGCCTCCTCAACCATCCCTTCGCGGAAGGCGTCGTAGTTGAAGTGATGATCACGCTGCAGATAGAAGAACTCGCCGTCCGGCGAGCGCCGGTTCAGGATGATGTGCGCGTGCGGATGGGCCCGGTCCTCGTGGACCGCGATGAGGTAGTCGAACCGCCGTCCTTCCTGACCGAAGAAGCGCTCGCCCAACTGGCTCGCGATGGTTCGGACGTCCTCGCCCTTCGTGCCGATCGGAAACGCCATGATCATGTGGGTCGTATGGCCAAGCTTCGGGCTGAACCCCTCGTTCCATGCGCCAGAGAACCGATCCGCAACTTTCGTGATCTGATCGGCGTCCAGCTCGGACTTACCGTCGTAGACGCTGCGACTGTCGATGATATGCGTCGACTTGGTCGTGAGGTATGTTAGCTGTGCGACGAGCGCGGACCGCGTGCGGCAGCCGCCGTTCCTCACCGGCTTGAAGATCGCCGGAAAGTGGCCGCTTGCCGCCCGCGTCATCTGCTGCTGGCGTCTGGCATGGTAGCCCGCCCCGTGCGTCCGGCCCCATCCCTCTTCAAACAGCGTGCCGGTGACCGCCGCGACGGCAGAGGCCGACGAAGGCGAGCCTGACGAAGCCGAACGCCCCTTGGTTCTTGCAGAAATCGCCCCGCTCATCGCGAGACCCCTTCGTCGACCTTCTCGCCGTCGCTACCCCAGTAGGGCGCGACACCATCGCCGTCGCGCGATGCCGTCAGCGCTGCATCTAATCGCACCTCGACGTTCGATTGCCGTCGCTCGATCATGCGAGCAAGCTGGTCGCTATAGTCCGTGACCATGCCGGCCAGTTCTCGAATTTCGACAAGATCGCCATCCGCGAAGGCCGGCTGCTGGGCGCGCAGGTTCGCCTCATGCATCCGTTTGGCGATCTGGCTGACATTGTTGCCGACCCGGTTCAGCGCGACCCGCATGTCGTCAAGATGGTCCTTCAGGTCCTGGTCCGTGACGAAGAGACCGTTCGCCGCATGGATCAGCGAGCGCAGTCCCTCCGCTCGCCGTTCGATCCGGTGGCGCTCGAGCACCCGGTCAAAAGCTTCGACCTCTCGTCTCGTCATGCGGACGTTGACGATCTCGGTGCGCGCGCCGGACGCGATCTTCGCGTCCTCCTCGCCCTTCGCGGCGTAATAGATCGTCCGCTTGGTCACGCGGTAGCGCTCAGCTAGCGCCTGCGCGCTGGTCCCTTGCCTGAACGCCTTGGCGATCGCCGAGCGCTGGTTGCGGGTGAGTTTCGTATGACCGGCCACGTGTGAAGTAAACACCCCTATTTCTTGCGATCATCTCATCAACTCCCCGCAACCATACGAATGACTGAAGCCGGAGCAACCCGTCACAGCTCTAATAGGCCGATCCGACGGCAGCAGTGACCGCGCTCCCGCAAACGTGGAAACTGGCCAGTGCAGGAAGGCGAATGCCAAAGCGTGAAAGGCGAATGGCAGAAGCCAGGTGATGAGTGGAAAGAGCCACATGCAGTAGGGCGCGTGGTCACTGCCAAAAACCAAATGGTGAAAGGCAATCGTCGTCTGCAGGGTGACGAACTGAGCATACTCGATGACGAGTGCCGAATGCCGAAAGACGTGTTCAGAGTGCAAGGTGAGAGCCGGAGAATACAGGGCGCCGACTGACGAACCAGAAGGGGAAGATGGAAATTGGCGGCTGCGGAATGCCGAAAGATCAATGTCGCCTGCCGCAAGGCACTTGATAGGTAACGGATGGCGTATCTTTTCGGACGAGTGCTCCATCCCGACTGCCATCTGCCTGTTGCCGAATGGCGATATACGGACGCTCGATTAGGCCGAGCCCGTTGCATTCCACCCTTATGGACTGGCACCCCACAGACGAGCGCATCGCAACCAGCGACTGCGTTCGTCCAACCTGAACGCAAAATGCTCGAAGGAGATCACTATGAAGGTGATAACTGCTCTGGCGAGAAAAGGCGGTTGCGGAAAGACGAGCCTGATCCGCGCCCTGACAAGCGCCGCCCTGTCGAACGAAAGCAAATGCCTCGTTCTAGACGCCGATCCGCAATTGTCGCTCGTGCGCTGGGCGAACCGGCTCGAAATTAAGCGGGACAATCTGACCGTTCTGCCGATCTCGGCCGTCGAAGAGCTCGACGGCATACTCGATGCAGCCCATGACGAGCGTATGGCCGATACCGTCTTCATAGACACGAAAGGCGAGGCCGGTCCTTGGGCTGATTATGTCGTTGAGCAGAGCGATCATATCGTCTGCCCGATGGTCCCGACCGAGACCGATCTCGACATCACAGCCGACACCTTCAACTATTATTGCGAGGCTCGAAAGCGGACGGAGGATCCAGACGGTTTGCCGTCCTTCTCCGTCGTCCTCACCCGCATGCCGTCGCGACCGAGGAAATCGCAAGTTCTCGCCGCGCGACAAGCCTATGAGCGCTTTCCAATCCTCGATGAGATGTTCCTGGAACGGTCCCAACACTGGGATGTCGATCGCGAGGGACTGCTGCACGAGCTCGCCGAGAGACGGGAAACCAGTCACAACCCGCTGATGCGACCGCATGCGCGCCTCTACCGCGATGCGCTCCAGGAAGCGCGGACGATCCTCGAACAGCTGGAGGCCGCCAAATGACGACTGAACGCAAGAGTTTTGAGAAGCGGCCAACGGAGGCCGGACCGGATGAGAACCAGCAATCGGGTCGCCGGAAGCGATCACGGCTCGGCGCCTTGAAACCTGAGGGTGTCAGTTTCGGCGGTGGTTACGAGCCCGTCCCGACCCACATGCCGAAGCCGGACGAAAACGCCAGTTCAAAAAAACACGCAGAAAGAGTTGATCAACTACGCGAACGTTCGATACCACCCCAGCCGTCGAAGCAGAAACTGTCGGACGAACAATGTTCGAATCCAAAGGTGAGCGCGCCAAACGAACCACCCTCTTCCGTCAGAGGACAGCCGGCGACATTTACGCCGTGTCGAAAGATGGATGGCGACCGCAGCGAGGCGGGGCGCAACGACGTCAACGGGACGCGTTTGGTATGGCTGCGCGCGGTCCCACGCGTTGATCAGCTCGCCTCACTCGAAGATCTCGATCAGCGAGGGTTCGCGATGAAGGACATCCTGAAGCTCGCCGGGAAGAGAGCATCGGCCTCGTTTGAACCTGCGGCGGAGTTCGCGGCCATGCAGGAAGTCGAGCGTCTTCCTCTCGCCTATGCCTTTCGGACATCAAAGCGGGTCTCCGTCGATCTTCTCGAAGGTTTGCACGATAAGGCTGATCGACTTCGGGTCCGCTCCGACGATGCCATGCTGCGAGGTCAGTTCGAGCCACTGTTCTGGAAGGAGATCGACCGGGTGGTCGATGATCTAAAGAACTACGCACCGGTCTGAAGCAGTTCGCCCGCGCGCGTCGGCAAGAATCACCACGATTGAAGATGACGAGGACGCCCATGGCTGACGACCTGGGAGATATCTGGAACAGCGGAACGAAGATGATCGGCAGGGCGATCGGCCGGATCGTTTCGATCGAGACCGGCAGCCATGTCGGTTTTCTCTACCAGTGGAACACGGGAGAGACCGAGGAGGCCTGGTTCGAAGAACCGGAAGAGCGATACTCCTACGAGATGTTTGGCGTGAATACGGGAGAACGTGCCGAGGCGGCCTGATCGTTCTCGCGAGCCTCACTGGAACAGCTGGGAAAGAAAAATGCTTATAGGCGAGGTTTCACCGTGCCCTGCCGGGGCGCGAGTTCGAAGGAACGGCGATTGAGCGATTTTCTGGGTGTCAGCGAACCCATTTTCGCCCTCGTCATCCTGGGTCTTCTGTTCGTCGCTTTCGTGTTCGAGAAATATCCGCCGGAGGTGACGACTGCGGGCGCGGCAGCGCTTTTCATCGTTTTCGGGCTGGTGCCGCAGAATGACGTCATGGACGTCTTCTCCAATTCCGCCACGATCACGATCGCCGCGATGTTCGTCATCTCGGGCGCCCTGGTGCGCACCGGCGTCCTCGATGCGCTGGCCGACCTTGTCATCGACCGGGCGAAGAGCCATCCGGTCCTCGCCGTCGGCGTGTTCATCTTCGCAACCATCGGCGCGTCGGCCTTCATGAACAACACGCCGGTCGTCCTCGTTCTGATCCCGGTTGTGATCCGGCTCGCCATCAGTCTCGAGCTCGCGCCGACGCGTCTCCTGATCCCGCTATCCTATTCGGCGATCCTTGGCGGCACCTGCACGCTCATCGGAACGTCGACCAACATCCTCGTGGACGGTGTCGCGCGCGGCAACGGCCTCACCCCGTTTTCGATTTTCGAGATCGCGCCGGTCGGGATCGTCGTGGCGCTCGTCGGCGGGGCGGCGATGATCGTCCTCGGGCCGCTCCTGTTGCCCTCGCGCGGCCACAAGAAAGGGATCGATGCGGGGGCCGAAACCCACTTCCTCTCCGAACTGACGATCCGTGCCGACTGCCGCTACATCGGCTCGAAGCTGGCGGACATCACTGATCTGCAGCGAAGCGGCATCAGGGTCACGGGCATCAGGCGTGGCAATGCGATCGAACGGGCGAACCTCGGAAGCATCGTCCTCCAGAAGAGTGACGCCCTGATCGTTCTCGCCAGAACGTCCGAACTCTTGACGTTCGCGCACGATCCGAGCCTGAGAGTTGGCCTTCGGCGCACCGTCGAACTCGACCCGGAAGCGGAGATCAGGGTCGCAGAAGCGATCGTAACGCCTTCGCGGCGAAGCTCGGGCGTCCGGATCACCGATCTCGCCCTCGGGCGGCGGGCGGGGATGCGCGTCCTCGGCGCCTTCCGGTCCCGCCATATCGCGGGTGCGGATCTGTCGAGCGTCATGTTGCGCCCGGCCGACAAACTGCTCCTGGAAGGGACCACGGAAGGGTTCGAGGAACTGGCGCGTTCGGGGGACGTCGTCTCCGTTACCAATCCGGGCGGGCGGGCCTATCGCCCCCGTCAGGCACCGATCGCGGTCCTCGCCCTGATCGGGATCGTCACACTCTCGGCCTTCGACGTCATGCCAATCGGCATCCTCGCCCTGATCGGCGTCGCGGCGATCCTGATCCTCAGATGCATCGACAATGACGAGGCTTGGCAGTCGATCGACGGTTCCATCCTGATCTTGATCTTCGCCATGCTCATCGTCGGGGCGGGCCTCGAAAAGACCGGCGCGGTCGAGCTGATCGTGAACGGGCTTGTTCCATGGCTCGATGGCCTCCATCCGATCATGATGCTGGTGGCGGTCTACTTCCTCGGATCTCTCCTGACGGAAGTCGTGACGAACAATGCGGTCGCTGTGATCTTCACGCCGATCGTGATCGCGCTCGCCACGCAACTCGGCGTCGACCCCCGGCCTTTCGTCGTCGCGGTCATGTTCTCCGCGAGTGCGAGCTTCGCGACACCGATCGGATATCAGACCAACACGCTCGTCTACGGCGCGGGAAACTACACGTTCGTCGACTTCCTGAAGATCGGCGTCCCGATGAACCTGATCGTCGGCATAGCGTCTCTCATTGCGATCCCGTTCTTCTTCCCACTCTGAACAGCCCCTTCGACAAGCGCTTCGCCCGCTCGGTGATACTCGCGGTGAAACTGAACCGACCTGTGCGGCAAGCGCTGGTGGCGCTTCAGATGGTCCCAAAACGACACTTCATAAAGGATCACTTTTGTTGGGCATATCAGGACTTTAACTGCCCTATCGTTCCTTCGCAGTCGTTCGGACGGGTTGCAAACTAATACCCATAAGCGGTCGTCTTTAGGCTTGGTTCAGTGCGGCCTCGCTGAGGCGAGCCGGGAATGGTCGCAGCAGTCGTCTAACCGTTAACCGTCGCTTCGCTGACGTCCTCCGCCATGAAGAAGCAATTGCGGCCACGTTTCTTGGCCGCGTAGAGGCTGCGGTCCGCAGCGGCCATCAGCTTATCGTGCGAGTAGAATCCGCCGCTTGCGCATCGCGCCACTCCGACGCTAATCGTCACGATGCCGATGCCGTCGGAACGCGATGGATGGACGATCTCAAGCGCCGCGACAGTGGCCTGCCCCCACGAAAGTGGTCCTTCATGAAGTATGGTTTTGAGACCATCGGAGGACGAGAGCATGCCGAACAAGAAGCACAAGCCTGAAGAGATCGTTGCGAAGCTGCGGCAGGTCGATGTCCTGGTTTCACAGGGCCGAAGCGTGGCGGAGGCGGTCCGCGCGATCGGCGTCACCCAGTTCACCTACTATCGCTGGCGCAAGGAGTATGGCGGTCTGAGGGAAGCCAGGTGAAGCGCCTGAAGGATCTGGAGAAGGAGAACGAGCGGCTTCGCAAAGCAGTCTCGGATCTGACGCTGGAGAAGCTGATCCTGAGTGAGGCCGCCTCGGGAAACTTCTGCGCCCTTCCCGCCGTCGCCAGTGCGTCGAGCATGTCGTCTGCAAACTCAGCGTGTCGGAACGTATGGCATGCCGGGTTCTCGGCCAGCATCGTTCGACTCAGCGTAAACGGCCGACTGGAAGGGCTGATGAGGAGGCGCTGACTGCTGACATCATCCGGCTTGCCAGCGAGTACGGCCGGTACGGCTACCGCCGGATCGCGGCCTTGCTAAAGAGCGAAGGCTGGACGATGAACGTCAAGCGTGTCGAACGGATCTGGCGGCGCGAAGGGCTCAAGGTCCCACAGAAGCAACCGAAGAGAGGTCGGCTCTGGCTGAACGACGGATCATGCGTCCGCCTGCGGCCCGAGTATCCCAACCACGTCTGGTCCTACGACTTCGTTGAAAGCCGGACACATGATGGAAGGAAATTCCGTATGCTGAATGTTATCAACGAGTTCACCCGCGAAAGCCTGGCAATCCGGATCGATCGAAAGCTGAACTCGATCAACGTCATCGATGTTTTGACGGACCTGTTCATCCTGCGCGGCCCACCCGGACATGTTCGGTCGGACAATGGTCCCGAGTTCATCGCGAGAGCCGTTAGGGAATGGATCGTCGCGGTCGGTGCGAAACCGGCGTTCATCGAGCCCGGCAGTCCGTGGGAGAACGGCTATTACGAGAGCTTCAATTCCAAGCTCCGGGACGAGCTTCTGAACGGAGAGATCTTCTACTCGATCGCAGAAGCCAAGGTCGTGATCGAAAACTGGCGACGCCACTACAACACGGCGCGTCCGCACTCATCGCTCGGCTACCGGCCGCCTGCGCCAAAAACCGTTCAATGGCCGGCGCCGCTCAACGGACCGACGTCGCCGACCACGCCAGCCGTGGCGCAGAGGCCGACAATGCACTAAGATTCACCCTGGACCACCCGGTAGGGGCAGGCCAACGGCATACGAACAGGCGGCGAAAGGCGGACGACTGAGCGCCATTCCGAACATCGACGTCGGAAACCACGCGGCATCGTCAAAATGCCTGCTGACAGCTTTTTTTATGATCTGACGGAGCCACGATTGGCCGTCAGTCTGGCGGTCTGAACCTTGCCCTTCTTACATCTCCTTGGCCATTTAAAACCTGAAGAGAATGATTTTTTGAGACTTGGTTTCTGGATGACAGAAGTGTCACCCCTTGTTTCCCGGAAGCCTGGACGCCCTTGAACGGCTCGAACAGAGCTGCCGGCGTTTCGGCGAGCCACCGGGCAAGCCCCTTCGCCTCCTCGAAGAACGGCATGACCTTCTCGGTGAGTTTCACCATAAGCCCGAGATGAAGACCGCGAGGACTGCGGTAGATCGAGAGTTCGATATAGCCGAAGCGGACGAGATCGATCAGGTAGCGCCGGATCGTGCGCGTCGACCGGGCCATGATGTTCCCAGCCGTGCCCTTTGTGATCGTGGTTTCCCTGCCCTTGCCGCAGCGCGCGCGTAAAACCTGAAGGAACGCCTTGGCGTTCGGCGTCAGGCGATCGTCGCGGGCTGCTGTCGTCGCCATCGGCTGGGCATACTGACGGCTGTCGTTCGGGACCGGCCGCTGGTGGCGCGGCCGTGCGACAGGCGGGCGCGCGACGCCCTTCCCGCTCTTGCCGTCATTCAATGATTGGGTCGGCGCGGCGCCGACGGCCGCAGATCGGCGCTGTGCCTCGGCAAACGAGATCAGTCCGGCCTGCTGGTCGCGCCAGATCGCCGCTCTCGCTTCGAAAGAGGGAGCGGGCACGGATCCGCCCTCGCCCGATCCGAACAGATCAAGCGCTCCTGTTCGCGCAGCCACAGGCGCGCGCCATTGTTCGTCCGTCATCGGGTCTTCCTTGCGCGAGGCAAAGCAAGTCCGTGGCGGGAAACCGCGTTTTCAGTTGACGATGTCAGCGAAGGAGGTTATTCAGAACTCAACCACGATGTTCAGAACAGGTCCCAGGCGGCTCCCGCTTCGGGGCCTTTTCTTTTGCCGTTCGCTTCTCCTCGTATGATGCCCTCACAAAGGGGCTTGTCTGCCAATCGTTTGGCTGCAGAACCGCAGCCACTTGCGACCGCCACGCACTGGCGGAAACAAGTTTCAGATTCGGCACCAGTTGAAAACTGTCGGCGCCGTATCGAACCGCGAATTTTATCAACATCCCTTGCGAGGGATGTCAGGGTCGGTTTCGACTACCCCTCCCGGGCCACTCGGTCTTGCACTATCCTGTGCGAAGCTGAATGCGACTCGGGTTGATTCTTTTTAAAGCCTAGCGGTTACACGAGCCTGACGCTATAGAGGCACAAAGCAAAGTTTTTCCGTCAGGAGACTCAGTGACCGCCGACGCAGAAAATGCGGTGGGTGTCGAGGATGCCGCAGCAGTCATCGCACGCCATTCAGATACGCTCTCCCGTCAGCTCCATGCAATGCGCCAGAGCCTTTATCCGCCGGAAGCGCGCAAGTCATTGCGAAACTTCTCGAGCCGCGAGGTTGCCGACCTTCTCGGTATCGGGGAGTCGACTGTCCGGCAGATGGCAATCGACGGCGAAGCCGTGACGCCAACCCAACTAGACAACGGACGCAAGCTTTATTCGTTGGATCAAATCAATAACTTGCGCCGATACCTTGCGGACAAACGCCCTGGTCAAGCATTGAGATTTCTGCCGCATCGTCGGGCGGGAGACCACATGCAGGTTCTCGCAGTCGCCAATTTCAAAGGTGGCTCAGCCAAGACGACGACTTCGATACACCTCGCCCACTATCTCGCCTTTCAGGGCCTGCGCGTTCTCGTGGTGGATCTCGATCCGCAGGCATCCCTCACATCCATGTTCGGAATTCAGCCCGAATTCGACGTCTCAGCGGACAAGACGCTTTATCCGGCGATTCGGTATGATAACACTGTCAATATCCGTGAGGTTATCACCCCAACTTATTTTCCGGGTCTCCATCTCGTGCCTGGCAATCTCGAACTGATGGAGTTCGAGCACGACACGCCCCGCGCCATTGTCGAGGGCAAGTCGCGCGGCGACCAGATGTTCTTCCGCCGCCTCAAGGCCGCGCTGCGCTCGGTCGACGAGGACTACGACGTGGTGCTTATCGACGCCCCGCCGCAGCTTGGCTATCTGACGCTCTCCGCTCTGTTCGCTTCCACCTCCATCGTGGTCACGATTCATCCGGCGATGCTGGACGTCGCCTCGATGAACCAGTTCCTCGCCATGACCTCCGACCTTCTCGGCGTCATTGAGCGGGCAGGCGGCACCATGCGCCAAGACTTCTTCCGCTATCTCCTGACGCGGCATAATCCGCACGACCTGCCCCAAGTGAACGTAGCGACACTTCTGCGCACTCTCTTCACTGATCATGTCTGCGTGACGCCGGTGCTTGAGACGACGGCGATCGCCAATGCGGGTCTCGAAAAAAAATCCCTCTACGAGATCGAACGGGGCACCATGAACAGGGATACGCTGCGCCGCGCGCTCGATGCGGTGGATGCGGCAAACGCCGAAATCTTCGGACTGATCAGACAGGCATGGGGGCGTCCATGAGTAAGGCCAGCGAACGCGCGCAGCGTATGAAGGCGATGTTTTCAGAGGCTCCCTCTCCCGTGGTAGAGGATGCAGCAAAGCCCGCGGCTCGTAACCCATCCGCCGGTTCCGTGCGCTCGCTGGAAGCGTCGTTTTCGCGCATCGAGGAGGAGAACGAGGCGCTGCGCCGGCATATCGCCGAGAGTGCGCAGGTGGTGGAACTGGATCCAGCCTCGATCGAGGCCTCTTTCGTCAAGGACCGGATGCTGCCGGTCGATATTGACGCGGGCTTCCTTGATCTCGTTGAGAGTATCCGCAGTAACGGCCAGCAAGTGCCGATCCTGGTACGTCCACACGCTGGAGCGCCAGAACAATATCAGATCGCCTACGGTCACCGGCGCTGGAAGGCATGCGCCGAACTCAGCCAGAAGGTGAAGGCGGTCGTCGCCATGCTTGACGACGAACAGATGGTAGTCGCGCTTGGCAAGGAGAACGCCGAGCGCAAAAATCTCACTTTCATCGAACAAGCTTTGTTCGCTCAGTCTCTTAAAGCGCGCAACACAAGACGTGAGACGATTGCGGCGGCACTCTCGGTTCCACCGACGAACGTCTCTAAGCTGACAACGCTCGCTGCAGCAATCCCACGCGAAATCATCGAGGCCATCGGGCCAGCCCCAAAAATCGGGCGTCCGCGCTGGGAAGCGCTCGCCAAGAGCGTAGACGCAAACGGCCGAAAGGTGGCGCTCGACGCGCTGAATTCGGTGATCCGTTTTCAAGCCTGGAACGAGAAATCGAGCGACGAACGGTTTGGCTTCTTCGTAAAGACCTTATCTGCAAAGCCGCAAATTGAGCGCAGCATCCTCTACCAAAGACGGGGCATCTCGGTATCGTCAAGCGGTGAGGGCGTCTCTGTCTCATTTAAAGTCAGCGATCGCGATAGCACCGGTCTCGCAGATCATTTGCGTAATGAACTTCCGCGATTGATCGAGGATTACCTTAATCGCTAGAACTAAGCCCGTGTCGCCTGACAACGACCGTTAAAAATATGGCAGCTGCCACCTAATAGGTAGAAAGTGGCAGCTGCCACTTTTTAAATCGCGCTGCAGAGCCTATCGGGGATGACCATTCTCATTCTGAGTCTCCAACATCGCTGTAATATGCCGATCCTCGCTTAACTCTCATACCGCGAATAAACAGCTTCCACGTATGCAGCTTCGTTTGAGCAGGTTCGCTAGCCCATCATTCGAAATAGCGCGACGAAATTCCGCTTCTCAGGCCGTGGAGAACGGAATCTTACAATGAAGTTGCATAATAGAGCGTAGGAGTACCCAGCCATAATCAAATGACAAGATGAAAATCTGTTTTTGAAAAGACCGGATCGGAACTACCATTGATCGAAACCGCAATGACAGTAAGTCATAATAACCGCCAGGTGCCGCAGTAAGCCAGCTTCTTACGAACGTCACTAGAAGGCGATACTGTTATAGAATTAAGGGCAGGGGAGGGGTCCGACTCACTATTGGAAACTTGGTCCGTTGCGACTTGCGCTTCCTACTTTCTCGCTATCTCGCTCCAACAGTGTTACGACTTAGAAACGCCCGGCGTTTGCCGGGCGTGAGGCCTTGAAGAAAGGAAGGGCGCCATCAGGCGCCGATCCTCATGACGGTGATCCCAAGGTTCTTGGCCTCGCGGGCGATCTGTTCCTGAATGCCGCCGCCGGGGGCGACGATGACGCCCTGCGGCGCTTCGGCGAGCATCTTGTCGTTGCGCACGAAGGCGGCCTTCCGCCCGAGATTGAAGTCGGGAGTGTAGCGGATTTGGTGGACCTTGCGATTGGAGGCCCACTTGGCTGCGATCAACTCGGCGCCTTTGCGCGATCCGCCATTCAGAAGCACCATGTCGGGATATTTGGCCTTGGCTTTATCGAGGGTGTTCCAGATGGCGTCGATGTCTTGGTAGTCGGTGCCGCCCGAGAAGACGATCCGCGTGCCTTCGGGGCAATCGGTGGTGTTCTCGAGGTGGCGCTTGGCCTTCATGTAGCGGCTGCTCTCGATGGCGGAGGCTGTCATCGCCGCGTGGGACGTGCGGCTTCCGGAGCGGGGGAGCCACTGCGATCCGGTGATGGACGCGAAGTGTTCGGCTGCCCAGTCACGCATGGCCTCGAAGGCGTTGCGAGCTTCGGTCATTGAGCGGCCCTCGTCGATAAGCTGCTCCAGTTCGCCGCTCTTGATCTCCGAGCCGTCCTGCTCACGCAAGGAGGTCTTCTGAGCGGCCTCGTTGTCGTCCAGACGCTTCTGGGTGTAAGAGATGCGGCGGTGGAAGCCGTTGACGACGCTCCACAGGAGCTCCTCGGCTTCGCCTTCAAGGCGGGAGCCGAGGAAGATGTCGGCCATGGAGTTCATCAGGCTGCCGATCTGCATTTCCACGAGGTCGGCGTCAGGAAGGGGCCGGTAGTCGCGTTCGCCGTCGAAGGAGGTGATGCCGTACAGAGCGATTTCGTCGAGGAGGTGGGCGGTCGAGCTGGCGGTATTGAAGGTCGTGGACATGAAACTCTCCGTTGGGTTGGGCCTTGTGGCCGGGACAACCCGATGCAGGCGGACTGCGAGGCCGATCGCACTTGCGAGCGAAGCGGAGAGTGGGGCGACCGCCTATTTTGTTGCGCGAGGAGGCCGCCAGGCCGGGGAAAATAGGTGGGGAGCCACACTTGCGATCGGCCCAGAGCGCGCTCTTTCGCGCGTCCTGTCCGGCAAATCAAAGGGTGACCCGGGCCACTGGCCTAACCAGCGGGTAGACGATCACCACGGCCTTCAGCCAGCCTAACCGCCCGGCGCTGACGTATGAGCGCGGCCATCACCGTGGCGGCGAGCGCGGGTGCTGAGAAGACCCCGCACGGCGATCCAGGAAAGCGACATCCGCACGAACGACGGCCGATCCATCTTCCGGTTCTGCGGCAAGGCCGAGACAGGGAGAGGACCGGAGCTTTGGCATGACCATGACATCGCCGCTCACACCGGTCTGGACGACAACGAGGCTGCGGACCTGCCACGAGCCGCGCTGTACGGAGGGTAGCGAACGGCCGCCGATCAACTGAGGGCCAGACCGACGCCACGCCATCGAGGCCATGCGCGGTGGGCTTGGCTGATACCCATGTCACCGGGACGAAGGGGCTCGAACGCGAACCAGCGTCCCGCTGATGACGGCCTGCGGGATCAAGGCGCGTGGAGGCCGATGCTGCGTTGGGAGCGTGACCGGCACAGATCGCGGATCGTCGATCTGGCGCTGGACCAACTTCGGCGCCGTCTGGAACACGCTCGATACGGCCGTGGCGATGAAACGCGCGTCTGAACTGGTGGATCGCCAACGGCTGCCGCGATCGTGGCGGGGCTCCAACCGCAAGGTCCGCCGAAGCCGGTCCCGGCGGCTCGGACGATGGCTATCCCATGCAACGAGAATGACGAAGCTGCCGCAGGCAGCGGGGAGCTTACCCGGCAGCAGGACCGTCAGGGCAGCGCGTGAAACCAAGACCGGGGATCACCGTCATGAGGGTCGGCGCATGGCGATGCCCTTCCGAGAAGGCGCTAGGCGCCCTTTGGAAGCAACTTGGGATCGATGGCGAGGATGTCGTGTTTGCCAGGATAGACGGAGAAAACCGGCCCTTGAGCGACGAGGGTTTTGTCGGCGCGGCATTTCTCGATCACCTCGACGTCGTGTTCGAGATAGGCGCAATACTGGAACGAGACGAAGGCGTTCGGATCGTTGAAGTGAAACGCGATCCATTTGGGCTCGCGGTTGACGTTGGTGTGCGCCTCGGACGCCAGCTCTCCGGCGACGATCGTGTTGATCTCGACGGAATGGGCACTGTCGCGGTATGAGGGAGTGCAAAGGCCGAAGTCGGTAGCAAAGCCTCTTTGACGCTGAAACTCTCGCCCGGAAAGCGGGCGCCGAGCAGGCGGCAAATGATCTGGGCGCTTCGGTAGCATTCGGTGGACCGGACGAAGGCCCATGGGTGCTGTGAGATGTGCATGACGGCGTGAGGACCGCGGTGCTCCGACGATGTGGCAAAACCCATGACAGGGCTCCTCTTGGCTGGATTGATCCAGCCGGGGCTTCCTTGTCTCTATCTCTGTTCTACCGCGCGCCAGCGCCGGCAAAGGGGTTTGATGAAGAAGCAGAAGCGTCCGTTCGAGGTCGTCACGGTTCGCCGGCGGGGCACCAAATTGAGCGGCGGATTGTTTGGCGGCGTTGCCGGCTTCACGGAGGCGATGGCGGCAGAGCGGCCGCTGAACGCTGACACGGAGACATCCGCGCCCAAGACCCCTGTAGAGGCTGACCGCTTCTTCAAGCCAATGGGCGATACAGCGGCACCGAAAGCGCGCGTCCTCGACGACACGACGCAAATTCTGCCTGCGCCAGCGAGTGAGCCGGCGCGCAAGCGCGGTCGCCCACGCAAGGAGCGAACGGAAGAGGACAAGGCCCTGCAGGCGGCCAAGGCGACGCAACGGCGTCGCCAGCGGCGGGCGCAAGTCCGGCAGGAGGAAGTGAGTGAGATGGCGACGGACGCGGTGGTGGATGGCGATGCGTCAGCGAGCCGTCCCACGGCGCCGGACGCCGTGCAGGAACCCGCCGTGGCTGGGAGTGAGCCCGAGAGCATCGCTCGAGGCGGAACGATGGCGCAGACGGCCGCTCATGCGGCGTTTCCGCTCGGTAAACGCTGGATGCGGCATCTGCCGCGTTGGGGGAAGCTGCGACGAGAGAGCGGCCTTTAGGGCCGGTCAGCGGCGCCTGGCGCCGCTTGCGAGGCGTCTGCCCACTAGTGAGGGGGCTCGCTGAAGGCCGCCTCCAGCTCGGCCTGCGCCTTCGCGAGATCCGCGAGGATCTCGTCGCGCTCTTCGCGAATGACAGCGTTCCTGAGTTCCGCGCGCAGTTCCTCGATGTGCTGTTCGATAAGCATCGTCATCTCCTTGAGAGTGTGAAAGACGACGCTCGCAACGGGGGTGGCTGGAAGGGGTCAAGGACCGCGAAGCGGCTAGCGGAGCGGGTGAGTGGAGGAGCCGATTTTGTTGACGTGCCGGGAACCGGCGCGGCGGCAAAATTGGAGGCGCCGCTCATCCTTGAGGCCTTCCAGGCACCGCCGTATCCTTGGCCGACTGAACAGACAAAGACTGTTTGGCACCGGAACCGCCAAAGCGTTCCGCCCGGCCTCGATGGCCAGTCGGATCGTCTAATACCGGCGCTGAATGAGAAATACCTGAATAGGAAAAAGCGGCCCCGAAGGGCCGTTCCGCGACCGCGATCGCTCTGGTCCGCCTAATATTCGGTGGCGAGGAGGATGGTGAGAACGCGGAATGTTTCGGCGGCGAGCGGGTCCTCGGCGCCGTATTCCATCTCGTCGTTTTCGTAGAGATCACTCTTCCAATAGACAGCGGTGCCTTCGATTTCGAAGCGTCCGAAGTCGCGATGGCCGTAGGGATCGTTCTCCTCGGTGAACGTTGCAAAGGCGAGGGTTTGACCGACGGCACGTCTGACGAAGCCGTCGCCTTGCGCCGACACGCCGTGGGTCATGACGACACGGCCGGGGACGGACGGGTCGCGGCCGAGACTGGTCCGGAAGGTGTCGTTGCGTTCGGCAAGGGCGGTCATGGGGCCTCTCTCGATGGGCGTTTCAACGCCCGACCGGCCCTATCTCTTCTCTGATCGGGGCCTCGAGACAGGGGACCGCCGCCGTTGCACGAGTGATCTTAGGTGTTTGGTCCCAGCATGTCATGGCTTGGCGATCGGCTGAAGATTTCCGGCTTTGTCTCGCTGATCTGTCGGATGGCTTCGAACGGCGTTTTGAACCGCAGAGCCCTGAGCTGCTTGGCGTAGT
>NZ_QURL01000013.1 GCF_003403015.1 Fulvimarina endophytica
GCGGGAGGACCTGCGAAACCGGCTGATCCGTCTCGCCGGCACCGACGACCTCCAGCAGACGACGGCTGCGATCGACGATGCCGCGCGGCGGCTCGGCCGCCTGCTCCTGTTCCAGCTGGCGGTGAATGCCGCCTTCGGCGCCCTCGTCGGCATCGGCCTCTTTTTCATCGGCGTTCCGAGCCCCTTCCTGTGGGGCGTCCTCGGCGGCATCCTGCGCTTTGTGCCCTATATCGGCGGCTTCATCAGCGCCGCGCTTCCGCTCGCCCTCGCCTTCGCCGTCGATCCCGGCTGGTCGATGGTGATCTGGACGCTGGTCCTCTTCGTCGGCGCCGAGCTCTTCCTGTCGAACGTCGCCGAACCCCTCCTCTACGGTCATTCGACGGGCCTCTCCCCGGTCGCGATCCTTCTGGCGGCGTCCGTTTGGGCTTTTCTTTGGGGGCCCGTCGGGCTGATCCTCGCGACGCCCCTCACCGTCTGCCTCGTCGTCATGGGACGTTATGTTCCACGTCTTGAATTCATCGACGTCATCTTCGGCGATCGGCCAGCGCTCTCTCCGCCGCAGATCTTCTATCAGCGGATGCTAGCCGGCGAGCCGGGCGAAGCATCCGATCAGGCTCGAGCCTTTCTGCGTGAGCGGGCGCTCGCGACTTATTACGACGAGGTTGCGCTCGCCGGCATGCGCCTCGCCCATGAGGACGTCTCGCGCTATGCAGTCGAGGGCGAGCGTCTCGAGGTGATGAAACAGGCCGTCCATCGCTTCGTGCGTTCGCTCGACCGGCTGAAGAGCCCGCTTCCAAAAGGCGGCGCCCTCAACTCAGAGGCGGCGGCAGCGGTGGCCGTCGCCGGGCCCGACGCGGCGGTGGCGCGGATCGTCAAGCGAAAGAACGAGCTCGCCCCACCCTGGCGCGGCGAAACCCCGGTCGTCTGCATCGCCGGCAACGGCACATTGGACGAGCCGGTGACGACGATGCTGGCGCAGGTCGTCACTAAGCATGGGCTGCGGACGCGAACCCTCAACTGGGGAGAGGCGAACGACCTTAACCCAGGCGAAGGCGAGCGCCAGGGCGTCGCGCTAGTGATCCTCTCCTTCCTCGAACCACTCAGCCTCGTCCATTTACGGCTCGCGGTGCGAAAGGCCCATGCGATGGCGCCCGGCGCGCGGGTGATCCTCGGCATCTGGCGCGCCCGCGACCCGCGAATGGTGGCCGAGCTTAAAAGCAAGCTCCACGCTGATGCGGTCGTTACAAATTTTAACGAAGGCCTCGCCGCGATCCTTTCGCTGGCCGAGGATCGCGAGCCTCGGTCCGGCCACGAAGCGCCCAGCGCAATCCGCCACCAGCCGTGACAGGTGGCGCTTGCGGGCTGACGAGGACGAGAGTGGCGGATCGGTGGAACCGATCTCTGCGTCATCGCTTGACTTCGGCTTTCCCGATGTTGGATCGGATTACCTGAAAACCGGTGCCCGATTTTCAGCCCTTGAGCTTCGTCGTCACCACGGTTCGACGTCGACCATTCCGGTCTTGGAAGTCACCTGTCGCCGAGGAGGGTTCAATAGGGGCACCCCCAGCTATGTCTCGAAGCCGCCAGCTTGGGAAACGAGCCTCGCCCGCCCCTGTGCCCGGACCGCTTCGACGGACGACCGCCCATTCAAGAGGGCGAGGCGCCGACCAGGGCCTCGATCTGGCCGACGAGCTTGCCGAAGTCGACCGGCTTGGCGTGATAGTCGTCGCAGCCGGCCGCAAGCGTCTTCTCCTTGTCGCCAGACATCGCATGGGCCGTCAGCGCGATGATCGGCATGCGCTGCATGGTGGTGTCCGCCCGGATGGTCCGCGCGGCCGTCCACCCGTCCATGATCGGCAGGTTCATGTCGAGAAGGATGATGTCCGGCTCGACCGCTCGGGCCTTTTCTACTCCGTCCTGCCCGTCATGGGCGAGGACGACGTCGAAGCCGCGACGCTTGAGTCGCCGGGAGAGGAAGTCCCAGATTTCCTCGTGATCCTCGACGAGTAGGATTTTTGTCATGATTTTTGGTCCGGTTCGAGGGATTGGAATTCGAGGGGCATAGCATTCGATGGTCCCGAACGCACGACGCGGCGGATCTCTGTCGAAAGCTCCTTCATCGGAACGCTGCCCTTGGCGAGCACCTGATCGGCGTCTGTGTGGAGCGCCCGCAGTTCGTCGTTCGAAAGATCCTTCGAGGTGAGCACGACGACGGGTATCGCACGCCATTCCGGCTTCGCGCGCAGGGCTTTGAGGAATTCGAACCCGTCCATCACCGGCATGACGAGATCGAGGAGGATGAGCGTGGGCATGTGCTCGCCGAGACGCTCAAGCCCTTCGCGTCCGTTCGAGGCCGTGACGACCGGGATCTCCTCGCGTTTCATCATCGTCGTGAAGCGGGCGAGCGTGTCGGCATCGTCGTCGATCGCGAGGACAAGGCTGTCGGCCTCGTTGCGATAGCGGTTCATCACCTCGCGCAGTCGGCTCCATTCGACGGGCTTCAGAAGATATTCGGAAGCACCGAGGGAGAAGCCGAGGGTCTGCTCGTCGATGATCGTCACCATGATGACTGGGATGCCGGCGGTCTCCTCGCTCCCCTTCAGTTGGCCAAGCACGGACCAGCCGTCCATGCGCGGCATGGTGACGTCGAGGATGATCGCGTCGGGCGCGACAGTCCGGGCGACGGTCAAGCCCTCGACGCCGTCAGAGGCGGTGCGCACGAGAAAGCCTTCGCGCACCAGGAACCGTGTCAAAAGTTCGCGCGCATGGGGGTCGTCGTCGATCACCAGCACCGTTCCGGCAGCGCCTTCGCTTTCGCCCGCGCTCCCATCGTCGCCGTCGATCGCCTCCTCGGCAATCGGCTCGGATTCGTGGAAGGACGCGGGGATGCGAATGGTGAAGGTCGAGCCGACGCCGATCTCGCTGGTTACGCCGATATCGCCGCCGAGAAGCCGGCAGAAGGCGCGGGTGATCGCAAGTCCGAGACCGGTCCCGCCGAAGCGGCGCGTGGTCGAGGCATCGGCCTGCCGGAAGCGTTCGAAGAGGTTCTCGACCTGTTCGGAAGTCATCCCAATGCCGCTGTCGGAAACGGTGAAGGCCAGCCAGTCGCCCTCCTCCCCTCTCTCGCGGTCGGCGGTGAGAGTCACCTCGCCGTTTTCAGTGAATTTCGAGGCGTTGCCGATGAGGTTGATTAAGCACTGCCGGAGCTTAACCTGATCGGTCGTGGCGATGCCGAGGTCGGCTCCGGCTTCGATCGAAAGGCGGTTGCCCTTCGCCCCAACCAGCGATCCGACCGTAGAAGAGACGTCCTCGATCATCATCCTCAGATCGAAGCGCTCCGGATAGACCTCCATCTTCTCTGCCTCGATCTTCGACAAGTCGAGCACGTCGTTGATGAGGCTGAGGAGATGGCGTGCATTCGACTTGATCTTGCGTAGATCGGCGGACAGGTGCGCTTCGCCTAGATCCTCGACCTCCTCTTCGAGCATCTCCGAATAGCCAATGACCGCCGTGAGCGGGGTACGCAACTCATGGCTCATATTGGCAAGGAACTGGCTCTTGGCCTTGTTCGCGGCCTCGGCATTCATCTTCTCGGCAGCGAGTTCCTCCTCGATCTCCCGCTGGGCGGTGACGTCGGTGTTCGTTCCGAACCAGCGCAGGATGCGCCCCTCGCCGTCGCGGATAGGCGTCGCCTTGGAGAGAAACCAGCGATAGGCCCCGTCAACGCCGCGCAAGGGGAACGTGTCCTCCCAGACGAGACCCTCTGCCAGCTGTTCGGTGAAATTTTTGACGACGCGCTCCTCGTGGTCGGGATGATGCACTTTTCGCCAACCGAAGCCGCGCATATCTTGCAGCGTCGTTCCGGTGTAGTCGTACCAGCGCTTGTTGTACCAGAAGATTGCACCGCTCGGATCGGCCATCCAAGCCATCTGCGGGATGTTGTCCGCCAGCATCTCGAACTGGAAGCCGGCCTCGTCGCGCTTGGCTTCGGCCTCGCGCAGGTCCGTCACGTCGGTATGGCTGCCGTTCCATTCGAGGACGTTGCCGTCTGCGTCGAGGAGCGGGACGGCCTTCACCTTCATGTCTCGCCATTCGCCATCGGTCCGGCGCACGCGGTGTTCGACGTTGTATTCGCTCTTCGTCTCGATCGCGGCGGTCCAGATCCGGAAAGTCGCTTCACGGTCGTCTGGATGGATTGCATCGAGCCAGCCAGTACCGAGATGTTCGTTAACGCTCTGGCCGGTGAACTGCATCCAAACAGGCTGGTGCTCGACGAAACGGCCGGTTTCTGACGTCGTCCAGACGATCGACGTCGTCGCCCGAAGGATCGAGCGGAGACGATCTTGCGCGTGGCGCAACTGTGCCTCCGCGACGCTTCGGCGCGTTACGTCAGTCACCATCACGCCGACGCCACGGCGATCGTTGTCCGCGTGCCTGCCAGACATCCGGGACAAATCGATCGGGAAGGCGTTGAGGATCAGCGAACGATGCGGCCCTCCAGCCTCGCCCGACCGGACGTTGATGTCGTGATCGGACAACATGTCGCCCCGTGCGGCGACAGTTGAGAGGTAACCCGCGAGTTCGGTCGCCTGCGGATCATTCGCTTTCCACAGATCGATGCCCCCCGTTGTCGTAAGGCTCAGTCGAAAGCGGTCATTGGCACGGACGACGCGGAGATCGGGATCGAGAAAGCCAATGCCGAGCGGAGCGTTGTCGATCAGCCCCGTCATCAGCCGCGCAAGGAGACCCTGCATGCGCTGGCGACGGATCGTTACTAAAGCGAGGAAGAGACCCGAGATTGCAGCAAAAGCGAAAGCGACTGTCTGGGCCCAAATGTTCATATTGTAAGCGGCGATATCTCGTGCGATCTCAGCGTCCACCGAAGCGAGGATGGCCGAGATTTGTGCGCGAAGCTCCAGCATGCCCTGGCTTCCGACTCCGCTCGCGACGAGATCGGCAGCGGGCTCAAAGCCGTCCGTAGAGCGGACCTCGACAACACTGGTCGCGAAGGCCACCTCCTTGCGCGCAGCCTGAAGTATTTGATCGACTGTATCCTGAGCAATATTAGCGCGTAACGCCGTAGCGGTGAAGGTAGCTACCGCCTCGCCGTACGCGGCTGCAGCCTCATGGTAGGGCATCAGAGCATCAGCGTTACCTGTCAGGACGTATCCCCGTTCGCCGGAGAGAATTGTCGTAACCTGCAGAAGCAGGTTTTCGCTCGCCGAAGCATGGGCGGTCTTCTCGACGATCGATCGGGAATGCCCTTCGTTGAGGACGGCAAGCCAGCCGACTAGTAGAACCGATGCTGTAAGCAGGATCGCAGCAGCGATGCTTTCTCGAGACGTCTTTGCGGTCACAGACATCGAACATTGAGACAAGTCGTTGTTCATCGAACGCCCTTTGCCTATCCGACCGTGTCTCCGCGACACTTACACCTCTGTCGATATGTATCGGGAAGCGACTGCGTAAAGCATAGAGTTGGCTCGGTGAACCGCCCAGGTGATTGACACCTTGAACCTCGTCCATGACCTCAGGAAGCGCCGAGAGAAGCGGGCGAAGGAAAAGCTCTGGGCATGGAGCCGCACGACGGCCTTGGCGGGACGTGAAGGCCGTCGTGCGGCCGCCGGCATCGAAGGACCGCAAGCAACACCGAAAGGTTTGCGCCATGGCTATGGCGTCGCGGCGATTGGCGCGACGGTGCCCCTCAACATGCTATCGAAATGGATAGGCCATGCTGCGATCGAGACGACGGCGATCTACGCCAACGGTCTTGGCGAAAAGCAGCGCTCCATCGCCGAACGCATGTGGAGCTAGAAACTGAAAGCTCGTACTTCAGCACAAATGTTGTTTTGTGGGTCTCGCGCTGTTACCTTCACGCCATGCCCAGACTCTCGATCGACGTCACTCCCGAAGAACACCGCAAACTGAAGGCGATCGCCGCGCTCAGCGGCAACAGCCTGAAGGACTATGTGCTGAAGCGCGCATTGGGCGAGGCTCCTGGCATGGACGCCATGAGCGAGGACGAGGCGGTTGCAACTCTATTGGAATTTCTGAAACCTCGGATCGAGCAGGCTCAACGTGGCGAGCTGTCCACGAAATCGATGGGTGACATACGTCGCGAAGCGCGTGAGGAGGCGGGGCTTCAGCCCTGACTATGCGCTCCTACGAACTGACGCTGGCCGCCGAAGAGGATTTGCGCGGTATCTGGCGATATACCCAAGAGACATGGGGCCTCGATCACGCGGAAACCTATTTCGATCGGATCGAGGCATGCTGTGAGGCCGTAGGTGACGGACGGGCGCGATCGAAAACCTTGAGCGGCCTCCCGGACAGCATTCATATCTACCGCTGCGAGCATCACTATCTCGTCTTCCTAAACGAAAGCCGCCCTGTGATCATCGCCATCCTGCATGAGCGGATGGATTTCATGCGGCGGCTGAAGGATCGACTGTAATCGACCACTTTTTAGGTGATCGAAACCGCCATCGTCGATATTGGGCATGTTCAAAACGATTTTATGCCGTTTTTTGAACACCCACTAAATAAGGTGTCCAAAACCGGTCGTTTAAGCTCAGTCTGTAACTATGTCACGGCACGGTAGTCGCGGCCCAACCGCGTGCTTGGCACTTTTAATCACTTGTGCCAACGTCTAATTCAATTGTCAAAATTTGAATTGATGACGAGCTTGAGGGCAATTCCATGTCTATCAGACTGCATATCTCGGAGAATGGCCGATTAAGTTTGCCCGTCGCGCTCCGTCGACGGTACGGTCTCGATAAGGGTGGCGACGTCATCGTCGAGGACCATGGCGACCGCATTGTTATCCATACGGTTGACCAAGCGGTGAAGCATGCTCAAGCCATGAGCCGGAAGCTGATCGGTGACACAAGCGAAGCTTCGGTAGATGACTTCATTGCTGATCGCCGGCGCCAGGCCGAAACCGAATGAGCATTGTCCTCGATGCCTCAGCCATCCTGGCTCTTCTTCGCGATGAGCCGGGTGCGGACCACGTGAGAGCTCATCTCCTTAAGGGTATCGTCTCGACGGTGAATTAGCGGAGGTGATCGGTCACTACGCCCGACTCGGCGCCGAGCCAGGGGACGTTCGCCTCATGCTGGCACCGCTCTCGCTGACGACGATCCCGCTCGACGAGGCGGTCGCCTTTGCTGCCGGTCTGATGCGGAGCGTCGGCGATCGGGCGGGTCTATCGCTCGGAGATCGTGTTTGCCTATCCCTTGCAAAGACCCGTGGTGCTGCGGTCCTGACCGCAGATCGCGCCTGGCAGTCGATCGATGTCGGTGTCGAGGTCAAGTTGATCCGGTAGGATCGTCGAGTCCGCTTTCGACCCTTCTACGCCATAGAAGGCGCTCGGAGCGCTCGCAGATAGCGGACGTTGGGTATTGTAGCTCGGAGTCGTTCGACAGATCTGGAGAACAACCCGGTTCTCGGGGTCCTAGAAGAACGTGAGGCTCATGCGTCGTCGTCGGCCTGTAGTTCCGTGAGCGAAGCGATGATGCGGCACTGGAGGCCGTCCTCGGCATAATCGAGTTCCACCGATCCGCCCGCTGAGCCAGAGAGCCCCATCTCGATGAGACGCGTGCCGAACCCCTTGCGCTCGGGTGGCGAGGCCGGAGGACCGTCGATCTCGCGCCAGGAAATCGCGAGGGTCGGCAGACGGGTCGTGCTGTCGATGTCAACGACCCACGCGACGTGGACGATGCCGGTCGGGATCGACAGGGCGCCGTACTTGGCAGCATTGGTCGCCAGCTCGTGCATGATCAGAGCGAGCGTCAGGGCTGCCTTCGGGCCGATGTGGAGGTTGGGTCCCCGGAGCATGATCCGCCGGTCCGGATCATGCAGGTCGACCGCCCCTCGGATAATCGCCTCGACGGACCCGGCATCGTTGTGACCCGTCAGGAGGATGTCATGCGCCTTCGACAGGGTCTGGATGCGCTTCGTCAGACTGTCGCGGGCTGTCGGCATGTCCGGCGCGCTACGAAGCGTCTGCGTCGCGATCGACTGGACGACGGCTAGCGTGTTCTTAAGGCGGTGGGCCAGCTCTTGGTTCAGAACGGTCTGACGCTGTTCGGCAGCCACCCGCTGCGACACGTCCCGGACAGCGCCGATGAAGTGCTGGGCGCCCTGCACCCCAGTGATACGACCCCGAACGTTCACCCACCGCACCTGCCGATCGTCCAAGCCGATCGTGCGGAACTGGAGATCGAAGGGAGCGCCATCCATCGTCGCGGCGAAGGCAGCGTCGAACGCTGCCTGATCGTCTGGATGGACGGCCGAGAGCTTCTCGGACTGGGTGACGATGCGATCAGGGGCAACGCCGAACGCTGCCCGTACCCGGTCGTCCCACAGAAGCTCTCCGCTGGTCATGTCGAGATCGAAGATGCCGATCTCGCCGGAGGCTATGGCAAGCCGCTGTCGCTCCTCGCTCGCTCTGAGCTTCGCTTCGGCCCGTCGCCGCTCCACCGTGTCCCGTGTTCGGTTGGCGGCGGCCTGAACGAAGGCGACTTCGTCGTCGGTCCAGGAATGCACGCGATCATCGTTCACATAGAGAACAGCAACCGTCCGTCCGGCTTCCACGATCGGATGGTTGATCAAGGAACGAACGCCGACGCTTTCCAACGGCGCCGTGTCGGCTGAAGTTCGGGGATCGAGGCGGATGTCCGGAATGACGACGGTGCGCCCCTCTCGCAAATCCTCGGCATAACCGCCGTAGTCGTCCATGCGGTAGACGCCGGCAAGGGTTGGATAGTCACCCTGTGTCCAGTCCGATGGCACGGTAAAAGTCTCGCCGTCGTTGCCGACCGTGCCGTAACCAGCCCGCCCAACGCCCAACGCCGATCCGATGATCTCGGCCGCGGCGCGAGACATGGCATCGGGACCGTCGATGGCGGAAAGCGTCTCGCTGAGATTTAGCAAGGCTCTGCTTCGTGCCTCGGACTGAACGCGCTTAGTGACTTCGAGAAAGATCACGCTGAAGAGGTCGCCCGAGATCGGCTGGCAAAGGCCATCGTACCAACGACCAAGCTTGCCCACTTGGCGCGTGAAGCGGATGGGCTGCCCTGTCTCAACGACGTCGGCGAACTCGTGGACCCATTCATCCTCGATGCCCGGGAACAGTTCGCGGATCGTCCGTCCTGCCGCTTGCTTCGAGGGAATGTCGACCAGCTTGCCCCACGCTTCGTTGACCTCCTCGTAACGCCAGTCGACGACGCGCCCGGTGTCGTCCCGCACGACCTTGCCGAGGATGAAGCCTTCTTGCAGGTTCTCGAAGAGGCCCCGCCACTTTTGTTCACTGTCGATAAGCGCACGTTGGCTGGCTTCAAGGTCGATGCCTTGCTGGTGCTGCTCCGTGCGGTCCCTCAACACCTTCACGAAGCCGACATGTCCACCCGCATCGTTCTTCAGCGGCATCATCTCGCCGGACGCCCAGAAGCGGGACCCGTCCTTTCGTAGATGCCAGCGCTCGTCGACGCCTCGCCCGCTTTCCAGCGAGTGCACCATCTCGCGGTTGATCTGCCCGCTGACACGATCCTCCGGTGTAAAGATCGCCTCTGCGGTCCGGCCGATCATCTCGTCGGATTTCCAGAGGAGGATATGTTCGGCGCCCGGGTTCCAGCCGACGACCGTCCCATCGCGATCGGTCGTGATGATTGCGAACTCGGTGATGCTTTCGATTATCTGACGATGGCGAGTGGTATCCTGCTTGGGGACGTTGTTTCGCATTTGGCAGTCCAGAGGCCTACGTAAATCAGAGGCGAATATTGATCCCGAGCTTTGCGCGGTTCCCTAAAGCTGATCAAGGGGCACGCGGCGTGTGGATGCTACGCGTGTCCAATCTTGTCGATTGCCGCCAAGACCTGCTGAGGAAGATATGGTTTGCCGATGAAACCGATGGGTTTCCAATCAAGGCTTAGGGCTCGTACCTCGTGCTTATGGTGGGCGGATACGAAAAGAGCCTCGATCCCATGTTCCTCGCGTAGGAGAATGGCCGTTGTGATCCCATCATCCCCTCTAGCCAGATCGATATCGAGAACCACAATGTGGAAAGAGATAGAAGCAGCAGCATGCGACAGGCCGCACGGGTCGTTGCTGCGATACCCACCACCACATGCCCTGCGTCCTCGAAGATGTCTTGCAGATCCATTGCGATCAACGGTTCGTCCTCGACGATGAGGATACGTAGGCTACGCATGGGCCGGCTCCGCACTGGGTGTCAGGCTGAACCTTGCGAGTAGCTAAGCCGTTACAGTGCAAATATTTTTCCGTACGATCAATCAGAAAGTACACTGACGGCAGGGATGCTCTGCGACCCGCTGCCGTAGGTCTTGTGCCCGCGGACTGGGTCGCGAAGCCTGTCATCAGACAAGGAACCGTTAAAGCTTTAATACCCACAAATCGGTTGCGTCCCGCTTCCAGTGGGGTGGGAAGGTCAGCTTCGAGCGTTCGCTGCTCCAAACCGGACTGGCGGGTTTCCACCCATCCCGGTCCTTCGAACACTCGTTTTTGGAACACTTTCATTGTATTCTGTTTTAGATCAGCACCCGTTCCACCTCATCAAGCGTAACTTCGTCGCTGCGGCGATCGTAGAGCTGGGTCGTTCGCGTGGATGAATGGTTAGCCATAGCGGCGGCCTTCTCGAGCGTGCCACCGTTCTTGAGATAAGCGGTGATGCCGGTGGCCCGAAAGGTGTGGTTGCCGATCCGCGTGCCGATGCCGACAGCGTTCGAGCGCCGCTGGATCATAGCGTAGGCATTGGCCTGGGGCAGGGGGGTGGTTGTCAGATTGCGCGTTCCCCGGCCGATCGTGCGGAATAGCGGCCCCTTGCGATCCTCTGCGATCTCGCATCCCTCGAGATAGGCGTGCAGATACGCCTCGAGATTATGATGGCAGGGCATTTCGTGTCGCTTTCCGCCCTTTTCGTGCAGCCGCACCCAGAGTCGACGGTTCTGGACATAGACGTCCTCGACCTTCATGCCGAGTGCCGCTCCGATCCGCGCAAACGAATAGACCATCAGCCCGATTAGTGCCCGATCGCGGAGACCTGCAGGTGTGGAGACATCGATGCTGTCCAGCAGTTGCCGTGCTTCGGACGGATCGAGCACCGGCGTCTTACCGCGCTTGACGCTATGCGAAGGCCCACGCACCGACGCGGCCGGATTGACTGGCACCACCTGGCCGACCACCAGCCAGTCGAACAGCATTCGGATCGCGGCAAGCCGCTGCTTGGCGGTGGGAGGCGAGCGCTCGCGGGTCAGTTCCTCGATATAGGCGGCGACGTGCAGAGGTTGCACGACGGCGATCGACGCCACGCCATGCGCCTCGCACCAGGCGAGGAATTCACCGATCCCACGCGAATAAGCGCGCCGCGTGTTCGGATTGCGAATGTTCGAGACGAAGAACTCGAGGAAACGTTGCTGCGCTTGGGCGTCAGCAGCTGCGACAAGTGCGGGCAGGACACGGGAATGGCGGAAGGCAACAAGTTGGTTCATCGCATCACCTGATTCCAGTCGATGGCATGACCGGCCGCTTGCAGCTCCCGACCGAGGCTCGACCTCCATCCGCCAGTGATATCCATCGTCTCCCAGACAACGCCCGCAAAGTCGCTTGGGATCTCAACGACGCCCTTTTTCAGCGCACAGACGTTGGCACGACCGAGCTTACCGATGAAGTAGCCGAGTTCGAGCAGCACGTTCTGGCGCGCCCGCGGCTCGACCGCGCCGCCTTTAACGCAACCCTCATCGTCAGGGGTCAGCAGGACGACGGCAAAGCTCACGTCACTGTTGGCTTCGACTTTCTCGATTACGGTTCGCCCACGATTGGCCTGCTCGTGTAAAATGACCGCTTCAAACCCAATGCGCTCGAGGAACCGAGCCACGGTTTCCCGTGCCCCGTCATCATGGCCATGGACAATAAAGATCCGTTGCGACAGCGGGCGGACCACCTGCAGCGTCGTATTTCCCTGGCTCAAAACATAGGTTTTATAATCCCGGGCAAAGGGAATGATGACCTGACGCGTTACGCCGTGCACGCCAGCCATAATCTTCGATCCGCTGTAGAAGAAGGTATAGCCGAATTGTGCCATTTCCTCGGGGTTCTCGGCAAACTTCGCAATCAGAAGCAGGCTCAGTCCTAGCTGTTGATCACGGCTTTCCGGCCAGGCCAGATTGGCACTGCCCACCATGCCGCCTTGGGTCGCCTCGCTTTCGGCAATGAAGGCATCCAGATCCACCCCGTCCGTCAGCTTCGCATTCGCTGCATGAAGTTCCTCGTGATGCAGAAGCTTATCGAGAGCACGGAGAGGGCGGTCATAGGATTGCAGGTCAGCGGCTTGAAGATCGAGGACCGCATTGTTGATTTGGGTGAAGAGATCAGTGCTCATTATTCGGCATTGTTCTCGCTGAGACGTGCAGCAGCTGCCTTCTCCAAGAGACTCTCACGGAAGCTTTCCTTCATCTGCTCGGCCATTGGTCCGACGAGCGAGTTGGACGCATAGCGTCCGACCCGTTCATCGACCAGACGCTCCATCTCCTGGATAGCAGCATCAATGCTCGCCGGATCCTGGAGGTCGAAGCTGACAGTTCCAAATTCACCATCCATTCCGGCGAACGCCTCTTCCGCATCCTTGAGTTCACGCCCGAGTTTATCGAGACCATCAATCTTCATCGCTTGGACTGCCTTCTAGTTGTTCGATAAAGGACATTATCATATATAAGAGAGATTGTAAGGATCGGGTGTTTATCGGCAGATAAACGCCTTTTTGGTCGGTGCACAGACTATCCGAAATTGACGCGTTCCGCTCTAATGGCGTGAGGGGGACCGATGCCGGATAAGAATTTCAAAGTCACATTGGAGCCGGATCACCTTCGCAAGCTTTCGGGTGCGAAGCCGATCCCGGCCGTTGCAGAACTGATTTGGAACGGCGTCGATGCGGACGCGACGCGGGTTGATCTAGAGCTCGACCTCGAAAACGTCCTCTATCCGTCCATCACCGTGCGCGACAACGGCCACGGCATCCCACATGAGGACGTCGAAGGGCTGTTCGGCAAGCTTGGCGGCTCTTGGAAGGGACATGGCAACCGGTCCAAGATCAAGAACCGCATCCTGCATGGGAAGGAAGGAAAAGGTCGCTTTAAGGCACTGGCGCTCGGCCGCGTGGCGAACTGGGTCAGCGTCTACCGCAAAGACGGGAAGACCCTCCGCTTCACGATTTCTATCATCCGGGATGCCCTCGTGGACGTGCGAGTTTCCGAGCCAGACGTGGTTCCCAACACTCTGCCGACCGGCATCGAAATCCGCATTACAGAACTCGACCACATATTCCGAACCCTTCAGCCGGATCAGTCCGTCCCCTCGCTGTCCGCGATCTTTGCGCTCTACCTAACGACCTACAAGGATGTTTCGATCTATGTCGAGCACCAGAAGCTCGATCCCGACGCCATCATCGGCGCTCGCGAGACCTTCCCGCTACCGGACATTGAAGACGATGGCGAAACCTATTCGGCCAATGTTGAACTCATTGAATGGCTGGCCGGTGACGAGCGCTGGATGTTCCTTTGCGGACCCGAAGGTTTCCCCTTCTTTCGCTCGACACCCAACTTTCACACGCCAGGCCGCAATTTCTCCGCCTACCTGAAGTCCGACTACGTGAACGTCCTTCAGGGGCAAGGCTTGATCGACCTTGCCGATATGAATGCCCCGCTGCAATCGGCATGTCAGGCGGCTGCAGAGCGCATCAAGCTCTTCTTTAAGGAGAAGGATGCGGAGGACGCCCGCAACGAAATCGAAAAGTGGCAGGCGGAAGATGTCTATCCCTACCGTGAGGAACCGCGGACCTCGGTGGAAAGAGCTGAACGGCAGGTTTTCGACATCCTCGCCTTGAACCTCAACCGACAAATTCCCGATTTCGCGGAACTCGACAAACGCAACCGCGCCTTCCAGTTACGGATGCTCAAACATGCGGTGGAACGAGGACCGAACGAACTTCAGCTTATCTTCCGGGAGGTGCTGGACCTCCCCGAGCGCAAGCAAAGGGAGCTTTCGAAGCTCCTTCAGGAAGCCGACCTCGCCAACATCATCAGCGCGTCCCGCCTGGTAGCGGACCGCCTGAAGCTCCTGACAGGGCTTGAGGCTCTGATCTTCGACCCTGATACGAAGAAGACGTTGAAGGAGCGAAGTCAGCTTCACCGTATCATTGCGGACAACAATACGTGGATTTTCGGGGAAGAGTTCAGCCTGACGGTGGACGATCAATCGTTGACCGAGGTGCTGAAGAAGCACCGTAAGCTCTTGGACGATGACATCGTAATCGACGCGCCGGTGAAGCGGATTGATGGCAAGGTCGGCATTGTCGATCTCATGCTTTCTCGATCCGTGCCGCAGAACCACAAAGACGAGCGAGAACACCTCGTAGTAGAACTCAAACGTCCATCTGTAAAGATAGGCGATAAAGAAATCACACAGATCAAGAAGTATGCCTACACCGTCGCGGATGATGAACGCTTCCGTGGCTTGAACACCCGGTGGAGTTTTTGGATTGTTTCGAACGATCTCGACAAGTTCGCGAGACAGGAAGTTAGGCAGAAGGACAAGCCACGCGGGCAAATCTTCCAATCTGAAGAAGGCAGCATCACCGTTTGGGTAAAAACTTGGTCCGAAATTTTGGCTGAGTGCCGTGCACGGCTGAAGTTTGTTGAAGATAAACTTCAAGCCAATGTCGATCGCGAGCGCGCATTAAAATACCTTCGCACGACCTACGATCGCTATCTCAGCAATCGCCCTGATCCGTTGGACGAGCAATCCGAGGAGGACGTTGGGACTGACGAGGACGAGTCATCGGAAACTGCCGAGTAGCCGCCCCCGATGAGACCTCATTCGCACTATAAATCCAACCATGAGGTCATCAACTTCCCAGACGCAGCGGCGTTCGTTGGCGAGCAATCCTGCCTCCTTGAGGTAACTTCTCGATCAGGCGATCTTATTGGGAATGATCAGCGTGCCGCTCTTCTCGCGGGCGGTGGCCAAATCCTCGTCCGTGAACGCAAACTCCTCGATCAGCTTCTGCTCAATCTCATCAATCGAAGCCAACCCCCGAGCCGGTCGAGGAGCCGGATAATCGGAAGGTAGAAACCGTCCTTTCTGAGATGTCTGGCGATCATGCTCCGGTCTCGCCAGACCAAGCCTTCTCCTGCTTCTTCCTGGACGTTGCGCGCGGCGCCATGGTGTAGGGCCGGATCAGGACAGAAGCCGGGATCTGGAGTTCGTCATGAAGCCGGTTCGCAACCGCCATCGTCAGCCCCCGCCTGCGGTTCAAGAACTCCGACAGACGTGATTTCGAGCCGAACACCGGCGCGAGCTTTTCGCGTGAGATATGGCGATCAGCCATGACCGCCTTCACGGCATCTACGGCATCCGGTGCCTCGATCGGCCATGCCTTCGCTTCATAGGCTTCGATCAGGCTGGACAACACGTCGAAGCGGTCAGCTTCATCGGTTCCCGGCTCGGGCTCATGGACGAAATACTGCTCCACCTCGGCCAGAGCCCAATCATAATCGGCTTCGGTGCGGATCGGGCGGATATCCATCAGACGGTCTCCGGGTTGATGCGGTCGTACTCTGCATGCGTCCCCACGAACTTCACCAAGACACGGCGAAACCCGTAGGAGACATGGACGATCAGACGAAACTTGTTGCCGCCGATATCGAAGATGACCCGGTTATCGGCGACGAAATCGACATTGGCTCCGAACTGCGCCTTGATCTCGTTGGGGGTGCTCCACTCAGCCTTATCGACGAGGGCGTACCAGGTTCGAAGCGGCACCTCGGCTTGGGGATGGATTTCCCAGAACTGTCGCAGCGCCCGCTTCGAGAGAATTTGCATATTGGCTAGATAGCGTGTTCCACATTTGGGAACAAGTCGGCAATCGTACTGAATCTGATCGGACCGAAGGAACTCTTGAGTAGACAAGGATGACAGACGTTTCTCAAAAAAGCGCAGCTCTCTTGCAGGTCGGCTTATTCACTGGGTCTCCCGACTTCCTCGCGCAACGCCGTCGACCGTCTTGCTGAACGAAAGCACGCGGGCGACAACCAGTTCATCGCGATCGCGGTCGCCGAAAAGATCTTAGCGCTCGCGACAGCCGATGAATTCGAACGAAGAGCTGCCGCTGCAGAATTCGATGCTTTCGATCGGATCATGAGCCGCAAGACGGATGAACCAAGCGTCGAGGCTGACCGCCTCGATCCGGATTTGGCCTGATCTTCGAAGCTGAGTCCTTTCTCTCGCGATCGCAGGGAGGAAGACGAGGGCTGCCCGGACCGGAGCCCTCAATAGCGAAGGGAGGAGCGGCCCGGCGGGGAAAGCGGTCGCCTCCGCACCGCAGCCGCAACCTTTCGTTTGGCTGCGCTCTGTCGCCTTTCTCTTGGCATTTCCGAACCGGAACATGCCGCTCTCGCGACGGCCTTTCATGTTTCGCCAATGGCAAACCGTGCGACACGCATTCCAGCTCAAACCGGAAAGACGACTGGTAGCAACAGCGTCAGCAGGACGCCGGCTGCGAAACCGGCGAACGCCGCCACGCCCAACCACTGGTTCTGAACGCTGCGAGCGCGTTCGCTGGCAAACCGCCTGTCGAGATTTCGGGTGAGGCGCTCGAGATCCTGGGTCCGGTTTTCGAGGGCGTGGGTCGCCGTTCTAACGAGGTTCTCGCCGCTGCGCTCGAACATACGGGCGTAATGTTCCGGACCGTTCTGGATCGCCGGTGTCTCAGCAATGGCGTCGATCATTTCGGTGAGCTCCGACACCCGTTCGCTCAGACGAGCAATATCCGCGGTGTAGTCCGGCGGCGTCTCTAGGCTGTCGAGCTTGTCGAAGGCGGCTTCCGTCCCTTTGCGGATAACGGTGAGCTGCGCCTCCATCTCGCGGATCTCGCGGGTGAGCATCGCGAACGCCTCGGCCGCATCGTCGGCCTCGGCCACGCCGATCTCATCGTCCCTCGCCTCTTGGCGTTCTCCTGCCATTCGATCTCCTTCTCGAAGATAGCTGTTTTCAGAAGTGTCCGGATTTATCGATGGACGCCACGGGTGTGGCCGCGTTCCTGGAGCTTCTCTTCGACGCGCTCCGTGATCGTCTCGCCGTAATGGCCCGGTCCGATGCCGAGCTCGTCGGCGCGTTCGCGAACGAGCGCCTCGGCCTGAGGGTCACGCTCGAGCTTTTCCGCCATGTCGCGCATTTCGGTTTCGATAACCTCGCGCTTATCACGGACGTCGAAACCGTAACCGAGCTGGTCGCGCCGTGCATCGAGCTTCCGCCACTGGTCGACGAACCGATCGGCACGTACCTCAGGGTTTGCCTGGTTGACGCGTTCGCGCTGGATGCCCTCGGCTAGTTTCACAATGCGGGCAGCACCTGTCAGCTCATGCACGGCTCGGGCGGTTTCCCTGTCGTGCGAGATCGCCGAGACGAGACGGTCGCAATCGCCCGGCCGATAGCTGTCGATTGCGGCACCGGCTTTCGTGAGAGCCTGCTTCTGGCCTTCGAGGACAGGACGACCTTCACGTCGCATCTGGTCGAAGGAGAGATAGGCGCGGGCAAACCGCTCGAGGGACTGCTCGTAGCCGCTGCGTCCGATAGGCTGCTCAATTCGCTTATCAGACCGCTCAGCGAGCCGCTCGACCAGCCGGTCCGTCTCGCGACTGTTCGACCGGTCGACGTCCGGTTTCGGCTCTTCAGGAACTTGCGTACTCGCACCGCGATCCATCCTGAGCTTCAGACCGTTGAACATCCCGCGTCTCGGCTTGGGGTTCTCCTCCCCCGATCGCTGCAGCTCTTGCCGATCCATCTGCATGCCGGGCTTGGCGGCGTTCTCCTGCTTCCCGGATCCAAATGCACGGATCGCCGCCTTCACCCGGTCCGACCGGCTCAGCGACTTGCCGAACCGCCCCTCATCGCGTGACGGCATCCGATCGTCTGGGCGGCCTTCGGTTCGATGGTGCTCCTCTGCAGGCCTCAGCCGCGGCCGCGTCGCGCTGCGTAGTTGTCGCTCGCTCTCGCCGCCTGTCTGATGATCTCTCTCGCTGTGAACCGCCTGGTCGCGATCGGCGGCGTGGCTCGCCGCGATCCCGCGTCGGTCCGCGAAGTCGCGGATGTAGTCGACCGCCATCTCCTTGAGGCTCGACCGGCTGAGGCGGGTCTCGAGCTGGCGGTAGGCGAGATCATCGCCCGAGAGAACCGACCAGCGTCCGCGCTCGGCCGTCTGGCCGCCCGGCATGCGAACGCTCTCGAACCCGGTCTGTGCAAGAGCGATCCGATCACCTGCCTTCGGGTCCGCCTCACCCATGGCCCGCCCGAGATCCGCACCCCAGACCGTACGCCGTTCGCCCTTCGCTGTCTCGAGCGTCACGAAGTGAGAGCTCCGATTGCCCGGCTCATGCCGGTACGGAGCAGTCCCGTGCTGGACGAGCCGTCCGACCGTCATGGATCGATCGTCGCCCGGCTCGGTGTCGGGTCCTGCCTCGATCGTCGGTCGGACGCTCTCGAATGCATCGCGCCCGGCATAGAGGCCGACACCGTCGCGATGCCGGGTCATCGCCACATAGGTCAGATGCCGGTCCATGGTGGACGAGGCAAGGACGAAGGCCCGGTCGACCGTTGCCCCTTGCGTCTTGTGGATCGTCGTAGCGTAGCCGTGGTCGAAGGCCGTATAGCAGTCGCTCGAGACGCTGATCGCCTCGTCCCGGCCGTCGATCCGTGCCTCGAGCCTTGGACCGGAACCGGGGCTCCCCTCCCCAACGGTCTCGACCGTGCCGAGCATGCCGTTCTTCACGCCGAGATCGCGGTCGTTTTCCAGGAACACGATCCGATCGCCCACCGCAAAGGCGCGCGGTCCGTCGTTCGTTTCGAACGTCACTTCGCCAGGCGCCTCTTGCCCTTCGGCATGGATCACTCGGCTTTCGGCATTCGCCTCTCGGCTTTCGGCAGCTGTCGTCTGCCTTTCGGCATTCGCCACTCGCCCGGCGGCAGTCTCATTTTGCCATTCGCCTTTTGCGCTTTCGCCGCCCGGCAGCTCGCCGCGCTCCTGAAGGCCCGAGCGGATCGCGGCGTTCAGCGCCTTCACGTCGGCCCGGCGATGCGCCATCGCGACCCGCGTACCGTTGGGCCGCGCGACGCGATCGGCAAGATAGTCGGAGACCATCCGGGAGCGCGCAGCTTCGCCGGTGCCCTCGATTTGGATCGAACCATTCTCGCGATAGGCGGTAAGCGCATCGCCCGTGCGCTGCTGACCGAAGGCGATCGAGGCGTCCCGCTGCCAACCCTCACGCTGCCGGCGGACCTCCTGTAGCCCGACCTGACCGGCGATCTCGCCGGCAAGACGGAAGGGCGAGCCTGCACCGATGGCGGCAAGCTGCTCGCCGTCACCGACAGCGACGATCTTGGCGCCGCGTGCCTCGACCTCGCTCACCATCCGCTGGAACTGGCGACTGCCGACCATCCCGGCTTCGTCGACGACGAGGACATCACCCTTGCCGAGACTGTTCGGACCCGATCTATGAGAACGAGGCGCGTTCGGGCCACCGGCGGTCGACCGTGATGTATCCAGACCGGAGTAGCCAGCCGAAGATCCGCCGACACCCTGCGATCCCGCACCGGCTGCGCCACGCTCCTTCTGCCAACTGTACTCCCAGGACGCGATCGTCCGGCTCTTGATGCCGGAGGATTCCTCAAGGCCTTCGGCGGCCTTGCCGGCGAGCGCTGCACCATGGACGCGGTAGCCCTGCGCTTCCCAGGCCTCGCGCGCCGCCGACAGCATGGTCGACTTGCCGGCGCCGGCAAAGCCGACGACCACCGCGATCCGCTCCGGCCCGATGACATGCTCGATCGCCGTTCGCTGCTCGGCCGACAAACCCGCCGCTTCGATCGAACGCGCCTGATCGCTTTGGCTCATCGTACCGTCGGCAACGTGGGCCTCCGTCTCGCCCCTGACCGCGGTCCGGATCGCCTTGTCCTGTCTGGCAATCGCTTGAGCGACATGGCGGCTGCCGACCCGATGATCGGTCGTCTCTGAAAGCGCCTCGATCGACCGCGTCATCTTCGTCTCGAGTTCAACGGTCTCCCTCGTCGAATAGCGCGCCGGGCTGTCCTCGTTCTCCGCCTGCAGCTCGACGAGCGCCGGCGATGCCATGACGGAGGCGAACGCGTTCTGGAAGTTCTGCGCATCGCCATCGATGTAGCGATGCAGCGTCCGCGCGATGTCGTGCCGGTCGAAGACGCTCTTCTCGCCGGCAATGATCGTCAGGACCTCTTCCGGTCTCTCGCGAATGATGTCGCGGTTCCGTTGTGCGGCCTCTGCATCCATCCTTGCTCGTGAGACACCGAGACCGCGCCGGTCCATCTGCGAAGCATGGACACCCATATGCTCGGTCGGTTCGATCGATAGACCCCGTTCGGAATGCGAGCGATGATCGATCGTGATGTCATGGCCAGCTCTGGCCAGATGCTCGTTCGCATGCCGCTCCCAGGCCTGACGGATCTCGCGCAGCTGCATCTGCGAGGTCGGACGATCGCGGGAAAGGAGCCACTTGTTCTCCCGCTCCATGTCCGTCTTCTCGCTAAGCCCGTCCGGTCCGACAGACCGCGTCGTCATCATCAGGTGCGCGTGATGGTTCCGGACGTCGACATCGCCATGCGGTTCGTGGATCGCGCAATCGACCGCCGTTCCATAGCGGTTGGCGAGATCGGCAGCGAAGGATCGTGTCAGATCAATCCGCTGATCGGCATCGAGCTCATGCGGCAGCGCGATCTCGAACTCGCGGGCGACACGGGCATCCTTGCGGTTCTCCGCGGCCTCGGCCGCATTCCACAGAGCCGATCGGTCGAAAGCCCAGTCGGCATCGGCGCCATCGGGCAGGACGATTTCCGCATGGGCGATGCCCTGCTTGCGGGTGAAGTCGTGAGTGAGGCCATCGCGCTGGTTCGTCAGCCTCTCGCCCGTCCGGTAGGCGGCGGCTGCGACGGCGCTGCGTCCGCCTGAACGCGCGATCGGCTTCATGCTGGCGTGATAGATGGCCAAGGGCGATCTGTCTCCGCGCGTTTCGGCTTGCCGCGCACTGAGTTGCCCCGCAACTCGTAAGTGCGCCCTTGTCACGCTCCTCGCTACGCTCGATCGGCAACGGTATCAACCCAAAATCTCCCACCTTAGATAAAAGGCGGGTTGGCACAGCCGCTCGCTCTGATAGAAGGCCCGCCGCAACGCGAACGGCGACTTACGGGGCAGCAATGGCACGCAAGACGATCGAGCAGCGGCTCGCCCAGCTCGAAGAACAGAAGAAGAGCCTGAAGGCACGGCTCGGCAAGCAGGAACGAGCAAGGGATACACGGCGCAAGGTTCTTCTCGGCGCGCTCGTCCTTCACCGGTTGGAGGACGAGCAGAACAGGGATGGCGGCGAGTTCGCGCGGCGACTGCACGACTGGTTGAAACGGGAACTACCTGGGTTCCTCACCCGCGATGCCGACATGGCGCTGTTTGACGACATTCTGGGTAAAGCGGCACCGTCTGGATCGGCTGCACAGACGGCCGCATCCGGATCGGACGGATCACCGCTGCAGAACGGTGACGGCGATCGCGTGAACGGCGGTGGTCAGGGCTACGCTGCAAACCCTGCTGCGGATGCCAATGCTGGTGACATGACGAATGGCTCAAACGACGCTTCGTCCGATACCGATCGAAACGATCGTATCGATGGGGACCGCCCCTCCGGGAATGAGGACGACACCGAGAATGCTGCCGGCTCCAGTCGTTCCGAACGTCGCCGGGGACTTCTGACTGGCGGGTATAATCAGGACACTGACCGATGAGTGAGATCCGGCTCGCCTGGGGTGCTTTGAAGAACATGCTGACAAAGGCCGCGCGCGATCCCGTCTGGGCGATCGTCGCGCTCGGCTTCGCCCCGTTCCGCGTCTACGGTCCCCTTCTTGGCTATGGCATTGTCATCATAGCCATCGCGACCGTCCTCGGTGTCGGCGGCTTCTTCGCGCTGGTCCAGCTGGATGTCATGCAGTACCTGGTCGTCCAGCTTCTTTGGATGGTGGTTGTTCTCGGGACAGCGACCGTCGTCACGTTCCGCTTCCTCGCTTACCCGCTGATCCAGCACTTCGGCGGTCCGGACAGCGATACCCACGGCTCGGCCCGCTTTGCGACACTGAGGGAGATGAAGCCGCTGACGCGCGACGCGGACGGCCTGATGATCGGCCGTCATCCGAAGTCGAATGCGATCCTGCGCTATGACGGACCGGCCCATCTCATGACCATGGCACCGACGCGATCCGGCAAGGGTGTCGGCACGATCATTCCGAACCTCCTTACCGCGGAACGGTCCGTCGTCTGCATCGATCCGAAGGGCGAGAACGCGACCGTCACCGCGCGGGCTCGGCAGGCGTTCGGGCCGGTCCACATCCTCAACCCGTTCTCCGTCACGGGCGAGGCGTCGTCATCCTTCAATCCGCTCGACCGGCTCGACCCGGACAGTCTCGATATTGCGGAGGATGCGACGACGCTCGCCGAAGCGCTTGTTGTCGACGAGCCGAACGCAGTCGGCGAGGCGCACTGGAGCGAGGAGGCGAAAGCGCTCATCGCGGGCATGATCCTGCACATCGTCACCTATGAGACCCGCGACCGGCGCACGCTCTCGACCCTGCGCGAGTATCTGACGCTTGCGCCGCGCGACTTCGCTGCTCTTCTCGCCGACATGCAGGCCTCGAACGGTGCCGGCGGGCTCGTCGCCCGGGCTGCCAACCGGCATCTCGGCAAGTCCGACAGTCATGTCGGCCGCCCAGCGCCATACCCACTTCCTCGACAGTCCGCGCATGACCGCGGTCCTTCGATCATCGGAGTTCCGGTTTGCCGATCTGAAGCGGCGCAACGCCACCGTCTTCCTCGTCCTGCCGCCCGATCGGCTCGCAGCCTATGCGCGCTGGCTTCGTCTCATCGTCTCGCAAAGCCTCACCGACATGGCGCGCGATCCGGCCAAACCCGAAACGCCCGTCCTCTATCTCCTCGACGAGTTCGCCGCCTTGGGTCATCTCGCGCCTGTCGAACAGGCGATGGGTCTCATGGCCGGCTACGGCGTCCAGCTCTGGCCGATCCTGCAGGACGTCCATCAGCTGCGTACGACCTACGGCCAGAAGGCCGGGACCTTTCTGTCGAATGCCGGCCTTCTCCAAGTCTTCGGCGTCAACGATCATGAGAGCGCCCGGCTTCTCTCCGATCTCCTCGGCGAGGAAACCGTCGTGTTCCAGACCATGGGCCGCGCGCTCGATGCCGAGAAGTCCGGGATCTCCTACAGCGAGCAGCATGTCGGCCGGTCTCTCCTCACTCCCGACGAGGTCCGCAACCTGCCGCAGACCGCCGAGCTCCTGTTCCTTGCCGGGCAGCGGCCGATCGTGGCGCGGAAGCTCGCCTACTACGCCGATCGCGAGTTCGAAGGGCTGTATGAGGCGGCGTGATCCGTCCAACTTTCAGCTGAAACTGAAGACGTTTCGAGTCCCCCCACCAAGACAGATAGCGAATGAATCGCCTCGATCAGCGCCCAAACCGTTATCGCCACGTCAAACTGCACGATTTGAAGCATTCTCGGTTTACAGTCGTAGCTTCTCCTGAACGTCGTGCTTGATGCGACGATGGAAACCCAGGAGAAACGACAATGATCAAGACATTCCTTCGCACGCTGGCAGCTTCTGCCCTCATCGTAACGGCAAGCGCCGGTGCGACCATGGCACAGGACGCGGCGATGTCCAACGAAATGCCGATGGTCGGCGGCGCACCGATGGATCCGCAGAAGACGATTCCGGAGAACGCATCGCAAGCCGACAATCTGACGACGCTCGTCGCAGCTGTCAAAGCCGCGGGTCTCGTCGAGACGCTCTCCGGCGAAGGACCCTTCACGGTCTTCGCACCAACCAACGCCGCCTTCGAGAAGCTTCCGGCGGGCACCGTCGAGACACTGCTCAAGCCGGAAAACAAGGATCAGCTGACGAAGATCCTGACCTATCACGTGGTCCCGGCTGAGGCGACCTCGGCGGCAGCGATGCAGATGATCTCGGACGATGGCGGTGAGCACAACGTCACGACGGTCGAAGGCGGGACGATCACGTTGAAAATGGACGGCGACAAGCTTGTCATCATCGACGAAAGCGGTGGCGGCGCCACGGTCACCCAGGCCGATGTCATGCAGTCGAACGGCGTCGTGCACGTCATTGATACGGTTCTGATGCCAAAGTAAGGCTGCTGCTCCGTATAAATATGCTCGACGAAAGGCGCAGCATCCCCTGCGCCTTTCGCACTGCTGCGTAAGAGGGCCTTTTATCGAACCCATAGATGCGTCATGGCGTTCGCCATATTACGCCAATCCTCTACTGTGGTAGGGGATTGGCGTAATATGATTTCTACGTCCGGACAGGCTAACGAACTCGAACGGCGATGATTGTGGAATGAGCGAATTTGCAAAAGTCTTCGCCGACGCGGCAGTGCGGAACCGGGTTCGCGAGATTATGGATGACCGCCCGTGCTTCAGGATTGAAAACGGCGTTCCAGAGTCGTTTCAGTCGAAACTCGACGAACTGGATCGCGTAGTCGCCGAAAAGGCGATCAGGAAGCAGCCCTAGGCGTTGCACCGAGTAAGATCGGGATGTTTCGCCTGGAAGCTTCTCGAATGAGTCTGCGCTCGATGAGCGCGCGTGCAGCTTCGCCAAGCTCTTTATGGCGGTCGACGATCCGGTCTGTCGCATCTTTGAGGGGAAGAGCCATTCCGCCTTCGCCGATCTGATCGATCTCGCTCCGGATATCGTCCTCCAGAAAATCTCGCATCCTTGCCTCCCTTCGCCTCTCAAAGCCGAATGAGCCATAGATATAATCATCAAGAGCTTTTGCAGATACGTCGCACATACAGCATAAGCGAATGATTTCAGCTGCCTTCACTATCGAAACTCGAAAGAGCCATCGATCGGGACCGTCTGACGATAAGCGATTGGCGCTCGAGCCAGAGCCAGTCCGGACATCGAAGCCACGCGCGGCTCAGAAGCGGCGTCAGGCAGTCGAACAGGCCGAAGAGACGACCGAACAGAGAGAGCTGAAGGAGAAGGTGGATGCAGCGGCGCGATCCGGCCGGATCCTCGCCGAGCGCTCGACCCCTGACGAGACCACGCGTGAGCAGGACGTGTCCAGTCGGGCCCCGTCGAGCCTAATGACAAGCCGGTGCGCCAGCCGTCACGTCGGTATCGCAAGAAGCAACCGGTTCGTTTCATTGATCCAGCTGAATATGAAGATCGAACGGAAGCACCGACATCGGTCCGGACGCCACGAATGTCCGAGCCGGTGGCCGAGAAGGAAAAGCCTTTCCGCACACAGCCGACGACAGTGGACCGGTCGGACACCAATGCTAGTCCAATCAATTACCGGACCCGGCGGGCCTGGCGAACGGGCGGGGTTGCTCTGGGCGATCGTTGGAAGGTCCGATCCGGCGTGTTGCGGCTTACAAACAGGCGTCGAGAGGCGGGCGACTGAGCGCCATCCCGGATATCGACATTGAAACCCCAGCGGCATCGTCGAAATGCCTGCTGACAGCCTTCTTTATGATCTGACGGAGCCGCGATCGGCCGTCAGTCGGGCGGTCTGAACCCCGCCTCTCTTACATCTCCTCGGCCATTTAAAACCGAAAGAGAATGATTTTTTGAGGTTTGGTTTCTGGATGACAGAAGTGTCACCCCTTGTTTCCCGGAGGTCAGGACGCCCTTGAACGGCTCGAACACCGCAGCCGGCGTTTCGGCGAGCCACCGGGCAAGCCCCCTCGCCTCCTCGAAGAACGGCATGACCTTCTCGGTGAGCGTCACCTGGAGGCCGAGATGAAGACCGCGGTGGTTACGTTGGATCGAGAGTTCGATGTAGCCGAAACGAACGAGATCGATCAGGTAGCGGCGGATCGTGCGCGTCGAGCGGGCCATGATGTTCCCGGCCGTGCCCTTGGTGATTGTCGTTTCGCGGCCCTTGCCGCAGCGCGCGCGTAAAACCTGGAGGAATGCCTTGGCGTTCGGCGTCAGGCGATCGTCGCGGGCAGCCGTCGTTGCCATCGGCTGGGCATACTGACGGCTGTCGTTCGGGACCGGTCGTTGATGGCGCGGCCGTGCGACAGGCGGGCGCGCAACGCCCTTCCCGCTCTTGCCATCATCCGCTGACCGCGTCGCAACGGCGCCGACGGCGGCGGATCGGCGCTGTGCCTCGGCAAACGAGATCAGTCCGGCCTGCTGGTCGCGCCAGATCGCCGCTCTTGCTTCGAAAGAGGGAGCGGGCACAGATTCGCCCTCGCCCGATCCGAACAGATCAAGCGCTCCCGTTCGCGCAGCCATAGGCGCGCGCCATTGTTTGTCCGTCATCGGGTCTTCCTTGCGCGAGGCAAAGCAGGTCCGTGGCGGGAAACCGCGTTTTCAGTTGACGATGTCAGCGGAGGAGGCTAAGTCTGAGGGTAACCACACCTTTTCAGACGAAGGCTCCGGCGGCTCCCGCTTCGGGGCCTTTTTCTTTGCCTATGGCTTCTCCGTATTCTTGAAAATCATCGGCGTTAGCGAGCACCTTCTTTCAGGACTTCAGCGTCAGCTGGAGTGAAGCTATCGAGATCTGCCTTAGCGAGGACGAGGCGTACCGCATCCGATCTTGAAGACAGACCAAGTCGTATCTTCAGTCTGTCTAGGAGTTCAATCTCTGTTTTATGGAGCATGGTCTCCGTTGTCCGCATACCGAGGGCACGCCGACGAACGCGATGCTGTGTCGAAGAGACCTGAGACATTCAATTACCCGATTCTGCGATACTCCTAGGAAGAGAGTACGCGAGTCTTTCCTAGGAAGCCATGCCTGGCAACGGATACAGTGGTCAGGTTGACGCAAGGATTTCAGGTCGGCGTCATCAGCTACGCTGGGATACTCCGACGGATCGCCCCAACCGATCGATACCTTGATCCCTTTTGTAAGAACGCCTGATCACGGCTCATCAACCCGAGGTTCGAGGATAGAATGCAACGATATTTCTGATCGCTATGTGCAATCAATCTGATTGCATGATATATGATTGCTATCAGATTGCTTTCTAAATGATCTATGAGAGCATGCTATCTGAACGCTCTCATCAAGCCTTCCTCAAGCTTTCGAGTTTATCGATGAGACGAACACGAGGAGATTGAGATGCCGATCGTATGCGCTGCAAACCCGAAAGGTGGGGCAGGGAAGTCCACGACAATCCTTACGTTGGCTTCAACCATCGCTGACCAGGGCGGAGACGTTACGATCATCGATGCAGATCCCAACAAGCCAATAACCGATTGGCGAACCGGCACTTCAAAGGCCTCGATCAGCGTCTATGCAGACGTCAGCGAGAGCAATATTGGAACCTTAATAAAGAGAGCCTCCAACGAGTCCCAGTTCGTATTTATCGATCTCGAAGGGACCGCCAGCCGCATGACGTCACGCGCCATCATGCGAGCTGATCTCACGATAATACCTCTTGGAGGCAGTGCACTCGAGGCAAAGCAGGCTGCTAGAGCAGTCGCCCTCGTTCACGAAAGTGGAGAAGATGCTGGCAGGGACTTGCCATTCGTCCTCAGCTTCAATCGGACAAGCCCACCGCCTTTCACCACGAAAATCGAGAGGGAGATTGCTCACCAAATGCGGGCAAATGGGATGCCTCTGCTTTCAAGTCATCTTCACCAGCGTCAGGCATTTAATGCCATGTTCATGGAGAAACTGAGCCTCTTCGAGCTCGATGCTGCCAAGATCAGCAATCTGCAAGGAGCGATAGACAACGCCGTCGCCTACACTGAAGAGGTTCTCGCGGCACTTCGAAAGATCACGCGGGAGGCTGCATAATGGCAAACGATCTTGGGTTTGGGCAAAAGACGCGATCGAAGCTCGATATCACGACCGGCTTCGAGAAGTCGCGGAAGGTTGTCACCGACGATCAGGATCTCGACGAAGCTGCTGACCGAGCATCTCAAAAAAGTGGGTTTGAAAGTCGCGAACCGACAGAACGTGTAAAGCGCATCCGGAAATCAAAAGAACCGAGTGATCACGTGTATGTCCGCGCGCCGATCAGCGCCATAAATCGCTTTAAAGCTATGTGTAATGATACTGGCGAATCTTATGGCGAAGCCCTAACCCGTCTCATGAAGTCTTCCGGATATTGAGGCGGCATAAAAGCCATTATAGAACGGCCAAAATAGGTGTTCTCTACTTTCCTAACGCAAGTACAATGCCAGCCGAGTTCGTTTTCACGACAGAGGCCAAACGACACTGATTAGCGGAACGCCGACGACGACGACGATGATAGAGAGAGGCAAGCCCAGACGCCAGTAATCGCCGAACCGGTAGCCTCCCGGGCCCATGACGATCGTGTTGCACTGGTGTCCGATCGGGGTGAGGAAGTCGCAGGCCGCGCCGAGGGCGACACCCATCAGGAACGGGTCGGGATTGAGGCCGAGATCGATCGCGATCCGCCCTGCGATCGGCGCGAGCATCAGAACGGTCGCGGCATTGTTGAGGAATGGCGTCACCGCCATGCCGACGATCACGACGACCGCGAGGGCGGCGATGGGCGGAACGGTGGCGAGGAACGGCGAGAGCGCATCGGCGATGAGGGTGGTTCCTCCCGTCGTTTCGATCGCCTCGGAAAGGGGGATCAGAGCCGCGAGGAGAACGATCACCGATGCCTCGACGGAGTGATAGGCCTCGTTCATCGACATGACCCGAAGAAGGAGGAGAACGACGGCCGCCCCGAAGAAGGCTCCGGCAGCGTTGACGACGCCGAAGGCGGTCAAGAGCATAGCGAGGGCGAGCACCGCGATCGGCACGACGCCGCGCCGGTTGCGGCCGAGCACGATCTGCCGTTCGGCGAGCGGAAGGATCTTCAGGTTGGCGAGCGTTTCTGGAACGCTCTCGGCGGTGCCCTTCAGGACGAGGACGTCGCCCGACTTGACCCTGACGCGCGCGAAGCGTCGGCCGATCGTCTCGCCGTTCCGGCTAACGGCGAGGACAGAGGTCTGCGTGTCGGACGCCCCGAGGCAATCCGCGACCGTTCGCCCGATAGCCGGCGAATGGGCTGTGACGACGGCCTCGACGATGCTTTCGGTCTCCACATTAGCGGCGGGCGATGCCTCTTCACCGAAGAGGTCGAGCCCCGCGCGCGCAACGATCCGCGCGAGAGCCTCGGGATCGCCCTGGATGATCAGGATGTCGCCGTCGGCGAGGCGGAAGACGGGCGCTGGGTGATAGCGCCGAAACCGCTCGCGGATGACGATCTGGATCTTCGCTTCGTCGTCGGCGAGCGCTTCGATCTCGCTTACGGTCTTGCCCGCCGCGGCCGAGCCCTCGCCGATGCGGGCTTCTGCGGTGTAATCGCTCATCGAGAAAGCGTCGCCGAGCGAGCCGCCGGGCTTTCGCTGCGGCAGGAGGCGCGATCCGAGCGACAGAAAGACGAAGCCCGCAGCGGCGATGCCGAGGCCGACTGGCGCGTAGTCGAACATGCGGAACGGCTCGCCGACGATGTCGTCGCGGATCTTCGAGACGATGATGTTGGGCGACGTGCCAACGAGCGTCACCAGTCCCCCGATCAGGGATGCGAAGGACATCGGCATCAGGAGCCGGGACACGGACGTGCCGGTACGACGCGCCGTCTGCGCCACGATCGGCATGAAGATCGCCAGCGCACCGATGTTCTTCGTGACCATGGACATCAGAAGGACGGCGCCGACGAAGATCGGAACCTGGGATCGTTCGCTCTTCATCGCGGGCACGAGAGGCCGCATCAGATCCTCCACGAAACCCGACTGGGCGATCGCCTTGGAGATGATCAGCGCGGCGGCGACGATGACGACGACGTCGTCGGCAAAGCCCGAGAAAGCCTGGTTCAGCGGGACGATACCCGCGACGACGCCGGTGAAGAGCGCCCCGAGCGCCACGAGATCGTAGGGCAAGCGCCCCCAGACAAAGGCGGCCACGGTGAAGAAGAGGATGGAGAACGCGAGGGCCTGATCGAGAGTCATGGGCGGAGCGATATCCTGAAAGGCCGTGCTTCAGACGTTGAATAGCGCCCTTCGGTCGATCGTCCATCGCGCTCGCCATTTGCCGCGCCGCCGTGGCCGAAATGCCGTGTCCTGCCGGGAGCGAACCCTTTCGCGCCGCCGCCCGCATGGTCGGATCGTCCCCTGGGCAGGGAGTGGGACAGCGTCATCTTCTGCGCCCTTGACGGCAGCGGACACCGAACGACTTCTCAGTCCCGAAGCGAGCGCTCTGTCGCGCATGCGGGACATCGAGGAACGCGCCGGTGAAGGTGGTCGAATGGTTGCTGAACTACGGTGCGCGCCAGCGCGGACCGCGCGACGGAACGGCGCCCGCACTGGAGATGCAATCGCAGGGTCTTCCGCCAGTTTCCGGGCCCGTCGAGGCGAATGCCACGCTCCGTGAGCGGTTACGCTTCGAAAGCCTCGATTTGCCGATGGCGCGGGTGAGGCGTGAGCAGCTGGATCGCAAGCTCGCCGAGAAGGTGCTCGGAGCCTACCTCTCCAACCGTGTTCAGACGGCAAGCCCCCTGACCGTCAATTTCAGCGTGCTGGACGATGCGCAGGCCTCGCTGCTTCTCGAGACGGCGGTCCATGCCGTTCAGGCGGCGGGCCGGACCAACGCGCTCGACGACGCCGCGATTCTCGAGCGTCTCTACCGCTTCAAGACCGGCGCGCGCGAAGTCGCTCTTCTTTCCGATGCCGAGCGCTCGCTGCGCCCGTTGGCGCAACTCGCCCCCGATCTCCTTTCCGCTAACCTTGCCGGGCGGGCCTATGCGATCGCGGCCTCGCTCCTGTTTCGGCGCGACGACGTGTCGTCGCTCTTCCTCGCCTATCTCGGCGCACGGCTGGGGCTCGGCGACGACGAGGCCCGGCTGATCAGGCGGCGCTATCGGAACTGATTTCGGTGAGGGCGTTCTGAAGGCTGCCGCTGCCGAGAAGAAGCCGGCGTGACAGGTCGGCGAGCGTGATCCAACCGACGATGGGGCCATCCGGCGAACGCACGGCAAGGCGCCGCACATGCTGCGCCGCCATAATGGCGAGAGCCGTGTCGAGATTGTCGTCCGGGTCGCATTCGAGCAACGGCGCGGACATGATGTCGCGGGCGAGAACGCTTGAAGGCTCGAGCCCCCGCGCCACGACCCGAAACAGAATGTCGCGGTCGGTGACGATGCCGAGCGGGTTCTCGGCCGTGCCGATCGGTACGGAGCCGACGTCGAGTTCGCCCATCATCTCAGCGAGCGCACGCGCATCGTCTGCGGGATCCGCGAACTCCAAATCGCGGCTCATCACTTGCGAAACCTGCATGGCTGAAAAGCCCGTCCCCTCGCTTCGCATCCGCTCGTTCGTGCAGTGCGAAATGTTTGTTCCGGCGTTCGGAACGTCCGCGCCTGGGCTTAATTATAGGTGATCATCCTCGTCTCTGAAGGGCCTCTCGTCCATGTACGTTCAGTCCAACATCATTGCCTCCGGCGCCGCCGACGCAATCGAGGATACGCATCCACCCATCGAGTCCGGGCGCCCCTATCCGTTGGGCGCGACCTGGGACGGTCTCGGTGTCAATTTCGCGATCTTCTCGTCCAACGCGACGAAGGTCGAGCTCTGCATCTTCGACGATTACGGCAAGACCGAGATCGAGCGGATCGAGCTTCCCGAATACACCAACGAGATCTACCACGGCTATCTGCCGAACGCGCGGCCGGGTCTCACCTACGGCTACCGTGTCCATGGCCCCTACGACCCGGAGAACGGCCATCGCTTCAACCCGAACAAACTCCTGCTCGACCCCTACGCCAAGCAGGTCGTCGGTGAGGTCGAATGGAACGACGCGCTGTTCGGCTACACGATCGGCCATCCCGACAAGGACCTCTCCTATGACGAGCGCGACTCCGCGCCCTTCATGCCGAAATGCAGGGTCGTCGATCCGGCCTTCACCTGGGGCGACGAGCGCCGGCCGAACGTGCCGTGGGAGCGGACGATCTTCTACGAGACCCACGTCAAGGGGTTCACCAAGATCCATCCCGCCGTCAAGGAGAAGGAACAGGGCACCTTCGCGGGTCTGATGAACCGCCGAGTCGTCAACTATCTGCGCTCGCTCGGCGTCACCTCGGTCGAGCTTCTCCCGGTTCATTCCTTCGTCGACGACAGCTATCTCGTCGAGAAGGGGCTGCGGAACTACTGGGGCTACAACTCGCTGAGCTTCTTTGCGCCTGAGCAGCGCTATCTTTCGACGCCCTTCGTCAACGAGTTCAAGGAGATGGTGTCGGCACTCCACCATGCCGGCCTCGAGGTCATCCTCGACGTCGTCTACAACCACACGGCGGAAGGCAACGAACTCGGCCCCACGCTCTCCTTCAAGGGCATCGACAACGCCGCCTATTACCGGCTGCTGCCCGACCAGAAGCGCTACTACATCAACGACACCGGCACCGGAAACACGGTCAACACCTCCCATCCGCGCGTCATGCAGATGGTGCTGGACTCGCTGCGCTATTGGGCGGGCGAGATGCGGGTCGACGGCTTCCGATTCGATCTCGCGACGATTCTCGCGCGCGAGCCCACCGGCTTTTCGGAGGAATCGAGCTTCCTCCATGCCTGCCAGCAGGATCCGCTTCTCAACCAGGTCAAGCTCGTCGCCGAGCCCTGGGACTGCGGTCCGGGCGGCTATCAGGTCGGCCGCTTTCCGCCCGGTTGGGCCGAGTGGAACGACGGCTATCGCGACACGATCCGCTCCTTCTGGCGCGGCGACGGGGGCAAGATTCCGGCGGTCGCCTCGAAGATCACCGCTTCGGCGGACCTCTTCGACAATCGCGGTCGCGCACCATGGTCTTCGGTGAACTTCATCACCGCTCATGACGGTTTCACACTGCACGACCTCGTCTGCTACAACGACAAGCACAACGAGGCGAACGGCGAAGGCAACAAGGACGGCCACAACCACAACCTCTCCAACAATTACGGCGTCGAAGGGCCGACGGACGACGCGGAGATCAACGCCATCCGCTTCCGCCAGCTGCGCAACCTCTTCGCGACCATGCTCTTCTCGCGCGGCACGCCGATGATCCTGGCCGGCGACGAATTCGCAAGAACGCAAGGGGGCAACAACAACGCCTACGCTCAGGACAGCGAGATCGGCTGGGTCGACTGGAACGTCTCAAAGGAAGGCCGCGACCTCTCCGAATTCGTCCAGAAGCTCATCATGCTGCGCCAGGCGCTGCCGATGCTGCGGCGGGGCAACTTCCTCAACGGGCATTACGACGAAGAACTCGGCGTTAAGGACGTCGCCTGGATCACGCCGAGCGGCGAGGACTTCACCGAGGCCCATTGGGCTGACGCCGGCGCCCGCTGCTTCGGTGTCCTTCTCGACGGCCGGGCTCGCTCGACCGGCATCAGGCGTCCGGGAACGGACGCCACCATGCTGATCATGATGAACGCCCACCACGACGTCGTGAACTTCAAGCTGCCGAAGGCGCGCGGCGGGGCGCGCTGGCGGTGCCTGATCGACACCAACCTGCCGGACAGGGAGGAACTGGCGCCGTTCGATTTCGGGACCGACTACCTGATGACGGGCCGCTCTTTCCTCGTCTTCCTTTTGGAGCCGACCGAAGGCGAGGAAAGCGAATTGTCACGGCGGGCGTTCGCGCGCGTCGCGGAAGCTTTCGATAGGGCGGCGAGCGAGCCAGTCGCGTTCTGATCCGGCAGTCGAACCGGAAACGGCTCGTGGCGAAAGCTACGGGCGCGATCTCGGGACGACCCTTGACGGCACCGCCTTCGAGGGTCGTCCGCCATTCCGTCGGGATGGTCCGACGGTGAGGCGGGCGACCGTGCCGACGTCCGTTTTTCTCGCCTGCACCGCCGGAAGGCATGGACTCTCGCCGGTTACGCGCAAGATCGAAGAGGGGCGCCGTCGCGCTCGTCCACGCGCTGGCGTTCAGGGCGCGAGAACCAGGGTCGGACCTCATGGACATCGTCGCATCGCGGTTGCTGAAACAGGCGGTTCCGCTCTTCAGCGCGCTCGCCATCTGTCTCCTGATCCTCGCCGTGTCGACGATCCTCTATTTCGGCCAGGAAATCTTCGTTCCCTTCGCGCTCGGCATCCTCCTGAGCTTCATGCTCGCGCCGATCGTCAACGCTCTTCAGAAGATGCACGTACCGAAGATCGCCGCCGTCGGCATAGCTGTGTTCGGCGCCTTCGTCGCGATCATGGTCCTCGGCTTCGTCATCGTGAGCCAGCTGAGTTCGCTGGCGACCGAGATCCCGCGCTACGCCGGCACCCTCGGCCAGAAGGTCCAGTCGATCGCCGCCGCGGGCGCCAGCGAGAGCGACGGACCGATCGGCAGGGCCGTTTCCGCGATCGAGCGGGTGGCGGCGGACGTTCAAGGCGCCGTCGCCGGCGAGGAGGGAGCGGAGGCGGGCACTGAGGCGCAGAACTCCGGCACCGAGGCCAACCCGATCGCGGTGCGGATCGAGAACCAGTCCGGCCCGCTGTCGACCGCTCTCGCCGTCCTCGGACCAGTCATCGGGCCGATCGGCACGCTCGGCATCGTCATCGTCTTCGCGATCTTCATCCTTCTCCAGCGGGAGGACCTGCGAAACCGGCTGATCCGTCTCGCCGGCACCGACGACCTCCAGCAGACGACGGCTGCGATCGACGATGCCGCGCGGCGGCTCGGCCGCCTGCTCCTGTTCCAGCTGGCGGTGAAT
>NZ_QURL01000014.1 GCF_003403015.1 Fulvimarina endophytica
ACACTCGTCCCTCGGCTACCAGACCCCGGCGGACTTTGCCCGCACCATCATCGCAACCGGCACCGGCGCTCCGCTATCGGATGGCTCCGCACCTACGCCGGTTGCTCAACCAGCGCCCAACGGCGTAACAGAAACGGACGAGGCTCTAATCGCCGCTGGATGAAGGTTCAGTGGCAGGTCACGCCCCATGAATAATCTCGTCCAGGCCAATGGCGGCACGGGCGTTTCCCGCAGCCAAATCTCGCGGCTTCGCGAAGACATCGATGAATACGTCAATATTTTCCTAACTTGACCGATTGAGGGCGAGTGGAGCTATTTATAGATCGACGCCGCCTACCTAAAGGTTCGGCAGGTCAGATGAATCGTCTCGGTCGAGGCCTCTCTCGTCGTCAACATCAACCGCGTTGGCCGCAGCGATGGCGATCACTCCATATGAAGCCGAGCCGTTCTGGACGGAGTTTCTGCGTGGTCTCGTCTGACGTAGCCTCACCGTCGTCAAACTGGTGATGTCCGATGCTTATGAGGACATTTAAACCGCTGTGGCCCATATTCTCAGCTCAGCATAGGAGCTTCGCCGCGTTCATCGCCACCGCGTTCGCCCAGAACGACCTTCAAAGTGCCAGCAAACAGTAGCGTTACGTCGCCGATCAGATGCGCGGGAAATTGCCGAAGCGTGCTAGCAGTGCAGCTCGGTTTTCAGACGCGTAGCGCGTTTCAGTAACCTGTCTGAGCGACTGGCGCGGTTACGATCGTGCGTAGGCCCGGATGGTTGTCGGCGCTTTCCAGCGCACCATCGATCTGGTTCAAAAGAACATCGAGCATCCGTGAGCCAAAACCCGTTCCCTTGACCTCGTTGCCCTTCCCGGCTCCTTGATCCGCGACGACCATCCGGAACTGATTGTGATGCTGTTCGAGCGAGACAGCGATGGGGCCAGCAGCGCCCTCGTACGCGTATTTATTGGCGTTGATGACGAGTTCGGTCAGGATTAGTCCGACCGGAACTGCTTTATCGGCTGATATCAGGACGGGCACCAGATCGAGTGTGATCTGGTCGCGCCAGCCTTCGTCCAGGGTCGCAACTAGCTCTTCGACGAGCTCCTCTAAATAACGGCCAAGATCGACGTTATCGACGCTCGTCCCGCTGTAGAGCCTACGGTGTACGAGCGAAACAGCACCAATCCGTTGTTGGGCTACGGTGAGATGTGCAACCGCTTCGCTCCCGGCTGCTTCGCGCGCCTGCATCCGCAGGAACGAGTTGACAAGCGACAGGCTGTTTTGAACGCGGTGATTGACCTCCTTCAAGAGGAAGTCCTTTTGCCGAATGAGACGATCGTTCTCGCGGATCGTCACCGCCAGCTCTTCGTTCAGGAGCTTCATCCGGCGGTTTGCGCGCTCTTCGAGCAGGCGCTGGATGATCCGTCCTGCGGACTCGACTTCTGCCAGCGACCATGGTCTGGAACGCCCGCGCACCGTTTCCGTCCAATTCTCGAACGACGAGCGCGGTGTCAGAACGGCGTTCGGATCGGCATCGACATTCTTGTGAGGATTGCCGGCCCATTCGACGACCTGCAGCTTCTCTGCCCGGAACCAGAGAAGTACGGTCGGAACTTCGCTTGACATAACGACGGCAAGAAGCCCACTGGCGATCTCACGAATGCTCGCAGCTTCCGGGAGATCGGTCGACAAGCGATCCGTCGAGACCGGACGCTGGGGAATCGACTGCATGGCAAAGCGGGCAATTGCCTGAATCATCATCGGGTCCGGGCAGGTGCCCTCCGTGAAGACGTCTCCTCCCTGAAACGCGGCGAACCCGTCGGATGCCATCATCCGGCGCAGTTCACGGCCTGTCTGTTTGAAAAACTTGCCGAGCGTGTCATCTGGTCCGAGCTTGCCACAGATGTCGTCTTCACTCGATCGCAAGCGAACGCGCTCGCGATAAAGAACCGCTTCATCCTTGGCACGGATCTGACGTGAGAGTTGCAGGGCAAGGATCTCGCACGCATCGCGAACCGATCGCGACAGCGGGCGTGGTGTGCGGTTGTGACAGGCGACTAGACCCCAAAGGGTCCCGTCCTGAACGATCGACACCGAAGCGGACGCTGCGACATCCATGTTCGCCAGATATTGCAGATGGATCGGCGAAACACTGCGCAACGCGGCATCGCTGAGATCGATCTCGGCAAGATCGCTGGCGGAGCTGCGGATCGGCGCTGGGGCATAGGCCACGTTTGGAATGACGCGAATGCGGTTGCGGATGTAGAGGGCGCGCGCCTGTTTAGGGATATCGGCGGCGGGGAAGTGATGGTTCATGAATGAACCAACCCCCTCCGCATCGCTCTCACCGACGACAACGCCAGCGTTGTCTTCGAGGAACCGATAGACCATCACTCGGTCGTAGCCGGTCAATTTGCGGAAGACAGCCGCGGCGTTCTTGTAGAGATGATTGAGGTTCGACGATCGCTCGAAGCCATGGCTGGCTGCCTTGAGGATCGAGAGTTTGATCGGTTGGTCGCTCTCCGCCGGCTCCAGCTCGGCGACGAGCCATTCACCAGATCGATGTAAAGCGACATCGAATGTTTCCGTCTGACCGATGAGCGGGTCAAGTTCCAGGACCGAACCTGCGACGATCTCGGACGTGTCGACGGGTTGGCCGAGGACCTCGCTCAAGGCGCGCCCGGACCAGTTCGATGTCAGTCGGTTTTCGACGTCGCCGGCGACGCCGACGATCAACGAGGTTTCAGCATCCGCGACAAGCATCACCCCATGCGGCTGGATGGCGCCGGGGATATGGATCGGTTCGCGGTCGCACAGCATTAACGCCTTTTTGGGTTGGTCGAGCAAATCGCCTCGCGGAAGTCTTGAGAATGGACAGTGTCCAGATCGTAGACTGTCATCGGCGAAGACGCCACCAAGCAGAAGCGTCAGAGGTCGCAGAGCCCGTACAGGCTTGCGGCAATCCGTCACTGCAGAACGGTATTGTCTGCTAACGCTGTCTTCATCGCATTGCGTGAGACTATGCGCTGCCAATGACGATCGGAGGACGTTACCCTCTCGCTATAAGTCATGGAGGGCAGACCAAAGTGCACGACGTTCCGAATGAGGCTCTAAGGATCGATAATCGGGATACGGCGCTGCGCTATATGAGTAGTGGCGTCGTCGTGGTCGACGCTGACGCTCGGATCGCGTTCTACAACGAACGGGCTGTGGCGCTTTTCAAGGTCGATCCCTGCAAGCTCTCGATCGGGCAGCCCTGGCGCGAGTTCTTGCGAGCCATCACCGAGACGTTCGGATGGGACGAGACCCGCTTCGAGCGGGCGGCCGATAATCATGCAACGTGGATGGCCCGGTCTCAACAGACACGGATCGACCAGCGACTGGCCGATGGGTCGGTCCTGGCCATGGTTTGTGAGCCTTTGGCGGATGGCGGCGGGGTCTTTACCTATGACGATGTAACCGATGCGGCCAATTCGGCTCGAGCGCACCGCGTCCTGGAACTAAAGGCACAGCATTCGGAACGCAGCTTTCGTCAGCTCGTGAAGGGTATTACCGATTACGCGATATACATGTTGAACGTGGACGGCACGGTCGCCAACTGGAATGCCGGCGCCGAGCGGGCGAAAGGTTACACAGAGAGCGAGATCGTCGGCCAACACTACCGCGCCTTCTACAGTGCCGAGGACCGGGCCGCCGGCATTCCGGAGAAAAATCTCGCGACAGCTTTGCAGGAAGGGCGGTTCGAGGACGAAGGCCCTCGCTACCGCAAGGACGGCACCTCGTTCATCGCGCACGTCGTCATAGATCCGATCTACGAGGATGACGGCACCCTTTACGGGTTCGCGAAGGTCACGCGGGATCGCACGGAGCAGGTCCGGAACGCCGAGCGCATCGCGTATATGGCCCGCTTCGATGCGCTGACGGGCCTGCCCAACCGAACACAGTTCGTCGAGAAGCTGGACGCGGCCATCGAGAAGGCGATCGACGGCATCGACCACGTCGCGCTCGTTAATATCGATCTCGACGGCTTCAAGCAGATCAACGACACCCACGGCCATGCCGTTGGCGATGCGCTGTTGAAGCTCCTTGCGAGCCGGATGTCGGACGGCCTTGCCGCACATGAAGTCGTTGGCCGCTTCGGCGGCGACGAGTTCGTGGGATTCACGACCTACCGGACGCCTGCGGACCTCGACGCATTCCTGAAGCGCCTTCACATCGCGCTGACTAGCCCGACCTCGATCACTCACTCGTCGTTGACGCCTGGGGCGAGCCTCGGGGTAGCCGTCTACCCGCGCGATGCTGATAGTCGCGAGAAGCTGATGAACAACGCGGATCTTGCGATGTATCGCGCAAAGGCCTCGCTGCTGGAGAAGATCTGCTTCTACACTGCCTCGATGGACGAACAGGCGCGCGACCGCCGGGATCTCGGCGCCGATATGTGGACCGCGCTCGAGGCCGGCGATCAGTTCTTCCTGCATTACCAAGAGCAACTCGATGTCGTCACGGGAGCGATCTGTGGCTACGAGGCTTTGCTGCGCTGGCAGCACCCCACTCGGGGCCTGGTCTCACCCGCCGCGTTCATCCCCATTGCGGAAAGCTGCGGTGCGATCATGCCGCTCGGCGACTGGGTGCTCGAGAAGGCCTGCCAGGCGGCTGCCGATCAAGATCTTCCACGAATTGCCGTAAACGTTTCGCCGCTGCAGCTTGGCGACGTTTCCCTGGTCGACCGATTGCGCGCGATCCTCCTGCGAGCCGGTCTGTCACCGGCGCGGCTCGAGCTCGAAATCACCGAATCCGCGGTCATCAACGACCGTGAACGCGCGCTGCATATCCTTCGGCAGATCAAGGCGATGGGAGTCGCGATCGCCATCGACGATTTCGGCACCGGTTATTCCTCTCTCGAAACCCTCCGGTTGTTCCCGTTCGATCGGCTAAAGCTCGATCGTTCGTTCACGAAAGATCTGGAGCGTGATCCGAAGGCGCAAGCGTTCGTGGAAGCCATGCTGATGCTTGGACGCAGCCTTCGCATGACGGTGCTGGCCGAAGGCGTCGAGCGGCAGACACAGATGGCACTGCTTGCCAGGATTGGATGCGGTGAAGTTCAAGGTTTCCTGTTCGGCAAGCCACGGTCTCTTGAACAGGCGTCGCTGGCGACTGCCTCTTGATTGCCGCTCACAATAATTCGCGACCGTCACCTGATGTTCGAACCTCACTCGCAGTCATGGTCTCACCCTGGTCAATTAAATGCGAAGGCGACTCCAGTCTTATGGAACGCGTGAGCCTCTATGATCGATGAATCGGTTCAGCCGTGAACTTGCCGCCTTGATAGACAGCATCCGGAGCATCGGCGTCCGGTCGCTCAATGGCCGCGTCTATCGCCTCGCGAAAAGGCTCGGAACTGTCCTTCGGCTTCCATCCGAGAAAGGCGGTAGCCGTGTTGTCCCACCATCGCGTGTCGTTGTCCGAAACGCCCCAGATCACCGGGCAGCCGAGGCGCGGGGCACGGAAGACACATTCGATCAGCCGGGCGAAATCGTCCGGACTCATCCATGTGGAAAGCATGCGGTGATCACGCGGCTTCTCGAAGCAGGAGCCGATCCTGACAATCGCAGTCTCCTGACCGAACTTGTCATGGTAAAGGCTCGCGACCGCTTCTCCGAAACACTTGGAGACGCCGTAGAGCCCGTCCGGGCGAAGGGGAACGTCGGCAGTCAGGTGGGTGTCCTGGGTGTAGTAGCCGATCGTATGATTGGAGCTTGCGAAGAGAATGCGTGGCATTCCGTGCGCCCGGGCGGCTTCGTAAAGATTATAAACGCCGACGATGTTCGCCGGCAGGATCTTATCGAAGCTTTTCTCAATTGAGACGCCCCCGAGATGAAGGATCCCGTCGCAGCCCTCGACGAGCGACATCACCGCGTTCCGGTCTGCAAGGTCGCAGCGCACGAACTCGGCATCCGCCCCGCCCGGCTCCATCTCGGCGATGTCGGACAGGCGGAGGGTCTTCGCGACAGAGTCAAGCCTTCCACGCATTAGAGTTCCAAGGCCGCCGGCGGCGCCGGTGACGAGAAGCTTGCTCAGCATGGTCTGTCCTACTGGAAAAAACTTGGAAGGGTCAGGGAAATCGCCGGCACGTAGGTCGTCAGTAACAGCGCGACGAGAATGGCTAGATAGAACGGCCAGATCGTCCTGACCGCATGTTCGATCCTCACACCGCCGATGACGCAACCGACGAACAGGCAGGCCCCGACGGGTGGCGTACACAATCCAAGCCCCAGGTTCATCATCATGATGATGCCGAACTGGATCGGGTCCATTCCCAGGTCTCGGACAACGGGCAGGAAGATCGGCGTGCAGATGAGGATAAGTGCGGCCATGTCCATGATCATGCCGAGGGCAAGTAGGATCAGATTGAGCATGAGGAGAATGACGATGGGGTTGTCGGAGATCAGCTCCAGCGAGCCTGCGAGGGTTTCCGGCACCCGGTAGAGCGCGAGGAGGTATGCGAAGGCCGAGGCCGTCGCGACGAGGATCATGACGAGGCTGGTGGTTTTCACCGAATTGAGGACGGCCGCCTTAAAACCCTCCCACGAGAGTTCCCGGTAGACGAGCACCGTGACTAGGATCGCGTAGATCGCGCCGAATGCGCCGGACTCCGTCACCGTCATGACGCCGGAAAGGACGCCTCCGACGATGATGACCGCGGTAAAAAGCCCGGGGATCGCGACAACGAAGCTTGTCCCCAGAGCTGCGAGGCCGGGGAACGTTTCGCCGCCGTAGCCTCGCCTCACCGCGACGATGTAGGCGGCGACCGCAAGGCAAAGGCACATGAGGATGCCTGGGACCACGCCGGCGATGAAGAGCTGCGAGACCGAAACGCCTCCGGCTGCGACTGAAAACAGGATCATATTGTGCGACGGCGGAATGACGATGCCGGCGACGGACGAGGTGACTGTGACGTTCACCGCGTAATCGGCGTCATAACCTTTCTCCTTCATGACTGGCATGAGGATCGATCCGAGCGCGGATGTATCGGCGACTGCGGAGCCGGAGATCCCCCCGAACAGCATGGAGGCCGAAACGTTGACGAGCCCGAGCCCGCCGCGAACGGAGCCGACAGCGGCAGCGGCTAGCCGCACGAGGCGCGCAGCGATCCCGCCCTGCATCATCAGGTCGCCCGCGAAGATGAAGAAGGGGATCGCCAGCAGCGAGAAGACCGAGATGCCGGACATGATCCGCTGGAAGGCGACGAAGAGCGGAATGCCTTCGTAAAGAAAGCCAGCAATGGTCGCGAGACCGAGCGCGAAGGCAACCGGCACGCCGACGATCATCGCGCCGATGAAGATTCCGAAGAGGAGGATCAGGCCCATTCAGGCACGCTTTCGATAGAGGGGAAGAAGACGAAGGCCGAGCCGAGCGGCAGCGAACAGAACGATGAGCGCGCCGCAGATCGAAAGCGGCAGGGCGCGCCAGCCTTCCGAGATACCGAGCATTGCGATAGTGCGACGGCTCGTGTTCAGGGCGAGGACTCCGCCATACCACGCCATGAACCCACCGAAGACTACGAGGCCGACATCGGTGAGGATGCGCAAGGCCTCGCGCGGGCCGACGGGCATCGCCTCGCGCACAAAATCGATCGAAAGATGGGAGGATCGCCAGACGCCGACGGACGATCCGAGGAAGGTGATCCAGACGATCAAGACGAGTGAGGCCTGCTCCACCCAGGTCGGCGTATCGTTGAGGACGTAACGCCCGAAGACGAGCCAGCCGAAGATGGCGATCAGGGCGACCATCATCGTGCCGGAGACCGCCATCAGGACCGAGGCGAGGCCATCCAGAGCACGGACGAGCCCAGAGGCAGCCTGCGGCTTGTTTGATACCGCGTCGAGTTCTGCCGAAGGGGGATGATGAAGGCTCATGGATTGCCTCTGAACTGCCTGATGCCTTGGCATAACGAACTGTTAGGCGTTTTCGATGTCTTGGCCGGACCCGTGTGCCGTTTCGGACGGACCGGTTCACCGCCCATCACCGCGCGGCGTCCATCGCGTTTGTAAACCGATTGGCGTAGACGGAGAGCTATCTTCCGTGGGTATCCATGGGTGCTTCGGTTTAGGGGTTGGCCACGCTGCCAGCGGTGGAGCCACCGCCGACATGCTTATGAGAGCGCGCCTTCCGCCGGCTCTGGCCGAAAAGCGCTGCTGAGATATCGGCCGACCGTGCGCGTCAGCCCGATACTTTGGTCGACTGGATCTCTTCGACCAGCGGCTGAAGATCGGGATAGCTCTCATAGAAGCTTTCGTAGACGGGCTTCATCTTCTCCTGGAACGGCGTCTTGTCGGCGATCTCGTTGATCTCGACGCCGGCCTGCTCGACCTTCGCGCGGCTGGTCTTTTCCTGTTCAGCCCAGAGCCTGCGCTGCTCGGCCGATGCGTCGACAGCCGCCTGACGGACGAGCTCCTGGTCTTCCGGCGAAAGCGCGTCCCAGCTCGTCTGGGAGATACAGACGCATTCAGGCAGGATCAGATGTTCCGAGAGCGAATAGTATTTGGCGACTTCGTAATGGTTCGAACTTTCGAAGGATGGGAAATTGTTCTCCGCGCCGTCGAGCACGCCGGTTTTCAGGCTCTGGTAGACCTCGCCATAGGCCATCGGCGTCGCGTTGCCGCCCATGTCGTCGACCATGTCGACATAGAGCTGGTTGTTCATGACGCGAATCTTCAGGCCGTCGAGGTCTTCCGGCTTTTCGATCGGCCGCTGGGTGTCATAGAAGGACCGCGCACCCGAATCGAACCATGCCAGCGCGACGATGCCTTCGTTCGACATGTCGTCGGAAAAGCGCTGACCGATCTCCCCGTCCATCACTGCATGCATCTGCTCGACACTCGAGAAAAGGAATGGCAGCGAGAGCGCGTTGATCGAGGGGACGAACTCTCCCATCGGCCCGAGATTGAAGTTCGCGAAATCGAGGGCGCCGTTCCGGACCTGGTCGATCGCATCCGGCTGGTCCCCGAGGACAGCGTTGCTGTAGACCTGCGCACTGACCCGGGCTTCCGTCTTGTCGGTCACATCCTTGGCGAACTTCTCGAGTGCGATGGTGTTCGGATAGCCTTCGGGATGAATATTCCATCCGCGCCAGTCTGCGGCCTGTGCACTCGTACCGAACGCGAACGCCGCCATGCCGGCGAGAATGGTGCTGCGCATCAACCCATGGATTGTCATCGTTTCATTCCTCCCGAATATAAAATTCTGCAGTCGTCCTATATTCCCGCCGGATCAGAAAACATTTGTCATACAACTTGTCAAGAAATTAGGCTGGCCAGATAAATCGTATGACGCTAATCGAAGGGCCAAGCGAGGAGTATGAAGGGAGCAACGTTTGAGCGACGCGGTGACAACGGAACGCATGGTTGAGGCTGACGAAAAGCCCGTGCGTCGGCGCATCAACCGCGTTTCAGAAATCAGCGAAAGGCTCAGGCGGATCATCCAGTCCGGCCATATCGCGGTCGGGCAGAAACTGCCGACCGAAGCAGCCCTTACATCGCAATATCAAGTCAGTCGCACGGTGGTGCGCGAGGCGATCGCCTCTCTTCGATCCGACGGACTGGTCGAGTCGCGACAAGGCGCCGGCGTTTTCGTGTTGTCGGCCGGTATGCCAGACAGTCTTGGTCTTACGAATATCGACCCGTCCCGCATCAGTTCAGTTATCGAGATGCTGGAAATTCGCACCGCAATCGAAGTAGAGGCGGCGGCCCTTGCGAGCCAGCGCAGGTCACCTGCGCAGGACGAGGCGATCTACGAGGGTTGCGAGGTGATCGAAGCGCTGATCAAGTCCGGGTCGGCGACGACCGAAGCTGATCTGGCCTTCCACTTCGCGATCGCGGATGCAACGAACAATGCGCGGTTTCGCGAGTTCCTGACCATGCTGGGCTCCAGCGTCATTCCTCGTCGAGCGCTCCAGAACACTGGCGATGAGCAAGCGCCCGCGGATTATCTGAACCAGATTCAGGCCGAACACCGGCAGATCGCCAAGGCGATTTCCATACAGGATGAGACTGCAGCGCGCGACGCTATGCGGCGCCATCTCAAGGGTGGTCAGGCCCGCTATCGCCGCCTTCTGCGCGGAACATAACTAGTGGTCAAAACGAATTGTCAGACAAATTATTGACAAGCTGAGGTCTGGATGCATGATCGTGGCGAACGAAACATCTGCATGGGACTGCCGCATTCATGGACCCGCTCGATCTTAAGGCCGCCCTTGGCGCAGGCCTTCTGTCATTCCCCGTGACCGCCTTCGATGGAGATCAAAGGTTCGCCGTCGCGCCCTATCAAAAGCACATCGAATGGCTCTCGAGTTTTCCGGCAACCGTGCTCTTTGCAGCGGGTGGAACCGGCGAGTTCTTCTCGCTTGCTCCGTCTGAGGTCCCCAAGGTTGTCTCGGCCGCACGAGCAGCCTCGGGCGATACCCCAATCGTCGCAGGCTGCGGCTATGGGACGAAGATGGCGGTTGATCTCGCCGTCGCGGCCGAAAAGGCGGGTGCCGACGGGATTCTTCTTCTGCCTCATTATTTAATTGATGCGCCGCAGGACGGTCTCTTCGCCCATGTGAAGGCAGTCTGTGACGCGATCTCGATCGGCGTGATGGTCTATAATCGAGACAATGCGATCCTTCAGGCCGACACACTGATGCGCCTCTGCGAAGCCTGCCCCAACCTCGTCGGCTTCAAGGACGGTTCGGGCGATATCGGTCTCGTGCGGCAGATCACGGCGACAGCCGGCGACCGGCTCACCTATCTTGGTGGTATGCCGACTGCGGAACTCTTCGCCGATGCCTATCTTGGCGCGGGTTTCACCACCTATTCGTCCGCCGTCTTTAACTTCGTGCCGGCACTCGCGATCGACTTTTACGACAATCTTCGCGCCGGCAATCGGCAACGCACCGAGACGATCCTCACGGAATTCTTCTATCCCTTCATGGCAATACGGAACCGGCAGAAGGGCTATGCGGTCTCAGCAATCAAAGCGGGCGTCCGGCTTGCCGGCTTCGAGGCGGGAGGCGTGCGCCCACCCCTCACCGACCTGAATGTCGATGAAGAAGGCATGCTGGCGGATCTGATCGAGCGCGCCAAGACCCTATGAAGATCGTCTCCATCGCGACCCATATCCTCGATCACGAGCTCAAGACGCCGTTCGAAAGCGCGTCCATGCGCTTCGATCGCCGCCAGCACTGCCTTGTCGAAATCACCTGCGACGACGGCACGGTGGGCTGGGGCGAATGCCTGGGGCCAGCCCTGCCCAATGCCGCGATCGTTAGAGCCTATGGCGGGCGTCTTATCGGCCGCGATCCGCTGGAGACCGAAAAGCTATGGCAGGATCTCTACAGTCTCTTCCGGGACCAGGGTCAGCGCGGACTTTCGGTCACCGCACTGTCGGGCATCGACGTCGCCTTGTGGGATATTAAGGGCAAGCGGTTCGGCGTCTCGGTCGCAACGCTTCTCGGTGGGCGCGTGCGCGAAAGCGTGAAGGCCTATGCCACTGGCTCCTTCCGCCGCGATGGGGTCGACCGGGTGACGGACAATGCGGAAGAATGCGCCGGCCATGTCGCCGCCGGCTTTCACGCGGTCAAGATCAAAATCGGGTTCGGCGTCGCGGAAGACCTCGCCGTCGTTCAGGCGGTGCGCGAAGCGGTCGGCCCGGATGCACGGCTGATGGTGGACGCCAATCACGGTTACGACGTCCTCGAGGCGATCGAACTCGGTCAACGCGCGGCCGAGTTCGATATCGACTGGCTCGAGGAGCCGGTCATTCCCGAACAACTCAGCGCCTATCGCGCCGTTCGCGAGAGGCAGCCGATCCCGATCGCCGGCGGCGAGACCTGGCACGGCCGCTTCGGCTTCAAGGAACCATTGGAAACCCGCGCCATTGACATCGTCCAGCCGGACCTTTGCGGCGTCGGCGGCTTCACCGAGATGCGGCGGGTCGCTGACATGGCCGCGCTTCACGGCGTCCGCCTAGTGCCGCATGTGTGGGGAACTGCGGTGCAGATCGCAGCTTCCCTGCAGTTTTGTGCGAGCCTCCTGCCCGATCCGCCACGGCGGAATTCGATTGCGCCGATCCTCGAATTCGATCGCACCCACAATCCGTTCCGTCAGGCGATTGTCAAAGCTCCGATCGAGCATGTGAACGGCGTCGTTGCCGTGCCGGAAGGACCGGGCATTGGCATCGAGATCGACCGCCATGCGATCGAAGAATTCCGACTGAAGGATGCCCGATGACGATCGAACGCACCTATACTGGGCAAAAGCCCTCGATCATCCTTCCAAAAGGCGCGATCGATACTCAGACCCATATGTTCCTGCCGGGCTTTCCCGCGGTCGAGCCGGGTCCGCCGGTCCCGGAGGGGCTGCCCTCCCCCGATGATTATCGCAAAGTCATGGAATGGCTCGGCATCGACCGGGTGGTAATCACGCAGGGCAACGCCCATCAGGGCAACAACGAGAACCTTCTCGCCTGCCTTGCCGAGATGGGCGAGGCCGCGCGCGGCGTCGCCGTGATCGATGAGACGACGAGCGAGGCCGAACTTGGCCGGCTGCACGACGCTGGCATTCGCGGCGCGCGCATCATGGATCTTCCCGGCGGTGCCGTTGATCTGTCCAAGCTCCAGGCAGTCGACAAGATGGCCGCCGCGATGGGCTGGGCGTTGGCCGTGCAGTTCGACGGCAGCCGCATCCTTGATCACATGAACCGTCTTTCGCGCATTGAAAGCCGCTACATTATCGATCATCATGGCAAATTCTTCGAAGGCATCGCGTCGGACGGACCGGAGATCGAGGCTGTCAAACGGCTGATCGATCGCGGCAACTGCTTCTTCAAGTTCGCAGGCTGCTACGAGTCGTCCCGGACCGGCGGCCCAGACTATGCTGATATCGCGACCATCTCTCGCTTGCTCGTCGCTCATGCGCCGGAACGCATACTCTGGGGCACGAACTGGCCGCATAACCTCGCGAAGACGACAGAAAACTATCCAGATGACGCCGCCCTTCTCAATACCGTCCTTTGCTGGATCGAGAACGAGGTCGATCGCCGCCTTATTCTGGTTGACAATCCGCAGGCGCTGTACGGTTTCCTCAAAGTCTTATGAGTTATTGCTGGGGCTTGTTGCAACTTTGAGCCTGGGACGCAGAGAGGGGTCTTGTTCGAACCTCTTCACGCTTGGTTAATTTTCGAAGCCTGAAAATTTGCGCCACCAGATTGTAATGAGTTAATCGTCTATTTGCCGACGAAACCGAAAATTCTTCCAGCCAGTGCATAGCTTTAAACCTCTAATAACTCGCCTGTCTGTATTGAATGATTGGAACCTGCTGATCATTGGGATCGCCCTCTCCGCGCGGAAATCATCGCTCTTCGCCTGCTACCACGAAATTAGTCTTTAATGACTTATGGTTTGGGGTCTTTCGAGAAGAAGAGTATACCGAACAAAAAGTACAATCCGGTGGTCTGCCCCCGGCGAAGTGGTCCTCCATGAAGTATGATTTTTAAGTCATCGGAGGACGAGAGCATGCCGAACAAGAAGCACAAGCCTGGAGAGATCGTCGCGAAGCTGCGGCAGGTGGATGTCCTTGTTTCGCAGGGACGGAGCGTAACCGAGCCGGTTGCCTAGCAACGAGAAAAAGCGTGGCTGTGATCAGCAGTCTGGGCGTTCCGTAGCACAAACCATCCCGTCAGGAGGAAGGCGAGATAGGCCAGGGTCTCGCTTAGTTCCTCGATGAAGATGGCGGCGTCCGTCCCGTGAAACGTCACGCCGTCAAAATAGTCTCCGACGAGCAGAAAGATCCCGATCGTGACGAACGGTACGGCATGGCGCGTTTGAAGGAAGTCCAGATAGCCGGGAATGAAGCGCCATCGCGCTACGAGGTATGGGATCGCGATCGCGAGGACGACAACGGCCTCGTGCAACCGGAACGCATCCGAGTTCAGGTAGGCTGTTATGGGACCGGTATTCGGCAGTTCGAGTTCCCGCAGGAACAACACGGCGGCTAGAACTGAAGCGCCGACGGAAGCCATACGGTCTGCTTGCCCTTGGTAAACGGCGGAAAGGCCGTAAAGACCGATCGTGGCCAGCAGGAGAACGTTCTGCGCGCTTTCGAGCAAGGCTCCTTCGACCGAGGTCGGCTTGAAACCGATCATCGCAGCGCTGATTGCCGCGGCTGTGATCGCGATAGCTGCGAGAGCCAGAAGCGTTTGCTAGTACCGGCGGCTGAATACGAAGTCTTGCATAGGAATTCCTTTTCGCCGCGTATCGACGGCAGAACCGGGAAATGCAACGACTCGATGGGAAACAGTTCGTGTTCGGGCGATAGGCGATGGTCCGCACCACTCTCTAGTCAGCATCTCTCTTCCTGCAACTCGGCGTGCATTGCTGAAGATCGGCAAGCACCTTCGGCTCGTCCGGAGAGAGCCTCTGAGCAGTCTTCGACCGCGTAGAAGGACCGGTAGCAGGCTTTCGCTGTTCTGCGAAACAGAACGTGATGGATGACCCAACCGCGCACCTCGGCTGTTTTGAATGCCGTTCAGGCGCTCTGTGCGTGAAAAGGGCAGAACAGTAGTCGGGCCGCACACGCAGGGCGGATACTGGATGCTATCTGTTATGGAAGAAAGTGGTTCAAGCTGAATGTAAGGGAGGAAATTTGTTTTGTACCCTGTATTTACTTTATCGAACCGAATTCCATTCTGTTGGCCAACTAAGTGTTCAGAACGGTGTTGGCATGGGTTCGCTCATTCCCTCTACTCCTCCGAAAACCATGGAAGAGCAGTACGTCGAAGAGATCGCAGACGAGATGGTCGAACTCGTCGAAGAGGAAGGCGAGACGGTGCGCGATGCGGTCTATATTGTCGCCGAACGTCGCGGGTGTATCGTTGGCGACGAGGCGGTTTAACCGCATTGCCGATTGAGCCGGATTGTCGCCAGAGCGAAGGATGTCAGGCGCGCTGCGCGCGTAGATCCAGTTTATCGGCTTCGGTCACCCATGTTCGTAGTGGTCGACTCGGACTGAAATCGCAGGGCCGAAACCTATGACAGGGAATTCAGCATGCTGCTTGTGCGATGTCGCCGGTTCGACCGTACGGAGAACGGTGTCATTGGTCCCGATTCCCTTCCCGACCCGTACGATCGCTTTCCGAAACGATTTCGGAGCAGCGCAAGCTCGATTTCGTCTGCGTCGTCTCTGTGCTCGTTTCCGATCGACGATGGGCTCTCTGGTGTTTCCTTGGGTCCAGCAGATGCAAATCCATCGCGTCCAGCGAGGCCCCGTCGAACAATTCTAACCCGCGAATTCCGTTGTCCGGCTGCATTGTAGTTTCCCCAGCGTTTCTCCAGACTGGATATAACGCTTGAAAATTGCACGCAACTTGCCGTAAGGGCATAGATGCATCTTCAAGTTCAAAGACCATTCGAAGGGCACTATTGGCCGGCTTATGAAGCGAGCGCGATGCCTGCGCCAGTCGGCCGGACCAGAACGTCAGCGGCATACTCTTCTAACGGACGGCTGAGAAGATAGCCCTGCGCCGTGCCGCAGCCCAGCGCCGAAATTGTCTCCAGCTGAATATCCTGCTCGATGCCTTCCGCCGTGGTCTGAATGCCGAGTTCACGCGCCATGGACATCATCGCGCGCACGATCGCAGCCGAGCCGGCATCCTCACAGAGAGCAGTGACGAAGGAACGATCGATCTTGATCCGGTCGACCTTGAACTCGCGCAGATGCACGAGCGAGGAATAACCTGTCCCGAAACCATCCATGGCGATACGGACGCCGAGCGCGCTGAGTGCGGTGATGATGATGGCGGCCTGCTTGCCGCGCTCCAACAGCGCCGTTTCGGTAATCTCGATCTCGATGCGCGAGGGATGGACACGATGCGCGGCCATCGCCTGCGCCAGTTGCGAGACGAGTGCAGCCGAGCGCAACTGGATGGCCGAGACGTTGATCGATACCTTGATATCGTCCGGCCAGCTCGCAGCGCGTCGGCAGGCGGATTCGGTCACGAAGGCTCCAATGGCGTTGATCAAGCCGCTCGCTTCCGTCAGCGGGATGAAATCGCCGGGCATGATCAACTGAACCGTCCCGGGTTTCTCGGAGGCCATATGGTTTGAGACCGACGCTGCGATCGGCATCGGGTCGAGGACAGCGTAGAAGTTGGCTTCGGCCTCAGCGGGCGGGATATTGCCGATTGGCTCGAGCAGCCGGCGGTTACCGAACCAGTCGACCCATTCGAGTGTAGCGAACTTGACAGCCTCAAGGGTTCGCCACGGGCCGCGCTGGCGGATGACCTCCGTTTCGAAGAGGCCGATCACGCTCTCGGCGAGCGCGTTGTCATAACTGTCGCCGACGCTGCCAACGGACGGCTTGATATCGGCCTCGGCCAGCCGTTCCGTATAGCGAATGCTGACATATTGAACGCCGCGGTCGGAATGGTGGATCAGCCGATCGCTTCCGAAGGGACGGCGCTGGTGAAGCGCCTGCTCCAAGGCGTCGAGGACAAACTGCGCTTCGGCCGATTGCCAGACCCGCCATCTCACAATGCAGCTCACGAGGACGTCGATGACAAAAGCCACGTAAACGAAGCCGCGCCAGGTCGCGACATAGGTGAAGTCGCTGACCCACAGGGCGTTCGGGCACGGCGCCTTGAAGTTGCGATTGACGTGATCGAGCAGACAGGGTGCGCCCTTGTCGCTCTTCGTCGTCCTCACCGCCTTGCCGCGAACGACCCCCTTCAGATCCATGGCCTTCATGAGCTAAGCGACGGTGCAGCGAGCGATCTCGAAACACTCACGCTGCATCTGCCGCCAGACTTTCCGAACGCCGTAAACACCAAAGTTCTCGTTGAAGACGCGACGGATCTCCAAGCCGACTTTTTCGTCCCTCTTCTTACGATCGGATCGACGATAGGGATCGGCCTTCCTGGCTGCATGTTCGTGGTAGGTTGACGGGGCGATCGGCAGAACCTTGCAGATCGGCTCGACCCCGAAGACGCCGCGATGATTGTCGATGAACGCCTTCATGGCTTGAACCGGCGCCCCAGGTCCCTTTGGCTCGCTCCGCCTGGGCAAATTACGCCGACGCCTTGCGAAGAATCTTCTTGGCCTGGCGCAACTCGCAGACGTCCCGGCGAAGCTTGGTCAGTTCCTCCTTCTCCTCGCTCGTGGGCCAGGCGCGCAGGCCTTCGTCACGCTCGGCTTGCCGAACCCAATTGCGCAGCGTCTCGCCCGAGCAGCCGATCTTCGAGGCGATCGACTGAATCGCCGCCAACTGCGAGCCGTGCTCGCTGCGGCGATCCAAAACCATCCGAACTGCATGCTCGCGGACTTCGGGACTATAAGGGGATGTTCTCTTCGTCATGGCTCCATTCTCTCAAGAGTCAGAGCCTCTGGGAAACCCGGGGCGGTTCAATGGCCTACGCGGCCGCAGAAGCCTCTTTAGGTCGGCACAACCATGCTGATTTGACCGACAGAGTTTGAGCCAAGGCGGCGCGTTCGGTATCGCTCGCCTCATCGCCGTTCTCGATCCCGGTCAACCGTTCAAGGTCGATACCCGACGCCACCGCAACGTCGTGCGCCGAACGGCCTTCGGCCTGACGGAACGCACGGACCGGCGACATGCCACTAGCAACCGCTTCCTGCACGATTGCGGGAATGCCATCGAACTCTTCGATCATCGTACTAATCTCACATTAAGTCGACGAAAAACCACCCAGAGAGGGTTTGGTTCATATTAATGTGGAACGTTAAAAGGGCAGGAGACTCGCGTTAACGAATTGGAAAGGATGTGCAGTGTCCGATTTCAGCAAGACTATCGCCGCTGCCATCCGCACCAAGCAGAACCAGGAATGTCTTCAGTCACAGTCCGCATTCCGCGCGCCCGTCGCCGACGAGCGCTTCCCGATCCTGCTTCGCCAGCTCGATACGGCCAAGCGCAAGGCGGCTTGAGCCGTTCTGCGACTCAGGCTTCAGGCATACTGTCAACCGATATGTGAACTTTACGCGCTGTCCTGACGTTTACCGGTCAATCAGATGGGAAACCACCATGCGCAGACTGACCCGAGACCAAGACGTTGCCGCGCCTGAGCTGCCGTTCCTGGTGCGCCAACTGCCGCTGATCCTGACGCTGCTTTTTATTGCGGGCCTGCACGAACCGCTCACCCGTGGCCTTGCTCCGCAGATCGAGTATGTGAGCGCGCTCGCCGGCAGCGAACCCACGACATACGAGGTGCCGGCCTCTACGCCCGCTGGCAACGGCAGCCTGATCGAGAACCCGGCGCGGTTGGCCCCGCAGTCCGACCTCATCAGCATCTAAGGGCATGGCGAAAGAGGCTCGCATCGTCTGCGAAGTCCCGATCGTCGCCAGCGCCGGCACTGGCACCCGGATCGTCGCGAGCGAAGACGGCGAACTGTTCCACGTCTTCCATCGGCCCTCGGCCGAGCGCGATTTACTGACCCCGCAGCAAACCTTCAACCTGCCTGGCGCGCTCGAGACGGCGCGTAAAGTGCTTGCCGGCAATCCGCTGGCCTCGACGGCGCCAGAGACGCTGCGCATTCTCGCGGCCGCCGTGATGATCGGTGCGGCGACAGATCCCCATGCGGTCCTCGCCGCCCCGTCTGACGACGGCGCGCAGGAGAGAGAAGAGGAAGGGCGAGCTGGCTGAGCAGCTCGATAGGAGAGAGGGACCTTTCTCCGGCTCGCTCGGGAGCTTCCTCCGATGGACCGTATCAGCATCTACGACCGCGTCACCAACCAGATCATCGCCGACCTCGAGCAGGGCGTCATGCCCTACGTCAAACCGTGGAAGGATGGCATCGGCCGCGTCGGCTTCGCGTTCCCGGCCAACGCCACGACCGAGAAGACCTATTCCGGCATCAACACGCTGATCCTGTGGTGCGCGGGCTCCGCTATGGATTACCCGACCCAGCGCTGGCTGACTTTCAAGCAGGCCCAGGCCGCCGGCGGGTGCGTGCGCAAGGGTGAGAAGGGCGAGACCATCGTGCGCGCCTCGACCTTCGTTCCGAAGGACGAGAAGAAGTCGGCGCGCGACGAGGACCGCGATCCCGCCGCCATTCCCTTCCTGAAGGCCTACACCGTCTTCAACGTCGACCAGTGCGACGGCCTCGATGCCGAAGTGATGGGGAGCGTCGCGGACGAGACGGAAGAGCCTGCCATCGATCTTCCGATCAACGCCGCGGCCGAACACACGATCGCCGCCTCCGGCGTCAGGATCGTCGCCCATCCCGACAAGGCTTTCTACCGCCCGGCTGACGATGTCATCGCCATGCCGCCGATGCGCGCCTTCCATGAGCCCATCAACTACTACCGGACGATCTTGCATGAGCTGGCTCACGCCAGCGGTGCTTCCCAACGTCTCGATCGGCTCCCCAAGTTCGCCCGCTTCGGCTCCGAAGCCTATGCACGCGAAGAACTCTGTGCGGAAATCGCCAGCGGCTTCCTTTGCGCGGCGCACAAGATCGTGCCGACCATCCAGCACGCCAGCTACGTGGATAGCTGGTTGAAGGTCCTGAAAGGCGACAATCGGGCGATCTTCACCGCGGCCTCGCACGCGCAGAAGGCCGCCGACTGGATCCTCGATCGGGCGGCGGAAGCAAACGAGCCGTCAGGGTTGCGCCACGCCGCCTGACGGCCAAACTGTCGTGACTTCATATCCAGCGCCCTGTCGCCGATACTGGCGACAGGGCGCTTTTCATTGCCAGCACAGGGAGGGACCATGCCCGACGTCTCCGTCTTCACGGTCGAAAGCCAGGCGGCCGCAGACGCCTACATCGAAGAGATCCTTGCCAGCCCGACATGCAGCCATTGGCTGCGCGTTGCCTTGCAAAGCGCGCTTGAGTGCGATCCCGTCGACGCCGCCAACGACGCCGAAGCGCTCTCGCTGATCCTTCAGGTTCGCGCCGCCGCGATCCTGAACGAGGCTTCGCGTAAGCTGAAGTAGCCGTTCAGGAACGGTCTTTGCCCGAAGCTCCCGCCTTCTTTCGAAGCTTGTCGTTGATCTCAGGAGGGGGATTGAACGCCGTCAGCGGGACGTTGAGCAGCTCGGCCGCCAGAATAACCCGTGCGATGGGAATGCGGTTCTTGCCGGTCTCGTAGCGGTAATACTGCTGGCGGCTGGTCAACGTGTAGTTGGCCAGGTCCTCCACCATGACGCCACGCTCCTCTCGCAACTCGCGCAATCTCATGCCGACGAAGAGGTCGTATTCGTCCAGCAGTTCGAGACCCATGGGCGCCCTCATTGTCCTTTCGTTCCGGCAAGTCCTGAGCAACAAAGAGTCTATCTGAGGGCGCGCCGCCATCCCGCGTCCTTCGCTTCCTGTTCGTTGCAGAACAGACGCTCGCCACGCGACTCGTCGATGCGAACGCGGTCATAATCCATTTGCCCCGGTAAATGGTAGATGCGGCCGTTGCGGCTGATATTGCCTTTGATCGCACACTCGCTGGCCAGCAGCGCCTCGTCACGTTCCGCCTCGAAACGCGCCTGACGCCGAGAGTCCCGCCATTCCCAGGGCTTGTCAAACGATCCCTGCCAAAGTCCCCGCCCTGCCGCACGCGCGTCGGCCTCGTAGCCTCCATAGCGCCCGTCGCTATAGCGCACGAACTCGAGTGCCCATCCCGAAGCCACCATGGAGCCGTTGATGTCCGTCTCGCCGACCTTGCAGACGGCGAGGAAGCGATCGTAGCCGTCCCGGCCATTGGCCTCGCACGTCACAACGCTTGCCTCCGGTATCATCTTCTTGAGGACGTCGGTGGCGACGATCCCACAATCATAGGCGCTCCCACGGGCATTCTGGCAGCTCTGGCCGAATTCCGGCGCGTCGATGAAGTTCAGCCGGATGTTGTTCTCCACGCCCTCGATCGCGATCGTATCGCCATCGATGACGCGCGCCGGTCCCGACAGCGTTTGCGCCAGAGCGCCGCTCGCCCCGAGCCCGAGCGTCAATCCAAGGCTGAGAGCGATGCGTTTCAACCGTCTTTCTCCTTTTCTGGCCTACCGGCCCGACAGCGGGCCGATCCGCTCGCGTATGGCATCCGGTTCGATCCGGGCATTCTCCCGAAACCGAACGACCCGGTACTGGCCCTGCGCCAGCAACCGGTCGCGCGCCGCATCGTGCTTGGCGTCGTGCGATTTGTCGTCGAGCTCGACCAGCACTTCGACATTGCCGCTCACCAGATCGATGATCGCGAAGTCCACGATCTTCTGCGCGACTTGTGAGCGTGAATAGGCCCACGCTTTTCGGTTCAGCCCTTTGCGCGGCTTCAACAGCGCGCCCATCGCGACCTGCGGCGCGATGTCGGCATCGGGAAACGCCGCTCGCAGTTGCCGATAGAAATTCTTCTCCGGCTGCGTCATCAGCGTCTTGCGCTCGAGCAGAGCGTTGCGCTCGCTTCCGCGCGACCATTCCTTCAAGACGGCAAGGACGACCCACAGAACGAAAAGTCCGGCGGCATAAGGCCAGTAAGCTGCCAACGACTGATCCATAATGCCCCCGAACGTGACCGATATTGCGAGCCAATACAACGGAGAGGGCCAAGAAAGGGAAGCCCGACGGGCGGGCTCCCATGGGGAGAGAGTGGCTCTTCCTGGCTCGTTCAAAGGGTCATGACATGCTCAGACAGTACCACCCGCAGCGGTCTCGCACCGAGCTGATCGGCGGCTTTCCTCGCTCTGTCGGCACCATTCCGATCGGCTCGATCTTCCATATCGGCCGTGAGCGCGGCCTTGGCCGCGCCGGCAAGTGCATCGTGCGCGCCTGGCACCCGAGAGTCGTACCCACAGAATTGGCGCGCGGCCTATGGGTCGATCGCCCTTGCGCCCGCTTCGGCCACCTTGCCACCGTCGAGCATCTGGCGAGCGGCCGCCAGTTCCAGCTTGCCGACCATCACATCCGTCGTGCCCTCGGGGCCGACGATGAATGAGAGGAAGAGAAAGGGAAGCCCGTGCGACGGGCTTGAAGCGAGAGAGATCGGCTCTCTGCGGCCCGTCGGAGATCCGTCCGATGACCATCCACGTCGCACACACCGCTTACGCCGCCGCCTTCGCCCGCGAGAACGCCTGCCTCCATAGCCAATGGCAGAGCTTCGTCTTCGTCGTCGCCGATGCGCTCACCCGCATGACCGGGGAGACCTGGACGCTAGGCGACCACAACGAGTTGACGGTCGGGCCGCACAGCGCGACCTGGACCATTCAGCGCGGCGACGGCTTCGTCCTGAAGGTCTCGGCGCACGGCAATCGCGGCGTTGCTACCATGCACCGCCAGAACGAACGCCGGGACATCATCGCCAACGGCAACGCCGTCGCCCCCATGTTCATGAAGCTACCGATCCATCACTTCGATCGCTTCGGCGATGCGGATGCGATCGCCGAGGATCTCATTGCGATCGTCATCGAGCCGTCCGAGCCGTTCCACGGCAAGCTCGTGGAAATGCGCGAGAAGCGCGCGCGTCTCGGCCGACACCTCGATCAGCACAGCGCCAAACTCGGCGAGATCCTCGATAACCCCGCCGTCGACCCGGCCGACGACAGCGGGCGAACCCATCTCGTCGCTAAAGGCCATATCTTCGGCCGCGTTCGTCTCGGTCGTGGCGGCTCCGGCACGCTGGAGCTTTCCGGTCTCAGCGACAGCCAGATCGTCGCGATCTCCCGGATCGTCGCCGACGAGACCGAGGAGGCGCGGTGATGCGGTTCCACCGATGGCGCCGTGTCGAGCCCTACGTCGATACCCCGCGCAAACGGGCGGCATTCGAGCGCTCGAAGCGCAACAAACGCGAGAAGCTGCCACTCCTGGCCGAGCTGATCGCCGAGACCCAGCATGACGTCGAGACCGAGATGGCGCGGCGAGCGGCGTGGTGGCCGCGATCGCAACAGGAAACCCGCGACCGTCGTGCCGCCAAATGGCGGGAGGCCCGTCGCCGCCTGTTCGCCCATGGCGACAACATGCGGGCAACATTGCGCGCCCTCTGGCGCGAGTGCCCGTATCCCGCCGATCCGGCTTACCTCCTCGATCTGTTCCTCCAGATCGACGTCGGCCGCTTCGATGTCGATCGCCCATCCTGGCGCTTCCATGCGCCGATCCGGCCTCGCATGACGCCAGATGCGACCCGCTTCGACGAGGCGTTCAAGCAGATCGGGCAGGCCAAGGTAGGCGGCGGGCCGGAAACGCTTCCCGCTGATCGCTTCACCTTCATCGGCAATCTGGGCAACGGGCTTCTGATCCTGACCTCAACCGTCCGCCTGATCTAGCCGAACGAGAGCTTCTACACGCCCTCGAACATGCGCTTGCGCGACAGTTTCGTCGGTCGAAGCGGGCATTTCGTCGACATCGAGGTCAACCCCGGGTGCTGCGATCACGACCTTGCTGCCATTCGGCAACTCGCCGAGGCAGCAGATACGCGGCCCGTGCGCGTGCGTCGCGCCAAGGTCCGAACCGGGTTCGAATAGCCTGACAGCCAGCGCTGATCCATGTTACATGGATATCATGGATGGAGAACGCTCATGCGCAGTTTCAGCACCGCCGATCTGAACAAACAGGTCGGAGAAATCACCAATGCCGCCGGCAAGGAACCGGTGTTCATCACCCGGCACCGCAAGCCGCGCTACGTCCTGATGAGCATCGACCATTACCATGAACTGACCGGACAGCCGGACCCACGCCGCGCATTCACGCTGGAGACCATGCCCGCCGACATCGAGGCCGGGCTGCTCGCGGCCGCCGATGCCTACCAGCGGGAGCATGGTGGTGAGTGACGACCGGCCAGAAACCGGTCTTGTCGTCCGGTACAATTTCCTCTGGCCGCGCGAACATGATCGCGGCGAACGCGAGGGGCGCAAATCCCGTCCCGTTTGCCTCGTCGTTCCGCTGAACGTGCCCGAGCGTACCGTCGTCGTGTTCCCGATCACGCGGCAGCCGCCGACACCCGGCCGCATTGCAGTTGAGATCCCCGAGACCGAGCGTAGGCGCCTTCGTCTGCCGGGCAATCAGCGCTCCTGGGTCATGCTCGACGAAAGCAATGGCGACGTCATGCCCGGTTCATTCCATCTCGAGCCGCTGAGCTACGATCCGGTGGTGACAGCCTATGGCCGCTTTTCTCCGCCCTTCATGTCGCGGGTCATGAAGGTTCTCGCCGACGCGATCCGCAACAAGCAGGTCCGCGTGGTCCCGCGCGAGCGCTGACCGAGTCTCGACCGGAACCGAACCGATCAGAGGAAGAGGAAGAGAAAGGGAAGCCCGCGTGACCGGCTTGAAGCTGGAGAGAGTGGCTTTCCACCAGGTCCGTGACGGAGCGATCCCATGGACCTTTCAACTTTCCCGACCCTTTCCGATCTCGACCGCGAGCAGCTTTCGCATGGCAGCGGCACGCTTCTGATTCTCGGCCCCCTCGGAGCGTGGACCTGCTTGTGGCCTGTCGGCTACGCGCATCGCGTCTCCGAGGACCGCAAGGACGGTCGGTCCGACGCTTTTCTCGCAGCGGCCGAAGCTGCGGATATCATCATCGTCGACGCACGATCCTGCGACTTCGACGACTTCATCGCCCACACGATCCATTCGCCCTTGCCAGCCATCGGCCACTTCGCGGCTCAGAAGATCGCGTTCGAAGACCCGAATGCGCTCGGGTGGATCTCTGCCGCCGACCACGCTCGCAGCTTTGAAGCGATCGGCGCCCGCATCATCAACGCCGATGCAGATGCGGTGGAACAGTCCCAGACATGATCGTCAGCCGAAAGGACGGAACGCTTTTCGTTCCGTCCTTTCGTTGCGTCGGGATATGCAGAGGAGCATATTCCAATATGCCACAAAGGATATTCACATGGCGCTCTATATCAAAGACGCGGACGTCGACGCCCTCGCGGACGAACTGAAGCGACTGACCAAAGCCCCGACCAAGGTCGAGGCTGTTCGCGCTTCACTCCAACGCAGCGTCGAAGAGGCTCGCGCACGCCTCCCGATCCGTCAACGCCTGGCCAAGACCCTCGCCATGTCGAAGGCCGCCGGCCCCTACGCGCCCGGCGACCACAAGGCTGAAACCGATGCGATGTGGGGGGACGACTGATGCTGTTCATTGACGCTTCCGTCATCGTCGCCATTCTGGCGGACGAGGCGGACGAGGCGGACGGAGAGACCCTGCTTGACCGTCTGGAGGCTGATGGGGGCCCTTTCCTCGTTTCGGCCGTCTCTCGCTTCGAGGCAGTCCTCGCGATCGGGGGGCGCATGTCGCGTGCCCGCTCCGCCGAGGGACCGATGTCGCCCGACGACATCGAAACAGCTCGACAGATCGTCGACGAGTTCGTTTCCGAGATGGAAGCCACGGAGGTCCGGATCAGTGGTGACATCACCGAGAAGGCCATCGATGCGGCCTCGCGTTTTGGAAAGGTCGTCGGCCATCCTGCCAGATTGAATATGGGCGATTGCTTCGCTTACGCCTGTGCGCGCGGCCATCGCGCGCGCTTGGCGTTCAAAGGAGACGATTTCCCCCACACCGACATGGGCTGGGATAGCAATGGAAGCTCCCTGCCGAGCCGGAGGCGACCATGACCGAGACCGACTTCGCCGAATACGACGATCGTGCGCTCGCTGCTGCGATCGAGGCCTAGCAACGCGCCTGTGAGGCGAGCCGGCTCGAGGCGCATATCGATGTTGCGGATCGCATCCGAAACCAGCTCCTTGGCGAGAAGCTGCGACGCGACCGTCTATCGCAGTAGGGCCGCGGTCCGGGTTCAGAGAGAGGAAGAGGAAGGGGAGCCCGAATGACGGGCTCCAAGGGAGAGAGAGGCTTTCCCGGCTCGTCGCTAACCGGAGACATCCGATGAAGACGACCACCATCCGCAAGATTACCCTTTCGCAGCTCGCCATGAGCTTCAAGAACGTTCGCACTGTTCAGCCGAGCGAAGCCGAGGACGCCATGCTGGAGGCCTCGATCGCCGCCCATGGACTCGAGCAGAACATCGGCGTCGAGGCCGCCGCCGACAATCTCTTCCTCGTCGTCTATGGCGGCCGCCGCTACCGCGCGCTTGCCAGCCTCTGCGCCAAGGGTGTCATCGACGGCGACTACAAGGTGCCATGCCGCATCATGGACGAGGACGAGGCGATCGAAGCCTCGATTGCCGAGAACGTCGCGCGCGTTCCCATGCACCCCGCCGACGAGTTCGATGCCTTCGCCAAGCTCATCGAGAACGGCGCCAGCGAACGCGACGTCGCCGATCGCTTCGGGGTCGCGCTGGCCCACGTCCAGAAGCGTATGAAGCTTGCCCGCGTTTCCCCGAGGATCCTCGACCGCTATCGCCAGGGCGAAATGACGCTGGAGGCGCTGACCGCCTTCACCCTCACGCCGTGCCACGACAAGCAGATCGAGGTGCTGGCTCGCGTCGAGCACATGCTGAACGCGACGTGGGGCGATACGCCCGGGACCATCCGCCGTATGCTGACCGAAACTTCGGTGCGCGCCGACGGGCGCCTCGGCAGCTTCGTCGGCGTGGAAGCCTACGAGGCCGCAGGCGGCAAGGTCACGCGCGACCTCTTCTCCACCACAACCACCTGCTACCTGGACGATGCCGGCCTTCTCGAACGGCTTGCTCAGGACAAGCTTGCCGGCGAAGCGACCAAGCTCGAAGGCGAATGGCGCTGGGTGGAACCCATGCTCGAGATGTCGTGGTCCCATGCGCAGAGCTTCGCGCGCGTCTATCCCGACCAGATCCCGGCCGAAGACGATCCGGAGCTTGTCGAAGAGTTGGTCAAGATCGAAGCCCGGATCGATGAACTCGAGGACCGCGCCGACGAGAACGAGGCCGATGTCGAGGAGTACGAGACACTCTACGCTCGCAAGGAGGAAATCGATGCCGTTCTCGGTCAGCCGACCTATGTCTACAGCGCTGACGCTCGTGCCATCTCCGGCGTCATCCTGACGCTCGATCATGCCGGCGAACTGAAGGCCGAGTGCGGCTTCGTCCGCCCCGAAGACCTTCCCAAGGAAGAGACGACCGCCGACACCGAGACCACCGCCAGCGCTGATCCGGCTTCCGGACTGGACACCGACGAAACCGCGGATGACGGCGAGGGCGCCGAGCCGCCTGTCGCGGCTACTCCGCTGCGCATCGTGCCGGCCCGTCCCGTCACCAGCGCACACGTCGGCAGCGACGGCAAGGTCGACGCGCCGCAGACCGTCGCGCTCAGGCAAGCGGGCCTGTCGGCCGCGCTGGCCGACGATCTGAGGGCGATCCGTCACCAGACCATGCAGGCGCACCTTCAGGTCGATTTCGACGTCTCGTTCGACCTTGTCGTCTATACGATGTGCCTCGACGCCTTCCGGTCCTTCTATGCGCCCAAGCCGCTCGACATGAAGCTGACAGCGCCGATGACGCACGCCTCGAAGGAGCATCTGGAGGGCACTGTCGCCGAGCGGATGATCGCGAAGTGCAAGGCCTCGCTCAATCTCGGCTGGATGGAGCTGCCAAGGCCGGACGACTTCAAGGCACTCAGCGCGCTGCATTTTGAGGAAAAGCAGGCCCTGTTCTGTTTTGCGACGGCCTTCAGCCTCAACCAGCAGCTCTCCGTCGACCACCATGCCAATCCGGTGATCGAAGAGGCCGGGCGTCGTTTGGACGTCGACGTCGCCTCGTGCTGGCGTCCGACATCCGCCAACTTCTTCAAGCGCACCACCAAGGATGTGATGATGGCGGCGGCACGCGAGACCATCAGCGATGCCTGGGCCGAAGAGCACAAGGGGCAGAAGAAGGGCCAGCTCGCCGACGCGATGGAAGCCGCGTTCTCCGAAGACGGCCGCAGCCGCGCCGGACTTCGCAAGGAGAGTGCCGAGCGGACCGCGCGCTGGTTGCCTGAAGGCATGAGCTTCGAAAGCGCCACCGCCACCGATACCAACGCCGATCCGACAACCTCGATCGAGGACATCGATCAGACGGAGCCGGTTGCGGATGTTGGAACCGACGAGGCTGACGACGCGGCCGATCCGTCCGACGACGATGAAGAGCTGCCGGCTTTCCTCACCGACCAGGCTGCTTAGCCTCTCAACCAGAGGTGAAGAAGGGGGCGCGAGCCCCCTTTTTCTATGTCCGATCATCATCGGGCGCCGACGAAGGGAAGAGTGAGAGAGAGGGGGGGCGAAGGCGAGCCTTCGCGAGATCGAGAGAGCGGAAGGCGACAAACCCTTCACCCTGGAGCTTTCCGATGAACCTTTTCGATGCGAACCCCGGCCTCTTCCTCGAACCCGCCAAGATCGAAACCCATCGCGCCATCTTTCAAGCCGCGACGGCGCTGTCCCGTATTCTGGAACAAGGCCGCAAGATCGACGCCAAGGTCCAGCGCCAGGTGATGGAGGCCACGTTCGGCGGATCCGACGCCGAAGGCCGGTGGACGTGGAAGGATGCCTACGAAGCCGGCGAGGTCGCCCAGCTCCTCTTCCTCAAGAAATTCGGCGCAGCCATGCGGCGCAAGACGCCCGAGGCCGCTGCCTATCTCGGCATGATCGAGCGCCTCGCCAGCCTCGTGCCGACCCAGACCAAGCGCTCGGAAGAGAGCGTTGCCCTTCAGCAGTTTTCGACACCGCTTCCACTCGCCTTCGCCGCGGCCGAGGCCGGCGCGATCGGCGAGGACGATCTTGTCCTCGAGCCGTCCGCCGGCACCGGTATGCTTGCGGTCTTTGCCCGCAACGCCGGTGCCTCGCTCGCCCTCAACGAATATGCCGAGACCCGCGCCGAGCTGCTCGCGCAGATCTTCGAGACCCGCAGCGTGACCCGTTTCGATGCCGCCACGATCCACGATCGGCTTGACGCCGCCGTGGTCCCCAGCGTCGTCATCATGAACCCGCCGTTCTCGGCCGCGCCGAAGGTCGACGGCCGCTACAAATCCGCCACCGTCCGGCATATCCGCTCCGCGCTGCTCCGTCTGGCGCCTAAAGGCCGTCTTGTCTGCATCACTGGATCGAGCTTTGCGCCGATGACCCCGGCTTGGCGGGACGCCTTCATCGAGCTTCAGTCCTTCGGACGTGTCGCGTTCTCAGCAACCATCGCCGGTTCCGCCTACGCCAAGCACGGCACCACGACCGAGACCCGCCTGACCGTCATCGACAAGATCGCCGCCGAGGATGCGGCCCACTTCCCCGACACCGTTCATGCCGACACCGCGGCCGACCTCCTCTCTCTCATCACAGCCCATTGTCCAGATCGAGCCGCCCCGGCCGCCTCGCGCCCTTCATCTCCCGTGCGCGCGCCTGTCGTTCAGAATTTGAAGAGCCTTCGCGAGCAGGCCAAGGCCGAAACCCGCGAGCTTGAGCTTGCTCGCTCGCGCCACAAGCTCGACGGGATCGCGCATGGCCCGGTCGAGTACCTGCCGCGCGCCTGGTCGCCGACCACCACCGCGCTGACCGCCTCCCTGTACGAACCCTACGAGGTTCAGACCATCTCGATCGAGGGTGCAGGCGAACATCCTACGCAACTCGTCCAATCGGCCGCCATGGCGTCCGTCGCCCCGCCGCTTCCGACCTACCAGCCGGTCCTTCCGACCGTCTTGCTGACGGGCGGCCTTCTTTCCGAAGCCCAAATCGAGACCATCGTCTATGCCGGCGAGTCCCACGCGAAGTTCCTGAAGGGCGAGTGGACCAACGATGCCGAGAACGGCCACCTGATCCGTGCCGTGCTCGGCGAAGGCTTCAAGCTTCGTCAGGGCTTCTTTCTCGGCGATGGCACCGGCTGCGGCAAGGGCCGCCAGGTCGCCGGCATCATCCTCGACAACTGGCTCCAGGGACGGCGCAAAGCCGTCTGGCTGTCGAAGTCCGACAAGCTCATCGAGGACGCGCAACGCGACTGGACAGCGCTTGGCGGTGCCGCGTCCGACATCGTCCCCCTGTCTCGTTTCAAGCAGGGCTCGGAGGTCCGTCTCAACGAGGGCATCCTGTTCGTCACCTACGCGACCCTCCGCTCCGCCGAGCGTCAGCATGGTGAGACCGTGAAGGCCAGTCGATTGACCCAGGTCACTGACTGGCTCGGTGCTGAGTTCGAAGGCGTCATCGCCTTCGACGAGGCGCACGCCATGGCGAATGCCGGCGGGGGCAAGTCTGACCGCGGCGAGGTGAAACCCTCGCAACAGGGCAAAGCCGGGCTCCTTCTTCAGGACGCCGTGCCGGGTGCCCGCGTCGTCTACGTCTCCGCGACCGGCGCCACCGAAGTCGGCAATCTCGCCTACGCTTCGCGTCTTGGCCTTTGGATGACCGGCGACTTTCCCTTCTCCACGCGGGCTGACTTTGTCGCCTCGATGGAGGCGGGCGGCATCGCTGCCATGGAGGTCATCTCACGCGATCTGAAGGCGCTTGGCCTCTACACCGCCCGTTCGGTGTCCTACGAAGGCGTCGAGTACGAGATGCTCGTCCACGAGCTGACGCCGGCTCAGATCGGCATCTACGACAGCTACGCCGACGCCTTCCAGATCATCCACTCCCATCTCGACAAGGCGATGGAGGCGGCCGGGATCACCAGTGCCGAGGGCACGATGAACGCTCAGGCCAAGAGCGCGGCGCGCTCGGCCTTCGAGTCCAACAAGCAGCGCTTCTTCCAGCACCTGATCTGCGCCATGAAGTGCCCCAGCCTCATCAAGGCGATCGAGGGCGACGTCGAAGCCGGGCACTCGTCCGTCATCCAGGTCGTGTCGACGTCCGAGGCGCTCATGGAGCGCCGTCTGGCCGAGATCCCGGCATCGGAATGGGGCGACCTCACCGTCGACGTCACCCCGCGCGAATACGTGCTCGACTATCTCGCCCATTCCTTTCCCACCCAGCTCTTCGAGCCCTACACCGACGAGGACGGCAATCTGCGGTCCAAGCCGGTGATGGACGAGGACGGCAACCCGGTCTTCTGCCGAGAGGCCGAAGAGGCCCGCGACGCGATGATCGAGCACCTTGGCTCCCTCGCTCCGGTCCAGTCCGCACTCGACCAGCTCATCTGGCATTTTGGCACCGACACCGTCGCCGAGGTGACGGGCCGCTCGCGCCGCGTCGTCAAGACGACGGACGGCAAGCTGAAGGTGGCCAACCGTCCGGCATCCTCGAACCTGTCGGAGACCTCTGCCTTCCAGAACGACGACAAGCGCGTTCTGATCTTCTCCGACGCCGGCGGCACCGGACGCTCCTATCACGCGGACCTCGCGGCCAAGAACCAGCGCCTGCGTGTGCATTATCTCCTCGAGCCGGGCTGGAGGGCCGACAACGCCATCCAGGGTCTCGGTCGCACCCATCGCACCAACCAGGCCCAGCCGCCGCTGTTTCGTCCCTGTGCCACCAACGTCCAGGGCGAGAAACGCTTCCTGTCCACGATCGCGCGCCGCCTCGATACGCTCGGCGCCATCACGCGCGGCCAGCGCCAGACGGGCGGGCAGGGCATGTTCCGCGCCGAGGACAATCTGGAATCCACCTACGCCAAGCTCGCGCTGCGTCGCTTCTTCGCCGCCCTTTACATGGGCGGCATCAAGGCGTGTTCGCTGTCCCGGTTCGAAGAAATGACCGGTCTCGATCTTCTCGATAGCGATGGGACACTGAAGGACGAGCTGCCCCCGATCTCCCGCTTCCTCAACCGCTGCCTTGCGTTGCGCATCGAGATGCAAAACGCCGTCTTCTCCGACTTCACCGAGATCCTCGACGGGATCGTCGAGGCGGCGATCGCCGGCGGCACCTTCGACGCCGGCCTGGAAACCCTGACGGCCGAAAGCTTCAAGATCGTTGAGCGAACCGACATCTTCGAGGCTGCTGCATCCGGTGCCAAGACGACCGCGCTGACCGTCGAGGAAACCCAGCGCAACCGGCCTCTGACCCTCGATGCCGTGCGTGAAATGGCGCGAGGCGTCTCCGACGCCCGGCTCCTCGTCAACGAGCAGTCCGGTCGCGCTGCGATCGAAATGCCGACCTCCGGGATCATGAACGATGACGGCGGGATCATCGAGCGCGTCCGCCTCTACCGGCCGATGGCGCGTGAGGCGATGACGCTTCTGGAAATGTCCGGCACGCACTGGAAGCCCGTTACCGACGAAGCGTTCGAGGCCGCCTGGAACGCGGAGATCGCATCGATCCCCGAGTTCTCCACGTCGCGCATCACCATCGTCTCGGGTCTTCTCCTGCCCATCTGGGACCGGCTACCCGAGGAAAACATGCGCGTTTATCGGCTCCAGAGCGATGACGGCGAGCGCGTCATCGGTCGCCTCGTGACCGTCGACCAGCTTTCCACGGTCTACGCCAAGCTCGGTCTCAACTGCACTGTCACCCTGACGGCCGAGGAAGCGCATACGGCGGTTATGGATCGCGCCAAGACGATCACGGTCGGGCACCAGCTCACCTTGCGCCGAAGCCGTGTCATGGACGCCGCGAGAATGGAGGTGTTAGGTTTCGATCCGGAAACCTTGAAGGTGCTCAAGTCTCTGGGATGCAAAACCGAGATCATCTCTTGGAAAACGCGGGCCTTCGTGCCGCTGATGGACCTGACGGTCCTGACGGCACTGCTGGATCAGTTCCAGCATCCCGCGAACCCCGAGAAGATCGCGGCCTGACCGAGGACGAAACGTCCTCGCGACCCATCCAGACAGAGCCAGAGGCAGGGAGCGGTTCCGCGAACGGTTCGGACACACAGTCCGGATCGCCTTCGCGCGAACGCTTTCGCGCCCAGCGCAGTAGAGGTTTCACAGCCATGCAATCCGCAACAGAGCTATCCCGTGATCTCGCCGGGAAGGCCGAGGCTTTCTGCCGATCCTACCTGCCGAACGGCAAGCTCGCCGGCGGCTATTGGAAAGTCGGCGACACGTCCGGCTCAGAAGGCCAGAGCCTGCAAATCCGCCTGATCGATATGTACGGCAAGAAGGCTGGTCGCTGGACCGACTATGCAACCGGCGAATACGGCGACCTCCTCGACATGATTTCGCATGTGAAGGGGCTCCACGACTTCGTCGAGATCGCCAACGAGGCGCGCAGCTTCCTCGGTCAGCCGGAGGTCCGCCGCATCGAGCCGACACGCTCGCTGCCCAAATTCGACACGGCGCCGAAGATCGAGCGCGCGCGCCGTCTCCTGACGATCGCCAGGCCGATCGCCGGGACGCCCGCCGAAGCCTATCTGCGCAACCGCGGCATCGAGCGCTTCGGAAAAGCCCTCTCCTATCATCCGGGCGTCTACTACAAGCCGCCAGACGGCGGCGACATGACCGCCGAGCCTGCCATGCTTGCGACCATCACCGACAACGGCGGCAACACCACCGGCGTCGCCCGCACCTGGCTCGACGTCGACCACGGGTCGCTGTCCTCTCTGGACGAACCGAAGCGCGTCATGGGCCGCCTCTACGGCAATGCCGTGCGCTTCGGCCAAAAAGACGGCGTCCTGGGCTGCGGGGAGGGGATCGAGACCATGCTGTCGGTCGGTTCCGTTCTGACCAAGCTGCCGATCGCGGCCTGCCTCACGGCGCCGCATCTCGGCCTCTTCGAGATCCCCGATCATGTCGGCGAGATCTGGATCTTCCGCGACCTCGACGAGGCTGGCGAAAAGGGGGCCAACACGCTCGCCGAACGGGCCATCGCCACGGGTCGAAAGGTCATCATCCACGAGCCGATCTACAACGACTTCAATGACGACCTCATCCGCTTCGGCACAGAAGCGCTCTTCAACCGAATGGAAGACGACTTCGGCCCCGTTGCCGAAGCGTTCCGCTAACGCTGCGAGGCCGACACCATGACCGGATTCTATTGCAAAACCTGCCGCCGGACATCTTCATCCGCCAAGCACCGCATTGACCGATGCCCCGCCTGCGGCGGCCCGACGATCGACCTTGACCGTTCTCGAGCCCTTGCCGCACGCAACGACGCCTTCCGCCGCCAGCTCGCGATGGGGTGGTCCTCAACCTGCCCCGCCGGCGAAGTGATTGTGACACCCGATGTCGCTGCCCTCGGCCATACAATGGAGAGCCTGATCCTGCGATCGATCGGGCTCCGCACCACGTTCCCTCGAGACGAACCTGATACCGAACATGCCGTCGGCGTTGGCCGCATCGGCGACAAAGCGTTCGATTGGACTATTAGCGTCGAATCCAAACCAAATAGCCATCGGGTCGATGATCGCTTCACTCGGCGAACCCTTTCCGTACGGCTGCTATCGCACCCCTAAAGGGAGAATTGCGTTCAGAGCCGCACTTTCCAGGCTTGTCCGCTTCTGTCTAAGCGCTTGCCTCGTAGAAACAGACCTCGGCACGCCCCGCAAGCGGGGCCGCGCTCTAGTCGACCATGAAGGTCGACCAAGCCTCTGCACATCATTCTCCCTGCGGCCAGGTACGCCGGAAGCGTCTCGTCCCGAGCCGCCCACGGGCGCGGCCGCATGGTCACCTGACGCGCACAGTCTTGTCCCTCCGGGCTAGGTGTTTAGTCCCGCAGTGTGATGGCGTATCATTGACCTTCAAAGAGAGGGAAGCGCTATGGGCCAGGTTCTTCACGGCAGCGCCAAGACCACGCACGCCGTTCGAGCAGAACTACAGCGATC
>NZ_QURL01000015.1 GCF_003403015.1 Fulvimarina endophytica
GGCGAGATCGGCACCCTTCGCCCCAGCCTCCTGCTCCTTCAAAACGCCGATGATCTGTTCTTCAGAAAAACGCTTTCGCTTCATGCCGTCCGTCCTCATTGGGAACGGACTCTAATCCAACCTGGAGAAAAAACTCAGTGGCAGGTCAATAGAAGTAGACCCGATAAGGCATAAGCCCCATTATCGAATGGCCGTGATGGGGGACTGGCAGACGAAAAAGAGTCGGCCACTTTAGGACTGGCTCTTCCTGCAATATACGTCGTGTCAGGCGCTTCTTGCCTGATCGGCGTGCTTTCCTTCCTCGAACTCCTCGACGATCTTGGCGCAGAAAGCCGGGAGATCGTCGGGATTGCGGCTGGTGACGAGACCTTGGTCGGTAACGACCTCCTCGTCCGTCCAGGTGCCGCCCGCGTTCTCGATGTCGGTTTTTAGCGTCGGGAACGACGTAACGTGACGACCGTTCAGGACCTTCGCCTCGACGAGAAGCCACGGACCATGACAGATGACGCCGACCGGCTTTGCCTGTTCGAAGAAGTCACGGACGAAGGCGACCGCCATCTCGTTGCCGCGCAGATTGTCCGCGCCGATGCAGCCGCCGGGAACGACTAGTCCGTCGAAATCTTCCGCCTTCACGTCCGCGAAGCTCTTATCGACTTGATACGTCTCGCCCGGATCGAGGTCGTTGTTGACGGTCTTCGCCTCGCTGCGTTCCGTGCTGATCACGGTGACCGTTCCCCCGGCATCCTCCACCGCCTTTTTCGGCTGGACGAATTCAGGATCTTCCGTTCCGCGTTGGGCGATCAGGATCGCGATGTTCTTTCCTTTGAGGCTCATGGGGTGGCGCTCCTTGTTCGGTTTTCGTGAGATCTCACTTCCTAACACCGCGAGAACGAAGCTGGTTGCACCACAGGCGCTACTGTTTGCGGTCGAGCCTTCGGGCTTTTACGGGGCCCTACGCGGAACCATGGCCGATCCGGCATCGCTCGGATGACAAATGTCTCTTCCGCCGCCGGTCGCATCTCCTGATAGACCGGCCCATTGCCGCCCCCGAGGCGGGACCCATTCGATGTTCTGGTTCAGGTCCCAAGACGAATACGGGTGGGAGGCAGCCATCTGTAAAACCGTTGGCCAATGGCAGCCTAGCGGAACTCTTAGGGCTTTCGCCGCCGGTTCACCTGCCCGAAGCAGCCGGGTCACTGCTCTCGGAGGGTGTCTCCATCGACCTCACCGGTGGATTGCTCGGTGTACGGTGTACGGTGTACGGTGTATGCGGACGCGGCGTTCCGAAAGGCCGCCCTCCCTTCGAGCTGAACAACGTGTCCCGCCAGCTCAGCACGCGGACCTCCGGATAGCGTTGCTGGTCGGATTGCACATACCCGACCAGAGAGAAAGCGACCACGCCGCCCATGGTGTTGCCCAGACCGACCGGAAGCAGAAATCCCCAGACAGCGGCGCTGAGATCGATCCCACTGCGGAAGTAGACGAAGAACACTTCGCAGCTCGAAGAGATGATATGGTAAAGGCCCGTCGCATGAATGGTGAAGAAGACGAAGTAGATGATCAGCACGCGTGAGATCGTGTCCCTCGCCGCGACGCTGAGCCAGACGAGACCCGCAACGAGCCAGCCGGCGAAAAAGGCCTTGAAGAACACCGACCACCAGCCCGTCGCCAAGCTGTGCTCCACCAAGGCCGCCGCTGCGTCACCCCCGGCCCCCGGAAACGACCGCGGCCTCGGACAGGATATAGGCGCCGATCATGGCGCCGAGTATGTTGGATGCCAGCACAATCGCCCACAGCCTGAGGAGCAGCGGCAGACTCGCCAACCTGGTCAGCACCAGCTTGACGGGGGACAGCGTGTTCTCTGTATAGAGCTGGTACCGCCCCAAAACGATATAGAGAAAGCCGATCGGGTAGAGCAGCGCAGCCAGGAACGGATTGTTCGGGAAGGCTGCCAATCCCGCGGTAAGGCCAAGAAATGTCAAGGTTATCGCGAAACCCGCGGTCAGGCCGCTGAAGATGAGTACTCGGGTTCTTTCCGCGATTTCCTCGTCGGCGCTCGCCAATAGGCGCTGGTGGATTTCCTCCCATGAGAACCGGTCGCCTGTCGCCCACCCGGCGGCAGGCGCACCCGATGCTGCGCTGTCGCGCTCACGCACCTTGATCGGTCGTTTTTCAGATCGTGCGTGAGACGGGTGGTCGGAGTGTCGCGAATTTGTCATAACCCTACAGTATCAGCCTGCTCCAACGGTTCCATCCCTGCTGACTGCCCAAAAGGAGCGGTTTCGGTCGCTCTAATACCAACTCTCTGATTGCCTGACTCGTATGGGATTCCCGTCGTGGCGTAGATGTGATTCAAGTTGGCGAACTGGAGGACATTCGCCATGGTCCCACCGATTTCGCTTCGCCCTGATTTCGACGCTGCTGGCCTTCGCCGGTCGGCTCGGCAATCGCGGGACGCGTCCCAGACCCGTCGCCTTCTTGCTTTAGCTGCGATCTACGAAGGTGGCTCGCGAAGCGATGCGGCCAGGATCGGTGGCGTGACGGTCCAGATCGTGCGGGACTGGGTGGTGCGCTTCAACGCCGAGGGTCCGGACGGTCTCTTGGACCGTAAGTCGCCTGGCGCTCCCTCGCGGCTGGGACCGGATGAGCGCAAAGCCCTTCTCGATAAGATCGAGGCGGGTCCGATCCCGGGAGTGGACGGCGTGGTGCGTTGGCGCCTTGTGGATCTGGCTCAATGGGTGTTCGAGGAATTCCGGATATCCGTCAGCGTCCAGACGCTGTCGCGCGAACTTCGGACCCTGGGCTACCGCAAAATCTCGGCTCGCCTGAGCCATCACGCCCAGAACGAGTTCGAACTCGACGCTTTTAAAAAGCTTTCCCCGCCGCGCTGGCAGAGATCGCGGCGAACGAGGCTGCTGGCAAGTCGGTAGAGGTCTGATTACAGGACGAAATGCGGGTGGGTCAGAAGAACCCGATCACCCGGCGATGGGCAAAGCGGGGAACGCAGCCTTCGGCGCCCAAGGACCAACGTACCGCTTCGGCCTACCTGTTTGGGGCGATTTGTCCAAGGCTCGGCAAGGGTGCCGCCCTTGCCATGCCCCGCTGTGACACCCACGCCATGGCCTGGCATCTGGGCGAGATCTCCCGCAACCTCGCGCCCGGCGCTCATGCCGTCGTCCTGCTCGACCAGGCCGGATGGCACACGACGCCGAAGCTGGCGGTTCCTGAAAACATCACCTTCATGCCGCTGCCGCCCAAAGCGCCCGAACTGAACCCCGTCGAGAACTTGCGGCAGTTCATGCGCGACAACTGGCTGTCGAACCGGATCTTCCGATCCTAAGACGACATCCTCGACCACGCCTGCCACGCATGGCGAAAGATCGAGGCTCAGCCCTGGCGCATCATGTCCATCGGACTGCGCCAGTGGGCTCACCGGTTCTGAACAGAGAGAATTGGTATAAAGGGGACGCTAACAACTAAGCGAAAATCGATTCTGCGCATGTCCGGCAGGGAAGCCTGCGATTTCGGGCAATCTGAAATAGAATTAGCAATTCTGTTTCAGATGATGCCTGCTTTTAGCGAGAGCAAATCTGCTGGTTCGAGCGATCTTTCAGAGGAACCCTCGCGATCCGACCGTTAGGCGCCATTCCCTGATATACGGCGCAGTTATTAGAGTCGTATTCGATCCTAGCGTTCGAATAGCCCAAACGTCGGTCGATTTGTTGAAATGCCGTCACTTCAGCGCTCGGTAGCATATCGTTGCTGAGATTTCCCGAGGACTGTGGGTTCACTAGCATGTCGTTGCCGTAGCTCTGCGATCCGCTTTGAGTCTGAACGCACCCTCCAAGCGCGAAGAGAACGACGAAAATGAACAGAAAAAGCTTCATGGGTTTCCTTCGAAAGTTTTGGTTTTGGAGCGAGTAGCCAGATAAATGCCTAATAGCGGGAACCAAATGAACGGCGCATGACGGTTTCCTTCGCTTTCGTCCTTCATCGGTTCTCGGCGCTCGTTTCTGAAACACTTTCAATGTATTCTGTTTCATCGGAAAATGTCCGCTTCGCAGTTCGTGAGTGATCGCCGTGGACGCCTCGTACGGGACGAAACCCGCATGGCTTCTTTCCGAGAATCCCGTTCAGAAGCTGCCAGTCTCCTTTCAGCCCTGAGACGCCGGTCCGTTTCTTCTGGGCTTTTAGCGGAATTGCTCAATCTTCAGTTCGAGATCGGCGGCAACCTTCGACCAAGCCTTGTCAGCGGTGACGACGGGAACGGAAAGCTTCTGGCCGAGGGCAAGGCAGGCACGATCGCCGTGGCTGAGACCGTAAGGTTTGGTCAGGTCGAACATGGCTCCAGCGCTGAACGCGAGATCGAGATGGAGTGCATGGACGACAAGTCCAAGCGAGAGGATCAGATCCTCTGCCTCATCACGGCTCGCACCGCTTTGACATAACTTCGAGACGGCTTCCTGAACCGTAAGCGTGGAGACGGCTGCACCGGCATCGATCCAGCGCTCAACTTTTGTTGCTCCTCGTTCAGCGAAAGCGTAAGCAAGGATCGCTGAGGTATCGACCACGCAGGCTATCACGAGCGATCGCCCATTTTGTCCGCGTCCGCTTCCGGTTCGATCCGTGCGATCTCCCGTTCGGCCTCGGCGCGCTTCTCAGAGAGAAACTCGTCGACGACGCTGACGCCGGGCCGGGCGTATTTTTTCGCGATCGCTTGAGCTCGTTTGCGCCGTAGTCGTGCCGTGGTCAATTTGATTTCGTCGCCCTCGGCCTCGATCAGGACCTTGTCGCCTTTGGAGAGCCCCAGCGATTTCCGCAGGTCCGAAGGTAACACGACGCGCCCGTTCTCCTGCATGGGCAATTCATACAGTTTCATGGCTCTCTCCTGATCCTGATTGTTCGCCATATAAGTGCAAGAACGAGACCTCTGATCCTTTAGCGCAGGTCGATCGAACATATCCAAATGAGTCACGCCTGGTATTCTGCCTCAACGGCTGCCAAAGGGCAAATTTGTATAGTATGGCAGCCGCCATCTGCAAAGGGTTAAATCGCTTTCATGGCCCTTGTCAGGTAGGTGAAGGTCGAAAGGTTTAATCCGGATAGGATACCCTATTCTGGGGCAGTTCAGAACTGACCGGTTTCGAACACCCGCGCCGCGATCTGTTCGAAACATAGCCTTTCCATAATTCGAGCATGTTCATATCCCGCAAGACCGTTTATGCTCCAGTCAGGCCCACCGAACCGGATCCCATGTCCCGCATCTTCGCCTATGTCCGCGTCTCGACGCTCGAGCAGACCACCGAGAACCAGCTCGGCGAGATCCGCGCGGCGGGGTTCGACCTTCAGGCGCGGCGCGTCGTCTCCGAGACGGTGTCGGGCTCGCACACCGCGATGGAGCGGCCGGGCTTTGCCAAGCTGGTCGATCGGCTGGAGGCGGGCGACGTCCTCGTCGTCACCAAGCTCGACCGGCTCGGCCGCAATGCCATGGACGTGCGCCGGACGGTGGATCATCTGGCCGAGCAGGGCATCCGGGTGCACTGTCTGGCGCTGGGCGGTGTCGATCTGACGAGTGCGGCGGGCCGCATGACCATGGGCGTCATCAACGCGGTTGCCGAGTTCGAGCGTGATCTCCTGATCGAGCGCACCCATGCCGGGCTGAAGCGGGCGCGGGAGGAGGGCAAGCCGATCGGCCGCCCGCCGCTTCTGTCGGACGGAAAGAAGCGCGAGGTTCTGGCGAAGCTCGACGGCGGCCAGTCGATCGCAAGGCTCGCGCGCGACTATGGCGTGAGCCGCATCACCATCGCCCGCATTCGCGACGCGCGCGCCAAGCTGGAAGGTGCCGATACGGCAAAGGAGGATGCCGATGCCGATCCGGCCTGAGCATCGCCATTTCTATCCGATCGACTGGCGCGAGCTTTCCCGCGAGATCCGCTTCGTGCGCGCCAAGGGCGCTGCGAGCGCTGCGGCCGCCCGCATGGCCGAACCGTCACCCATCTCGGCGACGGGCGCTGGTTCGACGAGGATCGCGGCCGCTGGCGCGACGGGCGCGGGCGCCTCGTGCGCGAGCGCCTGCCCGAGCCTGCGGGCTTTGCCGACCCGAACCTCCTGGCGACGACCACCGTCCACCTCGCCTGCGCCCATCTCGACCAGGACACGGCGAACAACGAGGCCGCCAATCTCGCCGCCCTCTGCCAGCGCTGCCATCTGGGCCACGACCGCCCTTGGAACATGAAGAAGCGGAGGATCACCGTCCTCCTGCGCCGCGCACTGGGTCATCTGTTTACCAGACCCTACAACCGGTAGGGCAGCCTAAGCGAATCCGCCGTTTCCAAGTGATTGGATTCCAAGGCGGTCTAATCCGTGACGTCTTGTTTCGGTTCTCCACATTACCGCTGAGCTCCCTCAATTAACTGCCTTTTATCATCCTCGGTATTGCTCGAAGACGGTAGCAGAGCCGATGATCGGCTGTTACCGCTGCATACCCCACTTGCGTACCGTAATATTCTCGATCGTCCGGAAAACGACGCCTTCGACGAAAAGGCCGATGATGATAACAAGCGCGAGGCCTGCGAAGACTTTGTCTGTGAAGAGTTCGTTTCTGTTTCTGAAGATGTACCAACCAAGGCCGCCTTCGCCCGATGAGGCTCCAAAGACGAGTTCGGCGGCTATCAGTGTGCGCCAAGCGAAGGCCCAGCCAATTTTTAGACCATAAAGGATCGAAGGAAGCGCGGCCGGAATCAGGATGTGGACGATATAAGCGGGCCCTTTCAGGCCGTAGTTCCGACCGATGAGGCGCTGGGTCTCCGGGACGCCGTCGAACCCTCCAAGGGCGGCGAGCGCGAAGGGCCAGAGGACCGCGTGGACAAGGACGAAGAGTAGGCTGGCCTCGCCAAGCCCGAACCAGAGCATGGCGAGCGGCAGGATCGCGATCGCCGGAAGCGGCATGAACATCGAGACGACCGTGTGCAGAGTCTCTCGGGCGAACCCATTGGCGACCGCAATTGAAACCAGCGTGAGCGCGATGACAACGGCGAGTGCGTAGCCCTTCAGGAGCACCGCCAGCGAAGTCCAGGAAGCCGACAGGAGCCCCTCATTGAGGATGCCGTCGGCAAGCGCGGTCATGGTGGCGGTGAAGCTCGGAATGAGGATCGGCTTATCGGTCCACAGCGCCGCTGCCTGCCAGATGCCGGCAAGAAGGGCGAGGATAAGGATCTTGCGCAGGAGCCTGCCACCCCAGCCAGGCAGCCGGAACGGCGGGACGATGCGAACGGGCGTGCTTCGGGCGATGTCGGACATCAGGCGGGTTCCTTCTTGTGACTATCTTCTCGATCCTGGTGCCTCTGCCTCTCATCGAAAAGAAGGCCGTTGACCTCGCTCACCACGGAGTCGAACCGGTCGCCGCTGGCATTGCCGAGACGGAACTCGGCCGTGTCGAAGGTCGTGATGGTGCGTCCCGGATGGGCCGACAGGAGATGCAGCTTCGTGCCCACGAGGATCGCCTCCTCGATCGAATGAGTGACGAAGAGGAGCGTGAAACCTTCTTCCTCCGCGAGCGCGAGGAGATCCTCCTGCAACCTGCGGCGCGTCAGCGCGTCGAGGGCGGCGAAGGGTTCGTCCATTAGAAGGATGTCTGTGTTGGTCACCAGCGCGCGGGCGATAGCCGCGCGCTGCTTCATGCCACCTGAGAGCGTGTGCGGAAAGACGTCGATCGCCCGTTCCAGCCCAACTTTACGAAGCGCTTCGGCTGCACGATCTCGCGCCTCGGCACGGGAGACACCCTCGGCGACACGCAAAGGAAAGGCGACGTTCTCGCGCACGGTCTTCCAGGGCAGCAGCTGGTCGAACTCCTGGAAGATGACAATGCGATCGGGGCCGGCGCCCCTTGCGGGCCTCCCCCTCACGAAGATGTTTCCCTCGGTCGGAGCGATGAAGCCTGCCAGCATCTTGAGGATCGAGGATTTCCCGCAGCCGGACCGGCCGAGCAGCACGAGTCGCTCTCCCTCGCAGGCGGTGAAGCTGACATCGTCGACGGCGCGCAGCGACCCGTTCGACGTTCTGTAGTCGAGTGTCAGGTTACGCGCCTCGAAGGCTGGCCGAGCCGGCGTAAAATCGTCCGTTCGGGCGAGCATCAGTTCCCCTCCTCGTTGTGCAGTTCCTCGAAGGTGAATTCCTTCCAGTCGGCCGCCTTCGTCCGGATCGCACCGATGCGGTAGAGGAAGTCGGCGAACTGATAGGACCCGGCCGGAACCAGCGTGTACTGGGTGCCCGGTGCCTCGATCAGGGACTGGACGAAAGCCGGCTCGAGGCTTGAATTCGTCACACGGACATATGTTTCTGCGGCTTCCGCCGGATGCTCACCGATCCAGGCAGACGCCTCCTGGAAGGCTTCGAAGAAGGCCTGGAACAGTTTCGGGTTCTCGTCGTGAAAGTCAGTCGACGCGTAGACATAGGTGGGCGTCACCGGCCCGCCGAGGACGTCGTAGGATGAGAAGATGCGATGGACGCGCGGACTCTCGAGCGCCCGTTCCTGGAATGGAGAGTTGGACAGGTGGGCGGCAATCTCTGTCGAGCCCGAAAGAAGCGCGGCGGTCGCGTCCGGATGGGGCAGCGAGACGGTATTGTTGTCGAGACGGCCGTGTTCGCCTTCGCCGAACGCCTTCTCGGACGCCATCTGCAAGATGCGCGCCTGAACCGAGACGCCGACGGCAGGAAGCGCGATCCGGTCCTCTGGACCAAAGTCCTCCAGACTTTGAATATCCGGACGCGAGGACACGAGATAGTTCGGCTGGTTGGCAAGGCCGCCAATAACCTTCACCTCGCCGCCCGTGCGATCCCAGAGCGTCAGAAACGGCCCAATGCCTGCGGCCGCGATATCGATGTTGCCCGAGAGAAGCGCGTCGTTGACCGCAGCGCCGCCCGAGAGCTGCGCCCATTCCACATTGACGTCCCCAATACCGGCTTCCGCCGCATGCCTTTGAATAAGCTTCTGGTCCCGGATGACGTGCAGCGGAAGATAGATCGTTCCAAATTGCTCGACGATGCGGATCATCTCGGCGGCGGAGACACGTTCGGTCATCGGGCAGGTCACGACGATTGCGAGGGCCACAGTGCCGGTAAGAGTCTTCAGGAATGCGGTCATGTCGTTCTCCTCTGCGCGGGCGACCGTCGCCCGTGTCCGAAAGGGGTATTCGGCCATTCGCAACGCTACGAGGGAAATTCTATCAAATCTATTGTTTTAATAGATATATCGTTGCTTTAGTCTGCTTGTCAGTCGCCCTACTCCTGATCTACTCGCTAACAGGAGTGAAATGACGATGACCGAGGTGATCCGTGACAAACTCAAGGTTCTTTGGTCTCTGCCGACCCATGGCGATGGCCGCTATCTCGGATCGACCGAAGGTGGTCGCGCCGCCGACATAGACTACCTCGGGCAGGTCGCCCGCGCGGCCGATCAGCTCGGCTATTACGGCGTGCTTCTGCCAACGGGCCGTTCCTGCGAAGATTCGTGGGTCGTTGCGTCCGCGCTGGTGCCGCAGACGAAGAGGCTCCGCTTTCTGGTTGCGATCCGGCCCGGTCTTCTCTCACCGAGCCTCGCCGCACGCATGACCGCGACTCTCGACCGCGTCTCCGGCGGGCGCCTCCTCATCAATGTCGTGACCGGCGGCGATCCGGTGGAGAATGCCGGCGACGGCATCTTCCTGCCCCATGATGAGCGCTACGCGGTGACGCGCGAATTCCTCGAAATCTACAAGGCCGAGCTTGCCGGCGAGACCGTGAACTACGAGGGCAAGCATCTTCGGGTGAAGGACGGGCAGCTGATGTTCCGTCCCTACCAGCGCCCCCATCCGCCCCTCTATTTCGGCGGTTCGTCGGACGCCGGCATCGAGGTTGCGGCCAGCACGATCGACAAGTATCTGACCTGGGGCGAGCCACCGGCTGCCGTCGCCGAGAAGGTGAAGCGGGTGCGCGAGGCGGCAGCACGAGTGGGGCGCAAGGTCTCTTTCGGCATCAGGCTGCACATGGTTGTGCGCGAAACCAACGCGAAGGCATGGTCGGCCGCCGTGGATCTCATCTCAAGGCTCGACGATGAGACGATCGCAAAAGCCCAAGCGCAGCTGTCACGGCAGGATTCCATCGGCCAGAGCCGCATGCGCAACCTTCACAAGGGTGATCGGACCAAACTCGAGATCAGCCCTAATCTCTGGGCTGGCGTTGGGCTTGTGCGCGGCGGGGCTGGTACGGCTCTGGTCGGCGATGCGGATACGGTCATAGAGCGGATCGACGAGTATCGCCGGGCAGGCATCGATACCTTCATCCTGTCCGGCTATCCCCATTTGGAAGAAGCTTATTCCTTTGGCGAACGTGTTCTGCCGCGACTGCCGCTCGACCATAACGCTCCTGCGGACGAAGCTCCAGCCGACCTGAAGCTCGTAGGAGAGGCGATCGCGAACACCGCACTGCCTGAACCGCGCATGGCGAGCGCGTCATGATCGGCCGTTTCGCAAAGCTTCGCCCAAACCTCCCGATGTTGCGCGATGCCTGTCTGACGGCTGCCAGTGTTTTCGCCATCCTTTCCCTCTTGACCGGTCTCGGCCCATTCGCGCCAGAGACTGCGGTGCGAGCCGGTGGCAATCACGAAGCTTCGGCGATGACGATCGTGAGAGCGTCCCCATGACGGTTTATACAACCCGAACGGAACTCGAAAGCCGCTGGCAATTTTCTGCTTGGTCTGGCAATCGTTCGGCGAACCGACTAGGTCGGGCTCGGATCGCGCGATCCCAAGCCTGTCGAACAATTCTGGAAAATCCTGTCGATGCTCACGATGAAGGGAAAGTACGGTCTCAAGGCCATGCTTCACCTTGCCAGGATGCCCGAGGGCCAGCGCGCCTTATCGGAGGAGATCGCGACAGCGCACGGCATCTCCAAGAAGTTCCTGGACACGATTCTTGGCGAGTTGCGTACCGCAGGCACGATCCATGCCCGCAAGGGACGGGGTGGCGGCTATGCCCTGTCGCGATCGGCGGACGAGATCCGCGTTGGTCATATTCTGAGGGTGCTCGACGGACCACTTGCGCCAATTCCGTGTGCCAGCCGCACCGCTTATCGGCGCTGCGACGACTGCACCGACGAGCGGACCTGCGCTGTGCGCCGCCTGATGCTGGAGGTTCGCAACGCGATTTCGGCCGTCCTCGACGAAAAGACGCTTGCGGAAGTCGCCGACTTCGCGAACACCGACGAGATCGATTTCCGGGAGCTGGTGGCCAACCTCTAGCCGATCGGCTCGCCTGCGGGGCTTTGCAATGAGCCCGCGGCGCATTCTCGTCATCGGCGGCGGCGCGAGCGGCGTGATCCTCGCCGCTCACCTCCTGCGCGAGGGTGACCCGGACCTGAAGCTCGCGTTCATCGAGCGCGACACGACGATAGGTGCCGGCGTCGCCTATGGGACCCACGAACGGGACCACCTCCTCAACACCCGCGTTGGCTCGATGAGTGCTTTCGCCGACGACCCCGACCACTTCTGGCACTGGCTCACCGCAAGCGGTCGGGCCGAGGATGTCGGATGCAGCACGCCGTTCTGCTTCGTTCAGCGCCGGGTTTATCGCGAATATCTGGCAAGCGTTGTGTCGCAGTGGACCGAAGGTATCGGAGACGGACGCCTGAAGGTGATCACCTCGGAATGCGTCGACCTTGCCGCCTTCGACGGTGGCGTCTCTGCCACGCTGGCCGACGGTCATTCCGTGATCGCGGACCTCGCGGTTCTTACGACCGGTCATGCGGTGCCGCGAACCGAACCTGGATCTCTTTATTCGAGCCCCTGGCTCAGCCGCGAGGAACTCGCCATCGAGCCGGAAGCAAGCGTCGCCATCGTCGGCACCGGGCTTTCGATGATCGACAATGTGGCGCTGCTGCGAACGCAGGGCCATCGCGGTTCCATCATAGCGATCTCCCGGCGCGGGCTGCTGCCCCGGGTTCACAAGCAGGCACGGCCGTTCAAGCTCGATGCGGCCGATGTGCCCTTCGGCACGAGTCTCACTTTTCTCCTGCGCTGGCTGCGACGGACCATTCGCTGGGTCGAGGCAGAAGGCGGCGACTGGCGTGATGTGGTCGATGCGCTTCGGCCGCATACGCAGGGCTTATGGCAGGCCCTGCCGGAGTCTGCGAAACGCCGCTTTCTTCGCCACGGTCGGACCATCTGGGAAGTCCATCGTCATCGCGTAGCGCCACAAGCCGATCGAAGCCTCAGGCAAGCACTCGACGAGGGTCAACTCACGATCCTGCCCGGCCGTATCGGAGACGTCGTGTTGGAGGACGGTCGGATCGCGATCTCGCTTCGAAGGCGCGGTGGTGAACCGGCGCGACTCACTGTCGACCACCTCATCGACTGCACCGGCATCCTGCGCGAACCGACCAGCGGTGAAACCCGTCTCGTTGAAAGAATGATCGCACGCGGAGCGGCGCGTATGGACTCGCTTGGTTTCGGCATCGATGTCGATCGGGAGTGCGCGCTTATCGGTAAAGACGGGATGGTGTCTAGGCGGCTCTACGCGGCCGGGCCGGTCACGCGCGCCCGGTTCTCGGAGGTTACGGCCATACCGGACATTCGGACACAATGTGCTGCGCTTGCGAAAACACTCATCGCGCGGACCAGCTCGCTTGTTTGAACCATCATACCGTGATGGCTTCGAACGGTCGTTGCCAATCAATATACAAAATTAGTATATTTTATTTTGCTGCCGATCAGGAGGAGCCGTAAGCTGAGCCGAACTCATCGAAGAGGAACATGCGAGATGATCGAAACACTGATCGTTCCCGGTTTGAACAGCTCGCCGGCAGGCCATTGGCAGCATCATTGGGCGGTTGAGGATCCTACTGCCGAACTGGTCGAGCAGGAGAACTGGTCGATGCCTGTTCTCGCAGACTGGCTACCAACGCTAGAGGCCCAGATCATGGCTGCCGGGCCTGGCGTCGTTCTCGTTGCACACAGCCTTGGTTGCGCTCTCGTCACGGCTCTAGCTTCGCGCCCAGCGGCATCCCATATCAGTGGTGCCCTGCTGGTTGCGCCCGCCGACATCGAACCTTTGAGCGACAGATATCCCGCTGTAGCTGCATTCCGGAATGGCGAGGATGCGAAGCTGCCCTTCGCAGCACTCGTCGTCGCGAGCCGCACCGACCCCTTCATGAGCTTTTCTCGCGCGGAGGCTGCCGCGAAATCCTGGGGCGCTGGGCTCTATGATCTCGGAGATGCTGGACACATCAACATTGCTAGCGGCCACGGTCCTTGGGCCGAAGGCCCGGCTCTCGCTGATGGTCTGCGCGGCCGCACTGCGCCTGTCGTCGGTCCAAGGCCTTTCGCGAATGGATGGTGGACCGAGGTTCGCCCCGATCTAGCGACGAGCCATGGCACCGGCCTCGGTACTTTCTGAAATACGCACGAAGGATCCACAAATGACTGTATCGTTGCCGTCCATCCCGGACTTCGATCGCCATTCCGCGCCATGGGTCGCGGACCGGCCCCGAGGCTTGCGCGTCGCGATGCGCAGTCTTGTCGGGGGCGTCTGCGTGATCACGGCGGGCATGGGTGACCAGCGAACCGGCGCCACGGTGACGTCGGCCTATTCCTTCTCTACCGATCCGGAGACGATGGCGGTGAGTATCAATCTGGGATCCTCCGTCTGGCGAGCGATCCGTCGTCATGGTCATTTCTGCGTCAACATCCTCAATGCCGACCAGAAGCCCATCGCCGAACGTTTCTCGGGTTTCGGGGGGCTGAAAGGAGTCGAGCGATACGAAGGCGCCACCTGGCATCGGATGGCCACGGGGGCCCCGGCGCTCGAGGGAGCGCTTGCCTCGATCGACTGCGAGGTCGAGGAGGCCATCGAACGGCACAGCCATGCCTTCATTCTCGGCTCGGTGCGGGCGATCCGGGAAGGTGAGGGCACCGGCCTCGCCTATGCGAACGGAAGGTACGGCCACCTCTCTTGATCGATCCGGGTCGGACCTGACGAATGCGCCGACCTGATCCTGTTGTTTCATCGACAGGCTCAGGCTCATGACCGTATGGGCTTCCGGCACCCCCGTCCCGCCATTGGCAGGATGGGAACGCTTTTCGAGAACGCTGGGATCAAGGCGGTATCATCCGCTCATCATGACCGCTGCGATCGCTGCTGCTCCCACGATGAGGGTCAGTGGCGCGCCAAACTTCAGAAAATCGGAGGAGCGATAGCCGCCGACAACCATCGCGATCGTGTTGTTGTGATGGCCGAAGGGCGTCATGAAATCGAGCGATGCCCCGACTGCTACGAGGAGGAGGAGTGGCTCGGCGGGGACGCCTGAGGATCGCGAGACTGCGATGGCGACCGGCGCGATGGCGACGGCGGCCGAGACATTATTGACGAAGGGCGTCACTAACACGATGACGGCAAGGATCACGAGGGAGACGCTGAGTAGTCCGGCAGCTCCGGTCAGGTCGAGCAGCCATGTGGCCAGAACATCGGCGGCTCCCGTCGTCTCCACAGCGCTTCCGAGCGGGATCATCGCCGCGAGCATGATGAGGATTGGCCAATTGAGATCGGCTATCGCCTGACGCAACCGCACGAAGCCGGACAGCGCGAGAAGGAGAACGGCGGCGCCGAAGGCGTTCTGCGGAGCGAGGAGTCCAAGAGCCGAGACGACGATGGCGCCGATGAAGGCAGCGAGCGTCGCCCAGCCTTCGGGTTCGGGTGGACCGAATCCACGTGGCATGATTGCAAGGCAGTCGATTTCGGTGAGCGCCGAGCGAACCGAGGCCGGTTCACCGCGGAGGAGGAGGATGTCGCCCGCACTGAGGGCGATGTCGGACAGCCGACCCTCAATGCGTGGAGTCTGCGGAGCGATTGCGACGAAATCGACGGTATGGCGTTCGAACGCGGCGATATTGCCTGTCGCCGTTCCAATGACGATGCTTTGCGGTAGCACCACCGCCTCGATCCAGCCCAGCTCGCCGCTGATCGAGCGCCGGCCCGCCACCTCCACGTCGCCCTTGCGGTTCATCTCGATGGCGGACGAGACGTCGAGGTCGGCAAGGACGATGTCGCCGGGAAGCACGTTTATCACCTGTCGACGTCCGAAGACGTGCCTGCCGTCGCGAAGGAGGGTATGAACAGTCCCTCCGATCCTGCCCTCTAGTTCAGGAAGGGTTAGGCCGGCGAACGAGGACCGCGCCGTCACGGTGAATTCCGACACGAAGCGCCGCGGCCCGACGATCTCGCCACTTGGTTGTTCGTTGCCACGTCCCCTTAGGCTCCGTCCCGCAAAAGCGAGAATTGCGGCAAGACCAATTAACGCGACAGGCGCGCCGACCTTGGCCGTTTCGAAGAAGGAGAAGGGCGCGCCGGTCGCCTGGAGATGAAAGCCGGAGACGACGAGGTTGGCGGGCGTACCGATCAGGGAACAGGTACCTCCGAGGAGAGTGGAAAAGGACAGCGGCATGATCAGGACGCCAGGGCGCACGCCGAGCCCGTAAGAGAGCGAAAAGGTGAGTGGCAGCATCAGGGCGAAGGCCCCGACATTGTTCATAAACATTGAGAGCACTGCGCCGAGACCGCAGACTGTCGCGAGCACGCCGAGTTCGGACCGGATGGCTCTGACGAGGCCGCTGGAGAACCAGTCGACGAGATGCGAGCGCGTGAGTAGCTGGACGATCATCAGGATCTCGGCAACCGTGATAACCGCAGGGTCAGAGAACCCGGAAAAGATCCGCGATTCGGGCACCAGTCCAAGGATCGTTCCAGCCGCGAGCCCAGACAGCGCTAGGAGCTCGACGCGGAACCGATCGAGCGCGAAGGCTGTCAGCAGCGTCGCCATCAGAACGATGATCGCGATCTGATCAAAGGTCACGCCGGTCGTCCTCGTCGGCACCATCATCCGACGCCGGACCCCGTCATGCGCGGCGACGCCGCCTCCTTTGTTCACTACGAGATGTCCGAGGACAAGAGCCATTTATTCACGCCCAAGTCCGGTTTCCAGCATCAGCCGGAAAAGAACCCATAGATGCTGATCAACGCCTTGAACGAGACGACGATGCCGACCAGGGCGGAGGGCGACCTGCTACGGCATTATTTGATCAGCCAACCGGCCATGGGCGCCAACGATGCCGCCGGTGATCCCCGTGTGGCCCCACCATGCGGCCAGAATTTATCAAGGTTGCAGGAACCACTTAGAAAGCAGCTGCGAGGTTGCCTTCGATCTCGCGAAGGGTTCGGCTGACGACCAACTCGGTGTTCGCGACTGACATTCCCATGCTGGAGGAGACCGCCTGACAGACCTGATCACGCTGGATCTTGGCCTCTTCCGAAAAAGGGCCGGCTCCACGCTCGGAGCGCCAGCGTGCAGCCAGCAAGTCGCAGATGAGAAGGACGTTGATTTCCGCTGCACTCGAACGGCCGTATTGCAGTGGCAAAACAGCAATCCGCAAGCGTGAGGTGGTGAGCGTTCCGCCCCTGCGCCAGAGCAGGTAGTTGCGCGGGAACGCTCCCCGTATCGTCCATCCTTCGCCGATCATGGTCTTTACCAGACCCGTAACGAGAGGATGAGTCCGCCGATCCGGCCGCCAAGCATTCGTGGACAGGATAAGAAGGAGCCACGGTCTGAAAGGCAGGCCGGGTCCGGCGCTCTCATGAAACCATTTGCGAATAATCGGGAGGCTTTGGCTCGCTTTCATGTTTGTACGGACCTTTACCAACGACGCTTTGGCTGTTCGGCCGCTTGGCGTCAGGGAATATCTTCCAGCGCTTTGGCTTCAGTGCGATCCTGCCTTCGAATACGCGCATGTCGTCGGCTGGCAGTTCGATTTCGACTTTGCTTCTGCACCCATCGATCTCGGCCTCGACGAACCGAGAACCGGAATTGCGGCGGACCGCCGTCACGACGGCGGCGATTGTCTGCGGATCGTCCGAGACGAGGTCGAGGTCGTGCGGACGAACGAACAGGCGCGCCGGACCATCCGGAAGGCCTTCCGCGAAGACCCCGATCGAACGATTGCCAACATGGGCCTCGCCACCGGAGACGCTGATTGGGATCTCGCTGGAATCGCCGATGAAGGAAAATACAAAGGGCGTCGCAGGCGTGTCGTAGATCTCGTCGGGCGTGCCGACCTGTTCGATACGACCCTGGCTCATGACGACGACGCGGTCGGAAAGTTCGAGGGCCTCTTCCTGATCGTGAGTGACGAAAATCGTAGTATGGCCGGTGCGCTCATGCAGTTCACGCAGCCAGCGCCTCAGTTCCTTGCGCACTTTGGCGTCGAGAGCACCGAAGGGTTCGTCGAGAAGAAGGACTCGGGGCTCGATTGCGAGGGCCCTTGCGAGCGCGACGCGCTGACGCTGACCGCCAGAAAGCTGGCTCGGATAGCGATCCTCCAGTCCGGGCAATTGTACGAGATCGAGAAGATCGGAGGCGCGTCGCCGAATCTCCGCGGATGACGGCCTCTTGCTGCGATCGCGAACCTTCAGACCAAAGCCGATATTGTCTGCGACCGTCATGTGCTTGAAGAGCGCGTAGTGCTGAAAGACGAAACCCACCTGTCGATCCCGCACGCTCTTTCCGGAAGCGTCTTCCGTTCCATAGAAAATCGAGCCCGACGTCGGAAATTCGAGGCCCGCGATCAGACGCAGGAGTGTCGTCTTTCCGGAGCCCGATGGTCCGAGCAGCGCGATGAGTTCGCCCGATTGGATGTCGAGCGAGACGTCGTGGAGTGCTGGATAGCGGTCGAAAGTCTTACGCAGTTCGCGAACTGAAATGTCCATGACGGCATGTCCTGTGATTCTAGGCATCAATGGCCGCTCCGTTGGGCCTTCAGCCCATCGGCGAAGCGCCATTCGAGAAAGCTCTTGATCGATAGGGTGATGAGAGCGAGAAGCGCCAGCAGCGAGGCCACTGCAAAGGCTGCCTGGAACGAGTATTCGTTGTAGAGAATCTCCACGTGCAGTGGCATCGTGTTCGTAAGGCCGCGAATATGACCCGAAACCACTGAGACCGCGCCGAACTCGCCCATCGCTCGGGCGTTGCAGAGAAGGACGCCGTAAAGCAGTGCCCATTTCACATTGGGCAGCGTCACGTACAGAAAGGTCTGCCATCCGCTTGCACCGAGCGAAAGCGCGGCCTCTTCGTCCCCTGTCCCCTGTTCCTGCATCAGCGGGATGAGCTCGCGCGCCACGAAGGGAAAGGTGACGAAGATCGTCGCGAGAACGATGCCAGGGATCGCGAACACGATTTCGATGCCGTTTGAGATCAGCCAAGGGCCGATCAGGCTCTGCGAGCCGAACAGCAGGATGAAGACGAGACCAGACACGACCGGCGAGACCGAGAACGGCAGGTCGATCAGCGTGATCAGCAGGCTCTTCCCGGGGAAGCGGAACTTTGCAATCGCCCAAGCGGCGGCGAGGCCGAAGACGAGATTGCACGGCACCGCGATCGCGGCGACGATGAGGGTCAGCCGGATCGCGGCGACCGCGTCCGGCTCTGTGATCGCGTCGAAATAGATCCCGACGCCGCCGCGAAGCGCTTCCACGAAAACTGCGACCAGCGGCAGAAACAGAAAGAAGCCGAGAAAGGCCAGCGCGATGCCGACCAGCGTCCACTTGACGAGCGGTCGCTCACTCGTGGGCGGCGTCCAAGTTTCTGCTGGGGCTGCCGGCGCAGCGTCGAACGAGGCCTCAAGAACCATGACCGAACCTCCTGCGGCTCCATGCCTGGATGAGGTTGACGATAAGAAGCATGGTGAACGAGATTATCAGCATGACCGCCGCAACCGCCGTCGCCGCCTCGTAGTTAAATTCTTCGAGCCGGATAACGATCAGGAGCGGCGCGATCTCCGAAACGTAGGGGATGTTGCCAGCGATGAAGATGACCGAGCCGTATTCGCCAATCGCCCGGGCGAGCGCGAGCGCGTAACCCGTGAGAAGTGCAGGCAGAAGCGCCGGCAAGATCACACGAGTGAAGGTTGCGAATCGACTAGCCCCCAGCGTCGCCGCGGCTTCCTCGGTCTCGCGATCGAGATCGCGCAGAACCGGTTCGACCGTCCTCACGACGAAAGGCAGGCAAACGAAGGTGAGCGCGACGACGATGCCAATCGGCGTGTAGGCTATCTTCCAGCCGAGCGGCGCGACGAGGCTTCCAACCCAGCCATTCGGCGCATAGAGAGCGGTGAGCGCGATACCGGCGACCGCCGTCGGCAGTGCGAAGGGCAGATCGATGACGGCGTCTATAATTCTACGGCCTGGAAACTCGTAGCGCACAAGCACCCAGGCAAGCAAAAGACCGAAGACGAGATTGATCGTCGCAGCTATGAGTGCGGCCAGGAAAGTCAGCTTGAGGGCCGCCAGCGTTCGCGGGTCGGTCGCAAGCCGCCAGAAGTCCTCCAAGCCAAGTCCTGCGCTTCTGAGGACGAGCGCACCGAGCGGGATCAGGACGACAAGCGAAAGGTAGGTCAGGGTAAAGCCGAACGCCATTCCAAAACACGGAATGACGCTTGGCTGTTTGAACCGACCAAGTGTCGCGGTTACCACTTTGGAAACCCTCAGTTGCCCGGAGTATAGATCTTGTCGAAGACGCCGCCGTCCCCGAAGAAGTACGGTTGGGCTTCCTTCCACCCACCGAAATCGTCGACGGTGACGAGCTCGAGATCGGGAAAGCGTTCGAGATCGGCAGGGTCTGCGGCAGACGGGTTTGAAGGTCGGTAGAAGTGCTTGGCCGAGATCTTCTGTCCTTCGTCAGAATAAAGATAGTCGAGATATGCCTTCGCGACTTCTGTCGTGTCCTTCGTCTCGGTGTTGCCAGGGACCAGCGTCACCGGCGGCTCAGCTTTGATGGAGATCGAAGGAACGACGATCTCGAACTCATCGGGACCCAGCTCCTCGAGTGAGAGGAAGGCTTCGTTCTCCCAAGCGAGTAGGACGTCGCCGATGCCGCGCTGAACGAAGGTCGTGGTCGAGCCGCGCGCGCCGGTGTCCAGAACAGGAACGTGGCGGTAGAAATCGCCGACGAACTCACGGACTTTCTCCTCGTCGCCGCCGAAAGCCTTTTCACCGTAAGCCCAGGCTGCAAGGAAATTCCAACGGGCACCGCCCGAGGTTTTCGGGTTCGGCGTGATAACCTCGACGCCTTCTCTCGTTAGATCGCCCCAGTCCTTGATCCCCTTCGGGTTGTCCTTTCGAACGAGGAAGACGATCGTCGAGGTGTAGGGCGAAGAGTTGTTGGGTAGATCCGCACGCCAGTCCTCAGGGATCTTACCGGTATTCTCGGCAATCGCGTCGATGTCCGCTTCAAGAGCGAGAGTGACAACGTCGGCGTCAAGTCCGTCGATTACCGAACGGGCCTGTTTGCCTGAGCCGCCGTGCGACATGCGGATGGTCACCGGCCCGTTGCCGAGTTCTTTCCAATGAGCCGAGAATGCGGAGTTAAATTCTTTGTATAGCTCACGGGTGGGGTCGTAGGAGACATTGAGGAGCGTCGTCTGTGCGCTCGCGCTTCCCACAAAGATGAGGGTCGCTCCAACGGCCCCTACAAGACTGCGTCGAAGAAAGGTCATCGGTAATCCTGTTTTCACACCAATTTAGTCGAGATTTCGATACTCGACTAAAACGGTGGGAATAGTCAACTGATTTCGTTCTGCGGGGTTGCGGTGTGTATGTGATCCGGACGTGAGACGTTTTCCGGTTTCGCGTCGGACAGTAGGCTACGGCCCGTGCTTCGCACTCCTGTAACTCTTAAGCGAGCTTCGCTGCGGCTGCGGCTGCGTCTGCGTCTTCGATCGTCGGTGTCAGGTCGGGCTTTGCCATCGCATCGGCGATTGTCGTATTGTCGAGCACCTGTCGCGCCGAAGTCGCGACGCGCGAGAATACCCGACGCACCTCACAGCTCGCTTCATCTTTGCAGTCCTCACAACGTTGGTAAGCGATACGTGACAGACATGGCAACGGAGCGATCGGGCCGTCGACCAGACGCAGGACTTCGCCGAAGGTGATCGAGTCTGCGGGTTTCAGAAGTTGATACCCGCCGAGCTTGCCGCGCCGGCTATGGACGATGCCGACACGCTTCATGTCGAGAAGGATCTGTTCCAGAAATTTGCGCGGAATTGTTTTAAGTTCGGCGACCTCCGCTGTCGTCATTGCTTCGCTTGGAGTGCTGGCGAGCGCTATGAGGGCACGAAGGGCATATTTTGCTTTTTGACTGATCACCTTTATGAACTCCCTTCGAAACACGATCTGATGAGTCGTAATATAAATCCCTTCTCGCCTAGCGTGAATGAGTTTCGAATAAAACGGTCGCGTCCTATCACTTGGTGTAGCTGAGCGGTATCGAGGAGTCCGCAGTAGAGTCGAGTTGTGAAGCGAAACCGGATCGCTGACTTCCCACAATAATCAAACCCATGATGGAACTACGCGCGGTTGTCGAACAGAGTGCCGACACAGACATTCTTCGCGAGTTGATCGGCTTTGCCGGTTTACAGCTGAAGAAGCTAAGGTCACCGCCGCCGCATTGCGGCCTATGGCGAGAAAAGCGCTGATCATCTTGCTCAGCGCAACGGCTATCGAGACCGCAACTGGCAGACCCAACCCAGCAATGTCGAACTACAGGTTCCGAAGCAGCGGACTGGCTCTTGTTTTTGTCGTCGGTTAAGCCGCATCGTACGGTCGCGAAGGCGCATTTCGCCGTGATCCAGAGGCGCATAAACATGGCATGCCCGCCCGCCTGACCTGCCACTGATTTTCTCCTCCAGGTTGGATTAGAGTCCGTTCCCAATGAGGACGGACGGCATGAAGCGAAAGCGTTTTTCTGAAGAACAGATCATCGGCGTTTTGAAGGAGCAGGAGGCTGGGGCGAAGGGTGCCGATCTCGCC
>NZ_QURL01000016.1 GCF_003403015.1 Fulvimarina endophytica
CTTCGACTGCCGCTTCAGCTTCTCGGCGATCGTGTTCAGGATCATGGCAAGGCTCTCCGTCTATGAGAGCGCGAGAATCAGTGGATAGGGTCAACCCAGCGTTAAGCGGCCAAACTTTGCAACACGCTCATTTCTCCGGAACGTAGTGCTGATCGAAAGTCAGCGATCGCTTTCTTTCCAGCGCGGGTTGATCCATGGCTCGGCTTCATCGCGCGGCAGGGTTCGTCCGAGAATATGATCGGCGGCCTTTTCACCGGTCATGATGGAGGGACCGTTGAGGTTGCCGTTGGTGATGCGCGGGAAGATGGACGAGTCCACCACCCGCAGAGCTTCGACGCCGATGACACGGCATTCCGGATCGACGACGGCGTGAGGGTCATCCACAGCGCCCATGCGGCAGGTGCCGCAAGGATGATAGGCGCTTTCGGCCTCGTCGCGGATGAATTCGTCGATTTCCTCATCTGACTGGACATTCTCGCCCGGCTGGATTTCCTTGCCGCGATATTCGTCGAAGGCCTTCTGGCCGAAGATTTCGCGGGTGAGCCGTACGCAGTGACGGAAGTCCACCCAGTCCTCTTCGGTCGACATGTAGTTGAAGAAGATTTTTGGCGCTTGTGAAGGATCGGCGCTGTTCAGCGAGATCCGGCCACGCGAGGGCGAGCGCATCGGGCCGACATGGGCCTGATAGCCATGGCCTTCCGCCGCCGCCTTGCCGTCGTATCGTACCGCCATGGGTAGGAAGTGATACTGGATGTCGGGATATTCGACGCCCGCCCGTGAGCGTACGAAGCCAGCGCTCTCGAACTGATTGGACGCGCCGAGACCGGTCTTGGCGATGGTCCATTCCGCACCGGCATAGCCTTTGCCGAAGAGGTTCCAGTGCTTGTAGAGCGTAATCGGCTGGATGCAGGCCTGCTGGATGTAAAGCTCCAGATGGTCCTGCAGATTGCCGCCGACACCGGGCCGATCGGCAATCACTTCGATGCCGTGCTCTCGGAGATGCTCCGCCGGGCCGATGCCGGACAGCATCAGGATCTTTGGGGAGTTGATGGTTGAGGCCGACACGATGACTTCGCGGTTCGCCTTCACGAAACCGTCTGCGCCGCCCTTCGTCACCTCGACGCCGACCGCGCGGCCGTTCTCGATCCGCACCCGGTTGGCGAAGCACTGAATAAGCTCGAAGTTGTCGCGCTTCATGGCGGGGCGCAGATAAGCGTTGGCGGTGGACCAGCGACGGCCTTCCCAGACCGTTTGTTCCATCGGTCCGAAGCCCTCCTGCTTCTCGCCGTTGTAGTCGTCCGTCGCCTCGAACCCTGCTTCTATTCCGGCGTCGACGAAGGCCTTGAACAGGGGATTGGTGCGCGAGCCGCGACCGACGTGAAGGGGACCATCCTTGCCGCGCCATTCCGGATCGCCGCCATGGCCGCCATCATGCCAGTGTTCCAGCCGCTTGTAGTAGGGCAGGACGTCGGCGTAGCTCCAGCCCGTGGCGCCGGCTTCTTCCCAGTTGTCGAAGTCCTTGGCATGGCCACGCACATAGACCATGCCATTGATCGAGGACGAGCCGCCGATGACCTTGCCGCGCGGGCATGCAAGCCTGCGGTTGTTCAAATGCGGCTCCGGCTCGGATTTGAAGCCCCAATCGTAGCGGCTCATGTTCATGGGATATGAGAGCGCACCCGGCATCTGGATGAACGGCCCGATATCCGTGCCGCCATATTCGAGCACGATGACCGAATGCTCGCCGCTCTCAGACAGACGATAGGCGAGGGCGGCACCCGCCGAGCCCGACCCGATGATGACGTAATCCGCCTCGGCGAGAATGGTTTGGTTGTTCGACATGGCTCAGTACGGGCTTTCGACAGGGCCCATCCCGACATGCACGGTCTTGAGCTGTGAATAGAATTCCATCGCTGCCTTCCCGTTCTCGCGGCCAAGGCCAGACTTCTTGACGCCGCCAAAGGGCACTTCGACCGGGGTCAGGTTGTAGGTGTTGATCCAGCAGATGCCGGCCTGCAGCTTTTTCGCGACCCGGTGACCGCGTGTGAGATCGTTGGTGAAGACGCCGGCGGCGAGACCGAACGGCGTGCTGTTGGCGCGCGACAGCGCTTCTTCTTCGGTCTCAAACGGAAAGACGGACATGACCGGCCCAAAAATCTCCTCGCGCGCGATCGTCATCTCGTCGGTGACATCCGCATAGACCGTCGGCTCGACATAGGCGCCATTGGCGAACTTTTCGCTACTCGGGATGCCGCCTCCGACGACGAGACGCGCGCCCTCGTTTTCCGCGCTCTTCAGATAGCCCTTCACCTTTTCAAGCTGGGCGAAGGAGACCATGGGTCCGATCTGGGTTTCAGGATCAAGCGGGTCGCCCAGCTTGATCGCCTTCGTGCGCTCTGCAAGGCGTTCGAGGAAGGTCTCGTAGATGCCGCGCTGGACGAAGACCCGCGTTCCGTTCGAACAGATCTGGCCGGTCGAATAGAAATTGCCGAGCATCGCGCCGGAAATCGCGTCTTCGAGGCTTGCATCGTCGAAGACCAGGATCGGCGATTTGCCGCCAAGTTCCATGGTCACGTGGCGCATGCCTTCGGCGGCCGCCGCATAGACCTTCGGTCCGGTTTCGACCGAGCCGGTGAGCGAAACCTTCGCGCAGAGGTCGTGTGTGGTCAGTGCCGCGCCCACCTTGCCGAAGCCCTGGACCACGTTGAAAAGTCCGGCTGGCGCGCCCGCTTCATGCACGATCTCGGCCACCTTGAGGGCGCAGAGCGGCGTCATTTCGGAGGGCTTGAAGACCATCGCATTGCCGCAGGCAAGGGCCGGAGCGGCCTTCCAGCAGGCGATCTGGGTCGGGTAGTTCCACGCGCCGATCCCGACGCAGACGCCCAGAGGTTCGCGGACCGTATAGACGAAGTCCGCTCCAAGCGGCACGCTCTCACCCGAAAGCGTCGCTGCAATCGAAGCGAACCATTCCAGCGCGTCCGCGCCAGAGGTCGCATCGGCGACGATCGTCTCCTGGATGGGCTTGCCGGTGTCGAGGGTCTCGAGCTCCGACAGCGCCTCGTTGCGTTCGCGGATGATGTCGGCCGCCCTGCGGAGCACGCGGGAGCGCTGAACAGGCGTCCATTCCGCCCATTCGGCTTGCGCCTTCGCGGCAGACGTCATCGCCTGTTCGATGATTGCGGGTGTGGCCGCGTGGAGCTTCGCGATCGTCTCGCCGGTCGCCGAATAGACGCACTCGAAGGTCTCGCCGTTCTTGTCTTCAACATAGGCGCCGTCGATGAAGTGGCTGGCTTTTGGCTGGGCTCTCATGAAATAGTCTTCAACTCTTATGTCTTGGTGTCGGGTCAGCGCGCTCTTACAGGTCGAGAGCGGCTTTCTTGTAGGCGCCCTTTGGGTTCGAGAGGACATGGGGCGCTTTCAGGGTGATGAAGGCGATGACCAAGACGTAGAGGGCGATGACGATCGCGCCGATCCATTCGATCTGGAGCCATTGGCTCTTGAACATCAGCGTCAGGATGAAAAGCGCCACGGTGTTGCCGGCGACGTAGGGCCACTTGCCGAAGCGCTCCGCGGTGAGGTTCAAATTGTCGGTGTAGAGCCGGATCAGGGAGTCCAGCGAGTTGATGACGAAGGTCGTTCCGACGATGACCATCGCGATATTGACGAGGCCGTCGGCTTCGAGGTCGCTCAGGAAGAAGAAGTAGAGCACCGTGAACCAGATCGCGAGCGGGAGCGATGGGATGACCATCAGCGCTACAAGCAAGTGCTGCACCTTGATGCCGCCCACGAACCGCGAGGTGAACTGGCCGATCATGACCGACCACGCGAACCACCAGAACAGGTAGAACTCATGATAGTCGGTGATCGGCAGGACGAAGCGGTGGAGGTTGCCGAAATAGCCGCCGAGGTTCGAGGCCGTCTTGCCGAACTCGGTGAAGGACATGCCGGAATAGACCCACATGCCGACGATCAACAGGCCGAACATCATGGTCGAGCCGATCGACAGAACTTTCACGTAGCTGATGTCGGTGGAGGAGTAGGATGCCGCGAGGATTACCGCGAAGACGATGACGTAGAACGTCGCCACGACGCCCTGGCCGTCCGCAATATTGGGCAGATAGTCGGGCAGATAGACGAGAAAGAGAGAGGCCGTGAATGCGCAGGTCGTCACGATGACGATGTTGTTCACGATGCGCACGAAAGGCCTTTCGAAGAATTTCAGCTTCGGCTCGATCGCGCAGAAATAGAAGGCCGTCAGGAAGTAGAACGCCCAGATCAGGAAGCCCCAAAACCCGAATTCCAGCGCTAGCGGATTGGTGAAGGCATAGGCCGGATTGGCCTGCGTGTCGGCATAAAGCGGGAAGTCGTAGGCCAGCGGGAACATGATCAGCCCGACGTCGAGGCCGGAGGTGAACAGGATGGCGATGAAGACGTAGAGCGGCATCGGCTGCGGTCCGATCAGGCGGAAGTTCCACCAGCGGATCGTGCAGAAGACGACGAGAGCTAACGCCAGGAGAACGCCGAACGAGATCAGATATATCATCAATTGTCATTCCGTCGTGTTCGAGAAAGAGACGTCATTCTAAATAACCGCGCTGCATTCGTCTGACATTTTCAGAACGATCATAAGAATCACTTCGTCGGGACAAGCGTAAGGGCGCGCCCGCAGGGATGTTCGATGCCTGCGGGCACGCCACGTCTTGTTTCGTAATCCTCGAACATCGGCTCGGCATCCCAGCCGTCAAGTTCGCTCTCGTTCCAGTCGCCGTAAGCCGCGTTCGGGAAGATGATCCATTTTTCCCCGAACTGCTTCCTGTTCTCGGCCACGACCTCCCGGCGCTGAGTCAGGGAGTCGATTTCGAAAAGCATGTCGAAATCATGTAGCGTATCGCCGAGCAGCAGCACGATCTCGTGGTTCCGAGACACGAAGTCGCGGCGCTCCGGCTTGCTGGGCCCGAGGAGGAGAACGTTCTCCGCGCTCACCTGTGGAAGTTTCAATTCGTTCAAGGTCGCCAGCGTCGACTCCAGCTGATCATCGGTCCGGTCAGAGATGTAGCGGATCGCGATACCGGTCTCGTTGGCATGCTCGAGGAAGGCCTTCGCGCCGGATATCAGGCTCGGATGACCCTCGCGCTCCCAGTGCCGCCAGGTGTCCCAGTGATCGTACCGATGGCAGTTACGCAGATCGCGCACCAGAAGAGGCGTGTTGTCGATGACGGTTTCGTCGAGATCGAGAACCACGGCCAGCGAAGACGGGTCGGCGATACCTTCGACGGCCTCGTCGACGCGCAGGGTCGCAAAATTATAGGCCTGGTATTGCAATGCATTTACTTCGGCAGAACTCTGTTGATAGCGTATAGCCGCGTCGAATTTTGTAATCGAGCAGTCTATGTTGACTCTATCGGCTCCCTGCCTACCCGACTCTTGCGCAAAAGCGCTTGTCGTGGCCGAAAAAATAGTGAAAGTGCGATATTTTTGATCATCAAGGACTCCGTTTAACTGTTCGCTTTCCTGAGAGAAGTTCGTCTAAAGAATCATCATATACTTTCCACCGCTCATGCGCATAGCAACAGTTTGCTCAGAAAAATTGTGCGGTGTGTTAGGCAGAGGAAGTTTGTCACGGGAAATTTGCCGCCTGAAGACCGCTGCCGCGGGCCTGAGCACGGAGAAGGCTGGATCGCTCGAGGGCTCGCAGGATCCCCGAGACATGTTGTCGTGACGGGCTTCAGACATCGACAAGCAGGCGATCCAGCTCGCCGATATGGTCGATGCAGAGGTCACAATTGTCAGTCAGCGTTTCGCGTGTTCCGGTTCCGGAGAGGACGGCGATCCTAAGGATGGCGCCGCCGGCCCGGCCCATTTCCATGTCGTGAAGATTGTCGCCGACGACGGCGATGTTTGCGGGAGCGATCGCGACGGCGGTCGCGAAAGCCGTGAGCATTCCCCCGGACGGTTTGACGCCGTATCCGCTGTCGTAGCCGGCGACGAAATCGACATGGGGTGCCATCCCCGTGCGTTCGGCGAACCGACGGATCGCCCGCTCGCCGTCCATGCTGGCGATCCCGAGGCGAAGACCGGACGCGGAGAGCCGCCCGAACAGCGCGGGCAGGTCCGTCACCGGGACTGCCTCATCGGCGCCTTCGAGGAATAGCGCGTCGAGCCTGGAGACGAGGGTTTCCTGGTCGGGCGGCGCTCCGGCCTGGCGCCAAGCCTCCGCGATCTCCCGCGTATTGCCGGAACCGAGGAGGGAGTCGGCCCGCGTGATACCGGTCGCCGCGTCCATGCCGCCGAGTTTGAGGAGATGCGCGGCGAGGTCCGCATCGCCCGCCGCCGCGAGCAGCGCCGCGCGCCGGTTGATCGGTCCCCAACTGCGATGATAGTCGAGAAGCGTGCCATCCTTGTCGAACAGGATCGCGCGAATGGTGGGAGGGAGTGCGTTCATCTGATCAGGGCCACGTGGCGGTTGCCGGTCAGGATTAGGAGACCGCGCACCAAAGCGAGGCACAGAACGACCACGGCCATGATGCAGATGGAAAAGGCGGCGGCCTGATTGATCGCGCCGCGGTCCGACAGTTGCAGAACCGAGACCGAAGCCATCTGCGTCGACGGGGTGATGAGGAAGATAATCGCGGACAGCGTCACCATGGTTCGCATGAAGTAGAAGACCCACATCCCGATCATGGTCGGCCACAGAAGCGGCAGCGTGATCTTGAACAGGGTGGTCAGCCGGCTTCCCCCCAGCATGGTCGAGGCCTCGTCGAAGGTTTTTCCGATCTGGCCGAGGCTGGTCGAGGCGGTGAGATAGGCGTTGGCGAAGTTGTAGTATGTGATCATGACGACCAGCAGCGTCAGCGTGCCGTAGAGGAATCCGAGCGGGTTGGCCGGGTCGTTGAAGGTGACGAGATACCCGAGGCCGAGCACCATGCCGGGCACGGCCGAGGGCAGGATCGAGAGGAAGCCGATCGGCCCGCTGAGAGCCGTGCGGAACCGGTTGGCGACGAGGGCGGCGAGCGTCGACAGGACGACGCCAATGGTGGCGGCCGAGGCCGAAACGATGAGGCTGTTCTTGAAGGGCGCGAGACCGTTCTGCACGTCGAAGTGATAGTGCCGCAACGAGAACGCCATGTTGTAGGGCCACAGCTGCGTGAAGCTCGCGATCAGCACGATGAGCGGGACGCTGAGAATCACCGCGACGAGACCGTAGACGAACAGGCTCCAGCAAAGATCGCGCATCGGCGAAGGCTCGATTGTCAGGGGTCGCGCCCCGTCGGTGATGATCGCGTGAGTCCGCCCGCTCAAGGTGTTGTTGAGCAGCTTGGTGACGATTGCTGGAACGAGCAGCACGATGCCGATCACCGCGCCGAGCCCGAACTGGGCCTGGCCGATCACCTGATTGTACATCTCGGTCGCGAGCACACTGAAATCGCCGCCGATCACGATCGGGTTGCCGAAATCGGTAACAACGAGGGTGAAGGCGATGAAGCAGGCGCTGACGAGCCCGAAGCGCGTTGCCGGAAGGGTCGCGTCCTTGAAGATGCGCAGCGGCCCGGCGCCGAGTGCTTCGGCGCTGTCGTAGATGCGCGCGTCGGCCACGGCGAGCGCCGCGGACAGGATCAGGAAGGCGTAGGGGAAGGCGTAGAGCGAACTCGCGATGACGACGCCCCAGAAACCGTAGATGTCGATGTCGAAACCGAGGAAGCGGTTCAGGAAGCCGTTGCGGCCGAGAAGCAGGACCAGGCCCTGTGCCTGCACCAGCGAAGGCGCGAAGAGGGGCACGAGGCAGGCGATGCGCAGGAACGGTTTCAGCGGCACCGCCGTGCGCTGCAGCGCATAGGCATAGCCATAGGCGAGCGAAACGACGATGACGGTCGAAAGACCGGCCATGGCGAGGCTGTTGACGGTGAGGTCCCAGAAGCGCGCGCTGCCGAAGGTCTGGGTGAAATTCTGAAGGCCGAGACCGTCGGGCGTCTCGAAGCCGCGAACCAGGATGCTCGCGAGCGGCACGACCAGGAAGACGACGAAGGGCACGGCGACAATCAGGGTGAGACACCAGCCGACCGCCGCGTCGCTCGTCGCCCGGCCCCGTGGAGCGAGCGTGGTCATGGCAACACCTTCAGGGCATGCGACGGCAGGCGGAGCGATAGGCCGTCGCCAAGCTTCGGGATGTCGCAGGCACCGTGAAGCTCAAGCGTCAGGACCGTATCCTTCTGGGCGTCGGGAGCGACCTCGATGCGGGTGAGATTGCCGAGGAAGGTGACCGCCCTGACTTCGCCGGGCACGACGTTGCGAGGAGCGTTGGCCCCATGCGACGAAGCGACTTCGATCGCTTCAGGCCGGATGCCGAGACTGCGGATGTCGCCCTGTCCCGGATCGGCCTCGTCGACGTCGAGGATCGTGTTCGAGAAATGAAAGCCAGAGCCGTTACGGGTGACCGGCAGGACGTTCATGTGACCGATGAACCCGGCGACAAAGGCGCTGGCGGGTCGGGTGTAGAGATCGCGCGGATGGCCAATCTGCTCGATCTTCCCGCCGTTCAGAACCACAATCGTGTCGGCCATGGCGAGGGCTTCGTCCTGGTCGTGGGTGACCATGACGGTGGTGATGCCGAGCCGCTGCTGAAGCGAGCGGATCTCTTGGCGCAATGTGTCGCGGACCTTGGCGTCGAGGGCCGAGAGCGGCTCGTCGAGGAGAAGAAGCGACGGGTTCGGTGCAAGAGCGCGGGCAAGCGCGACGCGCTGCTGCTGGCCACCGGACATCTCGCTCGGCAGCTTGCGGGCCTGATCGGCGAGACCGACGAGGTCGAGCATCTCGCAGGCCCGCTTCTGTCGCTCGCTCTTCGACCAGCCGCGGCATTCCAGTCCGTAGCCGACATTACGCTGCGCGCTCATGTTGGGAAATAGGGAATAGGACTGGAAGACCACGCCAAAATTGCGTTTGCGCGCCGGCACGCCGGACATGTCGACCCCGCCGAGCCGCACGGCCCCTGTGTCGGCCTGTTCGAGGCCGGCGATGATCCGCAGGAGGGTGGTCTTGCCACAACCCGAGGGGCCGAGGAAGCAGACGAACGCGCCTTCCTCCACTTCGAAGGAGACGTGATCGACGGCTTTCACCTCGCCGAAAGTCTTTACCAAATCATCAATTGCCAGTGTCAAGATCGACGTTCCTCGGCTGGGCGGGTGAATCCGGCCGCTATATCGGCGACCGGACAGGTTCCATCGGTCGCGCTCAGCGTTCGAACTTCTTCTGCCACTCGCTGGTGATCTGGTCTCGGTCGTCGGCCGCTGCTTGGAAGTCGACGTCGTAGAGGACCGAGCCGATATCGGCGGGAAGGCCCGCATCGACGAAGTTCTGGGGCATCTTGCCGCCGGGAATCGTAACGATGGCCTTCCAGTCGTAATAGACGTCGGCCGCCGCCTGGCTCACCGTCCAATCGAGAAATTTCTTCGCCATTTCCTTATTTTCCGAAGTGGCGACGAGGCCGTTGGCTTCCAGCTCGTTGCCGGCACCCTCGGAGGGGACGACCATCGCGATCGGATAGCCTTCCTCGATATTTTTGATCGCACGAAGGGCGAAGGAGGCACCGATCGCGTATTCGCCCGCCGACGCCATGTTGCAAGGGCGGGACCCCGATTTGATGTACTGGGCGACGTTCTCGTCGAGCTTGTCGAGATAGGCCCAGCCTTCCTCGTCACCCATCATCTGCAGAAGCGAATCGATCTGGATGTAGCCGGTACCGGAGCTTGCCGGGTTCGGCATGACGATCTCGCCCTTGTAGGCCGGCTTGGCAAGATCCGCCCAGGACGTCGGCATTGGCAGGCCCGCGCCCTCAAGGCGAGGCTTGTTCACGCAGAAGGCGGCCATGTAGCCGGTGACCGCCGTCCAGCGGTTCTCGTCGTCGACGAAGCGCTGAGGCACATTGTCGACCCCCTGCGGCGCATAGGACTCCAGCGTATCAAGAATCTCCGGGCTGATCATCGAGGTCAGCGCGAAGCCCCAGAGCACGTCATGGCGAGGGTTATTCTTTTCGGCGATGATGCGCGCGGCGAGATCGCCGGTAGAGAGTCTAAGCAGGTTGACCTCCAGATCGGGAATCGCCTTCTTAGCCGCCTCCAGGAATGCGTTCGCCTCGTCTTCCTCGTAGGCGGTGTAGACGGTGATTGGCTCGGCATAGGCTGCCGCTGAACCGAGCAGTGAGGCGACCAAAACGGTCGATAGCGAGATGTGCATTCTGCGTTTCATGAGAGTCTCCGTAAATGTCACATGCCGACATCGGCACGATCGAAAATGTTGCCTCTCGATAAGAAACGTCATTTTTGTAGCTATTGCAACATTTATCCCAAAAAAATATCTACACTTTGTGCAGGGTAAATCTGCTGCCTAAATTTTGGGCTGGAAAGCGGAAGCTCGGTTCCGCATCCGTCACCAGGGCGGTTACCTCCGTTAAACTGCCGAGCCGGACATTCGCCGAGCGGCCGAACTTACTGGAGTCCGCGGCCAGAACCACCGCCTGTGAGCGGGCGAACGCCGCCCGGACGGTCGCGACCTCGCTGAGATCGTCGTCTTCGAGATCGCCGTTCTCGCGAATGCCGCTCACGCTGAAGATCGCGAGGTCGAACCGGAAGCGCGCCAGAAACTCGGTCACCTTGTCGCTGCGAAGGCTGCCGTCGTGGTTGCGCACGTAGCCACCGGGAACGGCAACGGTGAAGTCTGTCTGATCGGCGAGGATCAGCGCCGCACGCAGACTATAGGTGACGATCCTCAGTCCCGGTCGACGGGTGAGTGCGTGCGCGACCGCTTCGCAGGTCGACCCGGCGTCGAGGAAAACCGAGGCGCCCTCCGGCGTCATTTCCGCGATCTTTTCGGCGATGCGCCGCTTGGCTTCCACGCGGCTCTGTCGACGCAAACTGTAGGTCTGTGAGTCGATAGGGCCGGCCAGCGCAGCCCCGCCATGATAGGGCTTCACGGTGCGCTTGGCGGCCAGGTCGGCGATATCACGGCGAATGGTCTGCGTCGTGACGTGGAAATGCTCGCTCAATTCCTCGATTGAGCGATATCCGGAAACCGCCAGGATCGCCAATATCTCATCCTGACGCAGCGCCTTCTTCTTCAATGTCTCCGTCCTGTCCTCGGGCTTGTCGAAAGTCTGTCTGATGAGCGTTTCAGCAGCGACAGGCAATCCCTTCGACGCTTAAACGGCTGAGACGTCTCGCGCGAAACCACGCTACGCCGATTTTGCCGCTGCGCGATAAAAATGGTGCCATCGGCCGCGAATGTTCACATTCGCTGAAGATTGCGGGCCAAACGCGGCTTTTGCGACTTGCGCACAAAGTTGCGACAGGCCCCAGGCGGTCACCTGGTATCTGCGCTACCCGCTGAGCTACCGCGATCTCGAGGAGATGTTTGCCGAGCGCGGCTTCGCGGTCGATCATTCGACGATCAATCGCTGGGTTCTCGCCTACGCGCCGCTGATCGAGAAGCG
>NZ_QURL01000017.1 GCF_003403015.1 Fulvimarina endophytica
GCTGCCAGTCGTCGGTCAGGCCCGTCTCCACCAGAGTTTCCAGCAGAGCGTCCCAGACCCCTTGCTCGGCCCAACGCCGGAAGCGAACGTAGACCGAGTTCCACTTCTCATAGCGTTCGTCCATGTCGCGCCAGGGGCAGCCAGCTCGCAGGACGAACAGCATGCCATTAAGAAACCGACGGTTGTCGTAAGCGGGACGAGACTTGCGCCCCCGTTCACTGGGCAGCAGTTCACCGATCACCGCCCATTCCTCGTCCGTCAGATCGCCTCGCGCCAAAGCCGCCTCCAAAAGGCAGCCTTGAATCAGACGTCAGACGGTTTGGGAATCCACTATGTCAACAGGGCCTAAGATTCACCCTGGACCAGCCGGGGAACAGGACACAGGGAACAGTCGTTCGCAAGAATTACGTTCAGCAACAACTATGCACCCAGTCCGGTCATACGTTACTTTGCCCCTCCGAAGCGATTGCAAACGTTCGCGTTATCGATCCGGATTGATCTCGAGCGTTTCTCTCGTCCCAAGGTGTCGTTCGTTTCAATCATCGATGTGGTCGTGCCCGCCATTGCGGCCGGGGCGCCAATAGCCCTCGGCGGAGATTTCCGTCTTGGCATAGCCGTATGAGACAAGGAGACGGCGTTGATCGCGTACGGCGCTCGTCTCGCCGGCAAGATAGACATGGGTCGCGTCCGGTTGCGGCGGCATATCGTGCAGGGCGCTGATGAGGGCCGCGCCCGGCGCAGTCCCATCCGCACGGCACAGCCAGCGCACCTCGATCCGATCGGACTCAACGATCGGCTGCCGGCTGTCCGGCATGCCGATCTCGATCAGTGCCAGCGCGCTCGCATGGGCCGGCAGGCCCTCGAGGATGGCCTGCGCCGCCGGCAATCCGGTTTCGTCCACGCAGATCAGATGGTGCGTCGCATCCTCTTTGAGAACCACATGGCCGCGCGGACCCACGGCCGCGAAGCGATCGCCGGCCTCGGCCGACAACACCCAGCGATTGGCCGGCGTCTTGCGCGTTCCGTGAAGCGCGACGTCGATGGCGATCTGCCGGGTCTTCGGATCGAAGCTTCGAACCGTGTAGTGGCGCGCGTCCACCCCATCGCCCTCCTGGGGCAGGACGAGGATCAGGCTCTGGCCGGGCCGGACCGTAAATTCGCTCAAGGCGGGGCCGGTCGCGATCACCCGGTGCATGGTCGCCGTGACCGGCCGGACATCGGTGATCTCCAGCTCCCAGATGCGGCCCTTGCGCTTCAGGCGATCGGGAACGCGGTCGGAGATCTGGGACGCGGACGCGCTCACGAGGCCTCTCCCATCCAGACCGAGAGCGTCATTGCGCCTTTGGCGAAGGCGATGCGGCTGGTCACGTAACGCCCGGTGCCGATATGGGCGAGGAACGGGTCGTCGTCATCCAGATGGTCCGCATTGTCGGCGACGACGAGGGCGTTTGCGGCAAGTTTCGGCTCGAGACGTTCGAGGATCGGCAAATAGAGATCCTTGGCCCCGTCGAGGAAGAGAAGGTCGATCCCTGCCGGCGCATCGAGAAGCGTCTCGCGCGCATCGCCCACGCGGATCTCCGCGATCTCCGAGAGCCCCGCATCGGACAGGTTGGCGCGGGCCTTCCCGGCCTTGTGCGGATGGTACTCGCTGCCGATCACCCGGCCGCCGGCAGCTTTCGCCGCCGCCGCGAGATAGAGCGTCGATATGCCGAAGGACGAGCCGAATTCGACGATGGTGCGGGCTTTGCGCGACAGGGCCAGCGCGAAGAGGAAGCGGCCCTGATTGGGTCCGATCGCGAGATAGCCGGTGCGATGGCGCTCGGAGGTGCGGAAATCCATGGTCGGAAGGGCATCGCGCTCGCGCGGAGCGGATGCGCGCCGCTCGCGAACCTGCGCGAAAGCGGCTTCGTGTTCGCGCTCGATGACGGCCCGGACGGCCGGTTCGATCCCCGGCGTCGCGATAATCGGCATGGTTTGAGGCATTGTCGTCTCTCTGCTGCTTGGGGATGGGCTGCTTCTGTGAGGGGGGCTAGCGGGTGAGGACCACCGGGCAGGCGCGTTCGGGGTGGGAGAGGATACAGACCGCTTGGCGGTAGACGGCGCCGATGCGTTCCTCCTCCATCACCGACCAGGGATCGCCCACGGCGACGACGCGGCCCTCGGACAGGAGCACGATCTGGTCGGCATAGGCGCAGGCGAGGTTGAGGTCGTGCAGTACGGCGACGACGCAGGCGCCCTTTCGGGCCTCTCTCGCCGCAAGACCCAGCACTCGCTCCTGATGGCGCAGGTCGAGGGCGGCCGTCGGCTCATCGAGAAGCATGATCGGCGTGTCCTGCACGAGAACGCGCGCGAATGTGGTGCGCGCCTGCTCGCCGCCCGAGAGGGTCTGGGCGTCGCGGTCCGCCATATGGTCGATCTCGGCATCGCGCATCCCGACCTCGATGGCATCGGCATCCTCGTCCGGCGAGACATCGCGCATGGCCCGGCCCATGGCGACGACCTCGCCCACAGAATAGCCGAAGCGCACCATGGAGGACTGCGGGAAGACCGAGCGCACCTGCGCGAGATCGGCCACCGAATGACGGGCGACCGGACGACCGCCGAGGTCCACGACGCCGGCATCGGCGTCGAGATCGCCGGCGACGACGGACAGGAGCGTCGACTTTCCTGCTCCGTTCGGGCCGACGAGCGCGGTGAGCGTTCCAGCGGCGCAGTCGAGGTCGACGCGGTCGAGAAGCGTCCTGCCGCCGATGCGCACCGTCACGTTTCGAAGATGGATCATACCGCGCTCGCCCGGTTTCGCCCGCGATAGATCATCCACAGGAAGAACGGGCCGCCGAGCGCGCCCATCAGGATGCCGATCGGCACTTCCGAGGGCGGATCGAGGGTGCGGGCGGCCAGATCCGCAAGGATGACGAGAAATCCGCCGCCGGCGGCGGAGAAGGGCACCAGCAGCCGGTGGCCCGGCCCGATCATCAGGCGGAAGAGATGGGGGACGACGAGGCCGACGAAGCCGATCGTGCCGGCAAAGGAGACCGCGGCCGCGACGAGAAGCGCGGTGACGACGATGAGCTTGCGGCGCAGCAGTTTCACATCGACGCCGAGATGGCGCGCCTGGCGCTCGCCGAGCGCGAGAAGATCGAGCGGGCGCGACCACCAGACGAGGAGCGCGATGCCGACCACCGCCGGGGGCAGCGTCAGGGCGACGGTCGACCATTTGGCGACCGAGAGCGAGCCCATCGACCAGAAGGTGAGGCTCTGGAGCTGTTCCATGGTGGCGAGATAGGTGAGGAAGCCCGCGATCGAGCCGCCGATCGCGTTGACGGCGATGCCGACGAGAAGCAGCCTCGCATTGTCGCCGCCCGACTGGCCGGGCGAGGCGAGCGCGTAGATGATCAGCGTCGTCGCGATGCCGGCGAGGAAGGCGCCTGCCGGCAGGGTCCAGGGGCCGAGCACCGAGATGTTGAGGACGACGACGGCGATCGCGCCGAGCGAGGCGCCCGAGGAGACGCCGACGATGCCGGGATCTGCGAGCGGATTGCCGAACAGGCCCTGCATGGCGGCCCCGCAGGTGGCAAGGCTCGCGCCGACGATGACGGCCATGACGATGCGCGCGAGGCGAAGATCCCAGACCACGGCCTCGGCGAGGGCGGCCTGACCCGTCGTCTCCGTTCCGGTGATGCGCGCCGTGAGCGCCCCGAGGATATCGGCGAGCGAAAGCGTCAGGGCGCCGTACATGATCGAGGCGAGGGTCGCGGCGAGAAGACCGATCGCGATGAGAAGCGCAAGAAGGCTCGCGCGGCCGCTCAGAGCCTTGCCGCGCCGGTCGTAGCGCGCAAGCGCGGTCGGGCGCGCGGTCCTCGGCACGGCGGTATCGCTCATCGTTCGGCCGCCAGCCCCTTCAGGGCATCGGCGAGCTGCCGGGTCGCGATGCCGCTCGAGGCCGCGTCCGAGCGCACATGCAGGTCGCGCATGACGACGACGTTCCGCTCGCGGCCCGCTGGGGTGAGGGCTAGACCCGGATAGGACTGCCAGATGCCGGCAAGGCCGCCGAAGGACGGCAGTTCCGTCTCGGCGATCAGCACGACGTCCGGCTTCATGGCCAGAACGCCCTCGGGCGTCACCGGGCGGTAGCGGTCCCGTCCGACCTCGGCGGCCGGATTGACCGCGCCGACCCGCCGGATGAGATTGTCGACGGCCGTCTCGGCCCCGCCGGCGGTGAACTGCGTGCCCGCTCCAACCTTCGAGATGTGGAGGACGCGCGGCGCCTCGCCGCGGGTCTTCGCCGAACTCTCGTAATCGGCCTCGATCGAGGCGACCAGCGCCTCGCCTCGCTCCGGAACGCCGAGAATCTCGGCCATCTCACGCACCTTCCGTGTCGCGGGCAGGATCCGCGAGATCATCTTCGTCTCCTGGCCGAGCGCGGCGAGACCGTCGATCAGCCGGGCGACCGGGGGCGATGAGCCGAGGGTGATCTTGCCGGGGCCGAAGGAGAGGATGCCCTCGACCCCCGCCCATTCGCGCACCTTGTGGGGCGTTCCCCCGATCCCCGGCAGATCGATCGCCTCGGGGCGGGCGAGGATGCGGTCGGCAGCCCCCAGCGCCACAGCGATCTCGACGAGATCGGCGCCGAGAAGGACGAGATTGCGCTCGCCCTCGAGGCTGCCCGGCTCGAAGAGCGCCGGATAGGGCTCGGCATCGGAGATATCCATCGGCTCGGCCGGGGCCGGCAGGACCGGCAGGGCGATGAATAGGCATGCGGCCAGCGTGAGCGGCCGGATCGTCGGCACGAGGATCATGATTCAGAACACCGTCGAGATCTGGAAGGAGACCTTGCGCGGATCGCCATAGGTCACGGACGAGCCGAAGGAGCGCTGGTCGAAATAGTCCTCGTCGAAAAGGTTCTCGACGCGGACCGCACCCTTCAGGAGCGCGCCGTTCTTAAGTTTCTTCTCGGCGAAGAGACCGATGTCGACGAGGGTGTAGGGATCGCGCTCGAAGCCGTTCGGATCGCGGGCGTCGGAGTAATGATTCACGCCGAGGCCGAGATCGATCTGCCCGAAGCGGCCTACCGGCTCGCCATAGACGCGGACCTTGTTCCACAGAGCGAGATTGTGCTCGGCGACGTAGGGGATCGAGCCGCCGAGGAGCACGGGATCGTCGGTCTCCTTCACCTCGGTATCGAGATAAGCGTAGCCCATATAGCTCGTCCACCAGTCGGTGATCTGGCCGGTGAGCCCGAATTCGAGGCCCTGCGACTGGTAGACGCCGTCGAGGACGGAATTGGTGTTGAGTTCGTCGTCGGGGAACAGCCGGCGTGCGATGTTCTCCTTCTCGATCCGGAAGGCGGCGGCGGTGAGAAGCGCGGCGCCGTCCATGATCTCCTGCTTGGCGCCCACCTCGTATTGCCGCCCGATCTCGGGATCGTCGAGCACCTCGAAGGTCTCGAAATCGTTGACCAGCAGCTGGGGCGAGAAGGATTCCGCATAGGAGCCGTAGACGGAGATCGTGTCCGTCAGGTCCTGGATGACAGCGAGGCGCGGCGTCACGAAGCCGTCCTCCAGCGTCGTGATCGGCCCGGCGCCCGTCACGCTCGGGCCGTCGGTCTGCTCGGTATAGGCATAGCCGATCGCACCCACGAGCTTCGTGGTCTGCCAGGGCATCGTCACGATGTCCTGGACGTAGACATTGTGGTCGTCGCGCTCGAAGGCGCCGCCTCGGCCATCGGTTGGGATCAGCGCGAAGAGTTCGTCCTGGAACGCATAGGCGCCGCCTCTCGCCCCGAAGGGATCGATCGCGTCCGGGCGAAGGGGACGCAGCGGGTTGGTCCGCGTCCCGGTCGAGACCTGAACGACGCCGCCATCGCTCTTCAGATGGGAATAGGCATAACCCGCGAGCCACTGGTGCGAGAAGGCGCCGGTCTCGAACCGGCCCTTGAGGTCGGCGCCGGCTGCGATCGAGCGGTCCTCGGAAATGCCCACATGGGTCGTGCGCGGCAGCGCGCCGAAGCGATCGGGCGCTCCGCCCCCGCGCCCGCCGATCCGCGTCGTCTGATGCTCCTGGTCGTTGTGCTGATAGAGGACGTAGGTATCGAGCCCGAAGGCCTCCGAGGGCGTCCACTCGGTCTCCCACAGGACGGTGTGCTGGCGGATATCGACGAAGTCGTTGTCGTAGCCGGCGAAGAAGTTCTCCGGCACGGGAAGAAGCGTCTCGCCCGGGAAGCGGATCGTGTCGTAGCGCTGGGGCACGCCGTCGACATCGAGATATTCGTAGGAGAGGCGCGAGACGAACGCGTCGCTCGGTGCCCATTCGAGGCTGCCGTAAAGGGTCTTCGGCGTCTCCTCGACCTCGTCGCGCCAGTCGTCGTCCTTGTTGTATTCGGCAACGAAGCGGTAGCGCCAGTGGTCGGAGGTCTTCGAGAGCGGGCCGCCGGCATCGAGGAAGGCGCCGTAGGAGCCGTCGGTGTCGGCCCGCGTGCCGATCTCGTAGCGCGCTTCGGCGAGCGGCTTCTTGAAGATGTAGTTGATGACGCCGCCGGGCTCAGAGGCGCCGTAATAGATCGCGGCGGGACCCTTCAGGAGTTCGACGCCCGCAAGGCTGACCGTCGAGCGATAGTTTGAGCCGATGCCGTAGATGCGGTGGCCGTTGTAGAGAACGGTGCCCCCTGAGCCGATGTCGAAGCCGCGCGAGAAGAAGCCGCGCGCGACGTTCGAGCCCGTATCGGAATTGGTGCTCTGGGTGTGGGCGCCCGCGAAGCTCTCGAAGGCCTCGTAGACGGTGAGATCGCCCCGGTCCTCGATGAGTTCGGCCGAGGCCTGCTCGACCGAGAACGGCACCTGGCGGGCCGGCAGATCCGCCTTGGCGGCGACCCCGCCGATCCCCTGGGGCTCGTAGCCCTCCTCGACCGGGCGAAACACGCCGCCGATGAAGCTCCCGTCCACGGTGACCGTTTCGAGAGCGATCGTCTCGGCCGCCTGCTGCGCGAGGGCGGGAAGTGGGATGACCGCAAGGCTCGCGCCGGCGAAGAGAGCCAGGCGGAGCTCGAAGAGACCGCAGGTATCGGAACGTCGTGTCATGAGGCTGACCTAAATTGCAATCGATTGCAGTTCGAATATGAAACATGATGAAAAGAGTCAATTTAAACTTGCGGGACGTTTCCGCCCTGCAGCCATCGCTCCCGGCGGCTCGCCGGGTCGATAAACCGGTGAGGCCCGACGCAAACCCGCTAGCATTCGGGGTTTCTCCGGCATCGATCACGCGGTTCGAGGTCTCGCAGAGATCTGGTGACCGGAACCGGTGAGCTCGCTTTGTCGTCGCCGTTGTTGCCGATCGGTCAATTGTCTGGAACGGTTCGAGGAGGCTTCGCTGATCCGGGGGCGGACGGCAGGTCGTCGCCGATGCCGATGCTTGCGAATAGCGGCGTCAGGCCCGCACGGGACCCGTCGACCGGCGAACGACGATCGAGGACGGAAAGACGATCTCGCTTTCGAGGTCGCGCTCTCCGGCGATCTCCCGAACCAGTCGCTCGGCCGCGGCATAGCCCATCTCGTAATGGGGGATCGACGCGGTCGTCAGCGGCGGTTCGATGCGATCGAGAAAGGGGATGTCGTTGAAGCCGGAGACCGAGATGTCCTTAGGGCACCCGAGGCCGAGTTTCGCCGCCGCCCTCAGCGCGCCGATCGCAAGGAGGTCGTTGCTGCAGACGAGCGCGGTCAATTCGGGATGCTGCGTCAGAAGCCGCAGGGCGATCCGCTCGCCCTCATCGTCCGTCGCAAGCACAGGGCGAACCATGCGCTCCTCGCCGACGTGGAGCTCGTGTCGCCCGATCGCCGCCCGGAATGCCTCGCTCTTGCGGTCCGACATCGCCGAATTCTCAGGGCCCGCGATATAGCCGAACTCAGTGTGACCGAAGCCGGCGAGATGATCGACGATCTGCGTCATCGCGATCGCGATGTCGGGGAGCACGCGGCTTTCGCCGCCCGAAAGGGTCGATCGGTTGATGAGCACGGACGGCACCCGAGCCGAGCGAACCCGTTCGAGATCCTCGTCGATCCGGTCGGCATAGGTGACGATCATGCCGTCGACCCGGCGGTCCATGAAGGTCCGGTAAAGGTCGCGCTTGCGATCGGCGTCCGCATAGGTGGTGCCAAGCAGCGCGACATAGCCGCTTTTCCGCAGGCGATCTTCAATCCCCTTGAACATGATCGGTAGCATCATGTTCGTGAAGTCGCGCATGACGACGCCGATGAGGCCGCTCCGCTTCTTGCGCAGATTGGCGGCCTGGGTGTTGACCCGGTAGTCGAGTTCGAGGGCGGCCGCCTTCACGCGCTCGAGCGTCGCGGCCTTCACCTTCGGCGCCGTCTGCGGATTGAGGGCTCGCGAGGCGGTCGCGGGATGGACACCCGCGAGCGCGGCGACCTCTTTCAATCTAACCAAACGCGATAACTTCCCATCGTCCCCGAAGACACTTTTCGTGTAACCCGTCCTGAAAGCTCGTCATTGCCGCCTCCTTCGCCTCTATCGAAGTATAGAATGTCCGCTTTCTCGTGACTTCGGAAGGCTGTGGGCATTCCGTGTGGGGTAAATCCTAGGGCAGCTTTCCAACGATCCTACCTGGAAGCCGGCTGTCTCCCTTCGGCCCGACTTACCCGTCCGCTCGTTCCGGGCTTTCAGCGGAATTGCTCGATCTTCAGTTCGAGATCGGCTGCAACTTTCGACCAAGCCTTGTCGGCGGTGACGACGGGAACGGAAAGTTTCCGGCCAAGAGCGAGGCAGGCACGATCTCCGTGACTGAGACCGTAGGGTTTCGTGAGATCGAACATGGCGCCGGCGCTGAACGCGAGATCGAGATCGAGTACATGGACGACGAGTCCAAGCGAGAGAATCAGATCCTCTGCCTCGTCACGGCTCATGCCGCTTTGACACAGCTTCGAGACGGTTTCCTGAACCGTAAGAGTGGAGACGGCTGCGCCGGCATCGATCCAACGCTCGACTTTTGCTGCTCCTCGTTCGGCGAAAGCGTAAGCAAGAATCGCCGAGGTATCGACCACGCAGGCGATCACGAGCGATCGTCCATTTCGTCCGCGTCCGGTTCGATCTTTGCGATCTCCCGTTCGGCCTCGGCGCGCTTTTCGGCGAGAAACTCGTCGACGACACTGACGCCGGGCCGGGCGTATCTTTTCGCGATCGCTTGAGCGCGTTTGCGCCGTAACCGTGCCGTGGTCAGTTTGATCTCGTCGCCCTCCGCTTCGATCAGGACCTTGTCTCCCTTGGAGAGCCCCAGCGTTTTCCGCAGGTCCGAAGGCAACACGACGCGCCCGTTCTCCTGCATGGGCACTTCATACAGTTTCATGGCTCTCTCCTGTTCCTGATCATTCGCCGCAAACGTGCACGAACGATATCTTCGGCTCTCTGGCGCAGATCGATTGCGCCTACCCAAACGAGCCATGCTTGGCATTCCGCCCTGGTCATCATTTATGGGCAAGCGGATGTAATATGGTCAAGGACAACTGAAAATGGTTATCGAGCAATGGCTGCCTCATTACGAAGATGAAGGGCGGAAGATCTTGTTTGGTTGGGTTCCTTGATTTTGGGCAGCTCAAAACCGACCGGTTTCGAACACCCGCGCCGCGATCTGTTCGAAACATAGCCTTTCCGTATTTCGGGCATGTTCATATCCCGCAAGACCGGTTATGCTCCAGTCCGGCACACAGAACCGGATCCCATGTCCCGCATCTTCGCCTATGTCCGCGTCTCGACGCTCGAGCAGACCACCGAGAACCAGCTCGGCGAGATCCGTGCGGCAGGCTTCGATCTTCAGGCGCGCCGCGTCGTCTCCGAGACCGTGTCCGGCTCCCACACCGCGATGGAGCGGCCGGGCTTTGCCAAGCTGATCGACCGGCTGGAGGCGGGGGACGTTCTCGTCGTCACCAAGCTCGACCGGCTCGGCCGCAATGCCATGGATGTGCGCCGGACGGTGGATCATCTCGCCGAGAACGGCATCCGGGTGCACTGCCTCGCCCTCGGCGGCGTCGATCTCACCAGTGCCGCGGGCCGCATGACCATGGGCGTCATCAACGCGGTCGCCGAGTTCGAGCGCGATCTTCTGATCGAGCGCACCCATGCCGGGCTGAAGCGGGCCCGCGAGGAGGGCAAGGCGATCGGCCGCCCGCCGCTTCTGTCGGATCAGAAGAAGCGCGAGGTTCTGGCGAAGCTCGATGGCGGCATGTCGATCGCAAGGCTCGCGCGCGACTATGGCGTGAGCCGGATCACCATCGCCCGCATTCGCGACGCCCGTGCCAAGCTGGAAGGGGCCGATACGGAAAAGGAGGGCGCCGATGCCGATCCGGCCTGAGCATCGCCATTTCTATCCGATCGACTGGCGCGAGCTTTCCCGCGAGATCCGCTTCGTGCGCGCCAAGGGCCGCTGCGAGCGCTGCGGCCGCCCGCATGGCCGAACCGTCACCCATCTCGGCGACGGGCGCTGGTTCGACGAGGATCGCGGCCGCTGGCGCGACGGGCGCGGCCGCCTCGTGCGCGAGCGCCTGCCCGAGCCGGCGGGCTTTGCCGACCCGAACCTCCTGGCGACGACCACCGTCCACCTCGCCTGCGCCCATCTCGACCAGGACACGGCGAACAACGAGGCCGCCAATCTCGCCGCCCTCTGCCAGCGCTGCCATCTGGGCCACGACCGCCCCTGGAACATGAAGAAGCGGAGGATCACCCTCCTCCTGCGCCGCGCGCTGGGGGATCTGTTCACCGGGCCCTACAGCCGGTAGAGGCGATGCCGGTCGCGTCCCTCCCCGGAGGCGTCATGCGCCTCCGTCCGGTCGCCCGGCGCGGTATCGGGCGAGCGGCCTTGAGCTTTACGGCGCACTAACCCTCTGGAGAAAGAGACATTTCCAATCGGACGCCCGGTTAGCAAGGGAGGCTTTTCAATAACCTTTCATGCAACAGTATGGCTTCGTTACTAACGCTGATGGAGCCGTGATGACCACGACGAGCGCGCCGGAGCCCAGACTCGTTCGAGAGGCGTTCAAAGTGCCGAGCTTCGAACGCATTCTGGAACATCTTTC
>NZ_QURL01000018.1 GCF_003403015.1 Fulvimarina endophytica
ACTACGCCAAGCAGCTCAGGGCTCTGCGGTTCAAAACGCCGTTCGAAGCCATCCGACAGATCAGCGAGACAAAGCCGGAAATCTTCAGCCGATCGCCAAGCCATGACATGCTGGGACCAAACACCTAGCGTCGGTCACTGGTGGCCGGAGGAAACACCCGCGCCTATCGCAGAAGCTCTGACGAAGTTCTGAGCGGACCTGCCACAGCCGGGAAAAACTCAGTGAAAGAGGGCTACTTTCAAACTGCCTGTTCGAGCGGGGCGGCCGCGCTTTAAAACTCACGGAAGAGGATCGTGCTTTGTTCGAACGAACGAGTGCGCTGCTGACCGACCTCGAAGAAACCACGTCAGCCATCGCATCGGGTGGGCATACCCCACGCGGCCGCTTACGGATCAGCGCGCCGCTTCTCTTCTCCCAGACCGCGATGGGAAAGCTCGCCGCGGAGTTCGCGCTGAAGCATCCAGAGGTCCGGCTCGAAGTCACGACTGAAGACCGGGCCGTCGACATGGTGGAGGAAGGCTACGACCTGGCGATCCGGGTCAATCCCGACCCGGACGAGAGCCTTGTCGGACGGATCTTCCTTCGCGACCGGATGGTGATGGTGGCAAGTCCGCAGGTGAGACCGTCGAGCGATGGATTCCCCGTTCCCGCCGTCGTTCGCGGGTTGGCCAAGCCCGTGGAATCCTGGACGGTCACCACAGCGGCGGGGAAAGCCAGCATCACAGTCCAGCCATCCCTTTCTCCGTCGTCGCTTCTCATGATCCGCGACGCCGTCCGAATGGGAGTCGGTGCTGCCAGGCTTCCAATTTCGCTTGTCGGTCGCGATTTGGCCGCCGGCACACTCGTCAACTGGGGTGATGTTGAAGGTCCCGAGATTGCGCTATGGGCCCTCTATCCCAGCCGTTGGTTGCTGAACGCCCGCGTATCGGCCTTCCTGGACCATCTAAAGGGATCGTTCCCGCAAGAGACGCCTAATGAATTGGCGAACTACCTCAAGGTTTGATCGTCGTCCCCGACGATTCCTAGCCATGCTCCACGTCTTCGCGTTCACAACCTGAAGCGCGCCCCCGCAGTCATGCTTGGTCGTGGTGGCGAGCGTCGCCGTCGCTTCGGTAGTTCTGACGCGCAATGTAACGATACGACGTCGAAGGGATGATAAGGCGGGAGCGCCTTCTTGGATGTGCGGAAGTCGCCGAAGTTTCTTACGCTATCGACTTCTGAACATGTACATAAACGGTCACGAAGGCACATACCCGTTTGCCGTTATGGCAATTACCGAATTGCTACAATATCGATCATATGCCATTTTATCTCTGTATAATTCTGATGCTGGAGCTAATATGAGAAAGTCAGTCGATCTTCGGGTTGGGGCTTATGGGCGAATGGTTCTTCCGAAAGCACTGCGTCAAGCTATGGGATTGACTGGAGATACAAAAGTGATCGCAACCGTCGAAGGCAACGAGCTTCGCCTGACGCCGATTCTGCACGGGGCATTGCGCGCGCAGGAGCTTTATCGACGTTATGCCATGTCAGAGCGGACGGTCGATGATTTCCTCGCTGAACGGCGATCCGAAGCCGATGCCGAAGAAGCGACCAGCACGACGAAGAACAGCTGATGGCCGTCGTCGTTCTCGATGCATCGGCTATCCTCGCATTCATTCGGAATGAAAAAGGCGCCGATCGAGTTTTGCCTCATATCGGCGATGGGGTGGTCTCTGCGGTGAATCTGCAGGAGGTCGTCAAGGAACTGGCACTGGTCGGGATGGCCGGCGATGAAATCCGCGAAATTATCGACGACCTCCGTCTCGATGTCCGCGGTCACGACGAGGCTGCGGCTTACGCCTCGGGCATGCTCGCCGCGCGAACGCGGCAGTACGGGCGAGGTCTTGGCGATCTCAGTTGCATGGCGCTTGGTCTTAACTTGAGCGCAACGGTTCTAACCGCAGACCGGGAATGGAAGAAGGTGGAGATCGACGGTCTCAAGCTCGAACATATCCGCTGAGAAGCGTTCGCCGGAGATCGGAGACCGTGTTCTTCAAGCGACCTTTGTCGCTTTCCGACCAATCATCAACATTTGGAACGACTCTCGCCTTCTCCGAAAGCAGTCATTCGTTTTTTGTCGACTTTCGGCTTCAGGGGTCCTAAACGGACCGGCAGCTTTCAGGCGGACAAGGATGAAGGCTGCCATTCCGCCCACAGATCGATCGTCAGCAAATCACAAGACTGCCTGATGGTCCGCTTTTAGTATACCTCAAGCAGACCAGCCTATATTGAATGTTTTGTTCCGCGTTGAATCGCGCTCGCCGTATGAGGGTGGTCAAGCGCTCCCGCGGAAGCGAACGATCAACGCTGTGACTCCCGTGGATGGTGCTATTTTGATGAACGTCTTGAAGCTTGGCAACTCGATGTTCGATGAGTCAGAAGCTGGGCGATTACGTTCTGGACGTGCCGGTTTGGTCGATCAGAACTCTTCCCAATTGTCTTCTAGGGCCTTCAGGGCAGCGTTTCCCTGAGCGGTCGGGCGCATCTGCACCACCGGCCGAGACTTCGCCGTGGGTGCCGCCGCGGACGAGCGCGCCGCGTTGCGCGAGGCGATCGTCGCCTGGCCGCCCGCGCTCGCCAACTTGAACTCGGCAATCAGGCGCCCGAGTTCGTCCGTCTCCGCCGACAGCGACTGGGCCGCAGCCGTTGCCTGCCCCACCATCGCCGCGTTCTGCTGGGTGACTTTGTCCATCTGGTCGGCGGCGGTGGAGACCTCCTTCAGGGACACCGCCTGCTCGCGCGCCCGGCGCGCGATCTCCGCCACATTGCGGCTGACGTTGGAAACCTCGATGATAATCTCGTCCAGCGAACGACCGGACGCCGAGACGAACTCGACGCCCGCCTCCACCTGCGCGCTCGAGGTCGAGACCAGGTCCTTGATCTCCTTGGCCGCCTCCGCCGAGCGCTGCGAGAGCCCGCGCACCTCCTGCGCGACCACCGCGAAGCCGCGGCCCGCCTCGCCCGCACGCGCCGCCTCCACGCCCGCGTTCAGGGCCAGGAGGTTGGTCTGGAAGGCGATCTCGTCGATCACGCCGATGATCTTGCCGATCTTTTCGGACGACTGCTCGATGCCGCGCATTGCCTCTACGGCCTTGCCGACGATCTCACCGCCCTTCGCGGCGTTCTTGTTGGCGCTCTCGGCTGATTCCTGGGCACGGCCAGCATCCTGCGCCGTCTCGTTGACGGCACGCGTCACCTCCGCCAGCGCCGCCACCGTCTCCTCCAGGCTCGCGGCCTGCTGCTCGGTACGCTGCGCCAGGTCGTTAGAGGCGACGTTGATTTCTCCGAGGCCCATGCGGATCGAGCCGATCGACGACACGACCGAGCCAAAGGTCGCCTCCAGCTTACCGACCGTCTCGTTGAACTGCTCACGGATCGGTTCGTACTGCGCCGCCACCGGCCTTTCCATGCGCACTGTCAGATCCCCCTGTGACAGATATCCGAAGCCCGTCTCGATCGAATCGACGAACTGCTGAAGATCGGATTGCATTCGACGGTCAGCCACCGCGATCCGGTCGCGCTCGGCGTCCTGTTCGGAACGCAGGGACACTGCCTCACTCTCCAGGCGAACCTGCTCGATCGCAGCCAGCCGGAAGCGATCGACGGCTCCGGCCATCTGGCCGACTTCGTCGCCGCGACCAAGCGAAGGAACGTCAATGTCACGATTGCCCGCCAAGAGGTCTGCCATTGTGTCACGGAGCCGGACGATCGGTGCCGAGATGTTTCGAGTCAGCGCCCAGCCGAGGAGTCCGCCGAGTAAAAGCAACAGTCCGACGCCGAGAAGCATTTTCGTCAGACCGGCTTGGTACGCATCGTTCTGAAATCGGGAATAGCCTTCAGCGCGCTCCAAAAGGGCGGCTGTGAGGCCGTCGATGTCCGCTTCGAGCGGATTGATCAGAGCATTCGCTGCAGGCGATCGGGTCAGCGCAACCGCCTGCGACATCGTATCGGGACTTCCAGCGAGACGGATGGCCTCGTCGAGAATCTGCTGACGCCAAGTTGTCATTCCCGTATCAATCGTGTCGAGACGTTCGAGAAGTGCCGGATCGCTTGTCAATTCGCGAAGCTTGGACGCCTCCTGCTGAAAGCTCGCGTAATAATCTCGTAGGTTTTGAACGTAGGAGGGGTCGGGGTAAAGGAGATATCCACGCAAACTCAACTCCTGACGTGCGACCAGCGCTCTCATCATGAGGGTCTCGCGGATCTGGAGGTTGGTCTGTCGGTATTCCAGGCGAGTCTGCTCGCTACCGGACATCTGGTAGTAGACGGCCCCGCCCATCGCAGCGGCTCCCACTACCATCGCGAGGAAACTCGCGCCGATCTTCTTACCCAAGCCAATGTTCGAAATGCGCACGATCATCCCCTCGATTGTTCAACGACGAGTTAAATCGGAATGACGACTCGCGTATTTCCGATCATTTCATTGCGAACCAAACGTAGTATGTACAAATTTAGATGGGATTTACGAAACTGCGCCTCGTGTAACTGTGAGCTTGCAGACTTCAGTAAAATAGCTGTGAGGCGGTGTATAAGAACTGGAATACGGTGCGCGAGTAGGCTGCTGTGGCATACAGCATGCGTGGGGCGCTAGGGTCAGGACTCATTGTTTTGCGCGACAGCGTCTGATTCAGGCTCCGTCAGGGGGACTGGATATGAGTGATTTGTTTTGGCTGACGGACGAGCAGATGGAGCGCCTGCGGCCGTTCTTTCCCAAAGGCCACGGCAGGCCACGGGTCGATGACCGGCGCGTGTTGAGCGGGATCATCTTCGTCAACCGCAACGGGCTGCGCTGGCGGGATGCGCCCAAGGACTATGGGCCCGCGAAGACGTTGTATAATCGCTGGAAGCATTGGGGCGAGATGGGCGTCTTTCATCGGATGATGGGGGGCTGGCCGCAGCCGCCGCCGAGCGGAAGACGATCATGATCGACGCGACCTACCAGAAGGCGCACCGCACGGCATCGAGTCTGGCAGTCAAAACGTATGGCCCGCCCCTGTTGCAAGCAGTTATTGGTTAAGGGCGTGAGCAGTCTGCACAAACGTATCCGGCATGTCGGTCGTGCCGCTGCCAAGATGGAGATCCGCGCGTTCTGATCCTCATAAAGGGGCCGGCTTCGAAGAGCCATTTTGCGCCGGAGGTTTTCAGAACGCCGATCGACTGTCAGGCCATCTTCCTTTCACCACTCGCAGTTCATCGGTTCCGGCACTGAAGCCGAAAACCGATTCCGTCAGACCGTCTGCGGTCGCACCTCGTAGGAGCAGGCGTTCCGAAGGAGCGCCCAGACGATCCGTGCCATCTTCGCCGCGAGAGCGACGACGACGGTGTTGGGATGCGCCCTTGTCAAAAGACCGCGAAGCCATGCTCCGACGACCGTATCCATGCCGCGCAGGGTCGGCATCGCCGCACGTGCACCTTGGATCAGCATCTTGCGCAGATACTTGGAACCACGTTTGGTGATCCCCAAAAGTTTCGGCTTGCCGCCGGTCGTCACCTGTCGCGGAACAAGTCCGAGCCAGGCCGCCAGGTCTCGTCCCCTCGAGAAGGTCGCGGCATCTCCCACCGCAGCCACGAGTGCTGTTGCATTGAGAGGGCCGATGCCGGGGATCGTCGTCAGCCGTTTGGCGCGTTCGTCGTTTCTGGCCATCGCGGCGAATTCCGCGTCGAAGGCGGCGACCCGCCCGTCCAGTTCGTCCCAGCGCCTGCGCATGTCCGCCAATAGGAATCTCATGCGAGCGCCGAGCCTATCAGTCTCGCCTTCGAGCAGATCCGCCAACGCCAAACGCAACTTCGCGTGCCCTTGAGCGACGACGTGACCGCGCTCCAGAAGCAGACTTCTGATCTGGTTCGTCAACGATGTACGGTCGCCAACGAGCCGGTCGCGAACCCGGTGTAGAGTTTGAACGTCCAGCTGTTCCTCACTCTTCAGAGCGACGAACCGCATGGTCGGCCGCGTCGCAGCTTCCGCGATCGCTTCGGCATCGCGGTCGTCGTTTTTCTGTGCCTTTACGTAAGGGCGGACATATTCCGGCGACATCAGACGAATGTCGTGACCCTGCTCCTGCATGGTCCGACCGGCGTGATGGGCTCCGCAGCACGCTTCCATCGCGATCACGCAAGAGGGAAGCTTCGCCGTGAAGGCGATCAAGTTCTCGCGCCGCACCCGACGTCTCATGACGACCGCGCCGGCTTCATCGAAACCAACGAGGCTGCAACTGTTCTTGCCGAGATCAATGCCCAGGATCATGATGCTCATGGTTCGCTCCTTCCTATTCAGACATCGGCAAACCTACACGGAAGCCGGAGGAAGGGGCGGGCCATCCATAAAGGGGGCCTTGGTCGCCTGATCGGCCGCACAAAAGGCGGCATGAACACCAAGTTGCACGCTGTGGCAGATGCCAATGGTCGCCCGCTCAGCTTCTTCATGACCGCCGGGCCGGTCAGCGACTACACCGGGGCGGCAGCGCTTCTGGACGAGTTGCCCAAGGCGCAATGGCTGCTCGGTGATCGCGGCTACGATGCCGACTGGTTCCGGGACGCTCTTGAGGCGAAGGGCATCAAGCCCTGCATTTCAGGCCGAAAGTCCCAAAATGCATCGGTGCGCCACGACAAACGTGTCAATGCCGACTGAATTTTCCTCAGAAGCGCCGAAGTAAAATTCCCCAGTTCGGCCGTTCAGCCCATCATGGCGAGGGGGTCGATACGAGGCGGTCGCCCTCGTCGACGTTTCGGCTGCGTTTGGAGCGGTGGTGCGATGGTTGCCTTCGAGCGGACGTGTTCGGGCGTGAGCTCGGCGTGCTGACGAAGTCGATAGCTCGATCCCTCGATCTGCATGACGACGGCGTGATGCAGCAGGCGGTCGAGCAGTGCGGTGGCGACGACCGGATCACCGAAGACGTTGCCCCATTCGGCGAAGCCTCGATTGGACGTCAGGATCATCGCGCCGCGCTCGTAGCGGGCGTTGACGAGTTGGAAGAAGAGGTTGCCACCACCCGTGACGACAGGGAGGTAGCCGATCTCGTCGACGATCAGCAGCGAAGGCCGACAGAAGAAGCGGGTCTTCTCCTGAAGCCGGCCTTCCCGTTCGGCGCGGGCAAGCGCGGCGATGAGATCGGCGAGCGTGGTGAAGTAAACGCTTCGTCCGGCTTTGACGGCCTCCACACCGAGGACGGTCGCCAAGTGGCTCTTACCGGTGCCGGGCGGTCCGAGGAAGTGGACGACCTCGCAGCGTTCGACGAAGCCGAGTTGGGCGAGCGCGAGAATGCGGTCGCGATCGAGCGAAGGTTGGAAGGAGAAGTCGAAGCCGGCGAGCGTCTTGATCGTCGCCAGGCGCCCCATTCTGAGCGCTGTCTTGATCCGGCTGTTCTCACGAAGCGTCAGCTCTTCGGCGAGCAGGATGTCGATCGCCTCGAGGGCGGTGATCTCGCCCTGTTCGAGCCGGCGCACGAGATGATCGAGGGCTTCCAGCGCCCGCGGCATCTTCAGTCCGACGAGCTCGCGCCGGATGCGATCGATCGTCGAAGGGGTCTGGTCGAGCGGGCCGGTCATCATCGACCCGCCTGCGCCAGCTTTTGGGCGACGGCGTCGTAGAATGCGAGGGAACGCTGGGCGACGACATCGCCGGCGCCGCGCACGAGAATATCCTCGGTGGGACACTGCAACCGCTTTCGGAACGAATAGGCTCGATGGCCCGGTGCTACACGGCGCTGCTTACGGCCTTCCAGTATCGGATGAGCGGCGATCAGAACGCCGTCCTCGAAGATCTGGACCTCGTCGGCGAGCTTGTACACCTCCACGACCCGGCGACGCGTGGCGTCCGGAACGCTGTAGAAGTTGCCGTCGACGCTGACCATGCCGTACCGACTGAGGCGGCGCTCGAGCTGGGCGTGTCGCAAACTTTTCAGTTTAACGCTCTGGTGACCGTGTTCGTTGTTTTTCGAGCTCTCATTGACGGAGAGCTCGCCATGATCCTGAACACAGTCGCCGAGAAGCTGAAGCGGCAGTCGAAG
>NZ_QURL01000019.1 GCF_003403015.1 Fulvimarina endophytica
GAATGGACGGTTCACAGCCAGAATGATCTCGTCGCGCAGATCTTCGGACTTCAAAAAGTTAATAAAGTCTGAAGCATCTAAGTGAGACAATGGCTCCGCGCCCTTCGCTCGAAGTTGCGACACGCCCCTAAGATTCACCCTGGACCACCAAGTAGGGGCAGGCCAAGACGAAACGCTGGCAAGCCAATACCTTCTTCCAGTTAAGCTTCTGATCATCTTGATCTGGAATACTGGGTTACGGCCTCTGCCGCCAATAATTCTCTAATACGGACGATTTCTGATAATGCGCTTTCTGTCAGCTGGGTCCGACCGAGTCCTATCGGCGCTCGACCTCTCAATGGCAATCATCAGGTTTGATCTTAATGGGGCCGTCCTGAGCGCGAACAACAATTTCTGCGATCTGATGGGCTACGCGCCGAACGAGATCATTGGTCAGAAGCATCAAATCTTCCTCGACCCGCAATACGCCGCTTCACATGACTACGCGTCGTTCTGGGAAGGGCTGCGCAACGGCAAATTTGTTTGCGAAGAGTTTCGCCGCTTCGCCAAAGGTGGCCGCGAGGTGTTCATTCGCGGCAACTACAACCCCATCCTCGATCGTCGCGGCCGCGTCACGGAGATCGTCAAGTTCGCCAACGACATCACAGCGACCAAACAGGCCCAGCTTGAGAACGGAGCAAAGACCAACGCCATCGAACTCTCGCAAGCCACGATCGAGTTCACGGTCGGCGGGACCATCCTTACTGCGAATGCGAACTTTCTCAAAGCGCTCGGGTACCAGTTGGACGAGATTGTCGGCCGACACCATCGGATGTTCGTTGATCCGACCTATGCTGAAACGCCAGCCTACGCGTCGTTTTGGGAGAGGCTCCAATCCGGGAAGTTCGTCGCGGATGAGTTCCTGCGGATCGGTAAAGGGGGACGGGAGGTGTACATCCAGGCCTCGTACAATCCGGTCTTTAGCTTCGACGGTCGCGTCGCCAAAGTGGTCAAATTCGCCACAGACGTGACGGAGCGCGTGACGGCCGTTCGCCGCCTTGGTCGGGCTCTAAGTCAACTGGCCGACGGCGATCTCACAAGCAAAATCGTCGAACCGTTCATACCTGCCCTCGATCCGGTGCGAAACGACCTAAACCGATCCATCGACGCATTAGCCGACGCTATGAGGACGGTGCGCAGCAGCGCTAATCTGATTGAGGGCGACAGCGAGCAGATCAGCGCTGCCGCCAATGATCTTGCGCGTCGGAGTGAGCAACAGGCTGCTGCCATCGAACAGACGTCAGCGGCTCTTTCGGACCTTACCCACAATGTTCAGCAGTCCAGTCTGCAAGCTCAAGCGGCAGGCGAGTTGGTCGCGGCTACGAAGCAGGAGGCCGAAGTCTCGAGGCAGGTCGTGTCCAAAGCCGTGGAAGCGATGGGGCGGATCGAAACCTCGTCGGACGAAATCGGCAAGATTATCGGCGTCATCGATGAGATTGCCTTTCAGACCAATCTGCTCGCATTGAATGCTGGCGTCGAGGCGGCGCGCGCTGGCGATTCGGGTCGTGGATTTGCTGTCGTGGCGCAGGAGGTTCGCGGTCTTGCGCAGCGCTCAGCAGAAGCGGCAAAAGAGATCAAGTCTCTGATCTCGGCTTCAAGAACGCATGTGCGAGAAGGCGTGGAACTGGTGGACCTAGCTGGAAACGCTTTGCAGCGCATCGCTGATAAAGTAGCGGAGGCAAACGGGCGCTTCGTGTCGATCGTAGAAACGGCCCGATCTCAGGCGACCAATCTTCAAGAGGTCAACCTCGCTGTCGGCACGCTCGAGAAGGGTATCCAGCGTAACGCCGCCATGGTCGAAGAAACAACAGCGGCCTGCAACGAACTGTCCGGCGAAACGCGCGGCCTCAGCGACTTATTGGCGAAATTCACAGTCGAGGTCGATGCCGTGAATCGAGCCGGAGATCGCCGACTTGGTTCGCAGGTTGTTGATCTGAAAAAATGCTTGCCTAAGGCCTTATGATCGGTAATACGGTGCGGCCTTCATGTATGCGGTGAATTTTACGAAGATGCGTCGGTGGGTCCACATCCAATCCTGTCGCGTTCCACAGAATGCCTGAGAGTAAACGAACGGCTTTCCGTCCCAAATGTCGATAAACTGCTACTGGGTTCGCGATTGATTTCGGACCCTCATGCCACGATGAGGCAGCGCGAGGCGATGAAAATTGTGAAGAAACAATTCCAGTGGCCTGAGTTCTCTGTTTTGGCAGAGGCGTGAATTACGCACTCACGATGCCATACGTTGCAACGTCTCGACGATCTTCTCCGCGATGTAGGGCTTTAAAAAAGACGCTGCGAGGAGGCATCCGCACCTTATCAGGCGCAAGATAGCCTGATGTCAGTATAATCTGAATGGGCGGCCAGCGGTCCTGGATCGCGGCGGCAAGCTTCATCCCATCCATGCCGCAGGGCATATCAATATCCGAGAACACGATCCGGATGTCGAGGCGAGTTTCCAGTATTTCTAAAGCTTGGATAGCGTCGGCGGCTTCCACTGCTTCGAACCCAGCATCCTCAACAAGATCGACCACCGACATCCGCAGGATTGTGAATAGCCCCGAGTTTCGTGGACACCCTCGGGTTACATTTCCTGCTGCCGTTCGAACTCTACGGGTGACAGCATCCCGTTCCTGACGTGCTTGCGCTTCGGGTTGTAGAACATCTCGATGTAGTCGAACACGTCCTGCCTGGCCTCCTCGCGTGCTCGGTAGGTCCTTCGCCGTATCCGCTCGCGCTTGAGGAGATTGAAGAAGCTCTCTGCCACAGCGTTGTCGTGGCAGTTTCCACGACGGCTTATCGAGTGCTCAAGATTGTGGTGCTTCAGGAACGCCGCCCAGTCCATGCTGGTGAATTGCGAGCCTTAATCGGAATGAACCAAGACCTTGCTCTTCGGCTTTCGACGCCACACCGCCATGAGCAAAGCCTGCAGCACGACATCAGTAGTCTGCCGGCTCTGCAGCGACCAGCCGATCACGCGGCGCGAGAACAGGTCGATCACCACGGCCAGATAGGCAAAGCCCTCCTGGGTTCTGATGTAGGTGATATCTGTTACCCACGCCCTGTCTGACGCATCGGCATCGAATTGCCTGGCAAGGGTGTTGTCGACCAAGACTGACGGCTTGCCACCATAGGATCCGGGCCGACGCTTGTAGCCGATCTGCGCCTTGATCCCGGCCATCCTGGCGAGACGAGCAATGCGGTTGGCACAACTGCTCTCTCCCTGATCGAGAAGGTCGTCGTGCAGCTTGCGATAGCCATACATCCTGCCGCTCTCCTTCCAGACCTTGTTGAGAAGCTCCGTCTGACGTGCGTCCTCTCGAGCCCGCTTGCTCAACGGGTTCTTCAGCCAGGCATAGAAGCCGCTGAGTCGGATGCGCATTCAGCGACATATCGCCCGCACCTTGAACTGCTGGCGATGCTGGGCAACGAACGCGTATCTCATCTTGCATCCTTGGCGAAATACGCGGTGGCTTTTTTAGGATGTCGCGCTCCTCGGTAACGCGCACCAGTTCCTTCCTCAGGCGTCGGATCTCGGCTGACTCATCGTCATCTGTCGAGGCGGACGGCTTCGAGAACTTTCTGCGCCACGCATAAAGTGAATGCTGACTGATCCCGAGCCGCTTTGAAACCTCTGCAACGGGATAGCCCCGCTCGGTGATCTGCGCGACCGCGTAACGCTTGAACTCATCAGTGAAATTGCCAGACCGCATCAGGGCCTCCTTGCCTAAAAATTAGGGAAGAAGGCGTCCACAAATCTAGGGGCTATTCATAGCCCCGCGCAAACCTCACGCTAACGCGGCCTTTACACAACTGCCCTTACATTCGGGAAACCGACCGGAGAGTCTTCTCCTACTGGCACTTACTCGCCAACAGCCGCAACTGGACGTTTCGCAGATGAGAAATCTCTCCCTCTCCACGAAGATCTCCATGATGGTCGTTGGGTCGCTCGCCCTTTTGACCTTGTTCCTTTCCATCGCGAGTTACATCGCGATCGAACAGGACGGGCAGCGCCGCGCGAGTGAGCGTCAAGAAGCCAATATGCGGGTCGCCTGGGAGGTTCTCAGCGGATATGGCAATAGCTACCGGCTCGCGGACGGACAGATCTACGCTGGTCTCCAGCCGCTCAACGACTTTACAGTCGCAGTCGACAAGATAAAGGAACTCGTCGGCGGCACCGCCACCGTGTTCATGGGCGACACGCGCGTCGCGACCAATGTGACGAACGTCGACGGCACCCGTGCAACTGGAACCAAGCTCGCTCAGGGTCCGGTCTACGATGCAGTGCTCGGTTCGGGCGTTCCCTATCGTGGCCATGCCGATATTCTCGGCACCCCCTACTTCACCGCATATGATCCGATTAAGACGATGGCCGGCGAGACAATTGGCGTTCTCTATGTGGGCATTCCCGAAGCGGACGTGATGTCCAACCTTTCAGCTCTGCACACCTCTCTGCTCTTCGTCTCCGGCCTCACCCTCCTCCTCGTCGGCGCCGGCGCCTTCTTCATGGCCCGCCGCATGGTCAACCCGCTCGCAGCCCTGAAAGAGACGATCACCAATGTCGCGCGCGGCCGCATCGACGAGACCGTTCCCCATACGGACCGTGGCGACGAGATCGGCGCCATCGCAAGGGCCGTCGCAGACCTGCGCGGTGCGGTAGCAGAACAGCAGCAGCTGAAGGCGGCGAACATCGCCGAGGAGCGCCAGAAGGAAGACGACCGTCAGCGCCAGGACGAAGAGGCGGCCGGATATGTCCGGGCGCACGAGTTCTTCATGAGCGAGGTCGAGGCCGGCTTCGGTCGCCTTGCCAAGGGCGACCTGACGGCGCGGCTCAACAAGCCCTTCTCCCAGGACTACGAGGGCCTTCGCGCGCTCTTCAACGAATCGGTCGCAAACCTGGAAGGCGCCTTCTCCAACGTGATCGGGCTCGTGCGCTCCACCCATGACGGCATCTCCGAAATGGTTACGGCGACCAACGACCTGTCCCAGCGAACGGAGGTCCAGGCGGCCAATCTCGAAGAGACCGTCGCCGCCCTCGGCGAGGTGACGGGCGCGGTGAACGAGACCGCCAACGGCGCCGACGACGCCCGCAAGGTTGCGAGCGCGGCCCGCCACAAGGCCGCCCAGGGCGGCGAGGTGGTCAAGCAGGCCGTCCAGGCGATGAACGAGATCGAGACGTCCTCCAAGCAGATTTCCTCGATCATCTCGGTCATCGACGAGATCGCCTTCCAGACCAATCTTCTGGCGCTGAACGCCGGCGTCGAGGCGGCGCGGGCGGGCGAAGCCGGCAAGGGCTTCGCGGTGGTCGCCCAGGAAGTGCGCGGCCTCGCCCAGCGCTCGGCCGAAGCTGCCAAGGA
>NZ_QURL01000001.1 GCF_003403015.1 Fulvimarina endophytica
CCATAGCGTTCGTGCACGTCGCGCCAGGGGCAGCCAGCTCGCAGGACGAACAGCATGCCATTAAGAAACCGGCGGTTGTCGTAAGCGGGACGAGACTTGCGCCCCCGTTCACTGGGCAGCAGTTCACCGATCACCGCCCATTCCTCGTCCGTCAGATCGCCTCGCGCCAAAGCCGCCTCCAAAAGGCAGCCTTGAATCAAACGTCAGACGGTTTGGGAATCCACTATGTCAACAGGGCCTAGAATAGCTGACCAATAAGGAGGACGCGGAGGAGTAACTTTGCGGGGCGGAATGACGCGCCCCGGCCAAGGGAGGGAGCGGCCAACAAGACGTCCACGGAACGGCAGCTTTCCGCCAGTCAGTGCTCCAGAGCCGATGGTCCGCTTCCGGCCCGTTTCTTCCGAAGCTTGCCGGTCTGAATGGCGTCTCTCGCGGTTGTTCAGGCATCGTTCGGGAATCCTCGGATTACCGACATTCGCGCCTCGACAGGTTGTTCGATTTGACGGAAGAGGATCCCACTGGAAGATAAGCTGTGAGTACAAAATCCTACAGCACTTTCCGCATGTCCGGCTTCACGGCGGTTTGTACGATCTCGAAGAGCCGCTCTGCTGCTGGACCTAGCGGATCTCCAGCGCGTGTAACGAGCCCATAGCTTGCGACGCGCATGTCTTGGGCAAGTGGGATGCGGCCAAGGCGGCTCGCGAGGGCGCCGTGCTCGATGAAGAGATCGGCGACCGCCCGCGCCATCGGTGCGATCGCATCGGTTTCTCTGACCAGCGCCAGCGTGAAGAGGATCGAAGTCGTTCCGACCACGCGCCGTGGAAGTTCCAGACCGTGCTTGAGGAGATACTCCTCGTGGGTTCGCCTCAACAAGCCGCCCGGTGGCTGAGTGACCCAGTCATATTCGAGACAGTCCTTCAAAGCGATGTTCTGGCGCCGGGTCAGCGGATGGTCGAAGCGCACGAGCAGCGCCACCGGTTCAAGCCCGATCGTTTCGATTCGAAAGGCGCGGGCATCGCTCTCTGTCGGAATACGCCCGATATAGAAGTCGAGATCGCGGTCGAGCAACGCTTCGGAGAGTTTGTCCGACGTATCGATCAGGACAGAAAGATCGATGTCGGGATAGGCGGCCCGCGCCTCGCGTACCGCGGGCAGCAGAATCTTGAGCGAGGGGCCGGTGACCGCACCCATGCGAACCGAACCGCGTGTCCCGACGGCCATCTGGCCGATGCGCTCCTGCACGAGGTCGAAGCCGTGCAAAGCGCTCGCCGCCTGGCTCGCCAAGAGCGTCCCGGCTTCCGTCAGGGAGATGCCCCGCATATGACGGGTATAAAGCGGGACGCCGACCATCTCCTCGAGTTGCGATAGGAGACGGGATGCGGCCGGCTGGGTCATTCCAGTGTGCCGTGCAGCGGCTCCGATCTGTTCGAAATCGCGCAAGGCCGTCAGCAACCGAAGCTGCGAGAACTTGAGGCCCTTTCGAACCAGGTGATCGGCCTGTTTCGCCCTGTGTCTCTCGGACATCGTCGACCTTCTGCTCCAGACGCGACGGCTCCTATGCGGACCCGGACGCAACGATCGGCGACATCAGGAGGCTCCCGGCCGGAAGAGCGGCATCGACCGGGCGCTTCGATCGCCACCCCGATGATATACCTTAATTGGCATATCGTGATCTCAAAAGTCTATTTTTCAAATATATTTTATTGGGCTTAGGATGGTGCAGGGCAGAGCGCGGCAGACACCCATGCGGGGCCCGGAAATGACGATGCGGAACCGGAGGAGGAAGCCGGCCCGCGTCTGGCGTCGAGACGCCAATTTCTGGGCAACTCGCAGTCCCCGCAGGGCCTCGGGAGGAATGATGGTCGGATCGAACGATCGGCGCGAACACGCCGTCGCCTCGAGGTGCCGAGCGCTGCTCGGTTCCGGGCCGATTTCGCGCCGAGCGCACTCTCTGAGCAAACGGAATATCCAGGGCCCTCCCGTAAAGATCGAGTGTAGCCCCTGGGAACCATGCCGCGATCACCGATGAGGGGATCCGGGAAACAAGAGACGTGTGTCTGCCGGCCGGCGCTGGCTTCCACGTTTTTCCATAGGAGGAGTGAAGCATGATCAAGTCCCTGATGATAACCGCCGCGATTTGCCTAGGTGCGACCACGCTCGCCTCGGCACAGACCGTCGGCTTCTCGCAAATCGGCTCGGAGTCCGGCTGGCGCGCCGCCGAGACGACGATCACCCGTCAGCAGGCCGAAGAGCGCGGGATCGATCTGAAATTCTCCGATGCGCAGCAGAAGCAGGAGAACCAGATCGCGGCGCTCCGTTCGTTCGTCGCTCAGGGCGTGGACGCCATTCTTCTGGCGCCTGTCGTTGCGACCGGCTGGGACAGCGTGCTCCAGGAAGCCAAGGAAGCCGAGATTCCCGTCGTGCTCCTCGACCGCAAGGTCGATTCCGACGAGAGCCTCTATCTGACCGCGGTTGGCTCCGACCTCGTGCATGAGGGCGAGGTCGCTGGCCAATGGCTTGTCGACAATGCCGGCGAGGGCGAATGCCGCATCGTCGAACTTCAGGGCACGACCGGCTCCTCGCCGGCGATCGATCGCGCTCAGGGCTTCCGCAACGCCATCGAAGGTAAAGACAATCTGGAGATCGTCAGAAGCCAGACCGGCGATTTCACCCGAACCGGCGGCAAGGAAGTGATGGAGAGCTTCTTGCAAGCCGAGAACGGCGGAAAGGATATCTGCGCGCTCTACGCTCACAACGACGACATGGCGATCGGCGCGATTCAGGCCATCAAGGAAGCCGGCCTGAAGCCGGGCGAGGACATCAAGATCGTCTCGATCGATGCGGTGCCCGACATCTTCCAGGCGATGGCGGCGGGTGAAGCCAACGCCACGGTGGAACTGACGCCGAACATGGCAGGTCCCGCCTTCGACGCGCTCGAAGCCTATCGCAATGATGGAACCGAGCCGAAGAAGTTCATTCAGACCGAATCCAAGCTCTACACCCAAAACGACGATCCTCAGGAGCAGTACGAGGCCCGCAAGGACCTCGGTTACTGATCCGACCCGAGCGGACCGGGGCGGGGCCTCCCAACGCCCTGGTCCATTGCGAGCTGATGCAAGACGATGCGCCTCAAGAACCCTCTCCAGATGGTCTCCGATGCGCCGAAAAGGTCTTCGATGCCTCTGACAATCCGATCCCTCAGCAAGTCGTTTCCTGGAGCTAAGGCGCTCGACTGTGTCGATTTCGACCTGCGGGCCGGCGAGGTTCATGCCCTGCTTGGCGAGAACGGCGCCGGCAAGTCGACGCTTATCAAATGCCTCACAGGCGCCTACCGTCGCGATTCGGGCGAGATCATGCTGAACGGCGAGGCAATCTCGCCGAGCTCGACATCCGAAGCGCAGGCGCTCGGCATCGGCACGGTGTACCAGGAGGTCAACCTCCTGCCGAACCTGACCGTTGCGCAGAACCTGACCTTCGGGCGCGAGCCGCGCCGCTTCGGCTTCATCGACGGGACCGCTCAGCGGGCCGAGGCACGGCGCATGCTCTCCGGCTACGGGCTCGACATCGATGTCGGCCGCGACCTCGGCGCCTATTCCGTCGCCATCCAGCAGATCGTCGCCATCGCCCGTGCCGTCGAACTCTCCGGCAAGGTCCTGATCCTCGACGAGCCAACCGCCAGTCTCGACGCCGACGAAACGCGAATGCTGTTCGACGTGGTTCGCTCCCTGCGCGAGAAAGGCCTCGGTATCGTCTTCGTCTCCCACTTCCTCGATCAGGTCTTCGAACTGACCGACCGTCTGACTGTTCTGCGGAATGGTCGGAAGATCGTGACCGAGGAGACCGCGCGCCTCGATAGGGTCAGGCTCATCGAACACATGCTCGGCCGCGAACTGTCCATGACGGAAGACGCCGCGCGCAGGAAGACCGACCCGAATGTCGCCACGCGACCCGAAGTCGTGCGCTTCGAGAATTTCGGGCGCTCGGGCGTCGTCGAGCCCTTCGATCTCACCGTGCATCGCGGCGAAGTCATCGGGCTCGCGGGCCTCCTCGGCTCGGGGCGCACGGAGACCGCCGAACTTATGTTCGGGGTGCGCACGGCAGCGTCAGGCGAAGCGCGCGACGAGACCGGCAGGATCGCCCACGCCAATCCGCGCGAGGCGATCGCGTCTGGTTTCGGCTTCGCTCCCGAGGACCGTAAGACCGACGGCATCATCGCCGAACTCTCCATCCGCGAAAACATCATACTCGCCATGCAGGCGCGGCGCGGCTGGGCAAAACCCATCCCCCGGGCCGAGCAGGACCGGCTTGCCGCCGACTACATCGAGAAGCTCGACATCCGCACCAGCGGCCCGGAAAAGCCGATCGGGCAGCTTTCCGGCGGTAACCAGCAGAAGGTGGTGCTCGCTCGCTGGCTGGCGATGAATCCACGTTTCCTTATTCTCGACGAGCCGACGCGCGGTATCGACGTCGGCGCACATGCGGAGATCCTGAACCTCATCCGCCAACTCACCGACGAAGGCATGTCGCTCCTCGTCATCTCCTCCGAGCTCGACGAACTTATCGCGGTCTCCAACCGGATCGTCGTCGTCCGCGATCGCCGGCACGTCGCCGAGCTCACCGGCGATGATATCGCGACCGGACCGATTGTCCGTGCCATCGCTGCCGAAGCGGCCGCGCAAGCCGAAAAGGTCGCATGATGTTTCGCTCGCTTTCGCGGATTGCGCCGCAACTCATCACTCTCGGCGCGATCGTTCTCCTGGTCACCGCGTTCTTCCCGGATTTCATCCTGATCGGATACGAGCGCGAACGCCTGGTCGGACCGATCATCGACGTGCTGAAGCGCGGGGCACCCGTGGCGCTTCTGGCCATCGGCATGACGCTCGTGATTGCGACGCGGGGCATCGATCTTTCGGTGGGAACCGTCATGGCGATCTCCGGCGCGATCGGTGCGTGGGCGATCTCCTCCGGGCTCGGCCTCGCTCCCACGCTGGCGCTCGCCATCGGCGCGGGTCTTCTTTGCGGTCTATGGAACGGCTGTCTCGTCGCCGTCATCGGCATTCAGCCGATCGTCGCCACGCTCATCCTGATGACGTCCGGGCGTGGCATCGCCCAGTTGATCACCGAGGGCCGCATCCTCACCTTCAGCGATCCGTCCTTTGCCTTTTTCGGCTCCGGAACGCTTTTCGGCATGCCGTTTCCGGCGGTGCTATGGGTACTGCTCGCGCTCGTGGTGACCCTTCTAATGCGGCGCACGGCACTCGGCATCCTGGTCGAGGCGATCGGTGTCAATCGCTCGGCCTCGGCGCTGGCCGGCGTCAACGCGCGGGTTCTTCTCATCGCGGTCTATATGGCGGCCGGTCTCTGCGCCGCCTTCGCCGGCATCGTCGCGACCGCCGACATCCGGGGTGCCGACGCAAACAATACCGGCCTGTGGCTCGAACTCGATGCGATTCTTGCGGTAGTCATCGGCGGCAACTCGCTACTCGGCGGCCGCTTCTCGATCGCCGCCTCGGTCATCGGCGCGATGATCATACAGACTATCGATACCGGCATCCTGCTCGCGGGCTTTCCGTCGGAATACAATCTCGTCATCAAAGCCGGACTGGTGTTGATCATCCTCGTCGTCCAGTCGCCCAATCTCGCGCAGAGCTGGCGCTTCGTGAAGGACGAGAGTCGGCGAAGGCGCGAGCGCAGCTACGAGGCCAGAAAGGAATTGCGCTCGTGACCGTCAATCCGCGCTTCTATCCCCTGCTCGCGACCATCGCGATCTTCGTCCTCGCCTATACGGTCTGCTGGATCCAGTTTCCCGCCATGCTCTCAACGCGGGTCGTCGGCAATCTTCTGACCGATAACGCCTATCTCGGTATTGTCGCGGTCGGCATGACGGTGGTGATCCTTTCGGGCGGCATCGACCTGTCGGTCGGCTCGGTGATTGCATTCTCCGGCGTGTTCATCGCGGTCGTCCTGCGTGAAACGTCGCTTCATCCGCTGGCTGTCTTCGTGCTCCTGCTCGCGGTGACGACGGCTTTCGGCGCGCTGATGGGGCTGATCATCCATTCTCTCGCCATGCCCGCCTTCATCGTCACGCTGGCCGGCATGTTCCTCGCGCGCGGCGCCGCTTACATGCTGACCATCGATTCAGTGCCGATCTCAGACCCCTTCTACGACTTCATCAAGTCGTCCTACTACCTCATGCCGGGCAAGGGGCGGCTTACCGTCATCGCAGGAGTGATGCTGCTGACGGTCCTCGTCGGCGCCCTCGTCGCCCATCGTACCCGCTTCGGAGCGAGCATGTTCGCGCTTGGCGGCGGCGAGCAGACGGCGCGGCTGATGGGCGTCCGCATCGGACGCTTGACGGTTCTGATCTATGCGTTCTCAGGCTTCATGGCCGGGCTCTCCGGAATCGTCTTCTCGATCTACACGGGTTCCGGCTATCCGCTAGCCACCGTCGGCACGGAGCTGACCGCGATCGCAGCCGTCGTCATCGGCGGGACGATCCTCACGGGCGGTGCGGGCTACGTGGTCGGCACTCTTTTCGGCGTACTCACCATGGGCTTGATCCAGACTTACATCGTCTTCGATGGCACCCTGTCGAGCTGGTGGACGAAGATCGTCATCGGCCTCCTCCTTCTCCTCTTCATCGTGCTTCAGAAGGGGCTCTTGAGGATCTCCTCCGCCGGCCAGTCGGTCCGCCACGCATGATCGATGCGCGACGAGAAACGATAGTGCCTGGCAGTTCACGCCTGGCCGATGCCGTCGCTTCAATCAGCGCCGATGATACGAAGATGATCCGTGCCCGTTTTGGCGGCGAGGAGTTACCTTCGTGAGCAACCATGTGAGCGAGATAGAGTCGCCACGACGGGCGAGGGTTAATCGTACAGGTCGTCGCAGCCCTTGAGATATTCCTTCAGTCGTATTCCGATAGCATGGGAATCGTGACGATTAGCGCCGATGGGGCACGATGCGCGAGCGAAAGCTTCTGATTGCACGATAGTTGGCTGGCTTCGGCGGACCGCAGCCATTATGCGGCGAAGAAACATAGCCTCAATTTCTTCATCTTAGCGCAGGCCCTCAGCGAAGCGACGGTTGACCGTTAAATGTCAGCTGTGACCATTCTCAACCCGCCAATTCGGAGCCGAACCGAACTGAGCTTACGACGACCGCTCATCGGTGTTGGTTTCCATTCCGTCCGGTCGACAGAGAAGGGGCGATAGCTGATCGGCAGCGTTCCAACTACAGCAGCGCAAAGCAAACGGACTGTTTTCGGCCTCGAGAAGCCGCTGGAAATGATTTCTGTGTTAGGCGGACACCAGAAGATCCGCTTCTGGTGCACATTCTCAAGAAGCCGTCGTTCGCACGCTAACTCACCAGACGGTAGCCGATCCCCGGCTCGGTGATGATCAGGCGCGGCGCTGACGGATCGTCTTCGAGCTTCTGTCGAAGCTGCCCGATATAGACGCGGAGATATTGAGTATCGCCCTCGTTTGCCGCGCCCCACACATCCTTTAACAGGCGTCTATGGGTGACGACCCGTCCGGCTTCACGCAGGAGAACAACGAGGACGTCGAACTCGCGCCGCGTGAGGCGAATCTCGGCTCCTGCCTTGCGTACCTGATGGGCGTCGACGTCGATCTCGATCGTGCCGCATCGCATGATCCCGCCATTGCCAAGGGTCTGTCGTGCATGGCGCAGCGCGGCACGCAGCCGAGCGGTCAGTTCGCCGACCCCGAACGGCTTCTCGACATAGTCGTCCGCGCCAAGGTCGAGAGCCTGGATCTTTTCGGTTTCCCGGTCGCGTGCCGACAGGACGACAATCGGAACATGCGAGACCTTGCGCAGGCGCCTGATCACGTCCTTGCCGTCGAGATCGGGCAGTCCGAGATCGAGCAGGATCGCGTCGGGTGGATTTTCCGTCGCGCTCTGAAGCGCTTCGGAAGCCTTCGATGCCTGAACGACCCGGTACCCTTCCGCTTCGAGCACGGGTTTCAGGAAGCGGTGGATGGCGGGCTCGTCGTCGACGACGAGGATGGTCGGCTGGATCATAGGCCTGCTCCGCGTTCGGAAGGCAATCGAATGACAAAAGCGGCTCCCCGTTGCTGGAGGGTATCGGCGGACCGCAACTCGACAGTGCCGCCATGCGCCTCGACAATGCCTTTCGTGATCGCGAGACCAAGCCCGGAGCTGTCCCCACCATCGGCGGCAGAGGTGCGCAGCCGCGTGAACTTCTCGAAGACGTGATCGCGGAGATCGGCCGGGACGCCGGGTCCGTCGTCGACGATCTCGATCGTGACGATGTCTGGTTCCGTCCGCGCCCGAAGCGTGACGGTCGCCTTCGCGCCCGCGTAATTCACCGCGTTGCCGACGATATTGCCGACGGCCTGGTCGAGGAGCGATGCGTCGCCGTAGGCGAGGACCGGCCCGGGCGGACGGTCTACGCGGAAGCGTTGCGGGGCGCCTCTGCGACGGGCCTGATCAACGATGCGATCAAGCATCTCGCCGATATCGAACCAGTCCTTCGTGATCTCCAGTGCGCCAGCTTCCAGGCGCGTCATCGAGAGGAGATTGCGCACCATCTGGTCGAGATGGCGCGCTTCGTCGCGGACCTGTCCCAGAAGATCGTCCCGGACGGCAGGATCGATCCGATCCTGATACTCGATCAAGGCCGTCGAGGCGCCCAGAATGGAGGCGAGGGGGGTGCGGAAGTCGTGGCTGATCGAGGCAAGGAGGATGTTGCGCACCCTCTCGGTCTCTGCTGCCGTGCGCGCGCTGCGAACCTCCGTGGAAAGAACCGCCCTTTGGAGAGCAACGGCCGTCTGCTCGGCGAGAGCGGAGAGGAGGGCGCGAAGCTCTGCATCGAGTAAGGCGTTCGACGCGCTTTCGATACCGAGCACGCCGATGCGGGCGTCCTGGACGGCGAGCGGCAGAAAGGTCCAGCCGGCGGACGGCAGGGTCTGCGTGCCCGCGCCGGCCATCTCGCGATATTCATGCGCCCACCTTGCGGCGGTGCGCGCTGGCATGTCGAGCCGGTCGTCCGGTGGCCAGGAGGCGACGATGGAAAGATCTGCCCCCTCGGGCTGAAGGATCGTCACGGCTCGCCCCGTCGCAGCATTGATCTCGCTGGCGGCAGCTTCCGCCACGGCGCCCGCATCGGGCAGGGCCGAGAGCGTGCGGGTGAACTCGTAAAGCCGCCGGGCCGCGCGGGTGCGCCGGGCCGAGGCGCGCACCTGTTCGCGCGCCTGCCCCGCCACGGCGGATATCACGAAGGCGATGATCAGGAAGATCGTCAACGCCAGCAATTCGTGCGGGCGCGCGATGGTAAAGGTCCCGGTCGGATCCAGGAACAGGTAGTTGTAGGCGGCGAAGGAGAGGAAGGACGCAAGAACCGCAGGCCACACGCCGTAGAGCAGGGCTGGGGCCAGCACTGCGAGCAGATAGAGCATCGAGACGTTGGGCAGCGAGACGAAGCGCGCCAGGATGTTGCCCGCGAACGAGGCGGCGGCGACGAAGGCGGTCGCAGCAAGGTAGCCGGTCCATATGCCTCTCTCAGGCCACCGGAACGCCCAGGCTTCCGGGATCTCGTTCTCGGTCAGGACAAGGACGGAGACCCCGCGCGCTCGCTGCACGATGGCGTCGGCGAGGTTGCCGTCGCCCCAGGGCAGCCGGATCCACCGCGAGCGTGCCTTCCCGACGAGGATCTGCGTGATGTTCTCGAAACGGGCGAAGCGCAGCAGTTCGGCCGGAAGGTCGGACGCGACGAGGTTGTGCGTTTCGGCGCCGAGGCTCTTGGCCAGTTGCATGGTGGCATCGAGACGCGAGGCGGCGCCCTGATCGAGCGTCGCCCCGGGGCGCTCGATCGTAACCGCGAACCAGGGCGCGTCGAGAAGATCCGCGAGCCGTTTGCCTTCGCGCACCAGCCGCTCGGCCTGCGCGTTCGGGCCGACACAGACGAGCAGGCGCTCGCCGGCGGCCCATGGCCCTTCGATGGCGCTCCCCTGCATGCGCTCGACGAGATCGGAATCGACCTGCGCCGCGACCTGCCGTAGGGCGAGTTCGCGCAGCGCGGTCAGGTTCGACGGCTTGAAGAAGTTCTGCGTGGCGCGTGTGGCCGTGTCCTCGACATAGACCTTGCCCTCGGCGAGCCGCCGAATGAGTTCGTCCGACGGCAGATCGACGAGGACGATCTGGTCGGCGACCGTAAGAGTCGTATCGGGCACGGTCTCGCGCACGCGCACTCCCGTGATGCGCTGGACGACGTCGTTCAGGCTTTCCACGTGCTGGACGTTCATTGTCGTCCATACGTCGATCCCGTTTTGCAGACACTCTGCAACATCCTGCCAACGCTTCGGATGGCGCGATCCCTCGACGTTCGAGTGGGCGTATTCGTCGACGATCAGCAGCGAGGGCTGACGGGCGAGCGCTTCATCGAGATCGAGTTCGGGAACGAGCCGTCCCTTGTATGGGATGAGGCGGCGGGGGAGTACCTCGAGGTCGGCGATCATCGCCTCGGTGTCGGCACGTCCGTGCGTCTCCACGATGCCGACGAGAACGTCGCGGCCGCCGGCCCTTTCGGCCCTTGCGGCCTGAAGCATGGCGTAGGTTTTGCCAACTCCGGGGGCTGCGCCGAGAAACATACGCAGCTTGCCTCGGCCTTCTCGCTCGGCCTGGTCGAGAAGGGCGTCGGGTGAAGCACGGGGCGCGTCATGGTCGCTCATTGAAGATCTTCTACTGCTATTTCGTGCCTCTCAGCCATGCGAGGCAGATTCGCAACGCCGCCTGTCTGCCAGTTAGTTTGCGGCGGAGTTCGACGCGAGCGCATCGAGGCCGAGATTCACGCCGAGAACCAGAACACGCGGCTCGCCGAGAAGGCCGAGGGTGCGGCCGGCAGTGTTCTGCGAGATGACCCGACGAACCTCCTGTGGGGTCAGACCACGCGCCTGCGCAATGCGGGGCACCTGGAGCTCGGCGAAGGCTGGCGAGACGTGCGGGTCGAGGCCGCTGCCGGAGGTGGTGATCGCGTCAGCCGGAAGCAGCGCGGCACCAGTCGTAGCCTTCATCGCCCGTCCATCGGTCCTCAATCGCTCGGCCAGGCGAGCACTCGTCGGAGCCAGATTGGTGCCGGACGAGGCCGAGGCGTCGTAGCCGTCACCGGCGGCCGATAGGCGCGGCTGGAGATAGTCTGCCCCCGTGAAGGACTGACCGATCAGCGTCGAGCCGACGGCGACCCCGCCCCGGGTCACGAGGCTTCCCGATGCCTGGTCCGGGAATGCGACACCTGCGATGGCGGTCATGGCCAAGGGATAGGCAAGTCCCAGAAGGAGGGTAAAAAGAGCGAGAAGCGTTGCGGTGGCACGCAATTGCGAGAGCATGAAGATAGTCCTTGCGAAGAAGCTCAGGCGAGACCGAGAACGGAAACCACGACGTCGATCAGCTTGATGCCGATGAACGGCACGAGAATGCCGCCGAGACCGTAGACGAGGAGATTGCGACGCAGCACGGTCGCGGCATCGAGGGCGCGATAGGGCACGCCGGTAAGCGCCAGCGGAATGAGCGCCACGATCACCAGAGCGTTGAAGATGACCGCCGACAGGATCGCGCTTTGCGGCGTCGACAGACCCATGACGTTCAGGACGCCGAGTTCGGGGATCGCCGCGATGAAGAGAGCCGGGATGATCGCGAAGTACTTCGCGACATCGTTGGCGATCGAGAAGGTCGTCAGGCTTCCTCGCGTCATCAGGAGCTGCTTGCCGATGCCGACGATCTCGATGAGCTTGGTCGGATCGCTGTCGAGGTCCACCATGTTGCCGGCCTCGCGCGCTGCCTGCGTGCCGGTCTGCATGGCGACGCCGACATCGGCCTGGGCGAGGGCCGGCGCATCATTGGTGCCGTCTCCGCACATGGCGACGAGGCGGCCCTGGCGCTGCTCGTTGCGGATGTAGTTCAATTTGTCCTGCGGGGTGGCTTCGGCAATGAAGTCGTCGACGCCGGCCTCCGACGCGATGGCCGCGGCCGTCACCGGGTTGTCGCCCGTCACCATCACCGTGCGGATGCCCATGCGCCGCAGCTCGGCAAAGCGCTCCTTGATGTCGGGCTTCACGACGTCCTTCAAATGGATGACCCCGATGAAGCGGCCGTTTTCGGCAAGGCCGAGAGGCGTACCACCGCTCCTCGCGATAAGCTCCACCGCCTGTGTGAACGCTCGAGGCTCCGCGACCTCGCGGCCTGCCGTCTCGCGCACGAACTTCCGAATGGCGTCGATCGAACCCTTGCGGATCGTCTTCGACGTAAGGTCGACACCCGACAGGCGCGTCGCGGCCGAGAAGGGAATGAAGGTCGCGTCCGGCCGAGGCGCATCCGGCAGGACGATGCCGAAGCGATCGCGCGCGAGGACAAGGATCGAACGTCCCTCGGCGGTCTCGTCTGCCAGCGAGGCCGCCACGGCAATCTCGGCCATCTCGGCGGCACTCATGCCTCCGACCGCGACGAACTCCGATGCCATGCGGTTGCCGAAAGTGATCGTGCCGGTCTTGTCGAGGAGAAGCGTATCGACGTCGCCGGAGGCCTCCACGGCCTTGCCGGACATTGCGAGGACGTTATGCCGGATCAGACGATCCATGCCTGCGATCCCGATCGCCGACAGGAGCCCTCCGATGGTCGTCGGAATCAATGTGACGAGAAGCGCGACGAGGATCGGCACCGAGACCGCGGCGCCGGCATAGGCCGACAGGCCCGTGAGCGTCACCACGGCAATGAGGAAGATCAACGTCATTCCCACCAGGAGAATGGTCAGCGCGAGTTCGTTCGGCGTCTTCTGTCGCTCGGCTCCTTCCACGAGAGCGATCATCCGATCGAGGAAGGATGAGCCGGGCGCCGCGGTGATGCGCACGATGAGCCAGTCGGAGACGACGGTGGTGCCGCCGGTGACGGCCGAGCGGTCGCCGCCGGCCTCCCGGATCACGGGCGCGGACTCGCCTGTCACCGCTGCCTCGTTGACGGAGGCAATGCCCTCGACGATGTCGCCATCGCCGGGCACGAGGTCTCCCGTCTCGACCAGAACATGGTCGCCGATCTTCAAGTCCAGGGCGGAGACTGGCCGCACACTGGAACGGTCCGTCCGGTTCGCCAAGCGCTTGGCGACGGTATCGGTTCGGGCCTGGCGAAGCGAGGCTGCCTGCGCCCGGCCGCGTCCCTCCGCAATGGCCTCGGCGAAGTTTGCGAACAGCACCGTGAACCAGAGCCAGGCCGTGATCTGGCCCGTGAAGAGAAGCGGATTGCCCGCGATAAGATCGCGCACGAACAGGATCGTGACGACCGCGGCAACGATCTCGGTGACGAAGATCACCGGGTTGCGCATGAGAGCTGCGGGATTGAGCTTCTTGAAAGCATCGACCGTCGCCCGCCCGACGAGGTCGGGCCGAAAGGTAGACGTTGTGGCCTTGGCAGCCATTGAGGGGATTCCTTATGGTCGTGTCCACGAGGGACCGAAGGAGACTGAAGACGGATTGAAGGAGCGCCTCCCGGGAGAGGCGTCCCCGGTCGTCAGAAGGTCTTGCCGCCGAGCATCTGCACCTGTTCGGCGATGGGGCCGAGGGCGAGCGCTGGGAAGAACTGTAGGCCGCCGAGGATCACGATGATGCCGGCGAGAAGCCCGGCGAAGAGAGGGCCGTGGGTCGGGAACGTGCCCGCCGAGGGCGCAAGCTTCGTCTTGGCAACGAGCGAACCTGCGATCGCCATCATCGGCACGATATAGGCGAAGCGGCCCAGCAGCATCGCGAGCCCCAGCGTGGTGTTCCACCAAGGCGAGTTGGCCGAGAGGCCGCCGAAGGCCGAACCATTGTTCCCCGTCGCCGACGAATAGGCGTAGTAGATCTCCGAGAGGCCGTGCGGCCCGGCGTTCCCGAGCCCCGACAGCGCAGATGGAAGGACGGCGGAAAGCGCCGAAAATCCGAGGATCGCGGCGGGAAGGATCAGAATGGCGAGGATCGCCATCTTCATCTCTTTCGCCTCGATCTTCTTGCCGAGATATTCCGGCGTGCGACCGACCATCAGCCCGGCCACGAAGACCGTTATGATTGCGATCAGGAGCATGCCGTACAGGCCGGCGCCGACACCGCCCGGCAGGATTTCGCCGAGCATGATCAGCACCATCGGCACCATGCCGCCGAGCGGGGTGAAGGAGCCGTGCATCGAGTTGACAGCACCGTCCGACAGACCCGTGGTGACGGCCGCGAACATGGCGGAGGCGGCGAGGCCGAAGCGGACCTCCTTGCCTTCCATATTGCCGCCGGCGGGATCGAGGCCGGCCGAGGCGAGGATGGGGGTGCCGGCCGCTTCCGCCCAGTAGGCGACGCCGATGCCCGCGATGAGCAGAAGCGCCATGACCGAAAGAATCGCGACCGCCTGTCGCTTGTCGCCGATCAGTCGCCCGAAGGCGAAGACGAGCGCGACCGAGACGACAAGCATCTGCCATATCGTCAGGGCATTCGAGAGCGGCGACGGGTTTTCGTAAGGATGCGCGGCGTTGACGTTGAAGAACCCACCGCCATTGGTGCCGATCTGCTTGATCGCGATCTGCGAGGCGACCGGACCAAGTGCCAATGTCTGCTCGTCGCCTTCCAGCGTTTGGACCGTCGCCGAAGCCTCGAGCGTTTGCGGCGTGCCCATCGCGACCTGCGCAAGACCCGTCACGACCGCCAACGGCAGGAGAACGTAGAGGGTCGCCCGAATAACGTCCGTGAAGAAGTTGCCGACGGTCTGCGCTCCGGAGCGCGCGAAAGCGCGCACCAGTGCGACCGCGAGCGCGATGCCAGTCGCCGCCGAAAGGAAGTTCTGCACCGTGAGCCCGGCCATCTGGCTGAGATGGCTCATCGTGGTTTCGCCGCCATAGGCCTGCCAGTTCGTGTTCGTCACGAAGGAGACGGCAGTGTTGAAGGCAAGATCCGGCGAGAGCCCCGCGAACCCTTGCGGGTTCAACGGCAGCAGGCCTTGGCCTCGGAGAAGCAGATAAAGGAACAGGAAGCCGGCCGCATTGAAGGCGAGCATCGCCAGTGTGTAGCCGAGCCAGCTCTGCTCCTTTCCGGGGTCGATTCCGGCAAGGCGATGGAAGCTGCGCTCGACGGGGCCGAGCATGGGCGTCAAGACGTTGCGCTCGCCTCGAAAAACCTTCGACATGAAGGCGCCGAGCGGCATGGCGAAAGCGACGACTGCCGCGAGAATGACAAGGATTTGCAGCCAGCCGACGACGGTCATGGCGGACGCCTTTCAGGTTGGGAAGGATTCAGAACCGCTCCGGTCGCACGAGGGCGAAAACCAGATAGCCGGCGATGGCAAGCGCGACGGTGCCGCCGAGGAGGAGGTCGAACATCGTCAGGCCCGTCCGGCCCAGCGCGCGTATGCGGCCATCAGAACGAAGAAGCCCAGCCCCACGGCCAGATATAGAAGATCGAACACGAGCGAGCCCTCCTTTCGGGATCGCCCCTCAAGTGAACCCGATCGGCATAAAGGCGCCATACGAATTTTCAGATATCTGAATGAACGGCGCTAACGACTCGCGGGTGGGTCATGATCATCTCGGTCGCCATGTCTGCTTTCGGTCCGAAACTCCGAGGCCGCGAATGACGAAGAAGGGTCGGAAGCCGATCGGCAGCTTTTCAATCCGCTTGTTCAGAAGCAGACGGTCTCTTTTCGGCCCAGAGTAATGGTCGAAGCATAATGCGGGCGACCCTATCAGAGGTGGGCTAACCGTTAACCACGTTTCCAATTTCGCAAGCGCTGACGCCTTGCGATCGGTGGTTGAGGACGTCAGGTTATCGGCAGGCAGCGGAACATCGGGTCATCCGCGGCTTTTGAAGCAAACGGCCCCCGACGGTGCTGGTAACACCGGACGAGGGCCTGACCCAGAACCTGTACGAGAGGTCCCAGGCTATGACGAGCCATATCCGCTTCGTCCCTTCGTGGAAAGTTGTAACGAACACGCGCATCGGTCTCCGCCGAATAGCGCGCACTTGCGCCGTTTCGTTCGCCTGATCGATCCGATCGGCCCGAACGGCTGACTGGCGAAGACCGCCTTTCGTGGCGCGCTTCGTCTCGTTCACATTTCCAGCTTTTACTGAGACGACCCGCACCGTTCGCTGACGACGAGGCTCGCGACTTGCGAGAGCGCACCGCGCGATCGAGCGTGACGTCCATACTGCCCCATCCGCTCTTGGAACGGTCCGCCGTTCGAATGTCGGTCTAGGCAGGATGCATGGCGTCGGTCGTCCCTCATCGAAGGGATTCCCCTATGAACCCATCCACTCATTACGCCTCGCGGCGTCGCCAATTGCGAAGCTCTACCGCTTCGTCTGCCGATGTTGGCAGCGGCCGCACCGCCACCGTCGCCTCCGATCCTGCCGAAGTCAAACCGCGTTTTGCTCCCGCCGAGCATCGAGACGCGGTTGATCTCAACGGTGCCGCCGCATCTACGCGGGCCGCATCCGGTTCACACCGTTCGAACGGGGCGTCGGCACCTGCGGTCCTGCCACGCTCCTATCCCTGCCGCCTTGATCCCGGCGCCATCGCAGCCGAACTCGAGCCGTTCGTCGAGAAGGCAGTCGCACAGGTTGCGGCCGCCGTACCGAGCCCGGACGCGATCCTCGGTCGCTACATCGCCGTCGCAGCCCTCATCCGCTCGGTCTCGTTCCACGAGGGCAAATTGCTGGAAGACGCGATGATCGCGATCGGCGTGGCAAATCCCGATCTCGTTGTCCTTGGTAGCGGCGTCCGGCTTCCGGTGACGGCCGCCGCCCTCGAGGCGGTCGCGCATAACAGATCGGGTGCACTTGTCGGACTGTCGTTCGATGCGGATGCAAAGGCGAAGTCGACCTATACGCCGGACCTCGTCACCGTGAACCGCCGCTATCGCTCGGCGCTTGTCATCGACGTGAAGCGCTCGCTCGCCTCCTATCTCGACACGCACCGTTTGAGTGAACTGAGAACCCGAATGCTGGCGGCCTCTCTGATCCTGCCGGACTGGCTCTACAAGGAGCGCAAGCGGCTTGCCGTCGACAGCGTCGGGATCGCCATCGTCGACGGGTCGAGCGGAACAAGCGACCACGGCTCGGGCCTCTGGAGCCTCAGCGAGATCGACGATCTTCTGGAGATCGAGGGGGCAGCTGCCGCGATCATCGCCATGCGGGCGCGGTTTGCGGACCGGGTGCAGGCTCTGATCAAGGACGAGATCCTGCGGCTCGCTCCTCCGCCATCTGCGTCATCGTCGGGCGAGTGTGCGGCCTGCGCCAAGGCCGCATCCGCACAGGACTTCGGCGACCCTGACCCAGATCATGTCACCGACGATGCGTCCGGTCCTGGAAATCATTTCCAGACTGCCTCGGACGCCGTGTTCGACGGAGCCGGACGACCGATACGTTTCGGCTTTGCGCGCGGGCGTCTCCACGCCTGAGCGCGAGGCCCGCTCGAGCGCTGAAGCAGCTTCACGCTTGAGAACCTGACGGTCCGACGCGCGTCGGCGCGCCCCTCATCCACTCCACAGAACCTGTTCACTCCATCGAACGCGCAGTCTCGCCGATCTTCGGATCGGATGCCGGACGCGCGAAGGATCCCCCATGACCTTCGAACATGACGACGACCACAACGACGACCGCCTGAACAAGCGAGGAGACGACCCCTCGGGCAAACACCATCGCAAACAGGACGATCCGTCCGAGCGCGGAAGCGAGCGGTCCATGACGCCCGCTCCCGTTCCCTTCGACCGCCAGCTCACCGAACTTGCCGAGGCCGCAGGCGCGCGGCGCTTCGGCTCGATGCAGCCGGAACACCCGGTATCGCGACCGCTCCCCGACCCAGCGATCGTCATCGCCGTCACGATGATGAGCATTCGCCAGATCGGCCATCTGCCGCTTCCCGTGCGAACCGCGCTCAACGACCTCGCCGAGCGCGGCGATCCGACCGCGCGCGTCATCAGAGCCTGGGTTGGGAAGCGCACCTCGCGGCGCAGCACGGTCGAGAGGAGCGCCCGATGACACGCAAGCCATCTGAGACGACCAACCCAGCCACCGATAGTGCCACCGCCCCCGACCGCGCCACGGCCAACGCCAACCCCGATCGCTCGAGGGATGTGAAGGCTGTCCAGAGCGCCGGCCCCGTCACCCGCTTCGGCGCTCTGCCGGACAAGGTGCGCAACGACGGCGGCCTTCTGGCGGCGCTGCTTCTCATTGATCGGGCGATGGCAGATGCTGCGATGTCGGCCGATGACCTGACCCGTCTTTGTCGGCGACACGGCACCGTGCTGGCGATCAGCGCGGACGCGACGGGGTTCGGGGAGACCTGCCGCCAGCTCCTGTCGATCGGTGCGATCCTTCCCGGCCGCGTCGACATGCTCGATCTGACGAATGTGCGCGCGGCGGTCCAGTTCGCGTTCCCCGCCGACAGGGAGCGTGACTGGAGCCTTCTCGTCCAGTCGCTCGACGATCCTCTCGGCGCGACCTGGGGATCCCTGCCGAGCGATCTTAAAGGCAAGGAGGTCGAACGCCGGATGATCGAGCGATATGCCTCGGCCATTCGCTCGGGTCATCCGATCTTCGTCCTTGGGCGAACGAAGCGGATGCTTCCGATCGCCCAGCTGTCGGCAACGTGCAGGCTTGATGGTGGCCCGATCGATGCCGGGATCATCGGCCGGGCGATCGAGGTGGTGACGGGCATCGATCGCTCAGTGGCGGACAACGGTCTGGTACAGCTCGCGTCCGAGGGCGTCCGCCTCCATACGCTGCCGCTCGAGGACATCACCTTCGCCATCCGCCCCGGTCTGCCGCTCGACACCATCCTGACGCTTCTTGAGCGATCGGCTCGCTACGCTGCGAGGGTTGCCGACGAAGAGGCGGCCGCTGCGAGGAACGCTGCCGACGACGATGATGACGATGAGGGAGGCGGCAGCGGCGACGGTAGTGGCAAAGACTACGGGGACCGCCATTCCAATCGCGACCTGCGCAGTTGGGCCGAGAGGACGGCCAGCGATCTACCGGGCAACGAGCGCAGGTCGGGCAGACCCCCAGCGCGACCCGACACGAACGCCGCGAAGCCAGAGGACGAGACCCGGCCGAACAAGTTGGATGCCGGATCGGTCGTCATCCATCCCGAACCGCTGCCGGACAGTGTTCGGACAGACGCCACAGATCGCGGACATGAAGTCGGCTCCGAGGATGATCGGGTCATCGGCGTCTCAAACGACACGAAAGTGACCAAGGATTCCGGCAGCGGCGACGTCGGCAACAGTATGTGCAGCGATGGCGATGGCGACAGCGTGGGCGACAACAAGGACGGATCCCAGCAGGCACCGACACGCACGCCCTTCCATCGCTGTCCTCTGACCATCGAGACCATGGCCGGGCTCGGCAAGGCGCGGGACTGGGCCCTCGATCTGAAGACCGATCTGGAAGCCTATCGGGCGGGCGAGATTGCATGGGAGGAGATGAGCACGCGGCTGCTTTTGTCCGGCCCGCCCGGCACGGGCAAGACGAGCTTCGCACGGGCGCTCTGCAACACGCTGCAACTCCCCCTCCACGTCGCCTCCGTTCAGACATGGCTCGAGCCGAGCTATCTCGGCAGCGTGCTGAAGCGGATGTCGGCAGCATTCCAGGCGGCCGAAGCCGCAGCGCCCGTCATCTTCTTCATCGACGAGACCGACGCCATCGGCACGCGGGGACCTGCCTCGCGCGACTTCTCGGACTACTGGAACGCGATCGTCAATCGCATGCTTGAGCTGATGGACGGAGCGGTCAAAACCTCGGGCGTCATCATCGTCGGCGCGACGAACAGGCCGGAGGTCATCGATCCTGCCCTGACGCGGTCGGGACGCTGGGAGCGCCAGATCGCGCTCAAAAAACCGGATCGGACGGAGCTGATGACGATCCTCGCTCATCACCTCGGCGACGATCTCCAGAGGATCAAAAGCGGTGAAGATGAGGCCGCACGCGCCCGTTCACAGGCGAGCCTTCACTCAGACGAACCGGACGACCTGCACGGACCGGACGAGCAGCACGAGCCGGACGTCACCCCGGCCAGTCCGCTCGACTGTCTGTCGCGGCGCATGCTCGGTCTGACGGGCGCCGATGTCGAACGGGTGTTGCGCGAAGCACGGGGACGGGCGCGCAGGGCCCGGCGTCCGCTCACCCTTGCCGATCTCGAAGCCGTCGTCGGCAGCGACCGGAAGGAGCTGCCTGAGGGACTTCGCCGCCGCATGGCGATCCATGAGGCGGGCCATGCGATCGTCGGTCACGTCCTGAAGCTTGGGCGCGTAATCGCCGTGTCGATCGAGGACGCAGGCGGAGGCTTTACGGCCTCACTCCATGAGGGCGATGACGATGCGGACGAAGGGTGGCTCATGGGACGGATCGCACAGCTTCTCGGTGGCCGCGTTGCCGAGGAGATCGTTCTTGGCACGATCGCGACAGGAGGCGGCGGCGTCGAGACGAGCGATCTTGCACTGGCAACCCGCGTCGCCGTCTCGCTCGAGACCGCCTACGGCTTCGGATCCGATCGCCCGCTGACCTTCCGCAGCAGTGAATGGGCACAGGGCCTCCTCCTGCGCGGCGGTCCGCTGGCCGACCGGGTCGAGGAGCGGCTGCGCACAGGCGAAGAACTCGCCCGAACGACGATCGAGGCGAACCAGCCTCTCCTGACCCGCCTTGCCGACGCGCTTCTCGCAGCCGGAACGCTCGACGCTGACGAGATCGCGGCGATCCTTGGTGTGCCACCTGACAACGCGGACCTTCAAAGGGAGGCGAGCGGGGACGGAACGACCCGAGAGGTCACTTCAGCGGGACAGACTCCGATCGGTGAGCAGACAAACAAGAACGGGGACGCCTGATGGTCGTCCACCTTCCGCCCGTTGGATCGTCCGACGACCTCGCCGCGACCGTCCGCCAGCTTCGCGACCTGCTTCGAGATCTGGAGGCAATCCAGGCAGGTTGGCGGCCATCACCCGCCGATCTTTGGCAGGCGCCCGTTCTCGAGGGTTGGGAGATCGGTTCTCGCACCGTACCCTGTCTTCTCGGACTGGTTCAGGGCCATCCGACCCTCGATGATCACAGACTGATCCGAACCTCGGAGGTCTGGGCGATCGCGCCCGAGTTCGGCTATGCCCGCACCCTCAGCCGCCTCTATCGGCTGGGCGAGCAGGGTCTGATGAACTGACAGCAAGCCGACGTATGGAAGAGGCGAAGGCGGTCCGCACACCACGGGTCGCCTTCGAGCGTTCCGATCTGTCGATTCATCCACCCGACGTCATGGATCGAAGGATCAATGGATCGATAGGAGGCGGCGCAGCGGGGAAGCGCAGACGGGAGAACAATACGAGAACGCGACTTGAGGTCCTTGCAACCGATCTCAGGTCACGAACACTTCGAGATTAATCGAAACACGTTACGCATTTGCGTTGCCAATGTCCGCGCAATCGATTCTCGCCCTCTGATTGTCGATTCAGAACCCGATACGGGCGTTGCAGACGTCCAGATTTGTGTTTCAGTCTTCGATAAAAGCGATTCCTGCCGTCGCAGAACTGATTGGCTGCCCATCGACGCCGCGCCCGGAACGTCCTGCCTTCGCAGCAACGGACGGCACCCCGATTATCGCAGTGTCCTGACCGCGGGATCGGTCTCCGACAACTCCTCTCAAGTCGCGGGCAAGTCGAGATCACTTGAAACACGTTGCGCATTTGCGTTGCAGAGATCGAGATTTGCGATTCAGACCATCGCGCAAACGATTCCGGATCCGAGACAAGCGTTTCTGAACTCGAGATCTCCGATTCAGCCGCTCACGCCGTTATGTCGGTGCCGGGTTCGCGTGTGATCCGAGAGCGTTCGACCGACGCCGAAACAGCGGAACACCAAAGCGACCCGGCAGCAGTCTGACATGACCACAGGCACCACGGTGGCGTCGAAGCGTGACCACCCGGAACGATGCCACTCTTCTCATGCAGGCACGACATCGACCCCGACGTCGCCCGTCCGCGCAGGACCTCACAGACGGGCAGAACTTGAGGGAATATCGCCTTCACGTAAACGATGGGCGGCACGGCGTCATGAGCGCCGTTTTGGCTGCCGTTGCGTCGCCGAGCGACTGTCAGCCGGAGGGTTCGCCAACCCCCGTTTTGGGCTGAATCACGCCACTTGACATTCGCCGAAGCCTGGAACTGCGGGGTTGCCTATTCTGAGGGATGCTTTGCGGGCGATAAGTCGAGGGTGCGCGCAAAAATATACTTTTGTCCACTTTGACGGAATACAAGGCAATCATGAGTGGCGGCATCGGGCGAAGGTAAGTACATCGCCATGTATTGAGCGGCCTTCCCTGTGTCTTGTCAACAATATAGCCCGATTTCCGATTGGACAACCTTGAGGGTCCGTGTCAGCATCAAGGCTGTCGTGGAACGTTGCATGCGACAACTGAAAGGATCTTGAATGAGCGACGAGCAGAACTCGAACGCCCCGGGCGAGACCGGGGCGCAGGCGACCGATGACGTGGCAGCCGCCGCGACGCCGATCGCCATGGGAGGCATGGCAGACATGGAAGAGAGCGAGGACATGGACAGGAACGCGGACGCGGACGCGGACACCAGCGCAGCCGAGGGCGTGAGCGCGCAGACGAACGGCGTCGCAGACGACGGAGAGAGCACCGACGAGGCTGCGCAGGCGAATGCCGAAGAGGAGGACGCGGCAGCGCAGGCGAACGCGGAGGAAGAGGCCCCCTCAAGGAAGGCGAAGACCCGCGGCTCCGCGAAGGCGAAGGCGAAGGCGGTCGGCAAGGCGAAGCCCTCCCGGGTCCGCAAGGACATGGATGCCCGCAGGGCAAAGAAGGACCGCGCACGTGACGCGCGCGAGAGCGACGAGGAGGAGGCGAACGGGAAGGCCGCCCGGAAGGCGAAGGGCAAGGCGAAGGCCGAGCGCCAGTCCTTCGACCTCGACCGCCTCGCGGCGGAGGCGAAGGCACGGGTTCTGACGAGCGTCGCGGAGATCGACGCGATCGGACGCAAGACGGCGGAGAACACGTTCGACCTCGGCCGAGAGTTCGAGATCATCAAGAACGACATCCCGGACGAGACGGACTGGAAGGAGGCCGTACCGAAGCTCTGTGGGCTGTCTTACAAGAGCGCCGACAACTGGATCAAGGTGCACGCGACCCTCGGTGGGCGCCGTGAGGACCTGATCAGGCACCAGGTCACGCCGACCGTGCTCATCAAGCTGACCCGGGCAACGCCCGAGCAGGTCGATCAGGTGATCCACGCCTTCGAGGCGGGAACGCCGATGAAGGTCCGCGAGGTCGAGGACCTCGTGAAGGGCAACACCCCGGACGCGAACGGCGACATCGCGGCGGGTGGCGGTCTCGCCGAGCTGAAGGCGATCGCCCGGGCGAAGGTGAGCCGCCAGACGAAGGCTGTCGCGGCCAACGTCAAGACGATCCGGAACGCGTTCCTCGAAGCGCTCGAGGCAGCGGGCACGAAGCGGCTGAAGAAGGGCGATCTGGTCGAAGCCCTCGCGCCGATCGCACGGATCGCCTGCCGCGACCTCACCGAGCTCGTCTGCGATGTCGACCCGGCCTCGCTCTCGGGCAGCCAGGCGCTGCGCCACCTGCCGCCCGCCGACGAACGCTGGGCGGCCGCGCTCAAACTGCTCGAGCGCCTCGGCTACAGCGACTGGGTGGAGGCCACCGTTCTGAAGACGTACGTCACCGACGAGGTGCTGCCGACGCTCGGCTTCATCCTCGACGGCGGCGTCGGCCCCGCCGCGCAGCCGGACGAAGCCGACGCCCGGAACGAGGCCGTGAACGAGAACCAGAACGAGGGCGACAACGCCGCGCTCGCGCACGGCAGCCGCGGGATCGAAGACGACAACGAGTTCGACGGCGTCGATGACGACGAGCAGACGGGATCGACGGAGAGGTCGGGCACCGTCATGCCGTTCGTGGCGCGGAACGGGACGGGATCCGGGAACGGCGCCTCGGGCCCGCAGGCCTTCGTCTGATCAGGACGCGAACTGCCTCCGCTTCCGTCGTGTAAGCGACGGGAGCGGAGGCCGGCCGTCCTGGCGCCGCAGCCAACGCTCGAGCGAGTGTCCGGCCCGCCTGCCGATCCGTCCGCTTCCAGACCGCCACCTTCTCCAGCCTGAGCCACAAGCAGGCCCGCCGCAGGCCGAATCCGACGAGGACATGAGACATGGCCCGATCATCATCCACCCGGAACACGCAGCTCGAGGACGACGCCCGCGAGAAGCGGCTCGCCAAACAGCGTGCCTACCAGCAGGCGCTTCGGGAACGGCAGCGCAAGGAGCGCAAGCCCTCCCGCGACGATGTCGCGCGGACGGTTCTGTTCTGGCTGTTCAGCGGACTGACGGCGAACAACAAGGCGGCCGCGTTCAGACAGCTCTACAACGATGTCCTGCCCATGCTAATCGACCAGGGGTTCGACGAGGCGAAGGCCGCCGAACGGATCGAGGAGATCTACGACAGGTACGAAGCGGGCTGGGCCTTCCGGGGCAAGGGGCACCTGAAGGACAGGCCCGACTTCGACGAGATGTTCGGCGACGACCGTTGAGCGAGGTGTCCGCCATCGGGAACGTCACCCGACGGCGATCCGAATGTCGGCCGATCCAAAACGCCGCCGCCTTCGTGGATCTCGTCTCTATCGGCACGAGCTGCCTCGGAACTCGTTCGTTGCCTCCGTTGCCATGACCGACGTTCGGTACTGTCGATGCCTTGGCACCCGTCCTTACGTTCCCTGACCTCGGCAGGCGCCGCTTGTCGATCGGTCTTCAGCCTCGTTCTGATCGACGTCGCCCGGACGTTGGAAACCAGCCGATCCGGCGTCATGCGATCGAACGACGTTTGCACCCGCATCGAAGGTCGTGCCCGTTACTCCTGACTTCAGAATCAAAAATCTCACAAACGTCGTTTGCGGGAGAATCGTAAATCTGAGGAGATGAATCGCTTCTATCAAAATGCGGATCGGAAACGCTGGAAATGATTTCCAGGCCACGTTTGGCGTCGCGCTCGCCGATCGTCGTTTGAAGAAGCGGACCCGAAATCGAGGCAATGGGATCGACGCGTCGGATGGTTCGCAGTGAATGCTCGCGATAGTCTCCCTCCAGAAACAAGGCTGAGGATGCGCGGACCATCCGGAACGAGGCGTGCGACGTATCGATGGACGGCTGTCGGACAAACTCGCATGTCAGCCTAGGTCTGTTCAGCCGACCGTGTTGGTATCTCTGCCGAGCGTCGATGTCTCGATCCGCGCGTTCTGATGACGACACGGCGTTCGAGAATTGCTCGGCGGTCCACACTCTGCATATTTGTCCGTCGCAGCGTTTAGATGATCGCACCCGAATTCCGGGTTGGAAGCTGGCTTGTCGCTGTTCAACTGACCCGGCGCAGGAAATTCTTTGTTCTGCGATCCTTCGGATCGTCGAAGATTGCGGCGGGCGATCCCATCTCGACGATGTGCCCGGCATCCATGAAGACGATGCGATCGGCGATCTCTCGGGCGAACTGCATCTCGTGGGTGACGATCAGCATTGTCTGCCTCGTCTCCGCGACACGGCGCATCAGATCGAGGACCTCGCCGACCCATTCCGGATCGAGCGCCGATGTCGGCTCGTCGAACAACATAAGATCGGCGTCGAGCGCCATCGCGCGTCCGATTCCAACACGCTGTTGCTGACCTCCGGACAGCGCCGACGGATAGGCCTCTGCCCTGTCGGAGAGGCCGATATCTCGAAGGATTTCGTCCGCTCTTTCGCGTGCTTTCGAAGCGGGCCAGCCCCGAACGACGATCAGTCCTTCGGTTATGTTCTCGCGCACTGTTCTGTTCGCAAAAAGTGAATAGTTCTGGAAGACGAAAGCGGTTCGGCGTCGCAGCGCCAATATCCCCCGGCGGTTCGCTCGTTCGGCGGTGACCGTGAGATCCCCGATTTTGATCGACCCATGATCGGGACGATCGAGAAAGTTGATGCAGCGCAGGAGCGTCGACTTGCCGGTGCCGGAAGGACCGATGACGACGACCCGTTCGCCCTCTTCGATCGAGAGATCGATCCCGTCCAGAACGGTCTGCTCACCGAAACGCTTCGTCAGGCTCGACAGGCGGATCATCGCGCGTAGGCCCGGTTGAGATAGGTTTCGAGCCGCTTCTGAAAGAAGCTCAACACTTCGACGATGATCCAGTAGAGGACTGCAACCACGAGAAACGCCTCGAAATAGAGGAAGCTGCCGGCAGCTTCCTTCTGTGTCGCCCCCATCATTTCGGTGACCCCGAGCGTGAAAGCGAGCGAAGTGCTTTTGATCATGTCGATCAGATAGTTGACCAGGGTCGGCGCGGCGACTCTCGTTGCCTGGGGAAGGATGATCCGCCGCATCATCTGCAAGCGCGTCATGCCGATCGCCTCGCTCGCCTCCCACTGGCTTCTGTCGATACCGACGATCGCCGCGCGAATGCTCTCGGACATATAAGCAGAGAAGTGCAGGGTCAGGCCCATGATCGCAGCAGTCACGCCGTCGATTTGAGTTAGGAAGGCGAAGACCTGCGGAAGCCCGTAATAGAAAAGGAAGAGCTGGACGAGAAGCGGCGTGCCGCGAAAGAACGAGATGAAGAGGACGACGAAGCGGTCGAGAACCGGAACTTTGATGACGCGCTCGATCGCCAGAAGCGAGGAAAGAACGAGGGCGCACGCCATCGCGATCCCCGCCATCATCAGTGTCAACGGGACGTAGCCGAGGAGAATGGGGACCAGCCCCAGCATATACTCGTAATCGAGCGCGCGCATGACAGGCCTATTGCGGCGTGGTCACGTCCGAACTGAGCCACTTTTCAGAGATCTTGCTCAAGGTCCCGTTCTCACGCAACCGATCGAGCGCACCGTTCACTTCGTCTCGAAGTTCGCGTCCTTCTTCGGTATCGCGGAACGGATAGGCGTTGCGGATTTCGCTGAAAGGCTGTCCGGCGAGCGCGAGCGGCAATGGGCTTTCCGCAATGACCTGCGCGGAGGAAACCCGGTCCATCACGAAGGCGTCGGTCCGCCCGAGCGCTGTGTCCTGTTCGATATTGCTCTCATAGGTCCGGATATCGATGTCGTCCGCATTCGGCAGTTCGCGAAGAAGCTGCTCGAAGTTCGAACCGAGATTCACCGCGACCGTCTTGCCGGAGAGATCTCTAGTGTCCTTGATCGTGTCCTCGTTACCAGCCTTCACGACGATCTGGGCCCCATCGTAGACGTAGGGTTCGCTGAAGGCGAACGCCTCCTCCCGCTCGGGCGTGATGGTAATCTGATTGCCGATCGTATCGATCCGGCCCGCCTGAAGAGCTCCGATCAGGCCGGAAAAGGACATCGTCTCGAACTCGACATTGCGACCGATCTCGGCTCCGATCGCATTCATCAGGTCGACCTCGAACCCCTGGAGTTCGTCGTTGCGAACGAAGGTGAAAGGGAAATAACCGCCCGACATGCCGACGCGGATCGGCTGTTCGCTCTCCTGCGCAATGGTGGGCGCAGTGACGAGAATCATCGCTGCAAAAAGAGCGGATCGCAACATCGAAAGGGTCATGGCACGGACTTTCGCGGAGTATTCGGCCAGGATGGACCATGAATTTTCATGTTGCACCTGGTTTTGGGCTTCGACCGTTGAACTAGGCGCTTCAAAAACGGATGGAAGGCCTTCTACGAACCGCATGAGTTCATTGAACGAAGGCGCCTCATAGGTTGGCTTCCCATGATAGAACGCTTCATGATGCATCTTCGAATCGGATCCGATGCTGCACTATGCCGAGCCAAGCCGTGCGATCGATCTCATCTCTGAAATAGAAAATGCTGGTCTTCATGACCACGCCTGTTCGAAGTCGTTCGCTGGCTATGATCGCATCTTGCGCGAGCCGAGCCTATCCAAGGCATCGTCGTTCCGGCGGGCCCAATCGTAGAGCAGTTCGACGGGCTCCACGAACCGGTGTCCCAGTTCCGTCAGCCTGTACTCGACGGCGGGCGGGACGGTGCCCGCCACGTGGCGGCTGATGAGGCCGCTCGCCTCCATTTCGCGCAATGTCTGGGTGAGCATCTTCTTCGATATGCCCGGAAGACTGCGATGGAGGACGCCGTTGCGCGCCCGTCCCTGGTGGAGGGCGTGAAGGGTGTGCAGCACCATGCTCGTCCACTTCGTCGAGAACAGCTCCAGAATGCGGCGAGGTGAGCAATCCTCACGCCATTCGGTTTCATCGGATCCTTTGTCCATGGTGGTTACCTTCTGGTGCCTATGTCCCAATTCGGTTCCGTCTAGCTGCGGACTGCGTCTCTGCCTAGCTCTCGTCGCAGACAGTCACGGAGTTCATCATGACCAAGACCGCACTCGTCGTCGGTGTCACCGGCATTCAGGGCAGCGCAGCCGCAGAGAAGCTCGTTTCGCAGGGCTACGAGGTGTACGGGCTCGCTCGCCACCCAGGTGATCAAGACGGCGTCACGCCCGTCGCCGCCGATCTTCTAAAACCCGAAACGCTCGAAAAGGCGCTCGATGGGATCGCGCCCGAAACCGTGTTCCTCACCACCTGGCTGAGGCAGGAAACCGAGGAGGAGAATATCCGTGTCAATTCTGCGATGGTGAAGAACATTCTCGATGTGCTTCGCGTCAAGAAGTCGGTGCGACACGTCGCGCTTGTGACCGGCCTCAAGCATTATCTCGGCCCCTTTGAGGCCTATGGGAAGGGCGAACTGCCAAAGACGCCGTTCCGTGAGAACCAAGGCCGGCTCGACGTAAAAAACTTCTATTACGCGCAGGAAGACGAGGTGTTCGCCGCCGCAAAGACCGACGGCTTCACTTGGAGCATTCACCGTCCGCACACGATCATCGGGAAGGCCCTCGGGAACGCAATGAACATGGGGCAGACGCTGGCCGTTTATGCCACAATCTGCAAGGAAACCGGACGCCCCTTCCGTTTTCCGGGCTCGAAGGTCCAATGGGAGAGCCTGACGGACATGACCGACACGCGGCAACTCGCAGGTCAGCTCGTCTGGGCCGCAGAGACGCCGGCAGCCGAGAACGAAGACTTCAACGTCGTCAACGGCGATGTCTTCCGCTGGAACTGGATGTGGCACCGCATTGCCGACTGGTTCGGCATTGAGGCCGAAGAGTTCGACGGTGTCGAGCGTCCGCTGGAAGAGCAGATGGTCGAGGACGCGGAGATTTGGGCGCAGATCGCCGACCGCCACGGCCTCGCGGAACGCGATTTAACCCGGCTAGCCTCTCCCTGGCATACCGATGCCGATCTGGGTCGTCCGATTGAGGTCGTAACCGACATGTCGAAGAGCCGAAGGCTCGGTTTCACCGGCTATATCGCGACGGACGAGGCCTTCTTCGACCTCTTCGAAAAGCTTCGTACAGATCGGATCATCCCGAATTCATGAAGCCGAGTTATGCATCCGGGGGCTCCGTGAGGGTCCTCCGGATGGACACGGGCAGCGAACGAAGAACAGCTGGCGGACCGGCTGCTGGTCATGGCTTAATTCGTGACGCAAGAGCGCCGCGCTCCTATCTATCGCCATCCGTTCTGAGCGAACCTGCCTGCCTCTCGAGCCAGTTTCGGATCTTCCGAGCCGACACTGGATCAAGATGCCCGGTATCTTCGGTGAGCGTCGCGCGGACCTGATCCGCCACAGGGTGACGGCGACCGTCCTCATCGCCCTGACTTGGACGATGCCAGCTGCCGGGTCCACTCCGATCGCTCGTCGGTTTCAAGGGGGACAAAAAGTGGTAAGCAACCGATACATCAGGGTCGACAAAGCGCCACGTCGCAAGACGGTTTGGGCTCTATCGCACTGATTTCAAATGCGATCGAATGCTGGCCGATTTGTTATTCCGGCCGAAAGCCTTCCGGCGTCTTCTGGACCGAAATGCGCGGGAAGTCGCCGCTTCGAATCCCTCCTTTAGAGCAGTATTGCCCGTCCGTCGTCCTCGCGAAAGACTTTGGTAGAAGACGGTATGATCGACATTATCATCCCACCCCACAAGAGGGTTTCAACGCTTCTGCGCGAGATGTTTCCGCTGCGGGCAAAACCGGATCCCCGCGAGAGATCCGCGGCGCCTCGTCTTCGCGGACCGTGCGCAAAAAGACCCTTATTCGACGTTTTGAAGGAGCGCATTTTGGCGAGCACGTTTCGGCTTGAAACCAGCCTGTCGCGACGTCGCGATTTGTCCGCCGAGGAGCGGACTGTTCTTCGAAGCTTGCCAGCAACGCGAAGGACATACGCCGACGGGGAGCGGATCGTCGAAGAAGGCACGGCTCCTGACGGGAGCTGCCTGTTGGTCGAGGGCATGGCGATACGGGCGCACCGGATCGGGCGGAGCGAGCGGGTCGTCAGCGCCCTGCATGTTGCGGGCGACTTCGTCGATCTCCACTCCTTCCTCCTTTCGCATATCGATCACGATATCATCGCCGTCGGACCCTGCACGATCGACTTCGTCGCCGCCGAGCATCTGGAGGCGGTCACCCGGGATCATTCTCGTCTCGCTCGGCTGCTCTGGCTGGAGACGCTGATCGACGCAAAGATCCACCGCGTCTGGGTCGCTGCCCGGGCGGCTCTGCCGGGAACGCAACGGGTCGGACATTTCATCTGCGAGTTGCATGCCCGCCTTGGCGCGGCCGGGCTGGTCTATGCGGGCGGTTTCGCGATGCCTCTCGACCAGAGAGGCGTTGCGGACGTTCTGGGCTACTCCGTTGTCCACGTGAACCATGCGGTCCGTGACCTTCGAGCCGAAAGACTTCTCGAATGGGAGCGCGGGCGCGTTCGCCTGCCCGACCCCGACGGTCTCGCGCGTTATTCCAGCTTCGACCCAGCCTATCTGGAACTTCGAAAGGGCGCCGAGAGCACGGAGTAAACAAGTTAAACAAAAGCTTGTTCGGCCGTCGATCCGGCTAGCTGTCCCATCTCGAACGACCGCTTGCAGGACGACGAATGGGCCATCACGATCGACGATCCGAAGCTTCGGGAACGACCGCTCTCAGCGAGGCGATCCTTCCTCTCCTCGGCGGTCTGCGCTCGAGAGCGGACGCAGCTCGGCGCGATCTTCCCGATCTCGGCGGTCCGATCGACCTTCTACGCAAGGAAGGCGTGCTTTCGGCTGTATTGCCTGCCCCGGAAGGTTCGGGCCTCGGCTGGGTTCGGGGAACCGCGAGGCCTCTTTCGGATATGCTGCGCCACATCGGTGCCGCGGATCTCGCGCTTGCCCGCCTCGTCGAGGGTCATGTCAACGCTGCGATTCTCGTCGAGATTCACGCAGAGCGCCCGGCCCGCGATGCGATGCGCCGAGCCGTCCGCGAAGGCGCGCTTCTCGGCGTCTGGGGTGCGGACGGGGCGCAGCCGCTCGAATGGGTGGACCGTGCCGAAGGGGACGTCAGCCTGTCGGGGTCCAAGCGTTATGCATCGGGGCTGGGTCATGTGGACCTCGCCCTCATCACGGCGCGGGCGGCGGCCGGTGCGCCGCCACGTATGTTCCTCGTTCCCGCGACTAATCCTTCGCGACACGACCACGAGGCCTGGACCGCCTCTGCCATGCGCGCATCCCGATCGGGCACGTTCGATGCGACCGGACTTGTTCTCGATGAGACGGGTTTCGTGGGCCCTGCCGGCGCGCTCACGACCGAACCCTGGTTCGAGGGTGGTGTCTGGCGGTATTGCGCCGCCCATGTAGGTGGGGCGGAGGGCCTCATCGAGCGCTGGATCGAGGTGCTGCGCCGCATGGGCCGCCTCGACGATCCGGTTCAGCGTGATCGTCTCGGGCACGCGATGGCCGACACCATTGCCGCCCGCGCGGTAGTCGAGGCCGCCGCCGACGCGGTGGAGCACTCTGCGGAGGCCTCGCCCCAAGGCGTCGAGCGAGCGGTCGCGCACGGCCTGATGGCCCGCGAGGCCGTCGAAGGCGCCTGCATCCGCATTCTTGCCCTCTGCGAGCGCAGCCTCGGTATGATCGCCCATGACAGTCAAGGGTCGATCGACCGGATGCGCCGCGATCTGTCGCTGTTCCTTCGCCAGGCGGCGCCCGACGCCAAGCTGGATCGGGCATTGCGCACGGCTGAGGACATCGGTCCGGGGAGGCTCCGATGAACGGGTCCGTGGACGAACTCCTCGACGCCGGCTCGCCTCTGCTTGTTCTGGCGCCGCATCCTGACGACGAGTCGCTTGCCTGCGGTCTGTTGCTCGCCGAACGCTGGCTGAGGGGAATCCCAACGCATGTCGCCTGTGTGACCGACGGTTCCGCGTCCCATCCCGGCTCTTCCAGCTTTTCCCCTTCACGCCTTGCGGCCCTGCGCCATGAGGAATTGCTGCTGGCGGTGCGGTGCCTCGGCGGAGATCCTGTGCGCGACGTCACTTGGATGGGGCATCCGGACGCGGCCTCGCACCGGGTTCATGCACCAGGAAGCGATCTTGCGCGGGACGTATGCCGTCTGGTGGATCGCCTCGGCGCGAAACTGCTTCTCACGGCCTCGTCCGAGGACCCCCATTGCGATCATGTCGCCTGCGCTGATGCGGCCCACCGAGTGGCGACCGCAAGGCCATCCTTGCGGATGTGGTCCTACGCGGTCTGGTCGCGTTGGCACGACTGGTCGAAGGGCCGCGAGGCTGCGGGGCTGCCTCTCGACCTGCCGCGAAGGCGCGAGGCCAAACGCGCCGCGATCCGCGCCCATCGCAGCCAAATGGGCTTCGTCGTGTCCGACGATCCGGAAGGCTTCAGGATGCCGCCGGGCTTTGCCGACCGCTTCTGTGCGGCCCCCGAGATCTTCTTGCAGGTCGCGCCATGACGCCCGCGAACCTTGCCCATCTTCAAGGCCTCTATGCCGAAACGGACGATCCCTGGAATTTCCGCGGCTCTCCTTACGAGGCGGAACGCTTCGTTTCGGTCGCGCAGGCTCTTCCCCGGCAGCGCTATGACGCGGCCCTCGAGATCGGATGCGGCAACGGCGAACTCGCCCGCTGCATCGCCCCACGCTGCGCGTCCTATACGGGGATCGATGCGGTGCCTGCTGCGCTCGACGCTGCCCGCATCGCGGTTCCGTCCGCCCGGTTCGTCGAAGGCTTCATGCCGTGCCGACTGCCGGAGCCGGTGGGCCAGCCGGGCTACGATCTCGTGCTCTTGAGCGAGATCCTCTATTTCCTCGACCCATCCGCCATCGCAAGGATCGCCGAGGATCTCGACCGGGACCATCCGGCCGCCGACATCGTCACCGTGGCATGGCGCGGCGAGACGGGGCATGCGCTAAGCGGGGAGGATGCGATCGCAACCTTCATCCAGGCGTCCCGCCGGCGATCGCGCACGGTGCGGCGGACCGACTCCTATCGGATCGACGTCTTCACGCCCCCTCGCGAGCGCTCAGCCTGATGCGTGCCGTCGCTGTCATCCCGGCTTGCAACGAAGCCGATTGCCTGCCCGGCGCGCTCGCCTCACTGAAGCGCGAAGGCCTCGAAGCGTTGGTCGTCGCCAATGGCTGCACCGATGCGACGGCCAACCTCGCAAGGGCCGCAGGAGCCATGGTCATCGAAACACCCGTCCTTCAGGGCGGCGTCGGCGCTGCAAGGGCCATTGGCCTCGCGGCCGCGCTGAACGAAGGAGCGTCGGTTCTCTTCACGATGGATGCCGACTGCACGCTCGCACCCGGCAGCGCGGCCGCCATCTGGCGGGGTCTCGGGCGCGCCGACGCCGTCTTCGGGAGGGTCGTCCCGAATGCGAGCGAGTTCACCGCTCTACCTCTTGCCGTCCGACGGCACGGCTCGGCCGAAGACAGGCGCAATGCCCTGCTTGGGCTGATCGAGGCCGCAATCGCCGATTGCCCGTGGAATCCGTTCCCCGCCCATGGGACGAGCCCTGGCGCGCTGATCGCCTGGCATGCGGCGGCTTACCTCGCCGTCGGCGGTGTCGCGCCTGTCCCCTGCCATGAAGACCGCCTGATGGCCGCAGCCTTGGTCGGCGGCGGCTTTCGGGTCGCACGACCCTGGGACGCCGTCGTCATCGCATCCTGTCGGCAACGCGGTCGGGCGCCCAGCGGAATGGCTCACACGATCGCCCTGCGCGCGCGCGCAGGGCCCCAACTCATCGCCGAAGCATTCGTTCTCGAACGCGAATGCCTCGCACTCGAGCGCCGATTGTCGGCCCTGATGCCGCGCCGAAACTGGCCGGACCTTCCATCCCTGTCCACCAAAGGAGACGACGATGTTCCATCATTCGAGCAAGCTTCAGTATGAAGTCCGTGTCGACACCCCCGATCCCCAGTTCGCCAAGCTGCTCCAGCAGGCGATCGGCGGCATCGAAGGCGAGATCCGCGTGGCGATGCAGTACTTCTTCCAGGCCATGGGCGCGCGGGGCGACAGCCGCATCCGCGACATGCTGATCTCGACGGCGACCGAAGAACTCTCCCATATCGAGTTCCTCGGCCATGCGGTCGCGCTTAATCTCGAAGGCGCACCGGTCACCGATCAGGAGGAAGCGGCCAAGGACCCGGTGGTCAACGCCATCCTCGGCGGCGCCAATCCGCGCCATCTCCTGTCCTCCGGCTTGTCGGCGATGCCGGTGAACGCAAACGGCGTGCCCTTCGACATGAGCCATATCTACGCGACCGGCAATATCGGCGCGGACATGCTGGCAAACGCCACCGCCGAGGCCGGCGGCCGCGTGCTCGCCTCGCGTCTCTATAACTGGACGTCGGATGCGGGCATGAAGGACATGCTCTCCTTCCTCATTGCCCGTGACACCTATCACCAGCAGCAATGGCTGGCGGTGATCGAGGAACTGGGCGGTATGGCGGCCGCGCTGCCGATCCCCAATTCCACGCCGCAGGACCACGAGGCGATGAAGCATTCCTACTATTATCTGAACACGCTTCTCGACAAGAAGGCCCCCGAAGGCCGCTGGTCCTCCGGTCCCTCGCTCGACGGACGTGCCGAGTTCCATATCGTGGATCAGCCGGCTCCCGAAGGCCAGGAGCCCGATCTCGGCAAGGCCCGGCCCAATTCCGGCGCCCAGACCGAGCAGATCTGAAGTTTCTACCTCACCGACCGTCGCCCAGGGTCCCGAGCGGCTAGGCGGCGGCCTCTCCAATTTGACGACCAGCGATTACGGAGACGGTCGATGTTGAAACAGTATGAACATTGGCAAAGGACGGGACGCAACGATCCACTGCCTCGCTTCGCTCTCTTCGCGGCGGCCGGCACGGCCATCGCGCTTCTTGCTTTCGCGGCCAAACCGCTTCTTACCAGTTCCTCCGCAGAGCGTCGCCGCGAGTTCGACGACGACGCGCCACGTCGTCTGTCACGTGAAGGGGAGGGCTCGCCGGCCTTCGTTGGAAAGAGCGTTCTCATCAATCGGCCCCGCGCCGAACTCTACGACTTCTGGCGCGACTTCAAATACCTGCCCCGGTTCATGGAGAACATCCGTGCCGTCGAGGTGAATGGCGACGTCTCGACATGGACGTTCGCCGCACCCGCCGGACAGACCGTGACCGCGGAGGTCGAGGTCATCGAGGACAGGCGCAACGAGCGAATCGCCTGGAAGTCGACGCCGCAATCCCAGATTGCAACCAAAGGCGCGATCGATTTTCGCGATGCCTCAGCCGGACGCGGGACCTATGTCGACGCTCTCGTCGAATACACCCCGCCCGCATGCGCGGTCGGCCGGGCCGTCGCCGACCTCTTTAGACGGGAGCCTCACGTGCAGGCACGCCACGACATGAAGCGGTTCAAGATGCTGATGGAAGCCGGCGAGGTCTCGACCTCGCGGCGAACCCGACACGATTCATAAGGAGGCGATCATGCGCGCGCTCACCTATCACGGCACGAAAGACGTTCGTGTCGATACCGTTGCCGATCCAGAAATCATCAATCCGCGCGATGCGGTAATCAAGGTCACCTCGACGGCGATCTGTGGTTCAGACCTTCACCTATACGACGGCGTCATCCCCGGAACGCTCTCCGGCGACATTCTCGGCCACGAGTTCATGGGCGAAGTGGTCGAGGTCGGCCAGAAAAGCACCTTGAAGAAGGGCCAACGGGTCGTGGTGCCGTTCACCATCTCTTGCGGCAAATGCTATTTCTGCGAGAAGCAACAGTTCTCTGCCTGCGACAACGCCAACCCCGCAGAAAAGCAGGACATGACTGAGCAACTCTACGGCCATGCCGTGGGCGGTCTGTTCGGCTACTCACATTTGACGGGGGGCTTTTCCGGCGGTCAGGCGGAATACGTCCGCGTTCCCTATTCCGATGTCGGCCCGATCGTGGTGCCGGACCATCTGGAAGACGACAAGGTTCTCTTCCTCTCCGACATCCTGCCGACCGGCTGGATGGCTGCCGACAATGCCGATATCGAGAACGGAGACACGGTCGCGATCTGGGGTTGTGGCCCTGTCGGGCTTTTCTGCATCCAGAGCGCCCTTCGGATGGGAGCCGAGCGCGTGATTGCGATCGATCACTATCCGCGCCGTCTGGAACTCGCGCGTCAGGCCGGCGCTGAGGTGATCGACTTCAAGCAGACCAACGTCACCGAAGCGCTGATGGAGATGACCGGCGGCATCGGTCCCGATGCCGTCATCGATGCTGTAGGGATGGAATCTCACGGGTTTTCGCTCGGCGATCAGGCGCAGGCTTTCAATCTCGCGGATACGATCAAGCAGACTGTCGGGATCGGTGCCGACCGGGGGGGAGCCCTGCGTGAGGCGATCTTCGCCTGCCGAAAGGGTGGACGCCTGTCCATGCCGGGCGTCTATGGCGGGTTCCTCGACAAGTTCCCGCTCGGGGCACTGATGGAGAAGGGTATCCAGGTGAAGACCGGTCAGACCCATGTCCAGCGCTACCTTAAGGAGCTTCTGCAACTGATCAAGGAGCAGAAGATCGACACCACCTTCATGATCAGCCACAGGCTTCCGCTGGAAGAGGCGCCGAGAGGTTACAAGAACTTCAAGGATAATCAGAACGACTGGACCAAGGTTGTCCTGAAGCCGGGCGTGTGAAGAGGTTGATCCCATGACCGAAAGATCGCTTGCGGTCGTAACCGGTGCCTCAACAGGCATTGGTTACGAACTCGCCAAATTGTGCGCCGAAGACGGTTTCGACCTGATCTTGTGTGCGGATGAAGACGATATCCGGGAGGCGGCGGAGAAGGTCGGCCGCCTCGGAACGAAGGTCGAGCCCGTAGTGACCGACCTTTCGACGAGACAGGGCATCGAGACGCTCCTCTCCGTCATCGGCGAGCGAGACGTCGACGTTCTCTTGGCAAATGCCGGACGCACGCTCGGCGGGGCCTTTCTCGACCAGGATCTGGAACGGGCGGTGGGCATCGTCGATCTTAACGTCTCGGGAACCCTACGTCTCATCCATACGGTCGCAAACCGCATGCGAGCGCGTGGCCGAGGCAGGATTCTCGTCACTGGCTCGACGGCAGGTTACATTCCCGGCCCATTCATGGCGGTCTACAACGGCACTAAGGCGTTTTTGGAAAGCGTGTGCGAAGCGCTCGCGGACGAATGGAGGGACACCGGCGTTACCGTCACCTACCTGTCTCCCGGCCCGACGGAAACGGAGGTCTTTGAGCGCGGCGGAATGGAATACACGCCGGTTGGATCCAGCGACATGAAAGAAGATCCAGCGAAGGTGGCGCGGATCGGTTACGATGCCATGATGGCAGGTCACGTGAATGTGGCGAGCAGCTTCATGAACCGGGTGCAAACGACCTTCGCCGGCATTCTTCCCGATACACTTCTTGCGAAAATGCATAGGCATCTCGCCAAGCCTAAATGAGTGAGGCTTCCAAGGTACGCTCAAACTTCTTGCAAAGTCCGATTTCGACTAGCTGTTCGGCGCCGTCCCATGGCCACGGCGTCCACGAACGTAGCTTTGCTTCAAGGTTCTCGTGAACGCCTTTGATATGCCGTTCCACTGCGTACCGCGAATCATCGTGACGAGCTGTACAAGTCCAAGCGCGGCTGCGGTATCTGCGGTAATCGCCGCGATGTACGCGCTTCCGTTTCGGACAGATATCAGAGTGCATGAGCCGTCCACGTTACGCCGAACCGCTCTTCGACCACGTCGACCATCGCACTTTCGAGTATGCCAACTGTCCGATCAAATCGGGGTGCGGCCAGAAGTATTCTCAGCCATATCGTTCATCGACCCGGAATTAGTAACTCGGAAAGTCAGGACGAGCGCTTTGAGACCGTTCGGAGAACGTTCGCAACCACTGAATGCCATCATACGATCGGGCAGGGCGGATTGCTGGGAAATGATTTCCAGGGCGCGAACGCCGTTCGAGACAAAAGGGCTCCTCATGCCTTCGTCCATAACGCTGGGCTTCGTGTATCGCCTCGTGTATCGTGCGGTGTATCGCAGATTAGTGTGGTCGTTTCGGGCGATAGCCGGATTTGCGGGATTTAGGCTTAATTAACGGAGAGTCCCCCCCTCTCCGCCACAATTCTCCAATTAAAGCAGGCTGTTCGTCGCAGATGAGACCGGCGGTCAACGCGCAACGGTATATGCTGATGTTCAGTGCCGAGCGACAGAGCCACACCCTCGGCACGTCGGAGCGCGGATGATCAATTCTGATGACATCGATCCGGACGAGCCGGCCAGACCTGAAATCCCGCTGCCGCGTCTATACGAGCGCGATATCGACGTCCTACTTCGTGAAGAGCTCCTGTTCGGCCGACCGGTGCAGTCGCCCTTCCTCGACGCTCTGAATTTCCCTCAATCGGCGCAGTTCCTCTCCGGCCACTTGTCTGTCGTCGAAGTCACCGGAGAGACAGGCATCCTAGTGAACCGCCGCGGCTTTCCCGGAGACCGGTTGGCTTAAGTCCTGCGCGGCGATCGGCACGGCCACAAGTTGAGCGTAGTAAGCGGCTTCCGCCTCGGGGGGGCGGGATATGCCGATCGGCTCGAGCAGCTGGCGGTTGTTGAACCAATCGACCCATTCGAGGGTGGCGGACTCGACGGCTTCGACGCTGCGCCAGGGCCCGCGCCGATGGATGACCTCGGCCTTGAACAGCCCGTTGATCGTCTAGGCCAAGGCATTGTCGTAGCTGTCGCAGACACTGCAGACGGACGGCTCGATGCCGGCCTTAGCCAAGCGCTCGGCGTAGCGGATGCTCTTGTACTGCGAGCCGCAGTCGCCATGGTGCTCGAGCCTGCCGCCGGCGAAGGGGCGACGGTCATGAAGCGCCTGATCCAGAGCATCGAGGACGAAGTCGGCAAGAGCGGTTCGTAAGACGCGCCAGCCAACGATGCGGCGGGCGAACGCGTCGATGACGAAGGCGACCTAGACGCTTGGGAGACGGTCCGGGCTTGCCCGGATGAATTCGTCCACTGGACGAATTCAAAAGCGTACAAGGCCGGCAGGGGCGCGCCGCGTGGCGCCATAGATGAAGTCGCTCACCCACAAACCGTTGAGCGCCGGCGCCTGGAACTGCCGGTTCGCCCGGTCGAGCGGACAGGGCGCGGCCCTGTCGCTGATCGTCGTCTTCACCGTCTTTCCGCGAAGAACGCCCTTCAGTCCCATGGCCCTCATCAGCCGGGCGACCGTGCAGCGGGCGACGTTGAAGCCCTCGTGCCGCATCTGACGCCAGACTTTCCGCACGCCATAGACACCGAAGTTCGCCTCGAACACGCGGCGGATCTCGCCGCAGAGGTCCACATCACGGTGTTCCCGGTTGTGGCGCTGGATCTGCGAAGCCTGCAAGCTGCAGGCGAAACGATGGAAGACGACGATGCGCTTGTCTGGATGAACTGAGGTCTCTGACTTCAGAAACGTTCGACTTCAAATCGAAGAAGGCGATTGAAGTCCTTCGCGCGCACGGTAGCAGCGTCGGAAAATCATTTCCGCTCTGCGCCTGTTCCGATCGTCCGATTCGACTCCACAAATCACCGAAGGCTGCCGTTTGGCTTAGGTCGAACTGTTTCAATGAAGACGGATCAGGTGGTCGGGGAACTGTCCGGTTGCAAGTCTGACCACGCAATGCGCGCACATGCAGCGAGTGTCCGGATCGCGGCGCGAACATTCGGCTGGCAGGAACGGCTCGGCAGCGGCTCGGTAGATGTTACGCACAGGATGGGCAATGGCGCGCCCTCCGGAGTTGCCGAGTTTGCCTGCGACTTCGCGATCGAGCGAAACTTCAGTGAAGAGGAACGGTAGCAACTCATCGACGAAGCCCAGAGGGGCTGAACGGTCGGCACCGCGCTCGACAGCGGACCGGCGATCATCGGTTCGTGATCGTCAAACTCGAGGTTTCGGCAAGGCGACCCGAGCCGGAACCGTTCCGTCCGAGAAGCGCGACCGCGAGGGCTGGAGGTCGACGACCGCACGCGCAGGCGTTCCTTGCCGGGCAGAGCCGGGCTGGACAGGCACCTTCATCATGCGACGGGCCTGCACCGCCAACCGGGCACAGGCGCGGTTGGCGGTGACGTTCTGTCATGGCCGAAATGGAAGTCTCAACGCTCGGGCAACTTCATCCACGGCTTCACCATGACATCGGCATGGGAGAATTGCGGCATCTTCGCCGACAATTCTTCCATGTTGCTTATGTCCTCGCCGTTCAGCATCTCCTGGGTGATGAGGGTCGGCGGCACGACGACCTGCCCGTCGACGTCTTCGCCCGCCATCAACGAGGCGAGGGCACGAACGGAGACCTCGCCGACGACGGTGGGGTTCGTTGCGGCGGTCGCCACCCAAGCCGAGCCAGGCTCACGCATTGCCTGGATGTCGGCGGTGGAGACATCGGCCGAATAGATCCTAATGTCCGAAGACAGCCCCGCCTCGTCGACGGCGATCTTCGCACCTTTTGCGAACTCGTCGAAAGGGGCGAAGATCACGTTGATCGTCGGGTTCGCCCGCAGCACGGCGGCCGCCTGGTTCGCCACCGAATTGGCGATCGGATTGTCGAGCGTGCCGAAGCGGGCGAACTCGTTGATTCCGGGATTGGCCTCCTTCATCTCCTGCCAGACCGCATCGCGCCGGTCGAGCGGCGCGATGCCAGCGACATAGACGTAGCCGGCATCGAAACTATCGCCGTTGTCCTCGATCGCCTGTTCGATCGCGAGCCGGGCGAGGTCGCGGTCGGACTGCTCGATCTGCGGAACCGCCTCGTTCTCGACGTCCACGTCGAAGGCGACGACGTCGATGCCGGCATCGAGCGCGCGCTGCACGGCCGGCTTCATCGATTCCGTCAGACCATGCTGCACGATGATTCCGTCGACGCCGAGGCCGATCGCCTGATCCATCATGTCGGACTGAAGCGCGGCATCCTGACGGCTGTCGAAGACGCGCAGTTCGATATCGAGGGCCTCGGCCTGGCGCTCGACACCGGCGAGATAGGCCTGGAAGAAGTCGCCCGTCGACAGATAGCGGACGAGCGCGACGACCGGCCGTTCCTCGCCGTCGAACGGTGCCGGCGCGGACGCATTGTCCTGCGCAAGGCTCGGAGTGACGGCGAGCGCCGCGGTGCCGGCCGCGAGAAAGAGGCGTCTGGTCAGTTTCAGCATGGTTCCTCCGAGATTTCTGGTCGTTTTCAGCGCGTCCGGGCCGAGAGGCCGAAGGTGAACATGAGGGCAACGACGAGGACGGCGCCCTTGATGAAATCCTGCGTGTAGTAGGGCGCGTTCATCATGGTCAGGCCATTGAGAAGAAGGCCGACGAAGAGTGCACCGATGGCCGTGCCGACCGCGTTCGGCCGACCTGAGCCGAGGACGGCGAAGCCGATCAGGGCGGCCGCGACCGCGTCGAGCAGCAGCGAATTGCCGGACGAGACATCCCCGCGGCCAACCCGGGCGGCAAGAAGGATGCCGCCGATCGCGGCGCAGACGCCGGAAATCATGTAGGCGGCGATGCGGTACTTCTCGACCGCCGCGCCCGCAAGACGCGCGGCCTGCGCGTTCGAGCCGATCGCGTACATCACCCGTCCGTAGCGAGTCAGGCCGAGGAAGACGCTGATGAGGATGGCAAGCGCGATCATGACGACGACGGAGATCGGGACGATGTCGAACAGGCGATAGCGGCCGAGTGCGAGAAAGGCGTTCGTGAACGAGCCGTCCGCCGTTGAGCCGTCCGGCAGCGTCATGCCGCGGGCGATCGAACGTCCGGCAGTGGGAACGAGCTGGAGTCCGAGCAGGAGGAACATCATGCCGAGCGTGGCGAGAAGGTCCGGAACGCGCAGCTTGACGATCAGGAGGCCATTGGCGAGGCCGACCAGGAGGCCCAGCGCAATGCAGGCGGCGACCGCCTCGACCGTGCCGCCGCCGAATACCACCATGACATAGGACGATGCCATGAGGGAGGTCGCCGCGACCGCGCCGATCGACAGGTCGAACCCGCCGACAACCAGCGTGCAGGTGACGCCGAGCGCGAGGATCGCGACGATCGAAACCGACTGCAGCACGATCACGAGGTTGCGGACCGAAAGGAATGCAGGCTCCATCAGCGTGAAGAACATGATCATCGCGGCCAGAAGGCCGAGAAGCCCGTAGCGGACGATGGCGGCCGTCACGCCACCCCCATCGTGGTGTGCGTCGCGCTGTTCGGTGCGAGCGGCGTCGAGTTCAGGCTGCGTGGCGTCGGTCATGGCTCTGCGAAAGACTGGAGACGATCATCTGGCGGTCGAAGGGCGGATCGGAGAGATCGGCGACGACGGCACCGTTGTTGAGGACCACGATCCGGTCGGCGATCTCGATCGCCTCGTCCGGATCGGCGAAGAGAAGCAGCGTCGCGCGTCCATCGGCGGTACGACGAAGCTTCCGGCCGATATCCTGGCGGGCCGCGATGTCGACGCCCTGGAAAGGCTCGTCGAGAATGAGCAGACGCGCCTTGCCGGTCAGCCACCGCGCCAGCACCACCTTCTGCTGGTTGCCGCCGGAGAGCGCACCTATGGGGGCGGTCTCGCCGGGCGTGACGATGGCGAGATCCTCGATCGAACGGCGCGCATGCCGGCGCTCGGCCCCACGGCGCAGGAAGGTCGCCGCGGTGAACGCGCCGAGGAAGGGTAGGGTGATGTTCCGTGTGACATCGAAGTCGCCGACGATGGAGCCGCCGCCGCGGTCCTCCGCGGCCATGAAGATGCCGGAACGAACCGCCCTGATCGGCGAGGCCGGGACGTAGTCCTTTCCATCGAGGCGCATGGTGCCGGCGGTTGGCTGCCGGACGCCGTAGATGCATTCGGCAAGTTCCGACTTTCCCGCGCCGACGAGGCCGACGATGGCAGTGACCTGGCCTTCATGGATGTCGAGATCGATCGGCGGCACCCGCGGGCCGGTCTGCAGGCCGCGAAGGGAAAGCACCGATGCACCGGCAGGCTTCGGCTCTATCTCAGCGGCGCCGAGACTGCGTCCGAGCATGCCGTGAACGGCCGCGGAATAGTCGATCGGAGCGGCGAAGTCGCCGGTGATCTGGCCGTCGCGAAGCGTCAGGACGCGGCTCGCGAGCCGTCTGATGTCGCTCATGCGATGAGAGATGTAGAGGGTCGCGACGCCGCGGTCCCGCAAGGCCTCGAGAACGCCGAAGAGACGTTCGGCCTCGGCGTCGGAGAGCGCCGAGGTGGGTTCGTCCAGGATCAGCAGCTTCGGATCGTGCGATAGCGCCCGTGCGATCGCCACCAACTGCCGGTCGGCGAGCGAGATATCGGCGACGCGCCGGTTGAGCGGAATGTCGAGGCCGACCCGGCGCGCCATCTCGCGCGCCTTCTCTGCCATCGCCGAACGGCGGAAGAACATGGAACGGCCCTGACAGATCTCGTCGATCAGGAGGTTTTCCAGAAGATCCATGTCGAGGACGACGTTGTCGTTGATCGCCTGATGCACGATCACGATGCCGGCGCGCAGCGCGTCGCTCGGGCTCGTCGGCCGGTATTGGCGCCCGTCGCAGAGCATCTGACCCGCGCTGGCGTCGTGGACACCCGCGATGATCTTCACGAGGGTCGACTTGCCCGCCCCGTTCGCCCCCATCAGCGCGACGATCGTGCCGGCCTCGATGGTGAGATCGATGCCGCGAAGGACGGCGTTGCGGCCGAAATTCTTGCGCAGGTCGCGGAGCACGAAGCGTCCGGCGGCAGCAGGCGTCGAGCTGGAAGGCCGGGCACGCGTTGCGGCACCGGCGCCGGAACCTGCCCTCATGTCTCCTCCCAAGAGCAATCAGCGACCGAGGCCGTCTTGCGGCATTTCTTGACATATGTCAAATGCGTTTGGAAAATGCCAACCTGTATCTGGGAGGAGTGGATGGCGGAGACGACGACGGTGCAGAAGACGGAAGGACGGCCCGACTATTCGTCCTATCGGCCGATGGAGGAGTGCGACGTCGCCCAGCGGCTCGCGACCTACCCCGAGGTCGTGGAAGTTCTTGGCGGCCGGCCAACAGAATGGGCCGTACGAGAGGTCGGCGATGGCAATCTGAACTTCGTCTATATCGTGAAGGGCCCGAACGGCTCTCTCTGCGCCAAGCAGGCTCTGCCCTTCGTGCGTCTCGTCGGCGAGTCGTGGCCGCTGCCGCTCGATCGGTCGCATTTCGAGCATGGCGCGCTCGTCCGCCAGGCGCAGCGGTCGGGCCACGTCCCGAAGATCGTCACCTACGATCCGGGTCAGGCCCTGATCGTCATGGAAAACCTCGGACGTCATAAGATCTGGCGCAACGCGCTGATCGCAGGCGAACGCCACGAGAGCGCCGCCGACGTTCTCGCGAACTTCATGGCCGAAACGCTCTTCCGCTCATCCGACCTGTCGCTGGACGCGGCAAGTCGCAAGGTGGAAATGGTGCATTTCGCGGCCAATACGGCGCTGTGCAAGATCACCGAGGATCTGGTCTTCACCGATCCCTACCGCGCGCATGAGCTGAACCGCTGGACGAGCCCGGAACTCGACGACACGGTTGCGGCCATTCGAGCCGACGCGGAGTGGAAGCATGCGGTCCAGGAGATGAAGGCGCTGTTCCTGACGCGGACCGAAGCGCTTCTTCACGGCGACCTGCACACGGGTTCGGTCATGGTCTCGCGGACCGAGACCGGAAGCGAAGATGTCCGGATCATCGATCCCGAATTCGCCTATTACGGCCCGATGGGTTTCGACGTCGGCGCGCTGATGGCGAACCTTCTCCTCGCCTTCTACGCCCAGGACGGGCTCGCGGACGATCGGTCCGGAATGAAGGATTGGCTGCTCGCCCAGGTCGAGCGCGTCTGGAGTGGCTTCGCCGAGCGGTTCACCGAACTGTGGCGGACCGAACGGACCGGCGACAGCTATCATCGCTCGCTGTTCGAGGATGTCGGCGACGAAGAGGCTTCGGCCGCTGCCTGCAATACCTATCTCGCCCGGCTTCAGGTCGAGGCGATCGGTTTCGCCGGCGCGAAGATGGCGCGCCGCATTCTCGGCCTCGCGCATGTCGCCGATCTCGAGACGATCGAGCCGGCCGAGCGGCGCGCGAAGCAGGAAAAGAGAGCGCTCGCGCTGGCACGCATGCTGCTCGTCGAGCGGCATGCCATCGGCAACTTCGCGGAGGCGTGCGAGCGGGCCAGGCAGGTGGATGGAGAAGAGCGATGAAGGTCGACGGCAAGGACTGGCGGACCATCTGGGTCGAGCGGCTTCCGGCGGAAGGCGAAGGGGGCGCGGTCGGCATCATCGATCAGACCAAGCTGCCGCACCGCCTCGAGACGATCACCCTGTCGACGCTGGATGACGCGGCGGTCGCGATTTCCGATATGCTCGTCCGCGGCGCACCGCTAATCGGCGCGACGGCCGCCTACGGCGTGGCGCTGGCGCTGCGGGACGATGCGTCGGACGCGCGCCTCTCCTCGGCTTACGATACGCTCTATGCGACGCGCCCAACGGCGGTGAACCTCCGCTGGGCGCTCGACGAGATGCTCGGTCTTCTGAAGCCGCTGCGTCATGCGGAACGCGAAGCCGCCGCGTGGAAGCGGGCTGGCGAGATCGCGAACGACGACGTCGCCATCAACCGGCAGATCGGCGAGACCGGTCTCGAATTGATCCGCAGCATCGCAGCGACGAAGAAGCCGGGGGAAAAGGTCAACATCCTGACCCACTGCAATGCCGGCTGGCTCGCGACCGTCGACTGGGGGACCGCGACCGCGCCGATCTACCGCGCTCATGAGGAGGGGATCGACATCCACGTCTGGGTCGACGAAACGCGCCCGCGAAACCAAGGCGCCTATCTCACCGCCTGGGAACTCGGAAAGGCCGGTGTCGATCACCATCTGATCGTCGACAATACGGGCGGTCACCTGATGCAGCACGGCATGGTCGACCTCGTGATCGTCGGCACGGACCGGACGACCGCCTCGGGAGACGTCTGCAACAAGATCGGGACCTACCTGAAGGCTCTCGCAGCCCACGACAACGACGTGCCGTTCTACGTCGCCCTGCCGTCGTCCACCATCGACTTCACCATCGACAGCGGCTTCGATATTCCGATCGAGGAGCGAAGCGGGCGCGAGGTCAGCATTGTCGGTGGCATCACCGCCGAAGGAACGATTGTCGAAGTGCAGATCTCGCCGACCGATACGCCGACCGCCAACTACGCCTTCGACGTCACTCCGGCGCGCCTGGTCACCGGCCTCATCACCGAGCGCGGCCTCGTCTCGGCGGACCGCGCCGCGATCGCAGAGCGCTTCCAGGACAGGATCGGCAATGCCGCTTGAAGGACTTCCGATGAACTCGCAGGACGGCGAAGCTGATCAGCGCGCATCGCTGATCGAGACCTGCCTTCGGATGAACGCCGAGGGCCTCAACCAGGGCACGTCAGGCAATGTCTCGGTGCGTCACGGAAACGGAATGCTGATTACGCCGTCCGGCGTTCCCTATACGTCGATGCGGCCGGACATGATCGTTCCGATGTCGCTCGACGGCGACTGGTCGGGCGACATGAAGCCGTCCTCCGAATGGCGGATGCATCTCGACATCTATAGGACGCGCGCCGAAGCGGAAGCGGTGGTCCACGTTCATTCGACCTACGCGACCGCGCTTTCGTGCCTGCGACGGTCGATCCCTGCGTTCCACTACATGGTCGGCGTTGCCGGCGGTGCGGACATTCGCTGCGCCGACTATGCGACGTTCGGGACGGCGGAACTGTCGGAGGCGATGATCGAGGCGCTCGATGGGCGCAGGGCCTGCCTTCTCGCCAATCATGGGCAGATCGCCTTCGGCACCTCCGTGGAAAGGGCCTACGGTCTTGCCGTGGAAGTCGAGACGCTGGCGCGGCAATACGCGGCGGCCTGCTCGCTCGGCGAACCGGTCCTGATCGACGGCGCGGAAATGCAGCGTATCCTGGAGCTCTTCAAGACCTATGGCATCCAGAAACCCCGCTCCTGACGATACGGCCGCGGGGCTCCATGGCGCGCTCCCGATCGACGCGGCCTACAACCTGCCGCTCCGTGCCGCCTTCGCCTATTACGTCGATAATCTGTCGCAGGCGGAGATCGCGGAAAAACTGCAGGTTTCGCGGGCGAGCGTGCACAATTATCTGCGCCAGGCCCAGCAGGAAGGGATCGTCCGGATCTCGCTCGATCCGGGTATCGCCGCGCGTCAGGAACTGGCCGACCGGATCGCCGACAGATTTGATCTGCAGGCGGTCTACATCGTTCCGTCGCTCGCCGGCGAGGTTCGGCCCAGCGTCTTCCGCGCGGCGGCGATGTGGCTCGGCGATCTTCTGGAAGGCGTCGACTCGCTCGGGGTCGCCTGGGGTGAGACTGTTCACGAGGTCGCGAGCCTTCTGCCGCAGCGCAGCCGCCGCGATCTTCACATCGTGCAGCTGATCGGCTCCATGACGCTTCCGTTTCGCTTCACGGCGGAGAGCTGCACCGCGCTCATCGCCGACCGCTTCGGCGCCGACTGCTTCAACTTCCACGCGCCGGCTGTCCTCAGTGATCCGGCGCTCGTCTCGGCCCTTTGCGCCGAACCGATCCTTGCCGATCATCTCGTTCGCATGGCGAAGTGCGATGCGGCCCTGTTCGCCATTGGGCTCAGCACGGTGGACAGCCATATCGTTCAATGCGGTGTCGCCACCGAGCAGGAGCTTGCGATCTACCAGGAGGACGGCGCGGCCGCAGTGATCGCCGGTCGCTTCATCGACGCCAATGGCGTGCCGATCTCCGGGCCTCTCAATGGCCGCGTCATCGGTATCGATCTCGACCGGCTCAGAGCAATTTCCAAGCGGATCGTCGTTTCCGCCGGCCCGGAGCGCGTCGAAGCGCTCCGGGCTGCGCTCGTCGGCGGTTTCGCGACCCATCTCGTCACCGATGAACGGACTGCTGCCTGCCTGGTAGGAGAAGGAACGGCAGCCTGACATTCCGGCTGTCGGCAACCGTCAAAACGCGCAGTCCAGCCTTCGAAATGCTCTTCCGGCCGCCATCTGCGATCGACCACCATAGAAGACCAAAGAGTGCAGGTCAGGGACTGAAACGGCAGCTGTGCGTCGTTCAACCCCTGAGACCGACAGCCCACGCTCGGCCCGGTGTTGCCATCAACCGCGATCCAGCGAACAAGCCAGATGGGAGTTCGGGCGGTTTCCCAGCTTTTCGCTGATGAATCGCGCGGCATCGATGAGTTGTGAGAGGTCGATCCCCGTTTCGACGTTCATTCCGTCGAGCATGTAAACGAGATCCTCCGTCGCGACGTTGCCCGTGGCGCCCTTCGCATAGGGGCAGCCGCCGATCCCGCCGACGGCGGCGTCGATGACCGAGACGCCGAGGCCGAGGCAGGCGTAGATGTTTGCGAGGGCCTGGCCGTAGGTGTCGTGGAAATGCAGCGCCAGTCGTTCTATGGGAACGTCTTCGGCGACCGTTTCCACCATCTTCACCGCGTTGAACGGCGTGCCGGTGCCGATCGTATCGCCGAGCGAGATTTCGTAGCACCCTGCCTCGAAGAGGCGGCGCGACACCGAGGCGACATCGATGGGATCGACGGCGCCCTGATAAGGGCAGCCGAGGACGCAGGAGACATAGCCGCGTACCCGAATGCCGTGCTCGCGGGCCATGGCCAGCACCGGGGCGAAGCGGTCGAGACTTTCCGAGATGGAGCAGTTGATGTTGCGCTGGGAGAACGCTTCGGATGCCGAGGCGAACACGGCGACCTCCTCGCACCTCGCGGCGATCGCGGCTTCCAGCCCCCTCAGATTGGGGACGAGGACCGGATAGGCGACGCCGCTGACGCGCCGGATCCGGGAGAGCACCTCGGCCGTATCGGCCATCCGCGGAACCCATTTCGGCGAGACGAAACTGCCCGCCTCGATCGTCCGGCAACCGGCCGTCGACAGTCGCTCGATGAGCTCGACCTTGACGTCGGGCGAAACCGCCTTCGTCTCGTTCTGAAGCCCGTCGCGCGGAGCGACCTCGACGATGCGGACCGATGCGGGAAAGGGCATGATGTTCCTCATTTCGGCTTTTGGAAATGTCTCGGCTGCCCGGCGACGTATTTTTCCAGGAACGCCAGGAGGCGAGGATCTGCGCCATAGGCGACGTTGACCCGGATCGCCGGAGGCGAGGGCTCCGCCCGGTTGGGCGAGAAGACGCTGCCGGGCGCCAGGAAGATGCTCTCTTCGGCTGCCGCGCGGCACACCGCGATCTCGTCGAGGGCAGGATCGAGTTCGGCCCAGACGTAAAAGCCCGGAACCCTGCTTGTCCTGACGCCAAGTCCGATGGCCTCCAGTTCGGTGACCGTCGCGGCATTGGCGGTTTCGACCCTCGAGCGCAGCCGGCGCAGGTGCCGCAGATACTGGCCACTCTGGATCAGATTGAACACAAACCGCTCGACGTGATCGGAGGTGGCGACGCATGTTAGGATCTTCATGTCCGTCAGAGGGCCGATCAGGGAGGGATGGCCGGCGATGAATCCGCATCTGAGGCTGGCGGAAAGCGTCTTCGAGAACGTTCCGAGGTAAAGCACGCGATTGAGTTGATCGAGCGCGGCGAGGCGCGAGAAGGCTGGCGGGACGATGTCGGCGAAGGCGTCGTTCTCGACGATCAGGAAGCCCCATTGCTCGGCCGCCTGAAGGAGGCCGAACGCCACCGGCGGTTCGAGTGAGCCTCCGGTCGGATTGTGCGCCTGGGACTGGGTGAAGAACAGTTTCGGGCGGTGGGTCGCGAGCTTTCGCTTCAGGTCATCGAGATCGGGACCGTCCGGCGTGCGCCGAATCCCGACGGCCTCGACCTTGGCGAGTGCCAGCTTGGCAAACAACGGATAGTAACCCGGATCGTCGACGAAGACGGTATCGCCGGGCTCCAGCAGATGGCGGATGATGAGATCCATGCCGTGATTGGCGCCATGGGTGAGGAGGATGCCATCGGGATCCGCCCGGATAGACCGGTCCATCAGCATCAGGCGCAGGCGGTCGCGCAGCGGCTCGAAGCCCTTGGTGCTGCCATAACCGAAATCCTCCGCCTGCGCCTTAGCGGTCTTGAACCCGGCGAACTGGCGGCGCAGTTCGGAGCCTTCCATCCAGGAGGACGGCGGGCGGCCGTCGCCCGGTCGCACCTCGTAGTGGCGATCGAGCTGCTCGCGCAGCAGGGAAACGATATCCACCGCGGCGACGATATTCTTCGAACCGGCGCTGGTGGCCGGAACGTTGCGTCGCGAGACATAATAGCCCGAACCGGCCCGCGCCTGCAGGAGTCCCTGACCGACGAGGCGGTCGTAGGCCTCGGCCATGGTGTTCTTGGAGACGCCGTGCTCGACGGCGGCACGACGGACGGAGGGCATCCGCTCTCCGATCTTGTAAAGTCCCGCAGCCAGCCGCGCCGACAGCTCATCCACGATCGCGGCGGCCCGCGTCTTTTCGCCGGCCATGATTGTCCCTGTCTGATAATAGGGACAGTCACCGAAAAGATGGCCGAAATTGTCCCTTGATTGTCATGGACAGAGTAGGACAGTTTTGGCCGCCATCCAAGCTTTGGATGCCGCGTCGGGAGGAATAATGGAACAGTCGACGGATGCTCTCGGCGAGGGCATGAACTCGCGCCTCGAAGGCTATCGCAACAAGACGCCGCAGGAGCGACTGGGCGTGCTCGCGACAAGTTGCGGCCTGTCCGACGCCGACGTTGCCATCCTCGGTCAGCCTGGCGCCCTCGACGACGTCCGCGCCAACGGAATGATCGAGAACGTCGTCGGGACGTTCCAGCTTCCGCTCGGTATCGCGACGAATTTCAACATCAACGACCGGGACTATCTCGTTCCGATGGCGGTCGAAGAGCCTTCGGTGGTCGCGGCCGCCTCCTACATGGCGCGGATTGCCCGCGACCATGGCGGCTTCAGGACGTCATCGACGCTCCCAATCATGCGGGCGCAGGTTCAGGTGCTCGGCATTACCGACCCGTTCGGAGCGCGCACGAAGCTTCTTGGCGCACGCGAGCGCATTCTTGAGATCGCCAACAGCCGTGACGCCTTCCTGGTCAAGCTCGGCGGCGGCTGCAAGGACATCGAGGTCCATGTCTTCCCGCAGACCGCGCGCGGCCCGATGGTCGTCCTGCACCTTCTCGTCGACGTTCGCGACGCCATGGGCGCGAATGCGGTGAACACGATGGCGGAGGCCGTCGCGCCGACGGTCGAGGAACTCACCGGCGGGTCGGTGCGCCTGCGCATCCTTTCCAATCTCGCCGACCACCGCCTGTCCCGCGCGATGGTGCGCATCCCGGAATCCGCGCTGGCGACCAAGGAATTCTCCGGCCGGCGCATGATCGACGGGATCATGGAAGCCTACGAACTCGCTGCCATCGATCCCTATCGGGCGGCCACCCACAACAAGGGGATCATGAACGGCATCGATCCCGTGATCGTGGCGACGGGCAACGACTGGCGCGCGATCGAGGCCGGCGCTCACGCCTATGCGGCCCGCAATGGCCGCTACACCTCGCTATCGAGTTGGGAGGTGGACAATGATGGCGCGCTGGTGGGAACGCTGGAGATGCCGATGGCCGTCGGGCTGGTCGGCGGCGCCACGAAGACCCACCCGGCTGCCCAGGCGGCTTTGAAGGTCCTGAAGGTCGCAAGTGCGCAGGAACTCGGCGAAGTGACCGTCGCCGTTGGGCTGGCGCAGAACATGGCCGCCTTACGTGCGCTCGCGACGGAAGGCATCCAGCGCGGTCACATGGCTCTCCACGCCCGCAATATCGCCATCGTCGCCGGGGCGGTGGGCGACGAGATCGAGAAGGTCGCCGGCGAGCTCGCCGCGGCGCACGACGTCCGCACCGACCGTGCGGAGGAAATCCTGGCAAGGTTACGCGGGGAGGCGTGACGAGGTCTGTAGCGCCCGTCGCGGCCTGAGCAATTGAAAAGAGGAGGAATTATCAATGTTTTATAAAATGACTCGTCGCTCCGTCCTGAGCTTATCGGTGGCTCTCGCCGCGCTCTCGCTTTCGGCGGCTCCGTCCTTTGCGCAGGAGGAGAAGGTTTCCTGGCGCATGCAGGCGCTCTGGGACGGCGGAACGACCCCGCAGAACTACGAGCAGAAGTTCGTCGACCGCGTTGCCGAGCTGACCGACGGCAATTTCGAGATCGAATTGTTCTCGGCCGGCCAGATCGTGCCCCCCGCCCAGGCCTTCGACGCAGTGCGCGGCGGCGCCTTCCAGCTGATGAAGACCTTCGACGGCTACGAAGCCGGCAAGATTCCGGCGCTTGCCTTCACCAGCACGATCCCATTCGGCTATCCCGAGACCCAGCAATACGAGGACTGGTTCTACGAGCACGGCGGCCTCGAAATGGCTCGCGAGGCCTATGCCCCGGCTGGCCTGTATTACATCGCGCCGACGATCTACGACCAGGAGCCGATCCACTCGAAGGTCCCGATCGAGACCGTCGCCGACTTCTCCGGCAAGAAGGGGCGCTTCGTAGGGCTAGCCTCGAGCGTCATGAGCACATTTGGCGTCGCGGTCTCGCCGCTGCCGACGAGCGAGGTCTATTCCGCGCTGGACAAGGGACTTATCGATCTTGCCGATCGTGGTGACCTGCAGGCCAATCTCGACGCCGGTCTCGGCGAAGTCGCCAAGTACATTATCCTGCCGGGCGTCCACCAGCCGACGACCGCAACGTCCTACGTCGCCAACAAGGCGGCCTACGATCAGCTTCCAGACACCTACAAGGAAGCGCTCGCGACTGCCGCCCGGGACATCTCCAAGGAGTATCAGGAGGCAAAGACGAAAAGCGACAAGAGCGCGCTCGAGGCGTTCAAGGAGCAGGGCGTCGAGGTGATCGAACTCAAGGAAGACGACGTGAAGGACGCCCGCTCGAAGGCGGTCGAGGCATGGCGCGTGGCCACCAAGGACAACGAACTCGCGACCCGCATCCTCGATTCGCAGATCGAACAGATGCGCGAGCTCGGCCTTATCGAGTAGTCCTCTCCCATCACGTCCCGGCGGGCGGTCGCCCGGCAGCCGAAATCCATCCAGGGAGGGACCGATGCCTCACGTCCTCGGCGCTTTCGTGCAAGGGGTGACGACCGTCAATCGCCTGCTGTTCAAAGCTTGCAGCCTGCTCTTGCTGGTGATCGTCCCCGTCATGCTCTACGCGGTCGTGGCGCGATACGGCTTCAACACCCCTTCCGACTGGGGTCTCGAACTCGCGACACTTCTGTTCGGTCCGTATTTCCTTCTAGGCGGGCCTTATCTTCTCCACATCGGCGGTCACGTGAATCTCGATCTCGTCCGGCAGGCCGCGTCGCCGCGGCTGAACCGCATTTTCGATCTGATCAACTATCCGGTGATCGCCGCCTTCGCGGCGGTCCTTCTCTACTACGCCTGGCCCTTCGCGGTGCAGTCCTACGACCTCGGCGAGACGTCCTACACCTCCTGGAACCCGATCATCTGGCCGGTGAAGTTCGTCATCCCCGCCGCGCTGGTGCTTCTGTTCCTTCAGGCCGTGGCGGAATGGTTCCGCCTCCTGTTCAACGATCTGGCACCGCCTGCCGGTGCGGGTGTCGAGGAAGGTCTATGAGTTCCACCGGCATTCTGATCCTGATGTTCGCGGGGCTGACGGCGTTTCTGCTGACAGGCCTGCCGGTCGCTTTCGTGCTTGGCGGCCTGTCGGTGCTGTTCACGGTCCTCTTTTGGGACCAGAGCGCCCTGATCATCCTCGTTCTGCAGATCTTCGACACCATGCGCTCCGAGGCGCTGCTGGCGATTCCGCTCTACATCTTCATGGCGGTGATCCTGCAGAAGTCCGGCATCATCGAGGATCTTTACCGGGCGATGGAGCTGTGGTTCGGCCGCATCCGTGGTGGCTTGGCGATCGGCACCGTCGTGATCTGCGTTGTCATGGCGGCGATGACCGGCGTCGTCGGCGCGGCCGTGACGGCGATGGGGATCCTCGCCTTGCCGGAGATGATGCGGCGAGGCTACGACGCACGGCTCGCGACGGGCACGATCTGTGCGTCCGGCACGCTCGGCATCCTCATTCCGCCGTCGATCCTTACGATCGTCTATTCCGTCACGGCCCAGGTCTCGATCGGCAAGATGCTGATAGCCGGTATCGTGCCCGGCATTCTGCTCGCCAGTCTCTACATCGCTTATATCGTGATCGTTTCGCGGTTGCGGCCGCAGCTCGTGCCCGATGTCGCCGACATCCCGAGGGCCAGCATGATTGAGAAGCTGCGCGCGCTGCGCACGCTCGTCCTGCCGACGCTGATCATCGTCATGGTGCTCGGTTCGATCTTCTTCGGCATCGCCACGCCGACTGAGGCGGCGGCCGTCGGCGTCTTCGGTGCGGCGATCGCAGCAGCGACACGGCGCCATCTCACCTGGACCACACTGTCTGAAAGTTCGCTCGTGACGCTGAAGGCGACCGCGATGATCCTGTGGATCACCATTGGCGCGAAGGCCTATGTCGCGATCTTCACCGGGCTCGGGGGCGCGGATGCACTCCTCGGAACGATTCAGTCGCTCGAGGTCAGCCCCTATCTCGTCCTTGCCGTGATGATGCTTATCCTGGTCTTCCTCGGCACCGTACTCGACGAGATCGGCATCATCCTCCTGACCGTTCCCGTCTTCCTTCCGGTCGTCCGCTTCCTCGGCTTCGACGAGATCTGGTTCGGCGTTCTCTACGCCCTGACGATCCAGATGGGCTATATCAGCCCGCCCTTCGGCTACACGCTCTTCTACATCAAAAGCACGCTTCCCAAGGACGTCGGGATGGGCCTCGTTTATCGCGGGATCCTGCCGTTCTTCGTCCTGCAGGTCGTGGGGCTTCTGATCTGCGTGGCCTTTCCCCAGATCGCGACCTTCCTGCCGGCGCTGATGTCGAACTGACCCGAGACGGTTGACCGCTCGGGGGGCGACCAGGCCGAACATGAGCCACCGCGCCCCAACGCTGAACGGCGAGCCTCGCCGCAGCGGTGAGGGTACGACCCGAGCGCTCAAGGCAGCGGGAAACAGAGCAACAATGGGAGGAAACCGAATGAAGACGTCATCCATGATCACGGTTGCCCTGGCCGCGGGTATGCTCGCTGCCATGCCGGCCGGAGCACAGGAGAAGAACGCCGCGCTGCCCTCGCTCGAATTGCCCAAGGCGTTTCTGAGCAAGGTTCCCCTGCCGGTCAGCGAAGCCGATCTGCCGACGGTCGAGGCTGTGGAGTACTTCAAGGTTTCGGCAGAAGCTCTTCAGCTCGAATGTCCCGTGTTCACGGCCGAGGGTGATCTGCTCTTCTGCGAAGTGTTCGGCGGCCGCGTCTACCGGCTTACGCCCGACAACGAGCTTTCGACGGTCCTCGGCAAAAGCGAGCTGCGGCCCGCGGGATTGGCGATCCACGATGGCCGCGTCTACATGGCCGAGCTTGGAGACTTTTCAGAGCACGGATCGGTGGTCTCGATGGCGCCGGACGGCACGGACATCAAGGAGATCGTTCCGCGTTCGGCCGGCTATCTTCCGGACGATCTGGTCTTCGACGACAAAGGCGGCTTCTACTTCACCGATTTCAAAGGAGGGTCAAGCAGCCCTGACGGCGGTGTCTATTACGTTGGCCCGGAGGGTGGTGACCCCGTGTCCGTTCTGCCGAACCTGAAGATTGCCAACGGCATCGGCCTCAGCCCGGACGGCAAGACGCTCTGGGTGACGGAACTGGCGGGCGGCAAGTTGCACAGGGTCTCGCTTGCCGATGCCACCACCATCGCCCCCTTCGGCGCGCTCGTCACCTATACCTTCACCGGAGCTGGACCGGATTCGCTCCGCATCGATGCCGAAGGCAACGTCTATGTCGCCATGTATGGGCAGGCGCGGGTGCTGGTCTTCAATCCTCTGGGCCTTCCCATCGGCCAGTATCTTCTGCCGGGGCGGGACGAGGGACATAATCTGCGATCGACTTCGATGGCGATCCGACCGGGAACGGACGAAATGCTGATCCTGACCAATGACTGGGATCAGGGTGAAGGCTCGACGATATTCGCGGTGAAAGCCTTGGCTCAGGATGCCTCTGGCCCAGGAACTAGAAAGTGAAGCTTGGTCCGGACGCAGCTGAGCGGATGGCGTTGTGACCTTTTGCCCATTTCGATGGGCCGGGACGACCTCGCCTGCACTTCAAACGCTGATGGTCCGCGATCGAAGGTATTGCGGACGGGAGGCCCAGAGATCCTTCGCCGGAGCAGAAGACGGACGCCATCGCGAGTTCGTAACGGACCTGCAATCATCCGCCGGCCGGTCGCAGGAAGGCGCTTCGTGAACGAGACTTGATCGCTATTCGTTCGACAGACCGCTTCGGGAGACAAGATGAGGTCACACGGAGCCGAATGATCAAGCCATTGATCGAACAGGAAGTCAGAGACATGCCGATGCTGCCGACCGCATGAAGACCGTTCTCCTCTCGACCGCCGGACTCGCCGTTCTCGTCGTCGCGGCCTTCTTCGCTTTCGCCTTGTCCCCGGAGGAGATCGAGGCCGTCGAGCGCCCGGCAGCGGACAGCTTCGATGCGGGCCTCGTCGCGAAAGGTCGAGACCTCGCGGCGCTCGGCAATTGCCTCACCTGCCACCGGAGCGAGGGCGGCGCGCCTTATGCTGGCGGTTACGGCGTCGAAACGCCCGTCGGCACCATCTACGGCTCCAACATCACGCCCGATCCCGAGACCGGCATCGGGCGCTGGAGCGAGGCGGCCTTCGTCCGCTCCATGCGCGAAGGGCTCGGCCGCGAGGGCGAACATCTCTATCCCGCCTTTCCATATACGCACTTCACACGCGTGACCGATGGCGATCTCGAAGCGCTCTACGCCTTCCTGATGACGCGCGAGGCCGTGGCGAAGACCGTCCCGGACCCAGACCTTCCCTTTCCGATGAATGTCAGGCCTCTGCTCGCGGCGTGGAAACTTCTCTTTTTCGATGAGGGCGCAGCCCCGTTGGAAGGTGTGGATGACGAGCTGGAACGCGGCCGCTACCTCGTCGACGGGCTCGGCCATTGCGGTGCGTGCCATACGCCGCGCAACCTCTTCCTCGCCGAAAGGTCCGACGCCTATCTGCGCGGCGGCGAAGCGTCGGGCTGGGCCAATCCCCCGCTGGCAGGCGATATTCACTCGCCGTCGCCCTGGTCCGCCGATGAGATCACGACCTATCTGCGCGGCGGGTTCGCCGAGACCCACGGGACCGCCGCTGGCCCCATGGCCGAAGTCGCCGCGCAGCTGAAGGATGCCCCCGCAAAAGACGTATTGAGCATGGCCACCTATCTCGTATCCCTTCAAACGGGAGTGGAGACGCCGTCTGCCAATGGCCAGGAGAGGCCGGCCCAAAGCGAGCGCGTCGTACTCGGCGAGACCCTGTATCGCGGCGCATGCGCCCGGTGCCACGAGGCGAGCGGCGAGGGGGTGGCGTTCGCACGAGGTTCGTCGCAAGGCCTGCCGCTCTCCCAGTCGACCGCACTTCATGCGCCGGATGGACGCAACTTCGCGCAGTTCGTGCTCTACGGCGTCGAGGCGCCTAAGGGTGAGGCCGGCTGGCCGATGCCGGGCTTTGCCGACCTCCTCACCGACGAGCAGATCGCTGCGATCGCCGACTATCTGCGGCACGATCTCGCCGGTCAGCCCGCCTGGGACGACATGACGGGGCGCATCGCCGGCATCCGGTCGCAAGGAGAGAGCGGCCAGTGACGCCGTCGGGAAAGGGAAGGATCGGATCATGGTCGCAATGACTGTCAATGGCGCGGCGGTGTCGGTTGACGCCGACCCCGAAACGCCGCTCCTCTACGTTCTGCGCAACGAGCTGGAGCTCAACGGCGCGAAGTTCGGCTGCGGGCTCGGTCAATGCGGCGCCTGCACGGTCCTCGTCGACGGCAAGGCGGCGGTCTCCTGCATCCTGCCGATTGCAGCCCTCGAAGGGCGAGCCGTCACGACGCTCGAAGGGCTCGGCACCGCCGAAGCGCCGGGGCCGGTGCAGGCCGCCTTCATCGAAGAACAGGCGGCCCAGTGCGGCTACTGCATCCCGGGTATGATCATGCGGACGGCAGGTCTTCTCGCTGAGACGCCCGAGCCGAACGACGAGGAGATCCGCGCGGCCCTTCAGCCCAATCTCTGCCGCTGTGGCACGCATATGCGCATCCTGCGCGCGGCCCGGCGCGCCGCAGGCAGGCCTTCCGAAGAGGACAATTTCGCCTTCGTGGGCTCCAGGCCGAACGAGGAAGGAGCGCCTTCGTGACCCATTCTCGCTCCTCGTCCTCCATTCTTCCTGCGATCACTCGGCGCGGTTTCGTCGCCGGCGCGGGAAGCCTCACCCTCTCTTTCGCGCTCTCCGGCAGGGCGGCGGCCCAGAGCGAGGAGGCGGGCGTCGTAGACCAGACGGCCGAGCTCCCCGGCAGCCTGTCGAAGGCGCCGTTTCTCGACAGCTGGATCAGGATCGAGGCCGATGGTGCGATCACCGTATTCACCGGCAAGGCCGAACTCGGCCAGGGCATCCGCACGGCGCTTCACCAGATCGCCGCGGAAATGCTGAAGGTCGATCCGCAGCGGATCGAACTGCGGACCGCCGATACGGATTAGACACCGAACGAAGGCTACACCGCCGCGAGTCACTCCATGGAGGAGAGCGGTTCGGCGATCATGAACGCGGCCGCCGAGGTGCGGGCGATCCTCGTTCAGCGGGCCGCCGAGCGCCTTGGGGTCGAGACGGAGAGGCTCCGGGTCGAGGACGGCGTCGTCGTCGGGGGACCCGAGGACATCGCCTACGGTGCGCTCGTCGACGGCGAGACGCTGCATGTGCGCTACGAGGGGCGCGGCAGGCGGGCCGATCCGGCGAGCTACCAGATCATGGGGACGTCGTTCCCGCGAACCGACATTCCGGCCAAGCTCACCGGCGCGCCGGCCTATGTGCAGGATCTGCGCCTGCCGGGCATGGTGCATGCGCGCGTCGTCCGCCCGCCGGTCTACGGCGCGAGGCTCGCCGAGTTCGATCGGGCCGCGGTCGAGGCGATGCCCGGCGTGACGGCGGTCGTGCGGAACGGCAACTATCTGGCGGTCGTTGCAAGCGGCGAATACCAAGCCGTCGAAGCCAAGCGGGCGGCCGAGGGCGCGGCCAGGTGGAGCGGTGGCATCACGCTTCCCGAACGCTCCAAAATCTACGATCGGCTCCAGGCCTCGGCCGCCGAGGAGACGGTGATCCACGGGACCGATGCCGGCTCCGGTTCCCCGGTCAAGCGCCTCGAAGTCCGCTACACACGGCCTTTCCAGATGCATTCCTCGATCGGCCCGTCCTGCGCGGTCGGCTTGTTCGAGGACGGAAGGCTTACCATCTGGACCCATACGCAGGGCGTCTACCCCGATCGCAAGGCGATCGCCGAGCTTCTCTCGATGGAGGAGGGCGCGGTTCGGCTCATCCACATGCCGGGCGCCGGCTGCTACGGCCATAACGGAGCGGACGATGCGGCAGCCGATGCCGCCCTCATCGCGACCGCGCTGCCCGGCCAGCCGGTGCGCGTCCAGTGGATGCGCGAGGACGAGCATCTCTGGGAGCCCTACGGCTCAGCGATGGTGGTGGAAGCGAATGCCGGGCTTTCTGCGGAGGGGAAGATCGTCGACTGGACCTATGACGTCTGGTCCTATCCCCATTCGACACGGCCGGGCGGGGCAGGGAACCTCATCGCAGGCAACCTCGTCGCCGATCCGTTCAGGCTGACGCCGCCGACGAATATTCCGCAACCGGCAGGAGGCGGCGACCGAAACGCCGTCCCGCCCTACGACATTCCCGGGGCGCGGGTGACGAAGCACTTCGTCACCGACATGACGCTCCGCGTCAGCGCGCTGCGCGGGCTCGGCGCCTTCATGAACGTCTTCTCGCTGGAGAGCTTCGTCGACGAACTCGCCGAAGCGGCAGGGGCCGATCCGGTCGCGTTCCGGCTCGCCATGCTCGATGACCCGCGTGCAAGCGACGTCGTTACCGCAGCGGCGACGGATTTCGGCTGGGACGGCTGGACGGCGCCCATGCCCGGCTTCGGACGTGGTTTCGCCTACGCCCGCTACAAGAACCTCGCCGCCTACTGCGCCGTCGCGATCGAACTCCAGGTGACGCCAGAGACCGGTGAGATCCGCATCCACCGTGCGGTCTCCTCGGTCGACAGCGGTCAGATCGTCAACCCCGATGGCGTGCGCAATCAGATCGAAGGCGGGATCGTGCAGTCGGCGAGTTGGACGCTTTTCGAGGAAGTCCTGTATTCATCCGACAGGATCGAGAGCCGGGACTGGTCGGCCTATCCGATCCTTCGCTTCGATGCCGTACCCGCAAGCGTCAGGGTCAGGCCGATCGACCGGCCGGGCGAGCCGTTCCTCGGCACGGGCGAGTGCGCACAGGGCCCGACGGCCGCAGCGATCGCCAATGCCCTAAGGAACGCCACCGGCGTGCGCATTCGCGATCTGCCCTATTCGCCAGAACGGTTGCGGGCAGTTCTTCAGGACACTTGATCGGCACGAGACCACTGGCGAAAACCCGAACGCGTGTCGACTTCAGACGCAGGCAGCGAAGTTCATGGCTGCGTTGGCAAATTCTCATAAGGGCCCGAAGCCGTCGGACCGCGTCCGCGCGTCGGCTTCCTGGGCGCCGATCGGCTCGCCTGGATGGTGAAGGCAACGGTTCGGTTTCAGCCGGGCTAGTCGAAAAGCCGCCGCATCCGGACAGAGTTGGCTTCTCAGTTCGAAGGCGCACCAGTGCCGGTCGGGATGCGGGCGATGACCTTGATCTCGAAGTCGAACCCGGCGAGCCAGGTGGAGCCGATCGCGGTCCAATTCGGGTAGGGTGCCTGCGGCAATGCTGGCATAGCGAATACGGGTCGCAACAGTCGAATGCCGATCCCCGAGGCGCAGTGCGCCGACATTCGTTTCCTCAACGGCCTCGAAACATGGTCGTCAGGCTTGCTCCAGAGCCCTTCCGCGACTGGCCGGCACGGACTTCGCGCCTCGCGAGGAACCCTGTCCCGCATTCGGTTCCCCCGATGCCCGCTTGACGAAGCGGCGGATCGAGAAATGCGAGGCGCGGATATCGAGGGTGATCGCACGGCGTGCAGCCGCACCGTCCCGGCGCGCGATCGCTTCGATGGCGTCGTCGTGGATCTGGACGCCGATCTGGAACAAACGTTCGAACAGGGCGTCGTCCTGGCGCGCGGAGGCGAGGATCGGGCCGGTGCGAAGCCAGAGCGTGGAGACGATCTCCAGGAGCGGTGGCAGACCCGCCGCAGCGTAGACTTCAAAGTGAAACGCCTGGTTCCCGGCCAGCGCACTGTCGAAATCGCCCGCATCCGAGGCTTCGCTGATGGACCGGTTGATCTCGCGCAGTCGCTCGAGCAGGTCCGGGTCCTTCCAGGTGAGGGCGGCTCGTTCGCTCGCATATCCCTCGAGCTGCATCCGGATGCGGATATAGGCTTCGTGCTCGGCGGCGACGTAAGGGGCGACCCGAAGGCTGCGCGGCCCGGACTGTTCGACGGCCCGCTCGGCGATGAGGCGGGCGACCGCATCGCGCACGGGCATGGGGCTGGTTCCCAGAACGTCCGCCAGTCCCCTGATCGAGATCGTCTCTCCCGGCAGAAACTCACCCTTCAGGAGGCCGAGCCGCAGGGTCTGGTAGACGCGCTCCTGAACCGTCGTCAGGTCGACGGGTCCAAGGCCACTCTTCTTCTGCGCGTCTACGATCAAGGCGAACTCCAACCTGTGGTGATGCGGCACGGCCCGGTGAGGCTCGTCCATGCCGTGATGAGGACCTACACTAAGCCGCGACGGACCAGACCGCCACCAGGAACGATAACAAATTTTCGATGTGTGATCACAAATCAAACATATTTTCAAACCGTTCGAACCGGTCTATACGGTTCATGCGCTGGGAGGCGCAGCCCGATCCGATAGGTCCGGGCCTCTGCCGGAAGAGGAGTTCCGGCGAAATTTTGGGAGGAGAACGCTCATGAAGCATTTGACCCTGGTGGCGACGGCGTCCGTGGCAGCCCTTGCGACATCGATCGCCCATGCCGAACCGCTGCGTATCGGCATCATCGAGAGCCTTTCGGGTGCGCAGACCTCGACCGGCCGCCTCTACGCCAATGCAGTGAAATACGGCGTCGATCGCATCAATGAGGCGGGCGGCTTCAATGGCGAACCCGTCGTCGTCACTGAATACGACAATGCCGGCGGAGCGCCGGAGGCGGCCGACAAGTTCCGGCAGGCCGTCGCCGACGGCGTCGACATCATCGTCCAGGGTGCCTCGTCCGCGATCGCCGGCCAGCTGACGGAGGATGTGCGCAAGCACAATATCCGCAATCCCGGCGACGAGATCCTGTTCATGAACCTCGGCGGCGAGGCCATGGAGCTGACCGGCGACAAGTGCCAGTTCTACCATTTCCGCTTCACGACCACCGCCCCGATGCGCGTCAACGCGCTCACCTCGGCGATGAAAGAGGCCGGCGACCTCGGCACGAAGGTCTACGCGATCAACCAGAACTATTCCTGGGGTCAGGACATGCAGGCCGCGATCGAAGCGGCCGCGCCCGAGGAAGGTTACGAGGTCGTCGGCGAAGTGCTGCACGACGTCAACAAGATCCAGGACTTCGCGCCCTTCGTCGCGCGCATCAAGTCGGCCGCGCCCGATACCGTGATCACCGGCAACTGGTCGAACGATCTCCTGCTGCTCATGAAGGCGACCGGCGATGCCGGGCTCGACGTGACCTTCGCCACCGCCTTCCTCGATCAGCCAGGCAATATCGCCAATGCGGGCAAGACCGCGCTCGGCCACTACATCGCCAACAACTACGACAACGCCGCCGGCGACGGCACCTTCGCCGAGACCTATCGCCAGGCGACGGGCCATCTGCCGATCTTCGTGGAAGGGCATTCGGCCTTCGCCATGGCTCAGCTTCAGGAGGCCTTGAAGGGGCTCGATTTCGCCGGCGGTCCGATCAACGTCACCGAGATCGCGCTGGCGCTCGAGAACTCGACCTATGACAGCCCGGTCGGGCCGATCTCCATCCGCAAGGAGGACCACCAGTCGATCCGTCCGGTCGTGGTGTCGAAGGTCGTCGAGAACCCGAAATTCCCGGCCGAAGGCACGACGCTGGGTTTTGCACCGGTCAAGATCGTCGAGGGCAAGGACGCGATCTATCCCGTGCAGGAGAGCTGCGAGATGGATCGCCCGGAGGGCTGATCGCAAGAGGTCGCCGGGTCCGGCAGGCATCCAGCGCCGGGCCCTTCCTCCTGTTCCTTTGCCGGAATCACCATGGAATTTGCGATCATCTCAACGCTCAACGGCGTGACCTACGGCCTCTTGCTGTTCATGGTCTCGGCCGGCCTCACGCTGATTTTCGGCATGATGGGCGTCCTCAACTTCGCGCATGCCTCCTTCTACATGCTGGGCGCCTACGTCGCCTACGCGATCTCGCCCATCATCGGCTTCTGGGCCGCGCTCGTGATCGCTCCGCTCTTCGTCGGCCTCGTGGGCATGGGGGTCGAGCGCTACCTGCTGCCGCGCGTCCATAAGCACGGGCACGCTCATGAATTGCTGCTGACCTTCGGGCTCGCCCTCATCATCGAGGAGCTGATCAAGCTGTTCTTCGGCGACTTTCCGGTCAACTACCAGATGCCGGCGGAGCTCCGCTTTTCCGCCTTCACCATCTTCGGCACCGACTATCCCTTCTACCGCCTGTTCATCGGCGGGGTCGCCGTCGTGATGTTCACGACGCTCTGGCTGCTCCTGACGCGCACGCGCACCGGCATCGTCGTGCGCGCTGCCGAACGTCTGCCGCATATGGCCGAGGCCCTCGGCCACAATATCCCGCTCGTCTTCATGTTCGTGTTCGGCACCGGCGCCGCACTCGCAGGCCTTGCGGGCGCCGTCGCGGGCGCCTTCTATCCCACCAATCCCAATATGGGCATCGAACTCGGCGTCATCGTCTTCGTCGTGGTGGTGGTCGGCGGCCTCGGCTCGCTCAAGGGCTCGCTCCTCGCCTCCCTGCTGATCGGGCTCTTCTCCTCCTTCGCGGTCGGGCTCGACTGGTCTCTGGCCAGCCTTCTCTCGCTCGTGGGCCTTGGCGACTAGGCCCGTTCCATCGGTGGTCTCCTGACACTGGAGCTCTCGTCGGTGAGCGCGACCATCCCCTTCGCCCTGATGTTGATCGTCCTGCTGGTGCGTCCGGCCGGCCTTATGGGGGAGCGCAACTGAGATGATGTCCTTCAGATCCGTCCTTCTCCTCGCAACGCTTCTCGCGCTGCTCCTCGCGGTCCCGCCGCTCCTCGACCTTGCCTGGCAGAACGCGCTGGTCAACGTGCTGATCGCGAGCCTCTTCGCGCTGGCCTTCAATCTCCTCGTCGGCCAAGCGGGCCTCCTGTCCTTCGGCCATGCGGCCTATTTCGGGGTCGGCGCCTTCGCGGCGCTTCATCTGATGATCGCGATCGAGGACGGGCTTGCCTTTCCGACGCCGCTGGTGCCGCTGGCTGGCGCTGTCGTAGGCCTGGTAGTCGGTCTCGTCGCGGGCTTTTTCGCGACCAAGCGCTCGGGCGTCTACTTCGCCCTCGTCACCCTTGCGATCGCGGAACTGATCCACGCTCTGGCGCCGCGTCTGGAAGGCCTGTTCGGCGGAGAATCGGGCATCGGCTCGATGCGCATGCCCTTTGCCGGCATCGTCTTCGGCTCGACGATCGAGGTCTACTATCTCACGCTCGGCTGGGTCCTTTTCTGCGGGTTGGGTCTCTATCTCTACACCCTCACGCCCTTCGGGCGCCTGACCCTCGCGCTGCGCGACAACGAGCAGCGCGTGCGCTTCCTCGGCTACGACGCCCATTCCTCCAAGGTCATCGTCTTTGCGATCTCCGGCATGGTTTCGGGGGTTGCAGGGTCTCTCCTCGCCATCTCCAACGAAACCGCGAACTACTCCCTCTTTGCCACGGATGTCTCCGCCCAGGTGGTGCTCCAGACCTTCGTCGGCGGCTCCACCGTCTTCTTCGGCCCGGTGATCGGTGCGGCGATCTTCGCGCTGTTCTCCTTCCTCGTCTCGGACCTCACGCGATCCTGGGTGTTCTACCAGGGGCTGATCTTCGTCCTGGTCATGCTCTACGCGCCGACGGGGATCGGCGGGGCGATCCAGCATCACATTCGCCATCGCCGTCAGCTCGACTGGCCGGCTCTGGCCGCTCCCTATGCGGCCATGCTCTTCGGCGGCCTTCTCGTGGCGGCCGGCATCGTCTTTGCGACGGAGATGGTCGCGGTGATGTTCGGCGAGGATTATGCCCGTACCCGGGAGGCCGCCGGCGGCGCCCTCATCCCCTTCGAGCTCTTCGGCGCGACGTGGAGCCCGACCGGCCCTTCAACCTACCTGATCCCCCTCGTGCTTCTCGGCGCCGGGATCGCGATCCTCGTAAAAGTCCGCCGCCGGATCGATGCCGTCTGGGCCGCACGGGGCGAGCAAGGATCGAAGACCCAGACACTCGCCACCACGGGAGGCATCCAGTGAGCGCAGACACCAGAGTTCGGCCCGCGTTGAAGCTGTCCGGCGTGACGAAGTCCTTCGGGCCCATCGAGGTACTGAAACACCTAGATCTCGAGATCGCATCCGGTGAACGCCATGCGGTGATCGGCCCGAACGGCGCCGGCAAGTCGACGCTCTTCAATCTCATCTCGGGGATTTTCGCCCCCTCGTCGGGCGAGATATCCCTCAACGGGCGCTCTATCGGCGGAATGGCGCCCGAACAGATCAACCGAGCAGGGCTCGCCAGATCCTTCCAGATCACGAACATATTCCATCGCCTCAGCGTCTTCGAGAACCTGCGGATCGGCGTCCTCGCCCGCTTCGGCGTGCGCTACGGTCTCTTCCGCCCGATCTCCGGAATGCGCAGGATCAACGAGGAGACCGAGAAGGTGCTCGCACAGGTCGGGCTGGAATCGCGCGGACACGATCTTGCCGGCGACCTCACCTATTCCGAGCAGCGTGCGCTCGAGATCGGCATGACGCTGACGACGGGAGCCGATGTCATTCTCCTCGACGAGCCGACCGCCGGCATGTCGCGGGAGGAGACGGCCGAAGCCGTCGAACTCATCCGCGCGGTCACCGTGGGCAAGACGCTCCTGATGGTCGAGCACGACATGAGCGTCGTGTTCAGCCTGTGCGACCGGGTCTCGGTCCTCGTCTATGGCAGCATCCTGGCCACCGACACGCCGCAAGGCGTCAGCGCGAACCACGCGGTGCAGGAAGCCTATCTCGGTCAGGAGGCGGCATGAGCCTGCTAGAGGTGAAAGGGCTTCACGCCCATTACGGCAAGAGCCACATCCTGCACGGGATCGACCTGTCGATCCCGGAGGCTTCGATCGTCTCGCTTCTCGGGCGCAACGGCTCGGGGCGCTCCACCCTCCTCAAGGCCATGATGGGCCTCGTTCCGCCCACGGCCGGTACGGTGACGCTGAACGGCAGGCTGATCTCCGGGCGCCGCCCCTTCGATATCTGCCGCGAGGGCCTCGGCTATGTCCCGGAGGAGCGTCTGGTCTTTCCGAACCTGACGGTCGAGGAGAACCTCGTGATGGGCGTCCAGAAGGGCTCCGGCGCAGGGCATCGATGGTCGCTCCAAGAAATGTACGACTACTTCCCCCGCCTCAAGGAGCGCCGTGCGATCCGCGCCGGCTACCTGTCGGGAGGCGAGCAGCAGATGCTGACCATGTGCCGTTCGCTTCTCGGCAATCCCCGCGTTCTCCTGATCGACGAGCCGACCGAGGGTCTCGCGCCGCGGATCGTCGAGGTGGTGATGGAAGTGATCCTCGATATCGCCCGCCGGGGCGTCGCCGTCGTCCTCGTCGAACAGAAGCTGACCATCGCCCTGAGGGTCGCGCGGACGGTGATGGTCATGGGGCATGGCGAACTGGTCTTCCGGGGGACACCGGAGGATCTCGAAGCCTCCCCCGATGTGCGCCGCAACTGGCTCGAAGTCGCATGAGCCGCGCGATGCCGATAAGCCTCTTACCGAATTGGGGAGACCCGTCATGAGCCTCATGGAACGGATGCGCCCGAGGCCCGGCCTTCGCGTCCTCGTTACGGCGGGCGCGGGCGGCATCGGCTCGGCCATCGCGCGCGGCTTTCTGGAGGCCGGTGCGAAAGTCCTCGTCTGCGACGTGGACGAGGCCGCGCTCGACGCCTTCGCGAGCGCCTACCCGGATGCCTCGACCGTGCGCGCCGACGTCTCGCTGGACGCCGATGTCGCCTCGCTCGTCGATGCCGCTACCGAGCGGCTGGGCGGCCTCGACGTTCTCGTCAACAATGCCGGCATCGCCGGGCCGACCGGCGCGATCGACGAGATTTCCGTCGAGGACATCCGCCGTACGCTGGACGTCGATCTGTTCGGGCAGTTCCTCGTCCTGCGCCGCGCCGCGCCGCTCCTGCGTGCAAGCCCAGCGGGCGCGGTGATCAACATCTCCTCTGTCGCCGGTCGCCTGGGCTACGCCCTGCGCACGCCTTACGCCGCCTCCAAATGGGGCATTGTCGGCCTGACCGAGAGCCTTGCCAAGGAAATGGGACCGGACGGGGTGAGGGTGAACGCGATCCTGCCGGGCATCGTGCGGGGTGCCCGCATCGAGGGCGTGATCCGCGAGCGCGCCGAGGCCGCCGGGGTGAGTTACGAGGAGATGGAGGCGCGCTACCTCGCCAACACCTCGCTGCGCCGCATGGTGGAGCCGGAGGACGTCGCGTCCATGGCGCTCTTCCTGTGTTCGCCCGCCGGCGCCAACGTGTCGGGCCAGGCGATCAGCGTCTGCGGCAATGTCGAAACCATCTGAACGACTGATCGGGAGAGCCGTCCATGGCCGCAGCCGCACGTAAGGTCATCATCACCTGCGCGATCACGGGGGGCATCCATACGCCCTCGATGTCGCCGCATCTTCCCGTCACGCCGGACGAGATCGCCTCCCATGCGATCGAGGCCGCACAGGCCGGCGCGTCGATCCTCCATCTCCATGCCCGAAACCCCGAGGACGGACGCCCGACCCAGGATCCGGAGGTCTTTGCGCAGTTTCTGCCCCGCATCAGGCAGGCGACCGACGCCGTCCTCAACCTCACCACCGGCGGCAGCCCGGTCATGCAGGTGGAGGAGCGCCTCCAGCCGGCGCTGCGCTTTGCACCGGAACTCGCCTCGCTCAACATGGGCTCGATGAACTTCGCCCTGTTTCCGATGCTCGGGCGCTACGACAAATTCCAGCACGCCTGGGAGCCCGAATATCTGGAGAAGACGCGCGACGTCGTGTTCCGCAACACGTTCAAGGACATCGAGTACATTCTCCAGTCCTGCTCGGGCAATGGCACGCGCTTCGAATTCGAATGCTACGATACCGCCCATCTCTACAATCTCGCGCACTTCCTCGACCGCAAGCTCGTGACGCCGCCACTCTTCGTACAGACCGTGTTCGGCATTCTCGGTGGCATCGGCACGCACCCGGACGACATCTCCCACATGCGCCGCACGGCCGAGCGCCTGTTCGGCGACGACTATGTCTGGTCGGTCCTCGGCGCCGGCCGTCACCAGATGCCGATCACGACCATGGCGGCTTCCATGGGCGGCAATGTTCGGGTGGGCCTCGAAGACTCGCTCTGGGACGGACCCGGGCGCCTCGCCGAAAACAATGCCGTTCAGGTGCGCAGGATACGGGGCGTGCTCGAGGGGCTCGGCCTTGCGATCGCAACGCCGGCTGAAGCGCGCGACATCCTGAGCCTCAAGGGAGGCGATCGGGTCGGGTTCTGAATTCCGGCATCGTCCCGCATACTGCTTTCCGTTTTCGCATAGAGGAGGATGCATCATGCTTCGATATCCAGTGGCGGTCCTGACCGCGGGCCTGACGCTCGGCTTCGCCGGCGCAGCGCTTGCGCAAGCCCTGCCGTCCGCCGATCCCGGAAGCGTCGGCATGTCGTCGGACCGGCTGGACCGGATCGGCGACGCGTTTCAGGCGGAGATCGATGCCGGCGAACTGCCGGGCGTCGTCGTCATGGTCGCCCGGGACGGAAAGCTCGTCTATTCCACGGCGCTCGGGGACCCAGCGCTGGGCTCTGCGTATCGCGTCCTGTATCGTGCGGTGTATCGCAGATTAGTGTGATCGTTTCGGGCGATAGCCGAATTTGCGGAATTCCGGCTTAATTGACGGAGAGTCCCCCTCTCCACCATCTGTTTCTCATTTCGAACGCGGATAGGTCTCGTTCAGCCCCATGAACGGCATCGGATCGAGGTCGATCAGGGATCGACTGTTCACTTCCGCAAATTCACCTGTCGCAGCCGATCAGCATGGTGCCTGGTGTCCTCGATGCGTTCCGGCGGCATCTGGTTCCTGGGCAAACACGGTTGGAAGCGTGAGGTCAGTCACGGGGGCAAGATGAGGGGAGACCAAATGGCGCATGCCCGTCTCAAGCGGCCTTGCAAGGGCGTATTCGAGATATCCGATCGAGAATGGCGAGCGCCCAAGCGCACTCGATGAAACCGCGTCCCCTTCGACCGCTCCGCAAGCCCGATGTCGATTGAACGATTCATCGGATGGTTCGTTCGAGCAGACAAGCTTTGGGAGACCCGAACGTGCAGCATGTGAAGACGACGGCTGATTCCATCAGCAGAATCAAGCAGGTCTTCCCCCTGCATCCCATCGGCGCCGTCGCGGCTATGCTTGCCAGGCGCGCTGCCAAAGGCGGAAAACCAGTCGTCTACATCGCTGAAACCGGGCGGCGGCGGCAGGATATTCTTGAGCTGGCAAACCTTCTGGCCGAACCGGGCACGATCGCCGAATTTGCGGCTCCCGATGGCCTCCCGGGCGACGGGCTGCCGGTCAGTGCCGCCATCGCGGGCAACCGAATGGCGGTGTTGCGATGGTTGCTCGATCGCAGGGAGCGGCCGTCCGTCGTCGTCACCACGCCGGCCGCGCTCATTCGCCTCGTGCCTCCGCGATCGATCTGGACGGATCGCCACCTGGAAATCCGGGTCGGAGAGACCCTCGACACGGATCGGCTGGCGACGCGGCTGCGGGGTCTCGGTTACTGGCAGGACGAACGGGTCGACGAGGCTGGCGAATTTGCCTGTGGCGGCAAGGTCGTCGAGATATTCCCCGCCGCCGCCCCGCGCCCTTGCCGGGTCGAGCACGAGGAGGGTGTCGTCACCAGCATCCGATCCTACGATGCCGCAAGCCAGCGCTCCGTTGCCGAGACGGATTGCCTGATCGTCGATCCGGCGAGCGAGTTCGTAACGCTCGGCGACGACAGGCGAGCCGATGCCGACGAGGACGATCACGATCACGATCACGATCATGACGGCGACGACGGGGAAGGCTCGCGGACGCACGAATTTCTCTGCCGCCACTACGATGCCTGCGAAACCCTGTTCGACTACCTGCCGGAGGCCGAGGTGATCGTCGAGCGCAATGCGGACCTGCGTGCGGACGAGATTTTTAAAGCCCTGGGAGGATTGGATCGGGACAGCTCGACAGGCCGAGCGGTCGGGGCCGATCATCTTCGCCCGGAGGATTGGGACGGCATCGTCGCCGATCGGCTCGCGGCGCTCGTCGACAAGGTGGAGGCCGATCACTCCGTCCCGGACTTCGCCCTGGAGACCCAACCTTACAGGGCCTTCGCGGCGTTCGCGGCCTCCCGGCTCGAGGACGGCCATCGGATCGTCATCTCCGGCAGCGACGGCAAGGCCCTCACGGCGGCGAAACGGAAGGCGTCCAGGCTTCTCGATCGTGACGTTACGGACGCGGCCACCTGGCGCGATGTCCTCGACGCCGAACCATCCTCGGTCCTCGCCTTCGAGGCGCCGATCGTGGAGGGTTTCGTCGTTCCGGAAGGTCGCATCACCGTCGTCAGCCTGCACGATCTCGAAGGCGAGATATCATCCCCTCTGTCGAACGAGCGGACGGCGGGCTTTACCGCCCCGGTCGATACGGTCTTCATTGGCGACAGGGTCGTGCATATCGATCATGGTGTCGCGATTCTCGAAGGGCTCGCAACGATCGGAACGGATGAGACTTCCGCGGGCGCCGAGGAAGCACTCGTCCTGCGCTTCGGCAAGGACGAGACGCTCCTCGTTCCCTTAAGCGATATCGGAGCGATCTGGCGTTATGGCGGGCCCTCGAGCGAGGTGACGCTCGACACTCTGAAAGGACAAAGCTGGGCGAAGCGTCGTAACGCGGTGTTCGAGGCGATCTCGTCCACTGCCGAGGGGATGGTGCGACGACTGAAGGAAAAGGCGTCCGCGAAAGCGGCGGTGCTGAAGCCCGACCGCGTCTCATTCGAACGCTTCTGCGCGCGCTTTGCCTATGATCTGACACCGGATCAGAGCCGGGCCGCGAGCGAGGTGCTTGCCGACCTTTCCTCCGGTCGTCCAATGGACCGGCTCGTCTGCGGTGATGTGGGATACGGCAAGACCGAGGTCGCGTTTCGTGCGGCTGCTGCGGCGGTGTTCTCCGGCAAGCAGGTGGCGATCATCGCGCCGACGACGGTGCTCGCCCAGCAGCACTATCGCGAGTTCGTCAAACGCTTCACGCCCCAGGATATCGAGGTCGTTCGGCTGTCGCGCCTTGTCGATAAGGACGAGGCTGCAGCCGCGAATAAGGCTTTGAAGAACGGCACGGCGAAGATCGTCGTCGGCACCCATGCGATCCTCGGCAAGGAGATCGGCTTCAAGAATCTGGCGCTCGTCGTCATCGACGAGGAACAGCGCTTCGGCAGCCAGCACAAGGCCGGGATGCGCGCTTTGGCCGAGGGCCTCCACGTCCTTGCGATGACCGCGACGCCGATCCCGCGAACGCTGGAAGCGGGCTTCGTCGGCCTGAGCGATCTCAGCATCATCGCAACGCCTCCCGTCCGCCGCAGCCCGGTACGCACCGAGATCGGCCCGTTCGAGGACGAGGCGGTGAGGAAAGCGCTTTCGGCCGAATACGCCCGCGGCGGGCAGAGCTTCGTCGTCTGTCCGCGGATCGAAGACCTCGAGTCGATGGCGGCGAAGCTCGCCGAACTTTCTCCGGACCAGTCCGTGGTCACGCTGCATGGCCGGATGAAGCCCGACGAGGTCGAGGATTCGATGCTCGCCTTCGCCAACGGGCAATACGATATTCTCCTTGCCACGACGATCGTCGAGAGCGGGCTCGACGTCGCCAATGCGAATACGATGATCGTCTGCCATGCCGATCGCTTCGGCCTCGCCGAACTTCACCAGCTGCGTGGTCGCGTCGGGCGCGGCGTCAGCCGGGGGCATGTCCTGCTGACGACGGAGGCCGGCGAAGAGATCGGCGAGGAGGCGGGCAAACGGCTTCGCGCGCTTGTCGAGTTCGACACCCTCGGTTCCGGTTTCGACATCGCCGCACGCGATCTCGACCTGCGAGGGACGGGGGACCTTCTCGGAGACGAGCAGGCCGGCCATCTTCAGACGATCGGCGTCGCGCTCTATCGCAAGACGCTGGAGCGGGCGATCGAAGTCGCGAAGGGAAACCCCCAGAGCGACGATGTCCGTCCCGTGATTTCGGTCGGGCGCGCCCTTTCGATCCCGGCAGATTACGTGACGGAGGCGGACATGCGCATCGAGATCGCCAATCTTCTGGAACACGTGCAGTCGGCATCCGAACTCGACGATCTGCATGCGGAGATCGAGGATCGCTTCGGCCCCATGCCGGAGGGCCTCGAAACGAGCTTCGCACTCGCGAGGCTTCGCCTGCGCTGCTCCGAACTCGGGGTTGCGAAATTCGATCTTGGCCCGAAGGCGATCGCTCTCAGCTTCACGCCTTCGACCCTCGAAAGTCTCGAGCTTTCGAAGCTCGGCGAGGAAGACGGCATCAAGCGCTCGAAACAGCGACTGCTCTTCGAACGCCGTAAAGGTGAGGGAACCGCTCCGATGGCGGAGGCGCAGGACGTCCTCGACCAGCTCGAGCGCCTGCTGCATGCACCCGGTTGATTCAGACGCCCGCACCATGGGACTGCGGGCGTCGAGAGGCACGGATTCGACGGGAGCCTGATCTCGTCACGCGCGGGACCCGCGCATCCTCTTCCAAGCCGCAGCAGGCTGATGTCCACGGCTCTGTCGGAACGGTCAGTCGATCCTTCGGTCGGGGTGGACGCGCGAGATCGCGACTTCCCGCTCGATCACAACACGGAAAATCCGGTTCCTGATCGTTGGAGACGGACCCTCATCGCGGCAACTGCCGAAGGTATGGGCTCGATGATTTCCGTATCGAAGGCCGACGAAAGGGATTGCGCGATGTCGGCGAGCGGTCCGCCGCCGATGATGACGGCCTCCGCCTTATCGAGCCGGATGCACCGCTCCACCACGTCGAACAGTTCCTCCCGAAGCAGAGCTGGATCTTGCATGAGCTCCATAGGGTCCAGGGCGGGGGTTCTGATCGAAACCAGTTGGCGATCGAATCCGTAATCTGCGGCGAGCCGGGCAATCGCATCATGCAAGGACGGTGTCGTCGTCGCGATCGCGAAGGGGCGCCGGTGTTCTGCGGCAGCCGTCATGGATGCCTCCGCAATCCCGATGACCGGAATGTCGAGCCGATGTTTGAGGGCCGGAACGCCGGGGTCTCCGAAAGCGGCGACGATGACGCCGCCAAAGAAGCGAGGGATATGAAGGCCGCCGACGACGGTCGCAGCCTCGCCGAGCGCGCGCTCGTCGCTGATGAAAGGCTCGCCTCTGTCTGCGGTGAGGCCGACGATTTCCATGTCGTCGGCATGGGCCCGCGCGACCGCGACCATCCGATCCGTCGTGGCAAGGGATGTGTTGGGATTGATCAGGGCGATGCTTGGAACCGTCATCGATCCGAAGCGCCCCCATGCGTGGACCCGAACGCGGCAAGCTCGGGCGGGACATGGCGAAAGCCATTCCTTTCGAGCCGGCAGGCCATCTCCCGGAGCAGGGGCTCGCGGCCCGGCGGCACGACCAGCTGGAGGCCGAAGGGCAGCGCGCCCGGCCGCCGGGGCGCGGGGATCGACAATGCCGGAAAGCCGATCAGCGATATGATCGCGGTTGGGGCGAGATAGTCGATGATCGATCCGAGACGCTGTCCGCCGACCTCCAGCACCTCCTCCTGTTCGTTCGCAAAGGGCAGGATCGAGCAACTCGGCATAACGAGAAGGTCGAACCTCTCGAAGAACGCCATGGCCCGCCGCCAGATCGCCGAGCGCATCGCCTCCGCCTTCAGGTAGTCTTCGGCGCTGAGCGGCTCACCCTGCCGCACGTTCCAGACAAAGGAGGGGCTGAGCTGGTCTGCGTGTTTTTCGACGAGCGCACGGGACCGGAACCAGCTTTCGGCAGCGCGCAGCGTCTTGAAGGTCGCGAACGCGCCCGTCATGTCAGGCGCTGCGAACTGCAAGGGGCCGAGGATCGTCTCGATCTCGGCGCAGGCCTCCTCGAAGCGCGATGCCACCTCGTGATCCACGGGAAACGATCCGCCAAGGTCGAGGCTCGCGGCGATCCGGGCTCGATCGGGCAGGTGTCCGCACGGCACGGAGGCGATCGAGAGCGGATCGCGCGGATCGCTGCCGGACATCGCGCCCAGCATCAGGAATGCATCGCGGACGCTGCGCGCCAGAACGCCCTCGGTCGCGAGTTGCGAAAAGGCAAGGCTCCGATCGAGGTCTGCGATCGTCCCGGGTGCCGGCCTCAGGCCGACGATACCGCAGAACGAGGCGGGCATGCGCACCGAGCCGCCGAAGTCCGTGCCCTGGGCGAGGGCGGCCATGCCGGTCGCGACCGCGACCGCCGAGCCGCCGCTCGAGCCGCCGGAGGTCCGCGTCGTGTCGTAGGGGTTCCGGGTCGGGCCGCAGAGATCGTTGGTGCAGACGGCACCGAAGGCGAATTCCGGCGTGTTCGTCTTGCCGAGGATGATTGCGCCCGCCTCTCTTAGACGTGAGACCGAGAGCGCATCGGCCTTCGGCACGAAATTGGCGAAGAGGCGCGAGCCTTGTGTCGTGCGGAGCCCCTTCGTCGCCGTCACGTCCTTGATCGCGATCGGCACGCCGTGAAGGGGCCCGCATACGGAACCCGCTGCTCTCTGCTCGTCGAGTGCGCGCGCCGTCGCCCGGGCGCCGTCCTCGTCGATCGTGACGAAGGCGTTGAGCGCGCCGTCCAACCGGCGGATTTGCCCCAATGCTTCATCGACCGCCTCGAGCGCGGACATCCTGCCGTTGCGCAGGGCGTCGGCCAGATCGGTCGCGTCGGTGTCTATCCCGGTCGTCATGAGGCCTCGCCGATCCAATGCCTTGCAATGTCCACGCGGCGGGCGACCCAGACGTGCGGATGGGCCGAGACGTGGTCCATGAACCGCTCCAGCGCCCGGACGCGGCCCGGACGGCCCGCGAGACGAGGATGCAGCCCGACGGACATCATGCGCGCCTGTTCCGCACCCTCGCCGTGCAGCATGTCGAACGTATCGACGAGATAGTCGAGCCAGTCGGACCCGGTGTCGAAGCCCGGTGCTGCGGCAAAGCGCATGTCGTTGGTGTCGAAGGCATAGGGAAGGACGAGGTGGCGCCCCGTCTCGTGGTCGAGGACATACGGCGTATCGTCGTTATAGGCGTCGCTGTCATAGAGAAACCCGCCATTGGCGATGACGAGGCGGCGCGTGTTCGTGCTGACGCGTCCGGTGTACCAGCCGGCGGGCGGCGTTCCCGTCAGCCTCTCGATCGTCTCGATGCACCGGGCCATATCTGACGCCTCGACCTCTTCCGGGACATCGCGATAGTCGATCCAGCGCCAGCCATGGGCCGCGATCTCGTGGCCGTCGCGCGTCAGTCGTGTCGCGATCTCCGGCACCCGCTCGAGCGCAAGTCCGGTCGCGAAGGCGGTGAGGGGGAGCGCGCGCCGGCGGAAGAGATCGAGAAGCCGCCAGATGCCGACCCGGCTGCCATACTCGTAGTGAGATTCCATCACGAGATTGCGCATGCCCGGCCAAGGATCTGCGCGCATGTCCGCGTTCAGATGCTCGGACATGGCATCGCCGTCGAGGAGATGGCGCTCGGCTCCCTCCTCGACATTGAGAACGAAGGAGAGCGCGAGGCGAGCACCGCCCGGCCAGCGGATGCCGGGCCTCTCCTCGCCGCGTCCTCTCAGGTCATCGAGGCGTTCGGCGGCGTCGAGGCGGATCGCGGCCGGCATCAGTCGTGAAGGAAGGCGAGGGCGCGGACGGGCGATCCGGAGGCGCCCGCGATGCGCAGGGGAATGCCCTGGAATTGGAACTCCCCGACGCCGAGCAGCACCTCCAGATTCCAGAGCCACTCGTAATGGACCATCTTCAGGTCGCGGCAGATGCGATGGTTGACGAAGAGGTTCTCGTCGACGCGGTCGGTCGAGGGGCCTTCGACGCCATGGACGCGCGAGCCGCGATCATGCAGCCAGTGCGTCGCCTCTGCGGTGACCTGCGGGTTCATGCTGCAGATCCGGGGATCGGGCCAGTGCCGCGCGTTGATGCCGGTGCACATCAGGACGATGTGTCCGTCGACCTGAACGCCCGCTTCGCGCGCCGCCTTCTCCATGTCGTCCGCGCCGATGTCGCCGCGATCGCCCACATGCCTGAGATCGAGGCAGACCGCCTTGCCCATGAACCATTCGATCGGCATCAGGTCGATGGTCAGGCCGTCCGGATCGTTGTGGGAAAGGGCGTCGATATGGGTTCCCGAATGATCCAGCATTCCGAGATACCATGTCGTGAACGTCAGGAGGTCGTCCGGAGTGCCCTGCTTGTAGCGCTTGGAGGCTTCATGGGTCGTGTGGGGGATGACGACCGGCCGGGCGAGGCGTCCGAGTGCCGGTAGCCCGTCCTCGAGCGGCAAAGTGAGATCGACGATACGGGTCATGGGTTCACCTCCTCAGGAGTGCATCTGTGCCGGAAGCCAGGTCGCGATTGCCGGGAAGGCGATCAGCAGGAGGGCGAAGGCGATCATCAGGAGAACGTAGGGGAATGCGCCCCATGCGACGTCGCGAAACGAGCCGCCGTCGGAGCGAACGCCGTGGACGACATAGAGATTCATTCCGACGGGAGGCGTAATCAGCCCGAGTTCGCACATCAGAATGATGAAGATGCCGAACCAGATCGGATCGATCCCCGCATGCATGACGATGGGCAGGGCGACGGGGATCGTCAGCACCATCATCGACAGGACGTCCATGAACATTCCGAGGACGATGTAGAAGAGGATGAATGCGATCATGAGGCCCGCGGGCGACAGGCCGAGCGAGGCCACCCAGTCGGTCGCGGCCTGTGCGACGCCGCCGAGCGAGAGCGTGACGTTCAGCATGAAGGCACCGACGACGATGAGGAGGATCATGCCGGACGTGCGGGCGGTGTTGAGGAAACACTGGCGCAGGAAGTCGATGCTCATCGCACCGTGGGCGATGGCGAGGAGGAGGGCGGCGACGACGCCGAGGGCTGCGGACTCGGTCGGGGTCGCAAAACCGGTATAGATCGATCCGGTGATGACGAGGAAGATCAGGACCGGCCCGCCGAGATGGCGCAGCGATCGGAACCTCTCGGCCCAGCTGATCGTGTCCGGCGCCCGTTCGCCGGCGGGAAAGAGCTTCGCCTCGATCATGATGTAGATGCTGAACAGGGACGTCAGGAGAAGACCCGGAACGATACCCGCGACGAACAACTGCCCGACCGAGACGCCGGCGAGCGAGCCGTAGATGAGGAGGTTGACCGAGGGCGGGATGAGAATGCCGAGCGTGCCGCCGGCTGCGAGGGAACCGAGCGAGCGCCCGACCGCGTAGCCGCGATCGTTCAGGGCCGGCAGGGACACGGTCGCCACCGTCGCGGCGGTCGCGACCGAAGAGCCGGACGTTGCGGAGAACAGCGCGCTCGCCCCGATATTGGAATGCAAGAGCCCGCCTGGAAGGCGACCGAGCCACAGGGAGAGGGTCTCGTACATCCGGTCTGCGATGCCGCTGCGCAGCAGGATCTCGCCGAGCAGGATGAACAGCGGGATCGCCGTCATGAGGTTGTCGTTGAGAACGCCCCAGACGACCGATCCCATCGAATCGACGAGGGGCATTCCGTAGAGCAGCCAGCCGCCGACGACGCCGGTGATCGTCATGACCGTCGCAACGGGCACGCTCAGGAGAAGGAAGGCCAGCATCACGGCAAAGCCGGTGGCGACGGTCGCAATGTCCATCTTGGTCTCTCCGGTTCAGCGTCTGCGTTCGATGTCGGACAATTCGGCCTCGAGCTGGTCCTTCTCGACCGACGTGCCGAACCTTTGGTTCATTTCCTTCAGGCGGCCCGACAGGAGCAGGCCGGTCGCGTGCGCCATCCAGGCGAGGCTGACGAGGAGGAAGAGGGCGAGCGAGGCGAGCCAGAGCGATTGCGGCCATGCGAGGGGCGTTGCCCAGGGCGTGGGAGCCGTGCTGTGATAGGAGATGGACTCCGTCAGCATCTGCCATCCGAGAAAGACGAGGAGCAGGGCCATCGCGACGAGTGAGGCGAGGGCTACCCAGTCCAGCGCGGCGCGCAGGGCGAGGGGAAGGTGGACGTAGAGAACGTCGATGCGCATATGGGCGCGCTCGGCGAGCGCAATGACGAAGGCTAGCCCCGCGCCGACGGCCAGTATGTAGCCGCCGAGTTCGTCCGCTCCTTCGAACGAGACGGCGAAGAGTTTGCGCGAGACGACGTCGGCCGTCACGAAGAGCGAAAGCCCCACGAGAACGCAGCCGAAGGCGAACGCGGTGACATCCGAGAGAACTTTCATGGCGCGACCCTTCGCATGGGTTCGAGATAGCGGGGGCCGCCGCGCGGGGGTGGCACCCGCACGGCGGCCCGGGCGGTCCTTAGAGGCCCCTTGCCTCGCCCACCGTCTTCGTCCACGCCTCGGAGCAGCCGGGCGTCGCGGCATCGCAGATCGGTGCCCAGTTCGGGAAGGAGATGGTCGCCAACGCGTCCCGGATGGCGGCGAAATCGGCATCGGTGGGTTCGACGGTCTTGAGGTCGTAGCTGCGCAGGTTCTCGCAGGGCGTCTGCCCGGAATTGCAGCGCAGGGCCTCGTCGTAGAGCTCCTTCGAGCGGGTCCAGATCTGGTCGGTCAGGGTCGTGAACGCGTCCTGCACGGCCTTCTGCTGGTCGGGGTCGAGACCGTTCCAGCGATCGAGGTTCATCCCGTATCCATTGAACGCCATGCTGAAGCCGATGGGCATGACGTAGGACGTCACTTCCGGCCAGCCGGCGGAATTGGCCGAGCTCGGCCCGGTCAGGGCGCAATCGACGACGCCGCGCTGCAGCGACTGCTGGACCTCGGTGAACGGCATCGGAACCGGGGTTCCGCCGAGCGAGGAGATGAAGTTCGCCATGCTCTGGTCGAAGACGCGCACCTTCTTGCCGTTGAGGTCGTTCAGACCGGCAAATTCGGGCTTGCAGAAGATGATCTGCGGGCCGAACGGCCAGACGCCGAGGAGCTTGGTGTTGAACTGGTCGGCGAACACCTTGCTGACCTCGGGCAGGAACTCCTCGACCGAGCTGCGAGCCTTCTCGTAGTCCGGGTTCTGGCCGACGAGATCGAGGCCGAGGGCGACCGGAGCATCCCGCGAGATCGGTGAGAAGCGCAGCGAGACGATGTCGAAGAGGCCGGCCTTGGCGATGCGCAGGCCCTCGAGATCCTTGATGCCGGTCGTGTCGACGGGGCTGAACTCGGCTTTCGCGTCGAGGCCGGTACGCTCGCCGAAGTTTTCGAAGAACGGCTTTTCGAGCTCGTCGAAGAGCTTGCCCGTCGAGACCGGCTGACCGAGGACACGGAACGAAAGCGTTTCGGCGTTGATGGGGGAGGCGAGCGCGAGCCCGAGGGCCGCCGAGGTGAGAATGCGCTTCATCATGATGCGTCCTTTTCGGTGTTGAGGTCAGGAGGAGGAGGAGGAAGCGACCCCGGCGGTCGGGCGATCGGAGCCGGCGCCACTCTTCTGGAAGAGGACGCCCTGATTCCCGACGATCGCGGGATCGAGGCCGGCGAGGACGAGCGAATGCCAGAGGGTCAGCGCGGTCGAATCGATCACCGGAATGCCGAGCTCGCGCTCGAGGAGCGGGGCTATCCGAACGCCGTCGAAATTCGTGCAGAAAATGCTGATGGCGTCGGGCGCCTTTTCGGCGACGCGGCGGACCATCGCGGAGATGACGTCCGGGCCGTAGGTGGAGAAGGAGAAGTTGCCCGGGTCTTCCAGATGCTCCTCCGCGACGCAGGCGAACCCCTCGTCTCCGAAGGTCTCGACGATGCGTGACTGGATCGTCGAAAGGTACGGCGTCACCAGGGCGTAGTTGTGCGCGCCGAGCTCGCGGAACGCGGCGATCTGCGCGAGCGTCGACGTCGTCGCGGGGCAACCGGTCCGCTCCGTGATCGCCGCGCAGAGCGCGCGATCGCGCTCGAGCCCCATCCATCCGCCGGAGGTTCCGCACCAGGCGATGACGTCGGGACGGCAATCGGCGAGGCTTTCGGCGGCCGCGAGCTGCGGGGCGAGATCGAACTGGTTGAGCGCATCGTCGTCGGTCGCGATCTTCAGCACCTGGAAGCGGGCGAAATGGACGGTGACCCCGTCCACGCCTGCGAGCATCCGGTAGGTTTCCGGCTCGAGGACCGTGTTGGATGAGGGGGTGATGAACCCGATACGTGCCATTGTCCGCTGTCCTCGTTCGCGAAGCCGGATGGGCTCCGGCGCGGGCGGCAGATGTGGGCGAGGCGCTCTCAGCCCGGACCATCGCCGAAAGTTTGGTATACCATTCTCATCCCCTTGTCAGCCTATTTTTTGATCTTTTTCTGCTTTGCCTACTTCTTGATCTCTTGCATGTATAAGCGGCAGTGAGTTTAAACTCAGCATTTGGCGAGTTGCCTTCCGGCTCGATTGCCGTTTAGACACGGAAGCGTGGGAGTTGGCAGGCGGAGGATAGAGTGGGGATGAGCGAGGATCGGGTGCCGAAGACGGCGCGCAATTCGGATTCCATCGCGAGCGATCTGAGAGCGCGGATCATTCGGGGCGATTTGAGGCCTGGACAGCGGCTGGTCGAGCGTGATCTGGCCGAATGGTATGCCATTTCGCGGACGCCGGTGCGCGAGGCGATCCATCTTCTGAACATCGAGGGGCTCGTCGTCCTGCGCCCGAACCGGGGTGCAGAGGTCGCTTCGATGACCGCAGAGACCGCGCGCGATCTCTTCGCGGTCATCGCGGAACTCGAAAGTCTCGCCGCCCGGGAATTCGCAACGCGCATCTCGAGCGCCCGTCTTCGCGAGATCGAGGCACGCCACACCCGGATGCAGGGCCATTTCGAACGCCGCGAACTGGAGCCCTACTTCGCGATCAATACGGCCATTCACGAGTTCATCATCGAGGAATGCGGCAATCCGATCCTGGTCGATATGATCACGAGCCTCATGGTCCGGGTTCGCGTCGGTCGCCATCTCGCCTTGATGGACGACGGGCGTTGGTCCGAGGCGATGGACGAGCATGAGCAGATGATCGTCGCGTTGCGGCGACACGATCCAGCCGCCGTTGCGGCCGTCTGGCGCAAGCACCTCCTCAATTCCGGACGCGCCTTTGCCGAACAGATTGCCCGGGCGTCCCCGTCACCGTCCGCGGTTCGTGTGGAAGCGCTCGAAAACAGCTCGGGTTGAAAACGACCCGACCAAGACGAATTCAGACTCTAGAGGTGCATGACGGAATGTTCGATCTCATCATTCGGGGAGGGACGGTCGCCACGGCGTCCGATGTCTACGCGGCCGATATCGGCATCGAGGGCGGCGTGATCGTCCAGATCGGCCGCGATCTCGGCGAGGCCAAAGAGGTTGTCGACGCATCGGGCCAATACGTCCTGCCCGGCGGGATCGACAGCCACGTCCATATCGCCCAGCCTTCGGGCGAGGGCATCGTCATGGCCGATGATTTCGAGACCGGCACGCGCTCCGCTCTCTTCGGCGGCAACACGACGATCCTTCCCTTCTGCCTTCAGGAGAAGGGACAGAGCCTCCGCGAGGCCCTGAAGGACTACCATGCGCTCGCCGAGGGCAACTGCTACACGGACGTCTCCTTCCACCTGATCGTTTCCGATCCAACCCCCTCCGTCCTCGGTCAGGAACTGCCGGCTCTCGTCGAGGCCGGCTACACCTCCTTCAAGGTCTTCATGACCTATGAGGCGCTCCGTCTCAGCGACGCTCAGATCCTCGATACGATGGATGTCGCCCGCCGCACCGGGGCGCTCGTCATGGTCCACTGCGAAAACGAGGATGCGATCCGCTATCTGGTCGGACGGCACGAGGCGGAGGGCGAGCTCGCACCGAAGTCCCACGCCTCGACCCGTCCGATCGCGGTCGAGCGGGAGGCGACCCATCGTGCGGTCTCGCTTGCCGAGGTCGCCGACGTGCCGCTCGTCATCGTTCACGTCTCGAACGGCGAGGCGATGGAGGAGATCGAACGGGCCCGCAGGCGCGGCCGCAAGGTGATCGGCGAGACCTGTCCGCAATATCTGATGCTGACGGCGGACGACCTCGACGGCATGGACTGGGAGGGTGCGAAGTTCGTCTGCTCGCCACCGCCTCGCGACAAGGCGAGCCAGGACGCCTGCTGGGACGGGCTCGAACGCGGCGTCTTCGATCTCTTCTCCTCCGATCACTGCCCGTTTCGCTACGACGATCCGCAGGGTAAGCTCAATCCGAAGGGCGCGAAGCATTTTCGGCACATTCCGAACGGCATTCCGGGCGTGGAGCTGCGCCTGCCGATCCTGTTCTCCGAGGGCGTGAAGAAGGGCCGGATCGACCTCCCGCGATTCGTCGCGCTGACGTCGACCAACCAGGCGAGAACCTACGGCCTTTATCCGCGCAAAGGCACGATCGCGATCGGCTCGGACGCGGATCTGACGATCTGGGACCCGAACCTGACCCGGACCGTCGCCCATGCCGACATGCATGACGGGGCGGATTACTCGCCCTACGAGGGTCTCGAACTCACCGGATGGCCGGTGACAGTCGTTCGGAACGGCTCGGTCGTCATCGAGAACGGAAAGCTGAGCGACACTGCGAGGACCGGACGTTACCTGTCGCGAAAGCGCTCATCGTTCGCCTCGACCGCCGGGCCGCTCCCGGTCGCGTAAACCTCGTGACTGTCGCTGGGGCCGGCACTGCACCTTGCCTCAGGGACTTCCGGTTCATCGACACCGCCATGGAGGACTACGCCAACCGCTGAAGGCATTCGAGGTCGCACGGGGCCGAGGGCTGCCCATGGCTCGCCGATTGTTGCGGGAGGCTTCATCCAACGTCGTTTCTGGCGAGCTTTACGCTTTGTCGTGATCAGCCGGCGAATTTCTCGACGATGCGGGCAAGAGCGATCACGCTCGCGTCTTCGAACGGGCGGCCGGCGATCTGGAAGCCGATGGGGAGCCCGTCGCGATCCTTGCCGCAGGGAAGCGTGATGGCCGGCAGGCCGAGAAGATTCCACGGATAGGTGTAGCGCCATGCACTCTCGAGGACGCTCTCCGTCCGCCCCGCCAGCGTGACCTCGCGCTGGCCGACCGTCCATGCGGTCACCGGCATCGTTGGACCGACGATGACATCGATCTCCTGCATGGCTTGGGCGACGCTGCGGCCGAGCCTCGTTCGCAAGCGCTCGGCCTGCAGGTAATCGGTCGCGCGCACGAGTTCGCCCATCTGGACCAGAAGCCTGACGTCCTCGGTGAAATCTTCGGCATGGCCTTGCGTAAGCGACCGCTGGTGATAGGCCGAGGAGGAGGCGAGTTCGATGGCGAAGATCGCACCGAGACCGTATTCGAGATCAGGAAGCTCGAACTCGACGACCCGGGCACCGGCTCTCGTGAGGGCGCCGATCATGGCTTCGACGCTCTGTGCGACGTCGTCTTGCAGGGCTTCGAAGAAATGGTTGCGGCAGATGCCGATCGTGAAGTTTTCGGGCGGGCGTCCGGACGCGCCATGCAGCGCGCTCGGTGAGCGTTCCGACGAGCCGGGATCCGCTACGTCGGGTCCGCTCATCACGTCGGTCAGAAGAGCTGCATCATCGACGCAGCGGGTGAGGGGACCGGCCGTGTCCAGAGACCAACTGTGCGGCACGATGCCGGAGCGACCGATCCGGCCGAAGGTCGGCTTGAAGCCCACTGTACCGCAAAGGCTGGCGGGAATGCGGATCGAACCACCGGTGTCCGATCCGGTCGCTGCGAGACACATGCCGGCGGCAAGCGCGGCGCCGGAACCGCCGCTCGATCCGCCCGGCACGCGGGTCTCGTCATGGGGGTTGCGTGCCGGCGGCGTTTCCATGCCCCAGGCGAATTCATGCATGCGCGTCTTGCCGATCAGGATTGCGCCGGCGGCACGCAGTCTGGCGATCGCGGCTCCGTCCTGCATCGGAAAATCGATATCCGCATTCGTGCCGGCCTTGGTCGGCATGTCGGCGGTCAGGTAGTTGTCCTTGATCGCGATCGGAATGCCGTGCAACGGCCCGATGCTCCTTCCCTCGCGAAGGGCCCGTTCCGCTTCGACGGCCTGCTTGCGCGCCGCCGGGTTCAGATGAACGAAGGCATGAAGCGTCTCGTCGCGTGCCTCGATCTGTTCGAGGCAGATGTCCAGAAGATCGACGGGCGAGAGCCCGCCTTTCGCGAACTCGTTCGAGATCTCGAAGATCGAAAGATCGGGAAAACCCGGCTTGCTCATTGATCAGACCTCTCGACGGGCACGGGACGAAAAACGACCGCAGGGTGTTCGTCGGCGAGGTCGAGTTCGCGAAGGCGCCGGATGTTTTGCTCGATGACGGCGAAGGCCGTCTCGATCTCCGCCAGTCTCGCAGCGCCTTTGCCGTCCGGTTCGGCCGTCGTCTCCTTAGATTTCTGGTCCCATACGTCGCTCATGGCTCGCGTGATCCTCCGCCTTTCGGTCGTTCCGGTGGGGATAGAAGCAGAAGGTCCATGACCTCGCGCGGAAAGGAACTTCCACCGTCGCGTTTCGGCATGCCGGCGACGAATGGCGCCAATTGCGCGCGGGCGATTTCGAAGAGGGCTCGCAGACGGCCCACCGGATCGGCGTCCTCGTCGACGCGCAGATCGACGAGGGCATAGGCCTCGTGGCTATGGACGAGCACCGCTGCCGACTGCTTGCCGCGCTTGTCGCCGCCAGCCGACTGGGCCGCCGTCAGGCAGGACATCAGGCGCTCGGCGAGGGTTTTGTCCATGTCGGCATCGAAGGCCCGCTTCATGGCCTCCAGCACAGGCGCACCGGTGAGCATATTGCCTTGGATCGCGTAACCCGGACCGGTCAGCGATCCGTGCCAATCGGTACAATCGGCCCCGGTAAAGCTGGCTGAGCGGCCGGACGCATCCACGACGCCGAGCTGGCGCAGGTCGGCCTCGCTATCCGAGGCGAGCGCACGACCGAGAGCCCCCTCAGCATCCGCGCCTGCCGCGATGTCGTCGAGGATGGCGATGGCGAGGTAGGGATTGACCCAGGATTGGGTCGTGACCGCACCGACGCCGGTCCGTACATAGGGGCAGATCGCACCCACGGCCGGCACCGCCGAGGCGACAGCGATGCCCAGTTCGCCGGTTCGGGCACAGCGCGCGACGATGGAATAAGTATTGGCGAAGGCCGATCCATCACGCATCGTCGCTATCTTCGAAGACATCGGCTTCAGATCCTCAGATGTTTTTCGAGTTGGGCGGCAGTCTCCGTGCTCGCAACGCGTCCGCTCTCGACGATCTCGCCGATCTGGATGACCGCGTAGCGGTCCGCGACCGAAAGCGCGAAGTCGAGATTCTGTTCGATGAGGAGAATGCCGACGCCGCGATCACGCGCCTTGCGAAGAATTTCCGCCATGCGTTCCACCATCGTCGGCTGCAATCCCTCCGAAATCTCGTCGATGAGCATGATCTGCGGACGCGAGACGATCGCTCGGCACAGGAGAAGCATTTTCTGTTCTCCGCCGCTCAACGTGCCGGCGCGCTGGGAGAGGCGCTCGATCATCCGGGGAAAGGCGGCCTCGACATCGCCGAGTCGCTGTTTCAGAAGATCATCGTTCCCGACACCGAGCCGCAGGTTCTCCTGAACCGTCAGTTCGCGGAAGATGGCGAATTCCTGCGGCGTGTAGGCAATGGAGCGCCGGGCGATCTTATGGGGTTCGGCGCTTGTGATGTCGTCTCCGTGGAGAGCGATGCGGCCGCTGTTCGGCTTCACGAAGCCCATGATCGTCTTGACGAGTGTCGACTTCCCCATTCCGTTCTTGCCGAGAACCGTGAGGATCTCGCCCGCTTCGAGGTCGAGCGAGATGTCGCGAAGGATATTGCCGCCGCCATAGCCCGAGCAGATCCCGTGAACCGAGAGAACGGGGGACGAGATCGCTGCGTCGGATCCAAGAACGTTCGTCACGATGCGACCTCCGTTCCGTGTCCGGAATAAACAGATTTGACGAGATCGGAAGAGACGACTTCCTCGACGCTGCCATCGAGAACCATCCGGCCTTGGTGGAGAACGACGATACGGTCGGATATCTCGCGGACGAAATCGAGATCGTGTTCGATCAGGATCACGCAGAGCCCGTAGGTCGTCGTGAGGGACAGGAGGACCTCGCCGATCGCAGTGCGTTCGGCTTTCGTCAGCCCGGCCGTCGGTTCGTCGAGCAATAGGACCTTCGGTTCGGTCGCGAGGACCATGGCGAGTTCGAGACCACGCTTCTGACCGTGGGAGAGATAACGGGTCTCCTGATCGAGATGCCGATCGAGACCCGTCGCCTTCAGAATTCCGAGGGCCGGCGCGGGCAGAGAGACATGGCTCGTACGCCGAAAAAGCCGCGCGCCGTCGACTCGATATCGCGACAGTCGAAGACAGTCGCCCACCGTCAGACTGTCGAAGAGGCTGGTGTTCTGGAAACTTCGTCCGACGCCGAGGCCAACGACCCGTTCGGGCGATCTGCGTGCAATCTCCTGGCCTGCGATTTCGACGGTGCCGGCAGTCCGCTCCTGTCCGTTGCTGATGCATCGCATGAGCGTCGTCTTGCCCGCACCGTTGGGGCCGACAATGCTGAGGAGTTCGCCGGATCTGCCCTGAAAGCTCAGATCGGCGAGTACGCTCAAGCTGCCATAGCGACATCCCAGTCCCTCGATGGCGATCGGAGATTGGTCGCCGGTCACCTCGCGGGTTCCGGCTGGGGCGGTGCGAAGCACGATCGATCCGCTGCCATGCTCATGTCCGGACGCTGGACTGCGCCGACCGGGTCCGAACTTCTTCCATGCGCCGGTCACGAGGGACGCGAAGCCGTTCGGAAGCACCACGATGACGATCACGAAGAGGACGCCGACGATGAATTTCCAGAGGAACGGCAGGCTCCCAGAAAGATAGGAGGACGTGACGTCGATGCCGATCGCACCGAAGATCGGGCCGATCAATGTTCCGCGTCCGCCGAGTGCGACCCAGATCAGGGATTCCGTTCCGAGCAGGAAGCCGCCGAGTTCCGGAGCGACTACATTGGTGAACGCGGCATAGCCGAAGCCCGCCGCGGCCCCGATCGCACCGCAGACGGTGAAGAGTGCGATCTTGATGCGCGAGACGGGAATGCCGAGATAGGCGCACCGATCTTCGTTCTCGCGGATTGCGATGAGGATGCGCCCGAGATCGGAGCGTACGAAGAGCCATGCGAAGCAGGCGACCGCGACGAGAAGCGTGCCGGCTATTACGAACCAAGTTTCGACCGCCCAGTAGTAGGTCGGAAAACCGGAGATGCCGCTGCTCGATCCGGTGAATCGGCCGCCAGCGAAGATGATCTGGACGAGAACGATCGGCAGCGCGAGCGTGATGATCGACGAATAGAGCGGCGAGGCTCCATGATAGAAGGACAGGATACCGACGAGCCATGCCGTCACGGCGGCAAGCGCGAGTCCTATTAGGAATGCGCCGAAGAACCAGAGGGGGCCGAACCCGTAATGGGTCGCCAGGAGGGCGCACGCATAGGCACCGATCCCGAAAAAGGCCGACTGGCCAAAGGTGAGAACGCCGGAAAAGCCCCAGACGAGATCGACCGTGATTGCGAGGACCGCCAGGAAGAGCGCCCGGATCAGGACGTTCACGAGATACCGATCGAGAAACAACGGGGCTGCGTAGACGATGGCGAGGGCCATGACGGCCACAAAACCCACGAGCCAGAAGCGACGGCGGTTCCGGGCGGATACCGAGGATTCAAAATCAGCCACCGAACAGTCCTTTCGGGCGGATGCGCAGAAGAATGGCGGCGAAGACGACGATGGTGATACCGCCGAGGATCGGACTGACGAAGGTGCTGACGAGAACCTGGGCTCCGCCGAGAAGGAGCGAGGCGAGGGCGAGCCCGGGGATCGCCACGCCGGAAACGAGTACGAGCATGAAGGAGTTGACCAGCCAGGGCAGGCCCATGTTCGGGTCCACGGACAGGAGCGGAGTAATAAGAGCGCCGGCCGTGCAGGCGAGAGCTGCACCGAGCCCGAAGGTCGTTATTCGCACCTTCGTGCTGTCAATACCGAGGCCACGGGCAAGATCCTCGTTCATGATCACCGCACGCGCGTTGAGACCGAAGCGGGTCAGATAGAGAAGCGCAGTCAGCCCGAGGCCGAGAAGTACTGCGACGAGCACCAGAACGAGGCGCCAGGCGGAATAGTTGGTGGCGAAGACTTCGAGGGTTCCGGACATCGGGCTCTCGGCGAACTGCACACCGCGTCCGAAGGCAAACACGATGATCTGAGTGATGACGATGCCCAGGCCCCACGTCGCGAGGATCGCGTCGAGAGGCCGTGAATAGAGCGGTCGAACGACCAGACGTTCGACCGCGATGCCGAGGACGAACCCGACAAGCGCCGCGAACGGCACCGTAAGCCAGGGGCTGAACCCATAATCGGTGACGAGATAAGCCGAGTATCCACCGACCGTGAGAAACGCTCCGTGCGCGAAGTTGATCAGCTTCATCACGCCGAGGATGATCATCAATCCCGCGGCAACGATGAACAGGATCGCCGATGTCGTGACGATGTCGAGGAGGAGGGGCATCGTGTCGATCCCAAGTGGTGGCCTGGAGCGGACGCGAGCGCCGAAGCGTTCGCCTGCGAAAATCAGACCGTCCGGACCGATCGATCGGGGCCGGACGGTCGATGTCGTTTCAGCTCAGAGATTCGGGCACTGCTCGCCCGGATCGACGTTCTCGAAACGTTGAATCACCTCGACGCTTCCGTCCTCCTGCACTTGGCCGAGATACATGGTCAGCGGCGTATGGTGCTGAACGCTCATCTGAATATCGCCGCGCGGGCCGGTGTAGGAGACTTGCGGGAGCGCTTCGATGACCGCCGCCTTGTCGGTGGAGCCGGCCTTTTCGACCGCCGCCTTGTAGAGGTAGATCGCCTCGTATTGCGGCACCGAGAGATCGTTCGGCGTTTCCAGATCGGAGCCGAACTTCTCTTCCATCGCGGCGAGGAAGCGCTTGTTCTCCTCGCTCTCGATCCCGGTCAGGTACGACTGCGAGATGTAGATGCCGGTCGCATCCGAGCCCATGCTGGCAGCCGTGCCCTCGTCGACGGCAAGGTTGCCGTAGGGCACGTCGATCCCGGAATTGCGCATCTGCTTGGTGAGCGTCACGTTCGGCGCGCCGCCGGCCGTCGAGGTGATGATGGCATCGGGACCTTTCGAGCGAACGTCCGACAGGATCGGCGTCCAGTCCGAAGCGTCCATCGGCAGATATTCCTCGCCGAGTACGGTGCCGCCGCTCTCTTCGATGTACTGACGCGTGAACTCGAGCATCCCGCGACCGAACTCGTAGTCGCTGCCGATCAGGTAGAAGGTCTTCGCTCCGAGTTCCTTCATGAACTGGTCGACGATCGGTGTCACCTGCTGCTCGGGGACCCAGGCGTCGACGAACATGTTCGGGCTGCAGGAGCGACCCTCGTAGAAGGACGTGTAGATATACGGTGTGCCGGAACGGTTCACGATCGGAAGCCCCGCGTTGCGCGCGGCGCTCGTCTCCATCGAGATGAGGGCGTCGACCTCCTCCTGATAGACCAGAGAGTCGAAAGCGCGTTGTGCACCCTGCGCACCGCTGCCGTCGTCCGCGACGACGAGTTCGACTTGGCGTCCGAGAATTCCGCCGGCCTTGTTGATCTCTTCGGCAGCAAGTTCGCTCGACTGAACGACGGACGGGGCGACGACGCTGTTCGCGCCGCTGAGCCCGACCGGAATGCCGATCTTGATCGGCCCTTCCTGCGCGTTGGCACCGATCGAGAAGGCGAGTGTCAGAGCGAGACCACTCACAAGTGTCAGATTTCTCATGGGCAGAAGTCCTTTCGTTAGTGCGGCTCGATCACTGCAAATCGGGGATAGCCGCGCTCCCCAGCGTCTCACCGTAGAGATCGCTGCGCCGATCCCGGACGATCTGGTTGAAGCTGTTCCAGTTCCTTCCGCGCCTCGCTGCGGCAAGATCGACTTCGGCGGAGATCATGGCGGGCTGATCCATGCTCGCAGGGCCCGCAACGGGCCATCCGGTATGATCGACGATCAGGCTCTGGCCGATGAAGGGCTGGCCGCGCTCCGTGCCGATCCGGTCGCATGCGGCAACGACGAAGGAATTGACATGGGCTGCGGTCATGCAGAGCAGGTTCGCCATTGCCGGAAGGCCTTGCGGCTGCTTCGGCATCGGAACCCAGTTCGTTGGCACACAGACGATGTCCGCGCCGGCAAGCGCGAGAAGCCGCCAGGCTTCGGGGAACCACCCATCGTAACAGATGAGGACGCCGAGGCGGCCGAAGGGCGTGTGGAAGATCGGGAAATTTCGGTTGCCGCGCTCGAAGAACAAGGCCTCCGCATCCCAGAGGTGGTTCTTTCGATAGGTCCCTATGATGCCGTCGGGGCCGATGACGACGGCGCTGTTAAAGAGGCGGTCCTCATCACGTTCCAGAAAGCCCGCGACGAGGTGGATGCCTCGCTCCCTGGCAAGGCCGATCCAGGCTTCGATCGTCGGACCACCGGGTGCGGTTTCGGCCAGCGAAAACGCTTCCTTGCGGCTTTCGATGACGTAGCCGGACTGACAGAGCTCCGGCAAGACCACGAGATCGGCACCTTCGTCGGCAGCCTGCGAGATAAGCGTCAAGCTCGTCTCTCGGTTTCGGGCAACCTCGCCGATCCTCGGCTCGAACTGAGCGCAGGTCACGCGAATGCTTGCTTCTCCAGCCATTGAGGCACCGTCTCCAGCTGTTTCTGACCGCGCTCGAGGCGCCGTTGACAGCCAAGCTGACGCAAATGCACGGATCGTTCAAGCGACTTGAACGAGTGTTTGCACATTTTTTGGGTTTGCACTCAAACTAGGCGGAATGACCGACCGAATGCTTCTCTCATGGGCTCGAAGGCAATCCTTGAGACCTGTCATTCAGCATCGAACGTCCGATGCGGCACGCTCTGATGGTCCAGAAGGAGGTCGAAGCGCCGTCACTTGTACCGTTTCCTTGTACCGACTCGATGCGCGGCTGGGAGCAGAGCCGAGGACGGCAGCTGCCGAAAGTCCAACTCTTGCGTGTCAGAAGCTCGGCGGAGTGTTGACCCACAAGACCCGCGCAACCGCTTCGCTTTCGTTGTGATAGGAGTGCGGTACGGTCGAAGGGAATGCGAAGGAGTCGCCTTGGTGAAGGTGGAAGGTTTCGCTTCCGACGGTGAGGGTGATCGCGCCTTCCAGAAGGTACCCCATTTCTTCGCCCACATGGCTGAATGCACCTTCGGTCGAGCCGCCTGGTTCGACGATATGAATATTGGCCTCCAGCAGACTTTGCTGCGAAATCGGCGGCAGGCGCTCCAGCCGAATTGCGATCCCGTCCGACGCGCGTCCCACATCGAGAATAGGACGCTCGCCCTGACGATGAACCACATCTTCGGGTTTGGCGTAGGTCTCGAAGAAGAAGGCGATATTGACGTGAAGCGCGTCCGCGAGCTTCCGAAGCATCGTCATCGTCGGTCGAACCTTCGCGGTCTCGACCTTCGACAGCATGCTTTCGGAGCAGCCGACGGTTTCGGCGAGTTGCTTGAGGGATTGTCCGTGAATACGCCGCAACTGGCGAAGTTTGCCGGCAGTGGTCTCGTCAGCGCTCTGTTTCATGTGCAGCACTCCGTTCGCGGCCAGAAGAATTGGCTGTCATAGGCCTGTGTCGCACCCGGTGAACACCAAAATTCGCGCCCGACATACGACCCCGGCTCACGGCCCTGGCGATGTGGGCCTCGAAACGTCATTCTGTTCATGACGACGCGGCTTGGACCGGACCTGTGGTGACCGGGTCCGGGCCATGCCACTCGTCATGGGTCAGCCCTTGTCTTCGGCAGAGCCCGTCAGCAGCGCCTGGAAGTCCTTGTCGAGGCGTTCGAGCGAGTCGTCGATCCGGGTCGTGCGGGTCTCGATCCATGTTTCCTGGGCCAAGAGTGCTTCATCCGCCGCGGCCAGCATGCGCGTCATCTCGGATGGCTGCGGCCCGCCGATGGTCGCGCGGTTCTTCACGATCGCAACCGGATCGAGCGTTGCGCGGAAGGCGTCCTCCGACAGCGGCAGGTCCTCAGAATGATCGGTCCCGGCCATGGTCTCGGCATAGATCCGCTTCGCCTCCGCATAGGGGAAATCGAGCGGACCCATGTCGTTCGCACGGGCGAATGTGACGATTTCCGAGGCGAAGTGGTGACCTTCGCGGAACGGGAGGCCGTGTTCGCGCATGAGCCGGTCTGCGAGTTCCTGGGACGCCGTCCAGTCGCTGTTCAACTCCTGAAGCGCGCGGTCGGGATTGATCTTCAGGGCCTTCAGAACGCGGTCGAGCCGGGCGAGCGTGTCGATCACCGCTTCGACCATGGCGGAATTGTCGGCCACGTCCTTCGGGTCGCTCATTCCCGGCGTGATGTTGTGGGTCTGGAAGATCGGTCCCATGGCGAGCGTCAAAGCGTTCGAGGCGGCGCTCCGGGTCCCGTTGAGGAGGCCCGGATTGCGCTTCTGCGGCATCGAGCTCGACACGTAGGTATTGCCGCCGCCCTCCTCGAGCAGGATCCAGGGTCGCGTCTGGGCATACTGGGTCATGACGTCTTCGACGAAGTTGCCCGTGTGCAGAGCGATCGTCGTCACCACGCCTGAAACCTCGACGGGCTGCTCCATCGAGGAGATCTGCGAGGCGTCGTAGGCATTGTCGACGATCGTCGCGAAGCCGAGATAGTCCGCCATCCGCTCCCGGTCGAGCGGCCAGCTCGTTCCGTTCAGAACCGTCGTGCCCATCGGCGAGCGATCGATGCGGGCATAGGCTTCGTGCAGCCTTTCGGCGTCGCGCAGGAAGCCGGCGGCATGGCCGAGCAGCATGTGGCCGTAGCTGTTGGGTTGGGCGGCGACGCCGTTGGTATAGTTCGGGACGATCGTGTCGGCATTCGTGCGGGCGACGTCGACGAGGGTGCGCGTCGTCGTGTGCAACTGCTCGGCGAGCGCCAGGAGATCCTGACGCAGGATGGCGGCCCGATAGGTCGCGTGCATGTCCTGACTGGATCGTCCCGCATGAAGGAGCGTCACCTCCTGCCCGCCGGCCTCGATCAGCAGGGGCTCGAAGGTGATGACCGTCCTCGGCCGATCCGCGCCCTGCTTCGAGCCGTCGTCGATCACCGTCTGGAGCGCCTTGGCGATCGAGGGTGCAAGGCTGAGATCGAGCAGGCCTTCCTCGGTGTTGATGACTGCCGTTGCCTTGTTCATCTCGCCCAACCAGAAGAACTCGTCTCTGGGTGCCTCGGCGTCCTCAGCCAAAGCAGCCGGGATCGGAGACGCCAGAGCGCAGACGGCAAGGGTCAGAAAGCCGAGAAGGCGGCTCTGCCGCCGGTTCGGCGCGAAACGCGATTGCATCATGAAATCCTCCCATGGCTTGCCTGCTGAAGGGGCAAGCCATGGGAACCATACCATCCTGTCGCCATGCGTCGACCACGCGATGTGCCGACATCATCAGGCGAGGGTTCGGTTTGCCGGAATCGCTCGGGTCGCCGCGATCCGGGCCGCCTCCTCATCCTTCGGAAGGTCTTCGGGTGGCGATCGGCATCCCTCCGCGATCGGCTTTCGCACTCGGTGCGGGATCGGTGCCGCCGCTGATCCGTCGCCTCAGTTTTCCCGGAAGGCGCGGGCCATGCTGTCGACGACCGGTTTGGCGATATAGTCGAAGAACGTCCGTTCCGCCGTCTGGATCATGATGTCGGCGGGCATGCCCGGCGTCGCCGCAAATCCGCGAACCCGGGAGAGTTCGCTCGAGGCAAGCTTGACCCGTGCGACATAGACCTCCTGGTTCATGCCGGCGCTCGCATCCGGAAGCGAGTCGGCCGACACGTAGAAGACCTTGCCGTTGAGGATCGGGGTCGTTCTCTGGTTGAGGGCGCTGAGGCGCACCATCGCGTCCTGACCCACCTTCACGCTGTCGATGTCCGTTCGCGGAACCTGAACCTCGATGATGAGCGGCACGTTGGACGGCGTGATCTCGGCGATCGGCTTGCCGCTCTCGATGACGCCGCCTGCCGTATGGTAGTAGAGCCTCACCACGGTTCCCGCGACCGGCGCGTTGATGGTCGCCCGCTTCAGGACATTCGACGTGTTGTGGCGCTCTTCCCGCGTCGAATCGAGTTCGGCCTCGATCGACTGAAGCTCCTCGAGCGCCGCCTGCCGGTAGGCCGCGATGGCCTGGGCGACCTGCTTCTCGTATTTCGCGACCTGCGAGATCGTCTCGTCGATCTCCGAGGAGAGACGTCCGATCTGTCCCTCGGCCTCCGCGATCGCCCTTCGAAGCGAATGGATCTGCGTCTTGTTGATGAAGCCCTTCTCGAAGAGGGACAGCTTCCCCGAGAGCTCGTCCCTCAGAAAGCCCAGTTGTCGTTCGACGGACGCGCGCTGGCGCTCGTAGCCTTCGGCGCGGAATTCGAGCGACTCCGTGTTCGTCTTCAGGAGGTCCACTTCGGTATCGAGCTTGGTTCTCGCCGCGTCGAAGTTCAGGCGCTGGCTGTTCATGATGTCGGCGATCTCGACGTCGCCGGCGTTCGCGGTGAGGATGGTCGGGAATTCGATCGTGTCCAGCGCCCCGTACTCGGCGAACAGTCTGGCATTGATGGCTTCGAGACGGGCCAGCCGAAGCCATAACTGCCGGTCTCTGGCGAGGGCCGACGTCTCGTCCAGCTTCACGATGGCGTCGCCCTTCTGCACGATGTCTCCCTCGCTCACGAGGATCCGGTCGATGATCCCGCCTTCGAGGTGCTGGACGATCTTGTTCTGGCCCGTGGCGACGAAACTGCCCTGGGCGATCACGGCGGCCGCGAGCGGCGCCGAAAGCGCCCATGTCCCGAAGCCACCGAGCGCGACGATCATCAGCACCAGACCGAAGATCGTCTGTCTGGCGATCCCCCGGGGGATCGTCGCATACCATTCGGGGCGGTTGTCGTTTGCGAGAGCCGTGTTCATCGTCGTTTCTCTCAAAGGATCGAGCGGCCGAGATTCGGGCCTGCCGCACCGCCCGCCAGTTGCTTCAGAACGTCCCGGCGCTCGCCGAAAAGCGCGATCGCGCCTCGCGAAAGCACCATGATCTTCTCGACGCTTCCGAGGATCGTCGGCTTCTGGGTGATCGTGACGACCGTGATGCCCTGGCTGCGGGCGTGTTCTATGGCGTGGGCGAGGGCGGCGTCGCCGGCGGTGTCGAGATTGGAATTCGGTTCGTCGAGCACGATGAGTCGCGGCGAGCCGAAGAAGGCCCGGGCGAGGGCGATCCGCTGCTTCTGTCCGCCCGAAAGCGGCGAGCCGTCGGCGGCCACCATGGTCTCATAGCCCTGGGGCAGCGAAGCGATCATCTCGTGCACGTCGGCAAGCCGCGCCGCCTCGTAGATGTCCGCGTCCGAAACATCGTCGCGCATGCGGGCGATATTGTCCTTGATCGAGCCCGGAAAGAGCTGCACGTCCTGCGGCAGATAGCCGATGTTGACGCCGAATTGCCGCTGGTCCCAGTTCCGCAGATCCATGAGGTCGAGCCGGACAGCGCCCGATGTCGGCAGGATGGAGCCGACGAGCATCTTTCCCAAGGTCGTCTTTCCGGCCCCCGAGTCCCCGATGATGGCGATGGAATCGCCGGCCTTGAGAGAAAAGCTGATCGCGTTGAGAACGACGCGCTTCGTCCCGTCCGGGACATAGAGCAGCCTTTCCACGTCGAGCCGGCCCTGCGGGTTGGGAAGGACGAGGCGTTCGAAGTTGAGAGGCGATGCCTTCAACAGGGTCGCGATGCGCCCATAGGCCGCCCGCGAGAGGGCATACTGGTTCCATCCCTCGATCGCACCCTCGATGGGTTGCAGCGCGCGCCCGGCGATGATCGACGCGGCGATCACCATTCCCCCTGTGATCTCGCCCTCAATCGCGAGAAAGGCGCCCCATCCGAGCATCGCGACCTGGGTCAGCAGCCGGAAGCCCTTGGAGAAGGCCGCCGCGACGATGTTCCGGTCCTGGGCCCTGACCTGGGCGGTGAGCGATTCCGCCGTATCCCTGCCCCAGATCCTGACGGCTTCGGGGATCATCGCGAGTGCGTTGATGATCTGCGAATTGCGGGACATCGAGTCGAGATGCACGTTCGCCCGGCTCAGATGCATGTTCGCCGTCGCGAAGGGGCCCTCCGTCAGCTTCTGGTTCACATAGGCGATGAGAAACAGGCCGAGTGCGGTAAGGACGACGATCGTGCCGAGATCGGGGTGGACGAGATAAATCCCGAGGATGAAGATCGGGGCGAAGGGGACGTCGAGCATGGCGAGAAGCGTTCCCGAGGTGAGGAAGGCTCTCATCTGCTGGAGATCGCCGAGCGTCTGGTATTCCCGGCCATTGCTGTGCAGCGAGGCCCTGGCGGCAGCACTCAGGATCGGAGCCCCGAGTTTGGCTGCACATTCGACGGCCGTTCGCATGAGGATGATCCGCCGGACGGCATCGAAGATGGCGTTGAGGACGACCGCTCCGACGATGACAAGGGTCAGCATCCAGAGGGTGTCGAGCGAGCGGCTGGTCAGCACCCGGTCGGAGATCTGGAAGAGGTAGATCGGTATGGCGAGAACCAGAAGGTTCGTTGCGCATGTGAAGATCATGACGATCAACAGATTGCGGCGGATCGCAGCGAGCCCCTCCTTGAGGTTTTTCGAGAAGTCGACCGGTCCGAGCCGCTTATGAAAACCGCCGCCGCCGCTCCCGCCGGAGCCGTTGATCCCGCTCGGCGGGCCACCCTTGCCGGTTGCGCGAACCGGTCCGCTCTCGACATCGATCGTCTTTGCGGCGAAGGGCGTCTCCGTCTCGATCTTCGCGAACGAACGGTCGCCGGATGTCTCCGCAGTCGGTTCACGGACGGGCCCAGGCTCCGCGATGGGGGAACGGCCTTCAGTCCCCGTGTTCCCTTGCCCGCTCCGGGCCTCTTCAGCGAGAGGTGGCGTCCTGTTCTCTTCAGCCTCCTCGGCGGCGATCGATTTCAGATCGTTCAACGCCGAACGCATCCGAACGTCCCAATCGACTTCGTCGATCGTCCCCGCTCTCGGTTCGGCCGCCTCGGCCTGCCTTTCCGACGGTCTCGTGACGCCTTCCATCTCGCTCCCCTAGGTCAACATCGTCTGCAGCATGTCGTCGTGATAGCCGTCGGTCGGGCCGATCTCCGGCGCGTCCGGGTGGTCCGGTCCGATGTCCGAGACCATGCCGTCGGCCAGGAAAAGGACTGCCTCGGTGGCGAGGTCCGATCCGAGGTCCGGAACCCCCTCGTCCAGAAAGCCGGCCTGGTAGATGATCGAGTCCGAATAGGTCGTGCCGCCGACCTGAACCTGCTGGTTCACCCCGTATTCGATGATGGCCGCGAGATTGATCGCGACGTTCGCCCCGGTGTCGAGATCGGTCTCGCCGAGCGATCCACGCTGTTCGTCGATCCGAAGCCGGTCGCTGTCGGAGACGATGTTTCGCTGAACGACGTAGTCGAGTTCGAGATAGCTGCCTTCGATGACGAGGACGTCGAGCGTTCCGAGGCCGGCGAAGGCGGGGTCCTGCAGTATCTCCAACGTGATGGCCGCGGGGCCCTCCGCGATCCTTGAGACAAAGGCTTCGGCTTCCGGGCTGAGTGCTGCGAGGCTCGTCTCGCCGACATGGACGATGGACGCCTCGTTCCAGGCGAGATTGCCGCCGCCCGAGATCTCGTGAGTGCTGGCCGCTGTGCCGTTTGCCACCGACGCCTGGTCGTCATCGAGGATGATGTTCGACTGGTGAACGACATTGGCCTTCCAGACATTCTGGAGAACCACGATCAGATCGAAGGTCCGGCCGAGTTCGACGACATCCGCGGAATTGACGAGGCGGTTTTCGCCCGTCGTCAGGATGGTCTGCGAGCCGCTCCGTGCAACCCCGATCCAGTCGTCGTCCAACAGCCGGTTGGTCTGTTCGATCCAGTCGATATTGACGAAATTGCCTTCGAGGCGGGTGACGTTGAAGCTGCGGGGGAGTGCGAGTTCCGATCTGTCGACCCCTTCGAAGGGATCATTGGCCTCGATCAGGCGAACGGCGACGTTCATCGCCTCGTTCGCCGCCGAAATGTCGCTGAAACCTTCCGCCAGATGGTCACGGTCCGAAAGGACGTTGGTCTGCACGATGATGTCGAGGCTGGTGTAGTCGCCCCGGACGAACATCAGTGGCGAGGCGAGAAGCGCGTCGACGAGAATGGCTTCGTTGATGGCGGTGTTGCCGCCGGCGGCGACTTCGAGCGTTGACGGGGTCCCGATCCGGCCCTCGCCGGGCACAACGCCCGTGCGATCGCCGTCCTCTTCTTCCTGCGAAGACGAACGCATCGCCTTCAGTCGATCGGCAAGGCTGGGTCCGTCCTCTGCCGCGACGCCGTTCACGAAGGTGCCGACGGTGTCGTCGCCGGTGAAGACGGCCGCATGATCCGAAGGTCCCGCGGGCTCGAAGCCTTCGATGCGGGATACGAGATCGACGAGGTCCGCGATCATCTCCGCGATCGCCGCCTCGCTCGATGGCGGCAGGAAGACCTGATCGATGGGGTTGATCGCATCGCTGACCCCGATCAGCGCCGGAAGACCCGACCCTGCGGCCGCGAAGTCCTCTGCGTCGAAGATGCCTGGAATGAATTCGACGATGTCGACGTCTTGCATAAGGTTCGATTGGCGCAGCAGAAGAGCGATCTGGTCCGGAGGGGGAAGCTCGCCGAAGGACAGTCTGACGACGGTATCGATCTTCACCGAGATCTGCGGGGGGCCATCGAAGGCGTAGGTCGGCGGCGTCGAAGATCCGGTGATCCGGTTCCAGCCGAGCTCGGGTATCGCGACCTGCGGGAAGATCGGGCCGGGCGGCGGCTCGGAGAATGCCGGGTAGAGCTCGTAGGTCGGCGGAAGATAGAGGACGTTCGGGCGGTAGGGATCGAGATCGAACCGGTCCCTTACCGATGCTTCGAAGCGTGGCAGATCCTCCGGATCGATCTGGTCGGCTTGGCCGTATGCGAACCGGTGATAGATCGGACGGTCCCGCATCTCCTCCTGCGTCAACGCGAAGAGGCCGACGAAATGGGCAATCTCTTCAGTGACGATATCCATAGCGTCGCACGTCCCTTGGTTGTGTTGGGTCGACGAAACGAACGATCGAGGTCGCTAGGCTGCAGGTATGGATCGGCGGCGGGGATGAAGATCGACCCGCCGCCGAACACGAACAGTGGTAGGGGGCCCGCGGGGGGCTACGGGCTCACTGTTCGATTGCTCAGGCGCCGTCGTCCTCGCCGGTGAGGCTGGACGAGAAGTTCCCGCCGACCACGGTCATGTCGACCTGGTTGCCGAGGATGTTGGCGCCCATCACGATGGACTGGTTGAAGGCCGTCGTATCGATGGATGCATCCGCGGTCGCCTGCGAGATGCCTTCCACGAAGCCGTCGTCTCCATTGCCGGAGCCCCACATGCCGCCGGCACCACCGTCGCCGCCGGCGCCCGCATAGAGGGTTCCACCGGCACCACCGGCACCACCGAAGCCGGACGTCGCCGCGCCGCCGGAGGCGTTTCCACCGAGGCCGCTGCCGGCCAGGATGGCGTCGATGGACGCCGTGCCGCCCGCGCCGCCGTCTCCGCCGAGGGCGCCGTTCAGCGAGTAGGCGTTTCCGAAGGCGGCCTCGATCAGACCGGCATCGCCGGCATCGACATCGCCGCCCGCACCGCCGGACCCGCCATTGCCGGAGCCGGCATCACCGGTCGAGCCACCGGTCGTCGCGCCGGAGGCACCGCCGTCGTCGACGCCCGCGCCGGTCACTCCGAAGGCGTTCGCGACGGAGCCCGAGAGGCTGGCTGCTGCCGCGTCGCCGCCGCCGTCCTCATCCTGCCCATGGGAGCCACGATGGTGACCACCGCCGCTTTCGCCGCCGGATCCGGCGTTCGCGTCGGAGCTGGTGTCGGGAACGCTGACCGCGACCGGAACCGTACCGGCGACCGCCACCGCATCCCCGGCATCGCCGCCCTGCGTGTTCGCGGCATTGCCACTGGTCGCCTCGCTCGCGGCACCGTTGCCACCGGCTGCGCCATCACTGTCGGTGTTGTCGCCGCCATCGGCCTGGCCCGCGGCCACCGCGCCGATCGCAGCCGAAAGAGCTCCGGCATCGCCGCCATTGCTGCCGTCGCCGGCGTTCACTCCCTGAGCGGAAGCCGCGCCGCCGATGCCGCCGAGGGCCGCCGCGAAGCCGCCGAGGGCAGCACCACCCATGGCTCCCGAACCGCCTCCGGCATCGCCGGTCCGACCGCCGACACCACCCGTGCCACCGGCCGTGATGCCTTCGGAGGCATTGGCCGTGCCGCCGTCAGCATCGCCGTTCTGGTTGAAGGTGCCGTCGTTGGAGACGCGCGGATCGCTCAGCGTGTCGTTGTCGATGAGACGGGCATCCTGGCTCATGACGAAGGCGTTGTCGTTGCCTTCACCGTTCAGGGCGTTGTCGAGAATGTCCGACATCGTGATGTCGTCGCCCGGATCGATGTCGATCGTCCCGTCGTCGTTGACGAGGAGATTTCCGACCGTGGAGCTGTGCAGATCGATATCGGCGAAGTCGTCGTCGCTCGGATCGAAGCCTTCCATTCCGATGTCGACGGCGACGTCGACCGTGGTCTTGGTGGTCGTCGACGTGAAGTTGCTGTTGGAGTTGTGGTTTCCGTTCAGGTTCCCGTTGGCGTTCAGGTTGCCGTTGCCGTTGAGATTCCCGTTGCCGTTACCGTTCAGGTTGCCGTTGCCATTCCCGTTCAGATTGCCATTCCCGTTCAGATTGCCGTTCTCGTTCACCGAGTGCGTTTCCGACGAGGAATGCTGGGTCTGGCCCTGTTCCTGACCCTGGGCCTGCTCCTGCCCTTGATCCTGGGACTGGGACTGACCGGCTTCGTCGTCCTGATCGGTCGGATCCTGCGGATCCATCCAGGGAGGCATGCCGCCCCCGTAGTCGTGGCCGTTGTTCTGGTGGTTTCTGCTCTGTCTGGTCGACATCTGACTGTCCTCTCAGGTTGGAGGACGGCACCGCCTTGCATCAACGTTTTGCGCGGCATTCGGCCGTCCGTTGCGTGAGCCGTCAGGAGTCCGATCGACGACCGTCGCGGTCGTCGGCGTCGTCAGCGCCATCTTACGTAGAGGAAGTTGCGACTGTCGGCTCCCTGCCGGCAATCGAACGGTCGCAAAGGGGAAAGCTTCGCGTAAGCTAGCAAAAGGAGCGTCAATCCCCGCTCGGGACCCTCCGCACGTCGATCGATCGTGACGGATCGGCGCTGCCCCGCATAGATCGAAAGAGCTATTTCCGAACGGAACGTCCAGGTTTCGCCGAAACGGGCGATCGTTAATAAGTCGTTAATCGCGAACCATGAATCGTCTCGACGTCGAAGTGCTCCGAAGGGCGAAAAATCGCAGGTCGAGTAGTAAAAAATATCGACTACAATCCGGTCATTCATTCGTATATAAAATGATCATCGTGTCTGACGATCGGGCTTGGGGCAGTCTGGTCGAGGTTGAGTCGACCGAGGGAGGGGGGAATGTCTCTAATCCAACCGTATGCTGTCCCAAGGGAATCACTGTCGCAGCTTTCCGCCAGTCTTCGTGAGAGGGCGGATCTCCCGAGGACGAATTTCGTCCTGCAGAAGCAAAGTCTCTTTCCGGAATGCTACCGAGCCGTCCTCAGAGAGACGTTCGGGCATACGCATTTCTCGGACATCGAAACATTCGTCGGTGGAATGGAGAACCGACTGGGAGAGCGGACCCTGATCGTTCTCGACGCCCTCAAGACCCTGAACTCTGTTTCGAGCATCGAGACGTTGTCGAAAGCGTTCCCGGGCGCTTCCTTCGCCTTGGCGACCGAGGGGCTTCCGGAACGGCGCGAACTGGAGCGGTTCTACGCCCGACCTCATTCCTGCAGCCTGCTGCCGATGGATGTGAGGCTGGATCTCTGGTTGTCCTCGGTTCGGATCATGATCGACGGGCACGAATACGTTCCCGCGCATTATGTCCGCCGTTGTCTTCTGGGAGGCAGCGAACACTCTTCTGCGAAGAGCGAGCCGATTTCTTTCGAACCGATCGCCAGCGCGGCGCCGATGAATACGCCTTCCAAGGTTCATCTGACGGACCGCGAGGCCGATGTCCTCGAACTCATCGCCAGCGGAACGCCGAACAAGCTGATCGCCGATCGCCTCGATCTGAGCGAGCATACCGTCAAGCTGCATGTTCACAGGGTCATCCGGAAGCTGGGCGTGCGAAACCGGACCGAGGCGGCGACGCTCGCGCACAAGCTCGGTATTCTGCGAGGCGGCGAGGGCGGGCGGTGAGTGCGGTGACGTCCGCCAGCGCGTCGAACTTCAACGCGATGCTGAAGTTCGTCGGAGAACTGAACTACACTTGGACCAATACGGAGAGCCTTCTCGTCCACGTGATCGCGGGCCTTGCCGGGGTCGACAAGGAGACGGCGACGGTCATCTTCCTGACGCTTTCAAACTCGCGGTCGAGGATCGCCCTCGTCGAGCGTCTCGCAAAACTCGAGCGGACGAGTGCCGACAGGCGCAAGGCGATCCTTGAGGCGACCGGTCTTCTCACGCGCTGCCAGAAGCTTCGCAATCATTACAACCACTGCCTCTATGCGTTCGACGAGCACCATCTGCCCACGAAGACGATCAATCTGCGGATCGTCGAAACGAAGGACTCGCTCCGTCTCGACGGATCGAGAGACATCGATCACCGCACCTTCGCCGAGTTCGAGACCTCGCTCGCCGATATGCGGAAAGCCAATGAACGGCTCTGGAGCATCATCAAGGAGTACGGCTTTCCGCTCTGACCCGGGTTCGGCAGGCGAGGGGACGGTGAGCGGTAGGGCGCCGCATCGATCCCCCGAGCGGAAGCGGCCAAGCGGCTCGGCAGCGGAGCCGAGGGGCGATCGAAAGTCTCTTCCTCAGACGACCGGACGGTTCTCCTCGACCTCGTTCAACGTCTCCTTGCGGCGCCGGAAGCGCTTCCAGGCGGGCGTCTGCGAGGCGAAGATGAAGACGACCGACAGGAGAAGGACGAGCGAAAGTGGGCTGGTGACGACGCCCATCAGGAAATCGGTCATGCTGCCGCGCTCGCTGATGATCGCGCGGCGCCAGTTGTCGTCGAGGAGGCGGGACAGGATGACGCCGAGGATGACCGGGCCGAGCGGAAAGCCGTAGAGCTTCATGAAATAGCCGAACACGCCGAAGCCGAGCATCCAGTAGACGTCGGTGATCGAGTTGTTGATCGCATAGGCGCCGACGATGGACAGAAGCATGATGAGCGGGATCATCACCCCGCGCGGCATTTCGACGATCTTCACGAAGAGCTTGATGCCGGTGAGGCCGAAGATCAGCATGAAGATATTGGACAGGACGAGCGATCCGACGATGAACCAGAACATGTCCGGCTGATCGACCATCAGCATGGGCCCCGGGTTCAGGCCGTGGATGAACAGGGCGCCGATGATGATGGCGGTCACGGCGTCGCCGGGAATCCCCAGCGTCAGCATCGGAATGAATGCGCCTCCGATCGCGGCGTTGTTCGCGGTTTCCGGCGCCACCAGTCCTTCGATGGCCCCGTCGCCGAAGGCGCGCTCCGGGTTCTTCGTGACGCGTTTGGCGTGATCGTAGGCCATCAGCGCCGCGATGTCGCCGCCGGTGCCGGGCAGGGCGCCGATGACCACGCCGATCGACGAGGTCTGGAGCGAGAGCGGCAGATGCTTGCGCAGGGTGGAGAAGGAGGGGACGATCCGGCTGAGCTTCTGGCGAACGGCCGGCGTATCCACGTGGTGAAGCTGTGCGAGCGCCTCCGATACGCCGAAGAGGCCGATCATCACGGCGACGAAATTGATGCCGCCCTGCATGGCCTGGAGATCGAAGGTGAAGCGCTCGGTGAAGGTCAGCGGATCCATGCCCACCGCACCGATGCCGACGCCGAGCGCCGCCGAGAAGATGCCCTTGACCAGCGATCCGCCGGACAGCGAGCCGACGAGGAGCAGGCCGAGGACGGCGAGCAGCATGTAGTCGCGCGGCTGGAAGGACAGGGCGAAATCGGCGACGAGGGGCGCTGCGACGGCGAGAACCAGAATGCCGACGAAGCCGCCGAGAAAGCTCATCACCGTCGTGACGCCGATCGCGGTGCCCGCTTCGCCGCGCTGGGCCATCGGATAGCCGTCCATCGCCGTCGCGATCGCCGACGGGGCGCCGGGGATGTTGAGGAGGATCGCGCTGCGCGAGCCGCCGTAGACGCCGCCCATATAGATGCCGATCATCAGCGCGATGGCGGGATAGACCGGCCAGGGGAAGGTGAAGGAGATGAGGATCGACACGGCCATGGTGACCGAAAGGCCGGGGATCGCGCCGATATAGACGCCGGCAAACGTGCCTGCGGCGACCAGAAGCAGCAGCGTCGGGTCTGTATAGGCGGTGAAGAAGGCTGCGAAATGGTCCATGGCAGGATCACCCAAACAGGCCGCGAAGGACGGAGAGCATCTCAGCTTCCGGCACGATGCCCGCCGGCATCAGGACGGTGAAGACGATGCGGAAGAGCGCGTAGATGAAGGCGAGGCTGCCGAGTCCGACGCCGATGGAGAACAGCCAACCCCGCCCGGCGAGAAGCTTGATCGAGACGATCAGGAACAGGGCCGATGTCGGCAGGAAGCCGAGCGGTCGCAGCAGGAAGGCATAAGCGATCAGGAGGGCCACCATCAGGAGGACCTTGCCCGGCAGAATGTCGCGCCGGAGCGTCTCCTTGCGGTCCAGCGGCTTCTTCAGCGCCTTAACGGCGAGGATCAGGGCCGTCACCGCCATCACCGCCGTCGTCGCCATGGGAACGGCACCGGGCGAACTCAGCGATTCGAAGCCGGCGATGCCATAGGCGTCCCAAAGAAGATAGGCGCTGACGACGACGAGAAGGATGGCGAAGGCGGCTTCGCCCGGCCGCCTGGTATCGGGCTGATGCATTGGTCACCGATCATGAGCGCACACGCCCGAGCGAGAATCCGGGCGTGTGCATCGATTGGAGGGTTACTGCGTGTCGGCGGGTTTCGGAATGCCGAATTCCTCGGGCGAGGTCTTCGCCATGCCGGCATCCTGCAAGAGCCACGCGGTCGTGCTCTGCCAGGTCTTCATGAAGTCCTCGGCCTCCTGGCCGCTGATGTTCATGAGGGCATAGCCGCGATTGTCGAGGAGCGACTTGAACTCTTCGGTCTCGGCGGCCTGTGAATAGGCATCCCGCAGTTTCGAGATCGCGTCCTCGGGGGTGCCGTTCGGAACGAAGATGCCGAAGAACGGACCCCAGGGGAGATACCGTCCGAAATCCTCGTTATAGGTCGTGATCGGCTTGACGTCGGGAAGCTGCGCGACCGGCTCTTCCGTCACGACCGCCAGAGGCTTCATGTTTCCGGCGCGGATCGATTCGATCGCGGCGCCGAGCACTGCGGGCATCACGTCGATGGCACCGGACTGGAGCGCCGTGAGCGCCGGGCCGTCGCCGTCATAGGGAACGAAGGTGACGGGCAGCCCGTCCTCGACATCCGCGATCATCGCGGAGACGACGGAGGGAAGGCCGCCGGGACCGGTCGATCCGAAGCGGATCTCGTCCGGGTTCTCCTTCACATAGGCGATCATCTCCTCATAGGTCTCGAACGGCGCGTCGGGCCGCGCGACGAGGATCGGGGTGCCGCGCGCCAGGATGCTGATCGGCGTGAAGTCGGAATAGTCGCGCTGGCCGAGGCCCATGACCTTGTAGATGAGCGGGTTTTCGGCTCCCATCAGCATGGTGTAGCCGTCCGCATCGCCCTGCGCGACCTGGTTCAGCGCGATCGCACCGACGCCGCCGGTCACGTTCTGAAGGACGATGGACTGGCCGAGGATCTCCTGCGCCTTCGGCGTGACGGCGCGCATGACCGTGTCGGTGGAACCGCCCGCGCCCCACTGGATGATCCCCTGGATCTCCTTCGTCGGGTAGTCCTGCGCGGAGGCAGGCATGCAGGCGGCGGCGAGAGACAGCGCGGCGAAGGCGGCGCCCAGGATCGTTTTCATCTATGTCCTCCCAATATGGCATCGGCTTTCGGCGGCCCGGTGCCGGGATGCGCCACCGGCCGCCGGAACGGCAAGTATCAAGTCCGGACGAGATTGAACATGATAATCCTGACGCCCGGGTCTTTCGCCATCTGGTGAGCTCGGCGCGCCCGTCGCGGCACGGGGGTTCGTCTCGCATCTGAATGTGCGTGACAATCCCCTGGAATTTACAATCGGCTGACGCTAGGTCAGAGCCACAATCGACAGAAACTCCGTGGAGAAGGGGTCGTCAGGCATGGGGGATGGCGACCGCTACGCGTCGGCGTTCGAGGACTGCGCGGTGGTGGCGGTCCCTGCCGCGGACGAGCGACCGCTCACCTATGACTCATGGCAGGTGGGTTCGCTCCGGTTCCTTTCGGGTTCTTCGGCCCCAGTGAGCGTCGACCGATCCGGCGACGAGGTCGCCCGGTTCGAGGTGTTCACGATCTCGCTCCTCGTCTCGGGAACGTCGAAGGTCACGGCGGAGGGGCGGACATGCCTCTTCGGGCCGGGTGATCTGATCCTCATCGACGAGCGCTTCCCCTACGCAACCGAGGCGAGTGCGACGAGCTTCGTCACCATGCTGATCGATTGCGGGCGCGTGCTGATGCCCCATCAGCTGCCGGACGAGTTCTCCACCAATGCGCGCAAGACGGCCGGGTTGGGTGCGACGGCGCTCGCCGCCTTCGTCCGTACCATGATCTTCAACCGCCAGCCGACGAACATGATCGAGGCGGAGCAGATCAGCCGTGCCGCGGGGGAGCTCGTGCGCGGCGTCCGCCTGACGATGCGGCTGCCGACCGCATCCGACGATCGGCGGCACCCGGTTCACGACAGCGTCAGAGAATTCGTGACGAACAATCTCACCTCGCAGACGCTCACGCCGGAGGCGATCGCCTCGGCCCTTCGCATTTCGCGCTCGACCCTTTATCGCGCCTTCGCGGCGACGGGCGGTGTCGCCCAGCTGATCCAGGCCATGCGTATGGATGCCGCGCGCGATCTTCTTCTGATGCCGGGCGAGACGCGGAGCATCGCGGAGATCGCCGATCATTTCCACTTCTCGGGCGCTGCGCATTTCAGCCGCGTGTTCAAGACGAGATACGGTGTCACGCCGCAGCGCCTGCGTGCGCGGGGCCGGATCGGCGACCCCGACGATTGAGGGGACCTGCGGGACACACCGGGCGTGAAGTCGTCATCCGGGACCCGGTATCCGCCCAATGTTCTGAAAGTCTTGCTGATCTTTTGAGACGCCCAGTCAATCGCGTGACACGCACGGCTATCACGCCACACGCGCGGGACGTGCTTAAAGCGTAAGGATCGACACCTTTGCCCCGGCAAAGGCTGGCAGCTCTCATCCAGAAGTGGGGCGGCCGATGACAATGGGAAGGGCATCATGATGATTTTCGATCGACGGGCCGGATGGCTCCTGGCAGCGACTGCGACCCTCTTCTCCTTCGGCGCGCATGCGCAGGCAGCGCCCGAGGCGCCTGCCTTGATCGAGGCGCTGACCGGATCGGAGGCGGCGACGCGGGGAGCGCCGGCGACAATCGAAGGCTTCCGCTCGGCGAAGTTCGGCATGGACGAGGCCGCGGTCCGCTCGGCGATCGAGAGCGATTTCGGGGTCGCCTCCGATGCCATCGTCGAGAGTGCCAACGGGGCCGAGCGTACGCGTATCCTCACCGTCGACGGCGTCGAAGTCCTCGACGGCGGTGGCCCGGCGGCCGTGTCCTACGTCTTCGGCTATGAGTCGAACACGCTCGGTCAGGTCTCCGTTCTCTGGGCTGTCGGCGGCGAGGGCGGCGAAGGCGGCGAGCAGGTCGTGAATGCCGACAAGCTGGTCGCCAATGCCGACGTCCTCCAGAACTACTTCCTCCAGAGTGGCTACGCGGCCGATTCGGTGGTGGTCAACGTACCGGTCCCGGAAGGTCTGGTCGTCTTCCGCGGGTCGGATGCCGAGGGGCATATGGCCGTGCTTCTCCTGCGCGGAACGCTGGCGGAAGGCGAGGCGGGCGCCGATGGCGCCGCCGCCCAGCCGGTGCTGACGCCGACCAATCTTCTTCTCGCCTATCTCGCCGATCCGCAGAAGCCGGACGTCTTCCGCGTCGAGCCGGGCCAGTTCTGATCTTCCGACGCCCGGCCGTGAAAGCCGGGCGTCGTCGCATGTGCCTTCCGTGAATGCCGATCCAATCTTGAAGGACCGAAGATCATGAGCAACCGTCTGAAGACCGGCCGCCGCCTTCTGTTGTGCTGCTCGTCTCTGTTTCCGGTTCTCCTGACGGCTGCGCCAGCCTTCGCGCAGGCGGTCAATCTCGGCGGTGCGGGCAACCTCATCGTGCCCGACGGGCGCACGCAGACGAGCGTCACGAACAGCGGCAACGTCACGGATGTGCGCACCGACACGGTGCGCGGCGATGTCGGCTTCAACTCCTTCTCGCGCTTCGAGGCCGGCGCCGGAAACACGGTGAACCTGCATCTCGCCCCCAACACGGGCACGCTGGTCAACGTCGTCCGCGACGCGCCGGTGGTCGTCGAGGGCACGGTCAACGCGTTGAAGAACGGCACGATCGGCGGCAACGTCGTCTTTTCCGATCCCTACGGCTTCGTTCTCGGCAAGGAAGGCACGATCAACACGGGCGGACTGACCGTCAACACGCCGACGCGTGAATTCCTCGAAGGCGCCATCGGGCGCGACGGGCGGATCGACACCGGCATGACCGATCGCCTGATCTCCGGCGACGTGCCGATCTCGCCGGACGGTTCCGTGGTGATCCGGGGCCGCGTCAACGCGCAGACCCATGTCGACATCAATGCGGCCTCGATCGACATCGATCCGGAAGCCAAGCTCCGCCGCCATCGCGAGAACTTCGAAGCGAGCGTCAACACCGAAGGCGGCGCATCGCAGGGCGCGGCACTGGTGGTGCGCGACGGGCGAATCCAGCTCGTCGCGACCGGAAACGTGCGGGTCGGCGGATCGCTGGCCGCGCGCGCGACCAGCCGGGAGAGCGCCGCAAAGGGCGCCGGCCGGGTCACGATCCGGGCTGGCGGCAATGTCACGATCACGCCGACCGCGCGGATCGAGGCGTTGGCGGCGATCGCACGCGAGAAGGGCCCGGAGGCCGTGACGGCGATCGTGGGTATCGAGGCGGGCGAGGATCTGGACGTCGCCGGCGAGGTTCGCGCCATAGGCGAGGGCGGAGCGGGCGCGAGCGTCAATCTCGCCGCCGATCGCATCGCCATCAAGGCCGGCGCGCTCATCGCCGCACAGATCGCAGCCGAGGCGCGTTCGGCCTCCGTGAACATGGCGGCGACGCGCGACATCGCCTTCGACGGGCGCGTCGAGGCGAAGGGTGCCGCAAGGACGAAGGGAGGCGAAGTCGCTCTTCGCGCCGGTAGCGACATCGTGCAGGGCGCCGCGTCGTCGATCGATGCGAGCGGCGAGGAAGGATCGGCCGGCGGCGACATCGCCGTGGTGGCGAGGCGCGATCTGACGGTGGCCGACGGTGCCGGCGTCTCCGCGCGCGGCAGCGGCGAGGCAGACGGCGGCTTCGTCGAACTGTCGGGGCACCGGGACGTCCTTCTCGGCGCAGTCGCGCTCGACCTCAGCGGTTCGGGAAGCGGCAAGGGCGGTCATCTCTACATCGATCCCCTGAACCTCACCGTTTCGGCGGGCAGCAACTATCACGCCGGTCAGGGCGGTCTCTTCGAGACCGTGGACTCCGCTGAGATCGACGTGATCGACAAGATCACGGTCGCCGGCGGCGGACGCGTCGACGCCGGGACGAAGAGCCTCGTCCTGACGGCGCGGCAGATCGAGATCGCACAGGGTGGCGAGGTGCGTGGCCGGGACGTGACGATCTCGACCCGCACGATCGATCCGACCGGCCAGGTGCTTCCGGCCGAGATCCTGATCGCCGGCACGCTCTCGGGCGGCGACATCACCCTCGATGCAATCGACCAGATCCGCATTGCCGGCACCGGCATCGTGCGCAGCGAGACGATCGCCGGAACGGGCGCCTCGATCGCTCTTTCCTCCCGTAAGGTCGTCGTCGACGCTGGTGCGAGCGTCTCTGCGACCGGCGACGTGACGATGACGGCGACACGCGCCGGTTCGCTTCTCGACCAGATCACCGACAAGACGGCCTTCGTCGAGGTGTCCGGCGCCGTCTCGGGGCGCACCGTGACCGCCAGCGCCCTCGATCGCATCGCCGTCCGTTCCGGCGGATCGGTGACGGGCCAGCGCGACGTCGCGATCCCCGGCCAGACGCCCGCGACGCGCTTTGCTATTTCCCTTGCCAGCGAGACGATCACGCTCGACGCCGGAAGCACGCTCGCCAGCAATTCGGGCACGGCAAACCTCTTCGCTGAGGCACTCGCGACCGGCGGCATCGGCGAGACCGAGGCCAAGGCCTCGATCTCCATCGGCGGCATCGTCACCGGTCGCGACCTCGTCGCGACGGCGACGACCCTCGTGATGGCCCAGAAGAACGGCGCCGGGGAGATCGACCTCGACGAACCGGAGACGCTCGTCGAGACCATCGCCTCCAACCGCAAGCTGACCCGCCTGATCGGAACGCAGACCGGCCTTCGGGCCGGCTATTACGGGGTTTTGTCGGAAGCGAGCGTGAAGGTGCTGGCTTCGGCCGACATCGACATGACCGGCGACGTCAAGCTCGCCGCGGAAGGAACCCAGTTCGTCTCCAACTTCGTGCGTCGTCCCAAGCGCCAGGCGCAGGACACGGCGACGGGCGTTCCGCTCGGCCTGTCCGTCTATGTCGGCAGCATCCGGTCGACGACCGAGGCGACCATCGAAGCTGGAGCCAGCGTCGATGCGGGCGGGCTTCTTTCGGTCGCGGCGCGCAACGATGCGACCATGAGCATGAAGACCACGCTCGTCGGCAAGAAGTCGACGATGGCCGATGCGGCCGTCGCGGTCGGGCTCACCGATATCGAGACGTCCGCGATCATCCATTCCGGAGCCAGGATCTCGGCCGGCCGGTTGTCGATCGCCGCCGAAAACCTGAACACCCTGTCCGTCGTCTCCAAGACCACGGCCGCAGGCGAGGCGACGGCCGGGCTGTCGCTCGCGATCCAGCTGTCGGACACCGCCGCCACCGCGCGTCTCGGGGCCGATTACGGCAGCACCGCACGGCCGGGCGGCGATGTGAGCATCGCTGCCTACAACAACACCATCCTCAACCGCACGAAGGCCGATGTCACCGTCGGCGGATCGACGCAGGAGAAGGACAGCGGCACCAAGGGCAGCAGCCAGAACAGCGGCGGCGGCGGCAAGGCCGCCGGCTCGGCCTTCTTCAAGTCGGTCGGCTTCCTTTCGGCGGACGGCTCCATTCCGACCCTTCCCGCCAAGGGCGGTCTCGCCCTCGGACTGAATCTGTCGACCCATGCGGCGGACGCCTCGATCGCCGCTGGCGCGGGAGCCACCGCTCCTCGTCTCGTCACCGCCGGCAATGTCGTGGTCGCTTCGGCGGTCTACGACGCACCGATACGGTCCAATGCGTCGGCCGACGTGAAGGAAAGCAAGGACGCGGGCGGCGGAGGCGGGACGGGGCAGGGCACCGGCCAGACCGGTGGTACGAGCGGCACGCAGACGCCTCCGGCCGGCGGCACCGGAGGCACGCAGACGCCGGGCGCAGGAGGCGGGCAGACTGGCGGCGCCGACATCGGCGGCGCGCTGGCCTTCTCGATCGCAGCGGTCAATCACGTCTCGCACGCGACGATCGGCGAGGGCGTTCGCATCGAGGCGGCCAATCTCGGCGTCTCGGCGACCTCCGACACGCCGATCTTCGTCGGCCTCAACGCGCTCGGTCTCGACGAATTGTCGAGCCCGAAGCAGATCCGCCGCGTCGTCGAATCGATCCGCAAGGTCGAAGGCGCCGTGGTCGACATGATCGGCACGAGTTTCGCCGGCACCTCGACGAACATGTCGAAGCTCGGCATCGGTGCGGCGGTCAACTATCTCGAGCTTTCGCACGACACGCGCGCCTGGATCGCGAGCGACGCCTTCGTCCGCACCAGCGGAACGAGCGCTTGGTCCACGACGCTCGACGTCGGCGTGCGTGCCCGCCCGCTGACCCCGTTCGAACGCGCGGAACTCGCCACCGAACTGCTCGGCGACCTCGTGACCGACGGGACGCTCGGAACGCTGCCCGCGGTGATCGATGCCGACGTGCGCGGAGCGAACAAGACCCTGTCCTTCCGCTCGGGCGTCGATCTGACGGCACGCTCGGAAACCCAGACGATCAACATCGCGGGCAGCCCGGCCTGGCTCATCACCAGCCCCGGAACCGGCAGCGACAAGTCCGAATCATCCGTCGGCGGCTCGGCCAATATCAACGTCTTCCGGACCTCGACGGTCGCCGGCATTGGTGCGGGTGCCGACATCGGGTCTGCCACCGGCATCAACGTCGACGCCAAGACGCGCGACATCGTGTTCGCCATCGCGCCGACATCGGGAGAGGGCGCCGGCATTGGTATCAACGGCCTCGTCTCGGTGGTCGCGATCGACAACAAGACCACGGCCACGATCTCGAACGCCGCGCTCGTCAGCGCGGTGACGGTTGGGGTGAACGCCCGCCAGCAGACCGACCTTCTCTCGGTCGCCGGTGCGCTCAGCCGTTCGGGCGGCACGAGCGTCGGACTGGCCGGGGCCTGGACGAACGTCGCGACTCAGACCTCGGCCTTCGTCGGCAACAACGATTCCGTGGTGAGCGGCACCCCCGTTGCCAACCGCGCTAATACGGCACGCGGTTCGATCTCGACCGATGCGCTGACGGTCTCCGCCCAGTCGGACGGCAGCATCCTCTCGCTCTCGGTGGCGGCCGCCGTCGCCCAGCCGCAGCCCCCCAAGGCACCGCCCGCCGGCGGCAATTCGATGCCCGCGGCAGGTTCCGGCGGCGCTGCGACGCAGAACGGGCAGTGGACGGCGGCGACGGCATCCGGCAATCGCGGCAACATCCAGATCGGATCGCAGCGCGCCGGTGCGGCTCTGACCAACAACGCCAAGCTTCCGGGTGCGGGCGCGGACCCGCAGGCCGCTGCGACCAAGGTGCAGAACTCGATCGCCGTTTCGGGCTCCGTTTCGGGCGTGACGACCGGCATCGACACGCTCGCCTATCTCGACGGGGCGACCGTCCTGCGCTTCGGTGCGGCGGGCTCGGTGGCCGTGACGGTCGATGCTGTGAACGACATGCTCATTTCGACCACCAGCGGCGCGGCCTCGCTGTCGCTCGCCGGGCAGGGCGGCGGCGGCGGCATGAGCGCGGCGGTGGCCGGCGCCGTGGCGATCGCCCTCAGCGACAACAAGACCGGAGCGTTCATCCGCAACGGTTCGATCGTGACGGATGCCGGCGCGACGCGCGTCAGCGCGCTCGCCGCGGGCCAGCAGACCGTGCTCGGCCTCGGCCTTGCCGCCAATACCAATGCCGGAAGTGCGTTCTCGATCGCCGGCTCGATCTCCCTCGGAATGATCTTCGACAACGTCAATGCCGGCATCCTCGACTCGACGATCACCGCCTCCTCGGCCTCGGACCTCACCGTCCAGGCCTATCAGAAGAGCGATATCGGCATCGGCGGTCTCGCCATCGCAGTCTCGACGCAAGGCTCGGCCGGCATCGGTCTTGCGATCACGGGGACGGTCATCGGCGACGCCCTCGATCCCACCGATACGACCAGCAAGGCAGCTTCCGCCACGATCGAGAACTCCGTCGTCACGGGCTACCGGAACGTAACGCTGGATGCCGCGACGCTGAGCCGTGTTCTCGCCGGCGCGGGCTCGGTCGGCGTCGCACCGAACGGGATCGGCCTCACCGGCGCGATCGCCTTCAACGACATCTCGTCCACGACCTTCGCCGGCATCACCGGCACCGCGGGGCTTCACCGTGTCTCGGCGGTGAATTCTGTCGTCGTGCGCTCCGGCAGCAAGCGCACGAGCGAGGCGGATACGGCGCTCGCGCGCCTCGATGCCAACCGTCACGTCGCCAAGGGCTTCGATTTCTCGCAGGACGTTCTGGGCGAAAGCACCACCGGCTCGCTGATCTTCTCGGGCGCCATGGCCGGTGCCGGCGGCAAGAATGCCGGCGGCGTCGCGATCCTCTACAACGGCGTGCGTCAAGGCCATGAATCCCTGATCGAGGGCGCGAGCGTCTCGGCTGCGACCGGCGACATCAGCGTCGAATCCAGCGACGATACCCGCATCATCGGCGTCGCCGCCGGCATCTCGGTGGCCACCGGAGAGTTCGGCGGAGCCGGCTCGATCGTCGTCAACCTCGTGAAGAACAAGACCAGTGCTACGGTTCGCAACGCGACGTTGAGCGCGCGCGACATCGCGGTTCTTGCCGAGAACACGTCTCTGGCCGGAGGCGGCGCGGGCTCGATCGGCATCGGCGCCTCGGCGCAGGGCACCGGCCTCGGCCTCTCGCTCATCTCCGGCGCCATCGCCAACGATACGGACGCGGTAGTCTCGGGCGGTACGCTCACCGCTTCGCGCGATGTCGCGATCGGCGCGCGCTCGGCCGGGCAGATCGTCACGGCCGCCGTCAGCGTCGGTGCCGGCGGCACGGTCGGCATCGCCGGCTCGATCGCCAATTCCGTCGCGGCCAACGATGCGCGAGCGCTCGTCAGCAATGCCGTCATCGAGGCCAACAACAACGTCCTCGTCCACGCGAGTAATGCCGATTCCATCCACACCGTCGCCGGCGCCGTCGGCGTCAGCCTCAAGGCGGCGGGCGTCGGGCTTTCGACCGTCGTCAACGTCGTGCGCGGCGAGACGATCGCGGCCGTGGACGGCGGCTCGGTGGTCGCACGCGGCGCCGGAGATGCGGCGACCGTCGACAACGGCAAGGTCGCCACGGCCTATGCGTTCAACCTGGAGAACTTCGCCAAGTCGGTGGTTCTGATCCCCGCGAACCTCACCAACGGCACGCGCCTCGTCAGCGGCCTTTCCGTCGGTGCGGTCTCGCAGCAGAAGGTCTCGTCCGCCTCGCTCGCTGTCGGCGTCGCCATCAATGCGGACACCATCGTCTCGGTCGCAGGCGCGGTCAGCCCCGTGGTCAACGTCCTGGGCGGCAAGACCGAGGCGCGGATCGACGGCGCCTCGATCAACACCGCCGGCGCCGACAACCGCGATGCGGACGTCGCTGTGACGGCATCCTCCAACACCTTCGCGCAGAACGCCGTGGTCGCTGCGGCGGGTGCCACCGGCGTTGCCGGTGCCGGCGCCTTCGTCTCCAACATCATGGAACGCGAAACCACGGCCGTCGTGCGCAATGCGGCCATCGGCGCGGCAGGCAGCGTCGGCGCCGTGGACGTCGTGTCGAACGCGGTGATGGACTCCTCGAACCTCGTCGCGGGCCTGTCGGTGGGTCTCGGCGCCGTCTCCGGCTCGATGATCGTCAACGTCTTCGACGCCGATACGACCGCGCAGCTGTCGGGCGGCAGTCTTACGGCACGCGCCCTGTCGGTGAAGGCGGACACCGATACCGGATATCTCGGCGTCGCGGGTTCCGGCGCGGGCGGCGCGCTGGCACTGGCCGGCGCGATGAACGTCTCGGTCAATCTCGGTTCCACCAAGGCGCTCGTCGGCGCCGGCAATGTTTCGACCTCTCTTCTTCTCTCCGAAGATCTGAAGGTCTCGGCTCGGGCCTTCGACGAGCAGTACGCGTCCGTGGTGGGCGGCGCGGTTTCGGCGGGCGGCGGCAGCGTTGCCGTCGCCGGCATGCTCAACTTCTCGGTCCTGCTTTCCGATACGATCGCCTCGGTGGATGGCGTCTCCGGATCCATGCGCAGCGTCGACGTCGACGCCACCCATTCGGTTCTCCTGATGCCGATCACCGGCGGCACGGGAATCTCGGTCGACGGCGTGGGCGTCGGCGCCGCCGCAAATGTCATGCTCACGAAATCGACCGTCGCGGCCGAAATCGTCAACAGCTCCTTTGCGACCACCGGGTCGGTCAAGGTCGCAGCGCTCGGCCAGCGGCAGATCGAGATGGTGACGGCGACGCTCGGCGGCGGCGCGGGCGCCGGCCTCGGCGCGTCGGTCGGTATCGTCGTTGCCGGCATCCGCATGTCGGCCGATGCCGAGAACGAGCTCGGAAGCACGCTTTCGGGCGCGAACCGGCAATCGAATCAAGATGTCGGAAGCTCGCAAGGTGCGGACTACGTCGCGCAGGGCGGCGGGACGATCGAGCCGGGATCGGGCAATGCGAACGCCAGCGGGCTGCGTCGGCAGAACGTCGTCACGAATGCGGTCGACAGCACCAAGCAGGACAAGGTCATCGCCCGGATCGAGGGCGGGTCGATCACCGGCGGCGTGACCACGGTGAACGCGGACTCGCGGATCAAGATCTCCAATTTCGCGCTCGGCGCGGGCATCGGCGGATCGGTCGCGGGCGGAGCGGCGCTCGGCTTCACCTTCGTCAACCAGCACGTCCAGGCAGGTGTCTCGGGCACGCACAGCTTCGGCTCGCTTTCCGTGGCGGCGCTCTCGAGCGGCATCAACGGCGCGACCAGCCGAAACCTTTCGGCCATCCAGAACCGCAAGGTCGAGGACGGCACGACTTCCGGCGGGCGCTCCATCGTCACCGACGGCGACATCAACGTCACCTCGATCGCGGGCGCGGGCTCGCTCGTCGGCGCCCTCGGCGCTGCGGTCGCGGTATCCTCGCTCGACAGCACGGTGAAGGCGAGCGTCGGCGGATCGGTGACCACCAATGGCCGGCTGGCGGTGAACACCGGCGATACGACTTCGGTGCGCTCGAACGCGATCGGCGTCGCGGTGGGTGTCCTGGGCGGCGGCATCGGCGTCTCGATCGCGGTCGCCGAGCGTGGCACGAACCTGACGTCGGAGATCAGCGATTCGAGCACGATCACGAACGCCTCCGGCGTCGAGGTCGGCGCGCTTTCGACCGGACGGGCCGAAACCCTCGCGGTTGCGGGCGGCGCCGGCCTGATTGGCGCGGGCGCGGGTGCGACGGCGACCTCTCTCGACGATACGAACGTGACGGCCCGGATCGGCGCCGGCGCGACGCTCTCCTCGATCAAGGCGGGCGGTGTCGCGGTCGCGGCCTCCGCAACGCCGACCGTGAAGGCGGAAACCTTCGGCGTCGCCATCGCCACGGGCGGTGCCGTCGGTGCATCGATCTCGGTGGCAGAGGCCAGCAACACGGTCACCGCGTCGATCGGGAGAGGCGCTACGATCCAGTCCCTCGGCAAGCTCTCGGTGACGGCGGACCTTTCGAGCCCGGCGGGAACCGGGATCTATGCCCGCTCCGTGGCGGGGTCCGGCGCTCTCTATCTGGCGGCCCAGGCGAGCGTCTCGCGCGCCCTCAGCACGGGCCGCGCCGGTGCCTCAATCCTGGACGGCGTCACGATCGATACGCGCACCCTGGCCGGCGGCGCGGAGACCGGTCGCGGCGACATCGAGGTCGCGGCCCGCAGCGCCACCCGTCAGCAGGCCGACACCACCGGTGTCGCAGTCTCGCTCGGCCTGTCCCTCGGCGCGACGGTTGCCGAGGCGAAGTCCGACGTCGAGACCCGCGCCTCCGTCGGGGCGAATTCCGACATCCGGGCCCGGAATCTGTCGATTTTCGCGACGGGAGACGATAGGAATGTCGCATCCGCCATCGCGGGCGGTGGAGGCCTCGTCTCGGGTTCTGCCGCGGTCGTTGTCACCGCCAACCGCTCGGTCGTGGAGGCGACTCTCGGAAGCGGTTCGGCCAGCGACAAGGTCTCCCTGACCGGCACTCTGTCCCTGAATGCCTCGCATCTTGCCGGTATCGGCGGCAGCGTCAGCAGCGTGAACGCCGGTGTCGTCGGGGCCAGCGGTGCCCGCGCCCAGCATTCCGTGTCGTCCACGGTCATCGCCGCGATCGCCGCCAATGCGGAGGTCGCCGCAGCCGATCTTGCCGTCTCGGCGATGAACCGCACCCACCGCCTGTTTGCGGGCGAGGCGGCGAACCAGATCAATTTCCAGACCGGACGGTCGTCCTTCAACGGCGACACCGCCGGCTGGAACCTCGATTCGGGATCGGGCGGCATTCTCAACCTGCCGGCCGGTGAGAGCCGGACGACGATCTCGCACACGACCCATGCGACGCTCGGCGACAATGCGCGCGTCACGCTCGACAAGCCAAGCGGCCGCTCCCTCGCGGCCGTCACCGCCGCCAACGAGATCGTCGTTCACGACAAGGTCCGCCTGGACTCGGGCGGCCTGATCGCGACGGCCGATACGCGCACCTATCTCGACGTGACCAAGAACGAGGCGAAGGTCGGTCTCGGCGCCGGAGCGAGGCTCGTTCTGCCGAACGGCAATGCGGCGCTCTCCGCCTACGACAACGCGCATCTCGACCTGCGGGCCGCGTCGACGACCTATGGCCTCGCCGGAGCGCCGACGGGCCACGCGCAGATCGACTATCGCCGGACAAACCTCGTCGATCTCGGCGAAAGCGCGCTCGTCGAGGCGAACAGCCGCAACGATATCCTCTCGGGCAATATCGCGATCGCAGCGGGCGCCTCGCTCGACGCCAATCTCGCCTCCACGCTCTCGCGTGTGTCGGCCCGTGCGACGGTGGACCTCTTCAACAAGACGGTCATCGCTATCCCGACCGTGCCGAACCCGCTCGTCGACATCTCCGGCAATTCGACGATCCGGATCGCCGATTCTGTGATCACCGACACCGGTGTGCGCGCCGCCGGCGACATCACCCTGACGGCCACGCGCGGGCTCGTCGATGCGAGCGCGGTCGGAACCGGCAAGGACATCTACCGCGAGAGCCTCGCCACCGTCGTGAACGGCGTCGCCTCGCTGTTCGGGGCCGACAACATCACCTTTGACTACAAGGGTGGCTCGGCGCGCGTCGCAGGCCTCGGACTGGCCCCGATCGATGGCGACGTCGTGACCGGTATCGCGCGCCGGAAGTCTCTGACGATCGACTACGCGACGAATGATGCGAACGCCCGGCCGATCAACGGCGCCGCGTGCCTCACCTCGATCAGCATCTGTCTCGCCCTCACGCCCGAGGGGTCGATCGGCTTCGCCGAGACGACCGGTCTGCCGCTCGGCACGACGATCGTCGATCGGCTGAAGGAACTGCGCGAACTCCTGTCGCAATACGGGTCGGACCCCGTCGCTTCGGCCGCCTATCGCGGCGAGATCAGCTTCCTCGAGAAGAAGCTGGTCGCCCTCGGTCTTTCGCGCGACGGTTCCAGCGGGTCCTATTCCGTACCGACGGTCTTCGACGAGAAGACCGCCGAACTCGAACTCGCGAGGCAAGCGCTCAACGGCATCGGCGGCGGCTTCGACACGAGCACCCGCACGGTGGTCACCAATTCGGGGAACGCCGCCACGGCCGGCACCACCATCGGAACCAGTGCTTCGACGGTCGAGACATCGGTTGCGAACGGCAAGGCGGCCGCGGACAGCATCCTTGCCGGCGCCTCGACCCTCAGCGGCTACGATACGGACGCAACCCGCGCGGCCAACGCTGCCGACGCTGCCGAAATCAACCGTCTGACAGGTGTCAATGCCGGGCTGGCGAGCGACATCGGCTCGGCCCGTCAGTCGCTGGCCTCTGCCCGGCAGGCGATCGCCGATGCCCGGACCGAGATCGAGGCACAGCAGAAGATCATCAGCGATACGCAGAAGGCGATCGGAGACCTGCCCTTCGGTTCAGCGGCTTCCGCGGTCTCCGCGCTGGAGGCGAAGATCGAGACGGCCCGTTCGGCGATCGTCACCTCGACGGCGACGATCGAGGCGCGCCTTGCCGACGCCGACACCCATGCCGCGACGATCGAGACGAAATCTGCGAGCGTCGCCTCGAACCTGCAGTCCATCCAGAGCCGCCAAGAATCCATCGTCGGACGCTCCAACAAGGGCACGACCGGCGATACGACGATCGTCGCGGCGATCGGCGGACAGCAGACGAACCTCGAGACGGCCCGCTCGAACGCCGCCACCTCGTCGGCGACGATCGCGACGAACGCGGGATCGATCGGCACGGCGCAGACGAATTCCAGCTCGGCCTTCAGTTCGGTGCAGGGCTACGCGACCTCGCGCACGACGCTCGCCTCGACCGTGCAGACGCTGGAGACCGGGTTCGCCAACAACGCCTACTCCAAGGTGAACCCGTCGGCGCCGACGACGAGCGCCGTCACCGTGGAGGACACGGTGGTCCGCCTCGGCGACATCAACGTCTTCGCCGATCAGGTCACCGGCAACGGACTTCTGTCCGCGCCCGGCGATGCCGCGATCAGCATCGTCAACAACACGGCCCACACGCTGAACGTCGGCAATCTGACCGTGGACTCGGAGTCCGGCGGAACGGTTCGCTACAACGGCGTCACCGTCAACGGCGCTGCCGACATCCAGCGGATCAATGTCGACAAGACCGCTCCGGTCGGCCTCACGGTCGTCAGCTCCACCACACAGGGCGTGTCGGTGCCGGCGATCACGATCCAGAGCAATTACAACGTCGACAGCGCCACCTATTACGATGCCAATGCCACGCAGCTCTGGCGCAGGACGGCGAATCCGGCACCCGATATCGTCGTCCTGAAGGACAAGGCGTTGTCGAACGTGCGCGGCGCCGTGCGCATCCTGTCGGAGGCCGGAAACGTCTATGTGCGCGGTTCGGACGATCCGAACTTCGTCTCGATCGCGGCGGGTTCGGTCGACATCACGGCCAAGAACGGCGACTACGTCCAGGGCTTCACCTACGGCTTCGAGCATGTCGGAGGCGATCCGGCCTATGGCAAACAGACGGGCATGGGCATCCTCGCGAACGGCGCGGTCAACATCAGCGCCCGCTACCTGAACATCAACTCGACCATCCAGAGCGGCATCGCCGATTGGGGCGTGACGATCCCGGCGGCACCGAAACTCACCGCGAGCGCGTCCACGCTCGGCGTCTCCGGGACCGTCATCACCTCGCTTCTCGATGCCTACAAGCGGGCGGTGGAGCAGGATCCGGCAACGGCGGTCGCAATCAGCGAACTCGAGACCGGTCTCTGGTTCGACGCGGCCGGCAATGGCGGGGCGGGTCGGCTTTCCTTCACGATCGACTATGCGAAGGGCAAGGGTCTCTCGGGCAAGTTCACCCTCGACGACACGGTGCTGAACATCCCCGCCACGATCGGTCGCCCCGGCAAGATCGAGGTCTCCTACGACACGGCGCTGGATCGCTACATCGTCGACGGCACCAATGTGCGCGGCGGCTTCATCCAGATCTTCGGCCAGATCATGAACACGTCGGGCACCAGCGGCGCGCTGAACGTCCTCGACGGCTACGGCCAGATCGCGATCAACAATCTGGGCTCGCGGGACGTCGTCATCGGCAAGCTCGATGCGGGCGAGGACCCGACCGGAACAGGCCGCGGCGTCGCTGGGCGGATCGAGCTCACCGACATCTACAGCGTCAGCACCGGCAATGCCGCGAAGCCGGTCACGGCGGTCCGTACCGTCTTCACCCGCGACAACGGCAAGGTTTCGAGCAAGCGCGAGGTCGGTTACCTGACGGCCACGGGCATCTTCGAGGTCGATGCCGGCGGTACGACCACCACCGTTCACGACGCCCGGATGGCCGGCTACGATCCCCAGACCGGCCTGCGCTACAACTGGACGACGGGCGTCGACAACTCGACCAAGGTGCGGACCCACTACAAGGGCACGGAATTCTTCGGAAATTCCGACTGGCGGACCGACCCGGATCTCGAGGTCGTCTCGCGCGACACCACCCAGCTCAGCTCCTATCGCCTGAAGGATGGAACCTACGTCTCGCTGAACACGGCGACGGGAGAGGTCCCCAAGACCTACAGCAACGGTGCGACGACGAGCGAGCTCGTCGACGACTGGCGCGACTGCAACTGGTGGACCCTTTGCATTGCGGCCGACTACAACTTCATCATCGAAGACGTCATCCCGACGAAGACGATCACGACCCATACGCTCAAGGCCGACAACCGCATCGCGGTGAACTTCATCGGCTACGACACCGGTTCGGTGACCGTCGCTTCCGGCGGCAGCGTCGTCCTCAATGGTGCGGTGAACAACAAGACCGGCTCGACCACCATCTCGTCGAGCGCAGGCTCGATCGTCCGGGAAGGCACGTCGCAGCGCATCTCGTCCAAGGACATCAGTCTTTCGGCAGCGGGTTCTGTCGGCGGTCTCGGGCTCGGTGAAGCCATCGCGGTCGACATGACCGGCGGCCTCAGCGGCTCGGCAGGAAACGGCAATTTCGTCGTCGACGCGAGTTCGGCGGTGGCGATCGGAACGATCACGGCTTCGGGCGATGCGCGCGATCTGAAGGGGCGCGTCGTTCTTAGTGCCTCCGGCTCGATCACCGGCAACTTGAACTCGAAGATCGAGGCGCCGCGCGTCGAACTGACGTCGCGCTACGGCTCCATCGGCTCCACGAGCAATCTTCTGACGGTCAATACGGGCTATGCCAACGGTTCGGGCGATCGCCCGTTCGGCGATCCGGCCAAGGGCGAGAACGTCAACGCCTATTACGGTCTCAAGGTCACGGCGGCAGGCGATATCGGCCTCCGGTCGACGTCGTGGAGCGGCAATGCGGACGGCTCCATGCTGGTCGACCGCGTGGTTTCGGGCGGTGGCAACGTCTCCCTGTCGACGCCGGGTGCGATCCTCGACAACAACCCGATCCAGTCGATCGACACCCGCACCTGGAACGAGCTCGTCTCCTACTGGAACTCGCTCGGGCTTCAGTCCGGTGCGGCGAACTCGGCAAAGGTCCAGGCCGTCATCGACGCCTTCCAGAACCAGATCACGTCGGAGAAGCTGATCTTCGATCAGTTGCAGGCGCGCACCGGCTCGGGCGTCTACGATCGGAACTTCGCGTTCGCGATGAACGCGGCGGAGCGCCAGGCCTTCGTCGCGACGCTGGGCCTGCCCGCAACGGCGACCACGGCCGAGATCGATGCGGCGGTGACCGCCTACGAGGCGCTGCAGACCGCGCGCTATCACGACTTCGAGGCCAAGCGGGCGACCCTCACCGGGACCTTCGGTGCCGATGGGAAATATACCGCCAGCAATGGCGAGATCGCCGCGAGAAGCCAGGGGGCCATCTGGACCGACCGCGAACTCGCCTTCTCGCTTTCGGCGGGCGCCCTGAAGACGATCACCGGTACCAATCCGGTGCTGAAGGCGCCCAACGTCTCGGGACGCACCGTCACGCTTTCGGCGGACAAAGGGCTCGGCGAAGTCGCCAGCACCGTCGTCATCCCGATCGACGTGCGCCCGCAGGATCTGACGGATGCGCAGAAGGTGGCTCTCGCCACGGCCGAGCGATCGGACTTCCTGCCCTATACCCAGGGCGGCCCGCTCCGCATCTCCTCGGTGCGGATGCTCAACGTCGACGCGCTCGATCGCCTGAACGTCGCGGTCTCGAGCGCCGGCACGAACGCCTCCATCGCCTCGCTCGGCGACATCCGGTTCGGCACGGTTTCGGTGACCGGCGAGCTGCGCGCCAAGGCGAGGGGATCGCTCGTGAACGCCCTGGGCGCGGACGCCCTGTCGGCGGGCTCCTACGTCCTCGAAGCGTCGAACGGCGGCATCGGCTGGAGCCGTGCGCTCGACGGAACGCTCGTTGCGGGCCAGTTGCGCCTGAAGCCGGTGAACACCACCGGCACCCCCGGCCAGTACCGGGGAGCGATCGTCGCCCGTGCCGCGGAATTGGTCGATCTCTCGGTCGAGGGCGACGCCAATATCGATACGGTCTATTCGCGCAAGGACGTTTCGATCGATGCGGACGGAGATATCCGCAACGCCAGCGGTGACCAGCTCATTAACATCCTCGCCGAGACCGTGACGCTGAAGGCGGACGGTTCGATCGGTTCGTCGACGAACCGCCTCAATATCGGCAACGGGCTGAACGGCGCGGTCTCCGCCGATGCCGGAGGATCGATCCATCTCTACGGGCCCGACGGCTACAAGCTGACGCTGGACAGCGTCATCGCGCGTGGTGGCGTGCTCGACGTCATGGCTGGACAGTTCGCGCCGAGCGAGCTCCTCGTCCGCGGCAGGCTCGATGCGGGGGCAAACGCAAATCTGACGGCCACGGGGCGCATCGCCTTCGGGGCGGGCGGGCTGCTGCGTTCCGGCGCTGGCGCGGTCCTGACGGGCGGCTCGCTGCGCATGATCGAGGGCTCCTCGGTCACGGCCGGAGGGCAGATCACCGTCGCGACGCAGGGCAATGCGCAGGTGACGGCGCTGACCTCGGCGCAATCAGCCCCGGACGCCATCCGCGTGACGGCTGGCGGGCGGATCCTCGCGGGCACCGGCCAGAACAGGGTCGACCTCAAGGCGAGCGCGCCGGGCGGTGGCGTCGTCCTTCAGGCCGGGCTCGGCATCGGCGACCGCGGCGTGTCGAACACCACGCTGGCCGACGAGACGGCGGCGAACGGCCCGAACCCGCTGCGCATCGACGCGGCCTCGCTCGATGCCGCAAGCGGCGGTGCCATCGCCGTCCGGATGCTGCGGGACGTGACCTCGTCCTCGATCCGGGCTGCCGGCGATATCGACCTTCTGGCCGATGCAGGTCTGCAGTCCGCTCTCCTGCGGTCGGCTCAGGGTTCCGTCCGCATTCTCGCCAAGGACGCCGCCACCATCGCACGCATCGAGGCGGCCGGCGCCGTCTCCTTCACCGGTGGTGCGACGGCGAGGATCGACACCGCCCTCTCGGGTGGCTCGCAGCAACTGATCGCGGAGAACGACCTCGCTTTCGGGTCGCTGCAGGCGACGGTCGGAGACATCGCCGCGACGTCGCGCACAGGTGCGATCGACGGCACTTCGGTCAAGGCCGGCGGCAGCGTGTCTGCCACGGCCAAGCGTTCCGTCACGGCGGACATGATCGATGCGGCTGCGAACGTCACGCTCACCGCCGGCCAGTCGATCGCGGTCCGCCAGACGACTGCCGGAGCGGGCGTCTCGGCGGATGCCGGGACGACCCTAACGGCTGGACGTATCGCCAGCGGGGCATCGCAGCGGCTGGTCGCGGTCGACGACCTCACCTTCGGCTCGCTCGACGCGAGAGCCGGCGATATCGCAGCGACCTCGCAGGCAGGTTCGGTGAAGGGCAGGGCGGTGACGTCGGGCGGCCGCTTTGCGGCAACCGCGAAGCGCTCCGTCCTCGTGGACACGATCGGCACCGGCACGAACGTTCTTCTCGGCGCGGGCGACGCCATCGACGTGCGCCAGATCGATGCCGGAACGAGTGTCGGGGCGGATGCCGGTACGGTGTTGACGCTCGGCCGCGTGATCAGCGGCGCCTCCCAGCTTCTGGGTGCGGTGGGCGACATCGCCTTCGGTGCGCTCGATGCGAAATCCGGCGTCATCGCCGCGACGTCGCGGACAGGTTCGGTCCAGGGCAGCTGGGCGGTGTCCGGCGGCCTCTTCGCCGCGAAGGCGAAGCGCTCGATCGTTCTGGACAGGATCGGCACCGGCACGAGCGTTTCGCTCGGTGCGGGCGAGGCGATCACGGTTCGCGAGACCGATGCCGGAACGAATGTCGCGGCGGATGCCGGGACGAGGTTGACGCTCGGCCGCGTCACCAGCGGCGCTTCGCAGGAGCTCGTCGCAGTGAACGACCTGGCCTTCGGAACGCTCGAGGCCAAGGCCGGCGATATCGCCGCGGCCTCGCGGGCGGGCTCGGTCGAGGGGCGGTCGGTGACGGCGGGCGGTTTCTTTGCCGCAAGTGCGAAGCGCGCGATCGCCGCGGATGCGATCGGCACCGGCACCAGCGTCTCGCTCGGTGCGGGCGAGGGGATCGCGGTCGGCAACACGGTGGCGGGCACGAGCCTGACCGCCGATGCCGGCTCGACACTCAGCGCCAGCCGGATCGTCAGCGGCGGTTCGCAGAGCCTGACGGCGAACGGCGATCTCGTCTTCGGCTTCCTGAAGTCGATCGGGATTTCGGCGGATGCGGGCGACATCGCCCTTCTGTCTCGCAACGGGGGCGTCTTCGGCGGCTCGACCGGAACCATCGATGCCGCTCGCGATCTCTCCGTCGAAGCGCGGCTCGGCCTGACATTCGAGAAGCTGACGGCCGGGCGTGACATGCGCATCCGGACAGGCGGCGACCTCAAGGGCCAGGACCTCGCGGTCGGCCGGACTCTTGACCTCTGGGTCGGGGGCACGAACGGCGTGAAACTGCGCAAGGTGACCGGCCGCGACCTCACCCTGTCGGTCGCGGGCCCGTTCACCGTCGAGACGGTCGCAACCGCGGACCGTGTCGGCTTCCACACGCCCGAACTGCAGATCGGAACGCTCCAGTATACGGGGAACACCGTACTCGGGCTCGACATCACGGGCTTCGAGGGCGCGATCGCCCGCTATGCGGCGCTCACCGTGGATGCGCCGGCGATCGCGATGAAGCAGCTCTTCGTCACCGACAGCCGCTTCCGCACGAACGCCTTCTCGGTCACGCTGGCCGACGGGCGCGTACCGGGCTCGATGGAATGGCTGACCCCGTGGCGGACGGTCTGGATGAACAATCGCTTCCAGCAGCCGACACTCAGCCACAACGTGCAGCTCTACAAGCCGAGCGGTTCCTTCGCCTTCGATCAGCTCGGCAATCGCACCGCGACCACATCCTACGTGGTTCGCTACGGCCTCGGTTCGAACATTCACCAATTGTTCAACGGCGAAGCCTACCTTGGGGCAAGCTTCATCCGTAACTTCGAGGCGGCAATGCAAGACCCGTCCAACGACTTGCCGGGTCTTGAGGGGCGGGAGCGTTCGCTCCTTGCTCCCAACTTCACAGCGATGATGAACCGCTTCCTGCGGACCGGCATGGGCTCGGTGACGAAGGCGCTCGAAGCGCCGGCGGTCAATCTCGGCGCCGGACCCGAAGAGGGCGAGAACGAGGCGGTTCTGGAAGAGGCGGCGCTGCGTTAGGCCGGGGGGCCTTCGCCTGCGGGAACGAAGCTTGGGGAAGCATGAGATGGTGCATGGGGGCATGAGGCGTCTGGCTTTGGGCCTGACGACGGGGACGGCGCTCGCGCTTTCCGGCGCGGCGATGGCCCAGCAGGTGCCGGCGCGCATCGATCCGGGCGCGATCCAGCAGCAGACGCTGGAGACACAGGGCCAGGCCTCGGCGCCGCTTTCCGTTCCGGGAAGCGAGACGGACGGTCTCGTCAGGCCGGAGGTTCCGCCCCCTCTCGTGTTCCCGGCGGGCGGACCGACCTTCCGTCTGAAGGCGGTGGAATTCGGGTCCTCGTCACTCCTGCCGCAGGCCGATCTCGACGCCATCGCGGCCCGCTATGTCGGACGCGACGTCGACCTGTCGCAGGTGCAGTCGATCGCCAACGAGGTGAACGCCCTCTACGCCGACCGCGGCTACGTGACGGCGAGCGCCATTCTGCCGGCGCAGGATCTTTCCTCGGGGCGGCTGCAGGTGCAGCTGGTGGAGGGACGCACCGGCAATGTCAGCTATGAGGGACGCCGCACGCTGCGCGAATCCTATCTGGCCGGTGTCGTCAGGCTTCCGCCGGACAGCGTCGTGGACGCCCCGGCGCTGACGCGCCAGGTCGACCGGTTCAACCGCACGAACGCCGCGCAGATCCAGGCATCGCTCGCACCGGGCGCAGGCTTCGGGCTGACCGACATCAACCTCGCGGTGATCGAACCGCCCCGCAACACGCTTCAGGTCTTTGCCGACAATCTCGGCGTCGAGACCGTGGGCGAATACGAGGGCGGCCTCCTCTACCAGAATTACGGGCTTCTCGGCCTCGACGATCGCCTCACGGCCTACGGCCTCTACGCGGAGGGCAACCTCTTCGGCAACGCCTCGTACAATCTGGCGGTCACGCCCTGGGGCACGCGCGTCGGCGTCAGCTATTCGCGATCGGCCATCCGGATCGTCGACGGGCCTTTCGTCGATCTCGACGTCGACGGCGAGTCGGAGGTGGTCTCCGCGAACCTCTCGCATCCCCTCTACAGTGCCGGGCCCTATCTGCTCCTCGGCAATCTCGCGACGTCCTACAGCCAGTCGCAGACCAATCAATCCGGCGTGCGCATCACCGACGACGAAACGGTGAAGGGCACGGCCGGCTTCTCGGCAAGCTATCTCGGGCAGATCTTCAGTCTCACTTTGTCCCCGACCCTTTCTCTCGCCAGGGCCGACATCAACATCACGGGCGAGGAACTCGAATACGAGCTCTTCCAGATCTCGGGCAGCGGTTCGGTGCGGCTCGACGAGGAGACGCTTCTCGTCGCGCGCGGCACGGGGCAGTATGCGAGCGCGCGGCTCCTTCCCGGCAGCGACCTCTTCCAGATCGGCGGCCCTGCCAGCGTGCGGGGCTATCCGTCGAGCGCCGCCTCGGGCGATTCGGGCTACTTCTACAATCTGGAACTCCATCGCAGCCTCGGCCGCTTCGTCGAGGGCCTCGAGGGCTTCGTCTTCATCGACAACGGCACGGTCTTCTCGGAATTCCCGGCGAGCCTCAGCCTCACATCCTTTGGGGCGGGCCTCAACTACAGCTGGAACGATCGCCTGCGGGCGGAAGTCTCCCTCGGCATTCCGATCGAGGATGCCGTCGCCGACCAGAGCGACCTCTCCATCTACGCCCGGCTCGTAGCCACGGTCTTCTGACAGCCACTCCGACCTGCCGGATGCACGAAACGATCATCGAAAGAGCGACATGTCCAAGACCACGACGACGAGCCCCGCCGACAATCCGCTGTTCTACGCCAATCCCGTGCCGCTCGACCGCGAGAAGCATCGCGAACTGAAGCTCGGATCGGGTGAGCCGGATTACGGCTATGCGAGAGGCGCGCATTTCATCCCGGCGCTGATCGACGAATTCTCGGCGGCCTCGCGCGAGATGCCGATCCTCTTCGTGCCGGGTGCGAAGGGGCCGACGGCCGTCTTCATGGTCGGGCTCGAAACGGGCCGCAGCCGCCTCGTGAAGGCCGATGGTTCCTGGGCGCGGCCCTATGTGCCGGCCTATCTGCGGCGCTATCCGTTCATCCTCGGGGAGGTGGAGGGCCAGGATCCGCTGGTGATGATCGACGAGGAGAATTCGGTTCTCTCGCTGACCGAGGGCGAGGCGCTGTTCGGCGAGGACGGCGAGCCGAGCGCGGCGCTGAACAACGCGATCGGCTTCACCAACGAGTTCTTCGCCGCCGGCAAGCGAACCGAGGCCTTCATCGAGCTTCTCACCTCGCTCGACCTCTTCCGTCAGATCACGATCGAGACACGCGCTGCGGGGGCTGAGGTCCAGACGATCCACGGCCTCCTCGCGGTCGACGAAGGCAAACTCTACGAACTGTCCGACGCCGATTTCCTGAAACTGCGCGACGAGCGCGTGCTCTCTCCGATCTTCGCGCACTTCTTCTCACTGACGCAGATCGATCGCCTGCGGGACGAGGTTCAGGCCTGACGGCGCAGAGCCCGGCGGGTCCTGTCCGAGACGGGAACGTCGGCCGATGCCGGACCGAGCGCCGCTCTCACAGCGGCGCATCCGGCATCGGCTGGCTATCGAACGCGCCTCGCACGGACTGGTCGAATTCGACGCACGCCCCTGTCATCAGGCCGGACTCGGCGGATGCGAGGAAGGCGATCGCGCGGGCGACCTCCTTCGGATCGACCAGCCTGCCGTTCGGCAGATGAGCGCCTGCGCGGTCGAGCCAGTCTTCGCCCGCCCCGTGATAGCGCTGCTGAATGGTCTTTTCGCCTTCACTCGCCATCCAGCCGATATTGAGCGCATTCACCCGGATCCGGTTGTTCAGGAGGGCATAGGCGGTGTTGCGCGTCAGCGTATCGAGGGCGCCTTTCGACGCGCAATAGGCCGCGATGAAAGGTTGGCCGGCATGCGAGGAAACCGACGAGACGTTGACGATCGACCCTTCGACCTTCGTCTCGCGCATCAGTTTCACGGCCTCCTGCATCAGGAAGAACGGCGCGCGGACATTGACCGCCATGATCCTGTCGAAGAGGTCCGGATCAGTGTCGAGGATGGTGCCGCGATCGGTGATTGCGGCGATATTGGCGAGTACGTCCACCCGGCCGAAGCGGTTCCTCGCGCAGGCGATCACGGACCGGCAGGCCCCCACATCGGCGAGATCGACCTCGACGAACGCGACCGGCGTCCTGAAATCGGCTTCGATGGCATCGGCGACCGCCGTCCCCTTCGCCGCATTGCGGCCGCAGATCACGAGCCCGGCGGCGCCGCGTTCGGCGAAGAGACGGGCGACCTCGGCGCCGAGCCCCTGCGTGCCGCCGGTGACGACGGCGATCGCCCCGTCCAGTCGTCCCATGTCCTGTCCTCCCGATTGATCGATGGGCCGGTCCCGCGTATCGAATGACGGCGGGGCCGGCGGTTCAGTAGAGTGGCTCGCCCTACGAGCGGCGGCGCTCGTCATAGGCCGCGATCGCCTCGGCGAAGGCTTCGGGCGCCATGCCTTCCGTGAGCGCCTCCAGCATCCGCTCGGCCTGGTTCTTCGGTGCGAGACCGCCCTTCGGCGGATCGCGGTCGAGATTGGTCGGGAAGGCATAGCCCTCGGCCGATGTGGCGACGGCGTTCCGCAGGTCGCGCTCGCTGGCACCGCCCTGTTTGGCCTCGATCAGCGCCGGATAGAGCGCGATGGCCATCCGCGAGCGATCGACCGTTTCCATGGCTCGCCCGAAGGCGGACGACACCTGGAGAAGGTTCGCCATGCGCCGGATGTCGGCGGAGCGATTGGTGCCCGCGCCGTGCATCAGGGCCGGGTTGAAGAAGACGGCGTCGCCCTTCTTCAGCGGCAGCTGCACGTGATGCTCGGCGAAATAATCCTGAAATTCCTTTCGGCCGAAGGCGAGATAGCCTTCGAAGAAGGTCTGCGAATAGGGCAGGAACAGCGTCGGCCCGCTCTCCAACGGCATGTCGCAATGGGCGACCGCGCCCTGCAGCGTCAGCACCGGTGAGATGGCGTGGATGTGGGAAGGGTAGGCCGTCATCTGCTCAGGCGTCATGAAGCCGAGATGATAGTCGCGATGCGGCGTCTGCGCGGCCCCGCCCGGGTTCACGCGGTTGATCTGCGCGGTCATCTGATAGCCTCGCCCGAGCCACGCCTCGGATGCCAGTGCGATTGCGTCCGAAGCGTAGTAGCGGGCGAAATTCGACGGGTCCGCGAGGCAGTGCTTTTCCACCGCGTTCCAGACCCGGTCGTTGGCGCCGGCCTTTGCGAAATGATCGCCGCCGCCCCCCGAGGTGCCTGCCTTCTCGTCCTCGATGATCCGATCGAAGATCGCCGTCGCCGCATCGAGCGCCTCGATGTCGGTGATGGCGCCGCGAATGACGAGAACGCCAGGCCCCGACATGAAGAGCTCGGCCCATTCGGCCATCAGCGTCTGACGCTCCTGCGCATCGCCTGCGGCGGCGCGGACGCGGTTTCCATCGTAGATCGGAATGTTCTTCGAGATCTCGGCGGCGTTCGGCCAGTCCTCTGCCTGCGTCGTGCGCGAGACCTCCCGTCGGAAGGTCTCGAAGCTGCCGCTGTCCGCGTCGAGCCAGATCCTGTTGCGGCGCTCGGCGCCCTTGGTCATCGCATCCATGTCTCGTCTTCCCGGTCTTGGTTTCCCTTCCGCAATCATCGCGCCTTTCCCCTCGGCGCGAAATCGGGCAAAACCCTCAGAAACACCTCAAGAGCGATGCTTGCCCATGCGCTGCCGGTTTCCCATGAAGGACGTCGCGTTTCAGTCGGGTCTGAGCCTCGCAACGGTCGACCGGGTCCTCAACGAGCGCCCGGGCGTGCGGGCGACGACGCGGGCGCGGGTCGCTGCCGCGGTCGAAGAGCTGGAGCGTCAGTACGGCGCGGCCGGGTTCGCCGGTCGACGGCTCGCGATCGACATCGTGATGGAGGCGCCGCGACGGTTCAGCGATGCGGTACGATCGGCCTTCGAGGCCGAGATGCCCGGCATGCGGCCGGCTTCGGTCGCCGCGCGCTACCACCTCGCCGAGCGGATGCGCGAGGGCGACCTCGCCTCGATCCTAACCGCAATTGCAAAGCGGGGCAGCCATGGGGTGCTTCTCAAGGCGCCCTCGACTCTCGCGACGGCCGAGCACGCGCATCGGCTCACCGCAGCCGGCATTCCGGTCGCAACCTATGTCACCGACATCGCGCCCGATTGTCGGATCGCCTATGTGGGCATGGACAACCGCATAGCCGGCGCCTCGGCGGCCCATCTGATGGGGCATATGCTGGGCGGCACGCCTGCGGGGGTCCTCCTCAACCTGTCGAGCGCGTCTTTTGCGGGCGAGACGGAGAGGGTCGCCGGCTTCCGCGATGTCCTCACCCGGCGCTTTCCGGCTCTTACCGTCGAAACGGTCTCGGAGGGCCACGGCGTCCACCGCGAGACGTTTCAACATGTCGTCGAAGCGCTATCGCGAAATCCGGCGCTGACGGCGGTCTATTCCGCAGGCGGCGCGAACGCGGCGATCCTCGAAGCCTTCGCCCACGAGCGTCGTCCGATCCGCGTCTTCGCCGCGCACGATCTCGACGCCGCCAACCGCAGGCTTCTGAAGGAGGGGCGTCTTACCTTCGTCATTCACCACGACTTCCGGCAGGACGCCCGCACCGCCTGCCAAGTGTTTCTCCATCACCACCGCATGCTCCCGACGCAATTCGCCGCCGCACCCTCGCAGATCTGCATCGCGACGCCCTACGACGTCTGAGCTCGAGGGACAGAGCGGCCGGTTCGTCGGACGTTTTGGGAAATGTGGAAGTCTAAGGGGAGGGCGACGCGTGAGGCGCTACCGCCGCGCCGGGTGTCTTTCGCCAAGATAAGGCCAACGACGGTCGTTCGAGCCATCCGATCCATCGGACGGGCACGAATGGAGTATCTGGAGTGCCGAATGGTATTTTGGAACGGCGCGCGCCTCAGGATAAAAATGGGTACTGGACCGTGGAGATCGCGCAGTGACGGCGATCTCTCTACAAGCCACTGATATCGCGGACTTTTCGGAAGAGCAGCTTCTCGAACCGAGACGACTGGCGAGAAATATGAACGTCGCGTTGCATTGCTCTTGGCAAACCATCAGCTCGGTGTGGCGGTAAATCGTGGCATGGCCCTACTCGGTGGTCCGGCGTGAAACTCGGTGCAGGGTGGGCCTGAAGCGCTCCCCGTTTTCCGACTGCCCGGCTGGAGACTGTCATGGGGGCGCTCGTCCGATTCACGCCACAATTCCCCGTAGCTTGATGCGCTATCGAACCGTGTCTCTTCAACCTGCTGGAGTAAGTGTCCCCTTCGATCGCCTTTTTGTGGACTGAAACACTCGACTTTCTTTTGGCGCGCGGCATGTCTGTTCGCGCTGGTAGCGCGACGGTCACCGGGACGTGCCAATCCGAGTCCCTCTTCACCCGTCCGGTCGACTTTCAGGCGAGAGGGGGAGTGGGAGAAAGCCGATGCTCAACGCGATCAAGAGCTTCTTCGAAAAGTCCGGGAAAATGCCGGCGGACATCAAGGCAGCGACCTGTGGGCTGACCGAGGCCGACAGGGCCGCTCTCCTTGAAGACATGCGCCATGCCGACGCTCTGGAGCCAGGGCTCGGGGAGGATCTCGCCCGATACATCATCACCGGGACGCCCGAGACCGTCATGCTTCGCCTGGAAGCTCATCTGAAGGCATCCCGCGAAGCGGTGTTGGAACGGATGGCCGCCGAGCCGTTTTTTTATGGTCCATACGACGCCTCGACTGCGGAAAAGCAGAGACTCGAAGCCATCTGGAAGCAACGCGTGGCACCCCGTGCCCACATGATGCTGACGCCCGAAGGCTGGGACGAGCCGGCGATTCTTCGCTTCGCCCAGATCGTTCTGAGCGTCGAGGCCCATCCTCGCTACCGCCATGGGTCGGGTGGAAAACTGCCTGATATCCTGAAAGGGTATTTCGAACTCGTCGACCGCTTTGCTGGCCAGAGCGACATGAGGGATCTGGTGACCGGCCGTTTCGCCAAAACCGGCCCGCTGACGGTGGAGCGGATGCTTGGCCTGATCGCTTGTTACGATTTGCCACCGGCTCGTTTCCTGGAAGTTCTCTACCCCGATGGCATGTATGAACGCTGGAGAGGGAAAAGCGTTTGGCTCGAACTTCCCGATCTCGTCGACGTTCTGCGGCGTCAGCCGGAGATCGTCGGAGAGGGACTGGCGTTTCTCGACGCGAAAGCCCGTCAGGATCTGATGCGCGAGGTGCTTCGGCTGGGTCTAGCCAGAGAGGGCGAGGGGAGCGAAGCCTATCGCGAGATCGCCTTCCAGATGGCCGGGGATGGATCGGCGGTCGTGCGGCAGGCCGCGGTCGCGGTTCTGCGGGAGATCGGTGTCGGACCGATCCGACATCGCATCGACGCGGCGCTCGCCGAGAAGAAACCGGCGGTCCGCAAGCCTGCGGTGATGCTTCTGGCGGCGCTCGGCACGGACGAGGCGCGCGACGTGCTCGCCGCCCACCAGCCGAACGAGACGTCGAAGCCACTGATCAAGGAGATCGAGACCGCGCTGGTGCTCCGCGAGACCCTGCAACCGGCGGGCGCGGCCGAGGCGAGCGAGCCTCCCGAAGACGGGCCGCAGGGATATCACACCTTCGACGGTCGGCTGATCGCCGCGCCTCCTGCCGAAGAGAGCGATGTGCCGTCGGTGCCAGCGGATCTGGAAGAGGAGTTTCGCACCGTCTTCGCAGATGCGGACGCTGCGGCACGGGCCGAGCACGATGCCCTTCCCCCGCCCGATCCGCAATCGAAGCACACAAGGAAACCCTACGAGTCGCCGTTCAAGGCAGAGGACCCGGCGCTGGTCATGACGATCCTGCGCGGTGGATCGATCGACGAGCGATCGAGGCGACATGTCCGCTATCTTCTCCAGGATCCGTTTAACTGGAACCTGTCGAAGTCCAGGAAGAACTACCAGCAAGCACTCCGGCGGATCTGGGCACGGCCCGACGTGTCACTCGAGGCGCTGACCCGGGTGGGGATCGTTACGAGCAACGATTATGACCACTACCAAACCCTCGTGCTCAGCTGGCTCTGTGAACATTATGCCAACTCGCAGGATCTTCTGGAGCGGGTCGAGCGTCTGAACCATGGGGCGGATCTTCGCCGGGTGTTCGCCGAGATCGAGCGACGTGGCATCAATATGCGGCAAGCCGTCGAGACCATCCTCGAAAAGGCATACATTCTCCATTCCGGCGATCAGCAGCTCGAAAACCCGACGATCTGGGCGGCCTTCATTCCCTATCTGGACATCCTGACGAAGCAGCTGGAACGCGGCAAGGCATCCCGATACGACGAGCGGTATGAGAGCAATACCCTTCGGCTTCTCGAGCTCTTCCCGGAATTGCCAGGGCGCCTGCTCGCGCCGGTCCTGTCGAGAGCCTTCGATTCCGATCGCCAGATCAAGGCGAGGGCGCGTCTGCTTCTGGGCCGATTGTCCGGTCTGACGCCGATCCTGGCGCGATCCCTGGCGGACGGCAAGGCCAAGATGCGGATGGACGTCGCACGCTGGCTCGGCGAGCGCGGCGAAACGGATGCGATCGAGCCGCTCAAGGTCGCGGTCGCCAAGGAAGCTGACGTATCGGCCAAAGCCGCGATGATCGCGGCGCTTGCCAGGCTCGGCTACGACATCTCGGAGTATTTCTCGCGAAACGCCCTGATCGAGGAGGCCGAGGCTGGCCTTGCCAAGACCAAGGTCGATTATTCCGAGCTTTTCGACGTCGACAATCTTCCCATACTGCACTGGGCCGATGGCGAAACGGTGGATCCGCTGGTGGTCAGATGGTGGTTCGCACGATCGCACAAGCTGAAGCAGCCCGGTGGCGACCCGCTCCTGCATATGGCGATGAAGCGGTTGCGGCGATCAGATGCGGAGGCCCTCGGCCGGAGCGTCTTCACGGCCTGGATCGCGTTCGACACGCAACGGGCGTCGGCCGAGGAGGCCGATGCCATCGCCGCGCGCGACGCGCCGCAGCGTGCCGCCTCCATGCAGCGCTATTACAAGGACTACACCGAAGCCGATGCCTATGCGCAGATCCGCAGCGAGGTGCTGAACAAGCTCGCCTTCTCCGCGCAGCCGCATCGCGGCTTGCTTGCCCTCACCCGCTTCATGCCGCCCGTCGAGATGGCGCGGATCGGACGCCGCTATCTGAAGGACTTCGGCAAGCGCTCCAATCAGGCCCGCTCGATCCTCGAGGCGATGGCGGCCAACCCCGAACCTGCGATCATCCAGGCCTTGCTCGACGTCTCCAAACGCCACCGCCAGCCGGGCGGACGGCGGCTCGCCGGCGAACTCGTCGACCGGATCGCCGAAGACAAGGAATGGACGCGCGAGGAACTGGCCGACCGGGTGGTGCCGACGGCCGGTGTCGACGAGACCGGCCGCCTCGATCTCAGCTTCGGGGAACGGGCCTATTTCGCTCAAGTGGTTCTGGACAAGAAGGCCGAACTTGCGCTCCAGCTCTTCAATCCCGAGGGCAAACCCGTCTCCTCCCTGCCGAGCATCAAGGCGTCCGATGCCCCGGCGCCAAAACCGCGCGGCGAGGGCGGCGGTCCGGATGGGGACGAGACCGAGGACGAGGCGACCCAATTGAAGGGCGCCAAGGCGACCCTGTCGGCATCGCGAAAGGAGCTGAAGGAGACCATCGTCAACCAGAAGGCCCGGCTGTTCGATGCCATGTGTGTGGAACGGCGCTGGCCGGTCCTGGATTTTCAGGCCTTCATCCTCGATCATCCGGTGCTGAAGCGCCTTGCCGAGCGTCTGGTCTTCGAGGGTCGCGACGCGAAAGGCGAGATCGTCGCCCTGTTCCGGCCGATGGAGGACGGCAGTCTGACCGATGTGGAGGACGAGCCGGTCGATCTTTCGGACTTCGCCGAGATTTCCATCGCCCATCGCATGACGGTGGGCGAGGCGGCGGCCAAGGCCTGGACGGAGCATTTCGACGATTACGAAGTCGTCCCGCTGTTTTCCCAATTCTCAAGGATTGCGCCGACATTCGAAGGCGAAGACGCCCATCGGACCGCGATCACCGATCGGCGCGGCCACATGATCGAGGCGTTGAAGCTGCGGTCGGTGGCCGACAAACTCGGCTGGCGGCGAGGATCGGTGGAAGATGGCGGTGCCTTCACCGTTTACGAGCGGCATTTTCCCGCGCGCAAGATGGCCGCTATCATCGACTTCTCCGGCGACTTCATCGGCACTGACGCGGACTTCGCACCCAATGCGGCGCTCGATCAGCTGAGATTCGTGCCGATGCGCGGCGAGGATGCTCTCGCCTATTCCAAGGAGATCGCCCTTGGCTCCGTCCCCAAAGTGATGTTGGCCGAAGCCCTCGGCGACTACCATGCCATGGCCGAAGCCGGGACCGGCTTCGACGCCGACTGGGAAAAGAAGGTCTGGTAACGAAATGAGCGTTTCGCCGAGCACCGACACCGTCACGCCGGGTCCGATCCGCTCTCCCGCCGAGACGCTGTTTGCGGAAGAGCTTGCCCGGCTGGAAGACAGCGACGAGGGCCGCCGCCCGCCCGGATGGCGCTTGTCGCCCAAGGCCGTGCGCGCGTTCGTGCTGGGCGATCCGGCGCGGTCGATCTCGCGGAAGTTCTTCGGCGACGACGCCCTGGTCGAGCGGGCGATCGTCTCGCTCATGGGCGAGCAGGGACTGATGCTGGTCGGCGAGCCCGGCACGGCGAAATCGATGCTGGGCGAGCTCTTCGCCTCGGCGATCTCCGGGGTCTCGGACCTGTTGATTCAGGGCTCGGCCTCCACCCCGGACGACGCCATCCGCTATGGCTGGAACTACGCGCTTTTGATCGCGGAGGGGCCGAGCCGCCGTGCGCTGATCCCATCGCCGGTCATGCAGGCGATGGAGGCCGGACAGATCGTCCGGGTGGAAGAGATCACCCGCTGTCCGCCGGAAATTCAGGACGGATTGATCTCGATCCTGTCGGAAAAGGTCGTGGCGATCCCCGAGCTCGGACGCAACGCCGCGATCCGCGCGGCGCCGGGCTTCAACGTCATCGGCACCGCGAACTTGCGGGATCGCGGCGTCAACGAAATGTCGAGCGCCATCAAGCGGCGGTTCAATTTCGAGACCGTCCGCCCGATCGCCGATCGCGATTATGAAATGCAGCTGATCCGCGAGCGTGTCGGCGCGCGCATGGCGGCGCAAGGCATCGAACCAAGGCTGGACGACCACGTCCTCGACGTCCTTGTCGGCGCCTTCAGCGAATTGCGCACCGGACGCACGAGCGAGGGCGTGACGATCGATCGGCCGGTCGCCGTCATGTCGACCGCCGAAGCCGTCAACGTCGCCCATTCGGCGAGCCTCGAGGCGGCATTCCTGTCGGACGGCCCGGTGACCGGCGGCCACATCGCCCGCCAGATGGTGGGCATCATCCTCAAGGACGACGACAACGACATCGCCCGGTTCCGCTCCTATGTGGATCACGTGGTGAAGGAGCGCGCCCGTGCCGACCCGGCATGGCGGGACTTTCACGAGGTCGCCCGGACCCTTGCGCGATAGGCTGGAGCCATGGCGAACGGCGTTCCAATCGAGGCGGTTGCGCCCGGCGGTTCGGACACTGAGCGTGAACGTCTGCGCGATTATGGCCTGCGGCTGGTCTCAGGGGCCGATGGCGTCCATCATTTCCCGATCCGGCATCACAGCCCGGCTTGCGCCCTGCATCTGAAACGGGCGCTGGCGGAGCTGCGGCCCGATGTGATCGTTCTCGAAATGCCGGCGGATTTCGGCGAGCTCGTACCGCTGCTTCTGAAGGCCGAAACCGTGCCGCCGGTGGCGATCGTCGCCGTCAGCGAGCGATCGGACAAATCGCGGGAGGCGGCCCTGACGCCATCCGTGCTCGGCTACTGGCCGATCTCGGCCTCCTCGCCGGAATGGGTGGCGATGAAGGCGGCGAAAGCGAGCGGGGCGCGGCTCGTCCTGGCCGATCTTGCCAGCGGCTGGCGCCTCGCCGACGAGGCGCTGTCACCCTCTGCCGAAGAACCGACCCAAGGCGACGACGAAGCGGGCGACGACGAAACGGGGGCGCCCGGATCGGAGTCGAAGACGCGGCTGGCGGGCGCGGCTGACCCCGGGGCCCCGACCGTCCTTACCGGTGACGGTCTTCTGAGCTATTCGGCCTATGCGGAAAGCCTCGTGCGGCGAACCGGGTCCCGGGATTTCAACGAAGTCTGGGACCGGCTGTTCGAGTCGCGGGCCGGCGAGGACGACTGGCGCGGGTTCTTTTCCGACGTCGGTGCCCATTGCCTGCTGTGCCGCGAAACGACTTCGCGGGCCGACATGGCCGAAGACGGAACGCTCTCCCGCGAGATCGCCATGCGCGCGGCGATCGCGGCGGCGAAGGCGGAGGCGGGCGGCGGCACGATCGCGGTGATCCTCGGCGGATTTCACACGCCGGCCATGCTCGATCCGCCCATCGAACCGGAACCAGCAGGTGATGGGCGTCCCACGATGCCCGCTCACGGCAGCCCGTCGCGCAGCTATCTCATTCGCTACAGCGAGGACATGCTCGACCGGCTGAACGGCTATGCCAGCGGAATGCCGAGCCCCGGCTATTACGCCCGGCTGATGGCGGCATCGGACACGAGCGCGAGCGAGGCCGGTGATCCTGCCGGCCAGCCCGCCGACGATGGCACGCCAGCGCGAAACCTTGCGGCCGAGACCCTTCTCGAACTCCGCCGATCCATCCGGGAGGCGCGGCAGGGCCAGGTCCCCGCCCTCCCTTCGGTGATCGAAGCGGTCCGTCATGCCGGTGATCTCGCGACGCTGCGCGGCCTTCCCGGTCCGGGGCGGATGGAGATCTTCGACGCCGCGCGCTCCTGCCTCGTCAAGGACGAGCTCCACCTCTTCGCCTCGCCCGTGCTCGCCCGTCTGCGGCAGATCATGGCCGGCGACAGTGTCGGCACCGTGCCGCGTGACAGCGGTGCGCCGCCGCTGGTGGCGGATTTCCGGCGGAGGGCCGCAGCCCTGCGCTTCTCGCTGGAATCGATCGGCGAGCGCAGCCGCGAACTCGATATTCACCGCAAGCCGCAACACCGGGCCGCAAGCCGCTTTCTCCACGCGGCAAAGCTCCTCGACACGGGCTTCGCACGCATCGACCGCAGCGCCTCGCTGAGGTCCGGCCCGGGCCGTCGTCCGGTGCTGACCGAAGTCTGGACCTATGCCTTCAAGCCATCCGTCGAGGCCCGGCTGACGGCGCTGGCCGGCATCGGCGACAGCCTCGAAACCGCCTGCCTCACCGTCCTTGCAAGGCGGATCGCCGCGCTGCGCGATGCCGGACGGGGCGACGATTGCGAGGCGGCAGCGGCGGTGCTCGTCGACGCCGCCAAGGCCGGGCTCATGGGAAAGAGCGCCGCGCTGGTGCCCCATATCGGCGAGGCGATCGCGTCCGACGCGGATTTCTGCCGCGTGGTCGGGGCTCTCCAGCGGCTGGAAGCGTTGTGGCGCGGCAGGCGGGTTCTCGGGCTGGAGCGCGAGGGCGCGCTCTTTCCGCTGGTCGCCTCGGCCTATCGCCGGGCGGTCGACCTGATGGCGGGGCTGACGGAGACCTCGCCCGAGCGCGCCGGAGAGATCGGCCGGGCACTTGCCGGGCTCTATCACCTCGTCGACCGTGTCGCCTCAGGCGGCGAAGGTGCCGGCGACCCAGGCGATACCAGGCCTACGCTGATCGATCCGTCGCTGTTCGACGAGCGCATTCGCACGCTCCACGGCGCCGACACCTCGCCCTATCTTGCCGGTGTCATCTCGGCGATCGCCCATCTTGCCGGCTGGGCCGAGCCCGAGGCCCTTGCCGAGACGATCCGGGCGGGGCTTGCCGCCGACACCTTCGACGGCGCCACACGCTGCGCCCCGCTTGCCGGCGCGATTGCCGTTTTGCCGGCGCTGCTGCGCCGGGCGGGCGGTGTGATCGACGTCGTGGATCAGCATTTCGAAAGCATCGACGAGGATCAATTCGTCGCCCTCCTGCCGGCCTTGCGCAGGACTTTCAGCGCCCTCGATCCGGACGAGGTCGATGCCTTGGCGGGACGTGTCGCGGAGATGAAGGCGCTGGGCGAGCCTCTCGACCTTGCGCCTTCGGAGATCGGCGAAGCCGAGATGCTGGCCAATACCCGCCGGGCCGCCGCGCTGGCAACGATCGTCGAGCGCCGCGGCCTCGGCGCGTGGCTGGACGGCGTAATACGGGCAGGAGAAGAGCGATGAGCAAGCCGGACGCGCCTGCCGAGAACGCCCCTCAGAGCCGCAGCCCCCGACGCTGGCGCCTTGCCCTCGGGCGCTTTGCCGAAAACCAGATGAGCGCCTGCATGGGGGATGGCGGCCCCTGTCTCGGCGGCGCTGATGCGCGCATGGACCGGGCGCTCGACCATGTCTATGGCCGCGCCTATCAAAAGCGCGGCCTCAGCCTCGATCTCGGCGCGGCCCGTCAGCGGCAGAAGCGCTCCGCCAGCCTCGATCCGACGGCGATGACACTGCCCGACTGGCTCGGCGAGATGCGGGACCTGTTCCCTCAATCGGTGCGCGAGGACGTTCAGGGGCATGCCGTCGGCGATTTCGGCATGCATGAGATCCTCGCCGACAAGACCGCGCTCGCCGAGTTGTCGCCCGATCCGCATCTCCTGGCAACGCTCCTGTCCCTGCGCGATCGCTCCGATCCGGCGGTGGCGAACCTCATCCGGCAGGTGGCGCGCCGTGTCGTCGACGATCTCCTCAAGCGGCTAAAAACCCGCACGACGCCGGCCCTGACCGGCAAGCGCAACCGTGTCACGGTGACCTCGCGCAAGGGCTCTGCCCGCGACATTGCCTGGAACGCCACGATCCGCGCCAATCTGCGCAACTGGGACACGGAGCGTCAAAGGCTGATCGTCGACAAGATCCGCTTTCACGGCCGCTCGCGCCGGCATCTCCAATGGGAGGTCGTCCTGTGCGTCGACCAGTCCGGCTCGATGGCACCCTCGCTGATCCACGCGGCCGTGATGGGCGCGATCTTCGCCGGCCTGCCGGGCATCAGCGTCCGCTTCGTCGTCTTCGACACGTCGATCGTGGATCTGTCGGACCAGATCGGCGATCCTGTGGATCTGCTTCTGTCGGTGCAGCTCGGCGGCGGCACCAATATCGGCAAGGCCGTGTCCTATTGCGAGGAAGAGCTCGTCAAGGTCCCGACACGCACCCTGTTCATCCTCGTCAGCGACTTCTACGAGGGCGGGCCTCCCGGCGCGCTGGTCGCGGCCGTCAAGCGGTTGGCCGAAGCCCGCGTCAGGATGCTCGGCGTCGCCGCCCTCGACGAAACCGGCCGCGCGGACTTCGATAAGGCCATGGCAGGGCGCCTCGCCGATGTGGGCATGCCGGTTTCGGCGGTGACGCCGGATCGTCTGGCCGACTGGGTGGGAGAGCAGCTGGCATGAGCGCCGGTCCGTCCCCGACCCATGCAGCGGACGCGCCTGCGACCGGCCTGACGACGCCGGCATCAGCCGTTCGCAGGGCCGCCGCCACCCTCGACGACACGATCCTCGAAGCGGCCGCATCCCGCGGGCTCGTGCGGCGGGCGGCACGGGACGCCGCGAGCGGCAAGAGCGAGATCACCGGCGAGGACGAGGCCGCCGTCAGCTTGAGGGTCGACGGCGAGACGGTGGTGCTGACGCCAGCCGGCCTCAAGGGCGCGACCTGCACCTGTCCGGCAACGTCTGTCTGCCGGCATGTCCTGACCGCGATCATCACCCTGCGGGATGGCGAGGCATCAGGCGAGACATCGGCAAAGGACGAAGCGTCGAAAGAGAGCGTCGCCGAGGAAACGCCGGGGCCGTCTGCCGCGACGCCGCCCTTTCAATGCACCCCCGCCGATGAGGCGGAAATGGCGCCAACGGATGCGCCCCGGCCGGGCGATCCGGACGTCCCGCCAGGCCGGACATCGGCGCCGGAGGGCGGCGGCGCAATCGCCGGCGAGATCGCCGCGGTCTCTTCGAGCGAGATGACCCGCGCCTTCGGCCGAGCGGCGCTGCGGGACGCCGAAGCCCTGTTGGCGGACCTGTCCTCTGCCGATGAGACCGTATCGGCGGAGCTGACGGCAACGAAGGCGGTGATCCATATTCCCGGCCATCCGCCCGTTCATTTCGTGCGCGGCGGCGGCGCTGCCGGGATGATCACCAAAGGCGCTCCGAATTCGGCCGAGGTGAAGACCCGCTTTGCGGCCGCCCTCCTCGGCGCAAGGCGGGTGCTCGCCGGCGAGGCTTTGGCGATACAGCCATCGGGCGACACGAAGCCGACCGACAGTCGGCGGCAGGGCGACGACGCGCGGCGCAGCGGCCAGACGGCCTTTCTCGCCGAGGTGCGCTCGACCCTTGAAGACTGCGCCCGCCAGGCGCTCGCGACGGGTCCCGAGGCGCTGCAGGACCGGTTGTTCGATCTGGCACTCTCCTCACGCGCCGATGCCCTGCCGCGTCTGTCCCGCCTCCTCCTCGAGATCGCCGGCACGATCGAGCGGAGGCGAGACCACGCCCCCGGCTACGAGCCGCTGGCGGCGCTTCGCACCATCGCCGAAGCGGCGGCGCTGACCGTCGCTCTCGGCGCCCGGCCCGACGATCCGGTCCTGCGCGGCGCGACCCGCACCGAACCCATCCCCCTCGGCCCGGTGACGCTTCTCGGCTGCGGACTGGAAATCTGGCGCATGCCGAGCGGCAGCCGGGGCGTGACCGCCCATTTTCGTCAGATCGTCACGAGGGTGGCAGGATCGGAGGCGCCCTTGGAGGACGGTGCGGGAGACCTCGCGCAAACCGGGGCAAGACCGCGCCTTCGCCGGATGCTGACCGCGACCCTTGCCCGGCCCGCCGGGCAGGACCCGAGCTTCGATCCAACCCGGGCGGCCAAGGAGAGCCCGGTCTTCGGCCACTCGCTGGAGCGTCTCGCCGGCTCGACCTTTAACCTGTCGGACGCTGCGGTCGGGCCGGAAGGACGGCTGTCGCTCGGCAAGGCGGCACGAGCGACGATCCTTGAGGAAAGCTGGACGGCAGCCGCGTGTGGTGCGGCAGGCGGGGTGGCCGAGACGGCGATGGGCGAGGGCCCCGACAGGGCTGGCGAAGGCCCGCTGACCTTCGCAGAGTGGCAGAACCGCCTGACCATGGAGGCCTTCGCCGACGATCCTCATGCGGGGACGGAGCTGATCGCCCTGTCCGGCTTTGCCGCGCCGTTTTTCGACCCGCTGGAGCAGACGGCGATCCTGCCTGCCCGCGACGCCGACGGCACATGGTCGGAACTCGCACTCGAAGGGTCGGGCGAACGGATCGCCGCGATCCTCGCACGGATCGAGGCGATCGGTGACATGGGCGCGCCCATCGTCCTAGCGGTCCTGCCTCGCAGGACGGGAGATCGGATCAGGCTGCGGCCGCTGGCCTATGCCGTGCTGCCGGGCGCGCCGCCCACCAAGCCGAAAGGCGTGTTGTCCGCTCTTGCCGGAAGTCTTCGCGGCCAGTGGTCCGCGCGGCAGGGCGCAATCGGTGCTCCTGCCCCAGAGGCCGAATCCCAAGCCGGCAGACTCGTCATCCTCGATCTCCTGCCCGATCTCCCTTGGCACTGGGCCGACGACGGAGCGCGCTCACCCCTTCATCCTGTGCGTCGGGGCAAAGGCGCAGATGAAGTCTCCGGAGCGGCCGAGGAGCGGGCGGCCGCGATGCGGTTTGTCCCGGCAGGCCGGGTTGCCAGTCTCTCGGATCGGCTGGTCGCGGCCGCCCTCGACGATGGTCTCGCGCTGAGCGAGCTCGGCGGCAAGATGCGGGACACGGCACGGCTCGCCAGGATGCGCCAGACCGCCCGGCGACTGGCGGATACAGGCCTTGCGCCACTGGGAACCGCGCTCGACGCACTTGCTGGAGCGAGTGACGCCGCCCGTGCGAACGCCCTCTTGCGCTTCGTCCATTTGGCGACGCTATACCAGACCCTCGATCCCCGCGTGCCGCTTCTCCAAGAGCGACGGGACGGCGCGCCGCGGGTGTGAGACCGTCCGTAAATGCACCCGCGATCGGGGACGCGCGTCCTTGGCGACGACTTGGCGAACAGCTTTCGCCGGCAATGGCTCGGGCAACAGATCACCTGAACCACTTCGAACGACGATCGCTCCCTCGGCTGCCGGCCGATTCCGCACGCAGATCCTCCGAACATCGCCCACGTCATGCGATGGGCTTGTCCTGCAACGCGGCGGAAAGGCGGAACTGTTGCAAAGCCGCGACTCTCGCGAAGAAAGCTTTTATCGATTCCGGCGAACGAGTGAGCGCTCACCTGACTCGGCGCTTCATCGACACTCCCGCCGGAAGCAAATGAAATCAGACGGTAAATATGATCGTCAGGATCCACTTTATCCCTCGCGGATGCCTGGAGCGGCGATCCCAGTCTTGAGCGCTTCCAATTCATTGCCGTTGCAGGCGAAATTCGTTCTGCTAGTCGAGCGGTATCGGCAGAAGCGGAGCGTCCCTGCAACCGTCGGAAAGAGTGCGTCCACCGTGCAAAACGATCGAACGAACAGGATAGGTCAAGTCGCACCCGGCGCGGTGGAGCGGTGCCGGCCGTTGATGCGTTCCGTTCGGCCTGACGGGATCGGCGCCGCCGGAAGCGGTTGCCGGACGCACGCCGCCCGGACCGAAACCTGCCGGAGGGGGACATGCCGGCGGTCCTGAACACGATCTTCCAGTTGCATCGGCGCTCCCTGCTATGGACCGTGATGAAGATCGTGCGCGATCATCAGACGGCCGAGGATCTGGCTCAGGAGACCTATCTGAAGGCGCATAGGACGCTTGAAACGCGCGCGATCGAGCATGTGGAGGGGTTCCTCTTCCAGACGGCGCGGAACCTCGCGCTGGATCATCAGCGACGCGCCAAGGTGCGGAACCGTTACGAAACCCGCGACGCGGTCCGCGAAGAGGTCGAGGCTGTCGCCTTGTCCGGTCGTTCGGTCGAAGACGACCTGATCGAGCGTCAGCGCCAGCAGGCATTGGAAGCGGCATTGGCGGACCTGCCCCTGCGGGCTCGAACCGCCTGGACGATGGCGCAGCTGGAAGGCCGGACCTATGCGGAGATCGCCGAGCATTTGGGCGTCGCGCGAAACACCGTCTATAACGACATCAAACGGGTGATGGGGCATTGCCAGGATGCGCTTGCGCGGCTCGATCGGGACTGAAACCCGAGAGAGCCGCCTGGCGAACCGGACAGCGTGCACCACGGAGTGGATCGGATCTGCTTCGACTGCCGTAACGGGCGGCGCAGCGAGAGTTTTTGTGACGGGCGGTCCCGTCGAACGTCTCACGAGTATGGGCATCCGAACAACGGAACGGCGGATCGACTAGGTGGGACAGAAACCGACCGAGGACTATGGATCGGATGGCGAATACGTCCATCCCGATGCCGCGACGGATCAGGCGCTCGACTGGTTCATGCGTCTTCAGGACGACCGCGACCCGGAAACCTTCGCGCAATTCGAAGCCTGGCGGCGCTCCGACCCGCGCTGTGAGGACGCTTATGCCCGGCTGTCCGCAATGCATGGGATGGAAGCGCTGCGCAGAGCGAGCGAAAGCGATGCGAGGCGGCTCGGATCGAGCGTCCCCGCGCCGGTCCTCGCCTTCGACGATCGCAGAAGGGCAAAGCCGAGATCGTGGAGACCGGCGATGGCAGGCCTTGCCGCCGTGCTGCTGGTCATGATCGGCTGGCAGTACGGCCCCGAGGCGGTCCTGCGGTGGCAATCGGACTACATGACCGCGGCGGGCCAGCGCGACACGATCACCCTTCCCGACGGCTCGACGGTAGCGATCAACACGTCGACGGCGATCGCGCTCGACTTCTCGGATGGCCGGCGCCACGTCTCGCTGCTCGAGGGCGAGGCGTTTTTCGACGTCGTGCATGATCCGGCCCACCCCTTCGTCGTCGATGGGCCGTTCGCTGAGGTCGAGGTCCTGGGAACGGCGTTCGGCGTGCGGACGGACAGCGAGCGCGATACCGTCGTGCTCGAGCGGGGAAGCGTCCTCGTCAGCCGCCGGGGCGAAGACGCGCTGCTCGAACCGGGACAGATGATCATGGCGAGCGCCGCCGGCCTGTCGGCCGTGGCCAGCGCCGATCTCGATCAGTCGCTCGCCTGGCGGGACGGGCGCATCGTGTTTCGGGACCGGCCGTTCGCGGCGGCTCTCGACGATCTGGAGAGGTACTACGGCGGGCGGGTCATGCTAATGACGGATCGGGCGTCCGGGCGCCTCGTCAGCGGGCATTATCGCATCGACGATCCGGACATCGCGATCCGCACTTTGGCGCGATCCGTCGGCATCGACGTGACCCGCTTTCCCGGTGGCATTCTAATCTTGCGCTAAAAACTCAACTTTTTTTGTGACGGCGCCGACCCTTCATCGTCCTTGTCATCGAGGGCCGAGTTTTCGCGCGGTGCGATGGCAGCCCTTCGTATCGGTTTGAGGGGCGTGGGACATGAGTGATCGGGGGATCGCGGAACGCAAGGGGATTTGGACGGCGAGCGCGGACCGGCGGACGAAACAAATCGCCGCGGTGCTTCTCGGCTCGACGATCGTCGCCCATGGCGCCCTCGGCATCCCGCTGATCGACCGCGCGAGCGCCCAGGAAGCGGCGCAGGCGGTGCGCTTTTCGATCCCGGCCCAGCCGCTTTCCTCCGCTGTCGATGCGTTCAGCCGCGCCACCGGCTGGCAGGTCGGCTACCCGTCCGATATTGCGCGATCGACCACCAGCCGCGCCGTGTCGGGCACGATGACGCCCGGTGAGGCTCTGCGGAGGATGGTCGCGGGCACGGAGGTCGGTGTGAGCGTCACCGGCCCGACGAGCGCGGCCCTCGTGAGTTCGGCTGCGGCGGAAGACGGCGCGATCGCCGAAGACGGCTCGGTGATGCTTGATATGGTCACGGTCGAAGGGCAGGGCGAGACGACCGAGGGGACCGGGGCCTATACGACGCCCCAAATGGGCACTGCGGTCGGTCTGCCGCTATCGATCAAGGAAACGCCCCAGTCCGTCAGCGTCGTCACCCGCCAGCGGCTGGAAGATCAACGGCTCGATTCCACTGCCGACGTTCTGAAGACGACGACCGGAATTCAGGTGCAGGAGTGGGACAGTCAGCGCACCGAGCCGTTCTCACGCGGCTTCTATCTCAACACGTTCCAGTATGACGGTGTCCCGGTGAACAATCTGGACGCCATGTATGGCGAGCACCGTTCCGACACCCTGCAATACGATCACGTCGAAGTGCTGCGCGGCGCTTCGGGTCTTCTGACAGGCACGGGCAATCCGTCGGGGGCCATCAACTTCGTTCGCAAGCACGCCGACAGTCGGGTCCTGACGGGTGAGGTCACCACGAGCTATGGTTCGTGGAACGACTTTCGGGAAACGCTCGATGTCACCACGCCGCTCAGTGGGGACGGCTCGGTACGCGGGCGCTTCATCGGGTCCTTTAACGATCGGGAGTCGTTCCGGGACCGCGAGGACTCCGCCAGCGGCCTCCTCTACGGCATCATCGATGCGGATCTGACACCGGACACGAGGTTGTCGGTGGGAGCGGAGCACCAACGTCGCGAGCTCAACGACAACATCTGGTCGGGCCTCCTTCCGTATTTCAGCGACGGGACGCGAACGGACTTCAGCCGCTCGTTCAACACCGCCCCCGACTGGGCATTCTGGGACACCGAGAACACGACCGTATTCGGCAGCCTGGAGCACAGGTTCGACAATGACTGGGTGGTCGATGTCGATGCCACCCATCTCATGCGCGAGGGCGAAGCCAAGCTTCTCTATGTCAGCGGACAGCCTGATCCCATCACCGGCGCCGGTGCAGAACCCTGGCCCGCCTGGTTCCATCACGAAGCGGCCCAGACGGTTCTCAGCGCGAAGATCACCGGCCCCTACGAACTCTTCGGCCGCCAGCACGAGTTCTTCTCGGGAGTTCTCTACGATCACACCCACGAGGACTACATCTATCACGGCGCCACGAACTTTGCCCCGATCGAGAGCATCTTCGATTGGTCGCCCGCCTCCTATCCCGAGCCCGAATGGGCGAAAGGTTCCCTGCGCGTTCAAAAGATCGAGCAAAAGGGTGCCTATGCAGCCACCCGTATCAGCCTCACCGACGCGCTGAACGTGATCGGCGGGCTTCGGTACACCCAATACGACACATGGCAGGACCGGCGCTCCGTCGTGAGCGAGCAATCCGATGGCAGGGCGACGCCCTATATCGGCGCCACCTACGACCTGAACGAAACCTATTCGCTCTATGCCAGCTATACGAGCGTCTTCCGCCTCCAGAATGAGCGCGACATCCGCGACGATTTTCTCGAACCTGTGACGGGCAGCAACACGGAGGCCGGCGTCAAGGGAAGCTGGTTCGACGAACGCCTGAACGCGTCCGTCGCCGTGTTCCGAACGCTGGAAGACAATGTCGCCATCGCCACTGGCGAGAGGATCCCGGGAACCACGCAATTCGCCTATCGCCCTGGACAAGGAATCGAGACCAAGGGCGTGGAAGGAGAGGTCTCCGGCGAGCTTCTGCCCGGCTGGAACCTGACGCTCGGAGGAACATATTTCGAAAGTCGAGATGGTGAAGGCGTGGAAGTCAACACGACCCTTCCACGCTCCATCGTTCGCCTTTTCACGACGTACACACCGGAAGGGAACTGGAGCAATCTCACCATCGGCGGGGGCGTGAACTGGCAGGGAGAGACCTATCTTCCGATCACGACCGCAGCCGGAACCTCCCGTCTCACGCAGTCGGATTACGCGACCGTCAGCCTGATGGCCCGCTACGACTTCAACGAAACCTTCTCCGGTCAGCTGAACGTGGAGAACCTTTTCGACAAGAAGTTCGTCCAGATCCTGGAAGGCGACGAGCAGATCAGCTTCGGCGCCCCTCGCAGGGCCTTGTTTCGCCTTTCGGCGAAGTTCTGAACGCGTGCCCGACCTTGTCCAAGATAAGCGCACGCGATCGATCCCATGCCCTCGCGGGATCGATCGCCGGGCTTTCATCGCGTCCCTGATCGCGACGCTCTCGATCGGGATGGCTCGAAATGCGGTCGCGGACGACGCCTTTCCGGTCACCATCGACCATGCCTTCGGCCGTACGACGATCGAGCGCGAGCCGGAACGGATCGTCACGTTGGGATGGGGCGGGGAGGATGCCGTCGTCGCGCTCGGGAAAGTCCCGGTCGCGATGACCTACTATCCCTATTGGCAAAGTGGCATCGCGGAATGGAACGAGCCGCGGATCGGCGCATCAAAACCAGTCCCGCTTGGCGGCATGATCGACTTCGAAATGGTCGCGCTTCTCAAGCCCGACCTGATTCTGGCGGTCTTTTCCGGTGTGGACGAACTGGCCTATCGAAGGCTGTCCCGGATCGCCCCAGTCGTCACGTTCGAGAAAGGGCCATGGCTCGCCGACTGGCGGGCCCAGATGCGCTTGGCCGGGCGGGCCTTGGGCCGGGCCGAGCTCGCGGCACAGCTGATCGCCAGAACCGAAGACGTGTTCCGGCAGCTTCGCCGATCATATCCCATCCTCCAGGGGCGCAGTGTCGCGTTCATGACGAACTTTCCCCTTCAAGCGGGGGTGGATGTTTATCTGAAAGGTGACAGGCGCCTTTCCGCCCTGGAAGAGCTCGGGCTCCTCGTGCCGCCAGCCATTCGGTCTCTCGGAAAGGCGGGAGGCGGTCGCTATTCCGTATCTCTCGGCATGGAGACCTTGCCGGATATCGATGCGGACGTCGTCGTCGCATGGTTCCAGCAGGGACTGGACATTGCGCTCATCCAGCAGCCGATTCTGAAAATGCTGCCGGCCATTCGCGAGAAGCGTGTCGTTACGCTCGATACGCCAGGGGAAATCTGGTCGGTCCTGGTGCCGACCGCGATCTCGATCGATCGACAGTTCCCGCATCTGGCTCAACGCATGGCCGAGGTTTTGGAGAATGCTCGGAAATGATGGCTGAACAAGACACGTCGCCCGGGAGAAACCATCCCGTCGTCACCGTTGCACCAGCCCTCTCGGGTTTGGCCGATCACGGCGACCATGACGCCTACATCGAGGACTACTTCTTCGCCACGGTTGTGTCGGCCTATCGCCTGACGCCCGCGACGATCCGGGTGGTTCTGCGGGTGGCGGGGCATGAGCGCTATGTGCCGAGCGGCCATCCGGACGAGTGGGTGCGGCTTGCCTTTCCCCCGGCTCCCGGCGAGGCGGTGACGTTGCCGGAATATCGCGAAGGGCGCTGGGGCCGGTTCGACGGATCAAAGCCCTGCCCGAGCCGGCCCTATACGGTGCGGCGCTGGAACGGGGCGACCGGCGAAATGATGGTGGACATGGTGGTCCACGAGGGCGGCGTCGCCGCAAGCTGGGCCATTGGCGCGAAGGCCGGCGACATCATCGGCATCTGCAACCCGGAAGGGCGGTTCTGGCTGCCCAAAGGCAGCCGCTGGCTCCTGATGCTCGTCGACATCACCGGCCTGCCTGCTGCGGCGCGCATCCTGGAGGAGCTTCCGCAAGGCTTTCGCGCCCTCGTCCATGTGGAGGTGCCGAGCCAGCAGGACATTCAGCTGCTGGCAAGCGGAGCGGATGCGTCCGTCATCTGGCATGTCTCCCACGGGCCCCGCCCCGGTCGCTCCAGCACCACCGAACTCCCCCGCATCGCGGCAGCGATCGACGCGCTGCCCGAGGGGCCGGGCTATGTCTGTATTGCCGGCGAGGCCAAGGCCGCGTCCGCCGCGCGCCGACACTTCCGCGACACGCTGGGGCAGCCCAGGACCCATATCGACGCGGTCGGCTACTGGATCGAGGGGCAGGCCCGCACATGAGGGCGTCGGCGGCGATGAGCACGAAGGAAGACGCTGCGCCTTCCGTCAGTGGAGCGTCGGAGCGGAGCGCGCCCGCCCCTGCGACCGGCATCCTGCGCAGCCGGCGCGTCCTGCTTCTGGCCGTCGGCCTCCTTCTTGTCGCCGCGTTGTCGCTCGCGAGCCTTCTCGTCGGGGCACGGCCGATCGCACCATCCGTGGCACTCCAGGCGCTCCTTCACTTCGACCCCACCTCGTTCGACCAGATCGTCATTCACGACTATCGCCTGCCGCGCACGGTTCTTTCGCTCCTCGTCGGGGCGGCCTTCGGCGTGTCGGGCGCACTCATCCAGTCCGCGACCCGAAACCCGCTCGCCGATCCCGGCATTCTCGGCGTCAACGCGGGCGCCGCCTTCGCGGTGACGCTCGCCGTCGGCCTCTTCGGCCTGCGCTCGGTCAAGGCGTATCTCTGGTTCGCCCTTGGGGGTGCCGCCCTCGTCACGCTGGCGGTCCATGCGCTCGGCACGGTGGGTCGAGGGGAAGCGGACCCGGTGCGGCTGGTGCTGGCCGGCACGGCCCTGTCGGCGGTTCTGGGCGGCATCGGCTCCGGCCTGACGCTTCTCGACCCGCAGGCCTTCGACGCGCTTCGCTCTTGGTCGATCGGCTCGGTGGCGGGCCGCGACATGGGTGTCGCCGTCACCGTCGCGCCCTTTGTCGGCTTGGGGCTCGCTTTCGCACTGCTTCTCGCCCGCCCGCTGAACGCCCTCGCGCTCGGGCAGGATCTGGCGGCGACCCTCGGGGCGAATGTCGCGCATGTGCGCCTTGGCGTGGTCGTGGCGGTGACGCTCCTGGCCGGGGCCGGCACGGCGGCGGCGGGACCCATCGGCTTTCTCGGCCTGATGGTGCCGCATGCCTTGCGCTGGCTCGTCGGGCCGGACCAGCGCTGGATCGTGGCGCTCACCGTCCTCTACGCCCCAACGCTGCTTCTCCTCGCCGACATCGTGGGGCGGCTCGTTCTGTTCCCGGGCGAACTGGAAGCCGGCATCGTCACCGCCTTGATCGGTGCCCCGGTGCTGATCGCGCTCGCGCGGCACCGACGGGCAAGCGGCCTGTGAGCGGCGGCATCGTGAAGGGCCGCGCCCTCGTTCTGCGCCTGGGCCGGGAGCGCGTCAGCCTGCGCTTCGAGAAACGGGGCCTTATCGTCGGCGGGGTCCTCGCGGCGCTCGGGCTTCTCCTCGCCGCCTTCGCGCTGACGTTCGGCACCTATCCGATCGTCGTGAGCGGCATCGTGCGAGCCCTTCTGGGGGGAGGTGACGAGATGGCGCGGACGATCGTCGTCGAATGGCGCCTGCCGCGCGTGGCGCTCGCCCTTCTTCTGGGCGCGGCGCTCGGCATGAGCGGTGCGATCTTCCAGTCGCTGACGCGCAACCCCTTGGGCTCGCCCGACGTCATCGGCTTCTCCGCCGGGTCCTATAGCGGGGCGCTTGTGGTGATCCTTCTCTTCGGGGGCGGATACGCCGAGACGGCTCTCGGCGCGCTTCTCGGCGGGCTCCTGACTGCCACGGCCGTCTACCTTCTGGCCTGGCGTGGCGGCATGCAGGGCTTTCGCCTCATCATCGTCGGCATCGGTGTCGCCGCCATGCTGTCGGCCTTGAACGCCTGGATGATCCGCGAGGCCGAGTTGCAGGTCGCCATGTCCGCCGCCGTCTGGGGCGCGGGCTCGCTCAACGGGTTGGGACCCGAGCAGCTCTGGCCGGTGGCCGTCACGCTGGGGCTTCTCCTTCCCCCGATCCTTCTCCTCGCTCCCGCCATGCGCCAGCTCGAACTCGGTGACGACGTGGCGCGTGCCACCGGCGTTCAGGCCGACCGCACCCGCCTGGGCCTGACCTTTCTCGGCGTCGCGCTCACCGCCCTTGCCACCGCCGCCGCAGGTCCGATCGCCTTCATCGCCCTGTGTGCGCCCCAGATCGCCCGGCGCCTTTCCGGGGCAGGTCATGTTGCACTCGTCCCCTCCGCCCTCGTCGGCGGCTTCCTTCTGCTTTCGGCCGACCTCGCGGCCCAGCACGCACTGCCCGTGCAGCTTCCTGCCGGCGTCATGACGGTGAGCCTCGGCGGCCTGTACTTCCTGTGGCTTCTCCTGCGCGAAGGGCGCCGATGAACGAATTCGCCCCCACCGGCCTTGCGGCCCGAGGCCTCACCTTGCGCTATGGCGAGCGTGTGATAGCCGAGCATCTCTCGCTCAGCCTTCCGAATGCCGGCTTCACCGCCATCGTCGGACCCAATGCCTGCGGCAAGTCCACGCTTCTGAGAGCCTTCGCCCGGCTTCTCCTTCCGCAGGCGGGCAGCGTCGTTCTGGACGGACGAAACATCGCCGCGCTGCCGGCCAAAGCGCTTGCCCGCCGCCTCGGCCTCCTGCCGCAGTCGGCTCTGCCCCCCGACGGCATCACCGTCGCCGATCTCGTGGCGCGCGGCCGCTACCCGCACCAAAGCTGGCTTCGGCAATGGTCGAGAGCCGACGAGGCGGCCATCGGCACAGCCATGCGGGCGACGGGCACCACTGACCTTGGCCATCGGCAGGTCGACGAACTTTCGGGCGGCCAGCGCCAGAGGGTCTGGCTCGCCATGGTGCTGGCGCAGGAAACCCCGATCCTGCTTCTCGACGAGCCGACCACCTTTCTCGACATCGCCCACCAGATCGAGCTCCTCGACCTCCTCGCCGATCTCAATGCGGAAGGGCGCACCGTGGTCGCCGTGCTGCACGACCTCAACCAGGCCGCCCGCTACGCATCGCATCTCGTCGCGATGAAAGACGGCGCGGTGGTCGCGGAAGGCCCGCCGGGCCGGATCGTCACGGCCGAACTCGTCGAGACCGTGTTCGGCCTGCCCTGCGTCGTCGTCGCCGATCCGGTCACGGGCACGCCGCTCGTCGTGCCGAAGGGGCGCAAGGCGTCGGTGATCGACGCGCCCCCTTCCGCAACGCCGGCATCGGTGCCGGCACCGGCGGATTCCTCATCCGCCGCAGGCCCCGCTGGCCCCTTGAACAGGCCCGGCTCGTCTTGTCTTGCCCGAAAGCCGCATCATGCCTGATCTCCTGCGGCGCTTTGCGTCCTATTACCGCCCGCATCGCCGCCTGTTCGCGCTCGATTTCTCCAGCGCGGTTGCCGCCGGCCTCCTGGAACTGGCCTTTCCGGTCGCGGTGACGCTGTTCATCGACCGCCTGCTTCCGACCCACCAGATCGGCATGATCGCGCTGGCCTCTCTTGGCCTGTTCCTCGTCTATCTGGTCAATTCCGGCCTCCAGGTCGTCGTCACCTATTGGGGCCACATGCTCGGGCTGCGCATCGAGACCGAGATGCGCCGCAAGGCCTTCGACCATCTGCAGACGCTCTCCTTCGGCTTCTTCGACGATCAGAAGACCGGCCATCTCGTCGCACGGCTCACCAAGGATCTGGAGGAGATCGGCGAGGTCGCCCATCACGGGCCGGAGGACCTGTTCATCGCCGTCATGACCCTCGTCGGCGCGCTCGCCCTGATGCTGTGGGTGCATGTGCCGCTGGCGCTCCTCACGGCCATCATCGTGCCCGTCACGGCGATCGTCACCACGGTCTATGGCCGCCGGATGACCGCCACCTGGCATGCGCTCTACGGCCGGGTCGGCGAGTTCAACGCACGGATCGAGGAGAATGTCGGCGGCATCCGCGTGGTGCAGGCCTTCACCAACGAGGACCACGAGCGGGCGCTGTTCGCCGAGAACAACCGCAACTATCTTATCACCAAGCTCGAAGCCTACCGCGTGATGGCGGCGTCCCTGTCGCTCTCCTACCTGTCGATGCGCTTCGTGCAGGTCGTCGTCATGCTGGCCGGGGCCTGGTTCGTGGTGCGGGGCGAGCTGACCGCCGGCGGCTTCGTCGGCTTCCTGCTTCTGGTCGGGGTGTTCTTCCGGCCGATCGACAAGATCAACGCGATCATCGAGACCTATCCGCGCGGCATTGCCGGCTTCCAGCGCTACACCGCCTTTCTGGATACGCGGCCGGACATCGCGGACCGCGAAGGCGCGCGCGATGCCGGGCGTTTGAAGGGCGAGGTCGCCTATTCCGGGGTGCGCTTCGGCTACGCGGCCGACAGACCGATCCTGAACGGTCTCGACCTTTGCGTGCGCGCCGGCGAGACCGTCGCCCTGGTCGGCCCGTCGGGTGCGGGCAAGACCACGATCTGCTCGCTGTTGCTGCGCTTCTACGAGGTGACGGGCGGCGCGATCACCGTGGACGGGATCGACATTCGCGACCTGACGCTGGCGTCGCTGCGATCCAATATCGGCATCGTCAGCCAGGACGTCTTCCTGTTTGCCGGCACGATCCGCGACAACATCGCCTATGGCCGGCTTGGCGCGAGCGACGCCGAGATCGCCGAGGCCGCCCGACGTGCCCGGCTGGACGGTGTGATCGCGGCGTTGCCCGACGGCTTCGACACGGTGATCGGCGAGCGCGGCGTCAAGCTCTCGGGCGGGCAGAAGCAGCGCCTCGCCATCGCCCGCATCTTCCTGAAGAACCCGCCGATCCTGATCCTCGACGAGGCGACCTCGGCGCTCGACACCGAGACCGAGCGCGCCATCCAGCGCTCGCTGGCCGATCTGTCCCAAGGCCGCACCACGCTGGTCATCGCGCATCGCCTCGCCACCATCGCCCATGCCGACCGCATCCTGGTGGTCGAGGACGGCCGCGTCACCGAAGAAGGCGGCCACGCCGACCTCCTGTCGCGCGAGGGCGGCCGCTACCGGCAGCTGCACGAGGCGCAGACCGGCGACGCTCCGCACCGGCTGGCGATCGCCAACGATACGATCGCCAACGACACGAAGGCCGAAGCGTCGCCAGCGACGCTTGCGGGGAAACAAGGAGGACCGAACCGATCCGGCTGACACGGCAATCCGAGATCGCCGTCGACCCGAGGGCGATCCGGCCCTTCCACGTCGTCACGCCGACACAGCCGGAACTCTTGCGCGGAGCCGAGGAAGACTACAACGAGGTCAGACGCCACAGCGCGATCGAGCATAAGACGCCGATCGAGCCGATGAAATGCTCAGGCGACGTGGTGTCGGCCAGACCTGCAACCCCTAAAAATTCTCCAGCCGGACGGACCAAAAAAGGGAAGCGCTTCAAAGGAGGGAACGACCAAAGTGCCCACTGGTATCAGGGAATGGCGCACCCGACAGGATTCGAACCTGTGACCTCTGCCTTCGGAGCGTGACTTCTTGTGTTTTCCCGAGATTTCCAGTGATCGCTCGACTATACCTAAATAGTTGATTTTCTTATCATATTGCTGTTTCTCTTGATTGTACGGCGGCGCGGTGATCGCCCGAGATTACCGCCCGCGTGCTACCCCGGCGCTACCCAGCGCGGTCAAGAGATGGCGAACGAGAAACTAACAAAGAAGGTGGTGGACGCGCTTCTCCCGCAGGCCAAAGACTATGTTGTCTGGTGCGGAAAGCTCCCCGGTTTCGGATGCCGCGTGCGCCCAACAGGGCATAAGACGTTCATCGTCATGTATCGCGTGGGCGGGCGGAACGCGACAACCAAGAAAGTCACCATCGGCACTTATGGCAAGATCACCGTCGAGCAGGCGCGAGATGACGCGAGCAAGGTGCTCGCCAAAGCCGAACTGGGTGAGGATGTCGCCGCCGAGCGCGCCCGCGTGAGGGCTGAAATGACCGTCTCGCAACTTTGCGACGAGTATCTTCGGGAAGGCGTGGACCACAAGAAGGCGTCCACCATCGAGAGCGACAAGAGCCGGATCGAAGCCCATATTCGGCCTCTCTTGGGCACCAAGCGGATCGGTGCGGTGACACGGGGCGATATCAGCAAGTTCCTGCGCGATGTGGCTTCGGGCAAGACGGCCCGTCCCAAGAAGCCGGGGAGGCGCGGCAGTGGCGTGAAGGGTGGCAGGGGAACCGCGACCCGCACCGTCCGCTTGCTCGGCGGCATGTTCACCTACGCCGTGCGGCGCGACTATCTCAAAGAGAACCCCTGCCGGAACGTGCTGCTCTACAAAGATCGCAAAGGCGAGCGCTTTATGACGACCGAGGAGTTTCGGCGGCTGGGCGAGACGCTGACGCTTGCCGAGACAGAGGGCCTGCCGTGGGCCTTCAACGAAGGCAAGAAGGCCAAGCACCGACCCGTCCGCCCGGAAAACCAGCGCGAGGTGTTTTCGCCACACGTCACCGCCGCGATCAAGCTCTTGATGCTAACGGGCTGCCGCTTGCGCGAAATCCTGCATCTGCGCTGGCAGGATATTGACTTCGAACGCGGCGTTCTGAACTTGCCGGACAGCAAGACCGGCCAGAAGAAGGTGCTGCTGGCCGGATCGGCCCTGGCGATCCTGTCGGACCTGCCACGCAGTGGCGTCTATGTCATTGCCGGAAACGACCCCGAGAAGCCGCGTGCTGATTTGCACCGGCCTTGGGCACGCATCATCAAGTACGCAGGACTTGATGGGTTACGCCTTCACGATCTGCGCCATTCCTACGCCTCTATCGGAGCGGCGAGCGGCATCGGACTGCCAGCGCTTGGAAAGCTGCTCGGTCATAACAATCCGTCCACAACGCAGCGCTATGCGCATCTTGCCGACGATCCGTTGCGGCGAGCATCGGAGGAGATTGCCGACACCATCGCTGCCGCTATCGGGAGTGTGGCCTCAGAGCAACGCGCGCAAATTTCTAAAGACGAAACATCGCCGCAGCTTGGGGGACAAACAGCGAACGCGGGTATATCCTAGAGCCGGGGAATGCCCGGCGATCTTTGGAACAGGAGAAAGCCGGGATGAAGTCCATCTACCTCAATCGCAAGCAGGCCGCCCATTACGTCACTGAAATGTGGGGCGTGCCGTGCTCCTACAAATGGCTGGCCAAGCTCGTTGTCGTCGGCGGCGGCCCGAGGCACTGGAAATGGGGACGGGCCGTTCGTTATCGTGCTGACGCACTGGACGCATGGGTGTTCGGTCGTATGACTGGCCCCTTCGCCTCCTCAAGCGAGGCTCACTTGCACCTTCGCTCTTTCTCTTACCTGAAAAGCAGCCAAGGCCTGCCGTTCGAGGAGGCCTAATAGATGCGCGAAGGAAAATTTTCTGAAGAAAATTAACTAGTTGACACCATGTGGGGGTCTGGTTTGTATTGGAGGGGCGAGGATGGCTCGCCCTTTCAACGCCAACTGAAAGGACCAATCCCATGGCCGACTTCGACACCGAAGACAACTTTATCCTCATCCCCGCCGTATCGGGCGGTGGCGCGCTGGTACGCCGCAGCCAGATCGCGGGCGGGCGCGCAAACGGCGCAGACGGCGCAATCGTCTATCTGGCGGCTGGGCCGAGCGTCTACACGACCGCGACGATTCCCCAGCTCGCGCGCTATCTCGGCGCAGAGGTTGCGGACATCCGCCGCGAGTAGCCAGCACCGCCATGCACCATCGGAGTTCCCCGATGGTGCATGGTCGCGCGGGAGGGCATGCCCGTGAAGGCCCGCAAAAACCCCACCGACGAACAACTTCTGCGGCGCATGCAGCATGAGCCTATCGCACCACATGATCCCCGTGCTCGCAATGATGCCTATTGGGCCTTGCGCCACCAAGGCTACCCCGCAGCGCTCGCCCGCCGCGCCCTTCGGAACACACCGCCGCGCTTCTACCGTGAAGAAGTGAAACTCTCGGGCGAGTATATTGACGACATCGATCCCGAGGACCTGCTGATCGTCCCGAAGGTGAATGTAGAGGTGCAAAAGCTCGCCGTTCTCGTGCGACCAGACCTCACCGAAGAGATCGCATTGAACGCACCGGCATGGGCAACCGAGTATACGATTTGGTCAGAGGCGATTTCGGGATTTGGCGTCCGAGTCCGGCCAACAGGCGTCAGAACATACGTCGTCATGTTTCGGATCGGTGGACGCGGCCCGCAAGGCAAGATCAGTCTCGGGAAGCCGGGCGTCCTATCCTTCGACCTCGCGAAGCGCATGGCACGTGAAGTCCGATTGGAAGCCTTGTCCGGAACCGATCCGCGGCCGATGCACAAAAGCGGCGAATTGCTGCGGCGCGCGAAATGAAAAGGGAGCCGTCTCGGCCCGGTTCCCCTTCGTTACCCCAGACGCTGCGAAACACCGCTGAAACGAGCGACCTTTGTTGTTGAGTACCCGTGAGTCTGCTGCCAGCGCCACGCCTGAAACAAAGAGATGAAACACGCGAGACAAATGAGAAATGCCAGCGAGACAGCATGAAACGGGTCATTGCCACCGTGGAATCGTGTTTTCGATATTTGCTGGCGACTCTGTATGTCTTTGCAGCGAAACGGATTGAGCCAGAGGGCTCCGTCCAAACGCTCTCTTCGCCGGGGTTGTAGCCGGGCTCAGTCATCGGGAAGAGTATAAGGGTAAAGCGCCGGCACCCCCCCCCTCTCCCCCTTACCATTTTCATAATGGTAACCAGAAAAAATCCAAGGAAATGATCAGTTTAGAGGACCAATAAAGATCGGAACAGGTGATCGAACACAAAGGACATGAAAACCCAGGTATCAGACAACGGGTCTTCTCACAGTGATATGCTGCTGAGAAGACCCTTTAATCAATCTCTAGGCCCTTCCCACTCTCCGGCTTCATACCGTCGCCAAAGCTCCCGCCGGACCCGATGCCACCTGCCTTGTTCGAAGGTCTCGGAGTAGCGCCAAGCTCGATCTTCCTCGATGAAGGCAATTTCCTCAGCACGCGGGCCATACTTGGCGACCAGATCGTCAGCCACGGCTTTGATATCACCTACGGGGATCAGCCGGGGCCGGATACTCAGCTCCCATGTGTGCCAGAGTAGCGTCCCCCAAATGGGCGAAGTGGCTATTCCGCCAACTATCCAGCCGGAAAGCTCCACCAGCAGCCCCGCACCATCGCAACTTATCTGAATTTAAGATACCTGAAAATCAGATATAGATGAAGACCCCATCTGGAATCAGGTGGGGTAATTCGTGGTCAAGACGCTTGGCACCGAGCGCCATAAGGCCCTGATCGCGCTGCTGATTGAGAAGCGCGAAGCGGCTGGACTGACGCAAAGCGACTTGGCTGCGAAGCTGGGCGAATATCAGTCGTTTGTTGCGCGCCTCGAAAGCGGGCAGCGGCGGGTGGATGTGGTGGAATTCTTGGAACTGGCGGAACTGCTCGGGTTCAACCCCGCGGACGCCATTCAAGCTCTTAGCAAGCATGGAAAACCGAGCTAGCGCACAGCGGTCGGAAGACAATTATTGAGTTGGGGGCAGACGTCATATGGACGACGCGTTGAACAAATGGGCCGCTGAGATCATCCGTCATGGTCTCTTCTCGGAAGAGGAGGTGACGGCGCTGCTTGGTCGCGTGGCCGAACGAGAAGCCAGAGGCAAGTCCACAGCCTACGTGACCTGCCTCGTGCGGGATAGGGAAGTCCAGCTCAAATCAGAGGAAGGCGTCAGGCAGTTGTGGCTTGCTCGCATCCTCGGCAAGTATGGCTATCCGGCGAAACGCGTCGCAGTCGAGTATCCCGTCACATTCGGACGCGACACCTCGAAGCGGGCGGACATTGTCATCTTCGACGCAGATCGTCCCACGGTTCCCTACATCATTGTCGAGGTGAAGCAGGGCAATCTGCGAGACGGTAAGGAACAACTCCGTTCCTATTGCCACGCTACCGGTGCGCCCTTGGCTCTTTGGAGCAACGGTGTTCTAGACGAAGTCTGGCACCGCAAGAACCCCAATTACTTCGTCCCGATCCACCACCTGCCCACTGTGACACAGACGATCGAGGACATCGTCAACGAGCCGTGGACCATTGCGACCCTCATTGAAAAAGAGGAGGAGCGCGACCGGGAGGGGTCCAAGGCTCGCTCACTTCGCGACCTGATCGTTGAACTGGAAAACGAGGTGCTGGCTAATGCTGGTGTGGACGTCTTCGAAGAGGTCTTCAAGCTCGTTTTCACCAAGCTTTACGACGAGATGGCCTGCCATCGGGGCAGCTACCCTTATCTGCGCTTCCGTAACAGCAATACGGCTGCGCAGCTCAAAGAGGCCATCCAGTCCCTGTTCAATGAAGCGAAGGCAAAATGGTCCGGCGTCTTCCTGGAGGACGAACGCATCCGGCTTTCAGCGGATCACCTTCAGGTCTGTGTCGGTTCGCTTGAGGAGTGGAAGCTGTTCAACTCCAACCTCGACGTGATCGATGATGCCTTTGAGTACCTGGTGAACAAGTCGTCGAAAGGCGAGAAGGGCCAGTATTTCACGCCGCGCTGGGTCATCGACATGTGCGTGAAGATGCTGAACCCGCAGGAAAGTGAAACCGTCATCGATACGGCTTGCGGCTCCGCAGGCTTCACGGTCCATGCCATGTTTCATGTCTGGCGTCAGATCATCAAGGAGATGGGCCTACCGGACTCGCATCTCTTCACGATGGATAAGAAGCCGGCGCGCTGCGAGGACTATGTACGCAGCAAAGTCTTCGCCACTGACTTTGACGAGAAGAGCGTTCGAGTAGCCCGATGCCTCAATCTCATTGCTGGCGACGGCGAAACCAACGTGCTGCACCTCAACACGCTCGACTGGACCAAGTGGAATGAAACAGTCAAACAGGACGAGTGGCAAGACACCTACAGCGAAGGCTGGACACGCTTCCGCAAGCTCAGGACCAGCAAGAAGGATTCCGACTACCGACACTTCAACTTCGACGTCCTGATGGCGAACCCGCCATTTGCGGGAGACATCAAGCAGAGCGACATGCTCGCATCCTATGACCTGGCGCATAACGCCAAGACCAACAAGATGGAAAAGGCCGTTGGTCGCGACCTTCTTTTTATTGAACGCAATCTTGATTTCATTCGGCCTGGCGGGCGAATGGCTATCGTGCTGCCGCAAGGCCGTTTCAACAATTCATCGGACCAACGCGTCCGCGAATTCATCATGGAGCGGTGCCGCGTTCTCGCGGTTGTCGGACTTCACCCGAACACCTTCAAGCCGCACACCAATACCAAGACGAGTGTTCTATTCGTTCAAAAGTGGAATGATAATCCCGCTGAAGGACCGCTATGTCCTCGGATATCCGACTATCGCATATTCTTTGCAACGCAGCAGGTAGAAAGCGTCAATAACAGTGGCGACAAAATATACGTTCGCAATGAAGACGGGAGCTTTAAGCGCGATGCGCATGGCCATTTCATTGTCTCACACGACCTCTTCAATCATGACGGCCTTACTCGTGACGGAATTGCCGAAGCGTTCATAGAATTCGCCCAAAAAGAGAAGCTGGCATTTGCGGAGAACATCGGCGTCGTGCAATCGGCCACCAGCGAGCCGCCGCCTAGCCAGGAAGACAACTCTCCGCGTGACAACGATCTTGGGGGCCTTTCGCTTTCATCGCTCTCGCTTGCGGATCTCTACCGAGAACAGCCACTAACATTTGTTGCCACGCTCTCTGATGTTGAGGCGGCAGAGCGGATGGACGCGCAGTATTTCCGACCATTGTTTTCGGAGATTGAACGGCGGATGAAGGCGGTAGGCAATGCCGTGCCGCTGGGTGACATACTCACCAAAAATGCAAGAGGCAAACAACCGATTTACGCAGAAGCTGGCCTACCAGTCATAAACTCCAAGCACGTCCGAACGAACAGAGTAATACTAGAGGACAATCGTACCGCAATTGAGCTTGGATCGCCTGTTGTGATTCAGCACGGTGATGTGTTGTTGAACGGAACGGGCGTTGGAACAATTGGACGAGTTGCACCATACCTGCATGACCAAAAGGCGCTACCGGATAACCATGTCACAGTGTTGCGGACGGATCGCGTCGACCCGATATTCCTCGCGGTTTTCCTGAACAGCGAGCTCGGTCAATGGCAGATCGAGAGGCACATCAAGGGCTCGTCTGGGCAGATTGAGCTGTATCCAGCAGATATAGCCCGCATCGTCATCTGGGATGCGCCGAAGGACGTCCAAATGAATGTTCGCGACGCCGTCCTCTCGGCTTTTCAGCAGGAGCAACGCGCCTTGAATCTGCTGGATGCCGCAAAGCACGCCGTTGAGATTGCGGTCGAGAGCGGTGAAGGCACAGCCATGGCCTATCTCGATCAGCAGGAGGGGGCCGAATAATGGCACTTCCTCCTCACGCCGTAGATTGGATGGGCCGCGCCGAAATTGACTACCTTGGCCCGTTCGTGAAAGCATGGGCGGCATTTAACGCATGGTATCGCCACGACAGCGGCGAGGCCCAGGAACGGGCAATGCTGAACTATGCCGTTTCTAATCACAACAGCCGCCTCCGACGCAGGGTATTGCCGCTCCTGCAGAATGGCAATGTGACGGCGGACTCCCAATCGTTGAAGCAAGCGATCAGCGACCTTCAGATAAAGCTGGACGCCATTCACTTCGAGGTCACCAGGAAGAACGGTGGCGTAGAACGCGTTTCGCTCCGGCAGGTGTGCATTCGCCCACGGCCAATTAACGTTGAGAGCCGCACGCGCAACAACCACCAATATCGGGTTCGAAAAATCGCAGGCGGTGACATCGAACTCACGGTTACCGCGACTGTGTCTGGCGTGGTCCGATTCCAGCATGTGCAGCCGAGCTATGCGCCCGAGGACGTATACGCCCAAGCAGGATTTCTTGCTTTATCGGGTGCGCAGCAGGTGACGCTTCGCGAGCTATATGAGGGCTGCAATCCACGCCCGATGGTTGACCTCGTTCAAGGTGGCGGGCCTGCGCTTCAGGCCGGGGCAATGGCATTCCAGTGCACCCAGGAAGACTTACTCGCGGGTCTCGTAGAGACTATCTACACGATGCGCAATGCGCTGCTTCATGGTGAAGTCGATCCGGACCCGCAGGTTCTTTCTTGTTATGAACCTGCATACCGTATCGTCATGCAATTCTTGAAATCTATTCAGTAGGGCTGTGCAGACGTGACGAAGTTGAAAGGCCCAAAGTTCATTCAGTATTTCCAACCCGTCATTGACGGATTGCGTGACCTTGGTTCATCGGCAAAGCCGCGTGAGGTCTACACCTGGATTGCCGAGCACCATCCCATTCCCAAGGAAGAGATCGAGAGCACGACCAAAGGCGGTCAGTCGAAATTCGAGAACAAAGTCGGGTGGGCGCGCTTCTATTTGGCCAAGGGTGGGCTGATCGACACCGAGCAACGCGGCGTGTGGGTGCTCACCGAGAAGGGGCGCAAGGCAAACCTCTCCCACGAGGAAGCATACAACCTCTTCAAGTCAATCCATGATGGCTTCCAGCGCGAGGATGGCCAGCCTGGCGAAGCAGAGACCGAAAAGACGGTCGACGAAGCCGACGCCAGCGCGCCGGATGAAAAGGCCTATCTCAACCAGGACGCTATCCAGGAAGAGCTTGTGCGCATCCTGCGCGGTATCACGGACAAGGGCTTTGAGGAGTTGTGCGCCCGCCTCCTTCGGCACATCGGCTTCGAGAATCTGAAGGTTACGGGCCAGACCGGCGACCATGGCATTGATGGCGAGGGGTTCCTGCTCATCAACCGGTTCGTCCGCATCAAGGTCATGTTCCAGTGCAAGCGTTACGCAGGCACGGTGCAGGTCAAGGAAATCCGCGACTTTCGAGGCGCGATCCAGGGCCGCGCCGAACGCGGCATCTTTCTGACGACAGGCACCTTCACGAAAGGCGCCCGCGAGGAAGCTGCGCGGGAGAATGCGACCGCGATTGAGCTGGTGGACATCGACCGACTGCTAGAACTGCTGATCGAGGAGGGGCTTGGCGTGCGCGAAACCAAGGCTCTGACGATAGATCGCGATTTCTTCTCGCCTTATCAGAAGGCGCTTTGATCTCGGCATGCAGATTCGAGACCTACCAGCGCCGGTCACCGCATCTAAGGCCGACTGGCTCGCCGGAACCACATGGCTGGGGTTCACGCCAACCGAGGGCGACCTAACCGCTCGCAACAAGTGTCAAAGCACGATCCAACGGCAGTTCGGCGGCGGCTACGTCATCGAGTACATTACTGAACAGTTCAGTGAGCCGAATCCAGGATTTGAGAATGACCCGGCATATCTCACCGAGCGGGAGGCTCATCGGGCTTTGGCCGGTCGGCTAATCGCCGTCCACAAGCTGCGCACGACGGCTCGCTCCCTTGAAACGATCCTCGGCGCAGAGGAATTCAAGCGGCTCCAGGACATGTGGGCGCAGGGCGGCAAACGGTATCGGTGGTCAGTCGCCTTTCCGATTGTGGAAAGCTACGAAATCGTCGGTCGCCCCAAGGCGAAGGACGTCTTGGGCGAAGCTGCCTATCGGCGACTTTACCAACGGTCATCGGCCACGCTTCGCACCCTCACCGATGAAGAAAGGCGGCTGATCGCTGACCTCGAACTGCACCAGATCGCAACGGCGAATTCATGGATCGGTATTGAGGACGAATTCAGGCTGGCCGAGGCCAGCGAGATCAATCCCGAAGTTGAACGAGCCATCGGCCGGGACCTTGCGGCGCTTGAAGGCATGGAAGCCGAGCGGCTGGCGAAGGTGAAGCGACGCGCAGCTTGGATTGCCGACCGGTTCATTCGAGAGAGGCAAAGGGCCGGGACGATCACTTGCGACGACTGCGCTTTTGATCCGAGAGACCTGGCGGCGGAATTGGGAGTGAAGCCGCGCGGCTTCTTGGATGTCCACCATAAGAACCCGTTGGACGAGGGAATTAGGTATACCACCACTGCAGACTTCGCGCTGCTTTGCCCAACCTGTCATCGCGTGGAGCATGTCAGACTTCGGAAATCGAAGCGCCAAGTCGCTTCCTGAGGGCGTTGGCCTTCTGCTCCAGCCCACCCAGGAAAGCACCCGTTCCCTTCCCTCGGGTCCGCCTTCTACAGCGCTATGTGGGGCGCGAAGGCGGCTCCGAGGAAAGCGAACTACCCTCAGCTCTCTATCTCTAACTCTCTATAGGGATGGAGCCAACGGCGTCGCGGCTGGCAGAAGCTGTGGAAAACGTCAGCAGGAATCGACCGGTGGAGCGTGCTACCCCGGTGCTACCCGAAGCATTTCAGGAGTTAGCGTCTAAGAGCTAACCCCTTGAAAACATTGGCGCACCCGACAGGATTCGAACCTGTGACCTCTGCCTTCGGAGGGCAGCGCTCTATCCAGCTGAGCTACGGGTGCCTGGGCGCGATGTCGTCGCGTGTTCGCAGCCATAGCGGATCGGGGATTGGGGGGCAAGGCATGAGTTGCGGGCAATTGCCTAAAGCTCGTCGGCCGTTGTTCGCAGGCGGGTAGAGGGCCCCTTATTCTTCCGCGTGAAGGGAGAGATCGGCGACATCGCGAGTGTCGAAATCGGGAGCCTGTTTGGGAACCGGTTTGGGCCGCGAAGGCCTGTCTCCTGGAGCTTCGGGCTTCAGGGACGCGACAGGCTCGGTCTGTTCGGCGATCGGGAAATGGTGGGCGGTGAGAGACTCGAACTCCCGACATCCTCGGTGTAAACGAGGCGCTCTACCAACTGAGCTAACCGCCCGCGCCTTTTCCTTAGGGGCTCGAGCTTTCGCGCGCAAGATCCCGGCCGGGATCGGCTTCGGATCGGCTTCGGATCGGTACGGAATGTTCGGAGCGCAGTGGGGTGGGGCAGGGCACGGCAGTGCGTCGGGCGCAGCGGGCGCCGGCTCGGCGGGTCTCGCCCGCCGCTTGCCGGGCGGGCGGGGTTTGTGGCTGCGGTTTAGGTCGTAAGGCCTTGCGCCCCTCGCTAGCCGCAACGCCGATCTTCAGGCGTGCGGTGCCGAGAGTTCGCGTCCGGCCTCGGTCAGATAGGGGGCGAAGAGGCTCATGATCTGGGCGGCGCCTTCGTCGATCTGCTCGCGCGTGGGTTCCTCGATGCCGTGTCGGCTTCGCAGGTGGTCGATCCAGTAGGTCGCGATGATCCAGGCATTGACGATCGTCCGGTCGATCCGCTCCTCGGGGATCGCGATCAGTCCCCCTCTCTCCATGTCGACGACGGCCTTTCGGGTGAGGAGAAGACCTTCGTCGCTGACCTCGCGCAGGCGCGAGCGAAGGGCGGGGGCGAGCCGGAAGACAGCCGCGCCGTCCCGGTAGAAGAAGCGCCATTCCCACATGATCCGGAACCAGCCGGTGAGATAGGCGCGGTAGCGCTCCACGGCCGCCTGGTCCTCCTGTGGAACGACGGCGGTGCGCAGAAGCTCGTCCGAGAAGCGGTCGAAGAGCGCCTCCAGCACGTCCTCCTTGCGCTTGAAGTGATAGTAGAGATTGCCCTCGTTGATCCCCAGGGAGCGGGCGATCTCGGCGGTCGTCACGCTGGCCGGTCCGCGCGCGTTGAAGAGTTCGCGGCAGACATCGAGGATCCGCTCCCGCGTCTTCGTTCGTGGGCGGGGCGTGGTCGCGCTTCGGCGAGGGGATGGGCGGGCAAGACTCATCGTTTCATTCTAGCGACTCGCGATCGCGGCGCTACCCGGCGCGGATAGGCAACGGGGACCCTAAGCGACGCGAGCACGAATTCCTTCAGGAACCGTTCGACGCGGTGGCCTTGACGAAAATAAGGTGTTCACCTTATTTTTTACGTCATCGACTGGGGAGTTCACCACCATGCCCGATCCGTCCGATGATCACGACCGGAACGAAGTGCCGAGAGTGCCCGGGGCGGGGCGCGCGCCCACCGCTTCGATCGATCTCGACGTGATCGTCATCGGCGCGGGGCTCTCCGGCATCTGCGCCGGTCACTACCTGCAAGAAAAATGCCCCGAGCTGCGCTACGCGATTCTCGAGGGCCGGGAGAGAATGGGCGGCACCTGGGATCTCTTCCGCTATCCCGGCATTCGCTCCGACAGCGATCTCTATACCTTCGGCTTTTCCTTCCGGCCCTGGACCGAGGACAAATCCATCGCCGACGGGGCGTCGATCCTTAACTACCTGAAAGAAACGGCGCGGGACGAGGGGATCGAGAACAAGATCCGCTTCGGCCACCGGGTCGTCGCCGCCTACTGGAACAGCCGAACGGCGCGCTGGCAGGTGGAGGTGGAGAGCGGTGAGGAGCGCCGGCGCAGCGTTCTCACATGCCGGTTCCTCTTCGCCTGCTCGGGCTATTACGATTACGCCACGGGGTACAAACCCGAGATCCCGGGTCTCGATACCTTCGCCGGGCCGGTGATTCATCCCCAGCACTGGCCGGCCGATCTCGATTATGCCGGCAAACGGGTGGTGGTCGTCGGCAGCGGGGCGACGGCCGTCACACTCGTTCCGGCGATGGCGCAGACGGCGGACAAGGTCGTCATGCTGCAGCGCTCGCCGTCCTACATCGTCTCGCTTCCGGCGAAGGACAGGACGGCTCTGGCGCTGAAGAAGCGCCTTCCGGCAAACCTCGCCCACCGCCTCGCGCGATGGAAGAACATCCTCGTTTCCATGGGGTTCTACCAGTTCGCGCGGCGACGTCCGCAGAAGATGAAGGAGTTCGTCATCTCGCGCGTGCGCCGCCAGCTCGGGCGGGACTATGATGTCGAAAAGCACTTCACGCCGCGCTACGATCCCTGGGACCAGCGGCTCTGCCTTGTGCCGAACGGCGACCTCTTCAAGGCGATCCGTTCGGGCCGGGCCGAAGTCGTGACGGGGACCATCCGGCAGGTGAGCGAGCGCGGGATCGACCTTGCCGACGGCACGCGGATCGAGGCCGATATCGTCGTGACCGCGACCGGGCTCAAACTTCAGATGCTGGGCGGAGCCCGGCTTTCCATCGACGGTGTGCCGGTCGATCCGGGCGAGGCCTTCATGTATCGCGGCATGATGCTGTCCGACGTGCCGAATTTCGCGATCTCGATCGGCTATACCAACGCATCCTGGACGCTGAAATGCGAGCTGACCGCGCTCTACGTCACGCGGCTACTTCAGAGGCTCGACGCGCGTGGCGACGACTGGTGCATGCCGAAACGGCAAAGCGATATGGGAGAGGCGCCGCTGATCGATTTCTCTTCGGGCTATATCGAGCGAAGCCGCGATCTTCTTCCGCGGCAGGGCGAGCATCGTCCCTGGCGCCTGCACCAGAACTACATCCTCGACTATCTCACGCTGGGCTGGGGGCGGACCGACGATGCGGCCATGCGGTTCGGGCGACGGGATGAGGACGGGAGAAAGGCGGCGTGATGGGTGACGATACCAAGACCGCGCGGGCGAAGGGGCCGATCATGTTCGCGGGGCGGACCGCGCTCGTCACGGGCGCGGCGAGCGGCATCGGACGTGCCATTGCCGTCTCGCTCGCAGAACGGGGCGCTGCGCTCGCGCTTGCCGATATCGACGAGGCGGGGCTTGCCGCGACGCGGGGCCTTCTGCGCCCTGGCACCCATGCGACGCTGCACCCGATCGATCTTGCCGACAAGGACGCGATCGCGGCGCTGCCGGGTGCCGTCATGGCGGAGCATCGTAGCGTGGATCTCCTCTTCAACGTCGCGGGCGTTGCCATCGGCGGCAGCTTCGAACAGGTGGACGCCAACGATTTCGACTGGCTGATGGAGATCAACTTCTTCGGCACCGTGCGCATGGTGCGCGCCTTCCTGCCCGTCCTCCGGCAGGCATCCGAGGCGCAGGTCGTGAATATTTCCAGCATCTACGGCATCATCTCGCCGCCGGGACAGGCGGCCTACAGTGCCAGCAAGTTCGCGGTGCGGGGCTTCTCGAATGCCCTGCGTCACGAATTGCGTCGCACCTCCATCGGCGTCAGCGTCGTCCATCCGGGCGGTGTCGCGACCGAGATCGCGAACAGCGCGCGGCTGCCGACCGGCGTGGACGAGGAGGAGACGGCCCGTCAGCTCGCCCGGATGAACCGGATGCTCAAGATGCCCGCGTCGAAAGCCGCAGAGATCATCGTCGAGGGGGTCGCGAAGCGCCGGTCGCGCATTCTCGTGGGAACGGATGCAAAGGTCGCCGCGGTGCTCGAGCGCCTCATGCCGGTTTCCTATATGAAGACGCTGGACTGGCTGATGAGGCGTGCCTCGTGACCTCCGTTCTCGCCGTTCTCCTCATCGTCATCTGTCTCCTGGTGCTTCTGGTGCTCGCATCGGCGCTCTGGACCGCGCGGATCGCTCGCCGGGTGGAGGCCGCCTTGCCGCCGCGCGGTCGGTTCCTCGAGATCGGTGGAGAGCGACTGCATTATCTGGAGAAGGGGGCCGGCCCTCCGATCGTTCTCGTTCACGGTCTCACCGGTCAGCTGGGCAATTTCGCCTATGCGCTGCTCGAACCGCTGGCGGTTCGTCATCGGGTCGTGCTGGTGGATCGGCCGGGCTCCGGTCACTCCACCCGCAAGGTCGATCGCAAGAGCGATCTCGCGCTTCAGGCCGGGATGATCGCGGAGATGATCGATCGGCTGGACCTCGGCCGGCCTCTGGTCGTCGGCCATTCCCTCGGAGGTGCCGTCGCTCTCGCTCTTGCGCTCGATCATCCGCGGAAGGTCTCGCGCCTCGCCCTGATCGCGCCGCTCACCCAGCCGACCCGCGAGGTGCCGTCCGTCTTCCGCCTGCTCACCGTACGGCCGCACTGGCTGCGCGTCGTGACCGCCTGGACGCTTGCGACCCCGCTCGCGATCCTGTCGCGGCGCAGCGTTCTCGAAACGGTCTTCGGACCGGATGAGGCACCGAAGGATTTCGGCCTTGCGGGCGGCGGGTTCTGGTCCCTGCGCCCGGCGAGCTTCATCGCGGGGTCCGAGGATCTTCATGCCGCCGCATCCGATATGGATGCGCTGCGGGAGCGTTATGATGCGCTGCAGGCCCCGGTCGACATCCTCTTCGGACGCGAGGATCGGATCCTCGATCCGGAGCGACATGGCCAGGCGTTTGTCGGGCAGGCCGCAAATGCCCGGCTCGAACTGATCGATGGCGGGCACATGCTTCCCGTCACGCGCGCGAGCGACGTCGCGGGTTTCATCGAACGTATCGCCGCGCTCCCACCGGTCGCGGACGCGCCCAAAGGTTCTGATCGATAGTCGGACGATTCGAGGGCCCGGCGCGACTGCCGCTCTCAGCGAGCGCCGCATTCGCCTTGTGCCACGACCTCGTAGCCGTCGCGCCGCGCCATGCAGGCATTGGAGAAGGTGCGCTCGTCATTGCCGGACCTTGCACAGACCGGGGCATATTCCATGGTGCACATCATCGCATCCGAAGGCGCGGACGGGGCTGCCGGCGGAGGCGCGGGCTCGACCGGAGCGCATGCGGCGATGAGCAATCCGGCTGAGCCCAACAGGGCGAGACGCAAAAGCATGGTGCCTCCTCGTTCGGGAAATCTGCCGAGCCGCCTCAACTCGGCTCGGATGCCGTGATCACGACGTCTGGCACCCTGCGATCGATGACAGGATACTCTACGATCCGGCCTCAAAGGCCCCTCGTCAGGACCTGCGGCCGAAGCGGAGATCCTGTTCGATCGAGAAGGGCGCGCCGAGGCGGATCTTGTAAATCTGATAGTTCTCCATGATGCGCTGCACATAGGAGCGGGTCTCGCCGAACGGAATGCGCTCGATCCAGTCGACGACCTCGTCGATCGATTTGCCACGCGGGTCTCCGAAGCGCTCGATCCACTGTTTGGCCCGGCGTGGACCCGCATTGTAGGCAGCGAAGGTGAGCACGTAGGAGCCACCGAAATCGGAGATCTGCTCGCCGAGGAAGCGGGCGCCGAGGGTCGCGTTGTAACCCGGATCGGCAAGGAGCCGGCCCTCGGAATAGGGAAGTCCCATGCGTCCGGCAACGGCCCTCGCCGTGCCCGGCATCAGCTGGAGAAGGCCCAGCGCGCCGGCGCCGGAGCGGGCTTTCGGGTTGAAGGCGCTCTCCTGCCGGGCGATCGAATAGGCGAGAGCCTTGCCGGCCGACGAGATGTTCGCGCTCGCCGGGATGACGCCGATCGGATAGGCGAGGGCGGGTGCGTCGACGCCGCGATAGCTCGCGAGCTTTCCGACGGTCAGCGACAGATTGTGGTTGCCGCGTCGCTCGGCCATCACGGCGAGGAGAGCGAGCTCGCCGGGACTGTCGAGTTCGCGCGCGAGGTCGCGGTAGAGGATGTCGGCACGCCAGTCCGACCCAATACCTTCCAGCCTGTGGATCGCCTGCACCGCCTCCCGGCTTTCGAATCGCTGGCGTTCGCTCCCCGAAGGATTGGGATAGGCGATCTGCCTCGGCGAATTGCCGAGCCGGGCCATCGCGAGCTGTCCGTAGAAGGTGGTCGAGTGCTTGGCGGCTTCGGCGAAATAGCCGCGCGCGTTGCCGCCACCGCCGGCTTCGGCCGCGCGGCCCAGCCAGTAATAGCCGCGCGAGAGGCTGATCGGCTTGGAAGAGACCTTCAGGATATTGGCGAAGTGGGCGTGGGCGGTGCGCGCGTCGCCGAGAAAGCGCAGGGCGATCCAGCCGCAGTGGAACTCGGCTTCCGCCCGCTCCACGTCGTCCTGCGCCGTGTGCCCGGCGGCCACCTGATAGGCGAGCTTTGGGTTGCCGAGGTCGAGAAGGTCGCGGGCGATGATGCGCCGCTCGTTCCACCAGGCATCGGGGTTGATGAGGACGCGCGGATCCTTCGGCGCGCGCAGGAGGAGGTTGGCGGCATCCGACACGCGCCCGGATTTGCGCATGTGCTCGACGAGCGCGAACTGGTAGCCGGTGGCGCGCTGGTCCGAGGGAACCTGATTGAGAAGCGCGCCCGCATTGCTCTCGCCGCGGATGGCGGCCGACCAGGCCCGGAAGAGCGAGCTGGCTTCGGCGAGATTGCGCACGCGGTCGGCATCGGAAATTCGGTCGCGGTAGAGGAGCGCCGCCATCCGGTGGCGGTGGTCGTCCCGCGTCAGGACCTGGGAGAAGTTCGAGAGAACGGCGCTCTCCATCGAACGATCGAGGGTCTCCTCGCGCCACATGGCGGAGATCAGCGCACGCGCCCGTGCGCCGTCGCCGGTCTGCAGATAGGCACGCGCGAGCGCCATCTTGCCTTCCGGGCTCTCGGGGGCACCGGCGGAGAAGGCGCGGATGACGTTTGCCGGCGGCTGCTTCTCGCGCCAGAGCGCCTTTTCGGAATTCTCGCGCAGGGTCTTCATGCCGGGCCAGCCGGCAAGTTCGGCGGAGGCTGCGGCGATCTCGTAGGACGGCACGTTGCTCGCGCCCGACAGGGCGATCGCCCAGGCGAGGATCTTGTGGTCGAGCGAGCCGCGGCGCATGCCCTCGCGGATGGCGCGGGCCTTGCTCTCGTTCCGGTCGGAAAGCGCCTGGAGCCCCTCCTTCAGCTCGCCGCGGATCGGCCGCACAGCCTCGGCCCTCGCACCGCCCGCTGCGAGCGATGCCGCAAAGGCGCCGGCCGTCACCGGAAGAGCGCTCGACGCGGTTCGGTTGATGAGGGGATTGGCCGGCGCGGTCACCTCGCGTCCGAACCGCCAGGGATCGACGGCGCTGTTCGATCCCTGCGCGAGGGTCGTGGAGCCCGTGGTGATGCGGTCCGTCTTGGCCGGACGATCGACCGGGATGGGCACGGACTGCGCGAAACCGGGGACCGTCGCCGTCACGAGAAGCGAGGCGGACAGAAGGAGGCTGATCTCAGACCTGGCGAAGAGCTTCATGGGGCGCAGTCGACCTTTCGTATCCATGTCTGCCGACGAGTTCCGGCAGGCGGCATCCGCGAGGGCATGGAACCGGCCGTCGGCGCATGCCTCTTCGGTCCATCCTGACCGGTGCTCGAATGGTTTCGGAACCTCTCACGACCACACTTAAGGACCGGTTACGACAATTGGGATAATCGGGTCGCAAGCCGCGTGCCGCAAGATGTCGGTCGAGGCAAGAAAACGTTTCCGTTCAGATGGATAGATGTCGAAGCCTGCGATGGTGACGGCAAGACACGGTTTCGTCACCCTTTCGCCCGCCGATCTCACGACCGCGTCAGACAAGCGGGCATTGGCATTTTGTCCTGCGAGAGTGTATCGGCGACGAACGAAAACGGATCGGCCTTCCGAAAGGGTCGAGAGGAGCCGTGACGATCGCGACAGCCGATCGCCGTTCCGGGGAGAGTGGAGAGACCATCATGTTCAAGGGATCGATGCCGGCGACCATCACGCCGTTCACCGAGGACCTTCAGGTCGACGAGGCGGGGTTCCGCGAGTTTGTCGAGTGGCAGATCGCGGAGGGCTCGTCAGGCCTCGTGCCCGTGGGTACGACCGGCGAGACGCCGACGCTGAGCCACGACGAGCACAAGCGGGTCATCGAGATCTGCATCGAGACGACGAAGGGCCGGGTTCCGATCATCGCGGGCGCCGGCTCCAACAACACGGCCGAAGCGATCGAGCTCGCGACCTTCGCGCAGAAGGCGGGCGCCGATGGCGTGCTCGTCGTCACGCCCTATTACAACAAGCCGAACCAGCGCGGCCTCTACGCCCATTTTGCCGCCGTCGCGAAGTCGGTCTCGATCCCGGTCATCATCTACAACATTCCGGGCCGCTCGATCATCGACATGACGCCGGAGACGATGGGGCGTCTTTCCTCCGACTTCTCCAATATCGTCGGCGTCAAGGATGCGACCGCGAAGATGGACCGCGTCTCGGAGCAGCGCCAGCATTGCGGCAAGGACTTCGTGCAGCTCTCCGGCGAGGACGTGACCGCGCTCGGCTTCAACGCCCATGGTGGTGTCGGCTGCATATCGGTGACGGCGAACGTCGCGCCGAAGCTCTGCGCCGAGATGCAGGCGGCCTGCGCGGCCGGGGACTTCGCCAAGGCCCTGGATTATCAGGACCGGCTGGCACCGCTCCACAAGGCGCTGTTCATCGAACCGAGCCCGGCCGGCGTCAAGTATGCGCTGTCGCGCATCGGCAAGTGCCGCAACCTGATGCGCTCGCCCATGGTGCCGGTGGAAGATGCGACAGCCGAGATCATCGACGCCGCTCTCGCCCATGCCGGCCTGACGAATTGAAAAGCTGCGGCCTCGGCCCAATCTCTCCTTCCTGATACCGAGGAGAGAGCCGGGGCCGAACGGCCTGCCGCATAGGGTGATATGGCCAAGAAAAAGAAGACGTCCGGAAGCAATGTGGCCGCGGAGAACCGCAAGGCCCGCTTCAACTATGCCATCATCGATACGCTCGAGGCCGGCCTTCAACTGACCGGCACCGAGGTGAAGTCCCTGCGCGACGGCAAGGCCTCCATCGCGGAAGCCTATGCGACGGAGGAAGAGGGCGAGCTCTGGCTCATCAACTCGAACCTGCCGGAATATCTTCAGGCCAATCGTTTCAACCACAATCCGAAGCGCCGCCGGAAGCTCCTCGTCCACAAGGCCCAGTTCAACCGGCTCGCGGGTGCCGTGCAACGGGACGGCATGACCCTCGTGCCGCTGAAGATCTATTTCAACGAAAAGGGCACGGCCAAGCTGGAACTCGCGCTCGCCAAGGGCAAGAACGCGCCCGACAAGCGCCAGACCATCAAGGAACGCGAGTGGAACCGCCAGAAGCAGCGGCTCATGAAGGACGCGTGAGCCGGAAGGCGACCTCTCAGCTGGCTGGATAGCTCGCGAAGATTTCCGAAGTCCCCTCCCGGCGGGCCAGCAAGACATCGAACGGCGTATCGCCGGTTCCCATTCCCGGCGCATCCTGCGGCATTCCGGGAACGGTGAGACCCAGGACATCGGGTCTCTCGGCGAGAAGCCGGTCGATATCGGCGGCAGGAACGTGGCCCTCGACGACATATCCCTCGATCAGTGCCGTATGGCAGGAGGAGAGTTCCGGCGTGAGGCCGGCCTCGATCTTCTTCGCGTTCAGTGTGGCAGCAGGCAGATAGTCGACCGTCGGCGCATAGCCGTTCTCCCGCAGGTGCTCGACCCAGGCCTTGCAGCAGCCGCAGCCGGGCGTTGCGAAGACCGCGATCGCCCGACCACGCGGACCTGCGAAAACGGCAGTGACGGGTGCGAGGGTCGAACCGACCAAGGCGGCGAGGCCGAGGCCGAAGGTCCGGCGGTCGATCGAATGTGGCGTCATGGTGCGGCTCCCGTTCTGGTGATGCGATGGCATTCCGGTCGTTCCTTGCGCCGCCGTCAAGCTGAGACCGCCTTCCGGCCGGCCTCCGGCGGACCCTTCGTGAAAGCGAGAATCAGCAGTCCTGTGAGGAAGAACGCGACGATCGCGCTCATGCCGATGCGAGCGGCCGTTACAGGGTCCGTTATGGTGGCCGCGAGAGCGGTGAGGGCCGCGACGCTCGCGGGAGCGAGGAAGCTCGTCGCCCGGCCGACCAGAGCGTAGAAGCCGAAATAGCGTCCCGCTTCGTCCGGCGTGACGCTTTCGGCGAGCCATGCGCGCGAAGAGGCCTGGACGGGGCCGAAGGCGAGCCCGACGAGGAGCCCCCAGAGGATGTAGATCTTCTCCGATGGCCTTGCGAAGAGCCCCGTTCCCTCGGCCGGCGCGAAGGGGACGAGGCCAAAAAGGGCGCCTTGCGGCCCGGTCGAGACGAGGCCGATCGTTGAGAGTGCGAGGGCGGCGACGGAGATGACGACGAGCCGCTTGGAGCCCAGGCGGGTCGCAAGGGCGCCCGCGAAGATGCATCCGGGGATCGCCGTGAGATTGAGGATCACGCCGAAGAGGCCGATCTCGATGATCGACCATCCGAACATGCCTGCCGCGAAAGCGCCGCCGAGGACGAGCAGCGCGTTGACGCCGTCCTGATAGATCATGCGCGCGATGAAGAATTTGAGGAGTTCGATCCGGCCTCGGATCTCGCGGGCGGTCGCCTTCAGGTCTCCGATCCCGGCTTTCACCGCGACGCGAAACGTCTGGCGCCGTGCGCGGTCCGGGACGAGGAGGAAGAGCGGCAGGACGAAGACGGCATACCAGAGCGCGGCGAGCGGTCCGGTCGCCCGCGCGCCTTCGCCGGCCGCAGGGTCGAGGCCGAAGAGCGGCGACAGGCCGAAGAGCGTCAGGCCCGTCTCGGGCGAGGCGGCGAGGAAGCCGAGCGCGAAGACGAGGAAGACGATGCCGCCGGCATAGCCGAGGCCCCAGGCCGTGTTGGAGACCCGGCCGATGCTGTCGCGGGCGACGAGACGCGGCAGCATCGCATCGTTGAAGACGATCGAGAACTCGGCGGCGATCTGGGCAAGCACGATCGCGACGACGACGGGAAAGAGAGGCGATCCGGGTTCGGCGACGAACCAGATGGCGACGAGGCTTGCGATCTGCACGCAGGCAAGGCCCGCGATCCAGGGCTTTCGCGGTCCCGCGCGATCGGCGATCGAGCCGAGGACCGGAGACCCGAGCGCGACGCAGATGCCGGCGAGGGTCGCGGCAAGGCTCCACGCGGTCTGGCCCGTTGCGGGATCGGAGGCGAGTTCGGAGACGAAATAGGGCCCGAAGACGAAGGTGATGACCACCGTGAAGAAGGGCTGGGCGGCGAAATCGAAGGACATCCATCCCCAGATGGCGGGGGATTTCAGCGGTCTGTTCCCGGGCTGGCCTTCGGTGCCGGCGGTCATGGACGCGTCTCCGTCTCGGAACTCATGAAGGACGGCCACTCCTACCAGCCGGCTCCCGCCTGTTCCAGTCCGACAGGTACCCGTCACTTGCCGATGCAGAATTCCGAGAAGATCACGTCGAGAAGATCCTCGACGCCGACCGCTCCCGTCAGCGCGCCGAGGCGAGTGGAGGCCCGGCGCAGGGTCTCGGCGCCGATCTCCGGAGGCAGCGTCTCCGCCTCCACGAATTCGCGCAGGATGCGGCTCGCATCGGCGAGAAGCTCGCGATGCCTGAGGCGCAGGGGGATCGCCGACGAAGGATCGCCCGCCGCCTCCCGCGCTCTCGCCGCGATCGCCTCGACGAGCGGCGCGATGCCGGCTCCGGTCTTCGCCGAAATCGCGAAATCGTAGCCGCCGTCCTCGAGGCGATGGCGCAGCGGATGTTCGCTCTCGCCGCCGGTCGCCATGTCGATCTTGGTGCGCACGGTGATGACGTTTCGCGCCGGCACGTCCTCGGCATCTTCGCCGAGGCCGGAGGCATGGCCCATGGAGCCGAAGGACGGGCGGACCGCGGCGAGGAGTGCCTTCACACGCGACAGAGGTCCCGGCGTGTTCGCGGGGTCTTCGAGGGCGAGAATGAGGTCGGCCTCGTCCATCGCCTTTCGCGCGCGCTCGATGCCGATCGCCTCGACCTCGTCGCCCGCCTCGCGGATGCCGGCGGTGTCCGACAGCACAACCGGAAGCCCGCCGAGATCGAGGGTCACCGAGATGACGTCGCGGGTCGTTCCCGGCACGTCGGTGACGATGGCGGCATCCCGGTCGGCCAGGGCGTTGAGAAGGCTCGACTTGCCGGCATTCGGCGCCCCGACGATCGCCACCTTGAAGCCTGATCGCAGGATCTCCCCGCGCTCGGCCCCGGCGAGATGAGCGTCGATATCCTCCCGGATCTCGTCGATCGAGCGGCGGACGCCCGCATCGACCCCATCGCCCACATCGCCTTCGTCGGCGAAGTCGAAGGAGGCCTCGATCATGGCGCGTGCCTGCGTCAGGCGATCCATCCAGGCTTCATAGGTGCCGCGCAGGGCGCCCTCCGCCTGGGCGAGCGCCGCCCGCCGCTGGCCCTCGGTCTCGGCCGCCAGAAGATCGGCGAGACCTTCCGCCTCCGTCAGGTCCATTCGTCCGTTCTCGAAGGCGCGGCGGGTGAATTCGCCGGCTTCGGCAAGGCGCACGTCCCCGATCGCGGTCGCACTTTTCAGAAAGGCAGCGACGACCGCTCGCCCGCCATGGAGATGGAACTCCGCGATGTCTTCGCCCGTGGCGGTTCGCGGCCCGTCGAAGAAGAGCGCGATGCCCCGGTCGATCGCCCGCCCTTCGCCGTCGCGAAAGGTGCGCAGGCTCGCTCGGCGCGGGGCCGGCAGGATGCCGGCCATGCGCTCCATCACGACAGCGGCCTTCGCGCCGCTCACCCTGACGACCGCGACGCCCGAGGGCAGGGAGCCGGACGAGAGGGCCGCGATCGTATCGGAATGCATGAAGAGGCCCTTGTCGGCGCGTGGAACGGGATATCGGGCGCAAGAGACCAGTTCGCGGCCGGGCATGCAAGGCTGATGGACAGGGCGTATGCCGGTGGCCGAGCGCCATGATTTGCTATTCACGACTTAAGAATTCCGCGTCCGCCTCTCGACAAGCGGCGTCCGGAAAGCAGCTGTGTGGGAAGAGGGATGAGACGTGCCGGCCGTCATGGGGCGGCGTTTTCGGAGACGACGATGAGCCAAACCGATCTGACCTGGGCCGTCCCGGTCATGCGGGCGGGATATGCCGGGCGCGGATTGACCTATCTGGCGGTCGCCGGATTCTCTCTCTACGCCATCTGGTGGGGCAGGGAGGCCGAAGGCACCCAGTCGGCTCTCGCCCGTCTGGAGACCTCGCCGGGCGGGACGCTCGTGCTGTTCCTCATCTTCATCGGTCTCTTCGCCTACGCGGTCTGGCGCCTGGTCGCGTCCTTCTACGACCTCGAATGTCGCGGCACGGGCCTGAAGGGGATCGCCGCGCGTCTGGCGATGGTCGTCACCGGCCTCATCCACCTCGCCCTCGGGGTCTTCGCCTTCTCGCTCCTGTTCCTCGGATCGGGCGGTTCGGGCGATGGCAGCACCACGCGCCAAATCGTGCGATGGATCTTCGGCGTGCCGGGCGGGCGCTATGTCGTCATGGCCGTGGGGGCGGTCATCGCCATTGCCGGCGTCTACTACGCCTATAAGGGATGGTCGGGAAAATATCGCGAGCATCTGCGGGCCAATCCCGCGACCCTCCGCTTCAACTTCGTTCTGCAGGCCGGTCTGATCGCGCAGGGGATCGTGATCTGCATCGTCGGCTTCCTCTTCTTCCATGCCGGCTGGACCTTCGATCCGAACGAGGCGGGGGGAACGAAGGAGGCGTTTTCCTGGCTGACGCGCCAGAGCTATGGCCGCGTTCTCGTCGGCGCGATCTGCGTCGGCCTTCTCGGCTTCGCGGTGTTCTGCTTCGTCAATGCCCGCTACCGCATCGTGCCGCGCGTCACCGGAGACGACGTCGAGACGATGGCCGCCAAGCTGCGGGCGATGGCAGGGAACTGACGGATCGAAGACCGTTATCTGCGCCGGCGGGTCGGCGCATGGAAGTCGGGTGGCTTACCGTGGATGAAGCGCAGGAAGGTCGCGAGCTCCGGCTGGTCACGAAGCGCGATCTCCTCGTCGGCCATGCGTGCCAGTTCGTGATTGGCGTAGGTCGCATGGATCGTCCGGTGGCAGATCGGGTGAACGGGCTCGGTAGTGCGCCCGCCGCGGCTCTTCGGCTTGGGATGATGCCATTCGACCCGGCGGCCGAGCGGCCTGTCGCAAAGCCAGCAGGTCCGCTCCTCCTCGCGTCGGGCGGGCGGTCCGGCGGCTTCGCGGTTGCTGAGGCGTCGTTTCGGCATCGTCCCGAGATATAGCGACCGGACCTCGTCTCATCGAGACGGACGGGCTGCGTCATGACGCGCGCGCGCCCTCGCTGCGGCTCTGTCAACGTCCCCCTGTCCGGGGCCGGCTCGCAGCCGCTCGCCTTGCGTGTGCCGGGCGCCCGTGAAAGGCTGGAGATCCCGATTCGCGCGATTATTCAGGAGATGATCGATGGCTGCCTTCGAGAGCTTCCTCAACACGATCAGCGGGATCATCTGGGGGCCAATCACCCTCGTCCTGCTTCTGGGAACCGGCCTCTATCTGACGATCGGCCTCAGGGCGCTGCCCTGGCGCCGGATCGGCACGGGTTTTTCGCTTCTCTGGTCCGGACGGGCGACGGATGCGAGCGCGAAGGGCGAGATCACGCCGTTCCAGGCCCTGTCCACCGCGCTTGCCGCGACGATCGGCACCGGAAACATCGCGGGCGTCGCGACCGCGATCACGCTGGGCGGTCCCGGCGCGATCTTCTGGATGTGGGTCACGGCGCTCGTGGGCATGGCGACGAAATACGCCGAAGCCGTGCTCGCGGTCCATTATCGGCGCGTCGACGAGAACGGCAACTATCTCGGCGGGCCGATGGTCTACATCCGCGACGGCCTTGGCGAGAAATGGGCCTGGCTCGCCTTCCTCTTCGCCCTTTTCGCAACCGTCGCCGCCTTCGGCATCGGCAATACGGTGCAGGCCAATTCCGTCGCCGATGCGATGCAGACCTCGTTCGGCGTGCCGGTCTGGATCACCGGCCTCGTACTCGCCGTCCTCGTCGGCGCAGTCGTCCTCGGCGGCATCAAGCGCATCGGCAGGGTCGCCGAGACGCTCGTTCCGCTGATGGCGGCGGTCTACGTGCTCGGCGCGCTCGCGATCATCCTCATCCATATCAACCAGTTGCCCGGCGCGTTCGCGATGATCTTTACGGATGCCTTCACCGGAACGGCGGCGACGGGCGGCTTCGCCGGCGCCGGGGTTCTCGCGGCCATCCGCTACGGCGTCGCGCGCGGCGTCTTCTCCAACGAGGCGGGCCTCGGTTCGGCCCCCATCGCCCATGCGGCGGCACAGACCAAGAATCCGTACCGTCAGGGTCTCGTTGCGATGCTCGGCACCTTCATCGATACGATCATCGTGTGCACCATGACGGCGCTCGTCATCATCATGAGCGGTCTGTGGACGAGCGGGCAGACCGGGGCAGGGCTCTCGGCCTCCGCCTTCACCCAGCAACTGCCCGGACCCGGTGGCTGGCTGGTGACCTTCGGGCTGATCGTCTTCGCCTTCACGACGCTCCTCGGCTGGTCCTATTACGGCGAGCGGACGGCCACCTACATCTTCGGTCCGAAGGTGGTGCTCCCGTTCCGCGTTGTCTGGGTCGTCGCGGTCTTCGTCGGGGCGATCGGCCAGCTCGGCATCGTTTGGCTCATCGCGGACGTGATGAACGGGCTGATGGCGCTGCCGAACCTCGTCGGGCTCGTCCTGCTCTCGCCGGTCGTCTTCAAGCTGACGAAGGAGGCGGTGGCGAAGGGGCGCTAAGTCCCGATCGTCAGTCGGAACGCGTCCGCCGCACTTCTCCCGCCGGGCGCCGGCTCCATATTCGGCTGCCCCGAAGCATCGTGAGACCGGATGGTCCTCGGGTCGGATCTCGGCCCGGGGCTCCGACGATGCTTCACCCGTAGCGGCGTTCAGACAGTGAGTGGCAATGGCGTTCCCGACCTTCGGCCAGAAGCGCAGGCGAAAGCGCAGATCCGAGAAAGCCAAGCGGTCCGAGGTGGGCGCACCCCCAGGTGAACTCGTCGCCGATCCGGAGGCGGAAGCCTCCACGCTTTCGGTGTTCGGGATCGGGAACGGGCGTCACGAGAGGATCGAGAATACCGACATCGAAACCGCGCTCGCCAAGCGGGAGGAATGGCCGCTCGTCTGGATCGATCTTTCAGGTTTGTCCGACATCGATCTGGTGCGCCGGATCGGCAGCGCCTTCGGTCTTCACGACCTTGCCCTCGAGGATGTCGTCAACACCGATCAGCGGCCCAAATGCGACGCCTACGAGAACCATACGTTCTTCGTCATGCGCATGATCGATACCGAAGGACGCTCGAAGCAGTTCTCCATGTTCTTCGGCGACGGGTTCGTCCTGTCCTTCCAGGAGTCCAAGGGCAGGGATTTCGAACAGGTCCGAAAGCGAATCGAGAAGGGCGCGCCCCGCCTCCATACCGGCCGTTCCGACTATCTCGCCTATGCGCTGATCGACACGGTGGTCGATACCTACTTCCTGGTGATGGATCCGCTGACGGAAAAGATCGATCGTCTGGAGGAAGAGATCTTCGAGGACGTGGACGTGGTCCAGGTGCCCGAACTTCACGCAATGCGGCGCGATCTCCTGCACATGAAGCGTCTGATCCGGCCGACCCGCGACGCTCTCAATGCGCTGATCCGTCTCGATCGGCCCTGGCTCTCGGAGGAGACGAAGGTTTACCTCGCCGACGTGCAGGACCATTGCGACCAGCTCATCGATATCGACGACACCTATCGCGACAATGCGAGCGGGTTGGTCGACCTGCACATGACGCTGACGGCCGCCAAGACGAACGAGGTGATCAACCTCCTGACCTTCGTCTCGGCCATCTTCATTCCTCTCGGCTTTCTCGCCGGCCTCTGGGGCATGAACTTCGATCCGACGATCTCCCCGTGGAACATGCCCCTGACCCAGTCGCCCTTCGGCTATCCGATCGCGCTCGGCATCATGCTGGTGATCGCCATCGGCCTGCTCGTCTATTTCAAGAAGAAGAAGTGGATCTGAGGCCATGCTGAAGGATCAGGCCCGCGAGGTGCTCGACGATCTCGCCCGCAAGTCCCGCGTTCAGATCGAGCCGAATGGCGAAGCGCAGACGCTTGCCCAGGCGCGGGCGATGACCGCTTCGATGGCGGACTATTCGGGCAGCGCGCCCGACAGCGTGATCTCCGAGGATATCGAGGTTCCCGGAGGCGACGGCGATATCCCCGTGCGCCTCTACCGGCCGGCTATGGTCGAGAGCGCGCGTCTCCTCGTCTGGTATCATGGCGGCGGCGCGATGGCGGGCTCGCTCGATGGTCACGACAAACCTTTGCGCCAGCTCTGTGCCGCGACCGGGCGGGTGATCGCCTCGGTCGGCTATCGCCTCGCGCCGGAGCATCCCTCTCCGGCGCCGCAGGACGACTGCATCGCGGCGACGCGCCACCTGATGGCGAAGGCGGGCGAATTGCGCTGCGAGCCATCCGGCATCGCGATCGGTGGCGACTCGATCGGCGGACTGCTGGCGGCCGTCACCGTTCTGGCGCTCCGACAGGATGATGCCGAACTGCCATCAGCTCTCGTCATGCTCTACCCGAACACCGATCTGCGGCCCGATCGCGATTGTCCCTCGCTTCGCGAGCAGTCCGGCCACGTGATGACCGAGGAGTCGCTGCTCTACGAAAACGGACTTTTCGTTCCCGAACCTCTCGATCGGTCCGATGCGAAGGTTTCGCCACATCTTGCACGCGATCTCTACGGCTTTCCCAGAACGCTGATCGTCACCTGCGAGCACGACCCCCTGCGCGACGAGGGCGAGGCTTTCGCGGGGCGCCTGGAAGAGTCGGGCTGCAGTGTGGAGCACGAGCGCCTCGACGGGATGATTCACGGCGTGCTGCAGATGGCGGGCTGGATCGACGAGGCGGCGAAGCTCCAGGCGAGGATCGCCGACTTTCTTTCCGCCTCACCGGCGAAAAGCGGGCACGACTGAACGGCCGTCTTCCGGCGGTTTCGTTCACGGGCTCCTCGTTCTTGACACGGTCCACCGCGTGGCCGAAGAGCGTTTCCGACGACGGCGGCCTCTCCTTCCGCAGGTTTCGCCAGGCCGTCCGCCCCGTCGCGGACCGGCCGGCTCCGCGACGATCGAGGCCGACGACCCTTGTAACGACCAGCATGGGGGCTCAGGCCTGATCGATGCCCGACCTTCTTCTCGAACTGCGCTCCGAAGAAATTCCCGCCCGCATGCAGCGCAAGGCGGCCGGCGATCTCAGGAAGCTCGTCACCGACGCGCTCGTCGAGGCGGGCCTGACCTATGAGGGCGCGCGCGAATACTGGACCCCGCGCCGGCTGACCCTCGATATCCGCGGTGTCGACGCGGCCTCCAAGACCGTGTCCGAGGAGCGCAAGGGGCCGCGGGTCGACGCGCCCGAAAAGGCGATCCAGGGCTTCCTGCGCGGTGCGGGCCTCTCCTCCATCGACGAGGCGACCATCCAGTCCGATCCGAAGAAGGGCGACTTCTACGTCGCGGTTCTGAGCCGCCCGGGCCGGCCAGCCGAGGAGATCGTCGCCGAGGTGATGCCCGGCATCATCCGCGACTTCCCCTGGCCGAAGAGCATGCGCTGGGGCGCGCAATCGCGCGAGCCCGGCTCGATGCGCTGGGTTCGGCCGCTGCAATCGATCCTCTGCACCTTCGGCCCCGAGACTGAGGAGCCCGTGGTCGTCGATTTCGAGGTCGCCGGCATCCGATCGGGCAATACGACCGTCGGTCACCGCTTCCACGCACCCGATCCCTTCACCGTGCGCCGTTTCGACGATTATGTTGACAAGCTGGAGCGCGCCTATGTCGTGCTCGATGCCGAGCGGCGCAAGGACATCATCCGGCATGACGCGGAGAACCGCGCCTTCGCGCTCGGTCTCGAAGTGGTGCCGGACGAGGGACTCCTCGAAGAGGTCTCCGGCCTCGTGGAATGGCCTGTAGTGCTCGTCGGACGGTTCGAGGAGACGTTCCTCCAGATCCCGCCGGAAGTGATCCAGCTGACGATCAAGGTGAACCAGAAATGCTTCGTCACCCGTCCGCAGGGTGGTGACGGCCGCCTGTCGAACACCTTCATCCTCGTCTCCAACATCGAGGCCAGCGATGGCGGCGAGGAGATCGTGCGCGGCAATGGCAAGGTCGTGCGCGCCCGTCTTTCGGACGCGCTCTACTTCTGGGAGACCGACCAGGCCGACCTGCCGGATCTGGGTGACCTCGGCCGCTCGGCGGAGGTATTCGGGCTCGATCTCGCAAAGCCGCTCGACCAGCGCATGGCAAAGCTCGACGCCCTCGGCGTCACCTTCCACGCCAAGCTCGGCACTCAAGGAGAGCGCGTGAAGCGCATTGCGGATCTGGCCGAGACGATCGCCGGCGAGATCGCGGGCCAGGTGACCGCCGATGGCGTCGCGGCATCCTCGTCCGAAAGCCATTCGCAGGAATTGAAGCGCGCCGTGCGCCGTGCCGCGCTCCTCGCAAAGGCCGATCTTCCGACCGAAGCGGTGGGCGAGTTTCCCGAGCTTCAGGGCTTCATGGGCCGCTACTATGCGCAGATCCAGGGCGAGCATCCCTCCGTCCAGACGGCGATCGAGGAGCATTACAAGCCGCTCGGGCCGAGCGATCAGGTGCCTCGCGATCCGGTGGCGATCGCGGTCGCGCTCGCCGACAAGCTCGACATGCTGAACGGGTTCTGGGCGATCGACGAGAAGCCGACCGGCTCCAAGGACCCCTATGCCCTGCGTCGTGCCGCGCTCGGCGTCATCCGCATTCTGGTCGAGAACCGTTTGGTCGTCTCGCTCTCCAAACTGGTGACGGATGCCGACCTTCTTTCCTTCCTGCACGACAGGCTGAAGGTTCAGCTTCGCGATTCCGGCGCGCGGCACGACCTCGTCGACGCAGTGCTTTCGGGTGAGGGCGGACAGGCCAACGACGATGTCCTCGATGTCTCCAACCGGGTGGAGGCGCTCGGCCAGTTCCTGGGGACCGAGGATGGCCAGAACCTTCTCGCCGGCTATCGCCGGGCTGCGAACATCCTTTCGGCCGAGGAGAAGAAGGGCACGCGGATCGCGGAGAAGGTCGATACCGATCTTGTCGCAAGCCAGGGCGAGCACGAGGAGAAGGTTCTCGCCGGCGCCATCGACCGGGCCGAGATCGAAATGACCGATGCCCTGTCGCGCCGCGACTACGGGCAGGCGATGGCCGGGCTTTCCCATCTGCGGGCTCCGGTGGACGCGTTCTTCGACAAGGTTCTCGTCAACGCCGAGAACGAGGACGTGCGGGCCAATCGCCTCGCGCTTCTCGCCCGCATCCGTTCGGCCTGCGCGAGGGTTGCCGACTTCTCGCGCATCGCCGGCTGAGACGAACAGGCTAAGCCCCCGCCGCCCGGCTGCGTCCGGCGGCGGGTCCGCCTCCGGCGTTCACGGAACCCGATCCGGCCCCCGACCGCTTATTGCCGGACCATCCACATTCTCCCGACATAAATTCGAGCCTCCGCCTCGACGCCGCCGCGATTGCCGCGTTGGTGGGAGGCAGGCTGGTCTGTCGAATCCTGACGCACAGAGAGTGGTGCGCGGGGGTTACAGGTGTAGCGGCCAAGACACGAATTGAGCCCGACGTAAGAAATCGTTGAGGATCGTTTCCTAGACCTTTCCGCAAATTGCAGGCGTTAACCTCCGTTTAACCAAATCCGAGCGATGGTCCATCCGAACCAAGTTCGAGAGGTTTTGGTAACCGATGGCCAAGCATGTCGCGGTATTGATGGGCGGTTTGTCGTCCGAGCGGCCGGTGAGCCTCAATTCCGGCAAGGCCTGCGCCGATGCGCTCGAGGCCGAGGGTTACGAAGTCTCCCGGGTCGACGTCGACCGCCGGATCGCCGAAACCCTTGCCGAATTGAAGCCCGATGTCGCCTTCAACGCGCTCCACGGGCCGTTCGGCGAGGACGGGCGTATCCAGGGCATCCTCGAATACCTGCAGATTCCCTACACCCATTCCGGCGTCGCGGCATCGGCGCTCGCCATGAACAAGCTGCTCGCCAAGACGGTCGCGAAGTCCGCGGGCGTTCCGGTGGCCCGGGGCCGCGTCATGAAGAGGCAGGCGATCGCGGACGTCCATCCGATCGCGCCCCCTTACGTGATCAAGCCGGTCGCGGAAGGGTCGAGCTTCGGCGTGCTGATCGTTCGCGAGAACCAGTCCCATCCGCCCCAGTCCCTGTCCTCGCCCGAATGGACATTCGGCGACGATCTCCTCATCGAGGAGTTCGTTCACGGGCGTGAGCTGACCTGCGCGGTGATGGGCGACGTCGCCCTCGACGTGTGCGAGATCACCACCGAGGGACATGCCTTCTACGACTACGATTCCAAATATTCCGACGGCGGTTCGGTGCATATCGTGCCGGCCGAGATCCCGGCCGATGTCGCGCGCAAGATCCAGGAATGGGCACTTGCCGCCCATCGCGCCATTGGCTGCCGCGGCGTGACCCGCTCGGATTTTCGATATGACGACCGCTTCGGTCCGAAAGGCGAGATCGCCTGGCTCGAGATCAACACCCAGCCAGGCATGACCGCGGTCTCCCTCGTTCCCGATATCGCGAAGCAGTCCGGCCACAGCTTCGGCGATCTGGTCCGCTGGATGGTGGAGGACGCCTCGTGCGAGCGCTGACATCCTCTTCGAAGCCCTTCGTCGCCACGGTCCGCAGGATCGGCGCGCGCATCGAGCAGTTCGGCGTTCGCCTGGGCGAGCGGCGTCTGCCGCGCTTCGGCGTCGTCGCCGGTGGTCTGCTTGCCGGAACGCTCGCCTATGGCGCGGTTCTCGGCGGCCACTCCACCGCCGTCGTCGATGCGGTCGCGGTCCCGCTCGGCTTCTCGATCGAGACCATCGACGTGTCGGGCAATTCCGAGACCTCCGAGATCGACATTCTCCAGACTCTCTGGTCGACGGGCGCGCAGACCGTCGTCAGCCTCGATCCGCAATTTGCCCAGGACAGCCTCGAGGCGATGCCGTGGATCGAGCGGGCCTCGGTCTCGAAATACTATCCCGATCGCGTCGGCATCGAGCTCATCGAATACCGGCCCTATGCGGTCTGGCAGCGCGGCGAGACCTTCACGATCATCGATCGCGAGGGAACGGCGATCGTTCCCTTCACGCCGGGCCGTTTCGACGTTCTGCCCGTGGTCGTCGGCGAGGGCGCCGACACCGCGGCGGCACGAATTCTCGACGAGATGGAAGAGTTTCCCGAGCTTCGCGCAAGCGTGACCGCATACGTTCGGGTCGGGGACAGGCGCTGGGATCTCGTCCTCGAAAACGGCGTCACGATCCGTCTGCCGGAGGATGACCCGATCAGAGCGTTGGCAGAGGTCGCGCGTATGGATCACGAACAGAACTTGCTGGAACGCGACATTCTCTCAGTCGACCTGCGTGTCGCCGATCGTGTCGTCGTCAAGCTGACGCCCGAAGCCCTCGAGCGGCGCGATGCCGCGCTGAAGGAGCGCAAGGCCATCCTCAAGCGCCAGTCCAAAGGCTGACCGGATCCATGAATTTCCTGTTCCGCAACTCCACCGACATGCCGCGCATGAACCCCTTGTCTCCGCGCCGCGCACAGATCGTCTCCGTGCTGGATATCGGCTCGGAGAAGATGTCCTGCATGATCGCGCGGCTGCGGCCCCGCCCCGAGGGCGAGGTGCTGCGTGACCGCACCCACACCGTCGAGGTTCTGGGCGTCGGCCATCAGCGCTCGCGCGGCGTGAAGTCCGGCACCGTCACGAATATTGAGGAAGCCGCGATTGCGATCCGCGCGACGGTCGAGGCGGCGGAGGCTGCGGCAGGCCTGTCGGTCGGCTCGCTCATCGTTTCGCTGACCGCCGGCCGGTTGAAGAGCTATCGCGGCAGCGCGAGCCTCAATCCGGTGACCGCGATCACCCAGTCCGACGTCGCCTTCGTCGAATCCCAGGCGGCCCGCATCCGCTTCGAGCCGAACCGCCTCGCGCTCCACTCCGTGCCCTTCGATCTGTCGATCGACGGCGAGGGCGGCATCGAGAATCCGGTCGGCATGACCGCCGGTACCCTCAGCGCCGACATGCACGTGCTGACGGCCGAGGAGACGCCGCTCCGCAATCTCGAGGCGGCGCTCAACGAGGCCCATATCGAGGTCGAGGCTTTCGTCGCCACGCCTTATGCCAGCGCCCTTGCCACACTCGTCGAGGACGAGGCCGCGATGGGCTCGGCCGCGATCGACATGGGCTCGGGCACGACGACGATCGCGATCTTCCACAATGGTCGCTTCGTCTATGCCGACCAGGTCGCGATCGGCGGCAGCCACATCACGATGGATCTCGCCCGTGGTCTGTCGATCCATCCGGCCGATGCCGAGCGCCTGAAGGTGGTCAACGCCTCGACGCTCCCGCATCTGGCCCACGAGGACGAGACCATCACGGTGCCCTCCCTCGGCGAGGCCGGCAATGACGAGAGCGTGACGGTCTCGCGCGCAACGGTCTGCAAGATCGTCAAGCCGCGGGTCGAGGAGATCCTGGAGCTCGTCCGCGACCGGCTGAATGCGTCCAATCTCGGCCATGTCATCGGCAAGCGCGTGGTGCTGACCGGCGGCGCGAGCCAGCTGTCCGGTCTTCCCGACACGGCCCGCGCGATTCTCCAGCGCAATGTGCGCCTCGGGCGTCCGGTGGGGATTTCCGGCCTTGCGACCGCGCACAAGTCGCCCGCCTTCTCGGCCGCCGTTGGCCTCCTGATCTATCCGCAGGTCGTCCACCGCGAGACGGTCGCCACGAGTTCCATCGCCCAGCGCATGTTCGACCAGTCCACGCGGGCCGGTCGGTTCGGCACCTGGCTGCGGCGAAGCATCTGAACACCGCCGCTTCTTCGGTCCTCCGACGAAGCGGCATTCGAGAAACGGCGCGTGCCGCGCGTCGCCCGATAACGACAGCATCATCCGGCCGCGCGGCAGAACGGCAACGGAACCTGGAGAGAGGATCAAGGCCATGAGTATCACCCTCAACAAGCCCGACATCACCGAGCTGAAGCCCCGTATCACCGTCTTCGGTGTCGGTGGCGGCGGTTGCAACGCGGTCAACAACATGATCAGCGCCGGCCTTGAAGGCGTCGAATTCGTCATCGCCAACACCGACGCGCAGGCGCTGCGCTCCTCCAAGGCCGAGCGGGTCGTCCAGATGGGCGTCGCCGTCACCGAAGGCCTCGGTGCAGGCTCCCAGCCGGAAGTCGGCCGCGCGGCCGCCGAAGAATCGATCGACGAGATCTGCGACCACCTGCTCGGCTCGCACATGTGCTTCGTGACCGCCGGCATGGGCGGCGGCACGGGCACCGGTGCTGCCCCGGTAGTTGCCCGCGCCGCGCGCGAAAAGGGCATCCTCACCGTCGGCGTCGTCACCAAGCCGTTCCACTTCGAGGGCCAGCGCCGTCTGCGCATCGCGGACCAGGGCATCGAGGAACTGCAGAAGAACGTCGATACCCTCATCGTCATTCCGAACCAGAACCTGTTCCGAATCGCCAACGACAAGACGACCTTCGCGGACGCCTTCGGCATGGCCGACCAGGTGCTCTATTCGGGCGTCGCCTGCATCACCGACCTGATGGTCAAGGAAGGCCTCATCAATCTCGACTTCGCCGACGTTCGTTCGGTGATGCGCGAGATGGGCAAGGCGATGATGGGCACCGGCGAAGCGTCCGGCGAGGGCCGTGCGCTCGCAGCCGCCGAGGCCGCGATCGCCAACCCGCTCCTCGACGAAACCTCGATGAAGGGCGCGCGCGGGCTGCTGATCTCCATCACCGGCGGACGCGATCTCACCCTCTTCGAGGTCGACGAAGCGGCCACCCGCATCCGCGAGGAAGTCGACAGCGACGCCAACATCATCCTCGGCGCGACCTTCGACGAAGCGCTCGAAGGCATCATCCGGGTCTCGGTCGTCGCCACCGGCATCGACAAGGCACTCGAGGAGAAGACGATCACGCGTTCGGAGCCCGCTCCGCGCCCGGCGGCGGCCGCCCCCCAGGTGCCGCACAAGCCGCAGGCCCAGGCCCCGGTCGCCGAGCAGCGCCGTCCCGAGCCGATCATGAGCGCCCCTCAGGCCCCGCGTGCGGCAGCTCCCCAGGCGCGCCCGCAGCCGAAGATGGACGCCCTCGACATGGATGACGACTTCACGGCGGCTCTCGCCGCCGAGATCGAGCAGGTCGAGCCGACGGCGAGCCGTCCCGTCACGCCGAGCGTGCCCCCGCGCATGCCGAGGATCGAGGACTTCCCGCCGGTCGTGAAGAACGAGATCGAGACGCGGTCCGCCCAGGCCGAGCACGCCGGCGAGGACAGGGGGCCGATGGGTCTTCTGCGCCGCCTGACGACCGGCCTGTCGCGCCGCGAGGAGGTCGAGGAGATGGCACCGGCCGAGCAGCGCCGTGCGGAAGCTCCGCGTCCGGCTCCGGCCCACGTCCCGGCGCCGTCGCAGCAGCCCGCCGCCCGTCGCCAGGCGGCGGACTCGGCGGCCCGTCCGACGAACCAGCCGCGTGGTCTTGCGGAAGACGATCATCTGGAGATCCCGGCCTTCCTGCGCCGCCAGGCCAATTAACACTCCGTCTATAGCAGACATGACACAGGGCCCGCTGCCGCAAGCAGCGGGCCCGTTTTCGTTAAGCCATTGGAAACCAAGGATTTCTAAACTTGATCCAAGCCATCGCGGTAACACGAAGTAAAGAAGCGTGATTTGGATATTGCGATGCACCGATTTAGGTAATTCTTACATGAAATCGGGATTGGCGAGGTATGGGGGTGCCGCGCCGCAGGGTCCGAGATTTCCGAGGGGAAATCCGCCGAGCCGATCGTGACGCGTTCACGCAGCGTCCGAAGGCTGGCAGGAAAGGTTGCCGCAAGTGTTGATGTACCAGCAGACGATCGCCGCCCAAATCGCTTTCGACGGAATAGGCGTCCATAGCGGCAGGCCGGTCTCGCTCGTCCTCGTTCCGGCCGAGGCCGATACGGGTATCGTGTTTCGACGTCGTTTGGATGACGGTTCCGTGCGCGACATCGAGGCGGTCTCCGCCAATGCCCCCTTCGGCGATCTGTCCACGGTGATCGGCAGTGCCGACGGCGTCACCATCGCTACCATCGAACACCTGATGGCTGCCCTCTATGCGGCCGGGATCGACAACGCGATCGTCGAGATCGATTCGGGCGAAACGCCGATCATGGACGGTTGTGCCGCCCAGTTCATGGTCGCGATCGACGAGACGGGTCTCGTCAGCCAGCCGGTCAAGCGTCGTTACATTCGCGTTCTGAAGACCGTTTCCGTCGAGCACAACGGCGCTCGCGCCGAATACCGCCCGCACAACACCACCCGCTTCGAGATCGAGATCGATTTCGACTGCGCGGCGATCGGCCGTCAGACCTATGCCGGCGATCTCACCGCCGAGCGGTTCAAGGGCGAACTCTCCAAGGCGCGCACCTTCGGTTTCATGAAGGATGTCGAGCGCCTCTGGGCCGCGGGCTTCGCGCTCGGCTCCTCGCTCGAGAACTCCGTGGTGATCGATGTCGACGGCGGCATCGTCAATCCCGACGGCCTTCGCTATCCCGACGAGTTCGTGCGTCACAAGGCGCTCGATGCGATCGGTGATCAGGCACTCGCCGGCGCGCGCATCCTGGGATGCTATGCCTCCCATCGTGGTGGTCACCGGCTGAACGCGATGGCGCTGCGTGCGCTGCTCGAGGATCGGTCCGCCTACGAGATCGTCGAGCTCCCGGCTCGCCGGACGGATCCCGTCCGCCATGCTCCGCTCGTGGCGGTCGCAGCACCGGCCTACGGCCCGCAGATGCTTTGATCGCCGGGCCTGCTTGACGCGCCCTCGTTCGCCAGCCACAAGCGTCGCACAATGCGGGCGTGTCACAAAAACGCCGCTTCCCGCCTGCCATAAGCACGCCTTGGGTTCACCAAGTTTTCCCGGTGAACGGGACGCGATGCGAAGGGCCGGGAAGATCGAAAAGGGGACGATCGGGGGATCATGACGGTTTTCGATGCGACTTTCCGCAAGATATCGCTCGCCGTAGCGCTGGCAGCCAGTCCCATGATCGTGGCCGGATGCGCGTCCGGCGGCGGATCGGACGTGGACGTTCTGGCGCTTGCGGCGCAGACCGAGCCTCCCGAGGTTCTCTACAATCAGGGTCTCGCCAATCTCGACGGCGGTCGTCTCAGCGAGGCCGCCGCGAAGTTCCAGGCGATCGACCGCCAGCATCCCTATTCGGAATGGGCGCGCAAGGCGCTCGTGATGCGAGCCTTCACGAGCTATCGCGGCGGCGAATACGAGGAGGCGATCAACTCCTCCAAGCGTTATCTCTCGCTCTATCCGGGTACGGAAGAAGCGGCCTACGCCCAGTACATTATCGGCCTCTCCTACTGGCGCCAGATCCCCGACATCACCCGCGACCAGACCGATGCAGGACGCACCGCCCAGGCGATGCGCGCGGTGGTCGAGGAATATCCGAACTCCCCTTACGTCGAGGATGCCCGCTCGAAGCTGCGCATCGCGCGCGACCAGCTGGCCGGCAAGGAGCTGCAGGTCGGACGCTACTATCAGGAGCGAGGCGAATACGCGGCCGCGATCAACCGGTTCAAGAACGTCGTCGACGTCTATCCGGAGAGCCGGCAGGTCGAAGAGGCGCTGGCCCGTCTGACCGAAAGCTATCTGGCGATGGGGCTCGTGCAGGAAGCCCGCGCTTCGGCTTCGGTGCTCGGTCAGAACTATCCCGACTCCCAGTGGTATCAGGACACCTACGCGCTTCTTCAGAACGCGGGCTGACCCTTCGATCCCGCTCCGGGCTCTTCATGACTGATCGATGCGAACGACCCGCCCCTCCGGCGGGTCGTTTTGTTTGCGCAGGATAGGCAAGCGCCGACCAGTGGCCTATCTAGGCGAAGGGCCGTTCCCTCGGTCTCCAAACCAATCGCATCTCCTTCCGCGCTGACATCACCCGGACATGCTCGTTCATCTCGCCATCCGCGATATCGTCCTCATCGAACGCCTGGATCTGTCCCTGCGCGAGGGGCTGGCGGTCCTGACCGGCGAGACCGGCGCCGGCAAGTCCATCATGCTCGACGCCCTGTCGCTCGCCCTGGGTGGTCGGGGAGACGGCTCTCTCGTGCGCCAGGGCGAGGAGCGCGGCGAAGTGACGGCGGTCTTCGATGTTGCGTCCGCGCACCCTGCGCGCGAGCTTCTGACCGAGAACGGCTACGACAACGACGGCGACGTCATTCTGCGCCGCATCCAGAACGCGGACGGCCGCACGCGGGTCTTCATCAACGACAGGCCAGCGAGCGTCGCGCTCATGCGCGAACTCGGTGAAGCGCTGGTCGAGATCCATGGGCAGCATGCGGACCGGGCTCTGGTGGATGCGGACGCTCATCGCGCGCTTCTCGACGCGTTCGGCGGGTTGCAGCCCATGGTGACGGAGGTCGGCGAGGCCTACCGCGCATGGCGCAAGACGAAGACCGCGCTCGACCAACATCTGAAGAAGGTCGAGGAGGCGGCGCGCGAAGCCGATTACCTGCGTTCGAGCGTGGAGGAACTCTCCGAGCTTTCTCCCGTCGAGGGCGAAGAGGAGGAACTGGCGGAAACGCGGGCCATCATGATGCGGTCCGAGAAAATCGCGACCGACGTCAATGATGCGAATGACGAACTTTCCGGCTCGTCCTCGCCGATGCCGGGTCTCGTCAATCTTCTGAAGCGCCTCGACCGCAAGCGGGACGAGGTGCCGGGTCTTCTCGACGAGGTGATCGAGAGGCTCGCGACCGGCGTCGATGCGATTTCCGATGCACAGATGGCGCTGGAAAAGGCGTTGCGGACGCTGGAATTCGATCCGAAGGCGCTGGAGGCGGCCGAAGAGCGGCTGTTTGCCCTGCGCGCCGCCAGCCGCAAGTTTTCCGTCGCGGTCGACGAACTGCCCGATCTTGCGGCAAAGATGGTCGCCGATCTCGCCGATCTCGATGCCGGCGAAGAGCGTGTCCGTCAGTTGGAGGCCGAGGTCGGCGAGCGCCGCCGCGTCTATGACGGGCTTGCCGCAACCCTTTCGGCCCGCCGGCACGAGACCGCCGCGACGCTGACCGATGCCGTGATGTCGGAACTGCCGGATCTCAAGCTCGAGCGGGCCGAGTTCATCGTCTCGATCGTCAGCAGCGGCGAGGCGGATCTCGGCTCGGCGGCCGGTATCGACGAGGTGGAATTCCACGTGCGCACCAATCCCGGCACGCGCGCCGGACCCATGATGCGGGTCGCATCCGGCGGCGAGCTGTCCCGGTTCCTGCTCGCCCTGAAGGTGGCGCTCGCCGATCGCGGCTCTGCGCCGACCCTGGTCTTCGACGAGATCGATACCGGCGTCGGCGGGGCGGTGGCCGACGCCATCGGCCGCAGGCTCGCGCGTCTTGCCAACGGCGTTCAGGTTCTGGCGGTGACCCATGCGCCGCAGGTCGCAGCACGAGCGGCCACCCATCTCCTGATCTCGAAGGCCGGCAATGCCGCCGAGGATCGGGTAGCGACGCGCGTCGTGGAGATCGACGGGGAGACCCGCAATGAAGAGATCGCGCGCATGCTCGCGGGCGAGACCGTGACCAAGGAGGCGAGGGCGGCCGCAGCGCGCCTCATCGGTCTCGAAACACCATGACGGACCGGCGAAAGCCGGTGGTCGTCGTCGGCGCCGGCCCGGTCGGTCTCGTTCTCGCCGCCGAACTGAGCCGCCGGGGCTTGCCGGTGCGGATCGTCGATGGTGCCCGGGGACCGGAGGACAGGGCTGCGGCGGAACACCTCCTTCTGCTGCCGCCGACCCTCGCGATCCTTAAGCCTTCGGGTCTCATCGAGAGGCTGATTGCCGAGGGGCAGACAATCGGGGCCGTGGCAATCGATAGGGATGGCCGGCGAGCCGGCACCCTGTCACTCAGCCATATGTGCGCGGCCTTTCCCTTCGCATTGTCCATCGACCGGGCGCGCGCCGAACGCGTCTTGATCGCCAGTCTCGAAGGGCGAGGCATCACCGTCGAATGGAACACCCGCCTCGTCGAACTCGGCGAGACCCATCGTCCGACCGCGATCCTCTCGACCGGCGAGCATGTGGACTCCGACGCGGTCGTCGGATGCGATGGCGGGGATTCGACGGTTCGCGATATCCTCGGACTGCCGTGGGTGGAGACGGGCCCCGCGATCGAATACGCGATGGCCGATGTCGAAATGCCTGCCGGCGCGAATGCGGAAGCCCTGACGCTCTCGCTTCGGAAATCCGGCGCGGCGCAATGGCTGGTTGAGACCGGACAGGGCCGCGCTCGCCTGATTGCGATCGCCAACGCGCATGACGAGCCCGCCTATGACATCGATGGTCTCGGGTCGCCTCTCGATGTCTCGTATTGTTCCTGCACTCCCCGGCATGCGGAACGGCTCGCACGGGGGCGCATCTTTTTTGCGGGAGGTGCCGGCCACGTCCATTCGCCGTTCGGTTTCGATGCGATCGGCTGCGGTATCGCCGACGCGGCCTGGCTCGCCTTCCTTCTCAAGACGGGCCGGGCGAGCGAATACGAGATGCAGCGGCTTCCGGCTATCAAGAGGGTTCAGAAGCGCAACAGGATGCTGGTGAGCCGGATTACGGGGCCGTCTTCCGCGATCGGGGTGCTCTTGCGCCTCGGCCTTCCGATGGCGGGTGCCGTTCCGGCGATCGGCAAACCTTTGCTTACCCGCCTGATCGGGACCGGCGAGCCCCAGCCGGAATGGCTGCGCGACGGCGCCTGATCTCGAAGCGCGGATGGGCCATAAAGAGCCTCGTCCGAATCGATGGTTCGGATGGCGGAACCGAAGGCGAGGACCGCTCTTTCGCAACCGACGACACTGGATGGGAACGGGACATGGTGGACAAACCGGTCGAAGATCTCGACGAGGCCGAGGCACGGGCCGAACTCGAACGTCTGGCAGGCGTGATTGCCCAGCATGATGCGGCCTATTACCAGAACGATGCGCCCACCGTCACCGATGCGGACTACGACGCGCTGCGCCGCCGAAATCTCGCGATCGAGGCGCGCTTCCCCAATCTCGTTCGCGAAGACTCGCCATCCGGCCGCGTCGGCGCCGCGCCCTCGACGACCTTCGCGAAAGTGCGCCACTCGGTGCCCATGCTCTCTCTCGACAACGCCTTCACCGAAGAGGACGTCGCGGATTTCGCAAGACGGGTGAGGCGGATGCTGAAGCTTTCCGAGAGCGACCGGCTCGGCATCACCGCAGAGCCGAAGATCGATGGACTGTCGCTCTCGCTTCGATACGAGAAGGGCAAGCTGAAAACGGCAGCGACGCGGGGCGACGGCACCGAGGGCGAGGATGTGACCGCGAATGCGAGGATGGTGGACGACATCCCCGTGACGATCGAGGACGCGCCGGACGTCTTCGAGGTGCGCGGCGAGGTCTACATGGCCCATGCCGATTTCGCCGCCCTGAACGCGCGACAGGAGGAGGCCGGCAAGCCGCGCTTCGCCAATCCACGCAATGCCGCGGCCGGCTCGCTTCGCCAGAAGGATGCGAGCGTCACCAAGTCCCGACCCTTGCGCTTCTTCGCCTATGCCTGGGGCGAGGCGAGCGAACTGCCGGGCAGGACGCAGACGGAGGTGGTGGAGGCCATCGGGCGCTTCGGGTTCCAGATCAATCCGCTGATGCAGCGCTTCGAGACGATCGACGGTCTGATAGAGCATTATCGCCAAATCGAGGAGAACCGGGCCGGCCTCGGCTACGATATCGACGGCGTCGTCTACAAGGTCGACGATCTCGAACTCCAGGCCGAACTCGGCTTCGTCTCGCGCTTTCCGCGCTGGGCCATCGCCCACAAGTTCGCCGCCGAACGGGCGACGACGGTGCTCCAGGGCATTGATGTCACGACCGGGCGCACGGGCGCGCTCAATCCCATCGCGCGGCTCGAACCCGTCACCGTCGGCGGCGTCGTCGTCTCGAACGCGACCCTTCACAACGAGGACTATATCGCCGGGATCGATGCGGACGGAGAGACCATACGTCCAAGCGGGCTCGATATCCGCATCGGGGATACGGTCGTCGTCCAACGCGCGGGGGATGTGATCCCGCAGATCGTCGATGTGGTCGCGGAGAAGCGGCCGGAGGGCGCGAAGCCGTTCGATTTTCCGACCCACTGCCCCGTCTGCGGCTCGAACGCGGTTCGCGAGATGAACCCGCGAACCCAGCGTCCGGACTCGAAGCGCCACTGCACGGCGGGACTGACCTGCCCGGCTCAGGGTCGCGAGGGCCTGAAACATCTCGTCTCGCGTCAGGCCTTCGATATCGACGGCCTCGGCGATACGCTCGTGGAAGCGCTTTTCGACGCCGGCCTCCTGCGCCAGCCTGCCGATATCTTCACGCTCGACTTCGAGGCGACGAAGAGTCTTCTCGAAGAGCGCGCGCTCGCGGCGCGCCGCGAGCGTGAAGCGGCGGAGGACGAGGCCGCGCGGGCGGAAGGGCGAGAGGTGAAGGAGCGAAAGGAGGAGCGCGCCTACGACTACACGAAGAGCACGCAGAACCTCTTCGCCGGGATCGATGCCCGCCGAAGCGTTCCCTTGGAGCGGTTCATCTTCGGCCTCGGCATCCCGAATGTCGGCGAGACCACCGCCAAGGCGCTCGCACGGCATTTCGACGATGTCGAAGGCCTGATCGAGGGAGTGGATGCGGCAGCGAAGGGCATGCCGGGCGATGCGTGGCTGGAGCTCTCGCAGTTGAAGGGTATCGGGGAGAAGAGCTTCGAGCAGTTGCTGAGCCTCGGCGAGGACAAGCTCGCCGATGAGACATACGATCCGACGCGGGACCCTCAGGCGGGACTGAACGTGACCCGCCGCAAGAGCCTGAAGGACCGGTTCGGCGAGCCGGCTGCGATCCGTGACGCGATCCGCGCTGGCAAAGAGGCCGCACCGAAGCCGGCCTATCTTGAGCTGACGGCCGATGGCGATATCGGCACGGTCGCGACACAGTCGCTCGTCAACTTCTTTGCCGAACAGCACAATCGCGAGGCGGTGAGCGCGCTTCTCGGCGCCGGCGTCTCGACCTTCAACGAACGCAGGGCGAAGGGGCCGGATGTGGACTCGCCCGTCGCAGGTCTGACCATCGTCTTCACCGGCTCCCTGGAGAAGATGACGCGAGAGGAGGCCCAGGAAATGGCGGAGGCTCTCGGCGCGAAGACCTCGGGCTCCGTATCCAGGAAAACCGATCTCGTGGTCGCGGGACCGGGCGCAGGCTCGAAGCTCAAAAAGGCGGCCGAACTCGGCATCGAGGTGATCGACGAGGCCGGCTGGTTCGCGCGGATCGGCCGTGATCTGCCCGCCTGATCGCTCGCCACGTTTCGTCTATCGCCCGCCGTCCGGATGGACCGATCGATTTCTCTCGAACGACATTCGCCGGGGCGGAGAACCGCACCCGGCGAAAGACATCAGATTTGAACCTGGCGGTTACCGGCAGAGCTGACGCGGACCGTGATAGGGCTGGAACGTTCCGCTCCGAGCGTCGAAAGAGCGGTAGCGGGCTGCGCAATAGCGGTACCACTCGCCGGTCCATGGCTGGATGCCGCCACCATAGGCGCCATAGGTACGAGCCGCCGGGCGAACCCGGTAGACGGGCCGAGGCTGGACGTAGCGCGGCTCCACATAGCGCGGCTGGCTGGCGATGGCGGCGCCGAGCCCGAGGCCCACGATCCCGCCGATGACGGCGGCCGCTGCGGCATTGCCGCGGTCGCGGCGATGGCCACGATAGTAGCGACGCTCCCCGCGATAACCGCGTCCATCGTAATAACGGCGTCCGCCGTAATAGTGCCGGCCTCCGCGATAGTACGGATCAGCCTTGGCGCTGGTGACGCCGATGCCCGGCACGGAGACGCCGGCGGGAAGGGTCGCTGGTGCGAGGGAAAAGGCGAGCGTGAGGGCGAGCGCCTTGATGCTGAGGGATTTGAAGAAGGACATGGGGGACATCCTTGTCGAGGGGAAAACCAGAGTTAATGCTTCGCTACCTGAACGGCCGGTGAACATTCACTGTCATATGTCGGTCTTATCGTCAGATGAGGAGGGGCGGGGTCCCGTCAAGGTTCGCGAACAAGCCGACCGCTGCTCCTCGCCCCCCGTTCTCGCGCCCTTGCGCAAAGGTGCTGGACGGATCGAACGATCACCCAATGTTGTTCACGCGGGGTCCCGTTGCGGGCCGACCGGACGAACGACGAAAGGGCATGATTCATGCGGCTGATCAGATATGGCGAAAAAGGGTCCGAGAAACCGGGCATCGTGGACGATGAGCACGTTCTTCGTGACCTTTCGGGCGAGATCGACGATATCGCCGGCGAGGTTTTGTCCCGCCGCGGACTGGAGCGGCTGGCCGCGATCGATCCGAAGAGCCTGCCCAAGATCGATCCGTCCCATCGCCTCGGCTGTCCGGTCGGGCGCGTCGGCCATTTCATCGCGATCGGCCAGAACTACGCCGAACATGCGAGCGAACTCGGCAACGACTTGCCGTCCGAACCCCTCGTCTTCTCCAAGGCGCCGTCCTCCATCTCCGGTCCGCACGACGATATTCCGATCCCGCCCGGCTCGACGAAGCTCGATTGGGAGGTGGAACTTGCGATCGTGATCGGGGAGCGTGCCTTCGCGATCGAGGAAAGCGAGGCCATGGATCATATCGCCGGCTTCTGCCTCTGCAACGACGTGTCCGAACGCGCCTTCCAGAAGGAGCGGGGCGGCCAGTTCATCAAGGGCAAGAGCGCGCCGGGCTTCGGCCCCCTCGGGCCATGGCTGGTGACGCCGGACCGTGTCGGCGACCCCCAAGCCCTGGATCTCTGGCTGAACGTCAATGGCGAGACCTGCCAGCGCGGCTCGACCAGCGACATGATCTTCTCGGTCAAGCATATCGTCGCCTATCTCTCGGACTTCATGCAGCTGGAGCCGGGCGACATCATCACCACGGGAACGCCGTCCGGCGTCGGAGCCGGCATGAAGCCGCCGAAGTTCCTGAAGGACGGGGACATCGTCACTCTCGGGATCGAGGGGCTCGGCGAGCAACGCCAGGTCGTGACGACCTACAGGAAGAATTGAGGCGAGCAGCACCCGCGAGGACGGGCGCCGGACCGCGCCGTCACCGGGCGGAGGCATGACCAACATGCCTCCGCAGAGGAACGATCCGGCATGCGGTCCTTCGGCCAAAACTCGGCTTCGCGCGCTGGACATGCGCCGGCTCTCTCCTATCCCTTCTTTCTAGATTCGACCTGCGGCGCCGCGGCAATCGCCGACGGCCCGACGAGACCAACAGCGAGCGGAACCATCGTCCATGTCAGACGCAAGACCGTCCGAAGCCAAGAAGAAGTCCGGCAAGAAGGCTGGAGCGATGAAGCCGCTGTCGGGCATCGACCCGGTCGCGCTCTCTCAAAATCGCGTGGTCATCGAGGCCGTCGAACCGATGATCGATGGTGGCCGCTTCGCGGTCAAACGCACCGAGAACGAGGATCTCGTGATCTCGGCGGACATCTTCTGCGACGGGCACGAGAAGATCGCGGCCGCCGTCGTCTACGGCGAAACCGGAGCCGATCGCTGGTCGGAGGAGCCGCTCGTCTTCGTCGACAACGATCGCTGGCAGGCTACGATCCGCTTCGCGCGTCCCGGCCCCTATCGATATTCGATCATCGCCTGGCGGGACGTCTATGCCACCTGGCGCGACGAGGCGAAGAAGAAGCTCGATGCCGGCAAGCTTACCGATCTCGAACTCACCGAGGGACGCGAACTCGTCGATGCGGCGCAGGAAGCCGATCGTGGCGGTTCGAAGGAGAAGAAGGCGCTCGCAAAGGTCTCCGAACGCCTGAAGAAGGCGGCCGAGCAGAAGGATGCGACCGCACAGTATTCGCTGCTGACGAGCGAGGAAACCATTGCGCTGCTCGATGTTGCGGGACACCGGACGAACCTCTCGCGTTTCGAGGTGGACGTGCCGGTCTGGGTCGACCGGACGGCGGCGGCCTTCTCTGCCTGGTACGAACTGTTCCCGCGTTCCCAGTCCGGCGATACGCAGCGCCACGGCACCTTCGACGATGTCATCCAGCGTCTGCCCGATATCCAGGAAATGGGCTTCGACGTCCTCTATTTTCCGCCGATCCATCCGATCGGAAAGACCAATCGGAAGGGCAAGAACAACACGCTGACGCCGGACGAGGGCGATCCGGGAAGTCCCTATGCCATCGGCTCGAAAGACGGTGGGCACAAGGCGCTGCACCCCGAACTCGGCGATTTCGACGACTTCGCACGGCTGATCGAGACCGCCGGCTCGCACGGGCTCGAGATCGCGATCGACTTCGCGATCCAGTGTTCGCCGGATCATCCGTGGATCAAGGAGCATCCCGAATGGTTCGACTGGCGGCCGGACGGCACCATCAAGTTCGCCGAGAACCCGCCGAAGAAATACGAGGACATCGTCAACGTTCACTTCTATCGCGGCGCCCTGCCGTCGCTCTGGTATGAACTGCGCGACACCTTCCTGTTCTGGCTCGACAAGGGCGTGCGCATCTTCCGTGTCGACAATCCCCACACCAAGGCGTTTCCGTTCTGGGAGTGGGTGATCGCGGAGGTGCGCAAGGTCGATCCGGGCGCGATCTTCCTCGCCGAGGCCTTCACCCGGCCGAAGGTGATGAAGCGGCTCGCCAAGGTCGGCTACAACCAGTCCTATTCCTACTTCACCTGGCGCAACGAGAAGGCGGAACTTGCCGAATATCTCACCGAGCTGACGACCGAGGAGTGCGCCGAATTCATGCGGCCGAACTTCTTCGTCAACACCCCCGATATCAACCCGGTCTATCTGCAGACGAGCGGCCGGCCGGGCTTCCGCACGCGGCTCGCGCTCGCCGCCACGCTCGGCGGCAATTACGGCGTCTATTCGGGCTTCGAACTCTGCGAATTCCTGCCGGTGCCGGGCAAGGAAGAATATCTGAACTCCGAGAAGTACGAGATCCGTGCCTTCGACTGGAAGGCGGACGGAAACATTCGCGAGGACATCGCCTTCTTCAACCGTCTTCGCAGGCGCGAGGCGGCGCTTCAGGACTTCCGCAGCCTCGCCTTCTTCAACTTCTGGAACGATCAGGTTCTCTATTACGGCAAGCGGACCGCCGACCGGTCGTCCTATCTCCTCTTCATGGTCAATCTCGATCCGCGGCACGCGCAAGGCGGTCACTTCGAGGTGCCGCTCTGGGAGTTCGGATTGGGCGACGACGCCTCGATCGAGGCCGAGAACCTCGTGAGCGGGCAGGCCATGACCTGGCACGGCAAAGTCCAGCATTGGTGGCTCGATCCGCAGCAATGTCCCTATGCGGTGTTCAAGCTGACCTTGCCGGCCACCTGAACGCTCGCCCTTGCGACCCCGAAAGCCAGAACGCTCAAGAACGCCCGAAGGCAGTAGAACGCGATGAACGAAATCGTCTCCCCCACCTCGCTCGATCCCTCGGGCGGAATCGATCTGGACGCTCCGGACTGGTACAAGGATGCAATCATCTACCAGCTCCACGTGAAGACCTTCGCCGACTCCAATAGCGACGGCATCGGCGATTTCGCGGGGCTCCTGTCCAAGCTCGATTACATTCAGGAACTCGGCGTCACGGCGATCTGGCTGTTGCCGTTCTATCCCTCGCCCCTGCGCGACGATGGCTACGACATCTCCGACTATCGCTCGGTCAATCCGTCTTACGGCAATATCGAGGATGTGGAGCGCCTGATCGAGGAGGCGCACAAGCGGGGCATGAAGATCATCACCGAGCTGGTGATCAACCACACCTCCGACCAGCATCCCTGGTTCCAGGCCGCCCGCAACGCGCCGAAGGGCTCGCCCGAGCGCGACTTCTACGTCTGGGCGGACGACGACAAGGGCTACGATCTCACCCGCATCATCTTCACCGATACCGAGACCTCGAACTGGACCTGGGACCCGGTCGCCAAGCAGTATTTCTGGCACCGCTTCTTCTCGCACCAGCCCGACCTCAACTTCGACAATCCGAAGGTGATGGAGGAGGTGCTCTCCGTGATGCACTTCTGGCTCGACAAGGGCGTGGACGGACTGCGCCTCGACGCGATCCCCTATCTCGTCGAGCGCGAGGGCACGAACAACGAGAACCTGCCCGAGACCCACGACGTCCTGAAGGCGATCCGGGCCGATCTCGACAAGCATTATCCCGACCGGATGCTGCTGGCGGAAGCCAATCAGTGGCCCGAGGACACGCGCCCCTATTTCGGCGATGGCGACGAATGCCACATGGCCTTCCACTTCCCGCTGATGCCACGCATGTACATGGCGGTCGCGCAGGAAGACCGGCATCCGATCACCGACATCATGCGGCAGACGCCGGAGATCCCGGAAAACTGCCAGTGGGCGATCTTCCTGCGTAATCATGACGAGCTGACCCTCGAAATGGTGACCGAGGAAGAGCGCGACTATCTCTGGTCGACCTATGCCGCGGACAACCGCGCCCGCATCAATCTCGGCATCCGCCGCAGGCTCGCGCCCCTGATGGGCAACGACCGCCGCAAGGTGGAGCTGCTGAACGCGCTTCTGATGTCGATGCCAGGCACGCCGACCGTCTATTACGGCGACGAGATCGGCATGGGCGACAACTACTATCTCGGCGACCGGGACGGCGTGCGCACGCCCATGCAGTGGTCCGCCGATCGCAATGGCGGCTTCTCGCGGGCCGACCCGCAACGGCTCTACCTGCCCGTCATCCAGGACGCGATCTACGGCTACCAGGCTCTGAACGTCGAGGCCCAGTCCACCAATTCGGCGTCCCAGCTGAACTGGATGCGCCGCCTGATCCAGGTTCGGCGCACCAAGGAGGCGTTCGGGCGCGGCACGATCGACTTCCTCTTGCCGTCCAACCGCAAGATCCTCGCCTACCTGCGTGAATACGGCGAGGAGAAGGTGCTGATCGTCGCCAACCTCTCCTCCTCGGCCCAGGCGGTGGAACTCGACCTGTCGGGCCATACGGGTGCGACGCCGGTCGAGATGCTGGGGCTCTCCGCTTTCCCGCAGATCGGCAATCTTCCCTATATGCTGACCCTGCCGGCCTACGGCTTCTTCTGGTTCGACCTGTCGGCATCGGGCAAGGGCCGCTCGGACGCGCCCGTACCGCTGCCGGCCTTCTCGACGCTCGTCTCGCCCGGCGACCTGAAGTCGACGATCGGCGGGCGCAATCTCACGGAGCTGAAGTCGGTCCTGCCCGAATTCGTGGGCAACCAGCGCTGGTTCGCGGCCAAGTCCGAGGCGCCGAAGGCGATCGACATGCAGGTGTTCGGTCCGCCGTCGCCAGGTGCGAAACGCCATCTGTTCACCGAGGTGAGGCTCGACGCTAAGGACGGCGAGCAGCGCTATCTCCTGCCGCTGTCGGTGGAATGGGGCGAGCACCATCTCAACGCCCATTCGCCAACGCTGCCCTACACGGTCTCGAAGATCCGTCAGGGGCCGCATATCGGCGCGCTGATCGACGGTGCACGCAGCGGCGAACTCGCCAAGCTCGTCGTGGCCCTGATCGCTGGCGGCAAGACCGTCGAACTCGATGCCGGCCGGCTCCAGGTAGAGGCCTCCGAGAGCGAGAAGGAGGCCCTTTCCGAGGCGCTTCTCGTCGATGCCGATGCGATCCGGGTTCTTTCGGGAGAGCAGTCGAACACGTCGGTCCTGATCGGCAGCACGGCGATCCTCAAATATTACCGGCGGCTTCGCGATGGCATCCAGCCGGAGCTGGAGGTGACGCGGTTCCTGACCGAAAAGACCGATTTCGATGCTGCGCCCGCGCTCTACGGGTCGATCGAGCTTATTCGTGAGGACGGCACGCAGACCGCGATCGCGGCCCTCTTCGAGCAGGTCCAGAACCAGGGCGATGCCTGGACCGTCATCGTCGACGCGCTCGCGCGTTACCTGCGCGACCATGCCTATCACCGTCCCGACGCGGAGACGGAGATCGCGGAAGACGAAGAGGGCAACGAGCGCCAGCTGATGATCCAGATCGATCCGGGCGAAGTGCTCGGTCGGCGCACCGGGGAGATGCACGCGGCGCTCGCCACGACGACCGGCGATGCGGCCTTCGATCCCGAACCGCTGGACGACGAGAGCTATATGAAGCTCGTCGGCGAAGCGAAGGCGGAAGCTGCCGATGCGCTCAAGGTTCTGCGCGATGCCCGCTCCAGCCTTCCAGCGGACGAGATCGACGCGGTCGACCGGCTCATCGGCTCGGAGAAGGACATCCTCACCTGGTTCGATCGCTTCGGCGGCCTGAAGGTGCGCACCAACAAGACGCGCATCCACGGCGACTATCACCTCGGTCAGGTTCTCGTCGCCAAGAACGACGTGGTCATCCTCGACTTCGAGGGCGAGCCGGGGCGCTCGCTCGAAGAGCGCCGCGAGAAGTTCTCCCCGCTTCGCGACGTCGCCGGCATGGTCCGTTCCTTCGACTATGCCGCGTTCGCCGCACGCGACCGCGCCGGTCCGGTGGACGAGCAGACCGCCGAGCGTCTGAGGGACATGTCCCTGTCCTGGCGCGACGAGGTGACGGACGCATTCCTCGCCAACTGGAGCAAGGCATCGGGCATTTCGCTTGAGGATGAAGGAACGGAACAACTCCTCGATCTCTTCGTCCTCCAGAAGGCGTTCTACGAACTGCGCTACGAGGCGGCCATGCGTCCGGCCTGGCTGTCGATACCGCTCCGCGGCATCATCGCGCTTCTCGAAAAAAGACAGGTTTTGAAATGAGCTCCATCAATCCGGCTTCCACGACAGAACACCGGCCTGACGAGAGCCAGGCCTGGGAAATCGGGCGCGGCGTGCATGGCGATCCGTTCGCCGTGCTCGGCAGGTTTTCGACGCAGGGCGGCGCGATCGTCCGCGTCTACAGGCCGGGTGCGGAAGGCGCGGCAGTGATCGACGGGTCGGGCAAGGAACTCGGCCCGCTTGAGCCTTTCGGACCCGAGGGCTTCTATTCCGGCTTCGTGCCCGGCCTCTCCGCAGGTGATCCCTACCGCTTGCGCTATGTCCATGGTGGCGAGACCTGGGAGGAGGAGGACCCCTACCGCTTCGGCCCGATCCTCGGCGAACAGGACCTGCATCTCATCGCCGAAGGAAACCACTACAAGCTCTACGAGAAGCTCGGCGCTCATCCCAAACATATGGACGGTGTTGAGGGAACCTCCTTTGCCGTCTGGGCTCCGAATGCGCGACGCGTTTCCGTCGTCGGCAACTTCAACTCCTGGGACGGACGGCGGGCGGTGATGCGCCGACGCCACGAATGCGGCGTCTGGGAGCTCTTCATCCCCCATATCGGCAAGGGCGAGGTCTACAAATACGAGGTCATCGGTGCCGATGGCACGATGCAGCCTCTCAAGGCCGATCCGGTCGGTTTCTATCAGGAGCAGGCGCCCTCGACGGCTTCGATCGTCTCCGGTCTCGTCGAGCATGACTGGAAGGATCAGGACTTCCAGTCCCACGCCGCGGACTGGCAGGATCGCGAGAAGCCGGTCTCGATCTACGAGGTGCATCTCGGCTCCTGGCAGCGCGGACCCGACAACACCTTCCTCACCTATGAGGAATTGGCGGAGAAGCTTGCGGCCTATGTGAACGAGATGGGCTTCTCCCATGTCGAACTCATGCCGATTTCCGAACATCCGTTCTACGGGTCCTGGGGCTACCAGCCCATCGGCATGTATGCACCGACCTCCCGTTACGGATCGCCCGAGGAATTCGCCGGTTTCGTCGATCTCATGCACCAGAAGGGGATCGGCGTTCTGGTGGATTGGGTTCCGGGGCATTTCCCGGTCGACACGCACGGACCCGGCCAGTTCGACGGGCAGGCGATCTACGAGCATCCCAATCCGAACCGGGGATTCCACAAGGACTGGAACACGCTGATCTACGATTACGGTCGGCCGGAGGTGAAGAACTATCTCGTGGCGAACGGCCTCTATTGGCTCGATCGGTTCCATGTCGACGGCCTGCGGATCGATGCCGTGGCCTCGATGCTCTATCTCGACTATTCGCGCAATCACGGCGAATGGGAGCCGAACATCCATGGCGGCCGGGAGAACCTCGAGGCCATCGCGTTCCTGAAGGACACCAACGAGCGCGTCGGAGAGTATTTCCCGAAGGCGACGACCCATGCCGAGGAGTCGACGGCGTTCCCGGACGTCTCGCGTCCGACCTATGCCGGCGGTCTCGGTTTCCACTTCAAGTGGAACATGGGCTGGATGCACGACACCCTGCATTACATGCAGGAGGACCCGATCAATCGGCGCTACCATCACCATCACATGACCTTCGGAATGGTCTATGCCTATTCCGAGAATTTCGTCCTTCCGATCAGCCACGACGAGGTGGTCTACGGAAAAGGCTCGATGCTCAACAAGATGCCGGGCGACGAATGGCAGAAGTTCGCCAATCTTCGCGCCTATTACGGCTTCATGTGGACTCATCCCGGCAAGAAACTGCTGTTCATGGGTCAGGAATTCGGTCAGTGGCGGGAATGGAACCACGACCAGTCCCTCGACTGGCACCTGCTCGACGAGGGCGAGGGGCGGCACGAAGGCCTTCGCCAGCTCGTGCGTGATCTGAACACGGCCTATCGCGAGATCCCGGCGCTGCACGAGCTGGACTGCGATCCGGCCGGCTTCGAATGGGTGGATACGGCCAACAACGAGCAGAGCGTGCTGGCCTATGCGCGAAAGGACCGGGAAGGACGCACCGTCCTCGTGGTCTGCAATTTCACGCCGGTGCCGCGCCACGAATATCGCGTCGGCGTTTCGAAGCCCGGCTTCTGGGCCGAGCGCCTGAACACCGATGCCGAAGTCTATGGCGGATCGAATGTCGGGAACATGGGAGGGAAAGAGGCCGAGGAGCATTCGGTCCACGGTCGTCCCTATTCGGTCTCGCTCAGTCTGCCGCCGCTTGCGACCATCGTGCTGGTGCATGAGGGCGAGGCGTAGGCGCAAGACTACCAGAAAATCGCGATCAGTATGAGAGCCGGTGTGCCGCCACGGTGCACCGGCTCTTTCCATTTCAAGACATGAGCGGAAGGCCTCTGGCCATCGCGGACGCAAAGGAGACGGCTTAGGATCGATCCTCGCGGGGCTCGCTCTCGGCTTCCTCGATCTCGATCGGACAGGGAACGCCCTCGCGTTCGCATTTGTGGCGATAGGTATAGGCCCAGAAGACCGGGTTGCGGCCGATCTCGTGGAGGCGCGCCATGAGGCCTTCGATGAAGGCCTTCTTCTGCCCGGCGCTGCCCGATTGCGGGAACATCTGCTTTTCGATCTTCGTCATCGAGCAGCCGATGCACCGGCCCTGCCGCTTGTATTTGCACACATCGATGCAGGGGCTCGGCGCGCGTGCCCACAATTCGGCTTCGGCTGCGGAAAGATCGTCACGGGAAGGCGATGTCGTCTGTTCGGTCACGGCTCATCCGTCGACTGCATGGTTGAAGGGGCATCGGAGGGCACTGCCATCCTCACGATTCTAGGCAGGCACCCGGCGAAACGACGGCCCGCTCTTCTCCGGTTCACATGGTATCGAACGATCCTGCGATCGAGAGCGACAAGACCCTTCGGCAGCCGAAACGGGAAGGAGATGAGCAGGCTATGGATCAAGCGGCTGCGGCCGGTTCGATCCCCAGCGTGCGGTGCAGATAGGCCTTGTTCTTCGTGAGATCGGCGATCGTGTATCGACCGAGCGTCGACAGGAAGGCTTCGAGCGCCTGACGAAGGGCGCTGTTCAGTTCGCAGCTGTAGATGAGCGGGCAGTCGGCTCCGGCTTCGAAGCATTCTGCCATGGTGAAGCTTTCCTCCGTCAACTCCACCACTTCGCGAAGGTTGATCTCGTCGGCGGCACGCCCGAGGCGAATACCGCCATTGCGACCCCTAACGGTCGAGACGAGACCTGCGGAAACCAGCGGCTGAAGGATCTTGAACATGAACGGCTCGGGCGCCGAATAGGCCTTCGCGACCTCGCCGAGCCGGCTCAGGCGATCTGGGTTCGCAGCCAGATACATCAGGATGCGGATCGCGTAATTGGTCTGGCGGGTGAGGCGCATGGACTGTCCTGATCAAACACGAGTTGCTTCGTCCAATTTAGAACCTCTCCAGACTGTTGGGAAGGGGCTCAAGGAGAAGTTCCCGTACGGGCCCCTTACCAAGGGCCCGAAGGGTTGCGTGTTCGCTGGCCGAAGCCCGGCGTATCGGGGGGCGACGAAGCCCCCGGACACGCCGGGTTGTTCTGGCGCCTTCGTGCAAAAGGCGTGGCCTTTCGCGTCAGTTGAGACCGTTTTCGGTCAGCCAGTCCTCCGCCACAGCGTCATAGCCCTCGTGCTGTGCGAGGCGGCCGTTCATTTCGACCAGATCTTCCGTCGTCAGCGCCTCGGAGACGGCATCGAGAGTGCTCGATATGTCGTCGGTCAGCTTGGCTTCGGCAATCAGCGGAACGATGTTCTGAGCCGAGAAGAGGTTCTTGTCGTCCTTCAGAACGACGAGATCATTTGCCGCGATCGCCGGATCGGTCGAGAAGAGATTGGCCGCCTGCACCTGTCCGTTGACGAGGGCCGAGAGAGTCAGCGGGCCGCCGACATCGAGCGGCTTCATCGACTTGAAGTCGATGCCGTAGACCTCGTTGAGACCGACGAGCCCTTCGTGACGCGTGCGCCATTCGGGTGCGGCGCCGACGACGATCTCGCCGCCGACCGGCGCGATGTCACCGATGGTTTCGAGACCATACTTCTCTGCAGTCTCGCGCGTCACCGCCAGCATGTCGCTGTTCTGGGCGTCCGATGCCTCGAGGATCGTGACGCCATCGGGCAGGGCCTCTTTCAGGGCCTCGAGCACCTCGTCCGGCGCATGGGCCGTCGACTCCTTGTTCAGATAGCTGAGGAGCGCGCCGGAATATTCGGGCAGGAGATCGATCGAGCCGTCGAGCAGGGCCGGGATATAGACCTCGCGGCTCCCGATATTGAGGCGCGTTGCGACGTCCATTCCCTTTGCCTGAAGCGCCTTGGCATAGATCGTCGCAAGGAGCTGGCTCTCCGGGAAATCGGCCGATCCGACGGTGACCGTCGCACTGCCGGAGGCATTGCCGGAGGTGCCGGACAGGGGGTCGGCCGTCGCCGAAAGCGAGGAGAAGGCGAGAAGTGAAAGCGCGAATGCGCCTGCGACCGTGGGCTTGAACATGGCTGGGCCTTTCGGAAAGAATCAGGATCGATTGGGCTTCAGAAGACGTCTGACGGTAGAGAACCGGTTTGTGCCGCGCCGAGTCAAACCTCGCGAGACGGTGGCGAATGCGACAAATTCGATCAGAAGATCGACGACGAGTGCGAGAAGGGCGACGAGGATCGCCCCTGCAGCCATCTGGCTGTAATCGTTCTGGGCCCTCCCATCGATGATGAGACGTCCGAGCCCGCCGAGCGAGACATAGGCCGCGATGGTCGCCGTCGAAATGACCTGCAATGTCGCGCCCCTGAGGCCTGAGAAGATCAGGGGCAGGGCGCAGGGAATCTCGACGCGAAGCAGAACCTGGAGCGGCGTGAACCCCATGCCTCGCGCCGCATCGACCGCCGCCCGGTTCGCATTCGCGACGCCCGAATAGGTGCCGGTCATGATCGGCGGCACGGCGAGAAGGATCAGCACCACGAGGCTGGGAACGATGAAGGCGAGATCGGATGCGAAGACCGGGGCGAAGAGGATGACGAGGAGGACGATCAGGCCGAGGCTCGGCAGGGCCCGCAGCACGTTGGCGGCGCCCGCGATGACGAATTCTCCCCGCCGCGTATGGCCGACATAAAGACCGATCGGAACCGCGATCGCGCTCGCCAGGAGAAGTGCCGCGAGCGTGTAGACGACATGCTGCCAGATCAGCGTCGGCGCGCCGTAGGGACCGGACCAGTTCGCCGGGTCGAGAAGCCATTCGAAGAGGATCATGCTGGGCGCCGCTCCCAGGGCGTCAGCTTGCGCGAGAGAAAGAGCACGAGGGCGTCGAGAGCGGCGGCAAGGGCGACGCTGAGAACGATGCCGGCGATGATCGGCGTCAGGAACTGAAGCTGCAGACCCTGGGTGAACAACGAACCCAGTTGCCGCGTGCCGACGAGCGCGGCGACCGACACGATGCTGATATTGGAGACGAGGGCGACGCGAAGACCACCTGCGATCACGGGGATCGCGAGGGGAAGTTCGACCGTCAGAAGTCGGCTCAACGGCCGATAGCCCATGGCGTTCGCCGCCTGCAAAGTCTCGCGCGGAACCGAGCCGAGCCCATCGCTGACGGTGCGCACGAGAAGGGCGAGGACATAAATCGTCAGCGCGACGACGACGTTGATCGGATCGAGGATCTGCGTTCCGAGGAACCAGGGCAGAAGCACGAACAGGGCAAGCGAGGGGATCGTGAAGAGCAGGCCGACGAGATTGAGCAGCGGACCGCGCCAGACCCCGCTTCTGTGCACCAGCCAGCCGAGGGGGAGCGCCAGGGCAAGGCCGATCGCGACGGGGACCGCAGAAAGCCAGAGATGGCGCACGAACAGATCGAAAATCATGTCCGATTCGCGCCAGAGCCAGTCGAAGTTCATGAATGCCGCTCCGCGCCCGTCCGGTGCAGCGGAGCGAGGATACCGCCGAGATCGCCGAGCGCGATCGTTCCGCGAAGCGTTCCGTCGGTGTTCGTCACCACGCCGCGTCCCGACGGTGAGCTGAGGGCCGCATCGAGGAGTTCGCGCATGCTCCCGTCCATGGGGGCAAGGGTGCTCGAAAGGTTGAGGTCGTCCTCGCGCACCGGGCCGCGCAGGCGCGCGATATCCGTCCAGCCGAGCGGGCGGTGCGCCGCGTCGCAGACGAGAACCCAGCCGTCGATCGCGGCCTCTGCTGCCTCGGCCGGACTGGCACCCAACTGAACGACCGGTTCGCTCGCCAGCTTCAGGCCGTTGTCGATCGGCGCGAAGCCCAGGTGACGATAGCCGCGATCCCGGCCCACGAAATCGGCGACGAAACCATCGGCCGGGCGAACCAGAAGTTCGCGAGGCGTCGCGACCTGGGCGAGTTCGCCGCCCTCCCGCATCACGGCGACCTGATCGCCGAGCTTCAGGGCTTCGTCGATATCGTGGGTCACCATGATGATCGTCTTGCCGATCTCGCGCTGCAGGCGCAGGAATTCGTCCTGGAGCTGGCCCCTGACGATCGGATCGACGGCGCTGAAGGGCTCGTCCATCAGCATGAATTTCGGGTCGGAGGCGAGGGCCCGCGCCACACCGACACGCTGCTGCTGGCCTCCGGACAGCTGCCAGGGATAGCGTTCGGCAAGGCTCGCCGAGAGGCCCACCTGCTCCAGGAGGTCGAGCGATTTTCGCCTGGCGGTCTTCCGGTCGATGCCGGCGAGACGTGCGGTCGTCGCAACGTTCTGCGCCACGGTCCGGTGGGGAAAGAGCCCGGCATGCTGAATGACGTAGCCGATGCGGCGGCGCAGCTGCGCCACGTTCATTCGATCGGTCGGCTCGCCGTCGAGGGTGATCGTCCCGGAACTCGGGGTCACGAGACGGTTGACCATTCGCAGGGAGGTCGTTTTGCCGCACCCGGACGGTCCGACGAGAACGGTCAGCTTGCCGGTCGGGGCGACGAGATCGAGGTTCCGAACGGCGGGCGCGCCATCATAGAGCTTCGTCACGCCCTGAAATTCGATCATTCCTGCGTCCTAACGTCTGGCCGATCGTCTTTGCCGCGAAGACCGAGACCGATATGTGCCGGGGAGGACAGCCGCTTCGGCTTTCGAACACCCGATGGATAGTACAATGCCGATCGTCTGGGCCGGCATCTTCCAGGAATGGTAAGCTTCCGACACCGGTTTTCCACCCTGCGATATGTCGAAGGCGGATGTTCCGGGTCCGGGAAGGGACGGAATCAGGACGCTGTGCGGATCTGGCCGACGAGATCGACGATCGCGGTCGGTCCGTAGGGCTTTGAGAGAAAGAGAGCGCCGGCCGGAAGCTCGTCGGCGGAGAAACGCTGATGGCCCGAGACCACCACGATGGCGATGCCCTGCCACTCCCGGTGGACGCGATGTGCGAGCTCCAGGCCGTCGATGGAGCCCGGCATGTAGACATCCGTCAGGAGAATGCCGACGCCGTCCGTCGCTTCGAGGACTGCGAGTGCCTGATCGGCATCGACCGCCTCGATCACGTCGTAGCCCGCGTCCTCCAGCGTTTCCACCACATCCATTCGCAAAAGAGGTTCATCCTCCACGACGAGAACGGTTTGCGGCTTCGCTGTCATACTGGCTGTCATGGGGCTTCGTTCGGATCTGGCTACGGTTTCGTCTGCGATCTGGTGGTCGCTTCGAGAACGTAGACGACGCCTTCACGCCGGTAGTCGATCGAAGCATGACCGTCGAAATAGGACGGAACCACCCGCGTGGTAAGTCTTGATCCGAAGCCGCTGCGTGACGGCGGGACGACAGGCGGTCCGCCGGTCTCGGTCCAGCGAAAACTCGGCGCTCCGACCTCGTTCAGCCACCACTCGAAACGAACATGTCCGCTCTCGCAGGACAGGGCACCGTGCTTGACGGCGTTCGTCGCAAGCTCATGGATCGCCAGCGAGAGGCCGAGCGCCTGTTGCGCGGAGAGGGGAAAGGATGAACCCTCCAGCGTGACCCGTCCACGCTCGTCGCAATGGGGCAGGAAGGCCGCCTCGGCCACCTTGCCGACATCCGCTTCTTCCCAGTTGCTGTCGGTGAGGGCGTCCTGGGCGCGGGCGAGGGCATCGATGCGCTGGGAGGCGAGACGGGCGCCGTCCTTTACGTCATGGGCATGGCGCAGGCTCTGCGTGACGACGGACTGCACCATCGCCAGCGTGTTCTTCATCCGGTGCGTGAGTTCGCGCTGGAGGACCCGCTGGCGCTTCTCGGCTTCCATCAGGGACGATAGCGCGCTGTTTGCCCGACTGACCTCATCGGCAAGCGCCTCGCGATGGCGAACCGCATCCGTGGTTTCGCGGACGATGTTCATCACGCCTGCGACATTGCCCGCATCGTCGAAGAGCGGGCTGTAGGAGAAGGTCCAGAAGGTTTCGACCGGATGGCCCGAGCGCACCAGGTGGAGCGGCAGATCCTCGAACCAGGTGCCGCGCCCCGCCAGCGCCTCCCCGACGATCGGCTCGACGTCCTCCCACACATCGCTCCAGATGTCCGCGAACGGTTGTCCGAGGACCTGCCGGTTTCGATCCTTCAGGATGGGCAGGTAGTCGTCGTTGTGAAACTGCAGAAGATCGGGTCCCCACCAGAAGCAGATCGGCTGCCGGGTGGCGAGCACCGTCCTCAGCGTGTTGACGAGCGCCATCGGCCAGGTCTCGATCGGACCGATGCTCGTCGCTTCCCAGTCGAAGGCCCGAATCTCATCGCCCATCGAGCCGCCGCCCTGAAGCCGGCACGGAGCGCTTGCTTCGGACGGGTGATCGGACAAACGAGTGTGTGGCATGCTCAGGCGGCTCCGGCGTCAATTCTGAAGACCGATCGACAGGAGCCGAAACAAGAAAGCGAACCCTCCGATCGCACCGGCCGGAATGGGCGAACACCCATACCGTTTCCTCGATCGTCCACAGACACCAAGGATAGCATGCCACAGCTCAACGCGACATCGCCGCAAGGGCGAGCGTGACGAAAAGGTCGGGTCCGAAGGCAAGTATCCACACTGAAGGCTGGCTTCATTTCGCGAGGTGTTCAGACGATAAAGGCATTCGTCATTCGACAGGAGATCGGAAAGCTTGTCGACGCCGTTGGTGTTGGTATTGAAGCACGACCGGCGCTTCTGCTCCGGAAAGTGCCGTGCGGTTGATCGTCGGCTTCGATTCCTCGCAAACCTTCCATCACATAGAACTGCTGGTTGGAAGCAGCCATCGACTTGGCTATCCAGTCGATGGATATGATAAAGCCGAGCGGAGATTAGAGTGCGATGAACGATCGTGGGGGAGCTTTGGCGCTGTCACCGAAGCTGGAGATCCTCGCCGCCCCCGGCGCCGCGAGGAAGGATCTGGACGAGGCTGCATCGCGTGTCATCGACCTCTTCCTCCAGCGCGAGGCGGAATTCGGCGTTCACCCCTCCGTAACCATTCATTACCCTGATCTGAAGGACACCTCGGCGCAGAGTTTCTTGGCTGATGCGGCCGACCACGTCTCCCGGCAAGCGGATGAGATGGCCCGGAATGGTCGGCCCGCCGAGCGCATCGTCGTCTTGACGACCTATGGCGACGTCGTTGCGCCTTCCTTCCAAGCTGCCGGCTACGCAATCATCCCAATCGACATGCCGGCTGGGCCGGATCATACCTGCGCCTTCGTGCTTGGTCCCGGTGAACCGTCCGAAGGGATGCGGACGCTCTATGTCGAGGCTGTGAACGAAGCCGACGAGAAGATCCGGCCGACCTTTATCCTGACGTTTAAGGACGAGACTGGCGACCTCCTGGCCGGGGCGTGCGGAACGATTCACGAGCGTGATGGGCGTCGCTATGCCTATCTCGCCACCTTGACGACGTCTGCCCGAGCCGACAAGGGCACAGGGACGATGCTTGCGGGCGAACTCATGCGGTTCCTTAGGGAAGCCGGGGTTTGCACCGTTCATCTGGGTACCCAGACAGCTGCCGCCTTCTATCGGAAAGTCGGGTTTGGCGTCGACCATCGCCTGGTTCGGGGAATGCGTACCCGCATGGTGGACAGGTGTGAGCTTCGAGACGATCTGGTCATGTTGTCGATGAAGCTCTGAACCTCGATGCACGTTGCGCAGGCCAGCTTTCTGCAACGAATGTGCTCATCAGCCGATTGATCGTCCGCCTTAACCTTTCGCGAACGCATTGTTTCTTGTCGGGCAAATCAGTTAGAAGTACGCGTTGACCGCCATACGGCGCACATCCGAGCAGAACTGCGCCTATGCCGACCTCCACCAAGTTCAATCGCGCGCTGCTCCACACGATAACGCTGCCCCTCGACGGTGTGCTCGGATACGCCGCGGTCGCATGTGCGGTCGGCAGCGTTGCGGTCCTGCGGCAGATGGCGGGGTTCGAACTTCTTCCCTACCTCTTCTTCATTCCCGTGATTCTGATCAGCTCCGTCTTCATCGGGTCGGCGGCCGGGGTTTTCGCTACGTTTCTGGCGACCGTCCTAGCCGGCTTCTCCATCTCGGAGGTGGGGAACCCGTTCATGCTCCGGGGTCAGCAATGGACGACGCAGTTTCTGTTCGTCGCGGTCAATCTCGGCATCGTCGCCTTCGGCGCGAACCTCAGGCGCTCCGTGCTGCAACTCGACGCGCTCTCCGAAGCGCGCCGCGATGCGCTGGAGCGCCTTGCGGCACAGACGGCCGAGCGTGACCGCCTGGCGACGATCGTCGAGCAGTCGAAGGATTTCATCGGTTATGCCGATCTCGATGGGCGGATCCAGTATGTGAACGAAGCGGGACGCCAGTTGATCGGGCTGGCGGACGATCCGAGGCAGACCGAGATCGCTCACCATCTTGTCGCCGACGATCGGAGCCGTCTTCATTCCGAGGTCCTTCCGACGGTCTCGAAGGAGGGATCCTGGGCGGGGGAAATGCGCTTCGAGCACGCCTCGGGCGAGGAACCCATCCCCGTTCGCTACAATCTCTTCATGCTGTTCGACACCAGCGGGGAGCCGGTCGGATACGGCACGGTGACGACGGACCTGCGCAAGGAGAAGGCGGCGGAGGCGCAGCGCGAGGCGCTGACCCGCGAACTCGCCCACCGGATGAAGAACACGCTCGCAATGGTCCAGGCGATCGCAGCCCAGACGCTGCGGACATCGAGCGACCTGCCTGCGGCCCGTGCGGCGATCTCTTCACGGCTGTCCGCGCTTTCGAGGGCGCAGGACATCCTGATGGAGACCAATTGGAAACATGCGGACATCCGCGGGGTCATCGATGCCGCGCTCGCTCCCCATCTGAACGGCGAGGGCCGGTTCACGTTGACCGGCCCCCATCTCGAACTCGACGCACCCCGGGCCCTCGGATTGTCGCTGGCAGTGCATGAACTCGCGACGAATGCGACGAAATATGGCGCACTTTCGAACGAGACGGGCCGCGTCCTGATCGAGTGGAGTTCGAAGGACCGGAGTTTCGACTTCGCCTGGACCGAACGGGGCGGCCCGGTCGTCGGTATGCCGGGAAGCAGCGGTTTCGGCTCCAAGCTTCTCGAACGGATCGTCGCCGCCTATTTCGAAGGCGCGACCTCAATCGATTTCGAACCGGACGGTGCCCGTTTCACCATCAAAGGCCGACTCGGCAAGATCTGAGCTGGCCTCTGCCGCACCGCGCCGGCATCAAGGGACGTCCGACACCGCAGGCCGTGAGCGGCCCGAAGGGTCGATGATTTCGGCTTGCATGCACCCCAGCCATAAGCCCAAGAGGACTGGCGACTGAAACCGGGGACGAGGGCGAAGACCATGACGATGACGACCTACCGACCGCGAGCGGTCCTCTTCGATCTCGACGGAACGCTCATCGATTCGATTCCCGATATCCAGGAGGCGCTCAACGACGCGCTCGCCGAGAGGGATATCGATCCCTTCGATCGAGCGAGCGTCCGCGTCATGGTCGGTGGCGGAACAGGCATCCTTCTCGAGCGCGCGCTCCTTCGCCGCGGCGTTTCGATCGAGGACACCGAGCGGGATCGCCTGGTGTCGCGCTTCCTCGAATTCTACGAGCCGAGAGCGAGCAGGCTGACCACTCTGCTTCCCGGTGCACCGGAGGCCCTTGCGGCCTGCCGGCGACGCGGCATGAAGGTCGGGCTCGTGACGAACAAGCCGGCAGCGCCTTCGCGGTCGATCCTCGAAGCGTTCGGCCTCCTCGCAGATTTCGACCTGATCGTCGGCGGCGATGCGGGGCCGGCGAAGAAACCCAACCCCGATCTTCTGCTCCATGCCGCCGAGCGCCTGGATCTGTCCGCCGGCTCCTGCCTCTTCGTCGGCGACAGCGAGAACGATGTCGAGGCGGCGAGGGGCGCCGATATGCCGGTCGCCGCCGTCGAGAACGGATATACGCAGCTTTCGATGGACGAAATGGCGCCGACCTATCGCCTGGCCTCGCTTCATGATCTGGACGCTTTGCTCGAAGCCCTGCCGCAGGTCTGATCCACGCCGCAGCCTGCTGCGGAAGATCGGTGACGGGTTCGAGGCGAAACGGCGGTGAGAGCCCGCGTTTTCGGAAACTTCCTCACCCGCCCTTGCAATGGCGGTTCGAAAGAATATGTCGAAATCATGATGCGGCGTTCGCACCGACGAGGATGGTGCGTGAAAGGACATCATGACGATGAACTATCGCTATGCGGAAAACGTCGTTCTTGCGGCCACGATCCTGGGCTGGGGTGCTGTCGTCACCGCCGCTTTGCTGAACTGAATCGAGCGGTTCGAATGTTGCGGCAGCGGACGCTCGTTCGTCATCGAGCGGGCCTGTCGGCTTGATGGGCTCCGAGCGCTGATGCATCGCGGCTCCTTATGGAGGCGGTTCTGTTCCGGTAAGGGCTGTCGCTTTTGCTCGGATTTGATTGTCGTTCGCTTGCTGCGTGCACCAATGGCGCGGAATGACTGCGTGAGGTCGAACAGCTGAGGCTGATGCGGTCTTCAGATCGGCTCAGGCCCGCTAGGCGCTCCAAGACACGACCGTTGTCGAGCGAGCCGTCGACCCTGCATGACCTCGCGATGGATGGGCGTCGATCCTGTGTGTTATCATCCGGGACCGAGCCGGACAGCGCTGCTGCCAAAAGCGAGAACTTTCGACGCAAAAAAGGCGCGGACGGCCGGGGTCCACGCCTTTCGGATTCAAATGGCACTGCGTCAGCCCCGATGCGCGTGAGCGCATCGAGAGGTCCGACTTCAGGCGCTTTCGAGATTGACCGCCTTCGGGCCTTTGCCGCGCTTGTCCGGCTCGGTTTCGAAGGACACCTTCTGGTTCTCTTCCAGTCCGGTCAGGCCAGAAGCCTGGACTGCGGAGATGTGAACGAAGATGTCAGCGCCACCGTTGTCGGGCTTGATGAAACCAAAGCCCTTTTCGGTGTTGAAGAATTTGACCGTGCCGGTCTGAGCCATTGTCGGAACCCTTGATCCTCAGCATTCGTAGTCGCCCAAAGGGCGGTGGCAGGCAAGTCTTGTACCAAGGAAGGAGCCTACGGATCGCGGCGGAGCCGCTCGGAAGAAGCGCTTCCGATGCGCATATCGTCCATACCTAGTGTTCGCGAAATTGCCCGAACACCATGGAGGATGCCTTGTGTGCAGCCTATTGGCAAGTGAAACTTTTCTATAATTGCACGCTCTCTATATGCTTCGCGCGTGAAACTTCCCGAAGGGAGCATGCAGACTTTCCATGTCGACGATTCTTGCCGGCTTCTCCGCATTTCCGGGAGCGCCTTTCAACCCCTGCGCCGATCTCGTGGAGAGTCTGAATAATGGACACGCTTCGGGCGGTCTCCTTCCCGTTCTCCTGCCGGTCGGGTGGGATGAGAGCTGGGCGACGCTGAAGTCGGCGATCGAGGCCGAAAGGCCGCGAAACGTCGTGATGTTCGGTCTCCATGCGAAGGCCGAACGGGTGCGGATCGAGCTCCGCGCCGCAAACAAGCGGGAACTTGGACGGGAGGATGCCTTCGGCCGGTTTCCTGCCGGGCCGAGCGTTACCGACGGGCCCGCGCATCTCGATGCGAAGCTTCCGTGGAATGGGATCGCGGCGCTTCTGCGCGAGGGCGAACTCGACTTCGAATGGTCCTGCGATGCGGGTGGCTATCTCTGCAACGACACGCTCTATCGGCTCTGCCGCAATGCCGGTGCGCTCGGCGTCGAGCGCTACGGCTTCGTCCATGTCCCGATGAGCGACGAGAGAATCGGCGACGTAGTGGCGAGCGGAGAAGAGTTGCCGGTGTGCTTCAACACGGTTCCGGCAGCCAAGCTGGTTCGCTTCGCACGCGGTCTCGCTTCCTATCTCGAGGCGAACTGACGCCTGGATGCGTTTCGGCCGCGAACGAGACGACCGGGGCGCAAGATGTTGTGGACGCTGAAGAAGCGGGGAACGGAACGCAACAAGATCTGTTATCGGATCAACGATCACGGAGACCGATATGTCCTTTTTCAGAACCAAGGCGACAGGCGCTGCCGCCGTCGCATTTTCCGCAGCTCTCGCATTGTCCACCGCCGCCGTCGCGCAGCAGGGTTTCGAGGAGCGGCCGTCTGATTTCAGTGCCGCGACCACGGTCGACAGGAGCATGGAGCGCGGCTCCGGCAGCCAGTTCTACGGCCTCCCGGGGGTCGACGTCTCGGATGGTGCCGGCCGCGTGGGTGTTCGCGGACCGGGCGGGTTGGAAAACAATGTCGGCGCCATCGGCATGGCGACGCCCTCGATTTCGAGTGAGAACCCGCTGCCGCTCCAGCGTGACGGGACGGCTGGTGGCGGCGGCTTCACCATCGGTCGTTACTGAGACCGGCGTGACGGATTTCGACGAAGAGGCGCTCGGCGCCGCGTACGAACGGGGTCTGAAGGCCGAAAAGTCAGACGACGTCGAGGCGGCCGCCGAGGCTTATCGCGAATGCCTTCGTCTCGATCCAGCCGATCATGTGGGCGCGACGATCAGGCTGGCGGGGCTCGGCCTGGTCGAGCCGCCCGCGAGCGTCGGGCACGCCTATGTGTCGACCCTGTTCGACCAGCATGCCGAGACCTTCGACGATATCCTCGTGCGGCAACTGCATTACCGGGTGCCGGAGATGGTCGGTGCCGTTCTGCGCCGCGACGGCCGGCGCTATGCGAACGTGCTCGACCTTGGATGCGGCACCGGACTGACCGGGGCTGAAATCGAGGATCTCGTCGATCATCTCACCGGTGTCGATCTCTCGGAGGAAATGGTCCGCGTCTCGGACGAACGCGCCGTCTACGACCGTCTTTTCGTCGCCGAGGCCGTCGATTTTCTGCGCCGTCACGAACCCGGAACGGTGTTCGATCTGATCGTCGCGACCGATGTCGTTCCCTATCTCGGCGCGCTCGAGCCTTTCCTGTCCGGGCTCTATGACCGGCTCGAAGGCGGGGGCAGGGCCATTTTCTCGACCGAGACGATGAGCGACGAAGCCTTGGCCGGGCGCCCCTATGCAGTCGGCCGCGATCAGCGCTTCCATCACGGTGAAAGCTATCTGCGCAATGCGCTGCTCGCCCAGGGTTTCGATGTCGATCACTTCGAAGAGATCGTGGTTCGGTTGCAGGAGGGCAAACCCGCGCCGGGCCATCTCGTCATGGTGTCCAAGCCTGTTTGAATTCGCATTTCTCCGGTCGAACCGACCATCACCTCACCAACCGAAGGCACATCATGACCTATGCGCTGACGATCGCCATGACCGCAATGCTTCTTCTTTCCGGCTGCTCGCAATCCAATTTCCGGGCGGCAACGGCTCTCAACAGCGACGAGACGCCGTCCGATGGCATCGTTCCCGGACAGGTGGCTGAATAGACGGATATCGTCATGCGTGGTTGTGCGGGACTGCGGCGATGAAAATCTCCGCGTAAGTCTCGCGGGTTAGGACTGGGCCGGGTTCATTCCGGCCCTTTTTCCTGTCCCGGGGTCCCTGCCATGCGTCGATCCGCACTTCGTTCTCTTCTGGTCGCAGCCGTCCTCGGCTGCAGCAGCGGCGGGTCTGATGCAGGCCCCGTCGCAGGATGGTCCGCCGGCCCGGACGCGGATGCGACCATGGCCGTCGGTCAGATCTTCAAGTGCGAGGGCGAGGACTGCGCCGGGGGATTTACATGCCTTCATGCCGCAGCGCCGCCGCGCCCGCCCGGCGCCAGATGGCTGAAGATCGAAGACGTGACGAGCGAGACGGTCTGGCCCTGGCTTGCGGTCGAAACCTGGCTCGGGACGAAGCTCAACGAGATCAGGCCCGGCACGGTGCCCGATCCATCCCTGCCGGTCGGACAATGGGCCTCGAAGGACGATCCGATCACCTTCGATCTCGATGGTGAGGGTTTCGCGCGCCGCGTCTACAGCCCCTATGTGAGGAACCGCGATCTTTCGGTTCCGATCTGGTTCTGGACGTCGAAGGGACGACTCTTCACCCTGTTCTGCGCGATCGAGAACGCGAGCCTTGCGGACGTTCGAGAACCGATCCACCGGCTGCTGTCCGACCTTCATGTCGGCGAGCCCGTTCGCGACGATATCCCGACGCGGTTCTGATCGGCTCTTCGCCGGGGTTCGCCGGGCGAGGGGAGATCGGGAACCTTGGCGGGCTCCACTCGTCTCCTCTCCAGATAAACCTCGTTCAAATGGAGCCCGACGATGCGCCTCTCAACGGTTCGTACCGCTTGCCTCGCCCTATCGGTGAGCTTGATCGCAGCCTCCGCGTCCAGCGCACAGGAGATGCTCAACAGCAGGGGCTATCCCGTCGTCGGTGTCAAGCTGTCGGAGCGGGAACTGGATCGGAGCCGGCCGGTGCGCCTCTCCGATGGGCGCGTGGTTCTGCGTCCGCGCAGCGCAGGTCTCCCGTTCCTCTTCGGCCTCGGCGATGCCTCCGGCGCCCCTTCGGGCCTGCCGACGGTGAACGGCGTCACGCCGTCCGTTGCCGCATCGACGCCCTCCGGCGGTCTCGTGCCCGGCCAGACGCCTCGCTGAAGGATCGCGTCGCCTACATCGGAGGCGTGTCGAGAGAGCGGCGTCTCCGGGCAAGACGCCGTTCCCTGAACCAGATCACGATGCCGGCGCCCGCGACGATGATCGCGCCACCGATCGTTCCGGCCTCAGGCCACTGACCGAAGACGAGAATGCTCGAAATCGTCATGTAGACGAGGAACACGTAGGTGAACGGGGTGAGGGCGGATGCATCCGCGTAGCGATGCGCCCTCGTCAGGAGTTCGTGGCCCGCCCAGCCGAAGCCCCCGATGCAGATCAGGATCGTCGTCGTCCACCAGTCTTCCGGAGTGATCCAGAGGTAGAGTGCGAACGGCGCGAGCACGAGCGTTCCCACCAGCCCGCTATAGAATTGCATCGTCTCCGGATGGACCGTCCCTGACAGCTTGCGAGTCAAAAGCGTGTAGAGGGCGACGAAGAACGCCCCGAGCAGCGCGATGAAGACCGCCCAGTGGAAATCTTCCTGCAGAGGATCGATGGCGACCACCACGCCGACGAAGCCGACGGCGATCGCGCCCCAGCGCCACGGCCCCACCTTCTCGCCGAGGATCGGCCATGAAAGCGCGCAGATGAAGATCGGCGCGGAGAACATGATGGTGGCCGTGAGCGTCAGCGGCAGATAGTAGAAAGCCGTGAAATTCGAGATCGTCGAAAGCATCAGGAACACGGCGCGTAGGATCACGAGACCCGAGTTCTCGGATCTGAACCGATCGGGATGCAGTCCATCTTTCGCGATGAGCCCGAAGGAAATCGCGAAATGCCCGAGATATCGCATGAACGCGACCTGGAGCGCCGGCAGGCCTGCGAGACCGAGCCATTTGGCGCTCGTATCGATGCCGCAGAAGCCGATATAGGCGACCAGCATCATCCCTATTCCCAGAGCGACCCTGTCTTCGTTCGCACGGGTTGCCAGTCCTGCCATTCATTCGCATCCCAGAGCATCGGACCGAAACCTGAAGACGGTCTTCGGACCATCCGACGCGTCGACCGGAAACCGGATCCCGTCGACAAGCATCGCTCGTCTACCGCATCGCTGCGCAGGCTGTCATCTCCGCCTCCGATCCGGACTTCATTCATCGAGCACGGGCTTTGCGGGAGCTGGCGTCTCGCTCCCATCCGAAAACGTTCTCCGCGAACTGAAACCATCGAGCCTCTCGCTCCTCTCGGAACGATTAGCCAGGCAGCGGAATAAGGTCCCATGCGCCGCCATTTTCGGGGTCGACCATACCAAAGCGCTTGGACGGCGAGGCTTATCACCTTCATGTGATTGTCGCGCCGGGCGAAACAGACAGTCAAGACAACGTGATGCAACGAAGTTTGCCGTCAAACGTCTTTCTTCTCGAAGATCGCGCTCGGTGAGACGGCAAGAGCCAACCGAGCGTCGGACGTACATCAAGATAGGACGTCTCTCCTCGATCCTGGTCGTTACCGGAGGGGAGTGAAAGGACAAAAAGACATGTTGAAGAATCTCACCATCGCCGCCCTGTTCACCGCCACTTCGGCTTTCGCTCTGCCCGCGATGGCGCAGACGACGACCGAGACCCAGACGATCGTTCCGGGCAGCGAAGCTCAGATCGATATGAACGAGTCGGCCACGCGTGAAGGTGTCGCTGCGGAGAGCACGGTCGACCTGAACCGTCCGGAAAATCCGGCTGCCGCACCTTCGGCCGACCAGATCGTGCCGGGCAGCAGCGCCGGGGTCCGCGCTCAGGAGGCCGAGACGCGCCAGTCCGTCGCCGAGGGCACCGAAGCCAACACCACGACCGATGCCGCGACCGGAGCGTCCGCCGATGCGCCGCTCGTCCCGGGCTCGGGTGCGACCTTCAGCGAGAGCACTGCGGTCGAGGGCCAGGCTGACGTCCTGCAGGATCAGGCAACGACGCCCGCCAGCCAGAACTAACAGTCGATCAATCGACACCACGGCGCTTCCGGACCTTGTCCGGAGGCGCTTTTTTTGTGCCCGGCGGGAGTATGCGACCAAAGTCGACCGCCTTGGACGCGACCGGGCCTGTGGAGGAGCTGAGACCGCGTTAGATAATGCCGTGTTCCAAGGAACAGGCTGTCGAGCGACAGGACAGAAACTAGGAGGAAATCATGAAGAAGACGGTTCAGATCTGCGTGCCCCTGGTCGGTGCGATGCTTCTGGCCTCTCCGGCATTCGCTCTGGAGGTCGTCGAGTCGAAGCAGGTCGACGCGACGCCGGAAAAGACATGGTCTGCGGTGGGAGATTTCTGCGCCATCGCCGAATGGCATCCGGCCGTGACGAAGTGCGAGGAGAGCGAGGCCGACGGAACCACTCAGCGTACGCTGACGCTCGACGGGGGCGGCGAACTGGTTGAGCAGCTCGTCGAGCGCGACGACGACGCGATGCGCTACACCTACAAGATCGTCAGCGGCCCGCTTCCGGTGAAGGATTATGAGTCCACCATCTCCGTGTCCGGCAACGACAACCTCTCGACGATCGCCTGGGAGGGCTCCTTCGACGCGGCTGACGGTGCATCGGATGCCGACGCGGAGAACGTCATTCGCGGCATCTACACTGCCGGTCTCGACGGCATCGCGAAGCGCGCAGCAGGCATGTGATCTGATCGATTCCGTCGCTCCGACGTGGAGTGACACAAGTTCATTCTCGACCCGCGCCGGTTCTTCCGCGCGGGTCTTTTCGTTTTGCTGGCGCGTTCGGCACTGGCCGGCTTCGGAGGTTCGGACCGAAATCGATCGAGTGCCGATAGTCTCGCCGGGTGAGTGGATGCGTCAGCGCGGGGGAAAACGGTCGAGGACCGTTCCGAAGCCCCGATCGAGCGGTATCGCGGAGTTCGGGAAGGCCGACCTCTCATCTGCGGAAACGAAGGCGATCGTTCCGGCGACCCGGTCGATCAACGCCGCAGTGAGAACCCGGCCGAACACGGCCGCCGTATCGATCGAGATGCGGTTCTCGGTCACGACCGGCCGTCCGCCCTTCTGAGGCCTATGCCCGTGAACGATCACGTGGCTGAGACGGCCTTCATGCTTCAGGAACGGTGCCCTGATCCATGCGCAATCGTGGTCCGTCTGCTCGAAGACGGATCTTCGCGGATCGATCCCGGCATGGACGAAGGCGAAATCACCTGCGATGATGATTGGATGCGCCGCCTCGATCAGCTCCAGATGGCCGGGCGACACCCGAAGGACGTGCTCGCGCGCAGCCAACCTGTCCCGGATCGACGCGACGTCGTAGCTGGAAAGCGTTTCGGAGCCTCCTTGGTCGAGCCAGTGCGCATAGTCGGCCTCGTCCATCTCGGCGGACAGAAATCGGCGAAACCAGAGATCGTGATTGCCGATGACGAGGCGCGATCCTTCGCGGCGGTTCAGCAAGTCGCAGGTTCTGTCCATCACGCCCCGGCTGTCGGGACCCCGATCGACGAGATCGCCGAGGATGTAGAACGCCGCGTCACCGAAGCCTTCGATCGCTGATACGCCGTCGATCAGTCGGTCGAAATGCCGGGACATGCCGTGAATGTCGGCGATCGCCACGATCCGGTTCGGCAGACCGCAGGCATCGAGGCTGACAGGGTATCTGCCAAGCATCGGAAAGAATTGGGTCTGTGGATCCATATGCGAGGGACGCCGTAAAGGCCGGAATGGTTCCCGAACATGCCGATCATCTCGGGCGCGGATCTGCGCCCGATCAGAATGCCCAGGTTCGCGACTTGGAGATCAGGAAGTCGCGGAACACCTTCAGCTTTGCCGAATTGCGCAATTCATCGGGATAGCAGAGGAAGGTGTCGAAGGTCGGCATCTCGATCTCGGGCAGGATCTGGACCAGCTTCGTGCGCTGGTCGATCATGTAGTCGGGCAGGAGCCCGAGGCCGATGCCGCTCTCGATCGCGGAGCGGATGGCAATGAGATTGTTGATCTGGAGGATCGGGGAGCGCGGCTGTCCCGTTTCCCTCCCAATGGTCTCCAGCGTGTTCAGATTGCGCAGATAGGGCGGAGCCGGTTCGCCGAAGGTGATGATCCGGTGCTGGTCCAGTTCCTCGATCGTCTGCGGTGTTCCGAACCGCGAGATGTAGCTCGGCGCAGCATAGACATGCAGGTGCACCGTGAAGAGCCGACGCTGGATGAGATCGGGCTGCTGCGGCTGGCGCAGGCGGATCGCGGCATCCGCCCGGCGCATAGTCAGGTCGATCTCCTCGTTATCGAACATCAGCTGCAGTTCGATCTCGGGATAGAGTTCGAGAAATTCCTTGGACCGCTCGGTCAGCCATCCCGACCCGAGACCCACCGTCGTCGTCACGCGCAGCTTGCCGCTGGGCTTCTCCTTGGTCTCGGTGAGTTGCATGCGCACGGCCTCGAGCCGCTGCAGAACGTCGTTCGCCGTTCCGAACAGCATCTCTCCCTGCTCCGAGAGCACGAGGCCACGGGCGTGGCGATGGAAGAGGGGAACGCCGACCTCGCCTTCAAGCGCCGCCACCTGACGGCTGATGGCCGACTGGCTCAATCCGAGGTATTCCGACGCGCGGGTGAAGGAACCGGCCTCGGCTGCTGCGTGGAAGATCCGCAGTTTGTCCCAGTCGAGGGCCATGATCCTGTTCCGCTCTGTTCCGCCTGGTTGATCCGTCAGTTAATGCTGCACTGCACAATGGCAAATCGCCGAGTCCGGGTCCAGCCTCATTCGGCGGCAGCGCGCACCGTTTCCATCGCCCGGGCCTGCAGCCAGCGTTCGGCATCGAGCGCCGCCATGCATCCCATTCCGGCGGCGGTCACCGCCTGGCGCCAGGTATCGTCGGCAACGTCGCCGGCGGCGTAGACACCTTCGATGGATGTGCGCACCGTGCCTGGCTCCACCCAGAGATAGCCCGAGGCCTTCTGCTTCAGCTTGCCCTCGAAGAGCTCGACGGCCGGCGAATGGCCGATCGCGATGAACACGCCGTCCGCGTTCATATCCTCGCTCTCGCCGGTCCGAGTATCCTTGATCCGCACACCGGTGACAGAGCGCATCGGCTTATCGACACCGAGGATCTCCTCGATCTCGCCGTTCCATCGCGTATGGATGTTTTCGGCCGCGAACAGGCGATCCTGGAGAATGCGCTCGGCGCGCAGTTCCTCACGGCGGTGGACGAGCGTGACGGACCGCGCGATGTTCGACAGGTAAAGGGCCTCCTCGACGGCCGTATTGCCGCCGCCGACCACCACCACGTCCTTGCCGCGATAGAAGAAGCCGTCGCAGGTGGCGCATGCGGACACGCCATAGCCCTGGAACTTCGCCTCGCTTTCGAGCCCGAGCCACTTGGCCTGGGCGCCCGTCGCGATGATCAGTGCGTCGCAGGTGAAGACATCGCCCGAATCGGCGGTAAGGCGGAAGGGCCGCTGGTCGAGATCGGCTTCCACGATCAGGTCGTTGACGATCTCGGCGCCGACATTCAGCGCCTGCGTCTTCATCTGCTCCATCATCCACGGTCCCTGCACCGGGTCCGCATAGCCGGGATAGTTCTCGACATCCGAGGTGATGGTCAGCTGCCCGCCTTCCTGCAGGCCGGCGATGATCAGCGGCTTCAGCATGGCGCGGGCGGCGTAGATCGCGGCGGTGTAACCGGCGGGGCCGGATCCGAGGATCAGAACTTCCGAGTGACGTGCGGCCATGGCGGCTCCTCTCGATTGGCTATCGGTCCACGCACCGCAAATGGCCCGCCCGGACGCTGGCTTCAATAAAGGAGCCGGCGAAGCCTCGCAACTTGAAGGGTTTGTTCGCCTCGAATGTGCTTTTCCGCGCACTGTTCAAGACGCACCAATGGGCCTATGGCGAGTGCCACCCGGGATCGGCGATCCGTTCGAGGTCGTCGCGTGCGCCGGATCTTCGAACGGATGCTCTACGGGACACTCTCGCCGTGATCAGGACAATCGCGAACGTCACTTCGAATTTCGGTCTGGTGCTCGCCGGCTCCATGCTGATCCCCGCTCTCGTCGACATTTCGGACAAGAATCAGGACTGGAAGGTCTTTGTCGGCTCCGGCATCCTCATCGCGATCATCTGCGCACTGATCTCCGCCGCCACCCATGGCGAGCGGCCGCGCTTCACCCAGCGGCTCGGCTTCCTGATCGTCACCTCGGTCTGGATCTTCGCCGCCGCTGTCGGCGCCATCCCGCTCTACGTCGCATCGGTCGAGGTGACCTATGCGGGCGCGTTCTTCGAGTCCATGTCGGGGCTGACGACCACGGGATCCACGGTGCTTTCCGGTCTCGACGCGATGCCGCGCGGCATTCTCCTGTGGCGCTCGCTTCTGCAATGGCTCGGCGGGATCGGAATCATCGGCATGGCGCTGCTGGTCCTGCCGGTTTTGCGCACCGGCGGCATGGCGATGTTCCACATGGAAAGCTCGGACAAGTCGGACAAGGTTCTGCCCCGCATCGGCCAACTCTCGGGCGGCATCGTCGCGGCCTATGTGGCGCTGACGCTGATGTGCACGGTGGTCTATGCCGGCCTCGGAATGAGCTTCTTCGACGCGATCAACCATGCGATGACGACGCTCTCCACGGGAGGCTTCTCCACGCACGATGCCTCCATGGGCTTCTTCGACGACGATCGCATTCTCGTTGCCTCCATCGTCTTCATGGTGCTCGGCTCCCTGCCGTTCGTTCTTTATATCCGCGCCTTCCTGCCGCGCCGGTTCCAGCTCTGGCACGATCCCCAGATCATGCTGTTCCTCTGCACCTGCGTCGTCCTCAGCGTCGCCATCGCCATCACGCGCCGGGTGATCAACGACACCTCCGTCGAAGAAGCCTTCGTCTCCTCGGCCTTCAACCTCGTCTCGGTCATCACGACGACGGGTTATGCCTCGGACGACTACACGCTTTGGTCCAATGCGGCGGTGGGACTGATCATCTTCGCGACCTTTCTCGGAGGCTGCGCGGGATCGACGGCAGGCGGCATCAAGGCGAACCGGCTCTACATCCTGTCCAAGCTGGTCGCCGCGAACTTCCGGCGCCTGGTGCGCCCCCATGCCGTCATCCGCCTGAACTACGGCGCAAGCCCGATCGCGCCGGAACAGGTGCAGACGATCACCATCTTCTTCTTCCTGTTCTTCGGAACCCTGATGGTCGGCACCGTGATCCTCAGCATCTTCGGGCTCGATTTCGACACCGCATTCTCCGGAACCCTCACAGCCCTCACCAATGTCGGACCCGGCATCGGACAGGTCATCGGTCCCGCCGGAAACTTCTCGACCCTGCCGGACGGAGCCCTTTGGGTTCTGTCGGCCACGATGCTTCTCGGCCGCCTCGAACTCGTGACCGTGCTGATCCTTCTCTTTCCGGCGACCTGGGCCGATTGAGGCTCGGTGCCTGCCCCGCATGCCGATGTCTTCCGCATGCAGCGCGGCAACATCTGCCGTCCTGCGTTCGAGCCAAGCGTTGCCGCGCCTTTCGACACTCGCTATCGAATGCTGTCGGGCGCTCGAACTAGCGTCGCCGGCGCAGCGGTCGCTCGCTCGACGCTATGACAAACGTGTTCGAGGGGGCGCCACATCTTCAGGACGATCGCCAATGTGACGTCGAGTTTCGGTCTGGCTCTTGCCGCCACGATGATGATTCCGGCCCTTGTCGACATCGCCGACAAGAACGACGACTGGAAGGTCTTCGTCGGTTCGGGTGCCCTGACCGCGATGGTCTGCGCTCTCGTCTATGTCGCCACGAGAGGCGATCGGCCTCGATTCACCCAACGCCTCGGCTTTCTGATCGTCACCTCGGTCTGGATCTTCGGAGCGGTGGTGGGCACGATCCCGCTCTATTTCGCCTCCTTCGAGCTGACGCTCGCCGGCGCCTTCTTCGAATCCATGTCGGGGATCACCGCGACCGGCTCGACCGTGATCTCGGGGCTCGACGCCCTGCCGCGCGGGATCCTGATGTGGCGCTCGCTGCTGCAATGGATCGGCGGCATCGGGATCATCGGCATGGCGCTGCTCATCCTCCCGGTTCTTCGCACCGGCGGCATCGCGCTCTATCAGATGGAAAGCTCCGACAAGTCGGACAAGGTTCTGCCACGGGTGAACCAGCTCTCCGGTGGTCTCGTCGCCGCCTATGTGGTGCTGACGGTGCTCTGTACCGTCGCCTATGCAGGGCTCGGAATGAGCTTCTTCGATGCGGTCAACCATGCGATGACGACCGTCGCGACGGCCGGCTATTCGACCCACGATCTTTCGATGGGCTATTTCGACGACAACCGCATCCTCGCGACGGCGACGCTCTTCATGATTCTCGGCGCGATGCCCTTCGTCATCTATATCAGGGCCTTCCTGCCGCGCCGGTTCCACCTGTGGCGCGATCCGCAGATCAAGCTGTTCCTCCTCACCTGCCTCGTCCTCAGCCTGACGATCGCGATCACCCGCAGGCTCATCAACGAGACCCCCTTCATCGAGGCCGTCGTCAGCTCCGCCTTCAACCTCGTCTCCATCATCACCACGACAGGTTATGCCTCGGAGGATTACACCCTCTGGTCGAATGCGGCGATCGGCGTGTTCTTTCTCGCCACCTTTCTCGGGGGCTGCGCCGGCTCGACCACCGGCGGCATCAAGGCGAACCGGCTCTACATTCTCTTCCAAATCGTCAAGGCGAACTTCCGGCGGCTGGTGCGGCCACATGCGGTCATCCGTCTGCGCTACGGCAATACCGACATCGCCCCGGAAGGCGTCCAGACCGTCACCATCTACTTCTTTCTCTTCTTCGGAACCCTGCTGCTGGGAACCGTGATCCTCACCATGCACGGTCTCGACCTCATCACGGCCTTTTCGGGAGCCTTGACCGCCATCGCCAATGTCGGGCCGGGTTTCGGTCAGGTGATCGGGCCTGCTGGCAACTTCTCCTCGCTGCCCGAAGGCGCTCTTTGGACGTTGTCGGCCATCATGCTGCTCGGACGGCTCGAACTGGTGACCGTGCTGATCCTCCTCTTCCCCGCCACCTGGAAGGACTGATCGGATCGTGATCGCAGCCTCCTACATCAATCTCGATCGCGCAGCCGAGCGACGGGCGTTCATGGAACGCCAGGCGCAGCGTGTCGGACTGAAGCTCGAACGGTTCCCGGCCGTGTCCGCGGACGATGTCGGCGAGGCACGCTTCGCCGCCTTGTCCAACCGCTGGGAGCGACCACTCGCCCGGGTGGAGATCGCGCTTCTTCTCTCCCATGCGAGCCTCTGGCGGAAAGCCGTCGAGACCGACGCGCCCCTCGCGGTCTTCGAGGACGACGCCCTGCTTTCGCCGCGGCTGCCGGAATTTCTCTCGCGCGATCTTCGAGGCTACGACCTGATCAACTTGGAATATTGCGGGCGCCGGAAATTCTTCCGTCGATATGCGGGCGCCGGCGATCTCATCGACGTGGTTCGCGACAAATCCGGATCGGGGGCCTATGTCGTCTCCCCGCAGGGCGCCGGAAAGCTCCTTGCGGCGCTCGAGACCGCATCGGGCCCTTCGGACGCCTTCATGTTTGCCTTCGGGCGGGTGGAGATCGCACAGGTAGAGCCGGCCCTCGCCATCCAGGCCGTCGTTCTCGAGGCCGAAGGGCGCGATCCCGGCATCGAGACGACGAGACAAATCCATCAGCCGCCCCCTGCCGCGATGAGCAAGCCGGAGAACTGGATCTTCGCCTGGCGCCGGTTCCTCACGCAGCTTCGGTTCGTTCCGCTGCATCTCGGGCGCGGAAGTTTCTATGAATTTCGCAAGCCGCGCATCGATCTGTCGGAATTTTCTGCCGACGAATGACGCACGGATGTCCGCTTTGTTCTGCGCAAGTCGGATCGGCGGGAGCGGCCCGTCAGCCGTTCAAGCTGCGGCCGGCCCAGATATCCTCATAGACGCCGATCAGCGCGTCGACCTCGCCCGAGAGCGGAAAGTGCCGGCTCACATGGGCGTGCGCCGCACGTCCGCATTCCTCCCGCATCGCTTCGTCGTCGAGGAACGGCCGCAGGCCGTCGACGATCGCGCCGATTCGGTCGCGCTCGACGAGCCTGCCCGTGCGGCCGTCGAGGATGAGTTCGGGGAAGGCGCCGACCCTTGTCGCGACGACGGGAACGGCGCTCGCCATCGCCTCGAGGGGCGTCAGTCCGAAACCTTCCCAGCGCTGGGGCGCGACGAAGAGGTCCAGCGCCCGGTACCATGGCGCGATGGCGTCGTGTTCTCCAACGAAGAGGATGCGATCGGAAAGCCCCGCTTCCGCGACCCGTCGCTTCAGCCCGGCGAGAAACGACCTGTGTTCCTCCGTGGCGCGCCCCGCGACGATGGCGTTCCAGCCGGGCCTGCCGGGAAGGAGGGAGATCATCGCATCGACGAAAAGATCGGTGCCCTTCTGGTGCCGGATGCGCCCGAAGCAGCCGACCGTCTTCATGTCCGGGTCGAGCCCGCATTGCGTCTTCGAGGCACGCCGATCGCCGGACGGGTGGAAGCGGTCGAGATCGATGCCGTGCCGGATGACCCGGTTCGGCACCTTGAGATAGGACGCCGTGAGATCGCTCGTCGCGACCACACCGTCCATCCGTGCGATCAGATGCCGGGTCCAAGCCGTATGCTCCCGTTGCGACGCCGAGGTGAAGACGAGGCGGATCGGCATTCGCAGGACATCGCGCATCACGATACCGGGCAGCATCTCGATGTTTCGGCGCGCATGCCAGATGCGGAACGGCTGCCCGACGGGCTTCGACCAGAAGCCGAGAAGCGAGGAAAAGGGAAGGCGGGGCACGTTTGCGGGAAGGACGTCCGGCCCCATGCTCGCGATCGAAAGCCGCCTTGCCATGATCGGCAGAAGCTGGACGATGGTCGAGGTGACGCCGGACAGGCGTTTCTTGAAATTCGGCGCGACGACGGCGACCTGACGCACGTTCGGGCGTTCCTGGCTCATGGGAGTGTCGATCCGTTCGGGTGCGCAGCCGCAGGCGATGAGCCGAAAGCGTGGATCACGCCTCCCGGCTCATCCCCCATGCGCGACATGCGGCCCGCTCCGGGCATCTGGACTATGCCGGGCGCGCCCATATCCCGCTTCCCTCGACGGCCGGTCTAGCGCCAGATGACTTCGAGGATCTCGTAGGATCTGGCGCCACCGGGGGCCGCGACCTCGACCGTATCGCCTTCCTGCTTGCCGATCAGGGCGCGCGCAATCGGCGAGGAGATCGAGATCCGGCCTTCCTTCACGTCGGCTTCCTGGTCTCCGACGATCTGGAACACGCGCTCTTCCTCGCTCTCGTCGTCGACGAGCTTCACCGTGGCGCCGAACTTGACCTTGTCGCCGGACATCTTGGCGACGTCGATCACCTCTGCGCGGGCCGTGTAGTCCTCGAGTTCGGAGATCCGGCCCTCATTGAGGCTCTGGCTCTCCTTGGCGGCATGATATTCGGCGTTCTCCGACAGATCGCCATGGGCGCGGGCCTCCGAGATCGCCTGGATGATCCGCGGCCGCTCCTCCTGCTGGCGGCGGCGCAGTTCCTCCTTCAGGGTCTCGAACCCGCGGGTCGTCATCGGGACCTTCTGCATGCTGGTCTCCACTTTCTCAAACGGCCGGCTTTAAAAGCTTCGGCGCGTCTTCTTATCGTTCGTGCCGGTGCCGGCCGGGTTGAGCGGCAGTTCCGGGAATACAAAGAGTTGCCGGACCCGGCGATCGCAATCACCCGGCAACCGGCCATCCTGTTCGACTAGGAAAGCTCACCAAGGCCTTGTCCGTGAAGGGCCTTCGCCTGATGCGTGTTCTCAGGATGCGGTAAAATACGATTGAAGCGGACGAACTTCAAGATTTCCCGTCTTGAGTGCACTGACCGCCCGCGAGGCCGCCTCCATGCCGGCAAGCGTCGTATAATACGGAAGCTTGTGGATGAGCGCGGCGCGGCGAAGCGAGAGCGAATCGGAGAGCGCCTTTGCCCCTTCGGTCGTGTTGAACACGATCTGGACCTGACGGTTGCGCATCGCGTCCTCGATATGCGGACGGCCTTCGAGCACCTTGTTCACCCGGACGGCCTCGATCCCGTTTTCGATGAGGAAGCGCTGCGTGCCGCCGGTCGCCATCACCGAGAAGCCCATCTCGCTCAGCCGGCGGATCGTCGGAAGCACACGCTCCTTGTCACTGTCCTTGACCGAAACGAAGACCGTGCCTTCGCGCGGAAGATCGACCCCCGCGCCGAGCTGGCTCTTGGCGAAGGCGAGGGCGTAGTCGTCCGCAAGGCCCATCACCTCGCCGGTCGAACGCATTTCCGGTCCGAGGAGAGTGTCGACGTTCTGGAACCGCGAGAAGGGGAACACCGCTTCCTTAACGGCGATATGCTTCAGCTTCGTCGGGTCGGGACGGTCGCCATAGGCAGCGAACGCCTCGTCCAGCGTCTCGCCGGCCATGACGCGCGCGGCGATCTTGGCGATCGGCCGGCCGATGGCCTTGGCGACGAAGGGCACCGTGCGCGACGCGCGCGGATTGACTTCGAGAACGAAGATCTCGTCGCCCTGAATGGCGAACTGGACGTTCATGAGGCCGCCGACCTTGAGCGCGATGGCCATGGCACGGGTCTGGCGCTCCAGTTCGTCGGTCGTCGCCTTCGACAGGGAGTGGACCGGCAGCGAACAGGCCGAGTCGCCCGAATGAATGCCAGCCTCCTCGATATGCTCCATGATGCCGGCGACATAGGTGGTCTCCCCGTCGCACAAGCAGTCGACATCCACCTCGATCGCATCCTTGAGATAGCCGTCGATGAGGACCGGGGACTTTCCGGACACGACGACCGCCTCGCGCATGTAGCGCTCGAACTGGTGATCGCCGCGCACGATCTCCATGGCCCGACCACCCAGCACGTAGGAGGGGCGGATGACGACCGGATAGCCGATCCGGTCGATGATCGCCTTGGCCTCCTCGAAGGAGCGGGCGATGCCGTTGTTCGGCTGCTTCAGTTCGAGCTTGTGGAGAAGCTGCTGGAACCGGTCCCGGTCCTCGGCAAGGTCGATCGCGTCCGGGGAGGTGCCGAGGATCGGGATGCCTGCGGCTTCCAGCGCCTCTGCGAGCTTGAGAGGCGTCTGGCCGCCGAACTGCACGATCACGCCGTGCAGCGTGCCCTTGGTCTGTTCGGCCCGCAGGATCTCGAGAACGTCCTCGGCGGTCAGCGGCTCGAAATAGAGCCGATCGGAGGTGTCGTAGTCGGTCGAGACCGTCTCCGGATTGCAGTTGATCATGATCGATTCGTAGCCGGCATCGGCGAGCGCGAAGGCCGCGTGGCAGCAGCAGTAATCGAACTCGATGCCCTGGCCGATCCGGTTCGGACCCCCGCCCAGAATGACGACCTTGCGCGCATCCGTGACCTCGGCCTCCGAGCGCGGAGCGCCCGCGAAGGGCCGTTCATAGGTCGAGTACATGTAGGGCGTCGGCGAGGCGAACTCGGCGGCGCAAGTGTCGATCCGCTTGAAGACGGGATGGACGGCAAGCGAGCGGCGCAGATCGGCGACTTCGATCTCCGAGATGCCGGCAAGGGTCGCAAGACGCGCGTCCGAGAAACCGGACGCCTTCAGGAAGCGCAGATTGTCCTCGTCCTGAGGCAGGCCGTGCTCGCGCACGCGCGCTTCCAGATCGATGATGGCGCGGATGCGCGCGAGGAACCAGCGATCGATCCGGCAGGCCGCGTGGATCTCCTCGTCGTCGAGGCCCATCCGCATCGCCTGGGCGACCATCAGCAGCCGGTCCGGTGTCGGCGTTCCGAGCGCGGCCCGGATGGCGTTGAGATCGTCGCCTTCTCCGGCGCCGGGGATCGCGATCTCGTCGAGACCCGTCAGGCCCGTCTCCAGGCCGCGAAGCGCCTTCTGCAGCGATTCGGCGAAGGTGCGGCCGATCGCCATGACCTCGCCGACCGACTTCATCGCAGTCGTGAGCGTCGGTTCGGCGCCCGGGAACTTCTCGAAGGCGAAGCGCGGGATCTTGGTGACGACGTAATCGATCGAGGGTTCGAAGGAGGCGGGCGTCGCGCCGCCGGTGATGTCGTTTTCGAGCTCGTCCAGCGTGTAGCCGACCGCAAGCTTGGCCGCGACCTTGGCGATGGGGAAGCCGGTCGCCTTGGAGGCGAGCGCGGAGGAGCGCGAGACGCGCGGGTTCATCTCGATGACGACCAGCCGGCCGTTCTCCGGATTCACGGCGAACTGGACGTTCGAGCCGCCGGTCTCCACCCCGATCTCGCGCAGAACCGCGATCGAGGCGTTGCGCATGATCTGGTATTCCTTGTCGGTCAGCGTGAGCGCCGGCGCGACGGTGATCGAATCGCCGGTATGGACGCCCATCGGATCGACGTTCTCGATCGAGCAGATGATGATGCAATTGTCCGCCCGGTCGCGGACCACCTCCATCTCGTATTCCTTCCAACCGAGAACGGACTCCTCGATCAGGACTTCCGTCGTGGGCGAGGCGTCGAGGCCGGTCTCGACGATCTCGAAGAATTCCTGGCGATTATAGGCGATACCGCCGCCGGTGCCGCCGAGGGTGAAGGAGGGACGGATGATCGCCGGCAGGCCCACTTCGTCGAGCGCCTGGGCGGCTGCCGCGAGCGCGTGGGTCATGTAGCGCTGCTTGCGATCCGAATTGCCGAGCTGCCAGGCCGTCTCCAGCTTGTCGAGTTCGGCGTTGCGCTCGTCCTCGTCGCTGAGGAGCGCACGGATCGCGGCCCGCCGCTCCTCGTGCGCCTTGCGGTCCTCGCCCTTCGGCCCGGCGGCATTGGCGAGAACGGAGCGCGGCGTCTCCAGCCCGATCTTCGCCATCGCCTCGCGGAAGAGGGCGCGGTCCTCGGCCTTGTCGATCGCCTCGGCATTGGCGCCGATCATCTCCACATTGTAGCGCTCGAGCGTTCCCATGCGCTGCAGCGAGAGGGCGGTGTTGAGGGCCGTCTGTCCGCCCATGGTGGGCAGCAGCGCGTCCGGCCGCTCCTTCTCGATGATCTTGGCGACAACTTCGGGCGTGATCGGCTCGATATAGGTGGCATCGGCGAGATCGGGATCGGTCATGATCGTCGCCGGGTTCGAGTTGACCAGGATGATCCGGAAGCCTTCCGCCTTCAGGGCCTTGCAGGCCTGGGTGCCCGAATAGTCGAATTCGCAGGCCTGCCCGATAATGATGGGCCCCGCGCCGATGATGAGGATCGATTTGATGTCGGTGCGTTTGGGCATGGCGTCTTCCGCTTCATCGTGTCGCGCAAAAAGCCTCACCGAAGGCTTGTCGAGCGCATCGGCGGGGTCGGGCGATATCTGGTCAGGCTGAGACCGCCTTATAGGGACAAGAGCTTTGCGGGGGAAGGGGGCAGGATCAGCTTTTGCCCAGCGTCGAGAAGCACCCCTCGATAGGCCATGATCGCCCCTTGATCCGGGCCATCTCTCGCCGATCGGCCCGCTATTGGAAGAGGCGGATGCCCTGCTCGTCGATCAGGCGCCGGGCTTTCTGCACCGCAGCTTCGCTCGCCGCGTCCTTGGACGGGAAGACATCGGCCCGGATCAGCCGATGGCTCCGTCGTTCGCCGTCGATCTCCCGCTCGATCAGGGCCGACAGGCGGAATTGTCCGTTCTCCGGCATCGGGGAGGGGATGATGGAAAAGCCCTCATAGGCGATCGGATCTCCCGTCGCTTCGGCGGGAGCCTCCGCCTTCGAGCCGTTGCCGAACAGGCGCTTGAGAAAAGACATGTCGCCTCCCTTTGCGAGCAGGATGTCGTGGGGCTGAGCGGCCCTCATCCGGACATATCGGTACCGATCGTCGTTCGACCAGTCGTCCGCCCCCAACCCTACCCGCCCGCAGGGCCGGTCGCTCTCATCGACGGAAACACGAAAAAGGCCGGCGACCCGAGGGTCGCCGGCCTGGACTGAAAGAGGTGTATCAGAGGTATCAGCTGTCGAGGAAGCTGCGCAGTTTGCGCGAGCGGCTCGGATGCTTGAGCTTGCGCAGCGCCTTGGCTTCGATCTGGCGAATGCGCTCGCGCGTCACCGAGAACTGCTGGCCGACCTCTTCGAGGGTGTGGTCGGTGTTCATGCCGATGCCGAAGCGCATGCGCAGAACGCGTTCCTCGCGCGGCGTGAGCGATGCGAGAACCCGGGTCGTCGTCTCGCGAAGATTGCCCTGGATGGCCGCGTCGATCGGGAGGATCGCGTTCTTGTCCTCGATGAAATCGCCGAGATGCGAATCCTCCTCGTCGCCCACCGGCGTTTCGAGGGAGATCGGCTCCTTGGCGATCTTCAGGACCTTGCGGACCTTTTCGAGCGGCATCGCGAGCTTCTCGGCCAGTTCTTCCGGGGTCGGCTCGCGGCCGATCTCGTGCAGCATCTGGCGCGAGGTGCGAACGATCTTGTTGATCGTCTCGATCATGTGCACCGGAATGCGGATGGTGCGCGCCTGATCGGCGATCGAACGGGTGATCGCCTGCCGAATCCACCACGTCGCATAGGTCGAGAACTTGTAGCCGCGGCGGTATTCGAACTTATCGACCGCCTTCATGAGGCCGATATTGCCTTCCTGGATGAGGTCCAGGAACTGAAGGCCGCGATTGGTGTATTTCTTCGCGATCGAGATGACGAGGCGCAGATTCGCCTCGACCATCTCCTTCTTGGCCTGACGGGCCTCGCGCTCACCCTTCTGCACCATGTGCACGATGCGGCGGAACTCGGTGATCTCGAGGCCGGTCTCGGTCGCCAGATGCTGGATCTCCGTGCGCAGACGCTGGATCTTCTCCTTGTCCTTCTGGACGAAGGAGAGCCAGCCCTTGCCGGACAGATTGGCGACGCGCCGCGTCCAGTTCGGATCGAGTTCCGAGCCCTGATATTCGCGCAGGAACTCGTCGCGCTTCACGCCGTGCGCCTCGCCGAGCCGCAGGAGCTTGCCCTCGTTGCCGACGAGCCGCTTGTTGATGTCGTAGAGCTGCTCGACGAGAGCATCGATGCGGTTCTGGTTGAGGGAGAGCCCCTTCACCGCCGCGACGAGATCCTCCTTCAGCTTGCGATAGGACTTCTCCTGCGAGGGCGAGAGGTCGCCGGAGGCCTGGAGACGGTTCTCGACCTGCTGGTCCTGAAGCTTGCGCAAGCGGAAATAGGTGTTGGCGATGAGGTCGAAGGTCTCCATGACCTTGGGCCGGATCTCCGCCTCCATGGCGGCGAGGGAGAGATTGTTCTCGTCGTCCTCGTCCTCGTCCTCTTCCTCGCTGCCCACGGGACGCGCTTCGCCCGGACGCGTCTCCTTCGGCGCTCCGGTCTCCGTTCCGTCCTCGTTCGTCTTCGCGGCGAGCGCCTTGGCCTCTGGCCCGGCATAGGTCGCCTCGAGGTCGACGATGTCGCGCAGGAGGATGTTGTCCTCGTTCAACTCGTCGCGCCAGATGATGATCGCCTGGAAGGTCAGCGGGCTCTCGCAGAGCCCCGCGATCATCGTCTCGCGGCCGGCCTCGATCCGCTTGGCGATCGCGATCTCGCCCTCGCGCGAGAGCAGTTCGACCGAGCCCATCTCGCGCAGATACATGCGGACGGGATCGTCGGTGCGATCGTTCGAGGTCTTCTTTTCTGTCGTGGCGAGCTGGGTCTTGCCGGTCTCGGTGATGTCCGTCGACGAGGACGAATTGGAATCGTCGTTGTCGTTATCGTTGTCGGACTCGCCTTCTTCGTCGTCCTCGACGACGTTGATGCCCATGTCGTTCAACATCGCCATCAGGTCCTCGACCTGATCGGAGGTGACGTCGTTCGAGGACAGCATCGAGTTGAGCTTGTCCATCGTCACGAAGCCGCGCTTCTTGGCGGCCTTGATCATCTTCTTGACGGCGTCATCCGAAAGGTCCAGCAAAGGCCCGTCGGTCGCGGCCTCGGCGCGCTCGTCCACCGGGGCTTCTTTTTCTTTGACCTTTGTCGCCATAGGCTTCATTCTCCGGTTTCGGGTGTCGCCACCCGCGTATTCAGTGCCGCTCCGGGGCGGCCGCCGGAGCCGCACCCTCTTGCAAGATCTATCGTGTCGTCCGAGTTCCCTCGGCGCCGTGCCGTCTGCCGATGTCCATTTCGGTGACACGCCGTCGCGTCTAAAGGGACTTGTCCATCACGTGAGCGTTATTCGGTGGTATATGTGCGCCGAGTCGCCGATTGGCAATGATTAAAACCCGTGACTTGCCGCGAGCATGTCCGTGCGAGCCGCCCGAAGAAACTCCGCGGCCGGCTGTGGCCTGTGTGACACGGGTTTCGTCAGCATCTACATGGTCTTGACGGCCCGGCCGGACAAGATGCCGAAGCCGTCCACCAGAGCTTCCACGGTTTCGAGCCTTTCGATCTCCGCCTTCACCGCCCTCATATGCTCGTAGGTGCCTTCCGTCGGCTCCTCTCCGAGCATCTGTTCGGCCTGCTTCAGTTCGCGAGACAACGCCTTGAAACGGTGCTGCAGGTTCAAGGCCTGGCGCAGGGCCTCCCTCGCATCGTCGGGCGCGGCGTCGGCGAGGACGGGCCACAGGCGCACCATCCGCGCCTTCGTCTCGTAGAGATCGAAGATGTCGATCGTGCCCGCCCGTTTCAATCCCTCCAGAATGAGTTCGCGGTCCTGGGGCGCGCTTTCGGCGTAGACGTCGAGAACCGATCCCCGCAGGCGTGCGAGATCGGGTGCCTCGATCTCCAGATCGGCGAAATAGTCGAAGGCCTCCTGCATCAGCGGCGGATGGTTCACGAAGCCGACGACGATGGCGATTTCGCGCAGGGACGGGGCCGGGCCGCCGGTCGGGCGCAGGAGGCTCGAGCGGGCGAGGCGCTCGGAGATCGAAGGGCGCATGCCGGCCCCGGAGGGATAGCGGCCGTCCGAGCCCTTGCCCCCGCGCCCGCCCGAACCGCCGCCCTGCTGGCCCCGCTGCGTCGATCCGCCACCGAAGAAGGCGAACAGACGTTGGCGCATGTCCTGGCCGTAATGGCGCCGCACGCTCTCGTCGCCGATCTGGCCGGTCAGCTGCTTGAGCCGGTGTTCGAGATCCGCGCGCGCTTCCGGCGTCTCGAAGGTCGAACCGGCGGTTTCGCGCGACCAGACCATGTCGGAGAGAGGCCGCGCCTGGGACAGGACGTCCCGGAAGGCGTCCGCTCCGCCTTCCTTGACGAGATCGTCCGGGTCCTTGCCTTCCGGCAGGAGCGCAAAGCGCAGCGATCGGCCGGGCTTCAGCATTGGCAGCGCGACTTCGGCGGCGCGATGAGCCGCCTTAAGGCCAGCGCTATCGCCGTCGAAGCAAAGCAACGGTTCGGGCGCCGTGCGCCAGAGGAGCTCGATCTGGTTCTCGGTCAACGCCGTGCCGAGGGGTGCGACGGCGTGGTCGAAGCCGGCCTGGGCGAGGGCGATGACATCCATATAGCCCTCGACCACGAGGAGGGTCTCAGCGCTCTTGGCCGCTCGCCTTGCGGCTGCCAGATTGTAGAGCATGGTCCCCTTGTGGAAGAGATCGGTCTCCGGCGAGTTCAGATATTTCGCCTGGGCCTGGGAGGACATCGCACGCCCGCCGAATGCGACACATCGTTCGGATGCGTCGAGAATCGGAAACATGATCCGGTCGCGGAACCGGTCGTAGGAAACGGCGATCTCCGGTCCATAGACGACGAGGCCTGCCGCCTCGATCTCGGCCTTGCCGACGCCTTTGGACGCCAGATGCTCCTTGAGCCGGTTGCGGCTGTCCGGTGCGTAGCCGAGGCCGAACCGCTTCTGGATGGACGGATTGAGACCGCGATCCCTGAGATAGCCCCGGGCTTTCGCCCCTTCGTTGTCCTGAAGCCGCTCGCGAAAGAATTCGGCCGCGAGGCGCAATGCGTCGAGAAGCGTCGCGCGCCGTTCCTGGCGTTGCTCGGCCTGCGGATCGCGCGCCGGCATGGCAAGGCCCGCCATCCCCGCCAAACGCTCCACCGCCTCGGGAAAGCTCACGCCCTCGTTCTCGATGAGGAACTTGAAGTGATCGCCCGATGCACCGCAGCCGAAGCAGTGATAGCGACCCTTATCGTCCTCGCAGTGGAAGGAAGGCGAATTCTCGCCATGGAACGGGCAGCAGGCCCAGTGATCCCCCTTGGCCGGTCGCGATTTGCGGCGATCCCACGTCACGCGTGGTCCTATGACTTCGGAGATCGGAACGCGGGCGCGGATATCGTCGAGAAAGGAAGGCGGAAATCGCATGATGCCTGTCTAATGCATTTCGGTGGATGGCAGGAGTCGCGGCAGCGAAATATGGTCTGCGATAAGCCTTTGGCGGACGCCTCGGTCAACGAGGCGGGCGGGGCGTTCGATGCTCGGGATCGATGTTTGACGGTGCAGAAGAGGGCCGATGTCTGCCATGCGTCGGCCGAATGATTGCGGGGAGGGGTGAATGTTGGGTCTCGAAAACCGGAGCATGGATCGGATCATCCCCGGACCAAGAGGATGTGAGCGGATGACAGGCATATACGGATCGAGGGGACCGGGTGCATGCTGAAGGCGATCACCCTTATTCTCCTCTGCCAGCTGATCGGCGAGAGCCTCGTTGCGGCATCGGGCCTGCCGGTGCCGGGGCCCGTCATCGGCATGGTGCTTCTCTTCCTCCTGTTCATGCTGCGCGGCGGCGTTCCGAAGCCTATCGCTTCCGTGGGTGACGGCCTTCTCAACAATCTCGCCGTCCTCTTCGTGCCGGCGGGCGTCGGCATCATGCAGCACACGGCGCGCTTCGGCTCCGAGGGGCTGCAACTCGGGGCGACCATCGTCCTCTCGACGTTGTTCACGATCGCGGTCACGGCGTGGGTGATGAAGGTTTTCATGACCGGGACGGCCCCTGAGGGCGAGGATGCAGCATCCGATGGCCGATGAACTCTCCGATATCTGGGTCTATCTCGCGGCAAGCCCGCTCCTTGCGCTGACCCTCACCCTCGTCGTCTACCAGTGCGTCCAGGCTATCTGGGACCGGATCGGCCGGCCGGCGCTTCTCAACCCCGTCCTCGTCTCCGTCGTCCTCATCGTCGCGGTGCTGATGGCGACCGGGACGTCTTACGATACCTATTTCGAGGGCGCCCAGTTCATCCATTTCCTTCTCGGGCCGGCGACCGTCGCGCTCGCCATTCCGCTCTATCGTCAGTTCGAGCGGATCAAGGCGAACGGTCTCGCAATCGCCGCGAGCCTCGGTGTCGGGTCCCTGACGGGTATCTTCAGCGGCCTTGGATGCGCCTGGCTCTTCGGGATCGACCAGACCAGTTTCGTGTCGATCGCGCCGAAATCGGTGACCGCGCCCGTCGCCATGGGCATCGTCGATCGGATCGGCGGGCTTCCCTCGCTCACGGCCGTCATCGTGATCGTGACCGGCATCGTCGGCGCCGCTCTTGGGCCGGCTCTGCTCGACCGGATCGGCGTCAGGGCAGCGCCGGCGCGCGGCATGGGAATGGGGGTCGGATCGCACGGGATCGGAACCGCGCGGGCGCTTCAGGAAAGCGAGGCGGCGGGTGCCTTTTCAGGGCTCGCAATGGGTCTCAACGCACTGGCGACGGCCATTCTCGTGCCGGTCGTCTTCGCCGTGCTGTTCTGATTGTTGGGGAGCTTCGGAGCGATCTAGCGCAGCATGCCCTTCACCACGGTCGATGCCTTGGTGAAATCCATCTGGCCCGGATAGCGCTGCTTCAGAGTGTTCATGCATCGGCCCACATCGCGCAGACCCTTGGCGTCGACGTCCTCGACCGCAGACTTACACGCCTGGTGCATGGCCGTCTCGTCGAGCTGCTTGGGCAGGAACTCGTCGATCACACCGATCTCTTCGCGCTCCTGCTCGGCGAGCTCGAGCCGGCCGGTCTCTTCGAATTCGCGGGCGGACTCGACGCGCTGCTGGCGCATGGTGAGGAGAATGTTGAGAATATCGGACCGATCGACCGGATCGCGTCCCGCCTCCCGGTTGGCGACATCGCGATCCTGAACGGCAGCCTTGATGAGGCGCAGGATGCAGACACGGGTCTTGTCGCCCTTGTCCTGAGCCTTGGTCAACGCTTCGGAGATCGTTTCGCGCATAGCGCAGGTCACTTTCGAGAGGATCGGATCGGCTGCGCCGACGGCACGCCTGATGCGACAAGACGGATGGATGTTACGACTTGGAGGGTCGAATGCAATGGCTCGGGCGCTGGCGCCCCGCATGCCCTCGTCATATGTTGCTTCAGCGCACGGGTTTCCACGGTTACCGTTAACGCGGGATCGCTGCATGCGGCGATTTTGGTGGATCGCCCGGCCTTCGATGCTTGCGATCCGTCGCGGCCGGCCTATAGAGAGGTCCGCGAAACGACGCAAGCCCATTGCGCCGCGTGTCGGCATGGGGTGCGGCCAATGGCCCGCCTCCGCTAGGGAGCCCCGGTGCCGAACCGCATGACGCAGAAACAGTGATACGGACAGCGAAAGAAGGAGACCCGACGATGAGCGAGGGATGGACGAAGCGCGTGCCTACCGGGCTCCTGGTCCTGGCCGATGGAACGGTCATCGAGGGTTTCGGGCTTGGCGCCGAGGGAGCGGTCGAAGGCGAGGTCTGCTTCAACACGGCTCTGACCGGCTATCAGGAGATCCTGACGGACCCGTCCTATGCCGACCAGATCGTCACCTTCACCTTTCCGCATATCGGAAATGTCGGCGCGAACGACGAGGATCGCGAAGATTTCTCGCCCCTCGGCAATGCCGGTGCCGTCGGTGCGATCCTGCGCGCCGAAGTGACGGAGCCTTCGAACTATCGCTCGACCGGCCATCTCGATGGCTGGCTGAAGTCGCGGGGCATCGTCGCCCTGAGCGGTATCGATACCCGGGCCCTGACGGTTCTCGTGCGCGAGAAGGGCATGCCGAACGCCGTCATCGCCCATGATCGCGAAGGCCGGTTCGATGTCGAGGCGCTGAAGAAGCGGGCGGCCGAGTGGGCGGGGATCGACGGCGCGGACATCGCCCAGTTCGTCGCGACCAAGGATCAGGCGACCTGGACGGAACGTCCTTGGGCCTGGGGCGAGGCGGCGGTCGCGGACGACGCCGTTCGCTACAGGATCGTCGCGATCGATTACGGGGCGAAGCGCAGTATCTTCCGGCTTCTGGCAGGGCACGGCGCCGAGGTGGTCGTCGTGCCGCCGAAAACCAGCGCCGAGGACATCATCGCCATGCAGCCGGACGGCGTCTTCCTCTCCAACGGACCGGGCGATCCGGCCGCGACGGGCGTCTATGCGGTGCCGCAGATCGCCCGGCTCGTGGAGGAAGGCCTGCCCCTCTTCGGCATCTGCCTCGGCCATCAGCTTCTGGCGCTGGCGCTCGGCGGCAAGACCGCGAAAATGCATCAGGGTCATCACGGCGCGAACCATCCCGTGAAGGACTATACGACCGGCAAGGTCGAGATCGTGTCCATGAACCACGGGTTCGCGGTTGCGGCCGACAGCCTGCCCGAAGGCGTGGTCGAGACCCATCGCTCCCTGTTCGACGGCTCCAATTGCGGGCTTCGGCTCTCGGACAAGCCGGTCTTCTCGGTCCAGCATCACCCCGAGGCATCGCCCGGCCCGCAGGACTCCCACTACCTCTTCCAGCGGTTCTTCGATCTGATCGACAGCCATAAGGCGGGTCGTCAGGCCGCTTGAACCACGGCGTCTTCGGGCGGTCTGCAGGCGGTCGGAGCAGACATCAGACAAAACGAAAGGCGCGCCGGGCTGCGGCGCGCCTTTCTTATTTTGCGGAGGTCGGGCCAGCTCCTCGATGGCGCCGGCAGTCTTCGCCCTCTTATTCGGCGGCGGCGAACTGGTTCATGGTGTTGTCCTTGCCGCTCGCCTTCAGGGCGGCATCGCCGGCGAAGTACTCCTTGTGGTCGTCGCCGATATCGGAGCCGGCCATGTTCTGATGCTTCACGCAGGCGATACCCTGGCGGATCTCCTCGCGCTGCACCGTCTTGACGTAGCCGAGCATGGCTTCGTCGCCGAAATAGCGCTTGGCGAGATTGTCCGTCGACAGCGCGGCCGTATGGTAGGTCGGCAGCGTGATGAGGTGGTGGAAGATGCCTGCCTCGCGGGAGGCGTCCGCCTGGAAGCTGCGGATCTGCCGATCCGCCTCGACGCCGAGTTCGGTCTCGTCGTACTGGCTCGACATCAGCTTGGCCGTGTCATAGGCGCTGAGATCGCGGCCTTCGTTCTGCCAGGTCTCGTAGACGTGCTGGCGGAACTTCAGCGTCCAGTTGAAGGACGGCGAGTTGTTGTAGACGAGCTTGGCGTTGGGCATGACCTCCCGGATGCGGCGAACCATGCCGCCGATCTGTTCCACATGCGGCTTCTCGGTCTCGATCCAGAGAAGGTCGGCGCCGTTCTGCAGCGAGGTGATCCCGTCGAGAACGCAGCGGTCCTCACCGGTGCCCGGCCGGAACTGGTAAAGGTTCGAGGGCAGGCGCTTGGGCCGCATCAGCTTGCCGTCGCGCTTGATGACCACGTCGGAGCTGTTCAGATCCTCGACGGAAACCTCCTCGCAATCGAGGAAGGAATTGTACTGATCGCCGAGATCGCCGGGCCGTGCCGAATAGGCGATTTCCTTGGTGAGGCCGGCGCCGAGCGAGTCCGTGCGGGCGACCACGATGCCGTCGTCGACGCCCATTTCGAGGAAGGCGTAGCGCAGGGCGCGGATCTTGTGGATGAAGGCCTCGTGCGGAACCGTGACCTTGCCGTCCTGATGGCCGCACTGCTTCTCGTCGGAAACCTGGTTCTCGATCTGGAGCGCGCATGCGCCTGCCTCGATCATCTTCTTGGCGAGAAGATAGGTCGCTTCGGCATTGCCGAAGCCGGCATCGATGTCCGCGATGATCGGAACGACATGGGTCTCGTGATTGTCGATCTCGTTCTGGATGCGCTGGGCCTTGACCTCGTCGCCCGCCTCGCGGGCCGCATCGAGCTCGCGGAACAGCATGCCGAGTTCGCGGGCGTCCGCCTGGCGCAGGAAGGTGTAGAGCTCCTCGATCAGCGCCGGAACCGACGTCTTCTCGTGCATCGACTGGTCCGGCAGGGGGCCGAACTCGGAGCGGAGCGCGGCGACCATCCAGCCCGAGAGGTAGAGATAGCGGCGCTTCGTCGAGCCGAAGTGCTTCTTGATGGAGATCATCTTCTGCTGGCCGATGAAGCCGTGCCAGCAGCCGAGCGACTGGGTGTACTGGGAGGGATCGGCGTCATAGGCCGCCATGTCCTCGCGCATGATCTTCGCAGTGTACTTCGCGATATCGAGCCCGGTCTTGAACTTGTTCTGGGCGCGCATGCGGGCGACGGCCTCGGGCTCGATATCGCCCCAGGAATCGAACTTCCGCTTCAGCTCCATGATGTGATGGATATCGTCGTTATAGCTGCTCATTGTGAAACCCTCTGCGTCCCGCGTGTGTCACGCTTTGTAAAAGATCCGGTGGCCCGTCCGCTTCGCAACCTGTCGCCGCGAAGCGCTTCGAGCGGCGTGTGACAAGAGTTACAGCGGAATCGGCAGAGCAACAAAGCGCGTTGCGCTCGGAAGCGAGGGATTTCGAGTTAGGCTGTGAACTTCCGTACATCTGGTTGTGCGTGTCTGTAAATTTTTGACACACACAAACGGGAGCTTCCGATCGGGGAATTCGGTCGGGAGGCGCGAAGGTCGCACCGGTCTTCGCGGTCCGATCGGTCGCGCTATGTCGGGCTTTTTCCCGGATCGCGCGGATGGCGGCCGGCAGGCACGGATCGAGTGGAATGAGCGGCAAAAGAGTTCTGACGGAACCGGAGATCGAAACCGTGTTCAGGCGGCTGTCCGAAGCCATGCCCGGACGGACCGTGACGGCCAAGGGGCCGAAGGATCAGCCCGATCCCTTCCGTTCGGTCGTCTCCTGCATTCTCTCGGCCCAGAGCCGGGACGCCAATACCCGCAAGGCCGTCGACCAGCTTTTCGCGCTCGGCCGCACGCCCGATCAGATCCTCGCGCTGCCGGAGGACGAGATCGCAGCCGCGATCAAACCCTGCGGCCTCTACAACATGAAGACGAAGTCGCTGAAGAAGTTGTGCGCGGTGCTGATCGAAGAGCATGACCGCAAGGTGCCGCAGACGCGGGAGGGGCTGATGGACCTTCCGGGTGTCGGCCGCAAATGCGCCGACATCGTCATGAGCTTCACCTTCGATGCCGATGTCATCGCCGTCGACACCCATGTCCACCGGGTCTGCAACAGGATCGGGCTCACGGATGCGAAGACGGCCGACCAGACCGCGCGGCAGATCGAGGAGAACGCGCCGGAATGGGCCATGCGAGACGGCCATTTCTGGCTGATCCAGTTCGGCAAGGCGGTCTGCGTGTCTCGCAAGCCGAAATGCGGGACCTGCCCGGTGAACGATCTCTGCCTCTTCTATTCGGCGACCGCTGCGGCGTGAGCCGCGCTCAGTCGCTCGGAAGGGTGCCGAGAAGCGCCTGCGCCTTCGCGCGGCCCTTGCGGGCGAACCAGTGAATGCCGGAGACGAGGAAGCCGTTCTCCACCCAGCCTTCGTCCACGGCCCGGATCAGTTCCTCCACCGGCGCGAGGATCGGGTGGATGTCCTCGTCCTCGTCCTCCCTGCCGGCATGGGACTGCAACTGGTTGGGATCGACGATCGCCAGGAAGACGTGGGCGTGCTCGGTGGTGAGGCCGGGCGTGCTCAGGAACGAATAGCACTGAGAGAGGGTAAGGGCGTCGAGGCCTGTCTCTTCCTTCAACTCGCGGGCCGCGGCGGCGTCGATGGCTTCTCCATCGTCGACGAGGCCGGCCGGAAACTCGACGGCCGCAGCCCTGCCGACCGCGATTGCCGCGCCGATCCGGAACTGGCGGATCACGACGATGGAGTCGCTTTTCGGATCGTAGGGGATGACGATCGCCACATCGCCCGTCTCGAGGAAGTCCCGGCTGATGTTCTCGGCGCGGCTCCCATCGAAGCGCTCGTGGTTGAGGACGGCGCGCGTGAAGGGCCAGAAGGCGTCGGCGAGACGCTCCTTGCTGTCGATCTCGAAGGCGAGCGTCTGGTCTGCGAGCTGATCGCGGAAGGAATGGCTCATTGGGATATCACTCCGCTTGCCGTGGCCTCGATATCGAAGGCCGCGGCCATCAGGGCCTTGGTGTAGTCGGTCTTGGGGGCGTCGAAGATCTCGTCGGCGGTTCCGCGTTCGACGACCTTTCCATTGCGCATGACGATGACTTCATTGGCCAATGCGCGCACCACCTTCAGATCGTGACTGATGAAGAGATAGGCCAGATCGTGCTTCTTCTGCAGATCGCGCAGAAGGTCGACCACCTGGGCCTGGACGCTCATATCGAGCGCACTCGTCGGTTCATCCAGCATCACGAAGCGGGGATTGAGAACCATCGCACGGGCGATCGCGATGCGCTGGCGCTGGCCGCCGGAGAACTCGTGCGGGAAGCGGAACCGCGTTGCCGGATCGAGACCGGTTTCACCGAGCGCCTGGACGACGCGGGCATCGCGTTCGTCGGCACTGAGGTTCGGCGCGTGGATCTTCAGGCCCTCGGAGATGATGTCAGCGATCGGCATTCGCGGCGAGAGCGAGCCGAACGGGTCTTGAAACACGATCTGAAGTCTCTCGCGTAACGACCTCATCTCCTTGAAGGATTTCTCGTCGATGCGCTCGCCTTCGAAGAGGATCTCGCCCTTGGAGGAAATCATCCTCATCAAAGCGAGGCCGAGCGTCGTCTTGCCCGAACCCGACTCGCCGACGACGCCGACGGTCTGGCCGGCGCGGACCGTGAGGTCGATCCCGTCGACGGCCTTCACATGATCGGTGGTCTTGCGGAAGAAGCCGGTCTTGATCGGGAACCAGACCTTCACGTCGCGTGCTTCCATGACCTTCGCCGCGTTGAGATTGGCGGCCGGCGGCCGGCCCTTCGGCTCGGCTGCGAGAAGATGGCGGGTGTATTCGTGGCGGGGAGCCTCGAAGATCCGCGCGGTCGGACCCTCCTCCACGATCTCCCCTTTGGTCATCACGCAGACCCGATCGGCGATCTTGCGGACGATGCCGAGGTCGTGGGTGATGAACAGCATCGCCATGCCGTTCTCGCGCTGGAGCTTTGCGAGGAGTTCCAGGATCTGCGCCTGCACCGTGACGTCGAGAGCGGTGGTCGGCTCGTCGGCGATCAGGAGATCGGGTTCGTTGGCGAGCGCCATGGCGATCATGACGCGCTGGCGCTGGCCGCCCGAGAGCTGGTGAGGATAGGCGCCGAGCCGCTTTTCCGGGTCGCGGATGCCGACCTCGCGAAGGAGTTCGAGCGTGCGCGTGCGGGCGGCCTGATCACGCATGCCGCGATGGACCTTCAGGACTTCCGTCACCTGCCGCTCGATCGTGTGAAGCGGATTGAGGGAGCTCATCGGCTCCTGGAAGATGACCGAAATCCGGTTGCCGCGCGTCTTGCGCAGATCGGCGTCGGAGGCGGTCAGGAGATCCTGACCGTCGAAGTTAATGGCACCGCCCGGATGGCTCGCCGCCGGATAAGGCAGGAGTTTCAGGATCGACATCGCCGAGACCGATTTGCCCGATCCCGACTCGCCAACGAGGGCGAGCGTTTCGCCGGGAGCGATGGTGAAGGATATGCCGCGCACGGCGAGCTGGACCTTGCCGCCCTGCTTGAAGGCGACCTGAAGATTGTCGACCGAAAGGATCGGCTTGTCGGCCTTGGCCGTCATCTCGCTCACTGGCTCATTCTCCGGTCCCGGTCGCCTCATGCTCGCGCCGTGCTGCCGAGAGCGGGACGTTCGTCGTGGTCGTGGTCGTGGTCGTGGTCGTGGTCGTGCTTGTGCCCGCGGCTCGCTGCGGCGGATCGGTGGGCCCCTGCCTTCGGAGCCCCGTCAGCGCACTCGCCATATTCGATCTCGACCGTCGCATGGGCGATCGCGAAGCGTTCGAGCAGTTCCGCCTTGATGCGGCGCGTCACGGCGGGGCCGTCCGCGCCATCATGAATGCAGGCATGCAGCGTCGCCATCGGCCGCTCCGGTGTCATCGACCAGAGATGGACGTGATGGACCTCCCGCAGTCCGTCGACGCTGGAGACGACTTCGGTTCGCAGGCGTTCGATATCGATATGGGTCGGCGCGCCCTCGAGGAGAACGTGTCCGGCATCGCGAACGAGCCGGAACGCGGAAACGAGGATGATCGCCGAGACGAGCACCGACAGGATCGGATCGATCGGCGTCCAGCCGGTCCACAGGATGATGACGGCGGCGATGATCGCCGCGACCGAGCCGAGAAGGTCTCCGAGAACGTGCAGCACCGCGCCGCGAATGTTCAGATTGTCCTTGTCCGCACCGTGAAGGATCGCGAAGACGGCGATGTTCACGACGAGCCCGGCGATGGCGACGACGAGCATCGTGCCGCCGAGGACCTCGCCGGGCGAGATCAATCGGTGGATCGCTTCATAGGTGATGAAGCCGGCGATGGCGAAGAGGGTGAGGCCGTTCACGAAGGCGACGAGCACCTCGAACCGATCGTAGCCATAGGTACGCGCCGCATCTCCCGGCTTGCGCGACAGACGGAAGGCGAACCAGCTGAGCGCGAGCGCCGCGAAATCCGTCAGCATGTGGGCGGCGTCCGCGAGAAGCGCGAGCGAGCCCGAGATGATGCCGCCGGCAACCTCGGCGAGCATGAATGTGCCGGTCAGGATCGCGGCGATGGCGATCCGCTTCTCGTTCGCGCCGTGGGCATGGCCGCGAAATCCATGGGCGTGGTCGTGCCCATGGTCGTGGCCATGACCGTGCTGGTGGTCATGCTCGCCGTGCGGATGGTGATGCCGGTCGTTCATGGGCGTTGTCCTTGGATCGTCCCGCTCGCCTATCCGAAGCTCTTGCGAGGATCGAAGGCGTCACGCACCGCTTCGCCGATGAAGACGAGGAGCGAGAGCATCAGGCTGATGACGAAGAAGCCCGAAAAGCCGAGCCAGGGCGCCTGCAGGTTGTTCTTGCCCTGGGCGAGAAGTTCGCCGAGCGAGGGCGATCCCGGCGGGAGGCCGAAGCCGAGGAAGTCGAGCGAGGTGAGCGTGGTGATCGAGCCGTTCAGGATGAACGGCAGGAAGGTCAGGGTCGCCACCATCGCGTTCGGCAGGAGGTGGCGCCACATGATGGTGAGATCGCCGACGCCGAGGGCGCGTGCGGCACTCACATATTCGAAGTTGCGCGCCCGCAGGAATTCCGCCCGCACGACGCCGACGAAGGCGACCCAGGAGAACAGGAGCATGATGCCGAGCAGGATCCAGAAGCCCGGGGGCAGGATCGCGGCGATGATGAGGAGCAGATAGAGAACCGGGATAGAGGACCAGATCTCGATGAAGCGCTGGAAGATGAGATCCGTCCAGCCCCCGAAATAGCCCTGCACGGCTCCCGCGCCGACGCCGATGACGGCCGAGGCCGCGGTGAGGATCAGGCCGAACATGACGGAGATCCTGAAGCCGTAGATCAGACGCGCGACGACGTCGCGGCCCTGATCGTCCGTGCCCAGCCAGTTCATGTTGCCGAAGGTGCAGTTCTTGTCGTTCGCCCCGTCCGGATAACGCGAGCAGGCCTCGTCCCGGCTCATGGTCCAGCTCGGTGGCGAGGGAGCGGGTGAGGGGATCTCGTTGTTGACGGTCTGGTAGGAGTATCGGATCGGCGGCCAGATCGCCCAGCCATTGGCGTCGATCTCGTCCTGAACGAACGGATCGCGGTAGTTGGTCACCGGCAGGAAGCCGCCGAAGACCTCTTCGGGATAATCGACGACGATCGGATAGTAGAACTCGTCATTGTAGGAGACGAGGAGCGGCTTGTCGTTGGCGATGAGCTCTGCGAAGCTCGTCAGCACGAACAGGACCAGGAAGATCCAGAGCGACCAGTATCCGCGTCGGTTCGCCGTGAAGTTCTGCCAGCGGCGCTTGTTGAGCGGCGACAGTCTCGGCCGTTTCACGAATTGGGATTCGGGCGCCATCTGGGCGATGCCGCTCGTCTCCTCGCGGGCGATGTCGGCGGCCCGTTCGCTCTCGTATTCCCTTGCCTTGGAGGGGTCGTTCCTCAGGCGGTCCTTCTGCGCATCGTCCATCGATCAGACCTCCCGACTTTCGAAGTCGATGCGCGGATCGATCCAGGTATAAGTGAGATCCGAGATCAGCGTCGTCACGAGCCCGATCAGGGAGAAGATATAGAGCGTGCCGAAGACGACCGGATAGTCGCGCTGATAGATCGACTGGAAACCGAGATAGCCGAGGCCGTCGAGCGAAAAGATCGTCTCGATCAGCAGCGAGCCCGAGAAGAAGGCGGCGATGAAGGCCCCCGGGAAACCGGCGACGATGATCAGCATCGCATTGCGGAAGACGTGACCGTAGAGCACGCGCCGCTCGCTGAGACCCTTGGCCCTCGCGGTCGTCACGTATTGCTTGCGGATCTCGTCGAGGAAGGAGTTCTTCGTCAGCAGCGTCGTCGTCGCGAAGGCCGAGAGGGAGAGGGCGATCAGCGGCAGGGTCAGGTGCCAGAAATAATCGGGTACGGTCCGTGTGACGCAGAGCCCGGCATCGAAGGCGTTCGACCAGGGGGCGCACCAGTTTCCGTTCACATCGTCCGACAGGAGACCGCGTAGCGGGAACCAATCGAAGAAGGAGCCGCCGGCGAAGAGGACGATGAGGAGAACGGCGAAGAGGAAGCCCGGGATCGCATAGGCGACGATGACGATGCCGGAGGTCCACACGTCGAAACTCGACCCGTCGTGCAGAGCCTTGCGGATGCCGAGCGGGATCGAGATCAGATAGGACAGAAGCGTGATCCAGAGGCCGAGCGAGATCGAAACCGGCATCTTCTCGAGAATCAGATCCCAGACCGAGATCGACCGGAAATAGCTCTCGCCGAAATCGAAGCGGGCGAAATCCCACAACATGGTTCCGAAGCGTTCCAGGGGCGGTTTGTCGAAACCGAACTGCTCCTCGAGCCGCTGGATGAATTCGGGATCGAGCCCCTGCGCGCCGCGATAGCTCGAAGCCTCGCCTCCTTGCGAGCCGCCCGAGAAATCGCTTCCGCCACCGCCGGAGACGCGATCGGCTGCGTTGCCGGCTTCTCCCTGAAGCGTCGCGAGCACCTGTTCTACCGGCCCGCCGGGTGCGAACTGGATGACGATGAACGAGATCGCCATGATCCCGACGAGGGTCGGGATCATCAAGAGCAGTCTTCGGAAGATATAGGCGCCCATTCGGGGGTCCGTCTCCTGGAATGTGAGGGCCGGCGGGCGGCTGCGGTTCCGCCGCGCTGCGCGGCGCCGGGATGCCGGCTCCGGTCGGCACGGCCAATCTAGCAGCCGGGCCCGGCAGGGCAAAACCACCGAGAGCTTGGCGGACAGCCCCGCGAAAGCATCGCTTATGGGCGATCAGGCCCGCCCGAGCGCTTTCGCCTTTTCCGGGTCGAGCCACCAGAGGCTTTCGATCGGCCAACCGTAATCGGGCTTCTGCTCGGCAAAGCCGAACATGTCCCAATAGGCGAGGCGATGGGAGCCGGCCGTAATATTGGGCAGCCAATCGAGGCGCCAGCGAAGGACCCGGTCGAGCGCCCTGAGGACCGTGACGAGTTCCTCGCGCGACTGGACCTGCGACACCTTGGCGATGAGACTGTCCACCGCCTCGCTCTTCATGCCGGGATAGTTGCGGCCGCCGGGCCGGTCCACTGTCTCGGAGCCGAAAAGGGTTGCGAGGCCCTCGCTGGTCGGCGTCGGCGACATCCCGAAGGCGGCCAGCACCATGTCGAACTCGAACGCGTTGATGCGGCGCTGATACTGGGCTCCGTCGACGAGACGGATCGATGCGTCGACGCCGATCCGCCGAAGCGTCTCCATGAATTTCGAGTAGACGCGTTCCTGCTCGGCGCCGAAGGTCAGGAATTCCAGCCGGAACACCTCGCCCTGCGCATTCTGCATGCGCCCGTTCGTGAAGGTCCAGCCCGCCTTGCCGAACAGTTCGATCGCCCGGCGCAGCGCGCGCCGATCGAGCCCCGAACCGTCGCTGACGGGCTGCACCCACACCTCGCCGAACACCTCGTCCGGCACCTTGCCGCGAAGCGGCTCGAGCAGCGCAAGTTCCGCCTCGCCGGGTTCGCCTTCGGCCACGAATTCCGAACCCTGAAACGGCGATGGGGAATGGGTGCGCAAACCGAAGAGAAGATTCGCATTCGCCCATTCGAAGTCGAAACAGGTGTTGATCGCATGGCGCACATTGGCGTCGGCGAACCGGCTTCGACGCTGGTTGAGCGCCCAGCACTGGAATTTCGGTTGCTTCTCGGGCGGGAACTCCCGCTGGATCACCTCGCCCCGGCGAACGGCGGGGAAGGAATATCCGGTCGCCCAGTCCTTGGTGGTGAACTCCTCGCGCACATGGATCAGACCCTTGCGAAAGGCTTCGAATGCGGGCTGGCGATCCCGGAAGAAATCGATGCGGAGCGTCTGGAAATGATTGAGACCTTTCGCGAAACCGAGGTCCTTCGCCCAGTAGTCGGCCCGCTTCTCGTATTCGATGAAGGTGTTGAAGTCGTAGCGGCCGACCTCGTACTGGCCGGACCCGGGAATCACCTCGTCGGTCAGGCGTTCGAGATCGCGGTCCGCGAAGAAGGCGTGCGGCACGATGGGGATGCCGAGCGCCGACAGCGCATCCCGGTAGTTCTGGTTCGCCGACATGACGAGCCGGACCGTGCCGGCATCTATCGCCTCCACTCGCTCCACATTGGCGAGTGCCACGACGAGGCTCGGATGGCCCTTCTGCTTGAACGTCTCGTAGGAGAACACGACGTCGTCCGCCGTCACCTGCGCGCCGGTCGAGAAGCGGGCCTGCGGGCGCAACTCGAAGGTGAAGGTGAGCCGATCCTCCGAAACGGAGACGGTCTCGGCGAGCGCGCAATAGCTCGAATCCGGCTCGTCGAGCGAACCGGTCATCAGGGAATCGTAGAGGAATTCGATGCGCGGCGGCGCATTGCCCTGGAGTACGAAAGTGTTCAGCGTATCGAAGGCGACCGGCGACTGGTTCAGGATCCAGTTCGGAACCGCGAAGTTCAGCTGCCCGCCCTGATGGGCATCCACATTGGCATAGCGGAATTGGGAAAAGCCGGCCTGGTAGGCAAGCTCGCCGAAGGACGAGAGGCCATGCAGCGGCGTTCCGGTTCGGATATCGGCAAGCGCCTCGCGAAGCGGCAGGGCGAGGCCGGCGGCTGCGCCGAAGACAAGCTTGCCGAAGCCGCGGCGGCTCAGCGTGGACAGGGCGGTTCCCATCAATTGCCCGCCGACGGTGCGCCGGCCTCGCTCTCGGCCGCCTTCGTCCACCAAGAGAAAGGATCGATCCCCGAATAGGCCGGGCCGTTCTCGGGCATCCCGAACTTGTCCCAATAGGCGAGCCAGTCCTCGGTCTTGTTCCACTGAGGCACGACGTAATACTCCCACAGCATCACGCGATCCATCGCCCGTGTCGCTGCCACCAAGTCTTCCCGGTTTTCGGCATAGACGATCGCGTCGATGAGCTTGTCGACGACCGGGTTCTCGACGCCGGCATAATTCCGGCTTCCGGGCGTTTCGGCGGCCTGGGTCGAGAAGAAGTCGCGCTGCTCGTTGCCGGGCGAGAGCGATTGCGGATAGTAGCGCATTCCAACCATTTCGAAGTCGAAATTGCGCAGGCGCTCCACATACTGGTTCGTGTCCACGATCCGGATGTTCACGTCGATGCCGAGACGGCGCAGGTCGCGTGCATAGGGCTCGAGCGTCCGCGTATCGCGCGGATCGCTGCCCAGCATCTCGATCGAGAACTGCTCGCCCGTCGAGGCGTCGACAAGGCGATTGCCGCGCAGCTCGTAGCCGGCCTTCCGGAAGAGATCCAGAGCTTCGCGCAGATAGGTCCGCGCGGCGGACCGGTCGGAATAGTCCGGGAGCGTGAACTCCTCGGTGAACACTTCTTCCGGGATCTCGGCGCGCATCGGTTCGAGAAGCTTCAACTCGCGCTCGCTCGGCAGACCGGTGGCCGCGAGTTCGCTGTTGTCGAAATAGCTCGTCTGACGCTTGTAGAGATCGTAGAAGAGCGTCCGGTTCATTTCCTGGAAGTTGTAGACGAGGGTCAGAGCCTTGCGAACGTCGCGGTCCTCGAACTTGTCGAGTCGGTTGTTCAGCACATAGGCCTGCATGGAGGCGACCTGTCCGTCGGGCACCTCCGTCTTGACGACCTGACCGTTCTGGGCTGCCGGGAAGTCATAGCCCTCCGCCCATTGCTGGGAGGAGTTCTCCAGCCGATAGTCTTCGAGCCCGCCCTTTTTGAACCCTTCCCAGGCCGCGTTCTGATCACGGAAATAGGTGTAGTGGATGCGCCCGAAATTGTAGCGGCCGACGCGGGTCGCTTTGTCCCAGCCCCAATAGTCCGGCACCCGCTCCCAATCCATCGATTGCCCGATCTGGAAACCGGCGATGCGATAGGGGCCGGAGCCAAGCGGCGGCACGGTGGTGGGCTGGCTGATGTCGCGCTTGTTGCCGTTCTCGTCCGTGCCTTCCCAGTAGTGTTTCGGCAGGACCGTCAGGTCGCCGACGATCTGCGGGAGTTCGCGGTTCCCGGTCTGGTCGAAGGTGAAGGTGACCTCGCGATCACCCGTCTTCTCCGCCTTGACGATGTTGCGATAGTAGGCGTTCCACTGGGGATGAAGCTCCTTCAGCGTCTCGAAGCTCCAGATGACGTCCTCGGCCGTGATCGGCTCACCGTCATGCCATCTGGCATCGGGGTCGAGACGATAGGTGGCCGAGGAGAAGTCCGGCGGATAGGTCATCGCTTCCGCGATCATTGCATGGGACGTCGAGGGCTCGTCCGGCGACTGCTCGAAGAGGGTGTCGTAGAGGAGGCCCCCGCCGAAATTCGGCAGGCCGGCGGCCGGCGTGCCCCGCACGATGAAGGGATTGAAGCTGTCGAAGGTCCCGATCGCGATCTGGTTGAGGGTGCCGCCGACCGGCGCATCGGGATTGACGTAGTCGTAATGCTTGAAATCGTCGGGATATTTCGATGTGCCGATGAGCGAAACGGAGCTGTGCCACTCGCCGGCCCGCGCCGCCATCTCCGACGTCTCGCCGCTGGCCGCATCCGTGGCCTGCGAGGACGCCGCGTCTTGCGGAGCAGGCTGCGCCTCGGGCGCCGACCGAGCGTCGGCGCTGCCTTGCATCCGGTTCGCTTCGTCCATGCCCGTTTGGCCGTCGGGCTGCGCATTCGAGGGCTGGGCCCCTCCGCTCGATCCCTCAGTCTGCGCCGAAAGGGGACTGGCTGCAAGAACGAGAGCGGATGCGGCCGTAAGGAGAGTGGTGCGGATCGAAAGCTTGAAGGCCAAAGGCATTTCCTTGCGCATGACGGGTGCGATCGGGACGGTTCTCGCCTGAACTTATGCCCTTCCTGAGACGGGAATGTCACGTGACCAAACGGTCATGTGAGAAGGGCTTCGTGCTTCGTCTCTCTTCAAGAACCAAACGAAAAAGCCCCGGCGCTCGCGCGCCGGGGCTTGGATGTGTTCGGGATCGGAAGATTTACTTCTGCGATCCGTCCTCGTTGAACTGGTTGAGGTAGGCGATCACGTTGTCGATGTCTTCCTGGCTCTTCAGACCGGCGAACGCCATCTTCGTGCCGGACACGGTGCCGCGGGGGTCGGCAAGCCATTCGCTCATCAGCTCGTGGGTCCACTGGTCCTTGTCCGCCGCCCATTCGGTGAAGGCGGCAGAGAAGGAGTAGCCTTCGACGGCGGCGGGCTTCTCCGACAGGACGCCGTTCAGTTCGGGACCGATGCCGTTGCCGGCACCTTCGCCGACCTTGTGGCAGGCCTGACAACGGCGGAAGATGTTGGCGCCTGCCTCCGGATCGCCCGAGACGGCGACGACGTCCCCGCCCGCAGCCGCGGCCTGATCGTCCGAACCCGTGGCGCTTTCGGCGGCGCCATCGGCTGCGGGCGCATCCTGTTCCTGAACCTCGTTGGCGCGCGTCTCAGGCTGATTCTCGTCGCTGAGGACGGGAGCCTGATCCTGGCCGGGCATGGCCGAGCCCGTGTCGGGATCGGTCGTCCCGGGGGCCTGCGGATTGGAGGCCTCGTCGCTCGCGCTCATATTGGACGTCGTGCCCGGGTTCTGGGTGTCTCCCGCCCCGGCTTCGGCGACGGCCTCGCCTTCGGCAGGCGCTTCCGGCAGCGGAGCCGGATTTTCCGCGAGCGAGCGAAGGTAGAGAATCGTGTCGGCACGGTCCTGCGGATCGCGGATGCCCGCAAAGCCCATCTTCGTTCCGCTGATGTAGCTCTTGGGGTTCTCGAGGAAGTGGTCGAGGTGCTCGTAATCCCAGACGACCGAACCGCCTTCGGAGAAGTCGGCCATCGCGCTCGAATAGTCGAAGCCTTCGTGGCTCGCGATCGGACGGTCGACGACGCCCCAGAGGCCAGGGCCTGTCTGGTTGGCGCCATCCGGGTCCGCGGAATGACAGGCGCTGCACTTGCGGAAATCGCTCGCGCCGGCTTCGAGATTGGCGTTCTGCAGCCGCGCGGCGATCGGTGCGACGGCCTCTGCTTCGGCTCCACCCTCTCCGCCCTCGCCCGATTCGGCGACAACGATCTCGTAGCCCGGCGTTTCAGGTTTTTCCGGGTGGAAGATACCTTCAGCAACCAAGCTTCCGCCGAACATCAGGAAGATCGTACCCAGCACGGCGCCGGAAATCTTGTTGAATTGCCACGAGTTCATTGGCGGGACATTCCCTCCTCATACGACCGGGTTGAGATCCGGCGTCAGTCCACGAAAGTGTCGCGGAACCTATGGGTTTTGCTTACCGCAGGCAACAGCGTTATGACGCGCCCGCACAAGACCTTTTGTCACCGCGACGGCCATCCATCAAGCCGAAGAAGCTTACCGTTCCGTTCGTTCCGGCAACTTCACGAGCAGGCAGAGACCGCATGAACACACTCGTCATCATCCCAGCGCGCATCGGCTCCACGCGTCTGCCCCGCAAGGCGCTCGCAACGATTGCCGGGAAGGCCATGGTGGTCCAGGTCGCAGAGCGCGCGAGGGAAGCCGATATCGGCCGGATCGCGATCGCCACGGACGACCGCGAGATCGCGAAGGTCGTGACGGAGGCGGGCTTCGAGGCGGTGATGACGAGCCCCGATCATCCGTCCGGTTCCGACCGGATTCATGAGGCTCTGCGTCATCTCGACCCGGCCGGCGACGTCGACACGATCGTCAACCTGCAGGGCGACCTGCCGACCATCGATCCCGCTCTCGTGCGCGCCGTCGTCGAGCCGTTCGAGGATCGCGATTGCGAGATCGCGACCCTCGGCGTCGAGATCGAGGACGAGGCGGAGGCGCGCGATCCCGACGTCGTGAAGATCGTGGGGACGCCGATCACCGACACGCGGTTGCGCGCTCTCTACTTCACCCGTGCAACCGCGCCCTACGGAGACGGGCCGCTCTATCACCACGTGGGGATCTACGCCTATCGCCGCTCGAGTCTCGCCCGCTTCATCGCGCTCGGCGCCTCCACGCTCGAACGGCGCGAGAAGCTGGAGCAGCTGCGCGCGATCGAGGCCGGTATGCGGATCGACGTCGAACTGGTGAAGACCCTGCCCCTCGGCGTCGACGCTCCCCAGCATCTGGAGCGGGCGCGCGCGATCCTGGAGGCCGGAGCATGAGCGCGGACAAGCCCATCATCGCATTCCAGGGCGAGCGCGGCGCCAATTCCGACATGGCCTGCGAGACCGTCTACGGCGATACGATGACGCCGCTGCCGTGCCCCACTTTCGACGACGCCTTCGCGGTAGTGAAGAACGGCGAGGCGGAGCGCGCGATGATCCCCATCGAGAACACGCTCGCCGGACGCGTCGCCGATATCCACCATCTGATGCCGAATTCCGGCCTGAGGATCATCGGCGAGCATTTCATGCCGATCCATTTCCAGCTGATGGCTCTTCCCGGCGTATCGCGCAACGAGATCACCGCCGTGAAAAGCCATATCCACGCCCTCGGCCAATGTCGGAACTACCTGCGGCGCAACGGATGGAAGCCGCTCAATGCCGGCGACACGGCGGGGGCCGCGCGCGAGGTCCGCGATCTGCAGAACCGGGCCCATGCAGCGCTCGCGCCCGAACTTGCTGCGGGCTATTACGGGCTCGAGATCCTCGAGCGCAATGTCGAGGACTCGGCCGACAACGTGACCCGGTTCGTCATTCTGGAGCGTCCCGGCGCCGGGGACGACCCCCGCGCCGGCTGGGCGGACGCCTCGAAGACCTGCGTGACCACCTTCATCTTCGAGGTCCGCAATATCCCGGCGGCCCTCTACAAGGCCCTCGGCGGATTTGCGACGAACGGCCTCAACATGACCAAGCTCGAAAGCTACCAGCTCGGCGGTAAGTTCGTGGCGACGCAATTTTATGCGGATGTCGAGGGGCATCCCGATCACGACAATCTGGCGCTCGCTCTGGAGGAACTCCGGTTCTTCACCGAGAAGGTCGAAATTCTGGGTGTCTACGAGGCGTCGGCCGATCGCAGAAGCATGAGCTGATCGGCGGTCACGAAGCGGGAGACGTCTTTGCTCCCGATCAGGCAAGTCTCCGACGTCGAAGACCGGAGGCGCGATCGTCCGTGTCCGGTCTTAAGATGCCGGACATCCGCAGGAAGAGAAACAGCGATGACCATCACGTCCAGCGACAGTCCCTATCGATCGAGGCCGGTCTTCGCAGTTGCCCCTATGATTGACTGGACGGATCGGCATTGTCGCTTCTTTCACCGTCAGCTCTCGGCGCATGCGCTGCTCTATACCGAGATGGTGGTCGCCGATGCGATCATTCACGGGCCTCGCGATCGACTTCTGGCCTTCGACGAGGCCGAGCATCCCGTCGCCCTGCAGGTGGGCGGCTCGGACCCGCGCAAGCTCGCCGAAGCCGTTCGGATCGCCAGATCCTACGGGTACGACGAGTTCGGCCTCAATGTCGGCTGTCCCTCGGACCGGGTCCAGTCCGGCACCTTCGGCGCCTGCCTCATGCGCGAGCCCGGCCTCGTGGGCGACTGTCTCGCGGCCATGGTCGAGGCGGCGGACGGGGTCCCGGTCACGGTGAAGTGCCGTCTCGGCGTCGACGAACAGGATATCGAGCCGGCTCTCGACGATCTTGCGGATGCAGCCGTCGGGGCAGGGGTCGAGGCGATCTGGGTGCATGCCCGGAAGGCCTGGCTGAAGGGTCTCAGCCCCAAGGAGAACCGGGACATCCCGCCTCTCGACTATGACAGGGTCGGGCGGCTGAAGGCGCGGCTGCCTTCGGTTTTCGTCGGTCTCAACGGCGGTATCGGCTCGCTCGAGGAGGGGCGGGTTGCCATGGAGACCGGCGGGCTCGACGGCATCATGATGGGCCGAGCGGCCTATCAGACGCCGGATGTCCTTACCGATGTCGATCATGTCTTCTACCGCGCGGACCCGCGCCGATTCGATCATGGCGCACTCATCGCGACCATGGAGCGCTATGCCGCGCACCATATCGAAAACGGCGGGAAGCTGAACCAGGTGACGCGGCACATGATCGGCCTCTTCAACGGCCTGCCCGGCGCACGGCGCTGGCGGCAGATCCTCTCAACGCGATCCACGGATGCCGATGCGCATCCCGGCGTGATCGGCGAGGCCTTCGCGGAGATCCGGTTGCCTGCCGAGTTGTCCGCCGCCTGAGAGGAACGAGGCGGGACGCTCCGCCTCGGCCTGAGGCTTGAGCGAGGGGTCCGGAACCATCTTCGGTGTGCGCGGCGGAAGACCATGCATGTTGCGCGTTTTCCGTCTATAGCGCTGGCATGTTCCAGACGGTCGACCTTCACACCATCCTCGTCGTCGGCGGCGCGCTTGCCCTGGCATCGGGTCTCGCCGGTTTTCTCGCCGGGCTCTTCGGCATTGGCGGCGGGGCGATCTATGTGCCCGTCCTCTACCAGACCTATCAGTGGATCGGCATCTCGGAAGCCGTGGCGATGCATGTGGCGGTGGGGACGTCGATCGCGATCATCGTGCCGACCTCCCTGCGATCTTTGTTCGCTCACATGAAACATGATGCGGTCGACCGGCGCCTCCTGAAGGAGTGGTGCATCGCCGTCCCCGCCGGGTCGGTGACCGGGGCGTTCCTCGCCGCGAGCGCCTCGTCCACGACGCTGCGCGCGGTCTTCGCGGCGCTGGCCCTCGCGATCGGACTGAAGCTCCTCTTCGGTCGCATCGAATGGACGCTCGGGCGCGACCTGCCCGGCCTTGCCGGGCGCTCGATCGCTGGCGTGCTGATCGGGTTTCTGTCGGCCCTGATCGGCATCGGCGGCGGCGTTCTCAACAACACCTTCATGACCCTCTGGGGCCGGCCGATGATCCAGGCGGTGGCGACCAGCGCCGGCGTCGGCGCCCTTATCGCGGTGCCCGGTGTGGTGACCTATGTGGTCGGCGGCTGGAACGATCCGCTGCTTCCGCCCTACAGCCTCGGCTATGTCAGCCTTGCGACCGTCGCGCTGATCGCTCCGCTCTCCCTGATCGCCGTCCCGCTGGGCGCAGGGCTCGCCCACAGGCTTTCGCGCCGGCGGCTCGAGATCGGTTTCGGGATCTTCCTGATGATCGTCGCGGCCCGCTTCGCCTACAGCCTTGTCTGACGCGAACGCCGTCCCTTCAGCGTTCCCGGATCGTCATCGGAAGTCCGTCTTCCGGCTGGATCGTGATGCGCTGGATCACCGAAGGCTGCTTGGAGCCGGCGAACTCGAACCTCAGGGAGCGCATGAGGATCGCGAGCGCGATCACGGCTTCCTGAAGGGCGAAGCTCGCGCCGATGCAGATCCGGGGTCCGACGCCGAAGGGAAGATACTGGTAGCGGTCGAGCTTCTCGCGATTCTCGGGCATGAATCGATCGGGGATGAAGTGATCGGGCCGGTCCCAGAGCATTTCGTGGCGATGGATCAGCCAGGGCATGACGAGCACCGTCGAGCCGGCGGGGATCTCAAGATCGCCAATCCGGTCGGGCCTAAGCGCGGTGCGATTGAGGGAGGCGGCAGGCGGATAGAGCCGCATTGATTCCTCGAACACCGCACGGGTGCGCGGCAGGGCATCGAGATACTGGCTCGGATGATCGAGGGTGGGCAGCACCCTGTCGATCTCCTCCTCCACCTTGCGCAATTCGTCGGGTGCCTGGCTCAGGAGGTAGAACGTCCAGGCGAGGGAGCGCGCGGTGGTCTCGTGACCCGCACCGATGAAGGTGATGATGTTGTCCTCGATCTCGTCCCGCGAAAGCCCGTCGGCCTTCAGCAGGAGCGTCAGGAGGTCGGGCGGAACGCCGTTCGGGTCCTTCTCCATCTGCCGCTGCCGCTTGACGATCGTCTCGGCGATCATCGAGCGGAAATACAGCATCGACTTGCGGCCCCTGAGCCGCCGGATCCGCGGCAGGAAGTCCGGTGCACCGAGAAGGTCGAGCGGGTCGACGCGTCCCATCGAACCGAGAAACTGGGCGGTCGAGCGGGCGAACTCGTTCGGTTCGGACTCGATATCGTCCGAGAACAAGGTCGCCTGGAGGATGTCGAAGGTGAGGAGGGTCGTCTCGTGACTGATGTCGACGGTCTGGCCGGCCATGCCGCGAAGCCGTTCGGCCGCGTTTTCGCACCGGGCCGCCATGGGCTCGGTGAAGCCGGCGATGTGTCTCGGCGTGAAGACCGGGGCGATGGCTTTGCGCGTCCGGCGCCAGAGTTGCCCCTCGGCAGTTAGGAGCCCGTCGCGCAGGAGCGGGCGCAGGAGTCGCTGGCGCAGCGGCTGCATGACGTAGTTCTTCGGGTTCTCGACATGGACATGCCGCACCGCCCTCGGCTCGTTGAGGACGATGTTCGGAACGCCGAGCCACTTCCCGACGACATAGGGCTCTTTGAAAGCGCGCGTCCCCCAGATCTCGATCGGATTTCGTGTCGCCGTCCTGATGAAGCCGAAGAAACTCAGCGGCTCGGAATGGGGCACGGGCGCCGGTGCCCGAAAGGGGCGCGGCGGCATCGCGGCAGCGTCGGTCGAAGGCATGGCATTTGACATCGGGGGATCGTCGATCGTTGTTGCGCGGCCCAAGATATGGGGGCACGCGACGCATGCGTCGAGCGAGACAGAGGGACGCGCCCGGCGCAGGGGCTTTCGAACGGTATAGCCGCCTATCGTGTTGCGGACCCGGCTTTGCATAATTCCTTGCCCGCCGGGCTGGAAGCGCGCCCCGAGACACTCAATTACCCTTCTCCATGAAGGGGCGTTCATCGAACGCTTCCATCGGCGCGGGTGCGCGTTGAGCGAGCTCGCGACACCGCCGAGTTGTGAAGGGCACGATTGGTCATATGACTTCAGAACCGAACGCTTTCGCTTTCGACACCTCCTGGGGGCCGAGGCTGATTTCGAACGGGGCCGAGTTCCGGCTTTGGGCGCCGTCCGCGCCGTCGATCGAACTGGCTGTCGGCGACGAGGACGCGAAACCGGCCGAATTCCTGCAGATGACGAAGGACGAGGCCGGCTGGTGGCGGATTGAGACGGACCGGGTGAAGGTCGGCGGAACATACGGTTTCCGGCTGAAGGACGGTCTGATCGTTCCCGATCCGGCCTCGCGGCGGCAGGCGGGAGACGTCCATTCCCTCTCCGTTCTGACCGATCCGAAGGCCTATCGCTGGACGACGCCGAACTGGAACGGGCGGCCGTGGGAGGAGACCGTCTTCTACGAACTGCACACCGGCACGTTCACGCCCGACGGCACGTTCGAGGGGATCGAGGAGAAGCTCGATTTCCTCGTTGCGACCGGTCTTACGGCGATCGAGATCATGCCGGTCGCGCAGTTCATGGGCGATCGCGGCTGGGGCTATGACGGTGTCCTGCTCTACTGCCCGCATCGCGCCTATGGTGGCGACGAGGGGCTGAAGCGCCTCATCGACGCCGCCCATTCGCGCGGCCTCAGCGTCTTCCTCGACGTCGTCTACAACCACTTCGGCCCGGACGGGAATTATCTGGGCGCCTTCGCACCGGAATTCTTCCACGAGGATATCCATACGCCCTGGGGCCCCGCCATCGCCTATGACGAGACGCCGGTTCGTCAGTTCATGATCGAGAACGCCCTCTACTGGCTGGAGGAGTTCCGCTTCGACGGCCTGCGGCTCGACGCGATCGACTCCATTCAGGACACGACCGATACGCCGCTCGTGAAGGAGCTGGCGAGCGCGGTCCGAAAGACGTTCCCCGGCCGCCACGTGCACCTGACCACCGAGGACGACCGGAACATCACTTGGCACGTGGAGCGCGGCGAGACCGATCAGCCGCTGCTCGTCTCCGGCGAATGGAACGACGATTTCCATCACACGATCCACGTGCTCGCCACCCAGGAGGAGGAGGCCTATTACGGCGATTACAACCGTAGCAGCGTCTCACAACTGGCGAAGTCCCTCGCGACCGGCTTCGTCTACCAGGGCGAGCACTCGCCGGTGCGCGACAAGAAGGTCGGGAGCCCCTCGGACCATCTGCCGCCGACGGCCTTCGTCAACTTCATTCAGAACCACGATCAGATCGGAAACCGGGCCTTCGGCGAGCGTCTGACCGATCTCGCCTCGCGCCGCGTCCTCGAATGCGCGCAGGCGATCCTGTGCCTGTCGCCCCAGATCCCGCTTCTCTACATGGGCGAGGAATGGGGCGAGACACATCCCTTCTGCTTCTTCACCGACTTTCACGGCGAGCTCGGAGATGCGGTCCGCGAGGGTCGTCGATCGGAATTCAGCAAGTTCAAGGCGTTCAGGAGCGAGCGCCTGCGCGAACTGATCCCGGACCCGAACGCCGAGGCGACCTTCCGGGTGTCCACGCTCGACTGGGCCGTTCTCGAGCGCCCCAATCGCGAGATGCGGCACTCGCAGGTGACCGAGCTCCTCAAGAAGCGGCAGGAGATCGTGGTTCCGCTGCTCAAGCACGTGCCGAAGAACTGCGGCGCCTATCAGGTGGCCGAAAACGGGCATGCCTTCGTCGTCGCCTGGACCCTTCAGGACGGAAAGGTCCTGCATCTCTTCGCAAATCTCGGAGACGACCCCTGGTCCCTGCCGGGCAATTTAAACGCAGAGGACCTTGCCGCAGGCGAACTCGTTCATTCGTATCAGGGAGATGCGGATGAAAGCCTTCTCAAAGGCACGCTCCCCGGCTCTTCGGTCGTGTTCCGGATGGGCGACCGGATGCTCGTGAAGGGGGATCTGTGATGGCTGCCTCCCTCGACGCATTGGCCGAAAGCCACGGGATCCAGATCGTCTATCGCTCCGAGATGGGGGAGACCCGGGAGCTGTCCGACGAAACCAAGGCGGATCTTCTAAAAGTTCTGTCCGTCGATCCGGAAAGCGGAAGCGAGGGGCGGTTCGGAGAGGCCGCGCAGGAGCCCTCGAAGACCTGTCCGCTGCCGGCCGTCGTCACCGATCGGCGCCATTGGGGCGTCGCCTGCCAGCTCTACGGTCTGCGGTCGCATCGCAGTCTCGGCATGGGAGATTTCGAGGATCTCGGCCGGTTCGCGGTTCTCGCGGCAGGGCTCGGGGCGTCCTTCGTGGGGGTCAATCCGCTTCACGCGCTGTTCATGGCCGATGGCGGGCGGTATTCGCCCTATTCCCCCTCGAGCCGCCGCTTCAACAATCCGCTCTATCTCGCCGTCGACGAGATCCAGGGCGGACCCGAAGCGATCGCCGAACTGAAGTCGGAAGCCCCCGATCTCTTTAGGGGTCTCAACGGCGAACTCGTCGACTACCCGGCAGTCAGCCGGGTGAAGAATCGGCTCCTGCGCGCGGTCTTCGAGAACCGGTGCGAGGATATCCGCGCCTCCCAGGCCTTCGAGCGTTTCGTGTCGACCGGAGGCGCTGCGCTGCATGCCTTCGCCCTGTTCGAGGCGATCTCCGCCCATGAAGTCGCATCGGGGGGACCTGCGGGCTGGCATGGCTGGCGGGAGGCGCTCAAGGACCGGAACAGCGCGGAGGTCGTGGCCTTCGAGGACGAGCACGACCGCGAGATCCTGTTTCACAAGTGGCTGCAGTTCGAGGCGGACGAGCAGATCGCCAGCGTTCAGGCGAGGGCGAAATCGGCCGGCATGGCGATCGGGCTCTATCTCGACCTCGCGGTCGGGGTCGCTCCGGACGGCGCCGAGACCTGGGCCGACCCGGCGCTCACCGTCGCCTCGGCGCGGGTCGGATCGCCGCCGGACATGTTCAACTCCTCGGGCCAGGACTGGGGCCTCGCGCCCCTCTCGCCGACCGCCCTCGCGGAGCGTGACTACCGGCCGCTGCGCCAGGCCTTTTCCCAGTTGACGCTCCATGCCGGCGCCGCGCGGATCGATCACGCCATGGGGCTCGCGCGCCTGTGGTGGATACCCGAGGGCAAGCCGTCCTCCAAGGGAGGCTATGTCCGCTATCCCCTCGGCGACATGATCGATGCCGTCGCCCAGGCCTCGAGCGACAACCACTGCCTCGTCATCGGGGAGGATCTCGGCACGGTGCCCGAGGGGTTCCGCGACCAGATGGAGGCGGCGAACATCCTCTCCTATCGCGTTCTCTATTTCGAGAAGCGGAACGAGGATTTCATCCTGCCCTCCGCCTATCCGCGCCTCGCGCTCGCCTGCGTGTCGACCCACGACCTCGCGCCGCTCGCCGGCTGGTGGCAGGGCACGGACATCAAGCTGCGACAGGAGGCCGGCACCCAGAACGAGGAGGCGACGGCTCGCGATCTGGACGGACGCCGCGAAGAGCGGATCGACCTTCTGGTGGCGCTGCGGAAGGCGAGCCTGATCCCCGGCGACTACGAACGGATGCTCAACGGCGAGGAGCCGCTTTCCGGCGAGCTCAGCCAGACGCTCAGCGAAGCCGTTCATCGCTTCGTCGCCCGCTCCGGCTCGCTGCTCTTTGCGGTGCAGCTCGAGGACATGCTCGGTGCGACCCACCAGCCGAACCTCCCCGGGACGACGGATCAATACCCGAACTGGCGCATCCGGCAGGATGTCGCTCTCGAAGACCTCGAAGATCATCAGCGCTTCCAGAGCATGGCTCGGGCAATGCGCGAAGAAAGGCCGAACCATTCATGAGCTCGCCGCTCGTCGCCACATACCGCCTGCAGTTTCGTGAAGGCACCGATTTCGCCCAGGCGCGGGACCTTGCGCCCTATTGGAAGCGCCTCGGGATCAGCCATCTCTACGCCTCGCCGATCTTCGAGGCCTCGGAGGGGTCGACCCACGGCTACGACGTGACCGACTACAACACCCTCGAGGAAGAGCTCGGCGGCATCAACGGCTTCACGGAGATGTCGAATGCGCTCTCGTCCAACAATATCGGACTGATCCTCGACTTCGTTCCCAACCATATGGGCGTCTCGCCGCGCAATCTTTGGTGGGAGGACGTTCTGACATGGGGCGAGGAAAGCCGTTACGCCTACACCTTCGATATCGCCTGGGAAGCGCGCCGCATTCTCGTTCCGGTCCTCGGAAAACCTTACGGCGATGCCCTCGATGCGGGAGACCTGACGGTCGTTCTGGACGAGGCGACACCCTCGCTGCGCTTCGATGCGGCCGGATACGGCCTTCCGATCGATCCGAGAACCTACGGACACGTCTTCGGCCTGATCGATCATGAGGAACGCGATCGTCTGGTCAGGCGGTTCTCGGTATCCACGCCCCCGGAAGCGGATGAGCTTCGGGAGCGCCTGGGCGAACATCTTCAGGATCCGGAGTTCCGGAGCGCCCTCGAACGGGCGGTGGCCGCGATCAACTCGGACAAGGATGCGCTGCACGCGCTGCACGAGGCCCAGGCTTGGCGGCTCGCCTGGTGGCGGACCGCGCGCGAACGCCTGACCTATCGGCGCTTCTTCGAGATCGCCGATCTCATCGGTGTGCGCCAGGAAATGCGCCGGGTCTTCAGCGAGAGCCATCAGCTCATCATCCGGCTCGCCCGCGAACGCCGGATCGACGGCATCCGCATCGACCATGTGGACGGTCTGGCCGATCCCAAGACCTATCTCGACGATCTGACCCAGGCCTTCAAGGCGGTACGCCGCCAGCCGGCCGTCTATGTGGAGAAGATCCTCACCGGCGAGGAGCGGCTGCGCACCTCGTGGAAGATCGAGGGGACGACGGGCTACGAATTCATCACCGCGCTTTCCGGGCTCTATGTCGATAGCGCGCGCGAAGCGGGCATGACCGAGGCCTATCAGACCTTCCTCGGGCGCAACGAGAGCCTGCGCTCCATGATTCTCGCCGAGAAGCGCTCGATCTTCCAGCGCAATCTCGCCGGCGAGCTGTCCGTCTTGACCGGCCTCGCGATGGATGTCGCCTCCCGGGGCCTCTCCACCCGTGATTTCGGCCGCGACACGATCGCGCGCTCGATCGTCGAAGTCGCCGCCGCCTTGCCAGTCTACCGCACCTACGGCTCGGTCGACGGTGTTCCGAACCGGGATGTGGCGATCATCGACGATTCGGTCGACCTCGCGCTCAATCGCCGCGAGGTGGAGGCCGACGAGCCGATCCAGTTCATCGGCCGACTTCTGAAGCTCGATTTCGAGGATGGCGCGGACGTCGCGGGCGCTCTCAACTTCACCCGCCGGTTCCAGCAGACGACGGGCGCGGTGATGGCCAAGGCCGTCGAGGATACGGTCTTCTATCGCTACAACCGGTTGATCGCGCTGAACGAGGTCGGCGGCGAGCCGGACGAATACGGCTCGAGCGTCGAGGCCTTCCACGAGGCCATGCGCATCAGGCTCGAGGATCAACCCTTCGGGCTTCTTGCGACCACCACCCACGACACCAAGCGCGGCGAGGATGCGAGGGCGCGCATCTACACGCTCTCCGAGGCACCGGGGCGCTGGCGCGGGTTCGTTTCCAGCTTCGCCGCCATGATGACGGAATGGCGCAAGGACGTCGAACCCGGCCTGTTTTCCCCCGATCCGGCAACGGAATGGGGCCTCTATCAATCCCTCCTGGGTGTCCTGCCTGCCGATTTCGATCCTGCCGATGCCGGACAGTGCGAGGACATCGCAGAGCGCCTTAAGGGATTTGCCGAAAAGGCCGTCCGCGAAGCGAAGCTCCATACGAGCTGGACCGCGCCGGCCGAGAAGTACGAGCGTGCGCTCGATGCCTTCGTCCACGCGATGGTCGATCCGAAGAACGAGCTGATCGGAGAATTCTGGACGCGCGTTCAGCCCTTCGTCCTCGCCGGCGCCCTCAACTCGCTCTCGCAGACCGTGATCAAGCTGACGGCCCCGGGCGTTCCCGATATCTACCAGGGCACCGAGTTCTACGACTATTCCCTCGTCGATCCGGACAATCGCCGGCCCGTCGATTTCGATGCGCGGATCGCCGCGGCGGCTGCGGGAGACGATCCCGCTCAGCTTCTGGCCGACTGGCGGTCCGGGCAGTTGAAGGCGCGTCTGACGATGGCGGGCCTGCGCATGCGCCAGAATGCCCCGCTTCTCTACACCTCGGGCCGTTACGAGGCGCTCACGATCAGCGGGCCGGCTTCGGGATGGCTGGTCGCCTTCGCGCGGATCGGTGAGAACGGAGAGGCCGCTCTGACCGTCGCGCCCCGGATGGCTCTTTCGCTTCTCGACGGACGCGAAGACCTCGCCATTCCCGCCAGCCGCTGGCAGGAGACGTTCGTCGATCTGCCCGAGGAACTCGCCGGAAAGACGTTCCGCGATGCGGTTACGGGCCGCGAGTTTACCGGTGGAGCGCACAAGGTCGCCGACCTTCTCGCCGTTCTGCCGGTCGCGATGCTGGCGGCGCAGTAGGATCGCACGACGACCTTCGGAACCGCCACGAGCCGTCGGCGCGAGAGCGCCGGCGGCTCGCGCGTTTCGACAGAAAGCGCGCAGACCGGCCGTCTATTCCGCGGGCGCCTGCTCGGCCAGCCATTGTTGATCCACGCTCGGCAACGGGTCGTCGTGGATCGCCGCCTCGAAGGCTCGCAGGCGTTTGTGGATGGAAAGCAGTTCGACGATCGTCGTCCAGGAGTTGACCAGATACTGGAACGATTCGCGCACCTGGCCGAAGGCGTTCAGGATCTGCTGGAAGATGCCGAGGGTGATCGTACCGGCGACGATGGTCGGCGCGAGGATCAGGAAGGGGAAGATGTTGTCGGTCTGGATGTAGCCGATCCGGGCGACGTTGAAATACATGTAGTGGAAGTAGAGGCGGAAATAGTTGCGGCGGACATCGGCGTAGAGTTCGCGCACCTCCGGCGGCTGCGCGCGCGCCTCGTCGTCCTCGCCGTAGACGAGTTCCTTTCGGTAGGCCGCCTCGACCCTCTGGTTGCGGAATTCGAGGCCCGGCAGCCTGATGCCGACGAGTGCCAGGAACGCCGTTCCGAAGGCGGACCAGAGAACGGCCGCGATGACGAGCGGGTAGGGCACGGCTCCGACGAGCGGCAGTTCGGTGATGTTGGCGGACAGAACCAGAAGCACCGGAAGGAAAGCGATCAGCGTCATCACCGCCTCGATCAGGTTGACGCCGAGGCTCTCGGTGATCGTGGCGAAGCGCATCGTATCCTCCTGGATACGCTGGGATGCGCCCTCGATCGAACGCAGCTTCTGCCACCAGCTCATATAGTAGTCGTTCATCGCTGTGCGCCACCGGAAGACGTAGTGGCTGATGAAGAAGCGCGTGAGGACGCCGACTGCGACGGCGACGAAGGCGATGCCCGCGAAGGAAGCGAGAGAGCCGTAGAACTCGCCGAGCGTCACCTCCCGTGTCTGGGCGAGGGCGGCCTGAATGAGATCGTAGAACGGGCCGTACCAGGCATTGACGGCGACCGAGACCTGCACCTGAAAATAGGTGACGAAGATGATCAGCGCCGAGCCGAGGATCGACCAGGGCGCCCAGGGCTGGCGCTCCTTCGCCATCCAGAAGGCGGCGAACAGGCCGACCATGACCGCATAGTAGAGATAGAACCAGAGAAAGTCGTTCGACCAGAAGAGCGACACGCCGATGATCGGTTCCTCGCCCATGGGCGGGCGCGGAAGGCCGAACCATGCGCCGGTCTCGTCCATGAAACCGTACCAGAGGCCGATCGAGAACGCGCTCCAGAGGAGCGCGGAGATGAAGAATGGCTTCGGATTTGGAAAGAAGGAAACGAACAAGGGTCGAACGAACCTCAAGGGTCCGGTGCCGGGCGGGCGGGACCGGACGGATTGCGTTTGCGCAAATGTCTATCGCGGATCGCGATGGGCCGCGATTAAATTACCGGTAAGCTTCCGGACTAGGGCAAGCCTGTATGCGGCGATCGGGGACCTGTGCGGCAGGGCTCAGAGCTTGCGAAGTGCGACCTGCTCGATGAGATGGTCGGGACCCTTCTTCAGGATCAGATCGGCGCGCGGTCTGGTCGGAAGGATGTTTTCGTGAAGATTGACCGCGTTGATCTGCGACCAGAGATCTTCGGCGATCCTCAGGGCTTCCGCATCGCTGATCTTCGAGTAGCGGTGGAAGAAGGAATCGGTCTGCTTGAACGCGGTATCGCGCAGGCGCATGAACCGTTCGATATACCAGCGATAGAGATCGGGCTCTTCGGCGTCGATATAGATCGAATAGTCGAAGAAGTCCGAGACGAAGGGAACCGCCCGGCCGTCCGGCGGCATCTTCTGGACCTGAAGGACGTTCAAGCCTTCGAAGATGAGTATGTCCGGGCGGTCGATGACGACCCGTTCGCCGGCCATGACGTCGTAGTAGAAATGGGAATAGACCGGCGCGCTGACGCGGGCCGCGCCCGCCTTCACGTCCGACAGAAATCGGAGGATCGCGCCGACATCGTAGCTCTCGGGAAACCCCTTGCGGCGCATCAGCCCCTTCTCGTCGAGAACAGCGTTCGGATAGAGGAACCCGTCGGTCGTCAGAAGCGCCACTTTCGGCGAGGACGGCCAGCGCTGGAGGAGAAGCTGGAGAAGGCGCGCGGTCGTCGATTTTCCGACGGCCACCGAACCGGCGATGCCGATCACGAACGGCGTCTTGTGGCCGGCGCTGCGGCCGGAGAGAAAGCGCTGGCGCTGGCTGAAGAGAACCTGCGTCGCTTCCACATGCGCCGAGAGCAGGCGGGAAAGAGCCAGATAGATCCGCGCCACCTCGTCGAGATCGACGGGGTCGTTCATGGAGCGGATGCGTTCCAGTTCGCCGGCGCCGAGGGTGAGGGGCGTGTCGGCCCGAAACTCCGCCCATTCGTCCGCGGAGAAGATCCGATAGGGAGAGAACGGCGTCGGGGCGAGCTGGTCCATCCGTCTGGTCACCCGGCCGGAGTACCGTCCATGCCGCGGGACGCCTTTTCCGCAAGCCCGGTGGTCGCCGTCCGGCGCCCGAGTTCCGATAGGACGTCACTGACTGGAACGCCGCGAAGTGCCAGAGCCACGAGGAGATGGTAGAGAAGGTCCGCGCTTTCGGAGGCGACGCGGCTTTCGTCCTCGCCGACGAGCGCGATCACCGTCTCGATCGATTCCTCGCCGAGCTTCTTGGCGACGTGGGAGACGCCCTTTTCCCTCAGCTTCGCCGTGTAGGACTCCTCGCTCGAGGCCTTCATCCGTTCGGCGATGATGGTCTCGAGGTCGGAAAGGGTGAAATCTGTCATCGCAACGTCAAACCGGTTTTCGCGAATCATGCCGCATGCGCTGGAATATCGGCTGGATCGAGACGCATGGGAACCCCGGCCGCGGCCATGTAGGCCTTGGCCTGCGCGATCGTATAGGTCCCGAAATGGAAGATCGAGGCCGCGAGCACCGCTCCCGCGCCGCCCTTCGCGATCCCGTCGACCAGATGATCGAGCGTGCCGACGCCGCCCGATGCGATGACCGGCACGGCCACCGCGTCGCTGACCGCCCGGGTGAGCTCGATGTCGAACCCGGCCTTCGTGCCGTCGCGATCCATCGAGGTGAGGAGAATTTCCCCGGCTCCGAGCGAGACCACCTTGCGGGCGAACTCGACTGCGTCGATCCCCGTTTCGCGCCGGCCGCCATGGGTGAAGATCTCCCAGCGCGGGCTCTCCCCCTCGGTGCCGACGCGCCGCGCGTCGATCGCGACGACGATGCACTGATCGCCGAACTTGTCGGCCGCCTCGGCGACGAATTCCGGGCGGGCGACCGCCGCCGTGTTGATCGAGACCTTGTCGGCACCGGCGAGAAGCAGCGTGCGGACATCCTGCACCGTGCGAACGCCGCCGCCGACCGTCACCGGCATGAAGCACTGCTCGGCCGTCCGGCGAACCACGTCGACGATCGTCTCCCGCTCGTCCGAGGAGGCCGTGATGTCGAGAAAGCAGAGTTCGTCGGCGCCCGCCGCGTCATAGGCGCGAGCCGCCTCCACCGGATCGCCCGCATCCACGAGCCCTTCGAAGTTGACCCCCTTGACGACGCGGCCGTCCTTGACGTCGAGGCACGGAATGATGCGGGCTTTGAGGGTCACCTTGGGTCTCGCTTCGTCGTTCGTGGGGGCTGCATGCAGGTTTGATCGTGCGGGTTTATGTGATCGGCCGGGAGCTGTGCGCAAGGAGCCGGCTTCCTCAGGAAGCCCGAACGCGACCGACACCTAGAATCCTGCGGTCAAAGGGATCAGGCGCCGTCGGTCAGCCTTGCGAATCTTCGCCGCTCAGAACCCGCAGCGCTTCGTGGGGATCGATCCGTCCGTCATAGAGAGCCCGCCCCGAGATCGCGCCTTCGAGCCTTGCTGCGTCGGGCATGGTCAGACGCACGACGTCCGCGATCGAGGCAAGGCCCCCCGAGGCGATCACCGGGATCGAGATCGCTTCCGCGAGGTCGATGGTCGAGGGCCAGTTGATGCCCGCGAGGACCCCGTCGCGGTCGATATCTGTATAGATGACCGCCGCGACGCCGGCATTCTCGAATCGCCGGGCGAGGTCGACGGCGGTGAGTTCGGAGGTCTCCGCCCAGCCTTCCACGGCGACCTTGCCGCCTTTGGCGTCGATGCCCACCGCGATGCGCCCCGGAAAGCGCTTCGCGGCCTGCCTGACAAGATCGGGATCGCGCACGGCGACGGTTCCGAGAATGACCCGCGACAGACCCCGCTCGAGCCAGCGTTCGATATCGGCCATGGTGCGGATGCCACCGCCGAGCTGCACGTTCATCTCGCCGCCGACCGCATCCATGATCCGATCGACCGCCTCGCCGTTCACCGCCTCGCCCTTGAAGGCGCCGTTGAGGTCAACGACGTGGAGATGGGTGAAGCCGGCATCGCGGAACTCGCGCGCCTGCGCGGCCGGGTCCGCGTTGTAGACCGTCGCCTGATCCATGAGGCCGAGCTTGAGGCGCACGCAGGCGCCGTCCTTCAAGTCGATGGCGGGAAAGAGAATAGGCATGAGAACCTCGACGGACGGGTCAGATGATCTGGAAGACGGCGAGCAGGATGAGCGTCAACAGGACGGAAACGAGGATCGATCCGATACATCCCATCCGGCTCGAGAAGAAGACGAACACCTCAGGGCTTCCATTGCAGGAAGTTGGCGATCAGTTTGAGGCCGAGCGTCTGGCTCTTTTCGGGATGGAACTGGGTACCGGCGGCATTGCCGTTCGCGACCATGGCTGTCACCCGGCCGCCGTAATCGGTGGTCGCAACGAGCTCCTCCTCCCTCGCGGCCGCGAGGTGGTAGGAGTGGACGAAATAGGCGTGCAGCCCGTCCGGCCCCGTCTCGATACCCTCGAGCAGCGCATGCGGGGTGACGATGTCGAGCGTGTTCCAGCCGATCTGCGGGATCTTCAGGGCGTCGTCCTTCGGCGCAATGCGCACCACGTCGCCGCCGACCCAACCGAGCCCCGGCGTCTCGGCCTTTTCAAGCCCGCGTTCGGCCATGAGCTGCATGCCGACGCAGATCCCGAGAAACGGGCGGGCCTTCGCCTCCACCGCCTCGCGCAGCGCATCGACCATGCCGGGCAGGGCATTGAGACCGGCCCGGCAATCAGCATAGGCGCCGACCCCCGGCAGGACGATCCGATCGGCCTTCGATACGAGATGCGGATCGTCCGTGAGGCAGATTTCGGCATTCGCGCCGCTCTCGCGCGCCGCGCGCTCGAAGGCATTGGTGACGGATCTGAGATTGCCGGACCCGTAATCGATGATGGTGACTGTCTGCATTCGGCTTTCCGTCGAAGAATTGGACCGGCCCGTCACGGGGTCGCCCGTGTTCCCGCGCGCACGGACCATGGCATCTGAACGCGCGGCCGCAACGGCCGTTCGGTGCGTTGCGGCTCGGTGGGAGATGCCGCGGCCTCCGCCTCGTAATAACGCAGTTCGGCTTCCGATCGCGACCCGGCCTGAAAGACGGCGGCGAGCCGCCAGCCTTTCCGCAGTCGTTTGTCGATCAGGAGATTGCGACCTTCGAGGCCGACCAGCAGCGCGAGAAGAAACTGGGCGACGCTGGAGACGAGGCCGAGACCCTGCCACCAGCCGATCGCCATGAAGGCGATGTCCAGCACGAGAACGGCGATCCCCGCGAGCCAGAGGCGATGCCAGAACAGCCAGAAGATCAGAAAGAGGAAGGCGAGGGGCGCAAAGGCGTCCTTCACGAACATCGCTTCTGCGCTCTTGATCCCGCTGTCATCCGAAGGGGGTTCGAGGACCACCCATCTCTTCACCGACATGAGATCTGCCCGCCGCTTCCCGGTGCCGCGATCCATGCGGAGGTCATGCGAGCATTCCCTTGGTGGAGGGGATCAGGTCCGCCTGCCGGGGATCGATCGAAATCGCTTCGCCGAGAACGCGCGCCACCGCCTTGAAACAGGTCTCGGCGATGTGGTGCGAGTTCGCGCCGTAGAGATTGGTGATGTGCAGGGTCAGCCCGCCATTCTGCGCGAAGGCCTGGAAGAATTCGCGGACGAGTTCGGTATCGAACCCGCCGATCTTGGCGCGGGTGAATTCGGCGGAGAAGACCAGGAACGGACGGCCCGAGACGTCGATGGCGGCCCGTGTCAGGCATTCGTCCATCGCAAGGTCGAGCGAGGCGTAGCGACGGATCCCCTTGCGCTCGCCCAGTGCCTGCCGAATCGCCTGACCGAGCGCGATCCCGGTATCCTCGACGGTGTGATGGTCGTCGATGTGCAGGTCGCCCTCGGTGCGGATCGTCATGTCGATCAGGGAGTGGCGGGCGAGCTGGTCCAGCATGTGGTCGAAGAAGCCGACGCCGGTCGATATGTCCGCGATGCCGGAGCCGTCGAGATCGACCTTCACCTCGATCTTCGTTTCCTTGGTCCGCCGCGTGATGGTCGCGTCGCGCCGTCCCCCGATTGTCGTCATTCGTCTGAGCTCCGATCGACCCTGTTGGAGCGTGCTCTAGCATCGCCGCGGGCCAAGCGGCAAACGGGCAGGGCGCATTGGCCTTCCTTCGCCCACCCAACCACCCTATGGGGTTTCGTACGACAGGCGGGCGAAGAGCGCGCGGAACAGAGCGGGGGTCGAGATGCCGAATCCGACGGCGAACACGGAACGCAAGAATTGGGGACCCGTCCGCAGCAAGCTCGAACGGCTGATCGAGCGTGGCGAGATCGAGCCGGATCCGGCCCAGAAGATTCTCGCCGGACGGCTGGACAGGCTCGATGGCGACCTCTCCAACAGGTCCGTCGCCAAGAAGTCGAGCGCGCTGGGCTGGCTGTTCGGCAAGAAGGGCAAGCCCGAGCCGGTGAAGGGACTTTACGTCTACGGCTCGGTCGGACGCGGCAAGACCATGCTGATGGACATGTTCTACCGGCAGAGTTCGGTCTCGAAGAAGAGGCGCGTCCACTTCCACGCCTTCATGGGCGACGTGCACGAACGGATCGGTGCCCACCGGGACAAGGTTCGCGACGGGACCGCCTCCGAGGACGATCCGATGCCTCCGGTCGCCCGTCAGATCGCCGAGGAGAGCCTGCTTCTGTGTTTCGACGAGTTCACCGTGACGGATGTCGCCGACGCGCTGATCCTGTCGCGCCTGTTCGAAGCGCTCTTCGCCGAGGGTGTCGTGCTCGTCGCGACGTCCAATGTCGCGCCCGACGATCTCTACAAGGACGGCCTCAATCGCGGCCTGTTCCTTCCCTTCGTCGAGAAGCTGAAGGCCGAGGTCGAAGTTCTCGCCCTCGACAGCGGCGAGGACTATCGTCTCGCGGCCATCGGAACAGAGGATCTCTATATCACGCCGCTGGACGAGAACGCCGCCTCTCGCGTCGACAAGGTCTGGGACGCGCTTCTCTCGGGCGAGAAGGAACATACCGCCTCCCTCTCGGTGAAGGGACGCACCATCCCCGTGCCGCGTGCGGGCAACGGGGCCGCTCGGTTCGCCTATGGCGACCTCCTGCAGAAACCGCTCGGCGCGCAGGACTTCATCGGTCTGGCCCGCAGGTTCCACACGGTCGTCCTCGAAGGCGTGCCCGCTCTCGGCCCGGCCGAACGAAACGAGGCCAAGCGGCTGATCAATCTCGTCGATACGCTCTACGATGCAGGGCGCCGACTGGTCATCTCGGCGGAGGTTCCTGCCAAGGATCTCTACAGCGCCCCCTCTGGCACGGAAAAGTTCGAGTTCGAGCGCACCGTCTCGCGGCTGTTCGAGATGCGCGGCGACGATTACATGTCTGCGTCCGAGGACGACCGTCCGGTGGGGAGCGACGCTGTTCGGTAACGACCCTGTATTTCCGGCGCCGGACGAGCGGTCGATTTCGGTCATCCGCGACCGCCTGGCGGCCGGGGCCGAACCGGTTTTCCGCATCGCGGCAAGAAACTTGTCCACCGCCGGAATTCTAACCGTTTAAATCGGAATTGGGCCTTCCGGGGCCTGTTGCGCCCGTTTCGACACCGGGCTATCCGAACACCAGAACCGCGAAAACCGCCTTACGATCGGCGGGTTTGGGCGTCGAGCCGTGCGTCAGGCCGCACTGCACCATCGCGCTGTCCCCGATCGTTCAGACGGGACCCGGCCACGCCAACGGATCGGTGGCGGACGGGCGGGATCGCTTTTCCAGAAGAGAGGCGCAACGACCGGACGGTCGCGTCTCGAGATCGAGAGGAATACCAGGTGGCCCGCAATAAAATCGCATTGATCGGTTCCGGCATGATTGGCGGAACGCTCGCCCATCTCGCAGGCATCAAGGATCTCGGTGACGTCGTCCTGTTCGACATCGCCGAGGGAACGCCCCAGGGCAAGGCGCTGGACATCGCCGAGTCGGCTCCCGTCGACGGCTTCGACGGCGCGTTTTCCGGCGCCAACGATTATGCCGCGATCGAAGGTGCCGATGTCTGCATCGTGACCGCCGGTGTCGCTCGCAAGCCGGGCATGAGCCGCGACGATCTTCTCGGCATCAACCTGAAGGTCATGGAGCAGGTCGGAGCCGGCATCGCGAAATATGCGCCGAACGCGTTCGTCATCTGCATCACCAACCCGCTGGACGCGATGGTCTGGGCTCTGCAGAAGTTCTCGGGTCTGCCGACCAACAAGGTCGTCGGGATGGCCGGCGTGCTCGACTCGGCCCGTTTCCGCCATTTCCTCGCCTCCGAGTTCAAGGTCTCGGTCGAGGACGTCACAGCCTTCGTGCTCGGCGGCCACGGCGATACGATGGTTCCGCTCGCCCGCTATTCGACGGTCGCGGGAATTCCGCTGACCGATCTCGTCAAGATGGGCTGGTGCACCGAGGAGCGTCTCGGAGAGATCATCCAGCGCACCCGTGACGGCGGCGCCGAGATCGTCGGCCTCCTGAAGACCGGTTCGGCCTATTACGCGCCGGCTGCCTCGGCGATCCAGATGGCCGAATCCTATCTGAAGGACAAGAAGCGCGTTCTTCCCTGCGCCGCGGCGCTCAAGGGCGAATACGGGCTCGACGACATGTATGTGGGCGTGCCCTGCGTCATCGGCGAAGGCGGTGTGGAGCGCGTGATCGAAATCGATCTCGACGGCGACGAGAAGAGCCAGTTCGACAAGTCGGTCGACAGCGTGAAGGGCCTGATGGACGCCTGCCGCAAGATCCAGCCGAGCCTCGGCTGAACCACGAAAATTCCGACCGGGCGCGCGCAAGCGGCGCCCGGTTTTTTATGAGCCTCTCGTTTCAGGCAAAGGGCACCCCATGAACATTCACGAATATCAGGCCAAGCAGGTCCTCAAGGGCTTCGGCGCACCCGTGGCAGAAGGCGTCGCGATCACCTCCGTCGAGGAAGCCGAGGGTGCGGCCAGGCAGCTTCCCGGCCCGCTCTACGTGGTCAAGAGCCAGATCCATGCCGGCGGACGCGGCAAGGGCAAGTTTAAGGAACTCGGTCCGGACGCCAAGGGCGGCGTGCGCCTGGCCAAGTCCGTCGAAGAGGCGGTCGCCCACGCCAAGGAAATGCTCGGCAACACGCTCGTCACCAAGCAGACCGGCGATGCAGGCAAGCAGGTGAACCGCCTCTATATCGAGGACGGCGCGGATATCGACCGCGAACTCTATCTCTCCCTGCTGGTCGACCGCGCGGTGGGCAAGGTGGCCTTCGTCGTCTCGACCGAGGGCGGCATGGACATCGAGACCGTGGCCGAGGAGACGCCGGACAAGATCGTCAACGTGCCGATCGATCCGGTTCAGGGTGTGACGGAAGCCGACGCGAAGGCTCTCTGCGATGCGCTGAAGCTCGAGGGCGAGGCGCGTTCGGACGGCATGTCCCTGTTCCCGATTCTCTACAAGGCGTTCATGGACAAGGACATGAGCCTTCTGGAGATCAATCCGCTGATCGTCATGGAGAACGGGCGGCTCCGGGTTCTCGACGCCAAGGTCTCGTTCGACGGCAATGCGCTTTTCCGTCACGACGACATCAAGGCGCTGCGCGACGAGACCGAAGAGGATGCCAAGGAGATCGAGGCGTCCAAATACGATCTCGCCTATGTGGCACTCGACGGGACGATCGGCTGCATGGTGAACGGCGCCGGCCTTGCCATGGCGACGATGGACATCATCAAGCTCTACGGCAAGGAGCCCGCGAACTTCCTGGACGTGGGCGGCGGCGCCACCACCGAGAAGGTCACTGCGGCCTTCAAGATCATCACGGCCGATCCGAACGTCAAAGGCATCCTCGTCAACATCTTTGGCGGCATCATGCGCTGCGACGTCATCGCCGAGGGTGTGGTGACGGCCGTGAAGGATGTCGGTCTGAAGGTTCCGCTCGTCGTCCGCCTGGAAGGCACGAACGTCGAGAAGGGCAAGGCGATTCTCGACCAGTCTGGCCTCGACATCACGGCCGCGGACGATCTCGACGACGCGGCCAAGAAGATCGTCGCCGCGGTCGGATAATGATCGTTGTCCGTTCCTGGTGAACGGACGGCATACGGCATTGCCGAAGATTACGGGCCGCTTTCCCTGACGGGAAGCGGCCCGACTGCGTCTTTGGGACAGGGGACCGATGGCGGGACCGGAACGCCCGTCGAACCGGGGCTCGGCCCTATCTCGGCGGTAACCCTTCGGACCGAACGGGCCGGCTTTCAGGTGCTCGCAATGGGTTGACGCAGAGGCGCTGAATCGTTAAGTACCCGCCAACAAAGCCGATGTGAGGCCGAATCTTTCCGTAGACGACCCGTCCGGAAGCCAAGGGTGCCTCAAACAAGGTTCATTGTTCACGGGACTTAAAATCTCCGGCTCATGATCGTCTCACGGTTCGAGGTGATCCTCTGGTTTCAAACCGAGCGCCTTTCCGACCTATTCGGAAGACCGGCTGCTCGGTTTCGCGCATGACGATGGCGAACATCGTCATGCCGCTTCAGGTTTGGTTCGTTCCGGCAAGCGGAACGATAAGAGAATTAAGGGGAAGGTTGGAATGCCGACCATCAACCAGCTGATCCGTAAGCCGCGCGTGCGGCCTGCCGAGCGTAACACGGTGCCGGCGCTCGAAGCCAATCCGCAGAAGCGCGGCGTGTGCACCCGCGTTTACACCACGACCCCGAAGAAGCCGAACTCGGCGCTTCGTAAGGTCGCCAAGGTCCGTCTCGTCAATGGCTACGAAGTCATCGGCTACATCCCGGGCGAGGGGCATAACCTTCAGGAGCACTCGGTCGTCATGATCCGTGGTGGCCGCGTGAAGGATTTGCCGGGCGTCCGCTATCACATCATCCGCGGTGTTCTGGACACGCAGGGCGTCAAGAACCGCAAGCAGCGCCGGTCGAAGTACGGCGCGAAGCGTCCGAAATAATCCGCGCAATAGAAGAAGACGAAGAGCTGCCGAATGTCACGCCGCCACGCTGCTGAAAAACGAGAGATCAACCCGGACCCGAAGTTCGGCGATCTCGTCGTCTCCAAGTTCATGAACGCCGTCATGTATGACGGCAAGAAGTCGGTCGCCGAGCGCATCGTCTACGGCGCCTTCGATACCGTTCAGGAAAAGACCCGCCAGGAGCCGGTCGCGATCTTCCATCAGGCGCTCGAGAACATCGCGCCGCATGTGGAAGTTCGTTCGCGCCGCGTCGGTGGTGCGACCTACCAGGTTCCCGTCGACGTCCGTCCGGAGCGCCGTCAGGCGCTTGCCATTCGCTGGCTCATCACGGCCGCCCGCAAGCGCAACGAGACGACCATGGTCGATCGTCTGTCGGGTGAGCTGATGGATGCCGCTAACAATCGCGGTACCGCCGTGAAGAAGCGCGAAGACACGCATCGCATGGCCGATGCGAACCGCGCGTTCTCGCATTACCGCTGGTAATTCTAGCTTCGAATTAGAGAGACGAGCCACATGGCACGCGAGTATAAAATCGAAGACTATCGTAACTTCGGCATCATGGCCCACATCGATGCCGGCAAGACGACCACGACCGAGCGTATCCTTTTCTACACCGGCAAGTCCCACAAGATCGGCGAAGTCCATGACGGCGCCGCCACGATGGACTGGATGGAGCAGGAGCAGGAGCGCGGCATCACGATCACGTCGGCTGCGACGACCACCTTCTGGGAAGGTCGCGACGGCAAGAAGCGTCGCTTCAACATCATCGACACCCCCGGCCACGTCGACTTCACGATCGAAGTCGAGCGTTCGCTTCGCGTGCTCGACGGTGCGATCGCGCTTCTCGACGCCAATGCCGGTGTCGAGCCGCAGACCGAGACCGTCTGGCGCCAGGCCGACAAGTACGAAGTTCCGCGGATGATCTTCGTCAACAAGATGGACAAGATCGGCGCCGACTTCTATCGCTGCGTCGAGATGATCAAGTCGCGCCTCGGCGCGCGTCCGATCGTCATCCAGCTCCCGATCGGTGCGGAGAACGAGCTCAAAGGCGTCGTCGACCTGATCGAGATGAAGGCCTATGTCTGGCGCGACGAGACCCTCGGCGCCCAGTGGGACGTTCTCGACATCCCTGAGGACATGCAGGCCCAGGCCGAAGAATACCGCGAAGCCATGATCGAAGCTGCCGTCGAGATCGACGAAGGCGCGACGGAGCGGTATCTCGAAGGCGAGATGCCGTCGAACGAAGAGATCCGCAAGCTGATCCGCAAGGGCACCTGCGATGTCTGGTTCACGCCGGTTCTCTGCGGCTCGGCCTTCAAGAACAAGGGCGTGCAGCCCCTTCTCGACGCCGTCGTCGACTTCCTGCCGTCGCCGATCGAGGTCAAGGCGATCCGCGGTATCGATCCGAAGACGGAAGAGGAGATGATCCGCAAGTCGTCCGACGACGAGCCGCTCTCCATGCTCGCCTTCAAGATCATGAACGATCCGTTCGTCGGCTCGCTCACCTTCGCGCGCATCTACTCGGGCGTCCTCACCAAGGGCACGTCCCTTCAGAACACCGTCAAGGAGAAGAAGGAACGCGTCGGCCGCATGCTGCAGATGCATTCCAACTCTCGTTCGGACATCGAAGAGGCCTATGCCGGCGACATCGTGGCTCTGGCCGGTCTCAAGGACACGACCACGGGCGATACGCTCTGCGATCCGCTGAAGCCGGTCATCCTGGAGCGCATGGAATTCCCCGATCCGGTCATCGAGATCGCGATCGAGCCGAAGACCAAGGCCGACCAGGAAAAGATGGGCCTCGCGCTCAACCGTCTGGCCGCCGAGGATCCGTCCTTCCGTGTCAAGACCGACGAAGAGTCGGGTCAGACGATCATCGCCGGCATGGGCGAGCTTCACCTCGACATTCTCGTCGATCGCATGAAGCGCGAGTTCAAGGTCGAGGCGAATATCGGTGCGCCGCAGGTGGCCTATCGCGAGACGATCTCGCGTCCGGCCGATGTCGACTACACCCATAAGAAGCAGACGGGTGGCACGGGCCAGTTCGCTCGCGTCAAGCTGTCCTTCGCTCCGGCGGAGCTCGGCGAAGGTTTCGCCTTCGAGTCGAAGATCGTTGGCGGTGCGGTGCCCAAGGAGTACATCCCGGGCGTCGAGAAGGGCATCATGTCGGTCATGGGCGCAGGCCCGATCGCCGGCTTTCCGATGGTCGACATCAAGGCTGAGCTGACGGACGGCGCCTTCCACGACGTCGACTCCTCGGTTCTCGCCTTCGAGATCGCGGCCCGTGCGGCATTCCGCGAGGCCATCCAGAAGGCGGGTCCCCGTCTTCTCGAGCCGATCATGAAGGTCGAAGTCGTCACCCCGGAAGACTACATGGGCGACGTCATCGGCGATCTGAACTCGCGGCGTGGCCAGATCCAGGGCACCGAGAACCGCGGCATCGTCCAGGTCGTCAACGCCTTCGTCCCGCTCGCGAACATGTTCGGTTACGTGAACACGCTCCGGTCCATGTCCCAGGGTCGCGCTCAGTACACGATGCTGTTCGATCACTACGAGCAGGTTCCGAACCAGGTCGCCGACGAGATCCAGAAGAAGTACGCCTGATCTCTCGCACCGAACAATCCGGCTCGTGACGAGCCAAGTCATTAAGTGAATGGAGTGCCAGAATGGCCAAGAGTAAATTCGAGCGCAACAAGCCGCATGTGAACATCGGCACGATCGGTCACGTCGACCACGGCAAGACGTCCCTGACGGCGGCGATCACGAAGTTCTTCGGCGAATTCCGCGCCTATGACCAGATCGATGCGGCGCCGGAAGAGAAGGCACGCGGCATCACGATCTCGACGGCTCACGTCGAGTACGAGACGGAAGCGCGCCACTACGCCCACGTCGATTGCCCGGGCCATGCCGACTACGTGAAGAACATGATCACGGGTGCGGCGCAGATGGACGGCGCGATCCTGGTCTGCTCGGCGGCCGACGGCCCGATGCCGCAGACCCGCGAGCACATTCTTCTCGCCCGCCAGGTCGGCGTGCCGGCGATCGTCGTGTTCCTCAACAAGGTCGACCAGGTCGACGACGAGGAGCTCCTCGAGCTGGTCGAGCTCGAAGTTCGCGAGCTTCTGTCGTCCTACGAGTTCCCGGGCGACGACATTCCGATCGTCAAGGGCTCGGCTCTGGCCGCTCTCGAGGACTCCAACAAGGAGATCGGCGAGAACGCGGTTCGCGAGCTGATGAAGGAAGTCGACGCCTACATCCCGACGCCGGCGCGTCCGATCGACCAGCCGTTCCTGATGCCGATCGAGGACGTGTTCTCGATTTCGGGTCGCGGCACGGTCGTGACGGGCCGCGTCGAGCGCGGTGTCGTGAAGGTCGGTGAGGAAGTCGAGATCGTCGGCATCAAGGACACCCGCAAGACCACGGTCACGGGCGTCGAGATGTTCCGCAAGCTGCTCGACCAGGGCCAGGCCGGCGACAATATCGGCGCGCTGATCCGCGGTGTCGATCGTGAGGGCGTGGAGCGCGGCCAGGTGCTGTGCAAGCCGGGTACGGTGAAGCCGCACACGAAGTTCAAGGCCGAAGCCTACATCCTGACCAAGGATGAGGGTGGCCGTCACACGCCGTTCTTCACGAACTACCGTCCGCAGTTCTACTTCCGCACGACGGACGTGACGGGCGTGTGCACGCTTCCCGAAGGCACCGAGATGGTGATGCCGGGCGACAACGTTGCGATGGACGTGACGCTGATCGTTCCGATCGCGATGGAAGAGAAGCTGCGCTTCGCGATCCGCGAAGGCGGCCGCACCGTCGGCGCCGGCATCGTCGCCGCGATCGTCGAGTAATCTTCGAAATGTTGGGCGCGCCCCGGCCATAGCGGGGCGCGTTTTTTCTTGGCTTTCCTGCGGGAAGGCAGGCGGTGTGGCCACCGCCATTCGAATGGCTGACAAGAAGACAAAACGATCGGAAAGCGCCGGTGACCCGGAAGGCTCCGACAGAGGACGAATGACATGAACGGCCAGAACATCCGTATCCGCCTCAAGGCGTTCGATCACCGGGTTCTCGACGCTTCCACGCGCGAGATCGTCTCGACCGCCAAGCGGACCGGCGCGAACGTGCGCGGGCCGATCCCGCTGCCGACGCGGATCGAAAAATTCACCGTGAACCGCTCGCCGCACATCGACAAGAAGTCGCGCGAGCAGTTCGAAATGCGCACCCACAAGCGTTTGCTCGACATCGTCGACCCGACGCCGCAGACGGTTGATGCGCTGATGAAGCTCGACCTCGCCGCCGGCGTCGATGTCGAGATCAAGCTCTGATTCGAGCGGGGAAGGAATGAGACCCATGCGTTCAGGAGTGATCGCTCAGAAGGTCGGGATGACCCGCATCTATAACGATGCAGGTGAGCACGTCCCGGTCACCGTCCTCAAGGTCGAGAACCTGCAGGTCGTCGGTCAGCGGACCCAGGACAAGAACGGCTATACCGCCGTTCAGGTCGGGGCTGGCCTCGCCAAGGTGAAGAACACCTCGAAGGCCATGCGCGGCGTGTTCGCGCAGGCTCAGGTCGAGCCCAAGCGGAAGCTCGTCGAGTTCCGCGTGTCCGAAGACAACATGATCGATGTCGGTGCCGAAATCACTGCCGATCATTTCGTCGAGGGCCAGATGGTCGACGTGACCGGCACGTCAATCGGTAAGGGCTTCGCCGGCGCCATGAAGCGTCACAACTTCGGTGGCATGCGCGCCACCCACGGCGTGTCCGTTTCGCACCGTGCCCACGGCTCCACCGGTCAGAACCAGGATCCGGGCAAGGTGTTCAAGGGCAAGCGCATGGCCGGCCACATGGGCCAGGTCCGTGTCACGACGCAGAACCTCCAGATCGTGCGCACCGACGCCGACAAGGGCCTGATCCTCGTTCGTGGCGCGGTTCCGGGCTCGAAGGGCGGCTGGATCGAAATCCGCGATGCCGTTAAGGCATCCTTGCCTGAGAACGCGCCGAAGCCCGCCGCCCTGCGTGCGACTGCCGGCAACGGCGCCGCCGCCGAAGAGTCCGCGGCGAATGCCGAGGGAGCCGAATAATGGACGTCACTATCAAGACCCTCGACGGCGCCGATAACGGCACCGTCACGCTGAACGAGGCGATCTTCGGCCTCGAGCCCCGCGAGGACATCCTTCACCGGATGGTGCGCTACCAGCTGGCCAAGCGTCAGCAGGGCACGCATTCGACGCTCGGCCGCTCCGACGTCGCCCGCACCGGCGCCAAGATGTACCGCCAGAAGGGCACGGGCCGCGCGCGTCACTCGACCGCCAAGGCTCCGCAGTTCCGTGGCGGTGGTATCGCGCACGGCCCGACGCCGCGCAGCCATGCGATCGACCTTCCGAAGAAGGTCCGGGCGCTCGCGCTCAAGCATGCGCTTTCGGCCAAGGCCAAGTCCGGGACGATCATCGTCGTCGACGACCTCAAGTCGGCCGATGGCAAGACCCAGGGCATGGTGAAGAGCTTCATCGATCTCGGCATCGAGAACGCGCTCGTCATCGGCGGCAAGGAACTCGATCAGAACTTCGCCCGCGCATCGCGCAACATCGCGAAGATCGACGTCCTGCCGGTCCAGGGCATCAATGTTTACGACATCCTTCGTCGCCAGACGCTCGTTCTTTCGAAGTCCGCCGTCGAAGCTCTCGAGGAGCGTTTCAAATGAGCGATGTCCGCCACTACGACGTCATCACCTCGCCGGTGATCACCGAGAAGTCGACGCTCCTGTCGGAAAACAACCAGGTCGTCTTCAACGTCCCGAAGACCGCGACCAAGCCGCAGATCAAGGCGGCCGTCGAGGCTCTGTTCGAGGTGAAGGTCGAAGCCGTGAACACGATGATCCGCAAGGGCAAAGTGAAGCGCTTCAAGGGCCGCGTCGGACGACAGAGCGATCAGAAGAAAGCCGTCGTGACCCTGGCCGAAGGTCAGTCCATCGACGTCTCGACCGGTCTTTGAGACGGTAAGACCGGAGGAAGCACATTATGGCACTGAAGAATTTCAAACCGAACACGCCGGGCCAGCGCCAGCTGGTCATCGTGGATCGCTCTGGTCTTTGGAAGGGCAAGCCGGTCAAGCATCTGACCGAAGGCCTGACCTCCAAGGGCGGCCGCAACAACACCGGTCGGATCACCGCCCGCTATCAGGGCGGCGGTCACAAGCGGACCTACCGCAAGATCGATTTCAAGCGCCGCAAGCTCGACATGACCGCAACGGTCGAGCGCCTCGAATACGATCCGAACCGCACGGCCTTCATCGCGCTCATCCGCTATGAGGACGGCGAGGTTTCCTACATCCTGGCGCCGCAGCGTCTGGCGGCTGGCGATCAGGTCGTTTCGGGCAAGTCGGGCATCGACGTGAAGCCGGGCAATGCGATGCCGCTCTCGGCGATGCCGGTCGGCACGATCGTCCACAATGTCGAGATGAAGCCGGAGAAGGGCGGTCAGATCGCCCGTTCGGCTGGCGCCTATGCCCAGCTCGTCGGTCGTGACCCGTCCATGGCGATCCTTCGCCTCAATTCGGGCGAGCAGCGCCTCGTTCCCTCGTCCTGCTTTGCGACGGTCGGTGCGGTCTCCAATCCGGACCACTCCAATATCAGCCTCGGCAAGGCCGGTCGCAAGCGCTGGCTTGGCAAGCGCCCGCATGTTCGCGGCGTCGTCATGAATCCGGTTGATCACCCGCATGGTGGTGGTGAAGGCCGGACCTCCGGTGGTCGTCACCCGGTTTCGCCCTGGGGCAAGCCGACGAAGGGCAAGCGGACGCGTTCGAACAAGGCGACCGACAAGTTCATCATGCGTTCGCGCCACCAGCGGAAGAAGTAAGGGAATTTACATATGACACGTTCCGTCTGGAAAGGCCCGTTCGTCGACGGCTACCTCCTGAAGAAGGCCGAGAAATCTCGCGAGAGCGGCCGCAACGACGTCATCAAGATCTGGAGCCGTCGCTCCACGATTCTGCCGCAGTTCGTCGGACTTACGTTCGGCGTCTACAACGGTAACAAGCACATCCCGGTTTCGGTGAACGAGGACATGGTCGGCCACAAGTTCGGCGAGTTCTCCCCGACGCGGACCTATTACGGCCACGGCGCCGACAAGAAGGCGAAGAGGAAGTAAATCATGGGCAAGGCGAAAGCTGAGCGTCAGCTCAAGGACAACGAGGCGAGAGCCGTTGCCCGCTCGATCCGCGTCAGTCCCCAGAAGCTCAACCTCGTCGCGGCGCTGATCCGCGGCAAGAAGGTGAACCGGGCCCTCGCGGATCTCGAATTCTCGCGCAAGCGCATTTCCGATACGGTCAAGAAGACCCTTGAAAGTGCGATCGCGAACGCCGAAAACAACCACGACCTCGATGTCGATTCGCTGATCGTCGCCGAGGCCTATGTCGGCAAATCGATCACGATGAAGCGCTTTCATGCCCGTGGCCGCGGTCGCGCCAGCCGGGTTGAAAAGCCGTTCTCCCATCTGACGATCGTCGTCCGTGAGGTTGAAGAACTCGAGGAGGCCGCGTAATGGGTCAGAAAATCAACCCGACCGGCTTCCGGCTCGGGATCAACCGTACCTGGGACAGCCGCTGGTTCGCGGCTGGCCGTGAATATGGGTCGCTGCTGCATGAGGATCTGAAGATCCGCAAGTTCCTGCTTGAAGAGCTCAAGCAGGCTGCGGTCTCGAAGATCGTCATCGAGCGTCCGCACAAGAAGTGCCGCATCTCGATCCACTCGGCCCGCCCGGGTATCGTGATCGGCAAGAAGGGCGCCGACATCGAGAAGCTTCGCAAGAAGCTGTCCTCGATGACGAACGCCGAGACGCACATCAACATCGTCGAGGTGCGCAAGCCCGAGACCGATGCCACGCTGGTCGCTCAGTCGATCGCCCAGCAGCTGGAGCGCCGCGTTGCGTTCCGCCGCGCCATGAAGCGGGCCGTTCAGTCGGCCATGCGTCTTGGCGCTGAAGGCATCCGCATCAATTGCGGCGGTCGTCTCGGCGGCGCCGAGATCGCCCGGACCGAATGGTACCGCGAGGGACGCGTTCCCCTGCATACCCTTCGCGCCGACGTCGACTATGGAACCGCCGAGGCCGAGACGGCCTACGGCATCTGCGGCGTCAAGGTCTGGATCTTCAAGGGCGAGATCCTCGAGCACGATCCGATGGCGTCTGAGCGTCGTCAGGTCGAAGGCGAATCGCAGGGCGGTGGCAACCGTCGTCGCGAACACGCCTAAGCGACTAGCATTCGGAGATTAGAAGATGCTGCAGCCAAAGCGCACGAAATACCGGAAGGCGTTCAAGGGCCGCATCCATGGAAACGCCAAGGGCGGGACCGCACTGAATTTCGGTGCGTTCGGCCTCAAGGCGGTGGATCCGGAGCGTGTCACCGCACGCCAGATCGAGGCGGCCCGCCGCGCGATCACCCGTCACATGAAGCGCCAGGGCCGCGTGTGGATCCGGATCTTCCCGGATCTGCCCGTGACGTCCAAGCCGACCGAAGTCCGTATGGGTAAGGGCAAAGGTTCCGTCGATTACTGGGCGGCCCGGGTTCATCCCGGCCGTATCATGTTCGAAATCGACGGCGTCGACGAGCTCATTGCCCGTGAGGCGCTGCGCCTGGGAGCTGCGAAGCTTCCCGTCCGCACGCGCTTCATCCAGCGTATCGCCGAGTAAGGAGAGTTTGACGTGAAAGCTTCCGACGTCAGATCGATGACCCAGGACGAACTCACCGACGAGCTCGTAAAGCTGAAGAAAGAGCAGTTCAACCTGCGTTTCCAGCGTGCCACGGGTCAGCTCGAAAACACCGCCCGCGTGCGTCAGATCCGTCGCGACATCGCGCGGATCAAGACCATCTCCGCCCAGAAGGCGGCTGGGGCTCAGGCCTGAGGACCACTATGCCGAAACGAATTCTACAGGGAACCGTCGTTTCCGATAAGAACGACAAGACGATCGTCGTCCTGGTGGAGCGCCGCTTCACCCACGCTCTCTTCAAGAAGACCGTGCGTCGGACCAAGCGCTACAAGGCGCACGACGAGAACAACCAGTTCAAGGTCGGCGACCGCGTTTCGATCCAGGAAACTCGTCCGCTCTCGCGCGACAAGAACTGGATCGTGGTCACCGAGGATACCGCTGTCGCGGGTTGAGTAATGTTCCGGGAGTGGCGCCGATCACGGCGTTCCCGGCAGTAGCTTATAAGGCGAGCTGACATGATTCAGATGCAAACAAACTTGGACGTGGCCGATAATTCGGGCGCCCGCCGCGTTATGTGCATCAAAGTTCTGGGCGGTTCCAAGCGCAAGTATGCTTCCGTGGGCGACATCATCGTCGTCTCCATCAAGGAAGCCATTCCGCGTGGACGCGTCAAGAAGGGCGATGTGGCAAAGGCGGTCGTGGTACGCACGGCCAAGGACATCCGTCGCGCCGACGGAACGGTGATTCGTTTCGACACGAACGCCGCCGTCCTGATCAACAACAACAAAGAGCCCATCGGCACGCGCATCTTTGGCCCGGTTCCTCGCGAACTGCGCGCCAAGAACCATATGCGTATCGTGTCCTTGGCACCTGAAGTTCTTTAAGGGGAGCGGACGATGAACAGACTCCGTAAGGGCGACACCGTCGTCGTGCTCGCCGGCAAGGACAAGGGCCGGTCGGGCGAAATCGTGCAGATGATGCCGAAGGATGAAAAGGCGCTCGTGCGCGGCGTGAACATGGTGAAGCGTCACCAGCGCCAGACGCAGAACACCGAAGCCGGCATCATCAACAAGGAAGCGCCGATCCATCTGTCGAACCTCGCTCTCGCCGATCCGAAGGACGGCAAGGCGACTCGCGTCGGGATCAAGGTCAAGGACGATGGCAAGAAGGTCCGCTTCGCCAAGCGTTCGGGAGAAGAGATCAATGGCTGAAGCCGCGTCCTCCTATGAGCCGCGCCTGAAGGGCGTCTACCGCGACGAGATCCGTGGCAAGCTGCAGGAGCAGTTTTCCTACAAGAACCCCATGCAGGTTCCCCGGATCGAGAAGGTCGTGATCAATATGGGCGTCGGCGAAGCGACCGGTGACTCCAAGAAGCCTTCGAACGCTGCGGAATCGCTCGCTTTGATCGCGGGCCAGAAACCTGTTATCACCCGGGCCACGAAGTCGATCGCCGGCTTCAAGGTGCGTGAAGGCATGCCGATCGGCACGAAGGTCACGCTCCGCAAGGACCGCATGTACGAATTCATCGATCGTCTCGTGCAGATCGCTCTGCCGCGCGTTCGTGACTTCCGCGGTCTCAACCCGAAAAGCTTCGATGGCAATGGCAACTTCGCCATGGGCATCAAGGAACACATCGTTTTCCCCGAGATCAACTACGACAAGGTCGATCAGATGTGGGGAATGGACATCATCGTTTGCACGACGGCGACCACCGACGAGGAAGCACGCGCTCTTCTGACCGCGTTCAACTTCCCCTTCCGCCAGTAACGGCATTCGAGAAAGGATCATATCATGGCCAAAAAAGGCATGATCGAGCAGAACAAGCATCGCCAGGAAATGGTCGCGAAGTACGCGGCCAAGCGCGCTGCTCTGAAGGCGATCACGAAGAACGCCGATGCGCCGATGGAAGAGCGGTTCAAGGCACAGCTGGAACTCGCCGACCTGCCGCGCAACTCGTCGAAGGTTCGCATCCGCAACCGTTGCGAGGTCTCCGGCCGTCCGCGGGCCTACTACCGCAAGCTCAAGATGAGCCGTATCGCGCTTCGTGAACTCGGCAACAACGGCCAGATCCCCGGCCTCGTCAAGTCAAGCTGGTAAGGAGAGCCTCTCATGCAGTTGTCCGATCCGCTTGGCGATATGCTGACCCGCATCCGCAATGCGCTCATGCGCAACAAGACGAGCGTTTCCACGCCGGCTTCCAAGCTGCGTGGCCGCGTTCTGGATGTCCTCAAGGAAGAGGGTTACATCCGCGGCTACACGGTGACCGAGCACGGCACCGGCAAGACCGAGTTCGATATCGAACTAAAGTATTACGAGGGCGCGCCGGTCATCCGCGAGATCGCCCGCGTCTCCAAGCCTGGCCGTCGCGTCTACGTTTCGGCCAAGACCATTCCGCAGGTTGCGAACGGCCTCGGTGTCACCGTGCTCTCGACGCCCAAGGGCGTGATGGCCGATCATGCCGCGCGCGAGCAGAACGTGGGCGGTGAGGTTCTCTGCCAGGTCCTCTAAGGATCACCGGCTAGAGACGTCACAGAGCAAACGGACAGGGTTTCGAATATGTCTCGTATTGGTAAGAAGCCGGTCGCTGTGCCCAATGGCGTGACTGCCTCGGTCGAGGGGCAGACGGTCAAGGCGAAGGGACCGAAGGGCGAACTGTCGTTCGTCGTGAACGACGAGGTTCTCGTCAAGATGGAAGATGGCGCGATCAAGGTGGATCCGCGCGATCAGTCCAAGGAAGCACGGTCGAAGTGGGGCATGAGCCGCACGATGATCCAGAACATCATGACCGGTGTCGTCGCGGGCTTCGAGAAGAAGCTCGAGATCTCGGGCGTCGGTTACCGCGCGGCGAAGCAGGGCAACAACCTGCAGCTCTCGCTCGGTTTCTCGCATGAAGTCGTCTACCAGACGCCGTCCGGTATCGACATCACCGTTCCGAAGCCGACCGAGATCATCGTCACCGGCATCGACAAGCAGCGCGTCGGACAGGTCGCTTCCGAGATCCGCGAATACAGACCGCCGGAGCCCTACAAGGGCAAGGGCGTGAAGTATGCCGGCGAGAAGATCGTCCGCAAGGAAGGCAAGAAGAAGTAAGGTCATGGCTAGCACGAAAGATACAATGCGTCGCCGGGCCGAGCGCATCCGTCGCGCCGTCAAGAAGGTCGCGAACGGTCGTCCGCGTCTCTCGGTTCATCGCTCTTCCAAGCACATCTATGCGCAGATCATCGACGACAGCGTCGGACGGACGCTGGCTTCGGCCTCTTCGCTCGATGCCAAGCTCAAGGGTGATCTGAAGACCGGTGCCGATGTGGAGGCCGCTGCCGCCGTTGGCAAGCTGGTCGCCGAGCGGGCGAAGGAAGCCGGCGTCTCCGACGTCGTCTTCGACCGCGGCTCCTTCATCTATCACGGCCGCGTCAAGGCGGTCGCAGAGGGCGCCCGCGAAGGCGGCCTCAACTTCTGATCTTCCGTTAACCGGTACCTTCGTGTATCGGGAAACTGCAAGACTGACGGAACGGGCGGCCCGATCGGCGCCCGTTCTTTTCGCAATGACGCCTCCGGAAAAAAACAAGGACTAGGATATGGCGCCTCGCAACGATCGCAGAGACGAACAGGATGATGGTTTCGTCGACAAGCTCGTTCACATCAATCGCGTCGCCAAGGTGGTGAAGGGTGGACGCCGGTTCGGCTTCGCCGCTCTCGTCGTCGTCGGCGACCTCAAGGGCCGCGTCGGCTTTGGCCACGGCAAGGCTCGGGAAGTTCCCGAAGCCATCCGCAAGGCGACGGAAGCCGCCAAGCGCGATCTCATCTTCGTTCCGCTGCGCGACGGCCGCACGCTGCATCACGACGTGCACGGCCGTCACGGCGCCGGCAAGGTTCTGATGCGGACGGCCGAGGCCGGAACCGGCATCATCGCCGGTGGTCCGATGCGCGCCGTCTTCGAAGCGGTCGGCATGCACGACGTCGTTGCGAAGTCGCTCGGTTCGTCGAACCCCTACAACATGGTCCGCGCGACCTTCGAGGGCCTGAAGGCCGCCACGCACCCCAAGGACGTCGCTGCCAAGCGCGGAATTAAATATTCCGAGCTGCAGGCGCGCCGCCAGGCTGCCACCGGCCATCACAACCAGGCTGAAGCGTCGGAGGAAGCCGCTGACGCCGCTTGAGGCGTAAGCGGTTATCCGATCAGAGGAGAACACTTCGATGGCTGACAAGACTGTGACGGTCGTTCAGACGGGTAGCCCCATCCGTCGCGCCAAGGATCAGCGGCAGACCCTCGTGGGTCTCGGGCTCAACAAGCTGCATCGGCAGCGGACGCTCGAGGACACGCCTGCGGTTCGCGGCATGATCGCCAAGGTCGCCCACCTGGTTCAGGTGGTCGAGAAGGCTTGATTTCGCTGGCGGACGGGGTTTCCTCGTCCGCCCCGCTCATTTCAGCGCGGTGTCCAGGCCCTGCGTCGCTCGATTTGCGGACGCGCCGGGGACCGCTGGAGAGATACTATGAAACTCAACGAACTGTCCGACAACGAAGGCGCGACCCACGCCCGCAAGCGTGTCGGTCGTGGCATCGGGTCCGGCTCCGGCAAGACCGGCGGTCGCGGCGTCAAGGGTCAGAAGTCCCGTTCGGGTGTCGCGATCAACGGCTACGAGGGCGGACAGATGCCGCTTTATCGTCGTCTTCCGAAGCGCGGCTTCACGAATATCTTCGCGAAGAACTTCACCACGATTTCGGTCGGCCGCCTGCAGCAGGCGATCGATGCTGGGCGTCTCGATGCTTCCAGCGAGATCGACGTTGCGGCGCTGATCGCCGCCGGCATCGTACGCCGCGCCAAGGACGGCGTTCGCGTGCTGGGTGACGGCGAAGTGACGTCGAAGGTCACGCTCAACGTCGCCGGCGCCTCGAAGTCGGCCGTGGAGAAGATCGAAAAGGCAGGCGGGTCGATCAAGACCGCCTGATATCGTCGATTTTCGGCGGGCCGTTTCCGGTCCGCCCGATCGGTCTGAGCCTTTCCAGCCCGTTCCGTCCGGTCCCTCGGTCGGGACGGGCTTTTTTGATCGTAGGTCGCGTCCAGGCAGCCTTGCTTGCGTCCCATTCGTCACCGGCTTATGTGTCGACGAACCTGGCGCGGCATCTGACTCGCGACGGCGCGAGCGCGCCCGTATCCGTACGGTTCCGGGCAGGAATTCTTGGAGAACGCCCATATGGCATCGGCAGCGGAACAACTTGCCGCCAATCTGAATTTCTCCGCCTTTTCGAAGGCCGAGGATCTCAAGAAGCGTATCTGGTTCACCCTCGGCGCACTGATCGTCTACCGGCTCGGGACATATATCCCGATGCCCGGCATCGATCCTGACGCGCTGTCGCAGGCGTTCCAGCAGCAGTCGAGCGGTATCCTCGGCCTCTTCAACATGTTCTCCGGCGGTGCCGTCGGGCGCATGGCGATCTTTGCGCTCGGGATCATGCCCTATATCTCGGCCTCGATCATTATTCAGCTGATGACGTCCGTCGTCCCGTCGCTCGAAGCCCTGAAGAAGGAAGGCGAGCAAGGCCGGAAGGTCATCAATCAGTATACCCGCTACGGCACGGTTCTCCTTGCCATGGTGCAGGCCTACGGGATCGCCGCGGGCCTCCAGACCCAGACTGGAATCGTCGTCGATCCGGGCTGGTTCTTTACGGTCTCGGCCGTGATCACGCTCGTCGGCGGCACGATGTTCCTGATGTGGCTCGGTGAGCAGATCACCTCGCGCGGCATCGGCAACGGCATCTCGCTCATCATCTTCGCCGGTATCGTGGCACACCTGCCTTCGGCACTCGCGAACCTGCTCGAACTCGGCCGCACCGGCTCGCTCTCGACGGCCGTGATCATCATCGTCATCGCGCTGGCGATCGGTACGGTCGCGATGATCGTGTTCTTCGAGCGCGCCCAGCGCCGCCTGCTGATCCAGTACCCGAAGCGCCAGGTCGGCAATCGCATGTTCCAGGGAGATACCTCCCACCTGCCGCTGAAGCTCAATACCGCCGGTGTCATTCCGCCGATCTTTGCGTCCTCGCTTCTGCTGCTGCCGGTGACGATCGCCAATTTCGCGCAGACCGACGAACTGCCTGACTGGGCGACGTCGATCGTCGCATCCCTCGGTCACGGCCAGCCGCTCTACATGATCTTCTATGCGGGGCTGATCGCCTTCTTTGCCTTCTTTTACACGGCCGTCGTGTTCAGCCCGAAGGACACGGCCGACAACCTGAAGAAGCATGGCGGTTTCATTCCGGGCATCCGTCCGGGCGAGCGGACGGCGGACCATATCGATTACGTCCTGACCCGTATCACGGTGGTCGGCGCGATCTATCTCGTCCTCGTCTGTCTATTGCCCGAATTTCTCATATCGGCGGCCGGTGTTCCGTTCTATCTCGGCGGTACGTCGCTGCTGATCGTCGTCAGTGTCACGATGGACACGGTCGCGCAGGTTCAAGGACACCTTCTGGCCCATCAGTATGAGGGCCTGATCAAGAAGTCCAAACTCAGAGGGGGAAAACGAGGCCGATGAGACTGATACTGTTAGGGCCGCCGGGTGCGGGCAAGGGAACCCAGGCCAAGCGTCTCGTCGAACAGCATGGTGTGCCGCAGCTCTCGACCGGGGACATGCTCCGGTCGGCCGTTGCGAACCAGACGGATGTCGGCAAGCGGGCGAAATCCATCATGGATGCCGGCGAGCTCGTTCCGGACGAAGTGGTGAACCAGATCGTCTCCGATCGGATCGAGGAGCCCGATTGCGCGAACGGCTTCATTCTCGATGGTTTTCCGCGGACGCTGAAGCAGGCTGATGCCCTCGCGGAGATCCTCGAGGGGAAGGGACTGAACCTTGACCGGGTCGTCGAGATGCAGGTCGACGACGACGCGCTCGTTCATCGCATCACGGGTCGCTTCACCTGCAAAAGCTGCGGTGCGCTCTACCACGAGACGGACATGCCGCCCCAGAAGGAGGGCGTCTGTGACGTCTGCGGGTCGACGGAGTTCGTTCGCCGGGAGGACGACAACGAGCAGACGGTCCGCAAGCGGCTGCGTGCCTATTACAAGGACACATCTCCGCTGATCGGATATTACCATGCCAAGGGGAGCCTCGCGCGCGTCGACGGCATGAAGGAGATCGACACGGTGACCCGGTCGATCGAGGCAGCCATCAAGGGCTGAAAAGACCTGCGAGACGAGGCACTGCGGGTGGCACGGTTTCGTCTTCGCTTGACTTGTCAAGCGGTGTTTTCTATAGCGTGGGCCATCCGCGAATCCGTTGCGATCGATGGAGGCTCTGCTCAATCGGGTCGAGCCGCATCGGTCGCTTTTGGTCGTAGCCATCATGTTCGATGGACCGGCCGCAAACCCAGAATTTTAGGAGTAAGGACGTGGCACGTATCGCTGGCGTCAATATCCCGACGAGCAAACGCGCGGTCATCGCGCTTCAGTACATCCATGGCATCGGCCCGGCCCTCGCCAAGCAGATCATGCAGCGCGCGAACCTCACCGAGGATCGCCGCGTCAACGACCTGACGGATGCCGAAGTTCTCCAGATCCGCGAGATCATCGATCGCGACTTCCAGGTCGAGGGTGACCTTCGTCGTGAAACCTCGATGAACATCAAGCGCCTGATGGACCTCGGCTGCTATCGCGGCCTGCGTCATCGCCGCTCGCTGCCGGTCCGCGGTCAGCGCACGCACACCAATGCCCGCACCCGCAAGGGTCCGGCCAAGGCGATCGCCGGCAAGAAGAAGTAACGGCGCCGGGCGCAAGGCCCGGTGTCTCGATCGGGGCCGTGGGGCAGGGCGCTTAGCCTCGCCCATCACCCGTATCTGGTGGAGCCGCTGGTATCACGGCGGTGCTGAGATCCTAGAAAGTTAGAAAATGGCCAAAGAACAACGCGTTCGCCGCCGCGAGCGGAAGAACATTTCCGCAGGCGTCGCCCACGTCAATTCGACCTTCAACAACACGCTGATCACGATCACGGATGCTCAGGGAAACACGATTTCCTGGTCCTCCGCCGGCGCACAGGGTTTCAAGGGTTCGCGCAAGTCGACCCCGTTCGCCGCGCAGATCGCAGCCGAAGATTGCGCCAAAAAGGCGCAGGAGCACGGCATGCGCACGCTGGAAGTCGAGGTCTGCGGACCCGGTTCCGGACGTGAGTCCGCCCTTCGCGCCCTCCAGGCTGCCGGCTTCACGATCACCTCGATCCGCGACGTGACCCCGATCCCGCACAACGGTGTTCGGCCGCGCAAGAAGCGCCGCGTCTAATAGCCTGTTCGGCCCGCGCGAATGGTGCGGGTCCCGCTGTTTCGTCGTCGCGCCGTAGCCCCACCGGGTCGCGGCGCTTCGACGTGTCAGAACCCATCGCCACGAATGGATGGTGGCGAGGAAACTGAAAGGCATCCACATGATTGCTAGCAACTGGCAAGACCTCTCCAAGCCGAACCAGGTCGTGTTCAAGGGCAGCGGGCGCACCAAGGCCTCGCTGACCGCCGAACCGCTGGAGCGCGGCTTCGGGCTGACGCTGGGCAACGCCCTGCGCCGAGTCCTCCTGTCGTCGCTTCAGGGCGCCGCGGTCACCGCCGTCCAGATCGATGGCGTTCTCCACGAATTCTCCTCGATCCCGGGTGTTCGCGAGGATGTGACGGACATCGTCCTCAACATCAAGGAAATCAACATCGGCATGCAGGGCGAAGGCCCGAAGCGGATGGTGGTTCGCAAGCAGGGACCGGGCGTCGTTCGCGCCGGCGACATTCAGACCGTCGGCGACATCGAGATCCTGAACCCGGATCACGAGATCTGCACCCTCGACGAGGGCGCCGAGATCCGCATGGAATTCACGGTCAACACCGGCAAGGGCTACATCCCGGCCGACCAGAACCGGGCCGAAGACGCCCCGATCGGACTGATCCCGATCGACGCGCTGTTCTCGCCGGTGAAGAAAGTGTCCTACAAGGTCGAGAACACCCGCGAGGGGCAGGATCTCAACAAGGACAAGCTCACCATGCAGATCGAGACCGATGGTTCGATCTCCGGTGAGGATGCCGTCGCCTATGCGGCGCGCATCATTCAGGACCAGCTTTCGGTGTTCGTCAACTTCGAGGAGCCGCAGCGCGACCAGCGCGGCATGGCGATCGGCGTCGGTGTCTCCGGTGGTGCGACGGCCGAAGAGCCGATGCAGGAGCTCTCCTTCAACCCGGCGCTTCTCAAGAAGGTCGACGAGCTCGAGCTCTCGGTCCGCTCGGCGAATTGCCTGAAGAACGACAACATCGTCTATATCGGCGATCTCATCCAGAAGACCGAGGCGGAGATGCTTCGCACGCCGAATTTCGGCCGCAAGTCGCTGAACGAGATCAAGGAAGTTCTGGCGTCCATGGGCCTCCATCTCGGAATGGAAGTGCAGGCCTGGCCGCCCGAGAACATCGACGATCTGGCCAAGCGCTACGAAGATCAGTACTGAGCATCATACTCGGTGCGGAGGTCTTCGGACCTCGAGCGAGAAGGGCGCCGGCGGTCTCCGCCGGTGTCATGCAGAGAGAATGATTCAAAGGAACGGCGACACGTCGCTCGCGGCGTGGACGCAAAGATCCCGACCTTCAGCCGAGACATGGGTCTCGAGCTGACTCTTGATTCAAGGAAACCCAAACCATGCGTCACGGCAATCACGGCCGCAAACTCAATCGGACCGCCAGCCATCGCAAGGCGATGTTCAAGAACATGGCGACGGCGCTCATCACCCACGAGCAGATCGTCACCACCCTGCCGAAGGCCAAGGAACTGCGTCCGATCGTCGAGAAGCTCATCACGCTCGGCAAGCGCGGCGACCTGCATGCACGCCGGCAGGCCTTCGCCAAGCTTCGCGACGAATCGGCGGTCGCCAAGCTGTTCGACGCCCTGTCCAGCCGCTATGCCGAGCGCCAGGGCGGCTATACCCGCGTTCTGAAGGCCGGCTTCCGCTACGGCGACAACGCGCCGATGGCCGTGATCGAACTGGTCGACCGCGATCCCGAAGCCCGTGGCGCCCCCGACCGCGCCCGCCTCGAAGCCGAGGAGAAGGCAGAGAACGAAGCAGCCTGATCACGGCCGTTCGCGTTCGATAGCAGATGAGGAAAGGGGCCCGAGCGGCCCCTTTTTCGTGTCCGTCGGAAAGGCGGCGCTCCGGCATAAGGGCGTTCCAGACATCTGCGTCGATGACACGTGCGGTCCGCCAGCCCGGCTTCGGGTGCGCCGTACTCGTCGACCTGACGATATTATTTCGCGTCCGGCTGTGATGAGGAGTGGTGACCGGGGTCACTCTCCGAACGACGATATAAAAAGCACGTCGAATCTCAACCCGGCGATCTTGCCGATCTCCGATCTGTCAGCGAAGCGATGAGTGGAACCGTCGTGCAGGCGGCAACGTCGATAGCGGGACTGTATAACGATGAACGGCCGGTGAAGCGGACCTGCTATTCGAACCGTCCGCTTGCCAGCGCACATCTCGATCAGTCGCAGACTGCGACAGAGGCAATAGTGGCGGATGGGGTGGGATTCGAACCCACGGTACGGTCTCCCGCACGCCGGTTTTCAAGACCGGTTCCTTAAACCACTCGGACACCCATCCGTGCCTTGATTTGGTTCGCTCTTCCGGTTGATGCGCGGCGTGAAAACAGCCGGTGTCACCGAATTGCGACCGAATGGTCATGAGGCAGGCTTTAGCGCTTGACGAAGCAGCCGGTCAACCTGGGGAACGGCGTCTTGCTGCACTCCCGATGACGTCGGCGTTGAGAGGTCGAGTGCCGTCGCCTGCGAGAGTTCACGAGCCTGTCACGCGCTGTTCGCTTGAGGGACGAGCCGTCTGCGACGAGGCCGAAACGAGTGGCAGGATTTCCATCTGACTGCTCGCCACCGAATTCTCAGATCTTTGCCGTCGAAACGGCTCGTCTTGCGGAGGCTGCGGGCTGGGATGCCCGTGGCGTCAGCGCCGGAACAGGCAGACGATCTGATCGTCGACCTGCCGGATGCTCGCTTCGATCCCGAAGATCTCTCCGATGATCGTCTCCGTCACGACGTCCTCGACGCGACCTTCGACGGCGACGCGTCCATTTTTCATCGCGACGATGCGGTCGGCATAGGCGGCGGCGAAGTTGATGTCGTGGAGGACGACGACGATCGTCTTGCCGAGTTCGTCGGCGGCGCGGCGAACGAGGCGCATCATCGCGACCGCATGGCGGATGTCGAGATTGTTCAGCGGCTCGTCGAGAAGGATGGTCTGGGTGTCCTGAGCAAGCACCATGGCGACGAAGGCGCGCTGGCGCTGGCCGCCCGAGAGCTCGTCGAGATAGCGCTCGGCGAAATCCTGAAGCCCGAGGAAGCCGATCGCCTCTTCCACCATCGCGCGATCTTCTCCCGTCAGCCGCCCGCGCGAATGGGGAAAGCGGCCGAAGCCGACGAGATCGCGCACGGTCAGGCGCGCGACGATCTGATTGTCCTGGCGCAGAACCGCGAGCTTGAGGGCCAGCGCATCGCTCGGTGCCTTGGCGACGTCCATTCCGCAGACATGGGCGGTTCCGGTATCGATCGACAGAAGACGCGCGATCATCGAGAGGAATGTCGACTTGCCCGCCCCGTTCGGGCCGATGATCGCCGTGACCTCGGCGGCCGGTAGCGAAAGGGTCACGCCGTCGACCACGACCGTGTCGCCATATCGTTTGGAAAGAGCGTTGGTTTCGATCATGCGGTTCCGCGCTTCAGAAGGAGGACGAGGAAGACGATGCCGCCAATGAACTCGACGACCATGCCGAGGACGGCGTCGAAGCCGAGGACCCGTTCGAGGATCGTCTGGCCGGCAACGAGGGCGATCGCGGCGAGGAGGCTTGCCGCGAGGATCGTCGCGGCATGTTCGCGCGAGCCGACGAGAACCCGGGCGAGGCTCGCCACGAGCAGTCCGAAGAAGGCGACGGGGCCGACGAGGGCCGTGGAGACCGCGACGAAGGAGGCGACGATCCCGAGGACGATCAGCACCATGCGCCGATGCTCGATGCCGAGAGAGATCGCCGGCTCGCGACCGAGGGCGAGAACGTCGAGGACGGGAAGCATCCGGATGACGGCGAGCGTCACGACGGCGATGACGATCGCCGAGATCCCGAGAAGGGTGGTGTCGACGGAATTGAAGCTCGCGAACAACCGGTCCTGAACGACGACGAACTCAGTCGGATCGATCAGTCGCTGCATGAGGCCGGAGACGCTGCGAAAGAGAACGCCAAGGATCACGCCGGAAAGGAGAAGGCGATGGATGTCCCGAGCACCGGTCGACAGGAGCGTTCCGTAGAGAAGGCTCGCAAAGCCGATGAGGGTGATCGTCTCCACGGTGAAAAGAAGCTTCGGGTCGAGTGCCGCGGCGAATGCCGCGCCAGCGAAGAAGACGAGAACCGTCTGAATCAGGCCGTAGAAGGCGTCGAACCCCATGATCGAGGGTGTGAGAATGCGGTTGGCGGAGATCGTCTGAAACAGGATGGTCGAGACCGCGATCGCATGGCCGACGAGAAGCATCGCGGCAAGCTTGGCGCCCCGGAACGGGAGGACGAAGCCCCAGGCGCCGCGCGCATCGATCGTCATGAAGAGGACGCAGGAGACGAGAGCCAGCGCGCCGAGACCTGCGAGGATTACGCCGTTTTCTCGGATCGCACTGCGGCGCGGTTTGGACGGCGGGGCGATGGGCCGTGCCGCTGCACGCCGCTCATCGAGCCGGAGGGCGTCATCCATGGGCGGGCCTGCGGCGGAAGAGGAGCGTCAGGAAGACGACGGCGCCGAGAACGCCCATGGTCGTCCCCACGGGGATCTCGTAGGGCATGCGGATGACGCGTCCGAGAATGTCGCAGGCAAGCACGAGGGCGGCACCGCCCAGCAACACATAGGGGATGGTCTGCCTGCCGTTGTCGCCGGCCAGCATGGAGACGATGTTCGGGACGACAAGGCCGACGAATGGAATGACGCCGACCGAGACGATGGTGACCGCGGAGACGAGGGACACGATGACGAGGCCGATCGCGACGGTGACGCCATAGGGCACGCCGAGCCCCACCGCCACGTCGCGCCCGAGGCCTGCAAGCGTGAAGCGGTCGGCGGCGAGGATCGCGAGTGCGGTGAGCCCGAGGGCGAGCCAGAGAAGTTCGTAGCGTCCGGCGAGCACCATCGAGAAGTCGCCCGTCAGCCAGGAGCCAAGGGACTGCATCAGATCGAAGCGATAGGCGAGGAAGTTGACGAAGGCGCCGATGATGCCGGACAGGATGAGGCCGATCAGTGGCACGAGAAGGCCGGACCTCAGTCGCAACCGATGGATGATCGCCATGAAGAGGGCGGCGCCCGCGAGGCCGAACAGGGCTGCGACGAGCATCTTCGCGAAGATCGGAAGACCGGGGGCCAGAAGCGTGACGGTCAGCATTCCGAGGGCGGCGGACTCGCTGACGCCGATCGTCGAGGGTTCGACAAAGCGGTTCGAGCTCAGCATCTGCATGATGAGGCCGGCAACGGCGAGGCCGGCTCCCGCAAGGAGTGTGGCGAAGGTGCGCGGGAAGCGGCTGACGAAGAGAAGGCGGAGGTCCTCTGCGGTTAACCCACCCGTTGCGAGCGAGACCGGCGAAAGATCGCCGGCTCCGATCATCAGGCTTGCGATGGACAAGGCGGCGACGGCAAGACTTGCCGTCGCCAGGATCGAGCGATTCGTCATGAAACTGAGGCGATCCCTTCTGATGACCGGGCGGCGCTCTCTCCACGAGAACCTCCCGAACGAGCCCGACTTAAGAGCCGTTCTTCGACAGCGCTTCGCTGATCTGATCGACGCTCGCCTGCATGGACTGGAGACCCGAGGCGGCGAGATACCAGAGCGCGGGGTCGAGATAGACGACCCGGTCGTTGCGCCATGCTTTGGTGCCGTGCACGAGTTCGTTGTCGAGAAGAGAAGCGGCCGAGCCGCGCCCGATGGCTGCGTCCCGGTCGATGACGAAGATCCAGTCGGGATCGATCTTGGCGATATACTCGAAGGAGACGGCCTCGCCATGATTGCCGGTGTCGAGACCCGTATCGGCCGGTTCGATACCGTAGCCGGAGTGGAGGACGCCGAAGCGTGACCCAGGTCCGAAGGCGCTGACCCGGTTTCCTGTCGTGAGGAGAATCAGCCCTTTGCCGGCGCCTGCGGCTTTCGCCTTCAGGTCTTCGATCGACGATTTGAGTGCGGCGATCTTCGCATCGGCCTCGTCCGCCTTGTCGAAGATGCTGCCGAGAGCGTGGGCTCGGTCGAAAGCGTTCTGCAGGAAGTCTTCGTTGTCGACCGACATGTCGATGGTCGGTGCGATCTGCGACAGGGCTTCGCTCTGGGTGCGCGAACGCCCGCCGACGACGACGAGATCCGGCTGGAGGGCATTCACGGCCTCGAAATCGGGCTCGAACAGGGTGCCCACCTTGGCGTAGTCCGCGCCGGCGAACTTTTCGAGATAGTTCGGATAGACCGCCGTCGGAACGCCGTCGATCTCGACGCCGAGGGCGTCGAGCGTGTCGATGGCCGCGAGATCGTAGACGGCGATCGTCTCCGGGTTTGCGGGAACGCTCTTCTCCCCCTGATCGGTGGCGACGGTGATGGTCGAGCCATCCTGGGCGAGAGTCGGAAGAATTCCGGTCCAGGACAGGATCGTCGCCGAGAGGGCGAGCGAGAGTGCCGAACTAAAAATAGTGCGGCGGCGGAAGATCGTTGGCATGGGCAGGTCCTGTGAAATCTGACGGCCGACTTGCTGTGGACCGCATGATGGAACTTGATGATAATTGTCAAGAATTTTGGGAGTGGGTTCGTAAGGCGAGCGGACGATCCGGGGCATCGTCGTTGGAGGAAGCAGCCCCGGCTCGCGGTAAGTCACGCAACGCTTCGGATGTCAGAACGAAGCCTTGATGCTCGCCCAGAACCTGCGGCCTTCGACGACCTTGGCGTAGTTGTCCGGCTCGATCTCCTTGTCGAAGAGATTGTAGACGGCCGCGTTCACCGTCACGTTCTGGGAGATCTCGTAGGTGGTGCCCAGATCGGCGGTAAAATAATCGGGATACTTCCGGGCGACGATGTCGCCATCGCGGAAGACGGGCTCACCTGCCGATCCGATCCGCAAGCCGGCATTCGTTTCTTCGCCGTAATAGAAGCCGGCGGCGTAGACCGAGAGCCCGGCGACGGGGGTGAACCAGTCGGCCCGAATATTGGCTTGGTGCTCGGGCGTCCGGGCGAGCGCGAAGCCGGCATAGTCGCCGGTCTTCTGCTCGGAATCGGTATAGGTGTAGTTGGCGAGGAGGCTGACGCTGTCGATCGGGTCCCATCCAGCCGTCAGTTCGACACCCCGAATCCGGGCCTCGTCCACATTGTAGAAGCTGAAGAGGGTGTAGTTCGGATCCTCGGCCCACCGGGCGAAGTTGCCGTTCTCGTCGAAGACGCGATCGGACTGGATCTTGTCTTCGAACTCGGTCCAGAACGCCGTCGCCCCGAAGCGCACTCCGGCATAGCTGTCATAGAGGGCGGAGACCTCGTAGTTCACGGAGGTTTCCGGGTCGAGATCCTGGTTGGCGAGGATCACGCCGCATGGGCTGCTGCGAGACGGAAGCGCGCTCGCCGGGCCGTAGAAGCAGCCGCCACCGCCGGTCGTATAGGCATAGCCCTCCGCGATCTGGCGGATCTCCGGGGCCTTGTAGCCAGTCGACACACCGCCCTTGAACGTCCAGTTGTCGAGTGGCTGCCAGACGCCGTAGAGGCGCGGTGACCAGTTGTCGTCGTAGACCTCGTGGTGGTTGTAGCGCAGACCGCCGGTGAGCGCGAAGGTCTCCGTCATCTGCCACTCGTTCTCGGCAAACAGCGAGAACTGGTCGACCGAGAAGCGTTCGGTCTGTCCTGTTCGCCGGCCCGGATTCTGATCCTCGAGGTCCGCGGCGATATACTGGCCACCGGTCGACAATGTCTGGGTGCCGAAGAACTCGAAGGGCGTGACCACTTTGGCGTCGACCGTCGTATTGGCGATCTCCGGTTCGCGCAGATCGGCGATGTAACGGCCGAGGCGGTCTGCGCTCTCGATCTTGCGGCGTCCCACCTCATGCTGGACCGAAGCGGTGGCCGACCCCCATTCGTACTGGCCCTCATAGGCGAGCTTGCCGTGCTCGCGCTCGTATGTGCGGCGCTGGTCGGAGCTTCGCGGATCGGGGACGACGGTCCGGCCGACGGTCCTTTCCGTTTCGACCGAGGTGACGCCGCCTTCCAGAAGAACGGAATGGATATCGTTCGGCGTCCAGACGAGGCGGCTGGTGATGTCGCCTTCCTCCTCCCCGCCGATGCCTTCGTAGAACCGGTCCTCCTCGCGCTTGAACCCGCGGCCATAGACCTGGAGGCCGAGGACGTCGGAGACGAGCGGTGTTCCGGCGTAGAACCGGGCCTGGCCGGAATGACCGTAACGGTCGTGTTCCTGCGCCGTGCCTTCGAGGGTCACGGACCCGGTCAACCGCTCGGGCACCTTGCGGGTGATGATGTTGATGACGCCGCCGACGGCTTCGGAGCCGTAGAGGGTGGAGGCCGGACCGCGCAGAACCTCGATCCGCTCGATGGCCTCGAGGGGCGGAATGAAGTCCTGCTCGTAGCCGGATGCACCGTTCGGGCGAGCCTCCCGCGTGTTCTGGCGCACCCCATCTACGAGGATGAGGGTGTAGGCTCCCGGCAGGCCGCGGATATAGATGTCCTCTTCGTTCGCGGGGCCGGTGACGGCGACACCCTGGACGCTGCGCAGCGCATCGGTGAGGTCGCGGAACCGGCCGGTTTCGAGCTGCTCGCGAGGAATGACCGAGATCGAGGCCGGAGCATCGGCGACATTCTGCTCGAAGCCCGAGGCGGTGACGACCACCTGATCGAGCGCGACGGAACCGGGAACCGATGGGGCGACGACGGAAGGCTCTGCAGCGGCCGCGAGCGTCGTTCGAGGACCAGCCGCGACGGTCGGGGAGGGCGTGCCGCCCGCGCTCGCCGGGGCCTCGTCCGTCGTGCCCGATTCGAACTGGGACAGATCGATGACCTCTCCAGCCCCATCCTGTGCCCATGCGCCAGAAGGCGTGAGCGTCAGGCAGGACACCGTGACCAGCAGGGTGCCGATCGGGGTCCGCCGGTTTCGGCAGGTGAGGCGGGGGCTATTCATGTTCGGAACTCCGGCTGGGTCGGTCGCTTGGTGTCTGGACCTTGCGGCTACCTCCGATAACAGGACTGTAAGAGTCAAGTTATGTCTGGCGATCTTACGACCACTCACCCGAACCGTTGCAAGCATGCCGATAGTCTAGAATGCCTCGAATGCGGTAGCGGGAATGGTGGCGAGAAACGGCGCGTCCTGTCGCTCTCGAGACCGATTGCGACATCCGTCAAACATGGCTAACAAGATCATGTTTTAATCCTGGTCTTGCTCTCGCTGGGAGAAGCGTGTCCGAAGGGAGAGTCTCATGACGGCGTCCACGACGATCTTTCGCACCGAGCAGGCGGCCCGCTACCGGGCGGCGCTCGCCAAGCATTTCAGCCACAAGATCGCGGTCCGGGAAACCGAAACCGAGGCGGTGTTTCCGTTCGCCGCCGGCACGGGCCGGGCCGAGATCGTCCCCGAGGGTCTGGCGCTCTTCGCCGATGCCGACAGCGAGGAGGAACGCCGCGGCGTCGAGCAGGTGCTTGAGAGCCACCTGCAGCGCTTCGCCTTCCGCGAAGAGTTTCCGCCCCTCGTCTGGTCGTCCGCGACCTGAAGCATTCGGGATCTCGCACCGGAGGGCGAAGGCGGCTCGCCTGCGGGGACCGCGGAAGTCAGACCACCTTGAGCCGCGCCGCCGAACGGATCAGCCCGCGCGCGACGGAATCGGCGGCCTCGCGATCCAGCGGGCGGCCGAGCAGATAACCCTGTGCCGTGCCGCAGCCGAACTCCAGAAGGCTCTGAAGCTGGCTCTCCTGTTCGACGCCCTCTGCCGTCGTATCGATTTGAAGCTCGCGCGCCATTGAGACAACGGCCCGCACGATGGCGGCGGCACCCGGATCGCTCTGCGATGCGGCAATGAAGCTTCGGTCGATTTTGATGCGATCGATCTTGAACTCCCGCAGATGGGCAAGGGACGAATAACCCGTACCGAAATCGTCCATCGCGATCCGCACGCCGAGGGCGCGCAGACTCGTGAGCGTCAGGGCGATCTGCGCGCTGTTCTCCACCATCGCCGTCTCCGTGATCTCGATCTCGATCCGCTTCGGGGACAGGCTGTATTTCGCGAGGGTCTGCGCGAGCTGCGAGACGAGCGCTGCCGAACGCAACTGGACCGCCGAGACGTTGATCGACATGTAGATGTGCTCCGGCCAGGCAGCGGCCTGCCGGCATGCGGCATCGATCACCCAGGCACCGATCGAGGTGATCAGCCCGCAACTTTCCGCGACGGGGATGAACTCGGCCGGTGAGACCATGCCGCGGCGCGGGTGGCGCCATCGTAGAAGCGCCTCGAAGCCGGTCAGCGTCCGGTCCGGCAGGCTGTAGAGAGGCTGGTACCAGAGTTCGAGCTGATCGGCGGCGAGAGCTTCGGACAGATCCTGTTCGAGGAAACGCTTCTTGGCTTCTTCCTCCAGCATCCCGTCGCGGTAGACCTCGAACCGGTTCCTGCCTCCCTTCTTGGCGGCATAAAGGGCGAGATCCGCCTTCTGCTGGACGATCGACATATCGTCGCTCGGTTCGGCCGTGGCGATCCCGATGCTGCACCCGGTCGCCAAGACGTGCGAATTGATCTCGAACGGGATGGCGATGGACGCGGTGATGTCGCCCGCCAGCGCGATCGCTCGCTCGCGCGGCGCCGATGTGAGCACCGCCAGTTCGTCCCCGCCAAGCCGGAACGCCTGTTCCGTCGACTGGAGAAGAAACGTAATGCGGGCCGTGACCTGCTTCAGAAGCTCGTCGCCCACGGCATGGCCCAAGCGGTCGTTGACGCTCTTGAAGTGATCGAGGTCGATCATCAGCATCGAGACCCGGCCCTGCGCCAGCAGTTCCTCCATCGACTGGGCGAACATCCTGCGGTTTTTCAGGCCGGTCAGCGCATCGTGAAACGCCATATGGACGATCGTCTTCTGCCCGTTGCGGGCTTCCGTCACGTCCTCATAGGTCAGGATCGCGCCTCCCCGGGCGACGGGCTGGCAGGTGACCGCGAGAATGGTGCCGTCGTCCAGGCAGTGTTCGACCCGGGTCGGCGAGGACGAGCGCATCCAGAGGAGATGATTGTCGAAAACACGCTCGATGCGCTCGCTATTCCATCCGAGTTTCCGGCCGATGACTGCGAGATAGCTCTGAAGCGTCATGCCGATCGTGAGCTCGTCCTTCTCCAGGTGAAACAGGGCATGAACGCGCTCGTTGACGAGCGTGACTATGCCGCTGGGAGAGAGCATCGTCAGTCCGTTCGACATGTTGGCGAGCGCGTCGGACGCGGTCGCGCGCGCCTTCGTATCGATGAAGCTGCTCGCAAACCCCGCTCCGATAATGAACAGGCTAACACAGGCGATCGCGAAGGCGAGGGCGCTCAGGGCCTCGGGATCGGAATAGGAGCCGTCGATCCGCATCGGCGATACGCGAAACGCGGTCATGCCGGTGAAGTGAAGACCGACGATGGCGAGAAAGAAGAGAGAGGTCGCCAGATGGGGACCGATCCGCTCGTGCCCGCCACGCAAGGCCGCATGGAAGCTCGCGGCGGAAAGAGCACAGGCGACGAAGATGGAGGCGGCCAGGAACGACTCGTCCCAGCTCACGATGCCCTGGACGCGATAGGCGATCATCCCCGTATAGTGCATGACTACGATGGAGAGCCCGACGACCGCGCCTCCGATCGCCGGTGCGTTCGGCTGCTTGAGCGTGGCGATGAGGATGCCGACCCCGGAGCCCACCATGGCCACAAGCAGGGAAATGATCGTCAGCACCGGATCGAAGCCGATCGGAAGACCGGGATCGTAGCCGAGCATCGCAACGAAATGCGTGCACCAGATCGAAGCGCCGGTCACGAAAGCCGAGAGGACCACCCACGCCAATCGTTCCAGCGAGTCGGCGGCTGCGGCACGCAGGAACAGGCGCACCATCGCCCAGGATCCGGAGCCGCAGATGACGGCAGCCATGAGAACGAGCCAGAGATTGTGTTGCGTCAAGATGCAACCGATGACCGTCATCATGGTGAGGCAGCAAGTCCTGTCCGAGGTCGCAGGCGCAGTCGAATTCGACTGCGACACGAAACATTCGCGATCCTTGCTAACCCACCACCTGTTAGGGCTCGATTAAGAAGCAGTGGCCAAACCGATCGATCTGATCGATTTGCCTGTGCGGAGATCGATCCCGATTCACGCTCGAAGGACTCGATCCGGACCGAGGCGCGACGTTCGATCTTCGCTCACGCGTCGCCGGCATCTCGATGACGTGGATCCGCTTTCCCGGCGATCGTGCAGCGTCCTCAAGCCTTGAAACGCCTGTCCAAATCGTAAGGTAGACATTCATTTTCGGTTCACGGCGTGGGCGCGATAACCGGGGCGTGCAACACCTGCACCTTCAGGAGACGCCCATGAACAAGTCCGTCCTTATCGCCACCGCCTTGCTCCTGGCATCCAGCGCGGGCCTTGCCCAAGCTCAGCCCGGGAGCGGCACCATGACGAGCCCGTCGCCAAGAGCCGAAACGTTCGGCGGCAATCTGGTTCTCGCCGATGCCCGTTCCCGCCATGCCGCGCCCAAGCACTGGGCGAAAGGCCAGCGCCTGGACAATCGCTATCGGAACAACAGGATCGGCAACCACAAGCGCCTCGGTTTGCGTGCGCCCGGCCGGGGCCACCACTGGGTCCGCGTCGGCAGTCAGTATCTCCTGATCAACGACGCGTCCGGCCGTATCGCCGGAATCATGAGAGCCCGCTGAGGCGGCGTTCCGAACTGTCCTCTTCCCTTTTCCACAGGTCCCCCAGTCCCGCGCCAAGCGCCGGGTTCGGACATACATGTCAAATGGAGACGAACATGAAGATCATTCAGCGTATCGCCCTGTCCGCGGTCATCCTCTCGGCTGGTGCCGCCGGCATTGCTCATGCGCAGAGCGACGCGACATCGCCTGCTGCCCAGACGATGCAGAACGCAGAGGCGGCGCCCCGTGACGACATGCGCAAGGGGCGTGACCGGACCGTCGCTCAGGAGGATTTCGGGGCTCGCCAGCTCGATCGCCTGAAGGCCGCCGATGCCGACGGCAACGGCGAACTGTCCACGGCGGAGCTGGAGGACATGGTCCTTAAGCAGATGGTCGAGCGGCGTGCGCAGCGCATGACGAAGCGCCTCGACGCCAATGGCGATGGTACGGTGACGCTGGCGGAGGTCGAAGACCGCCAGGCCAAGCGCTTCGCCTTCCTCGATCGGAACGGAGACGGAAAGCTCGAGCGCTCGGAAATGCGCCGCGGACATGGTGGGCACAAGAACGGCTCGCACAGGCAGCACGGTCCGCGCGGCCACGACGCTCGCTGATCGCCGCGAGGCATCAGTAAGCCGATCGCGCCAAGCAAAAGACCCGTCCGCTGTCGATGGCAGCGGACGGGTTATCGTGTGTTCAAAAGGTCCGCCCGCAGGCGAGCCTGTAGCCGCGTTCTCACAGTGCGTTTCGCGCGAGAACGCCGAGCCTCGGACAGGCCTCGGCACGTATCACCATGCCTCGACCGACACCGGGCCGCTGCTCCTTACCGGTTGCGGCCGGCGGCCTGCTCCTCGCAGGATCGACCGTCACCCGAAACGAAGATCTGGACCGGCTGGCCCTCGTCTTCGCCGATATCCAGGCACGTCTCGGAGGTGCAGAGCCGCCAGCCGCTGCCCGTCGCGCCCGACGACCCGAGGACGAGTTCGGGCAAGGGGGGAAGGGAGGGCTGGTAGATCCAGCCCTTTGGCGTCATCTTCGCCCCGTCCGGAACGTCGATGCCTGCCCCCGAACCCTCGACCGATGCGGAGACCGCCTTCAGGCGATCTCCCTCGATGCGCCATTCCTCCGTCCAGGTGGTCTTCTCGACGGAGTGCGTCCAGGAAAGGGAGAACCCCGGTGCGGCGAGTGAGGCGATGAGCGCCGCCTGGACGATGCAGATGGTCACTGGACCTGCCGCGAACCGTCGTCGCGCGAGACCGAGGCGGCCGCGCCCTTCCGGAAGAAGACGACGAAACCGAAGAACGCGACGACCGCGAAGCCGAGAGCGTCCGTCATCGGCAGCGCCGCGATCAGGAGGAAGGCGGCAGCCATCCCGATCGCTCTTTCCACGAGGGAGAGGGGGCGATGCAGGTAGCCGATGACGGTGGCACCCCAGAGCGCGATCGCGAGGACGCATTTCAGGACGATGTAGACGACCGCCGGGATGTAGCCGATCTCCATGGCGAGCGGGCCGCCGTCCTGCAGCATCAGCGCCGGCGTATAGACGGCCATGAAGGGGATGACGAAACCGGCGGCGGCGATCTTGACCGCCGTCAGCGAGATCTTCAGCCCGCTTTCCTTCGCGATCGGCGCTGCCGCGAAGCAGGCCAGGGCGACCGGCGGGGTCAGATCGGCGAGGATGCCGAAGTAGAACACGAACATGTGGCTGACGACCAGCGGCACGCCGAGTTCCAGAAGCGCCGGGCCGGCGATCGAGGAGGTGATGATGTAGTTCGGAACCGTCGGGATCCCCATGCCGAGAAGGAGGCAGGTGATCATCGTCAGGACCAGCGACAGGAAGAGGTTCGATTCGCCGACCGAGACGATGAACTGGCCGAAGGTGTTGGCCATGCCCGTGAGGGTCATGGTGCCGACGATGATGCCGACGATGGCGCATGCGATACCGACCGGCAGGGCCGTCTTCGCACCGTCCGCGAGGCTTTCGACCGACAGGCGCAGCGTGTCCCGACCGTGCCGGAAGAACACGTTGAGGAAGACGAGGCCGACGATGGCACCGACGGCCACCGGGTTGCCGAATTCGAGCACACCGCCGGCGACGAGCCCCAGGACGACCCAGAACACGATCCGGATGACCTGGGACGGCAGGTTGAGGGCGATCGATCCGCCGAGGATGAGCATCGCCGTCAGCACGAGGCCGATGGAGCCTGCGTAGAGCGGCGTATACCCGCTGAAGAGAAGAGCGATCAGTGCTGCGAGTGGCAGGAGAAGGAACCACTGGTTCTTCAAAGCCGTCACGACGCTCGGCAGCTCGTCTTTCGGAAGACCCGTCAGCCCGCGCTTGCCGGCTTCCAGATGGACCATCCAGAAAGCGGAGACGAAGTAGAGCGTCGCGGGAATGATCGCCGCCTTGACGATCTCGATATAAGGCACGTTCAGGGTCTCGGCCATGATGAAGGCCACGGCACCCATGACCGGCGGCATGATCTGCGCGCCCATCGAAGCGGTCGCCTCGACGCCGCCGGCAAAGGCCGGGCGATAGCCGAAGCGTTTCATCAGCGGGATCGTGAACTGGCCGGTGGTCACCACGTTGGCGACGCCCGAGCCGGAGATCGTTCCCATGAGACCCGACGAGATGACGGCGACCTTCGCGGCACCGCCCTGGGTATGGCCGACGAGGCCGATCGAGACGTCGGTGAAGAGCTTGATCATGCCGGCACGCTCGAGAAACGAGCCGAACAGGATGAAGAGGAAGATGTAGGTCGACGAAACAAGGGTCGGGATGCCGTAGATGCCCTCGGTGCCGTAGGCCATATGGTCGATGACCTGCTCGGAGTCGTAGCCGCGATGATTGAGCGGCGAGGGCAGATATTCGCCGAACAGGCAATAGGCGAGGAAGATGCCGCAGATAATCGGCAGGGCCGGGCCCATAACCACCCAGGCGGCGATAAAGAGCGTTGCGAGCGCGATGACGCCGAAGACGAGATCGACGCTATTCGGATCGCCGGCGCGAAGGATGAGGGGCGTGTATTCGACATATTGATAGATCGCGACCGAGAAACCGGCGGCTGCGATGAGATAGGCGAGGGCCTTCATGACCGGCCCGGCATTGCGGCTCATGGCGATCAGCGGGAAGGCCAGTGCGATCAGGAAGCCCACATGGGTCGCGCGGACGATGATGCTGGGCAACGCGACGAGATGCAGTGCCGTGACGATCTGGAACGTGGAGAAGGCGACGGCCACCCAGAACAGGAAGCGACCCTCCCGCGTGACGCCGAACCCGCCGGCGAGCGGATCGTGGAAGTCCGCCGGCTTGGCCGTCGGCTCCACGGCTTTCGAAATGGACGTGTCTTGCATCCTCGCTTCTTCTCCTCCCGATTGTCGTTGATTGGCCCTTGCGTCGGGTGCGACCCGATCCGGGCGGCCAGAAGCCCGCTTCATCGCAAAATCCGTCCGCTCGCTTCGCGGTGTCGGATATCCAGGTGCCTAAGCGCCGCGAGCGGCTGGCGCCCGCCTGCCCGTCCTCAAAACAGGCGATGGAGAGGGCTCGAGCCCTCTCCATCCTTTATCGCATTACTGAGCGCCCGCTTCCTTGTAGTAGCGCTCGGCGCCCGGATGCAGCGGGATCGGCAGGTCCTTGCTGGCCGTCTTGACGTCGATCGCCTTGGCAGCGTTATGGGCGGCCACCATCACGTCGAGATGGGTGAAGAGCTGCTTCGTCATCTCGTAGGCTTCCTCGTCGCCGACTTCGTCGTGAGTGACGAGGAGGTTCGGGATCGAGACGGTGGCGACCGTCGCATCCTGGCCGTCATAGGTGCCTGCCGGAATTTCAGCCGTCTGGTATGGAGCCGGCAGCTTCGCGGCGACGTCGTTCGGGATCTCGACGATCGAGATCGGCAGGGACGCGGCCAGATCCTTGATGAAGGCGACGCCGAGACCGGAGGACTGGAGCGTGGCGTCGAGCTGGCGGTTCTTGATGAGTTCGGCCGACTCTGCGTAAGGCAGGTACTCGACTTCGGCGAAGTCGTCATAGCTCATGCCGGCCGCAGCGAGGATCGCACGGGCATTCAGCTCGGTGCCGGACTTCGGCGCGCCGACCGAGACCCGCTTGCCCTTGAGATCGGCGAGCGTCTTCACGCCGGAATCGGCCGAGGCGACGATCTGGATGAAGTTCGGATAGACCGAGCCGATCGCACGCAGATCGGTGAGGGGCTCCGGGAAGCCCGCTTCCGCATCGCCCTGATAGGCGAGCGCGACGGAATCGCCGAGCGCGAAGGCGATCTCGCCGCGATGCTGGTGGAGAAGGTTGAGGTTCTCGACCGAAGCCTTGGTCGACTGAACCTGAACACGGACGCCGTCCATGTTCTCGCCGTAGATTTCGGAGAGCGCGACACCGAGCGGATAATAGACGCCGGACGTGCCGCCCGTCAGGACGTTGATGAATTCCTGCGCCTTTGCGCCCTGAGTGGCGCCCAGCGCCAGGGCAGCGCCGACGACCATGCCGGCACAGCGCTTGAACGTGACAAGCTTCATGAAATCCTCCCTGGATTACGTATTTCGACACCGTCCCTCCGACGGCGTGAATAGCTCGCAGCAAGACGCGTGCCACTTCAAGACCAGGGCGTCGCAAAAAGGCGGGAGAAGCGAATTCCCGGCGCTGCGGCAAGGCTGCGAGGCCTGATTTCTTAACGATCCGTGGACGCGGCTTTAGATCGGCGCAGGACCGGACGGTTCCACCCTGGCAGGGTGCGCCGCAGCAAGTCTGGCCGCTTTGGGCGGATTCTTGCCATCGCCGATTTGCCCCTTGGCAATATTCCGCCATTCATGCCGCCCGATGTCACGCCCGGAGTCCTCCACGCCTCGCGCTTTCGATCCGGCGACTTTCCAGGCTCTTGCATCGGCATCGGATCTTCGAGGCGACCTCAGTGGCCGCTGCGCGGGTCGCGCAGATTGTAGCGCGCGATTTTTTCGCTGAGCGTTCGGCGCGGCAGCCCGAGACGCTCGGCGGCGAGCGTCGCCGAGCCGTCCGATGCATCGAGGGCGCGGCGAATGAGATCGGCCTCGAAGGCGGCGACCTGACTGGGAAGGTCTGCGAAACCGCCGGGAGCCGAGCTCGCCGCACCGGCGCCGTTCAGCCCGAGCGCATAGCGTTCGGCCTCGATCTTCAGTTCGCGCACGTTTCCCGCGAAGGGGCGCGTCGCCAGATCGGAGAGAACGCCATGGGAGGGGGGAGCGACATTGATCCCGAAACGCCGGGCCGCCCGCTCCACGAACAGGGTGAAGAGAAGCGAGACGTCGCCTGCCCGTTCCGCCAGGCGAGGCAAGCGGAGTTCGACCGTCGACAGGCGGTAGTAGAGATCGGGCCGGAACCGGCCGGCCTCGCTTTCGATCTTCAGGTCTCGCTTGGTGGCGGCGACCACCCTGATGTCGATCGGCCGCGACTTGTTCGAGCCGAGACGCTCGACTTCGCGTTCCTGCAGAACGCGCAGGATCTTGGCCTGCAGATTGAGCGGCATCGACTCGATCTCGTCGAGAAACAGGGTGCCGCCATCGGCATATTCGACCTTCCCCTCCCGCTCGCCCTTGGCATCGGTGAAGGCCCCGGCGGCGTGGCCGAACATCTCGCTCTCGAAGATGGTTTCGGGAACCGCTGCGCAATTGACGGCGACGAAACGATGCGGTGCGCGGCGGCTGAAATCGTGGAGTGCCCGCGCGACAACCTCCTTGCCCGTCCCCGTTTCGCCGTGAACCAGGATGTCGACATCGAAATTTGCCAGTTGAAGGATCTTCGCCCGTATCTCCCGCATCTGCCGGGACGCGCCGACGAGTCTCGAATCCAGTTCCGCCGACCCGTCCAGTTCGGCGCGCAGGCGGCTGATTTCGCGGCGCAGGCGCCGCTCCTCGATCGCCCGGTCGAGAACGGCAACGAGATGATCCGCATCGTAGGGCTTTTCGAGAAAATCGTGCGCCCCGTGCCGCATCGCCTGAACGGCATGGGCGACATCGCCATGGGCCGTGAGGAGGATGACCGGCAGGCGCCTGTCTTTGGCCGTGATCGCCTTCAGCAGCTCCATGCCGTCGAGATGGGGCATTCTGAGATCGCTGACGACGCAATCGACGGCGTCGGGATCGAGCGATGCGATCGCCTTGCGCGGATCGGTGAAGCTCGACACCGCAAAGCCGCTGACGCCGAGCCATTCCGACGCCGCATCGACGAGTTCGGGCTCGTCGTCGACGAGAAGAACGTGTCCGCGCTCGCTCATGCGCTCTCCAAATGAGGCGTTACCGCTCCGGCGACCACCGGAAGCCTGACGCTCGCCCGCGTTCCGCCCCCATCCCGAGACGAGAAGGTGAGGGCACCGCCATGGTCTTCGAGGATGGTGTTGGAGATGGCAAGACCGAGGCCGAGGCCTTCGCCGGTGATCTTGGTGGTGAAGAAGGGCTCGCCGAGCCGCTCTTGCACCGCCTCGTCGATCCCGCAACCCTCGTCGTCCACATGGATCGTCACGAAACCATCCGAGATGTCGGACCTGATCGTGATCTGAGCGCCTGCCGCCTGGCGTGTCGCATCGATGCCGTTGACGATGAGATTGATGAAGACCTGTTCGAGGCGCACGGCGACGCCGCGGGTGAGCGGAAGTCCGCTCGGCAGCTCGGACAAGAGCCGAACGCCGGCCTCGCGTGCCCTCGGCGCGGCGATGACGAGAGCTGCGTCCAGCGCTTCGTTCAGATCGACATCGGCCGTGTCTCGGCCATCCCGCCGGCCGGCGAAGGAGCGCAGATGGTGCATGGTGCGGCGCATGCGCCCGAGGAGATCGCGCATGGACGAGACATTGCGCACGATCTCCTCGCGCCCGGACTGGCGCCCGTAATGATCGACCGTCGCAAGGCGGCTTTCGAGAGCCGAGAGCGGCTGGCCGATCTCGTGGACGATGGCCGCCGACATGCGGCCGAGGGCTGCGAGCCTTTCGGAGTGGATGAGGCTGTCATGGGTCGCGCGCAATTCGGCCTCGGTGCGCCGCCGCATTTCCACCTCGGAGGCGAGATCGCGCGTGCGCTCGGCGACGCGCTCCTCGAGCACGCGGGTTTCCCGAAGCTTCATCGCGATCATGCTGCGCCGCTGTTTCACGACGATGGCGCCGACCAGAAGGAGGAGGGCGCAGAGAACGCTCGCCACCGCGACGAGCTGGGCAAAGCCGCGCGGACCCGAAAGAGGGAGCGTGGCGAAAAGCTGCCAATCGTCGATTGCGCTCCTCGAGAACGCAAAGAGAAGGTCGGTCGCGGCATCCGCGCTGAACGCAGGCAAGTCCGGCATGGCGGGCCGATCGAGAGGACGCGCCTGGCTGCCGAGAAGCGGTGGCCTTTCGAGAACATCGGTGCCCGCATAGCGGCGTTCACGACCGAGTATCTGGCCCGTGCCGTCTCTCGGCGGAAACAGGAAGCGGTATCGCCACTGGGGAAGGCCGGTCAGAAAGACGACGCCTTCGCCATCGGCGACGCCGACAGCCTGGCCTGCCCGTGCCCAGGTCGTCTCGAGCGGACTCATATCCACCTTGGTCGCCACGACGCCGAGTATGCGGCCGTCCTTCTCGACCCTCGACGCCACGAAATAGCCTGGCTTGCCTGTGGTGACGCCGACGCCGTAATAGCGCCCCTCGCCGAACGCCATGGCCTTCAGGAAATACGGGCGGAAATCGTAGCGGCCTCCGATGAAGCTTTCCGGTTCGCCTGCCCGACTTCCGGAAACCGTCAGCCCGGTCGTGTCCATGAGGTAGACCTGTTCGGCGCCGGCGAGATCGCCGACCGTCTTGAGATAGGCGTCGGCACGGGAGCGAGCCTCCGCTGTCCCGGCGGTCAACGCTTGGGCGATGCGCGGGTCCTGCGCGACGATCGCCGAAAGCGCGCGGAAGCGGTCCACCTCCGTTTCCACGGCCCGGCGAACGATCTGCAGGCGATCGGCGAGGAGAGACCGCCCATCCTCCATGGCCGAGCGGAACGCCAATGTCTCGGCGCCCCAATAGACCAGGGCGATGAACGGCAGGAGAGCGAGGATCGCCAACCGGGTCTCGATCCGACCGAACCCACGCAATTTCGGCTTCAAGGCAGCCATCGCCGGAGACGTCTGATCCCGATCCTCTCCCCTATCCGAATTGTAGGAGGTCCGGCCGGCGGCGGGCCGGATGGCCGCGACGACAACCCACGACAAAAGGCCCATGCCGCGAGAGTGACCGGGCGTGCGTCGATCGCTGGGTCGTGGACCGGACGGTGCATGATGGCTTGGTGCATCCGTGAAGAACTCGTCGACTGTCTCAAGCATCTCCTATTCTTACAAGCTACCATCACGGTCCTGAACTGAATACCTGTGGGCCATGCGGTCTCGCGGAGTGCAGGCCGGATGTCCGGTTCCTCGCGGCGATCGTCTCGCCTGATGCCAGCACGAGGGTGTGGGGCCTTCTACTCGGTCCTCAGTCACTTGCCGATCGCAAGCCCTTGTCACGGTTTTCGGAGTTGCGACGACGCAGGGCAAGGTTTGCACACTCGTTCCGAAGAATTTCGGAATATCGTTAAGGCAGTCTAACGGGTTCAAAGACGCCCGAAACCCTGGTTTCGCCATTGATCAGCGGAGGAAGGTTAAAGTTTTCGTTAAACACGAGAAAACAACGAGGCGTTGCAAGTCGCCAAGTTGTTTGCCCGAATTCGTTCTCTGTAGTAGCAATCTCGATACCGCTGAGGCATCCGTTGTGCCTCGTCTTCTTCATGGACGCGGATGGGGTTCTCGTTATGGTTCAGTCGGCGAATGCGCGGAACGGTGCGGTGAGCGGCAGCTGGAGCCCGCTGATGGACTGGCCGATCATGGCGATCCACTCGATCGTCATGCAGGATGGCCGGGTGCTCACCTTCGGAACCGATATCGAGGGCGCGCAGGGCGCGACCATGTATCACGCCATCTACGATCCGCTGACCGGCGAGCATCAGCTGCTCGATCACCACACGCACACCCCGACCGACATCTTCTGCTCGGCGGCGCTCATCATCCCGGGCTCCGACCGCATCCTGATGGCCGGCGGCGATGCGCGTCCTCTCGGCTATACCAACGGCCCGGTGAACGACAGCAACATCTTCTATGGCGGCATGGGCCATATGATGAGCGATCCGAGCGGCGATATGTCGACGCCCCGATGGTATCCGAGCCAGGTGTCCCTGAACGATGGCCGCATTCTCGTCATCGGCGGGACGGGCAGCACCGACGGCGTCCCGGAGATCTACACGCCCGGCATGGGCTGGCACCGCCTCGAAGGCGCCGCCGATGCCGACATGATCCAGCGCTCCGGCGGTGACGTCTACGGCTCCGACGTCGTCACGACCTATTATCCCCGCATCTTCACCCATACCGATGGCTCCGTCTTCTATTTCGCCAACGGGCTCGGGCCGAACGGCACCCATGATCTGGTGCGGCTGGATCCGGGCGGCGCAGGCAGCGTCACGATCATCGGCCAGCTGCCCTTCGTGCCGGACTGGGAGGCCCCGACCGTGATGTACCAGCCCGACAAGGTGCTGGTTCACGACTATGCCAATGGTCTCTGGACGATCGACATGACGGGGGCCGCACCCGTGATCACGCGCGTGGCGGAACTGGAATCCAGCCGCAGCTGGTCGAACATGACCGTGATGGCGGATGGCCGCATTCTCATCAATGGCGGCTCCTCCACCGGTTTCACCGAGCAGGGTGCCGTCCTCACCGCACTCGTTTGGGACCCCGAGACGAACCAGCTGACCGAAGTCGGCGACGAGGCCCATGCGCGGCTCTATCATTCGAGCAGCGTTCTCCTCGTCGACGGCACGATCCTGTCGTCCGGCGGCGGCGCTTCGACGCTCTCCGAACACGATTATCTCGACGCCCAGATCTATCGCCCCGATTATCTCTTCAACGCGGACGGCAGTGTCGCGGAACGCCCGATCCTGAGCGCGGCCACCGACCGCGTCTCCCATGACGGACAGTTCGAGATCTCTGTCGGCGACCCTTCATCGATCTCCAAGATCACGTTCGTGAAGTCCGGAGCTGCGACTCACAGCTTCAACATGGAAACGCGCGTGCTGACGCTCGACTACACGGTCAGGCCCGACGGCAAGATCGTCGTCGAGATGCCGGGGGTCGGGGCGGGAGCGACGCCTGGTTCCTGGATGCTGTTCGTCTGGGACAAGAACGGCACGCCCTCGATCGCCGAGATGATCGCGGTGGACCCGATCTATGCCAATGGAGAGGCTCTCGACGCTAACAGTCTTCTCCTCAACGGTGCGCTGGAGACGGCCATCGATCCGGTGCAGTCCGGTTACACCGATTTCCTGTTCGGATGGACCATCGAGGGCGACACCGTCACGGTGCTCGGACGCGATCAGGTGCCCTACGATCTGCCCGGAGAAGGCGCCGTCGCGCTCGACGCGAACGACGGCACGCTGAACCAGAGGATCGATACGCGCGCGGGCCAGATCTACAGGCTCGAACTCGATCTCGGCACGCTCTCGGCCGGCAGCCGGACGGCGTTCGAAGTGCTTTGGAACGGCGACGTCGTCGCCCGCGTCGCCGCGCCGGCGACCGGTTCGGAGCGTCTGGCGGTGACGATGACCGGGACGGGCAATGCCGATAAGCTCACTTTGCGCTCGCGCGGAGAGGCGGTCGTCGTCGACGCGGTGACGCTTGTGGCGACGGATACGGCCATCGCCGCAAAGCCGTTCGCAGCCATTCCGAGCGTCGATCTCCTTCCGAATTTCGACAAGGTCATCCAGGCCGATGGCAGCGGCCGGCCGAGCTTCGGAACGCGCCTGGACGATCGCCATGTCGGCACCGCGGGAGACGACGTCTTTGCGAGCAGCCGAGGGAACGATCGCTATGAAGGCGGCGCCGGGGGATACGATCAGGTCGACTTCTCGGGCTCGCCGGCCGACTACACCTTCACGCGCAACGCCGATGGCAGCGTGACCGTGAAGAGCATGATCGAAGGCACCGATCGGCTCGTCGATATCGACGGGATCTGGTTCCAGGGCTCACAGACATGGTCCTGGCTCGCCGATCTCGCGGGCCCCGTGCCGACCCAGCCGGTGACGGTCGATCCAACCCCCGTCGATCCCGTGCCGGGCGTCAACGTCATCCGTGCGTCGGCCGCCGGCGGCTATATTGAGGGAACGGCCGGCAGCGATCACTTCATCGGCGGTGCCGGCAACGACACCTTCCGGGGCGGCGCGGGCGACGACCGCATGGAAGGCGGCGAGGGATACAACCAGTCCGACTACGACGGGAATGCGTCGGACTACGTCGTCCTGCGCGCCGCCGACGACAGCGTCACCGTCCGCGACAAGGCGACGGGAGCGACCGATACTCTGATCGACATCGACGGCCTGTGGTTCGGCGGCGAGGCCAAATGGTATGCGGTCGGCGATCTCGCTCTGCCGGCCCCGACCCAGCCGGTGCCGGTCGATCCGACCCCCGTCGACCCCGTTCCGGGCGTCAACGTCATCCGTGCGTCGGCCGCCGGCGGCTATATCGAGGGAACGGCCGGCAACGATCACTTCATCGGCGGAGCCGGCAACGACACCTTCCGGGGCGGCGCGGGCGACGACCGCATGGAAGGCGGCGAGGGATACAACCAGTCCGACTACGACGGGAATGCGTCGGACTACGTCGTCCTGCGCGCCGCCGACGACAGCGTCACCGTTCGCGACAAGGCGACGGGAGCGACCGACACGCTGATCGACATCGACGGCCTGTGGTTCGGCGGCGAAGCCAAATGGTATGCGGTCGGCGATCTGGCCACCGCAGCACCGGGAGGCGGCGTTGCCGATCCGGCCCCCGTCGTCATCCGCGCTTCCGAGGCCGGCGGTTACCTCGTCGGAACCGATGGCGACGACCACTTCATCAGCGCCGGCGGCAATAACAGCTTCTACGGCGGCACGGGCGACGATCGCTACGAGGGCGGTGCCGCCTACGATCAGGTCGATTACGATGGGCGCATCGCGGACTACGACTTCCAGCGGAGCGAAGACGGCCGCGTGATCGTGACCAGTGAAACCTACGGGACCGATACGCTCGTCGACATCGACGGACTCTGGTTCCGCGGCGAGGCCGCGTGGTACGCGATCGACGACGCGGTGTCGCAGGATCTGACGTCCCCGGCGCCGGACGTCATGCCGGACCACGTGCACTGAAGCATCGATCGAGGATGCGAATGCCGTGCGGTGCCGATCCGTCTCGAGGGCACGGTCCGCGATCTTCGGACCCGGTCTCGACATAAGGCCCGAGATCGCCGATCCGTAGGCGATGGCCAGGCGGACGGCCGTGTCGTTTGCGGCATGCGATACGGTGATTAAGGTAGTGCGGCGCCTCGGCACCGCTTGACGGGAGAGGCGATCCGCAGAACTGTGACCTGCATGACCGATCACGCCAGGACGCCTTCGCCCGATATCGAGATCCGCCTTCTCCGTCTCGGCGAAGCCGGGGAACTCGCGCCTCTCCTTGCAGCCTACAATCGCTCGCTGTTCCGCGACGATATCGGCGCGCCCGACACGGCTTATGCCGAGCAATTGCTTCAGGACCGCACCGCCGAGGTTCTAGGCGCGCGCCTCGACGGCGAGCTCGTCGGCTTCATCGTCTTCTACGATATTCCCGATCTCTGGACCGGAATGCGATCCGGTCTCGCCGACCATATCTACGTCGCGCAGGAGCATCGCCGGAAGGGTATCGCCAAGGCGATGATCGACCTTCTGGGCGAGGAAGCCGATCCGAGGGGGTGGTCGAAACTGGTGCTGCACGCGCCGCGCAACCCGGATGCCGGTCGCCAGCTCTATGAGCGCGTGGCGGCTCCCGCCGACTGGAAGAGCTTCGTCGTCCGCTTCTCGGACCGCAGCCTTCCGCCGCACTGATTCGGTCGACGGGCCGGAGCCTCCCGATCGGTGTGGACGGCCGGCTGCGACTTCTTCGACGTGAAACGATTGAAACCGGATAATCCTTCTGCGCGCCTCGCGCACGGCCTGGAAAACTTGCTTTCCGGCTCGCCTTGCTTCTTCTAGAAGCGATCTAGACAACCGCGAGGGCTTTGCGCGAATGGTGCCGTGCACCATAACCCTGAAGCCGCGTATCCACGAAGACGGAAAGGACACCGATGTCCGATTTGAAGTCCAGGCGTCCCCTGTCGCCGCATCTGTCGATCTATCGATTCCGCCCGACCATGGCGATGTCGATCCTCCATCGCATCACCGGCGGCGCTCTCTATTTCGGGACGATCCTCGTGGTCTGGTGGCTCGCAGCCGCAGCGAGCGGACCCGAGGCCTATGAATCGGCGACGTCGTTCTTCGGAAACTTCCTGATTCAGATCGTGCTCATCGGCTATACCTGGGCGCTCATCCATCACGCCCTCGGCGGCATTCGTCACTTCATCTGGGACACCGGCCACGGGCTCTCGAAGGAGACGTCGACGAAGTTCGCTCAGGCGACCATCGCCGGCTCCCTCGCCATCACCGTGCTCCTGTGGCTCGGCATCTGGATCTTCGCGTAAAGGACAACGGCCCCATGAGAGATATGCGCACACCGCTGAGCCGCGTTCGCGGCAAGGGTTCCGCCCATGGTGGAACCGAACATTTCTGGCAGCAGCGACTGACGGCGATTTCGAACCTCGTGCTCATCACGATCTTCCTCTTCGTCGTGATCTCGCTGTCCACCGGCGACTATGCGTCGGTCCGCGCCGCCTTCGCCAATCCGGTCATCGGCGTCGGCGCCGCCCTCGTCATCGTCTCGGCCTGCGTCCATATGCGGCTTGGCATGCAGACGATCATCGAAGATTACATGCACGGGCCTGCCAAATGGCCCCTGACGATCGGCAACGTGTTCTTCGCCTGCCTGATCGCGGGCGTCGGGCTCTATGCGATCGTCAAAATGAGCTTTGGAGGCTGACTTTCATGGCGACAAACGGAACGAACGGGCAGCCCCATCGCGAGGCGCCGAAGCAGAACGGCAAGGCTTACGAATATGTCGATCACGAATTCGACGTGGTCGTCGTCGGCGCCGGTGGTTCGGGGCTGAGGGCAACCCTCGGCATGGCCGAGCAGGGACTGCGCACGGCCTGCATCACCAAGGTTTTCCCGACGCGCTCGCATACGGTTGCGGCGCAGGGCGGCATCGCCGCGTCGCTGAAGAACATGACGCCGGATAGCTGGCAGTGGCACCTCTACGATACGCTCAAGGGTTCCGACTGGCTCGGCGACGTGGACGCCATGCAGTATCTCGCCATGGAAGCGCCCAAGGCCGTCTATGAGCTGGAGCATTACGGCGTTCCGTTCTCGCGCACCGAAGACGGGCTGATCTATCAGCGCCCCTTCGGCGGTCACATGCAGAACTTCGGCGAAGGCCCTCCGGTGCAGCGCACCTGCGCCGCCGCCGACCGGACGGGCCACGCCATTCTCCACACCCTCTACGGCCAGTCGCTGAAGAACCACGCCCAGTTCTTCATCGAGTATTTCGCCATCGATCTCATCATGTCCGACGACGGCCGTTGCACCGGCGTGGTGGCGTGGGATCTCGATGACGGCAAGATCCATCGCTTCTCCGCGAAGATGGTGGTTCTGGCGACGGGCGGCTACGGCCGCGCCTACTTCTCCGCGACTTCGGCGCATACCTGCACCGGCGACGGCGGCGGAATGGTCGCGCGGGCCGGTCTGCCGCTCCAGGACATGGAATTCGTCCAGTTCCACCCGACCGGCATCTACGGTGCCGGCTGCCTCATCACCGAGGGCGTCCGGGGCGAGGGCGGCTATCTCGTCAATTCGGAAGGCGAGCGCTTCATGGAGCGCTATGCGCCCTCGGCAAAGGATCTGGCCTCGCGCGACGTGGTCTCGCGTTGCATGACCATGGAGATCCGCGAGGGCAGAGGCGTGGGCAAGGAGAAGGATCACATCTATCTCCACCTCGACCATCTCGATCCGAAGATCCTGCACGAGCGCCTGCCGGGCATCTCGGAGAGTGCCAAGATCTTCGCGGGCGTGGACGTCACGCGCGAGCCGATCCCGGTGCTGCCGACGGTCCATTACAATATGGGCGGGATCCCGACGAATTATCACGGCGAGGTGCTGAACCCGACCGCCGACAATCCCGACGCCATCGTGCCGGGTCTGATGGCCGTCGGCGAGGCGGGCTGTGCCTCGGTGCACGGCGCCAACCGGCTGGGCTCGAACTCGCTTATCGATCTCGTGGTGTTCGGCCGTGCGGCAGCCATCCGCGCCGGCTCGGTCATCGATCGCGATGCCGCAAATCCCGGCGTGAACTACGCGGCCTGCGACAAGATTATGGCGCGCTTCGACAAGGTGCGCCACGCCAACGGCTCCAATCCGACGGCGGCGGTGCGCGAGCGCATGCAGAAGGCGATGCAGGAGGATGCGGCCGTCTTCCGCACCCAGGAAACCCTCGCCCAGGGCTGCGAGCGCGTCTCGGCGATCTGGGACGAACTGTCCGATCTGAAGGTGAACGATCGCTCGATGATCTGGAACTCCGATCTCGTGGAGACGCTCGAGCTCGAAAACCTCATGGCGAACGCGATCACGACCGTCTATTCGGCCGAGGCTCGCAAGGAAAGCCGTGGTGCCCATGCCCGCGAGGACTTCACCGAGCGCCTGGATGCTGATTGGCGTGTCCACTCGCTGGCGACGGTCGACGAAGCCGGCAAGGTCACGCTGACCTATCGCCCGGTCCACACCGAGTTCATCGCCGAGGGCATGCCCGAGGAGAAGATGGCGCCCAAGAAGCGCGTCTACTGATCGCGCCGATCGACTGGATGCGCAGCTGCGTTCCGCTGCATCGAAACGACTGACTGCAAAGCCCGCCCTGTTTCGGCGGGCTTTTTCGTTATGGCGTCCGATGCGGTGTCCGGGGTGAAATTCGCCGGGGGAGAAATCCGACCTGCGACTTATGAGCCAGTGCGGAACCGGTACCGGGCGGTGTAGATTTCGCAGATGGTGGCACGGTAAACGCCGGTGGTCGAGCGCCCGTTCGCTCGGCCGTCAATGTTCTTGGGAGACGACATGCACGATCGAAAAGCACCAAAACGCACTGCTCTGGCTCTGGGCATGGCGCTTGGTCTCGCCTTTTCAGGCACCGCATACGCGCAGCAGGACGGGACTTCGGGCGGAACGACCAACGAGCCTGCCGCGTCGAGCAGCGAGGCGGGTGCGGCCGCGAGCAGCGCCACGGGTTCGTCCTCTTCCACGCCGGACGGGCAGCCGAGCAATCAGGTTGGTGAGAAGTTCGAACTGCCGCGCTATTCGGAGGAGAATCAGACCGAACTGATCTCGGGCCTCTGCGCCATCCAGCTGAAGAACATGAGCAGGGAGGCCTGTTCCTGCCTCGCCGATGCCTCGCTCGAGGCACTTTCCGATCCCCAGCGCGATTATCTCATCGCATCGGTGGTCGCGCCTCCGGTCGCGGACCGGATGCTTTCCGACGGACGTGTCGGCGACCCCGATCAGGCGAAGATCTTCGGGTTCCTGCAGACCTATTCGGAATCCTGCCGAACCGCAGCGGCCGGATCTTCGGGAAGCGCGCCATCGCCCGAGCCGCAGACGGACAACCTGCCGGAAACGCCGGGCGTGCCGGCTCAGTCGGATGGGGCGTCCTCCAATTCGTCGAACCCCTCGAACTGATCGAAGCGGACATCACTCGTCCAAACGACAAAGGCCGGCCCCTCGGGCCGGCCTTTGTCGTCATAGTGAGCTGCGAAGTGAAGACGGTGCCTGCGCCTCGCCTCAACCGATCCCGTTGATCACGTCCTTCGTGTCCTGAATGGTCTGAAGATTGTGACGCATCACGGTCGGCTGTTCCGCCATGGTGAAGGTCATCGGGTCGCGTCCGAGCGCGCGGATCTCCTGCTCGATCGCCGCACGGGTCTGCTCGCAATTCGCATAGGCGAGATTGGCGGCGACGGCGTCGTCGAAGGAGTTCGGGGCGACTTTCATCGACTCGTCGTAATTGCAGAACGCATCGGCGCGGAGCGCCTGTTCGAAGGTCGACGAAATCGGCTGACCGAGTTCGGCTTCGATCGCCGACTTCCGGGCATTGTAGTTCTTCAGATAGATCTGAGACATCGCCAGCCTGCACTGGGCGTAGACCAGTTCGCCGGGCTTCAGGAGAAGGCTCTTGCAGTGAGCGTCTTCCTGATAGGCCGTGGGGCTGATGGCCTCGGCAATCGATTCGTTGCCATCCGCCATGCAGCCCGCAAGGAGGCTTGCGGCAAGAACCGGGACCAAAGCTCCCAAAACACGCATCGGTGATAGCCTTCCAAACTGAGCTTTCGCGCACGCCCTGATGGTCTGCGACCGGGAACGCTCTCGAACATCGTTAATGGACCGAAAATCCTAAAATCCGGCAAAGCTAAGGCTGTTCGATGACAGAGCGGATCGCGGCCCCTTCAGTGTTGCAGCGATCCCGCACGAGATCTCGACCCGGAGATCCGTGATACGACCGGCCTGAAGAGGCGTTCACCGCTCGGGCAGGCCGTTTTCTCGCGCTCGACCGGGCAAAGGCGATCGGACCGAAGCGGAGCGGGTCTTCTCCGCCGAGTCCGCTCCGGTCCGTTCGATTCAAGCTACTTCAGACGCTCGGCGTGCCAGTTCAGGTGATCGTTCATGAAGGTCGAGATGAAGTAGTAGCTGTGATCATAGCCCGGCTGCATGCGGAGCGTCAGATCGATCCCCGCGTCCTGGCAGGCCGTTTCCAGGAGCTGCGGCTTCAACTGCTCCGCAAGGAAATTGTCGGCCTCGCCCTGATCGACCAGCAGGGCGTCGACCCGTGCGCCGTCCTCGATCAGCGCCACCGCGTCATGCTTGCGCCACTCGGCCCTGTCGTCTCCCAGATAGCCGGGCAGAGCCTTGTGGCCCCATGGCACCTGGCTCGGCGCAACGATCGGAGCGAATGCCGAGACGGCCTTGAAGCGGTCCGGGAAGGTCAGGCCGATGGTCAAAGCACCATGCCCGCCCATGGAATGGCCCATGATCGACTGGCGGTCCATATCGGCCGGGAAGTTCTCCGCGATCAGCGCGGGGAGCTCTTCGGTCACATAGCTCCACATGCGGTAGTGTTTGGCGAAAGGCTCCTGCGTCGCATCGACGTAGAAGCCGGCGCCCAGCCCGAAGTCGTAGGCCTTCTCCGCATCGTCGGCGACGTCCTCGCCACGCGGGCTGGTATCGGGCGCAACGAAGATCAGGCCGAGTTCGGCGCAGCGCCGACGAAACTCGCCCTTTTCCGTCACATTGGCATGGGTGCAGGTGAGGCCCGACAGATACCAGACGACGGGAAGCTTCGCGCCTTCATCGTGGGGCGGCACGAAGACCGAGAAGGTCATGTCGGTGCCGGTCTGCCTGGACGCGTGCTTGTAGACGCCCTGCGTGCCGCCATGGGCCGTGTTCTTGGAAACGGTTTCCATCACTCTGGTCTCCCTGTCTGTCAATCGTGCCTGATCGCGCGAGCCGCAGACTTCAGTGCTCGCGCGATGCGGTTCGTGTCATGTCGATGTGAGCAATGCCGTCTTCGTCATAGGGCGCCGATGCGGCCTCGAACCCGTGTGCGGCATAGAAACTGCGCAGATGAGACTGCGCCGACACGATCAGGTCCCGGCGCGTGAAACGCCGGGCCGCGTAACGCAGGGCTTCAGCCATCATCTCATGGCCCAAGCCGCGACCCCGATGGGCTTTTGCCGTCACGATGCGCCCGATCCGGATCGCCTCATGGGTTTCGACAACGCGCAGGCAGCCCGCGAGTTCGTCGCCGATCATCAGGCGCAGGTGGATCGCCTGCGGGTCCATCCCATCGATTTCCGCGAAGGCGCAGGTCTGTTCGACGACGAAGACGAGGCTGCGCAGGCGCAGGAGATCGTGGATCTCCCGCGCCGACAGCTCTTCGAACGTGCTCCACCGGAATTCCGCTTCCGGCTCCTCGTGCGGAGCGTCGAAATCCTCGCTCAATAGACGACGACGGAGCGGATGGACTTGCCCTCATGCATGAGGTCGAAGCCCTTGTTGATCTCCTCGAGGCTGAGGGTATGGGTGATCATCGGATCGATCTGGATCTTGCCGTCCATATACCAGTCGACGATCTTCGGCGTGTCGGTGCGGCCGCGCGCGCCGCCGAAGGCCGAGCCCTTCCAGACGCGCCCGGTGACGAGCTGGAACGGCCGGGTGGAGATTTCCTTGCCGGCTTCCGCCACGCCGATGACGACCGAGACGCCCCAGCCGCGATGGCAGGCTTCCAGCGCCTGGCGCATGACCATGGTGTTGCCGGTGCAATCGAAGGTGTAGTCCGCGCCGCCGCCCGTCAGTTCGACGAGATGAGCGACGATGTCGCCGTCGATCTCCTTCGGATTGACGAAATGCGTCATTCCGAACCGCTCGCCCCATTCCTTCTTGTCGTTGTTGAGGTCGACGCCGATGATCTTGTCGGCACCGACGAGCCGGGCGCCCTGGATGACGTTGAGGCCGATGCCGCCGAGGCCGAAGACGACGACGTTCGAGCCGGGCTCGACCTTGGCCGTGTTGACGACGGCGCCGACACCGGTGGTCACGCCGCAGCCGCAATAGCAGCTCGTCTTGAAGGGCGCGTCGTTGCGGATCTTCGCGACCGCGATCTCGGGCAGGACCGTGAAGTTCGAGAAGGTGGAGCAGCCCATATAGTGGTAGATCGGCTGGCCCTTGTAGGAGAAACGCGAGGTGCCGTCCGGCATCACGCCCTTGCCTTGCGTCGCGCGGATGGCGGTGCAGAGATTGGTCTTGCCGGAAAGGCAGGACTTACACTGGCGGCATTCCGGCGTGTAAAGCGGGATGACATGGTCGCCCGGCTTCACATAGGTGACGCCCTTCCCGACCTCGCGGACGATGCCGGCGCCCTCGTGTCCGAGAACCGAGGGGAAGAGGCCTTCAGAATCGAGGCCGTCCAGGGTGTAGGCGTCGGTGTGGCAGATGCCCGTCGCCATGATCTCGACGAGGACCTCTCCTTCCTTCGGACCTTCGAGGTCGAGTTCCACGATCTCGAGCGGTTTCTTGGCCTCGAATGCGACGGCGGCTCTGGTTTTCATCGATCTTCTGTCCTTTGGATGCGAACTGGCCGCGGTGGTAACCGTTTGCACGCGTCTTGCAAATCCCCGGAAGGGCCGCGAGGGGCGATGATGCGCTTCGAACGACCCGGCGGGTGCCTTTGCGTCAGCGGACATGTTCGTGCCGAGGGCGAAGGATCGGAACCGGCATCCGGTCCGAAGCCGGTTCGGGTTCTCGGCACCTGTCCGATCCGAGGGATCGCGCGCTGACAGGGCTCCTCTGTCGATACGGCCCTAGCCGTGTCATTCGGGCCACACATGCGGGTGCTCGCGAGGAGACCGAGGGTCTAGAAACTTCGTCGTTCACGTCCGGCGCGCGAGTGGTAGAGTGAGATGCCGGTGCGATCGCCGGTCATTCGGATGGGAGATCGATCCATGAAGTTCGGAATGCGCAAGCCGTCGATCCGCAAGAGTATCGCCGCGCGCACCTCGCCCGCCCGGTATGTTCGCCACAATCTCGGTGTGAAGGCACCCCGCGGATGGGGGTGGCTGACGGATCCGAAACGCGCGCTCTATAACCGGATCTACAATCGGACCACGTTCAGTTTCTGGTCTCTTCTGCGAAAGCTCATCAAGTAGAGGACCGAAATCCGGCATCGATCCCGGGCGCGGGCACGAATGCGCTCGCGTCGTGCGGGCATCCGGCATGTAACCGTGTGTTAACCTCGTCGATTTACTGTCCCTGTTAAGGCTAACGGATGCACTCAGCCCGCCGTGGCCGTTGACGCGGGGATAATCGCAATGAAAAAAATCCTTCTGACCACCGTCGCGGCTTTGGGTGCCATGACGATCGCCCAGGGTTCGGCCCAGGCTGCGGACATCATCGAGGAGCCGATCTACGTCGCTCCCGCACCGGTGCCCGTGCCTGTCTCGACCGCTGGCTGGTATATTCGCGGTGACGTCGGATATGCCTTCAGCGAGACGACGCATGGGCGCTACAATGCACCGGTCCATTACGTCCATCCCGACGACTATCATCTGCCGCATCCGCCGCAGAAGTTCTTCGCCCAGTCCTACACCTACGACACGGTCGACGTGGACGACGCCTTCATCGTCGGCGGTGGTGTCGGTTACCGGTTCAACGAATTCGCACGCATGGATTTCACGGCTGACTATCTGAGCCGCGACCTGCGCGGTTCCTCGAACTGCGTCGACCTGCCGTCCGATCTCTGCCGCTATGACGACACGTCGAAGACCAATGTCTGGCTTCTGATGGCCAATGCCCATGCCGATCTCGGCACCTACGGCATGTTCACTCCGTATGTCACGGGCAGCATCGGTGCCGCCCATGTCGCCTATGACGACCTGAAGAACACGTTCAAATGCGGCGGCGGCTTCGAAGCCAGCATCTGCGACGAGACCCGGACCCATGAAGGCAAGTCGAGCTGGCGCTTCGCCTACGGCCTCGGCGCCGGCGTGAGCTTCGATCTCACTTCCTCCCTCAAGCTCGATGCCGGCTACAAGTGGACCCATGTCCGCGGCGGCGACGCGTTCGGCTACGATCCGGACGATATCGCTCTCGGCTTCACGGGTGTTCAGGGCCGCGACGACGGCTTCGACATCCATACCGTCCGGGCGGGCGTGCGTTACGAGTTCGGTGGTGGCGGCTTCGGCAAGGCGCCGGTGCCGGTCGCCTTCGCGGAACCTGCACCGCTCTACGCCGAGCCGGCTCCGATCCAGGAAATCGCCGTCTACAAGTAATCCGCTGTCCGAAGCGCAGTTGTGAAGAAAGGCCCCGGTTCGAAAGAGCCGGGGCTTCTTTCGTTCGTGCAAGGTCGCGGGGGCCGCGAAGCGCCGGACATCCTCAGGGCGTCCGAACCCGGTTCCTGCCGGATGGCGAACATCGAACGCGATCGCAGGCCCCCCGCCTTCGAGAGGCGCCGCTCCCGCTTGCCTTAACCCTTCGGCCCGCCGCAGGTTAAAGAACAGGGTTAATCACCTCTTAACGTTTTTCACTCATCGTCGTCTTCGAACGCTGCTCGAACAAGCGGCGAGCCAACTTCCTATTGAGGTCGATCGACATGACGATGAGCTCGAAACTCGGTCTCGCGATGCTCGCGGGCGTATCGCTCTTCCCGCTCTCATCCGCAGTCGCGGCGGACCTTCCGCCCATCTATGCGACGCCCGCCTACGAGACGGCGATCTACGACACGGCCCCGGAACTTCAGCCCGTCGAGATCGGCAATGGCTGGTATCTGAGAGGCGATGTCGGCTACGGCTTCAACGGCGATCTCGACGCGTCCTATCGCGAGCGGCGGCCTGACTTCGTCCGCTACCCGAACGGGTTCCGGGATGGATTCTCGCGCTTCCAGTACGACAGCTTCGACGCCGGGCACGATGGTTTCCGCCTGGACGACAACGCCGAGTTCGGCGTCGGCATGGGCTACCAGTTCACCAACTGGCTTCGCGGCGATCTGACCGCGCGCTACTACAAGCTGGATGTGAGCGGCCACGACCGCACCGAAGCCTGCTTCGACGGCGCGGCTGCGCAGGCGAAGTTCTTCAATACCGAGTTCAACCCCGCTCTCCTCGATTGCGGATCCGAATTCTCGAGCGATGCCGATGCCATCGAACTCATGGCGAACGCCTATGTGGACCTCGGAACCATCGCGGGCTTCACGCCCTATGTCGGCGGCGGCGTGGGTGCGGTTCAGGTGCGGTACGACGATTTCGTCGGCTCGTCCGTCTGCTCCTATGACGGCGGTGCCTGCGTGCCGAACCTCTACACCTACAATGCGCGATACGAAGGCGGCGACGACTGGCGATTCGCTTATTCGCTCATGGCCGGCATCTCCTACGACATCAGCGAGAACCTCAAGCTCGATGCCGGTTACCGTTATACCGATATCGCAGGCGGCACGATGTTCGAATCCACCAATCCGGGCGTCGTCGGATCGAGCGCGGAAGACGACGGCTTCGCCCGCCATACGATCCAGGCCGGCGTCCGTTATTCGCTCTGGTAGGCGAGGGCGACGGGCCTCGGCGAATCGGGGCCCGCTTCGTGAACGAGCGGATCGCGCCGCGCTCGGGTGATGCCGGGCCGGCGCGAACGAACTTTATAAGTTCGGCTCACCTGCTTGACCTTCTCGAGCGAACGTCATATCGCCGCCAGTGGGACACGCCTCCCCAACGAGGCGCGCCTATCTGAGAGGGTAGTCAAGATATGACAACGCATGCGAAGCCGGATCTGCGTCCGGCCAATCCCCGTTTCTCTTCCGGCCCCTGCACGAAGCGGCCGGGCTGGAGCCTGGAAGCGCTCCAGGACGCGGCCATCGGCCGGTCCCACCGCGCCAAGATCGGCAAGAACAAGCTGGCCCAGGCGATCGAAGAGACCCGCGAACTTCTTCGCGTTCCTGCCGACTATCGTATCGGTATCGTTCCGGCCTCCGACACCGGCGCCGTCGAAATGGCGATGTGGTCGCTTCTGGGCGAGCGCGGCTGCGACGTGGTGGCCTGGGAGTCCTTCGGCTCCGGCTGGGTGACCGATGCGGTCAAGCAACTCAAGCTCTCCGATGTCCGCAAGTTCGAAGCGGGTTACGGCGAGATCGTCGATTTCTCCAAGGTCCATTTCGATCGCGACGTGGTGTTCACCTGGAACGGCACCACCTCGGGCGTGAAGATGCCGAACGGAGACATGATCCCCGCCGATCGCGCAGGGCTTACCATCTGCGATGCGACCTCCGCGGCCTTCGCGCAGGATCTTCCCTGGGACAAGCTCGATGTCGTGACCTTCTCCTGGCAGAAGGTCATGGGCGGGGAAGCCGCTCACGGCATGCTCATCCTGTCGCCGCGCGCCGTGGAGAGGCTCGAAAGCTACACGCCGTCCTGGCCTCTGCCGAAGATCTTCCGCATGACAAAGGGCGGCAAGCTGATCGAGGGCATCTTCAAGGGCGAGACCATCAATACGCCTTCGATGCTCTGCGTCGAGGACTATCTGGACGCTCTCGCATGGGGCAAGAGCCTCGGTGGTCTCGATGCGTTGAAGGCGCGCGCCGATGCCAATCTGAAGGCCGTCGCGGACTATGTCGAAGCGAACGCGTTCGTCGACTTCCTCGCCCGCGACGAAGCGATCCGCTCGAACACCTCGGTCTGCCTGTCCTTCACCGACGCCGAGGTTTCGGCGCTTTCGGCCGATGATCAGGCCGCGTTCGCGAAGGGCGTCACGAAGCTCCTCGAGGAAGAGGGCGTGGCTCTCGATGTCGGCTCCTATCGCGATGCGCCTCCGGGCCTGCGGATCTGGTGCGGCGCGACCGTCGAGACGGCCGATGTCGAGGCCCTGATGCCCTGGATCGGCTGGGCCTTCGAAACCCAGAAGGCCAAGCTCAAGACGGCCTGAAACGGCTCGTCTCAAGCTTGAACGGTTCCGGCCATCGAAGGCCGGAACCGTCACCGGCACCGCTGCCGAACCCGGCCATTCGCCTCGGACGAGAGATTATCCGCCACGCGCGGGGCTCGGCCGAGGTCGCGGGTCAGGCCAACACGATCCCGATCTTCCCATTTTTCGAGCGCGCCGTGAGCGGCAGCGCCTCATCCTCGCGAACAGGACACCATCCCATGGCACCCCGCGTACTCGTTTCCGACAAGCTTTCCGAAACCGCCGTCCAGATCTTCCGCGATCGCGGCGTCGAGGTCGATTTCCAGCCGAACCTCGGAAAGGACAAGGACAAGCTTCTCGAGGTCATCGATCAGTATGACGGCCTCGCCATCCGCTCGGCGACGAAGGTCACCGAGAAGATCATCGCGGCCGCGAGCCGGCTGAAGGTCGTCGGCCGCGCGGGCATCGGCGTCGACAATGTCGACATCCCGGCCGCCTCCAAGAAGGGCATCATCGTGATGAATACGCCTTTCGGCAATTCGATCACGACGGCCGAGCACGCCATCGCGATGATCTTCGCCGTCGCCCGCCAGATCCCGGCCGCCGATGCCTCGACCCAGGCCGGTAAGTGGGAGAAGAGCCGCTTCATGGGCGTCGAAGTCACGGGCAAGACCCTCGGCGTCGTCGGTTGCGGCAATATCGGCTCGATCGTCGCCCAGCGCGGCGTGGGCCTTCGGATGCGCGTCATCGCCTTCGATCCGTTCCTCTCCCAGGAACGGGCGACGCAACTCGGGATCGAAAAGGTCGAGCTGGATGATCTCTTCAAGCGCGCAGACTTCATCACGCTGCACACGCCGATGACCGACAAGACGCGCGGCATGATCAACAAGGATGCGCTCGCGCAGATGAAGGACGGCGTTCGCATCGTCAACTGCGCGCGCGGCGGCCTCATCGTCGAGGCCGATCTCGCCGAAGCGTTGAAGTCCGGCAAGGTCGCCGGTGCGGGAATCGACGTGTTCGAGACCGAGCCGGCCACCGAGTCACCGCTCTTCGGCATCGAGAACGTCGTCTGCACGCCGCATCTGGGCGCTTCGACCACCGAGGCGCAGGAGAATGTGGCGCTTCAGGTAGCGGAGCAGATGGCCGACTATCTGACGCGCGGCGCCGTCTCGAACGCGATCAACATGCCGTCGATCACCGCCGAGGAAGCCCCGATCCTGACGCCGTTCGTGAAACTTGCCGAATGCCTCGGGGCGTTTGCTGGACAGGTGACGGAAGAGGCGATCAGCTCCGTCGAGATCGTCTATGACGGACTTGTCTCGGATATGAACACCAAGGCGCTCACGAGCGCGGTTCTCGCCGGTCTGATCCGCAGTCAGGTGGCCGACGTCAACATGGTCTCTGCGCCGATCATGGCGCGCGAGCGCGGGATCCAGATCACCGAGGCCAAGCGAGACAAGTCGGGGGTGTTCGACAGCTTCATCAAGCTCACGGTCGTCACCGAGAAGCAGACCCGCTCGGTCGCCGGCACCGTCTTCTCCGATGGCAAGCCGCGCTTCATCCAGATCAAGGGCATCAATATCGATGCCGAGATCGGCGAGCACATGGTCTATACGACCAATAACGACGCGCCCGGCATCATCGGTCTTCTCGGAACGGTCTTCGGCAAGGCGGGTGTCAACATCGCGAACTTCCAGCTTGGCCGTAACCGCCCGGGCGGCGACGCGATCGCGCTTCTCTACGTGGACTCGCCGGTCAGCAACGAGGTTCTCGACGAGGTGCGGGCGCACAAGGAGATCCTGTCCGCCAAGCCGTTGAAGTTCGACATTCCGCCGGTCGCCTGATCGGCGCGCGTCGAACTCTATCGATATCCTGACGAAACAGCCGGCGCGGGGAACCGCGCCGGCTGTCGCATGTCTGGGGGAGGGCGATCTCGCGGCGGCGCGGTCGTGGAGCCGCACTTGTAGCGTGACATCAGACCGCTTGCAGGAAACTCTCGAGGACGCGCTTCTGGCCGGCCTTGTCGAAGTCGACCGTCAGCTTGTTCCCATCGACGAGTGCGACGGTGCCATTACCGAATTTCAGGTGAAACACCCGATCGCCCACCGAGAACGGGCTCTCGTGATCGGCGACCGATTTGGCGACGAGCTCGCCCTCGATCTCGCGCGGTCCGCCGCGCTTGGCGGACGAATAGAGCCCGAGACCTGCGCGCGGCGGCTGGTTGTGACCTCGGCCCGCACGGCCGCCCGATGCCTCGCCGCCCTCATAGGTGATCTCGCGCGTTCGCCCGCCGGTCCATCCCGCAGTCCCGTTGCCACCATCTTCCTTCGCGGCCTGGGCCCGCCGCCAGCCGGGTGTCCTGTAGGCCCCCTCGTTGAAGGCGGCCGCTCCGTCCCAGCGCGAAGCCCCGTAATTGCCGAAGCCGCCGGCGCCATATCCGCCATAGGAGGTGTTCGCCTCCATCACGTCCACATGGGCTTCGGGAAGTTCGTCGAGAAAACGCGATGGGATCGTGGTCTGCCACAATCCGTGAATGCGGCGGTTGGAGACGAACCAGATCTTCACCCGCCGCTTTCCGCGCGTGATGCCGACATAGGCGAGGCGCCGCTCCTCCTCGAGGCCCGAGCGGCCGCCTTCGTCGAGCGAGCGCTGATGGGGAAAGAGACCTTCCTCCCAACCCGGCAGGAAGACCGTCTCGAATTCGAGACCCTTCGCCGAATGAAGCGTCATGATGGAGACCGCATCCATTTCCGCATTCTGCTCGGCATCCATCACGAGCGCGACGTGTTCGAGGAAGGAGGGAAGGGACTCGTACTCTTCCATGGAGCGGATGAGCTCCTTCAGGTTCTCGAGCCGGCCCGGCGCTTCGGCCGACCGATCATTCTGCCACATCTCGCTATAGCCGGACTCCTCGAGGATCTGTTCGGCAAGCTCGGTGTGCTTGGTGGTTCCGAGAAGTTCGGACCAGCGCATGAAATCGGCGACCACGCGGCGCAGCGTGTTGCGGGGCTTCGGCTTCAGCTCCTCCGTCTCGACGATCTGCCGTGCCGCCGCGATCAGCGGAACGCCCTTGGCGCGGGCATAGTCGTGGAGAAGGCGGATGGTCGCGTCGCCGAGGCCGCGCTTGGGCGTGTTGACGATGCGCTCGAAGGCGAGGTCGTCGGCGGGTTGGCAAACGCAGCGGAAATAGGCGAGGGCGTCGCGGATCTCGAGCCGTTCGTAGAAGCGGGGTCCACCGATGACGCGGTAGTTCAGCCCCATGGTGACGAACCGGTCCTCAAAAGTGCGCATCTGGAAGGATGCGCGAACGAGGATCGCCATATCGTTGAGATTGTGGTTTTCCCGGCGCTGGAGATCCTCGATCGCCTCGCCGACCGCGCGCGCTTCCTCCTCCGAATCCCAGCCGGCATTCACCTCCACTTTCGGATCGTCCGGATTGGGGTGATCGGTGAAGAGCGTCTTGCCGAGACGATCCTCGTTATGTCCGATGAGGTGCGAGGCGGCCCCGAGAATGTGGCCGGTCGAGCGGTAATTGCGCTCCAGGCGAATGACGGTGGCGCCCGGGAAATCCTTGTCGAAGCGCAGGATGTTGTCGACTTCCGCCCCGCGCCATCCATAGATCGATTGGTCGTCGTCGCCGACGCAGCAGATGTTGACCGCCTGGCGCTCGCCGTCCCGTTCCGGCCGCTGGGCAAGCAGCCGCAGCCAGAGATACTGGGCGACGTTCGTATCCTGATACTCGTCCACCAGAATGTAGCGGAAGCGCTGGTGATACTCCGCAAGAATGTCCGGATGGTGCCGGAAGATCGCGATCGGGTGCATCAGAAGGTCGCCGAAATCGCATGCGTTGAGGCTCTTCAGCCGGTCCTGATAGGCCTGATAGAGCTCGCGGCCTTTGCCGTTTCCGAAGGCGCGTGCGTCGCCCTCGGCGATGTTGCGCGGCTCCAGCCCCTTGTTCTTCCAGCCGTCCAGCATGTTGGCGAAGGTGCGCGCAGGCCAGCGCTTGTCGTCGAGGTTCTCGGCCTGGATCAGCTGCTTGATGAGACGGATCTGGTCGTCCGTATCGAGAATCGTAAAGTTCGATTTCAGCCCGACGAGCTCGGCGTGCTTGCGCAGCATCTTCACGCCGATCGAGTGGAAGGTGCCGAGCCAGGGCATGCCTTCGACCTGACCGCCGACGAGCATGCCGATCCGCACCTTCATCTCGCGGGCCGCCTTGTTGGTGAAGGTGACGGCGAGGATCTGGCTGGGCCAGGCCTTGCCGGTCGCGAGAATATGGGCGATCCGCGTCGTCAGGACGCGCGTCTTGCCCGTGCCGGCGCCTGCCAGGACGAGAACGGGGCCCTCCGTCGTCTCGACGGCTGCCCGCTGTTCGGGATTGAGTCCGCTCACATAGTCCGGGGCGCTCGCGCCTCTTGCCGCCATGGCGCGGGCCGCGATGCCGCCGGCCCTCGGGCCGGTCTTCGATTCGTCACGATCGGTCATGAGGGGTAATTAGTCGCCATGGAACGAGAACACTAGGGCAACGCGAGGGTCTGCCCGTGCGTCGTTTTCCCATGCCGCTATGCGATGAAATCGGTGAGGCCCCGCGACAGGGGGCAATGGTAAGCGTTCGGGGAGCAGTCGTTGCCTTCAAGCGCTTTCATCTGAAGGCCTCAGTCTTTATATATTAGGCATCGTAGAAGGCGATTCATCGCCCGGGCGCGCATCGTCCGAGGGTCAGTGCGCCCATCGAGGAATACAAGGAACATCATGTCCGCAGCCAACGATCTGTCCGCCGGCCTGCCCGCCGAATATGGCGCCGACTCCATCAAGGTTCTGAAGGGCCTCGATGCGGTGCGCAAACGGCCCGGCATGTATATCGGCGATACCGACGACGGATCCGGTCTGCACCACATGGTCTACGAGGTCGTGGACAACGCCATCGACGAGGCGCTGGCCGGCCATGCCGATTTCGTCACCGTGACCCTCAATGCCGACGGGTCGTGCTCCGTTTCGGACAACGGGCGTGGGATCCCGACCGGCATCCATTCGGGCGAGGGCGTTTCGGCGGCGGAGGTCATCATGACCCAGCTGCACGCTGGCGGAAAATTCGACCAGAATTCCTATAAGGTCTCGGGTGGTCTGCACGGCGTTGGCGTCTCGGTCGTCAATGCGCTTTCGGTCTGGCTCCGGCTGAAGATCAGGCAGAAGGGCCAGGTCTTCGCCATGTCCTTCAGCCACGGCGTCGCCGACGGCCCGCTTGCCGTCGTGGGCGATTCGGAAGGCAAGACCGGAACCGAGATCACCTTCATGCCCTCCATGGACACGTTCCAGGGTGTGACCTCCTTCGATTACGCGACGCTGGAGCATCGCCTGCGGGAACTCGCCTTCCTCAATTCCGGGGTCCGCATCATCCTGACGGACAAGAGGCCGGCAGACGAGAAGCGGGTGGAGCTGTTCTACGAGGGCGGACTGGAAGCCTTCGTGCGCTATGTCGACCGTGCCAAGAAGCCGATCATTCCGGCCCCGATCGCCCTGTCGGGCGAGAGGGACGGGATCACCGTCGAAGTCGCGATGTGGTGGAACGACGCCTATAACGAGAACGTCCTCTGCTTCACCAACAACATTCCCCAGCGCGACGGCGGCACCCATCTCGCCGGCTTCCGCGGCGCGCTCACGCGTCAGGTCACGGGCTATGCGGAAACCTCCGGCCTCCTGAAGAAGGAGAAGGTTCAGCTTACCGGCGACGACTGCCGCGAGGGGCTGTCCTGCATCCTGTCGGTGAAGGTGCCGGATCCGAAATTCTCTTCTCAGACCAAGGACAAGCTGGTCTCCTCGGAAGTGCGCCCGGTGGTCGAGAACCTCGTGAGCCAGGCGCTTTCGGAATGGTTCGAGGAGAATCCGCAGGATGCAAGAACGGTGATCGCGAAGGTCGTCGAAGCGGCAGCCGCACGCGATGCTGCTCGCAGGGCCCGCGAACTCACGCGCCGCAAGGGTGCGCTCGACATCACCTCGCTGCCCGGCAAGCTCGCCGACTGCCAGGAGCGCGATCCGGCCAAGTCGGAGATCTTCATCGTCGAGGGCGACTCGGCGGGTGGATCGGCCAAGGGTGGGCGTTCACGCAAGAATCAGGCGATCCTGCCGCTGCGCGGCAAGATCCTGAACGTGGAGCGCGCGCGCTTCGACCGCATGCTCTCCTCTGATCAGATCGGCACGCTGATCACGGCGCTCGGAACGTCGATCGGCAAGGACGAGTTCAACGCGGAAAAGCTGCGCTACCACAAGATCATCATCATGACGGATGCCGACGTCGATGGCGCCCATATCCGAACGCTGCTCCTCACCTTCTTCTTCCGCCAGATGCCGGAGCTCATCGAGCGCGGTCACATCTACATCGCCCAGCCGCCGCTCTATAAGGTGACGCGCGGAAAGCAGAGCCAGTATCTGAAGGACGAGAAGGCGCTCGAGAACTATCTCATCGAGGGCGGCCTGGACGACGCCTCCCTCACCCTGTCCACGGGTGAGGTTCGCACCGGCCGCGATCTTCGAACGGTGGTCGACGACGCCCTTGGAGTTCGCAACCTTCTGAACGGTCTTCACTCGCGTTATGACCGGTCGGTCGTCGAGCAGGCCTCGATCCTCGGTGCGCTGTCTCCCGAAGTCGCAGACCATCCGCAGGATGGGCCGGCGACGGCGCGGCGGATCGCGGAACGTCTCGATCTCATCGCCGATGAAACCGAGCGAGGCTGGTCGGGCGAAGCGGTGGACGGCGGATACCGGTTCGTGCGCACCGTGCGCGGCGTCTCGGAGGTTCAGACCCTGGACGCCAACCTCCTGCATTCGGGCGATGCGCTTGCCCTGATGCGGTATGCGCCGCGCCTCGGCGAAGTCTATGACGGCGCGGTCCCGACCCTGGCCCGGAAGGATACGGTTCGCGATATCGCAGGGCCTCTCGAGCTTCTGATCACCGTGTTTGAAGTCGGGCGCAAGGGCATTTCGACCCAGCGATACAAAGGTCTGGGCGAGATGAATTCCGATCAGCTCTGGGAGACGACACTGGACCCGGACGCCCGAACCCTCGTGCGCGTGAAGGTTCAGGATGCGACGGATGCGGACAACCTCTTCGCCCAGCTCATGGGGGACGAGGTCGCGCCGCGCCGCGAGTTCATTCAGGACAACGCCCTGAGCGTCGCCAATCTCGATATCTGACGGCGACTGCCGCCGCTTATGCCGCACAGCCCCGGTCGCAGCGCGCGACCGGGGCTGTTGTCGTTCGAGTCTATCGTCGGGACGCGCCGCTTACTTCGGCAGGAGAACGCTGTCGATCACGTGGATCACGCCGTTCGACTGATCGACATCCGGGATGGTGATCACGGCCTTGCCGCCGCTCTCGTCCATCAGTGCGAGGCCCGGTCCTTCCGGCATGGCGGTGATGGTATCGCCCGAAACGGTCTTCATCTTGTAGGAGCCGCCATTGTCGTTGGCGCGCTTCAGGATCTGCCCGGCTGACATATCACCGGCGACGACATGGGCTGTGAGGATCTTCGTCAGCTGAGCCTTGTTTTCCGGCTTCATCAGCGTCTCCACCGTGCCGGCGGGGAGCTTCGCGAATGCATCGTCGGTGGGCGCGAACACGGTGAAGGGTCCGGGGGAGGCGAGCGTGTCGACGAGGCCCGCCTGCTTCACGGCCGCAACGAGGGTCTTGTGGATCGGCGAGTTGGACGCGTTCTCGACGATGTTCCGGTTCGACGGCATCTGTGCGCCGCCGACCGTGGGGTTCTGGGCATAGGCCGCCGGCGCGGCGGCAATCGCGAGCGAGACGGCGATCAGCGAGTTTTTCAGAAAGGCTTTCATCGAGAGGTCCTCCTCCGGAGTAAGGCGCGACCCTCATGGCCACGCTTCGCCCGCAGCTACGCAATGATCGGCTCGACGGATGCGAATGGTTCGTCAGAGGATGGTGGAGGGCCTCTATGCGGGACAGTGGCCGATGTCTCCGATCAAGACCGGCCGAAACGCAGGACCGTTTCGATGGGACAGGAGACCGTGTCCGCGATTCGCCCATCCACGTGCTGTCGGTCGACCGATTCTCTGCGGCTGCGCAATTGTCGCACGCTCGCAGCGCTCGGCGGCAAGACTGGTCATCCTGTCGGCCCGGCCAGCCATTGCGAGGTCGTGGAAAGGTAGGATCTGCATGCTGCAGCTCCTGAAAAACCCGACTTTACCAGCGCTTTCCCCGGTTCCGATAATTTCGCTTCGAATGCGCTGGACAGGCTTTCCGGCCTTCTCTATAAGGCCGGCATTCGCACGGTTTTCCTACTGAAGACGGCAACGTCCTCCCCTGGAAATCAGACGCGAAGCGCCCGAGTAGCTCAGTTGGTAGAGCAAGCGATTGAAAATCGCTGTGTCGGTGGTTCAAATCCGCCCTCGGGCACCATCCCCTATTCCCAAAATGTTGATGACACGCCGAATACGGTGTCAGGCCTGCGATCTGGTCTCGTTTCGCATCGCGCGAGCCGGTTCTCCTGCTTTGTCTCGCTGTATGCGGGTCCTGTTTCAGCGTTCGCGCGGTCGCGATCGGGACGTGATTTCGCGCCTCTTCACCCGGTCCGGTAAGACGTTAAATTGATTTACTCGGTGGTCCGGCGTCACCGGCGCCAGCAGCGCATGCCCCGGCTCGAGAGTCTTAACTGAAAATCGGTTCAGAAATTGCTGCGCTGCAATGTAAACCGTTTATCGGTTAATCGGATTTGATCGGCTTGAAGCACGGTTTTTCCGGTCTATAGTCGACTTCACAAGAAGTTCCGGCGCAGCGTTTGGAGGCACCATGGCGGCACGGCAGAAGAATTCCTCATCCGGCTCGTCGAATTCGGACAAATCGAAACCGTCCGACAAGACGGTCGATACCGAGTCGGGCAAGGAGATCGTCCGGACTCTCGAGAACTTCTCGGCGCCGGATCCTGCCGAGTTCAGCAAGGAGGAGGAGTTGCGTGCTTATCGCGACATGCTTCTCATCCGGCGCTTCGAGGAAAAGGCCGGCCAGCTCTACGGCATGGGCTTCATCGGCGGGTTCTGTCACCTCTATATTGGCCAGGAAGCTGTCGTCGTCGGCATGCAGATGTCGATGAAGGAGGGCGATCAGGTCGTCACCGGCTATCGCGATCACGGGCATATGCTCGCCACCGGCATGGAAGCCCGCGGCGTCATGGCCGAGCTCACCGGTCGCCGCTCGGGCTACTCCAAGGGGAAGGGTGGCTCGATGCACATGTTCTCCAAGGAAAAGAAGTTCTACGGCGGGCACGGCATCGTGGGCGCGCAGGTACCGATCGGAAGCGGTCTCGCATTCGCCAACAAATACAACGGCACCGATGCCGTCTCGATCACCTATTTCGGCGATGGCGCCGCGAATCAGGGCCAGGTCTACGAGAGCTTCAACATGGCCTCGCTCTGGAAGCTGCCCGCGATCTATGTGATCGAGAACAACCGGTATGCGATGGGCACCTCGGTTTCCCGCGCTTCCGCCGAGACCGATTTCTCCCATCGCGGATTGTCCTTCAAGATCCCCGGCATTCAGGTCGACGGCATGGATGTGCGCGCGGTGAAGGCTGCCGGCGACATGGCGGTCGAGCACTGCCGGTCCGGCGAGGGGCCGATCATTCTCGAGATGATGACCTATCGCTATCGCGGCCATTCCATGTCGGATCCCGCCAAATACCGCACCCGCGACGAGGTGCAGAAGATGCGCTCGGAGTCCGATCCGATCGAGCAGGTGAAGAAGCGTCTCCTTGAGAACCACGAGATGTCCGAGGACGAGGTCAAGGAGATCGACAAGGAGGTTCGCGACATCGTCGGAGACGCCGCCGACTTCGCACAGAACGATCCCGAGCCGGATCCGAGCGAGCTCTGGACCGATGTCTACGCCGACGAAGCGCCCCAGGCTGCCGAATAAGGGAGGACGGCGATGCCGACCGAGATTTTGATGCCCGCTCTCTCCCCGACGATGGAAGAGGGCACTCTCGCCAAATGGGTGAAGAACGTCGGTGACACGGTCCAGCCGGGCGATGTGATCGCCGAGATCGAGACTGACAAGGCCACGATGGAAGTCGAAGCGGTCGATGAGGGCACGCTTGGCAAGATCCTCGTCGAGGCCGGGACGGAGAACGTGAAGGTGAACGCGCCGATCGCGCTCCTCCTCGCCGAAGGCGAAAGCGAGAGCGATATCGGCTCGAGCTCCGGCAGCGAGGCCAAGAGCGAGGAGCCCAAGACCGCCACGAAGTCCGACGACGAACCGGTCGCGCAAAGTGGCGATCAGGCCCGCAGCGCGAAGACGGTGACGCCGATCGACGAGCGTCGGGTTCCCGCCGAAGGCAAGACGCATCCCGATGTCGAGGACGACAGCCCGTTCGGCCGGGATGTGCCGGAAGGCACCGAGATGGTTTCGACGACCGTTCGCGAAGCGCTTCGCGACGCGATGGCCGAGGAGCTTCGCCGCGACGAGGCCGTCTTCGTGATGGGTGAGGAAGTCGCCGAATATCAGGGCGCCTACAAGATCACGCAGGGTCTCCTCGACGAGTTCGGGGCACGGCGCATCGTGGATACGCCGATCACGGAGCACGGATTTGCAGGTCTCGGCGTGGGTGCGGCCTTTGGCGGCCTGCGTCCGGTCGTGGAATTTATGACCTTCAACTTCGCCATGCAGGCCATCGACCAGATCATCAACTCGGCGGCGAAGACCCTCTATATGGCCGGCGGCCAGATGGGCTGTCCGATCGTCTTCCGTGGACCGAACGGCGCCGCTGCGCGCGTGGCGGCCCAGCACAGCCAGGACTACGCCGCCTGGTATAGCCACGTTCCCGGTCTCAAGGTCGTGCAGCCCTACAGCGCGGCCGACGCCAAGGGGCTTTTGAAGTCGGCGATCCGCGATCCCAATCCGGTCGTGTTCCTCGAGAACGAGATTCTCTACGGCCACTCCTTCGACGTGCCGAAGATGGACGACTGGACCGTGCCGATCGGCAAGGCCCGCATCCACCGCAAGGGATCGGATGTCACGATCGTTTCGTGGTCGATCGGCATGACCTATGCGATCAAGGCGGCCGAGGAACTGGCGAAAGAGGGTATAGAAGCCGAGATCATCGATCTTCGGACCATCCGCCCGATGGACATGCCGGCGATCGTGCGCTCGGTGAAGAAGACTAATCGGGCCGTGATCGTGGAAGAGGGCTTCCCGCAGTGTTCGGTCAGCGGTCATATCGCATCCGAACTGATGGTTCAGGCCTTCGACTATCTCGACGCCCCGGTGTTGAAGGTCAACGGCAAGGACGTGCCGATGCCTTATGCAGCGAACCTCGAGAAGCTCGCTCTGCCTTCGGTCAAGGACGTGATCGATGCCGTAAAAGCGGTCTGCTACCGGAGTTGAGGCTTTGACCAAACTGGCGGCCGAGGACGGTGAATTCGTCGCACAAGACGATGGGAAGGTGGTGATCCGCAAGGAAATCGCCGCTTCACGCCAGGCCGTCTGGCACTGTCTGACCGAGCCTGACTGCCTGAAGGCCTGGTGGCGGGAGAACATCGAGTTCGAGCCCCAGGTCGGCGGGCGGTTCACCGAACCCTGGGTCGATCCGTCGGGTCGCAATCGCACCACCCGCGCGCAGGTCACGTCCTATCACCCGCTTGACGGTTTTGTCATGGTCTGGGCGGACGACGACTGGGCCTTCGATACCGTCGTATCCGTCACCCTCTCCGAAACCGAGATCGGGACGGAGGTCCGGATCGAACATCAGGGTTGGGAGAAGGCGCCGGAAGTCGATCGCGCGACCATGCTCCTCGATCATCAGAGCGGCTGGACCGCCCATCTGGGCAATCTCGCCAATTACGTCGAGGACCAGGGCAGCGGACGCCATGGAGGTCACTGAGGAGTGATGGAGCGGACATCTCCAGAATTGGTGGAGAGTGCCGCTCCCGGCATTCCTCGTGCGAGCGGTCCTCGATGGGGCAGCGCCCGCGCACGGCGTTCCATCGAAGTGTGTTTCGAGCACCCGGCTGCCCGGGTGAAGCCATCTCTCGCGAGCGCGAGGGGTGGAGCCGCGTTCGACAGGACGTTCCAGCCGGTTGATCCGGCATATCGATTCTTCAGCAAAATTTCGTGGCCGACGGCCATCAATCAAGAAGACGCCTAAGACCCTTCGGAGATCTCCCATGCCGATCAACGTGACAATGCCCGCCCTGTCTCCGACGATGGAAGAAGGCAATCTGGCCAAGTGGCTGGTCGCGGAAGGCGACAAGGTCTCGGCGGGCGACATCATCGCCGAAATCGAAACCGACAAGGCCACCATGGAGGTCGAGGCTGTCGACGAAGGCGTTCTCGCCAAGATCGTCGTGCCCGGCGGAACCGAGGGCGTAAAGGTCAACGACGTGATCGCCATTCTCGCTGCCGATGGTGAGGATGTCGATGAAGCCGCGAAATCGGGTGGCGGCAGCGATCCCGCTCCGTCAGGCGACGACAAGGGCGGCGCGATGACCGCGGACGCCAAAGCCGATGATGCGGTGACCGGTTCGGAGGAGGACGCCAAGGATCCGTCCAAGCGCAGCTATTCCCGTCCCGATGGCGGAACCGGCGGTAAAGGCGAGCCGGAGAGCGACGAAGCGACGGAGAGCGCCGGTCCCGCGCCGAAGGACGGTTCGGGCGAACGGGTCTTCTCGTCGCCTCTCGCCCGGCGTCTGGCAAAGCAGGCCGGTGTCGATCTGACCAAGGTCGAGGGATCGGGGCCGCACGGTCGCGTGGTCAAGGCCGATATCGAAAAGGCGAAGAAGGACGGCGTCGGAAAGGACGCCAAGGCCGAGAAGCCGAAGGATGCCGGCAAGCCGAATGCGGCGCCCGCACCCACGGCGACGGCGCCGAAGGGCGCGAGCGACGATGCCATTCTCAAGATGTTCGAGGAAGGCAGCTACGAGAAGATCCCGCATGACGGCATGCGCAAGACGATCGCCAAGCGCCTCGTCGAGTCCAAGCAGACCGTGCCGCACTTCTATCTGTCGGTCGATTGCGAGCTCGACGCGTTGCTCGCCCTGCGCAAGCAGCTGAACGATTCGGCTCCGAAGACGAAGTCCGACGACGGCGAGAGGCCAGCATACAAGCTCTCGGTCAACGACATGGTCATCAAGGCGATGGCTCTGGCGCTGAAAGCCGTGCCTGCCGCCAATGTCTCCTGGACCGAGACGGCGATGCTGAAGCACAAGCATGCCGATGTGGGTGTCGCAGTGTCGATCGACGGCGGCCTCATCACGCCGATCATTCGCCGGGCCGAGGAGAAGACCCTTTCGACGATCTCCAACGAGATGAAGGATCTCGCCAAGCGCGCCCGGAACCGGAAGCTTCAGCCGCAGGAATATCAGGGCGGCACGACGGCGGTTTCCAATCTCGGAATGTTCGGGATCAGCAATTTCTCGGCCGTGATCAACCCGCCCCATGCGACCATCCTCGCCGTTGGCGCGGGCGAGCAGAAGGCGGTCGTCGAGAGCGGCGAGATCAAGGTCGCGACCATCATGACCGTGACCCTCTCGACCGATCATCGTGCGGTCGACGGGGCGCTCGGCGCGGAACTCATCGCGGCGTTCAAGCAGTTCATCGAGAACCCGATGTCCATGCTGGTCTAAGGGCGGGCGATGCGGCGCTTCCTCCGACTCCCGACCTGTGTGGCGGCGATCGCCCTTGCGGTGGCTGCTACGATTTCTGCGCCGGCAAGCGCGCAGAAATGGCCGAAGGCTGAGATCGACGCCTATGCCCGGTCGTTTGCGGGAAAAACCTATGTGATGAGTTTGGGTGGGCTCGGGAACACGCTGGTCTACGCAGCTCCGGACGGCCGTGCCTATGTCGTCCGGGCCTTCGACAAGGCGGTCGTGCCGGGCTCCTGGGAGATCAGCTACAGCATGTCCAATCGATCGCTGATCGCATGCGTCCGGCGATCCTCGGTCAAGCAATGCGCGACGCAGGCTCTTATGGCGCAGTCTCCATCTCGACGCGGAGACGTGTTCGCGCTTTCCCAGCGACGGGCGCTCAACCGTGTCCTGTCGATCAACTTCGATCTGGCCGAAGCGGCGCGGGCTGCACGATGAAGACCGTCCTCGCCTTCGGCGACTCCCTCACATGGGGCTACAACCCCGAAACCATGCTGCGCCACGACTTCTTCGACCGCTGGCCGAACGTCGTCGGTAAGGCGCTGGGCCATCGGGTGCGGGTCATCAGCGAGGGGCTGAACGGGCGTACGACCGCCTTCGACGACCACATGGTTTCTGCCGAGCGCAATGGCGTGAAGATCCTGCCGACGCTTCTTGCAAGCCACCAGCCGCTCGACGGTCTCGTGGTCATGCTGGGAACGAACGATCTGAAGCGCAATACGGGCGGGGGACGTGTGTTCGAATCGCGCCAGGGCTTGGAGCGCATCGTCGAGATCGCCCTCGGCTTCCCTTATCAGCGCGGCTACCGGTCTCCGAAGATCCTTCTGGTCGCGCCTCCGCCGTTCTGTTCGACGACCGAGCCCGATTTCTCGCTGCTGTTCGGTCATGCGAAGGATGAATCGATCCATTTTCGCTCGGCCGTGACGAAGGTCGCCGAGGAATACGGGGTCGCGATGTTCGACGCCGGAGAGGTATGCGAGACATCGCCCATCGACGGCGTCCATCTCGACGCGACGAACTCGCGCAGGCTGGGAGAAGCCCTGGTCGAACCCATCCGTGCGCTCCTCGGCTCCGATGATGACCAAAGCGCCTGAAACAGCAATATGAACGACCCGCGATCGAGCGGACGAGACAACCTGGAGATGACCCATGGCTGACACTTACGATATTCTCGTCATCGGTGGCGGGCCCGGCGGCTACGTTGCGGCCATTCGCGCCGCGCAGCTTGGTTACAAGACCGCCGTCGTCGAGCGCGAACATCTGGGCGGGATCTGTCTCAACTGGGGCTGCATTCCCACCAAGGCGCTTCTTCGCACGGCCGAGATCTTTCACTACGCGGAGAACGGCAAGAATTATGGCCTCGAGATCGCTCCGCCGAAGTTTGACATCGAGGCGGTGGTCAAGCGCTCGCGCGGTGTCTCGGCACAGCTGAACGGCGGCGTCGGCTATCTCATGAAGAAGAACAAGATCGACGTGATCTGGGGCGAGGCCAAGATCACGAAGGCAGGCAAGGGCGGCCCCGCCGAAGTCAGCGTCGGGAAGATGAAGAAGCCGGTGGTCGAGCCGCAGAACCCGGTTCCGAAGGGCGTTCTCGGCGAGGGGACCTACAAGGCCAAGCACGTGATCGTCGCGACCGGCGCGCGCCCGCGCGTCCTGCCGGGCATCGAGCCGGACGGTGACCGGATCTGGACCTATTTCGAGGCGATGAAGCCGAAGAGCATGCCCAAGAGCCTGATCGTGATGGGATCGGGCGCGATCGGCATCGAATTTGCAAGCTTCTACCGCTTCATGGGCGCCGAGGTGACGGTGATCGAACTGCTTCCGCAGATCCTTCCGGTTGAGGATGCGGACATCGCGAAGCTCGCCCGCAAGCAGTTCGAGAAGCAGGGCATGAAGATCATGACCGACGCGAAGGTCGCGAAGGTCGAGAAGAGCAAGGACGGGGTGACCGTCACCGTCGAGACGAAGGGCGGCAAGACGGAAACGCTCAAGGCGGAACGTCTGATCTCGGCGGTCGGTGTCCAGGGCAATACCGAAGGCCTGGGGCTCGAGGAGATCGGCGTCGAGCTGGATCGGGGCATCATCAAGACCGATGGCGTCGGCAAGACGGGCGTCGAGGGCATCTACGCGATCGGCGACGTGGCTGGTCCTCCGATGCTCGCCCACAAGGCCGAGCACGAGGGGACGATCTGCGTCGAGGCCATCAAGGGCATGCACCCGCATCCCATGAAGAAGACCGAGATTCCGGGCTGCACCTACTGCCAGCCGCAGATCGCCTCGGTCGGCCTGACGGAGGCGAAGGCGAAGGAAGCCGGCCACGATGTCAAGGTCGGCCGGTTCAACTTCACCGGAAACGGCAAGGCGATCGCTCTCGGAGAGCCCGATGGAATGGTGAAGACCGTCTTCGATGCCAAGACCGGAGAGCTGCTCGGCGCCCATCTGGTGGGAGCCGAGGTGACGGAACTCATTCAGGGCTTCGTGATCGCGATCGGCCTCGAGACCACCGAGGAAGAGCTCTTCCACACCTGCTTCCCGCACCCGACCCTTTCGGAGATGATGCACGAATCCGTGCTCGACGCCTATGGACGGGTGATCCACCAATAAAAGTGTTGCGCGCCTGTCCAAAAAAAGACTGATTCGGCTTGCCGCGCGCCATCCCTCGCTATCTCCCTCAAGCAGAATGGCAATCTGCAATAAAGGAAATCATCATGGGTTGGCTCGCAGCAATCATCGTCGGTGGCCTGGCCGGTTGGCTGGCCGAAAAGGTCATGAAGAGCGACATGGGCGTCATCATGAACATCATCCTCGGCATCGTCGGGGCGATCGTTCTGAGCCTTATTCTTCAGTTGACGGGCCTCGGCGCCGGCGCCGGCGCCTCCTTCTCCTTCGCCTATCTGATCACGGGTTTCGTTGGCGCCTGCTTGCTGATCTTCATCTTCAGGCTCGTTCGCCGCTGACGCGACGCTTCTGACGATTGCGCAGGGCGCCGACACGGCATAGGTAAACGTCATGGTTACGGTGCTCGACAATCGCACCGCAGCCGAGGGCAAGCCCCGGCTGCGGCATCCAGAAAAGGCTCATCGACCGGACACGGCCGCGAGCCCACCCAAGCCCGACTGGATCCGCGTGCGCGCGCCGGTCGGGAAGGGTTTCCAGGAAACCCGCGACATAGCCCGCTCGAACGGTCTCGTGACCGTGTGCGAGGAAGCCGGCTGTCCGAATATCGGCGAGTGCTGGGAAAAGAAGCACGCCACCTTCATGATCATGGGCGGCATCTGCACGCGCGCCTGTTCCTTCTGCAATGTCGCAACCGGCATTCCCCACGCGCTCGACCAGTCCGAGCCGGAGAGCGTCGGGCGTGCCGTGGCGAAGATGGGCCTCGATCATGTCGTGATCACTTCGGTCGATCGTGACGATCTGGCCGATGGCGGAGCCGAGCACTTCGTGCGGACCATTCGCGCAATCCGCGCGGCCGCCCCCGGAACGACGATCGAGATCCTGACGCCCGATTTCCTGCGCAAGCCCGGCGCGCTCGAGCACGTCGTCTCGGCCCGCCCGGACGTCTTCAACCACAATCTGGAAACCGTGCCGTCGAAATATCTGACCGTTCGCCCCGGGGCGCGGTATTTCCATTCGATCCGCCTTCTGCAGCGGGTCAAGGAGCTCGATCCGACGATCTTCACGAAGTCCGGCATCATGGTCGGGCTCGGAGAAGAGCGGAACGAAGTGCTTCAGTTGATGGACGATCTGCGCTCGGCCGATGTCGACTTCCTGACGATCGGGCAATATCTGCAGCCGACCCGCAAGCATCATCAGGTGGTTCGCTACGTGACGCCGGAGGAGTTCAAGTCGTTCGAGACGACCGCCATGGCGAAGGGTTTCCACGTGGTTTCGGCGAGCCCGCTGACACGGTCCTCGCACCATGCCGGTGAAGACTTCCAGCGCCTGAAAGCGGCTCGTCTGGCCCGGACCAAGGCAGCGTAAGCGAAATCCATGCCACAGTTCCAATCGACGCGCCGGGTCACGCATTCAGCAGACGAGATGTTCGATCTCGTCGCCGATGTCGAAAAGTATCCGCAGTTTCTTCCGCTCTGCAAAAGCCTGAGCATCCGCTCGAAGCGCGAGCGCGACGGAAAGACGCTGCTCGTTGCCGACATGACGGTTGCCTACAAACTCGTGCGCGAGACGTTCACGAGCCAGGTTCTTCTGAAGCCGGAAGAGCGGCAGATCGACGTGAAATATGTCGATGGTCCGTTCCGCTACCTCGATAACCGCTGGAACTTCACACCGGTCGGCGATGAGGAGTGCGAGGTGCACTTCTTCATCGACTACGAGTTCAAGAGCCGGACGCTCAGCATGTTGATGGGCTCGATGTTTGACTACGCGTTTCGCCGGTTCGCCAAAGCCTTCGAGGATCGGGCGGACGAGGTCTACGGGACCGGAACCGGACAGGGCTCGACGCATCCCGAATCCTAGGCGAGGTTCCTTGGATCGGGCGGTCGCCTGGTCCTTCGTGCCCGCCTGCGAAGCCCTGTCAGGCTTCTTGTGCCAGAAGGCAACCCGGTTGGCTTCAATTGGACGCAGTTCCAAGGCTCCAGTGCCGGAACCGCTCTATTTCGATCAGGATCTGCAATCTTCGGATCATCGAAGGCCCGACTGTCTGGACTCGCTCAGTTTCGAGCCAGGGGCGAGACGCCGAACAGCCATTCGTGGGCCCAGACGATGAAGACGGCGGCGATCGACAGTCCGATGACCAGCGAGAGAAGATCCATTTTCGCGGACGCTACCTTTCCGCCGACGGGCTGGGCATTTCGGCGTAGCGACGAGAGGTAGTCGAGAACGGCCCAGACGAAGAAGGCACCGAAGAGAACGACGTTCGCCGTTTCGCCGTTGGCGAGGAGATGGCCGGCTGCCCAGAGACCGACGCCGAGAACCATCGGGTGGCGCGCGGCGCGCTTGATATGGCTCGCGGGAAGATATGCCGCCGAGACGAGAACGAAGGCGACCGGCACCAGAGCGAGCGTGCCAAGGGACAAGACCGGAGGAGGGGTGTAGAGGCGGCCATGCGAGGCAAGCGCTTCTCCATAACCCTGGCCAATCAGAACCAGTCCGATGAGGGAGAGAAGGCTGTAGCTCGCCCTGTAGGGCATCTCGCCGATCCGCGAGATCAGGAGGTTTCTCGGTGCTTCGCCGACCACGCGGATCGAATGCATTCCGATGAACAGAATCAGCCCGACAATCAGCAACGACACGTGAAAAGTCCCTTCTTCGACGCGGCCGAACGGTCGTAGCATGGTTCGAGTTCTGGGAGATACGAAGTCCTCGGTCGGGCGAGGACGCGATGCCGCACCCGCAACATCGCATCGCGCGATGGCTCGATCGCCTCGGTTCTAAACCGTACACTCCCGGTGAAGAGGAGATTCGACGATGAATGGTGCAGCGCTGGGAGCAGTGGCGATCTATTGCGCGTTGAACATCGCGATCCTGTTCTGGATCTCGATCGCGATCGGTCTCATTCGCAGACGAAACGCGATCCTGATCGGCGATGGCGGCGATGCCCGCCTCGCCAAGGCGATGCGCGGGCACGCCAACGCCATCGAAATGATGCCGATGACGCTCATCGCTCTCGCACTCGCGGCACTCCTAGGGGCGTCACCCTGGCTCATTCACGCCCTCGGCCTCGCGCTCACCATCGGGCGCTTCCTCCATGCGCTGCATTTCACTCGCGCGGGCACGCCTCTCTGGCAGCGCATGGCGGGTTTCGGCCTGTCCGCGATCGCACTCGCCGGATCAGCGGCAACCGCCGCGATCCTCGGGATCCTCGCGATCTGACTTCGGCCGCGACAGGGGATGGATCATCCCTGCCGGATCGAAGGACATGGAGACCTCGATCGAGTCGAAAGGCCGCACGTTCGAAGCGTGATCACGACGGTATCCTCGTTCCCGTTTTGATCTTGTTTTTTAATCAATTCCGCGTAGCGTCCAGAGGATGGAACGAGATCGCATTCTGGCATGGTTGAATGATGCCCATTCATCGCTTGCAGGCATTCAGCTCACCGGTGCATCGCTGTGTCTCGGGGCGCTCGTTATCCTTCTTTTCACGCTGCTGCTAAGGGCACGCAAGGCCAATCGCGAACTGAGGACCTTGATCGGCGAAGCGGGCGACGCTGGCCCAGGCATGAGCTCGGTCCTGAAGGCTCAGGCCGAACTGGCCGGCCGTCTCCAGTCGATGGCAGAGATCATCGGCAGTCGCCAGGCGGAACTGACGTCGACGCTTGCTGGCCGCTTCGACGGTCTCTCGAATGCTGTTGGACGACAGCTCGTCTCGACCAGTTCCGAAACCCGCGAAACGCTGTCCGCGCTTGGCGAACGTCTGGCGGTGATCGATCAGGCACAGAACCGCATCGGCGAACTGGCGAGCGGGATCACGCAATTGCAGCACGTCCTCGGGGACAAGCAGACGCGCGGCGCTTTCGGCGAGCTTCGGATGCAGACCATCGTCTCCGACGCATTGCCGGCGAACGGATATCGAATGCAGGCGACGCTCTCGAACGGGAAGCGGCCGGACTGCCTAATCATGATGCCGAACGGCGCGTTCCCGCTCGCCATCGATGCCAAGTTTCCACTCGACGCCTATGCCGCGCTGGCTTCGGCGCAGACGAAGGAGGCGCGCGTTTCCGCCGGCAATCGGTTGCGCCGGGACATGGATGTCCATATCCGCGCGATCGCCACCAAATATCTGATACCGGGCGAAACGCTGGATACGGCGATCATGTTCGTTCCTTCGGAGGCGGTGTTCGCGTTTCTTGGCGAACATTTCCCCGACATCATCCAGAAGGCCTATCGGTCACGCGTGGTGATCGTCTCTCCCACATTGCTCATGCTTTCCGTCCAGGTGATTCAGAATCTTCTGAAGGACGCCAAGGTTCGGGAGGAGGCGGTCCGTATCCAGCAGGAAACCCGTCTTCTCGGCGAGGAAATCCAGCGCCTCGGGGAGCGGGTCGATGCGCTCAAGACCCATTTCGGCCAGTCGCAGCGGGATGTCGATCAAATCCTCTCTTCCACATCCCGCATTTTGAAGCGCGCGGAAAGGATCGACGAACTGCCTGCGGACACCCGTCAAGGGCTCGAATAAGGCACGAAGGGCAAATATCACAACAACGTGATCGCCGCTAAGATCCGTGCTGATCTTCGCAATCCCCGTGAGCGCAGAGCTTTGCAGGGGTCCGTTGCCAGTCTATTCTTACCAGACCGTTAAACTAACTCGGATCGAAACGTGATCAGCCGCATTATGTGACCAGAAGACGACGATCCTGAGGGGGACGAAATGTATCGCGTGGCGCGAACACTGATGGCAGCAGTCGGGCTGGCGATCCTGCCGGTCGGTGCATCGGTCGTTCCTGCACATGCAACCGGTCTCTCCGAAGCCTACAACTCGCAGACCGATATCGACTTTCGCCAAGGCCTCCAGATCCGTCTCGCCTGGACCGGCGATTACGAGGGCTCGTTCGACGGCGTGATCGGGCCGAACTCGCTCCGGGCGATCCGTGATTTCCAGGCCCGCCATGGGTTCGAGCCGAATGGCATCATTTCCGACCAAATGCTGTCGCAACTCGTCTCGCAGTCGGATGCCGTCCAGAACGGACTGGGCGTCGCCTTTGCCGAAGATGCCGCGACCGGTTCGCGGCTTCTCATTCCGTTCAACCGCGTCGTGGATCAGGGTCGTACCGAAGTCGGTAACCTCTGGCGCTCCGAAGACGGACGTATCGAGGTCGAGACGGTGCGGATCGCCGATACCGGCCAGACCCTTCCGGGCCTCTTCGATGTCCTGAACCGGCAGACGGAAACGCGCTCGGTGTCCAGCTCCGCGTTCTCGGAGACCAGCTTCAAGGTCTTCGGGACGGACTCCGGCCGCCAGTATATGATGCGCTTCGAGGTCGGTTCGGAAGACGGCACCGATGTTCGTGGGTTCTCCATTTCATACGATCCCGCGGTCGCGAGCGAGATCGAGCCCTTCCTGACCGTCGCATCGGAATTGTTCGAGCCGTTCGCCGCCGATCCCCGCGAGCCACTGGTGGCCAGCCGCGAGGACAAGCCGTTCACGACCATGCTGCGCAATCGCCGCGAGACGGCGGAGCCGGATGGCCGTTACGCGATGGCTTATGCCGATCCGACCCAGCCGAACATGTTCGCCATTCCGCCGATCGACGGCCGGATGGCCTCCAATCAGCGTGATCCGTCCGATGTGGCGTTCGACATGGCGGGCTCTGGGTTTGCGGTTTCCGAGGACGGCTGGGTGCTGACGAACGCCCATGTTGTTAGGGCCTGCAATGCGGTGCTCGTGAGTGGTTATGGCCGCGTGACGGACCGGGTCGTCGATACGCAGAACGATCTTGCGCTCGTGAAGGTCGATGGACATTTCGAAGCGCCCCTCGCGATCGCGGCAGACAAGCCGCGCCTTGGCGAAGACATCCTTGCGCTCGGTTTCCCCCTGCGTTCGATCCTTGCCGATTCCCTGAACGTCACCCGTGGAAACGTTTCCTCGCTTCTCGGCCTGATGAACGATCCGCGCTACATGCAGATCTCCGCCCCGGTGCAGCCGGGCAATTCGGGTGGTCCGCTCGTCGATCTCGCTGGCCGGGTCGTCGGTGTCGTGACCGCGAAGCTGAATGCCGTCGCGATCGCCGATGCGACCGGGGACATTCCCCAGTCCATCAACTTCGCGATCCAGCCGAATGCCGTCTCCGCATTCCTCGACGAGAATGCCATCGAATACCGGACGGCGGACGCGGGCGCGGAGCTCACGAGCGTTCCCGACGCCGTCGCGAGCGTGAAGGACGCGATCCTTCCGGTGCTGTGTCTCGACGAATAGACGCGGCTGACCTCCGGGACGGGCGGGCTGACCGCCTCGGGAATGGTTCGTGGGGCGCTCGTCCGTGGTGGCCTGCCCAGAACCAAAGCTGACCGATCGGAATTGGAACCGGATCAGAAGAGGCCTGTTTTCCTGAAACGATACCAGTCACTCTGGAAGCAACGGGAAAACGAAATGCCTGATCTCAGCACCGAACCCAAAATGATGCGCGCGCAGCAGGACAAGGATACGCCCGAACGCATCGCCGAGGACGAGACCCGGCCGGGTGCGGGACGCACGGACGCTGACGCCGAGAGCGCGCGAGATCGGGAGGCGTCCAAAAAAGGCGAGGCCCGTTACGAGACGGAACAGCAGCAGGCAATCTTCGAAGGAAACCAGAAGAGCGGCACGGCGAAGACGGATGGTAAGCCGCAGACGGCAAAGAGGCCTGAAGAGAGCGGCGATCATGGCCTCGCGAATGAAGGTCGCTCTCTTCTGAAGGACTGACCGAAGCGCGACGGCGCTTCGCGCCGAGAGCATGAACTATTTCTGGATGCTCTGAAGAAACGTCGTCAGGTCATCCGTGATGTAGTCGATATGCTCGCCGTCGCGGCCCTCGTGCTCCCAATACTCGCCGAGGGTCGTCTCGAAATTGCGCGGCACGACGAGGACGGTCGTCATACTCAGTGCCTTGGGGACCGAGAGATTCTTCGCGAGATCCTCGAACATCGCGGCCTTCGAGGGGTCGATCCCATGACGGCCGACGAAGAGATCGTAGGTCTCGGCCGCAGGTTTCGGAACGAGGTTCGAGGCGACGATATCGAAGATATCGTCGAAATGATCGAGAACGCCAAGTTGCCGCGCCGCACGTTCGGCGTGGCCGCGGTCCCCGTTGGTGAAGATGAATTTGCGGCCCGGGAGCGTCGCGATCGACTCTCCGAGGGCCGCATTCGGCTCCAGCCACGAATAATCGATGTCATGAACGAAGGCGAGAAACGCGTCCGGATCGATCTGGCGCTCGTTCATCAGCCCCCGCAGGGTCGTTCCGTGGCGCCGATAGAGATCCTTCTGCACGATCCGCGCGTCCTCTCTCGGAAGACTCAGGAGATCGGCGACGAATGTCGTCATCCGCTGGTCGATCTGCGAAAACAGGTCGGTGTGGCGCGGATAGAGGGTGTTGTCGAGGTCGAAGATCCAGTCGCGCACGTGTGCGAAGGATTCCGGCGAGGCATCCGCGGTCCTCAGAGTCTCGGCTGTCATGCTGATCGGTCCTCGTCCGCCTGTTCCATCCCCGGAAATGCATCGCGCAAGGCGTGATGGCAAATGGAAACTCCCGAATGGCGGGCTCGCAAGTCCCGCTATGAGGACGTTCTGCCACAATTTCCCGGCGGCCTGCCGCGATCGGTCTGGACGAAGGATACGGTAAGATCCCTAGCACCCCGTCGCCGACCCGGCCCGCACGGTGTCAATCGGTCGGGTCGTCAAGAGAAGGGAGCGACGACCGATCTCGAACCCGTCGACCCTTCGCCGAAAATTTCGCCCGACGCCCTAATAGGCGAACTGGAAGCGTCCGGTCACGGCATGGACGTCGAGCCCGTCGATCGATCCTGCAGTCCCATGGGTGTAGGAGTAGTCGGCAGTCAGCCTGAAGCGCTTGGTCAGATAAAGGTTTGCGACGGCCGACAATCCGATTTGCGCACCGGCATCGGGACCAAGATCGGTCAGATCGAGATAGTCGACGCGGGCACCGACTTCCAAAGCGCCGAAGCCGCCCTGATCGATCGGGTTCTTCGGGACGACCCGTCCGAACGATCCCGTCTCGCGGCTGTAGCTGCGCTGCTCGCCGGTGAGGAAATAGGTCGTGTAGAGATACCCGCCATGGGCGGTCCCGCTCTTCAGCAATCCATCCACATAGACGCCTGTCAGTTCCGCCTGGATCGAAAGCGAACTAACGGAGCGAGCGAATTCGAGGTTGCCGCGATAGACGTCTGACGACCCCATGAATGTCGGCGAGGACGCTATCGAACGGCTGCTGAGTGCGGAATTGCTGTTGCCCGAGAACGAGACGCCGCCGGTGACGTCGAATTTGGTCGAAACGGCCGCACCCAGATGGAGGAGGTTCTCGACCCGCTGGGTGCCGGTGCCGTCCGTCGTCGCGTCACCGCCACGCTCGATCTGACTCTCTTCGTAAATCGGCACCCACGTGGCCCGAGCGGTCACGCCGACACCGCGCTCGTCCAGCCCCTCGAAACCAGGACCGCGCCCGTCGTTGAGGTCGCCACCGAAAACGCCTGCTGCAACGGTATACGTGTCCGTCGAGTAGCGGGCGACACCACCCACATTGTCGCCCGGAATGAGGGCCGCGCTTTGTCCGGCGCTCGCGAAGGGCAGGAAGCGGCTGCCGCCGATGTCCTGGAGGGAAAAGGGCTCGTCCTGCTGACCCAGAATCACGTCGAGATTGTCCATGAACTGGTAGCTGAGGAAGAGATAGCGCAGCGGCCGGGACTCGTTCTCGAAGTCGTAGGCGAAGGTCGCGTCGAGCTTGTCGTAGGTTCCGAACAGGTAGAGGCGGGCAAGCGCGACCTCCGACCGCCATCCGCTCCGGCCGGGATCGAAGTCCAGATATCCGCCGTCCAGCTGGACGAAGGGGGCGATGGTGATATTGCGATCGTCGCCGCCGAACTGGAGATAGCGTTCGTTAGTCGGGAACAGATCAGAGTCGTTCGTCGCCGACTGAGCATGTGCGTCGCGAGGAAGAGCCGCCGCGCAGAGAAGGACGGATGCAAGAATTAATCCAGCCTGTTCCAGCCTCGACGATGGCGTTTTACCATAATGGCGGTCGGTCATCGGGCTGTCCCTCGATTGTTTCATCATCCGACGCACGAAGTCAGGAATTCAACGCGTCGTTTGTTTTCGAAACACTAGAGGGCGCGGCGAAGCAGCGATGTAGCCGCTTCGCAACAATGTGCCGAGACCGGACGGCGATCCTACGTCACGGTACGATCAGCGTTCCCGCACCGTGTTCGGTCAGCAGTTCCAGAAGAACAGAATGCCGGGTCTTCCCGTTGAGGATGACGACGCCTTCGACGCCTCGCTCGAGCGCTTCGATACAGGTCTCGACCTTGGGGATCATGCCGCCCGAAATGACGCCCCTGCGGATGAGGGACTTCGCCTCGCTGACCGACAGCTCCTTGATCAGCTGCTTCTCCGCATCGAGCACGCCGGGCACGTCGGTCAGGAACAGGAGCCTCGATGCCTGCAGCGCACCTGCGATCGCGCCGGCGAAGGTGTCGGCATTGATGTTGTAGGTCGCCCCGTCCCGGCCCGGCGCCACCGGCGCGATCACCGGGATCATCTCGGAGCGGGCGAGGAGATCGAGAAGCGTCCGGTCCACCTCCACCGGTTCGCCGACGAAGCCGAGATCCAGAACGCGCTCGATATGGGAGTCGGGGTCGATGACCGTCTTCGTCGCCTTCTCCGCGAAGACGAGATTGCCGTCCTTGCCGCAAAGACCGATCGCCCATTCGCCCTCGGCGTTGATCATGGCGACGATCTCCTTGTTGATCGACCCCGCCAGAACCATTTCGACGATCCGGACCGTCTCGGCATCCGTGACCCGCAGCCCGCCCTCGAAGCGGGACTCGATGCCCATCTGCGTCAGCATCCTGCCGATCTGGGGACCGCCGCCGTGCACGACGACCGGATTGACGCCCGACTGCTTCAAGAGCGCGATATCGCGTGCGAAGGCCTGGCCGAGGCTCGTATCGCCCATGGCGTGACCGCCATATTTCACGACGACATTCTTGTTCTCGTAGGCCTGCATATAGGGGAGGGCTTCGGAGAGAAGGCGTGCCTGCGTCTCGGCGCTGTCGGGGGTCTGCTCGCTCATCTCGTCCGTCCTATCGCTCGGGTGGCATCGTATGGGTGGCTCTTCTAGCGACAATCCTGCCGGGGCAGAAGTCGCGATCTGGGCTTCTACGATCGTTTCGCGACGGTTCGTTGGCAGGGGCGGCAAGGAAATGCCATGGTTTTCGCCACTGTGATCGCATTCGCGTGATATCCTGTTCGTGAGAAGAAGGGACCGGGGAACCCATGCTCGATTGTCTGCCACGCTGCGCGACGGCTATCGTCAGCGCCTTGGGCGCCATTCTGCTGTCACCCTCGTTCGCGCAAGCGGCCGAGGATGCGCTGTCCAAGGCTGCTGGCGAGGACGTGCAACTCGTCATGCGCCATGCGATCGCGCCGGGCACCGGAGATCCCGATGAGTTCACGCTGGGCGATTGCAGCACCCAGCGCAACCTTTCCGAGACCGGCCGCGAACAGGCGGCAGCAATCGGGCGCAAGCTCGAGGAGGCGGGCGTGAAGGTCGACGTCGTCTATTCGAGCGAATGGTGTCGCGCACGCCAGACCGCCGAACTCCTGGGACTGGCTCCGGTCGAGTCCGCCTCTTTCCTCAACTCGTTCTTCGAAGATCGCACCGAGGCCGCGCGCCAGAACAGGGCATTTCGCAACAAGCTCGAGGAACTCGCCGAGGAAGGGCGGAAGGCCCTTTTCGTGACCCATCAGGTGAACATAACCGAGCTGACGGGCGTCTACCCGGCATCGGGTGAGATCGTTCTCATCACGCTGGACGAGAACGGCGAGGTCGAACCCGGCGGCAGCATCCACGAGTGATTACAGCCCGCGACTCGATCGGGACGATGGTGTCGGCCGGGTCGCAACAGCGATCGCGCCAGTCATCGGTCCGGGGATATCGCGTCGGCCTCCGCCCTCAACGGCGGGAGGACGCGCTCAACGATGCGACCGCTCGCTCGATGTTTCCGATGGCGCCCGCGTCCTCAATCGTCGCAGGCGTCTCGAACGGCTCGTGATCGACGATCGCCTTCATCGTGCGCCGCAACACCTTGCCGGAACGGGTCTTCGGAAGCTTGTCGACAACGACGATCTGCTTGAACGCGGCAACGGGGCCGATCTGGTCGCGGACCATGGCGACGATCTCTCGCTCGAGCGTTTGGTGATCCTCGGGCGCATCGCTTTTCAGGACCACGAAGCCACAGGGCAGTTGCCCCTTCATCTCGTCATGCATGCCGACCACGGCGCATTCGACGACCGAGGGATGACGTGCGACGACCTCCTCCATCTGCCCGGTCGAGAGGCGATGGCCGGCGACGTTGATGACGTCGTCAGTGCGTCCCATGACGAAAAGATATCCGTCCTCGTCGAGATAGCCGGCATCGGCGGTGGAATAATAGCCGGGGAATTCGGCCAGATACCCGTCGCGGAATCGCTCGTCGGCGCGCCAGAGCGTGACCAGATTGCCGGGGGCGAGCGGGAGCTTGATCGCGATCGTCCCCATCGCTCCCGGCGCGACGCGCTCGCCATCGGGACCGAGGATGGCGAGATCATAGCCCGGCATGGCGACGCTCGGACTTCCGTGCTTGACCGGCAGGAATTCGATGCCGCGCGGATTGCCGGCGATGGTCCAGCTCGTTTCCGTTTGCCACCAGTGGTCGATCACGGGGCGGTCGAGAAGCGTTTCGGCCCATCTGATCGTCTCGGGGTCTGCCCGTTCGCCGGCGAGATAGAGCGCTTCGAACTTCGACATGTCGTAGCGCTTCAGGAACTCTCCGTCCGGATCCTCCTTGCGCACGGCGCGAATGGCGGTCGGAGCCGTAAAGAGTGTCTTGGCGCCGTGTTCGGATATGATGCGCCAGAACGTGCCTGCATCCGGCGTGCCGACGGGTTTGCCTTCGAAGAGAATGGTCGTCGCTCCGCGGATGAGCGGCGCGTAGACGATATAGGAATGGCCGACGATCCATCCGACATCGGAGGCCGTGAAGCAGACATCGCCGGGATCGATCCCGTAGATCGCGCCCATGGTCCAGTTCAGCGCGACGAGGTGGCCGCCATTGTCGCGAACGACCCCTTTCGGCTTGCCGGTGGTGCCAGAGGTATAGAGAATGTAGAGCGGATCGGTCGCGGACAGGCGGGCGCAGGGCACCTCGCGCCCGTCCTCGATCTGCGCTCTCAATCGATCGCGAAGTTCGGCCCAGTCGTGGTCCCGTCCCTCGACGAGGTCGCATCGAAGCTCCGCACGCTGCAGGACGATCGCTGCCTGGGGCGGCTTCTCGGCGAGTTCGAATGCGCGATCGAGAAGCGGCTTGTATGCGACCGTCCGGTTGGGTTCGATGCCGCAGGACGCGGAGAGGACGAGCTTGGGTTCCGCGTCGTCCATCCGCTTGGCGAGTTCGGCCGCCGCGAACCCGCCGAAGACGACCGAATGGATCGCGCCGATCCGGGCGCATGCGAGCATTGCAACCGCCGTCTCGGGCACCATCGGCATATAGATCACGACCCGGTCGCCCTTCTCGATCCCGAGATCGAGCATCGCAGCGGCCAGAGCCTTCACGTCGGTCAGCAGCTCGGCGTAGCTGATATGCTGCTTCCGGCCGGTTATGGGCGAGTCGTAGATGATGGCCGTGCGCTCGCCGTGTCCCGCTTCGACATGCCGGTCCACCGTATTGTAGCAGGTGTTGCAGACCCCGTCGGGAAACCAGCGTCCATAGATGCCCAAGTCCCGATCGAAAGCGCGGCTCGGCTCATCGAACCAGTCGACGGCTTGCGCCTGTTCGAGCCAGAACGCGTCCGGTTCGCGTTGAGCGCGCTCGTAGATTTCGCGGAAACTCTGGGTCATCGCTCGCATCTCCCGGGCATTGCTGCGATCCGGATATGGTCTCCGATCGCCCTCCGGTTCTGAAGATAACCGGGATCGGTCATTTCGAAAGCCGGGCGAGGACCTTCTTTTCGCCAATGCCGTCACCGGTCGTTCCTGCCACTCGCCCAGTGTAAGGAGAATTTTATCGAACCTGGGTAGCGTTCAAGGCCTGTGGCGGGTGCGGAGGTTGCATCTCGCATTCGGGGGCACCGTCTGGAGATGATCGGCTTTTCGATTCTGTACGGAGTAAGGGGCAGGGCGCCGAGCATGCTCCGTCTGCCGGCGATATCGTCGCTCGGCATCCTTCTCCTCGCCTGTTCCGGCCTGCCGACCTTCGCAGCGGCGTGGCTTCAGGACGAAGGCAGTGGCCAGATCATAGCGACCGGGCTTTACTCGAGCGCCAACGAAGCATTTCTGGATCGGTCCGGGGATACGGAGCCGATCGATTTCGAGAAGGGCGCGGCGACGCTTCTCATCGATTACGGCGTCCGATCGTGGCTGACGGTTTCGGGAACTGCCGAGTTCGGATCGGAATCGAGCGACGGGCTTCCCTTCCGTCGGCCGGGTCTCTCGAATGCTTCGCTTTTCGCCCGCACGCAGCTCTACCGGTCCGATCTCTACGCGATGAGTGTCGAACTGGGCGGACGCGTCGAGGATGCGTATGGGGAAGCCGATCTCGAAGTCGATCAATTCGGATGGGATGCGCCGCTGATCGAGGCCCGCTGGTCGGGCGGGGGCAATTTCGAGGTTTTCGGGCGTGCCTCCTTCGTGGATCTGTCGGCCGGCTATCGCTATCGCCTGGGGGAGGGACCGAACGAGATCCTTCTCGATGCATCCTTGGGTGTGAGGGCATTCGATCGCACGACGCTTCTCCTCCAGAGCTTCGCGACGATCGCCGAGGATAGCCCGGAGGCATCCTATGCGTATCAGAAGGCGCAGGCTTCGGTGGTCTACGATCTCAACGAGACATGGTCGATCCAGAGCGGAGGCTTTGCGACGATCGCCGGGCGTGAGGCCCTGAAGGAACGCGGGGCTTTTGCGGGTCTCTGGTATCGGTTCTGAGCGGACTGAGAAGCGCGTGCGACCACGCCCGGACGATCAGCCGTTCTGCGCGAGCACGGCCTCGACTACCTCGCGGTGCGGCATCGCGGACTGCGCTCCGACCCTTCGGCAGGCAAGCGAGGCCGCGCAGGTCGCACGCCGAATGGCGGATGCCGGGTCGAGCCCTTCGGCAAGGCCTGCGGCGAAGGTGCCGCAGAAAGTGTCGCCCGCCCCGGTCGTGTCCTCAATGGCGACAGGGAAGGCAGGCTGAGAGACGAGCGTTCCGTCGCGCCTTGCGGCGACAACGCCGCTTGCGCCGAGCGTCGCGACCACGTCGATATCCAGATGTCTGCCGAGATCTGCTGAGCGTTCGGGGATCGACGCAGACGCAAGACCGAGGGCACTGGCCGCGGCACTGAGTTCGATCTCGTTGACGACGAGCCAGTCGATGGAATGCGTCAGTTCGCGAAGCTGTTCTGCGGACAGAGCCGGCGGCACCGGCGCAAGGTTCAGGATCGTCGATCCACCTGCTGCCTTCACCCGCCGCGCCGCCTCGATCCCCGCGGCAGCCGGGGTCTCCATCTGGAGAACCAGAACCGTATCCTCGCTGAACGTCTGCGTGTGGAGGGCGTCCGGTCCCAGAAGCGCATTGGCTCCGCTCGCAACCGTGATGGCGTTCTCCCCCCTCGCATCGATCGAGATGAAGGCTGCGCCCGTCGGCTCCGGGGTGTGCTGGATGCCGGAAACATCGACGCCCATCGCAGCGAGATTGGCGACCACGCTCGCCCCGAACGCATCCTCGCCGACCGCGCCGATCATCCGCACCGAGCCGCCAGACCCGAGTATGCGCGCGGCGGCAACGGCCTGGTTCGCGCCCTTTCCGCCGAACATCTGGACATAGCGTGGGGCAAGGACGGTTTCGCCTGGATGGGCGATCGTCTCCACCCGGCAGACGAGATCGAGATTGAGGGAGCCGAAGACGACGACCTCGCCGATACCCGTGTTCGCGCGGTTCATCCGATCCTCCTGCGCCGCAAGTTGCTGTTTTGCCGATGGATCCGTTGAAATGCGTGCCGGGTCAAGCAGTCCAGATTTGCTCCAGCCCGGTATCGGATAGAGGGCAGGCGCGGCCGCGCCGTCGTCCCCCACCTTCGCCTGTGTGTAGGAAGTGATCTGGGGGCGAGCCAAGAGCGACCGGTAAACGATTGAAAACCATAGGAAACGGTTCCATGACCATTCCCGTTATCGCCATTGGTTCGCTCAAGTCCTCCGGCACCACCACGCTCGCCTTGACGCTTGCGGGCGTCGTTGCGGCAGCGAATATTCCGATCCTGCTGATCGATGCTGCACGCGATGGGGACGCGACGAACTGGGCTGCAAAAGCTTCCATTCCTGCCAAGCTGCGTGTGGAACGCGAAACCGAAACGGTCGAAATCGAGCGCCTCGTTCGTGGCGCCCGGCGCCGCGGCGAAGCCGTGATCATCGATTGTGGAACGCTGCCGGAACAGCTGCGCTTCGCCGAACGGATGGCCGATACGACGCTCATTCCCGTTCGCTTCTCGCCGCTGTCGGCATACGCCGCCATCGAGACCGACCGGCTCTTCGACGAGACGCCGGGGATCGGCCGGCCCGATCGCAAGCGTGCCTTCGTCGCAAGCGCCATCACCCCGATCCACAGCCGCGTCGCAAAGGCGGTGGAGGGGCTGATCGCACGCAGCACGACCCAGCGCCTGTCAGTCGGCCTGTCACTGCGGGCTGCCTACGAGGCACCGTTCCTGACCGGCGGTACGCTGTTCGGCCTCGACGAGGCCGATGCGCCGGGGCTCGACCGGGCCCGTGCCGAAGCGGCGACGCTCGCCTATGCCGTCGGCCTCCTCCAGATGCGCTCCGAGGCCACCCCGAAGTCTGAGATCAGCGAGATCGCCGCCTGAGGCGACTTCGCGAGTGACCGCGACCGCTTGTCCTTCGATCAGTTGAACGAGGGCGGTTGCGAGAGGTCGACGGCCGGCGCGGACGTCGGCGACTGGCCGGAATTCGAGCCTCGTTCCGCATCCGTCGAAGGTGCGGACGGCGATCCGGGTTCAAGACTGCCCGGCCCGTCCAATTGCAGCGGTGGCAGGCCGAAGGCCGGCGCTGCCGCATCGTTGGGCGAGCGATCCGAACCGGTCTGTGCGTCCGCGTTCCCCCCGAGTTCCGGTGACAGCTGTCCGAGATCGGGCGCCGACGCGCCTGCGTTCGGCTGGCTGGCCGGCTGGCCACCGTCCGATCCGGGGAAGGTGAGAGGCGGAAGTCCGATCCCGCCCGCCCCGCCGAACGAGGGCAGCTCGATATCGACCGATGCGGGCGCGCTTGCCGGAGCCTCGTCCTTGTACCGCATCACCATCTGCGGAAACAGGATGGTCAGCGCCACCATCAGGATCTGGATGCCGAGAAACGGGACGGCGCCCCAGTAGATCTGTCCGGTGGTGACCGGCTCCATCCGCTTGCCCGTGATCCGATCGAGATAGGGCACCTTCGCCGCGACCGATCGCAGATAGAAGAGCGCGAAGCCGAAGGGCGGATGCATGAAGCTCGTCTGCATGTTGATGCCGAGCAGCACGCCGAACCAGATGAGATCGATGCCGAGGGATTCCGCTGCCGGCGCCAGAAGCGGCACGATGATGAAGGCGAGCTCGAAGAAATCGAGGAAGAAGGCGAGGAAGAAGACGAGGACGTTGACGGCGATCAGGAAGCCTGTTTCGCCGCCCGGGATCGTCGTCAGAAGCTCTTCCACCCAGATATGGCCGTTGATGCCGTAGAAGGTGAGCGAGAACACCCGGGCGCCGATCAGGATGAAGAGCACGAAGGAGGACAGCTTTGCCGTCGACTCCATCGCCTGAACCAGAAGGCTGAGATTGAGCCGTCTCTTGCCGAGAGCGAGAACCAGCGCGCCGACCGCACCCATCGCTCCACCCTCGGTGGGCGTTGCAACGCCCAGAAAGATCGTTCCCAGGACCAGGAAAATCAGGGCGAGCGGCGGGATCAGGACAATGATGACCTGCTGCGCCAGGTTCGACAGAAGGTTGAGTTTCAGCGCTTTGTTCAGCGTGGCGACCGCGTAAATCGCGACCACGCCGATTGCGGCTCCCCAGATCGCATGGCCCTGCGGCACGCGTCCTTCCAGATAGACCGAAACGGCCCAGGCGATCGCGAAGGCGGCAGCAAGAGCGACGAGCAGCGAGGTGACGCCCCGCCCGAGCGTGCGCGCCTCCGGCGGGAGGGCAGGGGCCGATCGGGCCGAGAAGACCGTCATCGCGAAGATGTAGAGAAGATAGAGCCCGCTCAGGATCAGCGCCGGCACGAGCGCGCCCGAATACATGTCTCCGACCGAGCGCCCCAGCTGGTCGGCCAGAACGATGAGGACGAGCGAGGGCGGGACGATCTGTGCGAGCGTTCCCGATGCGACGATGACGCCGGAGGCCAGCTTCCGATCATAGCCGTAACGCAGCATGATCGGCAGCGAGATCAGGCCCATCGCGATGACGGATGCGGCGACGACGCCGGTGGTCGCCGCGAGCAGTGCGCCGACGATGATGACCGCATAGGCGAGGCCGCCGGGAAGCGAACCGAAGAGCTGCCCGATCGTCTCGAGCAGGTCCTCGGCCATGCCGGACCTCTCGAGGATCAACCCCATGAAGGTGAAGAAGGGGATCGCAAGAAGCGTGTCGTTCGCCATGACGCCGCCGAAGAAGCGATCGGGCAGGGCGCCGAGCAGGGGATAGAAGAGGTTGATGTCGGGCGAGAGCGGCGCGAGCTCGACGCCGATGAAGAAGAAGAGAAGCCCGTTCGCCGCAAGCGAGAAGGCCACCGGATAGCCGAGGAGCAGGAACACGACCAGCGACGCGAACATGATCGGCGCGAGGTTGTGGGCGATAAACTCGATCACGCTGCATCTCCCTTTCTCGACGCCCCATTCGCATGCTCGGCGAGCGCGGCGCCACCCCTTGCAGGCGTTTCGGGCATGAGGGTCTCCATTTCCGAGGCGAGCGGCATCTGCTTTGCCAGCGGCGTCGTGTCCGGTTCCCCGGCAAAGAGGATCGCCGCCCGTTTGATGAGTTCGGAGACCGCCTGCAGAAGAAGCAAAACGAAACCTGCGAGCAGCAGCGCCTTGGCGGGCCAGACGATCAGACCGCCGGCATTGGAGGAGTATTCCTGTCGCTCGAAGGAGCTGATCACGTAAGGCACGAGGATCCAGACCATCAGCACCGCGAAGGGCATGAGAAAGAGGATGTGCCCGAGAAAGTCGATCCAGTCGCGCGTGCGCTTCGAGAGCAGATTGGAGACGATGTCGACGCGGATATGTTCGTTGCGCAACAGGGTCCATGCGCCCGCCAGCATGAAGACGGCTCCGAACAGATACCACTGGACTTCGAGCCAGGCATTGGACGAGGTGTTGAAGACCTTTCGGACGACGGCATTGCCCGCGCTGACGAGGACGACGACGAGGATGAGCCACGAGACGAAACGTCCGAAGAACGTCGTGACGCGGTCGATCCCCCGGGACAGGGACAGGAACGCCTGCATGGGTGGGTCCTTCAGCCGATGCCGGAAAGGATGAGTTTGAAGCAGGGTGAAAACGCTCCGGGCGGGCTCCCTGCCATGCAATCTCAGTCCGTTACGAAGAGAGAACTCTTTTCGCAAGTCTCCATGCGGCAAAGCGAGCCGGCCGCAAGCTGCCTCGCAGGACTTGCGGCAGAGCCGAGCGTGATGATGGCGCGCGGCGTCCTAGGTTTCGTCTCGCAAGCGGATCACCTGCATGTCCCGCAGGCGGAAGACACGGGATCGCGAGGAAGAACGAGGACTTCGATGGCAGAACCCCGCAGGAAAACGCCGGGACCGGTCTCGCGGGAATGGCTCATGCGCGCGGGAGCCCATTACCTCGAGCGCTATGCGACGTCCTCGGAGAACTTCCGCCGTGTTCTCGAACGTAAAACGAAACGTCGCATGATGCTTCGCGACGAGTTCGACACCGATCACTCGGATCTCATCGCGGACGTCGTTTCGAGATTTGACGAACTCGGCTTTCTCGACGACCGGAGTTTTGCCGAAGCGAAGGTTCGCTCGTTCAGGAGAAAGGGCTTGTCGATCCGCATGGTCGAAGCCAAGCTTTCGGAAAAGGGCGTCGATCGCGGAACGATCGATGCGGTGGTTGCCGAGGATGAAACGCTGGAGGAGACGGCCGCCCGCAGCTATGCGAAACGCCGGCGTCTCGGACCCTGGAGGCTCCGCGACCGAGCCGAACGGCGTGATCGCGACGTGGCCGCAATGATGCGCGCCGGCTTTGCCTATCCGCTGGCCTCGTCCGTCGTCGATGGCGAGGCCGACGATGAACGCGACGAGGCGTGAACCCCGCCGCTTTGTCAGTGATGATGCTCAGGCACGTGTCCAGGTCTGCGCCTTGCAAAAGACCTTGAGGGCGCAGCCTTCGAGCTTCAGCGAATTGCCGTCGTCGGCGATCTCCACCGTGCCCGTATAGGTCTTGTCCTCGCGCGGGTCCGTCACCGTCCCCTCGTAGTTCGTTCCGGAGCCCGCCATGCGGCCGACCGCCTTGCCTTTGTGCTGACCGGTTACGACGGTCGCACAGAACTCGCTGCCGCACGGATCCACCTGCACGATGCCGCCGTCCGGCGCGCGCCACTTGCCTTCGATCGGCTCGCCCGCCTGTGCCTGCGTCGCCATTCCGCCGATGAGGCATGCCAGCACAGCGGCTGCCGTAAGCGTTCTCGTTTTCATGGGGTCGTCCTGTCGTTCATCGATATCGTGACCGCCGCATCTACGGCGGTTACGATGAAGAACGAAAGGTGCCGTCGAGCTTTCCCGCAGCGGCCTACACTTTGCCGTGACCGGGACTTATACCTGCTCAATGCCGGATCGGCGGCATCATGCTCACACGCGTGACCAGGTCTGGCTCTTGCAGAAGATCTTCAGCGCACAACCGGTGAGCTTCAGCGATGCGCCGCCGCCGGAAATCGCGGCCGAGCCGTTATAGGTTTTCCCGGAACTCGGATCGGTGACCGTTCCGCGATATTGCCCGCCGCTGCCGGACAGCTGACCGATCCGCTTGCCCTTGTGCTCACCCGTGACGATCGTCGCGCAGTAGCTGCCGCCACAGGCAGAAACCTTGACGATATTGCCGGTTTCCGCACGCCACTGGCCGACGATCGGCTCGGCTCCCTGCGCCTGAGCGAAGGCCGTCGAAGCGGCAAAGACTACAATGGTGACAGCGGATCTCAGATTGATGCGCACGCGTTCTTCCTCCCGATTTCAAGCTCACCGATCCTCCCGATCGACGAGCCCTCCGGGCATGATGGTACGGCCAGAACAGGCGTCAGAGCAATCCACGACACGCTAGAATTCGAACTTTTACGTAAGATGCCTATCGGGCTTGCTGCCAATGCTGCACCGTCTTGCAGAAGACTTCCATGATGCAGCCCTTCACCGCGATCTGCCGACCTTCGAGGATGAGGGAACCGGGATAGCTCTTGCCGTCGCGCGGATCGCTCACCCGTCCCTTGTATTCCGGGCCGGGGCCGGAAACATGGGCGACCGACGCGCCCTTGTAGGCACCCGTCGCGACGGATGCGCAGTATCGGTCCCCGCAAGGCTCGATGGAGATGACTTCTCCGTCTTCCGTTTGCCAGGAACCGGTCAGTCCCGGTCCTGCGGAAGCTGGAGAGGCCGAGAGAAAGGCCGCGCACAGGCCCGCTGCGGCGAGGGCCGATGCGTGTCGGGATATCGAGAAAGGGCTCGCGAACAAAGGGCGCTCCGGTTTGGTCTCACGTCCAGAAACGCCGCCCTCGTTATAAGGCGAACATGCCCATAAGAGGGCGGTGGAGGACCCGGAGGCTGCGACTGCGGTCCGCTTTCAAGCCTCGCGGTGGTGCAGCGCTCGTTCCAGTGCGTCCTCGAAGACTTGCGCGTCGGAGGCGGTGCCGACGCTGATCCGCAAGAGGTTGTCGAGACCCTTGGCGCGGGGCCTTCGGATGAACACGCCGGATGCCTCGATCCTCTCTGCGAGTTCGCCGGTATATTGCGCGTCGCCGGCAACGGCCATGGCGACGAAATTGGCAGCAGACGGCAAAGGCGTCAGTCCGTGACGCTCCGCCGCCCGCGTCAGACGCTCCCGGCCGTCGGCCACGAGATCGAGGACGGTTCGCAGGTGATCCTGGTCTGCAAGGGCCGCAATGCCCGCGACCTGTGCCAGACGAGAGAGTGAGAAGTGGTCGCGGATCTTATTGAACTGCCGGATGTCGCCCGGATCGCCGAAGACGTATCCCAACCGGAAGCCGGCCATGCCATAGGCTTTGGAGAAGGTTCGAAACCGAAGGAGATTGGGACGGATGAAACCGGCTTCGAGCATGGCGCTCGCGGGCGCGAATTCGCAGTAAGCCTCATCGAGCGCGATCAGCGTTTCCTCGGGGACCCGTTCGATCAACGTCTCGATATCGGACGCCTGCCAGTATGACCCGGTCGGGTTGTCGGGATTGGTGAGGTAGAGAATGCGGGGTCGGATCCGCTCCGCACTTTCGGCAAGGGCCTGCAGATCCTGCCTGAAATCGGATTGATAGGGAACGGTCTCGACGCGCACCCCGGCAGCGCCCGCGAAGTAGGTGAAGGTCGGATAGGAACCGAGACTTGCCAGTACGCTGTCACCCGGCTCGCAACAAGCCGCGACGAGGTCCCGCAGCAAGCCGTCGATGCCGGTGCCGCAGAGAATGTTCCCGACTGCGAGGCCGAGATGCTCGGCGAGCGCCTCGCGCAGTTCGAACTGTTCGGGATCGCCATACATCCAGCCATCCGCCGCCGCCCTGCCGACCGCCTCGATGACCTTCGGGGAGGGTCCGAATACGCTCTCATTGGCACCGAGACGTGCCGTGAACGCGCCTCCGCGCATGCGCTCCAACGTCTCCGGCCCGATGAAGGGCGAGCCGGAGGAGATCTGGCGGATACGCGGCGAGAAGGGTTCGTTCACGGTTCGGATGCCTGCCTTGATGGATGGGTGCGAGCCTATGCCGGTATCCGACGACTTCAGCGTTCGATCGGCTCCAGGCCCTTCGAGAAGCGCTTGGCATTCGCCACATAGTGTCTTGCCGATTGCTTCAGCTTCTCCGCCGTCGCATCGTCGAGTTCGCGAACCGCCTTGGCGGGCGAGCCGACGATGAGCGAATTCGGCGGAAAGGTCTTGCCTTCCGTCACAAGGGCATTCGCACCGACGATCGAATTGTCTCCGATGACCGCGCCGTTGAGAATGGTCGCGCCCATTCCCACGAGCACGTTGTCGCCGAGCGTGCATCCGTGGACGATCGCGTTGTGGCCGATCGTGCATCCCTTGCCGATCGTCAGCGGAAAGCCGAGATCGCTGTGAAGGGTGGAGTTGTCCTGGATGTTCGTGTCGTCGCCGATCTCCATCCACTCGTTGTCGCCGCGTATGACCGCGTTGAACCACACGCCGACATTCGCCCCGAATCGAACCCTTCCCACCACGCGGGCACCGGGCGCGATGAAGGGTTCGCTTCCCGCCGGCATTTCCGGGCGGTCGTTCTCAAGCTTGTAGGTCGGCAATTCGGTCTCTCCCATTTCCGTGATGCGCGGCATTTGAACCGACGGACCGCGATCCGGTGAACCGATGGCTTCGAGCGTCGGGTCCGCACGCCCTATAGATCAGCCCACGCGGCCAGCCGGCAACCCTGCCGTGGATACTGTGCGCAATTTCCAGCGTGCGCCGCAACACGTTTGGACACGAGGCTCGATGTAAAACGGCTTGGCGCTCGGCACGAACTGTCCGCACGACTGTGCAAGCTCCGCAACGGAAACCGCATTTAGCTTCTCTCTCGGGCACAGACGCGACGCATTCGAAGCAATGTGATCGCGAGAGGAGGAAACGGCATGTTCCTACGTGAACCGCAGCGCCTCGACGACGCGATTCTTTTGACGCGGGCGATCCGGAACCTGATGAAGGAGGGGCTCGATCGCAGGGGTATCGAGAAGGCGCTCGTAACCCATATTCCCGTCGATCTGGATCTTCTCGCCGGCTGCTACGCCCAGGCTCTGCGCTCGATGCCGACGGTGCCGAAAGAGCCGAAAAAGGTCGCCTGAGAACGCAGGTCCGTCGGTCATCCCGGCATGTGGTAATCGAGGAACCGGTTTTCGCGCACGTCGAAATAGCCGCCAGTCACGTTGAGCTCGGGAAGCGCCAGAGGCAGGATCTTCGAGGCGACCTCCTGCGGGGTCGGCAGCGTCTTCGGGTCTTCGCCGGGCATCGCCTGCGCGCGCATCTTGGTCGCCGTCGCCCCGGGATTGACCGAGTTGACCTTCAGGTTCGTCTTCGCGGTTTCGTTGGCCCATGACTTCGTCATGGCCTCGACCGCCGCTTTCGTCGCGGCATAAAGCGACCAGTAGGCCTTCGCCGAATGGGCGGCGCCCGAGGACATCATGATCGCCCGGCCGGCATCGGACGCACGCAGCAGCGGATCGAGCGATCGGATGAGACGCCAGACCGAGGTCACGTTCGTCGCAAGCGTCTTCTCGAAGGTCTTCGGCTCGATATGACCGATCGGGGAAAGCACACCGAGCATTCCGGCATTGGCGACCATCACGTCGAGCTTGCGATGCCGTTCGAAGATCGCGGCACCGAGACGGTCGATCCCCTCGTAATCGAGAAGATCCAGCGGGACGAGGGTCGCCGAACCGCCGGTCCGCCTGATGCGGTCGTCGAGTTCCTCAAGACCGCCCACGGTGCGAGCCACGCAGTAGACGTGCGCGCCTTCGGCGGCGAGAGCCGCTGCGAGTTCGTAGCCGATGCCGCGCGAGGCACCGGTCACCAGTGCGACGCGTCCGTCCAGTCTTGCAGTCATGATGTCCTTCGAAGGCGTTGTCAGCCGAACCCGCCGAGGAGGGAGAGCTGCCTGACATTCTCGAACGAGTCGAGATCGGTGAGGGCGGTCGGATAGTCGCCCGTGAAGCATGCGTCGCAATATTGCGGCTGATGCTTGTCGCGCGCGTCTTCGTCGCAGGCCCGGTAGAGACCGTCGATCGAGATGAAGGCGAGACTGTCGACCTTGATGAACTCGGCCATCTGCTGGATCGACATGCGGGATGCGAGGAGCTTCCCGGTCTCCGGCGTATCGACGCCGTAGAAACACGCGCCGGTGGTGGGGGGCGAGGCGATGCGCATGTGGACTTCAGCCGCGCCCGCGTCCCGCATCATCTGGACGATCTTCTGGCTGGTCGTGCCGCGCACGATCGAATCGTCGACGAGAACGATCCTCTTGCCCTCGATCATCGCCCGGTTGGCATTGTGCTTCAGCTTCACGCCCATATGACGGATCGCGTCGCTGGGCTGGATGAAGGTCCGGCCCACGTAATGATTGCGGATGATGCCGAGCTCGAAGGGCATGTTCGACTGCTGGGCATATCCGATCGCGGCCGGAACGCCGGAATCGGGGACCGGTACGACGAGATCGGCCTCGACATGGCTCTCGCGGGCGAGTTCGGCGCCGATATTCTTGCGGATCGTGTAGACGTTCCGGCCTTCGACGTTGGAGTCGGGCCTTGCGAAATAGACATATTCGAAGATGCAGAAGCGGCTCTTGCGCTTCTGGAACGGGAAGAGGCTTTCGATGCCGTCAGCCGTCACGATCACCATCTCGCCGGGCTCGATGTCCCGGACGTAGTCGGCGCCGATGATGTCGAGGGCGCAGGTCTCGGATGTCAGGATCGGCGAGCCTTCGAGATCGCCGAGCACCAGCGGACGAATGCCGAGCGGATCGCGTACGCCGACGAGTTTCTTCGCCGACAGTCCGACCAGCGAGAACGCGCCTTCGAGCCGCGAGAGGGCATCGATCAGCTTGTCCTTGAAGAGGCGGGCCCCCGAGGTCGCGATCAGATGAAGGATCGTCTCGGTGTCGGAGGTCGAGGAGAAGATCGACCCGCGCCGCTGCAGCTCGCGCTGCACCGTCATCGCATTCGTGATGTTGCCGTTATGGGCGACCGCGAACCCGCCGGCGGCGAGTTCCGCGAAGAAGGGCTGCACGTTTCGCAGGCCCCCGCCACCCGTCGTGGCGTATCGCGTGTGGCCGATCGCGCTGTCGCCCGGAAGCCGCTCCAGCACCGACTGCTTGGTGAAGGTGTCGCCGATGAGCCCGGGATGACGCTCCACATGGAACTGGGTCCCGTCGTAAGCGACAATGCCCGCCGCTTCCTGGCCTCGATGCTGAAGGGCATGCAGGCCGAGCGTGACCAACGCGGCGGCGTCGGTGCGACCGTAAATGCCGAAAACGCCGCATTCCTCATGCAGCGTGTCGTCGCCGAAAGGCGTTTCGTCCATGACGCTTCTCACTGCCTGCCGAACCCGAAAGGCCGACACCTGGCCGTTAGATAGACTTCAGCGTTCCGAGCGCTAACCCGACGCCGTCCTTGTGCCATACGCCCGTTTCCGGGCGCTGTGCAAATGAAATACGGTTTATTGTGCGTTCTCGATGACGCCGTCAACATTTTCGCCGCCGGTCTCGGGCGCCTCTTCCTCGGCCGGGTTGAGACCGTCGATCTGGTCGAGGATGCTCTGTTCGGGATTGTCGGGCAGAGCGGCGATCAGATCCTGCCCGAAGTCGTCGAGCATGGGCTTGGACGCCGCGTTCGCGACCCAGGAGGGCTGATTCTCCGGCGCGAGCCAGTTGAAGAACAGCATGGCGACGACCACGAGAAGAAGACCGCGGGCGGCGCCGAAGACGAAGCCGAGAACGCGGTCCACGGCACCGACACGGCTGTCGATGATGAAATCCGCGATCTTCAACGTGATGAACGAGACGATGATCAGCGCGACGAAGAAGCAGATCGCCGCCGAGATCGCCAGCGCGACCGTGTCGGAGTTCACGTGTTCCGCGACATAGGGAAGGACATAGGGATAGCCGTAGAATGCGGCGACGGCGGCGACCAGCCACGCGACGATCGACAGCACCTCGCGGGAGAAGCCTCGCACCATGGCGAGCAGCGCCGAAACGAGCATGATGGCGACCAGGATCGCGTCGAGAATGGTGAATGACATCGCTGGGTTCAGATCCGTAGTCGGTTGATGATCGAAGCGGGGACGCCTCTCATTCGTCGCCGGAACCGGAAACGAACGCAATTCGAGGCGTTTCACACCTTCCTTGCGTCAAGATCAAGACGCCATGCCGTCAGTCCTCGGCCTGTGTGCTGGAGCCGGCCGCGATGGTTGCGACGAGGTCTGCGAGCGTCTCGATCTCGCTGACGCGAAGATCGCCCTTCGGAAGGTCTGGAATGTTGGCGGGGATCGTCGCGCGCGAGAAGCCGAGTTTTTCCGCCTCGCGAAGGCGCAGCGCCGATTGCGCGACAGGCCGCGTCGCGCCCGACAGGCTGATCTCGCCGAAATAGACCGCGTCGGCCGGAAGGGTGACCCCGGAAAGCGAAGAGACGAGAGCCGCCGCGACCGCGAGGTCGGCAGCGGGTTCGGAGATTCGAAACCCTCCGGCGACATTCAGATAGACGTCGTGCTGGCCGAGCCGCACGCCGCAGCGTGCTTCCAGGACCGCGAGCACCATCGCAAGCCGTGGCGCGTCCCAGCCGAGGACTGCACGTCGCGGCGTGCCGAGAGAGGAGGGCGCGACGAGCGCCTGGATCTCCACCAGAACGGGGCGCGTTCCCTCGACCCCCGCGAAGACGGCGGCGCCGGGCGCCTTGTTGTTGCGTTCGCCCAAGAAGAGTTCCGATGGATTCGGCACTTCCCGCAGGCCCTTGTCGCCCATCTCGAAGACGCCGATCTCGTCGGTGGGGCCGAAGCGGTTCTTCACCGTTCTCAGAATGCGGTAGTGGTGGCCGCCTTCACCCTCGAAATAGAGGACGGCGTCCACCATGTGCTCGACGACGCGGGGGCCTGCGATCTGGCCCTCCTTCGTGACATGGCCGACAAGCACGACGGCGGCTCCGGACGCCTTGGCGAAACGGATCAGGGATTGCGCGCCCGTCCGAACCTGCGTCACCGTTCCGGGCGCGGACTCGGCGAGATCGCTCCAGAGGGTCTGGATCGAATCGATGATGACGAGATCCGGTCTGCCGCTGTCGGAGAGGGTCGCGAGAATGTCCTCCACATTGGTCTCGGCCATGAGCTTCACGCTCGTATCGCTCGCCTTCAGGCGCTCTGCGCGCAGCCGGACCTGCGCGACCGCTTCCTCGCCGGACACGTAGATGACCTTCGAGCCCTTGCGCGCGAGCGCGGCCGCCGCCTGCATGAGCAGCGTCGACTTTCCGATGCCGGGATCGCCGCCGATGAGAATCGCCGAACCGCGCACGATGCCGCCGCCCGTTGCACGGTCGAGTTCGGCGATGCCGGATGCGATCCGCGGGGCTTCCTCGCTCTCGCCGGACAGAGGCAGAAGCTGGCCCGGCGTGCCGCGCCGGCGTGAGCGTTGCGGTCCACCGGCGACCCCGCCGGCCGAGGATTCCTCGACGATCGTATTCCACTCGCCGCAGGCATCGCATTTGCCTTGCCAGCGATTGTAGACGGCCCCGCAGGACTGGCAGATGAATGTGAGTTTCGCTTTGGCCATGGCGGCTCAGTTAGTGCCTTGCGACCAGCGACGATAGACCCTTGGGCCAAGACCGGTCAGCATTTCGTAGGCGATGGTTCCGGCCGCCCGCGCCACCTCGTCGATGGGAACGTTCGGCCCGAAGAACTCCGCGCGGTCGCCGGGCTGCACGCGGCCCTCGGGCAGGTCGCTGACATCCAGGAGAACGAGATCCATCGATATCCGACCGAGGATCGGCACCCGGTGGCCGTGGAGGAAGGCGGACGGCGTCGGCAGATCGGGACGCGTTGCGGCATGGTCTCCCGAAAGGGCACGGCGATAGCCGTCACCGTAGCCCATGCCGATGGTCGCGATCCGCGTCGGACGGGAAAGGCGTACCGTTCCGCCATAGCCGACGGCTTCGCCCGCCTTCGCGGTCCGGATCTGAAGAACCGCCGCGGTCAATGTCGCGACCGGCTCGATCCCGCAATCATCCGGCAGGGAGCCGCGTCCTCCATAAAGAGCGATACCGGGGCGCGTCAGTTCGAAACCGAATTCGGGGCCGCAGAACACACCCGCCGAGTTCGCGAGCGAGCGCTCGACATCCGGAAAGCGCTCGGCGATCTCGTTGAAGCGCCGGAACTGACTGCCCGTTTGCTCGCGCGACTCGTCGGCGCTCGCGAGATGGCTGAGAAGAAGCCCCGTCTTCAGATCGCCGGATGCGACGAGTGCGGCGACGAAGTCCAGATCCTGATCGTCGATCCCCAGCCGGTTCATTCCGGTCTCGACCTGAAGGGCAGCAATCGGTCGATCGCCGGGACGACTTGCGCCCTCGGTCCAGATCGCGATGTCGTCCCTGCTCGACAGGACGGGAATCAGCCGTTCCTGCCGGAAGAGTTCGATCGCATCCGGCTCGATCCCCTGAAGCACATAGATCCGGCTCTCGGGTGTGTCGCTCAAGGCTTCGATCGCCTGTCTGACGATTCCGCCTTCCTCGGGCCAGGCGACGAAGAAGTCGCGGCAGCCGGCTTCGTGAAGCGCTCGCGCGACCTCAGCCGCACCCAGCCCATAGCCGTCGCATTTCACCGCCGCTCCGGTCCGCGCGTTCGGCTGTCTCGCCGCGACCCTTCGCCAATTCCGCACGAGCGCGCTTCGATCGATTTCGACGCTCGGCATGCGCTGAGGTCCCGCTTCGCGAAGTCCCGATGCGGCGGGCTGCGCTGCCTCGCTCATCGCCGTGAGAACCCGCCTCGTTGCGAGCGTCAATAGGTCTGCTCCGGCAGGTAGGCGTCGTCCGCGAGATCCGAGAACCGGGTATATTCCGGCTGGAAGGCGAGGCTGACCGTACCGACCGGACCGTGACGCTGCTTGGCGATGATCACATCGCCCTTGCCTCGCGCGTCATTCAAGGCCTGTTCCCATTTCAGGTGCTCGTCCGTGCCGGGCTTGGGCTCGCGATTGGCTAGATAATACTCCTCGCGATAGACGAAGAGGACGACGTCGGCGTCCTGCTCGATGGAGCCGGATTCGCGAAGATCGGAGAGCTGCGGGCGCTTGTCCTCACGGTTCTCCACCTGACGCGACAGCTGCGAGAGGGCGATGACCGGAACGGACAACTCCTTCGCCAGTGCCTTGAGGCCCGTCGTGATCTCGGTGATCTCCTGGACCCGGTTCTCGGAAGATTTCTTCGAGGAGCCAGTCATCAGCTGAACGTAGTCGATCACCATCAGGTCGAGGCCCCGCTGGCGCTTCAGGCGCCGGGCACGAGCCGCGAGCTGCGCGATCGAGATGCCGCCCGTCTGGTCGATATAGAGCGGGATCTTGCTCATCATCTCGGTGCAGGCGATCAGCTTCTGCAGTTCCGAGTCGTTGATCTCGCCGCGCCGGATCTTGGAGGAGGAGATCTCGGTCTGCTCGGAAATGATACGCGTCGCCAGCTGCTCGGCTGACATTTCGAGGGAGAAGAAGCCGACCACGCCGCCATTCTTCGCCTTGAAGCTTCCATCGGCCTGTTCGGCAGGCTCGTAGGCCGCCGCGACGTTGAAGGCGATATTGGTTGCGAGGGACGTCTTGCCCATGGCCGGTCGCCCGGCGAGGATGATCAAGTCCGAGGGCTGCAAGCCACCCATCTTCCGGTCGATCGAATGCATGCCGCAGGAGACGCCTGACAGGCCTCCGTCGCGGTCCTTGGCGGCGGTCGCCATCTGGACTGCCGTATCGATCGCATCGCGGAAGGACTGGAAGCCGCCGTCGTAGCGGCCGGTCTCGGCGAGTTCGAAGAGGCGGCGCTCGGCATCCTCGATCTGGCTCTTAGGCTCCATATCGAGAGGCGCGTCGAAGGCGATGTTGACGACATCCTCTCCGATCCGGATGAGCGAACGTCGAATGGCGAGATCGTAGATCGCGCGGCCGTAGTCGCCGGTATTGATGACGGTCGTCGCCTCCGCCGCAAGGCGCGCGAGATACTGGGCGATCGTCATTTCGCCGACGCGCTGGTCGCCGGCCAGAAAGGTCTTGATCGTGACCGGATTGGCGATCTTGCCCATCCGGATCATCTCCGAGGCCTTGGAGAAGATCTCCCGATGCAGCGGCTCGTAGAAGTGATCGGCCTTCAGGAAATCGTGGACGATGTAATAGGCGTCGTTGTTGACGAGGATCGCACCGAGGAGCGCCTGTTCGGCCTCCAGATTGTTCGGCGCCTCCCGATAGAGCGCCTGTTCGTCCTGCTCGAGCTTCCGCAATGCCTGAGCCATCCGTCCATTATCCTCATGTCACGTCCGCCGAAGACAGAGGGATACACGAGGCGAGGGGGGGATGGAACGACGAAAGCACGAGGTCGGCACGCGTCACAACCGCCGGTGCATTACGGGACAAGCTGTGGATAACATCGTGGACGATATCGCCGGGGCTCGCTTCCTTTCTGCCTATCCGCCGTGAAAGACCAGCCGTGCGCTCATAAGGAGATGGGGCACGAAAAAAGGGCCCCGTGGCCGGGACCCTTTTCGAAACGCAGTTTGTTGGTTTCGGCGAAGTGCGAGGAGACTTAGCTCGGCTGGCCTTCGGACTGGGCTTCCGCTTCGCGATCGATCGGCTCGCCGTCCTCGTCCTCGAATGCGCGATCCTCGTCCATGGCGTCGGGCGAGCCACCGAAGTTCGGCTCTTCCTCGCCGTAGATCGCCTCGTAGGAGGTGAGATCCTCACCGGCTGCCTGGCGCTCGGCTTCATCGTTGGAGCGGGCGACGTTGATCTTGACGACGACCTCGACCTCGGGGTGAAGCGCGATCGTGACGTCATGAACGCCGATCTGCTTGATGGGCTGCTGCAGGACGACCTCGTTGCGGCCGACCTTGAAGCCACCCTGTCCGATCAGATCGGAAATGTCGCGCGCCGAGACCGAACCGTAGAGCTGGCCGCTCTCGCCGGCGGAGCGGACGGCAACGAAGGTCTTGCCTTCGATCTGGTTGCCGATCTGGCGGGCTTCACCCTTGCGCTCTTCGTTACGCTGGATGATCTGCTCCTTCTGCGCTTCGAAGCGAGCCTGGTTCGCGGCGTTCGCACGCAGGGCGCGGCCCGTGGGGAGAAGATAGTTGCGGGCAAAACCGTCGCGTACGCGAACGGTGTCGCCGATCTGACCGAGCTTGCCGATCCGTTCAAGAAGGATGACGTCCATGATGGGTGTCCTTTGGTTCGAGTTTGGATTGAAGGTGATTGGGCGAGATGCGCCTGACCCGCGCGGTCAGCGTCCCCTGGCCGGTCTGATCCGCTCTCCGTGCTTCCACACGTGGACGATGCCGACGACGACGAAGATGAAGATCGGAAAGGTCAGGAAGAGAACGGCCGCATAGACCAGGAAGAGTGCAAATCCCCGTCCGGGGCGCTCCCTGGTCCGGCGGTGGAAGCGGGCGAGGCCGACCAGCGCGAAGGCCGTTCCGAACGCCCCCACGAAGACCGTCGCGATGATGCCGGCGGCACCCGAGAGGAACGTACCGGCAAGTGCGAAAGCAAAAAGGAACAGCGCATCCTGCGGCAGGGAGGTGCTTTCGGGCAGGTCGTCCTTGGGCCTTGCGAGCCGACCCGAGCGCCTGACGATCGAGGCCGCGAAATGCAGGCAGACGACGAGCGTCAGCGTGAGGATCGTCGGCTGGATCAACGGAACCAGCCCGACGACCACGCTGACGAGGTTCTCGAGTTGCACCTGCTGGGCAGGATCGAGAGTGACGTTCGGATCGAAGAACGCTTCGCGCAGGGCCGGTTCGATCTGCGCCGGGTCGTAACCCATCAGGGTTCCGATCGCGACGCAGGCGATGGCCGCGAGCGCGGCGAGGACGAAGAGAATTCGCCCGATCGGCATCCATGTGACATCGCCCGCGGCGGTCTGGAGCGAATGCGGCGAGTGCCCCGTGTCGACCTCGGACACCGCATGCATGCGGCGGGTCGCGAGATGGGCGAGGATCGCCATCGGAAGGGTCATGGAGCCGGCGATCGTCAGGGCGCTCGGGACGCTTCCGATGACGGTGAAGACGATTGCGGGAGCGATGATCGCGGAGAGAAAGCCGACGGCCGATCCCCATCCAAGGCCGGCGATCGCAACAGGCACCGGCGTCGCGAGGGCGAAACCGACGGCGAAGGCCGACTGGGTCGCCATGCCGGCAAAGAGCAGGGCGCTCGTAAGGCCTGCGCCGATCGCGATCAGGATGGATACTGGTGTCATGGTCTCGTCGCTGTCCTGCGGATCGCAGTTAGGGGACATTCCCCAGCCCGGCTGTCATTCTCGTTTCCGACCGTCGCCGTCAGGCGGAGGGAAAGAAAGGGGCCAATCGGTAAGGCCCCTTCCGCTGTTCGTCAGGCGTCGTCGACGCCGGGTCCTGCTTACTTCACGACGTAGGGGATGAGGCCCAGGATGCGGGCGCGCTTGATCGCCTTGGCGAGGGCGCGCTGGTTCTTCTGGGACACGGCCGTGATGCGGGACGGAACGATCTTGCCGCGCTCGGAAATGTAGCGCTGCAGGAGACGGACGTCCTTGTAATCGATCTTCGGTGCGTCAGCACCGGAGAACGGGTCGGACTTGCGCCGGCGATGGAACGGGCGGCGGGTCGGAAGCTGTGCGATATCGACCATGATGACTTACTCCGAATCGCTGTTGCGGTCGCGGCGCGGGCCACGATCGTCTCTGTCGCCACGCGGGCCACGATCCTCGCGCGGACCGCGATCGTCGCGGTCGCGGCGCGGACCGCGATCGTCGCGTCCACCACGACGGGGGCCACGATCGTCGCGCTTCTGCATCATCGCGGACGGACCTTCCTCGTGCTCCTCGACGCGGATCGTCATGAAGCGCAGGATGTCCTCATTGAAGCGCATCTGACGCTCCATCTCATGAACCGCAGCCGAAGGCGCGTCGATGTTCATGAGCGTGTAGTGCGCCTTGCGGTTCTTATCCATGCGGTAGGCCAGGGTCTTCAGACCCCAGTTCTCGACCTTGGCGACCTTGCCGCCACCGGCTTCGAGAATTCCACGCAGGTTTTCGACCAGCTGTTCGACCTGGCTGTTCGAAACGTCCTGACGCGCGAGGAAGACATGCTCGTAAAGAGCCATATGCAGTCGCCTTTCCGGTTTCGTTTCGCCGACGAATGGTGAAGAGAACCCAACGGCTAAGCCTCAGCGACCTTTCTCTTGACTGCCGAAAGGATCGGCATTGGACAGAAAGGCGCATCATGCGAAAAACGGTCGAGAGCGGAGACACGGGAAGCCGGGAGCTTTGAAAGCCCCCATGGGACCGGAAAACCGGACGCCTTCCGTTCAGCCCCCAGCTGGGTTCTCAAACGTCGACGCTGGGGCCATACCGGTTCGAGTGCCCGAAATCAACCTCGGCCGCTCTTTTCCTGAGCATTTCGGCCTCCGGAAACCATCGAGGCGCTTGACACGATACGGTGGCGCCGAACATCCCCTGTCGGACACATCAGTCGAAGACGTCGGTGCCGCCGCACCGGATACGTCTTCAATCGAGCCGTAGAGGAGCATTCATGACGCTGGCAATCGTTTTCCCCGGGCAGGGCAGTCAATCCGTCGGGATGGGAAAGGCTCTCCAGGAAAACTATGCGGCGAGCCGGGATGTCTTCGCCGAAGTCGACGACGCGCTCGGAGAAAATCTCTCTCGGCTCATCTTCGAAGGGCCGATCGAGGAGTTGACGCTGACGGCGAATGCCCAGCCCGCCCTCATGGCGGTTTCGATGGCGACGATGAGGGCGCTCGAAAGCGAAGGGTTCGCGGTGAGTTCGGCTGCCTTCGCCGCCGGACATTCTCTCGGCGAATATTCCGCCCTCGCGGCGACCGGCGCGATTTCGATCGCCGAGACGGCCAAGCTTCTGCGAATCCGCGGCCTCGCGATGCAGGAAGCCGTGCCCGCGGGAGAGGGTGCCATGGCGGCGATCCTCGGGCTCGAAATGGAGGCGGTCCAGGCCCTTTGCGATGAGAGTTCGCAAGGCGAGGTCTGCGAACCAGCCAATGACAATGGCGGCGGCCAGATCGTGATTTCGGGCGCCAAGGGCGCCGTCGAGCGTGCCGTTGCACGCGCGGGCGAACGCGGGGCCAAGCGCGCCATTCCGCTCCCGGTTTCCGCGCCCTTCCACTGTGCGCTGATGAGCCCCGCGGCGGAGCGGATGGCGCAGGCACTGAAAGACGCGCGGATCTCGGTGCCTTCCATTCCGGTGATTACGAATGTCACGGCCGATGCGACGCAGGACCCGGAGATGGTCCGAAAGAGGCTCGTCGAGCAGGTCACCGGCTCGGTGCGCTGGCGCGAAAGCATGATCTTTGCCGCCGAAGAAGGCGTCGATGAACTCGCCGAAATCGGCGCTGGCAAGGTGCTTTCCGGGCTTGCCAAGCGCATCGACAAGCGGTTGTCCGCGCGCTCCATTGGAACGCCGGACGAGATCGCCGCCTTCTTGAAAGATCGCGGCTGACGCGCGAAGGAGCGGACGACGCGCCCTTCTTGGGCACAACGACGATTATGAAGAGGACACGGATGTTCGATCTTTCGGGACGCAAAGCCCTGGTAACCGGCGCGAGCGGCGGTATCGGCAAGGCGATCGCCACCGCGCTCCACGGGGCAGGGGCTACGGTCGGTATTCACGGCACGCGCCGTGAAGCGCTCGACGAATTGGCAGGAGAGTTGTCGGACCGTGTCCACGTGCTTCCGGCCGACCTTTCCGACCGCGCCGGCCAGCAGGCCCTCGCGGAAGAAGCGGAGAAGGTGCTGGAAGGTGTCGACATTCTGGTGAACAATGCCGGCATCACGAAGGATGGTCTCTTCGTCCGCATGTCGGACGAGGACTGGGACCAGGTTCTCGAGATCGACCTGACCGCCGCCTTCCGTCTGACGCGTGGCCTCACCCATCCGATGATGCGCCGGCGGTTCGGCCGCATCATCAACATCACTTCGATCGTCGGCGTCACTGGCAATCCGGGACAGGCCAATTATTGCGCGGCCAAGGCAGGCATGATCGGCTTCTCGAAGTCGCTCGCATCCGAGATCGCCTCGCGAAGCGTGACGGTCAACTGCATCGCCCCAGGCTTCATCGCGAGTGCGATGACGGAGAAACTGAACGACAAGCAGCGCGACTCGATCATGGGTGCAATCCCCATGAAGCGAATGGGCGAAGCCTCCGAAATCGCCTCCACCGCAGTCTTCCTCGCATCGAACGAGGCCGCATATATCACAGGGCAGACGCTGCATGTGAACGGCGGCATGGCGATGATCTGAGGTTGCCGAGAGGCGCCCCGTATCCGATCTGAAGGGCGCAAACCTGCGTCCGGACGGGTGGGGCGCTTGATAATCAATGGCCGCGCGTCTAACGAGGGCGGCGACAGCACCACTGCAATAGAGGACTCACAATGAGTGAAACCGCTGACAAGGTCAAAAAGATCGTCGTCGAACATCTGGGCGTCGAAGAGAGCAAGGTGACCGAGAACGCCAGCTTCATCGACGATCTCGGCGCCGATAGCCTCGACACGGTCGAGCTCGTCATGGCGTTCGAGGAAGAATTCGGCGTGGAAATCCCCGACGATGCGGCCGAGACCATCCTGACCGTTGGTGATGCGGTCAACTTCATCGAGAAGAACAAGGCCAGCTAAGGTCTTCTTCGGTCCGGCGCGGCTCGGGGGGTCGGAAATATTCGACCGCCGGGCCCGCCGTCATTGCGGACTCGGGTGAATGCGAAGTCGCCAGGGCCTGCTTCATCCGAACGATGAGTGCGAACGGTCTGCGACAGTGCGTGAGATGAGACGAGTTGTAATTACCGGCCTCGGCATGGTGAGCCCCCTCGGGGCCAATGTCGGCGATACCTGGAAGCGGCTGTTGAAGGGCGAGAGCGGCGCGGCACGCGTCGAGACCTTCGAAGTCGAGGATCTCCCCTGCAAGATCGCCTGTCAGATCCCGCGCGGCGACGGACAGAACGGGACGTTCAATCCCGATCTCTGGATGGAGCCGAAGGAACAGCGCAAGGTCGACGACTTCATCGTCTATGCCGTCGCGGCCGCGTCCGAGGCGCTCGACGACGCCGACTGGCATCCCGAAAGCTACGAAGATCAGATCCGCACCGGCACCCTGATCGGCTCCGGAATCGGCGGCCTCGAGGGCATCGAGCGCAATTCGCTCCTTCTGGCGGAAAAGGGTCCGCGGCGCATCTCGCCATTCTTCATTCCGGGAAGCCTGATCAATCTCGCCTCGGGTCATGTCTCGATCCGGCATGGTCTCAAGGGACCGAACCATTCTGTCGTCACCGCCTGTTCGACCGGCGCCCATGCGATCGGCGACGCCGCGCGGCTCGTCGCGCTGGGCGATGCGGACGTCATGGTGGCGGGCGGCGCCGAGTCGCCGGTCATCCGGCTCTCGCTCGCGGGCTTTGCCGCCTGCAAGGCACTTTCCACGCATTTCAACGACGACCCGACGCGCGGCTCGCGCCCCTATGATCGCGATCGCGACGGCTTCGTCATGGGCGAGGGCGCCGGCATCGTCGTCCTCGAAGAATACGAGCATGCGAAGGCACGCGGAGCGAAGATCTACGCCGAGGTCGTCGGCTACGGTCTGTCCGGCGATGCCTATCATATCACGGCGCCCGCTTCCGATGGCGACGGAGCCTATCGCTGCATGTCGGCTGCCTTGAAGCGTGCCGGGGTCACCCCGGACGAACTCGACTACGTCAACGCGCACGGAACCTCGACGCCCCTGGGTGACGAGATCGAACTGCGCGCATTCGAACGGCTCGTCGGCGACTCCGCGCACAAGATCACCATGTCGTCCACCAAATCGGCGGTCGGGCATCTTCTCGGAGCTGCAGGAGCGGTCGAGGCGATCTTCTCGACCCTTGCGATCCGCGACAATGTCGCGCCTCCGACCATCAATCTCGACAATCCGTCGGTGGAAACGAAAATCGATCTGTGTGCCAACGCCAAGCGCGAGAAGCAGATCGATGTCGTCCTGTCCAATTCGTTCGGTTTCGGCGGGACGAACGCCTCGCTCGTCCTGCGCCGCGTCGTGGACTGACGTCTCGACCTCACAACGAGATGAGCCCGGCGACACGCCGGGCTTTCGCCACATTGCCATGGTGGACGATTTGGCAGTTTGGAACGTTCGTCGAGGGAGCGAATTTTGAGCGATCACGAACCAGGTGACGTTGACCGCTCCGGCGGCGGTGGTGACGGATCCACGCGAGCGGTTCGCAAAACCAAGCCGAAGACGCGCTCGCGCCTTGCGCGCAGTCAGCTCGTCATCTTCCTGAATTTCTGCCTTTCCCTCGCCTTCTTCGGCGCCCTTGCGCTCGGAGCGGTGATGTATTGGGGAAAGGGCATGTTCGAGAACGAGGGGCCGCTGAGGACCGAGGCGAACTACGTCGTCGCGCGGAACAGTTCGCTCAACTCCATTGCGGATGGTCTCGAAGAAAGCGGCGTGATTTCCAGTTCGCAGGTCTTCCAGGTGGCGGCCCGGATCGAAGGTGTCGGTGGTCAGTTGAAGGCCGGCGAATACGCCTTCGATCCCGGCGTCTCCATGCGGGACGTAATGGAGAAGATCGCACGGGGCGACTCCGTCCAGCATGCCATCACGATCCCCGAGGGTTGGACGGTCGAGCGGGCCTTTCAGCGGATCGCCGAGTCCCCGGTGCTGTCCGGCCCCATGCCCGACATGCCGCCAGAGGGCATGATGCAGGCCGAGACCCATCTCGTTCAGCGGGGCATGACGCGATCGCAACTGGTTCAGGCGATGCGTCAGTCGCAGGAAGCCATGATCCAGGAAATCTGGGATGGACGGGACGAAGATCTCCCCGTGGACGACATCGCCGAGTTCGTCACGCTTGCCTCGATCGTGGAGCGGGAGACAGGGATCGCCTCCGAGCGTCCGCATGTCGCGTCCGTCTTCATCAACCGCCTGCGCAAGGGCATGCGTCTCCAGTCCGATCCGACCTTCCTTTATGGAATTTACGGAGGCGCGGGTAAGCCCAGCGAAGCCCCCATCACCCGCTCGGACATCGAGAGCGACACGCCCTACAACACCTATCGGATCAACGGTCTGCCGCCCGGGCCGATCGCGATCCCCGGCAGGAAGGCGCTCGAGGCGGTCGCCCATCCGCTGGAAAGCGACGACCTCTATTTCGTCGCGGACGGGACCGGCGGTCATGTGTTCTCGCAGACGCTCGATGAGCACAACAGAAACGTGCAGCGATATCGTGAGATCGAACGCGAACGCCGTGCCGATGCGCAATAGGGTCGAGGTCACACCCGATCCGATCGATCGGCCCGGCCTTTTCGGAAACGTCCCGGCGGGAAACGCACGACCTTCTTACGGCACCTTCCCAATCTCTTGTCGGGAGATGAAGCGGTGAGCCTGCGCAGCATGACCGGCTTCGCGCGCTCGCAGGCCCGCTCTAGCAATGCATCCCTCGTATGGGAACTCAAGAGCGTCAATGGACGCGGGCTGGACCTCAGGCTGCGCATGCCTGCCGGTTTCGACGCACTCGAACCGGACGTGCGTGCGCTCGCTTCCCGCTACCTCGCCCGGGGCAGCGTCCAGATCAATCTGACGGTCGAGTGGGATGAACGGCCGTCAGCGCTACAGGTCGATCGTGATCGGCTGACACTCGTCCTTCAGATCAGCGACGAACTCGTGGCATCGGGACGTGCATCTTTGCCGCGGACGGACGGCCTCCTCGGCTTGAAGGGCATCATCGAGTGGGAGCAGGCACAAGACGGCGCGCCGACGCTGCAGGACGATCTGATCCGTGCTTCGAAGGAAAGCTTCGCCGAAGCCGTCGAGCAACTTCGGCAGGCCCGGCAGGAGGAAGGCAGGAGCCTCGGGCGGGTGATTGCAGCACTCCTGGACCGGATCGGCGCGCTTGCGAGAGACGCGCGCGAGGAACGAACCCGTCACCCGGAATTCCTGCGCCTGCGCATCGCCGAACAGGCTGCCCGTCTGGCCGAACAGGCGATCGACGAGCAGCGCCTCGTTCAGGAACTCGCGCTCATCGCCGTGCGCGCCGACATTTCCGAGGAACTCGATCGACTGGACAGCCATATCGATGCGGCCCACGGCCTCCTGGCGGCCAATGAGCCGGTCGGGCGACGTTTCGACTTTCTGACCCAAGAAATGAATCGCGAATCGAACACGATCTGTTCCAAGTCGAACTCGGTCGCCTTGACCGCCATCGGCCTCGACTTGAAAGTCGCGGTCGATCAACTGCGTGAACAGGTTCAGAATATCGAATGACGCCAGACAGCCATCAGACCAAGACCGACGCGACAATCGCCCGCCGGGGTCTCAGCCTCGTGATCTCCTCGCCCTCTGGAGCCGGCAAGTCGACGATCGCACATGCTCTCATGGACGCCGATCGAAGCTTCCAGCTCTCCATCAGCGTGACGACCCGCAAGCGACGCGGAAGCGAGGTCGATGGTGTCCATTACCGCTTCATCGACAAGGAGGAATTCATGAGGTTGCGCGAGAAGGACGACCTTCTCGAATGGGCGGAAGTCCACGGCAACTTCTACGGAACTCCGCGAGCCCCGGCCGAGCGCGCGATGCGCAACGGCCACGACATGCTGTTCGACATCGATTATCAGGGCGCCCTGCAGCTTCAGGAGAAGGCCGGAGACGACGTCGTCTCCATCTTCATCCTGCCACCGTCCATGGCGGAGCTGAAATCGCGGCTGCTGCGCCGGGCGGAGGACTCCAGCGAGACGATCGCGATTAGGCTGGCCAATTCACGCGTCGAAATCGATCGCTGGCGCGATTACGACTACGTCATCGTCAACGACGATCTGAACCAGGCCTTCGAAGCCGTCCGGGCGATCATTGCGGCAGAGCGTCTGAAGCGTGAACGCCGTCCGGGTCTGGAAGTCTTCACGAAGGCGCTTCTCGAAGAGCCGATCGAGTAAGCCAACTCTTCGCGCAGTCGACGGATACGGCCCGCTCAGATGGCATTCGCGATCTGCACGAATTCCTCGACGCTCAATGTTTCGGCCCGCCGCTGCGGGTCGATCCCGATCCGCTCGAGCAGTTGCTCGCCGCCGACCGGCTTGAGGCTTTGGCGCAGCATCTTCCGTCTTTGACCGAATGCGGCCGCGGTTACGGTCTCGAGCTTCGACAGATCGGCGGCGAGAGGTGCGGGCTTCGGCACGATTCGAACCACCGACGACATCACTTTCGGCGGGGGTGTGAACGCCTCGCGCGGAACATCGAACAGGATCTTCGCTTCGGTTCTCCAGCCCGCCAGAACACCGAGCCGCCCGTAATGATCGCCGCGCGGCTGCGCCACGATCCGTTCGGCGACCTCTTTCTGGAACATCAGCGTCAGGCTGTCCCAGACCGGCGGCCAGGCGGGCACCGCGATCCAGTTGAGGAGCAGCTGGGTTCCGACATTATAGGGAAGGTTCGCGACGATCTTCAGGCGCTTGCCGCCCGCGATTTCGGCAAGATCGATCTGGAGCGCGTCGAGGTTCCGGATGTCCACTCGCGAGGGATAGTGCGCGGAGATCTCTTCGATCGCCGGGATACACCGGGGATCCTTCTCGACGACGACGAGCCGTCGAGCGCCGCTCGCGAGCAGCGCGCGCGTGAGCCCGCCGGGGCCCGGTCCGACTTCCAGCACCGTGCAATCCTCGAAGGGCGCTGCCTGCCGCGCGATCTTGGACGTCAGATTGAGGTCGAGAAGAAAGTTCTGGCCGAGCTGCTTGCGCGGTGCGAGATCGTGCGCGGCGATCACGTCGCGCAGCGGGGGTAGGTCGTCGATCGGGCTCACGCGCTTGCCGAGGCTTTCTTGGTCGTGTTCCGACGATCGGACGCCTGCGCCATGTCCAGGGCCTGACGGAAGGCGGCACGGAAGCTGTCGGGGCGCGCGATGCCGCGTCCCGCGATGTCGGATGCCGTTCCGTGATCGGGCGACGTCCGGATGATCGGAAGACCGAGCGTGATGTTGACGGTTTCGTCGAACGCCAGGGTCTTGGCCGGGATGAGCGCCTGGTCGTGATACATGCAGATCGCGACGTCGTAGCTCGAGCGGGCGCGCGGATTGAACATGGTATCGGCCGGGAACGGACCCTTCGCGTCGATGCCTTCGACGCGGAGTATTTCGATCGCGGGACGAATGACGGTCTCGTCCTCCATCCCGATCGCCCCTCGTTCACCCGCATGCGGGTTGAGGCCGGCGAGCGCCAGTCGCGGTTTCTCGACGGCGAATTTCTCGCGCAGATCGCGATCGACGATACGGCAGGTCTCGACGATGAGTTCCGTCGTCAGCAGGCCGGGGACCGCATGGATCGGCACGTGGATCGTGACGGGAACGCAGGAGAGATCAGGACCCGCGAGCAGCATGACCGGCGTCACGGGCTTTCCCGTCGCCCGTTCGCAAAGATCCGCGAGATATTCGGTATGGCCGGGATGACGGAAGCCGACGTCGTAGAGCGCCTTCTTGTCGATCGGCGCGGTCACGATCCCACTGACCTCGCCCTTCAACGCAAAAGCCACCGCCCGATCGATCGCTTCGATCGTTCCCGCTCCATTGCTCGGATCGAGTTTGCCCGGCTCGTCACGATGAGCGTTGACGAGTGGCAGGATCGTAAGGGTGTTCCGGTCGACCGACAGGCACTCGGCAGGTCGGGCGACCTCGCGGATATCCAAGCTGAGCCCAAGGCGATCCGCGCGCTGTCTCAGCATGCCCGGATCGGCGAGAACGACGCAGGGCGCGGCCGCGAGATCTCCCGCCTGGTGAAGCGCGAGAATCAGATCCGGGCCGATACCCGAAGGCTCGCCGACGGTGATCGCCAGCGGCGCCGTGCCGCGTGCATGAACGGAAGACATCAGCGACGGACGATTTGCGCGCTCTCGCGAAGCTTCTTCAAAACCGCTGCGTCCGGGCCGTTCTCGCCGCCCTGCTTGTTGAGGGACTCCATGTCCTGCATCTGGAAGACCATCTGTGCGGCCCGATCGTCCGAGATCGTGCGGGCGTTGCAGACCGCGATCAGTTCGACGCCGCGCTCGGTTTCCTTGGGTGCGGTGGCCCGTCCCGGATTGGTCCGCATGACATCGTCCTTCCACAGCGCAGGCAATTCGGGCTGTGCCACGCGACCGAGATCGCGGACGGTCACGTCACGCAGTCCCTTGGCGATGTTGAACGAGTTCTCGCAGGACTGGAACCTCGACCTGAAGGCTTCGGCCTCGCGCTTGCGATTGCCGAGAATGGAGGCGCGCTGCCCGGTTGGAATGACGAAGATGACCTGCTGCAGGCTGTATTCGGTCGTCGACGGCTTCTCTCCGCCGCGAGCGAGCATTCGCTGCACTGCATCCTGTTCGCTGAGGCGCTCCTCCTGGCGGATCCGCGTCGCGACTGCCTGACCCCAGCCCATCTGGACGCGGATATAGTCCTTGAAACCTGCTTCCGAGAAGCCGGCCTGTCCCAGCACCTGATTCAACTGGGCGAGAGTCAGCTTGTTGCTTTTCGCGAAATTCTCGTAGGCGCCGTTGACCGCTTGGTCCGGAATGCTGATGCCTTGGCGCTTGATCTCCTGCTTCTTGAGCGCCTCGTCGATCAGCTCGTCGGTCGCCTTCTGGGTGGTGTTGCCCGCGACGCGGCGCAGCTTCAGGAAGGCTGCCCGCTGGCGGATCTGGTAGGTGGTCACCGGCTGGCCGTTGACCACGGCCTTCACCGCGCTCGCCGCTTGGACAGGCGTGGCACCGAGGCCGACCATGGCCGGTCCTGAGAGGCCGAGTACGGCGACGACCGTGCCGCGCATCATCCAGGAGGTCAGTCGATTCATTGCCACTGGTATCCCTTTGTCGTCCAATCCACCTTGGCCGCTAAAGCACGGATAGGGCGAAAGAATGATGTCCCGACCTGCACTCCCTCGCCAACGGAGGGCCCTTCCGCAACCGCGGAAAGGCGACCTCAGAAGGACTGGCCGATCTCTCCGAGCGTCCTGAAGCCGACCTGGAACTTGAAGGTCTGCGTATTCGCATCGAGCGCGTAGCGGTCCGTGCGCTCCTCATAGCCGACCAGAAGACTGAAGCACTCGTCAGCGTAGCGCACGCCGTAGTTCTGATCGACGATCGTCTCGTTTTCGAGATCGTAGGAGGCTCCGGCGATCGCAGTCCAGTTCTCGGCGAACTTCAGTTCGCCGGCGCCAGAGACCTGGCTTCGATCGTTCAGCGATCCGTAGATCGGCTGGGCGGCGATATTGGAGTAGCTGATGCTCGCACTTCCGCGTTCGAAGGAGGCATTGGCCAGAAGATCGAGGCGCTTCAGCGAGAGGTCTTCGTCGTCGTAGCGGGCCTGGGTGCCGAAGCTCAGTCCGTAAGGCGTCTGAACGGAGAAACCGCCGACATAGTCGGACACGTCGTCTTCCAGACCCGAATCGAAACCGACCAGGGCGAGGCCCACTTGGTCGAATGAGTTCCGGCCGCCGAGGTGATAGGACTGCCCGACGAGAGCGTTGATGTTCCAGTCCGAGCCGAGATCGGCCGAATATCGCAGGCCGACATTGGCCCTCTGGCCGCCTTCGATCCGATCGTAGCCGCTGAACTTGTCGAGCGCGAACAGGTTGTTCGCGTTGAAGACGAAGGTGCCGGCATCCTCGTTCGGAATGAGGCCGACATCCTGCTCGTCGTTCCTGACGACCAGCTGGGCGACCGGCTCGATCACATGGCTCACGCCGCCGACTTGGATGAGGTAGGGATAGCGGGCCTCGAGCGCGGCCGTCGCCATGCCGCGTGTGCCGGTATCGTCGAGGTCGATGCGCCCCTGATTGTACCGTGTCAGCGCCGGATCGAAGACGTTCTGTCCCAGGGTCCGATCGAAACGGTAATACGGGTTCACGAACCCGTTCGCGGACATGTCGGCCGTGTAGAGATCGCCTCGAAGCGAGGCCGTCGGCGAGAGAACGAGGCCTGATTCGGAATAGTAGGTGTCCGACCAGGAAAGCTTTCCGGACCCGCGCGTGTAATCGCCTTCGAGGCCGTTATAGCGTGTCAGGAAGGGATCGAACTGGTAGCCGTCCCTCGGCAGGGTGCAGACCAGCGCATCGGAGGCGAGTTCCAGCGAGGTCGCGCAAAGCGGCGAAATCGAAGCGGCGTCGCGGCTGATCGATGTCAGATTGAGGTCGAGTTTCACCTCGCCTCCCAGGATGCTCTCCTGCTCGATCCTCTCGTAGTCGAACACCGGGTGCGCGCTCGCCTGCTGCTCGTCGAGCAGCGGGTCGATCGCCTGATAATCGAATTCCTGGACGCGAAGGTCGAAGAAGCTCTGGTCGCCGAGGCCGGTCAGATAGATCTCGGAGGTCCGGACCGTGTCGTCGAAGCCTTCGATCTCGTAGGTGTTCGAGAAGTTGTTGTCGGACTGGAACAGCCAGTCCCAGCCGAACGTCCACTGCTCCGAAAGCGCGAACCGCCCTTTCGTGCCGACCATGCCGCGTTCGGTATTGGCGAAGTCCGGCGAGAACACGGTCTGTCCATCCCGCACGAAGTTGTCGTCCGCGAACGCCGTTCTCTCGCCCTGGCTGATGCCCGCTGCCTGGATCGTGAAGATGCCGTTCTCGAAGGCTTGCCGATACTCGACCTCTCCGAGGAAGCCCTGCTTGGTGTAGTAGGTGCCCGCGACGGTCAGATCCTTGTCGTCGGAAATGACGTAGTAATACGGGACGCGCACGCCGTAGCCGGTGCCGTCGGACGAACGGAAGGACGGCGCGAGAAAGCCCGACTTTCTCTTCACCGTCGGATCGGGCGACTGGAAGTAGGGCAGATAGGCGATGGGCGCGCCGAAGAACTCGAACTGGGCGCCGTAATACCGAATGACCTGTTCTTCCTGGTCCCAGACGATCTTGCGGGCCTTCACCTGCCACAGGGGCGGGCGCTCGGGATTCTCGCGGCACGCCTCGCAAGCGGTGTAGACGCCCTGATTGAACGTCGTCACGCTGCCGTCGGCGCGCGTCGCAGACGCGGCCGCGAATCGCGTGTTGTCCGGCGTCTCGATTCGAAGGGCCTGAACGAAACCGTCCCGGAAATCGTCCGTCAGATCGAGCTGATCGGCATAGATACGATTGCCGTCGGGCTGTTGCAGTTCGACGTCGCCGCGGGCGATCAGCCGGCGGGTGTTCTGGTCGTAGGTGATGTCGCGGGCGACGACCTTGTAGTCGCCATAGTCGATCTGCACGCCGCCGCTGGCGGACACGACTGCGCGATCACTGTCGTAGGTGACAGTGTCGGCTTCGAGAAACAGCTGCGCATCCGGCGAGATTTCCGCTGCCGTCATGGCAGGGATCTGCTGGGCGTTGGCGGACAGCCCGCCGTACCCCAGCATCGCCGCGGTCAAGGCGAGCGCCGTCCCGCTCGAAAGCGCCGCCTTACGCGAGACTCCGCCGATCCCCACCGGCGAAAGGTCGCTTCCCCTCATCACATTCACTCTATCCGTCCTCCTGATGCAGCAGGATCGTTACGCCGAACAGCCCTGCCGCCAGGACCGGGAACCACGCCGCGACAATGGGTGGCACAACGTCGTTGCTGCCAAGGGCCTGAGCAAGAAACGTCACCACGTACAGCACGAATCCGGCCACGACGCCACTGACGAACACGCGACCCGACTGTCCCGTTCTGGAGAAGCGCGTGGCCACGGTAGCGGCCAGCAGCGTCATCGCCACGAACAGTGCGGGCCGCGCGATCAGGGTATGGTACTGCATGGAGAATGCCATGGAGTTAAAGCCCAAGCTCGCCGCGACGTCTATTTTCGATCCGAGTTCCCAGATCGATATGGTTTCCGGATCTGCCAGTCTGTTCTCGATATACTCCGGTCTGAGGCTCGTCGGGAGACGGTACTCGACGAGATCACGCGGAGTGTAACCGATCCGCGTCACTCGCGGCCGGTAGAGGATCCACTCCTGCTCGACGAGTTCGGCCCGCGGCGCGTCGATGCGGGTCTCGACGGTGCCGTCCCTTCCGATCACGAAGGCCGTCGCATTGGAGAGGACTCGCCCATTCTCGGCCACCTGCTTGGCGCCGATGATCGAGGAGACGCCGTTCTCGTTCTGCCGAAGCCAGGGCGTCTGAAAGGCCTGCGACGACAGATCGACACCGTCCGTTCCCGCCTCGATTCGTGCGGCATAGGCTTTCGCCGACGCCGACAGGGGATTGTAGACGAAGGTCGCGAAGAGCCCGAGGAAGATCGATCCGGCGATGAAGGGAAGAAGGATCTGCCAGATCGAAACGCCGGCGGCACGGGCGACGACGAGTTCCAGGCGCCGGTTGAGGGACAGAAGCGTGAAGATCGAGGAGAACAGGACGACGAAGGGAAACGCCTGTTCGACGAATGCGGGCACGCGCATGGCCGAGAACAGCGCGACCACCGCGAAGGGCTGGTCGTCCGTGACGGAGCGCCTGCTCAGTTCGACGAGATCGATGAGGTAGATCAGCGCGAAAATTGCGATCAGCGTCGCGAAGAAGTTGAAGAGATAGAGCCGGAGAAAATACCGGTTGAACGTCATCCGTCTCATTATCGGCTTCCCGAACCCGCGCTTCGACCCGGCCGTTGTCCAGAACGGAGGATGGCGCCGATGATCCGGCCCGGCAGGTCGACGATCGCCTGGACAATCGGGAGCTGGGACACGTTGGTGCCGCTCCGGATCAGAAGAATATTGACGAGGATCGCCGCCAGCGGAACGGCGAAGGCGAGAATGCTAAGGCCCGGTATCTTGCCCACATTGCTGGCCACGATGAAGCCGACCGCCTGCAGGGCCACCGCACCCGACAGTCCGAGGGTCATCGCCGCGTTCGAAGCCTGGCGGTTGGTTTGGGGCTGGCCGGCCACTGCGACCGCCCAGAAGGCGAAGGCGACGCAGTAGAGCCAGGTCGAGAACCGGTTGACCAGTTCGCGAATCGTGCGATCCGGCGCTTGCTGGATCGAGGCGTCGTTGAGGTCTGGATTGAGCAATTGATAGGTCGTCAGTTCCGAGGAGCGCGTCCAGTCCGATCCGGCATCGGGCCGAAGCTCCGAGAGATCGAAGGCATAGGTCTGAAATTCGATGATCGAGATCGCTCCGCTCTCGCGGCTCTTGCGATGCAGCTGCCCGTCATAGAGCATCAGAACGCTCTGATTGCCCTGTTCGACGATCGCGGCTTCCTTCGCGAAATAGGTGAGGTCGAGCTTGGGATCGCGCGTGTCCTGGATGAAGAGGCTCTCGATCGTGCCGCCATTCGTCTCGCCGACGGAAATGACGAGATCGGACTGGATCTGTTCGAACGCCCCCGGCCGCAGGAACACGCTGATCGTATCGACATTGACGGACCGGATTCCGTCGTAGAACGCCTTGGAGGCGAGGGGGCCGATGCCGTGGGCAATCACGAGCATGATCAGCCCGCCCAGAAAACCGAGAAGCACGATGGGTCGGGCCACCAGCGTGATCGAGGCACCGGACGCCGATATGACGGCGCGCTCGGAATCGGCATTCATCGCGTTGAGTGTCTGGATCGAGCCGAGCAGAACGGCGAAGGGAACGACGCCCGCCGCCAGATTCGGAAGCAGCATCAGCGCGATCCACAGGATGTTGCCGGCTGCCGATGCGCTGGTCTTGACGATGTCGATCCGAGAGAGCGCCTGGACGATCCAGACGATAAGGGCGAGCGAGGCGAGGGATCCCGCCGAGGAGACGAGCGCTCGGCGGAAGATGTAGCGTTCTATCAGCGTCATTCGGCCCTACCTGCGGTGCGGCGGCATTTCTTGCGGTTCATGGCGTCCAAATTGGGGCTTCGCTCATCTGCCGGGCAGCGGACGGTCGCCGATCATGTCCTTATAACCGTTCCAAACCGTTCGAGGCAGTAGCCCTCCGAGCGTCTCGATGCAATCGCGCGGCGCTGAACCCGACTCGCGCATCGAAGCGATGACGATCCCGGTTTCTACCCGGCGGCGGACCATGATAGGCATGCGCGACACGACGATTGCGTCGGGCCTTTGACCATCCGATCTATCACGAACATTGGACGCATCATGACGAGCCTTCCGAACATACGATTCTCATCGATCGACGACCAGGCGCACGGCGTTCTCGTCGTCCTGGCGGGCGACGAGGCGAAACTGGCCGGGGCGCACGACGGATTTTCCGAGCTGGTCGCGAAGGCCGCGAAGGCGCGGAAGTTCAAGGGCAAGGCGCTTTCCAGCCTCGACATCCTCGCACCGTCCGGACTGGAGGTGGACCGCCTTCTGGTGATGGGCACGAAGCTTTCCCAGGAACCGGTCGAAGAGGATTGGCTGAAGCTCGGCGGCACGATCGCCGCGGCGACAAGCGGCGCGGAGGCGATCACGATCGACCTCGCGCTGCCGGGCGACAAGCAGGTCTCGCCCGAGGAGGCGGCGACCGTCGCCGCCGGTGCGATGCTGCGGACCTACAAGTTCGATCTCTACAAGACGAAGAAGAAGAAGGACGAGGACGAGGACGTCTCCGACACGAAGCAGGAGATCGTCATACGCGTTCCCGATGTCGCGGCTGCCGAGCGGGCCTTCGAGGCCGAGCGCGCGATCGCGGAAGGCACGATGCTCGCCCGCGACCTCGTCAACGAGCCGGCGAACGTTCTTGGACCCGTGGAATATGCCGAGCGGGCCGAGGCGCTGCGTTCGGTCGGCATCGAAGTCGAGGTCCTCGGTCAGGACGAACTCTCGGACCTCAAGATGAATGCGTTGCTCGGCGTCGCACAGGGCTCGCCCCGTCCGCCGCGCCTCGTGATCATGCGCTGGAACGGCGCCGGCAGCGACGAGGCGCCGATCGCCTTCGTCGGCAAGGGTGTCGTGTTCGATACCGGCGGCATCTCGATCAAGCCGGCCGGGTCCATGGACGAGATGAAGGGCGATATGGGCGGCTCTGCCGCGGTCGTCGGACTGATGCATGCGCTCGGCGCGCGCAAGGCCAAGGTGAATGCCGTGGGCATCATCGGCCTCGTGGAGAATTCGGTCGACGGCAACGCCCAGCGTCCCGGCGATATCGTCACCGCGATGTCGGGCACGACGATCGAGGTGCTGAACACCGATGCCGAGGGCCGTCTCGTGCTCGCCGATGCCCTCTGGTATTGCCAGGACCGCTTCAAGCCGAAGTTCATGGTCAACCTCGCGACGCTGACGGGTGCCATCATCGTCGCGCTCGGCAATCATCAGGCAGGCCTGTTCTCGAACAATGACGAACTCGCCGATCGCCTGTTCTCCGCCGGGAAAATCAGCGGAGAGAAGGTCTGGCGCCTTCCGCTGGCGTCCGAATACGACAAGATGATCGAAGGGAAGTTCGCCGATATCAAGAACATCGGAGGGGGACGCGCTGCCGGCTCGATCACGGCCGCCCAGTTCCTCCAGCGCTTCGTCAATGATGTTCCCTGGGCTCATCTTGACATCGCAGGCACGGCCATGGGTTCGCCTTCGAACGCCTACAACCAGTCCTGGGCCTCGGGCTTCGGCGTGCGCCTTCTCGAACGCCTGGTGCGCGACCATTACGAAGCGCGGTGACCGAACGCCGCCGGGCTGGGGCAGATGACCGAAGTCCTGTTCTATCATCTGACGGAGAGCCGTCTGGAGGAGGCCCTGCCGGACCTCCTCCAGCGGTCGGTCGATCGCGGCTGGCGCGCCGTCGTCCAGTGCGTCAGCGACGAACGCCTGGAAGCGCTCGACGCTGTGCTCTGGACGTTTCGCGACGACAGTTTCCTGCCCCACGGAACCGCCGGCTCGGAAGGAGCCGAGCGTCATCCGATCCTTTTGACGACGAGGTCCGACGAAGCGTCCAATCGGCCCGATATCCGCTTCATGGTCGAAGGCGCGACCCCCCCCGATCTTTCCGGCTATCAACGCGGCATCTACATGTTCGACGCATCGGACGAGGAGCAGATGGCCCATGCCCGCGAACGCTGGAAAGTGGAGAAGGCGGCCGGTCGCAATCTGACTTACTGGCAGCAGACCGAGGATCGCCGCTGGACGAAGAAGGCGTAACGCCCGGCAGGCGCGCGAACGCGTTCGTCTACGAAGGAGTGCGCTGGCTTCTCAGAGGGCGGGGGTCTGATCGTTCGAACGAAGCGGCCGTCCGGCGAGGGCCAGCCGGGCGCGGTCACCGTCTCGAAGGGCAATGCTCGTTCGACATGAACCCGTTCCTGCGCGCCGACGCTCTTTCGTTCCAACGCCGAGCATCGAACCAAGCCGGTCGAAGATTCACGAGAAGAGCGAGCATGAGGATCTGGAGATAGGCGGTCGTCTCGGCGATTTCTTCGAGCCACACATAGATGTGCGTCCCGAAAACCTCGCTCGCGACGAGGCAGAGCGCGATGAGGACGCAAGGCACGGCATAGAAGAATTGCATCTCGCTCCATCGTCTCGCCAACGGCTCGCGCTTGATCGCCAGAATGGCGACGATTGCAGCCACCACCGCGAGGAAGACATAGACCTTCCCGTCCGCTGTCAGGCAGGCACCGCCATCGTAGAAGGACGACGAGCATCGCGGCGTCTCGCGTGTCACGGCGAAGACGCAGAGCAGGGCGGCCACTGCGCAGACATAGAAGATCTCGCCGCGAAACCGGTATGCGCCGACGAGAAAGAGCGTAGCAGCAAGCGCGAGGATGATGGATTGAGATCCCTCGTAGAGCCCGTTCTCGACAGGCCCGACATCCAGACTGTCGAAGGGAGCGGCGGCCGCGGCGAAGATCAGCGCCAGGACGAGTGAGATCAATGCCACGGACACGAACAGCGTCGCCTCACGCCGTGTTCTGGTCTGCAGGAATCGGCTAAATCCTCCTGAGATGAACGTCAGGATGGTTCGAGCTGGATTGGGCATGGGGCATCGATTCCGGTTCGATCGTGGGGCGCCATCAGGCGGCGGCTCGTCCCGCATTCGGGACGGACACGGCGATCTTTCCCACCCGTCTAGCGCATCGTAACACCAGATACGAGCGCAACGCTGTAAATATTTGTAAGACTGACTGTTTTCCTGTCGTCTACGCGTCATGAAGAACGGTGGAACCGGGCTTTACTGGCACCGGCTCGGCCGCTTCAGCCGGCGATCGCAGCCTCGTACTCGCCGGACAGACCCAGCCATTCCTCTTCGAGCGTCTGGAGCGAGCGCTCGGCCTCGGCCTTCTGCCGGTTGAGGTCGACGACGCGAACCGGATCGTTGCGGTAGATCGCAGGATCGGCGAGCAGGCGATCCGTCTCGCTCAGCGTCTTCTGAACCTTCGCCATATCGGCTTCGAGCTTGTCGATCTTGCGCTTCAGGGGCTTCATTCGATCGCGCGCCTGCGCCGACTGACGCCGCAGATCGGCTTTGGGTGCCGAAGGTTCGATCGGCGCGATCGGAGCGGGCACGGATGCCGCATCCGCGTTGGTCTTCGTCGCCTTCGACGGCTTGCCGCCGGACAGGACCAGTTTCTTGTATTCCGACAGGTCGCCCTCGAAGCGGGACACCGTTCCCTCGTCCACGAGCCACAACCGATCGACGGTCGCCTCGACGATATGCCGGTCATGGCTGATCAGGACGACGGCGCCCGGATAGTCATTCAGCGCGTGGATGAGGCTTTCGCGCGCCTCGATGTCGAGGTGGTTCGTCGGCTCGTCGAGAATGAGGAGATGGGGCGCGTCGATGGTCGCAAGGCCGAGGAGGAGGCGCGCCTTCTCGCCGCCCGAGAGCTTGTCGGCAACGGTTTCCATCTTGTCGCGCGGCAGGCCCATCTGCGCGACCCGGGCACGCACCTTCGGTTCCGGGGCGTCCGGCATCAGGCGCCGCACGTGTTCGATCGCATTCTCCTGGGGTCTCAGGTCGTCGATCTGATGCTGGGCGAAATAGGCGACCTTCAGACCCGGTGCCTTCGTCAGGCGTCCCTGGCCCGCATCGAGTCGCTCGGCCAGAAGCTTGGCGAAGGTTGACTTGCCGTTGCCGTTCTTGCCGAGAAGCGCGATCCGGTCGTCGTTGTCGATCCGCAGATCGAGGTGCTTCAGGATCGGCTGGCCCGGCTGATAGCCCACCTCGATCTTCTCCATCGCGATGATCGGCGAAGCGGGCTGTTTGTCGGGTTCCGGGAATACGATCGGCGTCACGCTCTCCTCGACGATCGCCTGGAGCGGCCCGAGCTTCTCCAGCGCTTTCAGTCGCGACTGGGCCTGCTTCGCCTTCGACGCCTTGGCGCGGAAGCGAGCGACGAACGCTTCCATGTGCTTGCGCTTCTCGGTCTGCTTCACGTTCTGCTTCTGGAGCAGTTCGATCTTTTCGGCCCTCTGGCGAGCGAAGGAATCGTAGTCGCCGCGATAGAAGACGAGCTTCTTCTGGTCGAGGTGGACGATCGAATTGACCGCATTGTTGAGAACGTCCCGATCATGGCTGATGAGGAGGACGGTATGCGGATAGCGGGCGACGAAGTTTTCCAGCCAGAGCGTGCCCTCGAGATCGAGATAGTTCGTCGGCTCGTCGAGAAGCAGAAGATCGGGACTGGAGAAGAGGACGGCGGCGAGCGCCACGCGCATGCGCCATCCCCCCGAGAAGGACGAGGCCGGGCGGGCCTGCGCTTCCTCGTCGAAGCCGAGGCCTGCGAGGATCGAAGCCGCGCGTGCCTCGGCGGAATGGGCGTCGATGTCGAAAAGCCGCGTATGGATGTCCGCGATTTTCATCGGATCGGTCTCGGTCTCGGCCGCCGCCATGAGCGCGGCGCGCTCCTGGTCGCCGGCAAGAACGATCTCGATCAGCGACTCCTCCGTGCCCGGCGCTTCCTGCGCGACCTGCCCGAGCCGCATGTTGCGGGGGATGCTGACGGACCCGCTCTCGGACGCCAGTTCACCCGTGATGACGCGAAACAGCGTCGACTTGCCGGCGCCGTTGCGGCCGACTAGCCCGGCCTTCGTGCCTGTCGGGAGGCTGAGGCTCGCATGATCGATGAGAAGGCGTCCAGCGACGCGAGCGGAAAGGTCGGTAATCTGTAGCATGGCGCGCTTGTGCCACGGCTTTCGGTCGAGGTGAAGTCGCGCTTTGCACTCGCCGGATCGCAGGGGCGAAGAAACCGGCGAAACCTCGCTGCAGCAGGCCGCGCGCATCGATGGGGGAGAAGGCTTGACGCGGTCCCCGGCTTGGGCAGAGAGGAGAAGGGTGTGAATAGCCCGATCAGCATCGGCAAGCCTGCGTTGAGACGACGTCCCGATTTTCCTTTCGGGCCGACCGCCTTAGGTCCTGTCTCACGTTGAACGCGAGGCCCATACCGGTCGTTGGTAAGTTCCTTCGGTGTAATTGCGAAACGGTATCGAGCCCATCTGGCAGATGGACGCCTATGAGCATCACACTCTACGAACTCGTCGGGAGCGACGAAACGCGGCCGTTTTCGCCCCACTGCTGGAAGGTGAGAATGGCGCTTGAACTCAAAGGCTTGTCCTACGAGTGCGAGCCGGTTCGCTTCACGGAAATCCCGACCGTCGCTGATGGTTCGGCGCGGACGCTGCCCGTCCTCAGAGACGGTTCGCGCCTCATCGTCGACTCGTTCAAGATCGCCGAACATCTGGAGGAGGCCTATCCTGAGCGGCCGACGCTGTTCGGCGACGGAGCGGGACGCGCCTATGCCCGCTTCATCGAGAAGTGGGTGCTGATGGAGCTTCACCCGCTCATCACGAGAATCGCGGTTCGCGAGATCCACGATCTTCTGGATCTGCCGGACCAGAATTATTTCCGGCGTACGAGGGAGATGCGGCTCGGCGCGACACTCGAAGACGTCACCCGCAGCCGGGACGAGGCAAGGCCGAAATTCGCGTCCGCTTTGCAACCCGTTCGCGCCGTTCTCGACGAACAACCGTTCCTTGGCGGGGCGGAGCCCCGTTTCGTCGATTTCATCCTGTTCGGCGCCCTGCAATGGGTTCGCCTCGTCTCGACTTTCCCGGTTCTGGCGAAGGACGATGTGGTCGACATCTGGTTCGAGCGATGTCTCGATCTCTACGGCTCTCTTGGCCGATCCTATCCCGCCTGCGAGGGCTGACCTCGTCGAAATGCAACCGAGGCTAGTCGCCGGTCACGAAGTAGGCGAGTTCTCCGTCCGGCGTGATGCCGAGCCGATAGAAGTTGTAGGCGCCGAAGTCCGCCATGAACTCGTAATCGCCGGCGGTGACGAGTTCGAAGAGTTCGACCTTCTGCGACGGTGTGAGCGTATCGAGGCGGGTCTGGGCGAAATAGGGCCAGACATAGATGGTGTCCTCGCTGTCCGGCTCGACTACGATATGACCGGCCTCCAGAACTTCGAGAAGGATCGCCAGGATCTCAATCCCATCCGGATCTCCCGAAAGACCCTTCAGATGCTCGATGGGGTTTGTGACGCTGCCACCGAAGGACAGGATGGTTTCGTTCTCGCCGGTCTGCAGAAACGGGCGCAGCTTTTCGATGATACCCGTTCGCGCGACCTCCATGAGCCTCGCCCTGAGGTCTCGCACCGGCTTCGGCAGGCCCTCGTCTCCGTAGAAGATGCGGGATGTGCGAAGACTGTCTCCGGTCGCAGGAGGTGCCTCGGTATCAGCTCCCCCAGCCGAAGGTGCCGGTTGCGCCGGTTGCGCCGGATCGGTGTCGGTAGCCGCGGATGGTTGAGATCGGCTGGTCGAGGGGAGGGATGGTTGCGACCCGGCCGCTCCCTCGCTTGCGGGCGCACCTTCCACTGGATTACCGCCCGCTGCTGGCTCGACCGAAGTTTGCGGCACCGAATCCACCGGCGAACCGGCACCGTCCGGAGTGGCTGGTACCGTCGAAGGCAGGGGCGGGAGAGGGACGGCGACGATCCCTTCCCGGATCTCGCCCGATGCCTCGCCATTATCATCGACGATCTGCGAGAGGGCCATCGATGCGGTCGAAGCCGTGAGGCAACCGAAGAGTGCGGCCACGCGAACGAGTCCGTTCAAATTCGGCATCGTCTTCCTCGTCGAGCGGGACAGGGGAATGGGCTTGGACTCGGTAGAGGATCCGCCGGGCCGGGCCGGCGCAATCGCAGTCAAACTACTGAAGCGTCGGATTCTGGCGGAACACGCCGAACTCCACCTGGCGCCGCAGGCTCTCCAGAACGTCGAGTGCATGGGTTTCGCCGTGGAGACGGACGAGCTCGGTCATCGCAGTAGAGAGAGCGGTCTCTGCGAGGATCTCCGATTCGATCCCCTCGCTGATGCCATCGGCCCATGCCTCGTTGTGATATTCGAGGGCGACCTGCTTCTTCTCGGCCTGAATGATCTCGTCGAGTTCGGTTTTCGGCAGGTCGAGCATGAAGGCATCCCTTGTTCTCAATGCGGATTGCGACGATCCGTTTACGTTTCATTACCACGAAACACGGGATTGTCTGCGTCACCGGTGCAAAGATCATTTACGTTTGATTAATTTCCGTAGCGCGTCAGCATGTCTCGCGAAAGGGCGACACCCTCTTCCCTGTAACGATTGTGAGCGATCCGAGCTGCCGGGGTGCAGTGGCGATAGGTCGATTCGAACGCCCTGTAGCCACTGTTGAAGCTCGCGATCATGCGCTTGCGATCGGTCTCGTTCGGCTTCTGAGCCTTGAGAAAGGCGCTCATTTCGTCTCGCCACACATTTGATTTGGGATCGGCGCAAAGGGTGCTGAGGAAGTGCATCGACCCCATGACGGTCGAAAGGCGATTGATCGCATTGCTGAACGGGCCCTCGCTGGCCGCCGCGGGAGCCGCCGCGTCGCTCGCTTCGTCTTCCGCCTGCCCGGCCTTCCCCCCACTCTGCTGCTGCTGCGCGGCCTCCTGCGCCGGAGCCTCGCGCGGGAGGGCGAAGGAGAGCGGAAGAAGGGCGCAAAGGACGGCGAGCGAGGACGAGCGGCGGAGCGTGATCATGGTCGCCATTTTGGGTCCCGTGCGGACAATTTTAAGGCCGGCCGCCGCGGGTGCAGCAATGATGCGCTTTCGATGCGTCACCGCAACAGTTTCGCGCAGTCGGCGACGATGCGGCCGAGTTCGGGCGTCGTCTCTCCACTGGCCTCGAGCCCCGCGATCTCGGAACAGGGACGAAAGAGGACACGCGCGGCATCGCTTCCGGCGATGGGCGATGCGTTCTCGGGCAGCTTCCCGGTGAAGACGCAGATGACGAAATGAAACGCCTCATAGATCGCCTGATGATTCGTAACGAAGCGAAGCTCCGTCTCCTCGACGCGAACGCCGACCTCTTCCATGATCTCCCGCGCGGCGGCCGCAGACAGCGTCTCGCCGAAACCGACGCGGCCACCGGGAAGCGATAGCAGACCTTCGAGAGTCTGCCCTTTGCTGCGCTCGATCAGGAGCACGTCACCGTCGCGAATGAGAGCGACTGAAACGGCGATTTCGGGCTTCCTGGTCATTCTGATGAACCTTGCGTTTCCCGGGTGCGATGGCGGGCTTGACCCCGCGCGCCCAGCCCTGTTCTGTCGGCCGCATGTGCGGACGCTTCGCCTTACACGCCAAACCCGAACTCGTCGCCGAATTCCTCTCGGCTGGCGACGTGACGGATTTCCCACCGCGTTACAACATCGCCCCGACGCAGCCGATCCTTCTGGCGATCGGCGACGAGGGTGAGCGCCCGAACGGAAATGCATCCGGCCGGTCGCTGCAACTCGCCCGCTGGGGCCTCATCCCGTCATGGGTAAAGGATGCGTCCGGGTTCCCCCTTCTCATCAATGCCCGGGGGGAGACGGCTGCGACCAAGCACTCGTTTCGGTCGGCGATGAAGTACCGACGATGCCTCGTCCCGGCAACCGAGTTCTATGAATGGCGTCGGGAAGGGAAGGGTGCGTCGCAGCCCTTCCTGTTCAGGCCCGCCGATCGCAGACCGTTCGCTTTCGCAGCCCTGATGGAGACCGCGATCGGGCCCGATGGCGGAGAGTTGGACACGGCGGCTCTCGTCACAACGGCAGCGAGCGGTGCCGCAAAGACGATCCACGATCGCATGCCGGTGACGGTGGGAGAGCCGGATTTTGAGAGATGGCTGAACTGCCGCAACTACGGCGTGGCGGATGTCAACGATCTTCTGGAGCGTTCGGATGTGCCGGATTTCGACATCGTACCGATCGGGCCTGCCGTCAATAAGGTGGCCAATATGGGCCCGTCCATTCAGGACCCCGTAGAGAGACCGATCGAGGATCGGGACATGCCGGGTGACAGGAACGAGACGCCGCTCGGCGATCAGTTGCGACTGATCTGAAGGCTGCTTGTCACGGACGGCGTTTCCGAACGCGATATGATGGATGAACGGGGCCGTTTGCCGCGTGCGATCGGCCCCTTTCCTGGGTTGTCATTTGCCTGCGTTCTGGAACTGGGGCAGGGCGGCATGGGACTGGGCCACACGCTTGCCGCCGCAATAACTGGCTGCTGCGAGGATCGCGGCATTGCCGAGCTGGCGGTAGTTGTCTTCCAGTCGGATCTCGTTCTGGCGATCGGCCTGGGAGCGGAAGTGGATCTCGTTGTGCTTCATCGGGTGTTCGTGCCTGGCTGGTTGGACGCCTGTCCTAGCCATCCCGCAATTGAGACAGTTTCGAGGCATTCACGCTCTCCACGAACGCTTTGTGACACCGTCCGATCGGCGGACGGATCGATGCCGGAGAGCCGTGTCCTTCCGGCCACGCTGCGCGCCATGATGGTAAAGAATCGGTTAAGGCGGGGTGGGTCCTTACAGGTCGGTGGGGCCGAGGAATGGACCCGTCATTTCGCGTTCCGTCGCGATACCGGATTTGAAAATCGCCCGGATTGAGCCTACCCACGCAAAACGCCAATACCGATCTTCGAAGCGACAGGACGTTCAACCATGGCCGAGGCTTCTCGCGGTCTTCGACTGACCGATACGATGACGCGCCAGAAACGGGACTACACACCTCTGGATTGGCGCGACGACACCATTGCCGACGCCGACAAGCGCGTGCGGATGTATGTCTGCGGACCCACTGTCTACGATTTCGCCCATATCGGCAATGCGCGGCCGGTCATTGTGTTCGACGTCCTGTTCCGTCTCCTGCGCCATCTCTATGGCGCCGAGCGGGTGGTCTACGTCCGGAACATCACGGATGTCGACGACAAGATCAACGCACGCGCCGCCCGCGATTTTCCGGGCCTGCCGCTCAACGAGGCGATCAGGCTGGTGACCGAGAAGACCGCCGACCAGTTCCACGCCGATACGAAGGCGCTTGGCTGCCTTCCGCCGTCGGTCGAGCCGCGAGCGACGGAGTATGTCGCAGGTCATGCGGACGGGCACGACATGGTGACGATGATCTCGACCCTGATCGGGAAGGGCAACGCCTACGAGGCGGGTGGCGAGGTTCTGTTCGACGTCACCTCGATGCCGGACTATGGCGGATTGTCGAACCGCAAGCTCGACGAGCAGCAGGCCGGTGCCCGGGTGGCGGTGGAGCGGCACAAGCGAAATCCGGGCGATTTCGTTCTCTGGAAGCAGTCGAACGAGGGAGAGCCGGGCTGGGACAGTCCGTGGGGCAGGGGCCGCCCAGGCTGGCACATCGAATGCTCGGTCATGAGCGCGGCCCATCTGGGCGAGATCTTCGACATCCATGGCGGCGGGCTCGATCTGATCTTCCCGCACCACGAAAACGAGATCGCCCAGTCGCGTTGCGCGCACGGGTCGGACAGGATGGCCGAGATCTGGATGCACAACGGATATGTGCAGGTCGAAGGCCGCAAGATGTCGAAGTCCGAGGGCAACTTCGTCACCATTCGCGATCTCCTCGAGACCGAGACCTTCGGTGGCCGGACCTGGCCGGGGGACGTTCTGCGGCTTGCGATGCTGATGACCCACTACCGCGAACCGATCGACTTCTCGGTGAGACGGCTGGAGGAAGCCGAGACGGCGCTGAAGGCCTGGTTGTCCGACACGCGCGACGCCGCCGCGACGCGGCCGAGCGAGACGCTCGTCGCGGCGCTCTCGGACGATCTGGCGAGCGGAGCCGTGATCGCGGAACTGCATGCGCTTCGCCGATCGGATCCGGCAGCCCTGCGCGCCGGGCTCGACCTTCTCGGGATCGATCTCGAGCGTTTCGCGGGCGATGTCTCCCGGCAGGAGCAATTTCGTTCGCAGGTCCCGGTCGAGGAGATCGAGAGACTGGTCGAGGAGCGCCTCGCTCTCATCCGCGCGAAGGAATGGGCCGCCGCGGACGAGATCCGAGACATCCTTTCGCAGAAGGGCATCCAGCTGAAGGACGGCAAGGATGCGCAGACGGGCGAGCGGATCACGACCTGGGAGACGCGCCACTGATCCGTCGGGACGGTTCGGCTGCTGCCGACCCTTCCCCGCGTTATGATCGATGCGGAAGATCGATGGACACGTCCATTTGACGCATGAGCGCAGATTTCTTGCCCGATCCGTTCGCTGGCGGCAGTGCGCACTATAGTTTCATGTCGAAGAGCCGCGCCGAGGTTCTCGGAACCGTGGCTTCGACGAATTCAAATTCCGTTGCGAATCGATAGCTGATGACATCCGACACGACGCGCAAAGCCTATCCCGCCATCGATCCGTACGAGACCGGCCGACTGCCCGTCGGCGATGGACACGAGCTCTATTACGAGCTCTGCGGGAATCCGAACGGAACGCCGATCGTCTTCCTGCATGGCGGACCGGGAAGCGGATGCTCGCCGCACCATCGCCGGCTCTTCGATCCGCAGCGCTACCGCATCCTGCTTTTCGACCAGCGAGGCTGCGGCCGATCGAGCCCCCTCGGCGGCCTCGATGCGAATACGACCTGGCATCTCGTCGAGGACATGGAGAAGCTGCGCCGCGCCCTCGATATCGAACGCTGGGTGCTCTTCGGCGGATCCTGGGGCGCGACCCTTGCCCTCGCCTATGCCCAGACCCATCCCGAGACCGTTTCCGCGATGATCCTGCGAGGCGTGTTCTCCGGCCGGCGCGCGGAGCTTTCGTGGTTCTACGAAAAGGGAGCGAACCATCTGTTCCCGGACGAATGGGAGAACCTGACGGCTCTGGTTCCTCAGGCGGAACAGGGCGATATCATCGGCGCTTATCGCCGCCGTCTGACCGATCCCGATCGCGCCGTCCGCGCGGCTGCCGCTGCGAGCTGGACGCAATGGGAATCGGCGACCGTCGCGATGCGATCGGGGCCGCCACCACAGCCGTCGCGATCCGTGTCCGATGCGACCATCGCCTTCGCGCGCATCGAGAACCATTATTTCCACCACGACCTGTGGCTCGAAGACGGGCAGCTTCTCGATCGCGCCGATCGTCTGTCCCGGATTCCCGGCGTCATCGTGCAGGGTCGGTACGACGTCGTCACGCCGGCGATCACGTCATGGCAACTTGCGCAGGTCTGGACGCAGGCCGATTATCGCATGGTCGAGGGTGCGGGCCATGCCTTCGCCGAACCCGGAATCCTTCAGGAGCTGCTTGCGGCGACGGATCGGTTCTCGTCGGCACTCTGAAAGGCGAGGCGGACTGCCATGCAGAACGAAACACATATGATGAGTGGCGGATGCCAGTGCGGTGCCGTGAGGTTTCGTTGCGAACCCGATGTCGCGACCGCGCATATCTGTCATTGCCGGATGTGCCAGAAGGCCGTCGGCAACTTCTATGCGGCCCTCGTGAAGGTTTTCGACGGCCGTCTCGTCTGGACGAAGGATGAGCCGAGCGAGTTCCAGTCGTCTTCCGCCGCAAGCCGGGGCTTCTGCGCCCGATGCGGAACGCCTCTCACCTATCGCGCGCCCGACGGCATGTTCCTGCTCATCGGCGCATTCGATGACCCATCCAAGCTTCCTCCCCGACGCCAATACGGGATCGAGGCGCGCTGCGAATTCGTGCAGACCCTTTCCAGCCTGCCGGCATCCCGGACCAGCGACGACTTTGACGATCAGCCCTTCCTCGCCGATCTCGTCTCCCATCAGCATCCCGATCATCCGGGTGAGGACGAGCGATCGGATGACGAAGGTTTCCGGTGATCGCAGCGATCACAAAAAACAGGACGCCCGAACTCGCGAAGGCTGATAGACCGGGGGCAGGGGATACGGACCGGCAGATGCGTTCGCGATCCCATTCGTTTCAAACCTGAGACAAACGACGATCCCGCATAGTCCGTCAAACGACCGTCTGGTCCGTCATGGCGGTTTCGGGTTTTCGCTTCCGCAAGGCCATGTTCATGCAGCCAGATCCGACCGAAACCCGCCGCGGGCTGCTCCTCGCGATCAGTGCCTACGGATTGTGGGGCATCGTGCTGCCATTCTACATGAAGGCGCTGGATCACGTCTCGCCCGTGGAGATCGTGGCGCACCGCATCATCTGGGCGCTGCCCTTCGCGGCCATTCTCCTGATGTATCAGGGGCGCTTCGCCAGGACCGTGCGTTATCTCGCGGACATGCGAACGACGGCCCTGGCACTGCTGACGGCGGCTCTGATCTCGATCAACTGGGGCGTCTACGTCTACGCCATCGTTGCCGGCCAGACGGTGGATGCGGCGCTCGGCTATTACATCAATCCGCTTCTCAACGTGCTTCTGGCCGCCCTGGTTCTGAAGGAGCGTCCGAGCCGGCTTCAGGCGATCGCCGTCGGGCTCGCGACGGTCGGCGTTGCGATCATGACGGTGAAGGCCGGAGGGCTGCCGTGGATCTCGCTCGTCCTCGCCTGCACCTTCGGGTCCTACGGCCTGGTGCGCAAAATGGTGAAGGTCGATGCGAGCGAGGGCTTCTTTCTCGAAGTCGTTCTCTTGACGCCCTTCGCGGTGGCCGCGCTCTTCATCGTCCCCGTGAGCCATTTCGGCGTCATTCCCTACGAGACCGTGATGCTGATGGGCGCCGGCCCCCTGACCGCTGTTCCGCTGATCCTCTTTGCGGCCGGAGCGCGGCTTCTGAACTTCGCGACGGTCGGCATCCTGCAATATCTCGTGCCGACCTGCCTGTTCCTCATCGCCGTCTTCATCTTCGGCGAGCCATTCAGCGTTTGGCAACTGGTCGCTTTCGCCTTCATCTGGACCGCGCTCGGCCTCTACACGGTGACGCTTCTGCGGCAGGCGAGGGTGGAGCGCCAGAGGCGACGCCGACGCCAACCCTCCGCCGCGCAGACCTCCGCCCAGATGGACGGTCAGGCCGCAGCGCTCGATCAGCCCCCGTCGGACCAGGCGATCCGGTAGAGATCCAGACGGCGGTCGCGCAGGTTCTTCACCGAACCCTCGTAGCGGGCCCAGGACAGGGTCGCCAGATTGAGATCGGCGACGGTCACCATCTCCACGTTTTCCGAGGCTTCGGCCGCGATGCCGTCGCGCGCGAAGGGAAAATCACAGGGCGTGAAGATGCCCGATTGCGCATATTCGATATCGAGATTGTCCACATTGCCCAGATTGCCCGTCATGCCGCTCGTGACGACATAGCACTGGTTCTCCACCGCGCGTGCCTGACAGCAGTAGCGCACGCGCAGATAGCCGTGCCGCGTATCCGTGTTGAACGGCACGAAGAGGATGCGCGCACCCTGATCGGCCAGACGGCGGCCGATCTCCGGGAATTCCGAATCGTAGCAGATCATGATGCCGACCGGTCCGCAGTCGGTCTCGATCACGTCGAGCGGTTCGCCGCCCTTGATCTGCCAGTAGGTCTGCTCGTTCGGCGTGGGATGGATCTTCTCGCGGGTATGGACGGAGCCGTCGCGCAGGAAGGCGTATCCGACGTTCTGGATATCCCCGTCCTCGGTCTTGGTCGCATGGCTGCCGCCGATGATGTTGATGTTCCGGCGGATCGCCATTTCCGTCAGCCTCTCGACGAATTCGGGCGTGTGCTCGGTCAGGCGCTGGATGGCGGCTTCCGGCTTCAGTTCCTCCGGCTCGCACGACAAGAGCATGAGCGTGAACAGCTCGGGGAAGACGACGAAATCCCCGCCATATTCGGAGGCGACCTCCACGAAATATTCGACGGCATCGTAGAACTGCTGCGGCCTGCTGATGGTCCGCGCTTCCATCTGGACCGTGACGACGCGCACAATATCCGGATTGCCGCGATTGACCGGCTGATTCTCACGCTCGGGATCGTAATACGGATTGCGCCAAACCATCAGCACGCCGTATCCGCCGGAGTCCGCATCGGCGGGATAGTAGTTCTTCAGGAGCCGGACCGGCTCGAAGCCTGCATTAAGATGGAAGGTGGCGACGGGGTCCTTCACGTCGTTGCGCTTCACGGCTTCCAGATAATCCTCGGGCGATGCGAATTTTCTGGCATTGCGCTTGTAGCCCGGCATGCGGCCGCCGAAGGCGATGCCCTTGAGATGCTTGTCGGTCGCAAGGCGCCGCCGGGCATCGTAGAGCCGCTTCCCGATCCGCAAGCGGCGCTTGTCGGGATCGACACAGACCTCCATGCCATAAAGCCATTCGCCCCGCCGGTCGTGCATCGCAGCGTATCCGCCGCCGGTGACTTCGTTCCAGGTGTGCTGGTCGAGCGCCTTTCGCTCCGGCAGCATCATGGTCGCGGCGTAGCCGACCACCTCGCCGTCGTAGACCACGACGAACTGGCCTTCCGCGAATGCCGACATCTGACCGAGGATCATGCCCCGCGTATAGGGCGCCTCGTTCCGGAAGACCTTCGAAGACAAGGCGATGATCTTGTCGACATCTCCCTTCTCGGCAACGCGAACGACGATCTTCGGGGTTTGGCTTTTGTCGACCATGGAGGTTGGGCTGTCCTCGATTGATTAGGATTTCACCCAAACCTAGGCGGCAAAGGATCTGCCGCAACGCGTGAGCCGCATAATTCGCAGGAGAACCAGCGCGCCACTCCTGCGCGCCGGAACCTACACCGCCCGCAATCAGAGCTTCTCGATGATCTCGCCTCGACCCTCGAGCGCCATCTCGCCGAGAGCGCCTTCGATTGCGGGAAGAACCTCGTCGATGTCGGTCACGGGCAGCGGTCGCACATGCTGTGAGCGATGGATGAAGCCTTCCGCATCCATATGGTCGAGGAGGCTGGTCAACGGGTCCCAGAACCCGTTCAGATTCGCGATCACGATAGGCTTGCGGTGACGGCCGAGCTGGCCCCAGGTGAGGATCTCGATCAGTTCCTCGAGCGTTCCGATACCGCCCGGCAGGGCGACGAAGGCGTCCGACCGCCGGAACATCAGATGCTTGCGCTCATGCATGTCCTCGGTGACGATCAGCTCGTCGAGCCGCTTCAGCTCGCTCTCGGTCGCCTCCATATCGATGAGGAAACGAGGAATGATCCCGGTGACGAGGCCGCCGCCTTCGATCACCCCATCGGAGACCGCACCCATGATGCCGCGGGTGCCGCCACCATAGACGAGACGGATATCGTGCTCGGCAAGCGCGAGGCCGAGACGGCGAGCGGCGGAGAGATATTCGGGATCGCGGCCGGTGGAGGAGCCGCAATAGACGCATAGGGAACGAATCGTTGTCATGGCTCGGAAAATCGGTTTTGCGCGGGCAGCCGTCAAGCGTGAATCCGGCATTGCGTTACGTGTTCGGCGAAATGCTGCGCACGAGCCGACATACCGCCGTCTGCGACCGTTAGGTAAGGCTTGCAGGAGAGATGAAACCATCAGGCGCACATGCGAGACGCGCGATATCGAGTTCTTCCGAAGGACCGTCGGTTTCGAAGCTGCCTGGCGCGAGATGATTTTGCAGGCCGCGGGATGCCGTCTCGATCGCATGGCATAGATATCCATCTGCGACGATCGTGAACGATCGCGACGAATACCCTAGACGAGGCGGATATCGACCGCGCATGACGACGATCCGCATCTTCTGGTGGGCCATCGGCGCCCTCGCACTCGCACTGGGGCTGATCGGAGCCGTTCTGCCGCTCCTGCCGACGACCCCCTTCCTGATCCTCGCGGCCTTCGCGTTCTCCAAGAGCTCGCCACGAGTCGAACGCTGGCTGATCGAGCATCCGCGCTTCGGCCCGACGATCATGAATTGGCGACGCGAGAGAGCGATCGCCCGCAAGGCGAAATGGCTGGCGACGATCGTCATGCTGGTCACGCTCGCCGGCGGCCTGGTCTTCGGTCTCTCGTCGACGGTCCTGACGATCCAGGCGTTGGTCTTCGCCGGCGTCTGCACCTTCCTCTGGACGAGGCCGGAACCGCGCGCCGACCTGTTCGAGGAGAACGGGGCCTGAAACCTGGCCGGCCGGCGCGCCACAGGAGCGGCCGGCCGGCCGAACACGGAAGGTTCGCGGCGCGCGGAGCTGGAAGCGAGCCTTCGGACGAATGAACTCAACGACGTCGGGGAACCGACGTATCGTCGTTGGGGGCATTCTCCCGCTCCCCCGCACCCTTCTCGCGCCCGCGCCTCACTTGCTGGAGCGGCACTGCTGATCGAAGGTGAGGATCGGCCAGCGGTTCATGCGCGTCGCGGTCTGCTTGATCCAGCCGGAGAAATTGGCGACCTGGGCCCGGCACCAGTTCTCTCCAGACTGCGACTTGCACTCTTCGAGCCGGACGCAGGTTCCAGCAGGAATCGTCGCGACGACGTCGGCATCGCTGCGAGCTTCCTTGCGAGCATTGAGCGCGACGAGAACGCCCGCCTCGACGCTTCCGCCGTTCGGCGCGATCTCGGGAAGGCTCATATCCTTAGCGTCGGCGCAACTTGCGGTGTAGCCGTAATAGGTGCAGGGCGAGCGGGTGGACGGGGAGGGCGATCCGGCGCTTGCGGACTGTGTCACCCGCTCGAACACGATCGGGCCGCTGGTGGTGTCGCCGTTGATCCGCCGCTGATTGCCGCCGAGACGCGCCACGATCTTGTTGCTCGAATCGCGAAGGGCGAGCTGGTTGTCGACGATCGCCCAGTGATCGAGGTCGCTGAGCGTTCCGCCGCAATGTTCGGCCGACAACCCGAACCCGCCGTCGACGCTCTGGGAACGCAACTCCACGCGGCAGGCGCCGTCCTTCGTAAAACTCGGATCGAGGGTCTGCCACGTTCCGGAAAACGCGGCGACAAAGTCCGCCTCGCTCTGGGCCAGGACGGGAGCCGTCAAGGCGAAAAAGGCGGCAGCCGCCGTCGATGTATAAATCCTGATCAAGATCTGTTCCCCGTACGATCTCTTTTGCTGGGCGTTCGGGCGGGCGCTACCTCTGCGTCAGCACCTGCGCCGATGCGATCTCGTGACCGCCGGCCTGAACGACGAAACGCACGCTCAGGCTATCTCCGGCGGAGGCGTTGACGCTGGTGGTCGCCACAACGGCGGTTTCCCCCGCTGCCAATTTGGCGGTGCCGCCCTGGGCGGTGTTGATCCGGCCGGATGGCCCGGACTTCTCGATCGTGATCCTGCCCTCGTACTCGCCGGCGCTGAGACCGATGATCCGCCCGGCGATCCGCAAGGTTCCGTCCTCCCCCGAAACGTCGATCGCGCCGATGGCCGAAGGCATCGGCGTGGCCCCGTCCGTCGCGGGTACTGGTGAAGAGGACTGGGCGAAGGAGGCGGTTCCGGCAGGGGCCATGGCCATGATCAGGAGCGAAAGGCAGAATGCTGCGCGCATCTCACTGCCCGAAGGTCGACTGCGTGATGAAGACCGTTGCGCCATTGCTGACCACGCTGGGCGGCGCGCCGACGAGATTGTTTCCGATCTGATTGTAGATCACGTTCGTGCCGGGCGCGCCGACGACCGAGAGAGCGGCGGCATTGTTGTTGCCCTGCTGGAGGATGCCGCCGAAGACCTGGTTGCCTTCCACGTCGACTTCCGCCTGATTGTCGTTGCCGATCTGGATCGCGCCGGCGCCGGAGAGCTGCCCGTTCACGGAGACGTCGGCGGAATTGCCGCGTCCGTCCTGGAAAACGAAGGCCGTGTTGCCTCCGGCGAAATCGGAAGCCAGGGCCGAGCCTGCGTCCGGAGTGGCCGAGCGGCCGAGCGTTCCCGCAGCCGCATCGACGGCGATCGTCGCGCTGTTGCCCTCGCCGCTCGTCCCTGAATTCTGCTCGAGGGCGATTCGGTTGCCATTGCCGCCATCGAGGATGGTGGCTGAATTGCCTGCGCCGATCTGGCGCGCGAAGGCGGACTTGTCATCGTCGAGGATAAGGGACCGTCCACCCACGATGCTTCCGACTGCTTCGGACTGGTCGACGATCAGCGTGTTCTGCCCCCCGTCCTGCGTGATCCGCAACTGATTGTCCTGAGCGTAAGCCAACGTTACGGAAACTGCAGAGACGAAGATTGCGCCCGCAATGGCAGGGAAGGGGTGCAAGAACATCACAGTCTCCGTGGATGGCTTCTATACTCGCCCTCTACTACCATGATTGTTGTGATATGGATACCATATTACCGTTCCCGACCTGCGAAAAACCAGCGATATTGCCGCTTCCGATCTGGCTCACGCTGGCCTGGTTGCCCCGACCCTCGATGAAGGCGGAGAGTGTGTTGTTCGCGCCGCGCTGGGCGGAGGCGAAGAGATTGTCGCTGCCCACCACCTCGACGGTCATCGCGTTGCCGTAACCCTGCTGAAGCAACGAACCGAAGGGAAGCCCGTCGATGAGAGGCTTCGCGGCAAGACCTTCGCGCCCGCCGTTGCGATCGCCGCGAATGTCGATCGTGATCGCATTGGCGGAGAGGTCTGAACTCGAGTTATAGGTCTGGCGAATGTCGAGGCCGTTGTCGTTGCCCTCGACCGCCAAAACCAGCGTGTCGAGGCTGTCGGCCGTGGTGTCGATAATCAGCCTGTTCTCAGTGGCCGAGGCGGTCGAAGCAGCGAGCAATCCGGCGGTTGCGAGAAGAAGAAGGCGCATGACGGTCATCCGATCCGTTGAGTTGGATCGATGATGCCGCAGTCCTTCTCACGCCCTCTTGCGCAATCTTTTCAAATTGTATGGATCTGCCGTAACGTCGACGAACCTCGCATCACGGTTAAGACTTTCGAACGATCCTCAATACTGGCCGATCGACGCGCTGTTGCCCTCGCCCCCCTGCCGCACGCGCGCGAGTTGTCCCTCGCCGATCTGGCCGATACCGGCCTGATTGCCGTCGCCGACAGTGGTGATCATGGCCGAATGCGATGTGCCGGCCTGGAAGATCCCGCTAAGGTTCTCGTTGCCCACGATCGAGACCGAAGCCGTATTGTCCCGTCCGGCCTGAACGATGCCCCCCTGCGCGAGAAGGCTTTGAAGGAGCGCATCCCTGTCATCCCGTCCCGGGATCGATGCGCCGACATCGTTCCGGCTTCCGACGATCGTTACATCGGCGCGGTTCGAAAGGCCCGACTGGTTGATGAGGAGGTCGTTTGCGTCTCCCTCAAATGACAGCGATGCGATATTGCCGAGCCGGATGCCGGACTGGCGCGAGAACACTGCGTCCGAGTCCTGCACGATCGTGGCCGTGTTCCCATCGCCGGTCTGGCGGGCGTTCGTCTCGTTTCCGTCGCCCGTCATCGTCACGAACAGTCCGTTCTGAAGACCGGACTGCGAAAGGGAGAAGAGATTGCCGTCGGAACCGCCGCCTGTCGACGAGGCGCCGATGGTCAGTTGCAACTGGTTGCCGTCACCGACCTGCTCCACCGAAGCCGCGTATCCGGCAAGCTGCGAGCCCTGGGCGCTCATCGCGCGATAGCCGCCGATGCCTTCCCCCCCATTGTCGTCGCCGAAGATCGAGATGCCGGCGAGATTGTCGCCCCCGCCCGATGTCGTGAAGCCGGTCTGGCGAACCTGATCGACGAAGTTGCGGTCACCGACGAGCGACAGATCGAGCGCATGGCCCTGGCCCGTCTGCTGCAGGTTGCCGATCGTGTTGTCCTCGCCGGTGCTGATCAGGGTTGCCTGATTGGCCGCGCCATCCTGGGATGCGATGCGTAGGGCGTTGCCTCGCACGCTCTGCAAGACGGAAAGGCTGTTCTGCGCGCCGCTCTGGCGTATCTGCCAGATCGACTGACCGAAGCCCAACTGGTCGACCTCGAGACGATTGGTACCCGTCGTGGACGCCGTCGGCAGCCATTGCTGGGCGAGTTCCTGGAAGAGGTGGTTCGCCGGACCGGACGATTCACCGAGCCGGCTCGTCGCCGGGTCGTAGCGGCCGCCGATCTGCCGTATCTCCGCGCTGTTCGTAATGCTGGTGCCGGCGGAATCGGCGCGCTGATCGATGGCGCCGATCGTGCTTCCGCCTCCCATGTCGCGGCCCGATCGTTGCTCGACGATTAGCTGGTTGACGTCGCCTGCCTGGGTGAGACCGGAGGCCGATCCGACCGTGCCGGTCAGAAAGCCGGGAACGCCGATCAGGTTCGAGGGGCCGACGGCATTGTCTTCGCCGACCTGTGTGATCGTCAGCGTGTTGCCCGCGCCGAGCTGATTGAGGCGGAGGTCGTTCGACGAGCCGCCGACGATGTTGCGGGCACCGGTCTGATCGATCACCGCCTCGTTCTGGTCGCCGACCTGACCGAGAAACACCTCGTTGGACTGCGCGAAGGCCGCGGAGGCGGAAAGCCATAGAGCGAAGGCCGGAAGAACGCGATGCAAGACCATGGCAGGAAATCTCCGCGATAGGATGCGTCTGAGGACGCGAGAAGGTCGGCCGGGAAAGCCCCGGCCGACCTCTTATTCGACGAGTTCCGTCTACCGCTTACAGGCGGCCGTTCGGGGCGCCGCCCTGGGTCACATTGAGGACGTTGCCGTTCCCGCCCTGATCGAAGTTCGTGTAGTTGCTGCTTCCGAACTGGGAGACCAGCGCGCTGTTTCCGTTACCGGAAACGGTACCGAAGATCTCGTTGTCGCTGGAGGTCTGGAAGAGGGTCGTGTCGTTCCCGTTGCCCGAAACATCCAGGTCGACCAGGTTGTTCATCCCGCCCTGGGAGGTGATCACGGTGTTGGTGTCACCAGAGATGTTCAGGCTGGCATTCTGGAGCGAACCGAGCTGGCTCAGGGAAACGGTATTGCCGAGGCCACCGTCGATCGCAACCGAAGCGAGATGGTCGCTTCCGTCCTGGAACATGACCGCAGTATTGAACGAGCCGCCGTCGATCGACAGGCCTGCGCCATTACCATTGCTTGACTGATCCACGAGGACGGTGTTTCGGTTCGCATCGTTGTCCATGCCGATGACGAAGGTGCTTCGGCCGGACTGGGTGGCGACGACGCCGTTGCGGTCGCTGCCGTTGGCGATCGAGACGAGGGCGCTGCCGAAGTCGGACTGGGTCGAAGTGATCTCGTTGCGATCGGACCCGGTGATCTCGAGTGCGAGGTTAGCGTTATTGGTCTGCGAGAGCGTCAGCGTATTGCCGTCGCCGTCGTTGACGGCAACATTACCGACGTTGTCGGTCGCGGTCTGCGAGAGCGTGATGATGTTGCCGTCGCCTGCGCCGACAAGCACGTTGCCGAAGTTGTACGCGTCAACCTGCGAGACACCGATATCGTTGTCATCGCCGTCGTTCACCGAAACCGTGGCGCTGTTCTCGAAGGCCCAGGTCTCGGGGTCGTTCTGCGTGATCGTGACCTTGTTGTCATCGCCCATGGTCGAGCTGGAGGCGCTGTTAACTTCGCCGATCTGCTCGATCGTCGTGTTGTTGCCGTCACCGTTCTGAGCGAGATTGGCCGTGTTCGCATAGCCCGCGTCGAAATCGAAGGGGGACTTGATTTCCTGCGTGACGTCCGCCGTGTTGCCCTGACCGGTCTGGGCGATCGAGGTTACGCGGCTGAAGGTGCTGCCGGTACCGCTCTGCGTCACGGTCGCCGTGTTCTGGCCATTCTGGGTGACTGCGTCGACGACGCTTCCGGCGCCGGCCGACTGATCGATGGTCAGCGTATTGCCCAGTCCACGTGCGGGACCTTCCTGAACGACGGATCCGACCACGTTGTCGTCCGAGGACTGCGTGACGTCGATCGAGTTACGGTTGCCATACTGCTCGACGCCAACTCCGTCGAGGCCGATCACGTTGCTGTTGCCGCTCTGCGTAACGGTCAGCGAGCCGCGGGTGCCGCTCTGCAGCAGGAACTGGTCGCCGCTACCCGCCTTGTTGTCGTCACCCGTCTGCGTGACGGTGGCCTCGTTGGCGCGAGCGGTTGTGGAGCGCTGCGACGTCTGGGAGACGAAGGCTTCGTTGCCGTTGCCGGCCGACTGCGCGAAGGCGGCGCCGCTGAGAAGCGTCAGCGCCGTGGCAGCCAGAAGTGAAGTCTTGAAAATGGTCATTGCAAGTCCTTTCAGCTCGAAGTCGCAACCCGCGTCCCGTAGATTGGCGGATGCGAGAATGAATTCTTGATGCGCCGGTTTTCCAGCGTGTCGTTGCGGAGCCAGACCCGTGGCCTGGCGCCGATTTTTCACCGAGTTGAGATGAGAGAGAACCAGAGAAACTCTGAAAGATGACATGAAGACAGTAATCACCTGACAGAAAGAGTCAGAATGCTGCAATTACTCTCGACATCTTTGGATTTTTTTCCGAACCTGACGGACGTCTTCACGACGACCCCGACAGAACCCCCTCGCTCGATCGCAATACCAGAGAGGGTTCTCCTCTCTTCGAAGATTGCGGGGGTATCGCACCCCTCGACCGGCCCGCTATCTTGAGGGAGTGTTTACACCAGGGGCGATTTTCGAGTCAACGAAATTAACCCCACGTAAGCCATTTAACGCCTGCTTAACCTTTAAGACTAAAATTTTAGGATTATCTAGTCCCGGCCGAAATCGGTTGGTGGCGAAAGGCTCTGTGAGATATCAAAAGCTTAAAATACTTTGCTATGCATAGCGAAGTAAAAAATGGGGCGGCCGCCCTTAAGACTTCTGCGCGTGAGCGCAGGTGGTCATTGGGTGACGGGCGAAAATGCGCGGCCGATCGAGCGGCCATCGGCAGAAAAGTTCGTACGGCAATGGTCCTGATGCCGCGCTTGGATCGGTACCCGCCGGCCAGATTTACCGACTCGTTTCTTACGCAATCGAAATACTCCGCCAGCGAAAGCCCGGCTGAGAAAATGATGTCGGCGCAGTCTGCCTGTCTGTGCAGTCGCCCTGCATTCCTAAGCCACACGACGAATATCCTTATGGATTTGGTGACGGGGCCTGCGTCGCCTGTCCGATCGAGGCCTGAACTGAAATAATCGATCCGACTGCCGATCGGAAAGCCGGTTTGGGAGGGTCTCAGGCTCGGTCGAGCAGAGCGCGGCGCAGGAGGGCTGTCATGGAGAGGGGATGGACGGGGCCACATCGTCGTAGGATCGGTATGGTTCGTGGTTTGCTCTTCTTCCTCTGGGGCATCAACCGCTGAAGAATCCGAGGAGGGGCATCAGTTGTCTTCATCGCGCCCTGCTGGAATGTGTCACGCAGACTTCCGAATACCTGAACCCAATCCAGTTTCGGACAGTGCCGATCGGTCATTGACTGTACCAGCGAGATGCGGGCGGGCCTTCCGTAACGGTAATCAGTAAGGCATACCATTTACCATCCTGTGGTGCAGAATGGCCACGTGAAGTGATTCAAGGCCACGATCCACGTTTTCTTATTCACCCGCTGCCACGCTTCCCCTATACAAGGCCAAACTCAGGAAATGAGGTCTTCCGTGTCCCTGCGCTTCCGGCTTATCAGTATATCTCTCTTAGTATCCGTCTCCGGCTCCGCAACGGCAGGTGACCTCGTCTATCAGCCGATCAATCCGTCATTCGGCGGCAACCCGCTCTATTCCGCTCATCTTCTCGGGATCGCCAACGCCCAGCGTGACGCGACGGCGAGTGACGCCGGCCGCGATGATGCAGCCTCCGCGCTTACAGCAGGCCGAACGCAGGCTGGAACGTCGGATGCCGATCTGTTCGTACGTCAGTTGCAGGGCCGGCTGCTTTCCGCGCTCGCCGGGCAGGTGACGGACGCGATCTTCGGGGACCAGCCTCAGACGTCGGGAACGGTTCGGTTCGGCGACACGACGGTGACATTCCAGCGGGGGCTGGCCGAGATTCGCCTGTCGATCCTCAATTCCACCGACGGAACGATCACCGACATCGTCGTGCCGGTTCTTCAAACGAGCGCGATCAACTGACCGGCAGTCTGCCGGTAACTTCAAAATGGCATCACCTTCCGTGCCGGAGGGGAACGAGCCGCCTGTCGACGTCTCCATGCTGTGAGGCGATGAAGGGCTCGTCCGGCGATGAGGGTGGGGCAGGGCCGGGGAGCCGACAATGACTTCGAGGGGAGCTGCCATGCAGCGTCGTAAAACCGTGTCGCGGGCACTTCTGATGGGGGCGAGCCTCCTGCTTCTTTCCGGTTGCGTCACCAGTTCGCCGCTCGACGCTCTGCCGGTCGTCGACCCCGTGAACCAGCCCAATGACGAACTTCGACGCATTCCGCCTCCGGCAAGCAAGACGGTGGTCGCCGTCTACGATCTCGAGGATCTGACGGGGCAGTTCAAGGAACGCGAGAACGTCCAGTCCCTGTCGCGGGCGGTCACCCAGGGTGGCGCGCCCATGCTCATCAAGGCCTTGCAGGACGCCGGCGAGCGTCGCTGGTTCACCGTTCTGGAGCGCAAGGAGCTGGAAAACCTCCTGCGCGAGCGTCAGATCGTGACGGAGATGCGCCGCATCTACAAGAACGAGGTGAGCATCGACGCCAACGTGCTGCCGCCGCTGATGCATGCCGGGATCATCATCGAAGGCGGGATCATCGGTTACGACACCAACATCATGACCGGCGGCATCGGTGCCCGCTTCCTCGGTATCGGCGGCGATACGAAATATCTGCAGGACGTCGTCACCGTGACCCTGCGCGCGGTCTCCACGAAGACGGGCGAAGTGCTGACGAGCGTGACGAGCCGCAAGGCGATCGCCTCCTACGCGCTTCAGGGCGGCGCGTTCCGCTTCGTGAAGATCGACGAATTGCTCGAGGGCGAGGCCGGGGTCACCTATAACGAGCCCAAGCAGATCGCCGTCCAGTCGGCGATCGAGAAGGCCGTCGAAGCGATGATCGTCGAGGGATCCGAGCTGGGTCTCTGGAGGTTCGCCGATCCGCACGCCGGCGCCGCCTATATCGCGAGCTATCGTCAGCAGAAATACGGGAACCGGTTCACCGCAGCCGCTGCGGCGCCAGTCCAGCCAAAAAGCTCTGGTCCCGTCGAAGTCGCCGCGACCGTCCCCAGTGCACCGAGGCAGGTCACGGTCACCCAGCGGCGTGTTCCGGCGTCCCAGGCCCGGGCGGCCCAGCAGGGCGTTCCCGCCCGCGTGACCCCGGCGGGTGGATCGGTGAGGCAGGTTCCCGGTGTCGGCTTCGTGCCGGCCGAAGACGCGTCGGATATCCGCCAGCCGGTCGACTCGAACCCGCCCCAGCTTCCTCCGGCCCGTCAGGCGGATGAGCCCGCGGTGGGTATGAATCGCGGCTCGGATGCAGCGGAAAGCGAAGTCCAGGTCTCTCGTCTCTGAGCGAGCCCTGAGCTCATCGCCGAGCCATTTCGGTCATGACCCCCGCGCTCATCTCTGAGTTCGCTGGTGGTGGTGCACCGAAGCGGAACGGCGTTGCTTAAAGCTCACCCACCCTGCAGGCTTGGAGAATCCCCCAGCGGCCGGACGTGTCGATTATGGGCATGAGCCTGTCGCCGCTGGCGCCCGAGGAGGCTCCAGCCGCGTCGCAGTTGGCGCCAGCACGCCGAGAGAGGCTTTTCGCTTTGGCCGGGGGGGCAGCCGCCTTCAGGCTCGCTATGACGGTCGATGAATAGGTCGACGATGTAGCCGCATGGGTCGCCTTCACCGCATTGAGATCCACGCAGGCGCGTCTGTCCTCAGACTGAGCAATCGGGAACGCTCGGAACCCAGGACTGGATGGAGATCCGCTGACCCAAAGCGGGTCAGAAGCTGGAGACCTTGAGCCGATCTCCTTATCCGGTCAGACGCCGATTGGCTTTATCACCACCCATCTTCGTCGTTACCCCAAAAGGGCCGCAGACGAGCGGTCACGGAATACGAATTTCAGGGAAGGGGAATCGACCGCCATCACCACGCGGCAAACAGCAGTAAAACCGTCGGACGCGACTTTTCGCTTGAAACGACCGAGCTAATTATCAGGCGGAGAATTGAATGGTGGGTGATGTAGGGTTCGAACCTACGACCCGCTGATTAAGAGTCAGCTGCTCTACCAACTGAGCTAATCACCCACGGTCGAACCGGCCTCAGCCGCTTCGACGCCCGATATAAAGGGAGGTTCGGGGCCTGTCTACCCATGGAAGCGCTGCTTTGACAGAAATATTGCCGAATTGCGGAGGAGCTCGGATCGAGGCCGCGGCTTGGGCAGGCGAGGGGGCTTCAAGTCCCCGTCTCTCGTCGTTCAGTGCGCTTTCCAGGGAAGATTGGCCACCACACGGAGCGGCAGGCGCTTCGCGGTGATCTTGATGATTGCGCCGTGGCCACGATCTTCGGCAGGAAGGGCGGGCTCACCGTTCGGAACGGCTGCGACCTCCCGAACCGCCGGAAGGCGTGCTTCGGGCGAAGGATCGGTTCCGGTCTTGGGTTTTTCACTTGTCGGCGCGTCGGCATATCGGACGCCTGCGAACATGGTCCTGCGATAGACGAGGCGGGCGGGCCGCGCCGGTTCGTCGCCGATCTTGATCTCGAATTCCTTCGGCATGTGCGCGGATTCGGCGAGCGTCAACAGCGCGCCGGTCGCGGACATGTTGCGGACCACGCAGTCGAAGGTGGAAAAGCCGTTGTTGAAGATAATCTTCGCACGCTTCAAAACGCGCATGCGGGGTGCCGTGCGACGCTCGGCGTCATCCGCTTCTGTTTCGAGCAGCCCCATCTCGATCGGTCCCCGCATCATGGCACATGCGCGGAACTTCGCGCGGAACTGGTTAAGACGAGCTTAAAGGCCGGCGCACGTGCATGCGGATCGATGTCGCATGCCGGAAGACAGGCGGGGTTGCGAGCGGCATTTTGGCGGTTATCGGACCAAGGAGCGATGTGGAGCGCTCCGCTTCCTGTAAACAAAAAGGGCGCGGGTCGAGCCGCGCCCTTTCTCATGTGGCGTGCATCGGACGCCGCGAGCTTCGTCTCGGCCCGCAGCGTCTTACACAGGGATCAGTTGCGGTCTTTGTCGACGAGTGCGTTCGACTTGATCCACGGCATCATGCCGCGCAGCTTCTCGCCGACTTCCTCGATCTGATGGCGATCGTTGACGCGGCGAATACCCTTGAAGCGAGCAGCGCCCGAATGCCATTCCTGCATCCACTGCGAGGTGAACTTGCCCGTCTGGATATCGGTAAGGACACGCTTCATCTCGGCCTTGGTCTCGGCCGTGATGATGCGCGGGCCCGAGACGTATTCGCCCCACTCGGCCGTGTTCGAGATCGAATAGTTCATATTGGCGATGCCGCCCTCATAGATGAGGTCGACGATCAGCTTCACTTCGTGCAGGCACTCGAAATAGGCCATCTCCGGGGCATAGCCTGCTTCCGTGAGGGTCTCGAAGCCGGCACGGATCAGCTCGACGAGGCCGCCGCACAGGACCACCTGTTCGCCGAAGAGATCGGTCTCGCATTCTTCCTGGAACGTCGTCTCGATGATGCCGGAGCGGCCACCGCCGACGCCGCAGGCATAGGAGAGGGCGAGGTCCAGGGCATTACCCGACGGGTTCTGGTGAACCGCGACGAGGCACGGAACGCCGCCGCCGCGCTGGTACTCGCCGCGCACCGTGTGACCGGGGCCCTTCGGCGCGATCATCAGAACGTCGATCGTCTCCTTCGGCTCGATGAGGCCGAAATGCACGTTGAGGCCGTGGGCAAAGGCGATCGCCGCGCCATCGCGAATGTTCGGGGCGATCTCGTTCTTGTAGATCGCGGCCTGGAGCTCGTCCGGCGTCGCCATCATCATGAGATCCGCCCATTTCGCCGCCTCGGCGACGGAGAGGACTTCGAGACCATCGGCCTCGACCTTCTTGGCCGTGGCCGAGCCTGGACGCAGGGCGACCTTCAGTTCCGACGCGCCGGAATCCTTGAGGTTCAGCGCATGGGCACGGCCTTGAGAGCCGTAGCCGACGATGGCGACCTTCTTGCCCTTGATGAGATTGAGATCGGCATCGCGATCGTAATAGACGCGCATGGCGTTTCCTTCCTGCTTGTTGGCGGGCGAGGGCGCTTACCCTCGGTCCCCGTTGGGTTCCGGTCCGTAGAGGACCATGAATCGGTCGGCTGCGGACTTCGCAGTTCCGTCGATATCGATCATCGCGTTCTGGGTCTCGCCGAGCAGCATCCGGACCTGCAGGTCCTTGACCACCAGACCGAAGAATGTCGAAAACGCTTCGTCTTCCTGTGCGTAGCGCAGAAGACCGCTGGCCCTGGCTGCGGCGAAGAGCGGAGCGATGCGTCGAGCCATTTCCTCCGGCCCGTTCCGAAGCACGATCGCTCCAAGGTCCAGCGTCTCGGATCCGGCCTCGGCGATGGCGAGACGGTTGAGCGCGACGGAGGTCGAGCTGGAGAGGACCCGCAGCCAATCGGCTGCGAACCGGGTCAGGGCTTCGTTCAGAAATCCGGCATCGATCGGACCGTTCGGCAGGTCGACGCCGCGCACTTTCGCGGCCTGCCAGCGAACGGTCGCGGTCAGGAGCCCGTCGCGATCGCCGAACCAGCGATAGAGCGTCTCCTTGGAACAGCTCGCCGCACGTGCGACAGCGATCATGGAGAGAGGTCGCTGTCCCTTGACGATGAGATCGAGAGTGGCTTCGAGGACGTCGCGCTGACGATCGGTCAGCGTCGCCGCCGCCGTTCTCGTCTCCATCGCTTCGCGCTTTGCGGCCTGCATCGAACCCTCAAATGATCGAACCGTACCGTACGGTTCGGATGCTTATGCCGGATGCTTGATCGCTTCGCAAGAGAGATTCGGCAAGGGAACGCGTCGATGGACAGACCTTTTGAAGGCGATCCACCGCCAGATCGAGTGATGTCGGGACCGTGCAATATTGGTCGGGACCGCTCGCATCTTTCGATGTTCGCCGGGTCTCGATGCGCGCGGTTCGGTTCGAGATCCGCGGCTAGCTGAGCTTCGTCCGGATCATCGAGGCCTGGCCTTCGCTGCCACCCATTGCTCCTCCATCTCCGCGAGGCTTGCCTCTTCCAGTGTCTTGCCCACGCTTTCGAGGTGATCCTCGATCGCCGCGAAACGATGGCGGAACTTCGATACGCAGGCTCGCAGTGCCTTCTCCGGGTCGACATCGTAGAACCGCGCGAGATTGACCGCCGTGAAGATCAGGTCGCCCAGTTCCTCTTCTCGTTTCGTCTCGTCTCCGTGTGTCACCGCCTGGCGGAACTCCAGAATCTCTTCCTCGAGCTTCTCGTAGATCGGCTCGGGTGCGTCCCAGTCGAATCCGCTCTTGGCGGCTTCCTTCTGGATCTTGAGGGCGAGCGTCAGGGCAGGGAAGTTTGCCGGCACCGCATCCAGTCGCCGGGACTTCGGCGGTTCATGGTCGTCCTTCCGAAACCGGTTACGTTCTGCGGCCTTCTCGGCTTTCTCCTCGGCTTTGATCCTTTCCCATTGTCCCTTCGCGCTTCCGGCCGATCGTGCTTCGGCGTCTCCGAAGACATGGGGATGGCGGCGGATCATCTTCCGAGTGATCGCCTCGACCACGTCCTCGAACGTGAACCATCGGGCTTCGCGGGCAAGCTGTGAATGATAGACCACCTGGAGGAGAAGATCTCCGAGTTCCTCCTTTAGGTCGGCCATGTCCTTGCGCTCGATGGCGTCCGCGACCTCGTAGGCTTCCTCGATCGTGTAAGGGGCGATCGTCTCGAAAGTCTGTTCGAGGTCCCACGGGCAGCCGCTCTCCGGCTCTCGAAGCGCTACCATGATCTCGACGAGGCGCCCGATCTCGCGTGATGGTTCCATCGGTCTGTCCTCGCTCGTTTTGTCCGTAATGGCCGTCGGCTACAAAGCCGAATGGTGGCTCGCGCATCAAGTCACCACGACGAAAAGTTTCCACGAAAGGCGGTACGTCCGCCGGTGCAGGGCTGCACGTCGCCGCCGATGACTGAGGTGAGTGCGGCAAGGACACGCTTTCTCAACGCGGGTGAATTACCGATCTGCGTGGAGGATCAGGTCGCGGGTCCCAATCCGGCTGCGTAAGGGCTATGGTTAACGGTCCGCGCCGTGAGGCCTCCCCATGTTAGCCCCGTTCAAATCAGTTCCATAATCTATATTATGCAACTAGGCTTACGGAAGTGCGAGCCCTACTCCGGTTTGACGCAGCGTTGGCCTCGTGGATGAAAATGCCAGACTGGCAGTCGCCGTCTTCCGTCGGACCACAGATCAGGATCACCTTCACCACCCGGTTGGGGTCCGCGATCTCGAAACCTCTAGGACGCTTCCGCGCCTATAGTCGCGTGGTCCCGTTCGTTCGATCGTCCGCATCGAACGGCAGTTCGAGAACCAGACCGTCGAAGCCGGGTTGGATGCCGGCGGGCGTCTCGCGCAACACCGTCGCGTAATCGAGCGGCGTGTGCATATGGGTCAGAACGGCCGAACGCGGACCAAGGCGTTCGATCCATTCGACGGCCTGGTCGAGCGAGAAATGGCTCGGATGGTTCTTGTATTGCAGAGCGCCGAGGACGAGCACGTCGAGATCGTGCAACTGGGCTTCCGTTCGCGCGGGAAATTCGCTGACATCGGTGCAATAGGCAAGATCGGCGAAGCGGTAGCCGAGCGACTGGATCGAACCATGGATCTGTGTGAGCGCCAGCACCGGAAGATTTCCGCCCGGACCTGAGATCGAGAACGCGCGATATGGCTCGATCAGGTGACGGTTGGCGATCGGCGGATAGGAACTTCCCGCAGGCGTCTCGAAGATGTAGCTGAAACCATCCATCACCCGTGAAAAGGTGCCGGCATCGGCGTAGACGTCGATCCGCTCGCGCTGGACCTGCATATAGCCGCGCAGATCGTCGATCCCGTGGATGTGGTCGGCATGGGCGTGAGTGAGAAGGATCGCGTCGAGGCGATCGACCTTCGCCGCGAGCATCTGGGCGCGGAAGTCCGGCCCGCAGTCGATCGCGACGCGTGTCGTGCCCGTTGGCGAGATCAGTTCGACGAGCGCCGCCGTGCGCGTGCGCCGGTTCTTCGGGTTCGAGGGGTCGCAGGCGCCCCAGTCACCGGAGATCCGCGGAACGCCGGGGGACGACGAGCAGCCGAGAATGGTCAGCCGCAGACGCTTTTGCCGATCCTCGCTCACGGACCCTCAGACGCTCTGCCGCGGATCGGGCACCTTCTTGAACAGCCGGAAGAAGTTGTCGGAGGTCGTCTTCGCGATATCCTCGATCGAAACCCCCTTCACCTCGGCGAGGACCTCGGCCGTATGTCGAGTGTAGCCTGGTTCGTTGCGTTTTCCGCGATAGGGCATCGGCGCGAGATAGGGAGCGTCCGTTTCAACGAGCAGCCGGTCGGATGGGATGGCAGCGGCGATCGCTCGCAGCTCTTCGGATCGCTTGAAGGTGAGAATACCCGAAAACGAAACGTAGCCGCCGAGTTCGATGCCGGTCTCGGCGAGGGCGCGTCCCGACGAGAAGCAGTGCAGGATAAAGGGAAAAGCGCCCTTCCCGCTCTCCTGTCGCAGGATCGCCGCCATATCGTCGTCGGCGTCCCTCGCATGGATCACCAGTGGCAGGCCCGTCTGGCGGGCGGCCGCGATGTGTCGGCGAAAGACGTTCTCCTGAACCTCACACGGCGCCTTGTCGTAGTGATAATCGAGGCCCGCCTCGCCGATCGCGACGATCCTGTCGTGAGTCGTCGCCGCCTCGACGAGCGTCTCGGTCGCCACATCCGGTTCCTCGCCGGCGGAGTTCGGATGTGTTCCGACCGAAGCGTAGACGCCCTCGTGGCGACGCGTCAGATCCAGCAGGCGATCGAGCTTCGAGACGCGCGTGGAGATCGTGACGAACAGGCGCACATCGTTTTCACGCGCCCGCTCGAGCATCGCCTCGCGATCCTCCTCGAAGTCCGGGAAGTCCAGATGGCAATGACTGTCGACGATGAACATGAGATCTCAGCCCGCTTTCTCTTCGTCCACATAACGCGGGAAGATCGGCGCCGGTGCCGGCAGGTCCGTGTTCGGCACGAGCCGCGTCCCGTTCGCAAGGCTGTCGAAGCCACGGGAGGCTTCGTCGAGGCCCAGGATGTCGAGAAGCTTTCCGGCACTCTCCGGCACGAAGGGCTGGAGGAGCAGCCCGACGATCCGCAGGATTTCCGCCGTCACGTAGAGGACGGTCTGCATCCGATCGAAATCGGTCTTGCGGAGCGCCCAGGGCTCCTCGCCGGCGAAGTAGCGGTTGGCATCGGAAACGACCGCGATGATCGCGGCGAGCATCTGGTGCAGTTCCTGCCGGTCGGCGAAGGCGCGGCATTTGGCGAGCAGCGCGTCGGCGTCGCTAAGGATCGCACGATCCGCTTCGCTGAACTCACCCGGCTGGGGCACCCTGCCCTCGCAATGCTTGGCAACCATCGAGAGCGAGCGCTGCGCCAGATTGCCGAGATCGTTGGCGAGCTCGGAATTCGTGCGGTTGACGATCCCGTCGTGGGAATAGTTGCCATCCTGGCCGAACGGGACTTCCCGCAGGACGAAGTAGCGGAAGCGATCGAGCCCGTAGGTCTCGACGAGAGAGAACGGATCGATGACGTTGCCCACCGATTTCGACATCTTCTCGCCCCTGTTGAACAGGAAGCCGTGGGCATAGACGCGTTTGGGAAGCGGCAGGCCGGCGGACATCAGGAAGGCCGGCCAGTAGACCGCGTGGAAGCGGACGATGTCCTTACCGATGACATGCAGATCCGCTGGCCAGAAAGCCGCGCGATCACCCTCCGGATCGGCCAGATAGCCGGTCGCCGTCAGGTAGTTGGTGAGGGCGTCGACCCACACATACATCACGTGCTTCTCGTCGCCCGGAACGGGAATGCCCCAGTCGAACGTCGTTCTCGAGACCGAGAGATCCCTCAGGCCCGACCTCACGAAAGAGGCGACCTCGTTGCGACGCTCGTTCGGGCCGACGAAGGACGGATTGTCCTCGTAGAGCTTGAGGAGCGGCTCCTGAAATTTGGAGAGGCGGAAGAAGTAGCTCTCCTCTTCGATCCACTCGACCGGCGAGCCCTGCGGCCCGAGGCGGGTACCGTCGTCCTTCAGGGTCGTCTCGTCCTCGCCGTAATAGGCTTCGTCGCGGACCGAATACCAACCCGAATAGCTGTCCTTGTAGATATCGCCTGCCGCCTCCATCCGCTTCCAGATCTCCTGGCAGGCGAGACGATGACGAGGCTCGCTCGTGCGGATGAAATCGTCGTTCGAGCCGCCGAGAACCTCGGCCATGCGCTGAAACTCCGCGGAATTGGCATCGGCCAGTTCGCGCGGCGTGATTCCCTGGGCCCGTGCATTCTGCAGCATCTTGATGCCGTGCTCGTCGGTTCCGGTGAGGAACATGACCTCGTAGCCATCGAGACGCTTGAACCGGGCCAGCGCGTCGGTCGCAATCAGCTCGTAGGCGTGCCCGATATGCGGCTTGCCATTGGGATAGGAGATCGCGGTCGTCAGATAGTACCGGTCGGCCATGGTGTCGGTCATGCTCGTTCGAATGATCGGATGGAGGGCGCAATAGCGGAAAAGCGCCGGGGCCTCAATCAACGGAGATCGAAGTCCGCTCTCGGTTGAACTGTGCGGCGGAGGGGCCGCGATCAGTTGGGCCGGATATAGTCCTGTGCGCCGGTCTGGTAGAAGTGGTCGTAGAGCGTCAGGAGCACCTGCTTGCGATCCAGATTGTAGGCCATGGCTTCGACGATGCGCGATTTTTCGTTCTGCCAGAGGAGCGAGAGTTCGGCGGCCTTGGCGAACGCGCCCTCACCCACCGCGTTCTCGCTCGCTTTCGCGATGGACGAAGTGATCGCCTCGATTGCCAGATCATAGGACGCCTCCCGGCCGCGCATGGAAAGCTGATCGGCAATCGAACCCATCGCGTTCCATTCCGGCCGGTCGGCGCTGAGCAGCGGGATCAGGGTATTCAGGATCTCGACGCCCCCATATTCGGCGATCTGCAATGCGCGGCGAACGGAACCTTCCGCCTTCTCCACGAGCAGCGTCGCATCCTCCGGAACCGCATTGGGCTTGGCGTTTCTCATCGCGGTCAACAGGTCATGGGGTTGCAGGCTTTCGAACCGCAGAAAGCGGCAGCGCGAGCGGATGGTCGGAAGCAGCCGTCCCGGCGCATGATTGACGATGAAGAAGACCGTGCGGCTCGGTGGCTCTTCGAGGAGCTTCAGGAGCGCATTGGCCGCATTGCGGTTCATGTCGTCGGCAGGATCGATGATCGCGATCCGGTAGCTGTTCCGGTTGCCCGTCGCGTGGAAGAAGCGGGCAAGCCGCCTCACCTCGTCTACGGTGATCTGACCGCGGAAGCCCGTGCCCTTGTCCTGGGCGGCACGCGTGATGTGGATGAGCCCGGGATGGGCGTCGGTCGCGATCTGGCGGCAGACAGGATCTTGTCCGTCGAACGCGATGCCGTCGCCTGATCGTTCCGCTTTCGCACCGAGAAGCAGTCTCGAAAACGCGAAGGCGGCGCTCGCCTTGCCGACGCCGCGTGGCCCCTGGAGCAGCCAAGCATGGTGCAGCCTGCCGGTCTCGCGGCTCGATTCGAAGGCGTCGAACGCGGCGTCCTGCCCGACCAGTGTCATCCTGGCCTTGGGCGGTGCGACGCCGTCGAGGTCGTCGTGCTCGGCTGTGGTCGAGATCTCCACGCGCTCAGGCCGAACCGGCGTCGGTCGCAGTCCCGGTGCCGCCCGTCGTCAGAACGATCCCGAGCCGGTCCTCGATCACGGCGACGATATCTTCCATGATCTCCTCCTCGTCGCCTCGCCCGTCGATGACCACGCAGCGCTCCGGCTCGTTCTCCGCGATCGACAGAAACCGGTCGCGTCGCTTTCGATGAACCTCCGCTTCTTCGCCCTCGAAACGATCGGCGGCGGACGCTGATCTGCGGGCGCGGGCGCGCTCGACACCCAGTTCGGCCGGAACATCGAGAATGATCGTCAGATCCGGGAAGACGCCGTCGAGCGTGGCGGCTTCGAGCCGGGCGAGAAAGGCCTGATCGGTTTCGTCCGCGCCCATCTGATAGACGCGCGTCGAATCGTGGAACCGGTCGCAGATGACGATCGCCTCCCGCTCGAGCGCCGGACGGATCACCTGGCTCAGATGGTCGGCGCGTGCGGCGGCGAAGAGGACCGCCTCGATGTTCGGGCCGAGGCTCTGCGCCGCGCCGGACAGGACGACATGGCGCACGGCATCGGCGCCCGGCGTCCCGCCGGGTTCGCGGGTCGTCACCACCTCATAGCCCTCGCTGCGCATCAGCCCGGCGAGGCGTTGAACCTGGGTGGTCTTGCCGCTGCCGTCGCAGCCTTCGAAGGTGATGAACGTTCCGACCAATGTCGCTCCTGCCGCAAAGGGCTCTGAGATCCAAGACCATCCGGCCCTGCCCGCCGACTTTAGCCTTCTTGTAATCCAACCGCGTTCGGGTCAAGCGAGAGCCTGTGGGGCATGGCTCTCAGGGCTACGTCAGAAGGCGCGCATCCAGCCGAATGCCAGTTCGGAAAGGGCGCCTCCCGCGCGTTCGGTGAAGCTGCCGACCGGAGCGGATGCCGCCGCGTAGGCCTCCTGACTGTAGACGGTTTCGCCCGAGATCTCGATGTCGAGTGTTCCGATATGATCCCCCTCCTCCACCGGAGCGATCACGGGTCCCTCGAAATGCAATCGGGCCGTGACGTTCTCGAGGGCATCCTGTGGAAGGAAGATGGCGATCGGCTCCTTGACGAGGACCGGCACCTGATCGCTGACGCCGTTGAAGACGGGAACATTGCCGACAACGGTTCCGGCATCGAGAACGGTGGCCTCGATCAATCCGTCGAAGCCGTAGTCGAGGAGCCGCTTCGCTTCCGAAGCGCGCTCAGCGCTCGTCTCGACGCCCGATAGTGCGAGGAAGAAGGTGCGGCCGTTTCTCGATGCGACACCCATCAACGAGTAGCCTCCGCCCTCGCTGAAGCCGGTCCCGACGCCCTCGCCCCCGAGATCTGCCCCGAGGATCGGGTTTCGGTTGCGCTGGAAGATCTTGTTCCATTCGAAGGAGGGTTCGGCGTAGATCTTGTAGAGGTCGGGATAGGTTTGACGCAGATGCCGCGTGAGCGTCACGAGATCGCGCGCACTCGTCCATTGCTCGGCCTCGGACGGCAGGCCGGTCGGATTGGCATAGAGCGTATCCGTCAGTCCGAGTTCCTGGGCCCGGGCGTTCATGCGCTGCGTGAACGCGTCCTCCGAACCTGCCAGGCCCTCGGCGAGAATGATCGCGCCATCGTTCGCGCCCTGCACGATCGTGCCGCGAATGAGATCGGCGACCGGCACCGAGGAGCGGATGGCAGCGAACATCGTCGAGGTGCGGGACGGAGCGCCCCCCGTCCGCCAGGCATGTTCGCTGACCGGATACTGGGTCTCGAGGTTGATCTCGCCCGATTTCACCGCGCCGAAGACGAGCTCCATGGTCATCAGCTTGGCGAGTGAGGCCGGGGCGAAGCGCTGTTCGTCGCTCTTGTCGAGGATCACGGTTCCCGTGCGGTCCTCCACCATGAGCGCCTGCTTCGCATCGGTTTCGAGCCCGTAGCCGCTTCGGGTCCCTTCCTGCGCTTGGCAGGGCGCGGTGACTGCGAGCATGAGCAGGCCGGCATATGACGCGAGGCGGAGAGACGTCGTGGCAATGGGCATGAACGAGACGACCATGGTGCGGGGCGGACGGAGTTCGGCCCGACACAAACTGGCTCTATCGCTCCCGTCTTGCAAGCGCCCCGATCAGCCGCGGGCGGTTTTGGACAGGCCGGAGGCCTTTCAGTCGCGAAGAACGAAGGCGTCGGCGAAGCCGGCGGCCCAGAGCTTGCGAAGCAGATTGTCCGTGTCGACGTTCGGCTCGGTGGTCACGGTGGCGGACACGATGTTCGGGCGTGCCGTGGCCTCGCCGCTCGCACGGGTGCCGACGCCGATCACGTCTCCGACCTTCTTCATGAGATCCCGGTCGATCGCGCCGAGATAGATCCGCTCCGAACCCGATGCCGTGCCGGCACCAAGCGTCTCCAGGGCTGCGGCAGCTCCCGACCGCCTCTCCTCGCCTTTGAACGAGCTCAGCGTATCGATGACCGCACCGGTGCGTGACGGCTGGTTCTGGAAGAGCGACTGCATCGGCCGCACGCCAGGAATGGCCGTCCTGCCCGAAGGCGAATAAGCCGTCGCCGAGAGAGAGTCCAAAGGCTCGTTCGAGGCGATCATGTGGTCCGAATCGGAGGCATCGCCCGGGGAAAAGCTCGCAAGCAGCATCTGCGTATCGTCGCCCTCGAGCGGGGCGCGGCCGAGATACTCGACCTTGACGTTTGCAACGCCCTTGCTCTTGAACTCGAGAAGTTCGGCCGCCTTCTTGGAAAGGTCGATCTCGCGTCCGTGCGAGAAGGGCCCGCGATCGTTCACGCGAACCTTCACCTGGCTGCCGTTGTCGAGATTGGTCACCAGCGCATAGGACGGCAGCGGGAAGGTCTTATGGGCTGCCGAGAGATGGTGCATGTCGTAGGTCTCTCCGTTCGCGGTGAGACGTCCGTGGAAGTTCGGTCCGTACCATGAGGCCATGCCCGAGGCGGTATAGCCGGGCTCGTCCTTCGGGTAATACCACTTGCCCTTGACCTTGTAGGGCTTGCCGATCTGCGCGCGTCCCCCGCCCTTCGCAATCGCCCGTGCGGTTCGTTCGACAACGCGCGGCGAGGCCGGAACTCCGTAGGTCGCTTCGTCGAACTTCACCGAAGTGGCGACGTCCTCCATTGCGCCGGAAGCAACCTTTTCCTGACAACCCCCGACGATGAAACCTGCAGCGAGGCATGTCACAATCGTCAGCTTACCCCGATGGGCCGTCAGAGCGTCGAAGAGCATGTCGGGCTTATCCCCCTGGCCGTTGATCGTCGACGTTCTCGACCGGAAGTCCCCACTTCCGAAAACGTCGGCGCGGCATTCTTAACAATGCCTGCGAACGGGGATCAAGCTGGATATGTGGTCGGCACGGCTTGCAGACCCGTTTCGCACAAGGCGATCGCGGATGCTCCGAATGCCAGCAGCCTTGCGGATCCGAGCACCCCTGCCCGGTCGAATTCCAGCAGAACGAACAAGGCGCCGTTCGCCATCACCGGCAAGAGCACGTGTCGAATCAATGGACTGCTGCCGTCCGCCGTCGATCGAGACGCCTCCGGCTCCCCCAGCGAGGGGGTCTTTCGCCAAGAGTGCCCATCGAGACTTACGGATGGCTTAACCAGAAACATTCCACTGACACGGTCTGAAAAATTATCGGCGCGTGTGCTCTCGGCGCAACGCTTGCCGACCGGGTCGAACGCGATCGCTCCGCCCGGTCGCGCAGCTTCTCTCGGACGCGATCCTACCCGCGCCCGACAAACGGCATGGCCGAAGCCATCACGGTCATGAACTGCACATTGGCGCCCAGCGGCAATTCGGCCATGTGCAGGACGGACGAGGCGACATCCGCCACATCCATCGTCGCTTCGGCGGCGATCGACCCGTCGGCCTGCGGAACGCCCTTGGTCATCGGAACGGCCATCTCCGTCAGCGCATTGCCGATGTCGATCTGGCCACAGGCGATGTTGAAGGGGCGGCCATCGAGGCTGAGCGAACGGGTGAGCCCGGTGATCGAATGCTTCGACATCGTATAGGGAACCGATCCGGGACGCGGCGCGTGGGCGGAGATCGAACCGTTGTTGATGATGCGCCCGCCCTGGGGGTCTTGACGCCGCATCAGCGCGAATGCGGCGCGCGCGCACAGGAACATGCCGTGAATGTTCGTGTTGGCGACCTTCATCCAGTCGTCCACCGAGATCTCGTCGATCGGCGCGGCGGAAACATTGGTGCCGGCATTGTTGAAGAGGACGTCGAGCCGCCCGAAGCGGTTGGCGATCTCCACGAACACGGCTTCGACGCTCTGCGCATCGGACACGTCGCAGGGCAGAATCGCCGCATTCTCCTCGAAGCCGTTCGCGGTCTCGCGAAGCGGCTCCTCCCGGCGTCCGCTGAGCGCGACGCGCCAGCCGTTTTCGAGAAATGCACGCGCCGTGGCGCGGCCGATGCCGCTGCCGGCGCCCGTAACGAGAATTGTCTGCATGAAGTCCGCCTCCCTCTTCGCGTGCCGTGACCCATGAGGCGCAAGCGCCGCCCGGGCACGGGATGGCTCGTGCTTTGCGCAAGACCGGGCGGCGCGTCAACGCCGCAGGGTGAGGAGTGGCCGACCGTTCCGGCTTCGTCGAGCGCGGCCCTCCGGCATCGGACCGAAATGCGGCCCCGGTTTTCGGACTGTCCGATGTGTCAGCAGGAAACCGGAGCCTCGGACTCGATTCTCGTATCGGTTCCGACGCTCTGGCAGGCGTCAGGTCGCCGAAGGCTTCGTGACCCGTCGCAAGGTCAGATTGATGCGGCCCCCGTTCTTGAGAAGCGTCGAGGTCGCAGGGTAGATCCGGTCGACCCCGTGGTACGAGAGGCGCCCCTCCCCGCCCAGCACCACGACATCGCCGGAGCGCAGCCGGATCGAGGTGGTTCGTCCGCCACGCACCCTCTCGCCCACACGGAAGAGGCAGTCGTCTCCGAGCGAGACCGAGACGACTGGCGCATCGAAATCGTCCTCGTCGCGATCCTGGTGGAGGCCCATCTTCGCGGTCTCGCTATAGAAGTTGACGAGGCAGGCCTCGGGCGGAGCATCATAGCCGCTCACCTCCTGCCAGAGATTGAGAAGCTCGTGCGGCATCTCGGGCCAGGCATCCCCCGTGACCGGATGATGCGGCTGATATCGATAACCGCCTTCGTCTGCGACCCAGCCGAGTTCGCCGCAATTGGTCATTCGCACGGAGAGCGGCTTGCCGGTGCGCGGCATTTTCGGCGCAAAGAGCGGCGCGCGAGCGACGCACTCCCTGATCCGGTCGACGAGAGCCTCTTGTTCCTGCCGGTCGAGGCGTTGCGGGATGTGGCGCACCCCCTTCGGAAGGACGTTCAAGACAGGTAGCCGAGTTGTGCGGCCATCGCGACCGCATGAGTCCGGTTCGAGGCGCTGAGCTTTCGCTGCGCCGAGGTCAGATATTGGGAGACGGTATATTCCGAGATCCCGAGAATCAGTCCGATCTCGGCCGATGTCTTGCCGAGCATCGCAAGACGCAGGGAGTCGCGTTCGCGTGACGTCAGCGGGTTGTTGCGACGGTTCTCCTCGAAGCGCACTGCCGCGAGCATGCCGAAGAAGGTGAAGGCGAAAGCCTGAAGTTGGCGGATCCTCGTCTGCGGCGGAAGGGGACCGGGTCCGGCAAGACTGAGTGCACCGCATATGGCGGTCATGCCGTGCACAGGCAGGAGAACGCCTTCCGACCATCCCGCTCCTGCCACGAGGCGTGCGCCCTCCGAGGGAGAAGGGTCGGAAATGCCGTAGAGCGTGTCGATGTCCCACTCGAACGGCATCGGATCGGTGTTGAGCGTCGCGACGACGACCTTGTGCCTGTGCAACCCGCACTTCTCGTAGGACCGCTGAAACGATGCGGACCAGTTTCCGAGGAGATATCGGGTGTGAAGCCCCTGCTCGTCCGTCGAGGGAAGCGTGAACGCGGCTGCGTGATCGAACCCATCGTTCGCGGCGACCTCGATCAGAACCTTCTCAAGCTTCGTTTCGGTCCACGGCTCGTCGAGAGACGCCAATCGAGTGACGGGGTCGCTCATATGGTCGGTCTCGGGCGAGAGGGTTCGGAGGACCGTTCGCATGCCGGTCTCCAGTCTCCGCATGTGCTCGTGCCGCTCATCAGCTTCGCTGCCCCGCCACTCGGTCCGCACCGTAAAATCTTCGTCCGAAACGCGATTTCGCGTCATCGGTCCAAGCTTGAACTTGGCGATTTTGCTCTGCCGACAACCCCCACGCCGGACTTCCATAAGCTCAAATGGAGCCGATCCGGCTCGTTTCCAAGCAAGTGCGAAAAGGTTCCGCACCGCACAAAATGACCTTTTCCGTGTCGCAAAGCCATCACGGTTTCGTCACGATGCACGTCGATACGCACCCTCGTCGGCGGCTTCGAGGGGCCATGGGGGTTCTACCGCCGGGAAAAATGGGGATAGCGCGAGCGCCTGATTGCTGCGCGCCGGGAAAGACGAGACTACCGTATGAAGATCACCGCCAAGACAATTCTTGCCGCCGCCGTTCTGACATTCGCGTCGGCAGGCACGACGACCGTGATGACCGAATCCGCTTCGGCCGCTTCGGTTTCGGGCGGACACGCTTCCTTTTACGGCAAGCGATTCCATGGCCGCACCACGGCCAATGGCGAGAAGTTCAACATGAATGCGATGACCGCCGCTCACAAGACGCTTCCCTTCGGCACGAAGGTGAAGGTGACGAACCGCAGCAACGGCAAATCGGTGGTCGTGCGCATCAACGATCGTGGGCCTTACATCCGCGGCCGCGTCATCGATCTGTCGCGCGGAGCGGCTGCCAAGATCGGGATGATCAATTCCGGCACCGCGAACGTGAAGATCGACATTCTCTGAGAGCCATCTGACTGCAAGGGCTCGCGGGTCGCTTCCGTGAGGCTTGGGCGGCATCGCCCGCATGATGCCGAGCTTGTCCGATATGCCGGACTGCCCCCTCTGCCAAACCTCGCTCTCCATGAGCCTGGATCGGTTTCGGTCCGTCGAAAGGAATCCAGATCTTGCCTCGACCGGGCAGGGGCTGGGTTCTTTTCTTTTCATGTAGGCGCGAGCGCCGAAACCGGCCGCGATTTCCGGCGAACCATGGTCCCGTTGGATCGAACTTATTGAAAATCGCCGGTACCTTTCCAGATATGCACGTTGAAAGCGGGCCGATGAAAGCGCAACTGGGTCGGGACAGGGTGCAGGCGTCGCCGGACATGCCGCGGTGCCTCTCGATGAGAGAGGTCCGGCGAGGACCGGATGCTCGCGGCACCGCCACAGAGGAGAACAGCCCCGATGCCGACCATCGCCCTCGTCGATGACGACCGCAATATTCTGACATCGGTGTCGATCGCGCTCGAGAGCGAGGGGTACAAGGTCGAGACCTATACGGACGGGGTGTCGGCGCTGGACGGCCTTCAGGCGAGCCCGCCACATCTCGCGATCTTCGATATCAAGATGCCGCGCATGGACGGAATGGAACTGCTGCGGCGCCTGCGCCAGAAGTCCGATATCCCGGTGATCTTCCTGACCTCGAAGGACGAGGAGATCGACGAGTTGTTCGGCCTGAAGATGGGCGCCGACGACTATATCCGCAAACCGTTCTCGCAGCGCCTGCTGGTCGAGAGGGTCAAGGCGATCCTTCGCCGGGGCGCGGCCCGCGAGGCGAGCCCGGTTCGTGCCGGCAATGTCACCAATCCCGAGACCTCGCTCGAGCGCGGTCAGCTCGTCATGGATCAGGAGCGGCACACCTGCACATGGAAGGGGGGACCCGTCACCTTGACGGTCACCGAGTTCCTCATCCTCCAGTCCCTCGCTCAGCGGCCGGGCGTCGTCAAATCGCGTGATGCGCTGATGGATGCGGCCTATGACGAACAGGTCTATGTGGACGACCGGACGATCGACAGCCACATCAAGCGGCTGCGCAAGAAGTTCAAGGCGATCGACGACGATTTCGACATGATCGAGACGCTCTACGGCGTCGGCTATCGCTTCCGCGAAATGTAATCTGACGCCGGTGCCGCGATCGGTTAGAATGGCCTACATGGGCGCAACGCGCGCCGGCTTTTTTCGTGGCTCTAACGCGCCCGGCCGTTCAATGACACGTCGCGAGCGGCGACAACGGAACTTCGATGACTGCGGCAACCGACGCTAAAGACGACAGCGGACGTGATCTTCCTCGGAGGAGACGCCTGCGGCGGTTTCCACTGGTCAGGCGGACCATCTTCCGCTTTCGCTGGCTTCTGTCCCATACGGTCTTCTCCTCCCTCACCCGCCGTATCGTCTTCCTCAATCTCGTTGCGCTGATCGTTCTGGTTTCGGGCATTCTCTACCTGAACCAGTTTCGCGCAGGTCTCATCGACGCCCGGGTCGAAAGCCTTCTCACCCAGGGCGAGATCATGGCGGCGGCGATCGCATCGTCGGCGACGGTCGACACAAATTCGATCACGCTCGACCCTGAACGCCTTCTCGAATTGCAGGCGGGTGACACGCTGACCCCCTCCTCCACCGGCGCCGACAGTCTCGATTTTCCGATCGAACCGGAACGGATCGCGCCGCTTCTCGGCCGGCTGATCTCACCCACGCGGACCCGAGCACGCCTCTACGACCGCGATGGAAACCTGATCCTCGACACCCGGCATCTCTACGCGCAGGGCCAGGTCCTCCGCTACGATCTCCCGCCCGTCGAAATCGAGGAGCAGACCATCGTCGGCGATATCGTCGGCTGGTTCGAGCGGCTGTTCTCCGGCAATCGGTTGCCGGTCTATCAGGAGACGCCCGGCGGATCCGGAACGACCTATCCCGAAGTCGTCAATGCCCTGACGGGAGGGCCGGCAACCGTCGTGCGCGCGACCGAGAACGGTGAGCTCATCGTCTCCGTCGCCGTCCCGATCCAGCGTTTCCGCGCGGTTCTCGGCGTGCTCCTCCTGTCGACGCAGGGCGGCGACATCGACAAGATCGTCCAGGCGGAGCGCACGGCAATCGTGAGAACGTTCGCCGTCGCCGCTCTCGTGACGATCGCACTCTCGATCCTTCTCGCCTCGACCATCGCGACCCCGCTGAGGCGCCTTTCGGCCGCCGCCGTGCGCGTGCGCCGAGGCGTGAACGAACGGGCGGAAATTCCCGATTTCGGCGACCGCGCCGACGAGGTCGGCAATCTCGCCGTCGCCCTGAAAGACATGACCCGCGCGCTTTACGCCCGGATCGACGCGATCGAGTCCTTTGCGGCCGATGTCAGCCACGAATTGAAGAACCCCCTCACCTCGCTGCGCAGCGCCGTCGAGACATTGCCGCTTGCCAAGAACGATGAAAACAGGGCGCGACTTCTCGACATCATCCAGCACGACGTCCGTCGTCTCGATCGCCTGATCACCGATATCGCCGACGCCTCGCGCCTCGATGCCGAACTCGCACGCCAGGAATCTCAGACCGTCGATATCGCAAAGCTTCTGCAATCGGTCGTCGAGGGCGTTCGCGGGCGGGTTTCGCCCGATCGACGAACGGTGATCGATCTGAAGGTGCAGCCGGTTCCCTCCAATCTCAAAGGCGGAACGAGCGTCACCGGACACGATCTGCGGCTCGGCCAGGTCTTCACCAATCTCATCGAGAATGCCCGATCCTTCGTTCCCGAGGACGGGGGGCGGATCACGATCACGATCCGCCGACGCACGAACCGGCTTCTGGTCATCGTGGAGGATAACGGGCCCGGCATCCAGGTCGAGGACATCGATCGGATCTTCGAGCGCTTCTATACCGATCGGCCGGGAGCCGAAGCGTTCGGGCAGAATTCCGGGCTCGGCCTGTCGATCAGCCGGCAGATCGTGGAAGCCCATGCCGGCACGATCCGTGCCGAGAACATCGTGGAGAACGACCGGATCGCCGGCGCGCGCTTCACCGTTTCGCTGCCGGCGGGAGCCTGAGCGAACCCGATGGCGCAGGCGAATGTCCACGGAACGGCCCTGCTCGTCGGCTCGCGAGGCATTCTCATCCGCGGGCCGTCGCAGTCGGGCAAGTCGAGCCTGTGCCTGTCTTTGCTGCGCCGGGCGCCGTGTCAGAATGTCACCGCCGCCCTCGTGGCGGACGATCGGGTCGATCTCCACATCGAGGAAGAGATTATCGTGATGTCGGCGCCCCCGGCTCTCAGCGGCATGATGGAAATCTACGGTATCGGGATCGTGAAGGAGAGTTGTGTGCCGAGGGCGAACCTGTCTCTCGTCGTCGATCTCGTTCCCAGGCAAGTCATCGTAAGGATGCCCGAGCCTTCGGAGCGAATGACGGAAATTCTCGGACGGCAGGTCAGGCGGATCGTTCTGGCGCAGCGCGAGCCGGCATTCGGGGCGGATGTGGTGATGTCTCTCTTAGAACATGAAGATCTGTTCGTTAGCTGATTGCCGACTTGCAAATGAACGGCAAAACGTGAACCAATTCGCCCCGTGCGACCCTCGCGCCAGCAAACAGTGGCAGACTATGAATTCTGGTAGCGAAGCTTCTGCTTTGATAGTAACAGATGATGGTATGGTGGACATGACTCCCGCGACCGAGGACAAAAAGCACTCATGATCGGCCTCGTTCTGGTGACCCATGGGCGACTCGCGGAAGAGTTCAGAAACGCGCTCGAGCACGTTGTCGGGCCGCAGGATGCTCTCGAGACGATCTCGATCGGACCGGAGGACGACATGGAGCGTCGCCGGACGGACATCATCGAGGCCGTGGGTCGCGCCGAGCGCGGAAAGGGTGTCATCCTCCTGACCGATATGTTCGGCGGAACGCCGTCGAACCTCGCGATCTCGGTGATGGACGGCAGCCGCGTCGATGTTCTGGCCGGCGTGAACCTTCCCATGCTGATCAAACTCGCGAGCGTTCGCAGCGAAAAGCCGATCGGCGACGCGCTGGCCGATGCCCAGGAGGCCGGCCGTAAATACATCAACATCGCGAGCCGTGTTTTGAGTGGAGCCTGACACATGCGACGAGTACCGAGTTGCGAAGATACGGATGTCCGCTGGACCGGCGATCTGGCCGCCGAAGGCGCTCCGGCGTCCCAAGGCGCCGAGCGTGTGCTGACCATCTGCAATCGGAGAGGCCTCCACGCACGCGCGTCTGCCCGTTTCGTGCAGACGGTGGACCAGTACGATGCGGAGGTGACCGTCAAGCGCGACGGCATGTCGGTGGGCGGTCTGTCGATCATGGGACTGATGATGCTGGCGGCGACGAAGTCCTCCGATATCCACGTCTCCGCGACCGGACCGGACGCCGTCGCGGTGCTTGCGGCCCTCAAGGAACTCGTCGACAACCGGTTCGGCGAGGAGGACTGACGGTCAGGGGCGCAATTCCTGCAGCTCGCCCACCGGCGCAAGGAACGCTGACTTAGTGACCCTCGACTTCGATCACTGATCCGCAGAGCGGTATCAAGACATAAAGATTTGTTTATATCCATCTTGAGGTCGTGGTGACGGCCTGTTAGAGATCCCTCCAACGCCGTCGCGCATCGCGATCGCGCAACCGATCATTGGACGGAAGGACCTCTCATGGCTGACCAAAACGACTACGTCGTCGCCGATATTTCGCTCGCCGGATACGGGCGCAAGGAAATCGAGATCGCGGAAACCGAGATGCCCGGCCTGATGGCCTGCCGGGAGGAGTTCGGTGCGGACAAGCCCCTGAAGGGGGCGCGCATTACCGGCTCGCTGCACATGACGATCCAGACGGCCGTCCTCATCGAGACCCTCGCCGAACTCGGCGCCGATCTTCGCTGGGCCTCCTGCAACATCTTTTCGACCCAGGACCACGCCGCCGCGGCGATCGCCGAGCGCGGCATTCCCGTCTTCGCGATCAAGGGTGAGACGCTGGAGGACTACTGGTCCTACACCGACAAGATCTTCCAGTGGCCGGACGGCCAGCCGTCCAACATGATCCTCGACGATGGCGGCGACGCCACGATGTACATCCTGCTCGGTGCCCGCGCCGAAGCCGGAGAGGACGTCCTGTCCAACCCGGGCAGCGAGGAAGAGGAAGTTCTCTTCGCTCAGATCAAGAAGCGGATGGCCGAGACGCCGGGCTTCTTCACGAAGCAGCGCGACGCGATCAAGGGTGTGACGGAAGAGACGACGACTGGCGTCAATCGTCTCTACCAGCTTCAGAAGAAGGGTCTCCTCCCCTTCCCCGCCATCAACGTCAACGACTCCGTGACGAAGTCCAAGTTCGACAACAAGTACGGCTGCAAGGAGAGCCTCGTCGACGGCATCCGTCGCGGAACCGACGTGATGATGGCCGGCAAGGTCGCTGTCGTTTGCGGCTACGGCGATGTCGGCAAGGGATCGGCGCTCTCGCTGCAGGGCGCAGGCGCCCGCGTGAAGGTGACCGAGGTCGATCCGATCTGCGCGCTGCAGGCGGCGATGGACGGCTTTGAGGTCGTCACGCTCGAGGAAGCCGGCCCGACCGCCGACATCGTCATCACGACGACCGGTAACAAGGACGTCGTGACCATCGAGCACATGCGCTCGTTCAAGGACATGGCGATCGTCGGCAATATCGGCCATTTCGACAACGAGATTCAGGTCAGCGCACTTCGCAACCAGAAATGGACGAACATCAAGCCGCAGGTGGACATGATCCAGTTCGCCGACGGAAAGCGCATGATTCTCCTGTCAGAGGGCCGTCTGCTCAATCTCGGCAATGCGACCGGTCATCCGAGCTTCGTGATGTCGGCTTCGTTCACGAACCAGACCCTCGCCCAGATCGAGCTGTTCAAGAACACCGGACAATACGAGAACCAGGTTTACGTGCTTCCGAAGCATTTGGATGAGAAAGTTGCACGTTTGCATCTGAACAAGCTCGGCGCAAAGTTGAGCGAGCTGAGTGAAGCGCAAGCCGACTATATCGGTGTTTCCCAGCAAGGCCCGTTCAAGCCTGAGCACTATCGCTACTAGAAATCGAACGCCCGAGAGGGTCGGATCGACAAGGCCGCCGAAGTCAATTGCTTCGGCGGCTTTTTCTTTTCGTGTTGGTGATGATCGGGCAATTGCACCGATTCCGGTGATGACTATTATGTCGCAATCATGGCGGACGGAGTGGCGGACGACGGCCGTGAGTGTGATGCGTTCATGCTTTTTAAATTGATTTCAGCGGCGGACACGGGGATCGAAGCGATGAACGAGGAGCGGCGGACTCTGTGCAGAACCATGCACGGACTACGGCAGGTTGGCCGGTATCGTGGTGCCGCACTCACAAACCTTTTCGATGATGCTCGGTTCCTGCGCATCGGCCTTGGAGGTCGCGGAAAGGCGTCCGCCTGCCTGATCGTCGCCGCGACGCTGCCGGCTCCCGCATACGCTCAGACCGGACTGTTCGAGGGCTCCTATTCGATGACGGTGATGGCTCTCGTCGCCATCGCCATGGGAACGGCCATGGTCTGCGCCGTCTATCTGATGCAGTACCGTGCGCGATTGACGCGCGAGAACGATCGCCTCATCGACGACCTGAAGGAAAGCCGGCTCGAGGCGAACGAGCTGAGAACGCTTCTGACGGCAAGCGATCGCAGGCTCCTCGCCTATCGAGGCCACCGGGCCCCGGCGATGTACGGAGACCTGCCGCGTGAATGCGGGGCGCCCCAGTCCAAGGATCGTTTCGCCGACTTCGCGGCTTGGCTTCCTGCCGATGTCGCAGGTCAACTCGCGGTTCAGATCGAGCAGCTGATCGATCGCGCGACGCCGTTCGTCCTCCTCCTGGAAACCCCCTCGAACGAGTTGATCGAGGTCGATGGCCACACCCATGGCGATCTTGCGCTGGTTCGGTTCACCCGTCTCGGCGGTCTGCGTGCCAAGCTCGAGCGGGCCGATCAGGATCTCTCCGAAGCCCTCGGGACGGTCGATACGATGCAGGCGCTTCTCGACTCTGCGCCGATCCCGGCCTGGCTGCGCGACACCAACGGCCGTCTCTACTGGGTCAACCGCGCCTATTCGCAGGCGGTCGAGGGCGGAACGCCGGAAGAGACGATCGAAAGCGGAACCGAGTTTCTCACGATGGCGGACCGCCAGTCGGTCGCGAGCACGATCGCCGAGGACAGGGTCTTCCGGGGCAAGCTTTCGACGGTGGTCAATTCCGAACGGCATATCTTTCAAGTCACGGAGCTTGCGGGACCATTGGGAACCGCAGGCATCGCGATCGACATTTCGGAAGCCGAAAGCATTCGCCGCGAACTGCGCCAAACGATCGAAAGCCAGTCGGAAACGCTCGACAGGCTGGCGACCGCGGTCGCCCGTTTCGACCCCGACACGCGGCTCGCCTATCACAACGCGGCCTTCAAGACGCTGTTCGCGCTGGACGACGATTTCCTGCGCTCCGATCCCGATCACGTCGCCTTCCTCGACCATCTGCGTAGTGCCGGCACCCTGCCGACGGAGACGGCCTTCCCGAGCCAGAAACGCGGCGAGGATCTGGCGCCTTACAGCGCGGCGGGACCCACGGAAACGATGTGGTATCTGAAAGGCGGCCGGACGCTTCGCGTCGTCGCGACACCGCATCCGCAGGGCGGCGCCACGTTCGTGTTCGAGGACATTTCCGAGCGGCTCAAGCTGGAGATGGAGGTCAAGACGGTCGCCCAGCTTCAACGCGAGACGCTCGACTATCTCGGCGAAGGTGTCGCGGTGTTCGGCAGCGACGGGCGGCTTCGGTTGTCCAACCCGGTCTTCGGCGAGATGTTCGGGCTCTCCGACACCTTCCTCGATACGAAGCCGCGCCTGAAGACGTTCGGTGACATGGCCGAGGTGAAGATCGTCGAAGGGCCGGAAACCGGCGAGGGCTGGGCAGGACTGAACGTCTTCGTGACGTCGATCGACGAAATGGGCCGGAAGACCGACGGAGGCGAGATCCGGCTGTCGACCGGCATGATCCTCGCCTTCAAGGCCGTGCCGCTCCCCAATGGCCAGACCATGCTGACATTCTCGGACGTCTCGGATGCCCGGGCGGTGGAGCGCATGCTGCGCGAAACGAACGACGCGCTCGAGGAAGCCGCTCGCCTCAAGCACGAATTTGTCTCCTTCATGAGCTACGAACTGCGCTCGCCGCTCACGACGGTCATCGGCTTTACGCAGCTCCTCGGCGAGCCGGAACTCGGAACCCTGAACGAGCGGCAGAGCGAGTATCTCGAACATATCAATTCGTCGACGCGGACCCTCATGGCCCTCGTCAACGACACCCTCGATCTCGCGACGATCGACGCCAACATCATGGAGCTCGACGTCTCTCTCGTGGATATCGCCGCACGCGTCGACAGTGCCGTCGAAGGCGTTCAGGAGCGCCTGAGCGAGCATGGCATCACGCTCGATATCGATCTTTCGCGCAGCGGCGGCGTTTTCGAGGCCGATGGGCAGCGCCTGACCCAGATCCTCTACAATCTCCTGTCCAATGCCGCCAACTTCGCACCAAGCGGATCGCGGATCGAACTCGACGCCTGGAAGAGCGACGACGGCTCAACCATCTGTTTCTCGGTCGGCGACCACGGGCCGGGCATTGAGTCCGATCGGGTCGAGAGGATCTTCGACCGGTTCGAGACCAATGCGGAAGGTGGGCGCGCCTCCGGTCCGGGCCTCGGCCTCTCGATCGTCAAGAGCCTCGTGGAACTGCATGGCGGGGATGTTCATATCGAGAACAGGGATGGTGGCGGCACCCGGGTGGTCTGCTCCCTCCCCGCCCGCCAGCCGGCGCCCGACCCCGATCGTCCCGCCCGCGACCGTTCCGGGGAACTCGGCCGGAAAGGCGGGCCGCGGTCCCCGATCTATCGCGATGCCGCCGAATGAACCGCATCCCCGATCGTCGATCCGCCGCGCGGATGACCCGCAGTCCCACAGGCAGACAGGCATGAACATGGCGATGACGACGCCCGACTTGACGGTGATCGAGATCATCGAATTGATGGACAGCGCGGCCACCGAACGTCTCGGACGGGATCTGAGCCTGGTCCTGGCGAAGGGCGACGCCGTGATGCTTCTCGGCGATCTCGGCGCTGGTAAGAGCACCCTCGCCCGCGCCATGATCAGGGCCGTTGCGGGCGACGACGGGCTCGATGTTCCCTCCCCCACCTTCACGCTCGTGCAGGCCTATGGTGGCCGCGTTCCCGTCAGCCATTTCGATCTCTACCGCCTCGGCGACGAGAACGAGATCGGCGAACTCGGTTTCGACGACGCTCTCGAAGAGGGTGCGGCGATCGTCGAATGGCCCCAGCGCGTCCCCTCGGTCCTCGCCCGAGCCGATATCGTGATCGAACTTCGGATGAGCGAGAACGGCGGACGGTGCGCGGCGATCGCCGCGAGAGGTTCGGCCGTGCGGAGGCTGTCCCGTACCCGTTCGATCCGTGCGTTTCTCGCGAGATCGGGCTTGGCTGAAAGTGAGCGCCGACACCTGAACGGCGATGCATCGAGCCGCCGCTATGAGACCGTGAGCGGTCCCGCCGGTACGCTGATTCTGATGGACTCTCCGCGCCAGCCCGACGGCCCGCCGATCAGGGACGGCCTGCCCTATAGCCAGCTCGTTCATCTCGCCGAGGATGTCGGCCCGTTCGTTGCCATCTCCTCCGCTCTCGCGACCGCCGGATTTACGGCACCGCGGATCGTCGCGAGCGATCTGGAGGAAGGGCTTCTTCTTATCACCAATCTCGGCGGTGCCACGATCCTGAAGAGAGACGGCGATCCCGACCCCGAACGCTATCATGCGGCGATCGATTGCCTGTCGAAGCTTCACCGGATGGATTGGGCGAGCGGATTGCCCGTCGGCGAAGGCAGGATCCATCATGTCTCCGCCTATGATCGCCGCGCGATGATGATCGAGGCGGAGCTCCTGCCGGACTGGTTCGTATCCGATACGCTCGGCCGCGCGGTCGACGTCGAAGAACTCGCCCTCTTCCGCGAAGCCTGGAACATGGCATTCGACGAGATCGAGACGGCCGAGCGCACGCTGGTCCTGCGTGACTTCCATTCACCCAACATCATCTGGCAACCGGATGCGATCGGCATCTCGCGCATCGGGATCATCGACTTCCAGGATGCGATGATCGGGCCTACGGCCTACGACGTCGCGTCACTTGCCCAGGATGCACGGGTGACGATCCCCGCCGAGCTCGAGGCTTCCCTCGTCGCGGCCTATATCGCGTCGCGCCGCAAGTCCGATCCCGAGTTCAAGCCCTTCTATTTCGAGCGCGACTATGCGGTGATGGCGGCGCAGCGTGCGACGAAGATCCTCGGGATTTTCGTGCGCCTTGCCAATCGCGACGGGAAACCGCAATACAAGCGTCACATACCCCGCATAATCGAATATCTCAGACGGTCGCTCGACCACCCGACGCTTGCGCCGGTCAAATCGCTCTACAGCGATTGGGGCATCGTCGAGAAGCACTGATCACCGAAACAAGACCCGGACCCCATGACGACTTCGATCGTGCGCTCCCCACGACCCAAAACGGCGATGATGCTGTCCGCAGGTCTCGGCAAGCGCCTCCGCCCCATCACCTCCACGGTCCCCAAACCTCTCGTCGAGGTGCGCGGCAAGGCGCTCATCGACTACGGCATCGACGCCCTGGTCAAGGCCGGTGTGGAGCGGATCGTCGTGAACGTCCACTACCTGCCGGATCTCATGCGCGCCCATCTTCGCAAGCGCCAGGATGTGGAGATCGTCATCTCGGATGAGAGCGATCAGCTGCTGGATTCGGGTGGCGGGATCGTGCGGGCGCTGCCCCATCTGGGTAACGAGCCGTTCTACGTCCTGAACTCCGATACGTTCTGGATCGAGAGCTACAGGGCCAATCTCGACGTCCTGTCCGATCTCTGGCGGCCCGAGCGAATGGATGTCGCGCTTCTGATCGCGGATATGGCCCAGGCGACGGGATATGACGGGCGCGGCGACTTCGTCATGGATGCGAGCGGTGAGCTGATGCGCCGCGAAGAGCGCGACATGTCGCCTTTCATCTATGCGGGTGCCGGCATCTTCAAACCGGAACTCTTCGCGGGCCGGGATGCCCTGCCGTTCTCGCTCAACGCGATCTTCGACACCGCGATCGAGGCCAACCGGCTCTTCGGCGTTCGCCTCAGCGGGCTCTGGCTGACCGTCGGAACGCCGCCGGCGATCCGCCAGGCCGAAGCCGCATTCCTCGCAAGCGCGGCCTGAGCGCTCACTCGGCCGCGTTCCTCTCGCCATCGCCAAGGAAGCCGCCGGACTGGCGCTCCCAGAGCTGCGCGTAGAGGCCGCCCCTGCGGATCAGCTCGTCATGGCGCCCTTCCTCGACGATCCTGCCTTCGTCGAGGACGATCAGGCGGTCGAGCGAGGCGATCGTCGAGAGGCGATGGGCGATCGCGATCACCGTCTTGCCTTCCATCATGACGTTGAGATTTTCCTGGATCGCGGCCTCCACCTCGGAATCGAGCGCACTCGTCGCTTCGTCGAGAAGAAGAATAGGCGCATCCTTGAGGAGAACGCGGGCGATGGCGATGCGCTGGCGTTGCCCGCCCGACAGCTTGATGCCTCGCTCTCCGACGGTCGCCGCATATCCCGAATTGCCTTTCGGGTCCCGCAGACCGGGAATGAAGCCAGACGCGTTCGCGCGCCTTGCCGCATCGAAGATGAGATCGTCGTCTGCATCCGAGCGCCCATATGCGATGTTCTCGCGGATCGAGCGGTGGAGAAGGGCCGTATCCTGAGTGACGACGCCGATCGCACCGCGCAGGGAGGCCTGCGTGACGTCAGCGATGTTCTGCCCGTCGATGGTGATCGAGCCCTTCTCGACGTCGTAGAGACGCAAGAGGAGATTGACGAGCGTCGTCTTGCCGGCGCCAGAACGGCCGACGAGGCCGACCTTCTCGCCCGGACGAATGGTCAGGGAGAAATTGTCGATGATCCCCCCGCCCTTTCCGTAGTGGAACGTCACGTCCCTGAAGGCGACCTCCCCTCGGACGACCTCGAGCGGGCGCGCATCCGGTCGATCCGTCAGTGTTGGAACCGGGCTGATGGTCGCGACGGCGTCCTGGATCGTGCCGTAGTTCCGCACGAGCCCGTTGATGTTGAACATCATCCACCCCGACATCTGGTTGAGGCGCAGGACGAGGCCGAGTGCTGCGGCAACGCCGCCCGAGGAGACCGAACCCGACTGCCAGCCGACGATTGCAACCCAGCCGATCCCGGTCATCATGAGCCCGTTGAGGACCGCGATCGCCGTGCGGATCGTCGTGAGGGCCCGGCACAGCCTGCGAACCGCCTCGACATAGCGGGAGAAGCCTTCCTTCACGAAGGCGTCTTCGGCCCGGGTCGAATCGAACAGCTTGACCGAAAGGATGTTGGTGAAGCTGTCGACCACACGGCCCGTCCAGACGGAGTTCGCGTTCGCGCGCTCGCGACCGAGCGTACGGATCTGCGGCAGGAGATTTCGGATCATCCAGACATAGCCGAGCGACCAGACGGCCAGCACGACGGACATCCGCCAGTCGATCGCTCCGAGGATGGAGATCGTCAGCACGACGAAGGTGATGAAGGACCAGAAGGTCTGAAGGATCGTGGTAACGAAGTCGCCCGTCGCCTGGCCGGCCTGCTGCACCTTCTGGGCGAGGCGTCCGGCGAAATCGTTCTGAAAGAACGTATAGCTCTGCTCGATGATCCGCCTGTAGCTCTGCCAGCGGATGCGGTTGAAGAAGCTCGGCGCGATCATCTGCTCTTCGAGGACGGATGCGGCGAACAGCACCAGCGCGCGGCCGATCAGCGTCACGAAGAGAAGGGCGGTGATGAGCCAGACATTGTCGGCGAGAAATGTCGCGGGGTCGGAGTTCTCCATGGCATCGACGAGCCAGCCCACCCCCGTGAACATCACGGCCTCGATGAGACCCGTCAATCCGCCCGTGATCAGCAAGCCGATCAGGGGCCATTTCGCCTGCTTGGCGAAATGCCAGATGAAGGCGTTGGCATCGCCGGGAAGCGGTTCGAGGTGACCGATACGGTTCACCCGTGCATGGTCGCGAGCCTCCCCCTTGTCCTCGAACGGATCGAGGACGTTCTCGAAGCGCTTCAGGAAGCCATCCATCATCATTGCGCCGCCTCTGTCCGGGTTGGAGTGCGATCGTCCTGCGCCGATGCATCGACGGGGTCGGACCCGAGCAGGAACCCGCCGATCTGCCGCTGCCAGAGCTGGGCATAGAGACCGCCGGCCTCGATCAGTTCGTGATGCGTCCCCTCCTCCACGATCCGCCCCTGGTCGAGCACGATAAGCCGATCGAGGGCCGCGATGGTCGAAAGGCGATGAGCGACGGCGATGACGGTCTTGTTCTCCATCAGTCGGTACAGGCTGTCGGAGATGGCGGCTTCCACTTCCGAGTCCAGCGCGCTCGTCGCCTCGTCGAGAAGCAGAATGGGCGCGTTTTTCAGGATGACCCGAGCGATCGCAATGCGTTGGCGCTGGCCGCCGGACAATTTGACGCCGCGCTCGCCGACTTCCGCATCGAGCCCACGGCGACCCATATGGTCCACGAGTTCGGCAATGAAGTCGTCGGCCTTCGCCGCTCGAACGGCGGCCCAGATCTCCTCGTCGGTCGCTGACGGGCGTCCATAGAGGATGTTCTCGCGAATGGAGCGATGGAGAAGCGAGGTATCCTGCGTCACCATGCCGATCTTCTCGCGCAGACTCTCCTGCGATGCCCTGCCGATCTCGACATCGTCGATCGCGATGGCTCCCTTCTCGACGTCATGGAAGCGCAGAAGAAGATTGAGGATGGTCGACTTTCCGGCGCCCGAGCGGCCGATGAGGCCGACCTTCTCTCCGGAACGGATATCGAGTGAGAAGTTCTCCAGAACGCCGCCCTCCTTCCCGTAGTGGAACGTGACGTTGTCGAAGTGAATACGTCCCTGCGCGACAGGCAGGGGCGCGGGTTCGCTCTTGTCGACGATCTGGTGAGGAAGCTTCAGGGTCGCCATGCCGTCGCGAATCGTGCCGATGTTCTCGAAGAGGGCAGACACCTCCCACATGATCCATTGGCTCATGCCGTGGATGCGAAGGACGAGCCCCAGGGCTGCGGCGATGGCGCCGGCCGTGACGAGCTCGCCCGTCCAGAGCCAGATCCCCATCGCTCCGACCGAGAAGAGCAGAAGCGAGTTGATCGTCTGGAGCGAGGTGACGAACAGCGTGATCAGCCGGGCCTGTCCGTAGACGGGCCGCAGGAAGATCCGCATCGAGTTTCGGGCATAGTCGGCCTCGCGACGGGTATGAGCGAAGAGCTTGACCGTCTGGATGTTGGAATAGGCATCGACGATCCGCCCGGTCATCTCGGCGCGGGCATCGGCCTGCTCCTGCGATACGCGATCGAGACGCGGAACGAAGATGCGCAGGATCACGGCATAGATCGCGAGCCAGCCGATGAAAGGCAGAGCCAGCCGCCAGTCCGATGCGGCCACCACGAAGACGATGCCGGTGAAGTAGATCGCGACATAGAAAAAGACCTCGATGGATTTCGTGATCACCTCGCGCACCGCGAGGGCGGTCTGCATCAGCTTCTGGGAGACCCGGCCGGCGAATTCGTCCTGGAAGAAACTCAACGAGTGCCCAAGGAACCAGCGATGCATCGAATAGCGGAAGCGCATCGGCAGATTGCCGAAGATCGCCTGGAATCCGATGAGGCCGTCGGCGAGGATGAGCGCCGGCATGACGAAGAGGATGAGGCCCGACAGGGCGAGAAGCTGCCATCCACGCTCGGCGAGAAAGGTCGAGGGATCGGTATCGGCGAACCAGTCGACGATATCGCCGAGAAAGGAGAACAGCGAGACTTCGATGAGGGAGAACAGACCCGTCGTGACCGCCAGGAGGGCGAGCATCGGCCAGGCCGGGCGCGCGAAATGCCAGAGGAATGCCCGAAGCGAGTGGGTCGGAGGGGCTTCGACGGGCGTATTCGGAAACGGATCGACCATCCGTTCGAAGAAAGAGAACATGCGGTACTGGCCCATCAATGAAACTGGCTCGGTCGGCGCTCGAAGAGCGCCTCGATCGTCGCGGATATGGATGTCGAGAACGAGACGGCGCGGTTTGGCACTCGCTTCCCGCTGATATAAGCATCGCGCCAGCCGATCCCACCCGCCTGTCGATCCGGTCCGGGTGGAGGCGGCCAGGGCCCAGCCTCTCGCCTTCAGGACACTGCGTTCATGCCGATCTCGATCGCCCTCTTCCAACCCGATATCGCCGGCAATACAGGCGCGGTCCTGCGGACCGCCGCCTGTCTCGGCCTCACGATCGAGATCATCGAACCGACGGGGTTCGAACTCTCCGATCGTGCGCTGAAGCGGGCCGGTATGGACTATCTCAGCCTTGCCACGACGACAAAGCATCCGGACTTCGAGGCATTCGAGTCCTGGCGGATCGCCGAAGGACGGCGGCTGGTGCTTCTCACGACGAAGGCGGATGCGGTCGTGTGGGATTTTGCGTTCCGAGACGGTGACGTGGTGATGTTCGGCCGGGAGACGGCCGGCGTTCCCGATCACGTGCACGAGGCGGCGGATGCGAGACTGACGATCCCCATGCAGCCGGGTGCCCGATCCATGAATCTCTCGGCATCGGTCTCGCTCGTCGCCGGCGAGGCGGTGCGCCAGCTTCGCATAGCCTGACAGGCGGCAAACTTTTTCATTTCGGCCAGTTCACGTCGCAACCAACGATCGGTAAGGTTTTCGCCCAGGGGACAGGACAAAGCCTGATGATCGCAAACTTCACCGCATCCGACGTGCCCGACCAGAGCGGGCGAACGGTCTTCATCACCGGCGCCAATTCGGGTATCGGGCTCGAGGCATCGAAGGTTCTGGCAGGCAGGGGCGCCCGTGTCCTGCTCGGTTGCCGCTCCGAAGCCAACGCCACCGGCGCAATGGACGCGATCCGCCTCGAACATCCCCGGGCCAAACTCGACTTCGTGCCCATCGACCTTGCCGATCTCGCCTCCGTGCGCAGTGCGGCGGACCGCCTGAAGGGTGAGCCGATCGATGTCCTCGTCAACAATGCCGGTGTCATGGTGCCGCCGCTTCAGCGAACGAAACAGGGATTCGAACTTCAGTTCGGCGTAAATCACCTAGGGCACTTCGCCCTGACCGGTCTTCTCCTCGATCAGCTGATCGACAGACCGGGTTCGCGCGTCGTCATCACCAGTTCGATCGCCCACCGAAACGGACGGATCGATTTCGACGATATCGACGCAAAACGCCATTACAGCCGCATGAAGCGCTATCAGATGAGCAAGCTCGCCAATCTCCTGCACATGTTCGAACTCGATCGCAGACTGCGAGCGGCCAATGCGCAGACCATAGCGGTGGCCTGTCATCCGGGGGTGGCCGATACCAATCTCATGCGCTTCCTGCCCGGCCCGGCGAAGATGCTGATGCTGCCGGGCCGCCTGTTTCTCAACACGGCGGCGGAGGGAGCGTGGCCGACCCTTGCCGCCTCGACCGCACCGCAGATTTCGGGGGGCGATTACGTCGGTGCCGGAAAGCGGGGAGAAACCGCCGGTCCGGCAGCGGACGCGAAGTCGTCGGCACGGGCGCGCGACCCGCAACTCGCGACGCGCCTTTGGGAGCAATCTGTGCGAATGACGGGCGTTGCCTATCCCGTCTAAGACCGATCAGTCCGCGGTCGGCAGGCGGCGCATGGTGAATTCGACGGAACCGCCCTCGACCAGCCGCCAGCTCTCGACCTGCGTCCAATAGGCCGATTTCGGATAGCGATCGAACCACTCCTTCGCCTTGGAGTGGGCTTCCTCGCGCGGCAGGACGAAGGTCTCGCGGACGAAGGACGCGGAGCTATCGGCGCGCAAGGCGCGGTTGCGCTTCAGTTGCCGGCGCAGACCGCTCATCGGTGGATCGTACTGGCCGGACGTCATGACGCGCGGTGTCCTTGCGAATTCAATCTGGGCGAACGAAAGTTTCCACATGAAATTTAGCGTGCCATCGGCGCGATTGCGAATCCGTTAGCGCTCGCGCGAATTCGCTTCGGCAGGGAGGCCGGCGGCCGTCCCGCCCGCTCCGGCAGAAGTTTTCGTTGCCAGACCCTAAGCTAACCTCCATACCGCGTAGGGATTGCCGCACGCAGGCCGGATTGCGACTCGTCGTCTTTGCTGATCGACTTTGGACCATCGGCTCTGCATGTGCCGCCGAGCGATATGCGAAGCCTTCGGCCCCCCGCGTGGCTACGAACCGAACGGAGATCGGGAGAGATATGGAACGGCCGAACCTGCCCGAAGGCCTGCCGGAGAATATCGAAACGAAGAAGGCGACCGCTCGTGCCTGGTTCGAAGCCCTGCGCGACCGGATCTGCGCGGTCTTCGAGGATCTCGAGCAGGCTCATGGTGCGGAGACCGGGTTGGAGCCGGGCCGGTTCGAGCGGACCGAATGGCACCGCGACAACGATGGCGGCGGCGGCGTCATGTCGATGATGCATGGTCGCGTCTTCGAAAAGGTCGGCGTGCATACCTCCACCGTCCACGGCGAATTTTCCGAGGAGTTCCGAAAGAACATTCCCGGTGCCGAGGACGACCCGACATTCTGGGCCTCAGGCATTTCGCTGATCGCCCATCTTCGCAACCCCAATGTCCCCGCCGTTCACATAAATACGCGGATGGTCGTCACCACCCGGCAGTGGTTCGGCGGGGGGGCCGATCTGACACCGACGCTCGAGAGGCGGCGAACCCAGGACGACGCAGATACGCGCGCCTTCCACAAGGCGCTCCGCTTCGTGTGTGACCGGCACAACGGCGTTGCCGACTACGAGCGCTACAAGGCCTGGTGCGACGAGTATTTCTATCTTCCGCACCGCCAGGAGACACGCGGCGTGGGCGGAATCTTCTACGATTATCTCCACTCGTCCGACGCCCTCGGGGGATGGGATGCCGACTTCGCCTTTACGCGGGATGTCGGTAAGGCGTTCATCGTCGTCTATCCGCATATCGTGAAGCAGAACGTCGATCTTCCGTTCACCGAGGCTGATCGGGAAGAGCAGCTGATCAAGCGCGGGCGATATGTCGAGTATAATCTGCTCTACGATCGGGGCACCTTGTTCGGGCTGAAGACCGGCGGGAACGTGAATTCGATCCTCTCCTCCATGCCGCCCGTGGTGAAGTGGCCCTAAAACGCGAACGTGATGATAAGTCATTCGAACCGAATGCGGTTTCGGGCATTATACCTCGCATAAAAGACGTTATGGGAGGCGTACGATGTATGAACTGAACTGTGCCGGGATCATCCCCGGCTGCGGGCGTGTCATTCGCGCCGACGACAAGTCCGAGGTCTTTGCGCGTGCGGTCACGCAGGCGCGGCGCATGGGATATAAGCGCATTCCGACGCAGATGCTGGATCGGTTCCGCGAGGATATGATCGAAATCCACGACAAGCCGATGCGTGCCGCAGGCTAGTCAGGACTGTCGTTGAAATTCGAGGAGGCGCTGGTCGGTCGACGGCCAGCGCCTTTTTCGTTTCGAACCGCAGGATCGTCGGGACCACTGTTCATTCACAGGAATGCGGATGGCCGATGCGGCCTGGATCCAAGGTCGAAACCGCTTCGAGCTGGGTGCGTCCGCAAGGGGGCAGGTACGATCCCCTACCCCGTCACGATTGGCTCAGTGGTCGTCCTTCTGTACCCCGAAGAGCTTGGACGTCGCCGACTGGAAGGTTCGTTCGCTGCACGCGCCGATCAGCGTTCCGTGGCGGCGCGAGGGTCGATAGGTCTCACCGTCGGAGAAGGCAACGCGGCCTCCAGCCTCCGTCACGATCAAAGCCCCCGGCGCATGATCCCAGGGCATGACCTTCGCATAGGCGGTGACATGCGCAGCGCCGGTGGCGAGCATGCGATATTCGGTGCCGGCATTGCGGTAGTTCGAGACCACCTTCAGCTGATCGAGCCGCCTCAGAAGCGCCGTGCGCTGCTTCGGTTCGAAATGGGTGGTCGAGACGATGCCGACGGCTTCCTCGAGAGGCACCGGCCAGGCCACCTTCGCGCGGCGGCTCTCTCCGTTCCCCATCAGCCACTCCGCGCCCGCGCCCTTCTCGGCACGGATCGTGTCGCCGCTGATCGGATCGTGGATCGCTGCGCAGATGGTTTCCCCCTTGCGCGTGACGGCCGCCATGATGCTGAACAGGGGGACACCCGCAGCAAAGTTCGCGGTTCCGTCGATCGGGTCGACGATGACGGCGAGATCGGCATCGGCGATCTTGTCGAGGAGACCGCGATTCTTCTCGCAGACCTCTTCGCCGACGAAGAGCGCATACGCCGCCTCCTTCTCGATCTGCGCCTGTATGAACCGCTCGGCCTCCTCATCGGCTTTGGTCACGAGATCGATGGCCGAAGTCTTCTGGCGCACATCGCCGTCTTCGAGGTTGCGGAACGAAGGCATGACCTTCTGAATGCCGGCCTCGACGAGGATTTCTGTCAGCCTGTCCAGTGCGATGGAATTGTCAGCCACGGAATGTCAGTCCTCTTCCTGTTGGGTGGTCTTTGATGTCAGTCCCGCGAAATCGAAGAGCGAGGGGTCGAGAAGGTGTCCGGCGCGCACATTGGCGAGCGCCTTCATCATCACCGCTTTTCGACCCGGATAGCGTGTTTCGAGATCGCTCAGCATCGTCTTGGTGAGATTGCGTTGCAGCCCGTCCTGGCTGCCGCAGAGATCGCAGGGAATGATCGGGAAACGCATGGCCTCGGCAAAGCGAGCCAGATCCTCCTCCGCCGAATTGATGAGCGGCCGGAAGACGAAGAGATCGCCCTCGTCGTTCAGGAGCTTTGCCGGCATGGCGGAGAGCCGGCCGGCGTGAAGCAGGTTCATGAAGAAGGTTTCGAGGCAATCGTCCCGGTGATGTCCGAGAACGAGCGCCTCGCATCCCTCCTCGCGGGCGATCCGGTAGAGATTGCCGCGCCGAAGCCGCGAACAGAGTGCACAATAGGTCGAATTCTCGGCGACCTTCTCGGTGACGACGGAGTAGGTGTCGCGGTATTCTATCCGGTGCGCGATCCCGTAGCGCGCCAGCCATTCTGGCAGGACGTGCTTCGGGAAGTTCGGCTGACCCTGGTCGAGATTGCAGGCCAGAAGATCCACCGGCAGGAGGCCACGCCATTTCAGATCGAGCAGGATGGCGAGAAGGCCGTAGGAATCCTTGCCCCCGGAAATGCCCACGAGCCAGCGAGAGCCAGGCTTCGCCATGGCGTGGGCCGAGATCGTCTCGCGAACCTCGCGAACCAGCCGTTTGCGCAGCTTCTTGAAGGAGACACTCTCGGGAGCGTCGACGTAAAGCGGATGAACAGGTGCGACGGAGCCTGCGGCATCGCCGCTCTCGCTCTCGCTCGCGTCGTTCGCGCTGGTCCTCGCCGTGTCGAGCATGGTTTCGTCCCTGGCCGCCTTTCGATGCCCACCTCATAGGGAAAGGAAGGGCCGATGTCAGCGTCTTATTCGGCTTGACGCCGCCCCGGCAAAAGAGGATGCTTCGTGCGTTGCGGGCGTAGTTCAGCGGTAGAACGCAAGCTTCCCAAGCTTGATGTCGTGGGTTCGATCCCCATCGCCCGCTCCAGATTACAAGGGGTTAAGCGGTTCAACGGTTTCGTCCGATCGGAACGAACGACGACCGAATGCAATCGGTGGCGCAGAAAGTCCCGCGCGATTCGAACCAAGCTTCGATCGTCCCTGTCCGACCGTTGCGAAAACACGCTTTCTCGATCCGGCTAGATGAGCCTTTCGCCCCGGTTTTCCTCGTCTCGTCGGGTGTTGCGGTCTGAGCAGGCCAATTATCGCGGACATCGGCAGAACTCCTGCGAAAGCTGCGACAAACCAGCTCGCGACGTCGGCCCATTGTGTCCTTTTTGCAAAACCCGGCCGCTGAGCCGCACATCGAGCGCGCGAAAACGTGAAAATACGATCGAACTCCGTTGCGCTTTTCAGACCGTAAATCGTATTATATACTTATATTAATGGCCAGCCTGATGTAGCATGGCCCATCTCTTGTTGGGCGATCTCAGTGAAAGGAGATCTGGCCTTTTTGGCGTATGGAACAGGCTTGTCGGCTAACCGGTTCGAAATGACACTCGAAGCGGGATTCGCATCGACGACAAATCATGTCTTGGCATCGCTCGGAGGACGGATCGACCTGTCACGAAAGGTCTTCGCTGTCAGGACATTGTAAGGGTCTCCACTTCCCATCTCAATTATGCTGGGTCAGGCTTATGGATGGTGGAGTTGAAACTATTTTCATGGCATCTCGTAATCATAGTATACAATCTGCGAGCGAGTAGAAGGTCCGTTGGCGCTCGAATGTCGGTTGCATGCAATGTCGGCGCAATGGACCTCCAGAGTAAAGGAAAATGTGAATGTACGACACCAAAGCGGCTTCGGATATCGACAAGAGCGTCGGTGCAAAGATCAAGCTTGGTCGTCTGATGTCGGGGCTCTCCCGCGAGAAGCTCGGAATCCAGCTGGGAATCAGCTGGCAGCAGATCCAGAAATACGAGTCGGGCGCCAATCGCGTCTCCGCCGGTCGCCTTCACCAGATCGCCCACATTCTCGGGCGTGAAATCCAGTGGTTCTTCGACGACGCCGACAGCGTTTCGGAAGACACCGGCCCGAGCCCGCGCGACATCGGAATGGCCCGCAAGTTCAACAAACTGGCGACCGATCGCAAGAAGGCTCTCGAAGCCCTGATCGACGAGATGGCGCGCCCGTAAGCCGCGCCTGGCCCGAAGGCCGGTGCATGGCGCGGTCGGTCGATCCGCCATGCTCCGACAGGGCTTTCACGCTGAACGACCGTCAGCCTTGGGGCGGGTCCGATATGCGGCCCCGTTCCTTATCAAACCTGTGTCTGGCCTCCTCGAAACGCTCGGGTGTGTCGACATCGAAGCTTGCGCGATCGCCGATATCGACGAGTTTGATCGGGTATCGAGATCCATCGAGGATCGACGCGGCGCCCAGATCGCCGGTCAGGGCGGCGACCGCGCCTTTCAGACCCATCGGCAGGATCACCGGGTTCCGGCGCTTGTGACCATCTGACGCTGCGACCACAGCCCTCCCCTCGCTCTCGCGAAAGACGTCGATCATCCGGTCGATATCTTGCGATGTGAGAAAGGGTTGATCGGCGAGAAGGACGAGAATTCCGTCGATATCGCCCGCCTCTTCGAAACCGCGCCTGAGCGAAGTCGACAATCCACTCGCGAAATCGCGATTGGATACAATCGTAAGATCGCGCCCTTCGAGCGCCGCTCTCACCTCCTCTTCGCGATGGCCGACGACGACCCGTACCTCGTGCGCCTTGTCCGCTCCCATCGCGATATCCACCGCATGTCGGACGAGCGGCAGTCCAGGTGATATCTCCATTAACAGTTTGTGGTTTTCGCCCATGCGCGTCGAGCGCCCCGCCGCGAGAACGAGGATATCGACCGCAGATCGCGATGGCTTGCCCCTGATCTGACGCGGCCGCGGCCGGGTCTCGATTTCGGCCAGCAGTCCGCCGACGCCGAAACGCTGGAGCACCTCGGGTCCGAATTCGAGATCGGCCAGCATGCGGTCGAGCACCCAGTCGAACCCGTTTTCCTTCGGGCTGCGCGCGCAGCCGGGCGCCCCGATGACGACGCCGTCTCCGAGCCGCCCCATCAGGAGCAGATTGCCGGGATCGACGGGCATGCCGAAATAGGAGATCGCGCCGCCCGCGCGCTCGATCGCGTCCGGAATGACGTCACGCCTGTCGATGACCGCCGAGGCACCGAATACGATGATGAGGTCCGCGGAGGACGCATCATTTATTGCCTTCGCAAGGTCTTCCGAGCGATGAGCGACGCGCGCCTCGCTCTCGATCCACGAGCCTGAGACGGCAAGGCGTTCGGCAGTGACCCGGCGGGTCTTGTCGAGCATCTTCGCCTTCGTGTTCGGCAGGATGGTCTGGATCAGCGAGACGGATCTGGCCCGAAACGGCGAAAGGCGGATGGTTTCGCGGTCGGCGATCACATCCAGCGCCCGCTCGACCGATGTTCCTGGAACCGCAAGGGGGATGATCTTGATCGTTGCGACCATCTGTCCCTCGCGCACCGGCGAGAAGGAGGCGAGCGTTGCGAGGGTGATCGCCGGATCGACGGCATTCAGAGCGTCCACGGACGCTCTGTCGATCGTCACGAGGCCGGCGCGTCGCGCATGGAGATTGACCCGTCCTGTTGTGGCCTCGCCGACCTCCAGGTGTTCGCAACCGAGCGCTGCGCCGATCCGCGCCGCGGCCTCGTCCTCACCGATATCCCCGGCGTCGAGCCGCGCTGCGACCACGGCGTGGATACCGGCGTCACGAAGCGTTTCGACGTCGATGCGCGAGAGGCGCGTGCCCTTTGCGAGGTCGACGTCGCCGATCCGCGTCGCATGGGCGAGAACGGCGTTCTCGGCGTCCTCGATCGCAACCTCGCCGAACCTCATTCGCCTGCCTGTTCTCCGCGCCGTTCGGCAAACATCTTGCGTTTGCGGAATGCTTCGATGATCGACGCCATGATGGCGACGGCGATCTCGCCGGGGCTTGCCGCCCCGATATCCGCGCCGATCGGAGCATCGATCCGGCTCGTCAGATGATCGGCGATACCGGCTTCCTTCAGCCGTTCGAGCCGGCGCGCATGCGTCTTCCGGCTGCCGAGAGCACCGATATAGAAACACCCCGACTTCAGAGCCTCGATCAGCGGACCATCGTCGATCTTCGGATCGTGGGTGATCAGAGCGATGGCGGTGTAGGCGTCCAAGGGGCGCGTCCTAAGGACCACATCGGGCCATTCCGCATGCAGTTCGAAGCCTGAAAAACGCTCCGGCGTCGCGAAGGCCGTGCGCGGATCGATGATCTCCACGTCGTAGCCGGCGAGCCGCGCGATGGGCGCCAGCGCCTGGGAAATGTGGACCGCACCGATCAGGACGATCCGCACCGGCGGGAGATAGACATTGACGAAGCTCTCGCCCTCCGGCCCTTCGACGATCCCGGACTTGCCAGACCGGATTGCTCGTTCGAGAAGTTCGGCAATCGGGTCGCGACCGATCTCGGCTTCGCGCACGAGCCGTTGATTGCCGGTCGCAAGATCCGTCACGGTCAGGACGGCCCGGCGAGCCGCGCGCTCGGCGTTCACGGCATCGATCAGATCGCGTCTCATCGGAGCACCGGCTCCACATAGACCCGGATCCGTCCGCCACATGAGAGGCCGACACGCCAGGCGGTTTCGTCTGCGACGCCGAAATCGAGCATTTTCGGCGATCCGGTTTCGATGACGTCGAGGGCCTCGGCGATTACCGCGCCTTCGACGCAGCCGCCGGACACCGATCCCTCGAAGCGGCCTTCGTCGTCGATGATGAGATGGCTTCCGGTGGGACGGGGCGCCGAGCCCCAGGTCTCCACCACGGTTGCCAGCGCCAGTCTGCGTCCGCCTGCCGACCATCGTCCGGCAAGCGCAAGCACGTCCAGTTCCAAACCGGAGCCTTCGTCCGGCGATGCGCCGTTCGTATCGGTCATCATGATCTAGATCTCGCCTCTTGTTCCGTGATGCGGCCGGTCCGTCCGACCCAACCCGCTCGTCGCCCCTGATCGCAATGGTCTTCCTGAAACCGAAGTTCCGCCCTCACACGGGCTCCCGCTTCAGATCGCCCGGAGCCACTGCTTCGGATCGGCGGAAGCGGTCGAGGATTGCGAAAGAACGGTGCACAGGTCGGCCATCGCGTTGAGCGAATGGGCGGCGCGGAATTCGTCCACATGCCGCAACATGATCCGTACACCCTTCGCCCGAGCCGAAAAGCCCTCGAACCGCAGAAGCGGATTGAGCCAGATGAGCCGTCCGCAACTCAGATGGAGACGATCCATCTCCGCGTCCAGATCCTCGGCGCTGTCGCGCTCGAGACCGTCGGTGATCAGAAGCACGGTCGCATGCCGGTTCAGGACGCGCCGGGACCAGTCGCGATTGAAATCGTGGATGGCCGAGGCGATCCGCGTACCGCCGGACCAATCCAGGACCGCAGAGGCGCACTCGGCGAAGGCGATATCGGGGTCCTTCCGCCTCAGTTGCCGGGTCACGTTGGTGAGGCGAGTACCGAAGAGAAAGGCGTGAACATGCCGACGCTTTTCCATGATCGCATGGACGAAATGCAGGAAAATGCGGCTGTACTGGCTCATCGAACCGGAGATGTCGGCGATCACGACCAATGGCGGCTGGACGATGCGGGGGGATCGAAAACGCGGAAGCATGAGATCGCCCCCGGTCCGCATGGCCCGGTGCAGCGTCTGCCTCGCATCGATCCTTCGGCCGCGCGCATCGCTCCTGTAGCGCCGGGTGCGGATCTCGTCGCGCGGCAGGCGCAGATCGCCGATCGCCCTGCGCGCGGCAGCGAGTTCCTTCGCCGTCATCTGCGCGAAATCCATGTCGCGAAGCACTTCGCTCCCCGACACCGTGAGCGATGCGTCGATCTCGATCTCCGGACGGTCCTGGCGGGTCTGCTTTTCCTCGGCGCCTTCGAACAGCGAGTCGGCGGCGCGCTTCGAACCGGCCTTCGGCTTTTTCGCATCCGATTGACGCGGCGGTGCCTTGGGCGAGAACATCGCGATCATCTTCTCGATCAGTTCGCGCGAGCGCCAGAAGAGACGGAAGGCTTCCTCGAAGACGGCGGCGTCCTCATGCCGCGTCACGAGCGTTGCGTGAAGCGTCCAATAGAAGTCCTCTCGCGAGGAGAAGCCGGAAACGGTTACCGCTTCGATCGCGTCGAGCGTTGCCGACGGGCCGAGCTTCAGGCCGGCCTTGCGAAGGGCGCGTGCGAAATAGGCGATGTTGTCGGCGAGCCGTCCGTCCGGATCGGCCTGCGGGGCCTGACCCTCACTCTTGATCGCCTCGCAGTTCATCCTCTTCCTCAGCCGCCGGTCTCAAGGTCGCGCTTGATCTGATCAAGGATCTTCGTCGTCTCGCCCTGCTGCAGCTTCTCGATATCGTCCTGGTATTTCAGGAGGACACCAAGGGTATCCGAGACATGGCGCGGGTCGAGCGCGACCGCGTCGAGCTCGGTCAGGGCGTTTGCCCAGTCGATCGTTTCCGCGACACCCGGTGCCTTGAACAGATCCCGCTGCCGCAGTTCCTGAACGAAGGCGACGAGTTCGCGCGACAGGTCCGCATTGGCGCGCGGCGCCTTGCGGCGGACGATCTCCAGTTCCCGATCGGCTTCGGGATAATCCACCCAGTGATAGAGACAGCGCCGTTTCAGCGCATCGTGGATCTCACGGGTGCGATTGGTGGTGATCACGACGATCGGCGGCTCAGGCGCCCTTATGGTTCCGAGTTCCGGAATGGTCACCTGGTTATCGGCCAGAACCTCGAGCAGGAACGCCTCGAACGCCTCGTCCGTCCGGTCGAGCTCGTCGATGAGAAGAACCGGAGCCCGCCCGGGCTCGCCTTCCATTGCCTGCAGGATCGGCCGGCGGATCAGGAACTCGTTGGAGAAGATCTCCGATCGGGCCGCATCGCGCGAGGTATCGCCCGAGGCTTCGCGAAGACGAATCTCGATCATCTGAGCCGCGTAGTTCCACTCGTAGAGAGCGGAAGAGACATCCAACCCCTCGTAGCATTGCAGCCTGATCAACGGGCGATCGAGCGCGCTCGCCAAAACCTTGGCGATCTCTGTCTTCCCGACACCCGCCTCGCCTTCGAGGAAGATCGGACGCTTCATGCGCAGGGACAGGAAAAGCACGGTCGCAAGGGCACGATCGGCGACGTAGCCCTCCGCCTCGAGAAGCGAAACCGTGGCATCGATCGTGTCTGGGAGGGCTCTGGTCAACGGTTCGGACCCTGTCGTCTTCGCATTTCCTTCGTCTGACGAAAGGCTAGAGCGAATGCCATGACTGGTCGAGGTAGACCAAAGACGACGCTTCCATCTGTGCGGCGATGGCGAGAACCTCGCCGATGATGATGCGGTGGGTGGCGACGATCTTGGTGTCGATCAGCCGGCAGTCGAATGCAACCGCGGCGCTCCTCAATATCGGGGCGCCTGTTTCGGCCTTCGACCAGTCGCCGAGCGCGAACCGCTGGTCGGCGTCGAGGCCACCCTCTCCGGCAAAGGCCCGCGCGAGCTGTTCATCGCCGCCGCTGAGAACGTTGAGCGCGAAGCAGCCATTCGCCTCGAAGCGCTGGTTCTGGGGACTGGAGGTATTGAGGCAGACGAGGAGTGTCGGGGGATCGGCCGACACGGAGCAACTCGACGTGACCGTCAGCCCTCGCGCGCCGGCGGGACCGTCGGTCGTCGCCAGGCACACGCCGGCCGCGAAGCGACGCATGGCGGTCTTGAAATCGGCGGGATCGATCCGGGAAGTGGCTTGCAGCAAGTGCTGTGACCTTTGGCAGCTGAGATTCTCGTTCGTGGGTCGCAGATAAGACTACACGCTTCGAAAGCACGGGTCGAACCGGGCAATTCTCCTCAAAAAGCGGTCGATCGGTGCGCTGCGACATTGACGGCTGCAACCGCCGCGATGTGTTCCCTGTTTCATGACTTCCGAGCGAACAGGAAGGATCGAACGATGGCGAAGGATCGCGACGAGGTTTGGGACGAGTTTCGAGAACTCGTGAACATGGCCCCGAAGGAACTGGAAGAGTGGCTGGAAACGGATGAGTCGAAGTCCGTCGGAGATAGCGACCAGGGCGAGTCGACCGGCCATGAGAGCGGGCGCAAGATCGTCGAGATCAAGCGGACGAAGAAGGACGACCTCTCGGACGCGCAATGGGATTGGATGGCGAAGGTCGTCGGCTACATCAACCGGCACAAGGCGCAGAAACCGAAAGGAGATGTCGAGGACACCGACTGGCGCTACTCCCTGATGAACTGGGGCCACGACCCCCTGAAGGACTGAGTCACGGCCTTGCCGTCCAGTGGTCGCCTGCATGACCTCGCTGCTCAAAAAAGGAGCCCGCGCGATATGATTCTGTCACATGGTGACCTTGTTCGTCGCGCGGAGCGCTTTCTATAGTCGGGTGACAGACACCAGACTTGGAGCCCGCCGTGCCGACGTTCGACGAAATGTTGCTTTCAGAGAATTCAGTACGGCCGCCTTATGAGCGGTTTCACACGTGGTTCGGCGAACAAGACGTTCAGGAGCTTTCCGCAAAGGCATCCGAGGCCGAAGCCTTCTTCAGGCGCACCGGCATCACGTTCAACGTCTACGGCCAGCAGGAAGCGGCCGAGCGCCTGATCCCCTTCGACATGGTTCCGCGCATCATCGCAAAGAGCGAATGGGACCGGCTTGCGGAAGGGATCGAGCAGCGCGTCGCAGCCCTCAACCTCTTCCTGCACGACATCTACCACGATCAGGAGGTCGTGAAGGCCGGAATCCTCCCCGAACGGCTTCTGAAGAACAACGAAGCGTTTCTTCCTCAGATGGTCGGCTTCACGCCGCCGGGCAATGTCTACACCCACATCATCGGCACCGACATCGTGCGGACCGGCGAAGACCAGTTCTACGTTCTCGAGGACAATGCCCGCACGCCGTCCGGCGTGTCCTACATGATCGAGAACCGTGAAACGATGATGCAGATGTTCCCGGAGCTGTTCGCGCAGAACCGGGTGAGGCCGGTCGAGACCTATCCCCAGCATCTGCGCCGTTCCCTCGAAGCCGTGGCGCCGCCTGCCTGCAACGGCAAACCGCGCGTCGCGGTTCTGACGCCCGGCATCTTCAACTCCGCCTATTTCGAGCATTCCTTCCTCGCGGACCAGATGGGCGTCGAGCTGATCGAGGGTTCGGACGTCGCCGAGATCGACGGGCGCATCCAGATGCGGACCACGGAAGGCTATGTGCCGATCGACGTGATCTACAGGCGCATCGACGACGCGTTTCTGGATCCCCGTGCGTTCAATCCGGAATCGATGCTGGGCATTCCCGGCATCATGGACGCCTACAAGCGCGGGGCCGTCACCATCGCCAATGCGCCGGGAACCGGGATCTCGGACGACAAGGCGATCTATTCCTACATGCCGGAAATCGTGGAGTTCTTCACCGGCAAACCGGCCCTCCTCGAAAACGTGCCGACCTGGCGATGTGCCGAGGAAGACAGCCTCAAATACGTCCTCGACAATCTCGCGGACCTCGTGGTGAAGGAAGTCCACGGGTCGGGCGGATACGGCATGCTCGTCGGCCCGACCTCGACGAAAGCGGAACGCGAGGAGTTCGCCGCGAAGCTGCGGAACGATCCTCAAAACTACATCGCGCAGCCGACCCTCGCGCTCTCCACCGTCCCGATCCTCGCCGACGGGGCGCTTTCGCCGCGGCACGTGGATCTGCGACCTTTCGTGCTGGTCTCGGACAAGGTCCAGATCATCCCGGGCGGGCTGACCCGTGTCGCGCTCAAGGAGGGGTCGCTCGTGGTCAATTCGAGCCAGGGCGGCGGAACGAAGGATACCTGGGTCCTCAAGGACTGATTGTCTCTCTCAGGCAGACACTTGTTGGACAGGACCGGGCCCGATCCGTGGTTCGGAACGACGAAAGGACAGATGGCGATGGCACTCCTCGGACGGACCGCGAACGGACTCTTCTGGATGTTCCGCTATATCGAGCGGGCCGAGAACATGGCCCGGCTGGTCGATGCCGGAACGCGGATTTCGATGACCAATCTCGCGGCCGAAACGGACGAATGGGAATCGATCCTCGTCGCTTCCGGCGTCGCCGATATCTACCGCGAGAAATACGGCGAGATCGACGAAGCCAAAGTCATCGACTTCATGATCCGCGATCAGGACAATCCGTCTTCCATCCGCTCGTCCATCGATACGGCCCGGATGAACGGACGGATGGTGCGAACCGCCCTCACCCGCGAGGTCTGGGAGGCGGTCAACGACTCCTACATGACGATCAAGGCCGCACTCGTCTCACCCGTCACCTCGCGATCCTTGCCGCGGATCCTCGATCTCGTGAAGACGCGCTGCGCCTATATCCGCGGCACTTTCTTCGGGACCATGCTTCGCAACGAGATCTTCGATTTCTGCCGGCTGGGTGCCTATCTCGAACGGGCCGACAATACGGCGCGCATTCTCGACGTGAAATACTGGCTGCTTCTGCCCGAGCATTCGTCGGTGGGCTCGGCCCTCGACAACTTCCAGTGGGTGTCGATCCTGCGTTCGGTCTCCGCCCACCGCTCCTATGCCTGGGAGTACGATGCGAACTACAACGGGCCGGACATCATCGATTTCTTGATGCTCAACAAGCGCATGCCGCGCTCGCTCGGCCACTGCTACAACATGATGCGCGAAGCGATGTCCTATCTGGACCAGGACGTCGAGACCCGAAACCCCTGCGTTCAGCGGATCACACAGATCCACGATCGTCTGTCGAACGTCACCGTTCGCCAGGTGCTCGACAACGGGCTGCACGAGTTCCTCGAATCGTTCATCATCGAAAACAACAATGTCGCCGGCGAAATCGCGAAACACTACCGGTTCTATCCCGACCTTCTGCCGGCCAACCAGAGCGAAACCCAATCCCAGACCCAGCAGCAGACGACGGACGCCGGTTCCATGCAGACCCAGTCCGGTTGACAGCTTAGATCGTGCAGATCCGACACAGTCGAAAATCGACATGCGTTGCTTCGCAACAATGGATGCGCAGCGAAGGGCTGGCGTAAGATTGTTCAGCCAGTTTTGCGAAACGTGTTCTTCGTCGGGAATCGTCCCATGACCTATTGTGTCGGCCTGCTCGTGGATGCCGGTCTCGTATTCATGTCCGATACCAGGACGAATGCGGGCATCGACAATATTTCCACCGTCCTCAAGATGAAGACGTGGGAGGTGCCGGGAGAGCGCTTTCTCTGCCTGCTCTCGGCCGGAAACCTGGCGACCACCCAGTCGGCGGTGTCGCTGCTGGACGAGCGTATGGTCGCCCCGTCCGAACGCCAGCCCGCGATCCTGACCCAGCCGACGATGTTCCAGACGGCGAAACTGATCGGCGAGACATTGCGCGAGGTCATCACCGGGTCATCCGGCCCGCAATGCTCGTCCCCGATGTTTTCCGGCTCGTTCATTTTCGGCGGCCAGATCAAGGGCATGCCGCCTCGCCTCTTCAACATCTATGCCGAGGGCAATTTCGTCGAAGCGGGTGAGGACAATCCGTTCTTTCAGATCGGTGAACACAAATACGGCCGACCGATCATCATCCGGACCTATGACCGCAGCATGTCCCTGGCGGACTGCGCGAAGCTGCTGATGGTCTCCTTCGACTCGACGCTCCGCTCGAACCTATCGGTCGGCCTGCCGCTCGACCTGCAGATCTACGAGCGCGACAGCCTGCGCGCCGGTCTGCGCACGCGCATCACAGGCGAGGACCCCTACTACAAGACCGTCTCGGAAGGCTGGTCGGATGCGCTGAAGAACGCGTTCGATGCGCTTCCGGCGTTCAATCCGGACGCCTGGCGCGAGCACGAGGAGATCGATGTCGGGACCCAGGCAGCCTGACCCGACAGGCCTCGGACGTCATCTTCGGAGAAAAGCGCCCGCCGCGATGACGGCGGGTCGGGCATCGTATCGGGCGGGTGCCGCGAGCTCCGTCGAACGTGGAACGCCCAACTTCGCGCAATCAAGGCAGCGGCCCGGGATGCCGATGCATCGGGCCGCCGCGACGTTCGAGCGCCATAGGGGCTCATACCGATGGCCGCCGGTCGAAACCGGAGGCCGCCGGTATCAGTTGGACTTGCGCTCGATCCCCAGCGGATCGCGGGACTGTTCGAGCGCCGGGGTCGAGTCGCCGCGGATCTGAGCGAGCACGTCGTCGGCCGAGGAGGAACTGCGCCCTCCGATGCCGGCCTCGGCGAGCTGCCTGTCTAGATCCGAGCCCGATTCCAGGGCAGCAAGCTCGGCCCCCGCTTCGATCCGCCCGCGCGTCTCGTCCTGCCTGCGCCGGATCCGCTCGAGCGAATCCATCGCATTGCCGAGTTTGGAATTCACGCCCGACTGGGAGTGGGCGATGGCCGACTGCGCCTTGATCAGCGATTCGTTCGCCTTTACGTTCTCGACTTCACGGCGCATCTGCTGCAGCCGATGCTCGGTCTCCTGGATCGCGCGGGTCATCTGGGTCTGGCTCGCCTGCATGCGCTCCAGTTCCCCCTGATCGCGATGGACCTCCTGCCGTGTGGTCGCGATACGATCGGCCAGTCCACGTGCGAGATCCTCGCGGCCTGCCTGAAGAGCCGCCCGTGCGCTCTCGGTATCGCGCGCTTCCTTCTGGCGTGCGTCCTCGATCTGGCGCGCCATCCGCTTGTTGGAGGCCATGATGCCCGCAAGGTCCGAGCGCGCCTTGCGCAGGGATGCCTCGGCGTCGCGGATCTCCTGATCGAGGATGCGCAGTGCCTGCTTGTCCGCAACTGATTCCGCCGCTTCGTTGGCGCCGCCGCGCATGGCGGTGAACAGTTTACCCCAGACGCTCATTGTCCGAACTCCCCGTTTCTCCAGTCATGGATCATGTCGGCTGCGTCCACGGCGTTCTCGGCGAGGACGGCGATCTCTTCGAGCATCGCATGCTCGCTGGACAAAGCCGAGAGCGCGCCGAACAGCTCGTACCACTCCTCGCCATCGATCGTGACGATCCCGAAGGTCGAGAGCGGGACGAGCTTGTGCGTCGAGAGAATCATCCGATCGAATTCAGCCCGCCGGGGCACTTCGGACGCCTTGACGAGGATCACACTCGCAAGAACCTGGTCGCCGCTGGCGGTGATGAGGACGTCGAGATCGCCCTTCTCCCTCAGTGTGACGCGAAGAACGTCGGTTTCCTCGACGACGGAGACGTCCACATCGCCGAGCTCGTCCGGATCGGACGCGAAAAGCTCCGTGAGGCTTGCGAGATTCCAGGGTTCCAAGTGTTCCATAGCCTTTCCTGATGGCGGTTCCGGCGAATTTTTACATCACTCGAAAAGCCATGTTCAATCGTGCCACTTTAAGGCGGCGATCAAGGCTGCGTCATGACGAGTACGGACGGTTCTCGTGACCGTTCGGTATCGGCATCATCGGGCGGGCCGGCGCAACGGGGCTCGCGGCCATGTCGCCTCTGCCCCTGCGATCCTCTATATCTCCGGTCACCGGCAGCATATGCGCCGGGTTCGTTTGCAACGCTGTGGAGGGAAGCCCTCGATGATCTTCTCGTTGTTCGGAAGAAAGGGCGAAGAACCCGCACTGCCGAAGGAACTCGGGCCCCTCGGCATTCCCATCGGTGGGGCCCTTGAACTGGACCTTCTTTCGCTGGAGGCCGATACGGTCGGAGGCACGCCGGGGATGCGCCTGCCGGAAGGCGGAACGTTCATCTGCGCCGCCTTCGGCGAAGCACGCCTCGACGCAGACACCATGCTGTCGCGCTATTACGACGAAGAGGACCGGATGCTTCAGGTCCTCTCGCGCAGCGGCCGCTTCGGCGATGCCATCGACGATCTCAGCATCTACCATCCCTGGGACAGCGTCGTGCCGGCCGGAAGCGGTGAATGGGAAAGATGGACGGGACGCGACGGGCTCGTCGGCCAGTCTCGATACGATGCGGACGGAATTCTCTTCGAACGCTATTGGGGGGAAGGCGAGGAGCGGGCCGAGCTCGTCGAATTCGTCGAGGATGTCGACGACGGCCGCGACAAGCGCGCCATCCATCAGACCTGCATGCTCTATTTCCGTCCTCTCGGTCGCACCCGGGAGATGCTGCTGATCAATGTGGAACGGGACCTTTCGGCGGGATCGTCCCGGCAGGGCGGCTCGATCGAATTTCTCTTGGGTTATGGCCTCGGCGCCGCCGATGTGAGACGTGTCTAGTATGAGATTCAGACGCGGAAAGCCGTCCGTCGTGCCGCGTTCGTGATGACGGCCGTCTCGCGGCTGCTGTAGACACGACACTTGAGACGAAGCGCACGATCGCGTTGTCCAACGAAGTGCAGGAGAAACGATGTTCGGTTACGTAATGGGTCTGCCGGCCTTTCTGGCCTATTTCATCCTCGGGCTCGTGCTCTACGGGCTCTTTGCGGCGATCTACACGGCCCTGACGCCTCATAAGGAAATCCAGCTGATCCGCGACGGTAACATGGCCGCGATCGTCGCCTATCTCGGCGCGATCATCGGTTTCGGTGTCGTCCTGTCCTCGGCGGCGCAGAATTCCGTCTCGATCGTCGACTTCATCATCTGGGCTTTGATCGGGGTTCTGGTTCAGATCCTCGCCTTCTTCATCGCATCGGCGACGATGACCCGGCTTCACGAACGCATCACCAAGGGTGAAATCGCCGCAGGGGTGTGGAGCGCCGGTAATTCCATCGCAATCGGTCTGCTCAATGCGGCCTGCATGACTTACTGAGGAGGCCAAGATGGCAAGACGCAAACGCGCCGCACGCCCCCCTCGCCTCGCCCTCGGCACGATCGCAGCCACCGGGTTGATCCTCTCCGGCTGCGGAGACGAGCCGGCGACGGACGCGGTCTACAACACGCCGAGCGAGTGCGCGGCCTCAGGGGTGGATCTCCAGATCTGTGAGGCGGAATATCAGCAGGCGCTCCAGCAGCATCTCCAGAATGCGCCGCGTTTCGACGGGCAGGCCGCCTGCGAGGCGGAGTATGGCGAAGGGCGCTGTCTCTCGTCCGGAAACCTGCCCGGTGAACAGCAGACGGACGGCGGGACCGGATCCTTCTTCCTGCCGTTCATGACAGGCTATCTCGTGTCCTCGGCCATCGGCAACCTCTCGAGCTATGCCGCCTATCGCAATTACCGCTCGAGCCCGTCCTACAACTACTCCGCTCCGATCTATCAGAACCGCGCCGGTCAGACGGTGACCAGCGCCACTCAGGGCGGCCAGAGAGTGTCGCGGCCCGTGAACGTGAACACACGCACCGTCGCGCGTTCGGGCTTCGGAGGGCGGTCGTCCGGCGGCTTCTTCGGCGGCTGAACCGGTGAAGCGGATCACGCTCGAGGAGCGTCCAGACTGGCGCGATAAAGCTGCGGCCGTCGGCTTCGGCTTTCACGAGATGTATGGCGAGCCCTACTGGCTTGACGATGCCGCCTATCTCTTCACCATGGCCGAAATCGAGGAAGCGATCGAGGACCCCAGCGCGGAACTGCACCGGATGTGCATGGATGTGGCGGCGGACGTCGTGCGCGACCCGGCCCTGATGACGAAGCTCGCAATACCTGAGGCGATGCAGCCCTTGGTCGTTCAGTCCTTCGAACGGCTGGATCGCCATCTCTACGGCCGGTTCGATCTCGCCTATGACGGGACGGGCCCGGCCAAGCTTCTCGAATACAACGCGGATACGCCCACTTCGCTCTTCGAATCGGCCTACTTCCAGTACAACTGGCTGACCGACAATATTGAGCGCGGCGCTCTTCCCGAGGACAGCGATCAGTTCAACGCGATCCAGGAAACCCTGGTCGAGGCTTTCCGGGCATTCTCGAACGAGCCGATCTTCCACTTCGCCGCCTTTACGGAGAACGACGAGGACCGCGGCACGGCAGCCTACCTGATGGACTGCGCCGTCCAGGCAGGCCACAGGACCGAACTTCTGGATATTCGCGAGATTGGCGTCGATGCAGAGGAGCGGTTCACGGATCTCCAGGACCGCACGATCGAGCTCTGCTTCAAGCTCTATCCGTGGGAACACATGCTGCTCGAACCCTTCGCCGAGCATCTCATGAGGTCTCGTACGCAATTCGTCGAGCCCCCATGGAAGGCGATTCTTTCGAACAAGGGCATCCTGCCGCTTCTCTGGGAGCGGTACCCCGGCCACCCCAATCTTCTGCCGGCCTATTTCGCCGAGGACCCGCGCGCCGATAAGCTCCAAAACGCGGTCCGCAAACCGCTGCACTCTCGCGAGGGTGAGAACGTGACGGTCATCGAAGGCGGGATGGAGACCGAGGCCTCGGACGGCGAATACGGCGAAAGCGGCTTCATCGTGCAGGAACTGGCTCGCCTGTTCGAGGACAACGGCAACCATGCCGTTCTCGGAACATGGATCGTCGGCGACACCGCCTGCGGCCTCGGAATGCGCGAGGATCGAAGCCGGATCACGCGCAATCTCTCCCGCTTCGTTCCCCATGTCATCGTCGGCTGACGCCGGGATTGGTTCGTACAACTGAAATAGCCGGCGTTCCCTGCATGGGAGCGCCGGCCTTTCGATCAGGTTCGGGCTACGCGCCCCTTCGTTACTGCAGGTGGCGCTTCAGCTCGGCGACGGCCGCATCCACATCCGTCTTGCAGTCGTGCCGGTTGAGCATGTCGCCGAAGCGCCGCGTGATCTCGGTCAGTTCCTCTTCCTTCAGAAGGTTGAGGATGCCGACGCGAATCTGGGTCGGCTCCGAGAGCGTCGGCCAGATGCAGAAGTTCTCGGCACGACACTTGGCGACGAAATCCTTCTCCTGTCCGTGCAGCTGCTCGGGCAGATCGAGGACGAGAAGACTGGTCATGTTGGAGGTCACCGTGCAGCCCATTTTCGTCAGCGCGGCGTTGAGCGCCTTTTCCGCCGTGCGATAGCGCTCCGCACGCTGCAGCATCCCCTCCTCGAGAACCATCCGCAAAGCTTCGTGGAAGCTCGCGACCGCATAGGGCGAATGGGTGCGGTGATAGCTGCCCTTCTCGACGTCCTGACCCTCGATGATCGACCAGTGGCGCGCTTCGAGAATGGGATGATGAGCAAAGGACCGCCCGCCGACCTTCTTCAATTCCTCGATATAGGTGTCCGAGAAGGTGACCGGCGAATAGGTGAGAGGCAGCGCCATGACACCCTTCTGGGGACAGGAGGCCCAGCCATGGATGCCGGGATAATCGTCCGCGCGGAACTCGGCGATGCCGAGGGAGGAGACCGCGTCGACGAGACCCAGGACGCCATGCTTCTCGCAGGCATCGCTGAACCCGCGAATGTCGTTGACCCGGCCGGAGCCCGTCTCCCAATGGGCCATGGCGGCCCATTTGGGCTTGTGCTCGCCGAGCGCCTTCTCGACAATCTCGCCGCTGACGGACTGGCCGTGCGGCACCTTGACCGTGATCACGGATGCCGCTTTCGGGTCGAGGGAGTTCGCCTGCAGCTCTTCCTCGGTCGCGCCCTTCATGCGCACGGACAGCTCGTCGATACCCGAGAAGGTCCCGTTGACGAAGAGGACGATCTTCTCGCCCGGATGGACGACGCTGAACATCATGTCGAGGCCCGACCAGCCGGTGCCGGCGACGCCGAAGGTGTGGACGTTGTTCGTGCCCCAGATCTCGCGGAGCATCTTCTTCGCCTCGATCATGCCCCGGATGACGTCCGGATTCATGTGATCGGCGACGCCCTGATTGTAATAGGCATCGAGAACACGCTGGGAGGTGTTACCGGGGCCGGGACCGGCCGCGATCGTGTTGGGGATCTTCAGTTCCGGAAAAACGGGTGCGTTCATGACTAGGCTCCTCCCTGCGGTTCGACCGGGTGGGGGCGAGGTCGTCTCCCCCTCGCCGGCCGCCGTTCGGTCCGACCGATCGCATCGATCTCTCCCGAAGATATAAGGCCGGCCATGCCGATCGGCTCACACCCGAACGAAGACAAAAAATCTACCCGCGATGGCAGGGTCCGCCGGCAAGCGGTGGATCAGCCCTGCCCTTTCTGGCCGAGGCGCGAGAGCGCGATGCGCGACGCGATGGATTGAACCGCATAGGTGAGGGACTGCATCATCTCGCCTCCTTCGGCATAGCTGGCCGGGGCGAGATTGGTGGGCCGCTGGCGCCCGTGCATCTTTTCCGCCGCAGCGAAGCCACCGTTCTGACGAACGGCGATCGCGATGCCGCCATTGGCTTCCACATACTGGAATGCCTCGAGGTCGGAGGCCCCGTCTCCGACGAAGATCATCTGGTTGGGGGGGACGGCCTTGTCCTCGTCGGCGACGGCCTTCGTCGTCGATTCGGGCGCGTTCGCGCCGAGAATGCTGAAGCCCTTGGACAGCGCCTCCATGTAGCGAGCCTTTTCCGGATGGGTCAGCGCACGCTTGATGAAGACGGCATCGCCCTTCTCGTCGAAATGGAGAGACGAGCCCCAGATCCGGTCGAAGCAGGACCGGATCTTCGAATGTTCGATGAGGTCCACATAGCCGCAGGAGATGACGGTGAAGTCAACGTTCACCCCGGGGGCGACGGCATGGGCCGCCTCACGGATGCGTTCGGGCATCTCGCAGACCTCGTCGTAAAGTTTCATCTCCTCGGCAGCTTCACGCAGCACGTCGCGGCTCAATGGTCGCCCGCGCGCCCGGCCTGCGGTGATCAGAGCGTAGGCTCGCGCATTGATCGAGTCCCAGGTCGCATCGTCGAGGGGCGCCCTGAACTCTTCTTGCCACTCCTCCATGTCGAGGCCCATGACGCGGACAAGAACCCCGATCGAGGACTCGCCCAGCGTTTCGTCGAAATCGAAGGCGAGCGCAATGCGATCGTGAAGCGGCCTGGTAACCTGCATGGTCGGGGGGTCTTTCTGCATCTGCGGTTTCGCATGCAGAAAGAGGGCCGGCGCCGGGTGCGACAAGTGCGGCAACTGCGCCGCATGGCCTTTGGTGAGGGCGAGCCCGCTCTTCTGCACGCCCCCCGTTCGATAGCCGATCTATTCGAAGACGATAGAGGGCGCCTCGCTGGCATGCTTGCCGAGTTCGAGACCCGCAAGGGCTCTGGCCGCCATGTCCCGATAGATCGTCGCGTGGGGTCCGTCGGGCTCGGCCTGCACGATGGGAACGCCCTCGTCCGAGCGGACACGAATATGCATGTCGAGGGGAACGGCCCCGAGGAACGGCACGTCCTGTGCGGCCGCTTCAACTTCGGCGCCGCCATGCCCGAAGATGTCGTAGCGCGCCCCCGTATCCGGCGCGATGAAATAGCTCATGTTCTCGACGATGCCGAGAATGGGAACATCGGTCTTCCTGAACATGGAAATGCCGCGTCGCGCGTCGATGAGCGAAAGATCCTGCGGTGTCGAAACGATCACCGCACCAGCCAGCGGCACCTGCTGGGCCATAGTCAACTGGGCGTCTCCGGTCCCGGGCGGCATGTCCACGACGAGCATATCGAGATGGCCCCATTCGACCTCGCGCATCATCTGGTTCAGGGCCGAGACGACCATCGGCCCGCGCCAGACCATGGCGGTCTCTTCGGAGACGAGGAGCCCGATGGACATCGCCTTCAGCCCGTAGGCTTCGAGCGGCATCAGGAGACGACCACCTGCGGACTGTGGTTTCTTGTCCTTCAGATCGAGCAACCGCGGTATTGAGGGTCCGTAGATATCCGCGTCGAGAATGCCGACGCGCAGGCCGAGATCGCGAAGGCCGAGGGCGAAATTCACGGCCGTGGTCGACTTGCCGACCCCGCCCTTGCCCGAGGCGACGGCGACGATCCTCTCCACGTTCGGGATGCCGGGTTTCGTCGCTCGCCTTTCGGCTCCTGCCTGCGGCGTGGTCGGGGCGCGTGCTTCGACGGGAGCCGGGCGGGCCGCCGGCTCGCCCGCAGTCTTCTCCGCCGTCAGCGCGATCATCGCCTTGCCGACGCCATCGAGCTTTTCGATGTGGCGTTCCGCATCGCGGCGGAAGGGTTCGAACAGTTCGGCGTCCTTCGCAGGGACGGAGAGAGAGAAGAAGGCCTTTCCGTCGGCCACGAAGATGTCCGAAACGATGTTTCGCGACACGACGTCCCCCCCGCCATCGGGCGCCTTCATGGCTGCGAGAATGGATCTGATCGTCGTCTTCAGTTCGTCGGCCACGCGGCGGTCCTCGTCGTTCTTGAAACTCGTTTAGCGCAGATATGCCGTTCTCATCCGAACGCAAACAGTGTTCGCTTGGCTTTTCGCCGCAAATCGAGAACCATCGACAGCGCAGGCGCGCGGACAGGCCCGGCGCGATACCGACGAATGTTCGCGTCGAGAGGGAGTGGAGGAAACATGACGGACGAACAGGCCAATCTGCTTTTGCAGCCCGTCGACGAAGACACGCGCCACGCCGCCCGGGTGCTCATCAGGGGCGCGCGTTTCGGTGCGCTCGCCGTCCGCCGGCCTGAAGACGGCTTCCCGACGATCAGTCGATCCCTGTGCACGACCGATTTCCTCGGCCGGCCGTCCCTCCTCTTCTCGCACCTGGCCTCTCATTCGAAGGCGCTCGAAGCGGACGGACGATGCTCGCTCCTCGTCGGAGAGCCCGGTAAAGGCGATCCGCTCGCCCATCCGCGTCTATCCGTGAGCGGCCATGCGCGGATCGTGGACCGATCGAGCGAAGAGGGCGAGCGTCTGCGCACGCGGTTCCTTGCCCGGCACCCGAAGGCAGCACTTTACATCGACTTTCCGGATTTCCGCTTCGCGGTCATCGAGCCATCGGCCCTCTCCTTGAACGGAGGGTTCGGAAGAGCCAGCGAACTGAAAGCCTCCGACGTCGTGGACGATCCGGCGGAAGGCCTGGAAGATGCAGCCGGTCGGGCAATCGCTCACATGAACGAGGACCATGCGGATGCGATCGATCGCATCGCCCATGCCGCCGGCGCGAAGGAGACTGGCTGGCGGGTTGCGACGGCCGACCGAAAGGGCTGCGAAATCATCCGGTCCGATCGTCTGATGCGCATCGAGTTCCCAATTGATGCGGCAGGCGAAGGAGGTTATCGCGCGGCGTTCGTCAGCCTGCTTCCCAAAGCAGATTGAGATGTCAAAGGCAGAGCCCTGTGGGCGCACTTATATCCCCGCCACTGGCCGCCGTAGCCAGGCGTTTAGCGTTCGGAATTGCCTGCCAGAGAAAATTCCAACGGGTACGAACCCGGTTCGACGATCAGAGACCGAAGCCCTCTGGGCACGCGGCTTCCAGTCGGCGATTCGAGCCGGCTCTCTGCCAGATGCACTGGCCCGGCGTATTCGCCGACAGCCCGATCACGCGATCGCCCTCTCTCACCTCAGGCGCGGGGATTGTCCCTTCCTGGAACCGCTTTGCGCCGCCGGTCTCGAGACCGAACACGGCATCTGCGATCGATGTGCCGCCCCTGTCCGTGCACCCCGTAAGGCCAAGAGCGAAGACGAGAGCGAGTGAGGCATGAAGTGTCTGTTTCGATCTGGCCATTCGCTCGCTTCCCCTTTCGCCGCTACCAAGCAAAGGCTCCTGGCGGACGCAGTTTCTATCGCAGAAAATCCGGATACGAAAAAGCCGCCGGGATACCCGACGGCCCTTTCGAAGCGTCAAGATCGATGATCGATCAGTAACCCTGGGGGCACTGGTAGACGTTGCCGTCCGAGTAGCGGCAATAGCCCGGGCGCGACTGCGAGCGTCCGATCACGTTGCCGGCGACAGCGCCGCCGGCCGCGCCGACCGCCGCGCCGATCAGCGTGGATTCGGTGTTGCGTCCGATCGCCTGACCGGCAAGCGCGCCGACGGCGCCACCAGCCAGCGCGCCGCCGCCGGTGTAACGGTCTTCGGTGGTGCAGCCGGCAGCGGCGACGGTCAGCGTCAGGGCCGCGATGGCGAACATCTTCTTCATGGGAAATCCTCTCCAGATAGGTCCGTGGAAGCGAGAATAGCGCTCCGTCCGGTTTGCACAATAGTCGTGCGGCAGGCCGTCACCCACTTCGGCGAAGTTTCCACTCCGAAATTGGTCCGGCACGACGATCGCCGCATGCCAGGGCTCGGCTCACGCAAAAACGCCCCGCATCGAGCGAGGCGAATTTAAGCCATTGGGCAGATGAACGGTGGATGAACCGGGAGCGTTATCCGGTTCAGCGCGCGGCAACGAGCTGTTCGGCCGGTGCGATATTGATGTCCATCCGGCCGTCCCGCGTCACGGACCAAGTCAACTCCGCCGACTGTTCCAGCGACGCTTCGTCGATCGACTTGCACGACCCGTAGAGCTTGGGCATGCGGGTATCGGCAAGCCGAATCTGAAGTTCGAGATCGTTCCGGCATTCGGCCATGGTTTCATAGGCGGGAGCTGCAACCGGCACTTCTTGGCAAGTGGAAACATCGGAAGAACAGCCGACCAGCAACATGATAGCAGCAATGTGTTCCATTGAACCTCTCCATATTGCTGTATCAACTTCACATTCCAGGTTTTGTTCCCGTTTTTGGCCGCGATCGAATCAACCACCGGTCCGACCGACACTTTGTCAAGCTCCAATGGCCCATTGGTGATGATGCCCGGCGGCGGCGACGGGAGTGGAGGGGTTCAGTCAAGTCGGATCTTCGGTCTTCGGCCGACCGAACGGTGACGCTACCGGCTAGGATCAGATACCGGCCCAGATGAAACTGGAGAAGGCGGCTCCATGCCGATGCCGGATGCACCGGCGTCCCTGAGCACTCAGCCGTCGTTCTGCTCGCTGGTGAATTCGAACTGGGCGTCCGGAATGGTCAGGCGATAGAGTACGCCATCCGGTTCGTGGGAGAGGCTCGCAGATCCACCGACCGCATTCGGAACGATCCGCTCCAGTGTCGCGGTCCCGAAGCGCGGATCGCGGTTCTGTCGGACGCGGGGTCCGTTCCGTTCCTTCCAGACCAGTTCGAGATCCTGATGATCGTCGACGTTTTGGAAGGAGGTGGTGATCTCGACTTCGCCGCCAGGCACCGAGAGCGATCCGTAGGATGCCGCATTCACCGCGAGTTCGTGCAAAGCGAGACCGACATGCAGAGACGCCGTCGGCGAAAGATAGACCGATGCGACGTCCGCCCGGATCTGCTGGCTACCATCGGGAGCGTAACGTTCGACCTGCAGATTGATCAGTTCGTCCAGTTGTGCGCCGCGCCAGTTCGTGTCCGTCACGATGTCCTGCGAATAGGACAGGGACTGTATGCGGCCCCGAAAACGCACGAGGAATTCCGGCACCGTCAGCGAGTGACGGGCGGTCTGGCTTGCGAGGCTCTGGATGATCGCGAGAAGATTCTTCGAGCGGTGGGAAAGTTCGCGAAGGAGGGTCTTGAGCGTGTCCTCGCGCCGCTTGCGCTCCGTGATTTCGACGGATGTTCCGAGAAGGCCCGAGATCGCCCCGTTCTCGTCCCGGTCGACATCGAGCTGGATATCGTACCAGCGAATGGAGCGCGCGCTCTCGTGGAAGAACTCGTATCGGACGGGCGCGCCGCTCGAAAGCACTCTCTGCTTCATCTCGAGGGCATGCTGGAGGGAAGACGAGGACAACACGTCCTCGTCCCTCATTCCTTCGCGGACCTCGGATAGCCAGGTGCGTCCGGGATTGCAGACCCAGGAGTAGCGAAGATCGTGGTCAAGCCGGAATACGGACATGTTCGTATTCTCAACGGCTTTCATGACCTTTGCTGCCAGCATTAGACCACGCTCGAACCTTTGTATTCCTTCCCCGAATGCCGCATCAGCGGCACCGGTGGGCTGAATGGCCGTGTGGGGCAGAGCCCCCCACGGTATCTCAGGCGGCGACCTTCTGATCGCGCTCGAAGAACAATGCCTGGCTGATGAGAGCCTTGACCATGTCCGGGTTGAAGGGCTTGGTGACCAGGAAGGTAGGCTCCGGTCGCTCGCCCGTCAGGAGACGCTCGGGGAAGGCGGTGATGAAGATGACGGGCACCGAAACGTGAGACAGGATGTCGTTCACGGCGTCGATACCGGAGCTTCCATCGGCCAGCTGGATATCGGCTAGCACCATGCCCGGCTGCTGCTGCTCGAACAGCGTGATGGCCTCCTTGTGGGTGCGCGCGACACCCGTCACCGAATGCCCCAGCCCTTCGACCATCTGCTCGATGTCCATCGCGATCAGAGGCTCGTCCTCGATGATCATGATATTCGTCGAGACCTGACGGCCGATATCGGCACTGGCCTGGCTGATCAGCTGCGAGAATTCCGTCGCGTCCTTCGAGAGGATCATCGCGGCCTCGTCGGTCGTGAAGCCCTCGACCGCGACCAATAGGAAGGCCTGACGGGGAAGCGGCGAGATCGCCTTCAGATTGCGAGACGCATTCTCTTCCCAACCGCCGCTCTCGCTGTCGTCCTGCGTGTTGACGTCGAGCGACTGCCACAACGAGGAGAAGAGCTTGTAGAGCGAGATCCGCGGCGATTGATCGTCCGGGAAGATCTCGGGGTCTGCGATGAGTGCTTCCAGCACGGCAGCGACGTAGGCGTCACCGCTCGTCTGCGAACCGGTGAGCGCCCGAGAATAACGCCGAAGGTACGGAATGTGCGGCGCTATGCGGGATGACATCGACATGAAAACTCCCCTCGTGTCGATTTACGAACATACAAACAGCTGTTCCTCGGCACTGGGCCGACAACGCACCGTTCTGACCGAAGTTCCCTCCGCGGCGGAAGGGAGTCATAAGATCGTGCTAGGTTATGGCGTCGAGCTTCCCGATGTGAAGTGGCAGGCGCTCTCGGACGCGTTTCCCATGGCAGATTCAGTATGGGGAAATCAAATCCCCTTGAGCATTTCCCCGGCTCCCATATCTGGCCTAACACCTTTCAGAACGATCGGAAGCCTGATGAACCTGGACGTCTGCCGCCGGATTTTTAAGGTCGGGCGCTTCTCGAACTCGCTGATGAGACACACCACATGAAACCTATGTCGGGAGCGACCATGGAAGAAAGCGACGTCGAAAAGGACGTGCGAGAGGCGGGAGCCGCCGAGAAGAAGCAGGAGTCAGAGATGAGCTTTGCCTTGCCAAACGCCATCGGCGACCGCCTCAAAGCCTATTACGACGATGTCGCGAGCGCGCCGGTGCCCGATCGGTTCCTCTCCCTGCTGGAGCAACTGGACAGGGCCGAGGAAAAGAAGAAGCAGAAATCGGATGGAGAAGAAGTCGAATGACGGCAGAAACCGATTTCCGTCGGGAGCTCATTCAGGTCATTCCGAACCTCCGCGCATTTGCGGCGTCCCTTGCCGGCTCCTTCGACAGGGCTGACGATCTCGTTCAGGAAACGCTCGTGAAGGCGTGGGACAAGCAGCATACCTTCCAGCCCGGCACCAATCTGAAGGCCTGGCTCTTCACGATTCTGCGGAACGAGTTCTATACGCAGATGCGAAAGAAAGGGCGCGAGGTCCAGGACGTCGACGGCATTCACGCGATGCAGTTGGCGGGCCATCCCGAACAGCAGGGCCATCTCGACCTTCAGGATTTCCGGAAGGCCCTCGAAATGCTGCCCGACGATCAGAGGGAGGCCCTGATCCTCATCGGTGCCTCCGGCTTCTCCTACGAGGAGGCAGCCGAGATCTGCCACTGCGCCGTGGGAACGATCAAAAGCCGCGTGTCGCGTGCAAGAACGCGCATCGGCCAGATTCTGAAGATCGAAGGCGATGGCGAATACGGCCCGGATTCGATCGCGTCCCAGATCATCGGCGTCGCACCTGCGGCATAGTCCGGTTGTAATTATGCTACGATGACGGGGCAGGCGCGACGAGAGCGGTCGCGCCTGCCCCGTTTCATTTCTCGTGTCGCGTTCCCACGGACCAATCGGAGCGCAGGCTGCCCGCGCGCGCGATGGTCCACCTTCGTTGCCTCGAAACTTCGTGCCTGCGCGTGGGAACAATCTTGAGGATCGCCGGTTTCAGAACGAGGCAAAGCGCCGCACAATTTCGGTGTACAGCTTGTATCAGAAAGGCAATCCATGGCATCCGATAATCCTTCATCCTCGAACTTCGGCACCGGAAGCTCGGCAGGTTCCACGTCTTCCTCGACGACCGGCGGCACCACCAGCCCAGGTTCGTCCTTCTCGGGTTCTTCCGCAACGGGCTCGACCGCCAAGCGCGGCGATCGCGAAGAGCTCGAGGCGCAGATCGCCAAGCTTCGCGAAGACGTCTCGGGCGTTGCGGAATCGCTCCGCGCGATGGCGACCAATCGCTCGAACGACGCTCGCGGCCAGGCATCCGCGATGGCGAACGAATACAAGGCCAAGGGCGAGCGCTATCTCCAGCAGGCTCAGGAGGCTGCAGACGATCTGGAAGAACAGCTGAGCGATCGCGTTCGCGAGGAGCCGATCAAGAGCGTTCTGATCGCTGCCGCCATCGGCTACCTCTACGCTCGCATCTTCCACTAACGCCTGATGTGGACGCTCGTAGCGAAAATATTTCAGGGTGAGCTGGGGACATACATCGCGAGGATCAAACGCCTCGCGACCCTGTATGTGATCATGGCGATTTTCGCCATTCTTCTCCTCGCTTTCCTGATAACCGCACTCTTCGTCTACGTCGCAGCGCAGATCGGGGCTCTGAACGCCGCCCTGATCGCCTCGGGCCTCTGTCTCGGCATCATCATAATCCTGTGGATCACGACGATCATCGTGGGCAGGAATCCCGAGAAGCGCGCTCAGGACCGAATGTCCCGCGACATCGCTTCGATTGCCGGGACGGCCGCTCTGGCGAACGTTCCGAAGATGTTCGCGATGGCTCGCAAGCGGAAGGTCGCGGCACTCGCGACATCCGTGGTTGCCGTCGTCGGCTTCGGTCTATGGCGCGCTCTGCGGGGCGACGATCGATAAAGCCTGACTTGATGACCAGAGGAGGCGCACCTGCGGCGCCTCCTTTTTCGTTTCCTTCGAAGACATTTGCACAAGGCCGAACCCGATGAGCCAACCGAAAGTCGACTACGAAACCTGGATCCTGATCGCGGACGGCGAGAAAGCGCTCTTTCTCAAGAATCTCGGCGATGCGGAGCTTCCCAATTACGAAATCCAGAGGGTCGAAGAACAGGACAATCCCTCCGATCGCGAACAGAGCGCCAACCATCCCGGCCGCGCAGGCGATGGCGGCAAGTCGAACCCGCACCGCTCCGCCTTCGAGGACACGGACTGGCACGAACTGGCGAAGGAGCGCTTTGCGTCCGACCTTGCCGATATCCTCTACAAGATGGTCCAGAAGAACCGGTTCGAACGGATCGTGATCGTCGCATCCTCTTCGACGCTCGGCGAGTTGCGGGGTCAGCTCCACAAGACCGTCGAAGAACGCGTCATCGGCGAGGTGCCGAAGAACCTGACGAACCATCCGCTCGGGAAGATCGAGGATATCCTCACGAACTGAGGACAGCCCTCGACCGGGGCGGCGGAGTCTCGAGATACCCGAGCGAAAATTTCGCCCGCCGCCCTCCCCGCTCTTCCTCCACCGATCGCGTCGGCAACGAAGCCGCACCGAACGCGTTCTGCGAAGACATATCATCAAGCCTCGAAGGACACGCCATGTCAGATCACCCGACACGGACCGAAGCCAACATCCTTCCGGTCGATCAGGCCATCGGAGGCGATGCGGACAGTCCCGGCATCGCACAGCCGGTGACTCAGGCCGAGATCGACGATCTTCTCAACAACAGCACGCTCCCGATCGAGGAACGGATCCGCCGGCTCGAGGAAATCAGGGCACGTATCGGCGCGCGGGAAACCATCGATCGTGGCGACGACACCTCGATGGTGGAATCCCAGATCAACGAGGCGCTCGGACTTCTTGCGGACGGAGGCCATACCTATGCGACCGCCGAAGCCGTCGGACAGGATCCGGCAAGCCGGGCGGATGCGAGAAGCCCGGACGACGACCGCAGCCTCGGTGCGCCCGATGCGGCAGGAACGCGCGAGCCGCGCTGACATCGAGATTGGAATTCAGGGACGGAGACGAAGACTTTGGCAAATGAGAAGAATGACGACAATCCGTCCCTGAAGGCCCCGGAACTCTACGAAACGCTGCGGGAGAAGGGGTATTCGAAGAGCAAGTCCGCGGCGATCTCGAACGCACAGGCCAATCCGGACATGCATCCGTCCGAGGCCGGCGGCAAGGCACCTCCCTATGAGGAGTGGACGAAGGACGAGCTCTACGAAAGGGCTCAGGAACTGGACATCGCGGGCCGCTCGGACATGAATAAGGAAGAACTGATCGCGGCCTTGCGCAACAACTGACGACGCGCTCCACGAGAGACCGGACGCACTTCGTTGGAGTTCAGGCTTCTTCGCCTAGAGAAGCGGCCTCTACTTGAAGGCGCCGGTATCCCGACAGCCCCCGCTCGCCGCCTTCCGTCTGAACGGACGATTTCGCTAAATCCCCGTCTCACGTCGCCAGTCTTTCCAACTCGGTGAGAACCGTTGGAAGCTGCCCAGGAAGATCTTCCGCTATCAGGCCGGGGCCGAACAATTCGGCGGCTCTGCTATGCATCCACACGCTCATGCACGCAGCCTCGAAGGCCGGTGTCCTCTGCGCAAGTTGCGCGGCCAGAATTCCGGTCAGGACATCGCCCGTTCCGGCGGTTGCCAGCCACGGTGTTCCGGTGTCGTTGATCGCTGCTCGGCCGTCGGGTGATGCGATGACGGTGTCTGCACCCTTGAGGACCACGATGGCACCGGATCGTTCTGATGCGTGCTTCGTCTTTTCGAGCTTCGATAATGTCGTGTCCTCAGCGAGGTCCGGAAAAAGCCGAGCGAATTCGCCCATGTGAGGCGTCAGGACGAGACGCGGCCGCGGCTCACGGTCGCCGTTTCTCGATGCCGCGAACAAACGGTTGGGATCGTCGGCGAAGGATGTGAGCCCGTCGGCATCGAGAACGAGGAGGCGTCCTGCGCCGAGGACTAGTTCGGCGTATTGGCGAGCTGCTTTTCCGACGCCGAAGCCGGGGCCGAGGACGAAGGCGTTCAGTCGATCGTCCTTCAGATGCTCGAACAGATCCTCGGCGCCTTCGCACCGCTTCAACATGATCGCGGTGAGATGCGAGGCGTTGACGAGGAGTGCGCTCGGCGGAGAGAACATCGTGACGAGGCCCGCGCCGGCGCGCAGCGCAGCGCTTGCCGACAGCCTCGCCGCACCGGTCCTGGCGGCAGGGCCGGAAAAGACGACGGCATGGCCGCGGTCGTATTTATGCCCCGACGCCTGCGGCCTCCGCCGCACATCGTTCCACAGTGCCGGCCCATTCCGGAAGCAAGTCGGTCGAATGGTTTGCAGGACCGTGTCTTCGATCCCGATCTGCACGATGTCGAGAACACCGCAATGGGAACGGCCGGGATCGAGAAGATGGCCGGGCTTGCCGCGGAAGAAGGTCACCGTCCTGTCCGCCTTCACCGCCGTTCCGAGCACGGCACCCGTTCGGCCGCAGATCCCGGAAGGCAGATCGATCGCCAGGATCCTGGCCGAGGATTTATTCACCGCTTCGACGATCTCCGCGAGCTCGCCCTGGATGGGCCGTGAAAGCCCCGCACCGAACAGGCCGTCGATGAACAGCGTGACGCGCTGCGGCAGGTCGGACGTTATCGGCTCGCTTCTGCCGCGATAGAATCGGAACGCTTCGGCGACATCCCCGCCTGACGACAAGGGATCGCCGAGCTGGCGAACCACGACCGGCCAGCCGGCCCTTCGCAGAAACTCGGCAGCGACGAGGGCGTCGCCGCCGTTCTTGCCGGGGCCGGCAAGGCAGACGACGTCGCCGGACACCGCCGGCGCCAGCCCTTTCAGCATGGCGAGCGCGGCATCGGCGACGCCCCTGCCCGCCTCGATCATGAGACTGAAACCGGCGAACCCGCCTTCGATCGTTATCCTGTCGGCCTCGGCCATCTCGTCCGGCGTGAGAAGATCGAGTTCATGCGGATTGGTCGGTTGCTGCTCGTTCATTGAACAATCTGCCTATTCTCTCATCTCGCGCTTCGATTTTTGTCGCGCCGGGTCGATCCCGTCTGGCCTTTGTGGCTGGATGCAGCCTAATGTCGAAGCATGGTTGGTGCCTCGATCGGTCGACTCGTTCTCGTCTGGTCGTCGATCGGCCGCAGGCTATGTGCCCCGTTACGGGCGAAGGGGAGTACCGCTGGCATGCTTCCTGCATGAGGCAGGGCGCGGCGGGCCGGATGCCCGGACCGGAATGACTAACGTTTAAGGGATGTTCCATGAAGAAGGTCGAGGCGATCATCAAGCCGTTCAAGCTCGATGAGGTCAAGGAGGCGCTCCAGGAAGTCGGCCTGCAGGGCATCACGGTGACGGAAGCGAAGGGTTTTGGGCGCCAGAAGGGTCACACGGAACTCTATCGGGGTGCCGAATATGTCGTGGACTTTCTCCCCAAGGTGAAAGTCGAGCTCGTCCTTGCAGACGAAGTCGTCGCAACGGCCGTCGATGCGATCCGCAAGGCGGCGCAGACCGGCCGGATCGGCGACGGCAAGATCTTCGTCTCCAATGTCGAGGAAGCGATCCGCATTCGAACCGGTGAGTCCGGCACGGATGCCATCTAAGAGCGCTACAAGCGCCAACGCATAAGAAATCCATCAACTGGGAAAAACGAAATGACGGATGCCAACCAAATCCTGAAGCAGATCAAGGACAACGACGTCAAGTTCCTGGATCTTCGCTTCACCGACCCGAAGGGCAAGGTGCAGCACGTCACCATGGACGTATCCTGCGTCGACGAGGACCTGTTCTCCGAAGGATCGATGTTCGACGGTTCCTCGATCGCCGGCTGGAAGGCGATCAACGAGTCCGACATGGTCATGATGCCGGATCCCGAAACGGCCTACATGGATCCCTTCTTCGCCCAGTCGACGATGGCGATCGTCTGCGACATCCTCGATCCGGTGTCCGGCGAATCCTATAACCGCGATCCGCGCACGACTGCCAAGAAGGCGGAGGCCTATCTGTCCCAGTCGGGCATCGGCGACACCGCCTTCGTCGGACCGGAAGCGGAATTCTTCGTCTTCGACGACGTCCGCTACAAGACCGATCCGTACAATACCGGCTTCAAGCTGGACTGCACCGAACTGCCGTCCAACGACGACACCGAATACGAGACCGGCAATCTCGGGCACCGTCCCCGGGTCAAGGGCGGCTATTTCCCGGTTCCGCCGATCGACAGCGCCCAGGACATGCGTTCCGAAATGCTGACCGTGATGGCCGAGATGGGCCTCGAGGTCGAGAAGCACCATCACGAGGTCGCTGCCGCACAGCACGAACTCGGCATCAAGTTCGATACCCTCACCCGCAATGCCGACAAGCTGCAGATCTACAAATACGTGATCCATCAGGTCGCCAATGCCTATGGCAAGACGGCGACCTTCATGCCGAAGCCGATCTATGGCGACAACGGCACGGGCATGCATGTTCACCAGTCGATCTGGAAGGACGGCAAGCCGACCTTCGCGGGCGACGAGTATGCCGGCCTCTCCGAGAGCTGCCTGTTCTACATCGGCGGCATCATCAAGCATGCGCGCACGCTGAACGCCTTCACGAACCCGTCGACCAACTCCTACAAGCGTCTGGTCCCGGGTTACGAAGCACCGGTTCTGCTCGCCTATTCGGCCCGCAACCGCTCGGCATCCTGCCGTATCCCCTTCGGCCAGTCGCCGAAGGCCAAGCGCGTCGAGGTGCGTTTCCCGGATCCGACCGCGAACCCCTATCTCGCTTTCTCGGCCATGCTGATGGCCGGTCTCGACGGCATCAAGAACAAGATCCATCCGGGCTCGGCCATGGACAAGGATCTCTACGATCTGCCGCCGGAAGAGCTGAAGGAGATCCCGACGGTCTGCCGTTCGCTCCGCGAGGCGCTCGAGAATCTCGATCACGACCGGGACTTCCTGAAGGCCGGCGGCGTGTTCGACGACGATCAGATCGACGCCTATGTCGACCTGAAGATGGAAGAGGTCGAGCGCTACGAGATGACGCCGCATCCGGTCGAATTCGAGATGTACTACTCGGTCTGACCGGGTTCGGGCGAACGCCCGAGCGATTGGCAAATGACGAAGGGGCGTCCACGGGCGCCCCTTTTTCGTGTGCCCGCGTTGCGCTGCACTGCTGCGCCTCCTGGAAGCGCGGGATAACGAGATCACGTCTCGGCTGCGTCAGCCATGTCGCTGCCGATGAGAGCGCCATTCGGAGATCTTGCTGTAGAGCCGAAATCCGTTCGGCCGGTCGCGTTGCGGACGTCGGAGCCTTCAGCCGGCTTCTCGCCTTCCGATTCCGCACAAGTGCGCGTCGGCGACGGCATCGGCCTGAACAGCGGCCGGGCTTCCGGTTCTTCCGATGGATCAGCCGCTCGACGGATCCACGAAGCCGGGTCCGGAGACGGATTCGCGAATCGAATTTGTCGATTGGAAGACTAAGCCGGCGAGAACTCGCCTCCCGAAACGCAGGAAGCCGGACACCCCGATCGGGGTGCCCGGCTTTCCAATTCAAACGGGAGATGGGTCTCAGGCGGCGGCGGAAATTCCGCCTTCCTTGGACTCTTCGACCTCGGCGACAGTCTTCAGAATGCGCGAGGCGATCTGGTAGGGGTCGCCCTGGGAGTTGGGGCGACGATCTTCCAGATATCCCTTGTAGCCGTTGTTGACGAAGGAATGCGGCACGCGGATCGAAGCGCCGCGGTCGGCAACACCGTAGCTGAACTTGTTCCAGGGCGCGGTTTCGTGCTTGCCGGTGAGGCGAAGGTGGTTGTCGGGGCCATAGACCGCGATGTGCTCTTCGAGATTGCGCTCGAAGGCAGCCATCAGGCTCTCGAAATACTCCTTGCCGCCGTTCTCACGCATGAACTTCGTGGAGAAGTTGGCATGCATGCCGGAGCCGTTCCAGTCGGTGTCGCCGAGCGGCTTGCAGTGGTATTCGATGTCGATGCAGTACTTTTCCGTCAGGCGCTGCAGGAGGTAGCGGGCCATCCACATCTCGTCGGCAGCCTTCTTCGAGCCCTTGCCGAAGATCTGGAATTCCCACTGGCCCTTGGCGACCTCGGCATTGATGCCTTCGTGGTTGATCCCTGCCGCCAGGCACAGGTCGAGATGCTCTTCGACGATCGTACGCGCGATATCGCCGACGGCCGCGTAGCCGACGCCGGTGTAGTATTTGCCCTGCGGCTCGGGGTAGCCCTGCTCGGGGAAGCCGAGCGGGCGTCCGTTCTTGTAGAAGAAGTATTCCTGCTCGAAGCCGAACCAGCAGCCTTCATCGTCGACGATCGTCGCACGCTGGTTGGAGGGATGCGGCGTCGTGCCGTCGGGCATCATGACTTCGCACATCACGAGAACGCCGTTGGTACGGGCCGGGTCCGGATAGTGTGCAACCGGCTTCAGGACGCAATCGGAGCTGGAGCCTTCCGCCTGCATGGTCGAGGAGCCGTCGAAGCCCCAGAGCGGAAGCTGGTCGAGGGTCGGAAACGCATCGAAGCTCTTGACCTGGGTTTTGCCCCGCAGATTGGGAACCGGGGTGTACCCGTCGAGCCAGATATATTCGAGCTTGTATTTCGTCATCGATGATCTCCTGGGAGGTAGGTTCGGTTGGAAGTCGAGAGGCCATGCGATGGCCAGGCTCGAACATCCGCCTCGCACCCAACTCAGCAAGTTTCATGCCAGAAAAGTCCTGCCGTCGATTTCAGTGCCTTCCGCCCTATGCACCGATCCGAATTACGACCAACGTATGACGAAACTCATGATATTTCAGGGACTTGGGCTTCGCTGAATGCCATCTTCCAGCTCCATCCCGCTCCTTCCGAGATGCCCAGCGACCCCAGAAAATCGCAATTCCGGATGCTTTATTTCGAGGCATAATGCTTATATATTGGGCATGTCAGCGACCCAAAGGTTGCCTCAGAATTGAATGACGATGGAGTGTAGGCGATGACCATTAGCTCTCAATCGCGCCCGGCGGACATTCTCTCCTTCCCGGTCGGCGGGCGCTCGGGAATGCGCCGTCTGAGCTTCGCGAATGCGACCGGCGTGCTCGTCACCGATCGGTTTTCGCTCCGCCAGAGCCCGGTGGTCGACTGGGAAGCCAGCTACCATGCGGACGCGGTCGCCGACGAAGCCGACAGGGGACGGGGTCACTAACGATCCCGGATAGGCGCATCCCGGATAGGCGATCGCGCGGAAGCGGATGCATCGCGATGCGTCGTTCAGGTTAGGATCCGGCCGCAAGGTCCGGTCCAGCGCAGCCACGGGCGCGTGCTTGAAGAACAATACGTGAAAGTGTAGGTCTGCGGCATGATCTTCGTCAGCTCCAGACCGCCTTCGATCCGTTTCGCGCGACGCGCATGTGGGGGGCCTGGTGCGGCCAGCACCGGGACACATCCATGAGCGACGATCTCTTTTCCGGCAATACGGCCCGCAAGCCCGGCATCGCGACGCCGGCGCGCGCAAGGAAGCCGGAGCCCCAGCCATTCGTTCCCGGTGCCGACTATACGGCCGCTGATATCGAGGTTCTGGAAGGGCTCGAGCCCGTCCGTCGTCGGCCGGGCATGTATGTGGGCGGGACGGATGCGAAGGCCCTGCACCATCTCTTCGCCGAGGTCATCGACAATTCGATGGACGAAGCGACCGCGGGGCATGCCAATGTCATCGAAGTCGCGCTGGACGCCGAGGGATTCTGCACCGTCAGCGACAATGGTCGCGGAATTCCCATCGATCCGCATCCGCGCTTCAAGGACAAGTCGGCGCTCGAGGTCATTCTGACCACGCTCCATGCCGGCGGCAAGTTCGACTCGAAGGTCTACGAGACGTCCGGCGGCTTGCACGGCGTCGGCATATCCGTCGTCAACGCTCTTTCGGACCGGCTAGAAGTCGAGGTCGCACGAAACCGGAAGATCTATCGGCAGGTCTATGGTCGGGGCAAGGCGCTGACCGATCTCGACGAGGCCGGCGAGACTCAGAACAGACGCGGCACGCGGGTGCGGTTTCATCCCGATCCCGAGATCTTCGGAGACCACGCGAAATTCGATCCGTCGCGGCTCTACCGCATGGCCCGCTCGAAGGCCTACCTCTTCGGCGGCGTGGAAATACGCTGGCAGTGCGATCCGAAGCTCCTCCCGGCGGACAGCGAGATCCCCGCGAAGGACAGCTTTCATTTTCCGGGTGGGCTGAAGGATTATCTGGACGCCTCGATCGGCAAGGAACGGATCACCTCGCAGATCTTCTCCGGCCGCACCGAAAAGGTGTCCGGCCATGGCGCGGTGGAATGGGCGGTCGCCTGGACCGCGGACGACGGCTCGATCCGCTCCTATTGCAACACGATCCCGACGCCCGAGGGCGGAACGCACGAGAACGGCTTGCGCGCGGTCCTTCTGCGAGGGTTGAAGGCTTTCGCCGAACTCTCCGGCAACAAGCGGGCCTCCGTCATCACCGGCGACGACGTGATGTCGACCGCGTCGGGCATGTTGTCCGTCTTCATCCGCGAGCCGGAATTCGTCGGGCAGACGAAGGATCGTCTCGCGACGTCGGAAGCGCAGCGAATCGTCGAGCAGTCGATCCGCGACTCGTTCGATATCTGGCTGGCCTCCTCGCCCCAGGATGCGGCCCGGCTTATCGAGTGGGTTCTCGACCGCGCGGACGAACGCTTGCGCCGCCGGCAGGAGAAGGAAGTCAGCCGGAAGAGCGCGACGCGCAAGCTGCGCCTTCCCGGCAAGCTGGCGGACTGCTCGCTGTCCGGCGCCACCGGCGCCGAGATCTTCATCGTCGAGGGCGACTCGGCCGGAGGCTCGGCCAAGCAGGCGCGCGATCGCCGAACTCAGGCCATTCTTCCGCTTCGCGGCAAGATCCTCAACGTCGCCAGCGCAGGGCGCGAGAAGCTCGGCGCGAACCAGCAGCTTTCCGATCTGATCCAGGCGCTCGGCTGCGGCACCGGTTCGAAGTATCGCAGCAGCGATCTTCGCTACGAGCGCGTCATCATCATGACCGATGCGGACGTCGACGGAGCGCATATCGCCTCACTCCTGATCACCTTCTTCTATCGGGAGATGCCCGACGTGATCCGGGAGGGGCACCTGTTTCTCGCCGTGCCTCCCCTCTATAAGCTGACCCAGGGCGGCAAGACGGCCTATGCCCGGGACGACCGCCACCGCGAACGCCTCATCGAACGGGAGTTCAAGGGCAAGGGCAAGGTCGAGATATCGCGCTTCAAGGGCCTTGGCGAAATGCTGCCCGGGCAGTTGAAGGAAACCACGATGGACCCACGCAAGCGCACGCTCCTCCAGGTGGTGATGGACGAGACGCCGGAAGCGGGAACCTCGGGCGCGGTGGAAGCCTTGATGGGCAACAAGGCCGATCTCCGGTTCCGCTTCATCCAGGAGCGCTCGGCCTTCGTGGACGATCTCGACATTTGACGATCATGGCATCGACGGTCGCAGACCTTGTCGGCCTTCCTAGATCCCTGACCGAAACGAATGTCCGACGCTGTAAAAGGAAGCCAATGCGCAACGCCCGCACGACGACCCTTCTCGCCGCTCTTCTCATCCTGAGCCCCCTTCCCGGCCTCGCTCAGACGACCGAGCCTACCGGCAACGGTGCCGATGCCCCCGCCACGGGAGCACGGGCCACACAGGCGACGTCACCGGACGCGGGGACGAGCCCGCAACCCGGAACGAACCCGGGAGATCAGGCACCGGCGGAGGCGACGGCTCAGCCCCAGGCGGTGACCGGCACGACGGACGCGGTCGCAAACCTCGTCGGAACGCTCTCGCCCCTCATCGAGGATGTTCAGATCCTCGGGCCGTGGATCGAAGGCGAACGCAATGGCGTTTGGCGCGCCGTCATGGCTCGCTCGCCCGCCCAGCCGACGGTCTCACAGTTCTATCTTCAGCAGATCGCTCCTTCGGCAGACGGGGCCCAGATCGTTCGTTCCATCAATGTCGACGAAGTCGGCGCGCTCGGCGGGGCCGTCGTAGGATACTCGGCCGACGAGCCGACCGAGGGACAGGAAGGATCGCTCACGGTGTTCTTCGAGATCGTCCCGAGCGATGGGGAAATCTCGGAGACCTACCAGCTGAATGCGCAGCCCGATGGGTCCTACGAGTTCGGTATCGCAACCAATTGACCGGAACTGGGGTGCGCTTCGCATACTCGGCGCGCCCCGAACCGATGCATGAACAAGCCCAGCCGAAAAAAGACGATCGATGTGAGGCGCCCGGAAGGAGTGTCGAACGCAGCGGCAGAGACGCAAGAGACGTGTTCTGCAAAGCGTTCGGTCACCTTTCGAGAGGTTTTGAGTCTACAAAGACGCGGTTCGGCTTCTTATATTCGACCCAACGGTTGACTCGCCTCCGACCGCGCTCTATCGCGCCGGAGGTAACGTTCATGCCCATCTTTCAGCAAGCATCGAGAGTATTGTCGATTTGACCACCTTTTCCGAACTCGGCTTGAGCGCCAAGGTCTTGGCCGCCGTGGAAGCGACGGGTTACACGCAGCCGACGCCCATCCAGGCCGAGGCTATTCCCCATGCTCTGCAGCGGCGGGATGTTCTCGGCATCGCCCAGACCGGAACGGGAAAGACGGCGTCCTTCGTATTGCCGATGCTGACGATGCTGGAAAAGGGCCGCGCCCGGGCCCGCATGCCCCGCACCCTCATCATCGAGCCGACCCGCGAACTCGCGGCGCAGGTCGAAGAGAGCTTCAAGCGCTACGGACATGATCAGAGGATCAACGTCGCGCTCCTCATCGGCGGTATGTCGTTCGACGAGCAGGAAAAGAAGCTCGATCGCGGCTGCGACGTCCTGATCGCGACACCGGGTCGTCTTCTCGATCATTTCGAGCGCGGCAAGCTGTTGCTCACCGGCGTCGAAGTCCTCGTCATCGACGAGGCCGATCGCATGCTGGACATGGGCTTCATCCCGGATATCGAGCGCATCTGCAAGCTGCTCCCGTTCACGCGCCAGACCTTGTTCTTCTCCGCCACCATGCCGGCGGAAATCACGAAGCTGACCGAGCAGTTCCTGCAGAACCCCGTCCGCGTGGAAGTCGCGAAGCCCGCTTCGGCGGCGCTGACGGTCGAGCAGCGGCTGGTCGCCTCCGGCTCGAAGGACTACGACAAGCGCTCACGTCTGCGCGAGCTTCTGCGCGCCAACCCGGACGTCGCCAACGCGATCATCTTCTGCAACCGAAAGCGCGACGTCGCCACATTGTTCAGGAGTTTGGAGAAGCACGGCTTCTCGGCAGGCGCGCTCCATGGTGATATGGATCAGCGCGCGCGCATGACGATGCTGCACAATTTCCGCGAGGACAAGCTGCAGCTTCTCGTCGCCTCGGATGTCGCGGCGCGCGGCCTCGATATTCCGGCGGTCAGTCACGTGTTCAACTTCGATGTTCCGATCCATGCGGAGGATTACGTCCATCGTATCGGCCGCACAGGTCGCGCGGGTCGTTCTGGCAAGGCGTTCACTCTCGTCACGAAACAGGACTCCAAGCACCTCGATGCGATCACCAAGCTGATCGGCACGGAGATCGAGTGGCTCGATGGCGATCTGTCGACTGTCGTCACCAGCGAAAGCGAGGGTGACGGTGAAGAGCGTCGCGGTCGCAGGTCGCGTGGAGAGGGTGAGAAGAACGGCCGCAACCGGCGTAGCGGCCGGTCGCGCAAGTCCTCGAACGAGGACGAGAAAGCCGAAACTCCGATCGCAGCCGCGACGGAAGAGATCCAGGAAGACGAGGTCGAGACCATTTTGGAGCCAGTGACAAGCTTCGAGTCCGAGAACAGCCAGGCATCGAACGTTCGTTCGAGCAACGGGTCACGTTCCTCGCGCAACACGTCCGGTCGCGGCGGTCGCGGTTCGCAAAATGCTCGCGGCCGCACCAGCGGTCGTGACGAGCATACGCCGGTCGGCTTCGGAGACGATATTCCGGCCTTCATGCTGATCGCGACGAACGCCTGAGTGCTTTTTAGCGAACTCAGACCTAGATTCAGAAAAGCCCCCGATCCGGAATGGATCGGGGGCTTTTTTCGTGGGCGCTGGTCGCCGATCGGCGCCGTATCAGGCTGAGAGCTGGATGCCCTGTCCCTGCGCCGTCACACGCGCAAGTTCCGTCGCGCTCTGCTGGGTCATCTCGAGGACCAGACGAACCGATCCATCCTCTCGATCCTCGCGGTCGAGAACCGAGGCATTGTCGTAGATCCAGGACAGATGGCGCATGCCGTCGGCGTTGAGAGTGACACCGATCTCCGTCACGCGTCCCGCGATCCGCCGCTCGATATCGGCAAGAAGCGCATCGATCCCCTCGCCCGTCCACGCCGAAAGGAGATGAGGAGCGTTCGACGCGGCGGTGTTCGAAGCAAGCGTGCGGATCCGCTCGAGTTCCGCCTCGCCAAGACGGTCCACCTTGTTCCAGACTTCGATGACGTGGTCGGTATCGTCGGCATCGATTTCGAGATCCCGCAGGATTTGTCGCACATCCTCGGCCTGAGCCAGCATGTCCGGGTCGGATACGTCTCGGATATGCAGGATGATATCGGCTTCGATCACCTCTTCCAGGGTCGCCCTGAAAGCCGCAACGAGATGCGTCGGCAATTCCGAGATGAATCCCACCGTATCGGAAAAGAGGATCTCCGTTCCATGCGCGAGGGTCGTCCGGCGCAGGGTCGGATCGAGGGTGGCGAAGAGGAGGTCCTTGGCGAACACCTCGGAGTCGGTCATCCGGTTAAAGAGCGTCGACTTGCCGGCATTGGTATAGCCGACGAGCGCGACGATCGGATGTGGCCGCTTGCGGCGTTTCGCCCTGTGCAACTGGCGTGTCCGGCGGACCTGTTCGAGTTCGACCTCCAGCGCCTTGATCTTCGATTGAAGCTGGCGTCTGTCGGCTTCGATCTGCGTTTCGCCCGGACCGCCCAGGAAGCCGGCACCGCCCCTTTGGCGTTCGAGATGGGTCCAGCTGCGCACGAGGCGGCCACGCTGATAGTTCAGGTGAGCCAGTTCGACCTGAAGCCGACCCTCCTTCGTCTGGGCGCGTTCACCGAAAATCTCGAGGATGAGAGCCGTTCGGTCCAGAACCTTGGCGTTGAGTTCCTTCTCGAGATTGCGCTGCTGCACCGGGGTCAGGGGGTGATCGATGATTACGAGCTCGATCTCGCTTCCCGCGATGACGTCTTTCAGTTCCTCGACCTTGCCGGGACCGATAAGCGTCGCCGGGCGGGGCGTGCGTTGCGTGATGATGCCGCTCTCGACGATCTCCAGCTTGATGGCTGCAGCAAGTCCGCAGGCTTCCTCCAGCTTCGCATCCGATGAACGGCGCAATTCGGCCGTCGCCGCCGATTCCTTCCTCACCGCATCCTTGAAAACCGGGACATAGACCGCGGTTCTCGTCGGATCGACTTTGTGTTCGATCGGCCCTCTCGGACCGAGATCTTGATGTTCTGCCAATCAGGCCTTCCCGTCATCGCCATCGTAGAGTGTGACCGGCTGTGCCGGCATGATGGTGGATATAGCGTGCTTGTAGACCAGTTGCGAATGACCGTCGCGGCGCAGGAGAACGCAGAAGTTGTCGAACGAGGTCACCACACCGGTGAGCTTGACGCCGTTGACCAGGAAGATCGTGAGGGAAATCTTCTGTTTGCGAACAGTGTTGAGAAAGAGGTCCTGAAGATTTTGCGTCCGTTCAGCCATGGCGGAGAGCGCCTTCCCTTTTGTTATCGTTGATTGGGAGCCCAAAGCTCCAGGCGTTTTGTCAGACTACACGCTGCCCCGCGCGGATCAATGGATAGGTAGCGCGCCCGGAGCGTTCCGATGATCCGAAAGCCGACGAACGTGCGGATCAGAAGAATTCGAGGCTGACGCGGAACATCTGCTCCACCCGTCGAACAGCTCCCGCTTTCGCGAAGATGACCACGCGGTCCTTCGCACGGATCTTCGTCGCACCCGTGGGTTTGACGTAGCTGCCGTCCCGATAGATCGAACCGATCCGTAGATTTTCGGGCAGTTCGAGATCCTTGAGGGCGACGCCCACGATCGGAGACGTCTCCAGCGCTTCTGCCTCGATCGCTTCGGCAAGACCGTTCTGAATGGAATGCACTGCCCGGATGCGCCCGCGGCGCACATGCTGGAGGACCCTCGAGATCGTTACCGACTTCGGATTGATGAACGCATCGATCTCCAGGGGGCGCGTCAGTCCTTGGAAGTCGGCATCGTTGAGGAGAGCGAGATTGCCCTTGCATCCCAGCCGCTTGCCCATGACGCTCGCAAGAACGTTCACCTTGTCGTCATTCGTCAGGGAGACGATGAGGTCGCTCTCGTCGACATCGGCCTCGCGAAGAAGGTTCTGGTCGAGCCCCGATCCGTGCAGCACGATCGTGCGCTTCAGCTGGTCGGCGATGACCACGGCCCGCTCGCGATTGGCCTCGATCACCCGCATCTTCGCGCGCAGATTTCGGCGCTCCATCTCGCGCGCGACGTAGAGGCCGATATTGCCGCCGCCGACGATGACGATCCGCGTCGCTTCAGGCTCGACATGGCCGAAGAGGCCGAGCGTCCGCTTCACCTGGCCTCGTTCGACCACCACGTAAGCGACGTCGCCCGCGACCATCTGGTCGTTGGACGAGGGAATGAAGAGCCCGTTGTCCCTCAGAATGCCGACGACGGTCGCGTTGAGATCGGGGAACAAGGTGGTCAACTGCTCGAGCGGCGTGTTGACCACCGGGCAATCCTCGCGGCACTCGATGGCGATCATCGCCGTCGAATGATCGGCAAAACGCACGACATCCATGGCGCCAGGCAGCGCGATGCGCCGCAACACCATCTCCCCGACCTCGATCTCTGGCGAGATGATCACGTCGATCGGCATGTTGTCGGTGGAGAACAGGTCCTGCCAATGGGAGTGCAGATAGCTCTGCGCCCGAATTCGGGCGAGCTTGGTCGGAATGTTGAAGAGGGAATGGGCGACCTGACAGGCGACCATGTTGACTTCGTCGTGAAGGGTCACGGCGATGATCATGTCGGCCTGCTCGGCACCCGCCTCCGCGAGGACATCCGGATGGGCGCCATGGCCGACGAAACCGCGGGCATCGAGATTGTCGCGGATGGCCTGGACGAGGGTCGGCGACGTATCGATCACGGACACGTCGTTGCGTTCGGACGCTAGCCGCTCGGCGATACCGTAGCCGACCTGACCCGCACCACAAATCACAACGCGCATGGACGCCCGTCCCTCAACATCAAATCGGCCCTCGCTCTAACCGCTCGCGCGGAAAAGCGCAAAGCCAACCTCCCCGGCCCGTCGCATCGCGCAAGTTCCAGGCTCTCGATCAGATGCCGAGCGATTTCAGCTTCCGGTGCAGGGCCGAGCGCTCCATGCCGACGAACTCCGCCGTTCGCGAGATATTGCCGCCGAACCGGCTGATCTGAGCCACCAGATACTCCTTTTCGAAGACCTCGCGCGCATCGCGCAGCGGCAGCGCCAGGATCTGACCGTTGGACTGGCTGGGCGTCTGCGGCAGCATGTCGCCGACCTCGGACGGGAGCATGTCGGCGGAGATCGTGTTGTGGTCGTCATCGTCGCGCGACAGGATCATCAGCCGCTCGATATTGTTGCGAAGCTGGCGGATATTGCCCGGCCATTCGGACGATTGCAGAACGGCAAGAGCCTCGGGGCTGAGCTGTTTCGGCCGGATGCCGGTCTGCTCGGCGATCTGCTTCATGAAGGCTTCGATGAGGAGCGGAATGTCCTGACGGCGCTGCGCCAGCGGCGGCACACTGATCGGCACGACGGCGAGGCGGTGATAAAGATCCTCGCGGAACTGTCCGTCCGCGATCGAGGATTCGAGGTTCTGCGCGGTCGACGAGATGATCCGCACATCGACCTTGACCTTCTTCGAGCCGTCCACCCGCTCGAAGGACTGTTCGGTGAGGACGCGCAGGATCTTGTTCTGGGTCTCGCGCGGCATGTCGGCGATTTCATCCAGATAAAGCGTGCCGCGATGCGCCTGCTCCAGCGCGCCGATCTTTCGCTCGACGCCGGGCGGCGTCTCGTTGCCGAAGAGTTCGATCTCCATGCGCTCGGGCGTGATCGCGGCAGCATTGAGTGCAATGAACGGTCCCTGTGCCCGTGCCGAAGCCGCGTGGATCGCGCGCGCGACCATCTCCTTGCCGGAGCCCGAGGGGCCGAGCACCATGATCCGGCTGTTGGTCGGCGCCACACGCTCGATCACGGTCCGCAGCTGGTTCATCGGCTGCGACTTGCCGAGAAGCTCGGTGAAGTCGCTGGACTTGCGCCGTAACTCCACGACTTCGCGCTTCAGCTTGGAATTCTCGAGGGCGCGCTCGGCGATCAGGACCAGACGATCCGCCTTGAACGGCTTTTCGATATAGTCATAGGCGCCACGCCGGATCGCGGAAACAGCTGTCTCGATATTGCCGTGGCCCGAGATCATCACGACCGGAACCTCCGGGTGCTGAGACTTGATCATGTCGAGCAGGTCGAGACCGTCGACCCGGCTGCCCTGCAGCCAGATGTCGAGAAAGATCAGCTGAGGCGCCCTGTCGGCGATGGATTGCAAGGCGAGGTCGGCATTGCCTGCCGTTCGCGTCTCGTGTCCCTCGTCTTCCAGGATGCCCGCGACCAGTTCGCGAATATCCGCCTCGTCGTCGACGATCAGAATGTCCGATGCCATCGCGTGTTTCGTCCTTCTAACCGTTATGCTTCAGTCGCCGAGCCGAAATCGGCAGGCAGGGTGACACGCACCATCGCCCCGCCACCCTCGCCCGGCGCATCCTCGAGGGCGATCGATCCGCCATGCTCTTCGATGATCTTTCGAACGATCGCGAGACCGAGGCCCGTGCCCTTCTCGCGCGTCGTCATGTAGGGCTCCAGAAGACGATCTCGATCCTCTACCGGGAAGCCTTTTCCGTTATCGATGATCGCGACCTCATGAACGCGCCCTTCCGACCGTGCGGTGATGAGAATACGACCGTCGGAAATGCCCGCGCCTTCAAGCGCTTCGACCGCGTTCTTCACCAGGTTTCCGAAGGCCTGGCCGAGAAGTCGCGTATCGTAATATCCGTTCAGCGGCGTGTTGGGAACGTCCTTTTCGAAGGTGACGCCGTGATCGCCCATCTCGCGGGCGAAGATGGCTTCCTTGATGACGTCCCGCAGATCCGTCGGCTCCATGCGGGGTTTCGGCATGCGCGCGAAGTTGGAGAACTCGTCGACCATCCGTCCGATATCGGAGACCTGGCGAACGATCGTATCGACGCAGCGATCGAAAACCTCCCGGTCGTCCTCGATCCGCTTGCCGTAGCGCCGGCGGATGCGCTCCGCCGACAGCTGGATCGGCGTCAGCGGGTTCTTGATCTCGTGCGCGATGCGGCGGGCGACGTCGGCCCAGGCCGAGGAGCGCTGCGCGTCGACGAGATCCGTGATGTCGTCGATCGTCACGACGCTGGACTGGCCTTCATTGCTTCGCTCGGCACTGGTGATGCGCACTGCGAGCGTCCGCTCGCGGTCGCGCGTCTTCAGCTTGATCTCTTCCTGATATTCCGACCGATGGGACTGCGTCGCCGCGTCGTGGATGGCGGCAAAGGCCGGGAAGACGACGTCGAGCCGCTCGCCCACCATGGAGCGCGACTCCGTCGCAAGGATCCGTTCGGCCGACGGATTGACCATGGAAATGCGCCGATCCGGCGAGACGCCGATGACGCCAACCGTCACGCCCGACAGAACCGCCTCGATGAACCTGCGGCGCTCATCGATCGTATCGCGTGCGTTGACGAGTTCGGAGCGCTGGCTCTGCAGCTGCTCGGTCATGTTGTTGAAGGTGGAGGAGAGCGAGCCGACATCGCCGTCCGAAGCAAGGACCGGGACGGAGACCGCCAGATTGCCGCGCGACACCTCGTCTGCCGCAGCCATCAGAAGCCGGATCGGCCGCACGAGCCGATCGGCGACGCCGATACCGGTCCAGATCGCCGAGAGCAGGACGATGAGCGCGATGCCGAGATAGAGGAGGGCGAAGGCGACCTGCAGCCGGAAGCGGTTGGACTGAAGGCTCTGATACTCCGCCGATCGCTCCTCCATCAGCCTGAGCGCGGAGAGGACCTGCGGATCGACCGCACGCACCGTGTAGAGGAAGCGATCGGGAACCTGGCGCAGCTTGATGACCGCGCCGACGAGATTGGTCACGCCCGGGGGAATGAAGACCAGATTGCCGTCGATCGCCTGCTGCATCGCATCGTCCGGCGGGGCCGGAAGCGGCTGATCGGATTCGACATCGGCTTCCAGGGTGGGCGTCTTGTTGCGGCGAATCAGCTGGGCGCCGAGGAGCGAACGGCCTCGCGCCTGTTCCGTCATGAAATTCTCGAAGCCTTGCGGATCGAGATCGTAGAGCCGCCTCTGCTGATCGAGATCGTAGGCCATGGACAGGGTCGAGCCCTGCAGGTTCCGGGCGTTCTCGTTGACATAGGCGCGTGCGACATTGATCGACGAGTCGACGATCGCCCGGGTGCGCATCTCGAACCAGCGGTCGAGACCGAGATCGAGGGTGATCGAGGCGACGATCGCAACGAGGATCGCCGGGATCGCCGCGACGATCGAGAACAGGACGACGATCCGCACATGGAGCCGCGAGGCGGCGCGCCCCTGCCTTCGCGCCCTGACCATGCGCGCGGCCTCTCGCCAGATCAGGGTGGCGAGGAGCAGGACGAAAAGCCCGTTCACGACGGTCGCGAGCGTCACGATCGTATCGGTGGGAGCGATCGGCGTCAGGCCCATCAGCACGACGAAGGAGATCGCCCCGCAGATCAGTGCACCGCAGACCGCCAGAAGACCGGGCACGAGCATGAACCGCCGCCGTTCCATGAGGAACGGGACGCCGGTCGCCGCGTCGATGGGTTCTGTGGTCATGGTTCGATCGTACCTCTCGCTGACTGTAGAGATACGGAATGTGTCAAAAATGCAACTAGAAAATCGGGTGTCCGGCGCGCGTCACAGATGGCGTCCAGCCCTTCCCGCCAGGAGAAGAATGCCGGACCGGGTCGAGGGATCTCAACGGATCGATCTCACGATGGAGATGTCCAGATCGCGGATCTTCTTGCGAAGCGTGTTCCTGTTCAGCCCGAGAAGATCGGCAGCCTTCACCTGATTGCCCCGCGTCGCCGCGAGGGCCGCGGCGATGAGGGGATATTCGACCTCCTTCAGAATGCGTGCATGCAGTCCCGGCGGTGGAAGATCGTTGGCGAAGGACGCGAAATAGTCCGAGAGATAGCGTTCGGTCGCCTGGGTCAGGTCGACCGGTCCGTCCCCGTGATCGGCATCGAGACCGAACTGGTTCGCATCGTTCGCAAGCTCGCTTTCGACGAGCTCGGTCGTGATCTCGTCCTGGGGATAGAGCGCGCAGAGCCGGCGGACGAGGTTTTCCAGTTCCCGGACGTTTCCGGGCCAGGAGTAATGTCGCAGGGCCTCGAGTGCGCCGGACGTGAAGCTCTTGCGCGGCAGGCCCTCCTTCGCGGCGGCGGCGAAGAAGTGCTGCGCGAGATCGGGAAGATCCTCCAGACGCTCGCGCAGCGGCGGCAGTCGCAGGGGCACCACGTTGAGGCGGTAGAAGAGGTCCTCCCGGAACAGCCCCCGCGAGATCAGCTGGCGCAGGTCCTTGTTCGTCGCGGCCACGATCCGGACATCGGACGCGATGGGCGTGCGGCCCCCGACGGTGGTGTATTCGCCCTGCTGCAGCACGCGTAGCAGGCGTGTCTGGGCCTCCATCGGCATGTCGCCGATCTCGTCGAGGAACAGGGTTCCGCCTTCGGCCTGCTCGAAGCGGCCGGTCGAACGGGATTGGGCCCCGGTGAACGCTCCCTTCTCGTGGCCGAACAGCTCGGATTCGATCAGTTCCCGTGGGATCGCGGCCATGTTGATGGCGACGAAAGGCCCCTTCTTGCGCCGCCCGTAATCGTGCAGCGCGCGGGCGACCAGCTCCTTGCCGGTTCCCGATTCGCCGGTGATCGTCACCGTCAGATCGGTCTGCATCATGCGGGCGAGCGTGCGGTAGATGTCCTGCATGGCCGGCGAGCGACCGACCAGCGGCATGGTTTCGCCGCCGTCGTCCTGGCCCTGGCGCTTCAGGTCGTTCTTCGGCTCGGCCAATGCCCGGCGCACGATGCCGACGAGATCGTTGAGGTCGAAGGGCTTTGGAACGTAGTCATAAGCGCCCTTCTCGGCGGCCTTCACCGCCGTCATGAAGGTATTCTGCGCGCTCATGACGACGATCGGCAGATCGGGGCGGGAATTGCGCATCTTCGCCATGGAATCGAAGATGTTTCCGTCCGGCATCAAGACGTCAGTGACGATGAGATCGCCCTCGCCCGAGGTCACCCAGCGCCACAGGGTGGCGATGTTCGAGGTCGCCCGGACTTCGAAGCCGGCCCTCATCATCGCCTGCGATACGACCGTACGGATCGCGGCGTCGTCGTCCGCGATGAGAATATGCTGGGCCATCGCCTTACTCCCGCTCCTCGTCGCTGCCCGCGAACGCATGCTGCGAGCCGGTCGCTCGCGCGGATCCCGGCTCTTTACGTGGCTTCTTCAATGTCGGCATCAGCACCCGGAAGATCGTGTGCCCGGGCTGTGAATCGCATTCGATGACCCCGCCGTGATCACCGATGATCTTCGCGACGAGCGCAAGTCCGAGGCCCGACCCGGACGGCTTCGTCGTCACGAAGGGATCGAAGATGTTCTGCCGGATGTCGTCCGGAACGCCCGGTCCGTTGTCCTCGACGGTGAATTCCATCGGCAGCGACACGCGATCGCTCGTTCCGGGGATCGTCAGCCTGACACCCGGCCGGAAGGCCGTCGTCAGGGTGATTTGCGGGTCCTCCACGCGCGAGACGGCTTCCGAGGCGTTCTTCACGAGATTCAGGAAGACCTGAACCAGCTGGTCGCGATTCGCGAAGACGGGCGGGAGGGACGGGTCGTACTGCTCGTGAACCGGAATACCCCGGGCAACACCACTTGCCGCGATGGTCTTCACATATTCGAGCACAGAGTGGATGTTCACGGCCGAGCGCTCGATCGGCCTTTGATCGGAGAAGACCTCCATCCGGTCCACCAGCTTGACGATGCGGTCGCTCTCTTCCTGGATGATGCGGGTCAGCACCCGGTCTTCGTCGGATGCCGAACTCGCCAGCAGCTGCGCAGCGCCCTTGATGCCCGAGATCGGATTGCGGATCTCGTGCGCGAGCATCGCGGCAAGTCCCGTGACGGTTCGCGCGGCGGAGCGGTGGGTCAGCTGCCGATCCATCTTTTCCGCGATCGAGCGCATCTGGATCATGACGATCGCAAGATCTGGAAGCTCGGGAACGGTCGAGACGTAGAGATCGACCACCCTCTCCTGCCCGAGCCTCGGGGAGGAGAGATCGACCCTGTATTCGCTGAACCGCGCCTGCCCGTCGAGCGCCATGCGGATCAGCGAAAAGAGCGGGCTGTCCGCCGGCACGAAATCCTGCAGGCGGCGGCGCATCAGGTAGGACTGACTGGCCGAAAAGAACAGTTCGGCATCCGAATTGGCGTAGTGCAGAAGGCCATCGCCATCGCAGACGATCACGGGATGCGGCAGGCCGCCGAGAATGCGTGCGGCGTCGGTTACACGTCTATCGGTCGAAGAATTCGTCACGGATCAAGCCGCCTTGCTCATCGCGCTCATGGGGGTGGGTTCACGATATTGGAGATCGGCCAGGGTCGATCCGTCGAAGATCTCCTGAATCAGCCGGTGAATGTCCGCCGCATTCGTCCCGGTCATGAGATCCTTCCTTGCCGAAGAGCCCGGAAGAGAGCGAGTGCCCTCCAGGCGGTCGAGATACCAGCCGAGATGCTTGCGGGCATGGCGCAGCCCGGCGCCCGATCCGTAATGGGAGAGCATCGCTTCGTGATGGGCCCGGACGAAATCCGCGGCCCCGATCGCGGCGAGCGAAGACCTGTCCGTCTTTCCGGCCATGAGGCCGGCGAGCCAGGGGCGCCCCTGCATGCCTCGCCCGATCATGACGGCATCGGCGCGGCTCTCGGCCAGCATGAGCGGCAGCTGCCTCTCGTCCACGAGATCGCCATTGGCCACCACCGGTATGCCGACGCTTTCCTTCACCGCCGCGATCGCCCGCCAATCGGCCTTTCCCTCGTAGAAATCCTCGCGCGTGCGGCCGTGAACCGTCAGCATCATCACGCCGGCGGCCTCCGCCCGCGTTGCGATCTCGGCGGCGTTCATGCTGTCCCGGCTCCAGCCGAGCCGCATCTTCAGGGACACGGGGACGTCGCCTGCGCCTCTCACGGTCGCTTCCACGATCCGCAGGGCGAGATCCGGTTCACGCATCAGCGCCGAACCGGACAGGCCGCCCACGACTTTCTTCGCCGGACAGCCCATATTGATATCGATGAGATCGACACCGTCGTCGACGAGCTTTCGCGCGGCACGCTCCATCCATTCGGGTTCACGACCGGCGAGCTGGACCGTATGAACGCCCGGCCCGTCGCGCAGCGCACGGACCTGGCCCTCTTTCGCGCCCCTCGCGAACTCGCCGCTCGCGACCATCTCCGAGACGACGAGACCGGCTCCGAATCGGCGCGAGAGAGACCGGAACGGCACATCGGAGATGCCGGAAAGAGGCGCGGCGAAGACGCGGCTGGACAACCGCAAGCCGCCTATGCGGATCGTGTCGCGAATGTCAGACATCATGCCAGCGTGAAGCCCATAATTTTCGCAAACAAGTCATCTGTCGCGTTTTTGATCAATCAGTTCCTCGTAGAACGGGCCTTGCGAATTGACAACCTCAAAGCCTCTTCCCATCCGGTCGAAGCCCGTCGTTGACTGCCGAAGCGTTCCCCTCCAATCGTGCACCGACGAAGGCATGGAGCGATCGGAAGGCTAGAGTCAGCCCATGGGTGCGAACACAATCGCGGCGATCATCGTTGCAAGCGGACGCGGCGCGCGCGCCGGCTCGCATCCCGACGGTCCGAAACAGTTTCGCAGGATCGGCGATCGGGCCGTGCTCCAGCGCACCCTTGAAGCGTTCGCAGGGCATGGCGATATCGCATCCATTTCGGTCGTCGCCCACCCCGAAGATCGCGAGCGCATGGCGGCTATGCTCGCAGCGCTTGCCTGCGAACGACGGATCGACCTCGTGGATGGTGGCGCGACGCGGCAGATCTCGGTTCACAACGGGCTGGAGGCGCTTGCCGGGAACGCTCCCGACATTGTCCTTATCCACGACGGGGTGAGGCCCTTCGTGTCCGCAGATCTCATCTCGCGCGTCATCGGCGCGGTCAGCCCCTCGGGCGGCGCCCTGCCCGCGATCGCCGTGCCTGATACTCTGAAGCGCGGATCGGACGGGGTTTGCGTCGAGACGGTCGATCGCTCCGGACTTTTCGCCGCACAGACACCTCAAGGGTTCCCGTTCGAGCTCATTCTCGATGCCCATCGACGGGCACAAGCGGAGCAGGACACACCGTTCACGGACGATGCCTCGATCGCCGAATGGGCAGGGATCCCCGTGGCGCTCGTCGAAGGCGAGCCTGACAACATCAAACTGACGACCGCGCGCGACCTCGATCTCGCGGACAGGCGACTGAAGGAGACGGATCGAATGATCGATGTGCGAACCGGCAACGGATATGACGTGCACCAGCTCGTGCCGGGCGATCATGTCACGCTCTGCGGCGTACGGATCGACCATGATCAGGCCCTGTCCGGGCATTCCGATGCCGATGTCGGCTATCATGCGCTGACGGACGCGCTTCTCGCCACCTGCGGCGCCGGCGACATCGGCGACCATTTTCCGCCGAGCGACCCGCAATGGAAGGGGGCGCCGTCCCACATCTTCCTGTCCAAGGCCAGAGAGATCGTATCGCAGGCGGGAGGCCGCATCATGAACGCCGACATCTCGCTCATCTGCGAAGCGCCGAAGATCGCCCCCCATCGCACGGCCATGCGCCAGGCCATCGCCGAATGCCTGGGGATCGACCTGGAGCGGGTATCGGTGAAGGCGACGACGAACGAGACGATCGGCTTCGTCGGACGCCGCGAGGGCATCGCGGCGATCGCCACCGCATCCGTCGTCTACGGAGACGTGTCATGAGCGACATCGACGACCTTGCCCGCCATGTGATCGAGGGCTGCCGTGAGAGGACCTGGACGATCGCGACGGTCGAGTCGTGCACGGGCGGTCTCGTCGCGGCGGCGCTGACGGAGATCGCGGGCTCCTCCGCCGTCTTCGATCGCGGCTTCGTCACCTATTCGAACACCGCGAAGCAGGAGCTCGTCGGCGTCGAGCCGCACGTCCTCGAAGCCCATGGAGCGGTCTCTGAAGCCGTCGCGCGGCAGATGGCCGAGGGAGGGCGGGCACGCGCTGCGACTACTCTTTGCGTGTCCATCACGGGCATCGCCGGTCCCGGTGGTGGAACTGAGCGCAAACCCGTCGGCCTCGTCCATTTCGCCTGCGCGGGCCTATCCGGCACCGTTCACCGGGAAGAGCGGTTCGGTGATCTCGGTCGGGCGGTGGTGAGGAGGCGGAGCGTCGAGACGGCGCTGTCGATGCTGGCCGACGCCCTGTCGCGCTGACCCGGCTCCGCCTATGCCGGCAGCGACGTCTGCAGCGGCAGGCGAAGCTCGATGCAAACCGTCCGGGAGAGGCTGATCACAAGAGATCCGCCGCCCGGACGATCAGCCCCGTGTTTCAGCCTTTCAGACGCGCGGCCTCGGATGCGAGCGCGGTGATTTCGTCCCACCGCCCGTCCTTGATGAGAGCCTTCGGCGCGACCCAGGAGCCACCGACGCAGACGACGTTCGGCAGGCTCAGATAGTCCTTCGCATTGTCCGGAGAGACGCCACCGGTCGGACAGAACTTCAGGGACTGGAAGACCGGAGCGAGAGACTTCAGATAGGCCAGGCCGCCGCTCTGCTCCGCCGGGAAGAACTTCAGAACCTCATAGCCCTCCTGCATCATCGCAAGCAGTTCGCTCGGCGTCGCGGACCCCGGCAGGAACGGAACTTCACTCTCTTGTGCGGCATCGAGAAGTTCGACGGTCGCCCCGGGCGAGACGATGAACTTCGAACCGGCCTTCACCGCCGCCTCGTATTGGGAGGGGTTGAGGATCGTCCCCGCGCCGCAGATCGCTTCAGGGACTTCGGCGACGATCGCAGCGATCGCGTCGAGGGCCGCCGGGGTGCGCAGCGTGACCTCGATCGCCGGCAGTCCACCAGCAGCGAGCGCCCGTGCGAGCGAGACGCCTTCTTCGGCGCTCTCCACGGCGACCACGGGAATGACCGGCTGCCCGGTAAGGATCGGAAGGAGGCGATCGGTGCTCTGCATAAGGCTCAGGTCCCGGAACAGGAGTGGGATTTCGTGGCGTGCCCCGCAGGCCAGGCGCGGCTTCGGGGGATCGGGTGCTTATCCGACTTCGGTGGTGGGGATGTAAAGTGGCGCAAGCGTGGGACGCCTCCTGTGGCAGGTTGCGTCCGGAAAACATGCAAAAACCGGCCGCTGATGCGACCGGCTTCGGAGCGAAGACCCGATGTCCTCGAAAGCTGAATCATGATGATCGTCGGTAACGGAGATCCGCGTCGCTTGGCGGTCTCCAGGGCGGTGCCGATTACCAGCCGCCGTTATAGGTCCGGTAGAAGATGTGCTTGCCGATGGTATCGACCTTCTCCATCGCACCGGCCCAGCGGGGATGGACGTAGTTCGCGTGATAGTGGGTCGAGGAGCCGACCGCGGTCAGCCAGCTTCTTCCATAGGTGACGTCCTCGGCCACCTTCTGTGCGCGCTTGAACGCGCCTTTGTCGGAAATGCGATCCTTGATGCCGTCGCAGGCGAAGGAGAACTGGCAGCGATTGCGCCAGTTCTGGTTCTGGTAGACGACGCCGCAGATCGTGTCGGGAAAGGCGGGGTTGCGAACGCGGTTGAGCATGACCTGAGCCACGGCCTCCTGGCCTTCGATGCTCTCGCCGCGCGCCTCGAAATAGATGCCGTTCGCGAGGCAGGTCTGCTCTTTTTCGGTGAAGGAGGACTTGGGCAGGGTATGAGCGGCCCATTCGTGATCGTCGTCGCCGATCGGGGGGATGAAGGCTTCGGGCTGGTCCTTCAGCACCTTCTCGAAGAGAGAAGAAGCGCGGCCTTTTCCGGGCTCTGTCGAAGCCGATGCGTAGCCGAGCGCCATGCTCTGGTTCGGCTGGAGGGAAGCGAGCAACAGCTTTTCGTTGGTCGTGGCCTCGCCAGGGAATTTCGGGGGGCCGCTCAGCTGGAAGTTGGCGGCGACGCGGAAGGCTTCTTCCTGGGTCTGTGCGGGCTTTGCGAAAGCAGTGCGGATGCGGGCTCCGCCGCCTGCGACGCGGGAGCCGATGATGGGTTCGTCCGAGAAGGAACCGGATTTCGCGACGGTCGCACGATAGGAGTCACGAACCGACTGCTCGAAGACCCGCCCCGATTTGCCCGAGCTCTCGACCCTGTCACCGTCCCCCATCAGGGCAAGTTCCTGGGCGATGGCTTCCTTGGCGACGAGCAGCGGGTCGGTGACGGATGCTCCGATGGCGGAGGATGCGACCCTGCCGATCTCCGCGATCTCGGTCGCCGTGGCGGGAACGTCGTTCAAAACCGCCTGCCAACCGGAACCATTCACACTGCCGCCGGTTACTCCGCTGACATCCTGCAGCCCGACCGCGTTCGGTGCTACCAGCAGTGCCGCGACGGACACCGCCGCGAACATCGTGGTCTTGGACACGAGCGAGACGTTCCCCCGAACGCCGTTCGTGTTTTCCATGCCCCCAAATGCCATTCGGCCCCCGTCACTCTTCGGTTACAGTCTAACAGATGTCTTGCAACATCCCCCAACTCTCTCGTTCTTTGGTTAACAGAACGTGGCTATTTTCAGGTGGAGCGCTTCTTTTTCGAGGCGTAGGGGTTGTGAGGCTTGCGCAAACCCAGCCGGATCGGCACGCCCTTGAGGCCGAAGACTTCACGTAAACCATTGATAAGATAGCGAGTATATGAGGCGCCGATCGCTTCGGGGCGGGTCGTCGACAACATGAAGGTCGGCGGGCGGGTCTTAACCTGCGTCATGTACTTAATCGTTACCCGGCGACCGGCCACGGCAGGCGGCGGATGATGCGCAGTCGTGCGATCGAGCCACTGGTTCAGCTTGGCCGTCGAAACACGGCTGTTCCAGATGCGGTGGGTCTCGATCACCGCCCTCATGAGCCCGTCTATCCCCTCGCCTGTCTCTCCGGATACGACGACAGTGCGCACCCCGCGGATCTGCGGAAGGAGGCGATCGGTCTTCTCTCGCAATTCCTTAAGCAATTCCTGCCTGTCCTCGACGAGATCCCATTTGTTGAACGCGATGACCGGCGCCCGACCTTCGCGGGCGATCAGGTCGACGATAGTGAGATCCTGGCGTTCGAAGGGGATGGTCACGTCGAACATGATGACGACCACCTCGGCGAACTTGAGCGCGCGAAGGGCATCGGCCACCGACAGCTTTTCGAGCTTCTCCTGGACACGCGCCTTTCGGCGCAGGCCCGCCGTATCGAAAATCTTGAAGGTCCGGTCCTTCCACTCCCAGTCGACGGAAATGGAATCGCGCGTGATGCCTGCTTCCGGGCCCGTCAGCATCCGGTCTTCACCGAGCATGGTGTTGATCAGCGTCGACTTGCCGGCGTTCGGGCGCCCGACGATCGCCATCCGCAGCGGCTTCGTCTCGTCATAGGGAAGAGGCCCGTCGTCCTCCTCGGATACGGGAACGTCGGTGAGCGGTTCGTCGACCTCAGGCTCGTCGTCATAGAAGACATCGAGCCCCAACGCCTCGACGAGCGCGTCGCGCAGATCGCCCATGCCCTCGCCGTGTTCGGCCGAGATCGCGATCGGATCGCCGAGCCCGAGCGCGTAGGCATCGTAGAAGCCGCTGTCGGAATTGCGGGCCTCGGCCTTGTTGGCGACGAGGATGATCCGGCCCCCTGCGCGCCGCGCCACCTCCGCGAAATCCTGATCCTCGGGCGTGATACCCGTCTTTACGTCCACCATGAACAGGGAGAGGTCCGCGACCCTGATGGCCTCCTCCGTCTGCTCCCGCATGCGGGCGGAGAGGCTGTCCTTCTCAGCCGTTTCGAGACCTGCGGTGTCCACGATCTCGAAGCGCAGATCCTGCAGGCGCGCTTCTCCCGGACGCCGGTCGCGCGTTACGCCCGGCTGATCGTCGACGAGCGCGAGACGCTTTCCCACCAGCCTGTTGAAGAGGGTGGACTTGCCGACATTCGGCCGTCCGATGATGGCGATCGAGACCATGAAGTTCGTCCTTCGCACGCCCGCGCGCCATGCCCGCAGGACCGTCTTCGAGATCGGCCGAGCCGAAGGGCCCGCCTCGTCTCAAACCATAATTGTCCCGCATGATCGCAGCCGGACATCCGTCCGCAAGCGACGCGTCATGCGTCAGTTCGCGGTTTCACCCGTGTTGTCCGTTGCCGGTTCGGCTGCACTGGACGCAGGTGATCCATTCGAGGGCGCGGCCGCATCGGGTGTCGGAGACGTCGCCGCGCTGCCCGCATCGCTCCCGGCCGCCTCCGGCTGCGTCGTCGCGGTGCCGTCGGCCGCCTCTCCTGCCTCCGCCCCGTTGCCGGAAGGAGTGCTTGCGGCATCCGGCGTGGCATTCTCGTTCTGCGTCGAGGCAGCCTGCGGTGCGGCTTCGGCGGGCACTGCGCCCGAGATCAGCCCGAGGATCAGTTGCGCACGCTGCGCGATACCCTGCGGCACATCGCCGGCATCGGCGATGGACTGATAGAGATCCCGGGCGGCTTCGGTGTCGCCGGCCTTCCAGGCAGCAAGCCCGATCGCGTCTCTTGCCGCATATCGTAGCGCGTTGTCGTCGCCGGTGAGCCGCTCCGCCTTGGCTCGCACATCGGCCACCGATCCGCTGTCGACGAGGATGTAGGCTGCATGAAGATCGGCCATCTCGCGCAAGGCCGCAGGCACCGAACTATCGGCTGCGACTTCCGAATAGGCCGCAACGGCCTCGTCGCTTCTGCCTTCGCTCGCATAGGCGTTCGCGATCGACATGCGCGCCAGATTGGGATAGGCGCCCCAACCGTCCGCCGCCAGTTCGCGGAATGCGAGGACTGCGCCATCCACGTCTCCGCTCGTCACGAGATCCTGGGCCGCGAGGTACCGATCGCCGGACGCGTTGGCCTGCGACTGGGCATAACGTTCCCAGCCCACATAACCGGCCGTCCCGAGCACGACCACCGCCACCACGGCGATGATGATCGCACCGAAACGCGTCCAGATCGACTTCAGCCGATCCTGGCGCAATTCCTCGCTGACTTCGCGGAAGAAACTCTCGTCGCTCATCGCCTTACGCTTTTCCTTTCGCAGCCGGACTGAAATCCGCCAGCCATTCCTCACCGTGCGGCGATGGTTCGACGCGTTCCCGGAGCAGGCAGGCCCCGGAAGATCCCGGCTTCATGCACGTCGCCGCTTCGTGCCCACAAACGAGGCAGGCGGCGATTTCCGACGCGACTTCTATCAAGTTTTCCTGCGCGATAAAGTGCCAGTGCCGTGAGGACCGCCATTTCCCGCCTGCCGCATGGGGTTTGCAGGGTCTTCGTCATGGACACGCGCCTTTTGGTGCGCGAGGCGCCAATTGAAAAAGGCCGCCCTCTCGGACGGCCTTTCGAATTCGAATGGGACGGTTCGATCGCGATTAGCGCGAATAGAACTCGACCACGAGGTTCGGTTCCATCTGCACCGGATAGGGCACATCGTGGAGACCGGGAACGCGCTGGAAGGTCGCGACCATCTTGTTGGAGTCGACCTCGAGATATTCCGGAACGTCGCGCTCGGCGAGGCCGACCGATTCCAGAACGATCGTCAGCTGCTTGGACTTCTCGCGAACCTCGATCACATCGCCGGGCTTGCAGCGATAGGACTGAATGTTCGTGCGCACGCCGTTGACGTTGACGTGGCCGTGATTGACGAACTGGCGAGCCGCGAAGACCGTCGGAACGAACTTCGCGCGATAGACGATCGCGTCGAGACGGCTTTCCAGCAGGCCGATCAGGTTCTCGGAGGTGTCGCCCTTGCGGCGTGCGGCCTCTTCGTAGATCTTGCGGAACTGCTTCTCGCGAATGTCGCCGTAATAGCCCTTGAGCTTCTGCTTGGCGCGCAGCTGCACGCCGAAGTCGCTCATCTTGCCCTTGCGGCGCTGGCCGTGCTGGCCCGGGCCGTACTGACGACGATTGACCGGGGACTTCGGACGGCCCCAGATATTCTCGCCCATACGGCGATCAATTTTGTACTTCGCGGATGTGCGCTTTGTCATCGCATTTCCTTTGACGGACTGACAGGCCCGGAGGCCGAGCCGCCGGGCGTTCAAGGAAACGCGCCCTCCTCTGCCTTCATCATCGTGGATGAGAGCCGACAGGACCTGACGAGGCACGCCTCGTCTTTTCAGTCCACGGGACACGTTGGATTATCGTGCCGATCTCAAGATCGGAACGATGGCGCTTGCTAATACGAACGCGGACGAGGGTCAACCATCAATCGGAACTGCGTGGCATTCCTCAAATGATCGCCAGCGGCTGACGACGCGTCGGCGGCGGAAATGCCCGGTCCAACCGGTCGAGATCGTCGCGGGTCAGTTCGATTTCGCCCGCGGCCGCGTTTTCGCGAACATGGTCCGGGGACCCGGCCTTCACCAGCGCACAGAGATTGTCCTGACGCAGAACGAAGGCGAGAGCGATCTGGGCGGGCGTCGCTCCGTGTTCGGCCGCGATGGCCCGGACGGTCGAATCGGCGAGGAGCGACTTGCTGTCACCCAGCGGCGTATAGGCCATGATCCCGACGGAGCGCTCCCGCATCTGATCGATGAACCGGTATTCGATTCCGCGCTCCTCAAGGCTGTAATAGAGCTGGTTGGCGACGAGCGTCCCTTCGGGGGCGAGATCGAGGGCCTTGTCGAGATCCTCGCGGTCGAGATTCGAGACGCCCCAGTGACGGATCTTTCCAGCGGCCCTCAACTCCTCGAAAGCCTCGAACGTATCGCCGAGCGGTTCCGCACCGAGCCAGTGCAGGAGATAGAGGTCGATTCGATCCGTATCGAGATGCTTCAGCGAGCGCTCGCAGGCCTCGATCGTGCCTCTGCGCGAGGCATTGCTCGGCATGACTTTCGATACGAGCGTGACTTCGTCCCGGCAGGCGGAGATCGCCTCGCCGACGAGCCGTTCGGATCGGCCGGAGCCATAAAGTTCGGCCGTATCGATCACCGTCATTCCGAGGTCGATTCCGGTCCGCAGCGCCCTGATTTCCGTATCCCGGCGGTCGGCCGCATCACCGAGCCGCCAGGTTCCCTGTCCGAGAACGGATAGCTCGAGATCCTCGGCGAATGAGACTGTCTTCATCGGATGCAACCTTTCCTCTCGTGTCTGGCGGGGCGTGGCGCGTGGTCACGCAAGCGGGAGGCCCGCGAAGAGTGCAGAGGCAGAACAGAACCGGAGGAGTGTTCGCCTCGCTGGCCAGGCGGATGTCGGTATCGAACCTGAGTGATCAAGTCGCGACCGGCAAATTCCGGCGAAGGTCTTTAAAAGGAGAAGGCGACCGAAGCCGCCTTCCCCCTTGGACGATCGATCCGAGCTGGATCAGGCCGCGACCCGGTCGCCCTTTGCGCCGGCCTTGGACCCGACCACGTGGAAGATCAGATGATCGGATCCCCCGGTGATCTTCACCACGTCCTCGTCGCTCACATGACCGAGCAGGATCTCCTCGGCCAGCGGATCCTGAACCTCCCGCTGGATGACGCGCTTCAAGGGACGGGCGCCATAAGCGGGATCGTAGCCCTTCTCCGCCAGCCATTCGCGGCCATCCGCATCGAGCTCGATCCGGATCTTCCGCTCCGCCAGCAGGGCCTCCAGACGCTTCATCTGGATGTCCACGATCGCTCCCATCTCGGAGCGATGCAGGCGATGGAAGAGGATCGTCTCGTCGACCCGGTTGAGGAATTCCGGGCGGAACGTCGCGCGGACCACATTCATCACGTGTTCGCGTGCGGCGTCGGCACTCTCGTCGTCCCGGAGTGACGTCAGGAATTCGGCACCGAGATTGGACGTCATGATGATGAGCGTGTTGCGGAAATCCACCGTACGCCCCTGCCCATCCGTCAGGCGTCCGTCGTCGAGAACCTGCAGAAGCACGTTGAAGACGTCGGGATGCGCCTTTTCGATCTCGTCGAACAGGATCACCTGATAGGGCCGGCGACGAACCGCTTCCGTCAGGGAGCCACCCTCCTCATAACCGACATAGCCGGGAGGCGCCCCGATCAGCCGGGCGACGGAGTGCTTCTCCATGAACTCCGACATATCGAGCCGCACCATCGCAGCTTCGTCGTCGAAGAGGAACCGCGCAAGCGCCTTGGTCAGCTCGGTCTTGCCGACGCCCGTGGGGCCGAGGAAGATGAAGGAGCCGATCGGCCGGTTCGGGTCCTGAAGACCCGCCCGTGCGCGGCGGACGGCCCGGCTGACGGCCTGGACCGCCTCGCCCTGTCCGACCACGCTCTTCGCAAGGGCGTCCTCCATACGCAGAAGCTTGTCCCGCTCGCCTTCCAGCATCCGGTCGACCGGAATTCCCGTCCAGCGAGAGACGACCTGTGCCACGTGATCGGCGGTCACGGTCTCCTCGACCATCGAGGCACCCTCCGACTTGTCCTGCGTCTCCGCCTCCTTGAGTTCGGCCTCGAGGCGCGGGATCTCGCCGTAGGCGAGTTCGCCGGCCCGCTGGAATTCACCGCTCCGCTGGGCGGCCATCAGGGCGTTACGCGCCTCGTCCAGACGGCGCTTCAGATCTGCCGCCCGGCCGAGTTTCGACTTCTCGGCCTGCCAGGCCTGCGTCAGCCGATCGGACTCCTCTTCCAGATTGGCAAGCTCGCCGTCGAGGCGCTCGAGCCGGTTCCGGGAGGCGTCGTCGGTTTCCTTGCGCAAGGCTTCCCGCTCGATCTTCAGCTGCATCACGCGCCGGTCGATCTCGTCCAGCGCCTCGGGCTTGGAGTCGACCTGCATGCGCAGGCGCGCCGCGCCCTCGTCGACGAGGTCGATCGCCTTGTCCGGCAGGAAGCGGTCTGTGATGTAGCGATTGGAGAGCTGAGCGGCGGCGACCAGGGCCGAATCCGAGATTCGGACCTGATGGTGCTGCTCGTACTTCTCCTTCAAGCCGCGCAGGATCGAGATCGTGTCCTCGACCGTCGGTTCGCTGACGAAGACCGGCTGGAAGCGCCGTGCGAGCGCCGCGTCCTTCTCGACATGCTTGCGGTACTCGTCGAGAGTCGTCGCACCGACGCAGTGAAGCTCGCCGCGCGCGAGAGCCGGCTTCAGGAGGTTCGACGCATCCATCGCGCCGTCACCCTTCCCTGCTCCGACCAGCGTGTGCATCTCGTCGATGAAGAGGATGATGCCGCCGGCGGCCGCCGAAATCTCGGACAGGACCGCCTTCAACCGCTCCTCGAACTCACCGCGATACTTCGCGCCTGCGATCAGCGCACCCATGTCGAGCGCCATCAACTGCTTGTCGCGCAGCGACTCCGGAACGTCGCCATTCACGATGCGAAGGGCGAGTCCTTCCGCGATCGCGGTCTTGCCCACACCGGGCTCGCCGATGAGGACGGGATTGTTCTTCGTGCGCCGCGACAGAACCTGAACGGTCCGGCGGATCTCGTCGTCCCGTCCGATCACCGGATCCAGCCGGCCCTCGCGGGCGACTTCCGTCAGATCGCGCGCATATTTCTTCAACGCATCGTAGCCGCTTTCGGCCGAGGCACTGTCGGCGGTCCGGCCCTTGCGCAGGCCCTCGATCGCGGCGTTGAGGCCGTTCGCCGTGACGCCCGCCGTCTTGAGGATGTCGGAGGTCTTCGCGGCCTTCTCGATCACCATTGCGAGGAGAAGCCGCTCGACGGACACGAAACTGTCCCCGGCCTTCTTCGCGATGTCCTCCGCAGTCGAGAACACCTTCGCCAAGGGCTGGGCGAGATACATCTGCGCGCCGCCGGTGACCTTCGGCATGGCATCGAGCGCGGCGTCGACGGCCAGACGCACGTCCTGCGGCCGGCCTCCCGCCTTCTCGATCAGGCCCGAGGCCATCCCGTCCTTGTCGTCGATCAGAACCTTCAGAAGGTGTTCGGGCGCAAACTGCTGGTGATCACGCGAGACGGCCATGGTCTGAGCCGCCTGGATGAAGCCGCGAACGCGCTCCGTATATTTCTCGATATTCATCGTCAGTCTCTCCTAGACGCGCAGACCCTCCTGGAGGCATCGCGCGGTTTTATGCTGGAGTACGGTCCCCAAGTCGTTCGGCGGACCGCCCAGAGGAGATATGGATATTCGCGCACGGGCGGAAAAGCTCGGGGTCTGCATCCAGATGCAAAAAAAACGGATCCCGGCATGGCCGAAATCCGCTTCTGCGAGACAGACAATGGATGCTGCGCGTCAGCGGCGCACTTGCCGGCGCGCCTGCAGCGGGTCCGCAGCGAATGCGGCGAAAACCAGTGTCGCAACGACGGCATAGACGAGGTTGAAGCCGAGGACGGCGACCCACGGAGCAGCACCACCGCCGAAGACGAACTTGGTGAGGACGGCCGCCGCGATATCGCACCAGAGAATGCCGACGATGATCGCCGTTCCCATCGGCAGGCTCGTGAAGAAGACCGGAAGCAGGACCGCGATCGCGATCGAGACGCCGTATTTGCCGGGGGTGGTGAGGAAGGCCGTCAGATCGCCGCCGGCGATCCACGAGACGGCAAAACCGGTTGCGATGCAGCCGAGAATGCCGCCGACGATGATGCCGAGAATAATGCGAAACGCCAAGTGAACCTCCTTCGAACCGGACCTTTCCCTTCGGAATCGCAGCGCGGCGTTTCCCCGTCCGGTTGAAAGTGCCAATTACGGGCAGCGAAGGGAAAGTCAACGGCGCGGCCCGCGCCCGTCGAGGCCGTCATCCAGTCCAGTCGGCCACCTCATCCCATGGAATTGGCGCGCATGAAAAAACCGCCGAACCCGCTCTTTGCGGCGAGTTCGGCGGTTCGAGACATGTGTTCCGAAGGGGGCGGCAGGGTCCGGGGGAGGAGCCCCAATCGAACCCTCAACCGTTCGAAGCGAGAAGGAAGTCGGGCAGTTCGCTCCGATCCTCGCCGGACGCCGTCTGCTCGTCCGAATTCTTCTCCGCATCCTTGACCTTGCGAGGACGTCCCGGGCGACGCTTGGCCGGTGCATCCTCGGCAGCCGCATCGACCTCGCCCGTCTCGGCATCCGCGGCGCTCGCGGCACTCTTGCGCGGGCGACCGCGCTTGCGCGGCTTGGCCTCTTCGGCCGTATTGCCAACCGGTTCGGTCGTTGCCGTCTCGCTCACGCTCGAGATCGTCGCGGCCGTCTCGGAGATGTCCTCGGAGTGATGGGAGGGCGCCGTCTCGGTCACGGACGCCGCAGTGCGCCGATCCTCGTTGCGATCGTCCGCGTCTTCGTTTCGCTTGGCGCGAACCTCGGCGATGACGGGCTGCGGACCCGTGCCCGCCGGCTCGACATCCGAGTCGCGATCACGGCGCGGGCGATCGTCGCGCCCACCGCGATCGCGATTGTTGTCGCGATTGCGGTTGTTGCGGTTGCGGCGCTCGTTACGATCGGAATTGTCGCGATCGCGGCGGTCCGGCCGGTCGGAGCGCTCCGAGCGGTCTGATCGATCCGAACGCTCGTTCTGGCGATCGCCATTGTCGCCGCCGGACGAGTTCTGGTTTCCATCCTGACGTTCGGCGCGGTCGTTGTTCGCAGTAGAATTTCCGAATTCGCGGCGATCGAAGCGATCATTGCCGGAATGCATGTCGTCGTCGTCGTCGTCGTCGTGCTGGTCGCGGTCGTCGCGCTGGCCTTGTCCCTGCGGCTGAGCCTGCGCGATGATGCGGTAGTAATGCTCGGCGTGCTGCAGGTAGTTTTCCGCCATGACGCGGTCGCCCGAAGCGGCCGCATCGCGTGCGAGCTGGGCATATTTGTCTGCCACGTGCTGGGCATTGCCGCGAATTTTGACGTCGGGACCGTTCGACTCGTAGCTCCTGGAAAGCGGGTTGGGACCCTTGCGTCCGCGACCGCGCATCCGGTTCTTCTGCTGTCCTGGCCTCATGCTGTTCCTACTTTTCGTGACGATCGTTGTCTGTCGATCGTCGTCCTTTTTGGGTTGGGAAGGGCGCAGCTTGCCCGAGGTGACGGCCGCGTGTCCGGGCGCCGCTATCGAATTCAATCTGATTTATCGAGACACCAAGCGCCCACCTGGCAATTCGGCATTCGAAGAGCGCTAGACCTTGAGCGCTTCGGCAATCCTGAAACCGGAGAAACCGGTCAGGTTGCGAAAGAGTGCTTTTTTCGGATCTTTATCGCTGTTCGATGAACCGTAATGGGGAATTCCCCCCTCGACAAGTCCCCGGCCCGCGTTTTCCGGGTTCCGATCACCCATTTCGCGAAAACTGCGGCCCGAAAAAGACGGAATGTCATCTCCAACGAAAATGGAGCGATCGAACGATCCCCGCAAGATCCTTCCGTGCTTCTACCAGAGCGAACCCCCGGGCCTCGAAAATCAGGGTCACATCGGCTTCCTGGCCGATTCCGATCTCGACGACGATGGCCCCATGCGGCGCGAGAAGACCGGGCGCCGCCCCGGCGATCGCGCGATAGGCATCGAGACCGTCCGCACCGCCATCGAGCGCCAGCAGCGGGTCGAAATTCTGAACCTCCTTCGAAAGAGAGACGATTTCGCCGCTCGGAATATAGGGGGGATTGGAGACGAGAAGATCCAAGGGGCCGGAAATGCCTGCCGCATATTCGGTGCGCACGGCAACGAACCTGTCCTCGACACCCAACAGGCGGGAGTTCAGGCAGGAGGTCTGCAAGGCGTCTTCGCTGATATCGGTCGCGATCGCCGTGGCGTCTGGAACTTCCGCAAGGATTGCGAGCGCGATGGCGCCCGATCCCGTTCCGATATCGAGGATGCGCAAACTGCCCTCGCCGCTTCGAGCGCGCAGGATCTCCAGCGCGACGTCGACGATGGTTTCGGTATCGGGCCGCGGCTCCAGGGTTCCGGCCGAGAGCCGGAATTCGTGACCGTAGAAGTCGCGGCGTCCGACAATTCGAAAAACCGGCTCACCGGCAGCCCGCCGATCGATCCATTCATTGAATTGCGTTCGGGTGTGCGGATCGACGGCCCGCTCACGGGATGCCAAAAGCACGGAAGTGCCGATCTGGAGAGCTTCAGCCAGAAGGATGCGCGCATCGAGGTCGGGAGTCGCGACATGCGCCGCCGCAAGCGCCGCTGCCCCTTCGCGCAAAAGGTGGGCGACCGTCGAGCCGCCGGACGCAACTTCAGGCATCGTCGCTCACGGCGGCGAGCAATCGCGCCTGATGGTCGGCGACCAGAGCGTCCACGAGTTCATCCATTTCGCCCTCGATCACCTTGTCGAGCTTGTAGAGCGTCAGGTTGATGCGATGGTCCGTCACGCGGCCCTGCGGGAAGTTGTAGGTTCGAATGCGTTCCGAACGATCGCCGGAGCCGACCTGGTTCTTGCGCGAAGCCGAGCGCTCGTCGTCGGCCTTCTGTCGCTCGATATCGTAGAGCCGAGCCTTGAGAACCTGCATGGCCTGCGCCCGGTTCTGATGCTGGGACTTTTCCGAGGAGGTCACCACGATCCCGGTCGGCAGATGGGTGATGCGGACGGCCGAATCGGTTGTGTTCACATGCTGGCCACCTGCGCCGGAGGCACGCATGGTATCGATGCGGATATCCTCGGCTCGAACGTCGATGTCGATATCCTCGGCTTCGGGAAGAATCGCGACGGTCGCGGCCGATGTATGGATCCGCCCGCCGGACTCGGTCTCGGGAACGCGCTGCACGCGGTGGACGCCGGATTCGAATTTGAGCTTCGAGAAGACGCCGCTGCCCTTGATGGCCGCGATCACCTCTTTGAACCCGCCTACCTCGCCTTCGCTCGCCGAGAGGAGTTCCACCTTCCAGCGGTTCACCTCCGCATAGCGCTGATACATCCGGTAGAGATCGCCCGCAAAGAGCCCCGCCTCGGACCCGCCGGTCCCGGCGCGGATCTCGATGATCGCTCCCTTCGCATCGGCCGCATCCTTCGGAAGGAGGAGAAGCTGGATCCGCTGACGCAGATCTTCGCGTCTCGCCCTCAACTCGTGGAGTTCCGCATCTGCCAGATCGCGCATCTCGCGATCTGCATCCGGATCGGAGAACATCTGCTGCGTCTCGTCGATTTCCGTTTCGAGAGCCCGGAACTCCCGGATGGCGGACACGACGTCCTCGAGCGAAGCGTATTCGCTTGCCAGTTTCGTATAGACCTCGTGCTCGGGTCCCTTCGCCATGTCCATTTCGAGGCGTTCGAAGCGGGTCAGGATCTCGTTGAGGACGGGTGTCGGCAGATTGGCCATCGGAACTGCAGGCTTTCATCGGAAGGCGGGCGACCGGCAACGGGAGAGGCCACTCGCATCCAAGGTTCTTGAGGAACCCGGCGGCCTCGTCCATGTCCGGACCCTGTTACGTAGACGCAGGCACGGCGAGGCGAAAGGGCAGGTCTTCGAGAATTCGAACCCGGGTCAGAGTTCCATTCCATTGGCCCGGGCGAAATCGGCGAGTATCGGCGAGAGGTCGGTGACGGGCTCGGCCTCGTCGATAAGCCGATTGACGAGTTCGCTCACCGCACCGACATCGAGCGACAGGATCATCTCCTTGACCGGGCCGACGGAAGGCGGCGCCATCGAGATCGAACGGAAGCCCAGCGCGATCAGCGCCATCGCGCCGAGAGGACGCCCCGCCATCTCGCCGCAGAGCGAAACCGGCACACCGTTTCGCCGGCCTGCCTCCACGATGCTGCGAAGCGCCTTCAGGAAGCCGGGGGACAGATCGGAGAAACGGTTCGCGACGCGCGGATTGCCGCGATCCACCGCGTTGAAGAACTGGAAGAGATCGTTCGATCCGACCGACACGAAATCGAGATGCGGCATGATCTGGTCGAGCTGGAAGAGAATGCTCGGGACCTCGATCATCGCGCCGATCTTGAGGCTCGACGGGCCCTCGTATCCGTGGCGGTCGAGGAAGGCGAGCTCGCGGTCGACGAGGTCGCGCATCGCCTTCAGTTCGAAGGTCTCGGCGATCATCGGCACCATGATGCGCAATTCGCGCCCCGCCGCCGCCTTGATGAGCGCACGCAGCTGGGTGCGGATCAGCGCCGGACGATCGAGCGACAGTCGAACCGCACGATAGCCGAGAGCCGGGTTTTCCTCTGCGACCGATGCGAGATAGGGCAGCATCTTGTCGCCCCCGACATCGAGCGTCCGGAACGTGACTGGCTTGTCGCCGGCGGCCTCGAAGACGGCCTGGTAAAGCCGCTTCTGGTCGTCGCAGCGCGGCATGGTCGAAGCGATCATGAACTGGAGTTCCGTGCGGAACAGGCCGATGCCCGCCGCTCCCGCCTCCTCCAGATGCGGAAGATCGACGAGCAGTCCGGCATTGATCTGCAGATCGATCTCCACGCCGTCCCGCGTCGTCGCCGGACGATCCCGCATCTCGGCGAACCGCTGGGTGCGCTTGGTGCGGAACGCGATCTTGTCCGTATAGGTCTCGACGACATCGTTCATCGGCCGCAGATGAACGCATCCGTCCTCGCCGTCGGCGATGGCGATATCGCCGTTCTCGGCGATGGAAACGATTCCGGCGGCCTGACCGACCACCGGAATGCCGAGCGCGCGGGCGACGATCACGACATGGCTCGTCGCAGCGCCCTCTTCCAGAACCAGCGCGCGCAGCCGGTCGCGGCGATAATCGAGAAGCTGGGCGGCCCCCATATTGCGCGCGACGAGGATCGCATCGTCGATCTCGTCGACCATCGAGCCCGTATGCCCGATGAGCTGGCGCAGCAGCCGGTTGGCGAGGTCGTCGAAATCGTGAAGGCGCTCGCGGATATAGGCGTCGGACAGATGCATCATGCGCGCCCGCATGTCCGACTGGACCTTCTCGACCGCCCCTTCGGCGGTCAGACCGTTGCGCACCGCCTCTTCGAGGCGCCGAACCCAGCCCCGGTCATAGGCGAACATGCGATAGGCTTCGAGAACCGCCCGATGTTCCCCCTCACTCGCGATGTCGCGCCGCGAGATCATGTCCTCGATCGAACGACGCAGATCCGTGACCGCCTCGTTCAGGCGCTCGACCTCGTCCTCCACATGCTCGTTGAAGAGGTTGGTGACGATCACCCGCGGCTGATGCAGCACGACGCGGCCGATCCCGATGCCGCCGGTCAGGGCAATCCCGTTGAAGGTGACGGGGCGGGACAGGTCGAGGGTGACGCCCGGCCGGGACAATCCCTCGAGACCGCCACCGGCGATCATCTCGGCGACGACCATGGCGACCGTCTCGAGCGCCTCCGACTCCTCCTCCCGGTATTGCCGCTCGGCCTTGTTCTGGACGACCAGAACGCCGAGCGTGCGCCCCGCCCTCAGGATGGGCACGCCGAGAAAGGAGTTGTAGACCTCCTCACCGGTCTCCGGAATATAGGTAAAGGCCGGATGCTGCTGCGCCTGCTTCAGATTCAGGGGGCGCGCGGTCGCCGCGATGGTGCCGACGAGACCTTCGCCCAGACGCAGCTGCGCCAGGTGAACCGATCCCGGATTGAGGCCCTGCGTCGCGTAGAGCTCCAGGACGGAGTCAGACCGCAGAACGTAAAGCGAGCAGACTTCGGCGACCATGTTGCGGGCGATGAGGTCGACGATCCGGTCGAGGCGGGTCTGCCGATCAAGAGACTCCGCCATCAACGAGCGGATGCTGCGCATCAAGACGCGGGGACCTGAAATGTCAGTTCCGATCACTCGCTTCGTCCATTTCTCGTCTCAACAGATCATCACACCGGCGGGCGTTCAGAGGCAACGAACCCGTTCCAGTCTGCTCCATCGTGCCAATCTGTGACGCAACCCCGCTTCATCCCCGAAATCCGAGCCGCCATCCGGGTTAGGCACCTCTTACCTTCGCTGAAACCGACCATCAAGTGGAGAGGGCCGCAACCGAGACATCTGGTTGGTGTTTTCCAACCCAGGATCGCGGCTCGAAGGCGAGCTGCAGGAAATGCGCGCGACTACGTTCCCGAACCGATTGCTCGGAAACAGGCGGGTATGTGTCGGAACGAAACGGCGCTCAGACCTTGTCGAGACCGTAGCGGGAGTGGAGCCGTCGAACTGCGAGTTCCGTGAAATCGCTGTCGATCAGAATCGAGATCTTGATCTCCGAGGTGGTGATCGCGCGGATGTTCACGGGGATCTGCGCCAGCTCCTTGAAGGCCGTCGCCGCGACGCCGGTATGGCTGCGCATGCCGATGCCGATGACGGACACCTTGGTCAGGCCCGCTTCGCTCTGGATCGCATCGAAGCCCGTCTCGTTGCGGGTCTTCTCCAAAACGTCGACGGCCTTGGCGAGATCGCCGGCCGGAACGGTGAAGGTCATGTCGGTGGACTGACCGGACTCGGAGATGTTCTGGACGATCATGTCCACGTTCACGCCCGCATCGGCCAGCGGACCGAAGATCGCGGCAGCGACCCCCGGGCGATCGGCGACCCGCCGCAGCGAAATCTGCGCCTCGTCCTTCGAATAGGCGATGCCGGTGACGACTTCCTGTTCCATGATCTCATCCTCGTCGCAAATCAGCGTGCCGGGCGGGTTGTCGAAATCGTCCATGCCCGGTGCGTCGGGATCGTCGAAGGACGAGCGGACGAAGGTGCGGACCTTGTGCACCATGGCCAGTTCCACGGAACGGACCTGCAGCACCTTGGCACCGAGCGAAGCCATTTCGAGCATTTCCTCGAAGGCGATCTTGTTCATCCGCCGGGCCTTCGGCGCGATACGGGGATCGGTCGTGTAGACGCCGTCCACATCGGTATAGATATCGCACCGATCGGCGTTCAGTGCGGCCGCGAGCGCCACGGCCGACGTATCCGACCCGCCACGGCCCAAGGTCGCGATCCGGTTGTCCGGCGCGATCCCCTGGAAGCCCGCGACGACGGCGACCTGACCCTCGCCGAACCGGCGCACGATGTCCGAGCCGTCGATATCGGTGATCCGAGCGGCCCCGTGGGCGCTATCGGTCTTGAGCGGGATCTGCCAACCCAGCCAGGAGCGTGCATTGACGTCCATCGACTGCAGGACGATGGCGAGGAGACCGGCCGTCACCTGCTCTCCGCTGGCCACGATCGTGTCGTATTCGCGAGCGTCGTGCATGGCGCTCGCCTCGCGGCACCACGCGACGAGTTCGTTCGTCTTGCCGGCCATGGCGGAGACGACCACGGCGACTTCGTGCCCGGCATCGACCTCGCGTTTGACATGGCGGGCCACATTCCGGATGCGGTCGATGTCGGCGACGGAGGTGCCGCCGAATTTCATTACGAGACGGGCCATGGGATAACGAGCATGGCAGCGGACGGGCGATACCCTGCGCGCTGCGAAGTCCTTCGTGTTTCGTTCGGCTGCCCTAGGGGGATCCCGCCGGGAGCGCGTGTTCCCGTAAACGAGGACAAGCCTTTTGACAATCGTTGCCTCGGCTCGCCGCCGGCGACCCCACGGACGCCATGTCGCGACATCGGGAGCGGATGATATCTTGACTTCGCCGCCCGCCGCCGAAGATCGGTCTCAAGGCCGGATACCGACGAAGAGGGAAACGCGATGAGCCAGACTCAGGGCACGACGATCGACCAGGACGAGATCGATCGCTTTTCGCGACTGGCCGCCGAATGGTGGAACCCCAAAGGCAAGTTCAAGCCGCTTCACAAATTCAACCCCGTCCGTCTTGAGACGATCCGGGAACAGGCCGCGCTCAACTTCGATCGGCAACTCAACCAGATCCGCCCCTTCGAAGGACTGCGGCTTCTCGATATCGGTTGCGGGGGCGGCCTGATCGCGGAACCCATGCGCCGGCTCGGCTTCGACGTCGTCGCGGCGGATGCGTCGCAAACGAATATCGAGGTGGCCCGCCTGCATGCCGAGGAGGCCGGTCTCGACATCGATTACCGGGCGACGACTGCCGAGGACATCGCCGCGAAGGGCGAGACCTTCGATGTCGTCCTCGCGCTCGAGATCGTCGAGCACGTCTCGGATGTCCCCTTCTTCCTCACCACATGCGCCGACATGGTGAGACCGGGCGGTCTTCTTTTCGTCGCGACCATCAATCGGACGGCGAAGGCCCTCGCCTTCGCGATCGTTGGTGCCGAATACGTGCTCGGCTGGCTTCCCAAGGGCACACACCAGTATTCGAAGCTCGTGCGGCCGAACGAGATCGAGGCGCCGGTAGAGGCTGCCGGCCTCACGGTCATCGAGGAGATGGGCGTCGTCTACCATCCGCTCGAAGATGCCTGGAAGCGCTCGACGGATACATCGGTGAACTTCATGAGCATTGCCCGCAGGCCTGGGAACTGATCTCCGATCGACGATCGGTTTTCCGTTCCAGGTGCCGCGCCGCTGACTTTCGCATCACACGAGCCGTCGGCTCCGCCCGGACCGACAGGCTTTGGCCGGAGTGTCCGACGAAGAACAGTCCGCGCCCTCGGAGTAAAGAAGTCGCGCTTCTGCAACAGCCTCCGGTCACCCCTTGATCAAGACGACTGGCCAGCCTCGATCATGACAATTCGTTAAGGTTTGGGTAACCATCCTAGAGTAATGAGGGACAATGGCACATGAAGTGCCTTGAGCCCAGTGCGGCAACCATCTGTGCGTGGTTCTGAAAGATCCGAAAGAGGACGACGATGAGCGTGCCTGCTTCCGAAAATGCAATTCGCGAACAGAGCTGTCCCGTTGCACTGAACCTTCTGGCGCAGCTTATCCGCACCGAAGGTGAGGTGCGTGCCGAACTGATCCTGGAGATCCCGGACGAGACGCGCGCGCAGCTCGGTTTCTTCTGTTACGGCCGTGTCCATCTGCGCACGCTCGCCTTCGACATCATCCTCGCATGCGACCTGAAGGATCTGCGCAAGATCGCCGGAGCCAAGGGCGACCTCCTCCGTCAGCAGGCCGAAGACTTCAAGAAGGAAGCCAAGGCGAAGAACGGACGCTCCAAGGGCGTCACGCTCGCCCGCAGGGTCGGCTGATCACAGGCGATCCTGCGGTTCGCCAGAGGCTCGCAGGGCAGAGGATTCAGTTGCGATCCTCGGGCAGCGCAGGAAGCGGCAGGGCGGCGATCCCCTCTTCGGACAACGCCTCGACCTCGCTGGGCGTCGCTTCGCCGTAGACGCTTCGCTTCTCGGTCTCGCCGTAATGAATCTTGCGAGCTTCCTCGGCGAAACGCGGCCCGACATATTCCGACCTGCTGCGAAATTCCCTTGCCTGAGCGTGCAGGGCCGACCAGAGTTCAGCCAATCGTTGCGCACCAGGTCCCAAATGCCCCTCGTTCGCGGAAGATGCTTGGGGTGTCGTCGCCGGCACGGCGGCCATGGTTTCAGGCTCCGTTTCGCGCGCAGTCCCGGACGAAAGGGCCGGACGCATGAGGGCCTTGCGGACTTCCGACGTTCCACAGATCGCGCAGGCGACCAGCTTGCGCTGCAGCTGGGCATCGCAATCCTCGCCGGACCGGAACCAGACATCGAAGCGGTGACCGCCCTCGCATTTCAGCGCATAGCTGATCATTCGCCGCGTTCCGTCTCCAGGGACGCTCCGGCTCCCACCTGAACAATGCGGCGCCCGGCCCGAAAGTCCCGCGCATTGCGGAGGTTCGGAACCTTGGCGCGGACATCCGCAGACAGTCCCGTATCGATGTCGGCGACAGCGATGCCGGGCTCGTCGCCGACGACTTCGGCCAGAACGTCGCCCCACGGACCTATGATGATCGAATGGCCGTAGGTCTCGCGACCATCGTCGTGCCGCCCGCCCTGAGCGGCGGCAAGCACGTAAGCGCCGTTCTCGATCGCCCTCGCCCGCAGAAGCACATGCCAATGGGCCATTCCCGTCTGACGGGTGAAGGCGGCGGGCGCCGTCAGGATGTCGGCCCCGAGAAGAGCCTCCTCCCGAAAGAGGTGGGGGAAGCGCATGTCGTAGCAGATCGCAAGCCCCATCCGCGCCTGCGCCTCGCCGAACGCCATCGGTACCACCACTGCATCCTCACCCGGGCGATAGGTGCGCGATTCGCGCCAGCTTTCGCCATTGTCGAGATCCACGTCGAACATGTGGATCTTGTCGTAGCGGGCCAATACATCCCCGTCCGGCCCGAAGACGAGCGCGCGATTGGCGACCCGGCCGTCCTCGAGGGCAACGGCGATCGAACCGAGGTGGATGTGAACACCATGAGCCTTGGCGAGCCGGGATGCCGTCCGGGCGACGGGATCGTCGGTCTGCGACCGGATCTTCGCCATCAGGTCGTCCCGGTCGCGCTGGACGAGATTCGTCATCTCGGGCGACTGGATGTAGTCGGCATCCGCCGCCACGGCCTGCTCGACGAGATCGGCGAACCGCTCGGCATTCTCGTTCGGGTCGATACCCGATCGCATCTGCAACACGGCGGCACGGAAAGTGGTCATTCGGATTCTCGAACGGATAGAGGAGACGGGTGGATCCGCGCCTTCCTGTGGCGTGGACCGATCACGGACGAAGGTCGCATCGCTTTTCGGGTCAGCACGCGAGCCGGTCCGAGCAGGGCTATCTCAAGCCGAGAGAAGCGGATCGAGCTTGCCGGCGCGATCGAGCGCGAAGAGGTCGTCGCACCCACCCACATGGGTCTCGCCGATGAAGATCTGGGGGAACGTCGAACCGCCTTTCGCCCGCTGGATCATCTCCTGGCGCAGTTCGGGCGATCCGGTCGCATCCTTTTCCTCGTAGCTGACCCCCTTGTCGTCGAGCAGACGCTTGGCACGGGCGCAGAAGCCGCAGAGCTGGCGGGTATAGATCGTGATGTCGGGCATGGGCGTCTCGTTCTCAGGAGCGATGCGTGATGAACGAGGATATGGCTTCATCCCTCGAAAGCCGCAACCCGCGCGAATGTCAGAACCGCGACGGAGCCCGCCCCCGCGCGCTTCAGCGCCTTCGTCGCGCTTCCGACGGTCGCGCCGGTGGTGAAGACGTCGTCGACGAGGAGGATGCTGCGTCCGCGAACGAGATCGCGGGCTGCAGGTGGTGTTTCGAAAACGCCCTTCACATTATCCCGCCTCTGATTGCGCTTCAGCCCGACCTGACTGACGGTCGCCTTCTTCCTTACCAATGCCGTCGGCCCGTAGTCCTTGCCGTTCAGGCGAGCGATCCGACGCGCGAGTTCCGCCGACTGGTTGAACTGGCGGTGCAGCAGGCGGCGGCGATGGAGCGGAACGGGAACGATCAGGTCGGCATCTTCGAGAACCTCCCGACCGGCCCGCACCATCCAGGATGCCATCAGCGGCACGAGATCGAGCCTGTCGTGATATTTCAGAGCCGATACGAGGCGACGCGCCTTCTCGTCGTAGAGAACCACCGATCGCAATCGCTGGAAGTCCGGCGGATCGGCGATCGCTTCGGGCGATACGGTCTGGTCCGGCTGATCATAGGGAAACGGCAGGCAGAGAATATCGCAGTAGGGCCGCTCCAGAAAGCGGAGCGACGACCAGCATGTCGGACAGACACCGGCCGGTTGGTCGACGGCGACCCCGCAGGCGGAGCAGACCGGAGGAAACAACAGATCGGCGACCGTTCGTCCGAGTGCCCGCCCAATTCCGCTCCAGACTTGCATTGCCACGCCGTTCTCTCCACGTGGGTCCGATAAGAGGTCTCGCGCGCCGCCGCGAGCGACGGTTTGCGGAGAACCGTGAAGAAGACTAACCCATCGATCCGGTGAACGCCTGCGGTTTGTGACGACCGAACCCGATTTGACGGCGCCCGACACGACAGAGGCCGCCCCTCGCGGCGCAGGCCGGAAGAGAAGCAGCCGAATGACCCCCTCGACCCCCGACACGCACGCCCGACCGATCATCGATCGCGACCTCGCGGTGAGCCATCGCCTGAGATGGGCGCAGCGGGATATGGGAAGGGACGCGAATTTTCTCCATGCCTACAGCGCCGAGGAGCTCGTCGATCGCATCACGGTCACGAAGCGGCAATTCGATCGGTGCGCCCTGGTCGACGATCGTTCAGATCATCTTTCCGCGCGGCTTCGTGGCCTCTCGCATGTCCGCGGCGTCGTTGCGATGGCACCCGATGCCTCGCTGCTGTCCGGGGACCGGCTCGGCATCGTCGCCGAGGAAGAGGCGTTTCCCTTCGAAGCAGGCTCGCTCGATCTGGTGATGTCGAACCTGACGCTGCAATTGACCAACGACACACCGGGAACGCTCATCCAGATCCGCCGGGCGCTGAAGCCGGACGGACTGTTCTCGGCGGCCCTGCTCGGCGGCGAGACGCTTTTAGAACTGCGCCAGTCGCTTCTGGCGGCGGAGGCGGAACTCAGCGGCGGCGTATCGCCCCGGGTCGTACCCTTTCCGGACATTCGCGATCTCGGAGCCCTCCTCCAGCGCGCGGGCTTCGCGCTGCCCGTGACCGATACCGACAGGCTGACGGTTCGCTATGCGACACTCTTCGATCTGATGACCGATCTGCGCGCCATGGGCTGGGCGAACATGCTGTCCGAGCGCACGCGAAAGCCGACGACGAAGTCGTTCTTCATCAGGGCGGCGGAGATCTATGCCGAACGATTCTCCGATCCGGACGGACGTATCCGCGCGACCTTCGACTTTATCTACCTGTCGGGATGGGCGCCGCACGAAAGTCAGCAGGAGCCGGCCCGCCGTGGCAGCGCCGAGGTGAGCATGAAGGACGTGCTCTCACCCGGCGGACCAGTATGACGACGCGATCGCGATAGCAGACGAATCTGATTGAATGTCAGGTTCCGATGGCCGCTTTCACCGAGTTGGAAATACCCTGCCAGGCAGCCGCAAGATTCAGCTCGGTCAACGCAGCGAAGAGCGCGATGGCCATCACGCCGCCGATCAGCGCGTATTCGATCGCGGCAGCTCCCGCGCGATCCGCCATGAGAGCCGACAAGCGCGCCCCTGAACTCGGGCGCGATTTCCGTGCTGGTCCATTGGCGGTTTTGGGAATGCCGGAATGATCCGAGAACGGCATCAGCACGCTCCCTGACGATGGCCGTCGCCGAAGATGTAGCAGTCGCCTGGGCCGGACTGCGTCATGCTGCGCTGGACCCGGTAGGTCCCCCCGCCATCGACCGAGCCGATGGAACCCGTGGTCATCATGTCGATCCCCGGACCGCCCATCGCGGTCAGCAGGCCTTCGTTCTTGATCGCGGGGACCGCGATCAGTCCGAGGGCGGCGATCGAGATGCCGAACAGGATCGAGCCGCGGATCAGAAGCGACCGGAACTGCGCGACCGGCGCTCTGGGATCGAATTCTTCCAGATCGCGGCTCTTGATCTCGTATTCCACCATGGCCCTCAGATCCTTCGTCAGGCGTCGCATTTCCTGAAGAATATATGAGTGAGGAGTGAATGGCGCCTTAACACTTGGCAAGGAGGACAAAGCCCATCGCCCGGTTACCGGGTTCTTTATCCTGTATGCGGAAGGTCCCATTGCCGCGTTGTGCGAGTTCGCTTACGGCCGAATGCAAGGCCCCGAGGCGCGAGCCGACGGAACCGCGACTGGGGACCAGAGATCAGAATTGATGAGGCCGGTCCCATCCCCGCATCGCAGGATCAGCCGAGAAGCTCCTGCAGGGGAGCGATCAGGGGTTCGTCCGCCGGCGGCATGGGATAGGAGCGCAGTTGCGACGCCCGGATCCATTTGACCAACTGGCCTTCCCGCCCGCGTGCGATCCCCTCGAAGCGACGGCAGACATAGAGCGGCATCAGGAGGTGGAAGTCTTCATAGCGATGGCTTGCGAAGGTCAGGGGAGCGAGACACGCCTCCCTGGTTTCGACGCCGAGTTCCTCGCGAAGCTCGCGGATCAGACAAGCCTCCGGTGTCTCGCCCTGTTCCACCTTGCCGCCCGGAAACTCCCAAAGACCGGCGAGACTTTTGCCCTCCGGCCGCTGGGCGATGAGGATCCGGCCATCGGCGTCGACAAGGGCGCAGGCCGCGACCAGCAGGATGGAGAAGCTGCCTTGCGCGCTCGTCACACCCTCACCTCTTCGCGCGCGCGATAAACGTAGCGATAGGCCTCAGTGAACCCGAAGGATCGATAAAGAGCCAACCCCGGCTCGTTCGAAGCCTCGACCTGCACCCAGGCCGTCTTCGCGCCGCGATGCCTGACATAGGAAAGCGCCGACGCGACGAGTTCGCGGCCGATGCCCTTGCGGCGATGGTCTGCTGCGACAGCCACATCGAGCACGCCGGAGATATCGCGCTCGTGGATCGCCATCGCGACGCCCAGGGAGGCGCCTGCCGGCTCCTGTCTCACGAACATCGTCTTCACCGGCGCAATGTCCTCGATGACGCGCTTCAGACCGTTGGCGAGTTTGGGCGAACGGCCGTGAACCGACAGGCTCGCATCCACATATCGCTCGATATCCTTGAACGGCAGACGATCGATGGTTCCGGTCAGGTCGACTTCGGAAAGATCCGCCGTCAGGACGCAGGATTCGTCGAACCGGGGCCAGCCCTCCTCGTCGAGATGTTCGACGAGCGCCGGTGGGGCGAGCGGCGACAAGCGGAAGACGATCGGTCGACCGGCTTCGCGAAATCGCCTCTCGATCGCCGAGATCCGCTCCGGGATACGGGCGTTGTCGCCCGGATCGAGCGGATTGACCGAGTTCAGCCGCCGCGCCGGATAGGCGGGCGTCAGCCTAATCGCCCATGTCCCGTCGAACTCGGTCACCGAGGCCGGGAATGCCCTGAATCCGAGTGCTTCGAGACGCCGGATACCGGCAAGTCGGCTCGGCGGGTCAGCTCCGATAATCGCCATTGATCGCGACATAGTCCTTCGTCAGATCGCAGGTGTAGACGGTCCAGCATCCGTCCGCGAGACCGATATCGACCTTGATCTCGATCGTATCGCGCTTCATCACCGCACTCGCGGCCGCTTCAGCATAATCGGGATCACGTTCTCCTTCGAACGCGACGCGCACCTCGCCGAACGAAATGGCGAGCCGGTCGCGATCCGCAGGCTCGCCGGCCTTGCCGACGGCCATGACGACTCGGCCCCAATTGGCGTCCTCTCCGGCGACCGCGGTCTTGACCAGGGGCGAATTGGCAATCGACATGGCGATCCGCTTGGCCGACGCGTCGCTCTGCGCACCTTCGACCGTGACGACGATCTCCTTTCGCGCGCCTTCGCCGTCCCGCGCGACCTGGCGTGCGAGCTGGAGACACAGATCGCAAAGGGCGCTGCGGAAGTCCGAAAGTCGCGGATCGCTCCCATCGGAAATCGCGGGGCACCCCCGCGCCTCGGCCCGACCGGTCGCAAAGAAGAGGAGCGTATCGGAGGTCGAGGTGTCCCCGTCGATCGTCGTCGAATTGAAGCTCGGCGCCACGGCCTCCTTCAGCATCGCCTGAAGGGCCGCCGAGGAAATCGGAGCATCGGTCGCAAGGAAGGAGAGCATGGTCGCCATGTCGGGCGCGATCATGCCGGCACCCTTGGCGATGCCGTTGATGCGGACCTCGACGCCGTCGATCGACGCGGTGCGCGTCAGAAGCTTCGGATAGGTATCCGTCGTCATGATGGCGTCCGCGGCATCGCGCCAGCGCTCGGCAGAGGCTTCCTTCACGAGGCCGCCGAGAAGATGGGTGAACTTCTTCGCGTCGAGAGGCTCACCGATGACGCCTGTCGAGGCAAGGAAGACTTCGTCGGGCTTGCAGCCGACCGCCGCCGCCGTAGCCTCGGCCGTCGCACGGGTCGATTCGCGCCCGTTCTTGCCTGTGAAGGCATTGGCATTGCCGGAATTGACGATGAGCGCCCTCGCCCGGCCGCCCGAGAGATTTTGCCGGCAGACCTCCACCGGCGCGGATGCGCATTTCGACGTGGTCAGAACGCCGGCGACGGCCACCGGCTCATCGAAGACCATGACCAACAGATCGGTGCGTCCCGCATACTTGATGCCGGCTTGGGCGGTCGCGATCCGCACCCCTTCGATACCGGGAACATCCGGGATCGAAGCCGGGGCGAGCGGCGAAACATGGGGCGCGGCTTTGGAAGCTGATTTGGTCGACATCGGTTCGGTCCGTTCGAGACTCGGGCGATGGAAGGATCGTCTTCCCGAGACCTTCCTTCGAGGGCTGGCGATCCCGGCGGGCAGCGGCGAAGGCGCGAGGCGTTCGCCGTGCCCTATCCGCGTCAGTTGGCGCCTGTAGCCGAGGGCTGCTCTGCGGGCGACGCGGCATCGCCGCCGGCTTCAGCACCGGCTGGTGCGTTCGCGCGGGACGCCATCTCGTCCATCCGCTGCTTGATGTCGGGATCGACATAGGTGACGCCGAGCTCCTCGCGAGCCTCTCCCACCAGCGAGACGTATTTCTCCTGGAGAACGGCGCGGCGAACCTGGTCCTCGACCTCCTCGAAGGTCGGCGGCTCGGCCTGTCGCTTTTCCTCGACCTTGATCACATGCCAGCCGAATTGCGTTTCGACGGGGTCGGTGGTGAACGATCCGGGCTCGAGCGCGAAGGCTGCGGCCTCGAAGGGCGGCACCATCTGCCCGGCCGAGAAGAAGCCGAGATCCCCGCCATTGCCGCCGGTCGGACCCTTGGACCGCTGGCGTGCGAGTTCGGCGAAATCGGCACCGTCCTGCAGTTCCTTGATGACCGCGCGGGCATCGGCCTCGTTGTCGAGAAGGATATGCCGGGCATGAACCTCCTCGACGGGCTCCATCGCCGAGATTTCCTTGTCGTAACGAGCACGGACCTCCTCGTCGCTGACGGTCTCGACGCCTTCCTTGGCGAAATAGGCGTTGTGAAGCGTCCGCTCCTTGAGGAAATCGATCGTCGCGGCCGTCTTCTCGTCGTCCTGCATGGACGCCTTTTCCGCCTCGAGGGCGAGCGCCTTGATGTCGATGAGGGCTGCGAGAACCGCAAGCTTGCGCTGCTCTTCCGGAAGGCGCTGGAAGTCGGCCCCGATTTCGCTCTGAGCGGCGGCGAGGTCAGCTTCGGTGATGTCCTCGTCACCGATCGTCGCGACGACCGTCGACTGGGCATAGGCGGACACGCTGGAGAGAAGCGCGAATGCGACCGATGCGGCTATGACGCCGAGGCGTTTCGTTGTGGCCATGATCGGATGTCGTCCTCGTGGTAATGGTCGGTTCCGTTGCCACGGAGCGAAGACGAGAAGCACCCGATCCGGCGCCGAAAGAACCGCTCGAAGCGGGACGTGCGGGGGGTGGGGCTCGCATTCGAAGCGCCGTTGACATCGGTTGGGGGCACTCTTATCTCTCGCCCGTCCCGAAAGTCCAGTCGCCTTCGGATTAAGTTTCGCCAAGGCTTTGCACATGGCCGGAACCGGGTCGATACGAGAGCGCGGCGGCCGGGCTCGGTCCGGCGCTGAAGGCCGGTCAATCGCAACTGATCGAGAAGGACTGGTTCATGCTGGGTTTCGGCGGAATCGCACGCAAACTGCTTGGTTCGTCGAACGACAGGCTCGTGAAGAAAAACCGGCACGTGATCGATGCGATCAACGCGCTGGAGGACGAATTCGCTCAGCTGAGCGACGACCAGCTTCGGGCCAAGACGGATGAATTCCGCTCGCAGATCGCGGACGGCAGAAAGCTCGACGATCTGCTCGTCCCGGCCTTCGCGGTGGTTCGCGAGGCGTCCAAGCGGACCCTCGGCCTTCGTCACTTCGACGTGCAGGTCATCGGCGGCGTCGTTCTTCACAACGGCAATATCGCGGAGATGAAGACCGGTGAGGGCAAGACCCTCGTCGCGACCCTCGCCGTCTACCTCAATGCGCTCGAGCAGAAGGGCGTTCACGTCGTTACCGTGAACGACTATCTCGCCAGCCGTGACGCGGCCGAGATGGGCCGGCTATACCGCTTCCTCGGACTGACCACGGGCGTGATCGTTCACGGCCTCAGCGACGCCCAGCGCCGCGAGGCCTATGCCTGCGACGTGACCTACGGCACCAATAACGAACTCGGCTTCGACTATCTGCGCGACAACATGAAGTATGAGCGCGCCCAGATGGTCCAGCGCGGCCATCACTACGCGATCGTCGACGAAGTGGATTCGATCCTCATCGACGAGGCGCGCACGCCGCTGATCATTTCCGGGCCGCTCGACGACCGGTCCGACCTCTACATGACGCTCGACGGCTTCATTCCGGAGCTTACGCCGGAGGATTACGAACTCGACGAGAAGGCGCGCAGCGTCACCTTCACCGAAGACGGAACCGAGAAGCTGGAGCGTCTGCTCGAAGCTGCCGGCCATCTCGAAGGCGCCTCGCTCTACGATATCGAGAATGTTGCCATCGTCCATCACGTGAACAACGCGCTGAAGGCCCACAAGCTGTTCCAGCGCGACAAGGACTACATCGTTCGCGGCGACGACGTCGTGATCATCGACGAGTTCACCGGCCGCATGATGCCCGGCCGCCGCTTCTCCGAGGGTCTGCACCAGGCTCTCGAAGCCAAGGAGAAGGTGACGATCCAGCCCGAGAACCAGACGCTGGCCTCGATCACCTTCCAGAACTATTTCCGCATGTACGACAAGCTGTCCGGCATGACGGGTACGGCGCAGACCGAAGCGGCGGAATTCGGTGACATCTACGGGCTCGACGTGATCGAGGTCCCGACCAATCTTCCGATCGCGCGTATCGACGAGGACGACGAGGTCTACCGGACCTTCGAAGAGAAGTTCAAGGCGATCAGCATCGAGATCCTCGAGGCACACGAGCGTGGTCAGCCGATCCTCGTCGGCACGACCTCCATCGAGAAGTCCGAACTTCTTGCCGAACGCCTGCGCAAGGATGGCCTCAAGAACTTCAAGGTTCTCAACGCACGCCATCACGAGGAAGAAGCCGGCATCGTCGCGCAGGCCGGCGTGCCCGGTGCCGTGACGATCGCGACCAACATGGCCGGACGCGGAACCGACATCCAGCTCGGCGGCAATCCGCAAATGCGGATCGACAACGAACTCGGCGACATGCCCGAGGGTCCGGACCGGGCGAAGGCGGAAGCGGCGATCCGTGCCGAAATCGCCGTCCTGAAAAAGCAGGCCATCGAGAATGGTGGACTCTACGTTCTCGCCACCGAGCGCCACGAGTCCCGACGAATCGACAATCAGCTGCGTGGCCGCTCCGGACGCCAGGGCGATCCCGGCCGTTCGAAATTCTTCCTTTCGCTCCAGGACGACCTGATGCGGATCTTTGGGTCCGATCGCATGGACGGCATGCTTCAGAAGCTCGGACTCAAGGAGGGCGAGGCGATCGTCCATCCCTGGATCAACAAGGCGCTGGAACGGGCTCAGAAGAAGGTCGAGGCGCGCAACTTCGACATCCGTAAGAACCTCCTGAAATACGACGACGTGATGAACGATCAGCGTCGCGTCGTCTTCGATCAGCGCGTCGAGCTGATGGAGGCGACCCCGCAGGAGGTCGCCGAGACGACGACGGACATGCGTCACGACACGATCAACCATCTGGTCAAGCGACACATCCCGGAGCGCAGCTATCCCGAGCAGTGGACGACGAGCGAACTGTGGGACGAGGTGCGCGAGACGCTCAACCTCGATCTGCCGATCGTCGAATGGGCGAACGAGGAGGGTGTCGCCGAAGACGACATCCGCGAACGCCTGACGGAGGCGGCCGACCGGTATGTCGCAGAGAAGACCGAGCGGTTCGGCGACGACATGATGGCCTATATCCAGCGCTCGCTCGTCCTCCAGACGATCGACGGGCTCTGGCGCGAGCATCTCGTCAATCTCGATCACCTGCGTTCGGTGGTCGGCTTCCGTGGCTATGCCCAGCGCGATCCGCTGAACGAGTACAAGTCCGAGGCCTTCGAGCTCTTCCAGTCGATGCTCGCCAATATGCGCGAACGCGTGACGACGCAGGTGATGCAGGTCGAAGTCGTCCAGCAGCAGAACCCACAGCGCGACCTGCAGCCGCCGCAGGAAATGCAGGCGCATCACTTCGACGCGACGACGGGTGAAGACGAGATGAGCGACGGCGCGCAGCGCCTGACCGCCAATTTCACGCCTGCCGCGGCCGACGGCCTGCGCACCAATCCCGACTCGCCGGACGAATGGGGTCAGGTCGGGCGGAACGAACTCTGCCCCTGCGGATCGGGCAAGAAGTTCAAGCACTGCCACGGTGCCTACGTCTGAGACAGACAAGCGCCGGGAGCCCCCTCGCTCCCGGCGCTTTCACATCTGAGGCTGTGTCGGCGAAATCGAGACGTCCTCAGCCTGCCAGGATCTCGAGCGCGGCGTCATGAAGTTCCTGCGTTGCCGCCGCGACGAGATGACCGCCCTCCTCCATCCGGCCGCCTTCCCAGTTCGTGACGATGCCGCCGGCCCGCTCGATGATCGGGATCAGTGCGACGATGTCGTAGGGTTTGAGGTCGCGCTCGACCACGAGATCGGCGTGCCCCGCCGCCAGCATGCAGAACCCGTAGCAGTCCGTTCCGAACCGCGTGAGCCGTGTTCGCTCTTCGAGGGCCTCGAACCTATCCCTCACATCTCCTGTGAAGTGACGCGGCGAGGTGCTGAACATCACCGCGTCCTCGATGCGACGGGTCTGCCGGACGTTGAGCGCCGTCGCGTAGGAATTGCGGACGAGTTCCGCGCCCCAAGGACCGGCGAGATACCGCTCGCCGGTAAAAGGCTGCGACATGATGCCGGCGACCGCCCGACCGTTCTCGATGAGGCCGACCAGCGTCCCCCAGAGCGGCACGCCCGAGATGAAGAGCCGCGTCCCGTCGATCGGGTCGATGACCCAACGCCGGGCGCCCGAGCCGTCCGCTCCGTATTCCTCGCCGAGGATCGCGTCCTGCGGATAGGCGTTGCGAATGGTCTGACGGATCGCGCGCTCGGCGGCACGGTCTGCTTCGGTCACGGGATCGAAGCCCTCGTCGAGCTTGTTGTCGACCCCGATCTGCCGGCGAAACAGAGGCATGGTCGCAGCATCGGCCGCTTCGGCCACGGAGAGAAGAAAGTCGCGGTCGTCGAACTCGGGCATCGTCTGTTCCGTCCTTGAGGAGCGCAGTCGCTGGATGATCGGGAGAGCGGGATCAGTTCGCAAGAACCGGGCGCACCGTACCGACCTCCGCTCCCTTCCAGTTCCGCAGCGTGGTGACGGCGAGTTCGTCGTAGATCGCGGCGAGATCGGGTTGGGTGCTTCGCAAGGCGTGCGCGATGACCGCAGCGGCGAGAGCTTCGGCCGCGCGGGTCGCACCGTCGTCGATCTTCAGGGCGAAACCGAGCCCGAGTTCCGGGATCGCGCCGCAATAGACACCGTCGGCTCCCGTCTTCGCGAAGACGCGGCCGGGCGCTGCCTCCATCAGCCGGAGACAGGCCCTCTTCGTGCCGGACATTTCCCAGCGATGCTCCATGCACGCGGCGATCAGCCGGGAGCCGGCCTTCGCCCGCCCGGCATCGACGCCCTCGCCCGTGACGAGCTTGGCGAAGCCGTGGGCGAAGCGCCTCAGCGGGGCGGCATAGGTGGGTATGGAACACCCGTCCGTGCCGCACACATCGGCACCGAGCCGCGTCTCCGTCAGGTCCTCGATCGCCTGACGGGCTCGCACCTGAACGGGGTGATCGCCGGAGACGTAGCCTCTCGTGTCCTCGCCTTCGTGCAAGGCGGTGCAGAGGAAGCCCGCATGCTTGCCAGAACAGTTGTTGTGAAGCTGCGTCGGATTTTCGCCGGTCTTCGCCAGATCGATCGCCACCGGCAGATCGAACGGCCAGTGGCATCCGCATTCGAGCGCGGAGCCGGAGAGACCGAGGCGCGCGAGCATCCCTTCCGCAAGGGTCGCGTGGCCGGGTTCGCCGGAGTGAGACGAGCAGGCGAGAGACAGTTCGGCATCGCTCAATCCGTAGCGATCGGCGGCGCCCGTTTCGATGAGCGGCAAGCCCTGAAAGACCTTGATGGCCGAGCGCGGAAAGATCGACCTTTCGATATCGCCGGCGCCGGAGACGAGCGATCCGTGGCCGTCGACGACCGCGAACGCGCCCCTGTAGAGGCATTCCGCGATCCCGCCCCTCGTTGCTTCGATGAGGATTGGATTGGTCATGACGATCTCCGGCCTTCGTGCAAACTGACAGTCCCGTCCCTCCCGGTCCTGCCGGACCGATCGGATGGGAAATGGTTTCGCTGCCCCAATTGCGGCTCAACGGAGAGATAGTCCTCACGCATCGGGTGCGAGCATGGCCGGGTGCTATACGAGCGCGCGTTTCCGTTCCACCTCGTTTCCTGTTCGATGAAGATCATACGCACCCTTCTTTTCGTGTTCCTCGCCCTCTTCGTGCTCCCGTCCGCCGTTTCCGCCGGTCTCTGGTGGCTCGGAGACAATCCTCGCTCCTGGGGCGAGGCGGACTGGTCCTCGGCGCGCGTGCTGCCGGAAGCGGGTGAAAGCCGCGATGCGGCGGTCTACGTGATGTCGGCCCGCACCGGTGGATTGAAGGGAGCCGTCTCCGTGCACAGCTGGCTCGTCCTCAAGGACGAGGGGGCCGATCGATACGAGCGCTGGGACGTGGTCGGCTGGGGCATGCCCGTCAGGCAGAACAATTGGGACCCGGACGGGCGATGGTATTCGAACCAGCCGCAGATCGTCGGAGAGGCCCATGGGGAACTCGCTGCCGATCTCATTCCGCGGCTCAGACAAGCGATCACCGACTACAGATTTTCCAATCGCGGAGACTACCGGATCTTTCCCGGGCCGAACTCGAACACGTTCGTCGCCACCGTTCTGCGCGACCTGCCGGGATTTGCGGTGACCCTGCCTGCCCCCGCTGTCGGCCGGGATTATCCCGTGGACGGCGAACTTGCCTCGCTGGATCGGGCGCGCGGCGAGTTCCGGGCCTCCCTGTTCGGTTATGCCGGGATCGTGCTCGGACGCGCGAGCGGGTTGGAGATCAACGTCCTCGGGCTCGTCGCCGGCATCAATCCCTTCGATCTGTCGGTGACGATCCCTGCATTCGGCACCTATTCCCTTCTGAACGCGGCAAACTTCGCGTAGAGAGCGAGCGGGATCGCAGAAAGCTGCGTCGGCCTGCTGGAGCCGTCCGCCATGCGACCGATGGTGCGACGAAGACGAGAAGGAGTGAGGGAATGTATCTGTCGTGCGGCGACGCCCTGTTCGACCTGTTCGAGCGGCATGGAGACACGGACATCGCCTCGATCGATCTCGCGGGACGGGTCGGCGGCTCCCCGCTCAACGTCGCTCTCGGCATCGCCCGTCTCGGCCATGAGGCGAGCTTCTTCACGAAACTGTCCAGCGATGTCTTCGGCAGACGTCTCGCCGGTTTCATGGACGCCGAGCGCATCGACCGAAGCTTCTGCATCGCCACGGACCGGCACACGACGCTCGCCATCGTCTCGCTCGATGCGAACGGAACCCCGCTCTACGACTTCTACATCGACGGAACCGCCGATCGGTCGATCGAAACCTCGGAACTTCCCCCGTCTCTCGACAAGGTCACGGGACTGCATGTCGCCTCATACGCGACCGTCACGGAGCCGACCGCCTCGGCCCTCTACGACCTGGTCCGGCGCGAGGCCGGTTCGAAATTCGTTTCCTACGACCCGAACATCCGTCTTTCGATCGAACCCGATGTGGATATCTGGCGCTCCAAGGTCCGCGACTTCGTTCCGCACGCGACTTTGGTCAAGGCGAGCGAAGAGGATCTCGAAATGCTCTATCCGGGCCGTTCGACCGAAGAGATCCAGGCCGATTGGCTCGACATGGGCGCGGAGGCCGTCGTCGTGACCTTCGGCGGCAAGGGCGCGCGTGCCATGACGCGCTCGGGCATCGACGCCTTCGAGGACAGCCAGCGGGTCACGGTCGTCGATACGGTTGGCGCCGGTGACACGTTCCAGGCCGGTCTCATCGTCTGGCTGATCGAACACGGCCGCCTGTCGCGCGAGGGCATCGCGGGATGCAGCGAGGCCGATATCCACGACATGCTGTCCCTCGCCATGAATGCCGCGGCCATCACCTGCTCGCGCCGCGGCGCCGATTTGCCGCGCAGGGCAGATCTCGGTCTCGCGCCGCTCTGAGACGAAGGGAGGGCGATCTCCGAGCCTCGAAACGATCCTATGCGGCGGTCTCTTCACGCCATGCGACATGCGACATGCGACGCAGGGGTTCTCCAAACTGTTTCCAGCCTTAACAATCGGCCGCAATTCTTTTGCGCGCCATACACTGGAACGATTGTAAGGACCGGTCTATTTCTTCTATTGAGGACGTTGGTCGGGCACAGGCCAACCGTACTGGGAGGATCAGAATGCGTTATCTCACACTTCTCGCCACGAGCGCCGGACTGGCGCTGGCACTCGGAATGCCCGCGAAGGCTCAGGATGCCGAAGCCGGCGCGAACGTCTTCAAGCGTTGCCAGGCCTGCCACAAGGTCGGCGAAGGCGCCAAGAACGGTATCGGCCCGGAGCTGAACGGCGTCTTCACCGAGAAGCCGGGGGCCGTCGAAGGCTACTCCTTCTCCAGCGCGTTCCAGGAGTGGGCGGCCGACAAGGATCAGTGGAACGACGAGTTGATGACCGAGTGGCTCTCCGACCCGCGCGGCACGGTCAAGGGCACGAAGATGGCCTTCGCCGGCCTGAAGAAGCCCGAGGAAATCGCCAACGTCATCGCCTATCTGAAGACTTACAACGAAGACGGCACGAAGGCGCAGTAAACTCGTTCGATCTCGCGACGAACGACCGAAGGCGTGGGAGACCCCCACGCCTTTTTTGTTGATCAGGGTACGCGGCCGGTCGTCTGCCGTTTTTCGGAGGCCGGCAGCCTTTCGAGCATCGGCTCGATTTCCGAATAGAAGTACTTCCGACCGGGATAGCCCTCGAGGCGACCGACCTCCCTGCCTGCTCCGTCCACCAGCACGAAGGTCGGGGTGAAGACCGCAGGCTGCACCTCGTCATAGCCACCGGTTCTGTCGTCGAAGATATCGACACGTCGCAGCGGCGCGATGCGGCCCGAACGACTGTCCGGATAATCGGGAGCGATCTCGGCGTCGAAGCGGGCGCAATAGGGGCAGCCCTTCTGCTCGAACATCAGGAGTTCGGCGGCGTCGGCTCGAGGGGTGCCAAGGCAAAGCGCCATGACGACCCCGCCTATCAGCAGCCGCTTGCCATCGGACATCGAACGATCCTTTCGCCTTGCGCGGCGGAGGATAGCCGATGGTAAGGCTTGCGACCATGCGTCCGATTCGTCTTTCGATCCACAGGCCTGCCCAACGAAAAACGGCCGGCCTTTCGGCCGACCGTTCGTTGCTGTCCATCGGAGGCCTGCGATCAGGCGTAGATTTCCATGATCTCCTTGAGCAGAGCGATCGCCTCCTGCTTCGAACGCTGGAAGGAGTTCCGGCCGATGATCGAACCGTTTCCGCCGCCATCGCGGATCGAACGGACCTCGTCGAGGAGTTCCTCGGTATTCTTGTGACCACCGCCGGAGAACACGACGACGCGCTTGCCGTTGAAGGCCGACTGCATCACGTGCTGCACGCGCTTGACGGGATCGGCGGACTCGACCGGATACTTCTCGTAGGTGGACTTCGCCGCATCGAGATCGAAGTGGTCGGAGGGAAGCTTGACCTTGATGATGGTCGCGCCCATCAGAGCCGCCATATGGGCGGCATAGGCGATGACATCGAGCCCGGTTTCGCCGTCCTTGGTGATGTTTCCGCCGCGCGGATAGGACCAGACGACCGTCATCAGGCCGCGCGACTTCGCCTGGAGGCTGATCTCGCGAAGCTCCTCGAGCATTTCATAGGACCGGTCGGCACCCGGATAGATCGTGAAGCCGACACCTACGCAGCCGAGGCGCATCGCATCCTCGATCGTGCCGGTGAGCGCCTGATCGTTGCCCGAGAAGAGCGAGTTGCCGGAATTGAGCTTCAGGATCAGCGGCACTTCGCCGGCGAAGGTGTCGGCGCCCTGTTCGAGAAGGCCGAGCGGAGCGGCGTAACCCGAAACGCCGGCATCGATCGCGAGTTCGTAGAGATAATGCGGATCATAGGCGGCCGGGTTCGGCGCGAAGCTGCGGGCCGGTCCGTGCTCGTATCCCTGGTCCACCGGCAGGATCACGAGGCGTCCGGTTCCGGCGAGCCGACCATGCATCAGCAGGCGAGCGAGATTCGACTTGAGGCCCGGCGTTTCGCCTTCATACCAGGAGAGAATTTCGCGGACTTTGTCGGTTCTCAGCATATTCGGTTTCCTGCAAGGGTTCTTTGGGATCGCAGCATATGACGCTGTTCGCCGGACTGTATTGTTCGAACGCCTGCAACAGTAAAGACCGTTGGAGAACCGGTCTCCGATTAAAATCGGTTAGACCCGGCGCTTTTCTTCTTGGATGGTTGATGCTGCTCGTTCAGTCACTTTGTCTGATTTATCGAGAGCCCGAACCATTGGCGGCAGACGATCCGGCACCTCGCTGTTCTGACGGGTGTTCTTGATCGTCACCCTCAGCCTGCCTGCGGTCAGACCGGTGCGTCGGCGATGTCGACGACCCGCAGGCGAACCTGTTCCTGCCCCCGGAACCGATCGAGGCTCAGGCATCCGGCGATGTGGATCGGGCGATCCCCGCGTTTCAGGAGACGCTCGCCGATCGGCGTTTCGGCCTGCTTGAATGCGATGATGTCGGCCCTGCCGCCGGAGGGTCCGACGATGGTCGCGCGCACATGGGCGTGTCCGACGATCGAGGAGGAGACCACCCGGTGGTTCGGCATCGCGAAGACAGGCGTCGGATGTCCCTGTCCGAAGGGACCGGCGGCCTCGATCGCCTTGTAGAGTTCCACGGACAGGCCCGAGGCGCTGAGGACTCCGTCGATGCGAAGACAGTCGCCCGCAATCGTCGCGGCGACACTGTCCCGCGCCTTCTCTTCCATGAACTGCCGCAGATCGCCGATCCTCGAGCGGTCGATTGTGATGCCCGCGGCCATCGCATGACCGCCGCCTTTCACGAGGATTCCTTCCGCAACGGCAGACCGCACGAGCCCGCCGAGATCGACGCCGGCGATCGACCGGCCGGAGCCGCTGCCCCGGTCGTTCGCACCGAACGCGATGGCGAAGGACGGGCGGCGGAAGCGTTCCTTGAGGCGGGCGGCCAGAAGACCGACGATCCCCGGATGCCAATCGTCGGAGGATGTCACCAGAACGGAAGGCCCCTCGCCCGCGCCGATCTCCTCGCGCACCGCCTCCTCGGCGTCCCGGAGCATGGTCTGCTCCATCGCCTGCCGCTCCTTGTTCAACTCGTCCAGACGGTCGGCGAGCGCGTCGGCCTCGCTCCCGTCGTCGAGGCAGAGAAGCCGGCTGCCGAGGGCGGCATCGCCGATGCGTCCGCCCGCATTGATGCGGGGCCCGAGGAGGAAGCCGAGATGATGCGGCTCGATCGGCCCTGACAATCTGGCGACGCGCACGAGCGAGGCGATCCCGGCATTCGCCTGATGCCGCATGACCTTGACGCCCTGCACCACGAAAGCACGGTTCAGCCCGATAAGGGGAACCACGTCGCAGACGGTCGCGAGCGCCACGAGATCGAGCCAAGCGAGAATATCGGGGCAATCGCTTTGGCGAAGGCCGTGCGCTCTGAGGGCGCGGTTGACCGCGACAAGCGTCATGAAGACGACGCCGGCGGCGCACAGATGGCCGAGGCCGGCGATGTCGTCCTGCCGGTTCGGGTTCACCAACGCATCGGCCTGCGGAATGTCCGTCCCGGTCTGGTGATGGTCGAGAACGACGACGTCCGCCCCGGCCGCTCGCGCGGCGAGCACGGGGTCGAAACTCGCGGTCCCGCAATCGACGGTGACGATGAGGCTGGATTGCGACGCAAGTTCGCGCATGGCCTCGACGCTCGGTCCGTAGCCTTCCGTCACGCGGTCGGGAATGTAGATCCGCGCCTCGATGCCGAAATGCGCGAGATAGCGCCAGACGAGAGCCGCCGAGGCCGCGCCGTCCACGTCGTAGTCGCCGAAGATCGCCACGCGCTCGCGGTTCTTGACCGCATCCGCGATTCGGTCCGCCGCCCGGTCCATGTCCGTCAGAACGGATGGATCGGGCATCAGGTCACGCAGGCGCGGAGCGAGAAACCCTTCCGCTTCGGGCGGATTGACGCCGCGGGCCGCGAGGACGCGCGCGACGATCTCCTCGATCCCGCCCTTCTGGCTCATTGCCAGCGCCATCGCCTCGCCGCGCTCGTCGAGTGCCGCCTGCCAGCGGCGGCCGCCATGGGATCGCTCGATCCCGAAGAAAGTCTTGCCCGTCATCGCCATGGGCGCTCCTTAGCCCATCGGTCCCGATGCCGGGAGCCCCGAAGCGCGACGAATGAGCCGCGTCCCTTGAAGGGGCCTTTGGGCGCGGTACCCTTGCTTCGACCATCGGAAAGGGGTTTCGCACGATGATCTACATCCTTCTGAACATCGTCCCGATCCTTGCCGCGACCTTCGCCAGCCTGGCCATCGGCTTCGTGATGACGAAGGTCGCGAACGGCGCGCGTCATTCGGTGGGGTTCTATATCGCGGCCTTCGTCGCCGAATTCTGGCTCTGTTCGATCCTTGCCGGCGCGCTCATTCTCGCTCCGCCTCAGGCCGGCGAATGGGTGATGGCGCTCGGAAGCGCCGTCGTCATCTGGATCGGTTTCGTGGTGCCCGCCCTCGTCGTCTCGCTCGGCCATCGCGGCGAGTCCGCCGGACGCATCGCCCGCGATTGCGGCCACTGGCTGGTGGCCATGTTCCTGATGGCCCTCGTCCTGAAGACCATCGGGCTCGTGCCGCCGCCCGGCGCCCCCGGCATGTCCGGCTGATACGCTAGGGCTTGCGGAATTCGCATCGGAGGCAGGCGGAACGAAGGACGGGTCTTTGTCCGGCAGGCGCAATGATGTAACAGCCGGACCAAACGAACTCGACCAGCCGAAAGCCGTCATGGACAACGACATCGCCATCACGCCCGACCTCATCGCCGCCCACGGCCTGAAGCCGGACGAATACGAGCGCGCGAGAGGTCTCATCGGGCGTGATCCGACGATCACGGAACTGGGCATCTTCTCGGCCATGTGGAACGAGCACTGTTCCTACAAATCCTCGAAGAAATGGCTGCGCACCCTGCCGACCAAGGGCGAGCGCGTCATCCAGGGGCCGGGCGAGAACGCGGGCGTCGTCGATATCGGCGACGGGCTCTGCGTGGTCTTCAAGATGGAGAGCCACAACCACCCCTCCTTCATCGAGCCCTATCAGGGCGCGGCGACGGGTGTCGGCGGTATCTTGCGCGACGTCTTCACCATGGGTGCGCGGCCGATCGCGGCGATGAATGCCCTGCGCTTCGGCGAGCCCAATCATCCCAAGACGCGCCATCTCGTGGCGGGGGTCGTCGCCGGCGTCGGAGGCTACGGCAACTCCTTCGGCGTGCCGACCGTCGGCGGCGAGGTGAACTTCCACAAGCGCTACAACGGCAATTGCCTCGTCAACGCGTTTGCGGCCGGGCTCGCCAAGACCGACGGCATCTTCTACTCCAAGGCGGAAGGCGTCGGCCTTCCCGTCGTCTATCTCGGCGCCAAGACCGGCCGCGACGGCGTCGGTGGCGCCACCATGGCCTCCGCCGAATTCGACGATACGATCGAGGAGAAGCGTCCGACCGTCCAGGTCGGCGATCCCTTCACCGAGAAATGCCTGCTCGAGGCCTGCCTCGAACTCATGCAGACCGGCGCGGTCATCGCCATCCAGGACATGGGCGCGGCGGGTCTCACCTGCTCGGCCGTCGAGATGGGCGCAAAGGGTGATCTCGGCATCGAACTCGATCTCAATGCCGTCCCCGTGCGCGAAGCGTCGATGACGCCCTATGAGATGATGCTTTCGGAAAGCCAGGAGCGCATGCTCATGGTGCTCTCGCCTGAAAAGCGCGAGGAAGCCGAGGCGATCTTCGTCAAATGGGGGCTGGACTTCGCCATCGTCGGCAAGACGACGGACGACAAGCGCTTCCGTATTCTGTTCGACGGCAAGGAAGTCGCAAACCTGCCCATCAAGGAACTGGGCGACGAGGCGCCCGAATACGACCGCCCTTGGAACGAGCCGAAGCTGAGATCGGAGATCCCGTCTTCAGATCTCGCCGAGCCGGGCGACTACGGCGATGCGCTTCTCAAACTTCTGTCCTCGCCGGACCTCTGCTCGCGCCGCTGGGTGTTCGAACAGTACGACACGCTGATCCAGGGCAACTCGCTGCAGCGTCCGGGAGGCGATGCCGGCGTCGTACGCGTCGACGGCCATGCGACGAAGGCTCTCGCCTTCTCTTCGGACGTCACCCCGCGCTATTGCGAGGCCGACCCCTATCGCGGCGGAGCACAGGCGGTTGCCGAATGCTGGCGCAACCTGACGGCCGTCGGCGCCGAGCCGCTCGCGGCAACGGACAATCTCAATTTCGGAAATCCCGAGAAGCCTGATCTTATGGGCGTGTTCGTCAAGGCGATCGAGGGGATCGGCGCTGCCTGCGAAGCGCTCTCGTTCCCGATCGTCTCCGGCAATGTGTCCCTCTACAACGAGACCTACGGGCAGGCCATTCTGCCTACCCCGACCATCGGCGGCGTCGGCCTCATCGAGGATCGCGCGCACACCGCATCGATCGGCGCGATGGACGAAGGCGACGTTCTCTTCCTCGTCGGCTCCGACGGCACCCATCTCGGTTCATCGATCTATCTGCGCGAGATCGAAGGCCGCGAGGACGGAACGCCGCCGGCGGTCGATTTCGAGATGGAACGCCGGCACGGCGATTTCGTCCGCAAGCTCATTCAGGGTGGCATCACGCGAGCCTGCCACGATCTGTCGGACGGGGGCCTAGCCATCGCGCTTGCCGAGATGTGCATCGCGTCCGGGCTCGGCGCGAAGGTTTCGGTCGGGCACGGATCCGGCCATGCCCTTCTCTTCGGCGAGGACCAGGCCCGCTATGTCGTCGCGGTGAAGCCCGGCGAAGCCGATCGCATCGCCTCCCAAGCCGAGATCGCGGGCGTTCCGGTGCGCCGCCTCGGCGATGTCGGAGGACGAAGCCTCTCCATCGACGGCAGGCTCGATCTCGACATCGAAGCCCTGACGGTCGCTCACGAGCGCTGGTTCCCGGACTTCATGTCCGGCGAGATCGTCGAGACGGCGGCGGTCTGATCTCGTCGCGATACGGCGCGGGCGATTGCAGCCGCGCCGCATCACCCCTACCTTCGAACAGGACCCACTCAAGCGAGGACCGAGCCCATGCCGATGAATGCCGGTGAGATCGAGCGCATGATCAAGGAAGCGATCCCCGACGCGTCGGTGACGATCCGCGACCTGGCCGGCGACGGCGACCATTACGCCGCCGAGATCGTCTCCGAGAGCTTTCGCGGCAAGTCTCGCGTCCAGCAGCACCAGGCCGTCAACCGGGCGCTGAAGGGAAAGCTCGGCGACGAGCTGCACGCTCTCGCCCTCCAGACGAGTGCTCCGAAAGACTGAAGCACGACCGGCACGGGCCCGAACCAATTCAAGCGCCGCCGACAACCCAAAGGACTAACCGATGAGCTCCATCAACGACTGGATCGACAACGAAGTGAAGACGAACGACGTGGTCGTCTTCATGAAAGGCACACCCTCCTTCCCGCAATGCGGGTTCTCCGGCCAGGTGGTCCAGATCATGGACTATATGGGCGTCGAGTATAAGGGCGTGAACGTGCTGACCTCCGACGACCTGCGCCAGGGTATCAAGGAATACAGCGACTGGCCGACGATCCCGCAGCTCTACGTGAAGGGCGAATTCGTCGGCGGCTGCGACATCATCCGCGAGATGTTCCAGGCCGGCGAACTCAAGGAGATGTTCGAGACGAACGGCATCTCGACGACCGCACCGGAAACTGCCGCGAGCTGACCTCTGCCGACGACCCTACAGCCGATCGCTTCTCGAAGGCCCGCCGTTTCGGCGGGCCTTCGTTTTTGCGTCGGGCAGTCTGTCCCCACTGAAAATCCGTAAGTCTTCGAAACGGAAACGAAACGTCACGCATCACGGCCTTGCGGCTGCCGCTCCACGGGCAGATAAGGGGCCAACCTTATCATTTGAAAGCATTGTCATGTCCGTCGCGCCGAACTCCGAAACGCGAGGGCTCCCCTATTGGGAGCTGGTCACGCTGATCGCCTGCCTCATGGCGCTGAATTCCGCGGCGATCGACATCTTCATACCCGCCTTGCAGGACATCGGCAGCGCCCTCGGCGTCGGCGACGAAAACCGCCGGCAGCTGGTGATCACCGCCTATCTCCTGGGCTTCGGTGCAGCGCAGCTCGTCTTCGGGCCCCTGTCGGATCGCTTCGGTCGCCGCGCAGTGCTTCTCGGCGGGCTCGCCGTCTATATCGGTGCGTCCTTGATCGCGATCGGCTCGCCGAGCTTCGAATTCCTCCTGGCGCTTCGGGCGATCCAGGGCATCGGCGCCGCCGCAACGCGTGTCATCGCCATTTCCGTCGTCCGCGACTGCTTCGGCGGCCGCCGGATGGCGAGCGTCATGTCGTTGGTTATGATGGTCTTCATGGCGATCCCGGTGATCGCGCCGAATATCGGCCAGGGCATCATGCTGTTCGGCACATGGAGGGAGATCTTCGTCGCCATCGCGATCTTCTCGGTCGGCATCGCGATCTGGGCGTTCATCCGCCTGCCGGAGACGCTCGCCCCGGAGAACCGGCGGGAACTGACCGCCAAGCGCGTCTTCGAGGCGTTCCGTATCGTCCTCACCAACCGGACGGCCTTCGGCTACACCCTCGCGACCTCGCTGATCTTCGGCGTCCTGTTCGGCTTCATCAATCAGGTCGAGCAGATCTTCACCCAGATCTACGGCCTCGGCCCGTCCTTCACGCTGATCTTTTCCTGCACAGCCGTCTTCATGGCGATCGCCTCCTTCCTCAATTCGCGGCTCGTGGAGCGATTCGGCATGCGGCGTCTGTCCCACGGGGCCCTGTTCGGCTTTCTGGGACTGGCGCTGCTTCACGGTGTGGTGGCCTACGCCCTGAACGGGGCGACGCCGATCTGGTTCTTCGTTCCGGTCATCACGATGAACTTCTGCCTGTTCGGCTTCATCGGCACGAACTTCAACTCGCTCGCGATGGACCCGCTCGGTCACGTGGCCGGAACGGCGTCTTCGGTGCTGGGCTTCATGCAGACCTTCGGTGGCGGCATCTTCGGCGCGATCATCGGCTACATGTACAACGGCACGATCGTCCCGCTTCTCGTCGGCTTCTGCGTGCTGGCGACCGGGGCGCTCGTCTGCGCGCTCGTCGCCGATGGCGGATTGTTCAAGGCCAGGCACCGTCGCGGCGAGGGACGGCGTGAACAGCCGGCGGAGTAGCCGCCGGATCACAGGGTCGCCTCATCCTTGTTGCGGCACCGTCACATTCGCGGTTCGAAGGCTTCCGGCGTAAGCGCGCGTAAACGCTTTTTGTTGCGATGTGTATCTTACATTCGCAAGGATCGTTCGACGGGCCTGCAACGGACGTTTTCTCGGCACTGGAACGGCACGCCGTCCGGGGCCGGGTCGGGGCGTTCGAGGTTTCCTTCGACGGCCGAGGCATTTCAAAGGTGACATTGATGACAATTTCGCGTCGCGGCGTTCTGACAGCCTTCGCCGCATTGGCAGGTCTCGGCCTGTCCGGCTGCACGAGCCTGTCCGGCTCGTCCTCCAACGTTCTCGGCTATGCGTTCGGCAGCAATCTGACGAGCATGTACGGCCCGCTCGAGGACAACGGACGCGTGGTCCCCGCGATTTCGTCCTCTGTGCTGCAGGAGCGCAATGTCCGTCGACAGGTCGCCTGGACGGGCAAGGAGAAGCCCGGCACCATCGTCGTTGATCCCGAGAATCACTACCTCTTCCTCGTCGAGGAGGGTGGCACCGCCCGCCGTTACGGCATCGGCGTCGGCAAGGAGGGCTTCGCGTTCTCCGGCACCACGACGATCAAGCGGAAAGCCGACTGGCCCGGCTGGACCCCGACCGGAAACATGATCCGCCGCGACCCAGAGCGTTACGGCCCCTATGCCGGCGGTGTTCCCGGCGGGCTCAACAATCCGCTCGGCGCGCGCGCGCTCTATCTCTATCGCGGCGGGAAGGACACCCATTTCCGGATCCACGGCACGAACGAGCCCCATACGATCGGCCGTTCCATGTCCTCTGGCTGCATCCGCATGATGAACCAGGACGTGATCGATCTGGAGCAGCGCGTTCCTGTCGGAACGACGGTCGTCGTTCGCCGTGGCGCTCTCAAGGACGGCGGTCTGACGGCCTGACCGTCATTGCAATCCTTCGCATCGATATGACGAAAAAGGGCCGCCGCGAGATGATCGCGGCGGCCCTTCGCATTCCATAAGCGCGGAAGTCGCTACTCAGCCGGCTCGAAGTTCAGGGCGACGCCGTTGATGCAGTAGCGAAGGCCCGTCGGCGGAGGCCCGTCCGGAAAGACGTGGCCGAGATGACTGCCGCACTGGCTGCAATGGCATTCCGTACGGACCATGCCGTAGCTCGTATCCCGGCTCTCCTCCACGGAACCCTCCACCGGCGTATCGAAGCTCGGCCAGCCTGTGCCGCTCTCGAACTTCGTGCGCGAGATGAAGAGCGGCTGTCCGCAGCCCACGCAGGTGAAGGTGCCTGCCCGCTTCTCCTGCAGCAGCGCACAACTGCCCGGACGTTCCGTGCCGTGCTTGCGCATGACCTGATACTGCTCCGGCGTCAGCATCTCGCGCCATTCTTCGTCGGTTCGGGTGACCGGAAAATCCTGCTCGCTTTGTACGTCCATGAAACGCGCTCCTTGCAATCCGTACCCACCCATTTGGCCACGAACCCGCCGCGCACAAGGTCCCGCGACCCTTCGGCCGGATCCGGTGCGTACATGGATCTTCGTCGCGAAGGCGCGGAACGCAACGCGGCCTTGATGGTTGGTGGGGAAACCGGCGGGCACAGGCCGTTCGGAAATTTCGAGTGCAACCATGCGTCAAGGAGTATCCCGCGAGTGACCAAAGGACCGACGAAGTTCGACAACCAGCAGAACCAGCCGGATGTGCAGGATCGCGATCAGGATCTCGGCTATCAGAAGCAGGCTCCGAAGGCGCGGCCATCCATGGATAACGATTTCGATCGTCCGGGCAGCCCGGATCGCCTCGGCGGCGAACTCGAGCGGCGCCCGTCCCGAGCCGTCGAGGTGGACGAGGACACGGACGACCTGAAGAAGGGACCGAACGACCTGAAGGAATAGCCAGCGCACTTACTCGTTAGGAAAGGCCGGCCAGGTGAGCCGGTCTTTCCGAATGCGTGTTTCGCAATATCTTACGCCGCTGAGAGATGGGTTCGCGCAGGGCCACACAACGGAGACCTTTTTCGTCCCGCTCCCTTGGCGAATCGGACGAGTGGACCAACATTGGTGCACAGCAACATCGCTTGTCCCGAGGAAACCATGATGCGAACCCATCGGACCGTACTGACTGTCAGCACCCTCCTTTTCGGTCTCGCAACCGGTTCCGTCTTTGCGCAGTCTCAGGACGCGCCGGCCAGCAGCGACGACGTCATGCAGAGCCTCAGCGAGTCCGCGGATGTCCTGATCGGAAACGAAGACCCCATCGCTTCGGACAAGATTGACGTCTCTCTCGGCGACTGGAATGTCCGCACGACCATCGCCGACAAGCTCTCCGCATCCATTTCCGCGATCCCGCTGACGGTCGCGGTCGAGCCCGAACTGGCGAGCGAGGTCTGTCCCGTGCGCGAGGAAGACCTCGAGCAGCAGGAAACGGTCAGCGCGATTCGAACCTGTGCCGCAAAATCGGTGAATGACGATCTCGTCGAAGCCACGAAGGCCGAGATGGACAAACCCGATCTCGACTCGATCGATCTGATGCCGGAAGCCGAGGCCGCTCCGGTTCCGGGATCGGACGGATCCGCAGGAAGCACTTCGTCGGAGCCGGCGGCCGCGCAGCCCGAGCCATCGACGAACTGATCGTCTTCGCAGTCCTAGCCTCAGGCGTTCTTCTCCCTGATCGGGGTCGGACGCGATTATTTGGTGGGCCCGCCCTTCCCTGCTGACTCAGTCTCAGTGCTGGACACCACCGGCATTTCGCTGCCCGCTGGTGGCCCGCAATCTGCAATGGTTCTTTGGATCGGTCGCTGCAACCGCATCGCGACCATCCGCCAGAATTGGCAGTCCGCCTGTCACCGTCACCCCAATCGTTCTTCGATCCGATCGGCGACGCGCAACGCGTTCGCGATGATCGTCAATGTCGGGTTCACCGCGCCGATCGACGGGAAGAAGCTGCCATCGGTGACGTAGAGATTGTCGATCCCGTGCGCCCGGCAATCGAGATCGAGGACATCCCGCTCTGGATCTTCACCGAAGCGCAAGGTGCCGGCCTGATGGGCGGTTCCTCCGATCGGCGTGTCCTTTCCGAGATAGAGCTTCCGGTCGAGGAGATGGGGGTGGATGTCCACCTTGTCGCAGATCTGGCGCAGCGTTTCGCGCAGAATGTGGTGAGGTTCCATATTGGTCGGCGTGAGGTCGAGATGGACCTCACCGTTGCGGTAATGGATGCGGTTTTCCGGGATCGGCAGATCCTCGGAGGTGAGCCAGAAGTCTATGGAATGGCGGGCGATCCAGTCGAAGGGCTTGCGCGGTAGCCAATGCAGCATTTCGGGCAGCCCCTCGGCCTCGATCTGGGTCCCGTCCGACTTACCCACCATCTGGATGTGGCCGAGCGGAAACTCGCGAGCATTCGCCGGTGACTTGTCATGCGCGTGGTAGAAATCGTTGAGCCCCAGCGTCTTCTGGAACTCGGTCGGGTTCGGCGTGCGGGAGATGGCGAGAACGGTCGCGTTGTTGTGGCGCATGTAATTGCGACCGACCTGGCCCGATCGATTGGCAAGGCCGTTCGGATGCGCATCATTGCCCGAACGCAAGAAGAGCAGGGCCGAGGACAGCGCTCCGCAGGCGACCACGACGATATCGCCCCGGATCACATGGCGCCTGCCCTCGATGATGGTTTCGAGACCGGTGACCTCCCGCCCAGCCGGATCGGTCAGGAGCTTGTCCACATAGGCATTCTTCAGGAGCGTCAGGTTGGGATGAGCCGCCAGAGCCGGATCGACGCAGATGATCTGGGCGTCCGACTTGCCGTTGGTGAGGCTCGGATAGCCATCGAAGGGGTCGCAGCGGAGCAGCCGGGAATGGGGTGTCGCCGCTCCTGTCTCGTCCTGATCCATCAACCCGCCCATGGGCAGGTGGAAGGGATTGAGGCCCTCGCCTCTCAAGCCGGCCGCGAGTTCCGCAATTCGGGGTTCGTGCGCAATCGGCGGATGCTTGTAGGGCTTCGGCGAACGGGGCTCGGTCGGATCTTCGCCGCGTATGCCGCGCACTTCGAACAGCTCTTCCGCCGCTTGATAATACGGCTCGAACTCGTCGTATTTCACAGGCCATTCCGGCGACAGTCCGCCTGCATGGCGGATCGTGCCGAAGTCCTCTTCCCGGAGGCGAAGCAGCACGGCGCCGTAGACCTTCGAATTGCCGCCGACGAAATAGTGCAAGCCGGGCTTGAAGGTCTCGCCGGAGGCGGAACTCCAGGTCTCGTCCACTTGATAGCGTCCGTCGACGAAAACCGCCTTGGTGTCCCAGTTCTCCCGCTCGCGCTTGAGATAGTCGCCGCGTTCGACGAGGAGGACGCGCTTTCCGGTCTGTGCGAGCTTCCAGGCCATGGTCCCGCCGCCGGGGCCGGAGCCGACGATGACCACGTCGTAGCGCTCTTCGATGTCCGCCGTCATAGTGCCTCGTCCTCTGTCGTAATCCAGTGCGCTCCGCTCGTTCGCACTCGCACCCGCCGTTCTATCTAGCCGCCCGGCCCTGCCGGAGCAGCCCCGGCCGGTCGTCTCGCGATCCTAAAAATAGTGTAAGGCCGGAACGCTCGCGCTCGGCGCCGGCTTATCCGTTCGACAAGCGACGAGGCTCTCAGCGCCCAATGACCCTGGAAATCCTGATCACCTTCCTGACGCGGCTGTCCCTCGTCCTTCTGTTTCTCCCTTTCAGCGCCTTCGACAAGATCGCGAATTTCGAGGCCGCAACCGGTCAGGCCGGCGAGGCGGTTTCGAACCGATTCCTGGCACGCGCGCTCATTCTCGTCGGCCTCTTCGTCGAAGTGGTCATGTCGCTCGGCATTCTCACCGGCATCGCCGATCGGCTCGCCGCTTTCATTCTCGCCGGCTACTGCGCGGCGACCGCCGTTCTCTTCAAGCAGTTCTGGCGCGCCGACGATTTCCGCCTGATCGGTCCATCTCGGGGCCGCGATACGTTCTGGGACTTCCTGAAGAATTTCGCGGTTGCCGGCGGCTTCCTCCTCATCACCTTCGGGACTTCCGCAGGAACGGTGAACGACTTCTTCGTCAATCCCCTCTCCTCCACTCAGCCCTACGCGATCGGAACGCAGCCATGAGCGAGAACGACACGCCCAGCGTGCCATATTGGCATCTCTACACCGACGAGAGCGGTGTCAGCCGGCAGGTCCGTTGCCACATGACCGAATTCGAGAAAAAGTCGATGCAGCCGCCCGCAGCGCCCCAATGGCAGGGCAACAGGCATCACGACGGCATGACTGTCATGGTCACGGTGCAGCCGCCTCACTGGGAAGGCACATGGCACGAAAATCCGGCGCCCCAGTGGATCATACCCTTGTCCGGCCGCTGGTTCGTGGAATCCATGGATGGCACACGCGTCGAGATGGGACCCGGCGAGATTTCCTTCGGCGAGGATCAGGGAACCCGCGAAGAGGGCGGCAGGAAGGGCCACAAATCGGGAACCGTGGGCGAAGAGCCGGCGGTTCTCATGGTGGTCCAGTTCGACACCCACCGCGACCGGACGACACCCTGTCGCTTCTCGTGAGGTAGACCTCCAATGATGAAACCATCCGACGAGACGGGCATCGAAATCCTCGACGAACGCTTTGCCCGCTACATTCTCGGCAATGCGCCGATCGAGAAGCTCGCGGACGGCTTTCGGTGGATCGAGGGCCTCGTCTGGATTGGCGACTGGAACGCGCTGCTCTTCCAGGATTTGCCGCGCGACCGGACCATGTGCTGGAGCGAAGCTGCGGGTCTCAATGTGTGGCGCATGCCGTCCGGCAATGCCAACGGGCAGGCACGCGACCGCGAGGGAAGGGTCATCTTCTGTTCGAACCGCGAGCGGGCCGTCGGCCGCGTCGAACACGACGGACGGGTGACGATCCTCGCCGACCGCTTCGAGGGCAAACGCCTCAATTCGCCGAACGACGTGGTGGTCAAGAGTGACGGCACGATCTGGTTCACCGATCCGGTCTACGGCATCTCCAACGATTACGAGGGCACGCGGCAGACTTCGGAGACGACCCCGGCCGTCTATCGCCTCGAGCCCGAGACCCGCGCGCTCACCTGCGTCACCGACGCCTTCGACGGACCCAACGGCCTCGCCTTCTCGCCGGACGAAAGCAGACTCTACATCGCGGAGACCGGCGACCAGACGCGGTCCGATCCGGTTCAGGTGCTGAGGGTCTGCGATGTTTCGCCGGACGGGTCATCGCTCGGAGAACCGCGCGACTTCTTCAAGGTCTCGCCGGGCTACACGGACGGAATGGCAATCGACGAGGACGGCAATATATGGTCGAGCGCCGGCGACGGTGTCCAATGCATATCGCCGGACGGCGAATGTTTGGGGAAGCTTCGCCTCCCCGCGCCCGTCTCCAATCTCTGCTTCGGCGGATCGCCCCATTTCAATCGGCTCTTCATCGGCGTGAGCCACGCGCTCTATGCGGTCTTCCTCGATCGGCGCGGGGCGCGATGGCCATGAGCGATCTCAGGATATCCGGGATCAGGCTCGTCTGCCGCGACCTTCCCCGCAGCATTCGATTCTACCATGAGGCCTTCGGCTGCGTCTTCATCGGAGCGGAGACGGCCGATTTGACGAACGGGGCAGAGATCGCTCTCGGTCGGCAGCGGCTGCACCTCGTTCCAGCACGAGCGGAAGGAGCAGGCGGTCGCTCACCTGAGGCGCGAGACGGCCCTCCCGTTTCGAACGCGACGGGTTTCCAGCACTTAGCCATCGTCGTCTCGAACATGGACGACGCCATGCGGCAACTGGAGCGATCGGCAGATTGGGAGCCGATCTCTTCCGACGGTCCGGAGCGTCTGCCGGACGCCTCGGGCGGAGCCACGGCCTTCAAGTTCCGCGATCCGGACGGCCATCCTCTGGAGTTTCTTCAGTTTCCGCCGGACGCCGTTCCGGAGCGCTGGCAAGATCTCTCGGCGCCCGGCCCGTGTCTCGGCATCGACCACAGCGCCATCACCGTCGCCGATGTCGATCGCGCGATCCGGTTCTACAAGGGCCTCGGCTTTCGGCAGGGCGAGCGCCAGCGTAATATCGGCGCCGAACAGGGGCGGATGGACGGTCTCGGCAATTACGCCACCTGCGACGTCGTGGCGCTGAGACCGCCCTGCGATCACGCGCCCCATCTGGAACTTCTGGGCTATGTAGCGCCCCGAACGGTGGAGATTCCAGTGCCCGACGGCTCGCCGTTCGCGACGACACTCCTTCTTACAGGCACCGGGCGGAATCCGGAATATCTGAGGGATCCAGACGGACACCGGATCGAACGTCTTGCCTGACGAGCGGGTATGCCGCACGCTCAGATCATCGGTGCCGGTCTTCACATCGGAAGGGATGAAGCGTGCAGCACAGCGACATCGCTCTTGCCGCTTCGTGTGAACCGGCCTACCGCCAACCAACACCATCGCTCACCCATCTGCGGGCGGAGCCGGAACGAGATCGACGATCCATGGCGCACCATGTGGAATGCTAGCATAGCCGGATCGCTCGACAGACGCACGGCCGACGCCCGGGCGAGACGCGCCGGTGCCCATGCCCTTCGGATGGGTCTGCGGGTGCGGACATCACACGGCTTCGACAAGCCGATGGCACTCGCCATACTTGCCGTCCTCTCCGCTCTTTCGCTGGCTCTTCTGGTGCCGAGCCCTGCCCTCGCCGCAAGCCTTCTCGACCCCATCGGCCCGGTTCTCGAAGCCCAGAGCTGGCATCTCATACGCGTCACCCTGATCGGTCTCTTCGTCGTCGTGCCGCCGCTGCTTCTCACGGCGTTCGTCATCTGGCGCTACAGGCTCGGTGGACGATCTTCGAGCTATTGGCCGACATGGGAGTTCAACGGCTTCTACGAGACCGCCATCTGGACCGGGCCGGTGATCGTCGTCGGCTTTCTCGGCGTCTGGCTCGTTTCGTCGACCCTCGATCTCGATCCCTACGCGCCGCTGCCCGGAGGCGACCCGCTCCGGATCGATCTCATCGGTCTCGACGACAAATGGCTCGCGATCTATCCGGACGAGCGCGTCGCCGCCCTCGACGAGATCGCCATCCCCGTCGACCGTCCGGTCAGCTTTCGCATCACCTCCGACACGGTCATGCAGAGCTTCCTGGCGGAAGGCTTCGCCGGCCAGATCTATCTGATGCCGGGCATGGTGACGGAGCTCAATCTGGCTGCGAGCGAACCCGGTGAAGGCAGAGCGATCCAGACCCAGTACAACGGCGCGGGCTTCGCCAATCAGCGCGTCCCGATGCAGGCGATGACGGAAGGCGATTTCGACGCCTGGGTAACCGGTGCCTCCGGCGATCCGCTGACCGCCCGAACCTATCCGCGCCTCATCTCCAGCGCGGTCGGCGTAAGGGAGTTCGAGGTCGTGAAGGCCGCGCTCATGCCTCTCGACGATCCCTGCCTGTTCGACCGTGTGGTCGCCCGATACCACCAGAACAAGCCGATCTCGATCACCGAGCAGCCCGGCAGCGCCCTTTACGAACCGGATGCCGCATCGCTGCCGGACGGAGCCTGCGATGCCCTCGTCCCCGAGGGCTCCGGCCCGCATGGAACGGCCATGGGCGGCATGAACCACGGCGCCCATGCAGGCGAGCCGAAGAACGGAAGCGAGTGATGAACGAGAGTTTTCTCTTCGGCCGGCTTTCGCTCAGCGATTTCGAACCGTTGAAGATCTTCCACAATCCGGACCTCAGCACGGCGATCGGCTCGATCGCGAGCTGGATCGTCATCGTCGGTGTCGTCGCCGTTCTCGGCCTCCTCACCGTGAAGCGATGGTGGGGACCGCTCTTCACCCAGTGGCTGAACACCACCGATCACAAGAAGATCGGCATCATGTATCTGGCCTTCGCCGGGATCATGTTCACGCGCGGCGTTCTGGAGGGCGTGGTGATGCGCGCGCATCTGATGACGTCCTACGAGAAGGGCTTCCTGTCCTCCGAGCACTTCGCGGAACTGTTCTCGACCCACGGCACGATCATGATCTTCTTCGTGCTGATGCCGGCCCTCATCGGGCTCATGAATCTTCTCGTGCCCCTGCAGATCGGCGCGCGGGACGTCGCATTCCCGAAGCTCAACCAGATCAGCCTCGGCTTCACCGTCGTCGGCGGCATGCTGATCATGATCTCCCTCGTGATCGGCGGTTTCGAGACCGGCGGCTGGACCGCCTATCCGCCGTTCACCGGCGCAACCTTCCAGCCCGGCCCGGGGCCCGATTACTGGGTCTGGGCGATCGGCCTCTCCGGCGTCGGCTCCCTCCTGTCGGGCCTCAACTTCGCCGTCACCATCTACAAGATGCGCTGTCCCGGCATGACCTTCATGCGCATGCCGCTCTTCACCTGGACCGCGCTCTGCACGTCGATCCTCCTCATCTTCGCGCTGCCGCCGCTGACCGCCGTGACCCTGATGCAGGCCCTCGACCGGTATCTGGACTTCCACTTCTTCACCAACGACCTCGGCGGCAACATGATGAATTATGCCAACATGTTCTGGATGTTCGGCCATCCGGAGGTCTACATCCTGATCCTGCCCGCCTTCGGCATCTATTCGGAAATCTCCCAGACCTTTTCGGGCAAGGTCCTCTACGGCTACGTCTCGCTCGTCGCCGCGACCATGGCGATCGCCGTCCTCTCCTTCACCGTCTGGCTCCACCACTTCTTCACCATGGGCCAGAGTTCGGCGATCAATGCGGCCTTCGGCATCGCCACCATGCTGATCGCCATTCCGACCGGAGTGAAGGTCTATGTCTGGATCGCCACCCTCTGGCGGGGCCGCGTTCGCCTGCGCACGCCGATCGTCTATCTGGCCGGTTTCATCGTCTTCTTCGTCATCGGCGGCTATACGGGCGTCATGCTCGCCAATCCGACGATCAACTTCGCCGTTCACAATTCCCAGTTCGTCGTGGCGCACTTTCACAACGTGCTTCTGCCCGGAAGCCTCTTCGCCATCCTCGCTGCGATCTATACCTGGTTCCCGAAGTTCTTCGGCTTCCGGCTCGACGAGACCTGGAGCCTGCGCACGGCCTATCTGTTCGTGGCCGGTTTCGCAGTCACCTTCCTGCCCCTCTATGCTCTGGGCCTGATGGGCTATCCGCGCCGCAGCCCGGCCTTCGACGATCCGGCCTTCATTCCCTATGTGGTCGTCTCCTTTGTCGGGGCGCTGATACTGGTCTCGGCCTTGACGAGCTTCTTCGTGACCTTCCTCGTCTCGGTCCGGCACCGGGACGAACTCGCCGTTCCCGGCGGCGATCCCTGGGACGGCTGGACGCTCGAATGGGCCTCCCCGGCGCCGGTCCCCGAATGGAACTTCGCGGTGATCCCGCAAGTGTCGTCCCGCCATGCCTTCGGCATCGAGAAGATGTCCGGCCAGGCGTTCCAGTTTGACATCGACCGGATCGAACCCGTCGACCTTCCGGCGAAGTCCTATATCGGCCTTGCGATCGCCGTCTTCGGAACCATGATGGGCTTTGCCCTCGTCTTCTGGATCTGGTGGCTGGCGGCCCTCTCCCTGCTCGTCATGGTCGGCTACGGAATCGCGCTCGGCTTTCTGCCCGATCGGCCGATCCGTATCTCTGCCGAAGAGATCGCTCGCGTCGAGAGGCGCTGGATCGAAGCTGCACGCTCCGAAAATCTGACCCGGCGCGAAGACGAGGTGTCCCCGACCAATCATGGCTATGCCGCACCGATCGCAGGAGCCCGAGCATGACGAGCATGACGAGCATGACGAGCACGGTGGCAGATCCGGGCGTGGACGCCAGCCGACCGTTGCATCCCGGCCTCAATCTCGGGCCGGCGCACGGCGCTGCGCACCGGGATGCGGAGATGGTGGTCTTCGGGTTCTGGGTCTTCCTGATGAGCGACCTCGTCACCTTCGCGATGTTCTTCGCCATTTATGCGACGGCGATCGACGCGACGGCCGGGGGGCCTGGCAATGCGGCGATCACCGACCTCGCCAGCATCGCCATGCAGACCGGCGCCCTTCTCGCAAGTTCCCTCGTCTTCGGCCTCGGCACCGTCGCGATGAAATATAACGAGGGCCGCGCCAAGGTCGTCGGGCTGCTTCTCGCCTCCCTCGCGCTCGGCCTCGTCTTCCTCGGTCTCGAGATCCGAGACTTCATGCATGCCGCCGAGATCGGCGCCGTGCCGATGCGTTCGGGCTACCTCTCGGCCTATTGGGCGCTCGTCGGGCTGCACGGTCTGCACGTCGCCGTCGGCAGCCTTCTCATCGTGGCGATGGTCGCCCAGATCGGGGTCTTCGGGCTGAGGGCGGACGTCAAGTCGCGCATTCTGCGGCTCGGTCTCTACTGGCATTTCCTCGACGTCATCTGGGTCGGCATCATCACCGTCATCTTCCTGCCGGGAGCATTCGCTTGAGCACGAACACGGACACCGTTCTGAAACTCGGAGAGGCCGAACATCGCCGCGAACTGCGCTCCTACTATTGGGGTTTCGCCGGCGCGGTCGTTCTGACGGCCTTCTCGTTTCTCGCCGCGCTCTGGCAGCCCTTCGGCCCGTTCGTCGCCTATTGCGGCCTCGGCGCTTTCGCGGTGGCGCAGATCATCGTTCACTTCCGCTGCTTCCTGCATCTCGACCTGACGCGGCAGAAACGCGAGGATCTCCAGCTTCTTCTCTTCACCTTCCTGATCATCGCCATCATGATCGCCGGCACGGTCTGGATTCTCGGCTCCCTCATGGATCGGATGATGTGACGATGGAAACGCCCGACGGGTCGCGATCGCCGATCTTCGATACGGTCGAGGGCGAGCGCATCGCGCAGGCCCGCGAAGACGGCTGGCGGCGCTGGGGGCCCTATCTCGCCGAGCGCCAATGGGGAACTGTGCGCGAGGATTACAGCGCCGATGGCGAGGCCTGGTCCTATCTGCCCCATGACCATGCCCGCTCGCGCGCCTATCGCTGGGGCGAGGACGGCATTGCCGGCTTTTCGGACGAGCATCAGACCTGGTGCCTGTCGCTCGCCCTCTGGAATGGCGCCGACCCGATCCTCAAGGAGCGCATGTTCGGCCTCGCCAATGCAGAAGGCAATCACGGCGAGGACGCGAAGGAGCTTTGGTGGCATATCGATGCGGTGCCGAGCCACGCATGGCAGCGAATGCTCTACCGCTATCCGCAGGCACCGTTTCCCTACGAGGATCTGATCGCGGAGAATGCTCGCCGCCGGGGCCGGGACGAGCCCGAATACGAGCTGGAGGATACCGGCGTCCTGTCCGGCGATCGCTTCTTCGACGTGACCGTGGACTATGCGAAGGCCACGCCCGGCGAGATCCTGATGCGCGTCACGATCGTCAATCGCGGACCCGAAGCCGCCACGATCCATGTCATCCCGCAGCTCGTCGCCCGCAATATCTGGAGCTGGCGCGAAGGCGCACCGAAGCCGCAGATCACCCAGGAGACGGACGCCGCCATTCGTGCGGTTCATCCCGTCTTCGAGGAGATGCGCTTCGAAGCCCTCCAGCCTGCGACCTGGCTTTTCTGCGAGAACGAGACCAATGTCCGGCGGCTCTATGGCGAGACCGCCGAGGGCGCATTCAAGGACGCGATCAACGATCATATCGTCGGCGGCGATCCGGCATCCCTGCCCCGGTCCGGCACGAAATGCGCCGCATGGTCGGTTCATGAACTGGCGCCCGGTGAAAGTCTCTCTCTACGCTATCGCTTCGCACCTCCATCGGTCGTTCCACTCGACGCCTCCAGCTTCGATCGTCTCGCATCCGAGCGGCAGGAGGAGGCGGACGCCTTCTATGCGGCGTTACAACGTGGCATCGCGGACGAGGATGCGCGGCTCGTCCAGCGCCGGGCGCTTGCCGGTCTTCTGTGGTCCAAGCAGACCTATCGCTACAATGTGAAGCGGTGGCTCGACGGTGACCCGGCGCAGCCTGCACCGCCGAAGGCGCGTCTTGCGGGACGCAACGCCGAATGGACGAACCTCGACAACAGCGAGGTGATCCTGATGCCGGACACCTGGGAATATCCCTGGTACGCATCCTGGGATCTCGCCTTCCATGCGATGGCGGCGGCCATCGTCGATCCGGACCTTGCCAAAGAGCAGCTGCTGCTCCTGACGCGCGAATGGTACATGCATCCGAGCGGGCAAATCCCGGCCTACGAATGGAATTTCGGCGATGCCAATCCACCGATCCAGGCCTTCGCTGCCCTGCGGGTGTTTCGCATGGACCGGGCAGCGACCGGCAAACCCGATCTCGACTTCCTGGAACGGCTCTTCCACAAACTGACGATCAACTTCACCTGGTGGGTGAACCGGAAGGATTCGCGCGGACGCAATCTCTTCCAGGGCGGCTTTCTCGGCCTCGACAATATCGGTGTCTTCGACCGCTCGGCGCCGGTGCCTGGCGGCGGAACGCTGGAGCAGGCCGATGGCACGGCCTGGATGGCGATGTATGCCCTCAATCTCATGCGCATGGCGCTGGAACTTGCGACGCGCAATCCGGTCTACGAGGACGTCGCGACCAAATTCTTCGAGCATTTCCTGGTTATCGCCTCGGCCATGGCCCGGGTCGGGCGCAAGGAGGAGGATGGCGACGGGAACGGTCTGTGGAACGAGGAGGACGGCTTCTTCTTCGACGAACTCGTTCTGCCTGACGGCAGCGAGGAAACGCTGCGGGTTCGCTCCCTTGTCGGTCTCATTCCCCTCTGCGCCGTGGAAGTCCTCGACGCAGGGCTTGCCGACCGACATCCCGATTTCGCCCGCCGGCTCGGCTGGATGCTGCGCCACCGTCCGGACCTGACCGGGCAGGTGTCCCACTATGAAGATCGCGGCCAGGACGCCCGGCTTCTCCTCTCGCTCCTGCGCGCCCATCGCATGAAGGCGATCCTGAACCGGATGCTGGACGAGACGGAGTTCCTGTCGCCCTTCGGCATCCGTTCGCTCTCCAAGGCTCATGCTGCGTCGCCCTATACGTTCGATTGCGACGGCATCAGCGCCAGCGTCGACTACGAACCGGGCACTTCGACATCCGGGATCTTCGGCGGCAATTCGAACTGGCGCGGCCCGGTCTGGATGCCGCTCAACGTCATGCTCGTCGAAGCTCTCGAAGAGTTCGATCGCTTTTATGGGGACGGCCTCAAGGTGGAGTGTCCGACCGGATCGGGCCGTATGGCCAGCCTGTCCGAGGTCGCGGCCGAGCTCTCCCGACGCCTGACGGGACTCTTCCTGAAGGGTGGCGACGGGACGCGCCCTGCCCTCGGCGGCCCGGCGCCTCGAGCGGCGGACGGCAGCGAGCTCATCCTCTTCAACGAATACTTTCACGGCGATACCGGCCTCGGCCTCGGCGCATCCCACCAGACGGGCTGGACCGCGCTCGTCGCCTTACTGCTTCAGAAGCAGGGCTGACCCGGACGTCGCAAATTCGGACGTTCCCGGTGCCAGTGCCGGTGCCGGTGGCGGTGCGAGGCGGCCATCAGGCCGATCCGGCGCTCGCTGGTACCGGCGCTTCGTCAGCCGAACGCGATGCCTTTCGAAGGAAGGCGACGATCTGATCGGCGATCATGCCGGAATCAGTGGAAAGACTTGCGAGACGATCCCGCGCATCGTCGATCGTTCTGCCGTCGATCCCGTCCCCGGCGAGTTCCTCCACCAGATCTGCGACGTAATCCTTCGGAAACTCCGGATGGGCCTGGATCGTCAGCGCCTTGTCGCCATAGACGAGAACGCCCGCCGGGCAGAAGGTCGAAGATGCGACGACACTCGCGCCTTCGGGTATGCGTGTCACCTGATCCTGATGGACGGCGGACAGGGCGAAGTGGTCCGGGGCGTCTCCCATCCAGTCGGGCCGACTTTCCAGCATGTAGCGATGGACGCCGAGACCCCAACCCTCGTTCGCCCGGCGGACCTCGCCGCCCATGGCCTGCGCGAGGATCTGATGACCGAAGCAGATGCCGACGATCGGTCCGCCGCGCTCCATCACGTCCCTCAGGAACGCCTCCAACCGCAACATCCAGGGTAGGCGATCGAAGGCCGTATAACGCGAGCCCGTCACGAGCCAGGCATCGCACTCCTCTACCGAATTCGGAAAGACATCGTCGAGAACCGTATAGACCTTGAAGCGAAGGGACGGATCGGCGCGCGAAAGAAGGCGCTCGAACATCTCGGGATAACTCCCGTGCTTGTCGCGCAGCCTGTCACGATTGCGTCCGGCTTCGAGAATTCCGATCAGCATGGGTCCTCTCATCCTTTCAGATGCGTCCATCGGGACGCCTATCGATCGATACAACGAAGCGTAGCGGAGGCACCTAATCCTGCCAGATCGACGAGAGGACGCCACAGCGCTCCCGACATGAAAAAGGGCGGCTCCGTTCGGAACCGCCCTTTTTCGAAACTGACAGCCACGAGGCCGCGCGAAATATTACTCCGCGGCGTTCGCCTTCGCGGCTTCCTTCTCGGCCTTCACCTGATCGCGCTGATCAGCTGCGACCTGACGCGCCTCTTCGTTCAGCTTGCGCGCACGCACGTTCGTCGCCTCGACGATACGAGCGGACTTACCGCGGCGATTGCGAAGATAGTAGAGCTTGGCGCGGCGGACCTTGCCGCGGCGCACGACGTCGACCGAATCGAGGATCGGGGACGACACCGGGAACACGCGCTCGATGCCCTCGCCGTAGGAGATCTTGCGAACCGTGAAGTTCTCCTGAAGTCCGCTGCCCGAGCGGGCGATGCAGACGCCCTCATAGGCCTGGACGCGGGTGCGGGTGCCTTCGGTGACGCGAACGTTCACGCGAACCGTGTCGCCCGGGGAGAATTCCGGGATCTGACGGATGGCGGCGATGCGCTCGGCTTCGGCGGCTTCGAGTTCCTGAATGATATTCATGGCATAGCCTCAATTCGTTGCATTCCGGAGCGGATAAGACCCCGACATGGCCGATCAAACGGCTCTGTTCTTGTGAGGAAATCGAGGTGTCGTTACACCATGCCCGTCCATTTGTCACGCCCGCCAAGGAAGAAATCGGCCTCGGCGGGCGCTCGTCTCAATCCACGAATTCGACGGTCACGCCGGGCTTGACCATCTTCGCGAGTTCATAGGCATCCCAGTTGGTCAGACGCACGCAGCCATGGCTGTTCGTCTTGCCGATCTTGGACGGCTCCGGCGTACCGTGGATGCCGTAGGTCGGCTTGGACAGGGCGATCCAGACCGAGCCGACCGGGCCGTTCGGGCCGGGCGGGATGGTAAGAACCTTGTCGTTTTCGCCCTGTTTGAAATTGATCTTCGGGTTGTAGGTGTAGTTCGGATCGAAGGCGATCCGGTTCACCTGCACCGTCCCGGAGGGTGACGGCGTGGAGGACGAACCGATGGTCGACGGATAGGCCGCGATGAGATCGCCCATCGCATCGTAGACGCGCACCTGTTCGCGCCCCTTGTCGGCGACGATTCGCGCGACCTTGCCGGTCACGTTCTGCCCCACGCTCATCACCTTGATTCGCGTGCCGGCACGCGTGAAGTCGGCGCCGGGATTGATCGCCTTCAGATAGTCCTCGTCCATATGGAACTGCTCGGCGAGCTTCTCGGTCGGCGTCTCGAAGCTCATATGGTCGAGTTGCGCTTTCTCGGCATAGTCGGTCGGGATCGAGGCGACGAAGGGCCCCGCAACGTCCTCGGCGGTCAATTCGTAGGTGACGACCGCCGGGCCGCCCGTGCGATCCAGCTCCTCGGCAAGCGCCCGGCTGTCGCCCGTCGAGAGCTTTCGGCCGTACTTCTCCTCATAGGCGGCGACGGCCTTGTTGACGTTCGAGCCCATGCGTCCGTCGATGACGCCCGGGCTCATCCCGGCACGATCGAGGATGACTTGGAGAGCTGCGACCGCCGCCTTCTTGTCCGGACCCTGAGGTGTTGCGACCTGAGGTGCGGGATCGGTCTCCTGGATCGTCTGTTCGCGGAATTGCTGATCGAGGAATTCTCCGACCGAGGATGCGCCGTCGTTCACGATCGGCGCGCCGGGAGCCGGCAGTTCCGCCACATCGGAGCTTTGCGGCGTCAGCGGCGGCACGTCACTCTGAGGCGTCAGCGGCGGCACCTCGCCCTGCGGGGTCAGAGGCGGAACCTCGCTCTGCGGCAGTTCGGCGGACTGAGTCTCAGGAGCGGCATCCATGAGGCCACCATCCGGCGCCGGCAGCGGCGAGGCCTCCACCGGGCCGCTTTCGTAGCGACGATTGTCGTAGGGATCGATCGTATTCGGAGCCTGGTCGAAGCCTCCACCATTGCCGAACCCCTGCTGGCCCGGCTCGATGAAGGCCGGACCTTCCAGCGTCACGCCGGGAGGCGGGGGACGATCGAAGACCTGGCTCCCACGGCTGTCGAACTGCGCTCCGCCCTGCGGCGCGCGGTCCGGCTGAATGACCGCGACCACGCGGCCGTTGATGTCCAGAAAGACTTCGCGTCCGTACTCGTCGATGAAGGATTCGACCGCCTGCGAGGGGATGCCGTTGGGAAGATAACGCTGCTGCGCGTTCACAGTCCCGCTTGCCGCCAGAACGCAGCTTATGATCGCGCCCGCACTCAGAACGCTCTGCGACAAGGACTTCTTCGGCCCGCGACCCATTCGGTTTCATCCCCATTTCGATCATCCGCGGACCGCTTCGCACGACGGCATTCATGCACGTCGAAAACCGATACCGCCGGTTCTGGATCGCTTATGCCGACTGAACCAGACATGAAGATGGCCATGGCGGCCCGGAGCTTGCATCGACCTTTCCAAATGACGCGGCTTGTCCTCGGCCGAGCCATGCCGCTATCGAAGGGCATTCGTCGGCCGAGCCGATCAATTCGCAGAAGGAAACCATCCATGACCACCGCATTGCCGGACCGCCTCTCCATCGATCCAGACAGCCCGCATTACGACGAGGAGGTCCTCGGTCAGGATATCGGCGTGATCTTCAACGGGAAAGAGAAGACCAATGTCGAGGAGTATTGCGTTTCCGAAGGATGGATCAAAGTCCAGGCCGGCAAGTCGCGCGACCGGCACGGCAACCCGCTCAAGATCAAGTTGAAGGGTACGGTCGAGCCTTACGTGAAGGACGCGAGCGTCGAAAGCACCGACGACTGAGCGATGCCGGATGGAGGGCGAAGTCGGCGGCAGATCGCACTTCGCCCGCCCGGCGCATCAGGCAGGCCTCATCGATCGATCGAGTGCGTGGAAGGCGGCGAAAAGATCCGGTCGCCAAATACGAAAAAGGCTTCCGTCGTCGCTTGCGCGGCGGGAAGCCTTGGATGGAAGGCAGTCGGCGCCGCGCAAGCGGCACCGGAGCCAACCGGATCTTACTTGTTGACCGAGTCCTTGAGACCCTTGCCCGGCGTGAACTTCGGAACGTTGCGAGCGGGAATGTCGACTTCGGCGCCGGTCGAAGGGTTGCGGCCCTTGGAGGCGTTACGATGGGTGACGGCGAAGGTGCCGAAGCCAACGAGACGGATGTCGCCGCCGTCAGCCAGCGTCTCCTCGATCGTCGCGAAAACGGCGTCGACTGCAGCGGTCGCCTGCTGCTTGGAAAGATCGGCTTTTTCCGAAACCGCGCTTACGAGTTCGTTCTTGTTCATAGGATACAATCTCCAGGCTTTAGACTCACTGCGCTACGATCGCGCCGATGGTGGTGGAATGTGGCCTAGAAAAGCCCCTACAGCAACGTCTGGGCGCCCCGCATTGGCCGGAAACTCGTGAAATTTCCGATCTTCTGCGGGGCGCCCGGTTAAAACTGCTACGGTGCGCTTAGTGTGCAACAGCCGTTGCGCCATCCTCTTCGAGCGGCGGACGGTTCTGAAGCGGCTCGTCTTCCTCGGACCACTCGACGGCTTCCGGCTGGCGAACGAGGGCGTGGGAGAGAACCTCGCCCATGCGCGAGACGGGGACGATTTCCAGATTGTTCTTCACGTTGTCCGGAATATCCGCCAGATCCTTGGCGTTTTCCTCCGGTATGAGAACCTTCTTGATACCCCCGCGGAGAGCCGCGAGCAGCTTCTCTTTGAGACCGCCGATCGGGAGCACGCGCCCCCGAAGGGTGATCTCGCCGGTCATCGCGATATCGCGCCGAACCGGGATACCGGTCAGCACGGAGACGATCGCGGTGGCCATCGCGGTTCCCGCCGACGGACCGTCCTTGGGCGTCGCACCTTCGGGCACGTGGACGTGAATGTCCCGCTTCTCGAAGAGCGGCGGCTTCACCCCGTAATCGAGGGCACGTGAGCGCACATAGGACGCGGCAGCCGAGATCGACTCCTTCATCACGTCCTTCAGGTTGCCCGTGACCGTCATCTTGCCCTTGCCGGGCATCATGATGCCTTCGATCGTCAGGAGCTCGCCGCCGACTTCCGTCCAGGCAAGCCCGGTGACGACGCCCACCTGATCCTCGAGTTCGGCCTCGCCGTAGCGATAGCGGGCGACGCCGAGATAGTCGGAGATGTTCTCCTTCGTGACATGGACCTTCGAGGTCTCACCCTTGAGGATCGAGGTGACCGCCTTGCGGGCGAGCGTCATCAGCTCACGTTCGAAGTTACGGACACCGGCTTCCCGGGTGTAGCGGCGAGCGATCTCGTAGAGCGCGCTGTCGTCCACCGAGAACTCCTCCGCCTTCAGCGCATGATCGCGGATCGCCTTCTGCAGCAGATGCCGCTTGGCGATCTCGACCTTCTCGTCCTCGGTGTAGCCGGCGATCCGGATGACCTCCATCCGGTCCATGAGCGGGCCCGGGATGTTCAGCGTGTTCGCCGTCGTCACGAACATCACCGGCGAGAGGTCGTATTCGACCTCCAGATAGTGGTCCATGAACGTGGAGTTCTGCTCCGGATCCAGCACCTCGAGCAGCGCCGACGACGGATCGCCGCGGAAGTCCTGGCCCATCTTGTCGATCTCGTCGAGAAGGAACAGCGGGTTGGACTTCTTTGCCTTCTTCATCGACTGGATGATCTTGCCCGGCATCGAGCCGATATAGGTCCGCCGATGACCGCGGATCTCAGATTCGTCGCGCACACCGCCGAGAGCCATCCGCACATATTCGCGGCCGGTCGCCTTGGCGATCGACTTGGCGAGCGAGGTCTTGCCGACGCCCGGAGGGCCGACGAGGCAGAGGATCGGACCCTTCAGCTTGTTCTGCCGGCTCTGGACCGCGAGATATTCGACGATGCGCTCCTTGACCTTGTCGAGGCCGTAATGATCGCCGTCGAGGATCGCCTCGGCCTTGTTGAGATCGATCTTCACGCGCGACTTGGAGCCCCAGGGCAATCCGAGCAGCCAATCGAGATAGTTGCGCACCACCGTCGATTCGGCGGACATCGGCGACATCTGCTTGAGCTTCTTGAGCTCGGCATTGGCCTTGTCCGACGCTTCCTTGGAGAGCTTCGTCTTCTTGATGCGCTCCTCCAGTTCGGCCATCTCGTCGCGGCCGTCCTCGCCGTCGCCGAGCTCCTTCTGGATCGCCTTCATCTGCTCGTTCAGATAGTATTCCCGCTGGGTCTTCTCCATCTGACGCTTCACGCGCGAACGGATCCGCTTCTCCACCTGAAGAACGGAGATCTCCGACTCCATGAAGCCGAGCGCCTTTTCCAGCCGCGCCTTGACCGAGGTCAACGACAGCATGTCCTGCTTCTCGGGAAGCTTGATCGCGAGATGGGAGGCGATCGTGTCGGCGAGCTTCGAATAGTCCTCGATCTGCGTGGCCGCACCGACGACCTCGGGAGAGATCTTCTTGTTCAGCTTCACGTAGTTCTCGAACTCCGACACGACCGAGCGCGCCAGGGCCTCGAGTTCGACATCGTCGTCCTCGTCGTCGACGACGACGGAGGCCTCGGCCTCATACCACTCCTGCCGATCAGAGAAGCGCTCGATCCTCGCACGGGACATGCCCTCGACGAGCACCTTGACCGTGCCGTCGGGCAGCTTGAGCAGCTGCAGGACGTTGGCCAGCGTTCCGATATCGTAGATCGCGTCGGCCGAGGGATCCTCGTCGCCGGCATTCATCTGCGTGGCCAAGAGGATCTGCTTGTCCGCGCCCATGACCTCTTCGAGCGCCTTGATCGATTTCTCGCGCCCGACGAAGAGCGGAACGATCATGTGCGGGAAAACGACGATGTCGCGGAGCGGAAGCACCGGATAAAGGTTGCGTTCGGTCCCGTCCCGGCTTTCCGGCAAATTGGACATGGAATTTCCTTTCTACGGCGTCTGCCGTCTGATCGGCCCTTCGGCATGACCCTCGTTCAAGCGGTCCCGCCGAATGCCATCGTCACCGGCGAATGTGGGGCCCGAACACCGGGTTTGCAAGCGCTCTGAGCGTTACAGAACTGTCGTTCGCGAAGCTTTCCAGCCTTCTGAAATCGCACGGTTCGCTCGACTCATCCAGCTCGGCGAAAAGCAAAACCCGCCGCATGGGGACCATGCGACGGGCTCGCCGAACTCGTTCAGAATGTCTGCGGTCAGGCGCTGACATTCTCCTTCTCGTCCTTGCGTTCCGAGTAGATGTAGAGGGGGCGGGCATTTCCGGCGATCACATCGTCGGACACCACCACCTCCTGCACACCCTCGAGTGTCGGCAGATCGAACATCGTGTCGAGCAGCGTGGCCTCCATGATCGAACGCAGACCGCGTGCACCGGTCTTGCGTTCGATCGCCTTGCGAGCGATCGCGCGCAGGGCTTCGTCCTGGAAGGTCAGCTGCACGCTCTCCATGTCGAAGAGCCGCTGATACTGCTTGACCAGCGCGTTCTTGGGCTCGCGCAGGATCTGGACCAGCGCCGTTTCATCGAGGTCCTCGAGCGTCGCAAGCACCGGCAGACGACCGACGAACTCCGGAATGAGACCGAACTTCAGGAGATCCTCGGGCTCGACCTGGCGGAAGAGTTCACCCGAACGACGATCGTCGGGCGCCTCGACATTCGCCGCGAACCCGATCGACGTCTTGCGACCGCGGTCGGAGATGATGCGATCGAGACCCGCGAACGCACCGCCGCAGATGAACAGGATGTTCGAGGTATCCACTTGCAGGAATTCCTGCTGCGGATGCTTGCGCCCGCCCTGCGGCGGCACGGAGGCGACGGTGCCTTCCATGATCTTGAGCAGAGCCTGCTGCACGCCCTCGCCCGACACGTCGCGCGTGATGGACGGGTTGTCGGATTTACGGCTGATCTTATCGATCTCGTCGATATAGACGATGCCGCGCTGCGCGCGCTCGACATTATAGTCGGCCGACTGGAGCAGCTTCAGGATGATGTTCTCGACATCCTCGCCGACATAGCCCGCCTCGGTCAGCGTCGTCGCGTCCGCCATGGTGAACGGAACGTCGATGATCCGCGCGAGCGTCTGCGCGAGCAGCGTCTTGCCGCAGCCCGTCGGGCCGATCAGCAGGATGTTCGACTTCGCCAGCTCGACATCGTTGTTCTTCGACGCGTGCGCGAGGCGCTTGTAATGGTTATGGACCGCGACCGAGAGGACCTTCTTGGCGTGGAACTGACCGATCACGTAATCGTCGAGGACACCGATGATCTCCTGCGGAGACGGCACGCCGTCCCGGGATTTCACCATCGAGGATTTGTTTTCCTCGCGGATGATGTCCATGCACAGTTCGACACACTCGTCGCAGATGAAGACCGTCGGCCCGGCGATCAGCTTACGGACTTCGTGCTGGCTCTTTCCGCAGAAAGAGCAATAGAGCGTGTTCTTGGAGTCGCCGCCGCTCGTTTTGCTCATGCGTCTTTCCTTTCGGTTCGGGCTTGCGCGAAAAGCCCGTCTCTGATCCGCTCCAACTTAATGACTGACGCGCAGCTTAGCAAAGTCGGTGGCAGTTTTGCGACGTTTCGTCTTCGATTCCGATTTCCGGAATCGATCATCTCTCAATCGTCTTGAGCGGCGCTTAACGTCGACACGCAAGCGCCGCCTTTCCGGTTTCGGCCGAAGGTCCGCTCAGGTGGCCGGCGGCGTGACACCCTCCAGATCGGCTCGCGACGAGTAGACCTTGTCGATCAGCCCGAACTCCTTCGACTCGTCGGCGGTCAGGAAGTGATCGCGGTCGAGCGTGCGTTCGATCGTCTCGTAGTCCTGCCCGGTGTGCTTCACATAGGTCTCGTTGAGACGACGCTTGAGCTTGATGATGTCCTGGGCGTGACGCTCGATGTCGGAGGCCTGGCCCGAGAAGCCGCCGCTCGGCTGATGGACCATGATTCGTGCGTTCGGCGTCGCGAACCGCATGCCCTTCTCGCCAGCGCAGAGCAGGAGCGAGCCCATGGAGGCCGCCTGGCCGATGCAGAGGGTGGAGACGGCCGGACGGATGAACTGCATCGTGTCGTAGATCGCCATGCCGCTCGTCACCACGCCGCCCGGCGAGTTGATGTAGAGCGCGATCTCCTTCTTCGGGTTTTCGGCCTCGAGGAAGAGAAGCTGTGCGCAGACCAGGGTCGCCATCGAGTCCTCGATCGGGCCGGTGATGAAGATCACCCGTTCCTTGAGGAGGCGCGAGAAGATGTCGTAGGCGCGCTCGCCGCGATTGGTCTGCTCCACCACCATGGGCACGAGGTTCATGGCGGTTTCGACGGGATGGGTCATTGGGTAACGATCTCGCTGATGGCTTGGCGCATCGGTTCGTCGCGAGCCGATGCGAATCGTGTGGTGGTCTCTGTCCTGTCGTAAATAGGACCGAGGCCGGGCGCGATGCAAGGCGGGCCCGCCGATCGCGAGACGATCGGCGGTGGTGCGACGTCGACGGGGCGATCGAGGATCAGCCTCGTCCGTCGCCCGAGGCGTCGATGTCGCTTTCGCCAGGCGGAATGTGCTTTCCGTTCGCATCGGTCGTTCCGTAGTCCGAGTGGCGTTCGGAGCCCGGCTCACCGGCCTCGGCGGAACGCTCGCCCGGCGAGGGCTCGGCTTCGATTCGCGGAGCCTCTCCCGGAGCCTCGATCTCGCCCGCCATGCGGATCGGCGGGGCATTGCCCTTGCGATCCTCGCCGAACCAGACCGTCATGTGCGGGAACGGGATCTCGATGCCGCGCTCGTCGGCCATCCGCTTGATGATGCCGCGATAGGCACGACCGATGCCCCACTGGGTGCCCGGCTTCGTCATCACGCGGCCCCGCATGACGACGGCCGAGTCGCCGAGCTCCTGAACGCCCCACATATCCATCTCGCCGATGAGGTTCTCGGCGACGGAGGTCGTCTTCAGTTCAGCGAAGGCGTCGACCATCATCTGTTCGACGTCTTCGAGGTTCTCGCGATACGCGACACCGATATCGGCGACGTAGTAGGCGAAGTCCTTCGAGAAGTTCGAGACCTGATCGACCGAAGAGAACGGGATGAGGCACCAGGTGCCGTCGACCGTGCGGATGCCGACGGAACGGACCGTCAACTGTTCCACCGTTCCGCTGACGCCGTTCACCTCGACGATGTCGCCTTCGTTCATGGCGTTCTGGATCTGGATGAACGCACCGGTGATGATGTCCTGCACGAATTTCTGTGCGCCGAAACCGATGGCTAGACCGACCACACCGGCACCGGCGAGTAGCGGCGCGATATCGATGCCGAGCTGGCTGAGAACCAGCATCGAGACGATCACGACCATGGCGATCGTGAAGGCGTTGCGGAACAGGGACAGCAGCGTCCGCTCGCGTGCGGTCGGGATGGTCCCGTAATTCGGATTGAGGCGATATTCGATCCAGGACGAGACCGCGATGTAGATCGCAACGCCGACGAACAGGATGATGCCGGCTCCGATCAAGCCGCCGACGAAGCTTTGGCCGACCGAACTCGACAGCCAGGTCGAGTAGCTGGCGATCGACCAGGCCTCCAGGACATAGGCGAGAACGGCGATCACGACGAAGATTCGGATCACGGTCAAAACGTTCGGAATGAAGCTGTTGATGCGCTTTTCGAGCAGCGGCAGCTTTTCCTTCGTCGATTGCGGGATCGGGATGCCTCTCGCGATCCAGCGGCTGAGGATCGACACGATGAGGCCGCCGATCGCCATCGCCGCGATCGTCTTCAGCGTACCGGCCGCGAGGAAGCTCATCCCCTGATCGGGACTGCGAAGCCACACGATGAAGGCTGCCAGCACGAAGCCGATGGCGACGATCCACCAGATCTGCCCGAGGAAGGCGTTGATCTGGGCGGAAACACTGGTGTCGCCCTGCTTCTTGGCGCGCTTCAACCGTTCGCGGACGGTGCCGCGGTTCTTCAGGATGAGGCCGATCGCGAGAAGGACGGAGAAGATGACGACGACGAAGCGCGTCGCATCGGCCGCCTGCACACTCGACGCCGTCCGGATGACCGGGGCCACGAAGAGGAAGGTGTAGCCGAGGATCGAGATGAAGCGCGACAGCCAGAAATACCAGTAGCTCGCCTGCCGGTTGGAGAACGGGGTGAGGCGCAGCGCGGGATAGTTGGGAGACACGAAGGAGGCGAGCGCGACCTTCACCATCTCGATCACGAGGAAGGCGTTGAGGAAGAGCTGCTGGTTGAAGCCCGGTTGTCCGTTCGAGAAGATCGACGCGGCCACGATGCCGCCGGCCCAGGCGAGAAGGATCGAGACCGCATCGATGAGCCCCGACACGATGAGCAGCATGAGCTTGCTCAGCGGGCTCGCATTAATGCTCGTCTGCGCGAGTTTGCGGAAGATCGGCGCCTTGACCAAGCGGCCGAGCAGAAGGATCGCGAAGACGACGATCGCGACGAGCCCCACTGGGAGGATCGCCTCGAAGATCGCCGGCAGATCGAGGGAGGTCGCACCCGAAAGGATGCTCCCTGAGGACCGCAGGCTCGTCAGGACCTCGGTGCCGGTCTCGCTTACATTGCCGATGAAGCCGCGAACGACGTTGGCGATCTGCGCCGGGAGCGTCTGCTCGACCTCACGGGCATCCAGCGCGATCCCGCCGAGCGTCTGCTCGGCCTCCGATTCCGAGCCGTTCGCCTGCGGCTGATAGGCGGCCGCCTTCAGCGTTTCGATCAGCCGGGCGCGTGTCTCGTTGTTCTCGAGAATGGAGATGAGCTCGTCCAGGCTCGCCTGGGCCTTGCTGTCGCTTTCGGAGGTGGACGCTGCGCTGGCGCTCGTCGCCGGCGATGTCTGCGCGTTCACGGGCGCGATGCCGAAAAGAAAGAGGACCGCCGCGATCATCAAGATCGCCTTCGAAAAGCGATGCATGCACATTCCTGTCGTGTTCTGTCTGTCGTGTCCCGAGCCGAACCCGTAGGCGGCAAAACGCTCATGTAGAAAGCTGTTCGGAAATGTCCGCCCCGACTGGCCGACGCCTTTGGCAAGAACGTGACGTTCGGGGCCGATGCAAAGAAAAAGGCCGGCTACCAGCCGACCTTTTTGTCTCGTTCACCGTTCGGTGGCGAAGCGTCACGCGGCGGTGAGTGCCTCGTCCTCTTCGTCCTCGGCCAGGAGCTCTTCCTTGGTGACGACCTTGTCGGTCACGTCCGCTTCGCCGAGGAGCTTGTCGATCACCTTCTCCTCGTAGATCGGCGCGCGAAGGCTCGCGAGGGCATCCGGGTTCTTCTGGTAGAACTCGTAGACCTGCTGCTCCTGTCCTGGATAGCGCCGCAGCTGGTCGAACATCGCGCGCTGCAACTCCTCCTCGGTGACCTGGACGCCTTCCTTCTCACCGATCTCGGACAGGACCAGTCCGAGACGGACCCGGCGCTCGGCGAGCTTCTGATACTCCTCGCGCGCCTTCTCTTCGGTGGTGTCCTCGTCCTCGAAGCTCTTGCCCGACCGCTGCAACTCGGCCTGGACCTGGTTCCAGATGTTGTTGAACTCGGCCTCGACGAGCTTCGTCGGAAGCTCGAAGGAATAGGTCTCGTCGAGGGCGTCGAGGATCTGGCGCTTCACCTTCTGGCGGGTCGCCTGGCCGTACTGGCTTTCGATCTGTTCGCGAACGACCGTGCGCAGGCGCTCCGCCGATTCCAGGCCGAGCTTCTTGGCCAGTTCGTCGTCGATCTCGATCTCGGCCGGAGAGGCCACCGATTTCACGGTCACGTCGAAGGTGGCTTCCTTGCCCGCGAGATCCGGTGCGCCGTAATCCTCGGGGAAGGTGACGACGACCTGCTTCTCGTCACCCGCCGAGACGCCGATCAGCTGATCCTCGAAACCGGGGATGAACTGGCCGGAGCCGATCACGAGATTGGAGTCGTTGGCCGAACCGCCCTGGAACGCCTCGCCGTCGATCTTGCCGACAAAATCGAGGGTCACGCGGTCACCCGTTTCTGCTGCGGCGTCCTTCGGCGCGTACTCACGCGCGTTCTCGGCTACCCGCTTGACCTGCTCCTCGACCTCTTCGTCCGGAACCTCGACGATCGGACGCTCGATCTTGATGCCGCCGGTCGGCTGGAGCTCGAAGCTCGGGAGCTTCTCGTAGGACAGCGTGAACTTGAAGTCGGACTTGCCGGCCAGAACCTTTTCGGCCTCGGCCTCGTCCTCGCTCATGCCGACCTCGGGCTGCATGGCGGACCGCTCGCCGCGTTCGGCGATGACGTTGCGCGGCGTGTCGCGGAGGATTTCGTTGACGATCTCGGCCATGAAGGACTTGCCGTACATCTTGCGCAAGTGGGACACGGGCACCTTGCCGGGACGGAAGCCCTTCAGCTGTACCTTGTCCTTCGCCTCGTGCAGACGGGTCTGAAGCCGCGCCTCGAGGTCCGAGGCCGGTACCACCACCTCGATCTCCCGCTTGAGGCCCTCGGCCTTCGTTTCCGTAACCTGCATTCTCTGTACCTTCTTGTTGTCCTGATAACCTCGGGCCACGGGGCCCTCGGCAACGAAGCGGTTCGTCCTTGAACTGGTGCGGGTGGAGGGACTTGAACCCCCATGCCTCTCGGCGCTTGGACCTAAACCAAGTGCGTCTGCCAGTTCCGCCACACCCGCGAATGGACACACCGGATCTCGACACCCAGTGTGAATCGCGCGCTTCTATATCACCCGCCTATGGGTGGCGAAAGGGCCGTCGATCGCGATCGTTTCCGAAGCCGGCCCGCGGCCAACGCCTCGTCATGGCGACGGAGCCGGCAAAGGACGAGCGGAGATGCGGCCGAAAACCGTGGCATTTCCGCAACTCACCGACCCGTCTCATTTCATTTTCGATCGCTCCACCTCGTCGAGCAACGGCCGCACCCCCGGAAAACTCAACTTCCCGGACGAACTGCCGTCAATTTTTATTGTGCAGTGCACAAACTGCATGGCTCCTATGCGCCCCATCGTCTGGCCAACCCGGCCAGCGCTCACTAGCTTCAGGTCAACGAAGCGAACGGCGGATCAGCCAACCGCTTCAACGCAGTAGACCGGATAGCCGGTCAGCATAAGGCAGGCTTCAATGGATATCATCAAGTCGTACAGGAACTGGCGTCGCTACCAGCAGACCTATCGTGAACTCGATAGCCTCTCGCAGCGCGAACTGAACGATCTCGGGATCTCCCGTGCCGACATTCCGGCGATCGCTCGCCGGGCCGTTGGTTAACGAAAATACACGAAATTTCGCGGCAACCCATCTCCTCCCATAGGGTTATCCGCGAAACCAGGACCATCATCCTCCTCCCATCGATGGTCCCCTCAAAGTCGTCCGTCGGGTCCTCCCCCCGACGGACGCCAGACATCAAAGTTTCGCTTCGGGGCATCCTCCTCCCAGTCCTGAAGCGGATAAGGGGCCTACACTCCTCCTCCCAAACGTAGGCTCCACACTTGCGACGCCCGCCGGGTCCTCCCCCCGGTGGGCGCCACGCAAGCCTCAAATTCGGTTTCGCTGCAGGGCCACCTCCTCCCGGCCTTCCAGCGGATAAGGGGTCTGCACTCCTCCTCCCAAACGCAGGCTCCACACTTGCGACGCCCGCCGGGTCCTCCCCCCGGTGGGCGCCACGCAAGTCTCCAATTCGGTTTCGCTGCAGGGCCACCTCCTCCCGGCCTTCCAGCGGATAAGGAGCCTACACTCCTCCTCCCAAACGTAGGTTCCGTCTTTACGATGCCCGCCGGTCCTCCCCCGGCGGGCATTGTTGTTTCTGCCGCCCTTCACTCACCTCGCGACCGGCCAGGCGACTTGCGCGCCGGAAAGCCTCGCTGGTAGTTGATGCCGGTGCCGCGGAGGAACGCGCAGGATGAAGAGCCCAGTCAACGCGTCGTCGAGCGATCGCTACCGCCCCATGATCCAGGTCATGGGCCTTGCGTCCGCCGCCGCCATCGGGCTCGGCATCTCCCGGTTCGCCTACGCCCTGATCCTTCCCGCCATGCAGGCCGATCTCGGCTGGTCCTTCTCGACGGCCGGTTGGCTCAACACCACGAATGCGCTGGGTTATCTCGCAGGCGCCCTCCTCGCCGGGCGGGCCAACCGATCCTTCGGCCCGTTCGACGCGATGCGGATCGGCGTCTGGGCATGCATCGCCTCCCTCGGGCTCTGCATTCTCCTCCGCGATCCGCTTCTCCTCAATCTCGCGCGCATCCTGGCAGGGATCGGTGCTGGCCTCGCCTTCGTCGCGGGCGGCGTGCTCGCGGCGCGGATTGCGGCGCGCGACGAGGCGAACGCGATCCTGCTCGGACTGTTCTACGCAGGGCCGGGTTTCGGGATCGCGGTCTCGGGTCTCACGGTTCCCATGGCGCTTGCGGCGGGCGGCAACGATGCGTGGCCCATCGCCTGGGGCGTTCTCGCGCTCGCCGCGATCCTTCTCGCCTTCACCCTGCGTCTCGGTCGCCCGGATGAGGACGAGCAGGGTTCCGCGGTACCGAGACCGCGCCCCCGCCTCGGCGTTATGGCGACCATGCTGTTTGCCTATGCCCTCTATGGCGCCGGCTATATCGGCTACATGACCTTCGTCATCGCCTGGGTACGGGAGGGCGGCGCCGGCATTGCCCTCCAGTCCGCGACCTGGGTCCTGATCGGGATCGGCGCTATGACGTCGCCCTGGATCTGGGGACGCGCCATGCAGAAAACGCGAAACGGTACGGCCTTCTCGATGGCGACGCTCGTCCTCGCCTTCGCCTCCTCCCTCGTCGCGCTCTCGCAGACCTCCATCGTCCTCCTCGTTTCGGCGGCACTGTTCGGTGCGACCTTCCTCGCGGTCGTCACCTCGACCACCGCGTTCGTCCGTCGCAATCTGCCGATCGAGCACTGGACAGCGGGGATCGGCGCGATGACCGTCGCCTTCGGTATCGGTCAGATCCTCGGTCCTGTCGGGGTCGGTGTCCTCACGGATCTGACGGGCGGCGTTTCTGCGGGACAATGGTCTTCGACCCTGCTTCTCTGCCTCGCCTCCCTGATCGGTTTCATGCAGAGGGATTTCGCTCGCCAAGGCTGAACCCGACGCCATCGCCGGTATCCGGCCGTCAGATTGCGTCCGGGCACCCTTTCGGCGCGGGACCCGCGCTGCTAGAATCGGCCCATGACAAACAAGCCCATTCATATCGTCGGCGGCGGCCTCGCAGGTTCCGAGGCCGCCTGGCAGATCGCCACCCGCGGCGTCCCGGTCGTCCTTCACGAAATGCGCCCCAATCGCGGGACGGAAGCCCACAAGACGGACGGTCTTGCAGAACTCGTCTGCTCGAATTCCTTCCGCTCCGACGATGCGGAAGCGAACGCCGTCGGCGTCATACACGCCGAGATGCGCCTCGCCGGCTCTCTCGTCATGCGGTGCGCGGATGCGAACCAGGTTCCTGCCGGCGGGGCCCTCGCAGTCGACCGCGAGGGCTTTTCCGCAGCCGTCACGAAGGCCCTTTCCGATCATCCGCTCATCACCATCGAACGGAGCGAGGTCGAGGGCCTGCCGCCGGAAGAATGGGGACCGACCATCATCGCGACCGGACCGCTGACGGCGCCGGCCCTCGCCGACGGCATACGCCGCGCCACCGGAGAAGATGCCCTCGCCTTCTTCGACGCAATTGCGCCGATCGTCCATTTCGATACCATCGACCTCGACAAGGCGTGGTTTCAGTCCCGCTACGACAAGGTCGGGCCCGGCGGAACCGGCAAGGACTACATCAACTGCCCCCTCGACCAGGAGACCTACGAGCGCTTCATCGCAGCGCTCGTCGAAGGTGACCGTGCGGAGTTCAAGGACTGGGAGGGAACGCCCTATTTCGACGGCTGCCTTCCGATCGAGGTGATGGCGGAGCGTGGACCCGAGACCCTGCGGCACGGTCCCATGAAGCCCATGGGTCTCACCGATGCCCACAATCCGACCGTCAAACCCTATGCCGTGGTCCAGCTGCGTCAGGACAACGCCCTCGGCACGCTCTACAACATGGTCGGTTTCCAGACGAAGCTGAAATATGGCGAGCAGGCTGCGATCTTCCGGATGATTCCGGGACTGGAGAATGCCGAGTTCGCGCGGCTCGGCGGCCTGCACCGCAACACATATCTCGATTCGCCGCGGCTTCTCGATGGCGAATTGCGTCTGAAAAGCATGCCGAGGCTTCGTTTCGCAGGTCAGATCACCGGCTGCGAGGGCTATGTGGAATCGGCTGCGATCGGCCTTCTGGCCGGACGTCTCGCCGCGGCCGAGAGCCTTGGCGAGACCCACGCGCCACCGCCGCCGACGACCGCCATAGGCGCGCTTCTCGGCCATATCACCGGCGGCCATCTCGCCCATGAGGAAGAAGGCGGCAAGCGCTCCTTCCAGCCGATGAACATCAATTTCGGGCTCTTTCCCCCGCTCGAGCCTGGGGCAATCGTCAGGCCCGAAGGCGTGAAGCGCTTCCGGGGCAAGGACAAGTCGATTGCGAAGAAGAAGGCCTTGTCCGCCAGGGCGCTTCGCGATTTCGCCGCCTGGCTCGATGGCGGTAACGACCACGCCGTTCGCGAAGCGGCCGAATGACCTGCGGACGGGTTATTGTCCCCATTCGGCATTGCGGAAGAGCACATCGCCCGACAGTTCGATGAGCCTGCCGGTTCCATCGAAGATCGCCTTCGAAGGGACGATCCCGATGGTTCGACCGCTTGCGCGCAAGATGATCGAAGGCCGGGCGGCCGACGCTTTGCCGGGATATGAGCCGAGCGCGTCGAACACCTCGGGATCGAGCACGAATCTCGCTTCCTGCGTTCCGATGCGGAGAACGAGGACGGTGCCCTGCAAGCGGCCCGTGACCAGCCCGGCGCTGGTATCGCTGAACGTCGAGAAGACCAACGACATCGCCAGACGGTCATATCCGGCGATGTCGAGACTATCTCCCTGGCGCTCGAAGACGACCGTGCGATCCACGGACCGTGCGGGCCCCGCTCTCAAGGAAAGCCGATCGATCAACGCGTTCGCCCGGTCGTAAGCGCTTCTCCCGGGCGAAGCAGGATCGTCCGCGAATCGCGAAACTCGATCCAGCTGATCGACCTGCGCGAGCGCGTAGATCCGTGATCGTGCCTCGGCCTTTTGCGCCGGATCGAGCTCCCCGGCATTGTCTGTTTCATCCCCTGCGTCACTCGGGAGGATCGCTTCCAGACGGATGGACTGACTGCGTCCCACCGTGTCCACGACACCCTGCGGCCCGAAGCTCGAAAGGATCGCCAGACCAACCGGGACACCGACGATGAAGCGCGCGCCCGCACGGCGCGGCACGGCGATCGCCATGCCTGCGATGATCGTTCCTGTCAGCACCAGCAGCGCCAGATAATAGCGCTCGATCGTGAAACCTTCCGATTCGATCCTCAGCCATGCCGCATAGGCGAGGAGTGCCAGAGGCAGGACGAGTGTGTACGGCCATATTCGATCGAAAAGCGCGAGCGCCTTTCCCCCGAGCGTCCGGATCGGCTCGCAAACCACCCGCAGGCTCAGCGTCAGCACGACGAAGACGGAGACGATCCACCCGATTTCGCCCCTCGGCACGTCTCCTGTCCCAAGTATCTTCAGCCCGTAGAGATGCAGGACTATCCCTGAAACGAGAATTAGGGGAGCCGATACCCACCCCGCCAGAAGCGCGACGCTGCGCACGAACTGATGGCCCTCGTCGACGCGGATCCGCTCGTCGAACCGCGCCGGTATCCGTCCGAGGGCAAAGAGCGGGCCGATGAGGGTAAAGCCCGTCGTCAGGATATGACGCTGCAGCCCCGATCCCGCATCGACATCGAAGAGGAAGGCGACCATCTCGATGATCGCGAGGAGCCCGAGCACGAAGACCAGAACGGCGGTGAAGGCCAGCAGGATACCGACGATGATCGAGAGCGAGAACGTCCAGAAGACATCGGCGTCGCCGCGTCCGACGAAGGGCGCGAGCGGAACGGCGAAAACGAGACCGAAGATCAGCGCCGGCGGATAGATGGCCCATTCGAGCCCGAACCAGACGGCGAGCGAGAACAAACCGGCGGCCGCCGTCTGCACGATGTAGCGAATGACGAGCCCATATCCTCGCACCTCGAAGACAAGCGCACCCGCTATTGCGCCAAGGGCGCCGGCGAAGAGTGCCGCCTCGAGCCGCAGGAAGCTCGTATCACCGAGATCGAGCCCGTCGGCCATCTCCAGATTCGCGGCGAGCGAAGCGAGAGCGATGAGGAGAATGACGATCGGAAAACGAGAGACCCCCGTCCCGGTCCGCATGACGAGCGATCCCAGTACCCTCTTCAATCGTCGCATCGGGCGCATGGGCGGTTCAATTCCGTCTACGTTCGGACCGATCATCCTGCGACTTATTCCATGCCCGTGCGAGAAGGCGTCGATGCCGCACTCGGCGTGTCAGCTGCGCATGGTGCGCCAGTAGCGCCAGGTCTTGCCGACGGGACCGATCTCCACCGGCCCGTTCCTCAAGCCGGGGCCGAGCTTCTCAGCCGCGTCGATATAAGAGCTCGCGAGAGAGGCGGGCAAGAAGGCGGCACGCAAGGGCTTCGGCAGGTCCGCGAGGTGAGCGCGCCAGCGGGCGTCATGCTCGCGCCCGAACGCGCAAAAAACCGAAACCGCACGGCTGGAAGGCTCGGCATTGGCGCGAAGGAAATCTTCCTGCGTGCATCCTGCCGCCACCAGGAGGTCGAGCGGGACGGGACACCATCCCCGCCGCAGGTGAACGGGTAGGCGTCGAAGCAGCGACGCGACCAGCACGGCCACGCCCGCATGCCCCGCGGCATCGCTGACCGCGCGCGCGTCCTCGGGCGAAAGGATCGAGGCCGAGAGCATGATCAGCGTCGACTGCGTCTCGCCGGCATATCCCTCGAGATCGCCGGTCGACGGGAACGGGTCGTCGTAGAGATCGAAGATGCGCGCTTCCAGGAATCTCTCGAACGCAGCCCGTGGAAGATCGTGTCTGTCGATCGTCGCCAAGAGCTCGTCGGCGATCGGGTGGCCCGATCCGCCCGATCCGCCGCCGGAGATCAGATCACGCCACCACTGGAGGCGGATCTCGCCGGGAAGCGGCTGGCTGACCAGATCGCGAATCCGGGCGGTCTCGATATCGAATGCATGAAGCGCTGCCCATGCGCCTTTCTTTTCGGTGGGCACGAACGGCATCGCAAGGGAGCGGTCCCGATCCTGTTCATGCACGAGAGCGAGACTTGCCGGAGCATCGATCTCGTCTTCTCGTCGGGACGTATCGTTCATCGAGATCCGATCAATCCACCGCGACGAGAGCCGCCGCGACCGGTCGGTTCTCGGCGAGCATCACGTTGTAGGTGCGCACCGCTGCGCCCGTCGACATGGGATCGCAGGAGAGGCCCAGCCGCCTGAACCTTTCCTTCAAGGCGGGCGGCAGAAACTGGATGCGCGGTCCGGTTCCGAAGAGCAGGAACTTGTAGGTCTCCGCCTCCTTGAAGACCATCTCCAGCCGCTCCCCGGAGAACGGATGCGCATCGCTCGCATCCCAGCCGTAGATGCCCGAGGGCAGGCACAGGATCGAGCCACGATGGGACATATCGGCAAAGCGGAACCCGCCATTGCCATATGCCTCGATCGGAGCGCGGCCCGGAAAATGGGCCTCGCGGATTTCGATACCCTTCGCCAAACCTCAGGCCCTGTTCGCGCCGGAGGCCTCGATCGCCTCGCCCTGCTTCTTGTCGGCCTCGAAGTCGGACGGGCGCAGATTGAAGAAGTAGAGAACCGGCGCAGCGACGAAGATCGACGAGAACGTGCCGATCGCCACGCCGAAGATCATCGGAGCCACGAAATTCTGGATGACCTCGCCGCCGAAGATATACAGCGCCACGAGCGCCAGAAGCGTCGTCAGCGATGTCGTCAGCGTGCGCGACAGCATCTCGTTGTCCGACAGATCGAGAAGGTCGCCGAGCTTCATCGTCTTGTATTTGCGCAGGTTCTCGCGAACGCGGTCGTAGATGACGACCGTATCGTTGAGCGAATAGCCCACGATCGTCAGGATGGCGGCGACCGTTGCGAGATTGAACTCGATCTGCATGAGGACGAGGAAGCCCATCGTCAGGAAGACGTCGTTGATCGTGGCGACGATCGCACCGATGGCGAACTGCCACTCGAAGCGGATCCAGATATAGACCAGGATGCCGACGAGAGATGCGAGGACGCCGAGAACGGCAGCCCAGGCCAGTTCGCCTGAGACCGTCGGGCCCACGACCTCCGTTCGACGGATGTCGTAATCGGCCTCCAGCGCCGCCTGCGCGGCTTCGATCGTCTGCTGCTGTGCGGTATCCGCCTCCCCCGGCGCATTGCCGATGCGGATCAGGGCCTCTGCCGGCGAGCCGAAGGATTGAACCTGGGCATCGGCGATGCCGACCTGGTTCATCGTCTCGCGGATACCGCCGATATCGGCTTCGCCATTCTTGGCCTGAACTTCGATCACCGAACCGCCGGTGAAATCGATGCCGAAATTCAGGCCGACGAGCGGCAAGGCGACGACCGATGCGACGACGAGGGCAATCGAGAGATAGAACGCCTTCAACCGGAACAGCATGAACTTGATGAAGGTCGACTCGGGCACCAGCCGGATATAGCCCTTCGGCAGCTCCTTCGGACGGCGCCGCTTCACCCAGAACGCCATCAGCCAGCGCGTGAGTGTGTAGGCCGTGAAGATCGTCGTGAGGATGCCGAGCGCCAGCGTGACGGCAAAGCCGCGGACGGGGCCGGTGCCCAGCCAGAACAGGATGCCAGCCGCGATCAGTGTCGTGATGTTCGCATCGAGGATCGTGCCGAGCGCCTTCTGGAAGCCGATATCGATCGATTGGACGACCGATCGGCCGTTTCTGCGCTCTTCGCGTATGCGCTCGTAGATGAGGACGTTCGAATCGACGGCCATGCCGACCGTGAGAACGATACCCGCGATGCCCGGAAGTGTAAGCGTGGCGCCGATGACCGTCAGCAGGGCGAACAACAGGACGACGTTCACCATGAGAGCGATGTTCGCGACAATGCCGAGGAAGCCGTAGGCGGCGATCATGAAGATGACGACGAAGGCCGCACCGATGACGCCCGCCATCTCGCCGGCGGCGATGGAATCGGCGCCGAGGCCCGGGCCGACGGTGCGCTCTTCGAGAATGTCGAGATTGGCCGGCAGGGCACCGGCGCGCAGCAGGACCGCGAGATCGTTGGCCGACTGAACCGTGAAGTTGCCGCTGATCTGCGCCTGGCCACCGAGAATCGGCTCGCGGATGTTGGGCGCAGACAGCACCTTGTCGTCGAGCACCATCGCGAAGGGCCGACCGACATTGGACTGGGTCACCCGCGCGAACTGCGTCGCCCCGCGATTGTCGAAGCGGATATTGACGACCGGCTCGTTGGTCTGCTGGTCGAAACCGGGCTGCGCGTCGACGAGGTTCTCGCCCGAGACCATTACCTGACGCTGGACGAGATACGGCACCGGCGGTTGATCGGTCGAGTAGAGAAGTTCCGTTCCGGCCGGGGCGCGGGCCTGACCGTCGGCGACGGACTGAGCCGAGGCGGACTGATCGACCATGCGGAAGGTCAGCTGCGCGGTCTGGTTGAGGAGGTTCTTCAGACGGTCCGGATCGCCGAGACCCGGCACCTGCACGATGATGCGGTTGTTGCCCTCGCGCTGGATGACGGGCTCCGTGGTGCCCAGCTCGTCGACGCGGCGACGAACGACCTCGATCGACTGCTCGACAGCGCTGGTCGTCCGATAGGCGATGCCTTCCGGCGTGAGCGACAGAGCGAGAACGCCGGCCTGCGGTGAGGCGATGGAGACTTCCCGGATCTGGCCGCCGCTCAACAGGCCCGAAGAGACCGGATCGGTGAGATCGGAAAGGGCCTCCTGCGCGGCTTCCGTCTGGGCGGGATCGCGCAGGCGGACCGTGACGGTCTGGTCATTGGCCGAGATCGCCGAATAGCCAATCCGGGCCTCGCGCAAGGCCGAACGGGTCGCGTCGCTCAGCGTCTGAACCCGCTTCTGGACGAGATCGGCCTCGTCCACCTGGAGAAGCAGATAGGATCCGCCCTGCAGATCGAGACCCAGTGTCACCTGCTTCGTCGGCAGGAAATCGGGGAACTTGTCGAGAACCGACCGGGGAAGAGCGTTGGGCAGGGCATAGATGACGCCGAGTGCCACAACGAGCCAAATCAGGATCGTCTTCCAGCGTGAGAAATACAGCATTCAATGATCCGGTCGGGTTATCGAGCGGACGGCACCAGGCGTGCCGTCTCCTTGCGAGGACGTCTGCCAGCGGATTGTGGCGAAAGGGGTGAACCCTTCGCAGACAATGCCGCAGCTATCGGCCTTCGTTACTTCTGGTTCGCGGCCGCAGGCTCGCCCTTCACGCGGACATCGCTGATCATCGCGCGCAGCATGCGGACCTTGGTCTGTTCGGAGATCTGAACCTCGAGCTCGCCATTGTCCAGAACCTTCGTCACCTTGCCGAGGATGCCGCCGCCGGTCACGACCTGATCGCCCCGCCGGATGTTCTCGAGCATCTGGTTGCGCTTCTTCATCTGCGTGCGCTGCGGGCGGATGATGAGGAAGTACATGATCGCGAAGACGGCGACGAAGGGCAGAATGCTGAGAAGCAGATCGCTTCCACCGCCCATTCCACCGGCGGTCTGGGCGAAGGCTTGCGTGACGAACATGTGGGTGACCTTTCATACGAAAAGCGCGGCAAGGCTCGCCGCGCTTTGAAATAATTGCGCCGAATATACGAACGGGCTTGCCGATTGCAACTCAAGTGCGGGAGATGGAGGTCTTCCCACGATGAGTTGAGAGCAAAACATGCACGAGTTCGAGACGAGCGATCTTCAGAACACCCTTCAGAGGATCGCGGATGCCCTCGAGCGAATGGCTCCCGCAGGCGCAGGGGTCGCCGATCTTACCGAAGCCGACTGTTTCGTCTTCGATCCTCCGATGAGCCTCAGGCCTGTGAGAAACGTGAATCGGGTCTCGATCGACCTGCTCCAGGGCATCGATCGCTCGCGCGACATGCTGCTCGACAACACGCAGCGCTTCGCACGGAGCCTGCCGGCAAACAACGCCCTGCTCTGGGGCGCGCGCGGCATGGGCAAGTCATCCCTCGTCAAGGCCGCCCATGCGAGCGTCAACGCGGCCGACGAAGGACGTTCGGCGCCACTGAAACTCGTCGAGATCGCGCGCGAGGATATCGAACGTCTCCCCGATCTGATGGGCGTCCTACGGGATGCGCCGTTCCAGATTCTCCTCTTCTGCGACGATCTCTCCTTCGATGTCGGAGACTCGAGCTACAAGTCGCTGAAAGCGGTCCTCGAAGGGGGCGTCGAGGGACGTCCGAGAAACGTTCTTTTCTACGCCACCTCGAATCGCCGGCATCTCCTGCCGCGCGACATGATCGAGAACGAGCGCGCGACGGCCATCAATCCCGGCGAGTCGGTGGAGGAGAAGGTTTCCCTCTCGGACCGGTTCGGGCTGTGGATCGGCTTCCACAACTGCAGCCAGGAAGATTACCTCACGATGGTCGCCGCCTATGCCGATCGCTACGACCTCGCGATTAACGAGGACGATCTTCGCGCCCAGGCACTCGAATGGCAACTGACCCGCGGAAGCCGCTCCGGCCGCGTCGCCTTCCAGTTCATCCAGGACCTTGCCGGGCGGCTCGGCCGACAAATCGACTGACACCGCGACCGGTCCGCCGCTTCGCGATTCGTCGCCGGGCGCGAAACGATCGACCTGCAGAAAAGGCGGCGACCGTCATCCGGTCGCCGCCTTCGTTCAATTTCGAGCGATCGGTTCGCCGCTCAGTTCAGATATTTTGACGGGTCCACCGGCGAGGAATTCTTGCGGACTTCGAAGTGGAGCTGCGGCACGTCCGTATCGCCGGTCATGCCGGAGCTTGCGATCTGCTCACCGCGCTTGACGGTATCGCCGCGCTTCACCTTCAGCGCATCGGCGTGGCCGTAGACGGTGACGAGACCATCGTCATGCTTGACGAGCACCGTGTTGCCGAACTCCCTCAGGCCGTCGCCGGCATAGATCACGACGCCGTTCTCGGCAGCCTTGATCGGGGTTCCGCGCGGCACGGAGATGTTGAGGCCATCATTGCGACGGGAGCCGACCTTCTCGCCGAAGCGCTGGAGGACGCGGCCCTGAACCGGCCAGCGATAGCCGCTGATGCCGCTTGCCTGCGGGGCTGCCGCATCGCTGTCCTTCGACTGGCTGGTGACCGTGGAGCTCGGCGCGGCCGTCGCGACCTCGACCGGCTTGGCCGGCTCGGCGGCCTGGGCTGCCGGTGCGGGCGTCGACACCGGTGCCGATGCGGTTGCGGCGGGTTTGGTCTCGACCGGCGCTGCCGCGGTCTCGGCCTTCTGATAGGGCTTCGGCGCGGAGCTGATCGATGCCACCTGCCGGTTATCGGTCGGCGTGCTGCTTGCGATCCTGGAGCCGGTCGGCAGAACGAGACGCTGGCCGAGGCGCACCGTGTCGCCCGTCATATTGTTCGCATCGCGGATCGCCTGGGCCGATACTCCGGAGCGCCGAGCGATCGAAGAGAGCGTGTCGCCGCTCGCGACGGTCACGGTCGATCCCGAGGACGGGCTCGAAGAGGCGTTCGGGCGGACGGAGGGGCTCGCAATGCGCGCGGCCTGCTGCTGGAGCGTCGAAGGCGCTGCGCCCAGCGTCTGGCCCTGGCTTGCGCTCGGTTGAGCCGCCATGCCGGACTGCGCGCCGGTGGACGAATTGTCGTTCCATGCGGTCTGTTGCGGCTGCGCGCCTTGAGCCTGAGGCGGCGGAAGCTGGCCGCGCTGCACCTCCGGGTTCGGAGCGGCATAGACCGGAGAGGCCTGATTGGACGAGATCGAGCCAGTCATCGTCTGATCGATGCCCGCGCCGTAACCCTGATTGTTCTGATAGGCCGGATTGGCGGCGGCCGTCTGCATCGGGGCGGTCTGCGGCAGGGCATTGGCATAGAAGCTGTCGTCGAGGCGGACAGCATCGGCCGAACAACCGGCGGCAAGGCCACTGACGAGGAGGATCGCGGTGGCAAACGCGGTGCGGGTTCTCAAGGAAGGGTGGATCAGGCTCGGCATCGCTGTCCCTCAGACGACAGGAAATTTGACGCCATTAGAACGCGTTAATCTTACTTTGCTATTAATTCCCCAGGCGCAATTCGGACAAAACCCTTGCTGTCCAATCAAAGTGCCGCTGCGATCCCGGAGGCGATCGGCTGATAGCGCACCGGCCAGAGGTCGTCCCGCTCGAACCGCGCACCGACTTTCGACAACCGCACCAGCATCTGTTCGCCCGTCCCCTCCCCGATGGCGCAGACGAGAGTGGACTGCGGCCCCATCTGGTCGAGGAAATGCTTCGGCAGCGCCGGAAATGCGGCGTTGACGAGAATGCGGTCATATGGTGCGGCTTCCGCATATCCCTCCGAGCCGTCCGCCAGGAACAATGAGACATTCGTCACGCCCGCCTCCCGCAAGGCAGTCTCCGCTCTCGCCAGAAGCCGGCGATAGCGCTCCAGCGAAGTGACGTGGAGGGCAAGGCGGGCGATCAGTGCGGTCCCGTATCCGCTACCCGTTCCGATTTCGAGCACCCGGTGGCGCTGCGACAGGTCGAGCGCGTGGATCAGGCGTAGTGCCGTCACCGCATCGGGCATCGTTTCCCCGCAATCGAGGGGCAGAGGACCGTAGCCGTAGGGATCGGCCCCACGGATCGGGAGAAAGACCTCCCGCGGAACGAGCGCTGCCGCTTCCAGCACCCTCGTGGCAAACGAGGGCTCGTCGGCCCTCAACCGGGCGAGAAACCGGGACCGATCGCTCGCAGGGTCGTTCATCCTTCCAGATGGTCCGTCAACCCGTCCACGAGATGCCCGGCTGTCAGGTCCAGATGAAGGGGCGTGACGGAGATGTAGCCGTCCTGCAGCGCGGAGATATCGGAGCGCTCCACATTCGGCCCGTTGCGACGACCGAACTTCAGCCAGAAATAGGAGCGCCCGCGCCCGTCCTCGCGCTGCTCGATCCCCAAAGCGGGATCGAGCTTGCCCTGGCGGGTGACGCGAACGCCCTCGACCTCGTCCGGCTCGCGAACGGGAAAGTTGACGTTGAACAGATGCCCGGGCGGCAAATCGTAAGACATCAGCTTTCGGATGATCGCCGGGCCGTGCCGTTCGGCCGTCGCCCAGGGATTCTCGAGCCGCTTGTCCGGCGAAAAGGCCTGACTGAGCGCGATCGACCGAACGCCGAGCAGGGTCCCTTCCATGGCGCCGGCGACCGTTCCAGAATAGGTCACGTCGTCGGCGGCGTTCTGGCCGAGATTGATGCCCGAAAGGACGAGGTCCGGCGGGCTATCCATGAGCTTGCGCATCGCCATGATGACGCAGTCCGTCGGGGTTCCCGAGAGTGCGAACCGCTTTTCGCCCAGCTGCCGCAGGCGCAGGGGATGCGAAAGCGTCAGCGAGTGGGCAAGGCCGCTCTGATCCGCTTCCGGTGCCACGGTCCAGACATCGTCGGAGATCTCGGCCGCGATGCGTTCGAGCGCCTCCAGACCTTCCGAGAGGATGCCGTCGTCATTGGTGATGAGAATGCGGGTCACGAGACTGCCTCGATGCGTTCGATCCCGCCCATATAGGGCTTCAGGCATTCGGGCACGGTGATCGATCCATTCTCGTTCTGGTAGTTCTCCATGACCGCGATGAGCGCGCGTCCGACCGCCACGCCGGATCCGTTCAGCGTGTGGACAAAGCGGGGCTGCTTCTCGCCTTCCACCCTGTAGCGGGCCGCCATGCGACGCGCCTGGAAATCACCGCAGACCGAACAGGAGGAGATCTCGCGATAGGCATCCTGTCCCGGGAGCCACACCTCGATGTCGTAGGTCTTGCGCGCGGCAAAACCCATATCGCCGGTGCACAGGGTCACGACACGGTAGGGCAGGCCCAGCCGCTTCAACACCTCTTCCGCGCAACCCGTCATCCGCTCGAGTTCGCTGGCGGACGTCTCCTCGCTGGTGATGGAGACCATCTCCACCTTGTTGAACTGGTGCTGGCGCAGCATGCCGCGCGTGTCGCGGCCCGCAGAGCCTGCCTCCGAGCGGAAGCAGGGCGTCAGCGCCGTCATGCGCAGCGGCAGCTGGCCTCCATCGAGCACGCGATCTCGCACGAGGTTGGTGAGGGGCACCTCCGCCGTCGGAATCAGCCAGAATTCCTCTTCGGTCGGCGCGCGTTCCAAAACCTGCGGAACGAGCTTTTCGAGCGAGATCTCGCCGCTCTTCAGGGCATCGAGATCGGCCTGCGTCGTATACGTCTCGAGCAGGCTTTCGACCTGATGGCCGCGTCCCGTCATCGACGCACCAATGAACAGATCCTCGCCGAACTTCGGAAGCTGGGAGGTGCCGTACATCGCGTCGTTGCGCACGAGCAGAGGCGGCTGCGTCTCCTCATAGCCGTGTTCGCCGGTATGCACGTCGAGCATGAACTGGCCGAGAGCCCGCTCGAGCCGAGCGAGCTTGCCGCGCAGAACGTTGAACCGGGAACCGGAAATCTTGGCGGCCAGATCGAAATCCATCATTCCGAGCGCTTCGCCGAGCTCGAAATGTTCCTTCGGCGCAAACCCGAATTCGGGCTTCTCGCCGACCCGCCGAACCTCGACATTGTCAGCCTCGTCCGTACCCACCGGCACATCGTCGAGAGGCACATTGGGAAGCCTCGATAGCGCGTCGACAAGGGCCAGATCGATCGCACGCTCTTCCGCCTCGCCGGCCTGGATCTCGGCCTTGATCTGCGCGACCTCGTCGATCAGGGACTGCGCCTTGGCGTCGTCGCCAGAGCCTTTCGCCTTGCCGATCGCCTTGGAGGCCTCGTTGCGCCTGCCCTGAAGTTCCTGAAGGGTCTTCAGGTGATCACGGCGCCGTTCGTCGAGCTTGATGAGATCGATCGCGACAGGCTTTGCCCCTCGGCTGGCGAGGGCTTCGTCGAGCTTGCCCGGATTTTCACGTATCCACTTGATATCGATCATGGCCCACCACTGCATTTCGTTCGTGGCGACGGTGGTCCGGCAGGCTCATCGACCCCGGAAACGCAACGCCGCGGTTGCGGCACCGCCCGCGATGCCGGCTGCGCCCCGACTTGCGATGATCCTCGGAACCTGCGGCATTCAGCCTTCGGGAAGGACCATCGAGACCGTGGACGGATGAGGTCTAGACCTCGGCCTCGCCGAGGAGGCGTTCGCGCTTTCTTTCGATGTAGCGCGCCGCCAGGATGGAAATCTCGTAGAGAAGGATCGTGGGCACCGCAAGACCGATCTGGGACAGGGGATCGGGCGGTGTCAGCACGGCTGCCACGATGAACGCGATGACGATCGCATATTTGCGCTTGCCCGCGAGCCCCGCTGCGGACGTAATGCCGGCGCGCACCAGAAGCGTGGCGACGACTGGCAGCTGGAACACCATGCCGAAGGCGAAGATCAGCGTCATGATCAGCGAGAGATATTCCGAAACGCTGGGCAGAAGCTCGATGATCGCCTGCCCGTCCCCGCCCGACTGCTGCATGGAGAGGAAGAACCACATCACCATGGGCGTAAAGAAGAAGTAGACCAGCGCCGCACCCAGCAGAAACAGGATCGGCGTCGCGATCAGGAACGGTAGGAAGGCCCCGCGCTCGTTCTTGTAGAGCCCCGGCGCGACGAACTTGTAGACCTGCCCGGCAATGATCGGGAATGCGAGGAAGAACCCGCCGAAGGCGGCGATCTTCACCTGCGTGAAGAAGAATTCCTGGGGTGCCGTATAGATGAACCGAGCCTGTTCGGCCGGAAGCCCCGCCCAGTCGAACGCCGTCTGGTATGGGATCACGAGCAGGTTGAAGAGCTCCTTGGCGAAGAAGAAGCAGAGAACGAAGGCCAGGAAGAAGCCGATAATCGACCGTATCAGACGTTGCCGCAGTTCGATCAGATGCTCGATCAGCGGAGCCGAGGATGCCTCGATGTCGTCGTCGGACCGGCTCACGATCTCTGCTCCCGGGACGTTCCGTCCGCAACTTTGTCGTCGACGGCCCGCGTGCTCGCGGCCCCTGTCTCAGGCTTGACGGACTGAAGTGGCTCCATCTGCGGCCCGGACGTCTTCAAAGGCGCTTCGGGATGCGGCTCGCGCCTGGCCGGCTCCATGCGATCCTCGGGCATCTTCGTCGCCGACTGGACGGAGGACCGGATGTCGTCGCCGATCTCGCGCATCGGTTTCATCGCTTCACGAACCTGCCGTCGCGGATCGAGGCTTCGAACATCGTCCACGGTCTTGCGGACCTCGTCGAGTTCGGCCTCCTTGAGAGCGTCGTCGAGCTGCTTGCGGAAATCACCCGCCATGGACCGCATCTGGGCCATGATGCGACCGAACGAGCGCAGCATGCCCGGCAGGTCCTTGGGACCGACCACCACGATCAGGACGACCGCGATGACCAACATTTCGGTCCAGCCGATATCGGGAAGCATGATCGGTCCTCGGAACGGCGATGCCAGCCGGGTCACCCGGCCGACATGCGCCTCTGGTTGGGCTGGAACGCTTAGACGGGGGTCTTGTCGGTCCGGGTTTCCTGATTGACCGTCGTCGTACCGGACTGATCATCGAGGCCGCGCCGCTCGGTTGCGGTGCTGCTTGCCTCGTCGTCGCTCATGCCCTTCTTGAAGTTCTTGATGCCCTTGGCGACGTCGCCCATCAATTCGGGGATCTTTCCCCGACCGAAGAGAAGCAGCACGACCGCGAGAACGATCAGCCAGTGCCAGATGCTAAAGCTTCCCATAAAAACTCTCCGTACCTGCCGAACTTGGGCGCTCGGCCATCGATTCCGTCGGCCTTAACTAACGATCACTCGCGTCTTTTTCAAACACGATCACTGCGAGCGGATCGACCGATACCACAACATCGCGACAGTTTTCCGGCACGGTTCCCGCTCTCATGCGCGAACGCAAGGGTTCGTCGACACCTTCGACCGCGACCGTGAAGAGATCCACCCCGCCGAGAAACCGCCGGGACAAGACCCGTCCGGTCACCCCGGCCTCGCCCGTCCCGAGCCTCAAACCGTTGAGACGCAAGGCAACGGTGAGCTTCGCGCCGTCGTCGCACCGCGTCGTCGCCACCGGCCCGAGGGCGGTGACGACCCGGCCTCCCCTCGCCTCGGCCTCGATGACGTTGAGCTCGGAAAAGAAACCGGCCGCGAACAGGTTGACTGGATCACGATAAAGTTCGCGCCCAGTCCCCGTCTGGATCAGTCGGCCATCGCGCAACAACGCGATCCGATCGCCCATGCGCATCGCCTCTTCGGCATCATGAGTGACGACGATGGCGGTCGCCCGGCTTTCCCGCAGGATCTGAAGCGTATCGGTGCGGATCGTGTCCTTGAGTCGGCTGTCGAGACCGGAGAACGGCTCGTCCATGAGGAGGACGGACGGGCGCGGCGCGAGCGCGCGGGCGAGCGCAACCCTCTGCTGCTCGCCGCCGGAAAGCATATGGGGATACTGGTCGCCGCGCCCGGACAGTCCGACACGCTCGAGCGCCGAAGCCGCCGCGGTCCTTGCGGCCGAGGACGACAGTCCCGTGAGCCCGAACGCCACGTTCTTCAGGAGCGTCATATGCGGAAACAGGGCGTAGTCCTGAAACATCAGCCCGACGCCGCGATGCTCCGGCGGGACGAACACGCTCTCGCTCGCCATGACCTCGCCGTTCAGGAGCAATCTGCCGCGGCTCTGACGCTCGATCCCCGCCGCAATCCGCAAGAGAGTCGTCTTGCCGGACCCGGAAGGCCCGAGAAGGCAGAGGATCTGTCCGGGCTCGGCCGAAAGATCGATGCCGCAGAGGACATCCTTCGACCCGAATCGCTGGTGGACCCCCTCGAAGGTCAGGCTCGCGGCGAAGCTGACCCCGACACTCGTCCGCCCGGCTGGCCGCGGCTGATCATTCTGCTTGAGCTGTGACTGCACGACGACCGACCGCGTTATCATGGGCAAGGTGAACCCGGTCCCTGCCCCAGCCTCGTTCCTTCGGAGCGAGAACTGGAAGCTGACACCGCGCGCGGCGGCCCTCGAGCCGACGCCTCACCCTTCTCGCCGCAGCATAGACGGTCAGGCAGGCACCGTCATCAGGCGATCGTATTCTTCGGTGAGTTCGGCCAGCTCGATCTCGTCCTTCGGCGCGACGATCCAGGCTTCCGCGTCCACGGCGCGCCGACGCGAAGCTCCATCGAGGAGAGGCACGCCGCGAACGACGGCCCGCATCTCGTCCATGTCGCCATTGCAATGGAGTACGACATCGCATCCGGCGTCGACGGCGGCTTGGGCACGGTCCGAGAAGGGGCCGGTCAAGGCCTTCATGGAAATGTCGTCGGTCATCAGGAGACCGTCGAAACCGATCTCCGTTCGAATCACCTCGTTGACGACGATCGGCGAGAGTGTGGCACAGCGCTTGTCGTCGATATCGGTAAAGAGAATGTGCGCGGTCATGGCGCAGGGCAGATCGGAGAGCTCGGCGAACGGCGTGAAGTCGCGCGACGCCAGCTCCCGGCGGGTCGCGCTGACCATCGGCAGCTCCTTGTGGCTGTCGGAGCGCCCGCGGCCATGCCCCGGCATGTGCTTCATGACGGGCAGCACGCCGCCGGCCATGGCGCCAGAGGCCATCGCGCGCCCCAGAACCGCGACCGTCTGGGGATCGGTGGAAAGAGCCCTGTCGCCGATGATGTCGTGGGCGCCCTCCACCGGAACGTCGAGACAGGGAATGCAGTCCGCATTGATCCCGTAGCGCATCAGGTCCGCCGCGAGCAGGCGACCGTGCAGAAAAGCGAGCCGCGTGCCGGCTTCGCGGTCCTCGGCATAGACGGTGCCGATCGCCTTCGCGGCCGGACGTTGCGGCGCAAGAGGCGGCCTGAGGCGCTGGATGCGCCCGCCTTCCTGATCGATGAAGATCGGCGTCGTGTCACGCCCGCCGAGTTCCTTCAGCATCTCGACCAGTTCGCCGAGCTGAGAGGGTCCATCGATGTTGCGGGCGAAGAGAATGAACCCCCAGGGGCGTTCGCCGGAAAAGAATGCCCGCTCCTCCCGGCTGGGTTCGAGACCCAAGGGGGCGGCGATCCAGGCCTTCGCGTCGCTCATGATGGGCATGGTCCTTCTGCCGTCGTTGGCGTTCGACGGATGGTCGTTCGATGATGTCGTCGATTGATGGTCGCTCAGGCGCGAGGAGGCGCCGGCTAGGCCGGCGCCAGTCGCGATCAACGCGAGACGTAGCAGCTGCCGCCGGCCGATTTCATCTGTTCGCAAAGCGTCGCAGCTTCCTGCTTGGACGAGGCGGCCATCCGCACCCGGTGATAGGTGCCCTTGCCCGGGATCTCGGCGGTCTGGATCACGACCTGACGGCCGGCCAGGATGCCGCTATAGCGCGACGAGATGGTCGCCGCCGAAGCGCGCGCCGCCTCGTCGGTGGGCTGTGAGGACATCTGGACATACCAGGCATCCGCGTTCGAGCCCGATGCGGCTGCAGCCGCTACGGGGGCAGGCGACGGCGCGGCAGAACTCGCCTGCGGCGTCGTCGGAGCCTCCGCCGCTGCGAGGGAGGCGACCTGCGTCGGTGCCGAAACCCTCGGCTTCATGGAGGGAACCGGAATGCCAGGCGCCGCGACGCCGACCGGTTCGTCCGCAACCGTGACGGCCGGCACGTCCTCGGCGCCGGCGGCGAGGGCCGCGATATTCGCCGAATCGTCCAGCGCGGGCTGAGCGGCGGCGGGTGAACTGATCCCTCCGACGATGGTGCGATCGTCGAGCGGCCGCGAAGCCGTTTCGATCAACGCCTCGTTCGGCTCCATCGTCTCGGTTGCCTTGCCGGCGACGATCGTCCCATCGGGAAGAACCGTGACGGTCGGAACGCGGCGCGGCTGAAGAACCGGCGTGGCGTCCTCGATCTGCGCATCGCTCATGGCAACGGAGAAAGCGGAGCGGTTGACGCCCGGAAGGCCGTCGTAATCCGGCGCTGCGTTCTGATCGAGCCCGATCGGCGTCTCGGCCGCAGTCACGAGTTCGCCCTGCGGCTCGCCCTCGGCCGGTTTCTGGTTGGAGACCTCCCGATAGGTCGCGTTCTCCTGATTGGCGACCGTGCGGCCGCCGGGATCGGGCGGAACGATCTTGACGGGATCGGTATCGGCCTTGACGATCAGGGGCGACGCATCGCCCTCGCCCGAGCCGCTGAAGTCGAGCACCGCGAACCCCGCGCCGCCGATCACGGCGAGCCCCACGATACCCGCAGCGATCCGGCGGAAGGACGAGTTCGACGAGGCCTTGGCCGGGCGGCTGTGCCCCTGGCTGTCCTGACGCGCGTTCTGCTCGGCGAATGTCGACAGGATGCGGGGATAGGACCCGTCGTCATCGAGAACCGGGTGTTCGCTCTCGCCGGAATAGTCGGCCTCGACCGGTGCCTGACGCGAACCGGCGATCGGCCCCTTGTCGGCGCTCTTGTCGAGATTGAGGGCGGCCATCTCGCCGGCCAGGAGCGCGTCGAAATCGTCGAGAACCGGGACGGTCGTCGTCTCTTCGACACGCCGTTCGGGCGCGAACGCCTCGGTCTTCGAGACCTTGCCGGACAGAGGATCGGCGGGCGCGGAAAGCGCGGCCAGGGCAGAAACGAAGGCGGTGTCGAACGCCTCGTCCTCGTCCTTGCGCGGTTCGGGCCGGCCGTTCTCCTGGGAGGCAGGAGAAGCTGCCGTCTCGTTCGTGGCCTTCGCAACTGCGGGCGCAGGCGCAGGCTTCGCCTCCTGGGCAACCGGTTTTGCGGCGGGGCGCACCTCACCCCCGAACATACCAGAGCCGAAGCTCGGGCGGCCGGAGGAGCGCTGCGGCGAAGCCGGGGGCGGGGCCGGCATCGTCACCTGCCGGGGCTCGGCCGGCCGCTTTGCGGCGGCCGGCTCGGCGGCGGCGCTCAGCGAAGAGAATTCAGCGTCCAGCGCCTCGGCCAGATCGACATCGATATCGAAGCTCTCGAGCGAGGCCTGAGGCTTGGCGGGCGCAGTCGCAGGACGGGCCGCGACAGGATTGGAAGTCGCGACGTTCGCAGGCGCGCTTGGGACCGTGGCGGAGCGGGCCACCGGCGCGGCGGTTGCCGAAGAGCGCACGGGCGGCGCCAACGGTGCGGCCGGCGCCGTCGGCGAGGTGCGCGGGCGGATATGGGTCTGACCCTGCGTCTGGGCAGGCGCCTGCGCCGGACGGACGGGCGGCAGAGGAGCGGACGAGCGTCTTGGTTCCGCCGGGAGCTTCGGCTCGCCGGCAGGGCCCCAGACGGAGCTCACACGCGCTCTCGACGGCTCTGCAACCGCAGGGGCCGGCGCGGCGAAATTGGGCTCACGGCGCGAACCGTACGCAGCCCCCTCGCGCCGGGATGGTCCAGTGGGGATATCGGCCCGGACTTCGGGAGCGACGGGCCGCGCCGTTCCGGACGATTTCCGGGGCTGGTCCCAGGGCTCGTCGATCAGCTTGGCCAGTTCCGCAAACGGGTCGTCGTCGAACGAATTCAGGGGGCGGGATTGTCCGCGCTCGTTGTCCGATCTGTCGTCCATCGATCATCCCACTCGTTTGCGATCGCGCCCCTCAACGCGTTCCGTCACAAGCGCTAGAAGGCGATATTGACCAAAGCGTGATCGACTATCGCATTTCTTCGGGGGCCTCGGCGCCGATGATCTGGAGGCCCGAGCGGATGACGCTCGCGACCGCGTCGACCAGGGCGAGGCGCGCATGAGTGGAGTCTCGCGCGTCAGCGTTAACAAAGCGTAACGAGGGCACGTCCTTGCCGCGGTTGTACTGGCCGTGGAAAGCCGATGCGAGGTCGTAGAGATAGAAGGCCAGACGGTGCGGTTCGCGGGCGCTTGCGGCCGATTGGACCACGCGCGGGAACTCCGCGAGCTTGCGGATGAGCGCCGTTTCGCCCTCGTCGTCGAGGAGCTCCAGGTCAGCTTCGATCCGTGCGCCGATCGACGTGTCGAAACCGGCTTCGCGCGCCTGGCGGAAGATCGAGTGTGCCCTGGCATGGGCGTACTGGACGTAGAAGACCGGATTGTCCTTGGACTGCTCGGTCACCTTCTGGAAGTCGAAATCCAGCGGCGCATCGCTCTTACGAAAGAGCATCATGAAGCGCACCGGATCGCGGCCGACCTCCTCGACCACGTCGGCGAGGGTGACGAAGTCGCCGGAGCGCTTGGACATCTTCACCGGCTCGCCCTTCCGATAGAGCTTGACCAGCTGGCAGAGGACGACGCTCGCCTTCGCCTCACCACCCGTGATCGCGCGGGCGACCGCTTCCAGGCGCTTCACATAGCCCGAATGGTCGGCACCCAGAACGAAGATCATCTCCGAGAAGCCGCGATCGAACTTGTCCTGGAAATAGGCGACGTCGGCGGCGAAATAGGTGTAGAGCCCGTTCGACTTGACGAGCGGGCGGTCCTGGTCGTCGCCGACGGCGGTCGATCTGAGAAGCGTCTGCTCCCGGTCCTCCCAGTCCTCCTGTGGTTTGCCCTTCGGAGGCGGCAGCGCGCCGCGATAGACATAGCCCTTGGCTTCGAGATCCGCGATCGCGGTGGCGATCCGGCCTCCGTCCGCATCGTGGAGCGTGCGTTCGGAAAAGAATACCTCGTGCTCGATGCCGAGGGTCTTCAGGTCCTCGCGGATCATTTCGAGCATCGCCGCGACGGCCCGGTCGCGAACGATCGGCTCCCATTCCTCAGAAGGCATGTCGCGCAGGCTCTCGCCGAACTCGGCCTTGAGCGACTGGCCGAGAGGCTTCAGGTAGTCTCCGGGATAGAGGCCTTCCGGGATCGCGCCGATATCCTCGCCGAGCGCTTCGCGGTAGCGCAGGAAGGCCGAACGAGCCAGAACGCCGATCTGCTCTCCCGCATCGTTGACGTAGTATTCCTTCGTCACCTCGTCGCCGCAGAAGGCGAGAAGCCGGGCGATCGCATCGCCGACGACGGCTCCGCGCACATGGCCGACATGCATGGGGCCGGTCGGGTTCGCCGAGACGTATTCGACGTTGATCTTCCGACCGCTGGAAGGAAGCCGGCCGTAATCGGCGCGGGCACCGAGAAGCACCGCGAGGTGACGCGGCCAGAATGCGGGCGAAAGCCGCATGTTGATGAAGCCGGGCCCGGCGATTTCGACGGTCTCGACATCGCCGTCCATGCGCAGTCGCTCGGCGATGGTCTCGGCGAGATCGCGCGGCTTCAGCCCCATGGGCTTGGCGAGAACCATCGCGGCATTGGTCGCGAGATCGCCATGCGCGGCATCGCGCGGCGGCTCCACGGTGACGCGTTCGAGATCGGGAACGGGCTTGTCGAGGCCGGTCAGGACCTCGGTGACGACGGCTCTCACCCGGGATTCGAAATCGGCGAAGATGTTCATGGATTGCTCGAAGACGTGGTTGAAAAGGCCGCTTTCGGCCGCTTTCGGCCTTCTAGACGGCTTTCATGCCTGCCGACTACCCCAAATGCGGCATCGGCCCGAACAATCGGGAATGTTCGCGAATCGCGTAGGTGTCCGTCATCCCGGACAGATAGTCGGCGATGCGCCTTGCCCGCTTCGTCTCTTCCATCTTCTCGAGCGCGCCGCCCCATTCGGCGGGAAGAAGCGCCGGGTCGGCCGCATATCGTCGGAACAGATCCTCCACGACCGTCTCCGCAGAGGCCATGACCTGCATGACCTGCGGCGCACGATAGACGCGCTGGAAGAGGAACGAGCGCGTTTCGTCGACTGCCGCCCGCATCCCCTCGGAGAATCGCGCGATCGTCTCGCCGGCATCGCGCACATCGTCCGCATGGCGCGGGCCGAGCCGTTCGAGATTGATCATGGTCGTCTCGATCACGTCTTCGACCATGCGGGTGATGTGCCGGCGCATGATCTCGTTGGCGAGACGATCATTCGAGAGGAAGGGATAGGAGGCCTCGATCTCCTGGAGAATGGAGCCGGCGAGCGTCAGTTCGCGGAGGTCGCCGAGTTCGATGAGGCCCGCCCGAAGGCCATCGTCGAGATCGTGTGTGTTGTAGGCGATATCGTCGGAGATCGCCGCGCATTGGGCTTCGAGACTGGCAAAACGCGTCAGATCGAGCGGCATGAGGGCATCGAAGCTCTCGATCGGCTGCGGTAGTCCGTCCTCGACCGCATGGGGCCCCGCGAGCGGACCGTTGTGCTTGGCCAGCCCTTCGAGCGTTTCCCAGGCGAGATTCAGCCCGTCGAACTCGGCGTAGCGGCGCTCCAGCGCGGTGACGATCCGCAGCGCCTGCGCGTTGTGATCGAAGCCGCCGTAAGGGGCCATCATCCGGTGCAGCACCCGTTCGCCGGCATGCCCGAACGGGGGATGGCCGAAATCGTGAACCAGAGCGACGGCTTCGGTGAGGTCCTCGTCGAGGCGGAAGGCCCGGGCGAAGGCACGGGCGATCTGGCTGACCTCGATCGTATGGGTGAGCCGGGTCCGGTAGTGATCGGCCTCGGTCGCGACGAAGACCTGCGTCTTGTGTTTCAGCCGGCGGAAGGCCGTCGAATGGACGATCCGGTCACGGTCGCGCTGGAACGCGGTCCGGGTTGCGCTTTCGGATTCGGAATAAAGCCGCCCCCGGCTCTGCCTGTGGTCGACGGCAAACGCGTTCAGGGGCTCGCGCCCGAGACCGATCGAACGGGGACCCATCGAACGGGACGTGGTCTCGGCCTTGCCGGGTCGGCTCATCGTTTCATCCCGTCGATTGACCAAGGCTCGGCGCGTTATTACCTTGACCCTATCCCACGAACAAGGAGCGCGGCGGGCTTTCACCCCGACCTCGATACCCATGATGAGCGAAACCCTCGTCCAACCGGTGACCCTGTCCGACAAGGCCGTGAAGCGGATCGCCGCGATCCTCGCCAAGGCGCCGGACGCCAATTCCCTGCGTGTCTCGGTCGAGGGCGGCGGATGCTCCGGCTTCTCCTACAAATACGACCTGACCAGCGAGACCGAGGCGAGCGATCTCGTGCTCGAACGAGACGGGGCTCGCGTCGTCATCGACGAGACCTCGGTGGTCTATCTCGACGGGTCGGTCATCGATTTCGTCGACGACCTGATGGGTCAGAGCTTCCAGGTCCGCAATCCGAACGCCGTCGCCTCGTGCGGCTGCGGCACCAGCTTCTCGATCTGAAAGCGTAGGCCCGCATGCTCGTCGCGTCCTGGAACATCAACGGCGTCAAGGCGCGGATCGACGGGCTCACCACCTGGCTGAAGGAGCGATCGCCCGACATCGCGTGCCTCCAGGAGATCAAGAGCCAGGACGAGGGCTTCCCGCGCGCTGCGATCGAGGATCTCGGCTATCACGTCGAAACGCACGGCCAGAAGGGCTTCAACGGGGTCGCGCTTCTGTCCAAGACCAAGCCAGAAAGCGTCCTGCGCGGCCTTCCCCACGACGAGAGCGACGAGCAGGCCCGCTATATCGAGGGTGTCTGGACCGGTGAGGCGGGTCCGCTGCGCGTCGCGTCGATCTACCTGCCAAACGGTAATCCGCTCGGCACCCCGAAGTTCGACTACAAGCTGTCCTGGATGGAACGGCTCGAACGCCACGCCAAAGACCTTCTCCTGAAGGAGGAGATGCTGGTGCTGGCCGGCGACTTCAACGTGATCCCCCAGCCCGAGGACGTCCACAACCCGAACGCATGGCTGGAGGACGCTCTCTACCAGCCTCAATCGCGTGGCGGATTGCGCCGACTGGTGCATCTCGGTCTTGCCGATGCCCTGCGCATGACGGACGATCGATCGGAAATCTATACCTTCTGGGATTATCAGGCCGGCGCCTGGCAGAAGAACAACGGCATCCGGATCGACCATCTCCTTCTCTCGCCGGAAGCGCAGGTCGCGCTTCGCTCGGTCGGGACGGACAGTCATGTGCGCAGTTGGGAGAAGCCGTCCGACCATGTGCCGATCATGGCCGAGATCGCGGCCTGATTTCACGGCCGGACGAACGAGGTCCGGCAGAAGGCGCTGCGACCGCGCGTTCGGTGTGCGACGAAAGGCCGGTCCCCGCCGATACGGGTCATGATCACGTCCGCCAGCGCAAGTCCTTGCGCCACGGTTGACGCATAGGCGGAAAGATACGACCACCGGTGCGACAGGCGCCCGCGCCATCTTCGAGACGAACGGCCTCCGGACCCGAACGCAAGGATCAGCCCCATGCCCATGGATATGCCGCTCCCCCCATCGATCCTGTCGATGTCACCCTATCCCGATGCCGACGCGGTTCTCGACGACCTGATCGCCGAGGCCGATCTGTCGCGCGAGGATCGCAGGCTCATCAGCACCATGGCGGTCGATCTGGTGAAGCGGATCCGCAAGGCCGGCGATCCGGGCCTGATGGAAGTCTTCCTCGCCGAATACGGCCTCTCGACGGAAGAAGGCATCGCGCTGATGTGTCTCGCCGAGGCCCTGCTGCGCGTGCCGGACGCCCAGACCATGGACGAACTGATCGAGGACAAGATCGCGCCCGGCCAGTGGAACAGCCATCTCGGCAAATCGTCCTCTTCGCTCGTCAATGCGTCCACATGGGCCCTGATGCTGACAGGCCGGGTGCTCGAGGAAAACGACCAGGGACCGCTGAAGGCGATGCGCGGCGCGATCCGTCGCCTCGGCGAACCGGTCATCCGCAACGCGACCGGCCAGGCAATGAGGGTCATGGGCCGGCAGTTCGTGCTCGGGGAGACCATGGACAAGGCCATGGAGCGCGCCAAGGGCATGGAGGAAAAGGGCTACACCTACTCCTACGACATGCTCGGCGAGGCCGCGCGCACCTACGAGGACGCGGAGCGCTACCGCAAGGCCTATGATGGGGCGATCGAGAAGATCGCCCGCGCCGCGACGAAGGGCGACATCGCCACCAATCCCGGCATCTCCGTGAAACTGTCCGCGCTGCATCCGCGATACGAGATCGCCCAGCGCGAACGGGTGCTCGAAGAACTCGTGCCGATCGTCCGCGACCTCGCCGCGAAGGCCGCGAAGCTCCAGATCGGCTTCAACGTTGATGCCGAGGAACAGGACCGCCTCACGCTCTCGCTCGAAATCATCGAGCGCGTTCTGGAGGACGATCGGTTGGCGAACTGGAACGGCTTCGGCATCGTCGTGCAGGCCTTCGGCCCGCGCGCCGGACCCGCCATCGACTGGATCTACGAGACGGCGGGGCGGATCGGCCGCAGGCTGATGGTCCGGCTGGTCAAGGGCGCCTATTGGGACACGGAGATCAAGCATGCGCAGCAGGAAGGCCTGCCGCGCTTTCCGGTCTTCTCGCGCAAGCCCGCGACCGATGTCAGCTTCATCGGCAATGCCCGCAAGCTCCTGAAATATCGCGACCATCTCTATCCGCAGTTCGCGACGCACAACGCCCATACGGCGGCGGCCGTCCTGCACATGGCGCAGCAGATGGGCGTGAAACCGCAGGAATTCGAGTTCCAGCGCCTGCATGGCATGGGTGAGGTTCTCCACACCATGGTCATGAAGGATCACGGCACGCGCTGCCGCATCTACGCGCCGGTCGGCGCGCACCGTGACCTCCTCGCCTACCTCGTGCGCCGGCTTCTGGAGAACGGCGCCAATTCCAGCTTCGTCAATCAGATCGTCGACGAGGACGTTCCGCCCGAGCAGGTGGCCGAAGATCCGTTCGACGCCATCGGCTATGCGCCGCCGGTGACGCCCGGAACCGATATCTTCCTTCCCGTGCGCGAGAATTCGCGCGGCTGGGACCTGAAGGCCGTCGATCACCTCGAAGAGATCGAAGCCGCCCGCAGACCCTTCCGCACGACGATCTTCGAGGCCGGGCCAGTCATCGCGGGACCTCTCGACGCCGAGGACGAAGCCGAGCGCCGCAACCCGTCCGATCCTTCCGATCTCGTCGGACGGACCCGGTTCGCGTCCAAAGCGGATGTCGAGACCGCGCTCGCCGCCGCGACGGTCTGGACCGCGCCGCCGGAAGAGCGGGCGCGGATCCTGAAACGGGCCGCGAGCCTCTATGAGGACAATTTCGGCGAGATCTTCGCGGTCCTCGCGCGAGAAGCCGGAAAGACGCTGCCCGACGCCGTCGCGGAACTGCGCGAAGCCGTGGACTTCCTCAATTATTATGTGGAGGAGCTGAAGAAGCTGACGAGCGAACCGCTCGGCCGCTTCGTCTGCATCAGCCCGTGGAACTTCCCGCTCGCCATCTTCACCGGCCAGATTGCGGCGGCTCTTGCCGCCGGAAACGCGGTGCTCGCGAAACCGGCCGAGCAGACCTCGCTCATCGCCCATCTGGGCACACGACTGCTTCATGAAGCCGGTGTTCCGAAGGAGGTTCTCCAGCTTCTGCCCGGCGAAGGCGGGATCGGTGCCGCCCTCACCTCCGATCCCCGCATCGACGGTGTCGCCTTCACCGGCTCGACGGAGACGGCGCAGAAGATCAAGGCCGCGATGGCCGAGAACTGTCATCCGGGCGCACCGCTGATCGCGGAGACGGGCGGTCTCAACGCCATGATCGTCGATTCGTCTGCCCTGCCCGAACAGGCGGTGCGGGATATCGTCCAGTCGGCTTTCCAGTCGGCCGGACAACGCTGTTCGGCCTGCCGCTGCGTCTACGTGCAGGAGGACATCGCCGACGGATTCATAGCGATGCTGAAGGGCGCGATGACGGCGTTTTCGCCGGACGATCCCTGGTATCTCGATTCCGATAGCGGTCCACTGATCGACGACGAGGCCCATTCGGCGATCGCGTCCTATGTCGAGAAGGCGAGACGCGACGGCCGTCTGATCCATCAGGCGAAGGCTCCCGAACGAGGATACTTCCTCGCCCCCTCCCTCGTCCGCGTCTCGAGCATCGCCGAGATCGAGCGGGAGGTTTTCGGTCCCGTCCTTCATATCGCGACGTTCAAGGCGAAGGATCTGAAGACCGTGATCGACGCGATCAATGGACGCGGTTACGGTCTGACCTTCGGTCTGCACACCCGCATCGATGACCGGGTGCAGTATGTCACGGACCGGATTCGCGCCGGCAATATCTACGTGAATCGAAACCAGATCGGCGCCATCGTCGCCTCGCAGCCCTTTGGCGGCGAGGGTCTCTCCGGGACCGGACCGAAAGCGGGCGGCCCCTTCTACGTCTCACGGTTCCAGAAGCCGGTATCGCCGAAATATCGGCCGACGAGCCCGATGGACATGCCCGGCCCAACGGGAGAATCCAACCGCCTGCACCTGTCGGCGCGAGCTCCCATTCTCTGCCTCGGCCCCTCGGACGCCGATCGCCTGAAGCAGCGTGAAGCGGTCGAGCGTCTCGGCGGCGAGGCGATCGACGGGACAGCCGAGACCGATCTTCTCGCGGCCTCCGATTTCGGGGGTGCGATCTGGTGGGGCGACGAGGACACCGCGCGTCGTCTTGCGAGGCAATTGGCCGAACGCGATGGCCCCCTCCTGCGGCTCGTCACGGGCGCGGTGATGGTGCCGGACGTCCTGCACGAACGTCATCTCTGCGTGGACACGACGGCGTCCGGCGGCAATGCGCAGCTTCTTGCCGAAGTCGCCCGCAACGATCCGCGCGCCAAGGACGAACGATACCGCCCCTAAAGGGGGCGTCCTTGACGGACGGCACGGCCCGGTCTCTATTCGTTCCGCGCCGTCCCTCATGCGCCCTGCCCCTTGACGGATCATGCCGGTCGCCGGGAGCATGCGGCCGTCATCGGTCGAGACCGGTTTAGCCGTCGCGCGAAGGCGTGCCCTAAGCACGTCCCTGCGACAGGCGTGCGAGGAAAGGCGCTTACGGAACGGCAAGACCGGAGGCAACGCCGAAGATGACCTATCTGATCTCGTTCGGCGTCCTCATGGCCCTCGTGCTCGTCGTCTTCTGCACGATCCGCTGGTGGAACATGCGGCTCGTCGGTCCCAACCCTGTGCCGCTTCTCGTCTTCGTCGCGATCCTGTTCACGTCAGGCCTCGACGTGGGCCTGATCATGTTTCCTCTCGCTTTCGATTTCCCGCTCTATGCGGATACCGCAGAGAACCCGGCCTATGCCTTCTCCAATCCGCTGGCGCTCGAATTCGGCTTCTGGGGCTTTCTGATCTGGTCGTTCTACTTCCTCACGACCTTCTATTTCTGTGCCATCGAGCCGCGGGTGAGGTTCTTCGACAAGCCGGTCGTGCGCTTCGTCAACAACGTGGTCATCATCACGACCTGTGCGTTCACGGGTAGTCTGTTCCTCGTCTATCTGCCCTTCTACCTGCCGACGATCGGCGACGGTGAAACGGTCGTCACCGCCTTCTACGTGATCGTCTTCCTGACGGTGCTCGCGGCGGCCTATTCGTCGACGGATATCCGCTATGTGCGAATCCTCTCGATCGGATCGTCGACGGCCTTTGCCTGTCTCATCGCGCTTCTCTGGATCAATGCGGGCATCACGCCGTCGCAGTTCGGCGCCTCGATCTCGAACATCGGCAGCTATTTCGCCAATATCCACAAGTTCGTCATTCCGCTGACCGACTATCACGAGTTCTATCTGTTCTGGTGGTTCGCCTGGTCCATCATGATCGGCCAGTTCACGTCGCGCTTCGTCGGCGGCATCAAGACCCAGCACATGCTTCTGGCATTGCTGGTCATTCCCTCGATCCCGCTCGCGATCTGGTTCTCGGTTCTCTACCACTACTACACGGCCGGAATTTCGACCGATGGGATCCTGAACATCGCGATGGTGATCGTCGGCACGACCTTCGTCATCAATTCGCTGGACAGTCTGATTCGCCTCTACACCGACAATCTCGACCTGACGGCGGAGCGGTTCGGAAAATGGCGTTATGTCGCGGGCAACACGCTGGTTCTGTTCGTTCTCGTCCTTCTGTTCAAAAGCCAGTGGCTGCAGATCGAGTGGATCGGAGCGATCGTCATCGCGCTCTATGTCTCGGCCATCGTCTACATCGCCACGCGGGCCGGCAATGTCCTCAAGGACGCACGCGGGACATACGGCACACCGCAATTCGATCGCTCGACCTCCGGCGAGGGCTGAGCGGAGGGGGCCGCTCAGGTCCCGCATCTGTCGTCGAGTGCCCATGTCGCGGCAGCGATGATTCATCTCGAAACCAGGGGGAACGACCGGTCGCGGGTCCGGGCTCGGCCCTGCGAAACTTGCCTTGAGCCGGAACCTTGGTCACTATTACGCCATGATCGGTTCGCCATCGCGGACCGGCGACATGAAGGAGTTCTCATGAAGACCACACGTCGTCAGTTCACCAAGGCTCTCGGACTTGCGAGCCTGCTCACCGTGGGATCGACCCTCGGCAACGCAGCGCAGGCGCAGGAACAGTTCTTCTCCATCGGAACCGGCGGGCAGACGGGCGTCTACTACGTCGTCGGACAATCGGTATGCCGTCTGGTGAACCGGGCGACCGACTACAAGTGTACCGCGCCCTCGACCGGTGGTTCGATCGCCAACATCAATGCGATCAAGTCCGGCGACATGGCGATGGGCGTTGCCCAGTCGGACTGGCAGTTCCATGCCTATAACGGCAGCTCCCAGTACGAAGGCGACAAGTTCGACAAGCTGCGCGCGGTGTTCTCGCTTCACCCCGAGCCGTTCAACGTGGTCGCCCGCAAGGACGCCAACATCGCGACCTTCGACGACCTCAAGGGCAAGCGCGTCAATGTGGGCAATCCGGGTTCCGGCATGCTCGCGACGATGGAAGTCCTCATGGACGCCAAAGGCTGGACCATGGACGACTTCGCGCTGGCCTCGCAGCTGAAGCCGGCGGAGCAGGCCGCCGCGCTCGGCGACAACAATGTCGACGCCATCATCTATGCCGTCGGCAATCCGAACGGTTCCATCCAGGAAGCCACCACCACGGTCGACGCGAATCTCGTTCCCGTCACCGGCCCGGAGATCGACGAGCTGATCGAGGAGAATCCGTACTACGCCAAGGCCACGATCCCCGGCGGCATGTACGAAGGCAATCCGGACGACGTCGAGACCTTCGGCGTGCGCGCCACGCTCGTCTCCAGCGCGGATGTGGACGAGGAACTCGTCTACCAGGTCACGAAAGCCGTGTTCGAGAACTTCGATCGGTTCAAGAGCCTGCATCCGGCCTTCGCCAACCTGACGAAGGAAGAGATGGTGAAGACGGGCAACAGCGCTCCGCTGCACCCGGGCGCCGAGCGCTACTACAAGGAAGCCGGCCTCCTCTAAGGCTCTCTTCCGGCATCCGGCCTCGTTCGCTTCGAGGCCGGACCGCCGTTTCCGTGCACAGGACGTGGGCCGTCGCCAGGCTTGCCTCGCCAGGCATTCGAAGGATTTCTCGAGATGAGCAACACGCCCGAACGAGGACGCAATTCCGCAGAAGAGCGGGCGCACACTGCGAGCCTCGACGACGAGAGGCCGCGCCGGATCGACGAGGTCGACGTTCGCTCTGCCACGAACAAGAGCGAGGATCTCGACTCCCTCGTCGCTTCGTCCGATACGGGCGGGCGCTCGCCGAGCAAGCCGGTTGCCTATTTCATCGCGGCCGTCGCCCTTCTCTGGTCTCTGTTCCAGCTCTGGATCGCCTCGCCCTTCCCGTTCCAGCTCGGCATCGGCGTCTTCAACACGACCGAATCGCGATCGATCCATCTCGCCTTCGCGATGCTCCTCGCCTTCCTCGCCTTTCCGGGCGAGCGCTCGCCGATCCAGATCGGCCTCGGCATCGCCGTGCCGATCGTTCTCGGCCTCCTCTTCATGAGCGGCGCGACCGGCGTTCTCCCGGTCTGGTATATTCCGCTCATCACCCTCTTCGTCGTCGCCTGCGTGATCGCACCCTCGCCCGACGACCGGGTGCCGATCAACGACTGGGCGCTGGCGATCGTCGGCGCCTTCACGGCGATCTATCTCTACGTCAACTACGACGCCATTTCGGGCCGCGTCGGCGCGCCGATCGAGATCGACTTCATGGTCGGCACGCTCGGGCTGATGGTGCTCCTGGAGGCGACCCGCCGCAGTCTGGGGCCCGCGCTCATGGTCGTCGCCTCCATCTTCCTCGTCTACACCTTCCTCGGGCGCTACATGCCCGACATCATCGCCCATGGCGGCAATTCGTTGTCGGAGGTCGTCAATCACCAGTGGATCACGACCGAAGGCGTCTTCGGCATCGCGCTCGGCGTTTCGACCTCCTTCGTGTTCCTCTTCGTGCTCTTCGGCTCGCTCCTCGATAAGGCCGGAGCCGGCAGTTACTTCATCAACGTCGCCTTCTCGCTGATGGGTCACATGAAGGGCGGTCCGGCGAAGGCCGCCGTGATCTCCTCGGCCATGACGGGCCTTATTTCCGGCTCCTCGATCGCGAACGTCGTCACCACCGGCACCTTCACGATCCCGCTCATGAAGAAGGTCGGCTTCTCCTCGGAGAAGGCGGGCGCCGTCGAGGTGGCGTCCTCGGTGAACGGCCAGATCATGCCGCCGGTGATGGGCGCCGCCGCCTTCCTGATGGTCGAATATGTGGGCATTCCCTATTTCGACGTGGTCAAGCACGCCTTCCTGCCGGCGGTGATCTCCTACATCGCGCTCGTCTACATCGTGCACCTGGAAGCTGCGAAGGCCGGCATGAAGGGGCTTCCGCGTTCCTACGAGCCCTCGCCCTGGCTTCGCTGGCTGGTCGGCCTCGCCTTCGGAATCGCGGCGATCTGCGCGCTGTCCTTCGCGGTCTATTACGGCATGGGCTGGATTCGTCCGGTTTTCGGCGAGAACGCCTTCTGGGTGGTCTTCGGCCTTCTGGTCGTCGCCTATGTCGCGCTGGTCGCCTATGCCGCCGGCCACAAGGCGGATGCGATGTCGACGGAAGGCGAGATCACCGTCCTGCCACCTCCCGGACCGACGGTGAAATCGGGCCTGCACTTCCTCCTGCCGGTCGTCGTCCTCATCTGGGCGCTGATGGTGGATCGCCTGTCGCCCGGCCTCTCGGCCTTCTGGGCCTCCGCCTTCATGATCTTCATCCTCCTGACCCAGAAGCCGCTCTTCGCCTTCTTCCGCAAGACCGGCGGGTTCGGCAGCGCCTTCAAGGCCGGCTGCATCGATCTTCTCGAAGGCCTCATCGCTGGCGCACGCAACATGATCGGCATCGGCATCGCCACCGCCGCCGCCGGCATCATCGTCGGTGCGGTCTCCCAGACCGGTGTCGGTTCGGCGCTCGCGGACGTGGTCGAGGTCCTGTCCGGCGGAAATCTCCTTGCGATCCTGTTCCTCACGGCGATCCTGTCGCTGATCCTCGGAATGGGTCTGCCGACGACCGCGAACTACATCGTCGTGTCCGCGCTTCTGGCGCCCGTCATCGTCACCCTCGGCCAGCAGAACGGGCTGATCGTGCCGCTGATCGCCGTTCACCTGTTCGTCTTCTATTTCGGCATCATGGCCGATGTGACGCCGCCGGTGGGGCTTGCGAGTTTCGCCGCGGCAGCCGTCTCGGGCGGAGATCCGATCCGGACGGGAACGGTCGCGTTCTTCTACTCCCTGAGGACGGCCGCCCTGCCCTTCCTCTTCATCTTCAACACCGATCTCCTGCTGATCGATGTCGATCTCCTGCACGGTGTCTTCATCTTCGTGGTGGCGACGGTCGCGATGCTGTTATTCGCGGCGGCAACGCAAGGGTGGTTCCTGACGAAGAGCCGCTTCTACGAATCGATCGCGTTGCTGCTCATCGCCTTCACCCTGTTCCGGCCCGGGTTCTGGATGGACTCGATCTCGCCGCCCTATATCGAGCGAGATCCCGTGAACCTCGAAGCGGCCGCCGAGGCCGTGCCGGCGGGCGGCGATCTCAGGGTGCGCGTCGATGGGTTCGACGCTCTCGGCGATCCCCTGTCATTCGTCGCGCTCGTCCCGATGAGCGATGCGGCAACGGGCGCCGAGCGCCTGGCCGATGCGGGGATCGAGACGATCGAGCAGGATGGCAAGATGATCATCGACAACGTCGCGTTCGGCTCGCCGGCGGCGGATGCTGGGCTCGATTGGGATCAGGAGATCGTCCGCGTCCTGACGCCCGCCGATCAGCCGTCAAAGTACTGGATGTATATCCCCGCGCTTCTTCTGCTCGCAGGCGTCGTCTGGTTGCAGCGTGGCCGCGTGGCGAGGGACGAACCGATGGGGCGGATGAAGACGGGGAACGCCTGATCCCCGACCCATAGAGTGCTGGTGAAGCCGAGCCTTGTTTCATGCTCGGGCGCCGACCGCATCCACGGTGCGCGTGCGGTCGGCGCCTTTCTTCAGAGCGAAGACACCAGGTGACCGCCATCGATGACCAGTTCCGATCCGGTCATGTAGCGCCCGGCGTCGGAGGCCAGAAGCAGAAGCGCGCCGTCGAGATCGCTCTCCTGCCCGAGGCGACGCTGCGGGATGCGCTTGACCAGGGCCTTTCCGGCATCGGTCGCGAAGAAATCGCGGTTGAGCGGCGTCTCGATATAGCCCGGACAGAGTGCGTTCACGCGGATGCCGTAGCGGGCCCATTCGAGCGCCATGGATTTGGTCATCTGGACGAGACCGGCCTTCGAAACCGCGTAAGGCATCAGCATTCCGGCGACGCGCAGGCCGAGAATCGATGCGATATTGACGATCGATCCTGACCGCTCGATCCGCCGCAATGCGCGCGCGGCCGCCTGCGCCACCAGAAACGCGCCCTTCAGGTTCGTGTCGAGTACGTGATCCCATTCCGCCGGATCGAGATCCAGCGCGGGCGTCGTCGACTGGACCCCGGCGTTGTTCACGGTGATGTCGAAGACGCGATCGGCGAAGCAGGCGGCGACGCTTTCGGCATCCTGAACGTCGAGATCGATCGCATCCGCCCGTCCGCCGGCCCCGGTGATCGCCTCGACCCTCTCGCACAGGACATCGCCCCTTCGCGCCGCGAGCGTCACGCTCGCGCCGGCCTCCGCCAGCACGGCAGCAAAATGCGCTCCGAGCCCGCCAGAAGCTCCTGTGACCAGCGCGGTCTTCCCCGTCAGATCGAATGTCATGATCGCCTCCCATCCTCGCATTTGCGTCCGTATTCCGCCTTCACCTACCGCATCGGACGGGAAAGTGGACCCTGTTCGCGGATCATCCGATGCGCGCCCGAGCAGTCGGATTCTCGGGGACCATCTCCAGGATCGCGTCCATGGACGCATTCCAGAGGGCGAGCGGTCGAACCCCGACCGAAGGAGGAGCGGTAGCGGGTGGTACGGACGTCGAGCGCGAAGCGAGGGTCCGGAATTCCGCGCCGCGAGGCCCTTCGGCCAGTCCTCGAAGAAAACTTTTCGGGCCGTCTTCCGTCTTCGCGTCTGGCGATCGAGGGCGTTTCGACTATCCTGACATGGTGGCCGGTCCGGGAGCGGTGGGGAATCGCCTGCTCGCCCGCATATGAACCGGACACGCGTTGGGAGGCGCGTTCATGGATTTCAGAATATCGCCGGAGCTCGAGTCTCTGCGCCTCGAGGTCGCCCGGTTCGTCGAAGACGAGATCATACCGCTCGAATCCGACCCGCAAGCCTATGACGGCCACGGGAACATCGCCGAACCTCTCCTCGAGACGCTGCGCGCGAAAGCGAAGGAGAGTGGTCTTTGGTGTCCGCAGCTTAAGGCCGAAACCGGCGGCCTCGGTCTGTCGAAGACCGGCATGGCCGTCCTCTACGAGACGATGAACCGCTCGATCTTCGGTCCTGTCGTGTTCAACAGTGCCGCTCCCGACGACGGCAATATGATGGTGCTCGAGGCACTCGGAACGCCCGACCAGAAGGAGCGGTGGCTGAAGCCGATCGTCGAGGGCAAGGTCCGTTCGGCCTTCGCGATGACGGAGCCCGCGCCGGGCGGCGGATCGGATCCCTCCATGATGCTGACGCGCGCGGTGCGCGACGGTAATGAGTGGGTCGTCAACGGGCGGAAATGGTACATCACCGGCGCGGAAGCTGCCGAACACTTCATGCTTCTCGCCAAGACCTCGGACGATGAACGCCGTGGCCATACCTGCTTCCTGTTCCATCGCGACGATCCGGGCTGGCGGATCATTCGGCGCATCCCGATCATGGGACCGGAAGAACACGGCGGTCACTGCGAGCTTGAATTCACCGGGCTTCGTATCCCGCACGAGAACATTCTCGGTGAGGAAGGCCGGGGCATCAAGGTGGTCCAGACGCGGCTCGGTCCTGCGCGTCTCACCCACTGCATGCGATGGCTCGGACTTGCCAAGCGCTGCGTCGAGATCGCCAAGGAATATGCCGAACATCGCGAAGGTTTCGGGGTCACGCTGATCGATCGGGAGAGCGTGCAGCTGATGATCGGCGATCTTGCGATGCAGATCGAGATCGGGCGCCTTCTCGTGATGAAGGCCGCATGGGAGATCGACCAGGGGCGTTACGCCCAGAAGGAAATCTCCATGGCGAAGGTGCATGTCGCCAACCTTCTGCATCTGGCGGCGGATCGGGCGATCCAGATCAACGGCGCTCGCGGCTATTCGAATGACACCCCGCTCGAATGGATCTACCGCTACGCGCGGCAGGCAAGGCTCGTCGACGGGGCCGACGAAGTGCACAAGATGCTGCTCAACCGGCATCTGTCCAATCTCGGGACGGATTTCTGGAAGTGGGACGTCGAAGGCGAAGCGGCAGACCATGCGTGACGAAGCCCATCTGCGCCCACGCGCCGCCAATTTCCGCCCCCTCACGCCGATCGATTTTCTCGTCCACGCGGCCGACGTCTCGCCAGCTCGAAGAGCGGTCGTTTGGCGGTCGCGAACCTGGACGTGGAAGGAATTCGAAACGGTGGTTCGCCGCCTCGTCGCCGTTCTGAAAGGTCATGGCATCGGATCGGGCGACGTCGTCTCGGTCATGTGCACGAACCGGCCCGAAATGCTGGCAGCCCATTTCGCGGTTCCCGCACTCGGCGCCGTTCTCAACTGCGTCAACACGCGGATCGATGCCAGGGACATCGCCTATATTCTGAGGCATTCCGAGAGCCGGCTCCTGATCGCCGATCCCGGCTGCGCGGTCGTCGCCAAAGTCGCCGTCGAGGATGTAGGCCTTCCCTTCGAAACAATCGCCGAAGACGGGACCAATGGCGATGGCCTCAAGCTTCTTGGCAATGGTCCGGCGCCGGAGATCGACCTTCTGGAGGCCGTCACCGACGAATGGCAGCCGATCGCCCTCAATTACACCTCGGGCACCACCGGCAATCCCAAAGGCGTCGTCCTCCATCACCGGGGCGCCTGGATCAACGCGATGGGCAATCTCACCGCGCTCGGCTTCACCCGCGAGACCACCTATCTGTGGACGCTGCCGATGTTTCACTGCAATGGCTGGTGCCACACCTGGGCCATCACGGCGGCGGGCGGCACCCATGTCTGCCTCGACAAGGTGGAGCCTCAGGCTGTGTTCGACGCGATCGCGAACCATCGCGTGACCCACCTCTCCTGCGCACCCGTCGTCCTCTACATGCTCGTGAACTCGGATGCGAAGGAGACGCGCGATCCCGCCAAGCGGCTGACCGTCGCGACCGGCGGGGCGGCGCCCACCGCCTCGCTGATCAAGGCGATGGACGTTCTCGGCTTCGATTTCGTCCACCTCTACGGCCTGACGGAGTGCTACGGTCCGACGTCCATCCGCGAGCTCGACGACGCCGAACTCTCTCTCGACGTGGAGGAGCGTGCGGAGCTTCTCGCCCGCCAGGGTGTGAGGCATCTATCGGCCAACCGCATCCGCGTCGTCGACGAAACCGGTCGCGACGTTCCCCGGGACGGGAAGACGGTCGGCGAAATCGTCCTTGCGGGAAATACGCTCCTTGCCGGCTATTACCGGGATGCCGAGGAGACCGAGAAGGCCTTTGCCGGCGGCGGTTTTCGGACGGGCGATCTCGCCGCGCACCATCCGGACGGACATATCGAAATCAAGGACCGGGCGAAGGACGTCATCATCACCGGCGGCGAGAACGTCTCCTCCCTCGAGATCGAAAGCGTTCTGTCCCGTCATCCGGGGGTTGCGATCGCGGCCGTCGTCGCAAGACCCGACGAGAAATGGGGCGAGGTTCCGATGGCCTTCATCGAGGCGAAATCCGGTCGGCCGATCGATACCGCCGAACTCGAAGCCTTCTGCCGGCAGCATCTCGCCGGCTTCAAGATGCCTCGCGCATGGGCGTTCGGCGAACTCCCGAAGACGGCGACCGGCAAGATCCAGAAATATCAGCTTCGCGCGGCAGCATCGCGCGGCGCGAACGAGGCGGACGCATGACTATTCGCGATGACACCCTTCGCGCCCCGATCGATGCCGATCGGCTCGAGCATTTCCTCAATGAGCGGTTCGGCAGCGATCAGCCCTTGTCGATGACGCAGATCAGCGGCGGCCAATCGAACCCGACCTTCCGGGTCCGGCACGGCGACCGGAAAATGATCCTGCGCAAGCAGCCGCCGGGCGATCTGGCCAAGGGTGCGCACCGTATCGATCGCGAGTATCGCGCGATGGATGCGCTCGCGGGGACCGCCGTTCCGGTTCCCGCGATGATCCTCTACCACGACGACCCCGAACTTCTCGGAACACCCTTCTACCTGATGGAGGAGGTGCCCGGTCGCGTGTTCCAGACGGCGGCGATGGACGGCGTCACCCCCGAAATGCGGACGGCGATGTATGAAAACCTCGCCGATACGCTCGCGGTTCTGCATGCCGTCGATTACGAGGCGGCCGGGCTTTCCCGATTCGGACGGCCGAACGCCTATTTCGAGCGACAGATCGACCTGTGGAGTGGTCAACTCGAGAATTCGACCGGCGAGCCCATAGCGGAACTGGAGGAACTCGCTCGCTGGCTGCGAGAAAACCAGCCCGAGGACGACGGCCTGTCGTCGATCGCCCATGGCGATTTCCGGGTCGGGAACATGCTCTACGATGCGGATGGCCCGGGCATCGCCGCGGTTCTCGACTGGGAACTGGCGACCATAGGTCATCCGCTCGCCGATCTCGCCTTCTGCTGCATGCCCTGGCACACGTCATCGGACGAATATGGCGGGATCCTCGACCTCGACCGCGAAGCGCTGGGCATTCCGAGCGAAGCGGATTTCGTCGAGCGCTACCGAAAATCCATGCCGCAGGTTCCGGCCCCCACGGCCTTCCATCTCGCCTTCGCACTGTTCCGATTCGCCGTCATCTTCGTCGGCATCGCGGACCGAGCCCGTCAGGGCAACGCCGCCGATCCCGACGCGGAACGGTACGGACCGCTCGCAAGACGCTTCGCGATCCGTGCATGGGAGGTCATCGGCAGGCGTGGCAGCACCGCAGACGGCTGAGAAAGCGGCTCTGGACAGGGCGAACTTTACAAGCTCGCGCCTTAAGACTGGAGCCTAGGATCCAAGCCCCAAGTAACGGGTCAGGCCACGTTCAACCTTCGGCTCGCTGTTCGGCGAGCGACTTCAGATCGGCGGCCTTCAACTCGACGGATTCGCCGCAGCCGCAGGCTGATGTCTGGTTGGGGTTGTTGAAGACGAAGCCTGACCGCAGCACGGTCTCCTCGTAATCCATCTGCGTGCCGAGAAGAAACAACACGGCTTCCGGCGCGATGAAGACCCTCGCTCCATTCTTCTCGACCCGGTCATCCGTCGGGCTGGCCTCTTTTGCCAGATCGACCGTGTATTCCATACCGGCGCAGCCGCCCTTCTTCACGCCGACGCGAACGCCGAGCGCCGGCTCGTCCTGGCTCGCGAGAATGGCATTGACGCGCTCTGCAGCGGCGTCGGTCATGGTGAGAACTGAAAAACGGCTCATTCGACCCTTCCTTCCTTCACGCGAAACCCATTCGTCTTCGCCGAGGTCTTCCCCCACGCATACCACTCCGCCGGCCTGACGGAGCTGGGCGATGGCCGGTACCTCGCATTTGCCTGCGAGACGCCCGGCCGAGCGGTCAGAACCAGCCGACCGCGACCTGCGCCTCCTCGCTCATCCGCTCCGGCGTCCACGGCGGATCGAAGACGAGTTCGACCTTCACCTGCCCGACGCCCTCAACGGAGGCGACCGCATTCTCGACCCAGATCGGCATCTCGCCGGCCACCGGGCAGCCAGGGGCGGTGAGGGTCATCTCGATATCGACATCGCGACTGTCGTCGATATCGACCTTGTAGATGAGGCCGAGCTCGTAGATGTCGGCCGGGATCTCCGGATCATAGACGCTCTTGAGCGCACCGATGATGTCGTCGGTCAGACGGGACAGTTCCTCTGGCGGGATCGCCGAGGTCTGAGCGGCCTCACCCTGAGCGAGCGCCATGTTGGCAGCAGCCGTATCGTCGGCGGGCTTGCCGGTTTCGCTCTCACGCGGCTTCGTCTCGATCTCGTCGTTCATCACGTCTCCTCAGGCGAAGAAGCGGCGCGCCTTCTCGAGCGCCTCCGCCAGTTTATCCACTTCGCCATGCGTATTGTACATCCCGAAGGATGCCCGGCATGTGGATGTCGTTCCGAACCGCTTCAAGAGCGGCTGGGCGCAATGGGTGCCGGCGCGAACCGCGACGCCTTCCCGGTCGATGACCATGGAAATGTCATGGGCGTGCACCCCTTCCATGTCGAAGGAAATGATGGCCCCCTTGCCGGGCGCTTCGCCGTAGATGCGCAGGGAATTGATTTCCTTGAGGCGCTTGTGCGCATAAGCACTGACATCCGCCTCGTGCGCGGTGATCGCCTCGCGGCCGATCGTGTCCATGTAGTGGAGCGCGGCGCCGAGCCCGATCGCCTGGACGATGGGCGGCGTCCCGGCCTCGAAGCGATGCGGAGGCGCGTTGTACGAAACGCTCTCTTCCGTCACCTCGACGATCATCTCGCCGCCACCGTTGAACGGCTGCATCCGCTCCAGCATCTCGCGACGGCCATAGAGCACGCCGATGCCACTCGGGCCGTAAACCTTGTGGCCGGTGAAGACGTACCAGTCGCAGCCGATCTCGGCGACGTCGACCGGCAGATGGACGGCGCCCTGGCTTCCATCGACGAGAACCGGGATGCCCTTTCCATGGGCAAGGCGCGTCACCGCCTTCACGTCCACGACCGTCCCGAGAACGTTCGACATATGGGTCGTCGCGACGAGCTTCGTGCGCGGAGTCATCGCCTTCTCGAACGCCTCGACGGAAATCGATCCGTCGTCCTCGACGGGGACGAAGACGAGCTTGGCGCCCTTGCGCTCGCGCAGGAAATGCCAGGGGACGATATTCGAGTGGTGTTCTGCGAGGGTCAGGACGATCTCGTCGCCCTCCCCGATCTCCTGCATGGCATAGCCGTAGGCCACGAGGTTAATCGCCTCGGTCGCCGACCGGGTGAAGACGATCTCTTCGCTCGAGCCCGCATTGAGAAACCCACGGACGATCTCACGTGAGGCCTCGTAGGCGTCGGTCGCCGCATTGGAGAGGTAATGCAGGCCGCGATGGACGTTCGCATACTCGTTTTCGTAGGCGAAGGTGATGCGGTCGATCACCTGCCTCGGCTTCTGGGCCGAGGCACCATTGTCCAGATAGACCAGCGGCTTGCCGTAGACTTCCTTCGACAGGATCGGGAAATCGCGGCGGATGGCGTTCACGTCATAGGAAGCGGGGCTCGCGCCAGGCGTCCTCGTCTCGGTTTCGGTCGTCATAGTCCATGAACTCCAGATGCGATCGGTCGGGCCGGCATTAGCATATGCCCGTGCACCTCACCGAACATGCCGTCCCGTCTTACTCGAAGCCGCCGACCCGCCAAAGAACCGTGTCCGAGGCTCCGTCTTCTGGTCACGCATCGGATGGCCCAGAAGACGGATCAACTGATCGGTCCGATGCTCCAGCTCAATTCGGCAGGAACGCCTGCGGTTTAAAGGCGGTCGATCGCCGCACTCGCCCGCTGCGACGATGCGGGAGCGAGAGGGCGGCGACCGGATCGATCGGCGTGACGTCGACCGGGGAACGACGAGCGTTCCGTGAGACCGTCAGCCGTTAGCCGAGAGCCAATCGTCGATCCGGGCTTCGAGAACGTACTGAAGCGCCTCGTCCTCCAGTTCCTCGACGACTTCGGTCACGAAGGCCTTGATGAGCAGAGCGCGAGCCTTGTCGGCCGGAATGCCGCGCGACATCAGATAGAAGAGATGATCGGCATCGATCTCTCCCGCCGTCGCACCATGGCCGCAGACGACGTCGTCGGCGAAGATCTCCAGTTCGGGCTTTGCCGAGAAGTCGCCTTCGTCCGAGAGAAGCAGCGAATTGCAGGCGAGCTTCGCATCGGTCTTCTGAGCGCCGCGCGCCACCTTGATGATGCCCTGGAACACGCCGTGACCGCCGGTCACCACATTGCGGAACGTCTCGGTCGCCGTCGTGTTGGGAACCGTGTGGTTCAGCGTCGTGGTGACGTCGATGTGCTGGCCGTCCCTGATCAGGTTCACGCCGCGCATCTGGATGTCGGCGCCCTCACCGACGACGTCCGTATGCACCTCGTAGCGCACCAGACCACCGCCGGCATTGAGGACGAAGAGCCGGAACAGGGAATCGGCTTCGAGGCGGACATGCAGCTGTCCGAGATGGACGGCATCGAGCCCCTTCTCCTGATCGACGATCCACAGGACCTCCGATCCCTCACCGAGATGGAGCTCGGTGACGCCGGTCGACGGCGCTCCCTGTGCGTTTCCGTCCAGCCGCTCGACAAAGGTCGCCTTCGCCTTGGCTCCCAGCGAGACGCGGGTATGGGCGTGGCCTGAAAGTCCGACTCCCGGGCGAAGCTCGATCGCGTGATCTGGGGCTGCGCCGGCCTCGACCGTGATCGCGCTCGAATTTGCGCCGAAGGCCGAGTTCAGGGCCCGGATCGTGTCGATCGAACGATCGAGGCGGTTCGGCGTGACCTTCCAGTCGGACCGTTCGTCCGATTTCGCGACGGAAACGCCCTTCGGTAGGTGGCTGCCTTCGGAGGTTCCAAGATCCACGATCGAAGAGCCGTGCAGGAACGGCTCGAGCACCGTCTCACCGCTCTCGCGCAGGGCCTCGATCGCGCTCTCTTCGCCGAGGCGCTTGCCCATCAGCTGGCGCAGATCGGTGTAGTGCCAGGCCTCGACGCGGCGGGTCGGCAAGCCTTCCCGGCGCAGGGCCTCGATCGCCGGGCGGCGAACATTCTCGTTCTCCCCTTGCGCCTCGGCGAGCTGCAACAGGCGCGTCTCGGCCGGCGTGCGGGGTCTCAGTTCGGTGACGCTGCTCATGGTTCAGGCGGCCTCGTCGATGATCTGGCTGTAGCCTTCGTTCTCGAGCTTGAGAGCGAGATCCTTGTCGCCGGTCTTGATGATGCGGCCCTTGTAGAGGACGTGCACCGTGTCCGGCACGATATAGTCGAGCAGGCGCTGATAGTGGGTGATGACGAGGAAGGAGCGCTCCGCACTCCGCAGGGCGTTGACGCCGTCCGCCACGATCTTCAGCGCATCGATGTCGAGGCCGGAATCCGTCTCGTCCATCACGCAGAGCTTGGGCTCGAGCAGCGCCATCTGCAGGATTTCGGCGCGCTTCTTCTCGCCACCCGAGAAGCCGACATTCAGCGGACGCTTCAGCATGTCCGGATTGATCTGGAGATCGGCCGCCGACGACTTGACCCGGCGCATGAATTCCGGCGTCGTCAGCTCATCCTCTCCGCGCGCCTTGCGCTGGGCGTTGAGCGCGGTCTTCAGGAAGGTCATCGTCGCGACGCCCGGGATCTCCAGCGGATACTGGAAGGCGAGGAAGATGCCCGATGCCGCGCGCTCGGCCGGATCCATCTCGAGGATCGACTCGCCGTTGTAGAGGATGTCGCCCTCGGTCACCTCGTAGTCCTCGCGTCCGGCGAGGATGTAGGAAAGGGTGGACTTGCCGGAGCCGTTCGGCCCCATGATCGCGGCGATCTCGCCGTCCTTGACCGTCAGGTCGACGCCGCGGAGGATCTCGGTGCCTTCCTCGGCGACGCGGGCGTGCAGGTTCTTGATTTCGAGCATGATTGTCTTTCGTCAGCGTACGTCTGTGTCTTCGGTCGGGTGGCGCTCCCGCGTGGATGCGGAAGGCTGCGAATTATTGGACGATCCCAAGCAGGCGGAGTTCCTCGATCCGGTCCTCGAACCGCTCGACCATCTGAGGGGCAAGCTCTTCGAACCGCTGAGCCGCCTCGGCGGGATTCGAGAACACTTCCTCTTCGACCGATCCTGTCCGGTCGCCCAGATAGTTGTTGATCGTCACCGCGTTGCGGTCCTCTTCCGGCACGAGTTCCAGCGCGGTGAAACTCGACGAGCGCAGGCGCAGGATCGGGCTCTCCTCGTCCGATACGACTTCGAGGCCATGGGTGTTCGTGCCGTGAAGCGTCTTGTCCAGCGAGGACTTGGCTTTCTGGATTTCCAGGCGCAACTGGTTGAGGAAGGCGGCGCGTTCGACGTCGCCCTCCTCCTTTGGGTTCGAGGCCGACATCAACCGACGCTCCCCTCCAGCGAGATCCCGATCAGCTTCTGGGCCTCGACCGCGAACTCCATGGGCAGCTGCTGGATGACGTCCTTGACGAAGCCGTTGACGATCAGGGCCACGGCCTCCTCCTCGGGGATACCACGCTGCATGCAGTAGAACAGCTGGTCCTCGGAGATCTTCGACGTCGTCGCCTCGTGCTCGAACTGCGCGGTGGCATTCTTCGATTCGATGTAGGGCACGGTGTGCGCGCCGCACTCCTCACCGATCAGCAGCGAGTCGCACTGGGTGAAGTTGCGCGTGTTCGTCGCCTTGCGATGGGAGGAGACGAGCCCGCGATAGGTGTTGTTCGACTGGCCCGCCGAGATGCCCTTGGAGATGATGCGGCTCGACGTGTTCTTGCCGAGATGGATCATCTTCGTCCCGGAGTCGATCTGCTGGCGGCCGTTCGAGACGGCGATCGAGTAAAACTCGCCGCGCGAATTGTCGCCGCGCAGAATGCAGGACGGATACTTCCAGGTAATCGCCGAACCGGTCTCGACCTGGGTCCACGAGATCCGCGAATTGTCGCCCCGGCAGTCGCCGCGCTTGGTGACGAAGTTGTAGATGCCGCCCTTGCCGTCCTTGTCGCCCGGATACCAGTTCTGGACCGTGGAATACTTGATCTCCGCGCCTTCGAGCGCGACCAGTTCGACGACCGCCGCATGAAGCTGGTTCTCGTCGCGCTGGGGCGCCGTGCAGCCCTCAAGATAGGAGACGTATGCCCCTTCGTCGGCAATGATCAGCGTGCGCTCGAACTGACCGGTGTTCCGCTCGTTGATGCGGAAATAGGTCGACAGTTCCATCGGGCAGCGGACACCCTTCGGCACATAGACGAAGGAGCCGTCGGTGAAGACTGCCGAGTTCATGGTCGCGAAATAGTTGTCCGAGACCGGCACGACCGAGCCGAGATATTTCTGGATCAGTTCGGGATGCTCGCGGATAGCCTCCGAGATCGGCATGAAGATCACGCCGGCCTTCTGCAGCTCCTTCTTGAAGGTCGTCGCGACGGAGACCGAATCGAAGACCGCATCCACGGCCACGCGCGGCCTGCCGTCCTGGCCCGCCGGCGGCGTGCCGGAGTCGTCGTCGAACTCGCTCGGCTCGTCCGGCTTGCGCACGCCGGCGAGGATTTCCTGCTCCTTCAGCGGAATGCCCAGCTTTTCGTAGGTGCGCAGGATCTCCGGATCGACTTCGTCGAGCGAGGCCGGGCCCGACATGGATTTCGGCGCCGCGTAGTAGTGGATGTCCTGGAAATCGATCGGCGGATAGTCGAGACGCGCCCAGTCCGGGCTCTCCATCGTCTTCCACCGCTCGAACGCCTTGAGGCGCCAGTCGAGCATCCATTCGGGCTCGTTCTTCTTGGTCGAGATCAGCTTGATGATGTCTTCGTTGAGCCCCTTGGGCGCAACATCCATCTCGATCAACGTCTCGAAACCATACTTGTACTGGTCGACGTCGATCTTCGCGACGCTGTCGATCGTTTCCTGAACGGCCGGCATATCAATCTCCATACTCTCCGGGGTCAAAACCCGGGGACGGTCATAACGCAGTCGCGGCGTTCACCGCCCCGGCCGCGTTCACTTCTCTTTCAAACTCGGTGCATGCCCTGGTCCGGCAGATCGCAAGACCCACCGGCTTCATGCTCGTTTCCCGTGCCCATACCGGATCGCTCCAGTTCGGTATATGGACGAGATAGGAACGATGGCCTGCGTGTTTGAGGGCCACCATTCGCAAAACATAATGCGAAACGTCACGTCTATGCGGCGCGCTCCGCATATCCGCCTTCGCCGCCCACGCGCAATGCGAGACGGGTATATTCCGTTGCAAAGCGCATGAGCTCCGCCTCGCTCGTCTCGAAGCCGAAACTGACGCGCAATGCGCCGTCTGCGGCATCGACGTCGAGACCGGCACGAACCATCGCTTCCACGACGTGACTGCGCCCCACTTTTCCCGAGGAGCAGGCCGAACCCGCCGAGACCGCGATCCCCGCAAGATCGATCGCGATCTGCGCGGTCTCGCTCTTCAGCCCCGGAGTCAGATAGGCGCTGGTATTCGGCAGGCGGCGCGCACCGTCTCCGAGCACTTTCGTGCGCGGCGATGCCTCGGTGACCGCCGCATCGAGCGCGTCGCGTAGCCGCACCATGCGTCCGTCGTCATTGCGCAGATCGAACAGACAGCCCCGCGCAGCCGCGCCGAAGCCCGCGATCTCGGCGACGGCTTCGGTGCCCGAGCGGCGCCCCTTTTCCTGTCCGCCGCCGCGAATCAGCGGGTAGGGCCGCGTCGACGTCGATTTCAGGACGATCGCGCCGATCCCCTTCGGCCCGCCCAGCTTGTGCGCGGAGAGGATCATCGCATCGGCCGGGACCCTCGCGAAGTCGAGGGGAATGCGCCCCGCGCACTGAGCCGCATCGACGACGAGGGTGACGTTCCGTCCCTCGATCTGCCTCGCGATCTGTTCGATGTCCTGAAGCGTCCCCGTCTCGGAATTGGCGAGATCGACGGCGAGAAGGCCGCGCCGCCCGCCCAATCCATCGATCCAGTCCGCGAGACTTTCCGGATCGAGAACGCCGTTTGCATCGACCCGAAGCCGCGTCACCTCGCCGGCATCGAAACGGCCGCCTTCCAGAAACGCGGCATGATCGGTCTCGAGCACCGCGAGCGCCCCGTGATCCACGCTGCTGCCTGAGACGAGCCAGGCGGACGACAAGGCCATGTTCGCCGATTCGCTGGCGCCGCTCGTAAACGTGACTTCACCGGGATTTGCCCCGACGAGATCGGCCACGGACCGCCTCGCATCCTCCACCAGCGCCCTCGCCTCGCGGCCTTCCCGGTGCACGGAAGAGGGATTGGCTGCGGACAATGCCGCGACGAGCGCCTCTCTCGCCTCGGCCCGCAATGGAGCCGACGCGTTGTAATCAAGGTAGATCCGAGACGGCGAGACGGCCATGCACTCCCTGTCGGTACTGCGTATCCGCCTCTTCGAACACGCAAATTTCTTGATCTGAAAGTCTGTAACAGACTAGATGGACCGAAACCATCATTCAGTTTGGAATTCTTCTAAACTGAAGAGTATGAAGCCGGATGCTTCGCGTCAAGACGCGTGAGACGTGTTCGCCTCGTTCGAGACATTGGAAACGGAACCCTATGCCGGAAGTCATTTTCACCGGACCCGCCGGACGCCTCGAAGGGCGCTATCAGCCGGCGAAGGAAAAGAACGCGCCGATCGCCATCGTTCTTCATCCGCATCCGCGTTTCGGCGGGACGATGAACAACCAGATCGTCTACCAGCTCTTCTATATGTTCGTGGAACGCGGCTTCACGACGCTGCGCTTCAACTTCCGTGGCATCGGCCGGAGCCAGGGCGAGTTCGATCACGGCTCGGGCGAATTGTCCGATGCCGCCGCCGCGCTCGACTGGATCCAGAGCATCCACCCCGATTCGAAGGAGACCTGGGTCGCCGGCTACTCCTTCGGCGCCTGGATCGGCATGCAGCTTCTGATGCGCCGTCCCGAGATCGAGGGGTTCTTTTCCGTCGCTCCGCAACCCAATACCTACGACTTCGCCTTCCTCGCCCCCTGCCCCTCGTCCGGCCTCATCATTCACGGCGAGAAGGACCGGGTCGCACCGCCGAAGGACGTTCAGGTCCTCGTCGACAAGCTGAAGAGCCAGAAGGGCATCGTCATCACCCAGAAGACGATGGAAGGGGCGAACCACTTCTTCACCGACCAGACCGACGCCCTGATCGGCCATTGTTCCGAATATCTCGATCAGCGCCTCGCAGGCGAGCTCTCGGACCCGAAGCTGAAGCGCCTTCGGTGACGCTTATGCGCTTCGCGACGAGCGAAGCGGAGACGAAGGCGCGATCGCGGATCTGGTTCGCCTCGCATTCGAGGATGTCGCCTACAGCGATGGCACCGAGCCGGCGATCGTCGATCGCCTGCGCGCGGACGGGATGCTCGCGCTCTCCATTCTCGCCGAGAGCGGTGGATCCATCCTCGGCCATGTGGCCTTCTCGGCCGTGACGATTGAGGATGCGGCGGGTCCGTGGTTCGGGCTCGGCCCGATTTCGGTGCATCCGGACCGTCAGAGGGAAGGCATTGGTTCCGAGCTGGTCGCAAGCGGGCTCGATCGGCTCCGGGCCTCGGGCGCCGCCGGATGCGCGCTCGTCGGCGACCCGGCCAATTTTGCAAGTTTCGGCTTCCTCAGCGATGGACGGCTGACTTATCCGGGGATCGATCCGAGCTATGTCCAACGGATCGTCTTCTACGGCGACGCTCCCGAAGGCCGGCTGACCTTCGCGGCGGCGTTCACGCCGGCCTGACACTCGCGCTTCGTTCCACGCCCGCATCGGGCCGGGAAATTACGCCGCCGCTCACCGCTTCCCGGCAACCGGTCGTCGTCGGAAAGGTCAGCGGCAATCCACGCATCGCGCGCACGGCAAGATAGGCCCAGGCCTCGGCCTCCATCGCATCCCCGTCGAATCCGCAATCCTCCGCCAGCGCCACATTGGCCTCTTCGCCGACGGCATCGGCGAGATCGGCGAGGATCGAGGGATGGCGCCGCCCGCCTCCGGCGACGATCCAAAGTCGCGGCTCCCGCGGCATGTGTTCGCGTGCCCGCGCAATCCCAACCGCCGTCACATGGCATAGCGTCCGCGCCACGTCGGAAAGCTCTCCCGCATCACCGTCGGGTACGGGAAAATCGAATTTGTCCAAGGACTTCGGCAGGCTTTTGGAGAAGAAGGTCGAATCCAGATAGCGCGCGGCGAGATCCTCGATCACCGCGCCCTCGCCCGCGATCCGGCCATTCTGATCGAAGGGAATACCAGCCTCGCGCTGGAGCCACTGGTCGAGCAGCGCATTGCCCGGACCGCAATCGAAAGCGATCGGATCGGCCTCGCCATCGATATAGGTGACGTTCGAAATGCCGCCGATATTGACGAAGACCACGGGACGCATGTCGAATTCGGGCGGCAGGTTGGCGGCCAGGGCACGATGATAGGCCGGCACCAGAGGCGCGCCCTGCCCGCCCGCTTCCATGTCCCGGGCCCGCATGTCCCAGACGACCGGCAGGCCGAGCCTGCGGGCGAGCCCCACGCCATCACCGATCTGCACCGTCAGGGCATCACTCGGCCTGTGCAGAATGGTCTGGCCGTGAAACCCGACGCATGCGATCTCTCCGGGCTTCACGGAAATCTCCGACAGGAACCGTTCGACGACCTCCCCATGGCGCTCCGTGAGCATGGTCTCGATTTCGGCAAGATTTTGGGGCCGGGCCATGCGGTCCGCCAGGGTCTTGCCGAGTTCGAGCGCCTGTTCGAGCCGGGCCTTGGAGGCATGATCGTAGGGATAGGTCCGCGAAGGGCCTCGCTTCACCTCGCCCTCGCCATCGGTCTCGATCAAAGCGACGTCGATGCCGTCGAGCGATGTACCACTCATCAGGCCGATCGCGTATCGCCGGTCCCGATCGTCTATCTTCCGTCCAGTCAAAATCCACTCCGCCTCTGGCAATCAGCCGCAAGGCTGGTAAACGAGCCTTCATCAAACGACACCCGGAGGCAAGTCGGGTGGGAAAAGACAGCAAGGGTTCAGGACCATGAGCGGGTTCCGGTCGGATTTCCTTCACACGCTGAGCGAGCGTGGCTTCATCCATCAGACATCGGACGACAAGCGTCTCGACGATCTGTTCCGCACCGAGACCGTCACCGGCTATATCGGTTTCGACCCGACGGCCAAGAGCCTGCATGTCGGCTCGCTGATGCAGATCATGATGCTCCACTGGATGCAGAAGACCGGCCACCGGCCGATCGCGCTCATGGGCGGCGGCACCGGCATGATCGGCGATCCCTCGTTCAAGGACGAGGCGCGCAAGCTCAACACACTGGAGACGATCGAGGAGAACCTTGCCGGCATCCGGCGCGGCTTCGAGAACTACATCTCCCTCGGAGACGGGCCGAACGACGGCATGATGGTCAACAATGCCGATTGGTTGCTGGACATCAATTACGTGGCGTTCCTGCGCGATGTCGGCCGGCACTTCTCGGTCAACCGGATGCTGTCCTTCGATTCGGTGAAGCTGCGGCTCGACCGCGAGCAGTCCCTGTCCTTCCTCGAATTCAACTACATGATCCTGCAGGCCTACGATTATGTCGAACTCCACAAGCGCTACGGCTGCCGGCTGCAGATGGGCGGCTCGGACCAGTGGGGCAATATCGTCAACGGCATCGATCTCGGCCGCCGCATGGAGGGAGCCGAACTCTTCGCACTCACCTCTCCTCTGCTGACGACGGCCTCCGGCGCGAAGATGGGCAAGACCGCCGATGGCGCGATATGGCTCAACCCGGACATGAAGAGCCCCTACGAATTCTGGCAGTTCTGGCGCAACACCGAGGATGCGGACGTCGAACGCTTCCTCAAGCTCTACACCACCCTGCCGATGGGTGAGATCGCGCGGCTCGCGGCCTTGGACGGTTCGGAGATCAACGATGCCAAGAAGGTGCTCGCGACCGAGGTGACTGCAATGCTCCACGGCCGCGCCACGGCCGAGGAGGCCGCCGAGACGGCACGCCAGACCTTCGAAGAAGGGATCGCCGTGGATACGCTGCCGACGATCACCATGCCGGAGGCGGAACTTCAGGCCGGAACGGGCATTCTCTCCATCCTCGTAACGGCAGGTCTGGCCGGCTCGAACGGCGAAGCGCGCCGCCACATCAAGGGCGGCGCCGTTCGGGTCAACGACGTGGCCGTGACCGACGAACGCCTGGCGCTCGACGGGAGCTTCCTGCGAGACGGCTCCATCAAGCTGTCCGTCGGACGCAAGAAGCATACGCTCGTGAAGCCGGTCTGACGGCTTCGAAACACAAGGAAGGAACGACATGTCGTTGACCGAAGGCTCCGCTCTTCCGGATTTTTCGCTGCCCGATGAGAGCGGCACACCCGTCTCGCTCGCCGACCTCAAGGGATCGCCCTTCGTTCTCTACTTCTATCCGAAGGACGACACGTCGGGCTGCACCTCCGAGGCCGTCGCCTTCACGGCGATGAAGAGCGAATTCGACGCGATCGGCGTCGCCGTTCTCGGCATCTCGCCGGATCCCGTGAAGAAGCACGTGAAGTTCAAGGAGAAGCACGATCTCGACGTCCGGCTGCTCTCGGACGAGGAGAAGACGTTTCTCGAGGCTTGCGGCGTCTGGGTCGAAAAGTCGATGTACGGAAAGACCTATATGGGCGTCGAGCGCACGACCGTTCTCGTCGACGACAAAGGGACCGTTGCCCGCCTCTGGCCGAAGGTGAAGGTGCCCGGCCACGCCGAGGCAGTGCTCAGCGCGGCCAGGGAACTGACCGGCAAGGGTTGAGGGGCGGCTTCCGCCCACCGAAATGCTCTCTGCATAATCGAATGGCAGGCGGTCGCAGATCGCCTGCCATTTTTCGTCGTCATCCAGTCAGAGCGCCCGCTCCGAAAACAAGACCGCCGCGACGAACCCGTCGCTCCTTGGCGCCGGTGGTGGGAGCTTCGTCACGCCGGATGACGCCGCTGTTGCCAGCGCCTGTAGCGACGCATGGTCCACACCTCAGATCGCCGTCGCAGGCGCCGCACACGCGGCAGGTCGATCGACAGGACCACCAGACCCAGCGGGATCATCCACAGCCCGAAGACGGGCAGGATGGCGAGGCATCCGCCGAGGATCAGAAGAATGCCCACGGTCATCCGCATCCACCGGTTTCCCGGCAGTTTGAACTTTCGCCCGAAGAGGTTGATGGTGTTCGACCTGCGTTGCAACGTCTCTTCCGAGCGTCTCGTGGGCGGCGGGGTGAGCGATTGGCGTTCGTAGGCGTGGATGTCTTCGGTTGGGATCGGCCGGGATCGGCGGTTCATGATCATTGTCGGTTCTCATCTGTCTGACCCTAGCAACGCTCAAAGGCGAGAAGAGTTCGCCATAGCCCTGCTCCGAAGCTTTTTCTGTCCTCTCCCGATTTTTTCCGCCCCGAACGCTTGGCAAATCGCCCAGCCGTTTGCTATAGGCTCGCTCAACGCAGACATCGTTGCCAAGCGCGACGACGCGGAGCGTTCCCCGGTAGCTCAGTGGTAGAGCACTCGACTGTTAATCGATCGGTCGCTGGTTCGAATCCGGCCCGGGGAGCCATTTTTTTCCAAAAAGATCGACCGTTTCCCGCCCCGAGAGCGCGTATTCCGTATCTACGGTAACAGCCTGAACTCCTAAGCGAGAATCGTGGTGAATTCGAACTCATCAAGGCGAATGCCGAGTTCCTGCAGGGGTATGTCCAGAGTTCGATTGCGCCTGAAACGCAGTTCAATAACTATCCAAGTCGTGACGCCAATCGAGTGTGACCCGCTTCGGCCGACTGACCTGCGCCCCCACCCATCACGACGATCGAACGCGCGACCGCTTCCTTCCCGAGCCTTCCGGCACAGATAGCCAGATCGAAACTGGTATAACGATCGGACGGCAGAGCATGGCACGCGAGACGGCACCCAAAAGCGAGAGTGCGCAAAAAGACGACGGCCCCATTGTCGTCTGGCTGCGGAACGATCTGCGGCTCGACGACAATCCGGCTCTCGCGCTCGCGGCAGAGACGGACAGGCCCGTGATCCCCCTCGTGGTTCTGGACGAGGAGTCGGACGGCATTCGGCCCCTCGGCGGGGCCCATAAGTGGTGGTTGCATCATTCGCTGGAAGCCTTCGCCCACTCGCTTCGCGGCAAGGGATCCGAGCTCACGCTGCGCCGTGGCAAATCGGCCAACGAGGTCGTCGACGTCGTGAAGCAGACCGGCGCCACCGCCCTGTTCTTCAACCGGCGCTACGACGAGGCCTCGCGGGCGATCGACGACGAGGTGGAGGCGCAGCTCGGGGAGGATGTCTCCGTCGAACGGTTCACGGCGAATCTCCTGCACGACCCCGAAGCCGTGGAGACGACCTCCGGCGGCTACTACAAGGTCTATACGCCCTTCTGGCGCAAGATCTCCGAACCGGGGCCGCGCGATCCCATGGACGCACCCAACGGACTCAAGCAGCCATCGAACTTTCCGAAGTCGGACGAGCTTGCCGACTGGAACCTGCTTCCGACGAAACCGGACTGGTCGGGCGGCTTCGATGCCATGTGGACGCCCGGGGAAAAGGCGGCACAAAAGCGGTTCAAGACGTTCTGCGACGACCTTCTCGAAGACTACCACAATGGCCGCGAACGCCCCTTCGCGGACGAGACGTCGCGCATGTCGCCGCATCTACGCTGGGGGGAAATTTCTCCCTACCGGCTCTGGCATACGGCGCGCACCTATGCCGATCGGCGCAAGACCATTCCGGACGAGGCCATCAAGACGTTTCTTCAGGAACTCGTCTGGCGGGATTTCAACTATCACCTCCTCTTCCATTTCGGCGCGCTCGCAGAGAAGAACTTCAACGATCGGTTCGACGGCTTCTCCTGGCGTTCCTCGAAATCGGAACTGAAGGCCTGGCAGAAGGGCGCGACCGGATATCCGATCGTCGATGCCGGAATGCGCCAGCTCTGGGAGACCGGCTGGATGCACAACCGCGTGCGCATGATCGTCGGCTCGTTCCTCACCCGCGATCTCCTCATCGACTGGCGGGAGGGCGAGCGCTGGTTCTGGGACACGCTGGTGGACGGGGACATCGCTTCGAACACCGCACAATGGCAGTGGATCGGCGGCGCCGGCGCGGACGCCCAACCCTTCTTCAGGATCTTCAATCCGATCACCCAGAGCCAGCGTTTCGACAAGGGGGGCGACTATATCCGCCGCTTCGTTCCCGAACTGAAGGATATGCCGGACAAGCACATCCATGCCCCATGGGAAGCGGGCGACGACGTTCTCGAGAAGGCCGGAGTGAAACTCGGCGAGACTTACCCCAAACCGATGGTCGATCACGGCAAGGCACGCGAGCGTGCGCTCTCGGCCTATGACGAAGTGAAGGGCTGAGCTTGCGATAGGAGAGCCGGCGGCCCTCCGACCGGGATGTCGGCCAGCTTGATGAGGAATGTCGGAGGGCGAGCATCGAAGGACATTCGAGACCCCGCGCCCGGATCTCGATCGGTCAACTGCCGCCTGAGGGCGATTTCCCCAACACCGGAATGGGCAACGCCGCACGATGGTGCGAGGCATTCGAGAATGCCTCGCCTGCGTTTCGACCCGTTCCGAGCGCGATTGCGAGAGGCGTCAGCGCGGCGTCCTGTGAAAGAGAAGGTCGTATCCCGCGAGCACAACCGTAATGGCCAGCACAACCCCGAGATCGAGCCGCGGGACATAGCGGATCAGGAACGACAGATAGAAGCAGAGAATGGCGAAGGCGACGATCGCCAGAATCTTCTCGAGGCTCATCATTCGTCTCCGTTCAATGTCGTCGTCAGCCAGGCGGCTGTTTGGAACAGGCGGGCATCCTCGCCGCGTCTGGCGATCAGCATCACGCCCAGGGGCATGCCGTCCGGCGACTGGAGCAGCGGAAGCGTGAGGACCGGAAGCCCGAGAAAGGCTGCGAGAACCTCCGCCGGCGCCGTTGCCGGCTCTCCCTCGATCGGGCCGAGCATGGCCGCCAGCGTGCAGCGCTCGAACATCTCGTTCATCCCGGAGCGCAGGACGGGAATCCAGTCGAGCGCGCGCAGGTAATCGACGCCGCCGATCGCCTCGCCTTCCGATATCCATCGGCCGATATCGGCGGGCAGGCGGTCACCGAACCGGCGCTTGAACGGCTTCAGGCATTTGGCGCCCTCGACCCTGACGATCCGCTCACTCTGCGCCGAGGCTTCTTCGAAGAGCGCAGGTGTATCCGTCGCGAAGGCCTTGTCACCGAGCACGGCGACGAGTTCGTCCACCGCTGCACGCGCCGTCGCGCGGCTGTCGTTCAGGAACCCGATGACCGGCGGCATCCTCGGCGGGCTTTCGATCGCCGAGCCGAGCTTCGGGCTCGGGCGCGGTTCGCTTGCCGCATCGGCCGCGTCATAGCCGGTCAGGGCATCCGTCAGATAGGCGAGCCCGGAGAGTTCGCGCGCGAGGAGAGTGACGTTGTCGAGGCTCGGCGATATGTCGAGCACCCCGCTCTTCGGCACGAGGCCGACGCTCGGACGATAGGCGACGGCTCCCGCCTTCGATGCCGCCCGGAGCACCTCGCCTCTGGCATCGATCGAGAGCCCGAGCGGGAACGCTCCGGCACCGACAATCTCGGGCGCGGCGTCCTCGCCCTCCCCGATCCGAAGTGTCGGGATCGCCGATTTGGCGAAGAGCTGGGCGCCATCGGCGCGCAGGCGGGCAACCGCCGTCGCGTCACGCTCGCTGAGTGCGCCCTCGAGCGCTTCGAGACCGCGCGACATGGGAACGCGCGCCATGTCGAAGCTGTCGTCCACGAGGACGGGCACCCCGTGCAGGGCGCCGAGCGGGCGGCCCTGCTTGCGGTAGTTGTCGCGGCTGAGCGCCACCCGTCGCGCGAAGTCCTCGTCCATCCAGGCAAGGCCCGGGCGATCCGACCGATAGGGCCGAACCCGGGAGATCACCTCCTCGCAGATCTCGGACGCTCTCAGGCTGCCTGCCGCAAGCCGCTCCCTTCGAATGAGGAAGGGCAGATCCAGATTGCCGGTCACCGTCACCATCGCTGCGTTCTGTCCTCAGCGTCCGTAGAAGTATTCGGGCAGGAAGAAGACCGATTGCGGGACGACATAGACCACGATCATGGCAATGAAGACCATTGCGAGGAACGGGAGGATGCCCTTGAAGATATCGGTCAGCTTCACCGAGGGAGGCGCGATGCCCTTCAGATAGTAGGCCGACATCGCCATGGGCGGGGTGAGGAAGGAGGTCTGGAGGTTGAGGGCGACGAGGACACCGAAGAACAACGGATCGATGTCGAAGATCGCGAGAAGCGGCAGGAAGATCGGCACGAAGATGATGATAATCTCCGACCATTCGAGCGGCCAGCCGAGCAGGAAGATGATCAGCTGGGCGAGGATCAGGAACTGCAGCGGCGTGATGTCGAGGCTCTGGACGAACTCGGAGATGATGTGTTCGCCGCCGAGATAGGAGAACACGGCCGAGAAGGTGTAGGAGCCGACGAAGAGCCAGCAGACCATCGCCGTCGTGCGGACGGTCAGATAGACCGACTCCCTCAGGCGCTGGAAGGTCAGGGCGCGATAGGCGACGGCGAGAAGCAGGCCGCCGAGCGCACCGATCGCGGCCGCTTCCGTCGGCGTCGCGTAGCCGCCGAGGATCGAACCGAGCACCGCCAGAATGAGGAAGGCGAGCGGCAGGAAGGACGTGACGATCATCCAAAGGAGCTTGCCCATGGGCACGTCCGGCACCTCCTCCTTGGTCGGACGCGGGGCGACCGAAGGCTGAAGGATGGAGCGCGTGACCACATAGACGATGTAGAGGGCGACCAGGATGAGACCGGGGATCATCGCTCCCGCATAGAGCTGCACGATCGAGACACCCGAGGCCGCCGCATAGACGATCAGCATGATCGAGGGCGGGATCAGGATGCCGAGCGTTCCGCCAGCGCAGATGATGCCGGCTGCGAAGGAGGGATCGTAACGGGCCTTCAGCATCGCCGGCAGCGCGAGGAGGCCCATCAGCGTCACGACGGCGCCGACGATACCGGTCGCCGTCGCGAAGAGCGCGCAGGTCACGAGCGCCGCGACGCCCATGGATCCAGGAATGTTCTTCGAGGCGATGTTGAGGGTGGAGAAGAGACGATCGACGATGTTCGCACGTTCGACGACGTAGCCCATGAAGAGGAACAGGGGCACTGCTGTCAGCACCTCGTTCGCCATCACGGTATAGGTCTGGTTCACGAACAGATCGAAGATCCGGTTGTTCATGAAGCCTTCGAACCAGAGCGACCAGCTATCCCAGCTGGAGGCGGTCTCGTCGAGACGCTCGAAGGCGCGCCACATGCGCGAGCCGTCGAAATAGGCGTAGTAGCCGAAGCCGATGCCCATGGCCATGAGTGTGAAGGCGATCGGGAAGCCGAGAAACACCAGGACGATGAACAGGGCCAGCATCGTCAGGGCAAGCTGCGGGTCGGTCATGGATGCGAATCGCCTTCGACTTTCGATGCCTCGTTGAGAATGGCATCCTCGGTTTCCTGAACGTCCTCTTCCGGCCGGGTCCAGTATCCGTCGCGGATGCACTGGATCGCGCGGCACATCTCCGCGAGCCCCTGAACGAAGAGGAGAATGCCTGCGGCGATAAGAACCGCCTTGAACTGGAAGATCGGGATGCCGGCGGGGCTGTTGACGCTGACTTCGCCGTATCGCCAGGATCGCTCGGAATATTTCCAACCGGCGAAGATGAGCGCCGTGACGCCGGGGAAGAAGAAGAAGATGTAGAGGACGAAGTCGACCGCGGCCTGGGTGCGCTCGCTCCAGAGGCGATAGAGAAAGTCGCCGCGCACATGGCCGGATCGCGAGAGCGTGTAGGCACCGCCCATCATGAACAGCGTACCGTACATGATGTAGGAAATGTCGTAGGCCCACGGCGTCGGCGCGTTGAGCAGGTAGCGCACGACCACCTCGTAGCTCGTTCCGAACGTCATCAGGATGATGAGCCAAGCGAACGCCTTGCCGAAGGCGGCGGAGAGCGCATCGGCAAATCGAATGAATGCCAGCATGGGGAACGTTCCGTTGGAGACAGGGTCCGGACGAGGAAGCAGGCAGGTCCGCCTGCCCTTCCGGGCTCGGGATCGAGGCATCGCGCAGAACAAGGATCCGGCACGCGATGCCTCAGCTTCTTGGAATGGGTGCCTGCGGACCAGCGAATGGAAACCGGCGATACAGCGATGCCATTGAGACCTGCGCCAGGCTCGAAAGACAGCGACGTCTCATCCTGCAGGAACTTGCCGCCGGCGCCGCGAGACCTTTCCCATCAGGCTCCGCCGGGCTTAAGGGCCCGGCGACGCACTTTCGACGAGAGGAGCCATGCCTCGGCCGTCATCAGCCCTGCTGGGGCAGCTTTCCGGGGAAGAAGAACTCGTAGGCCTGCCGGTAGCTCGGCGTGTTGACGAGCTCGTAATAGGTGACGCGTTCCACGAACTGCCGCTGGCTGTCCAGGATCTCCTTCATGAAGGCATCCTTTTCCAGCTCCACGATCATCTCCTTCCAGGCCTCCAGCTGGGCCTGCAGGATGTCGGACGGCGTCTCGCGGATGTTCACGCCATCCTCGTCACGCAGCTTGGCGAGATCGGCGGAGTAGTTGTCGAGGGCGTAGTTGGTGTTCTTCGTCGAGGCAGCCTCGACCGAATATTCCACGATCGCCCGCAGGTCGTCGTCGAGATCCTCCAGGAAGTCCTGGTTGAACAGGAATTCGAAGGCCTCGGACGCCTGGTGATAGGAGCCGAGATAGTAGTTCAGCGCCACGTCCTGCGCGCCGAAGCGACGGTCGGAGGACGGGTTGTTGAACTCGAAGGCATCGATGACGCCGCGCTCCATGGCCGGGACGATTTCGCCGCCCGGAAGCTGCGTCACGCTCATTCCCATCGACTGCATCAGATCGGCCGCCAGACCGACGGTGCGGTATTTCAGGCCACTGATCTGGGAGACGTTCTCGATCGGCTTGGTGAACCATCCGAAGGGCTGGGGCGGCATCGGGAAGCCGAGAAGCCCGACGATGTTGAGCCCCATCTGATCCTGCGTGAGGCGACGATAGAATTCGCGGCCGCCGCCTTCGTAGAACCAGGCCAGCATCGTGGTCGGGTTACCGCCGAAGACCGGACCGGTTCCGAACAGGGATGCAGCCTTGTTCTTGCCGTACCAGTAGGCCGAAACCGAATGAGCGGCATCGAGAACGCCGTCGGAGACGGCGTCGACCACCTGGAAGGCGCCGACGACGGCACCGGCCGGAAGCAGGTCGATCTTCAGTCGCCCACCGGACATCGCTTCGACGCGGTCAGCATATTGCTGCGCCATGACCTGCCAGATATCGGATGCCGGCCACGAGGTCTGCATCTTGATGGTAAGGGGTGCCTGCGCGAGCACGGCCGGCGCGGCGAGCGTCGAAGCTGCGAGCGCGGAGCCTCCGATCACGCCCTTCTTCAGGAACGAGCGCCGATCCACGGCCTTCTTTTCGATATCTGTCATTTCTTCCTCCCACTTGTTGCGACGGAGAACACGTCTCCCGAACGTGCATCGACCCGGCCCCCTTCCCGATAGCCCGACAGGCGCGAACGCCCGGGCGGGACGCCCGGGAGTGACTGCCGTCAGGCATGGAAGCGTTTTTACCATGAGTCGACAGCGAGCCTCCCAAACCGCCGTCAAGATGAAGCCTAGGACAGGTTCCACGACGGAGCAAGCCCGCTCGAAGGCCTCGCTCGCCGACCGATACCCCCATCTATCTCAGGTAGATGTTCGGAGCGCGGATAGGTCGTCATTGCCTCATTTCGGGGCTTTTTCGACCGAGAAGGATCGAGGATCCGAGCCGGATTCCGTTCGATCCGACGCCGGATGGCGGCGCGAATCAAAGATGAGCAGGCAAGCGCTCCGCATTCAATGCGAATGCTATGATCGAACATGGAGAGCGACTCGATCTCGACGACGACGCGAGGAAGCCGACGCTCGCTCAAGGAGGTACAGTGGTCGACCGGCAGCCCAAATCGCGCTCGCCGCATCCGGCGGACGGATCGCTTGCCGAATCGACCGAGGCGCGAAGCGGTCGAACGACGTTCCCTCCCCGCCACGTCGCTGGGCTTCGCGGGCTTGTTCGCACGGGTTTCATTCGGATGTCGTAGATCCGAGTGCCCGTTCGGCGTGGATCGAACGCCGAACGGGACATCTACGATGACCGTCAGGTCGCAGAAGGATCAGTTGGACAGGCCCCGTTTGATCTCGGCGCGTTCCTCTTCGATCGTCCCGAAATTCTTCGGGCGATTGGCGCGGTTGTACCAGTAGTTCGCATTGGTCTGATCGCCCTCGATCCGGTGGAGATGGGCATGGATCCATGCCGCCTCTCGCGAGCAGTCCGCCTGGACGATCTCGTGCGCCTTGTCCCAGTCTCCGGCTTCGATCGCCTCGATTGCCGTCGTCAGTCTCGTTTCCATAGCCGTTCCTCCCGTTTCGAATTCGAAGGAAGGCGGCGGAACAGATAAGGCTTACACCCTCGATGCCGGGCAATTCGCCCCGATGCCTCGACGATTTGCAAACCGAACGGCCGCCTTCTTCAGAAAATGTCGTGGAGGCGTTCGCCAATTCAAGCGAGCGAAGACCGAAACCTGATGAAAGGGATGTGACCGGCTCTGCCGGACATCGTCTCCCGAGTGCCCAATAGCCCGGCAGTCGGAGCGCCGGGAGAGGCTTTTCTTCTGCGAACCTTCGGTTCCCGTCTCAGCGCTCGCCCGGCTTCAGGATCGCTTCCTCGGTCGCGATCGCATGGGCGACGAGCCTCTGCCAGAACTCGCCGAAGAGATCCGGGTCGAGGCCGCGTTCCTGCGCCCGCCTCTGCGCGTTGGCCACCACTTCCCGAACCCGCTCAGGAACGTCGGCCGGAATTCCGGCAGGCTCCTTGATGGCGGCGGCCCGGCGGATATAGCCCATGCGCTCGGCGAAGAGATCGAAGAGCTGCGCGTCGACGCGGTCGATCTCTGCGCGCAGTTCGGACATGGACCGGCAGTCTTCCGGCGTGCGTCGATCCTCGCTCACCTCGATCGCTCCTACCACCACCGCGCCGGGGCGAAGCTTCCGGCGGCCTTCTCGATCACCGAACCTGCGGCGAAGAGAGTCTCCTCGTCGAAGGGACGACCGATCAGTTGGAGGCCGAGAGGAAGTCCTTCGCCCGATAGCCCGGCCGGCACCGCAAGTCCGGGCAGTCCCGCCATGTTCACGGTGACCGTGAAGACGTCGTTGAGGTACATCTTGACCGGATCGGAGTTCATCTCCTGATCTCCGATCGCGAAGGCCGCCGACGGCGTCGCCGGGGTCAGCAAGGCGTCGATGCCGTCCGCATAGACGGTTTCGAAGTCACGCTTGATCAGCGTGCGCACCTTCTGCGCCTGAAGATAGTAGGCGTCGTAATAACCGGCCGAAAGCACATAGGTGCCGATCATGATCCGGCGCTTGACCTCGCGCCCGAAACCCTCGGCCCGCGTGTTCTCGTACATCTCGGCCAGATTGCCGCCCGGCACCCGCAATCCGTACCTGACGCCGTCATATCGCGCGAGATTGGACGAGGCTTCCGCCGGGGCGACGATGTAATAGGCCGGCAGGGCGTATTTCGTATGGGGAAGCGATACGTCGACGATTTCGGCGCCCGCATCGCGCAGCCATTCGATGCCCTGCTGCCAGAGCGTCTCGATCTCGGCGGGCATGCCGTCCATCCGGTATTCCTTCGGAATGCCGATTCGCAGACCCTTGACCGAGCGCCCGACGGAGGCTTCGTAGTCCGGAACCTCCCGGTCGACCGAGGTGGTGTCCCTCGCATCGGTGGAAGCCATCGATTTCAAGAGGATCGCACAGTCTCGCACATCACGGGCGATCGGTCCGGCCTGATCGAGGGAGGAGGCGAATGCCGCGATACCCCAGCGCGAGCAGCGCCCATATGTGGGCTTGATTCCGACCGTGCCCGTCAGGGCGGCCGGCTGGCGGATGGAGCCGCCGGTATCGGTCGCCGTCGCCCCGGCGCAGAGGCGCGCTGCAACGGCCGCAGCCGACCCGCCGGAAGAACCACCGGGAACCCGGTCCTCGTGCGATCCCGTCGCGCGCCAGGGGCTCTTCACGGGTCCGTAATGGGAGGTCTCGTTCGACGAGCCCATGGCGAACTCGTCCATGTTCAGCTTGCCGAGCATCACGGCGCCATCGGCCCAGAGATTGGCCGTGACGGCGGATTCGTAGCGCGGCTTGAAGCCGTCGAGGATGTGGCTGGCCGCCTGGGTGTGAACGCCTTCGGTCGCGAAGAGATCCTTGATGCCGAGCGGAATGCCTTCCAGTGCCCCGGCATTTCCGTCGGCGATCCTCGCATCGGACGCCTTGGCCATCTCGCGCGCCTTGTCCGGCGTCACCGCCACATAGGCGTTGAGTGACGAATTGGCGGCTTCGATCGCTCCGATATAGGCTTCGGTCAGTTCGACGGCGCTGATCTGCTTCGTCGTCAGCTTTTCGCGCGCCTGAGCGATGGTGAGGCCGGTGAGATCGGTCATGCTGAAAGGGTCTTTTCGTAAAAGCGGCTGTGCGGGGATGCGGGATAATCGAGAACCGGCCCGCACTCGCGAAAGCCGATGCGTTCGTAAAGGGTCCGGGCGGGTCCGTAATCCTCGTGGGATCCGGTTTCGAGGACGATTCGGGAGAGGCCCGTCGCTTCCGCGCGTTTCAGGATCGCGCGAAGGATACGCTGGGCAAGCCCACGCTTCCGGAACTCGGGCTCGGTGAACATGCGCTTGACCTCGCCGAGCCCGTTGCCGTGGTCCTTCAGGGTCCCCATGGCAACGGCCTCACCGCTTCGCGCACGGCACACGAACACGGTCACATCGGCGCGGGTCATTTCGTCGAAATCGAGCCCGAAGTTGTATTCAGGCGGCGCGAGCGAGGTCAGCGCATCGTCGAGCTTGATCGCGAGTTCGCGAACATCGTCGCCCAAAAAGCGCTCTGCTCGGATGGCGTAGGGCATGGAGCTTACTCCACCACCTTCGGAACCAGAAAGAAGTTGTCTTCGGTCAGCGGGGCGTTGGCGACGATGTCGCTGGCGCGATCGCCCTCCGTCACGCCGTCCACGCGCTTCTTCATCTCCATGGGGGTCACCGAAGTCATCGGCTCGACCCCCGAGACGTCCACTTCGGAAAGCTGCTCGACGAAGCCGAGAATGGCGTTCAACTCGTTCTGCATGGCCGGAACGTCGTCTTCGGTAACGGCGATGCGCGCGAGCCTTGCCACGCGGCGGACGGTGTCGGCGTCGACGGACATGCCTTGCCTTCCCTCTGTTCGATATCGTCTCGGGTTGTCGCAGGGAGCTATACCCACGCACCGGGACAGGTGCAACGGCGGTGCGGGATCGCAGATCCGCACCGCCGTCGTGCATCTTTTTGCCTGGCGGACGATCAGACTTCGAACGGCTCCCCGATCTTGGGGTTCTTCACCTTCGCGCTCTCGCCTTCCATGGCTTCGACGAATCGATCCGGGTTCTCGTCGAGGATCGGCAGCGTGCCGTAATGGACCGGGATCACGGTGTCGAAGTTGAAATAACGGCGACATGCGATGGCCGCGACAGCGCCGCCCATTGTCAGACGGTCGCCGACCGGAACGATCCCGATCTTCGGCTGATGGAGCTCCTCGATCAGCGCCATGTCGCCGAAGATATCCGTATCGCCCATGTGATAGACGGTCGGGCCATTATCGAAGTGGAGGACGATACCGTTCGGCTGGCCGAGATAGGTGACCGTGCCGTCCTCCTCCACGTGCCCGGAGGAGTGGAAGGCCTGGGTCAGCGTGACGGTGAAGTCGTCGAACTTCGCGGTTCCGCCCGTGTTGACCGGCTGGCTGTTCTCGACGCCCTTGTTGCCGAGCCACTGGGCGAGTTCGAAGGTGGCGACCACCTGGGCGCCAGTGCGCTTGGCGATCTCCACCGTGTCACCGACATGGTCGAAATGCCCGTGAGTCAGCACGATATGCGTCACGCCTTCGGTCGCCGCCTTCGCGTCCCCCTCGAAATGCGGATTGTCGCTGATGAACGGGTCGAGAAGGATGACGGATTTCTCCGTCTCGATCTTGAATGCCGAATGGCCGAAATAGGTGATCTTCATCGAATGTTGTCCCTTCCGAAACGCTGAAAGTGCGCCGCATTCCCACCGACTGGCTCGGGAACCGGGCTTGCAGCGCTAACTGCGGGCGACTAGCGATCGGTCAAGACTTGAGGCCGGCGCGTCGCAAAAACGCGCCGCCGCGTTCCTGCCGACCCGCAACCATTCCAGGGGAGCGACCATGCCGATCGTCACACTCGAAGACTGCGATGACATCCTGAATTCCGGACGCCCCCTCGCGGGCCTCGACCTCGGTACGAAGACGATCGGGATCGCCGTCTCGGATCGCTCCTTCGCCTTCGCCAATCCGAGACCCGTCCTCAAACGCAAGAAATTCACCGAAGACGCGGTCCGGCTGAAGGCGATGCTCGACGCCGAAGATGTGAGCGCGATCGTCCTCGGCCTGCCCCTCAACATGGACGGGAGCGCGGGTCCGCGGGCGCAGGCGACACGCGCCTTCGCACGGTCCTACGGCGCGATCGATGAACGCCCGATCGTGCTCTGGGACGAGAGATTGTCGACCGTTGCGGCCGAACGCAATCTTCTGGAAGTCGACATGTCGCGAAGGAAGCGTGCCGAACGCATCGATTCGGCCGCGGCCGCCGTCATCCTGCAGGGCGCCCTCGACCGGATCGAGGCGATCAGGGCCCGGGCGCAGGACTGAGCCGGCCTTCCGCGCCGTAGACCTGTTCTGGCGTCAGACGCCGGCCTCTCTGCGCGAGAGGGCGATCGCACGGCGTGCGGCCATCCGCGCCTTGAGATAGGCGGAAATCGTCTTGCGGCGCCGGAAGGCGATGATCGCCAGAATGATGAGGCTGTCGACGACCGTCGCCTTGGCGATGAGCCAGGCCACCTCGTCCGCCGTCAGGCCAAGGACTGCCTCGTAGACCGCAAAGGAACGGTCGAACACGTCTCGAGAGAAGAAGACGAGCCCGAGATCGGCTCTCGCCGCGAAGAACCAGGACCAGAAGATGCCGAGGGGCAGGACCCAGAACAGAAAGAACTTGCGCATCCTCAGTAATCTCCCCGTTCGTCAAACTGGCGATGGGCACGGCCCTCGTGGCGGGCCTGGGCCCGTTCGAGCTCGGCCATCACCTGCGCGAATGCCTCGTCGCTCTCGCTCTCGTCGGCCGTCATGGCGTGGTCGAAGAGAAGCGCACCGAAGGTCGCGGCGAGCGCGAAGCAGAACGCCGTGCCGGAGCCGAAGAGCGGAGCCACCTCAGATCCGGCAACCGTGGCAGAGAGCCAGAATGCGAACAGCGCGGCGAGCGCGCCCATCGCCGCTCTCTCGCCCGCAATCGATGCGGACCGGAACTGGGAATTCAGGCGGATGACGGCGCCCATCAGGACGATCGCAAGGGCGATCAGAAGCACGGCATAGACTTCGGCGGACGAGGCCGAGACACCGAGCGCGTCGCCCTGGCGGACGAGTTCGAGAATGCCGTTCATGCGGTCCTGCAGGGCACCGAAGAGCTGGGCTTCGGCCAGCAGTCTGAATGCACCGACGATGAGAAATGTCGTCCATGCGCAGAGGCAGACTGTCGAGGCGGTGCGCGGCATGTCGGATCTCCCGTCGTCGATGGTTAGCGAAGCGTTAACGGGAGTTCTGCGGCTCGGGATGCATGGCACGCAAGCGCTACCTCCTGTTAACCTTAACGGCGCCGCTTGCCACTTCGGTTCCCCTCGCCTAATGACGCCGTCTCATGAGCATCTTCGAACGCGCTTCCGATCGCCGACATCTGCTCGGCATCAACGGGCTGAAACCCCATGAGATCGTCGATCTTCTCGACAGGGCGGAAAATGCGGTCGCCGTCAGCCGGCGCCCGGACAAGAAGAACTCGGTTCTGAAGGGCCGAACGCAGATCAATCTCTTTTTCGAAGCATCCACCCGCACGCAGGCGAGCTTCGAGATCGCCGGCAAGCGGCTCGGCGCCGACGTGATGAACATGTCGGTCGCCAATTCGTCCGTGAAGAAAGGCGAGACGCTCATCGACACGGCGATGACGCTGAACGCCATGCAGCCGGACATCCTGATCGTGCGCCACCATTCCGCCGGTGCCGTCGCTCTTCTGTCCCAGAAGGTCGCCTGCTCGGTGGTGAATGCCGGAGACGGACAGCACGAGCATCCCACCCAGGCCCTTCTCGACGCACTGACCATCCGCCGGCACAAGGGTCCGGACTTCCATCAGTTGACGGTCGTCATCTGCGGTGACGTCCTGCATTCCCGTGTCGCGCGCTCCAACATCCTGCTTCTCAACGCACTCGGCGCGCGCGTACGCGTCGTCGCTCCCTCGACGCTGCTTCCACGCGGGATCGAACAGATGGGCGTCGAAATCGTGCACGACATGCGCGCCGGCCTGAAAGATGCGGACGTGGTGATGATGCTGCGGCTTCAGCGCGAGCGCATGGAAGGTGCATTCGTGCCTTCGGTGCGCGAATATTTCCGGTATTTCGGGCTCGATGCCGAGAAGCTGAGACACGCCAGGCCCGATGCTCTCGTGATGCATCCCGGCCCGATGAACCGGGGCGTCGAAATCGCCTCCGACGTGGCGGACGGCCCGCAAAGCGTCATCGAGGAACAGGTCGAAATGGGCGTCGCGGTGCGCATGGCCGTCATTGAATCCCTGATCGGCTGGCCGGGAGACAACCGATGACCGGCGCTTCGAGACCCTTCGCCGACGATCCCCGGTCCATGCGTCCGGTCCTGGTCGAGGGCGCCCGCATCGTCGATCCCTCGCGCGGGCTCGACGCGACCGGCAGCCTCCTTGCCAAAGACGGCCGGATCGTCGCCTGCGGGTCCGAGGTTTCGGGCCAGGGCGCGCCGGAAGGCACGGATCGCATCGACGGATCCGGGCTGACGCTGATGCCGGGGCTCGTCGATGCGCGTGTCTTCATCGGTGAGCCCGGCGGTGAGCATCTGGAGACGATCCGAACGGCCTCGCTCGCGGCCGCATCCGGCGGCGTCACCTCGATCGTCACCATGCCGGACACGAATCCGGTGATCGACGATGTGGCGATCGCCGAGTTCGTTATGCGCACCGCGCGCGAGACGGCCGTCGTCAACGTCTTTCCTTCGGCCGCGATGACCAAGGGTCTCGCGGGCGGCGAGATGACCGAGATCGGTCTTCTGAAGGATGCGGGCGTCTGTGCCTTCACCGACGGTCGGAACTCGATCGCAGATCCCGCCCTTCTGCGGCGCATCATGACCTATGCGAAGGATTTCGACGCGCTCGTGATGCATTCGACGCAGGATGCTCGGCTGACCGGACGCGGCGTGATGAACGAGGGGCTTTTCGCCTCGTGGCTGGGTCTTCCGGGTGCACCCGCCGAAGCCGAGATCATTCCGCTGGAGCGCGACCTGCGCCTCGCCGCCCTGACCGGCGGCCGCTACCATGCAGCCGAGCTTTCGCTTGCCGAATCGGCCGAGGTTCTGCGCACGGCCAAGCGCCGCGGATCGAATGTCAGCGGCGGGGTCTCGATCAACCATCTCTCCCTCAACGAGAACGATATCGGCGAATATCGCACCTATTTCCGCCTTTCGCCGCCGCTTCGCGGCGAGGACGACCGCAGGGGACTGATCGCGGCCATCGCGGACGGGACGATCGACGTCGTCCATTCGGCCCATGATCCGCACGATGCCGACGGAAAGCGCAGGCCCTTCACCGAGGCCGACAGCGGCGCGATCGGCCTCGAGACACTGCTTTCGGCGGCCCTGCGCCTCCACCATTCCGGCGATCTGCCGCTGCTGCGCCTGATCGAGACCATGACGTCTGCCCCGGCCCGTCTTCTCGGGCTCGACCGCGGCACGCTCAAACCCGACCGTCCGGCCGACTTCATCCTCGTCGATCTCGACGAGCCCTTCCTCTTCGATGAAACCATGATCCGCTCGAAGTCCAAGAACACGGTCTTCGAAAACGCTCGCTTCCAGGGCCGGGTCATGCAAACCTTCGTCGGCGGACGGAAGGTTCACGACGCTCGAGCTGGGAGCTGAGACGGCAAGATGGAAGCAACCGCCGACCCGGTTCTCTGGGCCGCAGCCGCGCTCTTCGGCTATCTGTCCGGATCGATCCCTTACGGGCTTCTGTTCGCCAGGCTCTTCGGCCTCGGCGACATCCGAAAGATCGGTTCGGGCAATATCGGTGCGACCAACGCCCTTCGTACCGGCAACAAGACGATGGCCTTCCTGACGCTCCTCTGCGACGTCCTGAAAGCGACCCTCCCCGTTCTCGTCTTCATGCCCTTCGGCATTCTTCCCGCGGCGATCGCGGGCCTTTCGGCATTCGTCGGCCATTGCTATCCGGTCTGGCTCCGCTTTCGCGGAGGCAAGGGCGTTGCGACCTATATCGGCGTCCTCTTCGGCCTGTCCCTGTGGCTCGCCCTCATCTTCGCCGTGGCCTGGCTCGCGACCGCCTTCGCTAGCCGCTATTCGTCACTCGCAGCGCTCGTCGCGACCCTCGCCGTTCCGATATCAGCCCTCCTTTTGGGCCTGCCGGTCGTCGCCGCGGTCACGGCGGCGATGACGCTCATCGTCTTCTGGCGCCACCGCGCCAACATCCAGCGCCTGAAAGCCGGGACCGAAGGCCGGATCGGGGCGAAGAAGTGAGCTCACCGGTCATGCGCCGGAAGGGCGTGCCCTTCACGCATGAGATGAAGCTCTCCTGGCTGCGCCTCTGGCGCAGCGAGAATGTCGGCCCGGTCAGCTTCCGCCAGCTGATCAACCGATACGGGACCGCCGAGGCCGCGCTCGATGCCCTGCCGCACCTCGCCGAACGGGGCGGACGCCGGATCGAGGTGGCGGAATTGAGCCAGATCGAGGCCGAGATGGCGCGGGCCGAGCGACTGGGCGCCGTCTTTACCTGCATGGGCGAGCCCGGCTTCCCAAGCCTTCTCGCCGGCAACACCCAGGCACCGCCGGTGATCGCGACCATGGGCGATCTCTCCGTCCTCGAACGTCCGGCCATCGCCATCGTCGGCGCGCGCAACGCCTCGCTGTCCGGCATCAAGCTCACGAAGCGCTTCGCAGCCGAAATCGGTGCGGCCGGCTACGTCGTGGTCTCGGGCCTTGCACGCGGGATCGACGCCGCCGCGCACGAAGCCTCGATCTCAACAGGGACGGTGGGGGTCTTCGCCGGGGGCCTCGACAAGCCCTATCCCCCGGAGAACAAGCCGCTGATGCGCCGGATCGTCGACGAAGGCGGATGCCTTCTCTCGGCCCGACCCTTCGGCTGGGAGCCGAGAGCGAAGGACTTTCCACGGCGCAACCGCATCGTCGCGACGCTCGGCCTCGGCCTTCTCGTGGTGGAAGCTGCGCAACGCTCGGGATCGCTCATCTCCGCGCGCATCGCAAACGAGATCGGGCGCCTCGTCTTCGCCGTTCCAGGCTCCCCTCTCGACCCGCGCGCCGGCGGCAGCAACGGGCTCCTTAAGGACGGGGCGATCCTCGTCACCGAAACGGCCGATCTTCTCGATGCCATGCGTCCGCTCGACGACCGGATGTCGCAGGCGAGATCCGATGTTCCGATCGAGGAACCGGAGACCGAAATGCCGATGGACGAACCGGCGGGCGACGAGCGGCACCGCATCCAGGAAGCGCTCGGACCGACGCCGGTCTCGATCGACGATATCGTGGATCACACCGGCGCCTCCCACGGATCGGTGCAGCTCGTCCTGATCGAACTCGACCTTGCCGGACGTCTCGAACGTCACGGGGACGGAAGCGTCTCTCTTCTCCTCTGACCGTCCCCTCAGGACGTCGGGCGACCGTCCAAGCTGCCCTTTCGCCGCGCGATTTCGTTCTCGGCTTCGAGGCGCGCCATGTCGAGAAGATATGGCAGCATGGTTCCCTGAGGCAGGCCGGTGATGGCCTTCAGCTGCGGGAGCATGTCGCGCACATAGCGAAGGCCCGCGCAGCCATCCTCCTTCTGTCCGTCCATCATAGCGCCCGCGCCTTCCCGCTCCTTCGTTCGCGTCCTCAATGGTCCGGTTTCCGGATCAGGCGAACAAACTAGACGCGAAACTCATAGCGAAAATCTACCATTGGTTGCAACCGTCCGACCGCCGCTTTTTGGGGCCGCTCTTGACCGTGAGTGACGCGACGTCCATGTGACGATGCGGCCCGGCACAAGCGTCCCGGCCGGCGAAACGGGCTTCGACAAGCGCGTTCGAACTGAAATTCTCTAGTGCGGGGCATAAGCTTCATGGATGTTGTCATCGTCGAATCGCCTGCAAAAGCGAAGACGATCAACAAATACCTGGGCAGCGGGTACAAGGTCCTCGCATCCTATGGTCACGTGCGCGACCTGCCGCCGAAGGACGGGTCCGTGCGCCCGGACGAAGACTTCGAGATGAGCTGGGAGGTCGGCAAGCCGTCCCAGAAGCGTCTGACGGAGATCGCCCAGGCCGTTCGCGCGGCCGACGGGCTCGTGCTCGCGACCGACCCGGACCGCGAAGGCGAAGCGATCTCTTGGCACGTGCTGGAAGTGCTGCGCCAGAAGAAGGCGATCGGCAAGAAGCCGGTCAGCCGCGTCGTCTTCAACGCCATCACCAAGAAGGCCGTTCTCGACGCGATCGCCAATCCCCGCCAGATCGACGAGCCTCTCGTCGATGCCTATCTGGCAAGGCGCGCGCTCGACTACCTCGTCGGCTTCACGCTGTCCCCTGTGCTGTGGCGAAAGCTTCCGGGCGCGCGCTCGGCCGGACGCGTCCAGTCGGTGGCCTTGCGTCTCGTCTGCGACCGCGAAGGCGAGATCGAGCGCTTCAAGCCGCAGGAATACTGGCAGGTGGTCGCACATCTCGCCACCGAGCGCGGCGAGGCCTTCGACGCCCGCCTGACTGCCTTCGAGGGCGATCGGATTCAGCGGCTCTCCGTCTCCAACGGCGAGCGCGCGGGCACCATCAAGTCCATGCTGGAATCGGCGTCATTCGTCGTCGACAGTGTCGAAGCCAAGCCGACCCGCCGCAATCCGGGTCCGCCCTTCACCACGTCCAGCCTCCAGCAGGCGGCCTCCGCCAAGCTCGGATTCTCGGCTTCGCGCACCATGCAGGTCGCACAGAAGCTCTACGAGGGTGTCGATATCGGCGGCGAGACCGCCGGCCTCATCACCTATATGCGAACCGACGGCGTGCAGATGGCGCCCGAGGCGATCGAAAATGCGCGCGAGGCGATCGCGAGCGATTTCGGCAAGCGATACCTGCCCGAAAAGCCGCGGCATTACGCGACCAAGGCGAAGAACGCGCAGGAGGCCCACGAGGCGATCCGCCCGACCAGCTTTTCCCGCTCCCCGAAGGATGTCGAGAAGTATCTCGATCGCGATCAGCTGAGGCTCTACGAACTCGTCTGGAAGCGCGGCATCGCGAGCCAGATGGCTTCGGCCGAGATCGAACGCACGACGGTCGAGATCGTCGCCAAATCCGGCGATCGCACCGCAAATCTGCGGGCGAGCGGACAGGTGGTTAAGTTCGACGGCTTCCTCGCGGCCTATGTGGATCACCGCGACGATTCCAAGAACGCCTCCGACAGCGACGACGCGGAGGACGATGCCAATCGCCTGCCCGAGATGAACGCGAAGGAGCGTTCGGAGCGCAGGTCGATCGAGGCGAGCCAGCATTTCACCGAGCCGCCGCCGCGCTATTCGGAAGCCTCGCTGATCAAGCGCATGGAAGAGCTCGGCATCGGCCGACCCTCGACCTATGCCGCGACGCTGCAGACCCTGCAGGATCGCGATTACATCGTGGTCGACAAGCGCAAGCTCCTGCCGGACGCCAAGGGCCGCCTGGTGACCGCCTTCCTCCAGAACTTCTTCGAACGCTACGTGGAATACGATTTCACGGCGGATCTGGAGAGCAAGCTCGATCGCATCTCGGCCGGCGAACTCGACTGGAAGGACGTCCTTCGCGAATTCTGGAAGGACTTCTCCTCCCATGTGGACGGCACGAAGGAACTGCGCGTCTCCGACGTCCTCGACGCCCTCAACGAGGATCTGGCACCGCTGGTCTTCCCCGAGCGCGAGGACGGGACCGAGCCGCGCGCCTGCCCGCGCTGTGGAACGGGCCAGCTCTCCCTGAAGCTCGGCAAATACGGCGCCTTCGTCGGGTGCTCCAACTATCCCGAATGCGGCTTCACCCGTCAGCTCGGAACCTCGCTCGCAGTCGATGGCGCGGAAGCCGGTCAGGATGACGGGCCGCGCGAACTCGGCACCGATCCCGAGACGGGCGAGGCCGTGACCCTGCGCACGGGTCGGTTCGGGCCCTACGTCCAGCGGGGCGAAGGCAAGGAGGCGAGGCGCACTTCGATCCCGAAGGGATGGGAGGTCGGCTCCATCGATCTGGAAAAGGCGTTGAAGCTCCTTTCCCTGCCACGCGAAGTGGGCAAGCATCCCGAGGACGGCGAGCCGATGATCGTCAATCTCGGGCGCTACGGCCCCTATGTTCAGCACCAGAAGACCTACGCCAATGTCGAGAGCGTCGAGGACCTGTTCGAGATGGGTCCGAACCGCGCCGTCTCGCTGATCGCGGAAAAGCGCGAAAAGGGCGGACGCGCGCGCGGTGCAGCCGCAGCGCTGCGCACGCTTGGTGAGCACCCGACATTCGGCGGCGAGATCGAGGTCAAGGACGGCCGGTTCGGCCCCTATGTCACCGTCGCCAAGGTCAACGCGACGCTGCCCAAGGGCACCGATCCGCAGAGCGTCACGCTCGAGCAGGCCATCGAGCTGATCAACGCCCGGGCGGAGAAGACCGGCAAGAAGCCAGGTGCGGCCAAGAAGGCGGCACCAAAGAAGAAAGCCGCGGACGACGGCGAGACCAAGTCCGCGCCGAAGAAGAAGGCGCCGGCCAAGAAGGCCGCCCCGAAGAAGACCACCGCAACGAAGTCGAAGGCGACGTCCAAGGTCGACGCGAGCGACGAGAGTGTCCCCTGGGACGCAGACTGAGGACCATGGCGCGCAGAGACGACCGAGACACCGGACCCGAATTCAGCCGTGAAGCGGTTCTGCGCTTCATCGCGGACAATCCCGGCCGGTCGAGCAAGCGCGACATCGCGAAAGCCTTCGGCATCAAGGGCGATCGCCGCATCGCCCTGAAGGACCTTCTCACGGATCTGCAGGCCGAAGGTCTTCTCTCCGGCTCGCGCAAGAGCTTCAAGCGCCCGGGCGAACTGCCTTCCGTCTCGGTGCTGGAGATCCGAGGCCGCGACGCCGATGGCGGCCTCCTTGCGGAACCAACCGAATGGGACGAGGAAGCGGGCGAACGCCCGCGCCTGCCCGTCAGGCAGAACGAGCGGACCGTCGCGGCCGGTCTCGGCGAGCGCATCCTCGCCCGGATCGAGGATGCGGAAGACGGGTCCCGGATCGCGCGCGTCATCCGCGTTCTTCAGAAGTCCCGCTCCCTCATGCTCGGCGTCTTCCGGGCCGATCCCCATGGCGGCGGACGGGTCGAACCGGTCGAGCGCAAGCAGAGCGAGATCCTCGTGCTTCCCGGCGACGAGAACGGCGCGAAGGACGGCGACCTCGTGGAAGCCGATACGCCCAAGCAGCGCCGTTTGGGCCTTCCGATCGGCCGCATCGTGGAAGTGGTCGGGTCGTCCGCCTCCGAGCGCGCGGTCTCTGCCATCGCACTGCATGCCCACGGCATCCCGCACATCTTCCCCGAAGGCGTGATCGCGGAGGCCGAGAGTGCCGGGCCGGCCACCATGGAGAACCGCGAGGACTGGCGCGCCCTTCCCCTCGTGACCATCGACCCCGTCGACGCCAAGGACCACGACGACGCGGTCCACGCGGTGCCGGACGACGATGCGGCGAACCCCGGCGGCATGATCGTTACCGTCGCCATCGCCGATGTGGCCGCCTATGTGCGCTACGGCACGAGGCTCGACGCAGAGGCGAGGCTCCGGGGCAATTCGGTGTACTTTCCCGATCGTGTCGTACCGATGCTGCCCGAGCGGATCTCGAACGATCTCTGCTCCCTGAAGGAGAACGTGGACCGCCCTGCTCTCGCGGTCCGCATGACGATCGGAGCGGATGGGCGCAAGCGCTCCCACAGCTTCCACCGCGTCATGATGCGCAGTCGCGCAAAACTTGCCTACGAGGCGGCACAGGCGGCGATCGACGATACGCCGAACGAGGTTTCCGACGAGGTTCGCGAAACGATTTTGAAGCCCCTGTGGGACGCCTATCGTCTCGTTTCCAAGGAACGGAACGAACGCGGTCCGCTCTCCCTCGAACTGCCCGAACGCAAGCTGAAGCTCGACGCTGCCGGCAGGGTCGCGACGGTCGTCGTGCCGGAGCGGCTGGACGCCCACCGGCTGATCGAGGAGTTCATGATCCTCGCCAACGTGGCCGCGGCCGAGACGCTGGAGGCGAAACGTCAGGCCCTCGTCTACCGCGTCCATGATTCGCCGTCGCTCGCCAAGCTCGAATCCCTGCGCGAATTCCTGAAGACGCTCGATATCTCGCTGGCGAAGAGCGGATCGCTCCGCCCGTCGCATTTCAACGGCATCCTCGCGCAGGTGAAGGGCGGCGAAAGCGAGAGCCTCGTCAACGAGGTGGTTCTTCGCACCCAGTCCCAGGCCGTCTACCAGCCGGAAAATCTCGGCCATTTCGGCCTCAACCTCGCCCGATACGCTCACTTCACCTCGCCGATTCGCCGCTATGCCGATCTCATCGTCCACCGTGCGCTCATTCTGGCGCTCGGGCTTGGAAGCGATGGCCTGACGAAGGAGGAGGAGGCCGATCTCGTCGAGACTGCCGAGGCGATCTCGCAGGCCGAGCGCAGGGCGATGGCGGCCGAGCGCGACACGGTGGACCGGCTGATCGCGCACCATCTTGCCGATCAGGTCGGCGAGGACTTCGAGGGCCGCATCACCGGCGTCACCAAGGCCGGGCTGTTCGTCGCCCTGCCCGCCTTCGGCGCGGACGGGTTCGTGCCGATCTCGACCCTCGGCGACGAGTTCTTCCGCTTCGACGAGGCCTCCCGCATGGTCGTCGGGGAGCGCAGCGGCAAGGGCTACCGGCTCGGCGATACGGTGGAGATCCGGATCGCCGAGGTGCTTCCGCTCGCCGGCTCCATGCAGTTCGAGATGCTGACGGAGCCGCGCAAGCTGCCTCGCACGACCCAGTCCTTTCACAAATCGGCCAAGGCAACGCGCAATCATCGGCGCGCGTCGCGAACCTCGGCGCCCAAGGGAAGAAAGCGCAGATGAGTGATATCACCAGATACAGCGCCGACCCGAGCGCCATCCGCACGGCCAACGACACCGAGGCCGAGCGCAATCTCGGCAGTGCGATGCTGCGGGGTCTCGCCTGCAAATGCCCCAATTGCGGGGAAGGCAAACTCTTCAAGAGCTTCGTGAAAAGTGTCGATGCCTGCGACGCCTGCGGCCAGGAAATCCACCATCACCGTGCCGACGACCTGCCACCCTATCTCACCATCTTCATCGTCGGCCATGTGGTCGTCGCCCTGTTCATGGCGGCAGAGAACGCCGTCGACCTGTCGATCTGGGCGCATATGGCGATCTGGGTGCCGGTGACGATCCTCCTCTCCCTCGTCCTCATGCAACCGCTGAAGGGAGCGACGATCGGGCTCCAATGGGCTCTTCGGCTCGGCGGCTTCAGCGGGAAGGGTGAGGACGTGGAGTGACGGCCACGGTGGTCGACGGGAGCGCGACGGGCGCTCGCCCGAGCGCGCATCGGATCGGAACGCACGAAACTGCGATCATCGCTCCCGCAGCGGTACGGGACGCAGCGAGCCTCGTTGTCGTGGACCTTGAACACGACGAGCCCCGCTTCCTGATGGGGCTGCGCAATCGCGACCATCGGTTCATGCCCAGCGTCTACGTTTTCCCCGGGGGCGCCGTGGAGAGCGGCGACCTGCTGCTTTCGTCCCGGTTCCAGCTTTCGCTGGACGCCCGCACCCGTCTCGGTGCCGCGACCACATTCGATGCGTCCTGCCTGAGCGCCCTGCCCCTTGCGGCCATCCGCGAGACCTTCGAGGAGACCGGCGAGATCCTCGGAGAGGATGCTGCGTTCGCCGAACCTCCCGAAAACTGGGCGGCGTTCGCGAACGAAGGCTACAGGCCGGCTTGTGATGGTCTCGTTCCCGTTGCTCGGGCCATCACGCCGCCGGGCTATCCGATCCGATACGACGCCCGCTTCTTCGCCTGCGAGCGCGCATGTCTCGCCGATCGTGGCCAGGCACGCGTTTCCAGCCCCGGTGACGAACTCGAGCGCCTCGGCTGGTATAGCGAGCGTGATCTGAAGGACATGCCGCTTGCCGATATCACGCGTCGTATCCTAAACGACATCACGCTCCGCCTTGCGGCCGGAACCCTCCTCGATCCGAGTCGGCCGATGGCTTTCCACCACAGAGAGAACGGCAGTTCGGCCCTCGACTTCCTATGACGCGCCCGGATCTGGAGGCCGGCCCCATGCCCAAGCGCAAATCGGATGAGATCATCGGCGATGTCGAGGCGCGCCTGGAGCGGATCGACTGGGTTTCGGCGTCCGCCGCCATCGCCTCCATCAGCGCCGTCGGTATCGCGCTCGGTCTCGGCCTTCCGCTCCTCAGCGTGATTCTGGAGCGGCGAGGCATCTCTGCGAGCCTCATCGGAGCCAACACCGCGGTCGCGGGTCTCGCCTCCCTGATCGCGGCTCCCCTGGTCACGCCCATCGCCCGGCGCCTGACTGTCCGCCTCACAATGCTGCTCGCGATCATCGCAAGCGCGATCTCCGCGATTGGATTCTACGTCTTCGAGGCGTTCTGGATGTGGTTCCCGCTCCGCCTCGTCTTCCATTTCTCGATCACCGCGCTGTTCATCCTCTCGGAATTCTGGATCAACGCGGCCGCCCCCTCCCATCAGAGGGGGTTCATTCTCGGCATCTACGCGACGGTTCTCTCGCTGGGCTTCGCCGCCGGCCCCTACATCTTCTCGGTCGTCGGATCGGAGGGCTTTCTGCCCTTCGGCATCGGGGCCGGCGTCATCGCCTTCGCCGCCCTGCCCTTGCTCCTCGCCTGGAACCGCCAGCCTCCGCTGGAGCGGCGGGGCAACGACCGGTCGTTCTGGAAATATATCTGGCTGATCCCCACCGCGACGGGCGCCGTTCTCGTCTTCGGCGCGGTGGAAGCCGGCGGCTTCGCACTGTTCCCTGTCTTCGGCAATCGGATCGGCTTCGACGAGGCCTCCGCCGCCCAACTTCTGACGGCAATCGGCCTCGGCAACGTCTTCATGCAGATCCCGATCGGTCTCGTTTCCGATCGCGTAAAGGATCGGCGCACGCTCCTGCTGATCTTCGCGATCGTGGGGCTGGTGGGGTCCCTCTTCCTGCCGTCCCTGTCCACGAACTGGGCGTTCATGGCCGGCGTCTTGTTCCTCTGGGGCGGCGTGGTCGCGGGCCTCTACACGGTCGGCCTCGCCCATCTCGGCTCCAAACTGTCCGGATCGGATCTCGCCGCCGCCAATGCCGCCTTCATCTTCTGCTATTCGGCCGGAATGCTCGTCGGACCGCAGGTGATCGGATCGGGCATGGACATCTTCGGACCGGACGGCTTCGCGTGGTCGCTCGCCCTCTTCTTCGGCCTCTACCTCATCCTCGTCGGCACACGCAGATTCTTCGTGCGCTGACGGTGATCGGGCATGAGAGATCGTCCTCGCCGCCGCAGCAGGGCCGACGCCGCTCGTAGATCCGCGTCGGCCTGCGCCAGCTTGAATGCCCAAAGCCGTCAGCGCTTCGCGTCGCTTCTCACGTCTCGTGCGGGTGACGATGGATCGGATCGACCCAGTAGACTTCTTCCGGCCTCTCGACCGGTTCGACGCCTTCGATATTCACCACCACCGCCTCGTTGTCCGAGCGCATGAGAACGCATTCGAGGGATTGGTTCTCGGCCGCGTTGATTTCCTGATGCGGCACGAAGGGAGGTACGAAGATGAAGTCGCCAGGTCCGGCCTCTGCGACGAATTCGAGGTTCTCTCCCCACCGCATACGGGCCTTGCCGCTGACGACGTAGATCACGCTTTCCAACTCGCCGTGGTGGTGAACGCCGGTCTTGGCATTGGGCGCTATGCTGACCGTACCGGCCCAGATCTTCTGCGCCCCGACGCGCGCCTTGTCGATGGCTGCCTGTCGATACATGCCCGGTGTCTGGGGCGTGTTGTCGTCAAGCTGGTCACCCCTGATGACGCGCACGCCGTTATGCTTCCAGTCGTGATGCGTGCTGGTCTCGTTCGCCATCCCATTCTCCTCCCGCTTCGCCATGACCGTATCTCGGCACACTAGGAACCAGAGATCGGCCGGCAGTCGTCTCATTCAACCGCATCCGGCGCCATCTGGAAACACGCAAGGCGCAGGACATGGTCCGGCAGGGATCGCGACCGGCTTCCGGGCGTCGCGGCAGGCTTGACGGCCACGATATCCGACAGGCGATCTCACAACGAAAAAAGGCGCGATCGGATGATCGCGCCTCTTCTCGTCATCGGGTGGTCCCGATCGAAATGAACTGCGCCGACCGCCTCAGCGGCCGCGACGGCGCTTGTGTCCGAGGCCCATCTGCTTGGCGAGACGCGAACGAGCGGCGGCATAATTCGGGGCGACCATCGGATAGTCCGCCGGCAGATCCCACTTGTCGCGATATTCTTCGGGAGACAGGTTGTAGTGGGTCATCAGGTGACGCTTCAGCGACTTGAACTTCTTTCCGTCTTCCAGACAGATGATGTAGTCGTCGGTCACCGACTTCTTCACGGGCACGGCGGGCTTGGGCTTTTCCACCTGGCTCTGCTGCACGGGCGCCGTGGTGCGGCCGAGAGCGCCGTAAACGTCCGAGATCAGTGAAGGCAGTTCGGAGACGGGAAGCGAGTTGTTACTGACATAGGCAGCAACGACTTCCGCCGTCAGCTCCATCAGCATTTCGTTGTTGTCGGCCAGCGGTTCGATCTGGTCCATGAGGAAAGTCCTTTCGGGTTTCGAGAGCATCGCCCGACGGGAGAATACCGCCACAACACCCGTCATGACGCCTCGAGGTCGAGAAGCAGAGCCCTGACGCGGAAGTCGTGGGCGCTTATCTCTTGTATTGTTATCCGTTTACTTGATGTCAACCCCACGACCGTCGCGGAGATAGTTTTCCTGCGTCGTTCGGAAGATATTTCTCTTCGAAACGGTTTGTTCGATAAGCAGGCTAGCGATCGATCGAGGCAGAAATCAGGACATTCTCCCGTCTTCAACGTATCCGATCAGACGGACCCGACTTTAATGCTTACGATTCCGTAAGTTGGCGGTTCGAATGAGTGCTCCCGTAAATTCCACGTTTCCCGCAAACGGCGAGTTCTCTTCGCGATCAGGCGACCGGACGGTGCCTGATTTCGGATCAGAATCACAATTGCGAGTGAACTACGACTTCTGTTCGGCTCAACTCAGGACGAGCGCCGCTCAACATTCGGATCGCACGAAACTGTTGAAAACCCGGAAACCCATATTCGTCTCTCGACGCATCTCGAACGGGTGCCGGTGCGATCCGCTATCAGACCTCGACGTCGAGCAGGATCCGGGAATCGGCACTTCGTGACGAGAGTCCACAATCCGGGCCCGGCCGGGGCTCGAACAACGGATGAACGCTCTGGTGCAGAGCTCGGACGAACGAGCGTCGTAACCGCGCCAGCGTCTCGCAGGATCGAGCGGAGGCCGGGCGAGCTGAAGCGCCGGCAGGCGGTGTACTTAGGGCAAGCGCGAGGCGGTCGGACATCCGTGGCCGCGGCCTTCGGAACTGACCATGCGGCCGGCAGAATCGGTTATCCGACGAACGCGCGCCAGTGGCCGAAAGGCCTGACCAGCGTTCGTCCGCGAGGTCTCGCGAGGCGATCGCCGCGTCGAACCGGTCGGGCAGAAGCGACGACGAAGCACGCACCCAGGCGCCGCCGGAAATCCGCCGACGCAGGAGAGCTTCGGTCGAATCGCTCAGCCGTGGGCCATGCGGGGCAAATCGGCCTCTTCACGCTGCGCATCGCGCTGCTGCAGCTTTTCGGCATGTTCGAATTCCGCTTCGGCTTCTTCGAGCGCGATCTTCGCCGCATTGATCTGGACCCGCAGATCGTTGACCGAGTTGGCGAGGTTGGCGCGGCGCTGATGGGCGGCCTTCGCGAACATCGGATAGGCGAAATGATTCTGATCGGTGATTCCGCTCTTGGCTTCCTCCGAGGCGATCTGTGCATCGAGATCGGCGCACATGCGGTCGAATTCCGCCATCATGAGCTCGAGCTGTTCCACCTGACGGCGCTTTTCGTTCAATTTGAACCGTGCGAGCCTGGTCAGATTGTCTTTTTTCATATGCGATCCCCTTGCGGTCTTACGCTCCCCGGGGCGAGCAACCGCACCCGTGCGCCTCTGCTTCGGACAAGGCTCGATTGCTAGGCCTTAACCATCTGTTTACGCGCAGGGTTAATCATAGGGACGAGGTTTTAAGGCCGGGTAAATCGGGATCGACGCGATCGCCTCTTGGACGGATCGCTTCAGGACCGGGCACATCGAGTGCCGCTCGACCTGACGTCCGCAGATGCCTGCGGCCTGGTCCATGACGGGCCGATAGCATTTGTTAACCATCTCGTGCCAACATCGTGGCCGAACTAAGACAGAACCAAGCTTTGCTGAACCGATCACGTCTCGGAACAGCCGGCTGAGAGGACCTTTTGATGCGCGTTCTTTTGATTGAAGACGATAGTGCAGTCGCACAGAGCATCGAGCTCATGCTGAAATCCGAAAGCTTCAACGTCTACACGACGGATCTCGGCGAAGAGGGAGTCGATCTCGGCAAGCTCTACGATTACGATCTGATCCTTCTCGACCTGAACTTGCCGGACATGTCCGGCTACGAGGTTCTTCGCACGCTTCGTCTGTCCAAGGTCAAGACGCCGATCCTGATCCTGTCCGGCATGGCAGGCATCGAGGACAAGGTTCGCGGCCTCGGCTTCGGCGCCGACGACTACATGACCAAACCCTTCCACAAGGACGAACTGGTCGCCCGCATCCACGCCATCGTAAGGCGCTCCAAGGGACACGCCCAGTCGGTCATCAACACCGGTGATCTCACGGTCAATCTCGATGCCAAGACCGTGGAAGTGGGCGGCCAGCGCGTCCACCTTACCGGCAAGGAATACGCCATGCTGGAGCTTCTGTCGCTCCGCAAGGGGACGACCCTCACCAAGGAGATGTTCCTCAACCATCTCTATGGCGGCATGGACGAGCCGGAACTGAAGATCATCGACGTCTTCATCTGCAAGCTGCGCAAGAAGCTCTCCAACGCCACCGGCGGCAAGAACTATATCGAGACCGTCTGGGGTCGCGGCTACGTGCTGCGCGAGATCGAGGAAGAAGTGGCCGCCTGAGGCCCTGCCCTTTTCCACTGCAACGAAAAGCCCGTTTCGCCGATCGGCGGACCGGGCTTTTGCTTGTGGGGTCTTCGTGATTCTCGATTGGGCCACGATGCGGACGAGAGGCCCGCCGTCAGTGTCAGGCCATCAACCTTCGAATCCGATCCTCAGGCAGCGAGCCCAATCTCTGGCCGGGTGCTCGGGCGGCAAGAATGCCGAGATCCAGTTCGAGCGCCTCGACAACGAAGCCGCCGTTCAGGACGCGCTCTCGTCGTCCCACTTCTTCGGCGGCTTGTTTCGACCGAAGTTCGGCTTCGCCGTTTCCTGACCCGCCTCGATGATCTCGCGCCGGATGGCGCGCGTCTTCGTGAAGGTGTCGAAGAGCTGTTCGCCCTTGCCGTCGCGAATCGCCCGCTGCAGCACCGACAGGTCCTCGGAGAATCGTGCGAGAACCTCCAGCGTCGCATCGCGGTTGTTCAGGAACACGTCCCGCCACATGGTCGGGTCCGACGAAGCGAGGCGGGTGAAATCGCGAAAGCCCGACGCCGAATATTTCACGACTTCCGACTGCGTCACCTCTTCCATGTCGTAGGCGGTGCCGACGATGTTGTAGGCGATGAGATGCGGCAGGTGGCTGACGATCGCGAGGACGCGGTCGTGATGCTCCGCAGTCATCTCCTCGACCGTCGAGCCGCAGGCTTCCCAGAAGGCCCTCAGCCGCGCGATGGCGGCCTCGTCGACCGGCTGCACCGGCGTCAGGATGCACCAGCGGTTCTGGAAGAGTTCGGCAAAGCCCGCATCGGGGCCGGACTGTTCGGTGCCGGCGATCGGATGGGCGGGCACGAAATGAACATGGTCCGGCAGATGCGGCTGCATCTGCGAGACGATCGAAGCCTTGACGGATCCGACATCCGAGACGATCGCTCCGGCGCGCAGGGAGGGGGCGATCGCCTCTGCCACGGCTCCGCAGGCGCCGACGGGAACGCAGAGAATGACGAGATCGGCATCGCGAACAGCCTCCGCCGCATCGCCATGATAGCTGTCGCCCAAGCCGAGTTCCTCGGCACGACGCAATGTCCCGTCGCTTCGCGAGGAGATCGCAATGTGGCGCGCAAGGCCGTGGGCCCGAACGTTCAGGGCGATCGAGGAGCCGATCAGGCCGATCCCGATCAGCGCGATCTTCTCGAAGGGCTCGAAAGCAGGGGTCATCGGTCCATGCTCAGAAATTCGCGCAAGGTGTCGACGGCGCCGCGATTGGCCTCCTCGGAGCCGATCGTCATGCGCAGGGCGTTCGGGAAGCCGTAGCCCGTCACGCGCCGCAGGATATAGCCGCGCTCGGTCAGGAAGGCGTCGGCGTCCTCGGCGCGTCGTCCCTCATCCTCGGGAAAATGCACGAGGACGAAATTGCCGACGCTCGGCGTCACGCGCAGTCCGAGCGCTTCCAGTTCGCCGACCGTCCAGGCGAGCCATTGGGTGTTGTGATCAACCGCCCGTTCGACAAAGGCGCGGTCGCGGATCGCCGCCGCGCCGGCAGCGATCGCGACCGAATTGAGATTGAACGGGCCGCGGACGCGGTCGAGCACCGAGACGATCGCCTCCGGCGCGTACATCCAGCCGATCCGCAGAGCCGCGAGCCCGTAGATCTTCGAGAAGGTGCGGGTCATCACCACGTTCTCGGCTTCGGTCACGAGTTCGAGGCCGGCGGCATAGTCGTTGCGACGCACATATTCGGCATAGGCCGCATCGAGGACGAGGATGACGGAACGCGGCAATCCCTTGTGCAGCCGCCGCACCTCGTCGAAGGGCAGATAGGTGCCGGTCGGGTTGTTCGGGTTGGCGAGGAAGACGAGCTTCGTGCGCTCCGTCACGCGGGCAAGAATCGCATCCACATCGGTCGTGGCATTCGTCTCGGGTGCGACGACAGGCACCGCTCCCCGGGCGCGGATCTGGATCGCATAGACGAGGAAGCCGTGCTCGGTGTGGATCGCCTCGTCCCCGGGCGCCAGATAGCACTGGCACAGGAGCCCCAGAAGCTCGTCCGAGCCGTTCCCGCAAAGGATGTTCTCGGCCCGCAATCCGTGAACCTCGGCGATCGCCGCCTTCAGCTCGCTCGCCTGGCCGTCGGGATAGATTTCGAGGCCCGAAAGCGCTCTGGCGGCTGCCTCGCTCGCCTTCGCAGACGCGCCGAGCGGCGTCTCGTTCGAGGAGAGCTTGTGAAGCTTGACGCCGGCCGGCACCTTGCTCTTGCCGGGAACGTAAGGCTCGATATCGAGAATGCCGGAAATCGGTTCGGGTCGCATGATGTCGCTTTTCGCTGGAAAAGGGGCCTGGAGGCGCGAGGCTTCGTCAGCCCTGTCTGGTGTCCCGATAAGGCCATTCGAGCGGCTCGGCAAATCCGCCGACACGGGCGATGTCGAGATCCGTGCCGAGATCGCCCTCGACCGCGCTTCGGTCCTCCGTTGTCGCGACGAGCGCGCTGAACCGGTCGGTTCCGTAGGGAGCCTGCGCGAGGACCCGGATCCGGTCCGATCCTGTCGCCATCTGGGTCAGTCCGTCGACGCGCCAGCAGGAGATTGGCGCTGCGGCCGGGTCGGCGAGCGGCGGCGCGATCACCACGGCCGGTTCGCGAACCGGATGATCGGGCGCCTCGATGAAGGGAAGCGCGCAGACGATCGAGGCGTTCCGCAAACCCTGCCACCAGGGATAGAGGCCGCCCAGGGGCAGGACGCCGAGCCGGTCGCCGCCCTCCTCGATCGCCGCCACCACCTCCTGGGCGCTCGATAGCGGCCGAAGCGGCACCGAGAAGCCGAAATAGAAGCGCGCAGTCTCGATCGCAGCAGCCTCGCCGCCTTCGAACGGACAGGCAAACACCTCGTAGGGCGCCTGAAGATGGGTGAAGGTGGAGATGATCTCGCGCCAGAAATGCTCGACGGTCGCAATCGGCAGATGACCTTTGTGGCGAGCGACGAGTTCGCGCATCATGGATGCTTCCCGTCCGGGCCGGAAAGCCGCCCCGTCGCGCACGGTCCCCTTCACCTCGATCAACTCGTCGATGACGCTCGCGCGCTGCATCAGCAGGCGGTGGACGCTTTCATCGATCGCGTCGATCTTGGCGCGCAGTTCGAGCAACCGCGCAGGGTCGCCCGCCTTCGTCTCGCTCTCGACCCTCTTCTGCACGGCCCGTCTCCTCGGCAATCCATCGAGCGATCCGCTTCTAGCGGGTGCGGAACCGCAAGGCAAAGGGTGTCGAGAACGGCGCCGGCCTCCCGCCGCGATGGTGCTCTTCAGTGACGAGCGGCGTCCCCCTCGCGGCAACTTGATCGCCTGCGCCCCCCATAGGAGCGCTCCGGGCGTCGCCGGACCACCATACCCTCGAAGACGCAATTGCAAATCGCGCGCGAATTGAACATGAGACGGAGGACGAAGCGTCGGGCGCCGATCGATCATGGCGCCCCCTCGCTTGCTCCATCCAGGACCCGGACGATCCAGACCCATGAGAGACCGCCTTCAGACCCTCTTCCGCTCTCGGATATGGGAGCGGTTCATCATCACCCTGATCATTCTCAACGCGATCTTTCTGGGCATGGAGACCAGCCCCTCCATCATGCGCGAGATCGGCGACCTCCTCCTGTTCATCGATCGGGTAATCCTCGCAGTCTTCGTCGTTGAGATCGTCGGGCGGATCATCGCCTTCGGGCCGCGCTTCTTCCGCGATCCCTGGTCGATCTTCGATTTCGTCGTGGTCGCGATCGCGCTCCTGCCGGCCACCGGCCCCCTCACCGTCCTGCGCGCCCTGCGCATTCTGAGAGTGCTTCGCCTGATTTCGGTCGTTCCGTCCCTGCGACGGGTCATCGGCGGCCTGATCGCCGCCCTCCCCGGAATGGCGTCGATCGTCGCGCTCCTGGCGCTGACATTCTACATCTTCGCCGTCATGGCGACGAAGCTCTTCGGGGCGACCTTCCCCGTCTGGTTCGGCGATCTGGGCGCCTCGATCTACACCCTGTTCCAGGTGATGACCCTCGAAAGCTGGTCCATGGGCATCGTGCGGCCCGTCATGGAGGTGCACCCCTATGCCTGGGTGTTCTTCGTGCCCTTCATCCTGTCCACCACCTATGCGGTCCTGAACCTCTTCATCGGTGTCATCGTCTCGGCCATGCAGGGCGAGCACGACGCCTCGATCGATGCCGAACACGAGAAGCGCCGGACGGAAAACGAGGAGATCCTGCACGAAGTCCGCGCCTTGCGGGCCGAGATCGCCAGAATGCGCGACGCCGGCGGTTCACGATGACGGGTGAGCCCAGCATCTTCGCGCGCAGCCGAATCTCGTGATGCTCTTCATCACCATCTGGCCGATCTTCGCCCTGATCTGCCTCGGCTTCGCGCTTTCCAGCTTCAAGTTTCCGGATGCGGGTTTCTGGCCGGCGGCCGAGCGGATCAACTACTTCCTGCTCTTTCCGGCGCTTCTCGCCTCCAATCTCGCCGATGCACCCATCCGCGATCCGAGCCTTCTGAAGCTCGGCGGCGCGATCGCCGTGCTCATCCTGACGGCGACGGCATTGCTGATGCTCCAGCGGCGTCTTCGCCCCGAACCCGCGGCCCGGTTCGGCCCGCGCCTGCAGGCCATCGTGCGTTTCAACGTCTATCTGATGCTGGCAACGGTCGCGAGCCTGGTTCCCGATGGCGGCCTCGAGCGCGCCGCGATCATTCTCGCCGTGGCCGTTCCGCTGGTGAACGTTCTTTCGGTGATGGCACTGACCGACGGATCGGACCGGAAAAGTCCGCTCGATCTGGTAAGGCCGATCATTCGCAATCCGCTGATTCTCGCCTGCCTCTTCGGCATTTTCCTCGCCCTCACCGGCGCGGGACTGCCCTTCGGCACAGGCCGGTTTCTGGATTTGATGGCACAAGCGAGCCTGCCGCTCGGCCTCTTATGCGTCGGCGCGGCCCTGCGTCCTCATGCGATGCTGAAGGATGTCAGCGCCTTCACGAAGATCGCGGTTGCGCGCCTGCTCCTGATGCCGTGCCTCGCGGCCACCGTGGCCTGGCTGTTCGGGCTCGAAAGCGCGGAGGCGGCGGTCCTCGTCATCTTCGCCTGCGTGCCCACCGCGCCGACCGCCTATGTGCTGACCCGGCAACTGGGCGGTGACGGCCCATTCATGGCCGGCCTCATCACCTCGCAGACCCTTCTCAGCGTGGCGACGATCCCGCTCGTTCTCGCACTTCTTCTCTGAGCGGCAGTGGCGTCGTCAGCCCTCAGAGGAGGAAGCTGTTGAACAGCCAGCCCGCGAGAAGCAGGAGAACGAAGCCGACCATCAGCGGCGCCCGGCCGCCCACCAGCGCCATGATCCGCTCGCCAAAGGTCGCGGCCAGAAGCGCGAGGCCGTAATAGCGGATGGCACGGCTGGCGGCGACCGCAAGCATGAAGGTGACGATGTCGCCGCCGAGCGCGCCGGCGCTCAGGGTCGCCAGTTGGAAGGGCACCGGCGAGACCGAAACCAGGAACACCGCCCAGAACAGGTTCTCGCCGGCAAGCTGCGCCTCGGCGCTCCGGTAGGCGTCCATCAGATTAAGATAGTCGAGCGCCGGCGCGACCACCGGATCGAACAGCACCCGCCCGAACCAGTAGAAGACGAACGCGCCGAGGAGACATCCGGCGAAGATCGCGTTGGCGATCGAGAACGCCCGCTTCGGATGCGCGGTCATCAGCGGCACGACCAGCACTTCGAGCGGGATCGGAACCACGGTGCTTTCGAGGAAGGACGCCGCCGCAAGGCGCATCTTGCCGGCCCTCTCGCGCACCAGCGCGCTCGAGACACGTTCGGTGAAACCCATGGGAAGCGAACTTTCGATCGGCGAAGGATAGAGATCGTGGCGAGGACGGTCCGCCGCGAACGGCGGACCTGTCGATGCTCAGTTCATCGCAGCCCGGCCGGGCGGCGCAGATCCAGCGTCATCGGGAAGGATGGATCGGCGATCTCGCGAACCGGTTCGAAATGCCCCGGCGTGTGGCCGATGGGTTCGAAGCGCGCCAGACGCCTCGCCTCCGCCTCGTAGGAATTGACCGGGAAGGTATCGTAGTTGCGCCCGCCGGGATGAGCGACGTGATAGACGCAGCCACCCAGCGAACGGGCCGACCAGCGATCATAGATGTCGAATGTCAGCGGCGCATGAACCGGAATCGTCGGATGCAGGCCGGACGGCGGTTGCCAGGCCTTGTATCGGACGCCGGCGACGGCCTCCGTGCCCTTGCCGGTCGGCGTCATCGGAACTTCGCGGCCGTTGCAGGTAACGATATGGCGGCCGCGCTCGAAGTTGGACAGCTTGATCTGAAGGCGTTCGACGGAGGAATCGACGAAGCGCACGGTACCGCCGATGGCACCGGTTTCACCCATCACGTGCCAGGGCTCCAGAGCCTGCCTCAACTCGAGTTCGATGCCCTCCCGCTCGATCTTCCCGCAGAACGGGAAGCGGAATTCCGCCTGGGCCTCGAACCATTCGGGCCGCATCTCGTAACCGGACCGCGTGAGATCGCCCAGAACGTCGAGGAAGTCGGCCCAGACGAACTCCGGCAGCATGAAGCGATCGTGGAGATTGGTGCCCCAGCGTACGAACCGGCCGTCCTCCGGCCGCGCCCAGAACTTGGCGATCAGCGCACGGATGAGAAGCTGCTGGGCGAGCGACATGCGCGGCTCGGGCGGCATTTCGAAGCCCCGGAACTCGACGAGCCCAAGACGGCCGGTCGGACCGTCCGGCGAGTAGAGCTTGTCGATACAGATCTCGGCCCGGTGCGTGTTGCCCGTCACGTCGATCAACAGGTTGCGGAACAGGCGATCGACAAGCCAGGGCGGCGTCGAGGACTGGTCCTGCGTGACCTGCGCCATCGCGATTTCGAGTTCGTAGAGCTGGTCGTGCCGGCCCTCGTCGATCCGTGGCGCCTGGCTGGTCGGGCCGATGAAGAGGCCGGAGAAGAGGTAGGACAGGGAGGGATGACGCTGCCAGTAGAGGACCAGCGACTTCAGGAGATCCGGACGGCGCAGGAAGGGTGAATCGAGCGGCGTCGCACCGCCGACCACCACATGGTTTCCGCCGCCCGTTCCGGCATGCTTGCCGTCCACCATGAACTTGTCGGTGCCGAGCCGCGACTGGCGAGCGTCCTCGTAGACGCCCTGGGTGATCGCCTTGGCTTCCTCCCAGCTGGCGGCCGGATGCACGTTGACCTCGATGACCCCGGGATCGGGGGCGACGCGGATCACGTTGAGACGCGGATCGTTGGGCGGGGCATAGCCCTCGATCTGGATCGGCATGTCGAGATCGCGCGCCGCGGTCTCGATGGCGTCGAGGAGGTCGAGATAGGCCTCGGTCAGTTCGAGCGGCGGCATGAAGATGCACAGCTTGCCGTCGCGCGGTTCGACCGAAAGAGCCGTCCGCACGAAGCCTGCGATCTCCGCGTTCTCCGACGTGACCGCGGAGAAGGTCGCACCCCGGGGCATCGTCGAGCCGTCCGCATTCGTCCCGAGCGGAGGCAGAGGCGCAACGTCCGGGCGCGTGGGCTCACGGCCGCCGACCGTATCGGCCTTGTCGGACTGGGGATCGTGCGTCTGGCGCTCGGTGCGCCCCCATTGTTCGCGGTTCTGGGGCGGCAGCGGCGGGAAGGGCTGCGTCGGATCGGCCGGATGGATGAACGGATAGTCGCTCGCGCCGAGGAACGGCAGCGAAGCCAGCGGCAGGCGGTAGCCGAGGGCGGAGTCGCCGGGCGTCAGGTAGAGATGCTTGCGCCGCGTGCGCCAGCGCTCCGACATCCAGCGAACCTTCGAAGAGCGAGCCTGCCAGGCCTGTACCGGCAGGACATGGCCGGTCGGCTTCGACAGTCCGTGATCGAAGACCTTGGCGAGACGCGCGCGTTCCTCGCGGTCCTCGAGCTTGGAGTCCGTCGGCTCCACATTGTTCGGCAGGCCCTGTTCGCGCGCCAGCCAGAAGGCCGCGTCCTCGAAGGCCGGCATCACGTTCTCGTCCTCGATTTCGAGGTGCCGCGCCACCGCCTTGGTGAAGGTTTCGGATTCGTCCGGGCCGACCGTTCTGTCCGTCGTCTCGCGCGCCACGAGATCGCCGTCGCGCCAGATCGGAACGCCGTCCTTGCGCCAGTAGAGGGAGAAGGTCCAGCGCGGCAGGGTTTCGCCCGGATACCACTTGCCCTGGCCGTAATGGAGGAAGCCGCCCGGCGCGAAGCGGTCGCGCAGGCGGCGGATCAGATCGTCGGCCAGTCCCCTCTTTTTCGGACCGGTGGCGTCGGAATTCCACTCCGGCGCCTCGAAGTCGTCGATCGACACGAAGGTCGGCTCGCCGCCCATGGTCAGGCGCACATCGTTCGCCGACAGATCCGCATCCACCTTCGCACCGAGCGCGTCCAGCGCCTGCCAGCTCTCGTCGGAGAACGGATAGGTGACGCGCGGGCGCTCGGCGATGCGCCCGACGGTCATGTCGAAATCGAACTCCACCTCGGCAAAGCCGACGAGACCGGAGATCGGCGCGGCAGAGCGATAGTGAGGCGTTGCCGCGAGCGGGATATGGCTCTCACCGGTGAGAAGACCGGATGTCGGATCGAGCCCGATCCAGCCCGCGCCGGGGAGAAACACCTCGCACCAGGCATGGAGATCGGTGAAATCCTTGTCGGTCCCGGCAGGTCCTTCGAGCGCCACTACATCGGGCTTCAGCTGGATCAGATAACCCGACACGAAACGGGCCGCGAAACCCAGATGCCGCAATGTGTTCACCAGCAGCCAGGAGGAATCGCGGCAGGAGCCGGAATTTTTCGTCAACGTCTCGTCGGGCGTCTGAACGCCCGGCTCCATGCGCACCAGATAGTCGACGCGCTGGGAGACCTTGTGGTTGAGGCCCACGAGAAAATCGATCGTCCGCTGGCCGGGTGTGCGATCGATCTCCTTCAGGAACGCCTGAAACGCCTCGCCCGGCGCCTCCGGCTCCAGATAGGACTCCAGTTCCTTTCGAACCTCGTCGGTATAGGAGAACGGAAACTCCTCGGCATCCTCCTCCACGAAGAAATCGAAGGGATTGTAGACCGTCATGTCGGCGAGGAGATCCACCTCGACCTTGAACTCGCGGACGGGTTCGGGAAACACGAAGCGGGCGAGGTAATTGCCGAAGGGGTCCTGGTGCCAGTTGACGAAGTGTTCCGCCGGCGAAACCCGCAGGGAGTAGGATGGAATGCGAGTGCGCGAGTGGGGCGCCGGGCGCAGCCGGATCACCTGCGGACCCAGGATGACCGGCCGGTCGTACTGGTAGTGCGTGAGATGGCGGAGACTTGCGAGGATCGACATTCAGGACTTCCGGATTGGCGTACTCATCGGGCTTGCATCTATGCTTTAGAGGTTTCGCTTCGAGCCACAAGGGCCGGGCCGGTGCGCGTTTCCTGGAACCCTGCAAAATAACGTTAAGCCTAGCCGGAACACGCGGAACCGTTTCAGCGCTTTACCATTATGGCGCAGCGCTCCGCGGGGAGCTCGCGATTTTGCTAAGGATCTCGCAATGCAACTCTTTTCCTGCCCGGCATGCGATCAGGTGGTGTTCTTCGAAAACGTGGTATGCGAGAAATGCGGCCACGCCCTCGGCTACGATGCCGCCTCGAACGCCATGGTCGCTCTCGAGGCCGATAACGGTCTGTGGAAATCAACCGGCAAATACAGCGACGGCAAGACCCGGCGCTATTGCGACAACTATCAGCACGGTGTGTGCAACTGGCTGGTGGAAGCCGATAAGGACGACGCCTACTGTGACGCCTGTGCGCATAACATCACAGTGCCGGACGCGTCGGACCCCGAGAATGTTCGGCTCTGGAGCGATATGGAAATCGCCAAGCGCCGTCTTTTCTACGCGCTTCTGCGGCTGAACCTGCCGCTCACGACGCGGGACGAGCATGAAGAAGGCCTCGGTTTCGACTTCCTCGCCGAAGACCCGAACGCGACCGGCAACGTGATGACCGGGCACGATCGCGGTCTCATCACCATCGCGCTGGCGGAAGCCGACGATGCCGAGCGCGTCAAGCGCCGCGAATCCATGGGCGAGCCCTACCGGACGCTGCTCGGGCATTTCCGCCACGAGGTCGGCCACTGGTACTGGGACCGCATCGTGCGGGACGGCAATCCCGGTGCGCTGGAGGCGTGCCGCGCCCTCTTCGGCGACGACACGGAAGATTACGGCGAAGCCCTGAAGCGTCATTACGAGAACGGGCCGAAGGCGAACTGGCAGGACGAATACGTCTCGTCCTATGCCGGCGCGCATGCCTGGGAAGATTTCGCGGAAACCTGGGCCCATTACCTTCATATCGTGGACACCCTCGAAACGGGTCACAGCTGGGGCGTCTCCGTCGACCCGCGCGTGTCCGACAAGGGGCTGCTCACGACGAAGATCGACTTCGATCCCTACGCATCCGAAACGACGATCGATCAGATCACCGAGGCTTGGCTCCCGCTTTCGGCGTCGCTGAACTCCTTCAACCGCGCCATGGGCCATCAGGATCTTTATCCGTTCGTCCTGTCGCCCGCGGTCATCGAGAAGCTCGGCTTCATGCACGATCTGGTGCGCGGACGGGCAGGTCAGGGAATGTCCCAGTCCAATGACGGGTTCGGACAGGCGCCCGCATCCGGCCAGTTCCAGGCGGCCTGAGACATCGGTTCGAGAACCCCGAACGCCCATCGCTTCACCCGAAGCGATGGGCGTCGTTCGTCGTGCGCCGCGAACGGGGCTCCTGTTTACTGCTGCCGCATCGAATGGCCCGTAAACCGGGTCCACTTCTCTGTCCGATACTGTAGAGGGCACTGATCGCGGGATTGGTGCGCCCCGAAGACGCGCGACCAGCTTTGCCGCTCGCCTCAGAAGGACCGGGTACTCACGCCGATTGCGAGAGCGCCGCTGAAACGAGCGCAAGATCGCATGGGTGCCTCACGGCGCACGCCGTTCGGGCAGGCGGTCAAGGCAGCGACCAAAAACAAGGAGGTTTGGAGCGGGTAGCGGGAATCGAACCCGCGTATTCAGCTTGGAAGGCTCTGAAATCTGCAACCATTTCAATGGCTGCGTGTCACAAGACGGAAGCGGTGTCACTGATTGGTTCCGCTTCCGTTCACAGCGTGTCACTGGCCTGCCAGGTGAACTATCTGGCGCGCTTGCCCGGCCTTCGCTACGCTCAACGAATGACGAGCAAGCCCGATCCCCTCACCGGCCATCCGCCCGACACCCTTGCCCATCTCCAAGCGCTCAAGATGGACATCACCGCATGGTGCGGAACTCATGGGTGCGGGCACTGGCGACCCGGCCGCCTCGAATCGTTGATCGCGCACTACGGGCCCGGCGAAGTCTACATCAGTCGCCTTCCGATCCTCGCGAGCAAGATGCGTTGCGACAAGTGCGGCGAGGCGAACGTCGAACTGACGATCAGCGCGAACACCCAATACCACCGGAACGACAAATAGCCCGCCCCATCCGAAGATGAGGCGGGCTGATAAGTCGCGATTCGCGCCGGTCACTTCATCCGCGAAACCTGCGTTCCCAGATCGGTGATTGCCCGAGTTAGGTCGGACAGGTCGCGGACCTCTTGATGCAGATCCCGCATCGCCCTCGTCTGATCCTTGATCGCCTCGGTTTGCTCACGGAGAGCCACGACCTGCGACGTGATCGCGAGAGACTGTCCCGCCACTTCGCCCGAAAGCTTTTCGACTGACCGGCTATCGACCAGCGCCCCGGCAATCTGGACGGTCGGCGCGGAAGAATGCTCGTCCTCACCGCCTGAAGATCGGCCGCGCTTGATACCGAAGTAGGCCAGGAGGCCCGTAACGATGATCAGGATGCCGTTGGCGTAATCTGCGATGCCTGCGCTATCCATGCCGCCTACCCCGTCCGCGCGGTCGAATGTCGGTGCCGGATCGGTATAGGTTCAGCAATTCCATGCAGCAGAACGTGCCGTAGGCGATGATGGCTGACGGCGCCCCGCCGAGCTCGATGAACGCTTGGATGAAGCAGAGCGTCCATTGCGACCAGAACGCGATGCCGACCAGCGAGGCTGCGAACCGGATATGAGGAGAAAGCCTGAAGCCCTGGAATGTCCCGTTGATGACGAGCGCTGCGAACCGCATCACGCCGCACGCCAGAACGACAGCGGCCCACGCTGCCTCGCTCCCCCAATCCGCAAGGCTTTCGAACGAGGGGGAGACTGAGAACATGTTCGGCGACAGGTGAAAGGCGACCGCCATGCCGAAGGTCGGCAGCATCATCACCCATTCGGTCGCACGGATCGGGAAGTGATCGGTGATGCCCCGAATGACGCGAAGAACGATCATGGGATCGCCCCAAACACGATCGTGAACGCGAAGAGGAGAGCCGCGATCGCAAGGACAATGGCGGCCGGGTCCCACTTGCCGAACACTGTCATGCATCCTTTGGCGACAGCCGGTAATCGCGCGCCTTGTACGCGGCCCACCACGAGCCAATCGCACCGGTCACGCTCATGACGATCAGCGTCACGGCAACCATCGCCTGAGGATCACCAGACCATTCGGTCGGGAAGCTGCCGGTGGTCGACCAGAGATAGACGATCGCTCCGCCGAGGCCGGATCCGGCCAGCGAGCCGGCGCCTCCCTTGTTCGCCTTGTTCGTGCTTTCGATTGGCGTGAGATCAGGCGTCATTGCCGGCCCTCCGTTGTGGCCGATCGGGGCGGGCTGCTGTTCCGCGGTCATAGCGGGTTCCTTCGTTTCGGGACGAGGCGTCGGGACCGGAACCTGCGCCGGCATAGCATCCCCAAGCTCTTTCGCGCCCCGCAGGAGGGATTCGATCTCCTCGGGCTCCACCAGCGCCTTGTTCAGCTTGTCGCCGCTGTAGTAGGTCGACCCGCGCGTTACCTGCCGATGCGCGCCCTTCGTGTCGGCGAGGACCGGGAAGGACGCCCATTCCATCGCAAGGCGTTTGCCGAACTCGGTCAGGCTGATCGTGCCGGCCATGAACTGCTCGTAGCCGCGCCGCTTCAGAAGATGGAAGGCCAGCCGGTCCTGAAGATCCGGGTCCATGAGCTGCGATCCCCGCAAGCCGAGTTCGCGCTTCAGGTCCGTCAGTGTGGCCCGCATGAACTGGTAGCCGCCCGATGCCGACGAACCGTAGAGCTTCGTGAACGACGACTGAGCGCCGATCAGTTCGTCCACGGTCATCCGCGTGACGGGCTCGGGAAGCTTGTCCTGATTGAACCCGTAGATGACGTTGTAGCCGGACGGCCCGTCCGTGCCGACCTCTGTCTGGCGGATGAAGTCGAGGATGCGAGCGGCGGCGAGAGGTACGCTGCGGTCCATGGTCTGTCTCCTGGGCACGAAAAAGCCGCCCACGGCGATCCGAGGACGGCGCAAAGAAAAAGCCCGCGCGAGGCGGGCGGTGAACGGCGGCACACGGATGCACCGCACGAGACGTTTAAGTCCCGAAGTATTGGTCCCGTGATCTGCTTAAATCTTGGAGAAATCTGATCGCCGGCATCGCGAACAGACACTCTCTGCGTTCCATGCAGCTACACGTTTTCGGCGCTATTCAGGATTGATGGATCGGCTTTCAAATTGCGGACCTAACGCGGCGCAGTTATCAACGGAAGCGCGGCGGTCGTCCCTGTCTGCGTCGCCAAATTTCGGAGCCGGTAGATGCTTTCCCATACGTTTGAATTCATGAAGCGCGCGGAACAAAACGCGAGCAATCTCGAAGAATTACGAAAAATGATTCAGAATATCTCTCTAGACGAGTTTGGAGAGATATTACTGCGCATGCCGGACAATGAATTTCCAAAGCTCTCAGAGATGCTTCCGGCGATGGCGAGCCAAGAAACCCAACACATTTGGACGGGTGGATGGGGCGACCAGTTGCTTTCGCAAAGCACGAGCTTCGTTAACACGCTCACGAGCAGCTATGCGGACATCGTTGGGAAGCCGCTGGATTCGAGCAGAGTCTTGGACTTCGGATGCGGATGGGGGCGCCTTCTTCGCCTCATGCTATACCACTGCGACCAGAAGCTTCTTTACGGTTGCGACGCATATGAACCCTCATTGTCACTGGCGAAAAACGACGGGATACCAGCGAATCTCGCGCTATCCGATGTTCACCCAAAAACGCTTCCGTTTCGAAACGTGAAGTTCGATCTCGTCTATGCGTTCTCTGTATTCACTCATTTGTCAGAGCGATCGGCTTGGAGTGCATTGGCAGCGATTAGGAAATCGATCAGCAACGATGGATTGCTGCTGATAACAGTTCGTCCGGAAGAGTTCTGGAGCAATGCGGTATCATTCGCATCGCCGATCAATCCTGACGATTACATGAAAATGCACCGTAGGAATGGCTGCGCATGGCTTCCCGGAACGGTAGACGAGGTCGACGGGGATATCCCATATGGCGATATCTCGTTCTCGATCGAATACCTGACGGGAAAGCTGCCTAACTGGTCCATCGTTCGTTCTGGGCGAACCCTTCTAGACCCATACCAAGTTTTCGTTTGGCTGCGACCTTCCTAGGACAACTCAGGCTTGAGAAGGATCCGAATCTTTTGGCTTCTTCTCCTGAGAATCCAGCCACTCCTTGAAGCCAGGCACCGAGGACGAAACTCGTTTGAGTTCGTCCTCCGGGAGATGATGGGATAAGGCAGAGAAGGCACCCTCTGCCGCCTTCTCTGCTTTGTTCAGGACCGCCTTTAGCGAGTGGACGTGCGTCTCCAGCTCGGCGGCGTAATCAAGCGCCCCTTCACGCTGCTTGCGGAGTGCATCAATAAGGATTTGCTGGCTCATCACCAACCTCCAGTCGAGCATGGGATTGCGTACGTCGCGCCGGTTCCATCTTTGATGAAAACGTAGTGCGTTGCTTGGAAGCCTGCCGGGCTCGCCGCGGAACCGGCGGGGTTGGGGATTTGCATCAGCCCTCCTCCAGAGAAGAGCCGTATGTCGCCGGTACCCTTGGCCGTGAGATCCAAACCGATGTTCGCCGCCTGGCCCTGTGCGCTGAGTTCCGGTGGCGCGTCGTTCTTGGCGAGAACACGCATGAACGTGTTGGTTCCAAGGTTTTTAGCAACGCGGAACGACGTGGCCTCGTCTGCCTGTCGAATATCGAGCCCCTGCGGAACGAAGACCGCTCGCAAGCTATCGCCCGACACATCGTCGCTGCGTATCTCGCCAGCGATTCCTCCACTCCCGTTCGATGCCCATCTTAACGCATGACCCCCATCCGAAGCTGCGGCCAACCACATCGCGATACCGAGCGCCGGCGACCGACCGTCCGGTCGAAGCGACGTCGCAGAGAAAACGATACCGGCAAGGAACCGCGGCTTTGCCTCGCTGAGATTGTCGTTGACGACACCGAGAGCAACGGAGACGTCATTGGAGGGAAGCCCGCTTTCCGTCCACTCACCGCCAGCCCGGAGCCACGCAGCGGCTGAAATCTTGTCTGTCCCAAGCAAGAAGGGGTTTTCTTCAGACTCTTCTCCTGGGTTCGCAACGTCGAGTTCGGCTGCAAGTGCTGTGCCGCTTCCTTCATCGCGGACCGTCGCCCCGTAGTAGGCCCATGCGCCATCACCCGAAACGCCGCGGTCTGCACGTGCGTATGAGGCGACACCGATCGCCGCCGTTGGGGAAGTCGAGCCGTCTGGCCTTCGCAGCTTGCTCGTTTTTGAGGAAAACGCTCCGCCCAAAGCGCCAACGTCCGAGGAGGCATGAAGTGCAGCGGTCGCGGAGAGGTACGTCATCAAGCCATTGGCTTCATATCCGTCCCACGGCTTTCCATTCCCCATGTCGTACTGGCCGTTGCCTACTGCGGCAGCACCGACCAGAAGGCGATCGAAAACTCTCTCGACCTTCCCTCCGTGATCGGCCCAGAACCCGCCAGCCGCGCTTACGAAGCCCACTCCTGGTTGGTCCAAGCCGTTACGAATCCCCTGGCCGAAAAACTGAACGTTCGGCGCGATTTTAACGGGAACCGACGACAGATCCGGCTTACTGTCGAGACGATACGTGCCCGTAGGAACGTTGACTTCTCTTCCGACACTGGCCGCGGCACTGAACGCCGCGGAGCTGTCAGCGGATCCTGCAGGGTCGGCTCCGAAATCCAGAACGCTGACGGCCTCACTGGCGATCTCGATCCACCCGCCGTTGACGCTGTCCACGTTACCGTCGGCCGTGAACCGATCCTCTGCCGAGAACCTAGCCTTGCCTTGGTGCGCCGGCTGGCTGCTGGCTCTCCGATAGGCCACGCCGTCAACCGAGAACCGTTTGACGCTCGCCGGAAATGCGAGCGCACCGACATCGGCGAGGCTTTTGATCGGCGCCGCTCCGCCCGGCTCGAACACGCGCGCCACGTCGATCTGCTGGTTATCCGATGCGGCTTCACCGATCGCGACCTTGGAGGTGTAGGCGACCGGATCGGACCTCTCGTCCAGCGCATTGATCAGCGCCTGAGGACCAGGCTCGCCCCGCACGTCCACCGCATCGGCGATATTCGCGACATAGCCGTCCTCGCCTTCGTAGAGCCCGATCTCTTCCGGCTCCGGCCCCTCGCCGCCGACCGCGTCGTAGACCTGCTTCACGCGGCGCGTGCCATCGGCGACGGTGCGCGTCAGGAGATACCAGCCATTGGCGCCGCGGATCAGCCCCTTATCCGGCCAGATCGCGTCGATCGTGGCTGCCGCAGCCTTGGGGCCGTAGAGCTTCTTGGCGACGGTATCGATCCAGAAATCGCCGATGCGACCGTCTCGGTTCGTCGGCGGACGGGCGCCGGCAAGCGTGGTGCGGCCATCGACGGCCTGCTGCGGAGCGGGGAGAGTGACGACGTTCGAAAGGGTGCGAGACGACATGGGTCAGGCCTCCGGCAGAGTGATGGCGGGCGTAATGGTGATGGTGTGGGGGCCGCTGCGGGACCGGATGTCGGTCGCGCGATCGACGAAATAGACGTCGAAGACGAAGGGGCCGGGCCCGGCAGCGAAGATGTCGGACCAGCCGACATTGATCTCGAGGCGGCGACCGGCCGCGTTGGCGATCACCAGCTTGCCGTTGTCGAGATTGGCGTCGATCAGGACTTCCGCCTGCCCCGAGCGCTTGACGTGCATGGTGATGTCGTAGTCGTCGAGACGCCAACGGTCGTTCGGACCGCCAAACACGAGGGTTTGGAGCCAGTCCGTTCCGTCGGCCACTGTGAAAGCGGCCATCTGATTTTCCTTGGGATTTAGACGGTCAGGCCGTCAGAGGGATCGCGAGCATGTAGACGCCGACATTGGCGCCAACGGTCCCGCCGAAGACGTCGAAGCCGGCAAGGGCGCCGAGGTTCAGGATCGGATTGAGAAGCGTGCGACTGCGCTTCAGAGCGACGGTCACCCCCGTTGCAGAAACCGTCTCGATCTCACACAGGAACGGTTGCCCACCGCCGGTATTGAGGACAGTCGGGAACACGGCGGGGACGGATGGGAATGCCACCGGAAACGCCCACGTTGCTTTTCCCTGCGAATTCGTCTGCACAAGAGCCGTTTGTACGCCCCGCGCGAACTGTCGATAGTTCACGCCGTCGGACACCATCATGGACGCGCCACCCGGGGCATCCGAGACGAAGAAGACCTGACCGGTGGTCTGGTTCGCCGACGGCAAGTCCTGCAGACGCATCGGCTTTAGGGTGAAGCTTTCGACGTCGAAGTAAGCGCCGGACATGATCAGAGCGTCCCGTATGCTGCGAGATACCAGGCCGTGCCGTCGTAGACGACTTCGGCCCAGGTGTTCGTGGCGAGGTTCTTGAGCCCACCGAGCGACAAGTTGAAGTTTCCGGGCCCGGTTCGCGTCACCCGGAAACGCGCACCGTTGACCGCCCCGCTCGTCGCCAGGGTGATCGTGCGATCGGCCGTCAGAGTGCCGGTGTGCCGCTGTTCTTCGGCGCTCGTCCCATAGGTCAGCGTGAATGCAGCGTCGGTCGTGACCGTCGCCTGCTTCCGCAGATCCGCCTTGAACTCCGCGATCGTCCGGGAGACCCACACGCCGCCCTTGCGCTGGATCACGGCGTCGTTCGCCGGTGCGAGCGCAGCGATTGCGGCAAGGTCCGCGTCGTAGGCCTGGACGTCCGTTCCGATGACAAGGCCGAGAGTGGCGCGCGCCGCCGCGCCATCCGCGTCGTCGATCAGCGATCGAGCAAAACTCGTCAGATCAGCGAGGTCTGCAGCACCGTTTCCCGTGAAGTACGGCAATTTGTCAGCCGCCGAGGTCAGTCCCGCGAGCGCCTGAAGCTCTACGTCGTAGGCCTGCACTTCCGAGCCGATGTCAGCCGTCGTCAGCGCGCCGTCGATGTTCGCTTGGATGACGGCCCACTGGTCGCCGACTGCGGCTTGATCGCCGGCAGGCGTCCCGTCCGTCAGGCAGAGCAGGATGTCGCCGGCCTCGACCGGCACGCCACTCGCCCCACCGATCTTGCCGGCCACGCTGGCGCGGTACGTCCAGCCGCGATCGGCCGCAGGATAATTTGGATTGCCCGAGCAATCGATGACGCCCTTGAACACCATCGCGTCCTGAGCGGCGACGACGGTATCGGCATAGTCGCGCGCGGCCTGCCCCTCGGCGGCGATCCGGCTGTCCGTCTCGCCCCGCGAGTAGAGGTCGAGATTGTTGCGGGCTGCGCTCGGCGAAGAGGCCCCGGTGCCCCCGTCGGCGACAGCGAGATCCGTGATGCCGGTGATTGATCCGAACGTGATCGTGACGTTGCCCAAGACGGTGAGGTCGCCACCGACCTCCGCGTCGCCGGCAAGAGAAGCATCCCCGGTGACATCGAGGGTGCCGGCGACATCCACATTCTCGCCGACGGTCAGTCCGCCGCCGATCTCGGTGCTGCCCGCGATGGCCGCGAATCCACCGATGTCGAAACGGCCGCCCACGCTGCCGGCACCGACAACGGACAGGTCGCCACCGATCGCTGCGTCTTCGGTCGCGATCAGATTGCCGTAGGCCTTGAGCCCACCGAGCGCCGACCAGATGCCGCCCGCTTCGTCGGACGGATCTGCCGAGTAGAAGAGAGACCGATCGGTGCGATATCCGCCGTTCAGATCAGTCGGCTCGATCGCGAAATAGTTCTCGTCGCCATAGACGCGCGCGGTCGCGCCGTCGCCCCATGCCTCGCCGTCGCCCACATAAGTCTTGTCGCGCAGCCGCAGCGGCTTGGTATGCGTCTTCTCGCTCGTCACCAGCTGATCAGCGTCGAGAAGCATCACATTGTCTGACAGCCGCTCATCGTCGAGCGTCCCGGCTTCGATCCACGAGGCATCCCGCGCGCTCGAGACGAGATCGTCGACAGCGTCCAGGCGCTCGGAATAGCTCTCGATCCGCGCCAGATGCCCCGCGATCTCCCGGCGCAGATCCTGCACATCCGGCGCATAGGCGATGGCGGAGGTCTGGTCGATGATCTCGACGACCTCTACACCCGTCTTGCCCGAGCCGAAGGTCCGCACGAACGGGACGGCCGCCACTGCACCGGCAGGCATCGCCGCGTCCAGATCGTCGCCGCCGGTTCCGAGCCGAAACTCGTATTCGAGCCGGCCAGAAAGCCGCGTGACATCCAGCACGTCGGCAAGAGCCGCGACCGAATGCACGGTCCCGTCGGCGCGCAGCCATTCGATGCCGCAGCGGACCGCATCGCCTGACGGATCCTCGGTGTCGACCAGCCGCCGAAAGACGTACCGCGCGGAGTAGCGCCGCAGCGGCTCGATGCGGACTGCCTTCAGGCTCTTCGCCTGCCCCGCCCCCACGATCGCCAGAACGCGCCCATCGGACGTTATGGCGGCCGATCCGCCACCGGTGAAGGCCTTGGCGAAGTCGCCCGGCCGCCCGGGATTGGCGAGAACGTCGGCCACGACCGGCAGAGCGTCGACGCGCGCGCCGAGAGCGGTGTCGGCCTCTTCGCGCGCATCGCGCTCTTCGTCGTCTGCGATTTGGCGGGCCCGCGCTTCGGCGGCATCGGCGTCCGCCCGAGCTCGCGCCTCTGCGGCGTCGGCTGCAATGCGGTCTTCGCGCTCTGCGCTGTTCGCCTGAGCAAAGGCTTCCGCGACTGACTGCAGCGCCGTGGACGTCGCAAGCAGGCCGAGACGGGCAGAGAGGTTCGCCTGGTTGCCTCTGGCTGCAGCAATCTCTTGCGCGATGGCGTCAATCGCAGCCTGCTGTGCGGCATCGCCGCCGTCAGATGACCCGCCAGACACCGTGGAGACCGGATAGTAGAAGGGGCCAGCGAGGTTCGCGCCGACATACTCCATTCCGAGGACATGGGTTGGCAGGCCTGGGCCCGGCCGACCGCCAGCGAATACGCCTGTCATGCGTCACTCCAATGCAAAGCGGACCCGCGCGCGGCGAGCCTGTTCGTGTCACGATGTCGGGTCATCTCAGGGCGCTGTGATCGTTGCAGGCCCAGCGGGGTCAGACGTCGTTCCGCCGCCCGAGCAGGTCACCCAATAGCGGTAGGTTCCGGAGCCCGGCGTGTCGGCGAGGACCCGGGTATCGGTCGGGCCGGAATTGATGCTCGCGATCAGCCCGGCCTGGTCGAAGGTCTGCGACCCGGTCCCGCGATAGACCTGCGCCTGGCTGACCCGGCTATCGTTCGAGTTCATCCAGGAGACGTCGATCTCGGCGCCATTCTGGACGGCTGTGAGTTGCGTCGGCGCCGGCATGGGCGTCGGCCCGAGGTTCGGCGCGGTGTACGTCCTGATCGCGGTGTACGCGCTCGGCGTACCCCCGGCACCCACGGCGCGCGCCCGGATCTCGATCACATCGCCGGCAGAAAAACCGGTGATGGACACTCCGCCGGAAGCCGGAATGATGGTCCGCGTCGTCCAGTTCGTGTTGCCCTGCTCTCGATAGTCCACCTCGATCGTCGCCGCGCGGACCGGCGACACAGGATCTTCCGCCACGCCGACGCGGATCACATAGGCGTCGTTCTCGATCTGCGCCTGCACGAACGTGATGCTGGGCGTTCCCGGCGTTCCCTCGGCGGCGGACGGGATATCGCCGACACGACCATCCCATAGCGGCGGGATTTCGGCATCAGTGTTCGCGTCGATCTCCGGTGCGTCTGGAATGCAGGTGTACCGCCAGCCGAGTTCGGTCGGCACGGCCTCGACGATGTACCCCTTGACCGTCTCCGCGCCGAGCGGGCCGAAGCCAACGACCGGCATATCGTCCTCGGTGACGATCGGTATCTCGAACCCGTCCACCACCGTCAGAATGCGTGTCTGCCTAATGGCGGGATCCCGGCTCGTGTTGACGCCGGGAACCACGCGGCTGACGATCGAGACGTTCCGGTCCGCCTGCCGGCGCTCAAAACGGATCGCGTAGCTCTTGCCGTCCTCGAACTCGACGGTGTCCGTCAGGATGAGGCGCCGATCGCGGACCTGCGCAACGCGCGAAGACCAAAGCGTCTGATCCAGGATGTCGAACGAGCAAGCGACCAGATCGCCCCGCGTTTCCGGTCGGGCCATGCCCTCGACGCTGAACGAGAACGAGCCGGTCCGCGCGATGGCCTCGTACTGCTTCCGGCGCGCCTCGCGCCACACCTCGGCAGGGTCCGTCTTGCCCGGCATCTCGATCTGTTCGGCGATCTCCACCGACGCCAGATCCCGGCCCGGCCAAGGGATGACGCGCTCGGAGACCTCATAGTTGTTCGTGGCATCAAGGAACTGGACCCGGTAGCCGTCGGGATGGCGTGGATAGGCCGTCTGCCACTTAATCTCGGAGACTTCCAGCGGCGAAAAGTGGGCGACCACGTCGTTCGACGGCCGGTCGATGACGATGGTCCATTTCGTGCCGGTGAACCGCGGGGCGGCGCGCCCGGCGGCGCAGACCTCGCCGAGCCGTTGCAGCGTCGAGCCCTCGTCGATGATCTCGGCGTCGTACTTCAGCCCCTTCCCTGCGCAGAAGTTGTGCCAGTCCTGAAACGCTTCCCAATCGATCATACTGTCGGGATACGGGAACGGGCCCTCATCGCTCGTCAGGACGCGCAGCGCATGGGCGGCAGGATTGGACGTCTCCCGCGGCACCCAGGCCGCGCCGGTCCAGTCGCGCGTGACCCGGCTGGCGATCAGGTTGTAGCTGTCCAGCGTGCCGTTCAGCTGGTACGTCGCCTTGACGCGGACGCCTTCGATGCAGAGCGGCCGATCGGTGATGATCGGATATTCCGGCCGGTTCGTCTGAAGCGCGATCAGGCTGACCTGTTCCACGAAGCGGTTCGAATCCTGCTCGGGGCTGGCCCGGCGCAACGAGACTTCGATCGGGCCCCGCGCGCTGACGCCACGCTCGATCGCGCGGAAGAAGGCGACTTCCTTCTTCGCCTCGATCGTGAAGACTTCGTCCTGCCAGACAGGCGATCCGAACTCGCGCCACCGCATCTCAATCGTGACGCGCCATGGGTCGGTATCGTCGGCGAGCTCGGCGTCGACCTCATAGAGGCCACCCGGGAAGCCAAGAATTACAGTGAACGAACTGGCATGGTTCGCCGTGAACCGAACGAGCATCGGGTTCTCGCGGGATCCGTCGCCGATCGGCTCGCCGACGTCGTTCAGCTTCTCGCGGTTGACGAGCTCCAAGCCGTAGCGGTCCTCGATCACGGTGGATCGGATCAGGTTCAGCGGGCCGCCGAAGCCTGCGCCGTCCTGCGTCTCGGTCTGAACCTCCTCATACTGAGCGATGTCGGTGTCGCCGATGCGCCGGCCGGAAAGGATGTGCTGGCCGATGCCGACGACGAAGGCGGTGCGGACATACTGAATGTCGCCTGCGATCTCGGTATAGGGCGGGATCGCATAGTCCGGCGCGATCCGCATCTTGCCGAACACGGCGCGGATCGGCTCGTTCGGCCGTGAACGGTTCTGGAACCCGTCGATCCGGTCGGCGCCGCGCCCCTTGTCCCGGTCCTTCTGCTTCGGCGGCGGAAAGAGGATCGAGACAAGCGCGTTGCCGAGGAACGTGAGGCCGGCGGCGAGAAGCGCTTGCCCGAACTGCCCGAGGCCGAGGGCGGCACCCAGCGGCCCCGCGACGGCGAGCGCTGCGATCGAGACCAGAACGTTCAGAACGCCCTTGATCGCGTTCTCGCCCGGCACGACGTCGATATGGAGCCGCATCCCCGGCTTCAGCCGGACGCGCTCCCACGATGCCGTCAGGATCTCGCCGGGCCGATCGCCGCCGATGATGGAGACGACCAGCCGCTCGCGGGCGATGGCTTCGCGCCCCGGCACGGCCCGATCGATCATCTCGGCGACCGTCAGCCCTGCCGGCATCACGACATCCACCGTCATATCGCCGCCGAACGACGACGCGACGGTGGTCCGCAACCCGGTGTGGATGGAAGCGAGAGCGTTCAAGCGAGTGCCTCGTGACGGAAGAAGCCGAGGACGCGGCTGCGCCATTCCGGCGACCGATAGTCCTCGAGCCGCGGCGAATGCTGCGACGTGATGTGAAGCATGATGCCGGGGCGGACGACCGTCCCGACGTGAAGCGGCAGGCGACCCCGGCGGCGAAGCAGGATGGCGTCGAACTCGCGCTCCTCTGTGACCGCGATCCACGGCCGCCGAGCCGCACCCTCTTCGAACAGAGCGCCGACCCGGCGAGCATCGGCCACCGAATAGCCCTCGCCCCATTCCGGTACGTCTTCGATGCCGGCCACCGTCATCAGGATCGCGCGGTGGAGGCCGTAGCAGTCGACATGCGGGAGCGTTCGCCCACCCTCGCGGAAGACGGCCGTCAGAAGCGGTTCGTGCCACTTCATCGGAATAGGGCCGCGAACCGCTGCTTGGTCATGCGCGGATAAGGCCAGGGCAATTCAGCCAGCGCGTCGGTCTGAAGCGAGAGCGTGATGGTCGAGACGTCGCCCTCGGCGCCGATCAGGTCGAAGTCCCGGTATTCCATGATGACGTCGTTTGGATCGCCGGCATAGACGACCGCGATCGAGACCTTTGCCCGGTCGCGCACCGTGCGCAGCGTGCGCGCCAGATCGCTGTCCGTCGCCGTGATTGAGATGCGGGCGGCGGGCGGCGCGTCGTCGGCGTCTTCCGGCATCTCAACGCCGGCAAGAATGAACAGGAACGGCGAGCCGTCGCCCGTCATCCATGCCGAGCGCGTTCCATACCGCAGCGGGTCATAGGACAGCGTCTCGGTCGGATCGGTCGAAAGCCGGATCGGCACGGTAAGCGCTGGGTGCGTGATGTGGACCAGCACGACCTCATGCTCATCCGAATACGGCTCCGCGAGCGAGCGCCTGGCGTTGAGCGATACGATCCTCATGGCAGCTTCGATATCTCGATCGAGGCGTTCCAGTATTGCCCTCCGAGCGGCGTGATGGACGGCGGCGTCCCGAACAAGGCGTGATGGTAGGCCGAGATCAGGAGCGGCCGGTTCGGCGCGATCAGGATCACGTTGCCGTTTTCATCGGCCAGCGGCACGCCATGCATCTCCCAATCCGGGACGATGAAGACCGATGTTCCGCTCACGGTGTCGTCATACCAGAACGCCAAGAGACGAGCCCGCTGAGTATGTGTGAGCATGAACGACATGCGGATGGTGTCCGCCACGCGCGAGAGACGGCGCCTGACGCGCGGCGGGCCGGCATCGGGTGGTGTGACGCGCCGGGGGTCTCCGATCGCGTTCTGATACCCGTCCTGTTGCGGGCGGGGCAGTTCGTTTTCCGGCCAATACGCGAGCCCCATCAGAACCTCTTCATCGGCTTGCCGGCGCCGCGCTGGACGAGCCCTCGGTTCGCCTTGGATCCCTGACGATCGTTTGCCGCGGCGACCGCGTTCTCGAACTCGATCCGCTGGTTGATGTTGCCGTTCTCGTCCCGCTCTTCGGTCTGGCTGACGACGTTCGGAGCGTTGACGAAGGTCTGCGTGATGCGCGGCGCCTGCCCGCCGCTCGGGCCCGACATGACCGGCATGCGAGCCATCGGGACGACGGTCGCCGGGCCATGGACGATCTCCGGACCCGCCTCGCCAGTGATGCCCCACTTGCCGGACGGGATGGACCCGCCCTCGGCGAAGAGGCCAGCGAAGCCGCCTGAGAGCGACTGAGCGAGAGCGGACGGCGCGGCCCCGCCGAAGATGCCACCGCCTCCACCGCCGCCCTGTGTCGCGCGCAGCACGGCCTGCAGCGCCGAACCCATGCCCGGCACGAACTGATCGGCGATGGAACTCAGACCGCCGAGCATCTGATTGTTCAGCGTCTGGTCGAGAACGGTCGCAAACTCCGGGGCCGTGGTGGCGACCGACGAGACCGTCGACTTCATCGTGCTTTCGAGCTTGCCGAGTTCCGAGACGAACTTGTCGCCATAGGCGCCGACCGACGTACCGAGCACATCCTTGCGACCGAGCTTGCCGATTGAGCCCTCGCCGCCGAACCATGCCTGCGCGGCGTTTCGCTCGCCGTACTTGGAGACGTAGCCGCCGAACCGATGGTCGAAGATTGCATCTTGGATAGACGGGTTCGACATGAACTCGGCGCGCCCGACGTTTCGACCAAGCGCAGCCTTCGACCACTGCGGAAGGTTGCTCTCCATGACCTGATAGCGGCCAAGCGCCTGCCCGTACTTCGCATGAACCGGTCCGAGGGCCGCATAGTCACCAGACCCCCGGCTTTCGATCGCACCGATTGCTGCGCGATAGGCTTCGGCCCGCGTGGACGGTGAAGCGCCAGTCATGATGTTGTCATTCGCCGCGCCAGGCATCCCCGGAACGCCGCTGGACTGCGAGAACAGCCCGCCAAGCGCCGCCGCGCCATCTGCCGACCTGACCCACATGGCGGTTGTTGGCGTGAGCCCCACGGTCGCCTGTGTCGGAATGGCCGGCGCATTGATCGACGGGGCCGCGCCGGGGTCGTTCATGAGATCCTGAAGCGTCGGAAGCCCGCCGCCGAACAGGGCGTTCTTCAACGGGTTCTTGATCGCCAGTTCGGTCAGCGTGCTGGCGAGATCGTTGGCGATGTCCGCGATAGCGTCTTCGAAGTCGTCCACTTTGCGGATGTCGAAGATGCTGTCGATCGCGTTCTCGCCGACGCCGCGCATCTCATCCATGGCAGACTGTGCGCGCTTGATGCGGTTTTCGAAGTCCGACAGAGCGACAGCCTGGGCCTTGTAGGCATCGGCCATCTCACCGGTGAGCGGCAGGTTTGCCGACCGAAGGGCGTTCTCCGCTTCGAGAGCCGCGACCATGCGGCGACGGGCCTCGGCGGATGCACCGATAGAAGCCGCTTCTGCTTCCAGCGTGCGAAGCTGCCCCGCCTGGTCCTGATAGAGCCGGAAACGAGCCGTTGCCTCTGCGAGCGCGCCCATCTTCGCCGCATACTGGTCGATCAGATCGACCTCTTCCGGCGAGACGTAGCCGCCAATGCTTTTGTTCGCCTCGCGAGCGGCAGCAAGCAACTGTTCGCGCGTCGTCAGTTCCGTGACGGATGCGATCGTGGCGTTCGTCGTCTGAAGGCGGAACTGAAGATCGGCTTCGTCCGCCTGGCGTCCAAGGTTGCGGACACGGTTGTTCTGCGCCTCCCCGAGCGCGACCTTCGAGCGCTCGAGAGTGAGTATGTAGGCTTCTTCCTCGCGGCGGCGGGCCTCGCGCTCCCCCAACCCATCGGCGATCGCGGCCACGTAGGCGCGCTCCCCGGCCTCTGCCGCAGACTGCGCCTGCGTCAGATTCCCGAGATACCGGATGTCCAGCATCAAACCCGCGCGGCGAGCCTCTTCGGTGCGGGTGGCCTGCTTCACGATAAGGTCAAGCGCGAGAGCCTTTTCCCGGCGCAGATTGTCAGCGTCGGCGTCGTCACCTTTCAGACGAATGCTCTCGGCGATCTGGCGGTCATATTCGCGGGTCGTCTGCGCAAGATCAGCTGCTACCGGGCCAAGATCGAAATCAGCTACCGCGCCGCGCATATCGGCAAGGCTGTCCGTGGTGGACCGGCGCAGTTCTTCGAGCGCACGCCTCGTCTCGTCTGCGTACTTCTCTGGGAGCCCGGTCATGTTCGCGCTGCCGGACAGCGCGCCCAATTGGATGCGCCGCTGGTTCGCGATCTGGTCGATGACGCTGCGCTGCGTCTGCCGGGACGGCGCGAGGCTGTCCATGCGCGACTGGAGATCGCCAAGCGCCCTTACCGCCTCTGCCGCACGCTGGGCCTCCTTGCTCATCAGTGTGAGCGCGGTGGACCCCTCGCGCACTGATGCTGCCATATCGGCGGCGGCCTTGCTCTGTTGGATGAAGGCTTCCGCAGCCTTCTTGAAGGCAGGGTCGTCCGATGCCTTTGCAGCTTCCGAGATCGCGTCCACCAGGCCGAGAATGTTGGTGCTGTCGCTGTTCTTGAACTCAAGGAGGAAATCACGGAGCGGCTCGAACTGACCGCGAACCGTTTGCCCATACCCGGCCGGACCGGGGCCGCCGGCCTCGGGGAAAATGTCCGTGTTCGTCTTGAGGAGGCGGATCTCCTCTTGAAGCAGCTTCTCCTTGTCGGACTGGTTCGCGCGAGCCGACAGTTCAATGACCGCGCCCGACCGCTGCCCGACGCGCTCAATCGCCTCTGCGATCCCTTCGTATCGGCTCTTGATCTCTTCCAGGATGCTTTCATGCGCCTTCAGGGTCTTCTCCGCGTCGGGAAGCTCTTTCTTGAACGCATAGCCGAGCGCAAACACGGAAGCGGTCACAGCGCCGAACGCGAGGCCGACAGGACCGATTGCGGCGACCGAGCGACCGGCAAATGCGGCGATGTCAGAGCCGATCGATTTCAAGCTCGCCTTCGCACCGCGCTCGGTGTCCGCAAAAATCTCTGCTACCTGAAAGCCCTGCGAGAACAGGATGCTTTGAGGCGACATGCCCATGAGGGCCATGGTCCCGACGTCGCCGGCCTGCCTCGTGAGGTTAAGCCCCTGGTCGGGGCGAAGGCCTGCGCGAGCAAGAAACCCGCCACCTCCTGCGGGCATGCCGCCGCCATTCCGACGAGCCTCATCGGCAGCGATCCGAGCAAGGTCCGCCGTCCGGATCTCCGACAGGCGCTTTCGGTACATCGCGGCTTCCGACGATCCGATGCCGCCATTCTGAAGCCCAAGCTTTTCGGCTTCGTCCACCTCGCGCAGAGCACTCGCGTACTGGCGCCAGGCGGCCGCAGCGGGCGAGAATTTTGCCCGAAGGTTATCGATCGCCGAACCCTGCCGGTTCATCGCCTGCGTCGAGCTATCAGTCTTGCCCGCCATTCCCTGAACGATATCGGTCAGCTTCTGCAAAGCGGTGGCGGTCGCGGCCGAGGACGACTGGATGCCAGCGAGCGCAGCGCTGTTCGAGGACGCTACGCCGGTAAGGCGCTCCAAAGCCGCCTCTTGGCGAACCGCGCTCTGAGACACGAGGTCCATGCCCTTAGCCGTTGAGGCCGTCGCGCCAGCCGTCGCGGCAAGCGCCGCGTTCATCTTAGCGATTTCGGCCTGCAGGGCAGCGAAGCTCTTCGACTGCCGCGTGACAGATGCCGCGCCCTTCTCTGCGGTGCCTTCGATCTTCTGCGAAGCCTGGACGGCTTGCTGCCCGACCCGAATAAAGCGCTCGAGGTCTTTCGTATCGACGGAGATGCCAAGCGCGGCTACGTTCGACATTCGATATCCTTTCAGCCGGCTTGGAGGTGAAGATGCAGGCGAGAACAATGGCGCTCGTGGCGCTTTGCGGAATGATGACGGGATGCGCCGGTGCAACCAGCTTCAACGCCATTCTTGAGGCTGAGAATGCCTTGCGCGTCGAGCGATCCCAGAAGCCCGGGTCGGACTTCGTCGTAACGTTGCGGACCCTTTTCGACCCCGGCTACAACAGCGCGAACCGAAGCGATCGATTGAAGGTCGCGAAGTCCGCCGTTGAACCGTCCTGCCCGAACGCAAGGATTGTTCGAGAGGACCAGTTCAAGACGGGTGAGACGTTAATCGGCGTTGACCGGTTCGTTTACACGATCGAGTTCAAGTGCGGTTCGTAAACGCGCGATCGAAATCCTCGACGTTCTGAAACGATCGAGGCGTCGGAGCCGGCTTGTCGAAGCAGAACTTCAGCATCTCGACCTTGCCATCGAATGACGCATCGATCTCCTCGAAGGTCATTTCCCAGGCGATGTCGGGAGGGAACCCACACCACCCCGACGCTCGCTTGAACATGGTCCACGCATGATCAAGATGCGTGTAGCCTACCCGTTTCCCTCGGACGCCGCCTCGTATTCGCCGGTAGCGTCTTCCTTGCCGCCATTGGCGAGCAGGAGGATGTAGCGGGTCAGGCTGGACGAGAGTTCGAGAAGGCCGGCCTCGTAGATCTTCTCTTCGACCTGCGCCCGGTTGAGTTTCAGATGCGCCAGCTGCTTCGTGCCGATACCGGCTTCCACCGTATCGGCCGCCGCGTTGAAGTCGAGACCGGAGACGCGCTGCTGAAGCGCGACGAGCGATCCGTGCTTGGTGCAGAGATCTTTCATCGCCTTCGGAGTGCAGCGGAGCGCGACCTCGTCGCCGTCGAGCGTGATGTTCACTTCGGCCATGGTTTACGCCCCCGCCGTCGATGCGACGTAGGTGATGTCGCTGTTGATGCCGACGTTCACCGTCATGGTCGTCATGGAGTTCGGCGTCAGGCCGCCTTCGCGCTGCCCCATGGCCTTCCCCGTGAAGTAGCGGATGGCGTTCTCGCCGGTCGGGTTTCGCTTGTTCGGGAACTCGACCATGAAGGCATAGTCGGCCGTGGAATCGTCCTGCACCGCCGCGATAAGCGCGGTCTGGCCGGCGTCGGCATCGTCACGATCGACGATCAGCTGCATCACGCCGCCGTCCTTCTGGCCCTTGAAATGCCGGGTCCGGCCGTCGCCGAGGTGATCGGTCGTGACGTCCTGGAACTGATCGCCGATCTCGCCCGCGTTCTTGACGTAGCTGATCTCGTCGAAGGCGAGCGCGGCATATGCGGTGGCGTCGGCGGGAACAGCGGTGACGGCAGGCCCGATGAAGACCTTCGTGCCGCTCGAAGTGAAGATACCCATGCGGGCGCTCCTGATCTATGGGCGTGAAAGATCGTCCGCTCGGGTGCCCTGACCGAAGCGGAGAATGGGTTATTCGGCGTTATGCGAGCCGGTGACGACGATCTCGGCTTCGTCCTGCGCCTTGGCACGCTCTTCGGCCTTGCGCTCGTCGGTGGCCGTCTTTGGCGCTTCGTAGACGAGGCCTTCGTTCTTCAGGCGCTCCATGTCCTTCGGGCCATACCCGGCGTCAGTCGGGAACGGCTCGTCCTTCTCGACAGTCGGCTTCACCTTCGCCCGGCTCTTCGTGAGCGTCAGGCGGGTCGCGGCGTAGTAGGTCATGCGAAACACTCCCATTCCAGGGTCAGAGGGATCATCGCTCTCGCGTCCTCGACCATCATCGGCCCCACGTCAGCGCGGCGGGTGATCCGCGTCGTGATGCCATCGGCCATAAGCCGCTGATCCACCGCGAAGTGCGCCGCGATCTCGCCGGCCAGTGTCCGCGCCGTCTGTTCGCCCGAGCCGGAAGTCGTGATGACGTCGATCTGGTAGAGGCCGAGGTATCGGTGCGGATCGTCGGATCCGATGAAGCGGCGATCGGCGGTGTTCGGAATGAAGCTCTCGCGAAGGTAGGTCTCGCCGTCCTTCGCAGTGAAGGACCGGTTCGCGCGCGAGACGCGGAGGTTGCGCGACTGGCCGAACGCCTTGAGGTGTTCGAAGAGGGCCGAGGCAATGGCGGCGGTCGGGTCCATGGTCAGGGCCGATCGCGGATGACGATGCGGACGTTGCCGTCAAGGCGTTCGGTCCAGATCCTTTCGCGATCATTCGGATCGGCTTGGACACGCCCGTTCTCACTTAGAACGCACCGGACGAGGTACCCTTCCTCTTCGTTCGCCTCTTCGACTTTCTTCACCTCTTCGCCGTTGAGGAACACGTCTGCGACCTTGCCCCGCCCGTTGAGATTCATCAGACGATCAAATGCCTCGGGGTGATCCCTGTTTCCGCTCAAGTGCATGTGGTACCTCTTCACGCGATGGCTGATCGCGAACGACTTCACACGAACACCGAGATCTACGACGCGCTTCTGAAGGCGCATCACGATCTGACGGAACTGCGCCCCGCAACACGCGAGGGTCAGGGTGCTGTCGAGATGGTCAGGATGACGATTGTGGCCTCGAACAGCGCCCTTCTCCGCGTGGAGCAGAAGCAGGCTGACCGGCGCCACGATGATGATGCTGCCGCCATTGGCGAGGCGATGGAGCGGGCGTTCCCGCCGAAGGCCGGTCAGGATTGAGCGAAGCCGGCTCGAGCCTGCGCACGACGCGCGTTGCGGCTCACGATCTCGTCCCAGTTCTGCGATGCCATCCGCAGGTATGGCCGGGGCTGCTGGTCGTAATAGCGACCGAGGGAATCGACGCCGACGAATCCGTATTCGATCCTGCGGGCGTATTGGGCCCGCACGTTGAGGTGGATCGTCTGTCCCAACTCAAACCCCGCCGCGGCCGCCGCTGCCGAGACGCCTTCCGACATGGTCTCCGCGCTGACCTGCATGGCCGGCGAGCCGATGGTGACCGTGAAACTGTTGATCAGGTTACCGGTGTCCCGCTTCGTCAGCTTGTTCAGGTTCATCATCGCCTCGGCTTCGAGTTCGACGACGGACTGAACGACGACCTGCTTGATTTCCTTCTTGGTAGCGCCGACGAACGCCGCCACCTTCGCTGCAAAGTCGCCCATCAGAACACCACCTGAAGCTCCCATGCGATCGATGTGCCGCCGGGGTTGATTTCGGACACGTTCGATATCTCGTGGCCGCGCGCTTGGGGATCGGAAAGCTCATCGCCGATGACGAGCCTATCGGCCAGTCCTACCGTCTTCCCGGACGGAAGGGCCGAGACGAGCACCTTCTTGTCGCCTTGCGATATCAGGCTGCTTTCGCGCTCCCGCAGGCTGTATTCAGACACCACCACCCGGCAGGGAACGTCCTCGCCGCCGGTCTCCTCTCCGGTCCACCCGTCGTAGGAACCCAGCTTGCGGATGATGGCCGGCTGACCCGCATCACGGATCAGCTTGGACGCCTCGCGCCGCAGGACACCGTAGGGAAAGCGGCCCATCAGTCCGGCTTGTTCGCCCCGACGAACGCTTCCTGCTCTTCGGCTGTCATAGCGGGAAACAGTTCGACGCTCTCTTCGCGAAGGCTTTTCGTGACCGGCTCGCCGCCCATTGTGATGACGAACCAGCCGCGGGGCTTGGTCTCGATGACGTAGCCTTCGATGGCTTCCATCAGCTCGCCAGTGCCTTCGTGCACCTTCTCGGTGCCGTCAGCTTCGGGGAGATAGTTGCCCTCGCCCATCGGCCATGGCTTGTCATCCGGCCACGGCTTGATCTTGCCGAGACGAACCATCATCAGCCAGTTCCGACCGTCACCGTCCGCGCTTTCCAGCGGGTCGCCAGGGGCCGGGGATTTCTCCCCGACCCTAAGATGCTTCAAGGCTTCATAGCGAGCCATAGCGGCCTCCTATCAGCCGGACACGACGTTCTGGAAGAAGACGCCGAGATCGCTCGCGACCACCTTCATGTCCCAGGCATCGCGGATCTGAAGGATGTCGGAATGAGCGAGCTCTTCGCGACCCTTCATGATCACGCCGCCCTGATCATTGCCGGCGCCCGGGATGAGGCCGCTCCATGCGAAGATGCCGATCGCGGTCGGACTGTCGACGCCGACGTTGCGGTCGATGTAGCCCATCCACATCGAGTTCTCGTCCACGATGTAGCGGAAGTCGTTCGGGAGGCCTTCGGCGGCCGCATTGTAGACCGAGCGAGCGGTCATCACGCGGCCGGTCGGGTCGTTGCCGAAGAAGATCGACTGCAACAGGTCCTCGTCGGCGATGCCGATGCGGGTGTACTTGATCCGGTCGGACAGATCCGCGTTCGTGCGCAGGTTCTTGCGAACGTTGGTGCCGAGAACCAGCGTGTTCGGCCGGAAGCCCGTCGCTTTGCCGGTGATGTCGATGTAGCTGTCGACGGTGCCGATCGGGTCCGAACCGTCCTGGTCGAACTGAAGGAACTCGCCCGCTTCGGGGGCGCTCGCAACGCCCGTCACATCGAAACTCCACACGCCGGGGCGGAAGAACTTCTGAGCCCACGTCACGTCGCGCTTGATGAGCGACTTGTTCGTCAGCAGGCGGGTGCCGTTCAGATCGAGATTGATCTGACGGTTCGCCGGGAACTTGCGCCGCTGGCGATCGTCGATCGGGTGCTCGAGCGAGTACTCCTTGGCGAAGTAGTTGTCGTCGCTGACCGAATACCCGACCTGGGGCGGGCGTCCGCCGAGGGGCCGGTATTCCATCTCGTCACGCAGGAAGGCGCCCCGGTCGTAGACCGTGTACTCGGCCGCCTGGAGTTCGACCGGGATCAAGGATGCCGCCGCGCCAGCGACGTAGTTGCGATTGTCCGCGATGTACTGGACGGAATAGTCCGTCAGGTACGCATTCGGAGTGATGGTGCCGGAGATGTTGCCGGCTGCGGGGGTGGCCATTGGATGATGTCCTTTTCTGAGCCGGTTACTTGGTGATGACGCAGATGATCTGGTTCGCCACGCCGCTCTCGCGGGCGACGGCGAAACCTTCGCCTGCCGCTGCCGACGCGACGGCGAGACCGTTCGCGCCCGCGGAAACTTCGCCGCCTGCCGTGACGGCGCCGCCGAGCTTGACCTTGATAAGGCCCTTGCAGTCGACGGTGACGGGGTCTCCCTGCTTCGCCGCTTCGTATACGGACCCGGCGGGCAGATCGCCGGCAGCCGCCTTCACGTAGGCGCCGCTCGAGTTCAGCTTGACGAGAAGGAAGAGAGCTTCGGAGAGGTCTTCACCCGCCGGCTTCGCGTCCTTGAGGATGGGCTTGGAAACAGCCATGGTCGTATCTCCTGATTAGGCCGCGTTGACGAGTTCGGGCTGCTCGCTGGCGAGGGTTTCCATCGCCTTCGACTTCGTGCAGTTGTCCCGCTTCATGATTTCCGAGAGTGCGTCTTCCCGACGCTTCCGAATGTCGGTGTCGCCCGCCGACCCCTGCCTCGTGCCGGAAAGCTCGAAAGCCTTGGCGAGCGTCGAATTGCCGGCCTTGAGCATGGCGTCGAGCGTGGCGCGATCTTCCTCGCCCATGCCGGCGACGGCCTTCAGCACCTTGGCCTTGGCGATCGTCTCGCCCGGAAGGTTGCCGAGTTCGGCGTCGGCCCGCTTCGTCAGGCGCTCCATCTGCGCTTCGTCGGCGGCCGCGTCGGCACGCTTGCGCAGATCTTCCATCTCGGCTTTCGCCGCCTTGGCGATGGCGAACGAGCGGGGATCGGCGCGCTTGGAAATGGTCTCGCCGCCGTATTCGACCGTCTCGTCTCCCTCGGCGGACTTCTTCACGGCCTTCGCGCGGTCGTCGTCGGAAAGCGCCATGAACGCCTTCTTCTCGTCCTCGCTCATGTCCTTCATGTGCGCTTTCTCGGCGTCGGACATCTTGGCGATGGCTTCGAAGGTCTCGGCGCGCTTCTTCATCTCGTCGAGGCTCTTCTGAAGGCTCTCGATCGTGGGCTTGTCGGTCATGGACTTTGCTCCTTTGGTGACCGGGTTGGAGCCGGCACCGCCGGCGGCAGCGAGGAGCGCCTTGGCGACCTCGTTCTCGGACGCCGGCAGCTTCGAGCGCACGGCGGAAAGGAATTCGGAGACGGATGCTTCCACCTTCGACTGACGATCCGCATCCGACAGGTCATCGGCGTTGAGGATCGAACTGATGGACGTCTGGAGCGCGTCGACCATGGGCCACATTTCGCGATTGGTGACCTGTTCCCGATAGACGTCGGCGAATGTCTCGGCGCCGCCTTCCATCATGGACTTCGCGATTGCAGAGACCCCGGCATGAAAAAGGGCGCTCTCGGCGCCCGTGTCCTGCCCACCCTGCCCCGCACCGTTCGGCGGGTCGCCGCGTTTCATGATCGTCATCTTCGCTCCTACCTGCGCAGGCCGATCGACCGCGCTGATTTCCTTGAGGGTGAGGCTGCGGATGATGCTCTTCGTCACTGCACGGCCTCCTTCGTTGCCGAACCGCCAATCGAGAACCCGGTGTAGATCCCGTCGCGGAACCGCTTGAGAAGCGCGTCGTCGTCGGGCTTGTAGGCGATCATCAGTCCGGTGTTCCGACCGGAGAATCCCATGGCCTTCGCGATCTCTGTCGTCATGGGCCAGGCGAACACGACGGAGCCCGTCTTGATCGGCGTTCCATCGTCAGCCCAGACGTGCATGTCAGCGCCGACGCGCTCAACCTCGCCCATGAAGTCCGACGCGGCCTTCAACATCACCTCTTCTGGGATATGGTCGCCCTGGGTGTCGAAATGATCCTCGCCGTCTTCCTTGCAGACGATGGCCCATCCGAAGACAAGGCCGAGACTGTCGTCGACCTTCAGCACCGTTGCGGCCTTCATGGCGTTTGATCGCGGGTTCAGGTCGATGTACCGAACCGTGACCTCTTCGTCGCCGGCCAGCCATCGTCCGATGATGCGGTGATGACCGTCGAGGATGTACGTCTTGCCGTTGAAGCCTGCCACGACGCCCGCGGGGCCATCCGCTTCGCCCTTCGAAAGGTCTGTGACCTTTGCCGTGTCGACCCGGTTCTGAATCGCGGTCAGGTCGTCGAACGAGAACGTCGCCGTCACTTGGTTCTCGGGATGAGTGATCGCGCCGAGCATTCGCGGCATCTGGTCGGGGCGCACGCGACCAAGCGCTTCACCGTCATAGGCGAGAGGCATCCGCGACGTCGCATCGTCCAGCGCTTCCAGTGCGCGTTCCGCCATGCTCCGTTCTCCTGTTCGAAACCGCCCGTCGACTTCCGAGCATGGTCATATGTCGCGAGAGGCTACGTTGTGAGCCGGGCGCGATGGTGGTGTTCAGAATGGTTCGGTTTTGCGCGGCTACTCGCCGATTGTGATGCGGAACGTGAAGGCGCAGCGGCACATCACCACCTCGTCAGCCGGGCCGGCGGGATCTCGAGGAAAGCGAAGCCGCGCCCCGCCTGGCGACTGGAACTGCGCGTCCAGCCCCTTCACCTTCTGGCCGTTCATCAACCGGTGCGTCCGGCGCTCCCGCCCGTCGACGCTGGTCGACCATGTCTTCTCGACATCGTTCGTCGTCAGGTCGAGGGATTCGAGCGTCTGGCGCATGCCCTCGATCCGGCCGAGCGATGCGGCCTGCAGCGCTTCGGTGCGGGCAATATTTTCCGTCCGGTACTTCAGGTACTTCCGACGGTAGGCCTCGACCATGCGGCCGATCTGGTCTTCCGTGAGTGGCTTGCCGCCCTCGGCCGCGCGCAGAACGGGCCCGTCCGATCGCTTGTCGCGAAGCTCGCGTGTCAGAGCCTCTTTCGAACCCGCACGAAGCAGCCGCTCATAGTTCGCCACGGCGGCGTTCTGCTTGTCGGTGAGGCCCAGAGACGATCGAAGCTCGCGGGCGAACTCTCGCGGTCCAGCGCCTTGGCTCAGCCCGTTGGACACGACCTGCTGGACGACCTCTCGCGTCGGCTCGCTGATCTCCTGAACGAGCCTTGCGCCTTCCGTCCGCGCCGCCTCCGCGGCCCGAGGATTGCCGCCGCCGAACGTCACTTCTACCCGAACCGGGTTCGGAACGTAGGGGCTGGCCTCCATCGCAGCGACGGCACGCGGGGCCTGCGCTGCCATCTCTTCCTTCGCGGCCTCTCGAAATGCTTCGGCGAAGTCCTCTCCGAACCGGTCGGCGAACTGGTCGAGATAGCCGATCGCTTCGTTCACCCGGCCTTGGCTGATCAGGTCGACCATGGCCTTAATGGTGGCTTCGTCCGTGATCCTTTGGACGTATTCGATGAATGCGCGGCGAAACCGGGCTTCCAGACGCTTGCCGAGATCTTCCAGACGCTTCCGATCGTCGTCTCCGTCATCGGCAACGTCAGCCTTGCGGATCGCGCTATAGAAGCCGGCTGGGCGCCAGGGGAAGGTCATGTGTTCAGCCCACCGGCCCGCCTTGGTTCGGCGTCCTCGGCATTATCATCGTGGAGATGGCATCCACGAGGCCAGACGACATCTTGCGCCCTGTCTTTACGTCGGTGGAAACCATCTCTCGCCCGAACTCTCCGACGCCGAATGTTTTCGGCTTCGGCATTTCGAACGTAACCTGATCTCGGCAGCCGATCTTGAGCGTGAAGGTAATACCAGCGCTTGGCGTGATCGGGTCAAGAACCACGTCCGTCACGCCGTCCAGGATGCTGCCGTCGTCCAAATAGACGCCTTCGCCTGGCACGACTTTGACGATCTTGCGTGTGGTCGGTGCGTTGTCCGCCATCGTCATATCCCTTTCGAAAAGCCCCACGGCTGGGTCGCCGTGCTGATCCCATCCGTCCCGCCTGCGAAAACGCCACCGATGGACCGCTTCACACCCTGCATCCCGCCGTTGACGAGATAGGCCCCGATCATCGCCAACACGTTCGCGGGCAGAACGCCCCTCGGCGCCGAACTGGCGGCCGTCTGATGGTATTCGATCTCGACGCTTGCCGCCTTGAGCCGCTTGATCGGGCCACTCGCCTCGCCGGTCAGAATGCTTTCGTCCGCATCCTCGCCGGCCAGCGAGCCCGCAATGACGATGGAGGCGTTCACAATGTCCACGATGGATTCGCGCTCGGCGAAGGTCTGGTATCCGCTCTTCCACCGCTGGCGATCAAGAGCTCGGGTCGCCTCGACCAGCCGAATGGCCTTCTCGTCGTCAGAGAGCGCCGCCCACGCGGATCTGGCAAGAGATGCGGCGAGATATGCGTCGGCGGTCTGCACGTCGCTGTAGACCGGATATTCGTTGCCGGAGATGGTGGCGGTCGGCATCAGATACTTCCCATCATCAAGAGGATCGCCAACCAGACCGCTTTGCAGGCGATGTGCAGCGCCTGGTCGGTCGCGAAAGACGTGCGGCTCCACACCTTGTTCTCATCGATGATCGCATGGGCGATCCATTCCGCGATCCCGAGACCGACGGACCCGGTGACGATCGCGACCGCCCCGCCATGGATGCCGGCGTGAGCGATCAGATGGTAGGCGCGCAGCGGACCGTTCTGCTTGGCCGTCGCAAGGAAATCTCCCTGCAGCGGATAGTCAGCGACCCAATGCGCGGCGAGAAGCATCAGGCCGACGAACGCGACATCGGCCATCACACCACCTCCTGCACTTCGACCTTCGGCACGCCCATGAGACCGCGGACGTGGTTGATGGCTGGGTCATCGGGAAGCATCACGCCGCCTGCTTGGGCAAGATCGCGCAAGGCCGTAGTGACCTCCTCGACCGTCCGATGATCGACCTTCTCAGCCACCAGCGAGGGCTTCAGCGCCTCATCGAACCCGTTCAACCGCCACAGCGGATCGCGGAAGTCCTTGTTGAAGGCGTCCACGATGTCGTCGAGAACGCTGTTCGCGGCCAGAATCAGGTTCGACGTCCGGTCCTTCGACAGGGCCAGCGAGCCCGAGCCGTCCGACCCGAGGACCATGCCTTCCGTCCCGAAGATGCGGGCGATCTCGAAGTTCAGGTCCCGCTTGGCTTCCCTCATCTCGGAAAGCCCAGGGGCCGGACCTTCGAGAAGCTTCACCTCCCACTGCCGGGTTGCCGACGGCTTCTCGCTGCCGTCCGTCTCCGCGCTGAAATACGGCGTCGAATCCAGCACCGCGCCGGTGGACGAGCCCTTGAGCTGCATCGTGACGAAGTTCTTCATTGCTTCGAGCGGGGCCTTGATGCCCGCCCGCTGCTTCTTGGCGTCTTCGCCGTCGTCGCCGTCGAGTTCCATCAGCGCATCATTGATCGCACCCATGGGGGCGTAGCCGATCGGGATGCCGCGAAGGTCGCGCTCGAAACCCTGTTGCTCCAAGGCCTGATAGGCCTTCAGCCGGGTGGCCGGCTCGACCGCGTGCCGCAGAAGACCGAGCCCGTCCGGCGCGTCCGTCAACAGGTTGTCCACAAGGTAGACACACTTCTCGCGGGGCAGGTAATGCGTCGTGCCATCCGGCGCCCGCTGGACGATGCCGATCACCGAGCCGCGTTCGTCCAGATCCCATCGCTCGACCGTCGCCTGCGGCCGGTTCTCGATCGTGCGGAAGACGATCGTGCCATCACCCCGTCGTTGCGCGGCCCATTCCTGCACAGAGAAGCCGTAATAGCGCGCCGTGACCGCCCGGGCGACGATGGTCGACCAAGACTGATCCGGCGCTTCCATCGCCTTCTCAAGCCATTCAGCGGCCGCCTTTGCGTCCTCGCTGTCTTCGTCCGATGCCGTGGCCGACCACGCCGCCTTCGTGACGAGAGCGGTGAAATAGCGGATCGACGCCGCGACCACCGGGCAGTTGACCGCGATGTCGTCGTAGGTCCGCCACTTGTTCGGACCGATCAGGGACGGGTTTCGCTCCGCCGTCGCGATCCAGCCGCCATAGATCTGCGTGCCGGAAACGCCCTGTTCCGAGAACGGCTTTGCCCGCTCCCGGTTGATGCCGAGGAACGAGGCGATGCGTGATCCGATCGCCATGCGTTATCCTTCGATCAGTGCGAAGCCGAGGCCGAGGCGGCGTTTTGCAGGCGCGGTCGCCAAGCGTCCGAATGCCCCCGAACTGGCGTCGACCTGATCTTTGAAGGAACCGCCGGGGAAGAGGCAGAGCTCGTCGAGATAATCGGAGTTCCAGTCGCCTTCGACGAGGTAGACGTTGCCGGCCTCGCACTGGACCGAGAACGGTTCGGCGCGGGTTACCTTGTCCCCGGTCTCCGGCTCGGCTCGAGCGACGAATCCGGAGAGCATTGCGATCATGTCCTGCGCCTGCACCTTGCCGGCCTGGCCTGGATCCTGAGGAAGGCTGATCATCGTGTCCCTTCCGTCCAGTTCTGCCGTTGCCTTGATGAGGGAGCGGACCCTGTTGCCTTCGTCCTGCGTCTTCACGACGTGGCCGACGATGTAGGAGCCGTCAGGGGCCCGCCCGAGCTTCACGCCGGCTGTGCGTGCCGCTGTGGCCTTCCGTGTCGCGGCAAGGTCCCAATGCCGGACCCATCGCGTTCCTGCCGGCGCCTGCCGGATCAGTTTGCCTTCGAACCACGCTCGCTTGAACATGCCGCCTTCGCGCGGGGTCGGGCGCTGCTGATACTGGCCCGCATAGGCATAAGCGCCCATGTCGCGCTTCAGGTTCTCGACTGTCGGCCGAGAGAAGCGAACCGCGTCCAGCAAGTCGCCTTCATCCCGCCGCGGATCCGCGAACCCGATCGCCGTCGCGCAGGCTCGTTCCGGCTCGAACTCCATCGGCAGCATCAGGTGGACGTAATCCATGCCCAGGCGCTCGATCACGCCCGAGATATCGTCCTGATGAAGCCTCTGCATGATGACGACGATCGCGGACTTCTCCTGATCGTTGAGGCGGTTCTGCGCGCCCTCTCGAAACTTACGGGTCGTCGCCTTCCGCTCCGCATCGCTCTCGGCCGTCTCCGTCGAGTGCGGATCGTCGATGACCAGCCGGTCGCCGCGTTGCGATGTCAGGGAGCCGAACGGCACCCCTTCCCGCGTTCCGGTTGCGCTGTTCGCGAACGACGTCTCGCCGGTCCTCGTCAGCTTCACTTCGGGCCAGAGGCCCTGATACCAATCCGACAGCATCAGGTCCCGGCACTTGCGGGTGTCGCGCTTCACCGGCCCATCGTTGAACGATGTCGTCAGGTATCGGAGCGAGGCCAGTCCCTTCGGGCCCCATTCCCATGCCTGAAAGAACACTGAGGCGATGAGGGACTTTGAAGACCCGGGCGGCACGTTGATGAGGAGCCGATTGATCCGGCCGTCTGTCACCGCCTCAAGATGCGAACAGATCGCCTCGATATGCCAGCCATGGACGTAGGGCCGCGTAGGCTCAAGAACGTGCCAGGCCTCACGGATGAAGCCCGACAGCGTCCGGCACCGAGCCCGGATCCGTTCCGCGTCCTGGGCGATGCGTTGGCGTTCTGCCTCAGCCTTACGCCGCTCCTTCTCCGCTCGGATCGCCTTCAGCATCACCGCCGGCGGCACTGGCAAGCGTACCGAAGAGAGCTTCGAGGCGTTCGATGTCATCTTCGCTCATGTTCGTCAGGTCGACGGATTGGATTGGACCACCGTTCGGGCCGGAATGCTGCATGCTCGCGAGCTTCGGGTGAACATACGGGGCAGCGGCAATCGCCATGCGGTCTCGGCGCTCACCGTCCGCCGCTTCGCTCCGCATGACCTTGAGCATGTATTCGAGCGGGGTCATGCCGCTCTGCGCGATCTCTCTCTCGCGCTTGGCCGTCGCCTTGTTCGGAGTGCCCTTCTTTCGGCCGCCGGTCTTTGGCGAGCCGGGTTTCCTGCCGGCCATTTCTACCCGCTTTCTACTGTCGAAACCGTCGCCTCACCTCTTACGGCTGGCGAAAATCACTCTTTGAAGGTATCCTATGAGGGTCGCACGAATATCACCGTATCAGGGATTTGCATGACCCCCGAAGAGATGAAAGCCGCCCTTAAGTCGCTTGGCTGGTCGCAGAAGGATCTCGCCGCCCGCGTCTACGTCCACGAGAACACCGTGTCGCTATGGTCGAAGGGGCAGCGATCGGTTCCAGGCCCTGTCCGCGCCTATCTTGATCTGGCCGTCGCCGTGAAGGCGCTGGGCGTGTGAGCATCGAAAGCGCACCGTAGTCTGCCCCGAGGGGTGGCGGCCTACCCGGGTTTCGTCCGCCGTTTAACCGACTGGCGTCAGCGTTGTCGCTGGCCTACCTGACGCTCGGCAGCGAGCCGGCGCTTTCGATGGTTGAGGCGGCAGACTTGCAAGTCGGATCATTTGGACGAGACCTGGGTCTCGCTCGCCTAGGCCATTCCGGCAGGCTGCGCACTTCCTGCCGATCGATACCCGTCTGCGGTCGCCTCTCCGCTTTCGCGGATCTGCAATCTATGAGGCGGCAGCCTTCAGCCGAAGACCTCCCGGGCAGAGCCCTGTAACCGCCTCGCCCCTTGCGGGGATTGTGTCGGAAGCGCGGCAACTAAACCGTCATCGCACTCGCCGATCGTATGCTGTCGTCGGCTACGCTTCCGATCTCTTCAGCGGCCGGGCCGCGGTCGCCCGTCGCTTTCGCTCGATCCCGAATAGGATCTGAATAATTCCGGCCGGGTTTGCAGATCACCCTGCCCGCTTCATTTGGCCTTCGGCTTCCTCTGCCACCGTCCGGCGGCGCCTACGCTCGTTCTGATCCTGGGACCATGAAAGATCGCGCTGTTCAGGATCGTCGTGCGAGGCTGCATCTTCGCTGCGCCAGGCTGGGCCCGATCTCGATGGATGCCCCGGCAACCGATCTTCGGCGACCTTATCCATTTGCATATCCGAAACCCGGTGAAGTGTAGACACCCTATGCGCGTCAGGGTCCTGTAACGATAGACTATTTTTATTGATCAGGGCCGCAACGATAGAGAAAGCCGATTGAAGACGCCGATCCGCCGTCCTACGGACCCGGCCGCTTTTTCTGCAGAACTTCGCGAAGGAGCCGTACCGACGAGGGTTCGCGATCGATGAGGCCCACGCCATGACAAGCCTACGATGCTCTATGTCGTCGAGGAATTCCAGCAGCCAGCGCTGAAGAACCTCGTCCGCGCGACTGATCGCGTCCCGGCTCGGGCGCCATTGCTTCGTCTCGTCGTCTTCGGTGCTGAGACGGTTGGCGATCGGCGGCCAATAGGTTGATGTCTGCGCCGGCCTTGAACCGGAGTAGGCATGGTCGGCGGTGTCGATGGCCTCGACGAAGCGTGCCTTAACAATCGGGATCATGTCGGCAATGAGCTCGGCGTCGTTCGATATGTCTCTCAAGCCGCTTCCTTCCCGAATAGATCGCCGTCAATGGCCGTATCGAGCCGCTGGCGCAGCTCTCTGTAGATGAAGCCCCGAAGGGTCATGCGGACTGGCCACGGCCTCAGAGAGACAGCTTCCTCGCGCAGGGTCCGCAGTTCGATGGTGTCGAAGGCGTCGAGAAGGTCACCACCCCTGGCAACCCACCTCGGCCGCTGTTCCAGCACATCGGAGACCGCGCCGATCGTTTCGGACCAGAGCTCGTCCCTGTTGCCCTTCGTCTGCCTGATGCAGCGCAGGACGGTGACGAGATGGCCGTCGCCGAGCTTGTTGCGGATCTCGTGCAGCGTTCCTCGAGCATGGGTCTGCGCGTGGCCCCGCCGGCGATAAACCGGAATGGCCTTGATGCCGAGACCGTCGAGGAGAGCGTCGAGGGCGCCTTTCGGTTTGCTCATCGCGCGCGCACCTCCGCCATGTACTGGCCGGCGGACTTCACGCCTTTGGCTGCGTTGCAAGCGGCGCAAGCCAGAACGACGTTCGACATCACCCGTCGAAGCTCAGGCCGTTCCGACTTCGGAATGAGATGGTCGATCGTCGCGCAGTCGGCTTTCCTTTCCCCGTCCTGCGCGTGATAGATCGCGAGAGCCTGTCCGCAATAGAAGCATTGGCCTTCCTGCTCGAGCATCTTCGCCTGCTTGATCGCCCATCTGCGTTGCCGATTGAACGGATGATCGAAGGATGTCATCGCACCGCCCTCCTCTCGATCAGGATCACCCGCTTGCCCGGCCGCCGCATGACCGCCTTCTGCACCTGCCGGCGCTCCTCAGCCTTGCTGGCCTTCCAATTCGCGACCTCGGCGGCGAGCCCGGATGCGGCTTTGCCTTGCTCAAACTTGCGATCGGCTTGGATCCCGCCATAGAGCCGCTTGTTGATGAACGCCCAGCCGGCGTCCTTGGCGGCTTCTGACGTTTCGAAAAGCAGAGGCGTCCTGCTCTTCATGAGAACGCACCACCCTCCCCCGGGCATGCGATACTGGCACTGCCAGCCATGCCGAAGGGGCCATGATCGGACGTCGGGTCGCGAGGTGTCGGTCATGCTGCGTCCTCGCACACAGGACGGTTCGCGATTTCGAGAAGGACGTCGGCATGGCACGGAGCGTCAAGCGGGCAGAAGCATGCCAAATTCTTCCCTCTGATCTGTGAAAGGTCTGGCTTCTTCGCTTCCGTCCACTTGCTGTCGAGGTCGCCGTTGACCCACTCGCGGAAGAGCGAAACCGCCTTGGCTCGCGCATCGCTGTAGTTCATCTGAAACCAGGCCTGACAAAACGCGATCGAGAAGGGGTTACCAAACGGGCCTGGCCGCGTAACCTTCACCGTGTTCGGAGGCATCCTCCATCCCTTCGTGCGCTTCAGTTGCACGCGCTTCGGTTGATCATCCATCAGAACAACTCCGCTTCCTGCCGGCGCCGGCTGACATACCGGGTGTAGCGGCCTTCGAACTCCACGAACTCGCTGACGTTGGAATCGCCATACCGGACCTTCACGGCGCCGATCTCGGCCATGCCTTCCGGGTTTTCGCCCGGGTCCCGGAACGATTTGCGGAGCATGAACCTGTTCATGATGTCGGCTTCTTCCTTGGCGTCGACCGCCGTACGGAGTGCCATGTCTCGCCAGCGTTCCGGGCGGTAGAGGTAGAGGATGGCGTCGTAGTCCATGCGGGACGCTTCGCCGCCATAGAGGTCTTCGGCGATCGGACGGGGCACCTTGCGACCGGCGCCCTTCCCGTTCCGCTGATTGAGCGAGAGCCAAGCCGCGCCGAGCTCTTCCGCCATGCCCTTGCACGGCCTGTTGACCGCTGACGCGATCGAACCCGCATCGGCTCGAGGATCGTCGGCCGTGACGGCGCTGACGTGGTCAAGGATGATCAGCGGCGTCGGCATGGATTCGCCCCGCTTCTCATAGCGTCGGCGCACCGTCGTCACGTCCCGCTTCGCCAGCGCGCAAAGAGCGGCCGCCTTGATGTTCGAGACCCGACGGAATTTCAGGTCGAACGGGTGCATCCGATCCCGCGCCGCGCGAAGATCCTCCATCTCGGCATCGTTAAGCGATCGTCGCCCGCCGGCATCGTGCCTTGCGATCTGGGCGACCGATATCCCGCACTCCTGCGACCACATCTGAAGGTAGACCTGCTCGGGCCGCTGATCGAAGGAGTAGAGGAAGACCGGGTGCCCGGCTTGCGCCGCGGTTCGGATGAACTGCAGCATCAGGCTCGTCTTGCCTTCACCAGACGCGCCGAGAAGGCCGTAGAGGTTTCCTGCGCCGAGGCGGTCCTCCTGCAGCACGTCGGCGATTTCGGGAAGCGGAACCGGCACGCCGCCACCGCTGGCCTTCCTCGGGCTCTGTATTCGGTCCAGGACGCTATCCATCATCGCGACGTGGTCATGGTCTCCGTCGTCGGAGATCGTGCCGCGTGCAAGCTCGATGAGGTGTTCCTCTGCCTGGCTGATCTGTAGCGCTGGATCGTGATCGAACGGCGCGTCGAAGGCCTCGTTGACGATCCCCTCGCCGATCGTGATCAGCCGGCGGCGGATGGCGAGGTCATAGATCGCCCGGCCGTAATCGGCGGTGTTGATGATGCTGGTCGCCTCTGCGGCGAGACGAGCGAGATACTGCGCCACAGTCAGGTTTCCGACGCGATGGTCAGCCGGCAGGAACGTCTTCACCGTGATCGGCGTGGCGACCCGGCCGCCGGTGATCATCTTGCGGATGCCGTCGAAGATGTCCTGGTGAAGCGGCTCGAAGAAGTGGGCCGGTTCGAGGAACGGGACGGACTGAACCGCCTCGTTGTTGATCAGCATGGCCCCCAGAATAGCCTGTTCGGCCTCCAGATTGTTCGGCGCCTCGCGGTAAAGCGGGCCGGTGTCGGCGAAGTTGTGGACCGGGGCGTTCATTGCCTAACCTCCCGCTGGATCACCGGCTCGACGGCGTCTTGAATCTCCGCTGCGAAGTCGAAGGTCATCATCGCCGAAAGCTGGACGAAGGCGCCGAGGTCGAGGGATTGAGCGCCGACGGAGCCGAGCGCCTTGCACAGGGCTTCGACGCAGTCTTCCGGCGACATGCCGTGAAGGATCTGCCCGATCTGATCGGCCGCGGCTTCGGCCACGTCGCTCGGCTGATGTCGGTCGCAGCAAGGGCACAGTTCGGGGCCGCTCATGCCGCCACCTCTTTCGGCTCGAGAAGCGAGAACGTGACGTGGCCGGCGATGCTCTTTTCGCGGACGATCAGGCCGCGCTCCGCAAGCGCCGTGAAGGCGAGATCGAGTGCGCGCCATTCCTTGCGGCCAAACTTCTTCATCAGCCATTCCTGATCCATGAGGACCGGGCCACCGCCCTGCTTCTCGGAGGCGAGGGTGATGTGGTCGAGGAGCTGCGTCTCGAGTTGGGACGGCGCGCGGGGTGTCGGCGGGCCGGCGCGCGTCACGGGCGCGGGCACGGAAGGCGTTGCGGGTTTCTTGGCCTCGACGAACGTGCCGTCTTCGTTCGCCACGCGATAGGCCTTCCCGGCGGGCTCCATGACCGACTTGAGCGATCCGGCGCGGACCAAGCGGGCAATGATGATGCCGACGGAGCCGTTCGGAACGCCGCAGAGCTCGCCGATCTCGGTCGTCTTCATCCGGCAAATGCCGTCGATCTCGCGGTTCGAGCGCATCGTACGCAGGAAGACATCATCCTTTGACGAGACATCGTTCGCCTTCTTCTCGGCTTCCTCCCTCATGATCTGTTCGTCGAGGCGCAGGCTGATGAGATGCTTCGCCTTCGTGATCAGATCGGGGAGCTTCTCGACCGGCACTTCGCTGATGACGCCAACTTCGCCGGCGGCTTCTTTGATCAGTTCGGAAACGAGCCGCATCTTGTCGGTGTCACCACCAACGAGATCGAGCAGCTCAGCCTTCGCCTCGTTCGTCGTCAGCGTCGGAGCCGCTGCTTCGATCGCATCGACGTGTCCCGCATCGGCAGCACCATGTTCCTCCGCCCGATCGGGCTCCGCTGCGACGGGAACACCTGCAGGAAGCACCACCGGATCGTCGACGTCGTTTCCGTCACCGTCCGCCGCTTCATCCTCTGCCACGACGCGATCATCTTCGGCGGGACCGGATGGCTCATGAACTTCGGCCGCTGGCGCTTCGCGTTCGGATCGGTCTTCGACCTCCGCGGTGATCCTGACCGTGATCGTGGCCGGCGAATCCATGAGGTATTCCCGAAGACCCCGAACCCGTGTCGCCGCGCGCCCGAGCCAGACCGCTTCGTTTCTGTGTCGACCCGCGAGCTCATCGTGACGCGCCTTCTCCGCGAGATGTTCGTTCGCCGCTTCGGTAGCGATCCCCTGGCGGGCCGTCAGAAGCGTTTCGAGGGATTGAAGATCCATGGTCGTCATGCTGCCTCGGCCTCCTTCGACCGCTGGTGTTGCATCATCTTGAAGATCGGATGGTTCGGGGCCGCGAACGCCACACCCACGGCATCAGCCATGTCATCGTTCGTGACCGGGATGCGAAGCGCAGCGCACTTCTCCCGCGTGGCCTTTTTCCATGCCTTGCGGTCCCATCCGGGCTGCCTGCCGAAGCCAAGGAAGGTCTTGCGCCAGGTCGCCGAGGAGACCATGCCCCACGACACGTCCTTGATCGCGACGGCCGAGATGATGGCCCCGACCATGATGTTGCTCGAGATGACGGCGTTGAGCCCGCCGAATCCGGCAGCCGCGTCGGGCTGGTCATCGAGATCGAGACCCTTCCGGTTCTTCGCCGCCGATCGCGCTTGAAGCGGCGCACGGAGCGGGCTCTCGATCGAAACGAAGTCCGGTCGCTCCCGGCGCATCATGACGACGAGCTGGCGGGACAGGTTCGCCGCCATCTCTTCATAGCCGTCGCCTTCAGCCTTGATGACGCCGGCACGGATAGCCGCGAGGGAACGGGACGTGTCGTAGTAGGCCCAGCCGGTTTTCTGCGCCGGGTCGATGCCGAGGATGAGGGTCATGCTGCTACACTCCCGTCCATCAGATCGAATAGAGAAGGAACGGCAAGGCCTGCTTCGGCGGCTTTCAGCAGCCTCACGCCGTCGTCGAAATACTGCTCGTTGAGTTCCACGGCCGTGCCGCGCCGCCCGAGCCGGATTGCACGGTTGGGAACGGTGAACAGCCCGCCGAACGGGTCGAACACCGTCTCGCCCTTCTGGCTGTAGCGCTCGATCAGCCGGTCCACGATGTCGAATTGGAGCGGGCAGATGTGCTTCTCGCGGCCCTTGGCCGCCTGGTCGCCGTTCAGCGTGCGCATGCGCACCACGTCGTGCCACACATCCGGGTCGGCGCTTCCCGGTGCCAGCGCCATGAACTTGGTCGGCAGCGCGTCTCGGCTTGCCAGCGCCTCGCCCACCGCCACATGGTCGCGATAGTCGTAGATCGCCTTCATCGTCTCGGCCGGGAAGATCTTCGCCAGCGTCTCGGTCGGTAGGCGCGAGAGCTCGGGCACCGTCAGCGCCCGGTCGCCCGAGGAGCGCCAGAACGAATGCGCGTCGATCTGCCAGCGCGCCAGCGAATAGGCCTCGCGATCCTTGCCCACCTTCTCGTCGGCATAGCCCTTGGAGCGGTCCGTCTGCGGCTTGAAGGCGAGGATGACGTATTCCGGCGAACCGACGCCCATCTTGGACGAGTCCTTCAGCATCTCGCCATAGGAGAGCCGATAGGTCTGGTTGTTCTCGTGGACGACGTCGGTCACCACCGTGATCATGCCGCCGAAGACGAGCCCGTGCTTCTGGAGGTGGAAGATCGTCTCGGCGTGGAAGGGCGAGACCGAAGGCCGCCCGTAGCCGGTCACCGAACCGAACAGGATCCGGTCCTTCACATGCACCGCGGCGATCCGGCCGGGCTTCAACACGCGGGCGATCTCGGGCGTCAGGAAGTCCATCTGCGCCCAGAAATGATCGTTGTCGTCGGTATGGCCGAAATCGTTGTAGCTCGGAGTGTATTCGTAGTGATTGGCGAAGGGAATCGAGGTCACCACGAGGTCGACGGAATGGTCCGCCATGCGCCGCGTCTCGTCCACGCAGTCGTTGTTCGCCACGCGCCAGTCCCGGCCCGCCGCCTCCCGCCGCGTCACGCCGATCGCCCGGCGCATCTCGTCGGCCATGTTCAGCTGTTCCAGCCCGTGCTGGCGGATGATCGCGCTCATGGTCTCCATCGTCTCGTCGTGTTGCCGCCATTTCTCGAAGAGGATGCGGAGCGTGCCGCGCTCCTGATCGGTGTGGACGATGTCGATCCGCACCTGTTCGGACTGGCCGAAGCGCGCGATCCGGTGCACCGCCTGGATGAAGTCGTTGAACTTGGCGGTGATGCCGGCGAAGATCGCCCGGTGGCAGTGCCGCTGGAGGTTGGTTCCGGACCCGAGCATCACCGGCTTGCCGGCGAGGATCGCGAGCCGCCCGTCCGAGAAGTCGCCGACGATCGCCTCGCGCGCCTCGAGGTCCTGCGCCCCGTAGACCGATTTCGCCATCGGCAGCGCCGCCTCGATGGCGCAGCGCTCGGCTTCCAGATCGTGCCAGACCACGAAGTGCCCGGCCGGATCCTCGGCCACCAGCTCGGAAACGCGAGCCACGCGTTCGGTGATCGAGTCCCGCTTCTCGCGGGCCGCGCCCACCAGGTCGTTGCCCACGTCGCGAAGGAGCACGCCCTGTCCGTCCCGTTCGAACGAGCCGTCATAGAGCCGCGTCTTCACCTCGTGGGTGCGCACGTCGAGCGGCGGCAGCTCGTAGCCGTCGTCGGAGAAACCGAGATCGGAGGGCTTCTGCAGGAACACCGCCCAGGAATTCACCCACAGCCAGAACTCACGTTCCTTGTGCGGATAGAGCGTCAGGTCGTTCGCCTTGGCGGCATTGCGCTGGAAGAACCGCGTCAGGGCCTGCCCGGTATCCATGATGCCGAGGAAGCCGGCATAGTGGATCAGCTCCTTCAAGCGGTTCGGGCTCGGCGTGGCGGTCGCCGCGAAGCGGAAGGGCACGCCCTCGAACAGCGGCAGGAAGGTCTGGTAGGTCTTCGAGCCGTAGCTCCGCAGCACCGACGCCTCGTCGAGCGAGACGGCGAGGAAGAGCGAGGGGTCAAGGCGGCCCTCGCGGATCGTCTCGTAATTGGTGAGGTAGATCGTGTCGTCGCCTTCGAGATCCTCGGCGCCGCGCACGAATTTGAGCCGGACCGCGAAATCGCCCGTGAACCGCTCGGCGGCCTCGTTGAAGAACTCCCGCCGCACGCCGAGCGGCAGGACGATCAGCCGCTTGCCGGAAACGCGGGTGCCGAGAAGCCGCATCACCTCCAGCTGGGTCGAGGTCTTGTGCAGGCCGAAGGACATGCAGAAGGCCCGCCGCCCGCCGGCAACGCCCCATTTCACGATCGCCCGCGTATGCGGCTTGAGCGCCGGATTGATCTCGGAAAAGTCCACCTCGAACCCGACCCGCTCGGCGATCTTCGCCTTGGCGTCAAGAAACTGCCGATAGTCTGGAGCGATGGTCATGCCGCCACCGCCTGGACTAGCCCGAGCGCTTCGCCGGCTTCGGCGGGCGAATAGCCATTGTCCCGATAGGTGCGATAGTCGGCGAGCTTGTCGTCGGGGATCGAGAAGCCGCGGCGCCGATCGTTCGCGATCCGGCTGATGGTCGCCATGTGCTCGCTTTTCACGATGGCGGACTGCTTCTTGACATAGTCGGGGCGCTGCCAGCGGGCCTTCGCCTTCTCGCTCATGACGGCAATGGCTTTCGCGCTGTGCTTCTTCCCGCGCCGCTGGGCACCCATGATGCGGGCGCCACGCTCGCGGTCGCTCAAGCCCTGTTCTGCCGCTTGGTGACGGATCGACTGCAGCGTGACGCCGAGCGCCTTCGCCATCTTCTTCAGCGGCCATTCCAGGCGATACATGCGGGCCAGTTCGTCGCGGCGTTCCTTCGTCCAGAATCGCACCGGCTTGGACTTCGTGACGCCGAGCTTCTCGCGCGCCGCCGCTCCGACCCACGTCGCGTTGCAGCGAGACCGGACGGCGATCTTCGTGACGCCGTACATCTTCGCGATCTCGCCGTAGCTGTAGCCTTCACAGAGAAGGCGATAGGTCCGCTGAAGAACCTCTTCGGTCCAGATGACGCGCTCGCCCATGTGCTTGATCTTCAGGCGCTTGGCGTGGGCGCCGACGGACGTGGCCGAGCGATCAAGGCGGGCGGCGATGGACGCGATCGGCTCGCCGGCAGCGAAACCGGACCGGACGGCTGCGGTGTCTTCATCGGTCCAGAACCGACGAGCTCGGGCGTTGTCGCCCATGGCTTCCTCTGTCATGGATGGGGTCTCCGTTCGATACCGTTCGGGGTGAGCGCTGGGCGGTGTGGTTTGGCGACTGAGCCGCCCAGCGCGAATGAGGGGACGGGCGGTCAGGCCGCTTCCTTCGCGTCGTCTTCGTCGAGATCGCCGCCGGCCTTCACGAGCTCGTCGCCGGCCTCTTCTTCGGCTGCCGCCTCGGCGCGCTGCGCGAGAAGATCGTCCATGACCGCCTTGCCGGCGTGCCAGCCGCGCGCGAAGTCTTCGTGGTCGCTGGTCGCGGCGCCGTAGGGATTGTGCAGCGGTTCATCGTCCATGCCCGACAGCTTGCCGGCGTTGTAGGCCTTGGTCTCGCCGTTCTTGTCCTTCTCGGGGAAGAGGCCAAGTTGCGCGTCCGCAGACTTCGACCACTTCACCGCCTGGGTCTTCGCCTTGATCTCCGCCTGGACCTTCTCGGCGCCGTCCTCGCTCTCCATCGCCATCATGACCTTGATCTGGTCGAGGCCGTGCTTGCCGAGATCGGCCTTGATCAGCTTTCCGCAGTTCCGGACCGCGGCATCCGCCGTCTTCTTCGCATCCATGGCGCGCCGGTAATCGCGGCGGTGCATGAGCGCGAGGCACATGGCCTGATCGTTCGTCAGGCCTTCGCTGTTGTGGCCGTTCCCGGCCGTCTGTGTCTGGCTCATTTCCGCGTTCCTTTGCGCAGGTGGTTCACGAGACGCCGGCAGATCGCACCGACGGATTGGGGGTGGTTGTCGTTGGCCGGGGTCATCGCCTACCTCTCGGCTTTGGCTCGCCCTGTCTTGGCGTTCGCGGCCTCTTCCGCCGCGCCCACAAGCGCCTGAGCCATTCGGCGATCCGCCGCCCGGCACTCTTCGTCAGTCGCACCATTGGCGATCATCTCCCTGACGGCTGCGTGGTGATCGGCCATCATTTCGTTCTTGAGGCATTGCGCGTCGTAGGCTTCGCGGACGGCCTTGTAGGCGGCGCCCGAAACGTCGCGCATTTCCGCCCACCGCTCCCAAAGGCGCTTCGCGTAGGCGGGTTTCAGTCCGATCTCCCGCGCGGTCCGATCGCGCGCTGCGCCCCAGGTGTCGCGAGGTCCGCGATGGCGCGAGACCGTCAGAACCTCCAACATGCCGTAGGTTTCGCGGGCTATCGTCGTCATCGTATCGTAAGCTTTGCGATTGTTGTTTTCGCGGTTTCTGCTGTCGGACATGCACACGTCTCCGATGCCATGTTGCGGGCATGGAAGACGCTTTTGACATTGACGGCACTTCTCACGGCGCGGGCTGCAACCCGTCCGATCGCGGCGACGGCTGCAACCGTCCCGCAGAATTTCAGCGCGGAGCAATATGCAGAAAATGCATAGAGCCCGACGACTACTGGTCCGCTCGACGCGCCTCTTCGGCGATCGCGGAGACCAGACGATCCATCCTCTCGGCATCCCGCCGGGAGGAGATCGGGACCGGACCAAAGCCCCGATCCGGTCCCGCCACCGTTGCCAGTCGGGAGGACGGCAAGCCGGGAAAGAGTGCGGACGCGCCCGGAGATGCGGCGGACCGGGCCGCGTCCGCAACGATCGTCAGACCCACGAGGACAGGCCGAGAGACGATCGCATCTGGAAAACTGATGGGTCCGAACGGGAGAGCCGAAGCCCTCGCCGCCGTCGCGGGTGTAAGCCGATTGCCCCGACTCATGATCCACCATTCCCCGCGCGGGGCGCGCATCGGCTTTGTCGAGCGACCCGCTGTCGCCCGTCGGAAGTCCGCAGGGATGGTATTCGGTTGGGGCGCCGATCATTGCCGAGCCTCGTGGATCTGCAAATTCTCGCGCCCGATGAGGCGATACCCGGTGTACCGGCTGCACTCGACATCGGCGCCGAGAGCCTTGAGCTTCGGCCGCATCTTGGAGACCAGCGTGTGAACGCGCTCTGCCCCTGCGTCTTCCTCGCCGTGCCAGACGACGGAAAGGATGGCTTCGGCTGTGACGCGCTCTCTCGCCATGAGCAGGCCGACGAGCTTCTCTTGCTTGTGGGACAGGCCCCAATGGGCAGGGGCGACGAATGACTGCCCCAGGATGCTCTCAAGCTGCGCGATGCGCTCCTGAAGGAGCTCGATCGTCTCGCGGAGTTCGGCAGGTGTTCGCTCGATCATGGCTCGAGCCCGTCCTCGCGGGTCCCGTCCGTCTCACCGAACCGGCCCCAGTCAATCGGCGCCTGACGCCCGCCGCCGTGGCGAAGAACAAGTGCAAGGACGAGGCCCGTCAGGATGACGATCAAAGCCGCCGATATGAGGGTTGTGGGATCGTCCATGGGTCACGCCGCTTCCGACTTGTTCTGCCGGGTGCGCCTGGCCTTCTCGGCGGCTTTCTGCCGACGAATGAAAGACGCCTCATGATCGGCAATGACCTTCGCCCGAAACTCTTCGGCCTTCGCCAGAGCCTCGCGTTCGCTGGCACCGCGGACGAATGGCAACGGTCCGGCGCCTTCGATCAGAACGATGGCCGCGCCGTCCTCACGGACGTAGACGTTCAACTTCGCGTCACGGATTGGGTGATGGGTCATGCCGCTCGCCTTTCGGTCAGAAACAGAAGCTCACGGCCCACGGTGCGTTCGGATTCCGTGCCCTTGCCGATGACAATCGCGAGATGATCGGCGCAGTAGGTCAGGCGCGAGCCGCAGGTGTCGGCGCCGCAGAACATCGTTTCCGCCCCGTTGCCGCCGAGAATGGCCCGGCACTGGAAAGCGCCGGCATCCATGAGGCTGACGGGGCGGGAGACCGGAAGGCGGTCGAAGACGTGGTCCGTCGCCTCGGTGCGAAGCTGGTGGTTAAGGATGCGGCCGGGTTCGATGGGGTTGGTCCGGGTCATGCTGCCGATCCTCCAGGAACGCGCATCTGCCCGGCGGGTGATGGATCGCGAGGCGCGTCGATATAGTCGGCGCAGGCGGTCAGGTTTCGCGCAACGACGCGGGCCTCGGAAGGAGTGAGGGTGATTTCGACGGCGGAGACCGGAGCGCCGTTGATTGTGACAACCACGAAGCCGTCGCGGGTAAACGCAATGATGTATCGGCTCATGCCGCGACCTCGTTCGCATGTGCGGAGATGAGCATGTCAGCGGACAGCGTGTGCCCGCCTTCGTTCGCGATCTCGATGAGGCCGGACCAATATTTGACCGGGATCGAGTTCCGACGCTTCATCTCGGACACGCCGCTAGGGCTGATACCGAGCTTCCGCGCGATGGCGGCATTCCCGCCCAAGCTGTTGATGATGTCCGATGGCGTCTGCATGTCGCTATTCAACACGATTGATGTTGCATGTCAACATTATTCGTGTCGGAAAACGGAATAGCTTCTCGCCATGAGCGAAATGAGCGACCGCCTGCGGCAGGCACGAGTTGAAGCGGGCTATGGATCAGCCTCGGCAGCTGCGGCGGCCGTCGGAATCAACCCGTCAACCTATCGCGCCCATGAGAACGGCCAGAACGAATTCGGACCAGAATATGCCACCCTATATGGGCGCCGGTTCAGCGTAGCGCCCGGTTGGCTTCTGACCGGCTCGGGAGATGAGAGGGTCGAGGCGGATACCGATTTCGAACGGCACGAAGAGCGCGGCGCTTTCAGTTCGGCCTCCGCGTATCGGCCGAAGCGTCCTGGCGGCGTTCCGGAAGTTGACGTGCAAGCCGGTGCCGGCGAAGGCCGCGTTGGCGAGATCGTGCAGATGACGGCGAACGGCCAGGCCTTCAGCGCGCACCCGGTCGTTGCCGAGTGGGTCTTCTCAGACGACTGGCTGGCGGAATTGCGCGCCAAGAGCAGCGGGAGCATCGTGCTCCCGATCGTTGGCGATTCCATGCGTCCGAACTATCAGCCTGGCGATCGCGTTCTTGTGGATCTTCGCCAGACGCAGTTCATGGACGGCGTGGTTTTCCTGATCAGCGTCGACGACGACGCGCCGAGCGTGAAGCGCCTGACGAAGGTCTATCGATCGGACCCGCCAATGGTGACGGTCATTTCGGACAACGAAGCCATCCCGAACCGGGACATCGAAGCCGAGTACGTGAAGATCATCGGCCGCATCGTTGGAAGGCTGACACGCGAATGATGACGATCGAAGAGGCCGCGAAGGAGGCTGTCGACGCCTTGCAGTACCTGCGGCCATCGGCTGTTTCGAACGTCGCCCATCTCGCCCAATCCTGCGGCTTTCAACATCCGCGCAGCGTCGTTACCGCGCACAGGAAGGCCGGCCCGCAGCTATCGAGAAACGAGAAACGGGAAGCCGGCATTCGAGCCAACGGCTTCATGTCGCAGTCGGCATATGAGGAACTGACGGATGCCGGCAAAGCGAAGCCTATGGAAGCCCACTATCACACCGTGATGCGGGCGTTCTTCACGCACAACAGGGCGCGCGAAATCGAACGTTCGTCCTCGAGCCCATACGCTTCGGCCTCCTATCGAAGCACGTTCCCAGACTGCCGAGGATGCGCGCGGCTCGACGGCACAGAAGCGGAAACGCCCACGCCTCCACCAGACTGCGATTACGAATGGTGCCCCCTTGGCATCCGCTACAGCTTCGATTTCCTCGGAGAAGTGGTCGACAATGCGAACGCTCGGCGAGAGGCGATGGTCGATGGCGTCCTTCGCGGCGATTACGAGGACTTCCGGCTTCGCTGCACGGCTTGCTCGCATCCCCTGGTCGTTGCCGTAGATGAGATCAGCGCCGATACGCCGGTTTCATGCGAGAGATGCGGGCACGTCTTCTCGACCTATGGCGTCTTGAGAGAAGCCGTTACCGGCGAGGTGAAGAAGCGTCTGGACGATGCGCTTCAGGCGAGCGAACGCCTGGTGGATACGTCTTCCATCTCAAAGCCAGAACCTTAAGAATGAAACCCCTTTAGGAATTAGCTTTACAGATTCCCCTTTATATATTCGGCGGCACGATCTTGCCGGGGTAGGCCTGCACGATCTTGCCGGGGTAGTGCGGCATGATCTTGCCGGGGTCAAAAAAACGGAGCGCGTAGCAGGTACGTGTTCGGCTTCCCCTTTTGCTCGACCACGAGCATGACACCCGCATCGCGCAATTCGGCAACGGCGTAGCGAACGTATCGAGGGCTTCGCTCCATCTCGCGCGCGATCCTCGGGATAGAATACCAGCAACACTGATCATCGCCATTCATCCGGCGCGATAGCCAGAACCCGACGCGGAACGCGCGGTCGGAGAGTTCTGCGTGCGTGCAGGCGTATTCCGCCCAGGCACGACGCTTCTCGTAAAATTCTTTGGCCGCTTGGCCGTCGTCGTTTCGCTTGAGCATGCGCGACCAGTATCAACATTTTCCGTGTCAATCAACACGAATGATGTTGACATGATGCGTGTTGCGTGGTCTAACCGTCTCCATCAGCAGCAACCGCCGCACCGATGGAGAGACCAGATGCAGACCGCAGCGACCTACACCCTCAATGCATGGGCTTTGGCCGATCGCTTCGGCATGTCGGCGGCTCACGCTGTTGTCCGCCTTAACCTCGTGGCCCGTTTTGGCGACGGCTGGATTCGCAAGCGTGGCCTCTCGTTCGAAACAATCAGCGACGACGAGATCAGCGGCTACCTCGCTGATCTCGCCGCCTGATCTCCCGGCAGCGCAAATGCTGCCCCTCTCCCATCCCCACAATCTCTGGAGACAACCCGATGAAGCCTGCAAATTTTCCCGAACGCGTTCGCCTTCGCCAAGAGCGCGCCCTGTCTCGCATGACGAAGCCTGTGCGCCGGCCACATGAGCCAATCGCCAACTTCAACGAGCGCCGGGACGTGAAGGAATACCGGCATCTGGAACTGTCGGCGACTGCTGGATCCCGTCGCGAGCATCGCAGCAAGAAGAGCCGCGCGTAGGCCCCTCTCCCATCCCCAATCCACAGGAGGCCTCCCATGGCCGCATCAAACATGCCGACAGTGCGTGATGCCCGCCAGGAGCTGATCCAGTGCATCCGTCGCGCCGACGAACTGTTCGACTTCCTCTACGACAACGACGAGGCATTCGCAGCGGCCCAGGATGACGACGAGTTCGCCGGCCTCACCGAGGTCACCGACTGCATCCCGGTCATCGAAAACCTCGATGCCTCGTTTGCGGAGAAGTACCGCAGCGCCCCGCTCCAGCGTTCGCGGCCGGTCCTTCGCGGCCTGAACTACGACCGCTTCGATGACACCGGGCGGAGGATCTGACGATGGGCCTCGAACAGCTAAAGGCCTTGTGGGAGCGGGTGAACGCTCTCGGCGCACCGGACACCGCTTGCATGACCGACGACGCGAAGGGCTACTGCCGCGCGATCGGCGACGTGCTGGCAATCATCGAAGGCGAGATCGCGAACGAAGAGAGGCGCGAAATCCGCGTTGAGCTGGAGCGGGCGGCATGACCGAGGGCAAGAACACTCCGGTCATCAAGCCCTGCCCGATGTGCGGTGACGCGATGAAGGACAATCTTGGTCAGCTCGAACACGTCGAGCAGGGCCAGTGCATCCTCGGCGGTTTCTCTTGGCCGATTGAATGGGCCGACCGCTGGAACACCCGCGCCGATGACCTGGCCGAGATCGGCATTCTCCGCGACCGTAATGCGGAACTGGAGGCGGCGCTGCGGATTGAGGCCGAAAACTTGGCCGATGACATTCGATGGGCAGACTCCTGCTGCGATCTCGCCGCCCTTCTCGCGAGGCAAGCGTCCCTTGAGACCGCCCTCTCCAAGACAGAGCGCAATGCGCCGGGAGAGGCGACGGACCCGCTCAGGGAAGCCGCTCCCGAACTCCTTCGGCTTGCCAAGCTTGTGCAAGGCAGCTTCGGCGGCGGTCTGGTGATGACGTTCTCGGAACTCGACGTGGAAGAGTTCGAGGCAGCCATCGCGAAGGCGGAGGGCAAGTCGTGACCTACACCACCCAAACCCGCCTCACGATCCTCACCGCCACCTTCGGCATGGCTGCGATCCTCGCCATCGCCTCTGCCTCTGCGGAGAGGGTCAATCCACACCACCAGGAAGACTTCGCCTCGTTCCGGGGCATCAGCATGGGAGCGCAGTAAATGATCCAATTCGAGAACGGCCACAGCTACTTCACCCGCGACGGGCGGAAGGTAACGTACGTCGCCGCGACCGCAGACGCTCGCCACGTCGTTGCGCAGATCCTTCAGGTCGAAACCTACGACGGCGATCAAGAATACGCACATGGACCAATAACGATCGAATGCGAGCTTTTTGAGAAAGCGCCGCGTGAGATCGTGGATGAGGAATTTCGTGAAGTTGAGGCGCGGGCAAGAGAGCTGGAAGCGCGAAGCTTCGAGCTCACGAGCGAAGCTTTGAATGCCGAGCGCGAGGTCCGGCGGCGGCTGGACGCGCTCAAGAAGTACGACGGCTTGGACCGCATCGAAGACTTCATTGAAGGGCGTATCACTCACGTTGTCGAGCCGGGAGAGTACGGCGGCGATTACGAGATCAGTCCCTTATCAAAATTCGAGGATGTGGAGTACGGCCGCTCTAAAGGGCTCAAGCTGATCAGCCTTTTCGGGACAACGAACGGCAATTTGGCGTGGCGGGTGAACTCCTATCGAGATGGGTCAGGAGGCGGTTGGAATGAGATCATTCCGTGCGCCAGCATGGAGGAAGCCGAGCAAAAGCGCCGCGATCGAATTGCCGCTGATCTTGCGGAGCAGTCAGAGCACTTCGATTCATCGCGACCTTATTATTTCATGGTTCGCGTTCGTGCGGCCCTCAAATTTGGCGTTCCTGTCAGCGACGAGGATATGGCTCGGTACCGCGTGGCCGAGGCCGAAGATATCGCAAAGAAGCAGGCGGCGATCGAGAACGAGATCGCTGAGAGACAAGAACGTCTCGCGCGGCTTCAGCCCGTCTCCGCACGCCAGTCTGAGGAACCCACCTCATGAGCGGCGCACACATCGCAGCGGCACCGGATCGGTTTTCTGGCATCGCCTTTCAGGCCACCCTCGTCATGAACGAAGCCGCATTCGCCGGCATGAGCCCGTTCGGCGAGGCCTATCACCTGGAACGGATCGAGACGGAATACGCCAAGCTGGGCGAGGCGATCCGTGCGGCGCGAGAAGAGGCGTCGGTCGGCGCAGAGGTGGCGGCGTGAGCGAGAACCGGACCAATTCGGAAGGGTTCATGACCCGCATGCCCGACGGCCTTCGCGACCGTCTCAAGGAAGCGGCCACGGCAAACCACCGCAGCATGAACAGCGAGATCGTCGCCCGCCTTCTGGCGAGCTTCGGAGAGGATGCGAGCGAGCCGGAGGCGATGCCGATGACGGACATTCGAACGAACCGAACCAACGACAAGATCATGCTGCGCGTGCCCGACGGCATGCGAGAGGCCATCAAGGCGCGCGCCGACGCAAACGGTCGATCCTCTACCGCCGAGATCGTCGCCATCATCGCAGCGGCACTCGGCGGCGAGACCGACCGCCTCGCCCGCATCGAAGAGAAGCTGGACCGGCTGATCGGTGGTGCGGAATGAGCGCGCTGTGCCAGAGCTTTGACCCCGACGAGCCCGAGACCACGCGCCACCGCGACGACCGGAAGGCAATCGAGGCCGGCGGGTTCGGCCTCTTCCATCGGTTCGTCCGCGGCCACAACAGCGCCCACCGATGGGACCGCATGCCCGCCGATCGCCGGCAGGGATGGATCGAAGATTTTGAGGCCGGCCTTCGCGCATACCGCGCCGCCGGCGGACGCTGAACACCACCACAATAGGAGGGCCTAATGGCCGAACTCGTTTGGAACGGTAAGACGATCACCACCCCCGGCACGTACCGGAACATTCCGCTCTCGACCTACCACGGCAAGCGCGATCTCTTCGACGGGCCGTCGATCTCGAAGAGCAGCCTGAAGCACCTCCTGCCGGTTTTCGGAGGATCTCCGAAGGCTTTCTGGGGTCGGTGGATCGAGAACCCGAACCGAGTGGAAGGCAAGACGTCCGACGCTCTTGATTTCGGGAAGTGCGTGCATTGCCTCCTGCTAGGTGACGAGGTGTTTAAGGATGCCTTCGAGGTCCGGCCGGAACAGTGGAAGGACTACAAGCCGAAGGCCGCGCAGGAATGGCGCGATGCCGTCAGGGCCGCGGGCAAGACGCCGGTGACGCTGGACGATCTCGAACGTGTCCGGCGGATCGCAGATGACGCAGCGAACTACCCTGAGGTTCGCCAGGGTATCCTGAACGGACGGGTCGAGCGCACGATCGCATGGAAGGACGAAGAGACCGGCATTTGGGTGAGATGCCGTCCTGACGTCCTGTCGAATGCTGATGGCGTTTTCGCCGACCTCAAGACGTGTTCCTCGTTCAGCGAGGACTTCTTGGAGCGGCAGGCATTCGACGCCTGTTACTGGCTCCAAGGCGCCATGACGCGCTTCGTCTGCCGTCACCTCGGCATGCCGTTCGAAACCTTCGTCTTGCTCTACGTGCTGAACAACGAAGTGCCGGACACGACGCACGTCGAACTCTCTCAGCACGAACTGGATCGAGGCGAGCGAGCATTGCGGTGGTCGCTGCGCACGATCCGGCAGTGCCTCAACAACGGGTCATGGCCCGGTGCCCGCCCGTTCCGTGGCGGCGAATCCGACCTTCAACTCAAGCCGTTCCACAAATCCAAGATCGACGATTTCCTCGAGCGTGAGGAAGCGCTTCACCACGACGAAAGGGCAGCGGCATGAGCAACGCTCTCGCAGTTCAGAACGATCGCACGTCGATCAATTCCGTCGCCTTCGGTCGCGGCGACAACGGCGGCCAGATAGCCCCGCAGAACCTCGGCGATATCGTCCGGTTTGCTGAGGTCATGTCGAAGGCGGACATCGCCATCCCGAAGCACCTTCGGCAGAACCCGGGAGCATGCCTCGCTGTCTGCATGCAGGCGTTCCAGTGGGAAATGGACCCGTTCGCCGTCGCTCAGAAGTCGTATGATGTCGGCGGCCGGATGGCCTATGAGGCGCAGCTGATCGCTGCCGTGATCAACACCCGCGCGGGCCTCGCCAAGCGCCCGGCGATCGAATACCGCGGCGCTGGCGCGGATCGGCAATGCGTCGTGACGTTCGAAGCTGACGATGGATCGACGCACGTTTACGAGAGCCCGCGCTTCAGCACGATCACGCCGAAGAATTCCCCGCTCTGGAAGTCCGACCCGGATCAACAACTCGCCTACTATTCCGTGCGCGCTGGCGCCCGTCGTCATTTCCCCGAGGTCATTCTCGGCGTCTATGATCGCGACGAGCTTTCGGGCGCGAAGGATGTAACGCCCGAGCCCCGCCCCTCACTCTCCGCACGCCTTGCCGCCGCCAAGCCCCACAGCGACCCGTCAGAGCCCGACGAAGGTTTCAGCCGGTCTCACGTCGCCGGGGAGATCGAAGGGCGTCAGGAAGGCGGGGAAGGCCGATATCGAGATCCCGATACCAGTGACCATTCCGGCGACGTCACCAATATGGTCGACGCGGGCCAAGGTGACCCGGCCGGTTCGGGGGAGGAAATCAATGCTGAGGCCCCGAGCGATAAGGGTTTGGACCCGGCCGGAGACCCTGGAGGAAATCAATCCGAAGACGGGCACGTCGACCCCGCCGACGAGCGCGAGCCCGACCTGTCCAGCAACGTGACGAACCTGCTCGCCGAGGCCGCATCCAAGTTCCTGGCCGCCGCCACCAATGCGGATCTATCGGAGCGTGAACGGCAACAGGCGATCGGATCGAACCTCTCGGTCTGGAAGAAGGAGATCGGCGAGGATCACCACGACCGGCTGAAGAAGGTGGTCGACCGGGCGAATGACGTCATCACCGGGAAGTCGAACCTCAATATGGCTGTGAAGCTGATTGCGGCCGAGATCGGCGCTCGGGAAGAGGACGTTCGGCCATGAGCAAGGCTGTCCCCATGATCGACAACCCGCTGGGTGGCCGAGACGTGCCCGAGTGGATCGGCAGGACGCCGGACACGCCGATCCCGCCCCGCGTGAAACAGCGCATCTTCGTCCGTCACGGCGGTAAGTGCCATCGGACGGGCGTGAAGATCGGCCCGACCGACGCGAAGGACTTCGACCACGTGATCGCTCTCTGCAACGGAGGCGAGAACCGCGAAAGCAATATCGCTCCGATACTCGCCGGCAAGCCGCACGCGGAAAAGACCGCCGAGGATGTTGCGATCAAATCGAAGACCGCACGGATGCGAGCGAAGCACCTGGGGCTTCATCCAAAGCCTGCCGGCAACTCCCGCCTCCGCTCCCGCAACACGTTCCAGACCGGCCGCAATCGACAATATGAGGACGCCCGATGACCCAGGCTGAACAGACCCACGCCGCCCACACGGCCCGCGAAGGCGACTGGATGCAGACCGCAACAGGCCGCCAGTTCTGGCCGATCGATCCTCGCCCCGAGGAAGTCTGCATCGAAGACATCGCCCACGCGCTGTCGATGCTCTGCCGTTTCGGCGGCCATTGCCGGCGGTTCTACAGCGTGGCGGAGCACTCGGTCTTACTGTCCCGCTCCGTCGCTCCCGAGCACGCTTTGTGGGCGCTGATGCACGACGCCAGCGAAGCCTACCTCGTGGACGTTCCTCGTCCGATCAAGCCGTCTCTCATGGGCTATCGTGAAGCAGAAGACCGCATCATGTCGGCAGTCTGCGAACGGTTCGATATGCCGGTCGACATGCCGGCAGAGGTCAAACATGCCGATGGCCGCATACTCGCCGACGAAGCGGCTCAGAATATGGAAGTGCCTCCCGTCACCTGGAACGACACCGGCGCTCCGCTCGGTGTAGAGCTTCAGTTCTGGACGCCGGAACGTGCGCGCCACGAGCTCCTATCCCGCTTCTGTGATCTGACCGGTATCGCCGCCCAGCCCGAGCCGACCGCCGTGGATGTGCGGGTGCCGCTGGAGCCGATGGAAACCGCCCCGAAAGACGGCACGCCCATCTTGCTGTTCTTCGGTGAAGACACCCGCACGGCAGGATGGTGGACCGGGGATGCCGAGTACCCGTGGGCGTTCATCGATACCGGGATGGTCGATATCGGGACCGGAGTGAACCATAGCCGCGATGACAAGTACGGCCCTTCACATTGGGCTCCGTTCAAATGCCTCGCCACCACCCCAGCCGAGACTGGCGAGGTGGAGGCGGTGAGATGGCCGAACGGCTGCAACGAGACCGTCCCGGAGGCGCTGCGTTTTCTTGCCAACAATGATCGCCCGAGCGGCGGCGAACAGAGTTTCAACAGAGCCCATCTTTACCAACTGGCTGGCGAGATAGAGCGCATGGCGAAAAGCCCGCTCTACGCCCATCCTCCCGTCTCGTCCGCTGACGCCGCGACGATCGAGCGTAAAGCGCTGGAGGAAGCCACGTTCATGCGAAATGCAGCGGTCAAGTCGCGGCAGCGAGCCGAAACCGCCGAGGCCGAAGCCGCCGATCTGCGCAGGCAACTCGCCGAGAGCAATGCGCGGGTGGAGCTTCGCTGCCTTGAGGAATACGAAGCTTTCGCTTTGAGCGTCGGCGTCTCGAATAGCGCGCGGACGCAGCGTATCGCAAAACTCCGCGCCACCCTCTCCACCGAAGGAGGCTCCGATGCAGCGTGATGATGCCCGCTACTGTGCAGGGGCGAATGCACACATCGAAATAGGAGGACTTTGCGAACGGCACGTCGAGGAGCTTCGCGCTCATGCGCGCAAGCTTCAGCAGATGATGGCCGACAATTCACCGACCTATCCTGCACCGGCAGATGGATGGGTCTGCTTCCACTGCGGCCTCAGGTTTACCACAGGAGCGAGCGCCGAAGCTCATTTCGGATGTTCGCCAGCCGGTAAGCCGGTTTGTCTCGCCACCCGAGCCGCACGATCCGACGCTCTGGCGGATGCGCTGCGGGAAGCGTGCAAGATCATCCGCGAGCATGTCGAGACCGGAAGCGTGCTGTGGAGCAAAAATGGCGAGATGGAACAGGTCCGCCGATGGGAAGCCCTCGCCTCCCACGAGCAGGGCAAGTCGGTGGAGGGGTGGAACTCCGACATGAACGCCGCGCCGCGTGATGGAACGCCAATCGTCACCGTCGTCTGGTTTTCTCAAAGCTTCGACGGCGACATGACACCCGAATATCGAGTTCTGGCATGGGACGTTCTAGAAGACAGCGGATGGTGCGATCAAGACGGCAACCCCGTCGATGACCATCCAACCCACTGGATGCCCCTTCCCGCAGCACCCACCCAGGAGGGCAATCAAGATGGCCGCTGATACCGAGACGCTGATCGCGAAGCTGGAGAAGCAACGCGTATGCCGTCGATGCTCCTGCGTCTCATGCGATCGCGAAGGCGCAGGAGAGTTTCACGACCACGTATGCACCGATGGCGAAGGCTGCGTAGAAAGCCGGGACAAGCTTCGAAGGAAGGTCCTTGCACTCCGGATTCTTTGCACCGAAGCCGCCGACCGCATCGCCGCCCTCCAAGCCTCCCAAGCCGAGGCAGATGCCAGGGTGCTTCAGGCGGTGGAGGACGAGCGGGCAGCCTGTGCGAAGATTGCCGACAGGCAGGCTTGGGCTCACGGAGGGCAATTCTTCGACGGCCCGAACGGCGGCGAGATAAACAGCATGGCGATCGCCGCCGCCATCCGCTCGCAGGGAGGTGCGGAGTGACGGGGAAGCTTAACAGATGCCATTGCGGATCGACCCCAAAGATGGAGATCCATCGGGTGGCTGAGGACGCGATGGAAACCTTCGTTCTGTGCCGGTCTTGCGGGCGACAGATCGATCCGATCGAGGACGCCTATTCGGACGCGGCGACGGCGGCATGGCAATGGAACAGGGGTCTATTGCAGGAGCCCGCCCATGTTGACTGACCCCCGCAACCAGCCCCGGTCGGATGCCGAAGGCTATCACTGTCCCAACTGCGGCGGTGCGTGGCACGATGGCAGCGAACTGTGCGTCGATTGGATGAACCGCTTTGCGCGCTACGCCGAGGACGCCAGCACTGATCACCGTCAGACCCGATGGGGCAAGGTCATGGCGCACGAAATCCGCAACCCCGGCAGTCTGACCTTTGCGGATCTCCGCGAGATAGACGAGGCGCTGACTGAAGAGGCCTGGATGGCTGTTTTGTCACGCTCGCTCGGACGGACCAAACCGACACAGACGAGGCCAGAGGATCGAGAGGGAGGCAAGCGAGATGGGTGAGCACCTTTCGCCACGGTTCATGACCGACGAGCAGCTGCGCGCCTCTTTCGGCCTTACCGCGGCAGCCCTGCGGCGCCTCCGGGCGATCCGTGAGTTTCCCCGGCGAGACCGGTTGACGGACCGCACCGACAGCAAGGCCGTCGAGCGCTACTTTGACAGGCGATCAGGATTGGAGCCTCATCAGCACGGCGGCATTCCCGCCGCCGCTGTCACAGAGAGGTTCTGATGCGGAAAGATCGACCAGGATACAAATACCGGCGAAGGGCGAACGGCACCCTCGCCCATTATTGGGATCCGAAAAGAGCCGTAAAGGGCGCGCCAGCGTGGGCGAAGCCACAGCCGATCGCCGACGACGCGACCGACGAACAGATCGTTGAGATCTGCCAGGCGTTGACCGACGAGCTCCGCGGCAAGATGGATGACACGGGCCCGGCCGTCGCCTACGATGGCACGCTCGGCTCGCTCCTGAAGCTATATCGCCACGACGACCTGTCGCCATTTCAGGCGTTGAAGGCTTCGACCCGCGCCCGCGATTATCTGCCCATGCTCGCTCTCATCGAGGAGACCGTCGGCGATCGATTCGTCGAGGAGTTGAACGGCGATGACTTCCGCCGCTGGAACAAGAAGTGGGGCAACCATGGCGCCAACGTCCACCGTGGGCACAACGCCATCAGGAAGTTGAGGGCTGTTCTCAGCTACGGCACACAGAAGCGGTTCGACGACTGCCGGCGGGCTCGAGAGATCCTGTCTCTCATCCGATTCGAGGCGCCGAAGGCCAGAACGGTCATGCTCGAGTACGATCACGCGGTCGCTGTCGTCGAGCAAGCGATCAAACTCGAACGCTTCTCGATCGCCCTTACCCAGGCCCTTCAGTGGGACACTGCGCTGAGGCGGATCGATATCATCGGCGAGTGGCTGCCGGCCAAGGCTGGCGAGGGCGGGATCGTTCGAGGCAACACGCGCTGGCAAGGGCCTTCGGCAAGCGTCATCTCGTCGGACCTCATCCTCACGATCGAGGCGACGTCCAAGACGGGAAGCCGATCGTCTCACGACTTGACGCTTTGCCCACTGACGATGCTTGTTCTTTCGAAGTTCGATCTCCCGAAGATCGGGCCGCTGATCGTCAACGAGAAAACGAAGGCACCGTGGCGCGAGAACTATTACGCGCAGGCGTGGCGAGAGATCGCGAAGGATGCCGGCGTGCCGGACCATGTCTGGTCCATGGACACACGCGCGGGCGCGATCAGCGAGACGGAGGCAGTGAGCGGGATCGAAGCGGCCCGGAAACTCGCCACCCATTCGAACGCGAAGACGACGCTCCGGTACGTTCGTTCGGACGTGCTCGAATCGAACCGTGCCACGGCGCTCGCGCGACAGAAGCTTCGGCCGTGACACGCCTCTGACACGAGTGACACGCGGGCATCGCTAAGTGGTTGGAAAGCTTGGAGCGGGTAGCGGGAATCGAACCCGCGTATTCAGCTTGGAAGGCTGCTGCTCTACCATTGAGCTATACCCGCGGAACCGGATGATCGACGGCGGTGGTGGAGGGGGCTGGATTCGAACCAGCGTACGCTAAGCGAACGGATTTACAGTCCGTCTCCTTTAACCACTCGGACACCCCTCCGAGCCGCCGTTCGGCAGATCCGTGAGAACCTGTCGAGCCGGTGTCATGCCCGCCCCGAGGCGGTCACGATGGGAGGCGTTATGCTTTGCGTGCCGCTCCCTGTCAACGGGTTTCGACGGCAAAATCCGACCGATCCATTTCGATCGCCGGCGGGCGACGAGTTGTCCCGCCGAGACGCCTCCGATAAGGCTTCTCCATGACACAGGAAACACCCTCCCATACGCCCAAGGATACTCACTACGCGAATCTGCGGCGCGCCCATCGCGACCGCAAGCGTGAGAGCGAGCCGGCGGGCGCCGAACCTCTGCGCCTCTATGGTATCCACACCGTCGCGGCTGCCTTGCGCAATCCCGAGCGCAAGCTGCTTGCGCTGCACGTGACGCGCAACGCCCTTTCCCGGCTCGAGGTGAGCGAGGGCGAGATCGCCTGCCCGGTCCACATGGTCGAACCCAAGGCCCTCGACAAGCTGCTCGGAGGCGATGCGGTGCATCAGGGCGTGTGCCTCGAGACCGAACCCCTGCAGCCGCTGCGCCTCGACGAACTGGGCGAGGCCTCGCTTCTTCTGGTGCTCGATCAGGTGACCGATCCCCACAATGTGGGCGCGATCCTTCGCTCCGCGACCGCCTTTGCCGCCGACGGTCTCGTCACCACCTCGCGCCATTCGCCCCAGGAAAGCGGTGTGCTCGCGAAAGCCGCGTCCGGCGCACTCGAACACGTCCGGCAGATCGAGGTGCGCAATCTCTCGGACACGCTGGAAGAGCTCTCCCGCCTCGGCTTCCAGACCATCGGGCTCGATTCGGAGGGTGAGAACGGGTTCGAGGACGCGGCGACCGGAAGCCGGATCGCCATCGTCCTCGGCGCCGAGGGCAAGGGTCTCAGACAGAAGACGCGTGCCACCTGCGACGCCCTCGCACGGCTGGAAATGCCCGGCGCGATCCGATCGCTCAACGTGTCGAACGCTGCCGCGATCGCTCTCTACGCCGTCCGCAGAAAGCTTAGCGCACGATCCTGATATCGGCGATCAGCGGCAGGTGGTCCGAGGCTTTGCCCGCCTCGCCATCCGTGCGGGCCGAGACGATCTCCACGCGATCGGAGGCATAGATCCGATCGAGGGAGACGATCGGAAATCTCTCGGGCCATGACTTCGGCGCGTAGACCGTCGGCAGGACCGGCGAGAGCGCGCGATCGACCCAGCCATGCCGCGACCATTCGTTGAGATCGCCGAGGACGATGGTGGGCTCGTCGATAAACTTCGCAGCTGAAGGGCCTTCCCCGAGGCGCTTCGCGATCGCGCCCGCCTGTCGTCGCCGCGTCGTCGGCAGGAGACCGAAATGGGTACCGATCACCCGCAGGACGGCCGAACCCGCCGCAAGCGTCACATCGATTGCCTTCCTCGCCTCGATATCCGGTCCGGGCAGATCGATGACATCGGACTTCAGGATCGGCAGGCGCGTGAAAAAGAGATTGCCGCAGACGCAGCCTCCCTGCGAACCCGTCTTCACGTCGCGGCAGTGATCGGCCGGGCGCGCATCCGGCCCGACCAGTTTCAGCGTCAGACCGTCCCGTAGAAAGTCGAACGCGTCCGCCGGTCGGCCGAACCCCGTCCGCTCGTCGACCTCTTGCAGAATGAGGATGTCGGGGTCGAACCTCACGATTTCGGACAATGTCCGCTCCCGATCGGCCTTTCCGCCGCGTCCCATCGTCCCGTGGATGTTCCAGCTGACGATTCGGATCGGCGCGCCGTCTTCGTCAGGTCTCGCCATGGCGGGTCCGCTCCGGGTGACGCGGTTCTTCGGGTCGATCCATGTCCGAGGGAGCTTGCGGCGCCATCGCCTCCAGCGCCACGCGGTCGCCACGCCCGGAACCGGTCACCGTCGCGAGAATCAGCCTCAGGTCTTCGAAGAACGAATGCTCGCGGGCATAGGCGCCGTCGATCTCGGCGAGTCGCACCGGCTCGGACATGTCGATGCCGGCGACCTGCGCGCGGCCGGTTATGCCCGGACGCACGGCGAGAGCGCCGTGCTTCATGCGCTCCTCGATCAGAAGCGTCTGCACCGGAAGGCAGGGCCGCGGCCCGACGAGGCTCATTTCGCCCTTGAAGACGTTCCAGAGCTGCGGCAGCTCGTCGAGCTTGTAGCGGCGAAGCTTCGCGCCGAGCGGCGTGACATAGGCCGCGGGCGTTTCATGGGAGGCCCCGCTGGGCGTCTCCCGCTTCATCGTCCTCAGCTTGTAGCAGAGGAAGACCCGGCCATCGCGGCCGACCCGCTCCTGGCGGAAGATGCCGTCGCCCTCGCTCTCGCGGCGGATGCGGAAGGCGAGAACGGCGATCAGCCAGCCGGTCAACAGGAGACCGGCACCACTTGCGAGGATATCGAAAAGACGTTTCATCGCCGATCTGCTAGCACGACATCGAGAGCATTGCAGCCGTGCGCGGCTGTCCATCCTCGATCGGAAGAGGCGAAAGACGGGATGCAGGGAAAGAGGCAACAGCTTTGAGGATCATCGTCAGCGGCGCGTCGGGCTTCGTCGGCCGGCATCTCGTTCCGGAACTCGCCGCGCACGGGCATGATGTCGTCCCGCTCGTCAGGAGCGTAATGGACGGGGGCACGTTCATCCGCGCTCCATCCGATCTCTCGGCGCTCGAGCCCACGGCCTTCCTGTCCGGTGAACCCTTCGATGCGGTGATCCATCTCGCCGCCCTCAATCCGAACCGCAGCGACAGGACATCGAGCGACGAGGCCGCGCTGATGGCCGCCAATCGCGACGGAACCGCCGCCGTCATGAGAGCCGCTGCGCAGGCCCGCATCCCTCGGGTCGTGGTTCTGGGGACCGCGAATGCCCATGCGCCGCAGGACTGGCCGATTTCCGAAGCCTCGCCGATCGCCCCGGTCAGTGCCTATGCGCGCTCCAAGGCGGAGGGCGAACGGATGGCGATCGAGATCGCCCGCGAGACCGGGGTCACCCTCACGATCCTGCGTCCAGCTCCCGTCTACGGCGCGGGCGGACGTGGCATGGTTGCGCTCCTGAAGCGTCTCGCCGACAGCCCGCTGCCGGTCCCGCTGCCGAAAGAACTCGGACAACGCAGCTTCGTTTCGATTACCTCCCTCGTCGCTGCGATCCTCGCCGTTCTCGATCGCCGGGCCGGGCTCATCGAAACCTTCCTCGTCGCAGACGCCCAGCCGGTCTCGCCCTCCGATATCGTCGCAGGCCTTCGGCGCGGCAGAGGTCGCGCCCCGATGCTGGTGCCCGTACCCGACGCCCTCACCAATGCTCTCCTCAAGGCCTTCGGGAAGCGCTCCCATTTCGAGACCCTTCGAAAACCCTTCGTTCTCGACTGGAGCCGTCTTGCGTCACACACCACTTGGCAACCCGAAGCCGATACGATCGCGGCCATGCAGCGCGAGGCCTCACGAAGCGCGCGGTAGGACCGGGTCCGGCGGAACCGTCTTCGCGTGCGAAGGATCAGGACGAAACGAAGATGAGCAAGGGCGATAGCGAGCGGGACGCGCGTTTGCAGCGGGAGCTGCGGGCCAATCTGAAGCGCCGAAAGGATCAGGCGCGGGCGCGCACGAAACCGGCCGGCCTCATGGGATCGTCCGAGGAGGAGGAGACAGCTGATCGTCCCGACGCCGGGACGTCCGACGAACGGACCTGAGACCGTCCGGTCGACTGCTGACAAACCCTGCGGAAACGCCGCTCCGGCCTGCTCCTTGGCACTTTGGTCCACCTTTCACGGCGCGACCTTTTCCCGCCCCCGCGTGGACAAGCAGGCCCTGCAGGATTAGAACTCTTCCGAAGTAAGGAGTCCGCCTGATGATCGATTACGCCCGCCATTTCGCCCATGCGATCGAAGCCCTTCACGCCGAGAAGCGCTACCGGGTGTTCGCCGATCTGGAGCGGATTGCGGGCCGGTTTCCCCAGGCGATCTGGCGTCACGAGGGCGAGGCGCGCGAGATCACCGTCTGGTGTTCGAACGACTATCTCGGCATGGGCCAGAACGCGGCCGTCACCGAGGCCATGACCCGCACCGTCACCGCCATGGGCTCGGGCGCCGGCGGCACGCGCAACATCTCCGGCACCAACCATCCGCTGGTCGAGCTCGAGCACGAACTCGCCGACC
>NZ_QURL01000020.1 GCF_003403015.1 Fulvimarina endophytica
GCCCTCTCGGCTTCCTCGTGACCGGCGGCGAGGCCTCCGACTACAAGAGCGCCGCCGATCTCCTGGCGATGCCGGTCGGCAAGCCGCGCCTGATGTTGGCCGACAAGGGCTACGACGGCGACGCCTTCCGATCCGAACTGCTGCTGAAAGGCGTTCTGCCGGTCATTCCGGCGAGAGCGAACCGCAAGAACCCAGCCAAGCACGACCGGACGGCCTACCGCGACCGCAACCGGATCGAACGCATGTTCAATCGGCCGAAGCAGGCAAGGCGGATCGCGACCCGCTACGACAAGACCCGCCTCTCGTTCCTCGCCTTCCTCAACATCGCCAAAGCACGGCTATGGTTGAAAGACTATGTCAACAGGACCTAGTAGCCGCGATCTGAAAGCGTGCGGCAAGAGTCACGCCGGCTCGCAACAAAAAAGAGGCCGGTCTGGTCAGAGGCCGGTAGCTCCGAGCAGCCGCGCGGAATATCAGCAGGTCACGCGGTTAGGGCCATGCTCACCCCTCTTAAAACTAAATTCCGCTGAGCAACGGAAGACAACCAACTGATTCCCTGCTGCCCCCGCAACAAGCAGTGCACATTTTTCTTCGTTAAAGTCCGAAATCTTTTACGTACTGCGTGGCCTTGTCCAGCATGTACTTCTTAACATGAGCTTCCGATAAAGTGTTTTGCGCTTCCTTTATTTCGCTATCAAGCCCCTTTCCGCTATTTCTCCAAGTTGGCTCGATGCAGATATATTCTCCGTCACGTAACTCAATTTGTATATCTGGCTGAAGACCGCTTCCGGGAATGGAGCGCCTTTCTGTAACGACCTTTAGAGCGGGAGCATCATCCGCCAGGCAGTTTGCGATCAGTGCGGCGAGTGCTTTGTTTAACGGCTTGTCATCCTTTGAGGCGACTGCTTGCATCCGAATGAAGTCGTCGATTGTTTCTTGCCCAATACGACGGGAGCCGGCAAACGGGGACGTCTCGATCTCAGCCTCCCGCAAGATCGCCTTGTAGATCCGCGATGCCTTCATTGCCGTCTTAGCCGCTTCTAGGTTGATTGAAGGCTGCTTCAGCTTGCCCTTGAGTGTAGAATCACCAAAGGCTCGCACGGCCGCCACTGAGACGTTCGGGGGGGATGCCGAATAGGCGAGTATCAATGGCGCGTAGAAGATGCGCCAACTTGCCACGACGATCCTTCCACTCCGATATGTAGATGATGCTTTCGTCGGCTTGGTCGATCAGTTCCCCAATTTTGTCGATATCAACTTTGCTTTGGATTCCTTGAGTCAGAGCATCCGCGGTGGCGTTCAGTAGCTTCAGATCATCTCCAGGAAGTGCGACCCAGAGATGAGGCGTGGAGCGAACCTTCAGAACAGACCATGTCCGATCTCTTTCCAGATTGGCAGCTTTTGTTACGCGACCGAAAAAATCAGAGATAGTTTCGCAGGACGGAAGTAGCTTGGCGGCGTCTTCCTTTGTGAGGCCGTATGCCTCCAAGCCGTCACCCGTCAACGACCGGCTAGTGTTGTCGGCTAAATCCCAGTACTTAGTTTTGGGAACGCCCCTGAAGTGATATTGCCCCCCGCGAAACCTCGTCCGCCATCGAGTCACGTCCAACGATCCAAGCCGTCTCGGACACCTTTGTTGCGCTATCTTGCTTCGTGATTGGCCACAGAACCACTGCGGTGCCGCTGGGTTCGCGGAAAGCGTTCAGCAGATCCGCAAATGTCTCTTCGACTTGGGCAAGATCAGCAGGAGTTGGGTTGTCCCGGCGATCGATCAGGACCACGCGGTTGCTTGTTTCTTCCGGAACTACGTCAGACAGCACAAACTTCGGGAGGTCGCTGAGAGGGCGGTCGTTCGAAAACGTGCTGACACGGATGTTCTCGAAAAATCGACTTAGCGTCTGGAGAAACGTCGTTTTTCCTGAACCCGAGAGGCCGTAAAAGACTTCAATGACACCCCCGCCGCCGTCGCGTACTCGCCGCAACAGCTCGTCTACGCGATTGGCCGCGTCGTCTACTCTCTCGACAACCTCAGCAGGGTCCACCTGCGCCGTTGCAGCCCGCTGTTCAAGGAACTCCCACCGTCGCGGAAGTTCCAGCCGGGGAAGCGTCGAAGGCTGTTCCGATGTCATCGGCTTTTCTAGTCCTACGTTCGAGTTCTAGCGACGGACAGCGCCACGGGGCCCGTCGAAGCCGCCACAGTGCCCCGCCTTCGTTATACGGCAAAAGCAGGAGAGGGCCGGCGTTCGGACTACTTTTCGAGACGCTTTTAGCTGGAGAGCCCTTCCCGCGTCCACTCTGCCCCTGCGGCGCTGTGGAGGCCATCAGATTCTTCCGAAAAATTTCGAAGCACCTCTCGATCCACAACCGCGCAGACTTCTCCCATGTCGTGAGAGGGAGAGCTGACGGGCCGATAGCGAGCCGGCAGCTTCAGGCCGTCAGAGATGGAATGAGTGTCGATCCGCAACCGATTCCATCAGGTCGATCATCTTGGCCAGCGGAATATCCGTTTCCTCGACTGGCAGATAACCCAAATAACGACCGACATGGGCGCAGAGCGGAAATAATTTCGTGAGCCCATTACATATTGAAACATGGCCATCAAGCGAGCTCCCGTACCCGCAGTTCTCAGCGGGCGAACTCGCTCATAGCCGCAGTCGCCGTAAAGATCCTTTCAAACAGCACGTAGGGAACGATCGCTCAAACTGGCATCCGCATTACGACTTCAATTGCTTTGCTCGATCCCCATCCAGAAGCGTTCGGCGTCCGATGCTTCAAGACACCCAGACAAGCTCGTCGTCGTCGTCGATCATCTCACTTGCAGCTTGCAGGCTTCGAAGATCCAGTCGGCGTGTCGGACGTGGCTGCCTAGCAGGCAATTGAACCTGCATAGCTTCAACGGAAGCAGTGTTCCGTCGGCTTCGATTACGCAAGGAGTTCAGCGGTCGCATGGCCTGACTGATGCTATAGGTGCGGGGGTCGACGGTCGTCCCGGTAAGGGCCGAAGCGATCGCGCATCCGAGATGTCTGGCCACGGGTGGCGGAAAGGCGTTGGCGATCTGTTTGTAGACCGCGACGTGTCCTCCCGCGAACGGCCATTGTGGTGAGAAGCCCTGAAGTTTTGCGCACATCGAGTTCGTGATCTCGACGGGTCCTTCGTGATCCTCCTTTGGAAGCTCCCGTCCGATCCGGGTCCCGATAAAGCCCATCTTCTCCCAGACTTCCCGTGCGTGCTGCTGACCGAGATCCGCCCCGCACTTCTTGTCGCTGCCACCCGTCAACGTTGGGGCCGGAACGGCCATGCCCGCCAGATCTTCCTTTGATGGGTCCCAGCCTTTGGCATGGAAAAAGTCCCGCAGGACGTCGTAGACAGTCAGAGGCTCGGACACGTAGTGAGGAACGATCGCGGTCGGCCAGACAAAGCGCGCCATCGCGTCCTTGTCACGAAAGCCGACGAGGATCGAGCGGATCCGGTTCTGTGCCACACCGAAATGCGTCGCGGAGACCCTCCGCCACTCGGTCGTATAGCCCATCCGCTTCAGACGAGCCTGGATCTGAAAGCGGTCGTAATCGAACGGCGCATGGAACAGCCCCTCGACGTTCTCGATGAGGATCGATCGAGGCTTCACGTGATCTACGAGGCGCAAGAACTCGGGGAACATGTCGCGTTTGTCGGACGCGCCGCCTCGCTCGCCTGAAATAGAGAAGGGCTGGCATGGCGGACCGCCGGAAAGAAGATCTATCGGACCGAGTTCGGCTCGATCGGGCGTATAGGAGCGGACGTCCGTTTCGACGACATGCTCGCTCCCGAACGCTGCGCGCAGCGTTTCGCAGGCATGGGGCAGGTGTTCGACAAGCGCAGCGTGACGGAACCCCGCCTGCGCGAGCCCTGCCGCCATGCCGCCTGCGCCCGAAAACAGTTCGAGAGCGGTCAGGTCATGCGTGTACGGGTGCAAGAGGCAATCGAGTTTCGGAGCTGGACGAGCAACGGAATTTGAAAGCCGAGTGACATCCGCGTCGTCGTTCTTCGCCTGATGCTTCGCCTCGTCTTCTTCCACGACGTCGGACATCGTCGCGAAATCGCCGTCCGCCCAGCGCGTCAGCTTCACGACGGGCGAACCTACGTCGCCGTCTTCGCCGAAGAGGTAGGACGCGATCGGACGAAGACGCTCAGCCTCCGAAGCAAGCTTGCTCCGATCCTCGTCCGGGCATTCCGGAGAGAGAACGGCCCGTTCCAGCGCTTCGATCTCCGACATGAGACGGTCGGCGCCGCTGCGGGCCACACGCTTCAGTGCAGACGCCGTCGTCTTTGGCTGATCGGGAACGGTCCCGCGCAGAACACGGCGTGCTTCCCTCGCGGTCAGGGACCGACCGGAGGCGATCGAGGCGAGAGCCTGATCGCGAGCCTCCGCTTCCGCCTCTGCGATCAAGACGACGACGCTCGGCGAGACGTTCCGCTCCAGAAGCATCTCCTGATGCTCTGCCAGGACCATGTGAGCCTTTCGGAATCCGAGGGCGGTTCGCGGATCGAGTTCGCATTCCTGGCGGACCCAGCTCGAGAAGGTGCCGCGCAGCAGTTCTGCCGCTTCCTCGAACTTCGCTCCGAGTTCGAAGACGTCCTTCAGCGCTCGGCCATTGGCGTTCTTCGCGCACTTGGCGATCGCGCGCAGACGCTGACAATCTTGCCTCGAAGGCCGGACATTGGTTTGCAGCATCGTCTTCGTCATGGCCCGTCCTCCGTGCAGTTAGAGGACGGTCTACATCTTCGGGTTTGAACACCCGGAGAACACGTTCGCTCAAATGCCGAGGACTTCGGCTTTCACGGAAAGGCAGATCGGAACTCGTCGCCTCGTCTGTGCGACCGTAGACGTCAGCTACGGCTGTCTCTGTCGTCCCATGGTCCGCTTGCGTTTGGCCATCTTGGCGAAGTCGAGATCGCGGAACACCGAGTAGTCGATGGATGGATTGAGCGGCAGCCTTGCTAGCTCCCGGGCGCGCGTCTCGGTAATCGTCTTGTAGCCGTAGCCCTCGTGCTCATCGACACCGATGGCATGGCCGGACTGGAACCTGCTGTCGCGCGGGTTGACCCCGGCGTCGCGCATGTCCTCGATCTGACCACCGCGCAGCGAATGGAAAACCTCCTTGCGGCTCTTCTCGACACCCGCCCGCTCGAACAGACGCCCCATATAGGAGGAGGCGCTCTTGCTCGGATCGGCAAGGCGCATGAGTTCGGGAAACAGGAAAGCGTCGCCCAGCCCCTTCGCCCAATGCACGAAGCCGATCTCATCGAGAAAGTCGTTGAGAACGAAGAAGTTCGTGCTCGC
>NZ_QURL01000021.1 GCF_003403015.1 Fulvimarina endophytica
GAGTGGACGATCAACGGTCAGAACGATCTGGTCGCGCAGATCTTCGGGCTACAAAAGGTTAACGAAGCCTGAAGATTGCGGGCCAAACGCGGCTTTTGCGACTTGCGCACAAAGTTGCGACAGGCCCGTCATGATCGAGGAATATCGGGACAACGTCGCCTTTGAAGCTCATCTGAACGAGCCGCATACCCGGCAGTTCAACGCCGCACTGACTGAGATTGCAACGGCTGGGGAAGCCGCCGTGAGCGTCCTCTCGCCGCTCGCCGCTCGCCGTGGACCGCACCGCAGCGCCGGGCATTCGTGCCATCGACCATGCGGGCGTGACCGTGCCCGATATTGAAGAAGCGACGCGCTTCTTGGAATCTGCGTTCGGCGCGGTCATCGTCTACGCCGTTCTACCAAAGGACGGCCCTGACCAGGCGGGCGAGGGACCGGAAGCCGAACTCGGCCGCACATCGGGGACCCGCATCGTCCACATGCGGCTTCTGCGCATCGGCGACGGCGCCTCGCTCGAACTTTTCCAGATGGCGGACGGTGAACAGCGCGACGCGGTCCGGCTCCAGGACTTCGGCCTCACCCACATCGGCCTTTATGTCGACGACATCGACGAGGCCTCCGCGGCCATCAAGGCGGCAGGCGGCGAACTCCTGAAGGGGCCTCATCCGCTCGCAGGCGTCGAGGACCGGCCGGGCAATGCCGGCATCTATGGCCGCTCGCCCTGGGGCATGCTGATCGAACTCATCACCTATCCCGGCGGTATCGACTATACGGACGACGCGGCGGCGATCCGCTGGACACCGCGTCCGTAACCTCAATCACCCGACATCCGAAGGAGTCAGCCATGATCAAGATGACCATGTTCCTGAAACGCCACCCCGACATCAGCCGCGAGGAATTCGTGCGCCACCATGTCGAAGATCACGGGCCGTTGTTTCGCTCGATCCCGGAAGCGGCAACCCACGTCAAGCGTTATATCCAGACCCATCCGGTCGAACCGCCCGAAAGCACCGTGCCCCAAGCCGACTATGACGGAACGGCCGAGATCTGGTTCGACGGACCGGATGGGATGAAGGCGGTTCTCAACTCAAAGACCTATACGTCCAAGGTTTTCCCTGACGAGAAGACCTTTCTCGACCACGAAAACACCTTGATCCTCGTTGGCGAGCAGACGGACATCATCGGCTGACACAGCGGGATCCCGCTGCGGTTAGGCAAACACTAGCCGGCGCGCCACTCTGCTTCATCTGGATGCCAGCCGAAGTGTTTGTCGCCTAAACGGGCGAGGCCGAACTGGGCAATGATGGCGAAGGTGCTGCGGTCCTCCAAAGACGTAGTCTCATGCCGTGTGACCCCGCTCGAGTCCGACACGCGCGAGATAGTCCTCAAGGCGGGCGGTCTCGTCCGCCGCAACGACCGCCCCGACATAGCCATCGGGGCGCACCAGCACCCGGTCGCCGGAAGTAAGGCCGTAGGCTCTGTGAAACTCGCCTTTATCGTCGACGAGGTCACCTGTTCGGCCAAAGGCGTGGATGCGAAGTCGCTGCCGTGCGCAAACGCCGGCTTCGCTTGCGGCAAGGAGCGTCCAGTGGGGCCCGGCGAACAGATCGAACAGGCGATGGGGTTGCCCTGCTGCTCCTCGCACATGGGCGTCGGGCGCACGATCTCCGGCGGTAGGAAGGCCGTTCCGCTCCGGTGCCTCCATCGCGAGCGAGCTTCCAGGATAGCTGATATCGAGTTGGTGAACATCGTCGCCGCGCCGCATCTCGCCCCGCTTCATTGCCTCCAGATGGCCGGTCGAAAGACCTAGCATAGCCTGCGCAACCGGGCGCCGTTCCTCTTCGAAGCTGTCGAGAAGTGCGACGGGCGCGCCGCGCGCGACGGCGCCCAACTTCCAGCCGAGATTGTAGGCGTCCTGCACGCTGGTATTGAGGCCTTGGCCACCCGTCGGCGGGTGAGTGTGGGCGGCATCTCCGATTAGGAAAGCGTGGCCGATCCGATAACGGTCGGCGAGCCTTGCGTTCATGTGAAAGGCGGACGCCCAGGAGACGTCCTGGACGGTGAGGTCGTCGCGCCCCGTCCTTTCGGCCAACATGGCCGTCAGCCCCTCTGGTGACAGATCGACGTCGCCTTCCAGCGGGATCGGACCCTGAAGCTGAAAAAGATCGGTGCCTGCCAGAGGGCAAACAAAGATCTGCTTCTCTAAGTCCCCTTGGCCGAAGCGATGCCAGACCTTGCGCGACAAGCCGGTCAGGGTCACGTCCGCGACGATCGCGCGCACGCCGAGCGTCGCGCCGGGGAACCCGATTTGGAGGGCGGACCGCACGAAGCTTCGCCCGCCATCCGCGCCGACGAGCCAGCGAAGGCGGACGACCTCTTCGCCGTCTTGACCGGCGATGCGCGCGGTAACGCCTCGGCTATCTTGGGCAAAGCCTATCAATTCACGGCTGAATTCCGGCTGGTGGCCAAGTTCCATCAGCCGTTCGCGCATGACGCGCTCGGTCAGGAACTGGGGCACCATCAGAGCCTGACGGAAGGGTTCGGCTGTGGTTGCCGGACGGACCTCCATCACGTCCTTGTCCGTGAAGCGGCCGTTCTTATGGTATTGCCGCTGTTTGGGGTAGGATCCTCCGGCCGCTCTGATCCGGTCGAGGATGCCCAGATCCTCGAACACTTCCAGCGTACGCGGCTGAATGCCCTTTCCGCGCGATCCGTGAAACGGTTCGGCACGCTTTTCGATCAGCCGAAATGTGATTCCTTGGCGGGCGAGGTCGATGGCGAGTGTCAGCCCGGCTGCGCCCGCACCGCAGATGAGCACGTCAAAGGTAGAGTTCGTATCCATGTGAACCTCAGTTTGTGTATAATGCACATAATAGGAGGTCATGTATGTCGTCAAGAAATAAAGTGCATAATACACATATTGGAGCGTGGGTCCGCGATTTGCACGAGGTGCTCATCGATATCGTCAGCGTTGTTAACGAGCCGCAGCGCGACGAAGCCATGATGCAAGAGGCCGGCATCGCGCTCGACCGTGCGCTGTTTCCGCTGCTTGTCCTGATTGAGCGGCGCGGACCGATCGGCGTGGGTGACCTCGCCGACGCGGTCGGTCGCGATTACACGACCGTGAGCCGTCAAGTGGCGAAGCTCCAAAGTCTCAATCTCGTCGAACGACGCAAGGGCGAGAGCGACCGCCGGGTCCACAAGGCCGTGATCGCACCCAAAGGCAAGACAATGACCGATGCTGTCGATGCGGCGCGCGAGCGAACCGCCCTTGAGATTTTTCACTCCTGGGACGACCAGGATGTAAGTGAACTGATACGGCTGATGCGGAAATTCGCGGAAGCGATCAAGGAGAAACCTGGTTCGCCATCCAGCTCGTGCTGCAGGCTTTAAGATCCGGCAGAGCCTAGGGCTGAGATCGCTCGCCGGTGATTATCGAGGTGTCGCGGTCATCTCGCATATCGATCAAGGCGCGGCCTAATCGCCCAACGGTCAACTCCAACGACTGAACTGCCACGCAGTCTGGTAAAGGTTCCTTTGCCTATATCAAGTAAAATTAGGCGGCCTACGAGGTTGTGTTCATCGTCGCGATCAGCCCGTCGGCCACGAGTGTCCAGACCCCTTCGTCGCCGGACGACGTTTTACCCAAAAGCTCGTCATAGCGAGGTGCCGGCAGTGCCCCTAGAGCATGAGACCCGATTTTCGAATCGGGTCTCATGCTCCGGTCTTTTGGTTTCGCATCGGATGATCCGAAAACCGTGTCCACTTTTCGGTCCGATGCTTTAGACGAGCGTTAGCCGATGACGCCGACAATCCTCATTTTGGGACGAAGGACTGATCGACCACGATAAGGTGATGGGGCAACCGCCGCTCATCGGTTGTGAAGCATAGGCAAATACGACGAGCGATGTGGGGCGGCGATAATACTACCAGGGCGTCAAGTCCGCGGCAATGGCGCCCGCCCGGTCCACGGTCTGACCGAAGGCGGCAGTCGCGACATTCCATCCATCGCGCACAGATCGTCCGCCGGGAAGCCAGCGTGACACACCTATGGTGCTTTTAAGCCCGGCGACTGCGGACGCTGTAGACGAGTTCGCCGCGGCGATACGCCACCCGTCCTCATTCCCCGGCGCGGAGGGCTCGTTTAGATTCGACTCGGCTTGTGAAACCAAAAGCGGGTCGCGCGATTCGCACGCCGTCCGACAATCGGTAAACAGGAGGACCCCCTCGGGGACCGTCAGGTCTTGGTGTTTCTGCGCGTGTGGTTTCGCCAAGCTCGTTGTGTCTTCGCTGTTGCGCGTTTCCACCGCTTGTCCCGAACGCGCCAGTGTTGAGACAACCCGGTTGGCGATCGCCAGCCGCTGCGATTTCTCCTCATTGACAATCTGACGCGCGGTAGGTTCCACAGCGGCCATGCGCGATTGGTGGGGCGCCGTCGGTCCGGTCGGACCGAAGATGGACTCGTAAAGCCCGGCCCCCCCGCCCATCGCGTGCAGAGCAATCATTACCGTTCCGGATATGACGGCCTGGGCCGCCAAGCGCTGAAACATACTCGATAAAAAGCTGGGCAGAGCGCGAATTCGTGTCCGCATATGGCATCCCCTTCGTGATGAGTGGGTATTTCCTGCAACAAACAGACAATATTCGGGCTTTATCATCACGTTTTGTATCGCCAACCGTTTTTCGCCGCGTCAGCATGAAGGCGCGGTACTCTGCTTCGCGAGGGCCTGTCGCAACTTTGTGCGCAAGTCGCAAAAGCCGCGTTTGGCCCGCAATCTTCAGGCTTCGTTAACCTTTTGTAGCCCGAAGATCTGCGCGACCAGATCGTTCTGACCGTTGATCGTCCACTC
>NZ_QURL01000022.1 GCF_003403015.1 Fulvimarina endophytica
AACACGCAGCTTTCCGAACTGGGCGATGGGGTTCGTGGGAACGTCCGATCGTGATGCGGAGCGTTTCGCGGCCGTCGGCACGTCCAGCGGATTCGATCCCGCGCGCCTCAGCGGCGACCAGATCCATACCCTTCTGCGCGATCTGACGATCGAGGAGGAAGCTGCATGAGACAGGCACGCCCGCGAGGGGCCGAGACGGCGACCATCGAGAAACGATCTTGAACCAAATTCTTACATGTCTCCAGCAGGACCATGATCCCTGGCTTTTGTCTGCTGCCGGGTTCGTCTGCCTGATCGGTGTCTACGCCTCGTTCTCGCTCGCCCAGCATGCCGGTCGATCCGAAGAGTCATCCAGGCAGCGCTGGGGGTTTCTTGCGATTCTTTCCGCAGGCTGCACGGCATGGGCGACACACATGATCGCCCTGCTCGCGTTTCAGCCGGGAATGGCGTCGGGGTTCGATCCCCTGCTCACGGCCCTCTCGCTCGTTTTCGTGGTCGCGGGAATCGGCGTCGGCATCGGTCTGGCGATCGGAACACGGGATCGCAGGTTGAGGTTTTTCGCTGGCCTCGTCCTCGGCCTCTCGATCACGCTTCTGCATTATGTCGGACAAGCCGGCTATCGCGTCGCCGGTACGGTGTCCTGGGACGTCGGACTGGCAGGTGGAACGGTTCTCGCCAGCCTCGTCATGAACGGCATCGCGATGGTTGTGGCAGGCGAACGGAATCGCAGTCTGCGCCGCTTCGGCGCACCCATGCTGTTCGCGGCGATCGCCGTCCTCCACCTCGGCGGCATGACGGCGATTCAACTGACGTTCGATCCGCGCATTCGCTTGCCGGACTATACGATGGCGCCGAACGTCATCGCGCCGATCGTTGCGGGCGTCTGCCTCGGCCTCATGGCGCTGGCATTCCTCGGATTGCGCTTCACGCTCAACGCTCGGGCGCAGACCCGCCGTGACCAGGCTCGACTGAGGGAACTGGCAAACCTTGCTATCGAGGGGCTGGCGATCTGCGACGGCGCCGTCATCACCGCCGTCAACGACAGTCTACAGAAGCTTTCGGGAAGAACCAGAGACGATCTGATCGGACAGGATCTCGGCACGCTCCTGCCCACCACCGCCCTTCAGGAACTGGGTCTGCGCGAAGAAGGTGATGCGGAACTCATCGGTGCCAACGGCCAGCTCGTCCCAGTCCGCGTTCTTCGCAGCGAGGTGACGGTGGGCTCGGCCAAGCAGACGGTCGTCGCGATCCGCGATCAGCGGGAACGCCTGAAGATGGAGGCGACCTTCCGACGTCTGGCCTATACCGACACGCTGACAGGGCTGACAAATCGTCTGCGTTTCAACGAGCTCTTGGCGCGCAAGGCCAATCACCCGCAGCGCTCGCAAAATCCGTTCGCCCTTCTGGCTCTGGATCTCGACCGATTCAAATGGATCAACGATACGCTCGGGCACTCCGTCGGTGATCTCGTCCTGCAGCAGGTCGCTGTCCGGCTTGAGGAACTCGTTCAGCCGGGCGACACCATCGCCCGGCTTGGCGGGGACGAATTCATGCTTCTGCTGCCTGAAGAAAAAGACCGGGCAAGAGATATTGCAGAACGAGCCGTTCTGTCACTGCGCCAACCCTACGCCGTGCAGGGGCTTACGATCGAGATCGGGGTCAGTGTCGGTATCGCGTACTCGCAGACCGATGGGGATACAGGCGACGAGCTAACGAGCAATGCGGATCTCGCTCTCTACCGCGCAAAGCAGTCAGGGAGAAACAGGATCTGTAAATTCGAGCCGCAAATGCTTCTCGATGCGCTCGCGCGTCGTACTCTGGAGATGGACCTCAGGCTGGCCCTGCAACGTGACGAGTTCGTGGTTCATTATCAGCCGCAGATCGACGCATCGACAGGGGCGTTCCAGGGCGCCGAAGCGCTGGTACGATGGCAGCACCCCACCAAAGGCTTGGTCTCGCCGGCAGATTTTATACCGCTTGCCGAAGAACTCGGCCTCATCGGCACGATCGGCCAAAAAGTCCTTGCCGTGGCATGCCGGGAGGCATTGTCGTGGCCAAGCGAGTTCACGGTGGCCGTGAACCTCTCTGCTCACCAACTTACCGAGATCGATCTCGTTCAGAAGGTAGCCGCGGTCCTATCGGCGACTGGACTGCCGTCCTCGCGTCTTGAACTGGAGGTGACCGAAAGTGCTCTTCTCCAGGACACCGACCGCACCCACGCCAACCTGCACGGTATCCACGAACTCGGTGTCCGCGTCTCACTCGACGATTTCGGAACAGGCTACTCGTCCCTCAGCCACCTGACACAGTTCCCCTTCGACAAACTGAAAATTGATCAGTCTTTCGTCAGGCGACTTCCCGGTGACAACAACAGCGTCGCCATCGTGCAAGCCGTCGTCGGCCTTGCGGACAAACTGAAGATGACGGTTACGATGGAAGGCGTAGAACGCGAAGAACAGCGCGCTTTTGCAAAGCGCGAGGGCTGTCAGGGAATTCAGGGCTATCTCGTCAGCCGCCCGATCGCGTCCCATGAGCTTGGCGAATTGTTCGACCCGCATCGTGTGTCCGATCACGAGTGGAATCGGACTACTCCAGTCGAGGCTGGACTGAAACGCTGACACGATAAGCGTGTGATCGAGGGCGATCGTTTTGCGCAGGCTGTCCATTGAGTTCATGGCGTCTTGGCGGACTGTACGAGGCGGTATGATATTCGTCAACATTTCCACGATGAACGCACACCTCGCCGAGATATCGAGCGTCGTCGCGCAAGGCGCCCATGCAGTTCTCATCATGGATGGCGCTGGCTGCCACTGTTCCGCGACGCTTCACGTGCCGGACAACATCACGGATCCTGACCCTGTCGTCCTACGCACCCTAGCTCAATGCAATTGACAGCATTGGGCCTACCTGTGATCGAACAAGCCCGCCATCAGCGTATTCGACAGCTAAGGTGACATTGTTGATCGCTTCTGCCGGACCTGGAACTTCTTCGCCAACGATCAAAATCGCATTCGATCAATCGCCGATCGCGAATACGCCATAGCGGTCAGTGGTTAGGGCCGTTGGCATTACTTATCTCAAGAATGTCCAACCTAACGAAGGATCGAAACGGAAAAAGGCCAACTTGCGCCGGCCTTTCCATCGTTCATCGGTGCGCCGGGCGGGCGACTGGCTCAGAACTCTTCCCAGTCGTCCATCGCGGCAGCGGTGGCTGCGCCGCCCGATCCGGTGGTGCGCATCTGGGTGACGGGTCTCTGGGCTGCCATGCGCTCGGGCTGGCGCTCGGGTGCCTTTGCCCTGTGGGGGGCGCCGCGATGGGCGGCAGCCGGCGCGCTTCTCATCTGGGTAGCGGGAGCCGCATGCGTCACCTTGAAGTGCTGGATGATCTCGCCGAGCTGCTGGGTGTCGCTGTCGAGGGAGGCGCAGGCGGCGGTCGCCTGTTCCACCATGGCCGCGTTCTGCTGGGTCAGCTTGTCCATCT
>NZ_QURL01000023.1 GCF_003403015.1 Fulvimarina endophytica
ACACTCGTCCCTCGGCTACCAGACCCCGGCGGACTTTGCCCGCACCATCATCGCAACCGGCACCGGCGCTCCGCTATCGGATGGCTCCGCACCTACGCCGGTTGCTCAACCAGCGCCCAACGGCGTATCTGAAACGGACGAGACTCTAATCGCTGTTGGATGAAGATTCAGTGGCACGTCAAGACCATTAAGATCGTTCAAAATGGTTCTCGCTCGCGTTTATCATTCAAACCGTTCGTATACCGTGTTCTTTTATGCGGGAGAGAGAGGTGATAGCGTAAGAGTCAGCGATGATCCAATCTGTCGTCCGTCTTGCCGCCGATCACTCGCTCAGTTTTGTCGTCACCGCTGTCGTAATTTGCGTGGTGGGGGGATGGCTGGTGGCCGCGCTGATGCGCAACGCGGTACAGACCAGGCGCGAGAGCAGATTGCATTGGATAGTGGGGACCGCCGTCGTGGCGGGGTTAAGCGTCTGGACCACCCACTTCATCGCCATGCTTGGCTACCGACCCGACTTGATGCTCGGGTACGAAGGGGGACGGACGGCGCTTTCAGCGCTCGTGGCGGTGCTCGTCGTCGGTGCACCGTTAGGCTTGGCTCCGCTCTGTCCGTCGTGGCGCACGCGAGTTGCGCTGGGTACGGTCGCGGGCCTCGGCATCGGGGCGATGCATTATGCCGGTATGGCAGCCATCGAAGGATGCTTACGGACCTACTCCCCTTTAGCGAGCGGAATTGCGACGGGGATCGGGATCGGCTGCATGGCGCTCGCCTGCGGTCTGCCTCCGCGCCGGGCGACGTCACCCGTCATCTGCGCCCTGTTCACGCTGGCGGTCGGCGGCATCCACTTCATCGCTATCTCCGGCACGGAGCTCAAACGGGTCGCGGGGCACGATGTGTTCTCGCACGAGAGTGTCACGCTCAGCATCTTCACCGCAGCCGGGGCTGCCGTCCTCTTCCTGGGCACATTCCTGACGATCCTAACGGCACGACGCTTTGACGCACAGGAGCGAGCCCACTCCGCCGTTCTACGAACTGCGCTCGACAACATGTCGAACGGACTGGTCTATCTCGACGCGACCGACCGGGTCCGTCTCTACAACCGGCGCTATCTTGAGATCTACGGTTTTGATTTCGATGCAGAACTTGCGGGATTGACGGCGAACGAGATCATCGAGCGCGTCGGCAACCGGCACGGCTGGACCGGCGAGCGACGGCAGGAGGCTCGGCGGCGGCTGGACGCATGGTGGAGCGTCGAGAACTGCACGCAGATCGACTATTCCATGGACGACGGGCGCATGATGCAGGTCGAGGTCCGGCCGGTCGAGGGCGGTGGTACGGTCATTACATTCGATGACGTGACTAAGGACCGTGAAGCGCAGCGCCGGATCACCGAACTCGCCTACTGCGACCCGCTGACGAAGCTCGCCAACCGGCGGGCCCTGCACGAGCGCATGGAACGCGACTTCTTTCCCAAGCAGCGTTTCAAGCTGCTGATGATCGACCTCGACCGCTTCAAGCCTGTCAACGACACCTATGGTCATGCCGTGGGCGACCGCCTGCTTGTGCAAGTCGCCGAGCGTTTGACCAAGATCGCCGGACCGGAGGGCTTCGTAGCGCGCCTTGGCGGCGACGAGATGGCACTCCTAGTCTATGGGGACCTCGATCGGGCAAACGCGGTCGCCGCCCAAGTGATCGAGTCGATCGCCCTCCCCTACCAGATCAACGAGATCAAGCTAATGATCGGTTGTAGCGTCGGTCTGTGCTGCACGGACGATGCTCACAATGCGGACGAGTTGATGCAGTTTGCCGACTTGGCGCTTTACGAAAGCAAACGTCAGGGACGGGGACGTTCGAGTTGCTACACACACGGTATGCTCGAAGTGGTAACCGAGCGCGTCCAACTCGAGACCGACATGCGCACGGCGGTCGAACGCGGCGAGATGTATCTCGCGTTCCAGCCTGTTCTCGCACTCGCGGACGATCAGGTGATCGGCTACGAGGCGCTGATCCGCTGGGATCATCCGACACTCGGGGCGATCCCACCAACGCGGTTCATTCCCGTGGCGGAGGAGACCGGTCAGATCGTTCCGATCGGGGCCTGGGTCTTGGGCGAGGCCTGCCGTCAGATCGCGCAGCTCGGGAGCGAGATCTACGTGGCCGTCAACGTGTCGCCGGTCCAGTTCCGTTCGCCGCTTCTTCTGTCCCACCTGACGCAAGCCCTCGCCCAGAGTGGGCTACCGGCCCGACGCCTCGAAATCGAGCTGACCGAAACGGCGATCGTCGAGGACGGGCCGCAGATCGCCCGGATGCTGGATGCCATCCGCTGCCTCGGCGTGACGGTCGCCATGGACGACTTCGGCACGGGTTACTCGTCGCTGGCGCACCTGCGCGACTTCCCGGTGGACCGCATCAAGGTGGATCGATCTTTCGTGGCTACAGCGGAGACCGATCGCCATTCCATGGCGGTCCTGGAGGGCATCACACATATCGCGCGAACCCTTGGTGTGGCGATCCTGGCGGAGGGGGTCGAAACAGCCTCCCAGCTCCAGCTTCTACGCGACATCGGCTGCGATGCAATCCAGGGCTACCTCATCGGGCGACCGGAGCCTTTCGCACACGACGCATTCTCGCAATTTGGTGGTGCGGATCATGAATGAACCTGAACGGCTCTTCCGTCCAGGCTTTGCAGATGGCCTCGAAGGGCGTGAGGCCGCGTAGGGTCTTCAAACGGGCGTGTCGCAAACTTTTCAGTTTAACGCTCTGGTGACCGTGTTCGTTGTTTTTCGAGCTCTCATTGACGGAGAGCTCGCCATGATCCTGAACACAGTCGCCGAGAAGCTGAAGCGGCAGTCGAAG
>NZ_QURL01000024.1 GCF_003403015.1 Fulvimarina endophytica
GCAGCTTCCTCCTCGATCGTCAGATCGCGCAGAAGGGTATGGATCTGGTCGCCGCTGAGGCGCGCGGGATCGAATCCGCTGGACGTGCCGACGGCCGCGAAACGCTCCGCATCACGATCGGACGTTCCCACGAACCCCATCGCCCAGTTCGGAAAGCTGCGTGTTTCGATCGGATCGAGCGCGAGAAGGGAGACATCCCCATGACGATCGTCCTGCTGGATCCGCTCGAACGCCGCCTCGACATTCGCCAGAGGGCCTTCCAGCACCTGCGCGAAGCAGCCGGCGTTGAAGAGCAGGGCGCCCGTGATCCCGTCGCGGCCGTTGTTGACGCGACTCTTGCCGAGAATGTCCTCGACATGAGCCTCGAACGTCCCGTGATCGCCGGAGATGTGGTTGCGGCTGTAGTAGACGAGCCGATAGAGGGGTTCCGTCATCGCGGAGAACCTTTCCAGTCAGTATGAGGGTTCGCAAGGAAGGCCGCCACGTGGTCGGCGGCCATCGGGCGGCCGGTCAGGAAGCCCTGGACATGGGTGCACCGCTCGCCCCGGATGCGCGCGAGCTGTTCGACCGTCTCGACGCCCTCGGCCGTGATCGCCATGCCGAGGCTGGAGCCGAGACCCGCGACGGCGCGCAGGATCGCCTCGCTGTCGGCATTGGCGTTCGCGACGAAGGAGCGGTCGATCTTGATCTTGCTGAAGGGAAATTTCTGGAGATAGCTGAGCGAGGAATAGCCGGTGCCGAAGTCGTCCATCGAGATCTTCACGCCCAGTTCGCGAAGGTCCTTCAGGGTTTTCAGGACGTTGTCCGTATCGTCGAGAAGCGCGCCCTCCGTGATCTCGATCTCCAGCCGCTCCGCCGGCAATCCGGACTTCTCCAGCGCGCTCGACACCGTCTGGAGCAGCGTATCGGCCTTGAACTGAAGCGGGGAGACGTTGACCGCGACGATCAGCTCGCCCGGCCAAGTGGCGGCCTCCATGCAGGCGGTCCGCAGCACCCACTCGCCGATCTTGACGATGAGGCCGTTCTCCTCGGCCAGCGAGATGAAGTCGAGCGGCGGGATATTGCCCTTGACCGGATGATTCCAGCGAAGAAGCGCCTCGAACCCCATGCAGGTGTCGCTCGAAAGATCGTGGAACGGCTGGTAGTTCAGGGCGAACTGCTTCAAGGCGAGGGCGCGGCGCAGGTCGATCTCCATCTCCCGGCGCTCGTGCAGGAGGACTTCCATGCCGCTTTCGAACAGGCGGTATCGGCCCCGTCCGGCACGCTTGGCCTCGTAGAGGGCGAGATCGGCGTTGCGCAGCACGTCGCGCGCCTGCCCGATATCGCCCTTGAGGGCGACGCCGACGCTTGCGCCGATATTGATGGTATGGCCGCTGAGAACATAGGTCCGACCCACGAGGTCGACGATGCGCGCCGCGAGCTTCTCGGCGTCGGAGGGGTCCTCGACGCCATGCTGGAGGACGACGAACTCGTCGCCGCCGAGGCGTGCGACGATATCCCCCTTGCGGCAGGCGCCCGTCAGTCTGTCGGCGACCTTCTTCAAAAGGAGATCGCCGATGCCGTGCCCGAGCGTATCGTTGACCATCTTGAACCGGTCGAGGTCGAGGCAGTGGACGGCCACGCCGAAATTCGGCCCCTGGGCGAGGGCTGCCGCCAGATGCGACATGAACAGCTTTCGCTTCACCAGCCCCGTGAGATCGTCGAGATCGGCACTCGCGGCCGGTTCGCCGGATGGGCCGGCGGACCGAAGGTCGACGACGAACTGACCGTCGCCGAGCGGCGTGAGCAAGGCGTCGTAGGCGACGTCCTTCCGGGTCGTGACGAGGATGGACGAGGCGTCGCGCACGGCCACCCCCGGCAGGGCGAAGCCCGGCAGGAGGTCGCGGATGTTGAGGCCGAGAATCCATCCGCCGAAGGATGTTTCGGCCGCCGCGTTCGCATAGACGATGTCGCCCTCGACGCCGATCGCGAGCACCGGATGGGAAAGATGTTCCAGAATGCGTTCGAAGCTCGGCACTTTGAACGCCTCTCGAACGAGTCTGGGCTCCGGCGCGCTCGTCGTGGTCATCACGGCTCCATCAGCGTTAGTAACGAAGCCATACTGTTGCA
>NZ_QURL01000025.1 GCF_003403015.1 Fulvimarina endophytica
GATCGCTGTAGTTCTGCTCGAACGGCGTGCGTGGTCTTGGCGCTGCCGTGAAGAACCTGGCCCATAGCGCTTCCCTCTCTTTGAAGGTCAATGATACGCCATCACACTGCGGGACTAAACACCTAGCTAGATGCACCATCCTTGCACCCGATTGCCGTGCCGCCCACTCATGCTGTTCCAAGGTTCCACTTGCACGCCCAAAGTCATCCGCGGCATTGAGTGCCAACCCCGGACGTTGTGACGCTTTTGGCAAAAGCTTTCCCGCTTCGACCATCGCGGGCTGCTTTGCCGAGCGTAGCAGCTTAAGGACGGTGCGACCCATCTCCGGATCCAGACCGGCCGCGACCCGCTCAGCCATGCGTCCAGTCATTCCGAGGCGCATTACCACGGCGAGACGCTGCTCGAAGTCGCCGCCGAATATCTCCTGCGCCGAAGCCTCACCAGGACCTTCCTGCTGCCACACCTCCGCCCGTGCATGCCAGACATAATCGGGTGCGAAGACGCCGAGAGCGTCCGAGGCCCAACTCCGGATTAGGTCAGGGCGACTCACGGCGAGAATTGCGACGTGGATGCCGCCCCAGTCGTGCCCGACCAGGTCGACCGGCTCGCGGAATTTCTCCAGCTGCGCTGTCAACCATTCTTGGTAGGCAGACACAGACGGCTCGAAATTGCGAGGAGCAGGGATACCGAAGCCAGGCGGAGAAATGGCGATCGCGTCGGCCCTGTCGAGTTCACCAATAAGCGGCCCCCAGATGGCGGCCGTCGACGGGTTACCGTGTATAAGAACAAGGGGGATACTAGACACGTAAGAACCTCAAAACTTGTTATTCGATAAGCAATGAACATGTCTTCGTCCTGTTACAACGAGTGTGCACTCAAGATTTGAGTGATGCTCTTGTAGGCCTTTCGTCCCGCATGGTACCGCCGAGAGCAACATGTCGGTGCAGCCATTCATGAGAAGGTAAGCAAGCGGCGACCTGCAGCGCGAGCGTTCTTGCATACGTGGGACGAGGAAATTGCCGCCGATCCCGTTTCGATGCCCCCCTACGCACAATAGGATGCCTACTTCCGGCGTCTGCTTGCCGAGAAGGTCGATTAAGAAGTTCGCAACGGCTCGGTCCGGGGTAACGCCGACTGCGAGGCGATGGCAGTTTTGCCCCTCGGTCTGCTACGCGGGGTCGCACTACAACGAATTTCAAGGCCACCCCCAGAGCAAGTCGACGAAATTACCGACGAAGCGCAGCGCGCTATTCAACTTGCGATGAAACCGTTTCGGAGGCGTATTGAACACTCACCTCGATGAGGGCAGCGGTGGCTCGGTTTGCCAACTGCCGCCAGCGCGACTTTCGCCCTGAAGGCCAAGCTGTGGTTCGGATGTGGTCTGTTGCTCATCGTCTGTCCTTGAGAGAGCCTACGTACTCAACTGCAGTTCAAACGTTTATTCTACCAGGTTGAGCGGCTTCATCCGTCCTATCATCTCGTCAATAACCGCCATGATCTCGTGCGGTGTATCGATGGCACGGAAATCCCCCGCCAGCTCTTGCGCGCGGCTGCGAAACGATGGTTCAGTGAGAAGGAGGTTGATTGCGTTTCCTATTTCGTCGCTGCTTGGCGGCACCGTAGATATCTCGATCCCGGCTCCCGACCATGCGACGCGTGCGCCGATCTCCGCCTTATCTTCAGAACGGCCGACCGCGAGAATTGGAACACCCGCCTGCAACGCGAGAGAGACAGTGCCGTAACCGCCGTTCGTAACGACTCCTGCCAAGCGGGGGATCAGCTCGGTGTAATCGACGAACGGTGCGATGAAGATATTGGGGCCTGTCGCAACTTTGTGCGCAAGTCGCAAAAGCCGCGTTTGGCCCGCAATCTTCAGGCTTCGTTAACCTTTTGTAGCCCGAAGATCTGCGCGACCAGATCGTTCTGACCGTTGATCGTCCACTC
>NZ_QURL01000026.1 GCF_003403015.1 Fulvimarina endophytica
CTCCAGGTTGGATTAGAGTCCGTTCCCAATGAGGACGGACGGCATGAAGCGAAAGCGTTTTTCTGAAGAACAGATCATCGGCGTTTTGAAGGAGCAGGAGGCTGGGGCGAAGGGTGCCGATCTCGCCTGCAAACACGGGGTTTCCGAGGCGACGCTGTACAATTGGAAAGCCGAGTACGGCGGCATGGACGTGTCTGACGCCAAGCGCTTGAAGGCTCTCGAAGACGAGAATGTGAAGCTGAAGAAGCTGTTGGCTGAACAGATGCTGGATGCAGCAGCCCTGCGGGAACTGCTCGCAAAAAATGGTAGGGCCCGTCGCCAAGCGCGAAGCCGTCGCGCATCTGCGGGCCGTCATGGACCTGTCGGAGCGGCGGGCCTGCCGGATCATCGACGCCGACCGCACGATGGTTCGCTACCAGTCGCGCAGACCGCCGGAGGCGGAGCTTCGCGGCAAGTTGCGCGATCTCGCCAACGAGCGTCGTCGTTTCGGCTGTCGCCGACTCTTCGTCCTCTTACGGCGAGACGGTGAGCCGTCGGGGATCAACCGCATCTACCGTCTCTATCGCGAAGAAGGGCTGACCGTGCGCAAACGCAGTGCCCGGCGGCGTGCCGTAGGAACGCGAGCGCCGATCCTCGTCGAAGCCAGGTTGAATGCCCGCTGGTCGCTGGACTTCGTACACGACCAGTTTGCCTGCGGGCGGCGCTTCCGCATTCTCAACATCGTGGACGATGTCACGCGAGAATGCCTCGCAGCGATCCCGGATACGTCGATCTCCGGTCGCCGTGTTGCCCGTGAACTGACGGCGTTGATCGCCGTGCGAGGCAAGCCCGGCATGATCGTTTCCGATCACGGCACGGAGTTCACCTCGAATGCGATCCTCGCCTGGTCGAAGGATCACAAGGTAGAATGGCACTACATCGCTCCCGGCAAGCCGATGCAGAATGGCTTTGTAGAGAGCTTCAACGGGCGCATGCGCGACGAGCTTCTGAACGAAAGCCTCTTCCTGGGCCTCGATCATGCTCGTGAGCTGATCGCCACCTGGGTCAGCGACTTCAATACCCAGCGGCCACACTCGTCCCTCGGCTACCAGACCCCGGCGGACTTTGCCCGCACCATCATCGCAACCGGCACCGGCGCTCCGCTATCGGATGGCTCCGCACCTACGCCGGTTGCTCAACCAGCGCCCAACGGCGTA
>NZ_QURL01000027.1 GCF_003403015.1 Fulvimarina endophytica
TCGATTACGCCCGCCATTTCGCCCATGCGATCGAAGCCCTTCACGCCGAGAAGCGCTACCGGGTGTTCGCCGATCTGGAGCGGATTGCGGGCCGGTTTCCCCAGGCGATCTGGCGTCACGAGGGCGAGGCGCGCGAGATCACCGTCTGGTGTTCGAACGACTATCTCGGCATGGGCCAGAACGCGGCCGTCACCGAGGCCATGACCCGCACCGTCACCGCCATGGGCTCGGGCGCCGGCGGCACGCGCAACATCTCCGGCACCAACCATCCGCTGGTCGAGCTCGAGCACGAACTCGCCGACCTGCACGGCAAGGAAGCCGCCCTCGTCTTCACCTCGGGCTTCGTCTCCAACGAGGCCTCGATCTCCACCATCGCCCGGCTCCTGCCCGGCTGCCTGATCCTCTCGGACGAACTCAACCACGCCTCGATGATCGAGGGCGTGAAGAAGTCCGGCGCGAGGAAGCAGATCTTCCGCCACAACGATCTCGCCCATCTGGAAGAGCTCCTGCGGGCCGCGCCCGCCGACCAGCCCAAGCTGATCGTCTTCGAGAGCGTCTATTCCATGGACGGCGACGTCGCGCCGATCGCCGAGATCTGCGATCTGGCCGAGCGCTACAACGCCATGACCTATATCGACGAGGTGCACGCGGTGGGCATGTACGGCGCCCATGGCGGCGGCATCTCCGAGCGCGACGGCGTCGCCCACCGCATCGACGTGATCGAGGGCACGCTCGCCAAGGCCTTCGGCACGCTCGGCGGCTATATCACGGGCACGAAGAACGTGATCGACGCCGTGCGCTCCTATGCGCCGGGCTTCATCTTCACCACCGCCCTGCCCCCGGCGCTGGCGGCGGCGGCCACGGCCTCGATCCGGCACCTGAAGGAAAGCTCCGTCGAGCGCGCGGCCCAGCAGCGCCAGGCGGCGCGCACGAAGGCCGTTCTCGGCGGCGCCGATCTGCCGGTGATGGCCTCCGACACCCATATCGTGCCGGTTCTCGTCGGCGATCCGGACCTGTGCAAACGGGCCTCGGACCATCTTCTCCACCGTCACGGCATCTATATCCAGCCGATCAACTACCCGACCGTCCCGCGCGGCACCGAGCGCCTTCGCATCACCCCGACGCCGCTCCACGACGATGCCCGCATCGATCACCTGAAGGCCGCCCTCGTCGA
>NZ_QURL01000028.1 GCF_003403015.1 Fulvimarina endophytica
GCTAGGTGTTTAGTCCCGCAGTGTGATGGCGTATCATTGACCTTCAAAGAGAGGGAAGCGCTATGGGCCAGGTTCTTCACGGCAGCGCCAAGACCACGCACGCCGTTCGAGCAGAACTACAGCGATCGAAAGCTCCGATCGCTGAACTCGCGAGGTGCTACGGGATCAACGAAAAAACGGTGAGGAAGTGGCGATCTCGCCCCGGCGTCGAAGACGAGGCAATGGGGCCGAAAGAGAGGGCGAGCACTGTCCTGTCGGCCTTGGAAGAAGCAGCCATCGTCGCGCTGCGTGTTCAAGCTAGACTGCCGCTGGATGATGTCTACGTCGCGCTGAAGGACGTGATCCCGCATCTGTCGCGATCGAGCCTTCACCGCTGCCTGCAAAGGCATGGCATTTCCCGCTTGCCGAAGGCCGATCAGGAGAAGCCAAAACGCTTCAAGGCCTATGAGATCGGTTATTTCCACATCGACATCGCCGAGCTGCGCTATGTAGGCGGCAAGGCCTTTCTCTTCGTTGCCGTCGACCGCACCTCGAAGATCGTTTTCGCCAGGATCTATCGCAAAGCCACGAAACTCGTCGCAGCCGGCTTCCTCAAGGCCCTCATCAGGACGGTACCATACAGGATCCACACCGTGCTGACCGACAACGGCGTCCAGTTCGTCCAGCACGACAAACGAGCCGCGAGCGGCTTCGTCGCTCACATCTTCGGTGCCGTCTGCGCGACCAACGATATCGAGCATCGCCGGACAAAACCTTACCATCCCTGGACGAACGGTCAGGCCGAAAGAATGGTGCGGACTATCAAGGACGCGACTGTGAAATCGTTTCACTACGCGTCCATCGATGACCTACGGCGGCACGTCAGGGACTGGCTACTCGCCTACAACTACGCCAAGCAGCTCAGGGCTCTGCGGTTCAAAACGCCGTTCGAAGCCATCCGACAGATCAGCGAGACAAAGCCGGAAATCTTCAGCCGATCGCCAAGCCATGACATGCTGGGACCAAACACCTA
>NZ_QURL01000002.1 GCF_003403015.1 Fulvimarina endophytica
GGTCGGCGAGTTCGTGCTCGAGCTCGACCAGCGGATGGTTGGTGCCGGAGATGTTGCGCGTGCCGCCGGCGCCCGAGCCCATGGCGGTGACGGTGCGGGTCATGGCCTCGGTGACGGCCGCGTTCTGCCCCATTCCAAGATAATCGTTGGAACACCAGACGGTGATCTCGCGCGCCTCGCCCTCGTTGCGCCAGATCGCCTGGGGAAACCGGCCCGCAATCCGCTCCAGATCGGCGAACACCCGGTAGCGCTTCTCGGCGTGAAGGGCTTCGATCGCATGGGCGAAATGGCGGGCGTAATCGACCTCCGGGGGAAGTTCGACGCGCTCATATCCGAGCGGGCAGTTCGTCCTTGACGTCGCCGGCTTGCGGGACAGAGTTGCGGCCTCGGTCTTCGTCGCGTGCATCAGGCCGTTCTCCATCCGAGATAGTGTCCAAGATTCTGCCAGAGGATCCGCGCATGGGCGGTCGGACTGGCCTTCGACATGCGCTTGTGCATGTAGGATTCCCAGGTCAGGCGCTGGACGTCGGGATCGCGGCAGATCGAGACGAACCGTTCGCGCAGCCAGTCGGACCGATACCAGACACTTTGAAGCATTCCAAGAATCATGAAGATCGTCCCATGGTCGCCCATGAAGATCTTGCGGGCACGGGCGAGCTCGGACGCCTCGCCGGTGCGCAGGAACGCAATCCCGCAATCGGCGACGATCCGGGCGCTTTCCATGGCATAGTAGATGCCTTCGCCCGAGGCGGGTGCGACGACGCCTGCCGCATCGCCTGCCACGATCACGTTGCGCCCGTCGTCCCAGCGCTTCATGGGCTTGAGCGGGATCGGCGCGCCCTCGCGCCGCACGGTGCCGGCCATCTCATAGCCGGAGGCAGCGCGCAGATCCGCGACCGCCTTGCGCAGGCCGTAGCCCTTCTTCGCCGTTCCCGTGCCGATGCTGACCGTCTTCCCATGGGGAAACACCCAGCCGTAGAAATCCGGCGAGATCGCACCCTGATAGAAGACGTCGCACCGGTCGGCGCGCGCCATGGGACACTCGGCCGCGCCGCCGTCCGCCTCGACGATCTCGTGATAGGCGAAGACGGATTTGGGTTGCTTCTGGTTGGGCAGGGCCTTCTTCGCGACCGCCGAGCGGGCGCCGTCCGCACCGATGACGAGACGCGCCCGTACGCTGTGGAGCGAGCCGTCCTCAGCCTTGTAGCTGATCTGCCGTCTGCCGGTCGGACCATCGGCCAGATCGTCGAAGACGCCGGTGATGCGCACGACGCCGCGCGCCGCCGCGCGCTCGCGCAGCCATTCGTCGAATTCCTCCCGGTCGACCATGCCCACATAGCCGCCGTCGATCGGCATATCGACGGTCTTGCCCGACGGCGCGATCATGCGCGCGGAGGAGATGCGGGCCTTCAGGAGATGCTGCGGGATGGCGAAATCCTCGATCAGCCTGGGCGGGATCGCCCCGCCGCACGGCTTGATGCGGCCGCCGCGCTCGATCATCGCCGTATGGAAACCGGCCTCGCGAAGGCGCAGGGCGGCGGTCGCTCCGGCCGGCCCGCCGCCGATGACGACGGCATCGAAGTCGTCGATGCCCGGTCCCGATGCCCCGGCCGTCTTCGGCGGGGTTTCGGACGTCGGTCGGAGGTCTGTCCTCGTCGTCGTCGTCATGCCGCATATCCCGAAAGGTTGGAGGGGGCGAGAGACCGGCTTTCGGTCCCTTGCGCAGCCAAGCCGACGCAGCGCCAGGCAAGGACGGCCGAGACGAGGAAGCCCACACATTCGGCGAGGAAGACCGCGCCATAGGCATCCGCGCTCGATCCCGTCGCATGTTGGGTGATGTCGACCACGGCGGTTCCGGCAAAGCCACCGAGCGCGAAGGCGATCGCCTGGGCCGCGCCCCACAATCCCATCCGGATTCCGTGGCGCGGCGAGGCCTCCCTACCGGTTCCCGAGGCAAGGCCCATCATCGAGCCGATGGCGGCCACGGCGAAGAGGCCGTTGAAGAATCCGAGGGTCGCGACGGCCTCACTCAGCGGGAAGCCCGTACCTGTGCGCGAGGCGGCGAAGAGGGCGCAGAAGGCGGCGGCCGAGCCGATGCAGCCTGCCACGCACAGAAGCCGTAGAAGGCCGGGATAGGCCTTGCCGAAGGCAAGACCCGCAAGGGCGACCGCGATCATGCCGATCAGCGTGCCGCCATGCTGCATGCCGGAAAGCTGCGTCGTCTCGCCCGGCGTCATCGCGAAGACGAGCCCCGCGAACGGCTCCAGCACGAGATCTTGGGCGCTGTAGGCGAACATGGAGACGAAGACGAAGATCGTGAAGCGGCGCGTGGCCGGCTCGCGCCAGACCTCGGCGAGGGTCGCCGAGAAGACCGGCGCCTCGTCCGTGGCGGGCGCGTCCGCGCCGAGGGCGGGCACGGAGGCCTCGACGCCGCGTGTGGCAAGAGTTCCGATGGCGAGCGCCAGCACCGAGACCACCGCGGTCACCTGGAGAAGGCGCAGGTCGGAGAAGGGATCGAGGAAGCTGCCGGTAAGGCCCGCGGTGATCGCGAAGCCGGCGATCATCAGCGTCCACATCAAGGTCGCGGCCGGTCCCCTGCGATGGGGCGCGGTTCCGGCCGCGGCGAGCGCCAAAAGATTGGTGCCGGCGGCGCCGACGCCTGCGCCGATGAGGACGAAGGCGAGGGTCGCGAGCGAGAGGCCGGCCGGGCGGTTCGAACCGGAAAGCCCGGTGGCATAGGCCGCGAGCACCGTTCCGGCGGCGAGAACCGCAAGGCCGCCGACGATCCAGCGGGTGCGGTTGCGGCCGCGATCGGCCCTGTGGCCGAAGGCCGGCCGGGCCATCTGCACGACGTAATGAAGCGCGACGAGCGCGCCGGGCACCATGGCCGCGAGCCCGTGCTCGACGACGAGAACGCGGTTCATGGTCGAGGTGGTGAGGACCACCATGGCGCCGATCGCCGTCTGGACGAGGGCGAGGCGGAAGATCTGGCCCCAGGTGAAACCGGACGTCGCGGGCCGGCTCATGCGAGCCCCAGCGAGATGGCCGCGATCATCATGCCGAGAACGTAGAGGCCGGTGCCGGTTGCGTTGTAGCGGATCGCTTCGCCTGCGGGATCGGCGAGAAAGCGGGGCATGAGGGCGATCTGGCCTGCAAGGAGGAGCGCGACGCCGATGGCGGCGAGGACATGGCCGAAGGCGAGAAGGCAGGCGACGACGAGGACCTGCGCCCCGGCCATGACGGCACAGGCGATCCGGCTCGCGGGCCCCGGGCCGTAGCGGGCCGGCAGGGTGCGGATGCCGAAGCGCAGATCGCCTTCGATGGACTTGAAGTCGTTGAGGGTCATGATGCCGTGGGCGCCCAGCGAATAGAGAAGCGCGAGGAGGACGGTCTCGCTCGAGGGAAGCCCCTGCGCGACGAGCGCGGCCCCGGTGATCCAGGCCAGACCCTCATAGGAGATCGCGACGCTGGCATTGCCGTACCAGCCATTGGTCTTGAGGCGCAGCGGCGGTGCGCTGTAGGCCCAGGAGAAGGCGCAGCCGAGCGCCGCTGCGGCAAAGACGACCGGTCCGAGAAGCGAGGCCAGAAGCAGCGAGCCCGCCGTCCAGCATATCGCGATCATCAGGCCGGAGCGTCCGGGAAGCCGGCCCGAGGGGATCGGGCGATGGGGCTCGTTGATCGCGTCCACATGGCGGTCGAACCAGTCGTTCACCGCCTGGCTCGCCCCGCACAGCATGGGGCCGGCGAGGATCAGGCCGAGCAGCACGTCGCGCAGGACCGCCATCGGGTCCGTGCCGGCGGGCATGCTGCCGAGCGCCGAGATGCCGCCGCATGCGAACGCCCAGACGGGTGCGAACCACGTGACGGGCTTGAGGACCGCCAGCAATGCCGAGGCCTTGATGCGCGATGCTCTGGGAAGGGGGGCAACGGTTCGGCTCATGCCGAGGATGCTAGGTCCATTGGACCTTACATGTCAACTAAACTTGACAGGTTCTAAAGCGGCATGCCCGATTGCGTTCCGCAATCCGCGAGAACGCGGCGATCACCAATGCCTTAAAGGCGGCAAAGCCATCCCCGGACACTCACGAGCGCCTTGCGAGAGAAGGAATTTACGGCAAATCCGCCGGTCAGCGCGCCTCGCCGGCTTCGCCGATAATGCCGAAGCGGCGCAGCTTGGTGTAGAGCGCCTGCCGGCTGAGGCCGAGGAGTTCGGCGGCCGAGGCCCGGTTGTCACCGGTCAGCTCCAGCGCGGCCTCGATGCAGAGACGTTCGATGATATCCGTCGTGTCGCGGACGATCTCACGCAACGGCATCTGCCCGATCAGGCCCACCATGTCGTTGGCGGGGCGCATTTCGGGCGCTGCCTGCCCGGCCTGGGGCAGGGCGCCGCGCTCGCTGCGGCGGATTACCAGCCCGTAATGGCGGCCGTCTTCCGTCTCGAAGGCGGAACCGCCGATCTCGATGGGAACCGGCATGCCGTGATCGGGGCGCATGGTCGTCGAGAGGCTGCGCACCGTGCCCTGATTGTCGATGGCGTTTCTGAGAACGCGCATCTCGACGCCCCGATGGCCGATCCGGTCGCTCTGATCCTGATCGATGATCTGCGCAAGATCGGGCGCCTGGACGAGGTCGAGATAGCTCTGATTGGCCGTGCGCACCCGCATCGCGTCGTCGAGCACCACCATCGCGTCGGGCGAGGCGCAGACAAGTTCGCCGAGGAGGTTTTCCGCGTCGCGGGCTTGGCTCGCGGCCGTGGCGGGCAGGGCGGTCCCGATCTGCAGGGACAGGCGCGACTGGCCGAGATGGCGGAAGAACCGCACCGCGACTGGGGCGGCGTCTCCCTCGCTTGCGCGCCAGCGCAGCATGCCCTGCACGGTCTGGCCCGACGAATAGGCGCCGGCGATCATCCGGTCGAAGTCTTCGAGGGAGGTCTTGGCGAACAGAGTCTCGACCGACATGCCCTTCGGATTGGCCGCGCCGAGCCCGTTGCGGGCGGCTGCGTTCGCCTCGACGAGGGTCCGGGTCGCCGGATCGACGACGAGATGCCAGGCCGCTCCGGTCTCGAAGAGGATGCGGTACTGCGCCTCCACGGTGCGCAGGCGCTCTGCTTCGTGCTCGTAGGAGAGCTGTGCCGAGATGAGGCGCTGCTGAAGGTCGGAGACCGATCTCAGATCGCGCCCGAGCGCGACGCATCCCCTGTCCCGCTCGAGCGGCAGGATCGTATAGCTGACGGGCAGATCGGGCGCGCCGGGAATGGCATGGTTGATCTCGCGCCGCGTCTCGTTCTGCCGGTCGATATCGCCGAGCAGGCGCTTGGCCTTCAGGCGGCTTTCGCTCGTCACGATGTCGACGAAGGGGCGGTCGATCCAGTTTCGATAGACGTCGGGCGGGCAGACGTCCTGCCGCATGGCGATATCGGTGACGACACCCTCACGATCGATGAGAAGCGCGAAGTCGGCGGTCGCCGTGACGAGCGAGGCGATCAGTCCGGGATCCAAATTGGCGAAAGACCGATCGGGATTGGAGAATGCCCGTCCGCCTTCTGCGAAATTTACTCCCATGACGTCCAGATCCGTTCAGTGGGCCTCGCGAGAGATCGATCTCTCGACGGCGGGGGCGAGAAGGTTCCTGATGTCTTCGATCGCGCTGCGTCCATCGGTCACGATCAAATCGGCGCCGATATCATGTAGCGACTCGCTCCCGCTCTTGAAAGCCCATCCTCCGACCATGATCGCAACATGCCTGTTGAGACTGGCCGAGCGCAGGTCGCCGATGAGCCGCGCAAGGTGCGGCGCGGTCCTGTCGCTGTTGCAACTCAGTCCGATCGCGGCGTAGGCGCGCGCGCCCGCCATCCGGCAGAGATCCTCCGCGCTCGGCGAAAGCATCGTGTCCGTGCCGTAGCCCTCCTCGTTCAAAAGGCCGGACAGGGCCGATGCGCCGAACACGTGCTGGTCGCCGGGCATGGAAGCGATGAGAAGGGAGGAGGTGCCGCCTTGCGGCCGCACTGTTCGGGACAGGAGATCGGTGACGGCGACCTGCAGCCTGCCGGTCACGAGGGTGACTTCGGCAAAGCTCATCTCGTCGTCCGCCCAGGCCCTGCCGATCTCGTCTGCGACGGGAACCACGATCTGCTCGATGATGGAGCGAAGGGTGAGACCCTTGCCGTGCAGATGGAGAAGGAGCGCCCGCTGGTCGTCCGTGCGGCCCGCAAGGACGAGCCGGCGCAGACGCTCGACCGCGGCGCCGACCGACAGAATGTCCACCCCGTTCGAGGCGATGGTCTCGTCCACCGCCCGCCCATGGGCTGCGGCCGGCGGGCTCGTGAGCCGATGGGCATAGAGGCGCGGTATGACGGCCCGGCGCACGGCCTCTTCCAATCCGCAACCGGCGTTGAGGAAGCGTTCCGCGTCCGGGCCGGCCGCGGACATGCCGTCCGATTCCTGCCGCGCGGGCCGAGGCGCCGTGCTCATGTCAATCCTGCTTGACTTGTCCCGGGGGTCGTTCGGGTAGCGATCGGAGATAGCGATGTCGCCATCATGGGTTATGTAAGCCATGCGTGCTTCCCCTCCCATCCAGCTATCGATACACGGAGACCGAACGCGCTGCGAAATTGGCGGCTTCGATAACAACTCTCCCGATCGAAGCGGCGATGATCCGAGGCAAAGCTCAGCATTCCGGCGATCTGCGGCCGAGGCGGAACGCTACCGAAGTGCCGCGTTCGTGACCGCCCTGCCGTTGAAAGTCGATCCTCGCTCATTACGCGAGGCCGCGCAAGGCGGCGTGCGGCGTTTTCCCTGGAACCAAGCCAAACTGGATCGCGACGGGATGGCCGGGAGCCAAGTGTAAAGTCAACTTGACAGTGCTCGGTGCGGAGGTTCAGAGTGCCATCCATGTCGAGCCTCGAAACCAACGCCTCACGTTCGAACGGTCATGGTCCAGGCCTCCTCACCGATGGTCGCGGCCGTGGGCGCGGACTTTACTCCGCCGTCGAGCGCCGCAGGCGCGACGGCACGCGCTGGACCCTGGTTCAGGGCGTTCTAGCGCCGGTCCAGTTCCTCGTTTTCCTGGTTTCCCTCGGTCTCGTCGTCAGGGCCATTCTCACCGGCGAGGGGCATGGTGCCGCCATGGCCTCCGTCATCGTCAAGACCCTCGTCCTCTACACGATCATGGTCACCGGCTCGATCTGGGAGAAGGTGGTCTTCGGAAAGTGGCTGTTCGCGCCGGCCTTCTTCTGGGAGGACGTCGTCTCCATGGGCGTCATCGCCCTCCATACGGCCTATGTGGTGATGGCGCTCGCCGGCTACGGCACCGCGACCGAGCAGCTTCTCGTCGCTCTCGTCGCCTATGCCGCCTACGCGATCAATGCCGCGCAATTCGTTCTCAAGCTGAGGGCCGCACGCCTCGAAGGGGTGCCCGCGACCGCCGGTGCCGGTGCGCGCGAGGTGCCGGCATGAGCGGAACGGTCTCCCTCCTTCCCGAGCGCGCGACGGCGAAGGCCGGCTGCACCGAGCCTGCGGTCATTCGCGAACGCGGCCAGCACGAGGTGTTCTGCGGCCTGACCGGCATCGTCTGGATGCATCGCAAGATCCAGGACGCCTTCTTCCTCGTCGTCGGCTCGCGCACCTGCGCCCATCTGATGCAGTCCGCCGCCGGCGTCATGATCTTCGCCGAGCCCCGTTTCGGAACGGCGGTCATGGAGGAGCGCGATCTCGCCGGCATGGCCGATGCGAACGAGGAGCTCGACAAGGTCGTCTCGCGCCTTCTGGAGCGCCGGCCCGATATCAAGCTTCTCTTCCTCGTGGGCTCCTGCCCGTCCGAGGTGATCAAGCTGGACCTGTCGCGGGCCGCATCCCGGCTGTCGGCGCAGTATTCGCCGGATGTGCGCGTCCTCAACTATACCGGCTCAGGCATCGAGACGACCTTCACCGAGGGCGAGGATCGCTGCCTTGCGAGCCTCGTTCCCGAACTTCCGCAGTCGCGGTCCAAGGCGCCCGAGCTCCTCGTCGTGGGCGCGCTCGCCGATGTGGTCGAGGATCAGTTCGCCCGTCTCTTCGGCGCCATGGGTCTCGGCAAGGTCGCCTTCCTGCCGCCGCGCCGCTCGCGCGATCTTCCGGCCGTCGGCCCGAACACGAAGATGCTGCTCGCCCAGCCCTTCCTCGCCGAGACGGCGCGGATGCTCGGCGAGCGCGGCGCCACCCATATCCCGGCCCCGTTCCCTCTCGGCGCCGAGGGAACGACCGCCTGGCTGAAGGCCGCCGCCGATGCGTTCGGCGTCGATCCGATGACGTTCCGCTCGGCGACCGCTTCGGCCGAGGCGCGCGCCAGGCGGGCGCTGGAGCCGTTCCGCGAGACGCTCGCCGGCCGGCGCATCTTCTTCATGCCCGACTCCCAGCTCGAGATCCCGCTCGCCCGGATGCTGTCGCGCGAACTCGGCATGGAGCCGGTCGAGATCGGGACCCCCTTCATCCACAAGGCGCACTTGTCGGAGGAGCTGGCGCTCCTGCCCGAGGGCGTGACGCTCTCCGAGGGGCAGGACGTCGACCGCCAGCTCGACCGTGTCCGCGCCGCGAGCCCGGATCTCACCGTCTGCGGTCTCGGTCTCGCCAATCCGCTGGAGGCCGAGGGTCTGACCACGAAATGGTCGATCGAACTCCTGTTCACGCCGATCCAGGGCTACGACCAGGCGAGCGATCTCGCCGGCCTCTTCGCGCGCCCGTTCGACCGGCGCACGCGGCTTCGGGTCTGAGGAGGAGCGGAGATGCAACTGACCGTCTGGACCTATGAAGGACCGCCCCATGTGGGAGCCATGCGCGTGGCGACTGCGATGACGGACGTGCACTACGTTCTTCACGCGCCCCAAGGCGACACCTATGCCGATCTGCTCTTCACCATGATCGAGCGGCGCGACAAGCGCCCGCCGGTGACCTACACCACGTTCCAGGCCCGCGATCTCGGCTCCGATACCGCCGAGCTGTTCAAGTCGACGCTGATCCGGGCCTATGAGCGCTTCCAGCCGGCGGCGATGCTCGTCGGCGCCTCCTGCACGGGCGAACTCATCCAGGACGATCCGGCGGGGCTTGCCAAGGCGGCCGCGCTGGATTGCCCCGTCGTGCCCCTGGAACTGCCCTCCTATCAGCGCAAGGAGAACTGGGGCGCGGGCGAGACCTTCTACCAGATCGTCCGGCACCTTTCGGGCGAGCCCGAGGCCGGAGAGAAGCCCGCCAGAGCGCGGCCTTCCTGCAATATCCTCGGGGCCACGGCCCTCGGCTTCCGGCACCGCGACGACGTGACGGAGATTTCGCGGCTGCTCGCCGAGACCGGGATCGACGTCAACGTCGTCGCGCCTCTGGGCGCGAGCGCTGCCGATATCGCCCGCCTGAAGGATGCCGATTTCAACGTCGTTCTCTATCCCGAGATCGGCGAGCAGGCGGCCCGGCTCCTGAAGAAGACCTTCGGCCAGCCCTTCACGACCATCGTGCCGATCGGCGTCAACGCGACCCGCGAATTCCTGGCGGAGGTGAGGGGGCTCGCGGGCCTTCCGGCGAACGAAGCGAATGGTGCGACACGGCTTCCGTGGTTCTCGCGCTCGGTCGATTCCAACTACCTCACGGGCAAGCGCGTCTTCGTCTTCGGCGATGCGACCCACGCCGTCGCCGCCGCACGCGTTGCGAGCGAGGAGTTCGGCTTCGAGGTCGTGGGTCTCGGCACCTACAGCCGCGAGCATGCGCGCTCGGTGCGCGAGGCGGCGAAGTCCCACGGCCTCGAGGCGCTGATCACCGACGATTATCTCGACGTCGAGGCGGCGATCGCCGAGGCGGGCCCCGAACTCGTCCTCGGCACCCAGATGGAGCGCCACATCGCCAAGCGGCTCGGCATCGGCTGCGCGGTCATTTCGGCGCCCGTCCACGTCCAGGACTATCCGGCCCGCTACTCGCCCCAGATGGGTTTCGAGGGTGCGAACGTCTTGTGGGACACCTGGGTCCATCCCCTCGTCATGGGTCTCGAAGAGCATCTGCTCGGCATGTTCCGGGAGGATTTCGAGTTCACGGACGATGCCCTGCCGTCGCATCTGGGCCCCGGCGCGCGCGTTTCGGCCGAGAGCGAGGCGATCCGGGTCGCTGCGCCCGCGCCAATGCCTACGGAAGCCGCCGCACGCTCCCCCGAAACCCGGACCAGCCTGTGGGCCGGGGATGCGGAAGCCGAACTCAAGAAAATTCCCTTCTTCGTGCGCGCAAAGGCCCGGAGAAACACGGAGAAATTCGCAGAAGACCGTGGTCTGACCGAGATTACCGTGGAGACGCTTTATGACGCCAAAGCCCACTTTGCGCGCTGAGGGCGCGAGCGGTTCGGCCGGCCCGGTCTCGAAGGAGAGCGCCGGCCCCCGTCTCGTCGTCGTCACGCTCGACAGCCATATGGGCGGCGCCCTGTCCGTCGCCCGCGAACGGCTCGCCGCCGAGATCCCCGGTCTCGTCATCGGCTTCCACGCCGCGACCGATTTCGATCGCGATCCGGCGGCGATCGATGCCTGCATCCGCGATATCGAGGCGGCCGATATCGTCTTTGCGTCCATGCTGTTCATGGAGCCGCATATCGCCCCGATCCTGCCGGCCCTGAAGGCTCGCCGCGAGACCTGCTCGGCGTTCTTCGGCATCCTGTCGGCGGGCGAAGTGGTCAAGCTCACGCGCGCCGGAAAGCTCGACATGGGCCGCGAAGCCGGCGGTGTCCTGAAGCTCCTGAAGAAGCTGAAGGGCGACGGCAAGAAGGACAGGCCGGCGTCCGGCGCAAGGCAGATGACGGTGCTGCGCCGCCTGCCGAAGATCCTGCGCTTCATTCCGGGCACCGCCCAGGACCTGCGTGCCTATTTCCTGACCCTGCAATACTGGCTCGGCGGCTCCTCGGAGAACCTCACCAACCTCATTCGTTTCCTCGTCTCGCGCTATGCGCCGGACAGGAGCGCCCTCGGCGCCGACCCGCTGACGGCGCCCGAGCCGATCGAATACCCGAATGTCGGGCTCTACCATCCGCGTCTTCGCGGTCAGATCGCGACGCGGCTCGAGAGCCTGCCGAACCGGGGGCAGGGGGCGAACGGCACGGTCGGCATCCTCGTCATGCGCTCCTACGTGCTCGCCGGGGACACCGCCCATTACGACGGCGTCATCGAGGCGCTCGAGGCCAGGGGTCTGAAGGTCGTTCCGGCTTTTGCCAGCGGTCTCGACTCGCGTCCGGCGATCGATGCCTATTTCAAGACGCCCGACGGAAAGCCGGCGATCGACGCGCTCGTCTGCCTCACCGGCTTCTCGCTGGTGGGCGGTCCCGCCTATAACGATGCGGACGCCGCGAAGACGGCCATGCGCGAACTCGACGTGCCGCTGATCGCCGGCCAGGCGATCGAGTTCCAGTCGCTGGAGGAGTGGCGCGCCTCCGCCGCAGGACTGTCGCCGGTGGAAGCGACGATGATGGTCGCCATCCCCGAAATCGACGGGGCGATCGGCGCGAACGTCTATGGCGGGCGCACGGCCGTCGCGCAGCCCTCCGGCCACCGGGCCATGGCCTGTGACAGGGGCCGGGCGGAGATGCTCGCCGGCCGGGCGGCGCGCCTCGTCGCGCTTCGCCGCAAGGCCCGGGCCGAGCGCGTTCTCGCCATCACCATCTTCAACTTCCCGCCCAATGCCGGAAGCGTCGGAACGGCGGCCCACCTTTCGGTGTTCGAGTCGCTCTTCAACACGCTGAAGGCGCTGAAGACCGAGGGCTACCGGGTCGACGTGCCGGCAAGCACCGACGAATTGCGCGAGGCGATCCTTCGCGGCAATGCCGAACGGACGGGCACGCCCGTCAACGTCCATGCGAAGATCCCGGCCGAGGACCATCTTCGTCGCGAGCGCCATCTCGCCGAGATCGAGGCCCAGTGGGGCCCGGCGCCGGGCCGTCATCAGAGCGATGGGGCGAGCCTCTTCGTCTACGGCCGGTCCTTCGGCAATGTCTTCGTCGGCGTCCAGCCGGCCTTCGGCTACGAGGGCGACCCGATGCGCCTTCTCTTCGAGCGCGGCTTCGCCCCGACTCATGCCTTCTCGGCCTATTATCGCTGGCTGCGCGAGGATCTGCGCGCCGATGCGGTTCTGCATTTCGGCACCCATGGCGCGCTCGAATTCATGCCGGGCAAACAGGTGGGGCTCGGCGAGACCTGCTGGCCGGACCGGCTGATCGGGGATCTGCCCAACGTCAATCTCTATGCGGCCAACAATCCCTCGGAAGGCGCGCTCGCCAAGCGCCGGGCGAACGCGGTTCTCGTCTCCCACCTCACGCCGCCGCTCGCAGAGGCCGGGCTCTACAAGGGCCTGATCGACCTGAAATCCTCGCTCGACCGGCTGCGCCGCCTCGAACCGGAGGCCGAAGGCGAGCGGGAAGATCTCCTTGCCCTGGTGGCCGATCAGGCCGGTCTGCTCGATCTCGACTTCGCTCCGGGCGAGACGGGGATCGCCGCGCTCTCGGCGGGGCTGTTGGAACTCGAGGCGACGCTCATCCCGAACGGGCTCCACGTTCTCGGCCGTCCCGCCTCGCGCGAGGACCGCGCCGGCTGGCTGAAGGCGGTGGCCGAGGCCCAGATCGGAACGCCGATCACGCCCGAAAGCGCGATGCGGATCGCGGACGGCGAGGCGGAGGGGGCGCTCCGGTCCGAGCCGGCCTTTGCAAGCCTTGCGGCCGAGGATCCGGCAAAGGCGAAAGAGGTCGTCGAGACCCTCCGCAATCTCGCCCGCGATCTGACCGCCGACCACGAGACGCCAGCCCTCATGCGGGCCCTCGATGGCCGCTATATCGAGCCCGTTCCGGGGGGCGACATCCTGCGCAATCCGGCGGTCGTTCCGACCGGGCGCAACATCCACGGCTTCGATCCCTTCCGCATTCCGAGCGCGTTCGCCGTCGAGGAAGGCCGGCGCCAGGCCGATCGCCTGCTCGAACGCCATGCGGCCGGTGGCGGCGAACTGCCCCAGACCGTCGCCCTCGTCCTTTGGGGAACCGACAACCTGAAGACCGAGGGCGTCTCCCTGTCCCAGGCGCTCGCCCTGATGGGAGCGGTGCCCCGTTTCGACAGCTATGGCCGCCTCGCCGGCGCGAAGCTCCTCTCCCTCGAAGAGCTCGGACGCCCGCGTATCGACGCGCTGGTGACCCTTTCGGGCATCTTCCGCGATCTCCTGCCGCTCCAGTCGAAGCTCGTCGCAGAAGCGGCCTGGCTTGCCGCCACCGCCGACGAGCCGGACGAGATGAACTTCGTCGCAAAGCATGCCCGCGCCCATGCGGCGGAAGCTGGATGCGATATCGAGACGGCCTGCCTTCGCGTCTTCGCCAATGCCGACGGCGCCTATGGCTCGAACGTCAATCTGATGATCGATGGCGGATCCTGGGAGGAGGCGGGCGAACTCGCCAACGCCTATACCCGCCGCAAATGCTTCGCGATCGACCGGACGGGCAAGACCAGCGAGCGGCGCGCGCTTCTGACGGCGGCCTTCAAGACGGTGGATCTCGCCTATCAGAACCTCGAATCGGTGGAACTCGGCGTCACCACCATCGACCACTATTTCGATACGCTCGGCGGCGTCAGCCGCGCGGCCTCCGAGGTTCGCGGCCGTCCGGTCCCGGTCTATATCGGCGACGACACGCGCGGAAAGGGCACCGTTCGGACCCTTGAAGAGCAGGTCGCGCTGGAGACCCGCACCCGCGCGCTCAATCCCAAATGGATCGAAGGCATGCTCGCCCACGGCTATGAGGGCGTGCGCCAGATCGAGAACCATCTCACGAACACCTTCGGCTGGTCGGCGACCACCGGCCAGGTGAGCCCGTGGGTCTACAAGCGCTTCGCCGAGACCTTCGTGCTGGACGCCGAGATGCGCGAGCGTCTGGCGGCGCTCAATCCCACGGCGTCCGCCCGCATGGCCGAACGTCTGCTGGAGGCCGACGAACGCAAGTTCTGGCGGCCGAGCGATGCCGAACGCGCAGCGCTCCTCGATGCGAGCGCCGATCTCGAAGACCGGCTGGAGGGCATCCTGCCCCAGCCGACGGACAAACACACCAAGGAAATGGAGGCTGCGTGATGGCCGGTCTGAAGACGACGCTGCAGCTGCCGGGAACCGTCTATCGCCGCGAGGACGGCGAGGGGTCGGTCCAGGTGAAGATGAACACGGGCCCGAAGATCGACGGCGCGAAGGTGTTCGCGGTCTACGGCAAGGGCGGGATCGGCAAGTCGACCACCTCCTCCAATCTGTCGGTCGCCTTCTCCAAGCTCGGTAAGCGCGTGCTGCAGATCGGCTGCGATCCGAAGCACGATTCGACCTTCACCCTCACCAAGCGGCTGCAGCCGACGGTCATCGACATTCTCGAGACCGTCGATTTCCATGCCGAGGAACTGAGGCCCGAGGACTTCGTCTTCGAGGGCTATAACGGCGTGATGTGCGTTGAGGCCGGCGGGCCGCCCGCGGGCACGGGATGCGGCGGCTACGTGGTCGGCCAGACGGTGAAGCTCCTGAAGGAGCATCACCTGCTGGAAGACACGGACGTCGTGATCTTCGACGTCCTCGGCGACGTCGTCTGCGGCGGCTTCGCGGCACCCCTCCAGCATGCCGACCGGGCCCTCGTCGTCACCGCCAACGACTTCGATTCGATCTTCGCCATGAACCGCATCGTCGCGGCGATCCAGGCGAAAGCCAAGAACTACGACGTGCGCCTCGGCGGCATCATCGCCAACCGCTCCGCCGGCACCGACGAGATCGATCGCTTCGCCGCCCATACGGGGCTGACGCGGCTTGCCCATTTCCCCGATCTCGACGCGATCCGCCGCTCGCGGCTGAAGAAGTCGACCCTCTTCGAGATGGAGCCCTCGCCGGAACTCGAGGCCGTACAGAACGAATATCTGCGCCTTGCCGCCACGCTCTATGCCGGCACCGAGCCCAACGAGGCCCGGTCCATGAAGGACCGCGAAATCTTCGACTTCCTCGGTTTCGAATAGGGACCCCGATGGGCGAGGCGATGACATACGAGACCCGGCGCTCCGAGATCGAGACCTATTTCGATCGCACGGCGGCCGAGACCTGGAAGAAGCTCACCTCCACCGCGCCGGTCGGCCGGGTGCGCGCCTCCGTGCGTGCCGGCCGCGACGCCATGCGCGAGACGCTCCTGTCCTATCTGCCGGCCGATCTTGGCGGCTGCCGCCTGCTCGATGCCGGCTGCGGCACCGGCGCCCTCGCCATGGAAGCGGCACGGCGCGGGGCCGAGGTGGTCGCGGTCGACCTGTCGCCGACGCTGACGGGCCATGCGGCCGAGCTTGCAGCGGCCGAAGGTCTCGGCGATCGCATCTCGTTCGTTGCCGGCGACATGCTGGACGAGCGGTTCGGGCGCTTCGACCATGTCGTGATGATGGACTCCCTCATCCATTACGAACCGGCCGATGCGGTGATGACCCTGTCGCGGCTGGCCGGCCGCACCGAACGCTCGCTCGTCGTCACCTTCGCGCCGAAGACGCCGCTTCTGGCCGCCATGCACCGGGTCGGCAAGCTGTTTCCGCGCGCGGACCGCTCGCCGGCCATCGTTCCGGTCGCCAAGGCTCGGCTGCTCGAGGCGATATCCCGCGAACCGGCGCTCGTCGCCTTCCGTCCGGGCCGCGATGCGCGGGTGGATACCGGGTTCTACAAGAGCCATGCCCTGGAGCTGAGACGGGCATGACCGTTCCGACCGATCTCGACCGGCTGAAGGCGAAGCGCATCGGGCAATGGCGCGCCCTCATGCCCTTCGCCGATATCGGCACGAACGAATTGCCGCTGCCGCGCCTGATGCGGCTGTCGCTGTTCCAGGTCTCGGTCGGCATCACCCTCGTGATCCTCGGCGGTACCCTCAACCGCGTGATGGCGATCGAACTCGGCATTCCGATCTCGCTGATCGCGGTCGCCATGGCCCTGCCGCTCGTCATCGCCCCGGCCCGCGCGTTCATCGGCTTCAAGTCGGACAACCGCCGGTCCTATATGGGCTGGCTGCGCACGCCTTATGTCTGGATGGGGGCGATGACCCAGTTCGGCGGGCTCGCGATCATGCCCTTTGCCCTCTTCATCGTCTCGGAGGGACAGTCGCAGGCCCTGATCGTCGGCCAGGCGGCAATGCTGCTCGCCTTCGTTCTCGTCGGCTTCGGCGTCCATACGGTGCAGACCGCGGGACTTGCGCTCGCCTGCGACCTTGCGACCGACGAGAAGCGTCCGCGCATCGTGGCGATGCTCTACACCATGCTGCTCGTCGGCATGTTCGGCGGGGCCCTGGCGATCGGTCAGCTGCTGAAGGACTTCTCCTATATCGGCCTCGTGCGCGTGCTTCAGGGGTCGGCCGTCCTGACGATCCTCCTGACCACGATCGCCATCTGGCAGCAGGAGCCGCGTCGGCGCGATCGTGAGCCGAGCCCGCAGGCGGCCCGCGACACACCGCGCTTCTTCACCGTGGTGCGCGAGCTTCTGGCGGGGCAGGCCGATCTGAAGCGCCTTCTTCTGGCGCTCGCCGTCGGGACGGCCGCCTTCGGCATGCAGGACGTGCTGCTCGAGCCCTATGGCGGTCAGGTCTTCGACATGGGCGTCGGCGCGACGACGCTCCTGACGGCGCTTCTCGCGGCGGGAAGTCTCGCGGGCTTCGCCCTCGCGGCCCGCCTTCACAGTCGCTGGAACGCCAATCCCAACGTGGTCGCCGCGATCGGGCTGATGGGCGGCATTCCGGCCTTCTCGCTGGTGATCCTCGCCGGGGCCCTCGGTTCGGTCGCCCTGTTCTCGGCCGGCGTCTTCATCATCGGCCTCGGCAGCGGTCTGTTCTCGGTGTCCATGCTCCTTGCCGTCATGCACCGCATCGGCCACGCCAAGCTCGGCTCGGGGCTCGTCCTCGGCATCTGGGGCGCCGTCCAGGCGGTCGCCATCGGCCTGTCGGTCGCCGCCGGCGGTGCCGTGCGCGATCAGGTCGCCCAACTCGCCGACATCAACGTGCTCGGCCCCGCATTCCAGGGCGCCGCGGCCGCCTACAGCGTCGTCTATCATCTGGAGATCGGACTTCTGTTCGCCGCTCTCCTCGTTCTCGGGCCGCTCGTGCGCCCGCAACTCCTGGAGCCGCGATCCGCCCCGACCGGGCGTTTCGGTCTCCCCGACCTTCCGAACTGACCAAGGAGTCAAGAGCCATGCCGACAGGAGCGTTCACCGAGCAGCTGGACTTGCCACTGCTTCTCGTCATCACGTTCTTTCTGTTCTTCCTCGCATTGGTCTTCTACCTGCGCGGCGAGGACAAGCGCGAGGGCTATCCCCTGGTCTCGGACCGCACGCGCGGAACCGCCAATCGCATGGCCGTGGTCGGCTTCCCGGGGCTGCCCAAGCCGAAGGCGTTCCTGCTGCCCGACGGCACCGTGAAATACGCTCCCCATCCCGAGAAGGAGCGCGAGCTGAACGCAGGCCCCGCCTACGCCTTCCCCGGCTCGCCGATCATTCCCCACGGCGATCCCCTTCTCGACGGCGTCGGTCCGGCGTCCTACGCGCTGAAGGCCGAGGAGCCCCTGCGCACCATCGACGGTCATCTCCAGCTCTCGCCCCTGCGCAAGAACCCGAACTACCATGTCGAATCGTCCGGTCCCGAACTCGTCGGCATGCCGGTCTATGCGGCCGACGGCGCGCCGGTGGGCACGGTCCGCGACCTGTGGGTGAACGAGATCGAATACTTCATCCGCTATGTGGAGATCGAGATGAGCGAGGGGGCGCCCGGCGGCGTCGTTCTGGCTCCCTTCGCCTTCGCCGACACCCGGAAGGGCCGGATGACCTTCGGCATGCTCAGCCGCGAACAGCTCCTTCGCGTACCGCCTCTCGGCAATGAGGAACACATCACGGCGCGCGAGGAAGATCGTCTCACGGCCTATTTCGCGGGCGGTACGCTCTATACCAAGAACGGCGCACAGGCACCCTTCCTATGAAACAGATCGAACTCGACGAAACCGCGGATATCCGGCCTGAGATCTCCGAAGCCGAGCTTCCGGAGGGCGAACGCATCCTGTGGCAGGGCAAGCCCGACTGGTGGCGCTTCGCCGTCAAGGCGTTCCGCATGAAATGGGTGACGGCGTATTTCGCCGTCCTCATCGCCTGGCGCATCGGCTCGGTCCACAACGATACCGGGTCCTGGGCCATGGGCTTCGCCCATGCGATGCCGCTCGTCATCGCCTTCTGCATCGTCGGCACGATCCTGATGGTCGTGGCGCTGCTCTATGCCCGCAGCACCGGCTTCATCGTCACGGATCGACGGGTGGTGATGCGCTACGGCGTCGCACTGCCCTCGCAGCTGAACATCCCCTTGAAGGATATCGAGGCCGCGGGCCTTCGCGTCTACCGTGACGGCACGGGCGACATTCCGCTTGTCCTGCCCAAGGGCTCGCGTCCGTTCTACTTCCAGCTCTGGCCGTTCGCGCGCCCGTTCAGGCTGCGGGCGGCCGAGCCGATGCTGCGCGCCATTCCGGACGCCGAAAGGGTCGCGGGCACGCTGGCACGGGCGCTTGCCGCGACCGGCGGCACCGCGCAGCTCGGTCAGAGCGTCGGGCAGGCCGGCGCCGAACCATACGGGTCGGAGGCCGCTCTCGCATGAGCCGCCGCCTGACCAGCGTGGACGGAAAGCCGCTGAAGTTCTATCCGACGCCCGAGCGTCCGATCCCCGCCGCGATCCTCGTCGCGGCCGGGCTCCTTGCGCTTTCGACCGTCGTCTTCGGCCTCGTCAGCAATCGAACCGGCGTCGGTGCCTTCCATACGCCGGCCATCCAGACGGTCGCCTCGCGGGCGCTCGCGCTCGACGACACCAATCCCGAGATCGCGGTCGTCAGCGACGCAAATACCGGCGAGAGGCTCCTCGAAGCGCCCACCGCATCGGGCGGCTTCGCTGTGGAGTCCTTGCGCAATCTGAAGCGTTACCGCACAATCAGGGGGGTGCCGGAAAGCGGTGCCTATACGCTGGCCCTCAAGGCGGACGGACGCCTCGTGATCGAGGACCCGAAAACCGGGCGGCTGGTCGAACTGAGGGCGTTCGGCAGAGAGAACACCGAGGTGTTCGCCGGATTCCTGAACTGGGAGGACGCGAAAAGCTGATGTTGCGAACCCTCTTCGGCGGAGCGGAAGAGACCGTCGACTGCACGGTCGAGATCTCCAACACCTTCGAGAGCCTGCATGCTCACGTCCGCTTCGATGGCGGCGTGACGGTGGGGCCGGGCGACGAAGTCGTGGTTCATGGTCAGCCGATCGCCGTTCCCTATGGTGACGAAGCCGAGTTTCGCCGGACGGCCACGATCCGCCGTGCGGGATGGATCGAGCGCACCTGGACACGGATGACCGGCGACTTCGAATTCATGGAGCTCTGCGAGTTCTCATTCTCCGAAAAGGCGACCCTATGAACGCTCCTGCAAAGATCGCGGGCGCACGCCCCTACGCCAAGCCGATCAACGAGACGACGAAGTCCGCCCAGGAAGACACGCTTCTCAGCCCGCGCTTCTACACCACCGATTTCGACAAGCTCGACAAGGTGGACGTCTCCGGCGTTCGTCCGCAATGGGACGCGCTGATCGCGGAGATGAAGGCCGATCCCAATCGCGGCCACTTCAAGCGCGACGAGAACTGGGACCGGATCGATCTCGCAGACCTGCCGGAAGGGCTGCGCAAGGAATTCGTCGATTTCCTCGTCTCCTCCCTCACGGCCGAGTTCTCCGGCTGCGTCCTCTACAAGGAGATGAAGCGGCGCGGGACCAATCCCGATATCTGCGAGCTCTTCTCCTATATGAGCCGGGACGAGGCGCGCCATGCGGGCTTCATCAACGACGCGCTCAAGGAATTCGGCATCGGGGTCAATCTCGGCTTCCTCACCCGCGAGAAGAAGTACACCTTCTTCCAGCCGAAGTTCATCTATTATGCGACCTATCTGTCCGAGAAGATCGGCTATGCGCGCTACATCACGATCTTCCGCCACTTGGAGCGTCATCCGGAGAAGCGCTTCCATCCGATCTTCAAGTGGTTCGAGAAGTGGTGCAACGACGAGTTCCGCCACGGCGAGGCCTTCGCGCTCCTGATGCGGGCCGACGACCGGGTGCTGAAGGGCCGCAACAAGCTCTGGATCAAGTTCTTCCTGCTGGCGGTCTTCTCGACCATGTATGTCCGCGACCATGCGCGGCCCGAATTCCACAAGGCCTTCGCGATCGATCCCAGCCAATACGGCATGACGGTCTTCCGCATCACGACCGAGATTTCCAAACAGGTCTTCCCGCTCGCCCTCGACATCGAAAATCCGAGGTTCCAGCGCGGGCTCGACCGGCTTCTTGCCGCAAGCCGGCAGATCGAGGCGGGCCGACGCGAAGGCGGCCTTGGCGGCAAGCTCAAGGTCGCGGCGGGCCGCGCGAGGGCGACGGCGATCTTCGCCAGCCTCTACGCCATGCCGGCGATCCCCAACGAGATCCCCGCGGACGGAACGCTCGTTCCGGCCTACTGAGGCGGCGGCAGCGCCGGCCGGATCCTCTGGCGGGTCGCCTCGGCGGCAACCGTTCGCGTCAGTGCCGGTGATCGGCCGCCGAACGGAGCTTTTAAGCCTATCGCGGGGGCAGGGGCGGCCTTCGCGACCTGCGGCGCGACGACACGTCGCCCGAACACCCCATTGCATAAGGGACGATCTCCAATGACCGAATATGTCCTCCCGGCCCTCTTCGCCCTCGTCGTCTGGTGGGCCTCGACCGTCGTGATCATCTATCTCGACGGCCTGCCCCAGAAGACGTTCAAGTATTCCATGATCGGCGCGACCGTCGTCTTCGCGCTCTCGCTCTGGGGTCTGGAATGGTCGGCCCGCGATACGAGCGTCACCGGCGCCTATTACGCCTTCACCTTCGGTCTTCTCGCCTGGGGCTGGCAGGAGATGAGCTTCTACATGGGCTATGTCACGGGCTCGCGGAAACAGCCCTGTCCGGAGAACTGCCGGGGCTGGCCGCATTTCGTCCATGCCGTGCAGACGAGCCTCTATCACGAGCTCGCCATCATCGTCGCGGCCGTCGCGGTGGTCTGGCTGACATGGGGCGCGCCGAACCAGATCGGCATGTGGACCTTCATGGTGCTGTGGTGGATGCACCAGAGCGCCAAGCTCAACGTCTTCTTCGGCGTGCGCAATCTCAACGAGGAATTTCTGCCGGAGCATCTGGAATTCCTCAAGGGCTTCCTCAACAAGCGCTCGATGAACCTCCTCTTCCCGTTCTCCGTCACCATTTCGACGGTGATCACGGTTCTGCTCTTCGCCTTTGCCTTCGCCGAGGGTGCGACGGCCTTCGAGAAGGCTGGCTACACCTTCCTCGGCGTTCTGATGGCGCTTGCGATCCTGGAACACTGGATGCTCGTCCTGCCGATGCCGGCCGGGGCGATCTGGTCCCCGGCGCTGAAGTCGCGCGGTGCCCGCAAGCCCTTCGCCGTCGAGATCGTGGTGGGCTTCCTCGGTGCCGGCAAGACGACCACGCTTCGCCGCATGCTGAACGAGGCGAACCCGGCGGAAAAAACGGTCGTCCTCGTCAACGATTTCGGCGAGCTCGGGATCGACGGGTCGCTGCTCTCGGGGCAGGGGGCCGATGTGGTGGAACTGCCGAACGGCTGCATCTGCTGTTCCCTGCGCAAGGATCTCTCGGCCCAGCTGCGCGAGGTCGTGGCGACCATGGCGCCGGACCGGGTCATGATCGAGCCCTCGGGCGTTGCCGATGTCGCCTCCCTTCTCCAGGTGCTGGCAGCCCCCGAGATCGCGACGAACGTGAAGGCGACGAAGCTCTTCACGGTGATCGATGCCGGGGCGTTTCTCGGCGATTACGCCCGTATGCCCGAATACTTCGACATTCAGGCACGGATCGCGCCGGTCTTCATCCTCAACAAGATCGATCTCGTCTCGCCGAGCGAGCTTGGCGCCGTGCGCGAAACGCTGATCGCGCTCAATCCCAAAGCGAAGATCCTGCCGGCCCGCTACGGGGCGGTTGAGGAAGAGCTCGCACCGAACCAGGCGATCTATGTCCACGCGGCCGCTTCCGAGTTCGAGGACGAGGATCAGTACGGTCACGCTCATGCGGGCCATCACGACCATGGCCACGGTCACGAGCACGCGGGCCATCACGAGCACGATCACGATCACGACCATGGTCATGCCCACGGCCACGGCCACGGGCACGGGCACGGGCATGATCACGGGCATCATCATGGTCAAAGCCATGGTCACGGCCATCGTCATCCCGAGCCGGGCCTCGGCCTCGGCTCCTGGAGCCGCGCGCTGACGCGGCCGATCGGGCCGGACGAGCTCGCCGCCCGTCTCGATCAGGTGGCGCGCGGCTATGCCGGACGGGTCGATCGGATGAAAGGGATCGTGCGCTCGGGCGAGGGGTGGATGCGCTTCGACATCGCTGGTGGTCGCCCGTCCATGGCGGTGCACATCCCGGCCGTCAACGAAACGGCTCGGGCGCTTGCCATCGGCAAATCCCTCGATCTCGCCAAGCTCGACCGTCTGTTCGAGATTCCGGGCGAAGCCCGCCAGACTGTCGAGGACGAACGCCCCGACACCAGCTTCGGTGCCACTCCGGCCTTCGCCGGCTGACCGAAGGACCGGCACGGACGAGACCGGACGATGAGGACGGCGTGGTGACGGCCGTCCGGTCCGGCATCTGAGCCGGTCGGGAGTCCGCTCGGCGATCGCTTACTCGAGCCGATGGGCCGGCTTCGGGATCCGAGCCGCACCCCTCTTCGCGTCCCGTGCCATCGGATCATCCGGAACCGGAAGGCGTAGCTGCGCCCGATGCCGCGGCGTATCGGTAGATCAGGCAGGATCGGGTCCCGGCGGGACGGATCGTCCGACCCACACTCCAGCATCCCATGCCCTTACGTGTGCGCCGCACTGCATGTCAGTGCCTCGGCTTCGTGCCGGGCGTGCGATGGGGTCTGGACCCGCTCGCCCCCGTCCGGGGGCGGGTGAGCGGCCTTGCCGAGAGCTTTGAGCGGCACGCCCGAAGCGCCGAAGCCTCGAGCCCAGCCGAACCCGTCTCCCGCCTCAGCTCTTCGAGCCCGTCCTTATGATTTCTCCTCCCGCTGATCGTCAGATCGCGAGATCGTTGTCGCTTTCTTCCTCACGCGTCTCGTCGGGGATCGCGAGGGCCAGGCCGAAGGTGAGAACGCCGAGGCGCCCGATGATCATCAGGCCGATGATCGTGAGCTTGCCGAGATCCGACAGATCCCCGGTGATGCCGTGGGACAGCCCGACGGTGCCGAGGGCCGAGACCGCCTCGAAGAGAAGCGCGTTGAAGCTCGCGCCGAACTCGGTGAGGAACAGGATGAAAAGCGCGACGCAGATGCAGCCGAGATAGCAGCAAAGGGTCGTCGCCGCGAGGTTGAGCTGGGTATCGGGCACCGTGCGCTTGAAGAACCGCACGCTGTCGCGGCCCTTCAGCGTCGATCGCACAAGCGCGATGAGCGCGGCGAAGGAGGTGGTCTTCATGCCGCCGCCCGTTCCCGAAGGCGACGCACCGATAACCATGAGGACAAGGAGCACCATGATGACGGCGTTCGAGATCGTCGACATGTCGATGGTGTTGAAACCGACCGTGGTCGAGGCCGTCATGGCCTGGAAGAAGGATGTCAGCAGCCTTTCGGCGGGCGGAAGGCTCGCCACCGTCGGCTCGGCGAGGAAGATGAGGAGGGTGCCGAACCCGATCAGGATGGTCGTCATGCGCAGGATCACCTTGCTGGTGAACCCGAAATGGCTCGCCCGTCCCGCAAAGCGCCGGACGGCATCGGCGATGATGATGAACCCCATCGAGCCGGCAATGCTCAGCGCCGAAATGACGAGGAGAATGCCCGTATTGTCGGAGAAGCGCATGAAGCTGTCGGAGTAGAGCGCGAAGCCGGCCGTGCAGAAGGCCGAGATCGAATGGAAGATTGCGCTCCACAGAGCGTCCTCGACGCCGTAGAGGCGGAAGAAGACGTAGAGGGCGGTGGCGCCGACGATCTCCGTTGCGAAGGTGAAGAAGACGACCGAGCGGATGAAGAAGGCGGGCGTCATGTCATGGGGCAGGGGGAACGCGGCCCGCGTCGTCTTCTCCTGCGTCTCGCTCATATTCGTGTGGATCGCCAGGAAGGCGAAGGAACTCAGCGTCATATAGCCGAGACCGCCGAACTGGATCAGGATCAGAATGACGATCTGACCGATGAAGTTGTAGTTCGTTCCGATATCCACCGTCGAAAGACCGGTGGTTGACACGGCCGAAACGGCGACGAAGAGATTGTCGAGGGCCGAGACGGTTGTCTCGCCGTGGGAGAGCGGCAGGCTCAGGAGGATCCATCCGAGGATGATGTAGGACAGATAGCCGAACATCAGGAGCCGCGCGGGGCCCGCCCGCTCGCGCGTCACCTCGGCCGTCGTCTCCTTGATGGGCAAGGCACCCTTAAGGGCGTCGACCGCCTGGTCGAAGCTCATCGGTAATTTCATGGAAGTCCGTCCCCTGTTTGCCGACAAATTATGCCGGGGCGACCGGCGAGCAAGATCACCGACGGGGGGCGCCGGGCCATCTTTCGTCTGGTGGTTAGCGGCCCCGCATGGGCACGATCTCGCATGCCTGCCCGCAAGGTTCCGAAGCGTGTGGGAAGGCGGCGTTTCGCCGTAAGGAACGCGATGAAGCTTCCCGTTTCGGCTGATCCGTTAAAGGCGAACGATACGCCGCCAGACTCGCTGCGAGGCGAAAGGCCGCATGGGCTGGTTCCGATCCGGGGTCCGGCTGACCCGTGATGCGACCCCGTGAAGCGACGTGCTGTGCCGCATTCGATCGCCTTGCGGATCGTCTCGTTCGAGGCCGCCCGTGACCGGAGACGAAAAAGCCTCGCCGTCGGACCGGCGAGGCTCTTGTTCCGATGCTGGGTTCGGACCTTGCCCGGCGCGCCGCCGGTGAAGATCGGCGGCGCCCGAGGCTGGAAGTCCTGGCGTCAGTTCGACGGGCGCGGCAGGACCGTGATCGTCGGCGTGCGGTTGCCGCCCGATCCGGAACCGCCGCTCGCCGGTGCCGCTTGCGAGCCGTTCCCCGCGGAGGCGCCGGATGCCGATCCGGACGGCTGCTGGGCCGAAGCCTCGCCGGCGGAACCTGCCCCGCCGACGCTGTTCTCCGGTTGCTGGCCGGGCGTCATGCTGGTGTTGCCCTCGTTCTGCGGCGTCGGCTGGCTCGTGCCATCCGTCGGCGAGGCGGGCTCGGGATCGGTCGCCGTCAGGGCTTCCGAACCGGTTCCAGGATCTCCGGCCGAGGGGGCATCGGCGGTGCCGTCCTCATCGACGACGGACGTGCCTGGCCGCATCTGCTGCGGCGCCGCCCCGTCCGGGGCATCGACGCCCGTCGGATAATCGCCTGGAGGGGCCGATTGCGTAGGGCTTTCCGGCGGCAGGGCTTCCGTCGCGCCCTCGATGGCGGGTGCATCGACCGGCTGGCCGGGTTCGGTCTGCGACTCGTACTCGACACCGTCGCCGGACTGGGAACCGCTCTGATCCGGTGCGACCGACTGTTCGATCGCGCTTTCGGAGACGGGAGCCGGGGTCGGCTGAACCTCGCCCTCCTGGTCGAAGGCGTTGCCTTCCGCGGCGACGGGCTTGGCCGTGCCGAGAAGGATCGCCTGCTTGGGCGAGGGGTCGGGCACGTTGCCGTCCTCGCTGAGACCCGCCGTATAGGCGTGCATCAGGTCGTATCCGCCGAGCGGCTTGGTCTCGCCGCGATGGCAGGTGCCGCAATGGACCTTGGCCGGATCGCCGAGCGGGCCGAGGCGTTCGGGCGGGAACACGTCGGTGATCGGCGTGATGTAGTCGATGTTGATGTCGCGGACCATCCGGATGCCCCAATAGGCGATCCAGCGGAAGGGAGGCGACTGGGACCAGTCCCAGAAGGCGCGCGAATTGTGGCAGTAGGTGCAGTTGACGCCCAGCGAGTTCGCGTTCTGCATCATCAGAAGATACATGTCTTCCGCCGACTGTTCCCGCGCGGTGTTGGAGCGACCCGAGGCCGAGACCAGGGGTTGGCTCGCCTGGATCTTATACTGGGGCTGCTCGTCCAGATAGTATTCCTGATAGGGAACGCTCGGGAAGAACTGCTGGATGGTCTTCGCTTCGAGATGCCAGGGGCGGGGTTTGCCCATGAACTGGTCGCCAGAGGGCGGGTTCTGCTTGTACCAGCTCTCGTCGGGAACGTTCTTGCCCCGGTGGCAGGTAAAGCAGGTGACGCCGGCCGGAGCGACGTGCTCGGGCCAGGCGGTGTTGAGATGCCGCGTCATCTTCAGCATCTGGCGTGCGACGACCTTGGTATAGACGGCGTCGGACGCGAAACCCTCTTCCACATTGTGGCAGTATTCGCAGCCCTGTTCCGGCGAGACCCATTCGGTGATCGCCAGCATCAGGCGCGTGAACTCGCCTTCCGACAGATCTCCGAGAACCTCGACGTTCTCGTAGAGCTCGCTCGCCTTCTGCTCGCCCTCATAGGGCTCGGCCGCAGGCAAGGCTTCGGGAAGCGTATAGTTCGGCTTGCGGTCGGCGTCCTTGAACTGGACCATCTCGATCGCCCGCGGTCCCGTGGAGATCGCGTCGATCGGCGGCAGCACCCAGGGCGGAACCGTCAGGATCACGAGAACGGCGGCCAATGCCAGGACGCCGGTGATGATGGGGGCGACGCGGTGGCGGGGCGCCTTACGTTTGCGGCGTTCGTTCGTCATTGTGCGCCTCCCGGCACGGAGCCTGTCGGAACGGGGAAGTCGGGATAGACCGAGGGATAGGTGGGTGCGATGCCGTGCTTGACGCCCCACAGATACCAGTTGTCGACGACCGTGCCGGTGAGAAGGACGCCGATCGCGCCGCAGAAGGTGGTGAGGACCGCGAACCACCAGGCCCAGCGGTGGATCGATTCGTAGCTGGCGTTGAAGCCCATGGTCCAGCGCCAGAAGAGACCGGCACGCTCGGCCGCCGTTCCGCGATCGACGATCTCCTCGGCCTCGCGCTCACCGCCGAAGCGGGACACGGCGAGGATCGTCGCGCCGTGCATGGCGAAGAGCATGGTCGATCCGTAGAGGAAGACGATCGAGAGCATGTGGAACGGGTTGTAGTACCAGTTGCCGTAGAGGACCGAGACCGATGCCGTCCAGTTCAGATGGGTGATGAGGCCAAAGGGAACCGCCTCCGACCAGGTGCCAAGCAGGATCGGACGGAAGAGGCCGAGGGAAAGGAAGAGGAAGATCGCCGAGGCGAACGCCCAGGAGGTGTGGGTTCCCATCCCTAAGGCCCGGGCGCGCGAATAGCTGCGCACCCACCACAGGAGGATCGAGACCGTCAGGAAGAAGCCCGCGAGGATCCACCAGCCGCCGTCGCCGAGCGGCACGAACGGATTGAGCCCGTATTTGGCCGGTGGCGGATCAAGGGAGAGGAAGGGAAGATTGCGCACGAAGGCGTAAGGGTCCCAGTCCACCGAGGCCCACATGTTGAGCCCGATGATCTCGATGGCGATGAAGCCGAAGAGGAGCGAGAGCGTTCCCGACCAGCCGAGATAGAGCGGCCCGAGCTGCGGATCGCCGATCTTGCCGAGCCAGTAGCTGAAGGCCTTCGCCTCCTGGATGCGCGGCAGGTCGTGCTTGGGCAGCGCGACACCCGGATCGAACGGCCCCCGGATCTGGGAACGGAAGTAGATTGAGGAATAGTAGCCCATGGGTCCCGTCCCCTCAGTAAGAGATGTTGCCGATGGCGGCAGGTGTCTGGAGGAAGAAGTCATAGAAATACGGCCAGCCGACATCGACGAACGGGCCGGAGATGACGATGCAGACGGCGCTCCAGAAGCCGGCGTTCAACGCGAAGAACAGGCCGAGCCGGTGAATGCCGTAGGGGCCGACCGAATAGGCGATGTAGTCGCGGAAATAGGCGTTCTCAGTCTCGCCGAACTTGACGGTCTCGCCCTCCGGCGGGTTGACGACCGCGAGGATGACGCCTGCATGGAGCCCGAGGAACATGGTCGTCGTGAAGAAGAAGGTCACGGCGAGCATATGCGCGGGATTGTAGTGGAAATGCAGGAACTGGTAGCCGACGTTCGAGACCCAGTCGAGATGGCTCATGATGCCGTAGGGGAAGCCGTGGCCCCAGGCGCCCAGAAGCAGCGGCCTGAAGACCACGAGGGTCACATAGGCAAACACCGCGACGGAATAGGCGATCGGCACATGCCAGCCGATGCCGAGCTTGCGGCAGATCTCGATCTCTCGCAGCGCCCATGACGCGAAGGCGCCGACGGCGCACATGGTCACGATCTGCCAGATGCCGCCCTCGTTGAGAGGCGCAAGTCCGAGCCCGTATTCGATCGATGGCGGATTGACCGAGAAGGCGAAGATGTTGGTCTCGGTGCCCTGGCTGATATCGTAGAAGATCAGCAGGGAACCGAGCAGGGCGAAGAAGGCCGCCGTGACCCCGAAGAAGCCGACATAGAACGGGCCGACCCAGAAATCGAACAGATCGCCGCCGACGAGCGTGCCGCCGCGGACCCTGTACTTTTGTTCGAATGACAACATGGCCATGGCGTCCGGCTCCCTTCGGCGGTGACAGGCTTTTCGTCTTGAGGAAAACCGGGGCCGAACGGAACGCACGCCCCCGGTGTGAATGGATTGAGACGCGTCAGCCGTTCCGGGGATCGACGACGAGTGCACCCACCTGCTGGTTCTGACTGGACTCGGCTGTCGGGTTTGCCAGCCAGTTGAAGCGGGCCGTCGACAGGAGGATGAAGTGGATGAGGAGCGCCAACACCAGGAGGAAGGTGAAGAGGCCGATAAGCGCGCGGCGCGGATCGAAAAGCAGCCAAATCTGGGCCATGATGCGAGCCTTTCCTAGCTGAGCATGGAGAGGAGCGGGTGCGCTGCGTCATGCAGGCTGGCCGCGACCTCGGGGGTCTGAAGCCACGGCCGCCAGATCCAGACGAGGATGTGGGCGACGATCGCGACTCCGGTGAAACCGGCGAAGGACTTGATGAAGAGCGAGTTGAACTCGTTCGCTTCCCTCTCGGTCAGGCCGGTGAGCGTTCCCGCGTCCGACCCGGTATGTGATGTATTGGACATTGCCTTTCTCCGTTGTTTCGGATGCCTTCGTCGCCAGACCGCTGCGGGAACGGGCGGCGAGGAAGCGGGGTTCGAGCCTCAGCGCATGAATGCGTGCGGCAGGACCGAGTGCGCCGCACGGCGCGCATCGGACAGGACGGACAGATACCGTCCGGGCTCGAAGGGGAGCGGCCTCACGGAGGCCGGCAGAACGCGCGACAGAAGGGCCACCGCGAGAAAGAGCGGGAAGCTCAGGGCGAACATCAGGCGATATTCGCGGCGCTCCGACGAAAAAAGCGATGGGGACGCATGACGGGTAACCAGGCTCATCGGACAGTCTCCTTTGGCTGTGGGAAGGGCATGCTGAAGGCTGGGCATCGGATCACGAGGCATCCTCCGTCTCGCCGAGAAGGGACGGATCGAGATGGCGCGGCTCGACGGCGATCGCGTCGTCGGCGAGCGCCCGGCGCTCGGCGTCGTCGCGCCAGCGCTTGGCGGCCGAGATGCGCGTGAGGATCGGCTCGCCCGCCATCGCGCGCTCGAGCGCGGCGGAGGCAGCCCGCGACCAGCCGATGCTCGACTTCTCGCGGGCGGGCGTTGCGGGGATCGCGTCCATCTCGGTGCCGAGCGGCAGGATGAAGAACAGCGCGTCGAACAGCGCGTTGCAGACTTCCTGGACGAGATAGGTCGCCCCGGCATAGCCCATGAAAGGCGTACCGGTCGCGCGCCGGATGGCTGCACCCGGGAAGGATGCCGGGATGAAGGCTGCGCGCGAGCCGGCTTCGGCCAGATACATCCGTTCGTTGTAGCTGCCGAAGACGATCAGCGGCTTGGTCTCGCGGATCTTCGCGCGGACCTCGTCGTTGCGCGTCTTCTCGCCGGCCTTGCGCGAGATCGCGAACCGGCAGGGCAGGCCCATCTCGTCCTCGAGGAAGTGGCGCATGCCCCGGGCATGGGTTTCCGCCGCCACGATCGCGAAGCTTGCCGTGCCGAAGAAATCCTGGGTGACCGAGCGCCACAGGTCCCAGAGCGGCTTGATCGTCGTGTGCTTCTCGCGCTCGATGAAGGGCTCGGGGTCGAGGCCGGTCAGCTCGCCAAGCGCCCGCAGGAAGGCGGTGGTCGAGTGGAGGCCGATCGGCGCCTGGAGATAGGGCTTGTCGAGGGCCTCGCAGAGCTGGCGTCCGAACTCGCGATAGAGGCAGATATTGACGTCGGCCTCGTCGAGCTTCGGCGTATCGCGCAGATGCGAGCCGAGCGGGTAGACGAGATTGACCTCCGCGCCGATGCCTTCGACGAGACGGCGGATCTCCGCGAGATCGGAGGGCATGTTGAACATGCCGTAGGCGGCCCCGACGATGTTGACCTTCGGCTTTGCGTCCGCCGCCTTCTCACGGGGCTTCCGTTTCTTCGGCCCGTATTCCGTATAGAGCCATTTCAGCGCCCGGTCGGCGGCCTGCCACTGGTCCTCGTCGATGGTACGCGGCAGGAAGCGCTTGAGATTGGTGCCTTCCGGCGTCACGCCGCCGCCGATCATCTCGGCGATCGAGCCCGTCACGACGACCGAGGGCTGCCTCGGATCAAGCACAGCATGGGCGCGCTTCATGGCGCCCTCGGTGCCGGTCTGGCCGAGGTTCTCCTCCGCAAGCCCGGTCACGACGATCGGCAGCTCGTGGGGCGGCAGGGCGTCCGTATAGTGAAGGACGGAGGTCACCGGCAGGTTCTCGCAGCCCACCGGGCCGTCGATGACGACCTGAAGACCCTTGACGGCGGTGAAGACGTAGACGGCGCCCCAGTAGCCGCCGGCGCGATCGTGATCGAGGACCAGCATCAGACGCCTCCCTCGCTCGCGGCCACGCTGTCGGCGACGGCATCGGCCCGCGACCTTGCGCGGATCGGCACATCCTCGCGGCGGCTGACGGGGGCCTTCTTCTCGGGAGCCTTCGACCAGACGCCGGCGGTCTCGCCGGACCCAACGCCCTCGAAGAAGGCCTTCATCGCGTCGAAGCGGGGCTTGGAGGCGATCGCGCCATTGATCACTTCGGCGAGCGAGCCCGCTCCGGCCGGACCCATCAGGGGCCGGGCGGAGATGAGATTGGTGAAGTAGAGGGAGGGCGTGCCGCTTTCCTTGGCCTTCTGGACGACGGGCGTCGTGCCGATGGCGAGATCCGGGCGGAACTCCTCGAAGGCCGCGAGATCCTCCTCCAGCGAGGCGCGGAAGTTCACGTGGACGCCGCGCGCTTCCAGCCATTCGCGGTCGTGATCGGACCAGGGCGTGCGCGGGCAGGCGGTGCCCACATAGCGAAGATCCGCGCCGCTCTCGACGAGGAGGCGGGCGACGAGCAGCTCGGACCCCTCATAGCCCGAAAGCGTGATGCGGCCCGAGATCGGCTTGGCCGACAGGGCTCCCCGGATTGCGGGCAGGATGGCGTTCTTGGCGTTCGCGATCGCGTCCTCACCGACGCCTGCTGCTGCGCCGATGCGCGAGAGCCAGGCTTCGGTGCCCTCGACGCCGACCGGCGCCGAGCCCACGACCGGGCGGCCGGCCGCCTGGAACTCGCGAACGCTCGCGGTATAGAACGGATGGATCGCCGCGACCGCCGCGCAATCGAGGGCGCCGTAGAGTTCGCGCCATTCGCGGGTCGGAACGACCGGTCCCGCGGCAAGGCCCATCGGCTCGAGAAGCTGGCCGATGATCATCGGATCGGCCGGGAACATCTCTCCCAGAAGCGCGATCTCGGGCTTGTCGCTGGCCGAGCGGTTCGGACGCGAGACGGGACCGGCCTCAGCTTCCTCGCGCGCCCGCTTGAGCATGGCGCCGGCGAGAATGTCCTTGGCTTCCGCATGGGTTGGCACACCGAAGCCCGGCACGTCGATGCCGATGATGCGCACGCCGTCGATCGTCTCAGGCAGGAGGCGCAGGGGCACGCCGGAGGCCGTCGGCACGCACAGATTGGTGACGACGATCGCATCGTAGAGCAGCGGGTCGGCGAGGTCGTGCACCGCGTCACGGATATCCTCGAAGAGCTTGCCCGTCACCAGGGTCTCGGAATTGAACGGCACGTAGCCGACGGTGCGGCGCGCCCCGTAGAAATGCGAGGTGAAGGTGAGGCCGTAGACGCAGCAGGCCGAGCCCGACAGAACGGTCGCCGTGCGGCGCATGCGAAGGCCCACCCGCAGGGAGCCGAAGGCGGGGCACATGCTCTGGGGCTGGTCGTGGGGTCCGAGCGGATAGTCGGCGGCATAGCGGTCGAGCATCTCGCTCGATCCGGCCTTGCGCGCCGCCGCCAGCATTTCGGCCTTGCCGGCATGGCAGCCGACATCGCCGTCCTTCGCCTGGACGACATTGGCGCGGGACGGCTCACGCGGAGCGCTGCCGGGCCCGTCGTCCTTGCGATGATCGTGGGGGTCGATAGCCATCAGGGTCGCCTCACGCGTTGTCGTAGACGACTTCGAGGGACGGCTTGGTCTCGACGGGGCGGCCGCGCATGTCCTCCTGGCTCGCCGGCGCGAGCACGTAGTCCCGGCCGGTCTCCTCGCCGGAGAACAGGGCAAGCAGCCCGTCCTGATCGAGGGGCGTAGGATGCAGCGGCGGGGCTTCGGCAAGGCCGACGGCCAGCTCCTCGAAAAGCGATGCCCAGCGACCGCCGGGCTTGCCGACGATCTGGTAGTTCGCGCTCTTCTTGCGGATGTCCTCGTCGGCAGGAATGGCCGACAGGATCGGAATGCCGACGGCTTTGGCGAAGGCCGCGGCCTCGCCCGTGCCGTCGTCCTTGTTCACGACCATGCCGGCGACGCCCACATTGCCGCCGAGCTTGCGGAAGTATTCCACCGCCGAGCAGACATTGTTGGCGACGTAGAGCGACTGCAGGTCGTTGGAGCCGACGACGATGACCTTCTGGCACATGTCGCGGGCGATCGGCAGGCCGAAGCCGCCGCAGACCACGTCGCCCAGGAAGTCCAGAAGGACGTAGTCGAAGCCCCATTCGTGGAAGCCGAGCTTTTCCAGAAGCTCGAAGCCGTGGATGATGCCGCGTCCCCCGCAGCCTCGCCCGACTTCCGGGCCGCCGAGTTCCATGGCGAAGACGCCGTCGCGCTTGAAGCAGACATCGGAGATGTCGACCTCCTCGCCGGCCGCCTTCTTCTTGGACGAGGTCTCGATGATGGTCGGGCAGGCCTTGCCGCCGAAGAGAAGCGAGGTGGTGTCCGACTTCGGATCGCAGCCGATGAGGAGGACGCGCTTGCCCTGCTGGGCCAGCATGTAGGAAAGGTTGGCGAGGGTGAACGACTTGCCGATGCCGCCCTTGCCGTAGATCGCGATGATCTGGGTTTCCTTGGTGGCCGGCCCGGTCGCCGGCGTGTCGATCGGTTCGGACGCTTCCTGCCGGAGGGCGGAATGCATCTCGGCCTGGCCCTTTCGGGTTTCGGTCTGTGCGAGTGCGCTCATGCGCCTTCCCTCCATTCGATGATCATCTTCAGGCAGTCGGCGTCCTCGAACGCCGTTCGATAGGCCGCCTCCGCTTGGCGCGGCTCGGCCCGGTGGGTGACGAGACCGCCGAGCGACAGGCGTCCGTCGGCGATCAGCGCAAGGACCGAGTCCATGTCGCCCGGCGCCCATTCGGCGGCGATCCGCAGGCGCGTCTCGCGCATGAAGGCGGGCGGAAAGACGAAGGACAGGGGCGCCTTGTAGAAGCCTGCGAGCACGATCTCGCCGCCGCGCGCGGTCCGCCCGATCAGCGTATCGAGAATGCCCGCATCGCCGCTGACATCGAGGATCGAGCGATAGTCCCGCCGCTCGTCCTCGCCCGGATCGACGACGGTGTAGGCGTCCGCGCCCGCTTGGCGGGCCTCGTTGGTTTCCCAGACGGTCGGCGCTGCCCCGAGGGCTCGGCAGAGACGGGCTGCAAGGCGTCCGAGGACGCCATGACCGACGATGAGTTCCGGCAGCGTCTCCCCCGCCGCCACCGCGTGGTGGGCGGTGGCCGCGAGTGCGAGGAGCACGGCGTCGTCGCCGCTTCCAGCGGGCACGGGCACGAGCCTGTCGGTGCGGGCGACCAGATGGCTCGCCTGGGCGCCGAACAGGCCGTGGGCTTCGGTGAATCCGTGGGAGCCGGGAACGAAGACGCGCGTGCCGGGTGCGATCCGGTCCTCCGCACGGCTCTCGACCACGCGGCCGACGGCCTCGTAGCCGGGAACGAGGGGGTAGCCCATGCCCGGGAAGGGCGGCATCTCGCCGGTGAAGAGAAGCCGCTCGGTTCCCGTGGAAATGCCGGAAACCTCGATCTCGATGAGCGCCTCGCAAGTCTCTACCGTCTTCAGCCCGGTTGCCGCGAGGGCGATCCGTCCGGGTTGTTCGAAGATGATAGCGTCGGTGCGGGGCATCCTCTGGGGACTCCTGTGGTTGGTGTCAACCTATCTAGACACGTTCGAATGTCAATCGAAAAGGACGCTGACCGCCCGGCTCAGCCGATCTCGGCGACGATCGCAGAGGTTGCGATCGGCATGCCGGAGGGCAGGGCGCGCACGCGTCTGAAGCCTGCCTGCCTCAGCATGTCGCAGAGCTCGGACGCCATGCGCGGCCGGCCCGAACCCATCGCCTGAAGGTAGAGGTTGAAATAGGCGTCGCCGATTCGCGAGCGCGCTCGCGCGCCGGCCATGGGCTCGGAGACGAGGAGGGTGCCGCGCCTCGGCTCGAGGGTCTCGTAGACGCGCCGGAGAAGGCGCTCCACCACTTCTTCGTCATGGTCGTGGAGAACGCGGATCAGGGTCACGAGGTCGCAGTTCTCGGGAAGGGGTGCGGTGAGAAAATGCCCGCCATGCAGGGTGAACCGCTCCTTGTCCGGGCGGTGGGACAAGGCGTCGCGTGCAAGCGGCAGGACGCTCGGCCTGTCGAGAAGGTGGAGTTCCGCGTGGGCGTTCCGATCTGCGACATGGGTGAGGAACCGGCCGTTTCCCCCGCCGATATCGACGATCGCCGAAAACGGCCGCACATCGAAGAGACGCAGGGTTTCGCGCGCGACGAGATCCTGGCTCGCGGCCATCAGGGCCGTATAGCTCGCGGTCTCGGCGCTCGGCTCTCCCGTATCGCCGTCATAGTTCCACAAGCGTGCGAGATCGCCGCCGCCGCGCCGCTCCAAGGCGGCGACCGGATCGCGCAGGTCGGCATAGAGCGCGTCGTGATGGCGGATCATCGCGGCGACGCCGGGATTGGCGAGAAGGGCCGCCCCTTGCGCGCCGAGCATGAAGCGGCCGTCGGCGAGCCGGTCCGTGAGATCCAGGGATGCCGACGCGGCGAGAAGCCGCCTCGCGGCATCCTCGGGCAGGCCGGTCGCCGCCGCGATCTCGCTCACAGTGGCGGGACCTTCGACGAGATGCTCGAAAAGCTTCGAGCGAACGCCGGCGACGAGGACCTGCGAATAGACGAAGCCCGCCGTCAGATCGAACAGCTTCCGGGCGGACCGCCGGGCAAAGAAGCGTCCGACGGGCGATGCCAGTGCAATGCGATGGAAGCGCGGCGCCAGAAGGATACGGTTTCTAAGCGAGCGCCAGCGCACCGCGAATGTCGGCCTCGTCTCGTCCAACTATCCGTTCTCCGTGTCCGTCCAGTCGTCCCTTCAACCCGGGTCGGGGACCGGTGAAAGCGCGAAGCGGTTCCTCAAGGGGCCGGTTGAAATGGACATGAGGACGGTAAAGTGTCAAATTGAATTGACACTTTTGCCGATCGCTCGCGTCGGCCATCCGCTTTGCTGCAGACACGCCAGAGGAACGCGCATGCATGTCGTCGTCATCGGCGCCGGTATCGGCGGGCTGACCGCAGCCGCAAGGCTCGGCGCGGCCGGCCACGCGGTGACGGTGTGCGAGCGCGCGGCCGGGCCCGGCGGCAAGATGCGGCGGGTGGAGGTTGGCGGGGCGGCCATCGATGCAGGGCCCACGGTCTTCACCAAGCGCCACGTGTTCGACGCGTTGTTCGAGGATTGCGGCGAGCGGCTCGACGACCATGTCGCGATCGAGCGCCTCGACATCGTCGCCCGGCACGTCTTTGCCGACGGATCGAGCCTCGACCTCTATCCCGATCGGGCGCGATCGGTCGCTGCGGTCGCAGCCTTTGCCGGACGCCGCTCGGCCCGTGAATTCGCCGCGTTCATGGACCGGTCGCAGGACGTCCTCGATCTTCTCGATCCGATCTTCATGAGCGTCGATCGTCCGGCGAGCCCGATCGAGCTGACCATGCGCGCCGGATTGTCCGGAGCCCTGCGGATCGCGCGGCTGGGGGCCCATCGCAGCGTCTGGGACGTGCTGCGCTCGGAATTCTCGGACCCGCGCCTGCGCCATCTCTTCGCTCGCTACACCACCTATGTCGGCTCCTCGCCCTACGAGGCCCCTTCGACCCTGCGCCTGATCGCGGCCGTGGAAGCGCGGGGCGTCTGGCGTGTGGAGGGCGGCATGTCGAAGCTCGCCGAGGCGGTCGAGGCGCTTGCGCGGCGAAGGGGCGTCGAGATGCGCTACGGCACCGAGACGCGCGAGATCCTCGTTGCGGACGGACGGGCCTGCGGCGTCGCGCTGGCGGGCGGCGAGACCATCCGCGCCGATATCGTCCTTGCCAATTGCGATGCGGATGCGATCACCGGCGGCCTTTTCGGCTCGTCCGCCGCGAAGGCCTTCGACCCGCCCGAAGATCCGCGCCAGCGGTCCCTGTCGGCGCTCGGCATCGCCGTGCGCGCCGAGGTCGCGGGTCCGGCGCTCGCCCATCACACGGTCTTCTTCGCCGAAGATCCCATGCTGGAGTTCACGGAGGTGTTCGCCGAGGCGCGCCTGCCGAGCGATCCCAATGTCTATGTCTGCGCCGAGGATCGCGGCGACGACGGCGCCCCGCCGCCCGAGGGCCCCGAGCGCCTGTTTCTGATCGTCAATGCGCCGGCGCTCGGCGAGGGGCGCCGCCCATTCCACCAGGAGGAGATCGAAGCATGCGTGAACGCGGCTTTTTCCAGGCTCCGGGCGTCGGGGCTCACGCTCCGATGGGACCCCGATTCGATCAGAGTTTCGACGCCCTCGGCGTACTCGGACCTCTTTCCGGGGACGGGCGGAGCGCTCTACGGGCGGGCCTCTCATGGGTCGACGGCGTCGTTCCGCAGGCCCACCGCGCGCTCGGCGATCCCGGGACTGTATCTGTGCGGCGGGAGCGCCCATCCGGGAGCGGGCGTGCCGATGGCCTCCCTCTCGGGGACCCTGGCGGCGAGGGCTATCGCGATGGACCACGCTTCGACCAGCGGGTCCCGCCGGGGGGATATGCCTGGTGGTATTGCGACGCGATCTCGGACGACGGCGCGTTCGGGCTGACGATCATCGGCTTCGTCGGCTCGGTCTTCTCACCCTACTACAAGATGACCGGGCGCGGACGACCCGAAAACCATGTCTCGATCAACTGCGCGCTCTACGGGCGCGGCGCCCGGCGATGGGCGATGACCGAACGGGGCAGCCGCGATCTGTCCCGCAGCGCCGGGGTCCTGTCCGTGGGCCCCAGTGCGATGGAATGGGACGGCGACTGCCTGACCGTGACGATCGACGAGATCACTCCGCTGATCCCGAGGCGTGTGCGCGGCACCGTCAAACTCTATCCCGAAGCCCTGCAGCACCGGCCGATGCCGCTCGACCGGGCCGGCCGTCACTGCTGGTGGCCGATCGCGCCCTGCGCCCGGGTCGAAGCGCGCTTCGAGGATCCGGGCCTTGCCTGGAACGGCCACGGCTATCTCGATTTCAACACCGGCGCCGAGCCGCTGGAAGACCGGTTCGTCAGCTGGAACTGGAGCCGGGCCTGCGTGCCCGGCGGCGCCGCCGTCCTCTACGACCTGATCGAGCGCGACGGCGAGACCTTGACGCTCGCCATCAAGTTCGACCCGAAGGCTGACGTCATCGACTTCGAACCTCCGGCCCTGAAGCGGCTCGCCACCAGCTTCTGGCGCATGAAGCGAACGACGCGCACCGAGGACCCGGATGGGACGCGGGTGGGAAAGACCCTCGAGGATTCGCCCTTCTATGCCCGCTCGCTGGTGGAGACGACCCTGTTCGGCACGAAGACGGTCGCCATGCACGAGAGCCTCGATCTCGACCGGTTCCGCAATCCGGTGGTCCAGACCATGCTGCCCTACAAGATGCCGCGCCGGTTCTTCTGAGCCGGCGGGCGGGCGGGCGAGGTCATTGCGCGGGGGCGGCGGAGGACGGGGCCGCCTTTTCGTCCGCAGCATCCGGCCGGGTCGCCCCGCAGGACGGGCTCGCATCCTCTTCGAGCCGGGTCACCCTGACGTCCTGCGCCACGAATTCGGCCGAGCCGAAGACGGTCATGAACGAGATATCCGTCGCATCGCGCCCGACGGCGATGCGCACGAGGCCTTCGGTCGGCGCAAGGCCGCTCGCATCGACGAGCCGCCAGCGCCCGTCCAGCCAGACATCGACGACGGCGTGGAAATCCTGGGGTTCGAGCTTCCAGGCATAGGCCGAGACGAGGCGGGCGGGAATGCCGGCGGCCCGGGTGAAGGCCGCCATGACATGGGCATAGTCCCGGCAGACGCCCTGGCGGGCGACGAAGGTGTCGACCGCGCTCGTGCGGCCGTGGCTGGAGCCGATGGTGTAGTCGATATGGGAGCCGATCCAGGAAGCCATGGCCGCGATCAGCGCGCCGCCTTCGAGGCCCCGGAACTCCCTTTCCACGAAGGAGACGAAGAGATCGGACTGGCAGAAGCGGCTCGGCCACAGATAGGGGATGACGGCTGCCGGCAATTCGTGACGGGGTGTGACCGCGAGCCGGGCCAGCTGATCGACCTCGCGTTCGACCTCGAAGGTGCCCCGGTAGTTCGCCACGAACTCGCCATCGGCGCGCAGCCAGGTGCGCCGGCCGATGCCGTCGTCGCCCGGAACGGTGGTGAGGGGGCCGAGTGCGTTGACGACGAGGCCGTCGTCGAGAAGCGTCTGCTCTTCGGTGGGCGCCGCCTCGATGGCCAGAAGAACGTCCGAAGGCCCCGGAAGCCAGTATCTGAGATCGGCCTCGACCCGAAGACGCATGAGCCACTCCTTCGTGCCGGCGACTGTCCGGTCTCCTACAGAGGAAAGGGCCGGGCGTGCAACGCTCACCCGGGGATGAAACTCGTTGCCGGCTGCGCCTTACAATCAATTCTGCGTTTGCCGGATCGAAATCCGGCGATCGAGGTTCCTCGGCCCTGGGGCTCGCTCGCCGGGCCACCCCAGGCCGCGGATGCGGCGAAACGATTTTGCGACACGGAGGGGCTGACGCATATGCGAACCGAATCTCTTGAATTCCTGAAGGACCTCGTCCGGGCCCATTCGCCGAGCGGATACGAACAACCGGCGGCGGCGGTCTACCGGACCTATGCGAAAGCCTTCGCCGACCGCACGGTGACGGATGTGAACGGCAATGTGAGCGCGGTCCTCAATCCCGACGCGCCGATGAAGATCATGCTCGCTGGCCATCTCGACGAGATCGGCTTCATGATTCACCATGTCAGCGACGAGGGTCTCCTCTATTTCAGCCCGGTCGGCGGACATGACAGCGTCGTGCCGGTGGGCCAGCTCGTCTGGGTGCACGGCAAGGAGCGCGTCGCGGGCGTCATCGGGCGCAAGGCGATCCATCTCCTGACCGCCGATGAGCGCAAGGCCAAGCCCGAAATGCACGATCTGTGGATCGATATCGGCGCCTCCTCACGTGCAGAGGCCGAGGCCGTCGTCGAGATCGGCGACATCGCGACCTATCAGTACGAGTTCCAGACGCTCATGGGCGGGCGGGCGAGCGCGCGCGGCTTCGACAACAAGGCGGGCTGCTTCATCGTCGCCGAAGCGCTTCGGCTCCTGAAGGAGGAGGGCGGTCTCGATCCCGAAGTCGGCGTCTACACGGTCGCGACCGTGCAGGAGGAGATCGGCTCGCGGGGCGCAAGGACAGCCGCCTTCGATATCGGGGCGCAGACCGGTCTTGCGGTCGATATGAGCCACGCGATCGACTATCCGGGCGTCAGCAAGACGCGCCACGGGCGGCTCGACATCGGAAAGGGCCCCAGCATCACGCGCGGCGCGAACATCAATCCGGTTGTCTTCTCCATGCTGAAGGACGCCGCGAAGGATTCGGGTATCGACTGTCAGGTGATCGGCGCGCCCGCCGCCACGCCGACGGATGCCGGCGCGATGCAGATCAACCGGGCCGGCATGGCGACGGGCCTCATCGGCGTTCCGCTGCGCTACATGCACACCCCGTGCGAGGTCGTCAGCCTCGAGGATATCGAGAACTGCGCCCGGCTGATGGCCGCCTATTGCCGCAGGGTTCGTGCCGATACCGACTTCACGCCGCTCTGAACAGCCCGATGGGCTCTCGATCGGAACCCGGAGCCCCGCACGGGATCATGGCTGATCATCGCCGAGCGCCAGCGCGCGCTCGGCGGTGAGGCGGTTCGTGCAGGAGGCGGTCTCGGGAAGCCGGATCGTGCCGTCCTTGCTGAGTTCGAAGATGCGGTCGCATTCGGCGTCGCGATAGGCGATCCAGGCGCGCTGGGCCTTGCGAAGGAGCGGGGCGGCCTCGTTGTCCGAGAGGACGCCCTCGGCATCGCGCTCGGCATCGAGAGACTTGGCCTCGGTCATGCGCGCCTCGTAGTTCTCGTTGAGAAGCGCGTCCCAGGCATCCGTTTCCTGGCCGATGCAATCAGTCATGCCTTGCGTCGTCTGGCCCTCCTCGCTCTCGCCGCAGCTCTGCGCATAGGTCCCGATACAGCTCTGCGGATCCTGTGCGCCGGCTCCCGCAAGGCATTGCTCGATCGCCGATCGTGCCTCGCCGTCCTTCGATCCCGCCATGTCCCCGGAGCCGTTCGCGCCGCTCGACTGGGCGTGCGCGAGATAGGGCGAAAGACATGCGAGACCGGCAACGGCCAGAATGCGGATCAGATGCGTCGCCATGGTCGGCGTCTCCCCAAAGCGCTTGGAGCAAACCGGCGACGCCGGCGCTCGCGGCGTCGTCGGATCGACCGGACCGATCAGACCTCCGCCTGTTTCGACCCGTCGGAAACCGTCTTCGCTTCCTCCGCGATGATCCCTGCGACGCGTTCGGGCGCTTCCTCGTGAGCGAGGTGGCCGAGCCCGTCGAGCACTACGACGCGGCCGTTTCGAACCCGGTCCGCGACGCGGTGGCTCACCGAAGGCGGGATCGCCTTGTCCCGGTCGCCGGTGAGGAGGAGCAGGGGGATCGTCAGCCGGTCGAGCCTGCCTGAGAAACGGTCGAGATCCCAATGGCTCATCATGGACAGCGTGCCGGCCACGTGGTGCCTGTCCTGGAAGAGGCGGGCGTAGAGCGCCTTGCCCTCGGGGCTCAGCACCGATCCCGTTCCGTCGAGAAGACCGGAGACCGCGCTTTCGCTCTTGGCGCGATAGGCAAAGAAGCGCGGCACGATGGGATTGCGATAGACCACCTTCGCGATCTTCGGAAACAGCCGGCCGGCAAGGCCCGGAAAGGGCAGGAGCGCACCGTTGAGGGAGACGAGAAGCTCCGGCGCGATGCGGCCGTCGAGCGCCATCTCGATGGCGATCACCGCACCGGCCGAATGGCCGACGACGACCTTCGGCGCGGCGCCGAGCTTTGCCAGCATCTCCGCATGCATGCTCGCCATGGTCTGGAGGGTGAGGGGGCGCGAGGGGCGGGAGGTGAAGCCGAGGCCGGGGCAGTCGGCCATGATCACTCGATGGCTCTCGGCAAGGATCGGCGCGATGTCCCGAAAGGAGTGCGTGGAGGCGCCGGTGCCGTGGATGAGAAGGAGATCGGGGCCTTCGCCCATCACCTGCACGTGCCAGTCGACGCCGCCGGCCGTTACGCGGCGGCTGTGGCGGGCAAGGGGCCAGTCGGTCGGCGGCATGCCGTGTCCGGCGATCATGGGCGGGCCTTCTTGGTGGGATCGGCGGCGACCGCATCGGCCAGCACCGCGCCGTCGTCATGGGCGGGCAAAGCGAGATAGCGCCCCCCTAAGGATTGGGTGAGGTCGCGGGCATGCTGGCCGGGCCGGGAGGCGAGGTCGATGACGAGGCTCGCAAAACCGTCCGATCTCAGACCTTCGGCCTTGCGCCGGGCATCCTCCCATGCCGCCGAGCGGCCGGCGACCCCGTCGAGCGCGACATTGGCCTTGCCGTCGGTGAGAACCACGATGAGAGGCGTTCGCCCTTGCCCCTCCGAGGCGCGCGCGAGATCGCCGGCCCGTTCGAGACCTGCGGCAAGCGGCGTTCCGCCGCCGGCGGCAAGGCCTGCGAGGGCCTTGCGCGCGCGGGTCAGGGAGCGCGTCTCGGGCAGAAGCGTCTCGGCCCCGGTTCCGCGAAAGCTTGCCATGGCCACCCGGTCGCGGCGCTTGTAGCATTCGGCGAGAATGCGTTCGACGGCGCCCTTGGCCTGGGTGAGGCGTGCGAGCGCGGCCGAGCCCGAGGCGTCGACCAGAAAGATCGTCGCCGTCTCGCGCCGGGCCTCGAGGCGGCGGATGCGCAGATCGTCCGGCATGAGGATGACCGCGCGGTCCGAAAGGCGCTCGAATAGCCTCTTGCGGAACCGCTGCCAGGGCAGGGCGGCCGTCAGGGTCGCGGAGAGATCGAGCGGCCCGTTGCGCGGATGGCCGGGCCGGCTGCCGAGCGGGCGCCCGCGCGATGCGCCCGGCTTGGTCTTCGCGCCGGCGCCGCGCCGCCCGTGCCCGCCGGCCTGCTTTTGGTTTCCACGCACCATGGCGGCGAGCTTCTGGAGAAGATCGATGGGGATCGCGACATCCTCGGTCGCAATCTCGCTGCGATGGTCCGCATCGGAGGTCTCGCCGCCTTCCGGGCTCTCCTCGGGGTCGGACCGGCTGTCATTGGCGGCGCTTTGCCGCTTCTCCTGCGCCGACTGCGTTTCGTCGGGGGATGTTTGCGGCGAAGCGTCTTCGGTCTCGTCCCGGCCGGGCTCCTCGCTCTCGCCGGTCTCGGGCTCCCCGGCGACCGGTGCCCGGGTCGCGCGCGGGGCGAGAACGAGGCGGCAGGCGAGGAGAACGTCCTCGTCTTCCACCCTTTCGCGGCCGGCGCAGACGGCCGAGGCCCGCGCGGCGCAAAGCGCCAGAAGCGGCGCGCGCAGGCTGGCGATGCCGAAGGCCGCCGCTGCCTCGCAGATCGTGTCGATCATCGGCTCCGGCACATGCACGGAGAGGGGATCCACGGGACCGGACGGCACGGCCGGGGCGAGGCAGGCCAGATCGTCGCCGAACCCGTCGGCGTCCTCGATGGCTCCGGCATCGGGCGCCGACAGGTCGAGCCAGAGGCCGAGACGATCGGCGAGATTGCTGGGCAGGGCATCGTCGCCGAGGCTTTCGTCGAGGGCGAGGATCGGATGGCCGTCGCCGATCTGGCCGAGGAGACCCGCCGCATCGGCGACCGTGCAGCGATCGACACCGGCGAGGATGAGCGGTGCGGCCCGGTGGCCCCCTGCCGTCCTCCCCATCGGCCGCGCTGGTGCGAGGGATCGAGGCGCCGGGGTCTCGGTCCCGGCATTCTCGGGCATCGGTACGAGGGAGCCGAGCCGATCCGCCCCGAAGGCGGCGGGGCCGAGATCGCGGCGCGCCAAGTGGCGGGCACCGTGCCAGCGCGGACAAGCGCACAGCGTCTCGACAAAGCGGTCGCGCAAGGGGCCGGGGCGGGCGGTGAGAACGAGGCCGAGGCTCGGGTCGGCGTTGAGAAGGGCGATCGCGGTTTCTGCCAGCGGCGAGAGCTTCAGGCGTTCGGCGAACAGGGCCTCCATCAGGCGGCGTCGAGTTCGGCAAGGGCCCGTTCGATGCGGGCGCCCGACCCCGACTCCTCGAGCGGATTGCGGCGCAGGCGATGGGCGAGGGCCGAGGGCGCGAGTTCCGCCAGATGGGGAAAGCCGACTTCGCTCTCGCCCCTGAGGCTCGCCAGCGCCCGCGCTGCGCGAACCAGGGTCAGTTCGGCGCGCAGTCCGTCCGTTCCGAGCGAGATGCAGAGCTGGGCCGCCTGTTCCAGAATACGGTCCGAGACGTTCACCGCGTCGAGCCGGGCGCGGGCGGCCTCCAACTGATCGCGCAGCGCCCGCTCCGCGGCTTCGCATTCATCGAGGAAGGCGGAGGGGTCGCGCTCGAACCGGTCGCGGGCCTTTACCACGGCGATGCGCGTCTTCACGTCGTTCGGCGTCGTGACCGTGACGGACAGTCCGAAACGGTCGAGAAGCTGGGGCCGCAATTCGCCCTCTTCGGGATTGCCGCTGCCAACGAGGACGAAGCGGGCCGGATGCCTGAGGCTCAGACCCTCGCGCTCGACCACGTTCTCGCCGGAGGCCGCGACGTCGAGGAGGAGGTCGACCAGGTGGTCCTCGAGGAGATTGATCTCGTCGATATAGAGAAAGCCGCGATTGGCCTTGGCGAGGAGCCCGGGCTCGAACCGGCGTTCGCCGGTGAGGAGCGCGTGTTCGAGGTCGAGCCCGCCGGTGATCCGATCCTCCGAGGAGCCGAGCGGCATATCCACCACGGGAACCGGCACCGTTACGATCTTCGGCTTGCGGCCGGCTTCGAGCTCGGCCGCGCAGACCGGGCAGAACGCGTCCGCTCTTGCCGGATCGCAGCGATAGGGGCAGTCATTGGCCTTCAGGGGCGGCAGGACCGCCGCCAGCCCGCGGACCGCCGTCGACTTGCCGGTGCCCCGGTCGCCGAAGGCGAGGACGCCGCCGATGCCCGGATCGATCGCGGCGAGCTTGAGGGCCGAGGTGAGCTCGCTCTGGCCGACGATCGCGGTGAAGGGGAATTGCCGTTTCATGGGGGGACGATACGCGAAGGCGTTGCGGCGTGAAACCGGAAATATGCGCCCTTCCCGTGAAAGCGGCCGCGTCCATTGCGCCGGTCCGAGAGGGCGGTTATGCCGAAGGGAACGAAACGGGAAACCGGACGAGGCGCTTCTCCTTGCAGTTTTCACCACAACAGGACGCGGCGCTGAAGGCCGTCGCCGATTGGCTGGAGAACGGCGACAGCCCGATCTTCCGGCTGTTCGGATATGCGGGAACCGGCAAGACCACGCTCGCGCGGCACTTCGCCGAAGGAGTGGACGGGCCGGTGCAGTTCGCCGCCTTCACCGGCAAGGCCGCCCAGGTGCTGCGCTCCAAGGGCGCCAAGACCGCCCGCACGATCCATTCGCTCATCTACCGGCCCAAGGGCGAGGAGGAGGTGGCGGACGAGGAGACCGGAACGGCCCGCGTCTCGCCGACCTTCTCCCTCAACCGTCAGAGCCCGGTCGCGAAGGCCCGGCTCGTCGTCATCGACGAATGTTCCATGGTGGACGAAGCGTTGGGGCGCGACCTCATGAGCTTCGGCACGCCGATCCTCGTCCTCGGCGATCCCGGCCAGCTTCCCCCGGTCTCGGGCGGCGGCTTCTTCACCGAGGCCGAACCGGACTTCCTCCTCACCGAGATCCACCGCCAGGCGCGCGACAACCCGATCGTGCGGCTCGCCCTCGACGTTCGCGAGGGCCGGGAGATCATGCATGGGGACTACGGAACCGTGCAGGTCATCGGCAAGCGCGAGGTCGAGCAGGCCAAGGTGCTGGCTGCCGATCAGGTGCTGGTCGGCACCAATCGCACGCGGCGGGCCTATAATCGGCGCTTGCGCGAACTGAAGGGCTTCGCCGACGTCCTGCCCCAGGTGGGCGACAAGCTGGTCTGCCTGCGCAACGACCCCCAGAAGGGCCTTCTCAACGGCTCCCTCTGGCAGGTGATGACCGCGAGCAAGGAGTCCGTGAAGCCAGGCATCAACCTCATCGTCAGGCCCGAGGACGACGACATCGACAAGGGTGCGGCGAAGATCCGGCTCCTCAAGGCTGCCTTCGAGGATCCCGAGGCCGACACGCCCTGGTCGACCAAGAAGCGGTTCGACGATTTCGATTTCGGCTATGCGCTCACGGTCCACAAGGCACAGGGCTCCCAGTGGGACGACGTCATGCTGTTCGACGAGGCCTGGGCCTTCCGCGAGAGCCGCGAACGCTGGCTCTATACCGCCATCACCCGCGCGGCGAAGACGCTGACCGTGGTTCGCTGAGCGGTCCGAGACCTCAAGGAGCGGCGATCCGCCGGTCTTCTCCGTAACCCGTGCGAGGCTTCGTCAGGACCGGCTCGCCTTGCGCAGGTTCGCGGTTCCGAACCTTCGTCCGAAGAAGGCGCGCCGGGGGCGATCGGAGCGGTTGGGGCTCGGAAGATCGGCGCTCAGGGGCTCGTGGCGGGCTGCGGGCGTACCCTCGATCGGGGCAAGACCGAGGCGTGCGGCCGCCGCTTCGAAGGAAAGCTGCTCGTACTGGTTCTTGGCCACCGTGAAGGCGCTGATGCTGGTCGCCACCGTCTCGTCGACGAACATCAGAATGGTCATCGCATCGCTGGTCGAAAGGTCGAGGGCCTTGAGCGCCGCGAGGAGCAGGGGACTATCGGCGGACGACAGAAAGCGCGCCGCTTCCTCCTGCCCCAGGAACAGCTCCTGCGCCAGGAAATCGCGAAGCGCGTCGATATTGCGCGAACGGGCGATCTCGACGATCGGCTTCTTGCCCTTGGGCGCGTTGCGTGGACGCTCCGGTTTCGCGACGAGGAATTTCAGCGTGTCGCGGGCCTCCTGCGCCGACCGGGCGGTGCGCTCGGGCCGGGGCTCGCCCACGGCGGTTTCGGCCAGGACGCCCATATCGGCGATCGGGGAGGCGGATTCCGCGGAACTGGTGACGGGCGCTCCGCCGGCGCTCGTCTCGTAGATTGCGCGAATCGCGGCCGGGACCGTGCCCCGCTGGGCGAATTCGGCCTTGATATAGGCCTGGGTCTCTGCGGCAAGATGCGACCAGACCGGTGCGATCAGGCTGGTCAGCGCCTTTTCCTGGCGCTTGGAGGGGGAGGGAAGCGCGAGAAAATTCAGCGCCGCCGCCGTTGCGATCGCGTCGTAGCCATTTGCCGCCTTCGGCTTTTCCAACGCCCGGTAAAGGCTCGGCAACTGGCTGCGCATCCCGTTCTCCGATGGTTTCCCGAAGGTTTCGACGAAGGTGAGAATGCCGTAAGAAAGATTGCCGCGCCGTTAAGTGGAATGGTTAACGCAATCGTTCAAATTGAAGCGATCGAGCCCGTCTTGCCGGAACCACAAGGGCTGAGACCATTCGGCAACAGATGAGGACCCGTGGCCGATCCATGGCGCCGCGAGGGCGCTCGCAAGGCGCCAGGGGCGAGGCGTTCGATGCGCGTGGTTACCGCGATCTTGCGATCAGCCCGCCAAGGTGGGGGCGGGGGCGGGGCCGGGCGCATCGGTTCGGGCCTCGCCGGCTGGGCCCGGTTCCGACGGCATGGCTGCGGTCGGTCGGATATCGATGGGCAGGCACGAGACCGTCTTCAGGAAGGCGTCGGCTGCCGGACGCTTGCTCTCCTCGTCGATCAGGACGCGGATCGTCATGTAGCCGGTGCGCACGTCGACGACCACGGGGAGGGCGGAGCTGTCCTCCAGAAGGGTCGTCGCGCGCACATCCTCGATCTGCTGCGGCGTTCCGACGATGAGATTGACCAGCCCGCCGATCGCCGCGCGATCGTTGATCGAATAGAGATTGTCGCCCTGGCTGTCGTAGATCGAGGCCGACCAGAAATTGTCGATCGTGCCGTTGGCGCTGATTTCGACGGGGCCGCCGTCGAGGGCGAATCGGCAGCTGGCCACGAGGAAGGCGGGGTCCGAGAAGGCGAAGGACCGGCGAAGGCCCCCGTCGGCGGGAAGCTCCTCCTCGGCCAGTGGCGGCCGCACGACCGAGGCATCGCGCAAGGGGCCGATGCGAACCACCTCGAAATAGTCGCCGAGGCCGCTGAGGCGGCTCCAGGCGCTGTTGTCCGAGACGTTCGGGATCATGAAGACGATGGCGATGTGGACGAGGCCGGCGCCGACGAGGCCGATCAGGATCGCGAGGACATATCTAGCCATCGGTGCGACACTCCTGCCGGGTGATCGAGGGCATCGCCAGCCCAGCGGCCCCGGTGATGGCGCTGGCCGGCGTGTCGTAGAGGGCGAAGGTCAGGCGATAGGGACCGCTTCCGTCCGTCGCCAGCCAGTTGCCGGCCCGCGCGCTCGGGCCGACCGCGATGGTGAAGCCGTTGTCCTCGCCCCGAAGCAGCGCGTTCGAGGTCAGCCAGCCCGGCCGTCCGCGCTGGGGCAGGTCGACGAGGCCCGTATCGGAATGGGCCGAGACCGTGAAGAAGCGTGCTGCCGGCGTGCTTCCCGACAGGAGATAGGAGCATTCGAGACGCAGCCTGCGCCCGGCATCGTCCTCCTCGGCCTGGAACATGATGCCCTCGCCGCCGCCGAGCGTGAGCTGGGCGAGCTTTGCGAGCCGTGCGCGCGCATAGGGATCGGCGTCCTGGGTCCCGATCAGCGGGCTTGCGACCCAAGGGCCGAGCTGCACCGTATCGAAGTTCGTCCCGCCGTCGATCGCAAGCTTGGCCGACCAGCCGCCGAGGCCGAGCGCGATGCCGATCGCCAGGACTATGGCAAGGAGATAACGCATGAATGCTGCTTCCAACCGATCGTGGGGCGGGGTCTAGACGCAAAACGCGGGCGCGGCGAGCGACCGGCTGCGAAAAGCCGCGTTCGGGCCGGCGGTCCCGCGACGCGCGTGTTCGCCGCATCTGTCGGTCAGTCCCTCCACGGCAGGCTAGTTCTCGACCGTCTGCCGCTCGTCGCTCGATGCGGCGAGCGGGACGGGCTTCTCGGAGGCGGCGGAGGCGACCTGTTCGCCGGTCAACGGCGCCAGATCCTCGAACCGCGTGCCGATCTCCGACAGGACATGTTCGGCATCGGGTGTCAGCCCGGTCTGGCCGGCCGCGATCAGCGGATTGTCCACCGGCTCGCCCACATCGCGCCCGCCCTCGGGGAAAGGGTTGTCGATATAGGGGATCGGCTTCAGCTCGATGTTCTGGTGGGCCGCTTCCATGAAGCGCTGCCAGGTCATCGCTGGCAGCGAGCCGCCGGTGAGCTTCTTGGTCGGTCGGAAGCTGTCATTGCCGTACCAGACCGCGCCGACGAAATTGCCGGTGAAGCCGACGAACCAGCCGTCGCGATAGCCCTGGGTGGTGCCGGTCTTGCCGCCGGCGCGGGTCATGGAGAGCTGCGCGCGCCGTGCGGTGCCGGATTCGGTCACGCCGACGAGCATGTCGTTCATGTTCTTCGTGGCCTCCGGGTTCAGAAGTTCCCGGCGCGGCGGCAGATCGCGGCGCGCATCCCACAGGATGCGTCCCTCGGCGCTCGTCAGCTGCGAGATCGCATGCCGGTTCGGCGTATATCCGCCATTGGCGAAGACGGTATAGGCGGTCGCCTGATCGAGAACCGTCACCTCGGAGGTTCCGAGCGCCATGGTCTTGTCGCCGCGCAGATCGGACTCGATGCCCATCTCCTTGGCGAGCTTGACCGTGTTGTCGAAGCCGACCTTCTGATAGAGGCGCACGGCCGGAATGTTCAGCGAGCGGCCGAGCGCGCTCTTGAGCGTCACCCGTCCGGCGAAGGAGCGTCCGTAGTTCTGGGGCGCCCAGTTGCCGATGCGCAAGGGGCTGTCCATGATCGTGTCGTCGGGCTTCATGCCCTGCTGCATGGCCGTCGCGTAGACATAGACCTTGAATGAGGAGCCCGGCTGGCGAAGGGCGCGGGTCGCGCGGTTGAACTGGGACTGGCCGTAATCGCGCCCGCCGACCATGGCGCGCACGCCGCCATCGTCGGAGAGGACCACCATCGCGGCCTGCTCCACGTCGTAGGTCTTGCCGAACTGGCGCATGTTGTAGTCGACCGCCTCGTCGGCGAGAGCCTGGAGCTTCATGTCGATCGTGGTGCGCGCGACGAGATTGCGGGTGCCGAGATCGTTCTCGCGCACCAGCCGCTGGGTCTCCTCGAAGGCGTAGTCGAGGAAGTAGTCGGGCGACTGGCGCTGGGAGCGGTCCACCGCCGAGGCGGGCTGACGCCGGGCCGCGACCACCTGGCCCTCGGTCATGAAGCCGGCCTGGACGAGATTGGTCAGAACCTCGTTGGCGCGGGCGCGCGCCGCCGGCAGGTTGATGTGCGGGGCATATTTGGCCGGCGCCTTGAACAGGCCGGCGAGCATCGCGGCCTCGCCGAGATTGACGTCGCGGATCGACTTGTCGAAGTAGAATTCGGCCGCCGCCGCCGCTCCGAATGTGCCGCCGCCCATATAGGCGCGGTCGAGATACATCGCGAGGATCTCGCGCTTGGAAAGGTGCGTCTCGAGCCAGAGCGAGATGAACGCCTCGTTGATCTTGCGCTCCAGCGACTGCTCGGGCGACAGGAAGACGTTCTTGGCGAGCTGCTGGGTGAGCGTCGAGCCGCCCTGGACGACGCCGCCGGCTCTGGCGTTCTCGCCGAGCGCGCGGGCCAGGCCGAAGAAGTCGATGCCCCAGTGCTCGAAGAAGCGACGGTCCTCCGTCGCCAGCACCGCCTTGATGAACTGGTCCGGCAGTTCGTCGATCGGAACCGCGGCCGCGCGCAGGATGCCGCGCTGGCCGATCTCGTTGCCCTTGCGGTCGAGGAAGGTGACCGAGAAGTCCGCCTCCTCCGGAAGCCCGTTCGCCGTCATCCGCATCGCGGGCTGGGCGAGGAGAAGAAGCAGGATGAAGCCGGCGACGCCGAGCGTGAATCCTTCGCCGGCCAGCTCGAAGACGATCCTGTAGAAGCCGCGTGCGCGCATACGCCGCGACTGGATCGTCACGCCCTCCCACCACTGGGAGAAGCCGTTCCGGAAGCGGAACAGCGAGGAATCGATCCAGGCATCCACCTCGATGAGGCGCGAGGGAGTCTTATGGGATCGCTTGGGTTTCGGCTGGTCTGTCACGCGTCGGGTGCCGCCATGGGTCGAAATGCTGTATGGCCCGAACTGCAGAAGGACGGGCAATTCAAACTTCGCAGGATCGTCCCTTATCTATAATCCCGGCGGTAAAAAGTTGCGACACCAATTCAGAGAATTCGGCGATGCGTGAATCCGGCAACAAACCGTTCTGGCGGGAAAAGACGCTGGACGAGATGAGCGTCGAGGAGTGGGAATCCCTCTGCGACGGCTGCGGGCGCTGCTGCCTCAACAAGCTGGAGGATTTCGACACGGGCGAGATCGTCTGGACCAATGTGGCCTGCACCCTTCTCGACGATGCGACCTGCCGCTGCTCGAACTACGAGAGGCGGCACGAGACCGTTCCCGATTGCGTCGGCCTGACCCCCCGCACCGTTCGCGAGATCGGCTGGCTGCCGCCGAGCTGCGCCTACCGTCTGGTTGAGGAGGGGCGCGATCTCTACTGGTGGCACCATCTCGTCTCCGGCGACCGCGAGACGGTCCATCAGGCCGGCGTCTCGGTGCAGGGCCGCACGATCAGCGAAGACGGCATGCCGATCGAGGACTTCGAGGACCATCTGGTCGAATGGCCGGAAGAGGACCCGGGCGAGGGGGTGAGGCCGGCGCGGAACTGACCGCGACCGGCCTCGCCGGTCGACAAGTCAGCGCTTGAGGTGAGCGGCGACGGTTTCGAGCCAGGGATCGCGAAGGCCGAGGGCATGGATCTCGGTCAGCGCATTGGTCACGTATTCGACGTTCGGGCCGGACCGCCCATGGGCCGTCATGACGATGCGCGCAGCGTCCTCGGCCGCGATCTTGCCGCCATATTGCGGGTGGCCCCGATCGACGACATAGGTCACCGCGTGGACGCTGCCGCCGCCCGTCAGCCTGATCGAGACGGCCCGTTCCCGATAGACGTGGGTGACGAGTTCGCGGGCGCGCAGATAGGCCATGACCGCTTCGTGGTCGCGGCCCGCGACCCGGTAGGCCATGCCGACGCAGGAGCCGCCGCGGTCCAGCCCGAAGACGAGACCCGGCCGCTCCGGCGTGCCGCGATGGACATGGCTGCGCACGCAAAGAGACCGGTGGAAGCCGGCGAGCCGCGCGCTCCTGCGCTCCAGGTAGTCGAAGCCCGGGTTCCAGACGAGCGAGCCGTAACCGAACACCCAGAAGTCATCGTTTCCGCCCATTTGTATCCGCTATGTCGTTTCGTCCAAGCTCAATATGTCAAAGGGAGTTGCGGTGTCTTCGTCAACCTCGGAACCGCGCCGCGTCGCGCGCGCCTATCGCTGGATCATCGCGGTCGCGGTCCTTCTCGTCCTCGCGCTCACCGGCTTCTGGTTCTATGCCGCCCACGAACTCGACCGTCTCGTCTCCCGCCAGATCGCCGAGGCCGAGGCGCGCGGCGTCTCCATCACCTGCTCGGGGCAGGACGTCACCGGCTATCCGTTCCGAATCGGTCTCGTCTGCGACGATGTCGGGATCTCGAACCCGGCCGAGGGTCTGACCGTCGAAGGCGGCGCGTTCCGCAGTGCCGCCCAGATCTATCAGCCGAACCGGGTCGTCAGCGAACTCGACGCCCCGGTGCGCATCGAGATGGCGGGTGGTCCGGTGATCGATCTCGGCTGGAGCCTCGCCCAGGCAAGCACGAGCTTCTGGACCGAGGGGCTCGACCGCTTCTCGCTCCATACGGACGCCCCGACGACGACGATCGACGGCACCCCCGTCTATTCCGCCTCGGACGGCGAGCTGCATGCGCGCCGGCGCGACGGCGATCTCGACATCTCCGGGCGCCAGACGGGGGCGCGGGTCGAGCTTGCGGCGGCAAGCGCCGTTCCGGCCTTCGACCTCTCGACGGATCTGACCATCGCCGGCGCGGCGGACTGGCTGTCCGGGCGCGCGGCCGGCCAGACCCCGCTGGACCTCTTCGCTGGGCGCAGCGGCACCCTGCGCTCGCTCGCGCTCACCTTCGAAGGCGAGCCCTCCGGGGCCGAACTGTCGGGAGACTTTTCCTTTACGGATACCGGGCTCCTCAACGGCGATTTCGAACTCGCCCTGACCTCGCCCGAACGGCTTGCCGCGATCGTCGGTGAGGCCGTGCCGCAGGCGGCCTCGATCGCGCAGACGGTCGCATCGGTGGTGCCGTTCGTGGGCAGGACCGAGAACGGGCGGACCGTCCTGCGGATCAACGCCGACAATGGCCGGCTTTCGGCGGGCGTCCTGCCGCTCGGCCAGATCCCGCCGCTGCAATAGGAATACCGAAGCCTTCGCGCTCGAAACCAAGACCGAAAGGACGTCCATGAACGATGCACAGACACCCGATCAGGAGGTCGTCGATTTTGCCGGCCGCGTCTTCGGGGCCGCCCGGTCCGGCGACACGGAAACGCTCGCGCCGCTGCTCGAAGGGGGACTACCGGCGGATCTGCGCAACGAGAAGGGCGACACGCTGCTGATGCTCGCGAGCTATCACGGGCAGATCGAGGCGGTCCGCCTTCTGCTTCATCACGGCGCCGATCCGGGGCTTGCGAACGATCGGGGCCAGACGCCGCTCGCGGGCGCGATGTTCAAGGGCGAAGGGGCGATCGCCGAGCTCCTGATCGCCTCCGGGGCCGACGTGAACGACGGCGGGCCGTCCGGCAAGACGCCGGCGGTCATCGCGGCGATGTTCGACAGGGTGGAACTCCTGGCGATGCTCGCCGGTCGGGGCGCCGATCTCGACGCCCGGGGCGCGGATGGGACGAGCGCGCTCGATGCGGCCCGGATGATGGGGGCGGCGAAGGCGGTCGCCTATCTCGAAGGATCCTCCGGCCGGCGATGAGGCCGGCCGGTGTCTTCAGGGAACGAGCCGGTCTCAGTAGTGGGGCGGCTTGGTGATTTCCGGCCTGTTGCCGCCATCCTCGACCGCGCCGATCCGGTCGGTCAGGTGTTCCTGCTTGCGCTGGATCTGCCGGATCGCGGCGAACGCCTTGGCAAGCTCGTCCGACAATTCCTCGATCGTCTTGGCCTGATGGCTGGTCAGGACTTCCAGATCCTCCAGACGGCTGAGGATGGACGAATCGGTCTCGGCCACGGTCAACGCTCCGTTCGGATGTGAAGTTCGAGCCCGAGACTGGCGCGAAAACCGGGGTCTTGTCCACCATTTTCGCCGCCGAAGCGAGGCGCCCGGAGGTGGTGAAGGGCAACCGGTTGCCCGCAGCGGAAAACGGATGCCATCCCCCGCGCGATCGGATAGCCTCTTCCGACACCCGGTGATCCTTCGACAGAAAGCGAGTTCCTCAATGGCCGACGACCTCTTCGCCAAGGCACGGTCCGCCATGCGGAAGGCCCATGCGCCCTATTCGAAGTTCCCGGTTGGCGCGGCCCTGAGGACCACGGACGGGCGCATCTATGCCGGCTGCAACGTGGAATCGGTGAGCTTTCCCGAAGGCTGGTGCGCCGAGACGACGGCGATCGGCCATCTCGTGATGGATGGGGGCGGGCGGATCGCCGAACTCGCGGTGATCGCCGAGAAGCTCCCATTCTGCACCCCGTGCGGGGGATGCCGGCAGCGCATCGCCGAATTCGCCGATCCGCAGACGAAGATCCATCTCTGCGATCCGCAATCGGGCGAGAAGCGGACTACGACCATGGGCGAGCTTCTGCCCTTCGCCTTTGAGACCGAGGATCTCGGCTGACGGGGCGCTGCGCGCCGTGCGCTCGCGCCGTGACTGCGCAAGCCGTCGGCGTTTCCGGCACGCTTGTCGGCGTTCGAACCCGTCACCTCACCATGGTCAGGCGGCCGTCCTCCACGGAATAGCGCTTCAGCTCCGACAGGAAGCTCATGCCGATGAGGGTGATGCCGAGCGCTCCGTCCTCGAGGATGAGGGCGTCGGCGCCTCGTACGGCGATCGGTCCGATCTCGATCCGATCGATCCGGGCCCGCGCGGCTCTTGCCGTGCCGTTGGCGGTCTTCACCTCGGCCGTCCAGTCGCCCGGCGCGGGATAGATGCCGATCCGGGCGGCGACCGATTTCGGGATGGCGACGCGGCTCGCGCCCGTATCGATGAGCACCTCGCTCGCCATGCCGTTGAGGCGCGCCTTCGTCACGAAGTGGCCGGACGCATCGGCATCGAGCGTGACCGACGGACCGCCGGTCATGCCCATAGCGGCGGTGTCCGGGCCGATGTTCGCCTCCACCACCGCCGTCTTCGGCTCCACCAGTTCAAGCCCTGCGCGATTGTCCTTCACATAGGTCTCGTAGACCGAAGGAATCGCGAGCCCGCCGAAGGAGCAGACTGACAGGAGGACGATCGCGCGATTGAGCATGGGCCGGTCCGGAAGCGGTTCGATATCGCCTCCGAACCTAAACCGGGTGAGCCTTACGAAGGATCAAGGACGGGCCTGCTCGCGCTTTTTCGCTCGCAGCGGTGAACGGCGTCCTAACGCACCCGGCCCCTCGCGGCCGTGCTCGGACCCGGCCGAGGGCTATTTGGTGCCGTACATGCGGTCGCCCGCATCGCCGAGGCCCGGCACGATATAGCCGTTCTCGTCGAGATGGCTGTCGATCGAGGCGGTGAAGACCGGAACGTCCGGATGAGCCTTGGTGAAGCGTTCGAGCCCGTCGGGGGCGGCGAGGAGGCACAGGAAGCGCATGTTCGAGGCGCCCTGCTGCTTCAGCCGCTCCACCGCGAGAATCGCCGAATTGGCGGTGGCGAGCATGGGATCGACGACGATGGTCAGCCGGTCGGCCATGCTTTCGGGGGCCTTGAAATAGTATTCGACCGGCTCCAGCGTCTCCTCGTTCCGGTAGAGGCCCACATGGGCGACGCGGGCGGCCGGCACGAGGTCGAGCATGCCTTCGAGGAGACCGTTTCCGGCCCTGAGGATCGAGGCGAAGACGAGCTTCTTGCCCTCGAGAAGCGGCGCCTGCATCTCGCACATGGGCGTTTCGATCGTCTCGTGGGTGATCTTCAGGTCGCGCGTCACCTCGTAACAGAGGAGCGTCGAGATCTCGCGCAGGAGCCGGCGGAATGAGGCCGTCGAGGTCTCCTTCTTGCGCATCAGGCTCAGCTTGTGCTGCACGAGGGGGTGGTCGATGATGGTGACGCCGTCCATGAGATCTTCCGTCGTGTTGTCGGCGCGGCGAGGCGGCTCGCTCGCGCCGTGTCAGAGAAACGAAGTGCCGAACCGGCCGGGGCCGAGGTCCAGATGGACGCCGATGCTCGCGCCGATATCGGCAAAGCTCGTCCTCACTCCGATGTCGTGAGGCGCGATCGACGGTCCGAAGGCCAGAATCGGCACCTCTTCGCGGGTGTGATCGGTTCCGGGGAAGGTCGGATCGCAGCCGTGGTCAGCGGTAAGCACGCAAAGATCGCCCGGATCAAGCGCCGCCTCGATCTCGGGCAGCCGCGCGTCGAACGCCTCGAGGGCCGCGGCATAGCCGGCGACGTCGCGGCGGTGGCCGTAGACCATGTCGAAATCGACGAGATTGGAGACGACGAGATCGCCGCTCCGCGCCCTGCCGATCGCGGCGAGGGTCGCGTCGACGAGGGCCATGTTGCCGTCGGCCTTCAGCACTTCGCTCACGCCGCGATGGGCGAAGATGTCGGCGATCTTGCCGACGGCGAAGACGCATCGTCCGCCTGCCGTCGCCCGGTCGAGAAGCGTCTCGCCGGGCGGCGGGACCGAGAAGTCGCGCCGGTTCGCCGTCCGCCTGAACGTCTCGGCGCTCTCCCCCGTGAAGGGCCGCGCGATGACCCGAGCGATGTTGAGCGGATCGCAGTGCCTGCGTGCGGTCTCGCACAGCGCCATCAGGCGTTCGAGGCCGAAATGGGTCTCGTGGGCGGCGATCTGCAGCACCGAATCGGTCGAGGTATAGAAAATCGGCTTGCCGGTCCGCACGCTCTCCTCTCCCTCTTCGCGTAGGATATCCGTGCCCGAGGCGTGCCGGTCGCCGAGAATGCCCGGGATATGGCTGTCATCCATGATCTGGCGGATCAGCGAAGCGGGAAAGGCGGGGCGGGTCTTCGGGAAGGTCCCCCATTCGAAAGGGACCGGCGCGCCGGCGATCTCCCAGTGGCCGGAGGGCGTGTCCTTGCTGCGCGAGATCTCCCGCGCCCGCCCGTGGATCGCCTCGGCGGCGCCCCCGTCGGTCTCGATGCCGGCAGCATGGAAGAGGCCGAGGCGTTTCAGGTTCGGAATGTGGAGCGGACCTGATCGCAGGCCGGTGCGGGTCGCCGCCCCGCTCTCGCAGGCTTTCAGGATGGAGCCGAACGTGTTCGCGCCCGCGTCGCCGAAATCGCCCGCATCGGGCGCTGCCCCGATGCCGAAGGAATCCAGAACGATGATGATGGCCCTTGGCACCGATGCCTCCGCGACATGTCTTGCGCGGTGGAAACTAAAGCATCGGGACGAAAAGTGGACCCGGTGTGCGGATCGTCCGATCCTTCGTCAAGCAATGAAAGCCCCGGACCCGATGCGCGATCGGGGCCGAAGCTTGGAGGAATGCTGCGCGAGGACGGGGGCGACTGCCGAAGAACCCGGACGCCTATTTCGCCGCAGTCTCCGCGATGCCGCGGCGTACATTGTACTGATCGGAGGCGGCGGTGAACACGGACTCGTTGTCGCCGATCGTCACGGTCGGTTCGCATTTCGGCGCGCAGGCATAGGTCTGGCGCTGCGCCTGCCGATAGATGCGGACGGTGTTGTCCTCGAAGGTATGAACCGCGACCTGCTCGTCCATGAGCACCTCGTTGTTGCGGTCGAGAACGATCACATTGGTGATGCCGTAGCTCTTGCCCGTGAGGACGAGGCGCGATCCGCTCAGGACCTCGACATCGACGATCGCCGGATTGCCGATGATCACCGTGCCGGCCCCGCGATCGATCTCCAGGATCTTGGCATGATCCACCTCCACGGAGAGGAGGGGGTCCGAGGCGAGCGCTCCGCTCGTGCCGAGGGCGCCGAGGCAGGCTGCAAGGAGCGCGAAACCGGTCGTGCGGAGAAGGGCGGTCATGGGCGGTCCTGGCAAATGACGGTGGAGAGAAGGATGGCGTCAATCTGCCCGATCGTGATGAATGGAGCGTAAAGACGCTCTTTACGCTGCGTTAACCATGCCCGCAGCGGGGGGGCGGGCCGCATTTCTCAAGTCGGCCGTTAAGAGCGGAGAAAGATCACGGCGCTAGGTTGCTGTCATCCGATCGATGAGAACAAGTCGACGGGCGTGCTGTCGAAATCAACGAAAGGGGACTTCCATGTCCAAGATGTTCAGCCGTTTTCTGAAGAACGAATCCGGCGCAACCGCCATCGAATACGCTCTGATCGCCGGTCTCATGGCCGTTGTCTGCATCAGCGCCATCACCGCGCTCGGCACGACCATGGAGAACACCTTCGAGACGATCAAGAACGCTCTCGCGCCTGCCAGCTAATCCTCATCGGTCGCCGGCATCGGGCTCCCGTCCGATGCCGCGACCGGGAGATCGAGCCCGCTCTCGTAGAGGGAGCCTTGCCACGCGACGACCGCGCGGGGCTCCATCGGTCGAAGACACGTCTCGGTCAGGAATGTCGGCAACCGGTCGTGATCCGCATGGCCGGTTGCTTTCGTCTTGCATGATCCGCCAGCCGGGAGCTTCGATATGAGCCTCGCTTATCTCTTTCTGGTGTTCTATTTCGCAGCCTGCCTCTCGGCCGCCGCGGTTTCGGACATCCTGACGATGACGATCCCCAATCGGCTCTGCCTGCTGCTTGCCGCCGGCTTTCCCCTCGCGGCCTATCTGTCCGGCATGTCCCTCGAGACGGCCGCTCTCCACATGGCCTTCGGCCTTGCCGCCTTCGTCATGGGCTTCGCCCTCTTCGCCCTCAACGTCTTCGGGGGCGGGGACGCCAAGCTGATGGCCGCGACCGCCTTCTGGATCGGTCCCGAGGCAGCCCTGCCGTTCGTGTTCGACGCGACGATCGTGGGCGGCATCATGGCGATCGCCATGATCTATGTCAGGTCCATCGCGGTTCCGGCGACGGGTATCGTCTTCGCCGACCGACTTCTGTCGAGGGAAACCGGCATCCCCTTCGGCGTGGCGCTGGCCTTCGCGGGCCTTCACGCCTATGCGCAGGGGCCCTTCCTGGACGCGGCTCTGCGCTTCTGATCTGCCGCAGCGAAGCGTCTCACTTAGAACCGCCGGCTTTCGGCCGGCCCGTCCGCCCTTTCATCGGCCCGTCCTGCGGACGGGTCCGGCGACCTCGTCTCTGATGCGGTCGCGTCACGCGGGAGCCCCGCCGATGTTCGTGACCCGGTGCGAGAAATGGCTCGCCGGTATCGCGGCGATCGCCATCGCCCTCAGCGCGGTCCTCCTCGTCCGCAAGGCGGTGTCCGTCGAAAGCGGCGGCCTCGTCTTTCTCGCGATCTGCGGCGCGCTCATGCTCGCCATCGGCTTGGTCTACCGTATCACCGGACGAAGCCTCGCCATCGGGACCGTCGCGATCGGTATCGCCCTTCTGCTGGTGGTCACGGCAGCCCTTGCGACGCTGAACCTCCTGCTGCTGCCGCTATCGGGCGGGACCCATGACGATGCTCTCGTCAGAATGGACGCGCTGATCGGCTTCGACTGGCGGGAGGCCATGGAGTTCGCGGCCCGGTATCCTCTGGCCTGCGAGATCCTGCGCTACGTCTATCAGAGCACGAGCATCCAACTCGTCGTGCTGCTGCTCGTTCTCGGTTTTTCCGGCCGGCAGGCCGAATTCGACCGTCTTCTCCTCTGCTACACCTTCGCGGCGATCGGCGTGGTGGCCTGGTGGACGCTCTGGCCGAGCCTTGGGACCATGGCCTACTATGAATTGCCGCAGGCCGTCGTCGCGGCCGTGAACCCCGTCGTCGATCCGGCCTATGGAGCGCTTCTGCGCAAGGTCTCGGAGGTCGGCGTCACGGTGATCGATCCCGTCCGGACCCTGGGTCTCGTCGCCTTTCCCTCCTTCCACACCGTGCTCGCCCTTCTGGCGATCGTCTCGGCCGCCTCGGTGCGCTGGCTGTTTCCTCCGATGCTCGTTCTGAACCTTCTGATGCTGCCGGCGGTCGTCATCCATGGTGGCCACCACCTCTTCGACCTGATCGGTGGCGCGGTCGCCTTCCTTCTGGCCATGGCGCTGACCGATGCGGTGCTCCTGCGCGGCGCGGCGCCGCGCGCCCGAAGGGAACTTGCCGCACGGGTCAGTTGAAATCCCAACCGACGAAATCTTTCACGGTCCGTTAACCATACATTGATGATTGCCGAGCAATAACACCCCTAGAGGGCCCGAAGACCGATCGGGCATGACGCAGGGGAAGGCTCGATGAACCGAAGTCAGATCATCGTTATCGCAGTCGCGGGCCTCGCCGCCGTGGGCGCCGGTTTCCTCGCACTCAATCTTGCGACGCCGGAGCCCTCGGAGACGGTGATCATCACCGCATCCCCGGCACAGCCTCCCGTCAAGCTCGAGGACGTCCTCGTCTCCTCGGGCGACGTTCCGATGGGGGCTCGCATCGCCGCATCCGGCTTCTCCTGGCAGAAATGGCCGGTGGACGGGATCGGCGGCGGCTTCATCATGAAGACCAGCCGACCCGACGCCATCGAGGAACTGAGCGGCACGATCGCCCGGCAGGCCTTCTTTTCGGGCGAGCCAGTTCGCGAAGCCAAGCTGATCAAGTCGGATTCCGGATTTCTCTCCGCTCTCCTGCCCGCCGGCAAGCGCGCCGTCGCCGTGCAGATCGCGGCCGCAACGGCCGCAGGCGGCTTCATCCTTCCCAACGACCATGTCGACGTGATCATGACCCGGCGCAAGGAATCGCCGGAGGGTGGGGAGCCGCAGATCATCACCGAGACGGTGCTGCGCAATCTCAGGGTCCTCGCCATCGACCAGACCGTCGAGGATGCCGACGGCCAGCGGACCGTCCTCGGCTCCGTCGCGACGCTCGAGGTGGATGCTCCCCAGGCCGAGGCCCTGACGGCGGCCCAGCAGATCGCCGATCGCTTCGTTCTCTCCCTGCGCTCTCTCGCCGATTCGATCCCGGGTTCGGAGGGCTATGCCGCCTTCCTTCTCGCCGAGGAAAAGGCCCGCAACAGCGACGTGCGCATCGTGCGCTACGGAAACGTCCAGGACGTGAAGGTGCCGCAATGACCGCTGCCCCCATTCGAACCAAGGCAAAGGAGCCGGCGATGACGATCAGTGCCTTCCTGCGGACCCTCTGCATCTCGGCGGCGCTCGCGGGAGCTGTCGTCGGCACGCCCCTGCCGGCCATGGCCGACGAGAACTACGTCCCCGTGGGCATGGGCAACACGACGATCCAGCTCGGCCTCGACAAGTCCAAGGTGATCGAGCTTTCCGCCGACGCCCACGACATCCTCGTCGCCAATCCCTCGGTCGCCGACGCCCTGACGCGCGACAAGCGCCACATCTACCTCTTCGGCAAGCAGGTCGGACAGACCAATCTCATCGTCTTCGACAAGGCCAACCGCCAGATCGCCTCGATCGAGATCCGGATCGAGCGCGACGTGACGGGGCTGGCCGCTGCGATCCGCCGCTACGTGCCGGACTCCGACGTCACCGTCGAGATCATGAACGACAACGTCGTCCTCACCGGCCGCGTGCGCACCCCGCTCGACGCCAAGCGCGTCGGCCAGATCGCCGGCGCCTATCTGACGGGCGGCGAGGCGACGACGGGCAACTACATCCGGCAGGCCTCGGCCGGCGGCGAAGCCAATGGCGGCGCGGACGTCGCCTTTGCGAGCGAGTCCCGGCGCGAGAGCCAGATCATCAACCTCCTCCAGATCGAGGGCGAGGATCAGGTCACGCTGAAGGTCACGGTCGCCGAAGTGCAGCGGTCCGTGGTCAAGCAGCTCGGCCTCGACGGCGCGGTGTCCACCGCGATCGACGGGGTGACCTTCGGCGCGGTGACGGACAACGTCTTCGGCCTCGGCAACGCGCTCGGCGGACAGTTCGCGGGCCTCGGCTACAACAACGGTTCGACCGATGTGTCGACCCAGCTGCGCGCCATGGAGCAAGCCGGCGTCATGCGCACGCTCGCCGAACCCAGCCTGACGGCGATCTCGGGCGAGAGCGCGAGCTTCAAGGTCGGCGGCGAGTTCTCGGTGCCGAGCGGACGGGATTTCACGCCCGAAAAGCGGACGAATATCCGCGACGCGAACGGCCGCGTCGTCGATGTCGAGATCGAGGACGGCCAGTACACCCTCAATTCCCGCAACGTCGAATACGGCATCGGTCTCGATTTCACGCCCGTCGTCCTGTCCCCGGGCCGCATCAGCCTCAAGCTGCGCACGAGCGTTTCCGAGCCCACCTTCGAAAGCCCGTTCAATCTCGGCAGCGATCAGAAGTCCAGGATCCCGGCGACGGCGGTCATCGGCATCAGGAAGCGCCTCGCCGATACCACGGTCGAATTGCCATCGGGCGGCTCCCTCGTCATCGCCGGTCTCGTGCGCGACGAGGTCCGCCAGGTGATCTCCGGCTTCCCGGGCCTCTCCAAGCTCCCGATCCTCGGCAGCCTGTTCCGCTCGCGCGACTTCCAGCGTTACGAAACGGAACTCGTCATCATCGTCACCCCCTATCTGGTGCGCCCGGTCGCCCGCGAGGCGCTCGCCCGTCCCGACGACGGTCTCGCCTTCTCGAGCGATGGCGCGGGCAATTTCCTCGGCCGCATCAACCGCATCTACGGCCATTCCGAAACCCAATTGCCGCCCGGCCGCTACCACGGGGTCGTCGGCTATATCTACAAGTGAACCGGGAGACGCCTGCGCCATGAGACCCTCGTTCGCCCGGCCCCTCGCAGCCGCATCGCTCCTCGGCCTGCTCCTTGCGGCAGGCGGCTGCGGAAACGTCCATCACATCGAGGTCGGCTCGATCCCGGACGACTACCGCACCCGTCATCCGATCGTCGTCTCGGAATCCGAGACGGCCATCGACATCCCCATCGTAAGCGGCGACCGAAGGCTTGCGACCGCCGACGCCTCGCGTGTCCAGGACTTCGCCGGCCGGTTCCGGATGTCGGGTGCCGACACCATGGCCGTGCTGGTTCCTTACGGCTCGCGCAACTCGGCCGCCGCCTCGCTCGTCGCCCACGAAGCGCTGGCCGTCCTCGCCAGATCCGGCGTCTCCCGCGACCGCGTGATCCTGCAGAGCTATGCCGCCCACGATGCGCTGCGGCCGACGCCGATCCGTCTCGCCTTCGCGACGCTGACGGCGAAGACCGCACCCTGCGGCCGCTGGCCGAGCGATCTCGGCGATACGTCGGAGAACGAGAACTACTTCAACTTCGGCTGCGCGAGCCAGCAGAACCTCGCGGCCCAGATCGCCGATCCGCGCGATCTTCTTTCACCGCGCGGCATGGGACCGGTCGACGGCGAGCGTCGCGACACGGTCATCGAGAAATACCGCAAGGGCGAGAGCTTCACCTCCAGCAGGCCCCGAATGGAAAGCGCTTACTGATGGCCGATCTGTCCCGTTCCGATATCGCCGATCCGCACTCGGACGACCCCTCCGCCGAGGTCGTCGAGAACATCCGGCCGATCCCCCGTGTCTCGATCCAGGCCTTCTGCGAAAGCGACGGCGTGCGCAAGACGCTCGAAACCGCCAGCGTGGATCGCCGCGTCTCAAAGACGAACTTCAAGGTGAACATGGGCGGCCTGCGTGCGGCGCTCGACCATTTCGCCTCGGCGCCGACGCCGAACCTCGTCATCCTGGAGGCTCGCCTGAGTTCGGTGGACCTCATGGCGGCCCTCGACAGGCTCGCCGACGTCTGCGATCCGGGCTCCAAGGTCGTCGTCATCGGCCACGACAACGACGTCCATCTGTATCGCGAGCTCCTGCGCTGCGGGGTCTCGGAATATCTCGTCGCCCCGATCTCGATGGCCGATATTCTCGGCGCGATCTCCGATATCTTCGTCAGCGGCGCCGAGGAGCCGCTCGGCCGCTCCATCGCCTTTCTCGGCGCGCGGGGCGGGGTGGGGTCCTCCACCGTCGCCCACAACGCCATCTGGGCGATCTCGACCCTGTTCGAGACCGAATCCATCCTCGTCGATTGCGACCTGCCCTTCGGCACGGCCAATATCGATTTCGACCGCGATCCCCCGCAGGGCGTCTTCGAGGCGCTCGCCTCGTCCGCCGAAATGGACGAGACCCTTCTCGACCGCCTCCTGTCCAAGTGCGGAAGCCATCTGTCGCTTCTTGCCGCGCCCTCCGTACTCGACCGGACCTACGAGTTCGAGGTGGAGGCCTATCGGATCCTTCTCGAGGCCGCGACCCGCACCGCGCCGATCGTCGCGCTCGACCTGCCGCATGTCTGGAGCGACTGGACGCGCGCGGTCCTCGCCGAGGTGGACCAGGTGGTCATCACCGCGACGCCGGATCTGGCCAATCTGCGCAACGGCAAGAACCTCGTCGAGACGCTGGCCAAGCTGAGGCCGAACGATACCCCGCCGATCCTGGTCCTCAACCAGGTCGGCATGCCCAAGCGTCCGGAAATCAGCATCGCGGAGTTCTGCGAGCCGCTGAATCTGGAACCCGCGATCCAGATCGGCTTCGACCCGCAGGTGTTCGGCGAGGCGGCGAATGGCGGGCTGATGATCCGCCAGAGCGCGCCCAAGAGCCCCATCGCGGACCATTTCGACGAACTCGCCTATCGCCTGACGTCGCGGTCCGGGCCGAAGATCCGCAAGAAGCCGAGCCTCCTCGACAGGCTGGGCCTGCGCAAGTCGGCCGCCTGAGGCGCTTCCTCGGCCGAGGGGTCGCGGATGCGGAGGCCTGCTCCGCGCCCGCGATCCACCCGGCCGACCCCTGTCAAACAAGGTCGGGAGACCCACCATGTTCGGTAAACGGACGCAGACCGGGAATGCCGCTCCGCCGCCGCCGGCGGCACCCGCCCATTCCCAGACGGTCGCCCTGAAGGAGCGGGCCGCGCCAAGCCCCGTGCAGTCTTCGGGCGGCATGCGGTCCCAGCTTCTGGACGTCGCCCCGCCCGCATCGCGCCGCGCCGCGCCACCTGCCGCGCCGGCCAAGCCCGCCGCCGAGAGCGCGCGCGGCGCAGGTCGCCGCGACGAGGCCTTCTACGAGCGCAAGAGCCAGGTCTTCGGCGCCCTCATCGACACCATCGACCTGTCGCAGCTCGCCGCCCTCGACAACGAGACGGCGCGCGAGGAAATCCGCGACATCGTCAACGACATCATCCAGATCAAGAACTACGCGATGACCATCGCCGAGCAGGAAGACCTGCTCGCCGACATCTGCAACGACGTTCTGGGTTACGGTCCGCTCGAGCCGCTTCTGGCGCGCGACGACATCGCCGACATCATGGTAAACGGGGCCAAGCAGACCTTCATCGAAGTCGGCGGCAAGACGATCGAGACGAATGTCCGATTCCGGGACAACCAGCAGCTCCTCAACATCTGCCAGCGCATCGTCAGCCAGGTCGGCCGCCGCGTCGACGAGACCTCGCCGATCTGCGACGCGCGCCTGCCGGACGGAAGCCGCGTCAACGTCATCGCCCCGCCGCTCGCCCTCGACGGTGCCGCGCTGACCATCCGCAAGTTCCGCAAGGACAAGCTGACCCTCGACGAACTGGTCCGGTTCGGCTCGATCACGCCGGAAGGCGCGCAGATCCTCCAGATCATCGGCCGGGTGCGCTGCAATGTCGTTATCTCGGGCGGCACGGGCTCGGGCAAGACGACGCTGCTCAACTGCCTCACCCACTATATCGACGCCGACGAGCGCATCGTCACCTGCGAGGACAGCGCCGAACTCCAGCTCCAGCAGCCCCATGTCGTGCGCCTGGAAACCCGCCCGCCGAATATCGAGGGCGAGGGCGCGATCACCATGCGCGATCTCGTCAAGAACTGCCTGCGCATGCGGCCCGAACGCATCGTCGTCGGCGAGGTGCGCGGCCCGGAGGTGTTCGACCTCCTGCAGGCCATGAACACCGGCCATGACGGCTCGATGGGCACGATCCACGCCAACTCGCCGCGCGAGTGCCTGAACCGTATCGAATCGATGATCGCCATGGGCGGCTATTCGCTGCCCTCGCGCACGGTCAAGGAGATCGTCTGCGGCTCGGTGGACATCATCGTGCAGGCGGCGCGCCTGCGCGACGGCTCGCGCCGCATCACGCACATCACGGAAGTGATCGGCATGGAAGGCGACGTCATCATCACCCAGGATCTCTTCGTCTACGACATCCTCGGCGAGGACGTGAACGGCAAGCTGATCGGCAAGCATCGCTCGACCGGCATCGGTCGTCCCCGGTTCTGGGACAAGGCGCGTTATTTCGGCGAGGAAAAGCGTCTCGCCGCCGCCCTCGACGCGAGCCAGGGCGCCGAGCCGGAAGGAACCTTCCGGTGAGCCCCCTCGCGGTCCTCCTCTTCGTCGTCCTGTCGACCATCGCGGTCGGCGGCGTGACCTATGCGATCCTCCAGCCGAAGATCGCCAACAACAAGCGCGTGACGGAACGCAAGACCGTCTATTCGCGCGACGAGGCCGCGCGCGCGCGCGCCGGGCAGGTCCGCGACCGGCTGCAGGAACAGGCCAAGCGCCGAAAGACCCTGCAGAACAATCTCAAGGACATGGAGAACCGCGTGCGCGAGCGCGGCTTCAAGGGGCAGAAGCTGTCGCTCGAGCAGACCCTCAAGCAGTGCGGTCTGAAGATCTCGGCGCGCTCCTTCCGTCTCGTCTCGGCGGCGGCGGGCTTCGTCACGGGCTTCGTCGTCCTCCTGTTCGGCATTCCGCTGCTCTTTGCGATCGGGATCGGCATCGTGGCCGGCCTCGGTCTTCCGCGCGTCTTCCTCGCCCGGCGCAAGGCGGCGCGGATCAAGGCGTTCTCCAACCATTTCCCGACGGCGATCGATCTCATCGTGCGCGGCGTGAAGGCGGGCCTTCCACTCAACGACACCCTGCGCACCGTCGTCAGCGACGTTCCCGAGCCGGTCGCCGGCGAGTTTCGCAAGATCATCGAGGCCCAGCAGGTCGGCGTCCCGCTCGGCGAGGCCTGCGAGCGGCTCTACAACCAGATCCCGCTGCCCGAGACGAACTTCTTCGCCATCGTCATCACCATCCAGGCCCAGGCCGGCGGCAATCTCTCCGAGGCCCTCGGCAATCTCTCGCGCGTGCTGCGCGATCGCCGCAGGATGCGCCAGAAGATCGATGCGGTCTCGATGGAGGCCAAGGCGTCCGCCACCATCATCGGCGCGATCCCGGTCTGCGTGGCGCTGATGATCCATTTCACGGCGCCCGACTATCTCTCCGCACTCTTTCATGATGCGCGCGGCAACATCATCCTCCTGGGCTGCGGCCTCTGGATGGCGACCGGCATCCTCGTGATGCGGCGGATGATCAATTTCGACGTCTAGGGGCGCGAGCGGCCTTTCGGGATCATCGGCCGGCGCAAGTCGGCCTCACATATTCGGCAAGCAGGGAAGGAGCGCGACGTGCAGGGCGTCTTCGCGATCATCGGCATCAGACCTGAAACCTTTTTCAGCATCGTGCTGTCGCTTGCGATCTTCGCGAGCCTTCTCGCCGTCATCCTGCCGCAGATGGCCCGCAACCGCTTGCAGGGCCGCATGAAGTCGGTGGCCTTGGAGCGCGAGGAGGTGAGGGCGCGCGAGCGCGCACGTCTCGGCAGCGAACGCGCGCAGGGCAAGCGCGGACTTCGGCAGACCGAGGAGCGGGGCTTTGCGGCCCGGGTCGTGGAATCGCTGAACCTGAAGAAGGCCCTCGTCGACGATGCGACGACCAACCAGCTTCGCGTCGCGGGCTTCCGGTCCCAGCGTCACCTCACCCTGTTCCTGTTCGCGCGCATCTCGCTTGCCAGTCTTCTGTTCGCGGCCGCGCTCGCGGGCATCTACGGCGCGGGTCTTCTCGCCGAAAAGCCGCCGCTGATGCGGCTCATCGCCTGCCTGATCTTCGCCTATATCGGCTTCGTCCTGCCGGTGGTCTATCTGCGCAATGCCGCGGCCAAGCGTCAGGCCTCGATCCAGAGCGCCTGGCCCGATGCGCTCGACCTGCTTCTCATCTGCGTCGAGGCCGGCAAATCCATCGAAGCGGCCTTCCGCAAGGTCGCCGAGGAGATCGGCGTCCAGTCGGTGCCGCTTGCCGAGGAGATGATGCTGACCTGCGCCGAGCTGTCCTATCTTCCCGACCGCCGGACCGCCTACGAGAACCTCATCGCCCGCACCGATCTCGACGGCGTGCGCGCCACGATGACCGCGCTGACCCAGGCCGAGCGCTACGGAACGCCCGTTGGTTCGGCCTTGAGGACGATGGCGCAGGAAAACCGTGATCTGCGCATGAACGCGGCCGAGAAGAAGGCCGCCGCCCTGCCGCCGAAGCTGACGGTGCCGATGATCGTCTTCTTCCTGCCGGTGCTGCTCGTCATCATTCTCGCCCCGGCCGCCCTCGACATCATGGACCGGATGAGCGGGTCCTGAAGCGCCCGGCGCTGGCGAGGCTGCGGCAACCCTCGAAGGGCCGTCAGGCGAACTCCGCCGGCCTTGCCGGCGCCTGTTTCCCGTCGGCGGCATCGCCGGCGTCCTCGGGGCGATGTCCGGCCTCCGGCATCGGCATCGAGGGCTCGAAGAAGGTTTCGAGCGCCGCAAGAAGCGGCAGCCTGTACCGGTCGCTTTCCTGCAGAAGCTCGTGCCGCGCGCCCGGCAGGCTGAGGCTCGATGCCGAGCGCATCCGCCAGGCGAGCCGCTCGGCCGCCTTCGTCGAGACCACGCGGTCGGCGCCCGCGCACACGAACAGCGTCGGAATGCCGTATCGCGCGATCACCGCCGAGCGCTCGAGACGGGCCATCGCGCCCGTCATCGCCGCGACCCAGGAAAAGGTCGGCGCGCCGAGGAAGAGCGAGGGATATGTCGTCGCCAGACGACGATTGCGATCGAATCGCCGGGGATCGCTGGTCAGCGGATTGTCGGGCGGCGTGCCGACGGCACCGGGCAGGGCGTTGCGACGGACGGGAAACCGCCCGAAGCCTGCAAGCCGGGCGCCGAGTGAGAAGCCACGCACGAGCCTTTTCGTGATCGTGCGTCCGGGCAGGGCGACGAGCGGAGCGCTCAACACCATGCGCTCGATCCTGTTGGAGAGGACATCGCTCGCCGACAGGGCGACGAGCCCACCCATGGAATGGGCAAGGACGCTGTAGGGCGGGCGGCAGTCCGGCAGCACCAGACTCTTCATGACGCATTCGAGATCGATGCGATAACCGGCCATGCCGCGCACATGGCCGAGCCGCCGGCCGTCTTCGACAGACGCGCTTTCCCTCTCGCCGGGCTTGGGCGCGCGCGCCTCGGACGCGCCCTGGCCGCGCCAGTCGAAGGTCGCCACGGTGAAGCCGCGGCCGTTGAGATCGGCCATCGTCTCGAAATACTTCTCGATCGTCTCGTTCCGCCCCTGAAGAACGAGGATCGTGCCGCGCGAGGCACCGTGCGGACGCGAGATCGCGCAGCGCAGTTCCAGGCCATCGGGCGTCGTCACGAGCTTGGCGACGAGATTGGGCGGCGGCGGATTGCCAGGGATCTCCACGAACCCTGCGGGTGTATCAGCTTGCGACATGGGGGTTCCGGGCGGAAATGGCGGGCGGCATCCGGTTTCTCGCGGAGCCGGCAGGCGGTCCCAGACCTCATAGCGTGCCGGGCGCGCGGCCGTCAAAGACCGCCGATCCCGGGGGCGAGAAGAAATGCCGGGCCGATGTCGATCTGAGGAGAAGGGCGAGCCGGAAGATCCTCCTGAGGAATCCTCCGGCTCTGACGGCCACAGCGGAAGGGACGGGACGCTGCGACCGGTTTGGATCGGTTCGGGCGCGAGGCGCTTGCGAACCGTATGCGAATCAAAAGGCGATACGCCTGCCTTATCAATATAGCGAGCGAATGGGCGACGTCGACGCGTTCCCCTCGTTGCGGATCGACCATGCTTGAGAAGAAGTGAACGAAAGCAGACGCCGTCGTTCATCCAGAGTTCAGGTTTGCGACAGCCGGGGTGAAATCGGGCAGTACGATCAGCTTCTTATACGAGTGACGGGAGCGCGCCCCGGGTTCGAAAGAAATTTTGGCCCTCCCGAAAAAAATCCGCTCGCATCGTCGCCGCGATCTCTTGAACGGCAAAATGCGAAAAACCATCTTTGGATCGTGGCCGCCGAAAGGGGCCACGGACCGGACAGCGTCGCCTCAATGGGGCGCTTCGGATCGGTTCGACATTCACGCAAATCGTTGCTTCTTCAGGAGAACATCCATGCGTCACGTTGACTTCGCTCCCCTCTATCGCTCGACCGTCGGCTTCGATCGTCTCTTCTCGATGCTCGACAATGTCTCGCAGCCGGAGGGTGGCCAGACCTATCCCCCCTACAATATCGAACGGACCGCCGAGAACGACTACCGCATCACCATGGCGGTGGCGGGCTTCTCCGAGGCCGAACTCTTCATCGAATCGCGTGAGAACACGCTGACCGTGAAGGGCGAGAAGGCCGAGACGGAAGCCGATCAGTCGGTGGAATACCTGCATCGCGGCATTGCCGGGCGCGCCTTCGAGCGTCGCTTCCAACTCGCCGATCACGTCGAGGTCCGCGGCGCCAGCCTCAAGAACGGGCTGCTCCACGTGGAACTGAAGCGGGTCATTCCCGAGGCGATGAAGCCGCGCAAGATCGAGATCCAGAGCGTCGGCAATCAGAACGCCAAGGCGATCGACACCGAAGCGGCCTGATCCTCCGTTCAGACTCTGATGATTGGACGGCGTCCCGAAAGGGGCGCCGTATTCTGTTGGGCGGGCTTTTCTGGCGTCCGCGAGGGAACGGCTTCCGGCCTCAAGACCGCCCGATCTCGCTTTCGGAGACCGGGCGGTCTCGATGGTCAGCTCTGCCGAGGCACGTTCGAGGCGCGCATGCGCCGACGTGCCACATCGGCCATCATGTCCGAGGCCGGTTCCGCATGGCCGCGAGCTTCGTCTGTTCGCTGGCAATGGGTCCAGCCTGCCATCCACTGGGTTCTGAAATCGGAGCCCTGCGGATATTCGCAGGCCGACATCGGCAGATTGGCCCGATAGGCGAGCTTGCCCTGTTCGAATGCACTGGTCGACATCGAAAGCCTCCTCTTCTTTGTCGGACCCGTCTTTCGAGGCGGATCGAAGAGGCAATCCGTGGGTGGATCAGAGGGTTCCGAGAAGGGCCAGGAATTGATCGACATCCGCCTCGCTCGTCGACCAGGAGGTCACGAGGCGCACAAGGCTTTCGTCGGGGCCGGTGATGTTGTGCATGGAATGGGGGGCGTTCCAGTCGTAGAAGACGGCCCCACCGGCGCGCAGCCGCTCTGCCGTCTCGCGCGGAAAGACCGCGAAGATCTCGTTCGAGCGCGTCGGCCAGGCCTGCCGGCCGGCGGCGGAGGCGTCGAGACCGGCCCGCAACCTGTCCGCCATACGGTTGGCGTCGGCTGCCATGTCCAGCCAGCGGCCGTTCTCCAGATAGGCCATGAACTGGGCGGCGACGAAACGGGTCTTGGAGAAGAGCTGGGCGCCGCGCTTGCGGATATAGCGGAACTGCTCGGCCTTGGCGGGATCGAAGAAGACGACGGCCTCGGCGCACCAGCATCCGTTCTTCGTCGCGCCGAAGGAGAGGATGTCGACGCCGTGCCGCCATGTCATGTCGGCCGGCGAGCGACCGTCCGCCACGAGGCCGTTGGCAAAGCGCGCGCCATCCATGTGGAGCGCCAGTCCGCGCTCGTGCGTGATCGCGGCGATCGCCTCGATCTCGGCTGCCGAATAGAGGGTTCCGGCTTCGCCCGGCTGGCTGATCGTCACCGCCATGGGCTGGCCGGCATGGACGAAATCGGGTTTGAAGCGGGCGAGTTCGCGCCTCAGATTGTCCGGATCGATCTTGCCGTTCGCGCCGTCGACGGGCGCCATGCGCGCGCCGTGGGTGAAGAATTCGGGCGCGCCGCATTCGTCCTCGATCACATGCGCCTCGCGATGGCACAGCACCACGCCGCCCGGACGGTTGACGGCGGCAAAGGCGAGAGAGTTGGCGGCCGTGCCGGTGCCGACGAAGAACACGGCGACCTTGCGCTCGAAGATCTCGTCGAAGCGCTTTTCCACCGCCTTGTCGAGCACGGACTCGCCATAGGCCGCGGCCATGCCGGCGCTCTCGCGCGCCATTGCCTCGTTGATGGCGGGATGAGCGCCGGACCAGTTGTCGGATGCGAAGATCATGCCGTGGCCCTATCGTGGCCCGGCGATCCGTGCAAGTTTCCGCTGACAGAGCGAGGGCTGCCCGGCGACGGAGCGGCAATGGGTCGGCTTGCCGCTATCTTGCGCATCTGGCATATTGCCGCTAATAGGACAGCATTGCTGCCATAAATCAGGGGCCGGTCGCAACGGCGCCGACATGCCTGACGACGGGTCCGGCGGGAGCGACAGGGCTTTCCGTGCACGGGCCCTCCGGCGGATGGGACCATTCGCGGCCGACCCATGAGGATGGGGAAGGTCGCGGCAGCCATCGACATGATTGACGATAGACGCGCCGGCCGCTTGCCGCGCGAAGAGAGGACGACGACGCGATGACGAACAGGACGCCATCCCTCGAACTCGGCGCTTCGGCCGCCGTGACGACGACCCCTTCGACCGCCGTCCCGTTCGATCCGGCCCGCCCCTCGCGCGCCGGCCTCTACGATCCGCGCAACGAGCACGATGCCTGCGGCGTCGGCTTCATCGCGCATATGAAGAACGCCAAGTCCCATTCGATCGTCTCCAAGGGTCTCGAGATCCTCGAGAACCTGACCCATCGCGGCGCGGTGGGCGCCGACCCGCTGATGGGCGACGGCGCGGGCATGCTCGTGCAGATCCCTCACGGCTTCTTCAAGGCGGTGATGGGTGAAGAGGGCATCGAACTGCCCGAGCCCGGCCATTACGGCGTCGGCCACCTCTTCATGCCGCGCGACGAGGCGCTGCGCGCGCGCATCGTCGAGATCGTCGAAGAGTCGATCCAGTCGGAGGGTCTGTCGCTGATCGGCTGGCGCAAGGTGCCGGTCTCCAACGCCTCTCTCTCCACCGCGCCGGAAATCGTCGCGACCGAGCCGGTGCACAAGCAGCTCTTCATCGCCCGCCCGGCGGAGATCGCGAGCGAGGACGAGTTCGAGCGCAAGCTCTACATCGTGCGCAAGGTCATCTCGAACCGGGTGCAGGCCGAGGAAGACGGCCGCGACCAGGGCTTCTATCCGGTCTCCCTGTCCTGCCGCACGATCGTCTACAAGGGCATGTTCCTCGCCTATCAGCTCGGCGACTACTATGCCGACCTGAAGGACGAGCGCTTCGAATCCGCGCTCGCCCTCGTCCATCAGCGCTTCTCGACCAACACTTTCCCCTCCTGGAAGCTGTCGCATCCCTATCGCATGGTCGCCCATAACGGCGAGATCAACACGCTGCGCGGCAATGTGAACTGGATGGCGGCCCGCCAGGCCTCGGTCGATTCGGAGCTCTTCGGCAACGACATCTCCAAGCTCTGGCCGATCTCCTACGAGGGCCAGTCCGACACCGCCTGCTTTGACAACGCGCTCGAATTCCTCGTCGAGGGCGGCTATCCGCTCGCCCATGCGATGATGATGCTGATCCCCGAGGCCTGGGCCGGCAACAAGCAGATGTCGCGCGAGACAAAGGCCTTCTACGAGTATCACGCAGCTCTCATGGAGCCGTGGGACGGACCGGCCGCGGTCGCCTTCACCGACGGGCGCCAGATCGGTGCGACGCTGGACCGCAACGGCCTTCGCCCGGCCCGCTACGTGGTGACGGACGACGACCTGATCATCATGGCCTCCGAAGCCGGCACGCTCGCGATCGACGAGTCCAAGGTGGTGCGCAAGTGGCGTCTCCAGCCGGGCCGCATGCTGCTCATCGATCTGGAGAAGGGCCGCATCGTCTCCGACGAGGAGGTCAAGCGGGAGATGGCCGAGGCCAATCCCTATGGCGAGTGGGTCAAGAACACCCAGATCATCCTGGAAGAGCTGAAGCCGGTCGCCCCGCGCGCCTCGCGTTCGGACGTCTCCCTGCTCGACCGCCAGCAGGCTTTCGGCTACACGATCGAGGACACCCGCGGCCTGATGGCGCCGATGGCGACCACCGGCCAGGAGGGCATCGGCTCCATGGGCACCGACACGCCGATCTCGGCGATGTCGTCCGAGGCCAAGCTCCTCTACACCTATTTCAAGCAGAACTTCGCCCAGGTGACGAACCCGCCGATCGATCCGATCCGCGAGGAACTCGTCATGAGCCTCGTCTCCTTCATCGGCCCGCGCCCGAACATCTTCGATCTGGAAGGCTCCTCGCGCAAGAAGCGCCTCGAGGTGCGCCAGCCGATCCTGACCAATGGCGATCTCGAGAAGATCCGCAATATCGGCCATACCGAGGATCGGTTCGACACCAAGACGATCGACATGACCTATCCGGCCTCGCAAGGGGCGGGCGGCATGGAGGGGGCGCTCGAGCGCCTGTGCGAGCGGTCCGAAGCGGCCGTCATCGGCGGCTACAACATCATCATCCTGTCCGACCGGCAGGTGGGTCCCGATCGCCTGCCGATCCCGGCGCTGCTCGCCTGCGCGGCCGTGCACCATCACCTGATCCGCAAGGGCTTGCGCACCGCGGCCGGCCTCGTCATCGAATCGGGCGAGCCGCGCGAGGTGCATCACTTCGCCTGTCTCGCCGGCTACGGCGCCGAGGCGATCAACCCCTATCTCGCCTTCGACACCCTGCTCGCCATGCACCAGCGCGGCGACTTCCCGCCGGAGGTGGACGCGACCGAGGTCGTGACGCGCTACATCAAGGCGATCGGCAAGGGCATCCTGAAGGTCATGTCCAAGATGGGCATCTCGACCTACCAGTCCTATTGCGGCGCCCAGATCTTCGACATCATCGGGCTGAATTCCAGCTTCGTCGCGCGCTACTTCACGGGCACGGCGACGCAGATCGAGGGCATCGGCCTGGAGGAAGTGGCACGCGAGAGCGCCACGCGCCATGCGGCGGCCTTCTCCGACGATCCGGTCCTCGCCCGTTCGCTCGCCGTCGGCGGCGAATACGCCTATCGCATCCGCGGCGAGAAGCACATGTGGACGCCGGACAACGTTGCGACCCTGCAGCATGCCGTGCGCACCGATTCCTGGGAGCGCTACGAGGACTATGCGCGCCAGGTGAACGAGGCGAGCACCGAGCAGCAGACCATTCGCGGGCTCTTCCGCATCAAGAGCGCGGAGGAGAAGGGGCGCAAGCCGGTGCCGCTCGACGAGGTCGAACCGGCCAAGGACATCGTGCGCCGCTTCGTGACCGGGGCCATGTCCTTCGGCTCCATCTCGCGCGAGGCCCATACGACGCTCGCCAAGGCGATGAACCGCATCGGCGGCAAGTCGAACACGGGCGAGGGCGGCGAGGAGCCCGATCGCTTCTCGGCCCTGCCGGACGGCACGCCCAATCCCGAGCGCTCGGCGATCAAGCAGATCGCTTCGGGCCGGTTCGGCGTGACGACGGAATATCTCGTCAACGGCGACATGCTGCAGATCAAGATCGCGCAAGGGGCAAAGCCCGGCGAGGGCGGCCAGCTTCCCGGCCACAAGGTCGATGCGACCATCGCCAAGGTGCGCTTCTCGACGCCGGGCGTCGGCCTCATCTCGCCGCCGCCCCATCACGACATCTACTCGATCGAGGATCTGGCCCAGCTGATCTACGATCTGAAGAACGTCAATCCGGCGGCCGACATCTCGGTCAAGCTCGTCTCGGAGGTCGGCTGCGGTACGGTCGCGGCGGGCGTCGCCAAGGCGCGCGCCGATCACGTGACGATCTCCGGCTATGACGGGGGAACCGGCGCCTCGCCGCTCACCTCCATCAAGCACGCGGGCAGCCCGTGGGAGATGGGCCTTGCCGAAACCCAGCAGACCCTCGTCCTCAACGGTCTGCGCTCGCGCATCTGCCTGCAGGTGGACGGCGGCCTTCGCACCGGCCGCGACGTCATCGTCGGCGCGCTGCTCGGGGCGGACGAGTTCGGCTTCTCCACCGCGCCGCTGATCGCGGCCGGCTGCATCATGATGCGCAAGTGCCATCTCAACACCTGCCCGGTGGGCGTGGCGACCCAGGACCCGGTCCTGCGCCAGCGCTTCAAGGGCGCGCCCGAGCATGTGGTGAACTTCTTCTTCTACGTGGCCGAGGAAGTTCGTCTGCTCATGGCCGAGATGGGCGTCCGCTCCCTCTCCGAGCTGATCGGCCAGTCCGACTGGCTCGACAAGCGGGAGGTGATCGAGCACTGGAAGGCGCGCGGGCTCGATTTCGCGAACGTCTTCTTCAAGCCGCAGGCCGAAGCCGAGGAGCTGCGCTGGACCCAGCGCCAGAAGCATCCGATCGACGATGTTCTCGATCGCAAGCTTATCGCCGAGGCCGAGCCGGCGCTCGCCTCGCGCCAGCCCGTCGAGATCGAGACGAAGATCATCAACGTGGACCGTTCGGCCGGTGCCATGCTCTCGGGCGAGGTCTGCAAGCGCTTCGGCCTCAAGGGCCTGCGCGACGACACGATCAGGGTGAAGCTGTCGGGCACCGCCGGCCAGAGCTTCGGGGCGTTCCTCGCCCGGGGGATCACCTTCGAGCTGTCGGGCGAGGCCAACGACTATGTCGGCAAGGGCATTTCGGGCGGCCGCCTGATCGTCAAGCCCGATCCGAACGCACGGATCGTCCCCGAGGAGTCGATCATCGTCGGCAACACGGTCCTCTACGGCGCGATCTCGGGCGAGTGCTATTTCCGGGGCGTTGCCGGCGAGCGCTTCGCGGTGCGCAATTCGGGCGCCATCGCGGTGGTCGAGGGCGTCGGCGATCATGGCTGCGAATACATGACCGGTGGTGTCGTGGTCATTCTCGGCCAGACGGGACGCAACTTCGCCGCGGGCATGTCGGGCGGCGTCGCCTATGTCTTCGACGAGGCCGGCGACTTCTCCGAGCGCTGCAACATGGCGATGGTCGATCTGGAGCCCGTTCCCGAGGAGGACGACCTCCTGGAGAAGCTGCACCATCACGGCGGCGATCTGCAGCACAAGGGCCGCGTCGACGTCTCCTCCGACATGACGCGGCACGACGACGAGCGCCTCTTCCAGCTGATTTCGAACCATCTGCACTATACGGGCTCGGCCCGGGCCAAGCAGATGCTCGACGACTGGGAGCACTACCGTCCGAAATTCGTGAAGGTGATGCCGGTCGAGTATCGCCGGGCCCTTCAGGAAATGGAGCGTATGAAAATGGGCGTCGCGGCCGAATAAGCCGCTTCCTCACGTCTTTCCGGAGCCCCGGATCGCCCGCCCGCGATCCGGGGTTCTTCGTTTCGAAGGCCGCGATTGTGCCTTCTGGGCACGCTCGCCCATCGCATAATCGCCAAGCCTGCCTAGTTACGGGACCGGAAGCGGCGTTCACTTCGCCGGTTTCACGTGAATCGTTCAGCAAGGAAGGACAAAAAGACGATGGCCGATTACAAGCTCTGGGGTTTCGACGGATCCACCTATGTGCGCACCGTCAAGATGGTGTTCGCCGAAAAGCACGGCGGCAATTACGAGCAGGTTCCGGTGAACGTGCTCGAGGGCGAGCCCAAGAGCGAGGAGCATCTCGAACGTCATCCCTTCGGCAAGGTGCCGGTTCTCGACCACAAGGGCTTCCGCATCATCGAGACGCCGGCGATCTGCCAGTATCTCGACACGCTGCTGCCCGGAATCGCGCTCGTTCCGTCCGATCCGAAGAGCCGTGCGCGCATGGACATGGTGACGAGCATCGTCGACTCCTACACCTATGGCCCGGTCGTCGGAGGCGTCGTCGGCTATCACCTCTTCCCCGATTTCGTCGGCGGCAAGGACGATGCGGCCCATGAGAAGGGTATCAAGGACGCCAAGCACGCGCTGACGCAGCTGATGAAGATCAAGGGTTCGGACCAGTATCTCGCCGGCGAGCAGATCTCCATCGCCGATCTCTATCTGGCGCCGCTCGTCGCCTATATCTGCAAGACGCCCCACAAGGACGAGTTCATGACCGAGGTGGACGGCCTGTCCGACTGGTGGGCGCTCATCTCCAATCGCGAGAGCTTCAAGGCGACCGAGATCTGATCGCCGCGCAGGCAAAGCGGAGGACGATCCGTCTTCAACTCCCGATACAGGACGAGGCCCGCCGCGAGCGGGCCTTTTCGTGTTCGCGGGTGCGTCGGCGGGTGTGCGCCCGTCGGCAGGAAGTGCCGTTCGCGGAGACAGGGCCGGGCAGGGCATTTCGACCGCGTCTGCGGCCTATCGGCACTCATTCGGCCACGACATAAGGCTCAGGCGGCTCCGGCGCTTGCATTTGGCGCTGTTTTGATGACAGACAACGCATGAGCATCCCGTCGCATTCCCCCTGTCGCGCCGAGAATTGGCTGCGGGGCTGACGCCGGCGGGAAAATCATTTTAGAAGAGATCCGAAGAGGCGTTTCGCAGCGCATCGCGGCAGCATGCAGGTTGGATAGAGGTGGGGAATGGGTAAGGTCACCGGCTTTCTCGAAATCGATCGTCAGACGCCGAAATATCAGCCGGCCTCGGACCGTATCCGGCATTTCAAGGAATTCACCCTGCCGATGTCCGAGCCCGAGGTCGCCAAGCAGGCGGCCCGCTGCATGGATTGCGGGATTCCCTACTGCCACGGGCCGACGGGCTGCCCGATCCACAACCAGATCCCGGACTGGAACGACCTCGTCTATCAGGGCGACTGGGAGGCTGCGATCCGCAACCTCCATTCCACCAACAACTTCCCCGAATTCACCGGGCGCATCTGCCCGGCCCCTTGCGAGGAAGCCTGCACGCTGAACCTCGAGGACGTGCCGGTCGCCATCAAGACGGTGGAGCAGGCGCTGGCCGACAAGGCCTACGAGCTCGGCATGATCAAGCCGCAGCCGCCGCGTGAGAAGACCGGCAAGACCGTTGCGATCATCGGTTCGGGACCGGCCGGCATGTCGGCCGCCCAGCAGCTCGCGCGTGCCGGCCACGACGTCCATCTCTACGAGCGCGAGTCGCGCCCGGGCGGGCTGATGCGCTACGGCATTCCCGACTTCAAGATGGAGAAGCACTATATCGACCGCCGCGTCGAGCAGATGGAGGCCGAAGGCGTCCGCTTCCTCTGCGGCGTCAATATCGGCGTCGACAAGAGCGTCGAATCGCTGATGGCCGAATACGACGCGGTGCTCTACTGCGGCGGTGCCGAGACGCCGCGCGCCTCCGGCATTCCCGATCACGGCCTCTCAGGCATCTATGACGCGATGCCCTATCTCGTTCAGCAGAACCGGCGTGTCGGCCGCGAGAATATCGCGTCCACCGGATGGCCGGAAGAGGATATCTGGGCCGGCGGCAAGCACGTCGTCGTGGTCGGCGGCGGCGATACGGCGTCGGACTGCGTGGGCACGGCCTTCCGCCAGGGTGCGGTCAAGGTGACCCAGCTCGACATCCGTCCCAAGCCCCCGGTGCGCGAAGACAAGCTGACGGTGTGGCCCTATTGGGCGACCAAGATGCGCACCTCCTCCAGCCAGGCCGAGGGCGCGGTGCGCGACTTCCAGGTCGCCACGCTCGACTTCGTCGGCGAGGACGGCGTTCTCACCGGTGTGAAATGCGCCGAGGTGGACGAGAACCGCAAGCCGATCGAGGGCACCGAATTCATCATCAAGGCCGATCTCGCCTTCATCGCCATCGGGTTCGCCGGTCCCTTCGAGACCGGTGTCCTCTCCGAGCTCGGCGACCGCCTGAAGACCACCAAGGACAGGCGCGGCAATGTCGCCGTCGCGGCGGACGATCAGGGCTACAGAACGTCGGTCGACAAGGTCTACAGCGCCGGCGACGTGCGTCGTGGCCAGTCGCTGGTGGTCTGGGCGATCCGCGAAGGCCGTCAGGCGGCACGCGCGATCGATCTCGATCTCATGGGAAAGACCACGCTGCCGCGCTGAGGCGACAATATCCGGAATGGGCGAGGGGACGTCCCGTGGACGTTCCTTCGGTCTGGCCTGGAGGAAACGTCTCCGCGACCCGAGACCAGAGACTCGCGATTGGCGACGGGTGCCGGGGATATCCCGGAGCGGGACCAGGGCGCCAGTCAGGGTACTGCCCGTCGATGCATGAAAGAATGCCGCAGCCTCGCCTGTCGAGGTTGCGGCTTTTTGCTGACCGATCTCAGCGAGCGGTCTCGCCGGGTGCCGTCTCCTCGCTCTTCCAGTCCTCGATGATCGCGTCGAAGATGTTCGGCATTTCGGGCGGAGGCTCGATGCCGGAACCCTCGGTGATCGTCTTCAGATCGATCGTGCCGCGATAGAGCACCGGCGGGTCGGTGCGCAGGGCGTCGGTCTTGGTATTCCAGGCGAAGTTGTCGGCGCGCCCGTCCTGGCTGGCCATCTGGTCTCCCTTGAGGACGAGACGGTCGCGCGGGGATGGTTCGAAGGCGAAGGGCGAGCCCGCGGGCTGCGTGCCCAGAAGGTCGTCACTGCCCGACTGGCTGAGATCGCCGAGCGCGATGGGCGCGGCAACCGCCGCATTGGCGGCGTTCGTTGCCGGCGGAAGCTGCATGGTGGACAGGGCCTCCTCGCCGAGGGCGACCTGCGGGGAGATCTCGCCGAGCACACGGGAGAGAGCCTTTTCGGCGAAGAAGGCGAGCTTTTCCTTGCCCGCTTCCGTCATTGCGATGCCGTCGCCAGCGCGCAGACGTGCGTTCTGGCCGTTGATGTCGGGGCCCGAATAGACGAAGCCCCCCGCCTCGTCGACGAAGCCGTCCCAAACGCTGACGAATTCGCCCGAAACCCGCTCGGCCGCCCGTTTGTAGATGTCGTTGAGGAAGACCATGTCCTCGCTCATCGCATCGAATTTGAACGAGGGCATGCCGATCCAGATCACCGGGACGTTCTTCTCCTCGGCGACCCGCGCCAGATCGGTCGCGCGCTTTTCGTATTCGGCCGTCCAACCATCCGAACGCACGGCAAGGATGCCGCCCGAGAGCTTCATCGGCTGGCGGTCGTTCGCGCCGATCATGACGGTCAGGACGTCGGGTTCGATCTCGTCGATCAAGGGGCCGAGCTCTGCCGGCCAATCGTAGAAATCCTGCCGCACGAGGCCCGACGAGCCGTTCGTGCGGGCCACGACCTCAATCATCTCGTCATCGGCATACTGGGCCGACAGGCCATCGGCGAGGCCATCGGCCAGGAAGTCGCCGACGACGAGAATGGTCTTGGCGTCGGCGTTCTTGTCGATGGGGGCGGAGGCCCCGGCCGCCGCGCCGGACGCTGCGGCCGCAGCTCCCGTCGCGCCGGCTGCCGTGCCGGTGCGCTTGGCAGCCGAGGAAGACGGGCGCGAGGCGGCCGGTTTGCGGCTCGCCGAACGGCTCGCCTCGGGCCGCGCGCGCGGATTGCTGATGCGCTTCTTCTTGCGGATCACGCGCTTCCTGACCGTCGGGCGGGTCTCGACGGACCGGTTGCCTTGGCCGAACAGCATCTCGACGATGGTCTTGGGCCGCTGCTGCGCATAGGCGCGTCCGTCAGGCAGGACGGCCGTGACGGCAATCACGAAGGCGAGGAGCGCCGTCACCGCGCGCAGCGATGGCCGCCGGGCTGCGATGTCACGATGCCTTGCCGTCGCCGTTGCCGTCATGCGTGGTCTCCTCGGTGAAGGCACGCGCCGATGCCTGGCGCATGCCGTCCTCGCCGCGTGCGCGACGTCAGTTCTGCCGCAGGTAGTTCAGCACTTCCTTGGACGGGTTTCCGTCCTGGGGAAGGCCCGCCCGAGACTGGACCGCGATGATTGCGCCCTTCGATCCGGAGCCGATCTTACCATCGATCTTACCGTCATATAGGCCCCTCGACGCCAAGCGCTTCTGCAGCTCGAAGCGTTCGTCCATCGAGAGCGGCGTATAGCCTCGCGGCCAGTCGTTCACGAGGCCGCTGAAGCCGCCGATCCGGTCACCCAGCATGCCGACGGCGAGGGCGTATTTGTCGGCATTGTTGTAGGACTTCAGCACGAAGAAGTTCTTCATCATCAGGAAGGCCGGGCCGGAATCGCCGGCCATGCGCACGAGGTTCGCCCGGTCGCCGATATTGGGCAGCGGCCGTCCGTCGGCCCGCGTGAAGCCGAGCGAGGCCCATTGGCTGATCGAGCGGTTGTCACGCTCCAGCTTGCCGCCGCGATACTGCGCCGGCACGCGCACCTCGTAGCCCCAGGTCTTGCCGGTCTGCCAGCCGTTCTTGGCGAGGAGGTTCGCAGCGGTCGCCAGCGCATCGGGAACGGATTCCCAGATATTGGCGTGCCCGTCGCCGTCCATGTCGGCCATATAGGCCCGGTAGCTCGTCGGAATGAACTGGGTGTGACCCATGGCACCGGCCCAGGAGCTGATCAGTTCGTTCGGCTTGATATGGCCGTCCTGGACGATCTTCAGGGCCGCGATGAGCTGCTGGCGGGCGAATTTCGCGCGGCGCTGGTCCTGATAGGCGAGGGTGGCGAGCGAGCGCGGCAGGCTCTTCATCACGTCGTCGCGCTGGAGGATCCGGCCGTAATCGGTCTCCATCGACCAGATGGCGAGCAGGATGTCCCGGTCGACGCCGAAGCGGCTCTCGATCCGGTCGAGCCAGCCGGAGAGCTGCTGCCGGTAGGCCTGGCCCGTCTGCACCTGCATGTCGTTGACGCGGTTGTCGATATAGTCCCAGACCTTGGACTGGAATTCGGGCTGGTAGCGGGCCTTTTCCAGAACGTCTGGATCGGGCGAGGTGACGCCCGCGAACGCCCGGCGATAGACGTCCCGCCGCACGCCGCTCTGGGCGGCGGTGTTCTCGAAGGACTGGATCCAGCGCTGGAAGCCTGCATCGGCCCGGGCCGTGCCCGGGGCCAGCGTGAGCGCGAACCCGACCGCTGCTGCACCGGCCACCGCTGCAAGTCGTGACGAAAGACGTGTGAAATACTTCATGACTGCGCGGTCCCCTCGTTGATCCGGTCGTGAAACGAGACGATCGCTCAAGACCGTTAACGTTTCGTTCACCATGGTGGCCGTGAAGTCCCGTTCGAGCGGGTTCTCATCCATCCCCCGGGGTCGATAACCATCTTTTCCGGCGAAATTCGGACAGTGTTGCCTTTCGCGCGAAAAGACTATTCTTGAACCCGACCTGTGCCACCGCCATCCGGAGTTCGATCGATGAAGCGCGTCCGCAAAGCCGTATTTCCCGTCGCAGGGCTTGGAACGCGGTTCCTGCCGGCCACCAAGTCGATCCCGAAGGAGATGCTGACCGTCGTCGACCGGCCCATCATCCAGTATGTGGTCGACGAGGCCCGCGAGGCCGGCATCGAGCACATGATCTTCGTGACGGGGCGCTCGAAGGAGGTCATCGAGGACTATTTCGACATCCAGATGGAGCTTGCGACGAGCCTTGCCGAGAAGGGCAAGACGGACCGGCTGAAGATCCTCAACGACCTCCAGCCCGCACCCGGCACCACGAGCTTCACGCGCCAGCAGGCGCCGCTCGGCCTCGGCCATGCCGTGTGGTGCGCCCGCGAGCTCGTCGGCGACGAGCCCTTCGCGCTGCTCCTTCCCGACATGATCATGCAGGCCGAGAAGGGCTGCCTCGCCTCGATGATGGATCTCTACAGCGAGACCGGCGGCAACGTTCTCTCGGTCGAGGAATGCGATCCGAGCGAGACCGACAAATACGGCATCGTCGGCAAGGGCGAGGACGTCGGCGCCGGGTTCAAGATCACCGGCATGGTGGAAAAGCCCGATCCGAAGGACGCGCCATCGAACTTCTATCTTTCGGGCCGCTACATTCTCCAGCCGGAGATCTTCAAGATTCTCGAGCGCACGGAGCGCGGCGCCGGCAACGAGATCCAGTTGACGGACGGCATGCAGACCCTGTTCCAGGAGCAGAGCTTCGCGGCTCATCCCTTCAAGGGCCGGACCTTCGACTGCGGCTCGCCGGAAGGCTTCATCGAAGCCAATATCGCCTTCGCTCTCTGGCGCTCCGATATCCGCGAGAAGGTCATCGACGACATTCACCGCCTCCTGCACGAGGTTCAGCCGCGAGACTGAACCGGGCCGAAACACAAGGGCCCGCGGGATTTGCCGTCCGGCCTCCGGTCCGTGATGCGAGAGGCGTCGGCGCGACGAGGCGTCAGCGCCTCATTCGCACGCCGAGGCTGACGGTGTTGGCGCTCCAGTCGTTCTCGTCGAGGGCCTCGTAGCGACGTTCGTATTCGTAGAGGCCGACGAGGGAGAGGGACCGGTTGATCCAGTAGGTGAAGCCGGCTTCGGCGGCGAGACCGAACGGATCCGATCCCTGGAAGCTTACGGCCGGCAGATCGTCGGCGGTCTCGACGATCGCCCTTACCGAGCCGTTGAGATCGAGATGGTTGTTGACGGCGTGGAGAAGGGCGATCGACGTCTCGTAGTCGATGCTCGACCCGCCGCCTGCCTCGGGCGAGAACGCGGTGCGGGCGGCGAGGACGATATCCGTGCCGCGACGGGGCGACCATGTCAGGTTCGCGTCGATCGTCGGGGCGCTGCTCGTCTCGCCGCTCTCGGGAGCGTTCCAGGCATAGCCGAGCCCGACCTCGCCGCGAAGCTTCTGCGCGATGTCGACGGCGAGCCCCGTGCGGATCGAGGAGATCGTCGCATCGCCGCCGATCCGGTTCTCGTCGTCGAAGATGCGTTTGCCGAGGCTGCCTTCCACGAAGGGAGACAGGGCCGGCGACAGGTCGTAGCCGGCGCGCAGGTTCGCGGTCGCCGTCGTATAGCTGAGATCGGGAATGCCGGGCGCATTGCTGAGATAATGTTCGCGCGCGAGCGTCGCCCCGCCGGTCAATGTGCCGAGGCCGAACTCGTGGCTGATCTCGCCGCCGAGCGAACTGGTGAGGATTTCCGGCCGGGTCGCCCCGCCGACATCGACGACGGGATCGAGTTCGTTTTCCCGCCGATAGCTAAGGGCGCCGCGCAGCGTCGCGCTGGTGAGTGCGCCGAGGTCGAGATCGATCCGGCCGTCGACGGCGGCTTCCGGATCGTCCTTCTCGCGCCCTGCGAAATTGCGCCGATAGGTCAGGCGCGCGTTGAGTTCCGCTCCGTGACGCGCCCAGTCGGTGAGCGCGCGCATCTCGAGGCTCGTCTCGGAGAATGCGCCGCCCTTGCCGCCGGCTTCCCGCTCGAGATTGGAGGAGAGGCCGAGCCGCTGGGTGAGTTCCGGATAGATCAGCACGCTTCCGGCCCTGAGCCCCACGGGCGCGAAGGGATCGGCTTCGGCCGGGCGCACGATCCGCTCGATCGCCTGGGCCGGACTGACCGTGCGCAGAAGCGAATCGACCGGCAGCGCTTCGCCCGAAATTCCGGGCAGGAGAGGCGCGTTCGCGAAGGTCTGGGCACGGGGGTTCTGTCTTGCGGCAGGTCCCGCCGCATCGCCGGGGAGGGGCGCGACAGCCCCTGTCGCCAGCGGATCGCGGCCGCCCGGGAGGCTTTGGCTGGCCTCCACGGTGCGAGGCTCGGCTTCGCCCGCCTGCTCCGGGGATGCGGGGTCCGAAGCGCTCGCCGTCGGTGCCCGGTTCGGGGCGGGCTGCGAGGAAGGACCGGCGAAGATGTCGAAGCCGGTTGCGGCGCTTTCGTCCTCGCGATCGGCGCCGTCGTCCTCCTCGTTCGCCTCCGCGTCCGTCTCGATGGGCGAGCGGGCAGTGGTTGCGAGACCGCCGTCGCGGATATCGCGATCGCCGATCTCGCCGGATGCGAGCGATCCGGTTCGTCCGAAGGGCGCGAGGGCATCTCCCGAGGTCGCGTTCAGCCGCAGGTCGTCTGTGAGGGACGGGCGCTCGGTCAGAGGCCGGTCGTCGGTCAGGCGATCCTGGCCGATGGGCGATCGGGGCGCGTCCTGTCCATGGACCGGCGCTCCGGCAAGAAGCGCGCCGCCGAGAACGGTCGCTGCGAGCAGGGAGCGCGGCAGGATCGGACCGGAGGAAGGACGGTAAGCGGCCATGGCTCGCGCGGATCTCTGCGGGCTGGAATGACGGGGACCGGCCGGGCGCGTGCCGCAGCCATGAACCGAAGATGAAGATCCATGGTTAAGAAAAGATTACTGCCGCTCTTCCGTTCGTCATCCTGGCCTAAGTCCGCCATGGCTGGCCCGGCCGGCGGACCTGCCTGGACACACCTCTTCGCCCGGGAGGGAGCCTTCGCTCAGGCGTCCTAGACCGCAGCCGGCGGCAGCGACATCTTGCGGCCATCGTCGTCGATGGCGACCATGACGAAGATGCCTTCGGTCACCTTGGTCTCCTTGCGGGAGGTCCGGCTCTGGGTCCACGCCTCGATGGACAGGGTCATCGAGGTGTTCCCGACCTTTTCGAGGGATGTGTAGACGCAGAGCGTATCGCCGATCTTCACCGGCTTCTTGAAGGTGAGCGTCTGGATGGCGATGGTCGCGACGCGGCCCCGGGCGCGCTCGGCCGCGCGAATGCCGGCGGCCATGTCCATGTGGGCGACCACCCAACCGCCGAAGATGTCGCCATTGGCGTTCGCATCGCCGGGCATTGCGGGAATGCGAACGGTGAGTTCGCCCTGCGGCATGGTGTCGGTCCGGTCCATCGTGATGCTCCCCTGCGTCATGGTTCCCAATTCGTTTCATCCGATGGACGGCGCGGGAAGGCAAGACCGGACCATGCGTGTCCGCGCCGTCGGCCCTGAGGCTTCGCACGGGGTGCCCCGTCGGGCGCCCTCCTGCCTTCTGCCGAAGATTGCGACTGCGTGGGGTCTGTCGCGGGGTGACCTGGATGGAAAGCGGAAGCGGAGCGAGCGAAGAGCAGAACGGTTGCGCCGGCCCGGGCATCATACCCGAACCGACGCTTCCGAAACTGTCGCCGCGACCGTGGGGTGTTGAACGGCCGCGGCGGCTTCACCGGGTCGGACATTCCGGACGATGCCGGAGGGGCCGACCCGAATCGGCTCTCGATAAGGAGCGTGGGGCGTTGCGCCTTACTCGCCGTTCCTTAACGCCTGGGCGGGCGAAGGCTTTATCCCTGCCGTCCGAAGGAATCGGCTATTTCTTGACCGTTCGTCTGGACACGGACTTGTGATAATGCAGGCATCGCACTGGCACCCTGTCCGTCAGAATTGAATCACGGATGCGCGGGGGGCGGCGTCCCAAGGGATCGCATCCTGCGGTCGCAAACTTCTCTCCCTGCCTATATCACGGACATGTCGGGCGGGCGTTTGGGCGTGATTCGCCGCGTATTGGGTAGGGCAGGGAATGGAGAGCGTTGAACAGCCGGCCGTCGAAGTGTCCCGTTTCACGACGGAGGACGTGACGGGAGAGGAGAAGTTCGCCCTCTGGCAGAGCAGCATCTCCGTGATCTTCGATGTCGAGCGGGACGAGCGGCAGGCCTCCTCTCCCTTCGAGGCCCGGTTGGAATCGGCCCATATCGGCACCAGCCTGATCGGACGGTGCGTGGCCGGTTCGCAAATCTTCAGGCGATCGCCGAAGAAGATCATCGAAGACGGTGCCGATCATCTCATGCTGCAGTTCTTCGATCGCGGCGGCAGCGAGGCCATGGGCGGCGGGATGAAGGCGAGGGCCGGCGATATCCTCATCCTCGACCTCGCCGAACCCATCGAGAACGTCAATGCGGATTTCGCCAACTATTCCCTGGTTCTGCCGCGCTCCGCATTCGAAGCCGACATCGCCCGCCTCGACGAGCAGCATATGCGCGTCGTCGCCGGCGACCAGCCGCTCGCCGAATTCTTCCGGGGCGCCGTCCAGTCCGTGCATGCAATGCGCCATCGCATGTCGATCGAAGACGCGCAGACCATGGGTGCGACGGTCGCGCAGCTTGGGAAATCGCTGATCACCAGCCTGTCGGGCCATTCGGAGGCGCCCCGGCACCTGCGTCGTCAGTCCGCGCTGTTCGCCATCCGCCGGTATATCGACGACAGGCTCATGGACCCGTCTCTCGGGCCCGACCAGATCATGGCGGCCTTCGACATCTCGCGCTCGAGCCTCTACGCGCTCTTCGAGCCGCTCGGCGGCGTTCGCACCTATGTGCGACAGCGCCGGCTCCAACGAAGCCTGCGGGATCTTCTGTCGACGCAGACCGGCAAGGTCCGGATCTCGGAAATCGGCTGGAAGTGGGGTTTTTCGAGCGAGAGCGACTATTCCCGCGCATTCCGCCGACAGTTCGGCTTCAGTCCGCGCGATGCCCGCGAAGCCTTCCGCACCTCGTCGGGATCTGCCGCTTCGACAGGCGTCTACGGCGATCGCGACTACGAGAAATGGCTCCGCTCCATCGCCTAAGCAGGACCCTGCCGAGGCCGACGACGATTCGCTCGTTCATGCGGAAGGTGATGGAGATCAAAGAAGAAATGGTCGGAGTGGCAAGATTCGAACTTGCGACCCCCTCGTCCCGAACGAGAGTATTCCTGTAATCGGGGTGCAATTTCGGCACTGTTCACAGGGATTGCGGGTGTTTCGAGGGCCGTTCAGACCATCTCAACGACACAGATAACACCCCGAATTGACCCCGTCATTGATCAAGGTAGGGGACGACAGAGCTTCGCTGAAAACGACGCCCTGGACCCCGTAAAAGGCCGTTTACAGCCGTCTGAAAAATTAAACCTTGCTGACGATGGAACCTTCGGGCTTATGGTGCTTCGGGATTAGCCGTGTGGTCGAGACACACAGCCAGACTGTGGGGAAAATGTCAGCAGCAGGACGCCGGCCGATCGCCGGGGTGGAGAGGACGCCGAGCGGCGCGATCTCGAGGTCGAAGACCAACATCGCGAAACGCGCCGAGCAGCTTCGGCGCGAGCAACGAGACGCAGAGCGGCGCGAAGTCCGGCTCGGTCTCACACTCCAGGGCAGAACGCAGGCGGCACGCCAACGGGTCTACGGACTGTCCGCAGCCCAGGCCGCAAGTCCGCACGCCTCGACGATCGAGGGGCGGATGCACCTCAAGGGCAAGATCACCCGTATCGAGCTCCTCGCCCTCGAACATTACGCCCGCGTCGTTGCGCGCTTCTCCCGCGTCTCCGAAGCGCCTCAGCCCAAGAGCCAGAGCGCCCTCGGCGCGATGATCGCCTCCGAGCCGCGGCGGATTACCGCCGGGCCATCAGGCGCAGCCACCGCCCTTGCGACCGACCGCTTCGACAAGGCGCAGGACGTTCTTCGCCTCGCCGGCCAGATGGACGGGACGACCGCGACATGGGCCGTCGGCCGCGTCATCCGCGATCAGGTCGAGATCCTGCCCCGGCATCTTCCGGCGTTCCTGGCTGGGGTGAAGGCTCTCGTCGCTCACTTCGGCGTCGGACCGGATCCCGATCGCGACCATGTCGTGGCAGCATGATGGGGCGGGCGCAGTCGCAGACGGTGGCACCGGCTCGGGAACCCCTGCACGGGCCTCGACTGGTGGTTTCGCCGGTCGAGGCGTCCGTCTCCGTCATTCGCGCGGCCGAGCGGGAAGGCATCGCTCTTGCGACCGCCGAGCACATCCGGGTGACAGCTGGTTGTTGAAGAAACCTGAGGTGGCGCCGTACTATCGGCGTTGCTCGATCAACAGGCGCACCCTTTGCCCTTCTGGCAGTTCTTGTTTCGCGAAATGCAGCTGTCCCCACAGGGCTTGCCCTTGCTGCACCGCTTGCAGCAGCTCTGCGCATAGTCCGGGCGTGGTGTCATCTGTTCGATGACGGGCTTGCGTCCGAGATCTCGAAGGTCTTGGACCGTAGGCGCCGGCGTGAGGCTAATCGCGAGTGCAACCAACAGCAATTTCATGGCAATCCTCCCTCTGTGCCGATACGGTTGCATGCACGTCTTAGGGAGTCGATATGCTACTTTCAGGAAAGCCGTTTGCCGGCATAATCGCGGCATTATTGCTCATGTCGACGGCTCCAGCGGCTGCTCAAATCGCAGGGGCCGCAACGGTCGTTGATGGCGACACGATCGGCGTTACCGGCACGGATGCGCGGATCAGGCTCTACGGGATCGATGCACCCGAAAGCGGCCAAACGTGCGACGATGCCAGCGGCCGGCGATATCTCTGCGGTACGCGATCGGCCGACGCGCTGGCCGCGATCATCGGCCGGAACGGTCGGGTCCAATGCTTCGAAGAGGATCGCGATCGCTATGGCCGGATCGTTGCCGAATGCGTCACGTCTGGAAACGTAGTGCTGAACGCTGAGCTCGTCCGCCAAGGCTGGGCAGTCGAATACGACCAATACAGCGACGGACGTTACGACCAGGAAGAGGCCGAGGCTCGAGCCGCGCGTCGCGGGATCTGGCAGGGTCAGTTCGTCGAGCCGTCGAAGTGGCGCCGCGGCGATCGGCTAAAGAGCGAGCGCGTCGCCGCCGGCCAGCCGGAAGGATGCCCGATCAAAGGGAACATCTCGTCGAATGGCCGCATCTACCACATGCCCGGTCAACAGAACTACGGCCGGACGAAGATCGACGAGGCGGATGGCGAACGCTGGTTCTGTTCGGAAGCCGAGGCGAAGGCGGCTGGTTGGCGACCCGCGCGGCGATAGGCACAGCCCAACAGTAAGCGGAGACAGGCGATGGGTGGTTACGACAAGTCCCCGGACTATGGCGGTCCCGAGCCGACCTGGCGAACGGTCGTGGGCCTGATCGTCGTGTTCCTCGTTTGTGGCGCCTTCGGTTTCTGGTTCCTGTAGGCAGACGGCTTCGGCCCTGCTATCTCGTTCCATCGGTCGGAACGAAAGAGGAACAAGTGGCCAAACGAACGGCGCAGCGCTTCATCATCGAGCGTGACCTCGATCCTGGCGATCTACGCGAGGAGCACATCGCAGAGTTCACCGATCTGCGCTGGGCGCGCCGCTTCTGGGCGGCGATCGTCTGGTATGAGATCGGCACTCGGCTCATCCTGCGGCACGGCGGGCGCATCATGGCCCGGCACCCGCCCGAGCAAGGGCGAGAGCTCCACCAGGACGATACGGGGCGTCCGCTCTGATCACCGACAAGGTGCCACTTGAGCGATCTCCGGAGCTGGGCTATAGCTGCGCACACAAACAGAGCGTACCCGCCTCCTGGGACGCAGCCTGACAGTTTGACCGACCCGACCCGCCCCACGAAGGCGGGTTTTTTGTTGAGGTGCCCCATGTCCGATACGGATAAAGGGGCGCCAGCCCCGCTCTCCATCATCCCGGCGCCGACGGCCACGCCGCCCGCGCACGCCCGCAACATGCAGGCCGACGACACGGCCGGCACGGACGTCACCATCAAGCGCTCGGTCCTCTTCGACCTGATCGAGCGGGTGAAGGTTCTGACGCCCTGCGACCGCAACCCCGAGCGGTTTCACACCCGGAAGGACGAGCTCGTCGCGGATCTGTTCGAGATCGCGACCGCATGATCCCGTTCCACGCCCTGCCTCCGCTCTTCCTGGCTCTCGCCCTCGGGCTGGCGGTACCTCACGCGATCGGGCAGGTATCGGCCTCGCCCTCGTCGATCGTTGGCGTCCGCTGATGGCGTTCCTCTGCATCCAGTGCGGATCGCGGGAGAACATCACCATCCTCGAGGCGAGCCACACGCCGACGGCCATCCGCCACCGCCTCCGCTGCCGGTGCGGCAAGGTCTGGAAGCGCATCAACATCCGCGACGAGAGCGAACAGCAGCCGCGCGATGACTGACAAGCTCACGCCCAAGCAGGCCCGTTTCGTCGAGGAATACCTCGTCGACCTCAACGCGACCCAAGCTTCGATCCGCGCCGGGTACAGCGACAAGACGGCCTACTCGATCGGGCACGAGCTCTTGGGCAAGCCGGAGATCCAGGCGGCCATCGCCGCGGCGCAGACCGCGCGATCGGAGCGCACGGAGATCACGGCCGACATGGTGCTTCAGCATTGGTGGGCCATCGCCACGGCCGAGGCCAATGAGCTTTCCCAGCTTCGCCGCGTCAACTGCCGGCATTGCTGGGGCGAGAACCACGGATACCAGTGGCGCGAGGGCGAATACCAGATCGCGTGTGACGAGGCGGTGAAGGCCGAGAAGGCGCTGCCAGACGAGGCCGGTGGCTTCGGCTTCGACCCGACCAGGCCGGCGCACCCCGACTGTCCCGAATGCGCGGGCGAGGGCGAGGAGGCGGTGTTCTTCGCCGACACCCGCAAGCTCACCGGCGCGGCCCGCAAGCTCTATGCCGGCGTGAAGAAGACGAAGGACGGGCTCGAACTCAAAACGCGCGACCAAGACAAGGCGATGGAACTCGTCGCCCGCCATCTCGGCATGTTCGTCGACAAGAGCGAGGTCGAGGTCAAGCACGCCTATTCCGAGCTTTCCGACGACGAGCTCGCAGCAGAGATCGATCGCCTGCAGGCACAGAACACGCCGAAGGGGTGACGATGTCCGATCGCGAGGCACGCGAACGGCTCGCCCTCCTGTTGGCCGAGAAGAAGAAGCGGCACGAACAGCGCAAGTTCTTCCGGATGTTCCCCGACGAGGACACGATCCAGATCGACGGATCGACCACCTTCGCAAGGGAGAAATACCCGAAGCACCTGGAGTTCTTCTCCTTGGGCGCGACCCACTCGGAACGGTGCTTCATGGCAGCGAACCGCGTCGGCAAGACGGTCGGCGGGGCGTTCGAGACGACGGTGCATCTGACCGGCCGTTATCCGCACTGGTGGAAGGGCAAGCGTTTCGAGAACCCCGTCCGCTGGTGGGCCGCCGGCAAGACCAACGAGACGAGCCGCGACATCGTCCAGAAAGAGCTGCTCGGCGAGGTCGTGCCGGTCGGCAAGGGGCGCAAGGGCTTCTCGGGCGCCGGGATGATCCCCGGGCAGGACATCGGCGCGGTCACGTGGAAACAGGGCGTCCAGGACTTCGCGGACGTCATCAAGATCAAGCACGTCTCGGGCGGATGGTCCTCGCTCGGAATGAAGAGCTTCCAACAGGGCCGTGGATCGTTCGAGGGCACGGCGCAGCACGGGATCTGGCTCGACGAGGAATGCCCCCTCGACGTCTACGGCGAGTGCCTAATCCGCACCGCGACCACGGAGGGCATCGTGATCCTGACGTTCACGCCGCTCGAGGGTCTGTCCGAGACCGTGTTGCAGTTCATGCCAGCCGACATGCGGCCGGCCGAATAGGGGGTTCGATGCCTGAAATCTCCCCCTCCCGCTTCATGATCCAGGCCGGCTGGGACGACGTCCCGCACCTGACCGAGAAGACGAAGAAGGACCTTCTCAACTCCACCCCGCCGTTCCTGCGGGACGCGCGGTCCAAGGGCATCCCCTCGCTCGGCGCCGGCGCGATCTATCCGATCCAGCTCGAAGAGGTTTCGGTGAAGCCCTTCGCGATCCCGCGCCACTGGAAGAAGGGATACGCCCTCGACGTCGGCTGGAATCGAACCGCCGCGCTCTGGGGCGCGCAGAACCCGAACGACGGCGTGATCTACTGCTACGCCGAGCATTACCGGGGCCAGGCCGAGCCCGTCATCCACGCGACCGCGATCAAGGCGCGAGGCGCATGGATCAAGGGTGCGATCGACCCGGCATCCCGAGGCCGGTCCCAGAAGGACGGCGAGCAGCTTTTCGAGGCCTATGAGAACCAAGGCCTCAACCTCGTCCCGGCGCTCAACGGCGTCGAGAGCGGCCTCTACGTCTGCTGGGAAGGGCTTTCCCTCGGGCGGATCAAGATCTTCACCACGCTTCAGAACTTCGCCGCTGAATACCGCCTCTACCGGCGCGATGAGCACGGCAAGATCATCAAGAAGCACGACCACCTGATGGACACGTTCCGGTATCTGATCGTCAATTGGGATCAGATCGCCGCCGTCCAAGCTCCCGAGAGGTACGGCGACATGGGCTCCGGCATTTCCGACACGACGGCAGGCTACTGATGGACCGCTCCACGGCGCTCGCCGTCCAGAAGCCGGAGGTCAACCCGGTCACGCTGGGCGAGAGGCTCGCATCCGTCGTCGACAATCTCACGAAGGAAGTGAGAGACCGGATCGACAAGCGTCTGCCGCTCGAGCAACGCTGGCTCGACGATCTCGCGCAGTACCACGGCCGGTACGACGAGGCGACGGACAAGAGCCTTCGCGCCGCGGGCAAGTCGAAGCTGTTCGTGAACCTGACCCGGCCGAAGACGAACGCGATGTCCGCGCGCCTGATGGACCTCCTGTTCCCGACTGATGACCGGAATTGGGGCATTCAGCCCACGCCCGTGCCGCTCCTGATCGAAGACGCAGCCAATTCGGTGCGTGCCCTGCAGGAGATCGAAAAGCAGCTCAAGGCCGTGCAGGATCAGCAGGCGGAGGCCGCAACCGGGCCAAACGGTGCGCCGGCCGGGCAACCGGACCCGAAGCTGAAGGAGCTGCAGGACAAGGCTGCGTTTGCGAGCGAGAAGGCAAAGAGCCTGCGCGAGATCCTCGACGAGGCGACCAAGCGTTCCGAGGCGATGACGGCCGAGATCGACGATCAGCTTCGCGCTTCGAGCTACCACGCCGCGATGCGCGACATGATCGACGACGCCTGCAAGTACGGCACCGGCGTCTGCAAGGGGCCGATCACCGGCGACCGCGTCCGCAAGGGCTGGAAGAAGCAGAAGGACGGCGAGCGGGCCGGCGAATTTCAGATGATTGTCGAGGAGGAAGCTCCGACGCCATCGATGCGCTACGTCGACCTATGGCACTTCTTCCCCGATATGGACGCCCGCACGATCCAGGATGGCGAAGGCGACTTTGAGCGCCACCTCATGAACGAGAAGCAGCTTCGCAAGCTTTCCCGTCTCCCCGGCTTCGACAAGGATGCGATCCGCAGGCTTCTCAAGGCGAAGCCGAAGCAGGAGACGCCGTCGTTCGTGACGCAGATCCGCGACATCACCCAGCAGCTCAACGCCGTCGGGAAGCAGACCTATCACGTCTTCGAGTATTCGGGGCCGCTCTCGGCCGAGGACGTCCGCACGATCGCTCTCGCAAAGCAGGACGATGAGACGCTTGCCGACGTCGAGGACCTGGATCCGCTCGACGAGATCAACGTCGTCCTGTGGTTCTGCGACCGGGAAGTCCTGAAGATCGCGCCGTATCCGTTCGATTCCGGCGAGACGATCTATTCCGTCTTCAACCTCGAAAAGGACGAGGGCTCGCTGTTCGGCTACGGCATCCCGTACATCATGGCCGACCCGCAGCGTTCGCTGAACGCCGGTTGGCGCGCAATGCTCGACAATGCGGCAATCGCGTCCGGCCCGCAGTTCGTGATGGATCAGAACGTCATCGAGCCGGCGAACGGCGAGTGGAAGATCGAGCCGCGCAAGGTATGGCTCGCCAAGAAGGGCGTCCCGAAGGATCAGCTCCCGCTCACGGCCGTCAAGATCGACATGCACCAGGAGGAGCTTGCGAACATCATCGCGATCTCCAAGCAGTTCATCGACGACATGACGGCGATGCCCTCGATCGCGCAGGGCGAACAGGGCGCCACACCGCAGAAGACCGCGTTCGGCCAGGCGCTCCTGATGAACGCCGCCAACGTGACGTTCCGGCGCATCGTAAAGAACTTCGACGACGACGTGACCGTGCCGAACATCACCCGGTTCTACGACTGGAACATGCAGTTCTCACCGAAGGACGAGATCAAGGGCGATTACGGGGTCGATGCGCGAGGCTCGTCCGTCCTTCTCGTTCGAGAGATGCAGGCGCAAAACCTCATGGTGATCGCCACGCAGCTCGGCGGGCATCCAGTCTATGGCGCGATGCTGAAGAACCGCCCGCTCCTCAAGAAGCTGTTCCAGTCGATGATGGTCCCGGCGGACGAAGTGCTGCTGACGGAGGAGGAGATCGACGCAATCATGGCGAAGGCTTCCGAGCCGCCGTCGGACCCGGCTGCAGACGCGAAGGCCATCGAGATCGAGTTCAAGCGTGAAGAGTTGAGCGTCAAGGTCGAGCTGGCGAACATGGAAGCCGGAACCCGCGTGAGGGTCGCCGAGCTGAATCATGAGACCGCGATGATGACGCTCGCGGAGAAAATGAACATGCAGATGGATCAGCTTCGCGCGATGATGGCGAAATCCGAGAGGGAAATCGCCTCGAAGGAACGCATGTTCGCGGCCGAGGCCGCTATGACGGAACGCACAGGCCCGACGGGCGGAGGAAATTTCTGATGGAAGACGTGAGACCATTCCGGGATGATCCGGTGTTCGAGATCACCATGGACCGGCCGACGCCGCTCCGGACGTGGCTTCGCGCGTCGACGGCGATCATGGGCGCGCTCGCGGAGATTGTGCGATGAACGTGTCGATCCTCGCGGTCTTCATCGCCTTCTACCTGTCGGTCGTCGGCCTCGCTGGTACCTCAGGCTACTTCCTGTTCTCATCAGGTTGGGTCTGGTCGTCTGTTGCGGTCATGCTTTTCGGTGCGATCTTGGTCTATCGCGCCAGGCCGAAGTTCACGCACACTGTCACGGAAACCATCAGTGAGCGTTGATCCGACCAGCCCGACCTGGGGCGCCGTGAAGAAGCACGTCGAGACGAAGATCGGGGAATCGCGGGATCGTCTTGAGCTTGCGACCGCGCACGACGTGACGCAGTTCGAGCGCGGACGGGTTGCGGCCATGCGCGAGATCCTGGCGCTCGGTACGCCCACACCCCCGATCGTCGGCGACGCGCCGACCTACTGACCCACCCCTTATCAATCTTCCACGCCTGCACACGGCCCCGGCAATCCACCGGGGCCTTTTTCGTGCGCGCTGCCTGACAGGAGCCCACCATGACCGTCCAGGGACAAGAGCCGAACGCCGCCGTCGAACCGGAAGCCGTCGAACCGGAAGCCGTCGAGATCGACGACACCGATGCCCTGTGGGACGAGTTCGACGCCAGCGAGGGCCTGACTACGGCCGATCCGGACGCGGATGCAGCCGCCGACGGTTTCGGCGCGGACGCCGAAGATGATTTGCCGGCTGACGGTGATGGAGAGCCCCAGGCGACGGCCGACGAAGTCGGCGCCGTCGAACACACCGCGACCGCCGAGGCGGCGGTGCAGGATCTCGACTGGTCGGGCGTCCCCGAAACGCACCGCGCCGCATTCGAACAGATGAGGGCCGATAACGCGAAGCTCGCCCAGAAGGAGCGATCCGCGAACGGCCGGTACACCGCCACACAACGGCGGTACGACGAGCTTGTGAAGGCGGCACAGCCGCGTCAGCCAGCGTCGGGCGATCGACCGACACTGGAGACGTCTCTGGCCTCCCTCAAGGAAGACTATCCCGAGATCGCAGGGCCCCTACAGCAGGCGCTCGCAGCGGTGCAGGGAGACGTCGCAACGCTTGCCGAAGCAGAGGAAGGCCGCCGCAGCGCCGCCCAGACCGAGCTTTCGGAATTTCTCCAGACCGAGGCCGACGAGTTCAGCCAGCAGCATCCCGATTTCGAGGAGGTTGTGAGACAGGACGCAGGGCGCTTCACGGCATGGGTCGATGACCAGCCGAAAGCGGTCCGCGATGCCTTCGCCCGCAACGCCCAGACCATCGTCAATGCCGCCGAGGCCTCGAACGTCGCCAGCCTCTACAAGGCGTTTCTTGGAATGGGAGAGGCCGCTGCGGCCGCCGCGACCCAGACCGGTAAGCCTTCGCTCGATGCGCGGCGTCAACGCCAGCTCCAGTCCACCGCGAACCCCTCCCGCGCCTCTCGCCGGCCGGCCTCTTCGGGCATCCCCGAGGAAGGCGACCGCGACGAGATTTGGGATGCGTTCGAACGGGCGGAAGCCGCACAGGCGGCTGCGCGCTGACCGCATCGGCAGACCCGAACCCCTCCCTTTACTCTGATCCAGAAGGTTCAGATCAATGATTACGTCCAATCAGGCGGGCATCTCGCAGCGCACGAACGTCTATGCCGAACGGCAGATGCTCAAGCACGCGGAAGCCGTCGTCGTTCTCGAAAAGACCGGACCCCTCGTCCGGCCGATGCCGAAGAACAAGTCGCTGACGATCAAGTTTCGTCGTCCGATCCCGTTCGCCGAGGCAACCACCCCGCTGACCGAAGGCGTCACCCCCGGTGAACGCAACTTCGGCTACGAGGACGTCAGCGCGACGCTCTCGCAGTACGGCGACTGGTCCTCGATCACCGACGTCATCGAGGACACCCACGAGGACCCGGTCCTCAACGATCTCACCCTGATGCACGGCGAGAACATCGGCCGCACCAAGGAGGCGCTCAACTACGCCGTCCTGCGTGCCGGCACGAACGTCTTCTATGCCAACGGCGCCGCCCGCAACGTGGTGAACACCCCGATCTCTCTCGCCAAGCAGCGCGCCATCACCCGCACGCTGAAGGCGCAAAAGGCGCAGAAGGTCTCGAACATCCTCGACGCCTCGATCAAGATCGGCACCAAGCCGGTCGAGGCGGCGTACGTCGCCGTCGGTCACACGGATCTCGAAAGCGACATTCGTGGCCTGCCCGGCTTCATCCCTACGTCGGAATACGGCACGCGCACCCTGCTGTGCGAGCACGAGATCGGACGTGTGGAAGATGTTCGCTACATCCTGTCGCCCGACCTCGACCCGTTCATCAACGCCGGTGGTGCGAAGGGCAACATGGTCTCCCAGGGTGGGGCCAACGCGGACGTCTACCCGATCCTCTACTTCGGTCGCGAAGCCTGGGGCATCGTTCCGCTCAAGGGGCCCGGCGCCATCTCTCCGGTCATCATCCCGGTCGGCAAGGCGGAGAAGTCGGACCCACTCGCCCAGCGCGGCACCGTCGGCTGGAAGATGTGGCACGTCGCTCTCATCCTCAACCAGCTCTGGATGGCTCGTCTCGAGGTCGCGTCGAGCGAGCTCTAAGGCGCACAGGGTCCGTCAAACTCTCATCAAACTCGGCCGTCGCGGGATCTCTCGCGGCGGCCTTTCTGCACCGGCCTTCGATCTTTCTGCACCGATCGCCGGTGCAGAAAGGCGGAATGCCCCTCAACCATCAGGAAGCGAACCCATGACCGATACCACCAAGGTCAAGATGACCGATGCCACCGTCGCCCAGCTCATGATGCTCGCGACCCAGACCCTCGGCCTCGAAATCGAGGGCACCCCGACCAAGGCCCAGCTCAAGGCGAAGATCGCCGAAGCCGGCTTCTCCGAGACCGAATTCGAGGTCGAAGAGGAAGTGGAGCCGGTCGAGAACCCGACCGATGCCCAGATCGCCGAAATGGACGACGAACGTACCGTTCGCATCGTCATCCCGAAGCAGGAAGGCGTGCCGGGCGGTACGGACGCCGTTCCGATCGGTGTTAATGGTCGGGTTGCCCGCGTGATGCGCGGCATCGAAGTCGACGTCCCGGTGAAGTACGTCCGCGTCCTCGACAACGCGAAGAAGACCGTCTTCACGAAGGACGAGAACCAGAAGATCATCGGCAAGGAAGAGGTCCATATCTACCCCTTCTCGGTAATCCGGGCCTACTGATCCGATGCCGACGTTCCTCGACCTCGCGCGAAAAGTCGGCTCGGAGTCGGGGACCGTCGCCGGCTCGCAGATCACCACCGTCGAGAACACCAACGACCGGATCGGAAAGATCGTGCGGTGGACGAACGACGCCTACCGCCAGATCCAGAACGCCAACCGCGATTGGGGCTGGCTGCGCGACGTTCTTCTCGACGGGACGATCGTCGCCGGCAAGGCGCAGTACGATGCGCCATCTCTCGGCATCACCCGGTTTCGCGAATGGGAATGCACGGGCGACGATCGCGAAGACCGATTCCACCTGCTCGATCCCTCAACCGGTCAGGCATCGCGCCTCCGGTTCATGGACTATCGCGCGTATCTCTCGCTTCTCGGGACATCGCTCGGAGGGGATCGCCCCCATTCGTTCACAATCAGCCCGCGCGGCGCGATCATCCTTCATCCGCGCCCGACCCGCGCGTTCCTGTTTCGAGCGCCCTATCGGCTCGCTCCTCAGGAGCTGGTGAGTAATGCCGACGTGCCGGATATGCCGGCGCATCACCACGACGTCATCGTCGAAACGGCCCTTGTCCTGCTTGCCACGCACGACGAGGCCGCACCGACACTGGCACTCTACCAGCTCCGCCAGCTTCGCGGGTTCAGCCAGCTTGAGCGCGAGCAGTTGCCGGTCATTCGCGTGGCGGAAGGTTTCTGCTGATGGTGCTCCGTCCCTCATCCGTCTTGTTGAGGGGCGGGCTCGATCTCATCACCCCGGCCATGGCAATGCCGGCGGGACGGGCGATCGCCGCCATGAACTACGAGCCCGAGGCGCGGGGATATCGGCGCATCGGCGGATATGAGCGGTTCGACGGTCGGCCCTCTCCGTCTCTCGGCGCAAACGCCCAAGACATCGCCGCCCGTCGCGCGGCCATCAGAAAGGTGCCTGGCATCGGTCCGGTGCGCGGCGTCTATGTCTATGCCGGCGCACTCTACGCCTTCCGCGACAACGAGGACGGCCAGGGCGCGATGTGGCGCTCGACGATGACCGGATGGCGCCGGATCATGCCGGGCCACGTCATGCGTTTCACCGGCGGCTCCGTGGAGATCGTCGAGGGCAATGCACTCGTCGGCGAGACCTCGTCCGCGAGCGCGATCGTCCGGCGCGTCGTCGTCCAGTCCGGCGTCTGGGACGGCTCGGCGGCGGGCTACCTCGTCCTGTCCGATATCGTCGGGGAGTTCACGCAGGAAGCCGTGACGGACGTGCAGGGCGGGCGCGTGAACGCGCGGACGATCGAGCCGATCACCATCTCGCCCGGCGGCCGCTATGACCTGATGGCGCACAATTTCTACGGCGCGGCGCGGCGCCGTCGCCTCTACGGCGCGAACGGTGTCGGCAAGGCGTTCGAGTTCGACGGCGAGACCTATCACCCGATCGAGACGGGCAATCAGGCGGGCACGCTCGACGACGTCGTCGCGATCGTCACCCGGGCGAACGCCACGATCGTCTCACGCACCGGCGCGACCATCATCGCCCGCGGCGAATACGATCGCCCGGCCCATATCGGCCAATACAGCAACCACCTGTTCCTGACGTTCGACGCCGGCTCTCTGATGCACTCGGGCGTCGGCGAACCGCTCGACTTCCGGACCTCGTCCGGTGCCGGCGAGATCGGTTTCGGTACGGCCCCGACCGGGCTCCTCTCGTCGGTCTCGACGTCGCTCGTCATCTTCGGCCAGTCCCGCATCGAGTATCTGGTCGGCACGGATCAGGACACGTTCGAGATGCGGCCGATCTCGGACGCGGCCGGCGCGGCCCGCTGGTCGACCCAGCAGGGCGGCGAGACGCCGATCTACCTCGACGAGGGCGGCCTCCGGAAGCTGTCCACGACGGCCGCCTTCGGCGATTGGACGCTCGGCACGCTCTCCCAACTGGTCGAACCGCTGTTCCGCGCGAAACGTGATGCCGGCGTAGCCGTGGCCGCGTCCCTCGTCGCCAAGGCGAAGGACCAAGTCCGCCTGTTCTGGAACGACGGGTCCGGCATCATCCTCTACCTCGGCCGCGAAGCTCCGGAGATCATGCCGATCCGCTTCCCGACGCCGGTCTTCTCCGCGTGTTCGGGCGAGTTCCGCGAGGGCGAAGGCGAACGCATGTTCGTCGGATCGACCGACGGCTACGTCTACGAGCTCGACAAGGGCCCGTCCTTCGATGGCGCGTCCGTGCCGGCCTATGTGCGCCTCGCCTGGAACAGCGAACGCCAGCCGATGCTCGAGAAGCGGTTCCAGTCCGCCCGCATCGAGACGGACAGCCTTTCGCCGATGTCGATCGGGATCGCCTACGCGGTCGATTACAGCATGGGCGACAACCTTGCCGGCGAGCTGCGGTCCTACGCCATCCCGGCCGGGTCCTTGCTCTCCAACCCGGCCGATGCGCCCTATGGCAGCATCGACTGGACGGTCGCGATGTCCGGCGAAATCCACGCCGACGATCTGTCCGGCCTCGGGCGAAACATCGCCCTGACCATCGTGTCGGACCACACAACCGAAGATCCCCACACCCTCGCTGCGCTGACGATGTTCTACGCGGCGCGCCGCCAGCTTCGATAAGGGAGGTCATCATGGCGACCCAGCCTATTCACGACATGACCGATGTCTGGTCGAGCGCGTTCACGACGTTCACCGCCATCGGAATGAACGTGTCGGACGCGGCCTCGGCTGCGGACTCGCTGCTACTCAGCCTGCAGGTCGGGGGCGAGAACCGGGCCAAGATCTCGAAGAACGGCGATATGGTCCTCGCCGGCGGCATGGCGCTCGGCACGGATCTCGCGATCGAGCATGGCGGAACTGGCGCGTCCACCACAGAGGGCGCGCGCGCCGCTCTCGGCGTTGGCCGCGTGACCGCTGGCGCCGGCCTCTTGGCCGATGGCGCCGTGAACGTCGATCGGACGATCGCGACGGACTGGTCGACGCTCAATGCTGCGGCCGGGACGTTCGACGACAACGACGAGCTGAACCTCCGCAAGAGCGGAAGCCAGTGGCGCTTCCGGCTCTGGCAGCTTCGCGACTGGCTGGATAACTTCTTTCAACAACGGGTCAGCAGTGTTGAAGGTCTCGAAGTCAATGCAGATGGGGCGGGCGATCGTCCTGCCTATATCGATCTCCACGCTGCAGACGGCAGCGGCGATTACAGCGCACGGCTGGGCCGAGGACCAGGCGCAAACGGCAACTTGCAGCTCGCACAGCTTGGCACCGGCACGGTCAACGTCGACGGTGGCAGCCATTTTCTTCGCAACGGTCAGGTCATCTGGGATGCCGGCAATACCGGTCCGGGCTTGGCATCGAAGGATGGATATCTCGTCACCGACTGGTCGTCGCTGAATGGCGCGTCGGGCACCTTCGAGGAGGGCGATCTCCTCAACCTGCGCAAGTCCGGCACCCAATGGCGTTTCAGCCTCGGGCAGTTGCGGGACTGGATGGCGGGAGCTTTCAGCCGTCTCGTCGTGAAGACGGGAACCAATCCGGACAGCAACAGTCAGCCCGCAGGAACTTGGGCGGCCATCATCTACAACGCGATCAACGCGGCCGGCAGAAACGGCCTGCTGATCAAGAATAACTGGCGCGGCGTCGGCTCGACGGTTCTGGAAGCCGGCAGCGATCTCGTCGGCGGGGACTTTCTCTCGTTCTTCAAGATCCGAGGTGATGGACTCGTCGGCATCGGCACGCAGGAGCCCCAACAGAGGCTCGACGTCAACGGTAACATCCGGGCGGGCGGCGGTGCGGTCTATTTCGGGAACGCTCGTGTCCTGTCCGATCCGGTCGAGAACGGCTGGATGGATATCACGCTCCAAGGGACGGGCGTTATCCAGGTCAACGGCGGCCAGGATCTGCGGCGTGATGGCAACCGCATCTGGCACGCCGGCAATGGTGGCCCTGGGTCTGGCCTCAGTGCCGACGATACCGATGGCTTCCATGCGGCCTTGGGCGCAACGCCGTCCACCTTGGCGGTTCGCGACGGCGCCGGCGATATCAACGTCCGTCTGGTGCGGACCGAATTCCCCGCCGATGACTCCACGGGCGCGCACTTCTTCCTGACGCAGAACGGAACTGGAGCCGGCGCCGACAACTATGCTCGCCCGACATCTGTGGGCGTCGTGAAGGCCCGCCTCGGCATCAATGACAAGGTGAACAGGGGCGGCGACGAAATGACCGGGATGCTCAGTGTTCCGGGTCTGAAGATCACGAACCCTTATGGCAGTACCAACGGCCTTTTCTCCGGAAATGGCGATTTCGCGAGCTACAGCGTCTTCAACATGAAGCTTTCCGGATGGTGGGGCATGGGGATGGAGACCTATGATGGCTCCATCAATGGCTTCTACGACTTCCGTGCAGGCCGCTGGGACACGAAAGCGGCACCCCGCGTCAATGGCGTGGACGTCTGGTATCCCGGCAATGGCGGACCGGGGTCGGGCATGGATTCCGACTTCATCGACGGCTACCATGCCCGCACGGGAAATGTCGCCGACACGGCCGCCGTCCGAGACGTCTTCGGCGATATCGCCGTGCGCCTCCTGCGCACCGAATACGGCGACGATGGCAGTGCGTCTTGCGGCTTCTTCCTGACCCAGAACGCGACCGGCCTCGGGACTGACAATTACGCTCGCCCGACGCCCAAGGCGAAGGTCAAGCAGGCTCTTGCGATCGACCGCGTCACGAACAAGTCCGAGACGGAGCTGGCGCAGTCGGGGCCGATCGCGGACGCGCTGGCCGGGAAGGCGCCGACTGCTCACGGACATCCCGTCGTGCAGATCACCGACTCGGGAGAAACGGGCCGCGCGCTCGTACAGGCTGCAAATCCCCAAGCCGCGCGCAGCATCCTCGGACTGGCCGTCCCGCAGACCTACAGCTCATCGCGCGCCGAGCAGCCCGTCGGCCCGGCGCCAGAACCTCTCGCCTTCGTCGATTTCACCGCGACCGGGTCCACCATGGTCGCGACGGGTTTCGTCCAACTAAGCGCCGGAGGTGCGATCTTTGGCTACTGCAAAGTGGTCTTCCAGAACCTCGATAACGGGCAGGTTTTCGGAGGCGGCGTCGAGATGCCGACGATCATCAACGCCAACGATTTCAAGACGCTGACGTCGACGGAAATGTTCACCGGCCTCGGGATCGGCACACGATATCGCGTTCAAGTCTTCGCCCGCACCAACGATGGCTTCGCCACCGCAAGCTCGAGCTTCATCAGGGTTCTCACCGCATGACAATGATCCATCAGCTTCTAACGGATGATGCCGACCTGATCGTTCAGGCCATGACGAGCAATATGAACGTCGAGGGGTTCACGGAGGTCTCCGAAGAACTCTTCGACAAGGCATCCGGTCTCGTCGGGCGGGCGCGCCTCGTAGGCGATCAGGTCATCGAGATTCCGTCCGATCCGCCATCCCTGCCGGCACCGACCACGCGCCGGTACGACGTCTTCGAGCGTTGCACGACCGACGAGGCATCGCTGATCTCGTTGGCGATCTCGAACTCGGATGTGCGGACGATGGAGTTGATCGGCGCAACGATGCGCTTCGTTCACGGCAGCGAGGTCTATCTCGCGCTCCGCACCATCATCGTCGATACGCTCGGAGCCGAACGCGCCGACGAAATCCTCGCCCCCTCGGACGACTGATGGCCCCGCGTCTTCCCCTCCTCGACACCCTGACGGGCAAGGAGCTGGTTCGCGTCGGCAGCGAGGGAAAACCCGCCCTCACATCGGTCGATGCGATCGGCCAAGCGGCGGACAGAAGCTTTGCCGCCGAGATCGCCCAGATCCGCGCCGATATCGCGAGCCTTCGGGCCGGGCAATTCCAGTCCGAACGCATCACCGGATCGGTGGTCACGGCCGGCACGGCCGTCACGGTCAACTTCGCCAAGCCCTTCGCGGCGCCGCCAGCGGTCATCCCCGTACCGGGCTGGTCGGGCGACCAATTTGTTGAGGCGACCGCGACCGAAATCACCGCGACCGGGGCGAAGATCATCGTGAAGCGATCACGCGGCACGCTGGTCCTTTCGGCCGGTCCCTTTGAAAACGCGCCTGCCGGCACCGCCTTTGTGGTGGTGGCGCTGGGTCTCCCCAAACTGACACCCTGAAAGGCGCGCGACTATGGCGACCACCACCGACCCGATGAAGCTCCTTTCCAGCGCCACCACCGGGGCCGGCGCCGCACCGGCCGCCGCGAAGCCGGCGAACAACGGTCTCGCGGCCGGGACAGGCGCCGCGCCGAAAGTGCCGACCACGCCGACGCTGAACGACAGTGTCGCCGACAAGGTCAACGCGATCACGTCGCAGGACTCGCCCCTGATGCAGCAGGCCAAGACCGACGGCCTCAAGATGGCCAACCGGCGGGGCCTTCTGAACTCCTCGATGGCGATCGGCGCCAGTCAGGATGCGATGATCCGGCAGGCGCTCCCGATCGCCAGCCAGGACGCCAACCAGGCGTTCCAGAAGAACATGGCGGCCGACCAGTTCCGTTACACGATGGAAGGCCAGAAGGATCAGCAACAGTTCCTTGCCGGTCAGTCCGAGCTGGATCGCGGTCTGCAGCGCGACATGCAGGGCAAGGATATCGCCTCCCGCGAGGCTCTCGCGAAGGCACAGCGGGATCTCGACACGGCGTTGCAGTCGAACCAGATCGCCGCCGCCGACCGGCAGCAGATCCGCGATATCGCGTCTCGCGAAGGCATGGACGCGGCGAACCGCGCCTTGCAGGAATTGATGCAGGGCAAGGACATTGCGTCCCGCGAAGGAATGGCGGCGCAGGACCGCGCTTTGCAGGAACGCCTCCTCGCCTCGAACCTCGACGCGACCAAGCAGGCGCAGATCAGGGACATCGCATCGAGGGAAGGTCTGGCGGCCGCCGACCGTGCGCTTCAAGAGGCTTTGCAGGGGCGGGATATCTCGTCGCGCGAGGGCATGGCAGAGGCCGACCGGGCGTTGCAGGAGGCGCTCCAAGGCCGGGACATCACGTCCCGCGAGGGAATGGCCGCAGCGGACAGGGCGCTTCAGGAGAAGCTCCAGAACTCCAGCCTGGATGCGACGAAACAGGCCCAGATCCGCGATATCGCTTCGCGCGAAGGGCTCGCCGCCGCCGATCGCGCGCTGCAAGAAGCGATGCAGGGACGCGATATCGGCTCGCGCGAGCAGATGGCCGCGGCGGAACGGGATCTTCAGGAGCGGATGCAGAGCGCCAGCATCGGCGCGACCGATCGCCAGCAGATCCGCGACATCGCCAGCCGTGAGGGACTGGCGGCGGCGGAACGGGCTTTGCAGGAGGTCATGCAGGGCCGGGACATCGCTTCTCGTGAAGGGATGGCATGGGCGGATCGAAACCTTCAGGAGAGCCAGTTCGCCCGCGATCTGGCTACCAGGGTCACTCTCGATCGCGAACAGCGTTATACCCAGGCCGCCATGCAGGGGCAGGAGATCGCCTATCAGCAGAACGAGCGGAACCTTGATCGCGCGCTTCAGGAGAAGCTCGCGGGCTGGAACCTGAAATCCTCCGATCGCAACGCGGCCGCTCAGTTCCTCACGAACATGGAGACGATGTTCGCCGACCAGTATTCGGCGATCATGGCGAACACGAACCTCGACGAGAACACGCGCGGAGCGCAACTGGCGTCGGCCCGCGCCATGCGCGACAAGCAGATCAATTTCGTGGAGCAGCTCTACGTCGTCGATCTGAACTGGTGAACCCATGACCGTCCGCCCCGCCACCTATGCCGACATCGCCGGCATCGTCTCCCTCCTCCACGAGGGGCACCGTCGATCGCATTACGCCAGGACCGACGTGATGCTCGACGAGCGCGAGGCGAAGCGGCTCCTCGTCCAGTCCATCCAGCGTCACGGATCGGTCAATCTGGGCGGCACCTTCCTCATGGTCGCGGAGAAGGCGGACGGGCGGATTTCGGGCGTCATCCTCGGGACCATGTCGCGGCTCTACGGCATCCTCGATCGCATGATGGCGTCCGATATCTTCTGGCTCGCCTCTCTCGACGTCGATCCGGGCGACCCGGTCGCGCTGATGCGGTCCATGGTCGAATGGGCGAAGTCCGCCCCCGACTGCTTCGAGGTGAAATGCGGGACGTCGGCGATCATTCGCGATGACCCGAAAGAGGCCGGGCGCGCCCTCGAACGCCTCGGTATGACCCATTACGGCGAAATCTATCGCATGGAGATCGAACGATGAGTGGAATCGTTTCAGGGATCACGAAAGCCTTCACCGCCGTCGGCTCGGCCGCCGCGCGTGTCACCAGTGCCGTCGCCGGTGTGGCGGCCTCGACCTTCACGGCCGGGGCCGCGACCGGGGCGAAGTCGATGGCGTCCGGAGGCCTGACGAGCGTTGCCTCGTCGTTCGGCGGCTCGACGCTCGGCCGCGTCCTGACGGGCGCGATCGGGCAGGCGGCGATCGGCGCCGTCGTGGGTGGTGGCATTTCGGCGCTGACCGGGGGCGGATTCGCGAAGGGCGCGCTCGTCGGCGGCGGGATCGGCGCGCTGACGGGCGGCATCTCGAGCTATGGCGCGGGAGGCGGGATCACCGGGGCTGCGGCGGACAGCGGCGGGGGCATTGCCCCGGCGAACACGTCAACCGGGCTTGCCCCGACCGGCGCGACGAGCGCCGCGCCTTCCTCATTGGCGGCAGGCGGCGGTGCGGCGGCGGCAGGGGCCGGTGGTGGAGGCGGCGGGCTCATGGGCTTCCTGACCTCCGAGACGGGCGGGAACGTCATCGCCGGCCTCGGAGAGGGCATCAGCTCTTGGTACGAGGGCAAGCGTGAAGACCGGAAGATGCAGATGCAGGCCGAGGAATACGACAAGCAGCGCGCCGCCGAACTCGAAAAGGAGATGCGGCTCAAGGCCAGCTACAACGTCAACCCGGCGGCCTACGAGACGCCGTTCCAGGGCGACAATACGGCCCGTCCGTCGCCGGCCGAGAAGTATTCCCGTTGGACCTATGACAAGGATGCCGGCCGCGTCGTGATGGCGTGAACTTGACGCCGGACCCGGTCGGGCTTACGCAGGAATTAACAGGGTGCCGGCCTTCTAGGTCGACCCCCGCATTTCATACCCGGAGAGCCAGGGGGCGGCGCGAATGCCGTCCCCGCCACGATGAACAGAAAGCCCCGTAGGCCAACCGCCTGCGGGGTTTTCTGCGTTCTGGGGCAGGGAAAGGATGATGATGAGGCACCTTTCCTCCCTTCGCTGGTCCTTGTGGGCGATGGCGCTCCATGGTCTCGGCAGTTCCCGAGGCGGCACTGGCGGTAGCCGCAGCGATAGTTCCGAGAACAGCGGCGGCCGATCCTCGTCTCCGAGTGGCGGATCGAAAGGATCGTCGTCCGGCAAGTCCTCTTCCTCGTCGTCGTCGAGCAAGTCGTCATCTCGTGGCGGCGGCATCGGCCCTGGCGGCAGCGGCGCGAGCGATCCCGGCGGCGACGGATCGGGCAAGTCCACGAAAAGCTCGTCGAAGTCGTCGAGCTCATCGTCTTCGGGCAAGTCGTCGTCTTCATCGTCTTCATCATCTGGATCGTCAGGGCGCGAGTCTTCGGGGCGCGAATCGTCGAAGTCGTCGACCAGCTCCAGCAGCGACAAGGGCGGCCGCGTCGGATCGTCGTCGAGAGACTCGAGCCGAAGCACGTCGAAGAGCGTCGGACCATCCGCCTCGTCGCCTGCGGGCGGCGCGCGCGCAGCGGCGGGCGGTGGCTCATCGAAATCGGATCGGGGCAACGTCTCCCGCGACACCAGAGGGCCGGCGGCCTCCTCGCCAGCCGGTGGAGCCAGGGCGGCCGCCGAGGCCGATCGGACAAGCACGCAGACGGCGACAGGGAAAACCTCGCGGTCCGAAGCGACCAGCTCGGCGAAGTCGACGCTTTCGCGGTCCCAGGAGGCGAACCTCGCCGGCCGATTGAGCGGCGCAGTCGACGCCGGTACCGGACGCGCGATCGGCCAACCCGCCGAGAAGAGCGCACGCGCCGCACCGACCGGGCTTTCGCCCTCGCAGGACAGGAATCTTGCCGGCCGTCTCGGCAACGCACGCGGCCCCGTCTCCTCGCCCCGCGCGGCGGAAGACGCCAGCATGGCAGCGCTGGGCGCGCAGAGGCGGGCCGAGGGCACGAATTACGGCCAGAGCTTCGCGCAGGCGCGCCGGCAAGCCGAAGATCAGTCGATGGCGAAGCAGACCGCCATCGCCGACGCCCTCTCCACCATTCGCAACGCCGAAGCGCAGAGAGCTCCGAACCCGAGAACCGGCGTTGCCGATCCGTATAATGGGCTCGTGACCGGGCGCCGAGGCGCGCCCACGCACGCGAACCTCACGGACATGACAATCTCCGAGGTTCAGGACTATCAGCGCGGCATGATCGCGCGCGGCCACCCGACGACGGCCGTCGGCGCCTATCAGACCGTCGCGGGCACGCTCGCCGAACAGGTCGCCCGCTCGAACATCAATCCGGACACGACCCGTTTCACCAAGGCGGTGCAGGACGAACTCGCCGTCGGCCTGATCGACAATCGAGCCGCGCAGGCCAGACGAAACGGTGAGATCGCGCCGGAACGGTTCCACGATCGGCTCGCGAGCGAATGGGCCGCGCTGAAGGGGCCGACCGGCAGAGGCCGATACGACGGCGACGGGCTGAACAAGGCATCGGTCTCCAGTGCGACCGTCGGCGGTCTGGCACGCGGTCTCGTCGACTCCGGTGCGATCGACGGCGTGACGTCGCGGCGCGGCGGCGCGGGCGCTCCATCGGCCGTCGCACAGGCAGCGACCCCCGACATCGGCCCGACCCCGACCGCCAGGGCCACGAACCCGGGCCGAGCTGGCATTCCCTCGCCGACGTCGCGCCCGAGCATGACGGCCGAGGCAGCGCCCTCGTTCCGCTCGTCCCAGGCGATGACGCCGGCCGCTTCGAGTTTCGCGGCCCCGACGCAATCCCCGGCTCCCGCGCCGACCATGCGCGGGACGCAGACGGTTCTTTCGGACAGGCAGAACACCGCCCTGACCGGACGGCTGGACGCGCTCTCCGCGCCGATGGGGCTATCCCCGAACGAACCGACCCGAATGGCATCGTCGGTCCCCGCGCCAGCGGCTCCCGCCTACTCTCCGACGATCGCCCCCGACAGGATCAAGTCAGGAGCGCCGGCAGCAATCGCGGACGTCACCACACCCGCAGTTCAGCCGACCCGCGCCCCCACGCCGACCACGAAGCCGGCCCAGCGCTTCGCAGAGACCTATCTGGCGAAGCCCGCCGCGCAGCCGAAACCTGCCCCGCGTGAGAGCGTGACCCAAGCTCCGACCCAAGCTCCGACCCGAGCTGCGGTTCCGGCCGAGCGCACGATCGTCGACAAGGCCGTCGCGGGCGCGATCGACATCGGCGTCGGCATGATACCGGGGCTTGGGATGCCGGCTGCGGCCTACAGCCTGGCTGCACCAATGCTGGGACTTCCGACGGCCGGGGATATGGCCTTGTCGCTTCGGGACAAGAACACGTTCGACCCGAACGAGCAGGCCGCGAAGGAAGCCAAGCGCCGGGAGACGGGCCGTGCCGGCATCGGTTCCGGCATGAAGGAGCGGGCGACCGATCCTGTGATCGAGGACGTCCCGGCGATGCCGCCCCCGCCCGCAACCGAGTTCGCGGCGAAGTATCTCGGCTTCAACGATCCGACGAAGCGGCCGACGCCGGAAGAGAAATGGGGTGCGAGCGGAGCGCCGTCATCGGCGCCCTATAGGCTCTAGCCGAAGCGACACGCATCCGCGTCGATATCGCGGCAGACGAGGGCGGTGCGGTCTTCGAGCGGCTTACCGTCGGGCGCGGTGACGACCGGGTCCGCATCCCCGGCATAATCCACGCGCCAGCCGTTCTGGTAGGCCACCGTGGCACCATTGGCGTTGCCGCACTCGAACTGAATGGCGGTCGTTTCACACGCTCCGCTGACGCAGATCTCGGCTCTCGGCGCGGACTGAAGAGCCGCCGGGTCCGTGTAGTCATAGCAGCCGGCCCAAGCAGGACCCGCTGCAAGCAAAATCCCCACGAACATCATCGTTCTCAGCATTGCTCAGTCTCCGATCGAGCGTGCCATTTCGGGAGATAACGAATGGACCCTCGTCAGGCTCCCATGGGCGAGAATAGTGCGCCGCCGTCCGCCGACCCGTCAACGGCCGGCGCAGCGCCGCAGCCGCGCATGTTGACCTCCGAAGAGCAGCCGGCCTCGCCGGAAGAGCAGGCGCTCTACGAGAAATTCGTCTCGAAGGCCTTCCTCATGGTCTACGACAAGAAGTTCATCCCGAAGGTTCTTGAAATGCTCGCGGGCGGCGACGATCCGCTCGAAGGCCTCGCCGTCACCGCCTCGATGGTGATCGCGCGCGTCATGAAGGCTGCGAAGGATGCCGGCCAGAAGCTCCCCGGCGATGTCGCGTTCGCGGGCGCCAAGGAAATCTTCGAGGACCTCGCCGAACTCTCGCGGCGGGCGGGGATCAAGGATTACAGCCAGGACCGGGATGCGCTGGAAGGCGCGATGTTCCGCACGATGGATCAGCTTCGGATGATCCTCGAGCAAAGCGGCGACATCGACCGTGAGGCCGCGAAGGCCGATCTCGCGATGCTCCAAGAGATGGACCAGTCCGGCCAGCTCGAACGCCTCTTCATGGACCTCGCTCAGAAGGACGAGGCGGCCGGGGCGCAGCCCCAGGCGCCAGCGACGTCCGAAGCCCCCCCGAAACGCCGTGGCGGCCTGATGCCGCAAGGAGAACGCTGATGGCCGGGCTTCTCGGTTTTCTCGCCGCCGGTGCGGCCAAGGGTGCGGGCGCGGGCATCGTCGCCGAGGCGCGGGCCCGGCGCGAGGCCGCGATCTCCGAACTCGAACACAGCCGCTTGCTCCAGCGTGAGCAGGCCGATCGCGATTTCCGTTCGAAGGAGGCCGCGACGGCGCGTGGCTTCCAAGCCGAGCAGAACGAGTTGTCGCGTGAAGAAAGCCGCCTCGATCGCGAAGCGCGCCGTGAGGAATCGCGCGCGGGTCGGGAAGAGGTCATGACCGGCTCCGACGGCGTAACGCTGCTTCGCGATGGCGACACCGTGCGCCCTGTCAAGGATCAGGACGGCAACCCCATCAAGTCCGCCCCATCCAAGTCCAACGATCCGGCTGACGTGCAGACCGCCAATTGGCTCGTCCGTGAGGGAATCGCCACCGACTCGAAGGAGGCATGGACGATCCTCAAGAGGGCGAGCGAGAAGCAGACCACTCCGGCCGACGTCGAGCGGATGGTGGAGAAGGCCGTCGATACCGAGCTGGGCGGTGGTCTCGTGCCCCCGTCGCGAGAAGCGATCGAGGAATCGCGCGAGCGCAACCGCATCCGCATCCGCACGAACCTCGGCCTCGAGACGGAAGAGGAGCCGAGCAGAAGCACCGCGCCGGTGTCCCGCCCCGAAGGCGCTTCGGATGCCGATATCATCAAACAGGCGAACGACGCTCTTGCGGCAGGCGCGCCGGCAAACGCGGTCAAGGCACGGCTCGAATCCTTCGGGATCGATCCGTCGAAGGTAGGCCTCTGACATGGGAGCCTTCGACGACCTGATCCCGAACGCCCGTCCTTCTTCCTCCTCGCCGAAGTCTGCGGCAGGCGGTGCGTTCTCTGATCTGATCCCGGCATCCAAGCCTGCATCCGAGCCCGAAGGTGAAGAACAGGGCTGGGGCTCATGGCTCTACGACGGTGCTTCGACGCTCGGCAATTCCGTCGTCACCGGCCTGACGGCGGGCGCCTATCGCGTTCCAGAACTGGCCGGAAACATCGTCGAGGGCGCGGGCCGACTGATCGAAGGCGGGGGCGATGCGCTCGAACGTCGCTTCCCGACCGGCCTCACCGAAGAAGAGATCGCAGCCGATACGCCGCTGAAGAAGGCGACCGATGCCGTCGGCGGCTGGCTCCGGGACTTCTCGCCGAAGGGCGACACCGGCCAGATGACCATGGACGAGCTGTGGGAGGCGCCGCTCAAGCGCGCCGTTCCCTTCGCCATCGAACAGGGCCTCGCGTCTCTCCCCGATATGGCGGCGGCCATCATCAATCTGCCCGCCTATGTGATGGGGCGCACGAACGAGATCGGTGAAGCCCGCGCGACGAACGACGAGCGCAAGCCCGAGGACGTCACGTTCGGCGATCTCGTGACTGCGATGCCGGCGGCGGTCGCCTCCGCCCTGTTCGAGCGGATCGGCGCGAAAGGGGTGTTCGGCCTTGACGATGCGGTCGGCGGGATTGCGTCCCGCGCCGCGAAGGCCGGCACAAAAGAAGCCGTGACAGAAGCCGGTCAGGAAGGCATCGAATATACCGGCGAGACGGCCGGCACGAAGACGCCTATGTCCCTTGCCGAGGCCGGCAAGCGGATGGCGACCGGTGCTGTCGCGGGCGGTATCTTCGGCGGCGTGGTCGGCGGTGGTGTCGCTGCTGGCGAGCGCATCGCCGGCAAGTCCCCGTCGCAATCCGGGTTCGACGATCTCCTCCCCGACGGCGCGGCACCGGCCGAATCCATTCTCGATCCGGTTGAGGACGAGATCTCGGCGCCGGCTCCCGAGCCGACGGTCGTTCCCGTTCCCGTCGATCGCGAGCGGCTGGATAGCCCGCGTCTGACGGCTGACGATCGCGCCTCGCCGATCTCGAACGATCTGATCGACGACGGCAAGGCGATCCTCGATGGGCGCACCCCCGGCGAACCCGGCCGGTTGCCTCCCGTCACGAACGACAATCAGTCCTTCGACTCCCGCTTCGAACGCGCACTCGATCGAGAGGTCGCGACCGACGTGCAGGCCGCGGCGAAACGCGAGACCGCGTTCAATGCCGATTTCGACCAGGCGTTCGGCCGCGAGCTTGCGGCCGATCAGTCGTTCGATAGCGAGATCCAAGATGCCACGATCGGCGGGCCCGCAACACCGTCGCCAGTTGAGATCCTTGGCAACGACGATCTTGGTGAATTTTCAAGCCTTCTGATTGATGCGCCGCGCACGAACGACGGCAGTGCGATCATCTCTCTAACCCCCGACGAAATATCCCGGCTTCGCTCCTATGGTGTGACCGTTAGTGGAGAGTCCGGCTCAGTCACAATTCCGTATCGCGACACCGAAGAGATTCTTGCGCAGAGAGATGCAGTCGTTAGCGGAAAGCCTTATCGCCCCGCCGAACCCATCCTGCCCGCTGAAGCCCTGTCGACTGGACTGACGCCGAAGGGCGACGGCTCGCGCAAAGCGCCGCTTGAGATCACCGCCCCGCAGGATATCGACACCGTCGCGCCGCGCATCGCGGACCCGACGCCGGCACAGGCCGAGGCGGGCAATTACGCGAAGGGGCATGTCCGCTGGAAGGGCATGGACATCGCGATCGAGACGCCGAAGGGCGGCACTCGTCGCGGCGTCGGGCGCGATGGCTCCGCATGGGAAGTCACCATGCCGGCCCATTACGGGGATTTCAAAGGCACGAAGGGTGCCGATGGAGACCCGGTCGACGTCTATGTCGGCGAGGATCCGTCATCCGATCGTGTGTTCGTGGTCGACCAGAAGGACGCCGACACTGGCAAGTTCGACGAGGTCAAGGTTTTCGTCGGCGTCACCAGCGAGCAGGACGTGGCGCAGATCTATGAGGGCGCGTTCTCGGATGGTCGCGCGCTCGATCGCGTGCAGGCAGTCACCGAAACCACGGTCGACGGGCTGAAGAATTGGCTGAAAAGCGGGAAGACCGGCAAGGCGTTCGCGGCCGCGCCGGCACGTCAGCCCTCGCTTCCGAAGAAGCCTGTCACGACGATGCTGAAGCAGGCTGGCGGGATCGATCCGACTTCGCCACTCGCCGGCAACCTGCGCGCCATGGGCATCAACTCGCGAACCGCGCCCGGCCTGTTCCGCAAGGGCGGACGCGGCGCGGCCGACAATTTCGTCTGGGCCGAGAACCCGTTGTTCCATGATGGTCCCGACGACGGCAACGGATACGTCCGCGAGGAAGCGATCATCGAGGGCCTTCGGCGCGAGATGGCCGGCGATCCTCTCCGCACGCCCGACGAGATTGCAGCGGTGCAGCCAGAGGAGCAGGCATTCGGTGCCGAGCAGGAGTTCGAGCCGAAGGCCGAAAGAAACCGTTCGCCCGTTGTCGCGGATTCCGCTACAGAAATAGCACGGTTGATCGACGTCTACGGATTTCCCACCGATCCGGAATTCTTCGATCTTGCGATGTCTTTCGTCGATCGTGGAGCGAACCACGAAGACGCGGTGATCGCAGCGTCAGAACGCCTTCTCGATACGGAGCTTACTCCTGATGAAGCCCAATACGTCGACGCCAGCATCGGCATCCCATTCTTCGGAAACGACGCCCCGGGCGACGGGCGACTCCCGTGGGAAGCTGACACCGAAGCAATGGGGTCAGGCGAGCCGCGCGTTGAAGACGCTCGCCCAGCAGCACCCGCAGAGGGCGGAAGCCTTGGAGCGGGCGAGGAAAGCGGCGGCGGCGAGCGCCAGGCTGGCAGCCGATCGCCGGATGAGGAAGTCGGAGCCGACGGCAAACCTCAGCTCGTAATCCCCGGCGCGGAGAAAGTCCGCGACCAAGACCTTCTCCAGCGCCGCGCGAGCGAGGGGAAACGGTCAACGAAGCCGCAGGCCGACATGGACATCGGCATGTTCGGCTCGTCGAAAGATCAGACCGATTTGGTCGATTTGGCGCGCGCGACCAAACCTGAAACCAAAACAGACGCCCAGCCGGAAACACCGACGGTCCCCGAGGCAACCGAAACCGAAAAACCGGCCGATCCGGCAACTGGTGCAGAAATTGCACCAGTTCGTGCAGAAGAAGTGCAGACCGACCCCGAGCCGGAAGCTGCCCAGCCCAAGCCCGCGAAGGCAGATGCCGCGCCTGCCGATAGCGCCTCGAAATCCTTCGTCACAGACGAAGAGACTGGTATGGTTCGCGAGTGGCTGAAGACGCTCGAGGAATTCTACGACGATCCCACCTGGGGCCGTTCTATCAAGAGGACCGCGCAGAAGATCGAACGCCTGTTGGGAAGCGCCTATGACGGCGACTCGTCCTACATCGACCGTGTTCTTGATCGTCGAAATCCGTTCGACATCAACCGCTACGGCACCGACGGATCAAAGGCTTTCAACACGACCGAAGCCATTTCGGATGAGGCCTATGATCTTTTCGATGCTCTCGTCAAGCGTATCGAAAAGGGTGAGAAGAACCCGCCGCAGACAGAGGGAGCCCGCACAGATGAACGAAACGAAATGGCGGGCAATCGCCAAGACGCACCTGAGGGACAATCTGCCGAAGCTGCACGCCCAACTGGCCGAGAAGGGCCGAGTGGCGATCTGGCTGGATCAGAAGGTGGCCGAAGCGCGCCGAGCGATGGACGAGGCCCGGTCGCAGGGGATGAGGGAGGACGAAGCGAAGGAGTTCGCGATGGAGATCCTTCTCCCGACACCGGAGCCGACACCGGACGAGAAGCCGGAACACCAACTGTTCGCGACGGCGATCGGCGGACAGATCGCGATACCGGACGAGGACGAGGACGAAGCGACTTCCGCATAACCGAGCCTGACGAGATCGGCGCGGGCGGTCAGAAGACCAAGTTCGACAACAACCTCGAAGCTATCCATATTCTCGAAGACCTCCAGGGCATGACGCCGACCGAAGCCGAGAAGCGCCTTCTGGCGCGCTATGTCGGCTGGGGCGGCATCCCGCAGGCCTTCAAGCGTCCAGACGGCACCTATGCCGAAGGATGGGAGAGCCGAGCGAAGAAGCTCGAAAAGGCGCTCTCCAAGGAAGAGCTTGCGGCAGCGCGGCGCTCTACCCAGGACGCGCACTACACCAGCCCGCAGGTCGTGGCCGGTGTTTGGAAGGCGATGGAGCGGTTCGGCTTCAAGAACGGCCGCGTCCTCGAACCGTCCGTCGGCGTCGGCAACTTCCTCGGGCTTCGCCCGGCCGACGTGAAGGCGCGGTTCACCGGCGTCGAGTACGACAACATTACCGCCGCCATTGCCAAGGCGCTCTACGGCGCCTCCGACATTCATCATCAGGGCTTCCAGGATTTCACCGCGCCCGACGGCTATTTCGATGCCGTGATCGGCAATCCGCCCTTCGGCTCCCAGAAGCTGTTCGACCCGAAGCGGCCGCATCTGAACAACTTCTCCATCCACAATATGTTCTTCGCCAAGTCGGTCGACCTCCTGCGTCAGGACGGTGTCCTCGGCATGGTGGTCTCCAACTCGTTCCTCGACGCGGTCGTGAAGGACAAGGCGCGGAACTACATCGCGTCGAAGACGGAGTTTCTCGGCGCGATCCGCCTGCCGAACAACGCCTTCTCGAAGAACGCCGGCACCGACGTCACGACCGACATCATCTTCCTGCGCAAGCTGAAGGACGGCGAAGCCCCGACCGGCCAGACATGGACCGGGACGCAGTATGTCACCGATCCGAACGGCGGCGAGGACATTCCCCTCAACGAGTATTTCGTCCGCAACCCCGACATGATGCTCGGCGACTTCGGCAGCTACGGCACGATGTACCGGGCCGGCGCAACCGCGCTGGTCGCCCGCGAGGGGCAGGATCTCACGGCCGATCTGAATGCGGCGATCGCCAAGCTCCCGCGCGACGTCATGGGCGACTGGACGAACCAGATCGTCGAGCGATCGAATGCCGCCCAGGTCGATAAGACCGTGAAGGTCGGATCGATGTTCCTCGACGGCGATGGCAACGTCATGGTGCGCGGCGAGGACTTCGGCACGAAGCAGAACGCGGAGCCTTCCGGACTGACCGGCAAGGGTCTCGATCGAGCCAAGGGCATGATCGAGGTTCGCGACGTGCTGACCGAACTCCGTGCGCTCCAGCTCGACCCGAACGCCACCGATCGCCAGATCGATGCCGCGCGTCAGGACCTCAACACCGCCTACGATGCGTTCGTGAAGGCGAATGGGCCGATCTCGACGGATGCGAACCGCCGCATCTTCGGCGAGGACCCGACCTGGCCCCAGCTCGCCGCGCTCGAGGATCGGTTCGACAAGGGCATCTCGGCGGCGATCGCCAAGAAGACCGGGGAGACGCCCCGCGCGCCGAGCGCGGAGAAGGCCGCGATCTTCACCAAGCGGACGCAGTCGCCTTACAAGGCTCCGACCAAGGCCGCGAACGCAAAGGACGCTCTCACCGCATCCCTGTCCGTCGCCGGCCGTGTCGATCTCGACATGATGTCCCGCATGACGGACCGCTCGGAAACGTCGCTGTTCGACGAGCTTTCCGGCCTGCTGTTCAAGACGCCGTCAGGCGATATCGTCACCCGCGAGGAATACCTGTCGGGCAACGTGAAGGCGAAGCTCGCCCAGGCCCGCGAGGCGGCGAAGACGAACCGCGACATGGCGGGCAACGTCGAGGCCCTCGAAGCCGTCCAGCCGGCGGATATCGAAGCCGCGGACATCGACGTGAAGCCGGGCGCCCATTGGGTGCCGCCGCAATACATGGCTGATTTCATCGACCACATCACCGGCGCGGGCGGCGGCAAGGCGTCGTATTCGCCCGTCACCGGCCAGTGGAACGTCACGCTCGGCCAAGTGAAGGACTCGGCGAACGTCGAGTATGCGACCGACCGGGCCGACATCGGCGCGACGATCCGTGCGGCGCTCGAGCAGCGCGGCGTCCAGATCTACGACGTGATGGCGGACAAGAGCCGCATCCTCAACCAGGCAGCGTCCGAAGCCGCGACGGAGAAGTCCAAGAAGATCGCCGACGAATGGCGGCGCTGGGTGTGGACCGACGACGCTCGCCGGCGCGACATGGCCGCGATCTACAACGAGCGGTTCAACACGACGATCGCCCGCGAATACGACGGCTCGCACCTGACGTTCCCCGGCAAGGTCGGCGACGACATCGTCGAGCTTCGCCCTTCGCAGAAAAACGCGGTCTGGCGGATCGTGCAGGGCGGAACGACCCTCCTCGATCACGTCGTCGGCGCCGGCAAGACCTTCACGATGGTTGCCGGCGCGATGGAGCTTCGCCGCACCGGCTTCGCGCGCAAGCCCATGCTCGTCGTCCCGAACCATCTCGTCGGCCAGTGGGCCGAGGATTTCGTGAAGCTCTATCCGGGCGCACGGATCCTGGCCGCGACGAAGAAGGACTTCGAGAAGCAGAACCGTAAGCGCCTCTTCGCGCGCATTTCGACCGGCGATTGGGACGCAGTGATCGTCGCCCATTCTTCATTCGGCAAGGTGGAGCTCGACCATGATTTCCAGAAGGAGATCCTCGACGAGCAACTGACCGACATCGAGGACGCGATCGTCGAGATGAAACGCGCCTCCAAGGAAGGGGCCGGCGACGATCGCACGGTGAAGCAGGCCGAGAAGCAGCGCGAGAGCCTGAAAGAGCGGTTGAAGCGTCTCGCCGAAAGCGGCGCGAAGGACGACAATCTGACGTTCGGCGAACTTGGCGTCGATGCCCTGTTTGTGGACGAGGCGCACGAGTTCAAGAACCTCGCTTTCGTGACGAAGCAGCGCGGCGTGATGGGGCTCGGCAACCCGACCGGCTCCCAGAAGGCCATGGATATGTTCATGAAGACGCAGTTCATCCTGCGTCGGAACGGCCAGCGTAACGTGGTCCACGCGACCGGCACGCCGATCTCGAACACCATGGCCGAGATGTATACCGTCGGCCGCTACCTCGACTATGACGACATGCGCTCGCGCGGCGTGATCCACTTCGACGCCTGGGCGCGCCAGTTCGGCGAAGTCGTCCAGGATTGGGAGATCAGCCCGTCCGGCAAATACAAGCTGACCTCGCGGTTCGCGAAGTTCGTGAACATGCCCGAGCTGATGCAGCGTTACCTGACGTTCGCGGACGTCATCAACCGCGACGACATCAACCGGCAGCTCGCGAAGCTCGGCAAAAAGCTTCCGATCCCGAAGATCAAGGGCGGGAAGCCGCAGAACATCATCGTCCCGCGCAGCGACGACCAGGCGGCTTATATCGGCATCCCGCTCAAGGATGCGGACGGGAACGAGACGGAGAACTATCTGGAAGGCTCGCTCGTCTGGCGTTCGGAGAACATGCCGAAGCGTCCCGAGAAGGGCGCGGACAACATGCTCAAGATCATGGGCGATGCGCGCAAGGCCGCGCTCGACATGCGCTTGATCGATCCCGACTACGGCGACAATCCGAAGTCGAAGATCAACAATGCGGCCGACCGCATCCGTGCCCTCTACGACCAGTGGAACGCCGATCGCGGCACACAGCTCGTGTTCATCGACCTTTCGACGCCGAAGGCCGCAAAGGGCCGTGAGGCCGCGCGCATCCGGGATCTGATCGACGCCGCCGAAGGCAAGGATGCGGACAAGGCCGAGGCGGCACAGGCTGAACTCGACAAGCTCTCGCCGGACGAGATCGACGCCCTGTCCGGCGACTTCTCCGTCTATGACGATCTCAAGGCCAAGCTGATCCGGCGCGGCATTCCGGAAGCGGAAATCGCGTTCATCCACGACGCGAACACGGAGCTTCAGAAGGACGAGCTTTTCGGTAAGGTCCGTTCGGGCCGCATCCGTGTGCTGTTCGGTTCGACCCAGAAGATGGGCGCCGGCATGAACGTCCAGAACCGCCTGGTCGGCCTTCACCACATGGACGCGCCGTGGCGTCCGTCCGATCTGGAGCAGCGCGAAGGCCGGATCATCCGGCAGGGCAACGAGCTCTATGCCGCCGATCCGGACGGCTTCGAGATCGAGATCAACCGCTATGCCACCGAACGGACGCTCGACGCCCGCATGTGGCAGACGATCGAGGCCAAGGCCCGGTTCATCGAACAGGTCCGCAAAGGCGCGGGCGGTCGCGAGATCGAGGACGTCGGCGGCGAAGCGGCTAACGCGGCCGAGATGAAGGCCGCCGCATCCGGCAATCCCGACATTCTCGCTGAAATGAGCCTGCGCAAGACTCTTCGCACGCTGGAAAACCAGCGCCGCGAGCATATGCGCGAGATCACACGGACCGCCGACACGCTCGACATGATGAGGCGCCAGCTCGCCCGCGCGAAGCGAGAGGCGCCGCTTTATCGTCAGGACGCCAAGATCAAGACGGACGAGTTCCGTGCGACGATCGGCAAGACGTCCTTCGACAAGACGAACGAGGCGGCCGAGGCGCTCGGCAACCTGGTCAAGAAGAAGACCGAAGCCGGCGCGACGAAGGGTGAGATCGGCACGCTCTATGGCGTCAAGCTCCGGTTCGACGTCGCCGATAACGGCATCCCGTTCGTCTCCGTCGAGACTGCCGTTCCGCATGAAGCACCGTTCTCTGCCGAGGACTCGGCGATCGGCGTCATCATGAAGCTGCGCAACAGGATCCGCGCATCCGAAGAGAACGCCATCGCGAGCGAGCGCCTGGCGACGGAGAAGGCCGAGGACATCGCGAAGCTCGAAGCGCGCGGCGTCACGCAATGGCCGAAGGAGAAGGAGTTCGAGGAGACCCGCGAGAAGCACAACGCGCTCATCGCAAAACTGAGGCCGAAGGCGAAGCCGGCGCCGAAAGCGGAAACGGATGGCGCACAGTTCACCGCGTTCGAAGGATGGAGCTCCATCGACGCCGCTGCCGAGCCGCGGTTGTCGGAAGACGAACAGCAGGCGATCCTCGAAATCGTCCGCCAGGTCTCCGGCCTGTCGATGGCGAAGTTCTACGAACGGATCGACGTTCCGATCAACAACCCAGGGCTCAAGGCCTGGGGACGAGCCGGCAGGGATGGAGAGACCGTTGCCGTCGGCGGATTCTACCAGCCCGTGGGAGACATGATCGGGATCGCTCTCAACAACCCCGGCGACGGTCGCAGCACGGCGTATCATGAAAGCTTCCATCGCCTTCAGAGATTGTTCCTGAGCGATCAGGAGAAGGCACTTCTGGCGAACGAGACCGAGACGCTTCGCGCGATCGTCGCGAAAACGCCCGGACGCGAGGCGCAGGCCTTGCGAATGAGCCAGATCGAGGTCGAGGCAGAGGCCTTTGCGATCTATGCCGACCGCATGGATGCCGGCGGGCCAGCGCCGATCCGGATCAAGGGACGCATTCGGACGGCCTGGGATCGCATCCTCAAGGCGGTGAAGCGCACCCGAAACTATCTGCGCGGTCTCGGATATCAGACGTTCGAGGACGTGTTCGACACGGCGCGTTCCGGCAAAATGAAGGATCGAGACGCCCGCATGGCGTCCGGCTCCGACGCCTTTTCGGAAATGGGCGGCGCACAGTTCGACATCGCTCCCGATCTCGCAGGGCGCGATCTGGAACCGCAGCGCCGAACGCAATCCTTCCTCGCCAAAGGCCAGCCGATCGACCGCGCCATCGCGGCCCCGTTCCAGTATCTCCCCGGGGGCCTCACCAAGGATCGCCGACTTGCGATGGGCGAGAAGGCGTTCAGTGCGCTCGAATACGCGATCACCAAGTGGCGGCCGCACCCCGAAGGCCGGTTCGCCTGGATGGACGGCGCGCTTGAGACGGCCCGCGCCGGCCTGATCGATCGCTACGGGCTCGATCCCGCCTATGTCGAGCGGGACCGCGATCGGGCGCAGGACGAGCGCCGCGTGATGATGCAGGGCACCGAAGTCCTCAAGTCCCTCTCCGAACAGAAGGTCGGTATCGAGGAGGCGAAAGTCCTTCAGGCGATCTTGAGCGGCGAGCCGGTGAACGACGCCGCGATGGAGAAGCTCGCCGAGCCGATCCGCGTGGCGATCGACGATCTCGGGCAGGAGGCGGTCAACCTTGGGCTCCTGTCCGCCGAGAGCTTCGAGCGCAATCGCGGCGCCTATCTGCACCGCGTCTATCTCAAGCACGAGAGCGAACAGAACGGCCTTGCCCGCATGGCCTCGAAGATCATGGGGAACAACCGGAAGAAGATCATCGGCGACCAGTTCAAGGGACGCGGCATGTTCTTCGAGGTCCCGCTCGAGAAGCTGGTGAAGAGCGATCCCGAATGGTCCGAGGCCCGGCGCGGCGTTCCGCAGAAGGGCGAGAAGGTTCGCATCCTCGACCGCGTGCAGGACGACATGATGGGCGGCAAGGGCAAGACGCTCGAGCGCGCCTACTGGCCGGCCGATCGCAAGATCCCCGAGACGTTCGCGGGCTTCCAGGATCGCGGAACTTGGGAGGTTCGGGGCCGGCAGAACGGCCGGTTCGTCCTCTGGCGCGACTATACGAAGGCCGAGCGCGGCAAGATGGGCGAGATCCTCGACGCCCGCTACACCATCGGCAAGACGTACATGATGATGGCGCACGACCTGGCAACCGGCCGGTTCTATCAGGACATCGCCAAGAACGAGGAATGGGCGAGGATCGACGAGCCCGCCGGCAAGTGGAAGAACGCGGGCGACGTGAGCCGCCTCGCGATCGACACCGAACTCCAGTGGGTCCGCGTCCCCGATACCGCAATCCCCAACTCCGGCGGAAAGCGCCGGTGGGGCGCGCTGTCGGGCATGTTCGTGCGTGCCGAAATCTGGCGCGACCTCAACGAGATCGACGTCATGAACCGGCCGGGCACGTGGCGGATGCTCCTGACACAGTGGAAGCTGAACAAGACGGCCCGCTCGCCGGTCGTTCACATGAACAACGTGATGTCCAACCTGATGTTCATGGACTTCGGCGACGTCCGCTTTCAGGATCTCGCGTCCGGCATCCGGTCCTATGCGAAGGGGGACAGGAACTTCCGCGAGGCCATGGAGAACGGCGCGTTCGGCGGCGACATGATGAGCCAGGAAATCCGGACGACGATCCTTCAGCCGATCCTCGACGACCTGGTGAAGCAGCAGCAGGGCGGCGCGGAGAACTCGTTCCTCGCCCGGGCTGGCCTCCTCGGCAAGCTGGCCGATCGTGTCGCGACCGCGCTCAAGACGGCCGATCGCAAGATGATCGACGCCTACCGGATCGAGGACGAGGTTTTCCGCATGGCGACGTACATGCGCCGGCGCGAGCTGGGCGACAGCCCGAAGGCGGCGGCGGATCACGCCCGTCAGCAGTTCCTCGACTACGACATCCGGGCGCCGTGGGTGAACGCGGCCCGCAACACGGTCCTGCCGTTCATCTCCTACAGCTACCGGGCGACCCCTCTCGTCGCCAAGGCCATCGCCACCCGGCCGTGGAAGCTCGCGAAGTATTTCGCCATCGCCTACGCGGTGAACGCGCTCGCCTACGCCTGGGACGGCGAGGACGAGGAGGAGAAGGAGCGCGCAAGCCTGCGCGAACAGGAACAAGGCTGGACGTGGCTGGGCGTGCCGAGAATGCTTCGGATGCCGTATCGCGACGAACACGGCAATCCGGTCTTCCTCGACATTCGCCGATGGATACCGTCGGGCGACGTCTTCGACACGAACCAAGGCTCGAGCGCTCTACCGATCCCGGCTCCGCTCCAGTTCGGTGGTCCGGTCCAGATGGCCTTTGAAATGGCCTTCAACAAACAGGCTTTCACCGGCGAGGAAATCGCCAATCGGGATACCGACACAGGCGCCGAAATCGCGACGAAGCACGGCGAATACCTATGGAAGGCGTGGATGCCGTCGGCGGCATGGGTGCCCGGCTCTTGGTATTGGGAGAAGCTCGGCAACGCCGCGCGAGGCGCGACGGATGCGCAGGGCCGGCCCTACGGTGTCGGCGAAGCGCTTGCCTCGTCCGTCGGCATCAAGCTGAAACCGCAGGACGTCGAGGCCGGTCTCGCCTGGCGCGCCTACGACCTTCGAAAGATCCAGGATGAACTGCGGACCGAAGCCCGCAGACTGGCCCGCCAGAGAGAGCGGAACATGATCAGTCAGAGCGCCTTCGACGCCGCGATGGCGAACATCATGGAAAAGCTCGACCGGCTGGGCGAGCGCGGCGAAGAGCTCGGCCGGGTCTCACAGTAGCAGAACAGCGGATCCGGCAATCAGGCCGATCCATGCACCCGAATCCGCCGGCACATGCCGGCGGACCCATGGCGATGCGTACCAGAGCCAGAAATGGACGCGGTGCCCCGCCACGAGGCCGAAGAGAAGGACGACGGCCGCCATCGCGGCGATCGTCGCGTGGTCCAACTCCAAGCCCAACAGCAGTCTGAACATTCCGCACCCGCTCGGCATCCCGCCGCAGCGGGTTTTTTGCGTGAGGGAGCATAGCATGTCCTTTGAAGAGTGGCTGCAAAGCAGACTGACCGCGCACGGCTTCCCGTGCGGCGCGATCGACGGCGTCATCGGTCCGGTGACGATCGCCGCCCTGAAGGCGTTTGAGCGCTCTCGCGGCTTCCCTGTCGACGGCACGGCAGACGAGCGCGTCGTCGCGGCGCTGCGCCTCACGGCGAGCGCGCTGCCGGCGGGCGTCATTCGCCCGGCTGATCTGCCCGAAGCCGAAATTCAGAAGATCAAGCTCGTCCCGCAGACCTGGCCGCGGCAGGCGGATGTGCCGGCGTTCTTCGGCGCCATAGGAACGCGCCAGACGCTCATCGAAATCCCCTTCGACATGGTTCTCGCCTACGATCGCGGCGTGCGGGCTCGGCGCATGTCGCTTCACGAGAAGGTCGCGCCGTCCGCGCTGCGCGTCCTCGAGCGCGTGGCGCAGCTCTACAGCGCGAAGGAGCGCGCCGAGCTCGGGCTCAATCTCTTCGCCGGCTCCTTGAACGTCCGCCGGATGCGAGGCGGCTCGGCCTACTCGATGCATTCGTGGGGCATCGCGATCGACTTCGACAACGCGCGCAATCCGCTCAACGCCGGGCGGCCCGAGGCGCGACTGTCGCACGCTGACGCGCTGCCCTTCTGGCAGGCGTGGGAGGCCGAAGGCTGGCTCTCGCTCGGCCGCGCCCGGAACTTCGACTGGATGCACGTCCAGGCGGCTCGGCTCTAGCCATCAGGCTATGGCGCGTCTTTCGCCATGGCCGTCCCTCCTCACCAACGAAGCATAAGGAAACCGACCATGCGCTTTCTCGCATCCATGATGGCGATCGCCATCCTCCCTGTCGTCGCCGCGCTGCCTGTCCATGCGGCGGAGATCGACTTCACGCCGCTCGTGCAGGGCACGATCGATCTCATCGCACCGGCCATCGCATCGCTGTTTCTCGGCATCATTCTCTACGGCGTTGCCGTCCTGAAGAAGAAGACCGGGATCGATCTCGCCATCATGCAGCAGGGCGACAACCTGATGCTCTACGAGGGCATCCGGCGCGGCATCGAAACGCTGGGGGACAAGGCGGTGGACCGCATCCAGCCCCATCTCTCCATCACCGTCGACAGCGTCGAAGTCGCGGCCGTCGCGAACCGGATGATCCAGAAGTCCCCGGACCTTCTGAAACGGATGGGGCTGACCGAAACCGCTCTCAAGGAACTCGTCGCCGAGCGTCTGCGCGCGCGGCTTCCGCTCACCGCCTGAAGAGGCCAGGATCGGCGCTCCATTCGGGGCGTCGATCGATGATGGAGACACGATATGAACCAGACCATGGAGACCGTGCGCGCCTGGTTCGCGCCGGGGATCCTGATCGTTTTCCTCGTTCAGGCCGCATCGAGCTTGACGTGGGTGAACGGCATCGACGGCCGATCGAAGATGAACGAGCGGGACATCGCCCGGTCGGACGCTAGGATCAGCACGCTGGAAAAGGTGGGGGGCGAATCCTCGTCGCGTATGGCGGTGATGGAATCGCAGCTGAAGAACGTGGTCGGTCTTCTCGAGAGGATCGACGCGAGGATGGAGGCGCGCTCTGAAAGCCGTCCCTGATCCCGATCTCGCAACTGTCCAATTCAAGAAGCGGACCGTAACTTCAACCGATGTCCGACTTTCCTCCTAGCGCCTACCGAAATCGGTCTATCTTGGACAGATGAAGTGGGTTCGGACAAACCTGTGGAAAAGCTCTCAGGCCTTTGATCGCCTTTAGAGAGCTAGCCGCAACGGTCGCAGGACATGGGCTGATCCCGTTTCGTTCCAATTGGCTTTGTCAAGCCTTTTTGGTGTCAACCCCTTTACGTTTAAACGAAAGAAACGTAGGAAAGACCTACGCACTTAGATGCGCATAAAAAAAGGCCTCGCCGAAGCGAGGCCAAGTTGGCACTTATTCGGTTATGTTGATCCCGCTAGGAACGGGGCCAACGACGGCAATGTGAGACCACATGTTCCCACTTGCCGAACCGGAGCCGCCAGTAGTCTATTACAGACACCGGGCGGTAGATTGGACATGCAACGCGCATAGCCATCTCCTTCTTGCGAAGGCTGGATGAGCCTAGCCACTCCTTCGACAGATCACCCGCCGAAGCTTCTGTATTCCTCAAATTCGAGGATGACGGAGAGCTGCGTGGAGCGGCGCCGATGGCATATCCAAGTATTCGTGTACCTGAGTGTTAATGCTTCGGCAAGCCCTGAATACCAGAGTGGCTCAAAATCGGCCAAAGAAGGCCGTGAGCGCGCGGCAGTGCGTTTAAACGAAGAGTGACGGTTTTCGCGCGTTCTCGCTGTTACAAGCCGTTCTGTGCGGCTTGGCAGGCTTAGGGATCACGCCTCATTAACGATTTTCAACTTGGAACATTTATCCAACACATACCGTGTCACAGTGTACGTGACGGAGTTTTCAAGCTGACAACCTACTCACGATTGTACGAGTTCTATCATTCTCGATGAGCCGGCAATGTTATTCGAATACGGGGACATTCCCTGACGAAGTTCGGTATCCGCTTCAATCGAAGTTTACCGAGCAACCGGTTTTACGCGTGCCGGCATCATTTGGCTCTTTATGCCGGAGCCTCTTCCAAGACGTCACGAACCGCGATGTCCATCGTTTCAATGCTCATATCGCCGGACACGCGGCGAAGATGCAGCTTGTAGACGTTTCGGGCGATTGACCGCTCGTATTCGCCGAGCTTGCCGAAATCCTCGAACCCCTCGAAGCGCGCGGCAATCTCATCCTGGTCGGCGGCGCTCCGAAGAACGGTGTTGAACTGATGAAGGATCGAAGCCCCGCCGCCGGGAGGAGGTGACGGCGGGGCTCCGTGGGCCGGATCTTCTCGCAAGGGGCGGGAAAACCCGTCACCGGACGCGGCGCCTTGGGAGGAGGTCGCGCCGTTCGTCCGATTGGTTACGCGGCCGGGAGCCGCATTGTCGTTGCTGTTGTCGCCGCGCGCCCACTTGGCGAGCTCGACGCCGAGCCCTTCGCTGATCTGCCAGCCTTCCTTGATGATGGGCTGGATCGGCTCGGGGATCTTGGTCGCTTCGGCCGAGAGGTCGGGTTTGCCCTTGGCGTTCGGGGGGAGAACGAGAAGCGTCGTCATCTCGTATTCGAGACGGTCGGCGGCGATCGGTTGCCAGCCGGCGGAGACGGGCTCGTTCACAACGCGGTCGCCCTTCTGGACCTTCACCATCTTGAGCTTGTCCTTCGCGCGGAAGCACATGATGATGTGGGCGTTGATCTGGAGAAGCCGGTTCACGAACTTGTTGTGACGCCGCTTCGGCTCGATCCAGGCGGTGAACTTCACCTTCTCGCGCTTGCCGAAATCGTTGCCCGCCATTTTCATCAGCGCGGCCTCGTGCATTTCGAGGATGCCGCCTTCGCCCTCGTGCTCGTGGCTCATGGAGTCGATCACGATGCTCTTCGCGCCGGCTTTCACAGCCGCCTCGATGGCTTCGCAATAGGCCTCGGGCGTGAACGGGGCGTGCATCTCGCCGTGCTGGAAGCGAAACTTGCCGGCATACATGGCGGCGCGGCGGTTCTCGGTGTCGATGACGAAGATCTCGCCGCCTTCGACTTCCTGGATACCGGTCGCGATCTTGAGCGCCGAGAAGGTCTTTCCGCTTCCGGAGGGGCCGGCCAAGCCGATCATGAGCTTTTCGCCCTGGCGGACGGCGGGCCTGTAGGTGATTCCCATGGGTGTGCTCCGTTTCAGTGTTGTTGCGGGGTGCTTTGGACGGGCCGGATCTCGACGCCCTCGACCAGGGCGGTGCCGTTCGGGTTCCGGACCGCAAGCTTGCGGTCGATCGCTTCCATGACGCAGGTGATGCGGTGCGGATGGCGCGCGATCTCGACGCCGTCGCGGATGAGGACGAAAGGACCGCCGGCGAACATCAGGCGGCCTCGCGCTCGGTCATGGCGTCGATGTTGGACTGGTGGACGGTGAAGGTGATGGCGACGACCCAGGGGTTCGTGTCCCAGCCGTAGCCGCGCTTGGCATTGAGGCTGTCCCAAAGTTCCGCGAAGTTCTCATCGGCAAACTTCGACGGCCCTTCGGCCATGTTGCCGGACCATGTGACGGCCATGCCCTCGGCCCGAGCATCGTCCTCGCTGATGTCCTGCAGATGCTCGACGCGGACCTCGGTCACAACGAGGGTCAGGCGCGAGACCCAGCGGGGCATGAACATGGGGGGCTTTGGTTTCGTCCAATCGCCTTCGGTTGGGTTGCCGTCGGCCCAGCGCCAGATCGGACAACCGACCGGCCAATCACGCGGCGGGAGGTTTCGGCATCCATGCGGGCCGCTGAAAGCCTCGCGCACCCAGAGGCGATCGCCGGTAGCGTAACCGACTGCCTGCGAGAGAAGCGTGCTTTCGCCTTGGAGCCGGCATTGCAAAAGCCCACTTCCAGGAACCTCATAGAAGCCCGCAAAATCGCACGGTTCGGCAGGCTGATGACGCAAAACCCGCCGCGTCTGCGTCTTCCGGCCGTCGAGGAGAGCAGACATCATTAAGCCGGTGAACGGGATCAAACGATCGGTCATCGGCTCAATCCTTCGTCGGCGGGAGAAGGGCCGGCATTGTGCCGGTCGCGTAAGCCTGGGCGATGCGGGGGCGGATGTGTTCGGAAACCGTGCTGTCGTCCGGCATGACGATGTGCGCCATGAAGGCGTCTTCGAGCGTCTCGATCCCAGCATCCACGGACTCGAGCTTCGCCTTGATGACCAAGCCGAGAGCCCGCCAGCGCGAGCAGATCACCTGATAGGACGCCTCTGCCGGCAGATGCAGGATGAAGCGGATGCGCCGATCGCCGATCGCGAAGATGACCATGGCGCGGTCGCGCTCCTGCATCACGCCGAACGCGGACCCATTCCGCTTCATCACCTCGCGCTCGATCTCGCTCTTCGTCTGACCGACCGGCACCTTCGTTTTTTCGGCATATGGCATCAGGACGTCGCCTCCGTTGGGCGTTCGCCGCGTTCGGCGAGTGCATCGAGATCAGGGATCAGTTCGGACAGGATTTCGCTCCGCCGGTATTCCCAGCCGGGCAGGCAGGCGTGGCTGTAACGGCCGTTCATCAGCATCAGGCCGGGCATGGATCGCCACGACTTGAACCAGTAGGCGCGTTTGGGCTGGGAAAGATCGACGTGCCCGACCATCGGATCGCCGAGCTTCGAGTGGTCGGCGATCACGGCGCGCATGGCGCGGGCGGCCTCGGCGGCGGCCGCTCGCTCTTCCATGGTCGGCGGCGGAAGGGGCGTTGGAGCACGGCGGGTCATTGCGTTGGCGTGTCTTCCAGGCACGGAACAAAGCGTGCGCCGTCGAACCGAAAAGAGAAGGCGTGAGACCAGTAATAAGCGCCGATCTCATGCTCGCCCGGACCGACATCATCGAACCAGCCGTCCGATTTCAGCATATCCATCAGATCGTCGAGCGTATCTCCCAGCGGCCCGTCCGGCTCGAAAACCCAGAAGTGAGAGGCAGATGGCACCGGCGTAACCGCACGCCATGACCCGTCCGCTTCGAACGAGACGACGACGGTTCCTCGATCTTCCGTGTAGCAGAAGTCGACGATCTGCCCCGGCTCCAGCGGTTGATCCCACCCTTCTTGGCTTTCGTCCCAATCCGTCGGTCGCAAGCGCCATCCGCCATCTGTCGGGACGATGAAGCCGGATGGATCGTCACAGAGCGTGGGGATGAATTCGTCGAGCCAATTGTCTGGGCACCATTTACGTCCGCTCATGGCCGCGCATCCGGGAAGCCGTCATGCGTGACGCCGCCGAGCGTTCGGCCAGCGGCCTTCTTGCCGATCGCGAACATCGTCATCGCGCCCGTTCCCGCCTGGAACGCCATCGGTTCTAGAATGCCGTGTCGAGAGCCGTCGCGATGCAGAACATGTGAAGGCTTGATCTGCCGTCTGCCGTAGACCTCGTCGAGCGTTCCCTGATCTTCGTGATCTTTCGCGATCCGGTTGCTGCGGTAACAGGCATTGGTCGCCTCTTCCTCCATTTCGCAGATCGGCACCCACTCCCCCCATTGCTTGAACAGGAACGGCACCTCGGCCGCCTCGCACTGGTCGCGGAGAGACCTGATCCAGTCCGGGTGCATCGGCCGGGCGCCGGGGCCGCTCTCGCCACCGGCGACGATCCAGTCGATGCCCTGAAGGATGGGGCCATTGCGCCAGGGGTGATTTGGGAATGTCATGGCGGCGCTGGTCTTGCAGAAATCTAGCGGCCCCAATAACGGCTCGGCGCTGATCCAGCGGAGCGCCGCCGGTGTGTCGAGTAGGATCGGGATGCGCTCGTCGGCGCGGGTCTGGTCCTCGACCGAGACGCCGAGCCAGACGTTGGGGAGCGGCCAACCTTCTGCCGTGCGCGTGCCCCAAAGCGACGACCAACGCCTGATGGCGTCGAGAGTGGCGCTGGATGAATAGACCGCCATCGCCATCGCTATGCGCGATTTCACCTCAGGACTGAGCAGATACTTTCGCATCCGCTCCGGGCGCTTCGTAAGAACCTGAAACCTGTGGTGGTCTGCGAGCGCCATCACCGCGAACACGCGGTCGATCCACTCGTCGGGCACGCCCTCCGCGAACAGGTCGCCGTGCGCGCAGACGAAGATCATGCGCGGCTTGGACCACCGGAGCGGCTGGTCGAGCCATTGCTCGTTGAGGCGGACCTCGCCGGTCCAGACCGGGCCGGCCTTGCTCTCGCGCGTCAGGCCGGCGCGAGACGGATGGTTCTTCATCCGCGAGCCGGCGAGCTTCATGGCGTAGCAGTTGGTGCAACCGGGGGAGACCACGGAACAGCCGGTGATCGGGTTCCAGGTCGCGTCGGTCCATTCAATCTTGGTGTTATCGGCCATCTGATGTCTCCGCCGATGGGGCGCTGCGGGCCTTTGTCTCGCGCCCGAGCCGCAGGATGGTTTCGGCGACATCGACCGGGTCGACCTCGTTCAAGTCCAAGCCGGCGAAGTTGGCATATGCGCCGGCGAGGCATCCGAGGGCCGAGGTGTGCCCCATGGAGGCGAAGACGAAAGCCTGTTCGGGCGTCTCGGCGAGCTGAATCACGGAGGTCATTGCCTCGGTGACCCGCTTCGCGATCAGGTTCAACAAATCGGCTTCGGTCTGCGGGATCATGATGGTCTGCTGATGAGCCATTTTCACGCTCCGATACTGGTGAGTTGAAGGGTCCTGCGCGGAGCGGACCGTCGGGCCGCAGCGGCGGGGTTGCGCTGGGCGTCCAGATGCTCGGCGCAGTACGGGATGCGGGAGCCGTCCTCGACGGCCGCGCCACAGCAGCGCTTTTCGGAGAAGGCCGGCGCGCGATCCGGCCAGAGGGGCCAGGCGCATTGCCCGGCCCGCCGATCGGCGAAAAGTGGATGGGGGTTCGGAGGGGGGGCGTGCTTCACGGGACGCCTCAGAACCGGATCGCGACATTCGGCACGAGGCCGGCGACGATCGCCTGCACGACGGCCTTCGCCTTCGCCTCGTCGATCTCGCCCGCGTCCATGATCGCGACCTTCGCCGCCTTCATGACCTCGGAACGGTGGGCGATGTCGGCGGCCCTGGCCTCGGCGGCTTCGCGCTCTTTCCTCTCATTCTCGATGCGCGCGTTCTCTTCGTCCTCCCGCCTGCGAGCCTCGGCATCGTGTTCGTCCTGGATGCGCTGCAGCTCGGCCTCGTGTTCAAGCTGAAGGCGGCGCCGCTCTTCTTCCCGCGCCCGTTCGGCCGCTTCCTCCTGGCGCATCCTCTCGGCTTCGGCCGCGCGCGCCTGGCGCTGACGCTCGGCTTCGGCCGCTTCCGCTTCCTGCCGTTCGCGCTCGATGCGTTCCGCCTCCCGCTGCCTCTCTTCGGCTTCGGCCGCCTCCTTCTCCTCCTGCAGGCGCCGCTGCTCGCGAAGAGCTTCGAGCTCGCGGCGATCGGCCTCGGCCTGCTCGGCCCGAACGAGTTCGGATCGCAGGGTGTGAAGCGCGTTGTCACGGCGGGCGCCCGCCGGCTCGGCATATTCCTGATGGGTCTCCTTGGTGATCTCCATCGCTTCGAGCTGCGCGATGCGCTCGCGGATCTCGTCGGCCGTCGTCGAGGGCGTGATCGCGGCGAGATCCGCGAGCTCAGCCATGTCCCGCTCGCGGGCGTTCTTGCGAACCTCCTCGGCGGTCTCCCAATCGGTGAGCGGCTGGCGGGCCTCGTCCCGCAGGGCGTCGAACCGCGCGGACATCGACCTGCGGGCCTCGTTCACCTTGCCGATCTGCTTGCGCCAGTCCTCGGTCAGCCGCAGGCCGGCCTTGTCGACCTCGACCTTCCTCTTGGAGACTTCATGCGCCAGCGAAGCGATGGCCTTCCGGCCCTTGTCGGTGGACAGGTCCGGCTTGTGGGCGCGAACCTTCTCGGCCATCGCCTCGTAGAAGGCGTCGAGCTTGGTCTCGTCGACGAGGACGAGGGACGGGTCTCGCTCGACGGTCGCGACGATGTCCGTCCCGGTTTCGGTCATGGTTTCGGCAACTGCGCTCATGGTCGGGGTCTTTCGATCGGAGTAAGGTTCAGCCCGCCGCGCGCAGGCAGGCGGCGGCTTCGCGGCGGTGGCGTTCTTTGGTGAGGGGGCGGGCGACGGCGTCCCATTTCCGGCGGGCGAGGTCGAAGCTCCGTGTGCCGGTGACCTCGCCGAAGATCGCGATCGCGCCGCGCTCGGTGCGATCGAGCACCCGACCATCATCGTCCTCGGGTGCGAAGGACGCGGTCAGGCGGCGCTGCGCCTGGAGAAGAAGGGCGCGGTCCATCATCAGCCCGCCTCGAGATAGCGGGGATCGATCGCACGCGGCTCGTCGTCATGAAGGGGAACGGCGAAGGCATAGCCGGCGCCGGCCAAGGCGTCGTCGTTGATCTCTCGCTGGAGCCACTTGCTCTCGATGTAAGGGGGCAGCGTGACGGTCGACGGGAAGGGCGGATATCCGGGCCAGAGATCTGCCGTCAGGCAACGATCCCACAGGGCGAGCGCGGCCGAGACCTTCTTGTCGCCGAGCGTCAGAACATCCTCGTCGAGCTCCGTGATCGAGAGACAGCCCGGCCCGCCGCGCTCCTGGGACATCAGGAAACAGCGGATGGGCCGGCGATCGTTCGGGAACAGGCGCCGGATGCCGCGCCGGTAGAACGCGAGCTGGACGTCGTAGCCCATGTCGAACACCTGACGGCCGACGGTCGCAGGGGCCGCGCTGCGCTCGGTCGACTTGTAATCGACGATCGCGATGAAATCCGGGTAGGGATGGATGATGTCGATGAGAGCCCGGCACCAACGGCCGTTTTCCTGCCAGATGGCCGCGTGTTCGAGGATCGCGCCGGGGCCGAACAGGTCGGGGAGATCCTGATACTGCGCGACCTGCTTGCGGGCGAGCGCGACCAGGACCTCGGCCCGTCGATGCTGACCGATCAGGATCGGCGTCAGGCCGCTTTCGATCGCGATGTCGCGCTCTTCCTTCGCGGCCTTGGTCTGCCAGTTCTTGAAGTCGCAGACCGCGATACCCCGGCCGTTGCCGAGCAGCATGGCGTGCATCGCGCTGCCGACATTCATCGTGCCGGTGCTCTCGTCCTCGTCCTCGACGTCGGAGTTGAGCCTTGGATGGGCGTGCCAGGCGTGAAGCGGCGACTCGTCGATGATGATGCGGGCGAGCGTCGAGGACAGGGACGGCTCGTGGCAGAGATCGTCGCCGTGATAGGTCGCTTCGGGAACCGGATAGAGGCCGGGTTTCGTGATCGGAACGCCGGGCTCGAAAAGGGTGATCTTCATGGGTGCTGTCCTTCGCGTTGCTTGAGGAGGCGCTCTATGGCGCGTTCGTGCTCGTCGATGCGGTCGCGCCGCCAATCGGTCGGGCGCTGCGCATTTTCGAGACGGGCTTCGGCGAGCATCCGCTCGCGATCTTCGAGGCTGATGGCGGCGATCATCGCGGACCTTCCGATGCCGTCCGGTAGGACGAACCCAGGGTCGTTTCCTGGTTGGCGAGACCGGTGCGCTCCAGTGCGCCGTCAGCGATGAAACCGAGGGTCATGAGGGCCGCGAGTAGAGCGGTGCCGGCGAATGCGACGGCGATGGTGCGCGCCTGGTTCATGCCGCAGCACTCCCCTCGGACGAGGTCCGCCGGGCGCGGTTCTCGCGCTCGAGCCGTCTCCCACTCCGATAATCAGCGGTACGAGCTTCGGAAATCTCGCGAAGCTGCTGTTCGGTGAAGAAGGAAAGGCCGGCCTTTCGCGCATAGTTCGCGGCATAGGCCTCGAACTTGGCCGTCGACCCGTCCTGCCAGACGAGGACGCGGCGTAACCGCTGGAGGTAGGATTTCATCATGCCGATCTCCCTGGCGTTGGAGACGACGGCCCGCATGCCGGCGACCGCAATGTCAGGCCGCCGGACGACGCGCGTTGAGCTCGTCGATGGCTTCGAGGGCGAGGGTTCGGATCTCCGCGGGGAGACGGTCGCGGATCAGCCTGTGGCGCCGCCATTTGAAGAGGGCATTGGCCTTCCGCCGCTGCGCCTCGTCGAGGCGGGGCAGAGTTTCGAGATCGTGCGGATCGCCGCCGTAGAGGTCGGTGATCGCACTATGCATCTGGAAGAGAACGCCGCCGTCCTCGAAGGGAGCGGGCCGCCCGTAGGAGGTCGAGCGGTCGACGGTCTGGCTGCTGCTGGTGACGCTCATGGGGGTCTCGCTCTCATCGTCTGATGAGACAAAACGTAGCGCTACACGCTACCCATGTCAACTACAAATGTAGCGATAAACGAAAACGTTGCGCACAGGTAATCCACAACTGCACCGGAACAGTTCTTGTTATGTTCTCATTTCCGAGTCACGATGTCGCGGTGAGCAGCGTAGGAGTAAGAGCGTGAGGATCACAAATTTCGTCGTGCAATCGTTCGAGATCGGCAAGCGAGGCGTGCTGATCGCGGACCCGGCAGTCGAGGTGCAGTCGCAGGAGCAAGCGACGCGAATGTCTCAGAGGCTCATGGAGAGAAAGAGAAAGGTGGGGGTTGTCGCGTTCTCGCGAGAGGGCGACCCGGCCCTCGGTGAGTTCGAAGAGGCTCAGATCATCTTTGCGTCGGGCCAGGTGCCGGCCGAGGTCGAGGACATGGCCGCCTGAGACACGGGAGCGGTGGCGCGGCGGCCCCGCTTTCATTCCCCGCGAGGAATGAGGTCCTCGAAGAGATTGCGATCCTGTGCAGGGATCGAAGCAGGCGAAACTGCATCTCCCGCCTGTGGCCATGCGATGGCGAAACAGGAGAACGAACCGCCTGCCGGATAGCAAACCTCGTGCTGCCCGAAGAAGCGGTCGAAAGCGAAGACAAAACCTTTGTCGCTCGAAACCACGTCGTACCGGGCGATACTACCGGCCGCCAAGACGACGAGTAGCCCTCCGACCGCTGCGATCCATGACAGCGGACGACCCAACCGGATGCTCATCGCCGATTGTATTTCCCAACGACGCGGTGACAGATCGGCCATTCGATCCGCGACAAGGTGAATGTCTCCGGTGGATTGTATTGCTGGAGCGTCCATTCTCGATCGTTGAACGCGACCAGATGCTTCACCGTAGCCTCGGCCTCGCCGTCGGGCGGATTGTGGTAAAGGATGACGTCCTCGCCGCGCTCGGCTGGAAGGCGCGGATTGACAAGAGCGGTGTCGCCCGGCCGATACGCCGGCACCATGCTGTCACCTGTAACCAGCAGGCCGTAGCCTTCCTTCACATGAGCCAGCGGCGCAGGCCTTTTGACGAACTCGACCGGGTCGAAGGTGACGATGATGTGTCCGTCGCCGCCTCGAGCTGCGGCGTAGACCGGCAGATCAGCGCCGCCGACCAGATCTCGCCCAGAGATATGCTGCGGCGGCGCCGCATCCACCGGCCTTGCAGGAAGCGATTCGCTTCGCGGTGCTTGATCGCCGAAGATCCGCTCGATCGCGAGGACCTCGTCACCATCGATGTTCCGCTTGCGCTTCGTCATCTTGTTGACCGCCGCGCGGTCGATCGACCGATTGAGCTCGGCCGTCAGCCGGCGCGCCAGTTCGGCCTGGGACATTCCGCTTCGCGCGAGCAGTTCGGTGAGCCACTGATCCAACATGCCCCCTTTGTAGCGCGTGGCGCTACGTCGCGCGCGTTCTAAAATCGCTACTTCACAGCGCCGAATTGTTGCGCTACGTTTGTAGCCATGGAACCTGCTTCGACCATCGTTACGGCCCTCGGTGGCCCCACCAAAGTCGCGAAGATCGTTCGTGTTCATCGCACGCGCGTCTCAAACTGGTGTCGCCCGAAGGAAAAGGGCGGCACCGGAGGAATCATCCCGATCAAGCACGCTCCCGCCCTGATCGCGGCAGCGCGAGAGACCGGTTTGACCCTCTCCGCCGATGACTTTCTGCCAGCATCCGAGGCGGCCTGATGTTCGCCCCGATCGACCCTTTCCCTGTTCTGCCGGAACGATGCGATGCGGGCCGACCAGTAGGCGTCCCATCGGCCGCACCGGACCGCAGCGTCCGGTTCTTCGAAAAGTTCGAGCTGATCGCCTTCGTCCGTCATGCGCTCAAGATTGCCGGCCGGGGACGCGCCACGTCCGGCGAGAGTTCTTCCGAGGACGGAACACTTCGTTCCGAGCCCGTCCATATCCTGATGTTCTCGGAACTGCGCCGCAGACCGGTCGATCACGATATCGAGGCGCTCAAGGAGTCGAAGCTCTGGCTCTCGCGCCTGACGACGGACGAGTATCAGGGGCCCGGCGACACGATCGGTGCGGCTCGCGGTCGCTTGGCCGACAAGCTCAACATCCCGGCCAGCTACTTCAACCGCATGTGGAACCGCTCCCGTGAAATGACGGGTGTCGCGGGCGGCGCCTATCGCGCGCTTCAGCAAGCCTATCAGCAGCGATGCGCCCCGTTCGATCGGGCCACCGACGGCGATCCTTCCCAAACCGACTGACGAATGAGGCGGGGCGAGCCGCCTGACACCTGACGGAGCAAGATCATGACGACCCGACCATCGGGACCCCCTCCCATTTCATGGCAGAAGAGCTGGATGAAGCTGCAGGGCCAGCTGATGCGCCAGCGCAAGGCGCTGGGCTGGAGCCAGCAGACGCTTGCCGACCTGACCGGAATGAGCCTTGCGACGGTCAAGCGCTGGGAGCTCGGCACGTCGACGCCGAACGCCATGGATCTCTTCCAGTGGGCGGCCGCGCTCGGCATCGAGATCACGAGCACGGTTTCAGAAAGTGTCACAACTGACACCGCAGGTGCAGCGTGACAGCCGCCCTCGTTCTCTACGATGCGGCTTGCCGGGCGATTGCCGAGGCCAAATCGGTCGACGAGGTGAAGGAGGTTCGCAACCAGTCCGAGGCGCTCAAAGCCTACGCACGACAGGCCAAGAACAAGACCCTCGAAATCGACGCATCCGAGATTCGTATTCGGGCCGAGCGCCGGATCGGCGAGATTATGTCAGAGGAGCGGGCGAAGGGAAATCTGAGCGAGGGTGGGCGGCGCAGAACTACGTCGGACGAGGAGTGCAGTTCTTCAAAGCCGACTCTCGCCGACGTCGGGATTGATCCCTACCTCGCACATCGCGCGCGGCAATTCGCAGCCATTCCGAACCACGAGTTCGAGAGTGTGATGGCCGAACGTCGAGAGCGTCTCGAGAAAGAGAACGAGCGCGTCACGAACGATCTGTATCGCGCGGCGACCAAGCGCGAGGCACGCGATGCGAAGGAAGCTGAACTCGCCGAGAAGATCCGCGAAGGCGCCGCACTTCTCGACGGCCCGAAGGTTTATGGGGTCATCCTCGCAGACCCGCCTTGGCGGTTCGAAACCTATAGCCGCATCACCGGCATGGATCGATCGGCCGATAACCACTATCCCACGTCGTCGACCGACGATATCTGCGCGCTACCAGTCCCGGCCGCAAGAGACGCCGTTCTCTTCCTTTGGGCAACGGCGCCGATGCTGCCTGATGCACTGAGGGTCGTTGACGCGTGGGGCTTCTCGTATCGCTCGCATCTGATCTGGAACAAGGATCGGATCGGGACCGGCTACTGGAGCCGGAACAAGCACGAGCCGCTTCTCATCGCCACGCGCGGTGCAATTCCTGCACCCGCGATGGGAACGCAAAGCCCGAGCGTGATTGACGCGCGGGTCGGACCTCACAGCGCCAAGCCCGACGCATTTCACGAGATCATCGAAGGCTACTTCCCGAACCTTCCGAAGCTCGAAATGTTCGCGCGTCGTGCGCGGCCCGGCTGGGATCGATGGGGCGCTGAAGCCGATCCGGAGCGACGGGAGGCCGCCGAATGATCGCGCCGACGAGGCCAGCCCTGCGCTGGTTCGGCGGGAAATGGCGTCTTGCGCCGTCGATCGTCGCCATGATGCCCCCGCACCGTTGCTACGTGGAGCCCTTCGGTGGTGCCGCTTCCGTCCTGCTGCGCAAGCCGCGCGCCTATGCCGAGATCTACAACGATCTCGACGACGAGCTCGTGACCTATTTCCGCGTGCTGAGGGACCCGGAGCAGGCGAGCGAGCTTATCCGGAGGCTAGAGCTGACACCCTATGCCAGAACGGAACTGAGATCTGCCTATGGGACGAGCAACGATCCGGTAGAGACCGCCCGCCGCCTCGTGGTTCGCAGTTTTCAGGGCTTCGGGGCCAACTCAGCTCATAGCGAGTCGACGGGGGCGAATTCGACCGGTTTCCGATCGAACTCGACACGCTCCGGGACAACGCCGGCCCATGACTGGCGCAATTTGCCAGCATGCCTTCCACCACTCACCGAACGTCTTCGCGGGGTGACGATCGAATGCGGCCCCGCCATCAAGATCATGCGGCAGCACGATGGGCCGCAGACGCTCCACTACGTGGACCCGCCATACGTCCATGAGACTCGGTCGCGCCGGAATCCTTACTGCAAGAAGCATCTCTATCGCCATGAACTGAGCAATGCCGATCATGCGACCCTTCTCGACGCGCTTAAATCGCTCGAGGGGATGGTGATCGTCTCCGGCTACGCCCACTGGCTCTACGACCGGAAGCTCTCCGGCTGGGAGCGCCGGACGTTTAAGGCCTTCGCAGATGGCGCGCGTGAGCGTGAAGAGGTCGTTTGGCTCAATAAGGCGGCGACATATGCCCTGGATCAGGCGCGCTCACAGCGTTCGATGTTCGATATGCTGGAGGCCGCCGAATGATCGCTTCGGTCTCCACCTTCCCGCGAGCCGGCCGCATCGCGTCCGTGTCTTTCTTCGGTACCGCTCACAACGGTCTCGAAGACTTCGTTGCGGCTCTTGAGAAGGGGCCGGTGGATGGGTCCTGGCTCGCCGGCCCGCTCGAGACGCGCGGCGCAGGCATTGTCCGCCATCTGCGCTCGGCCGCGCCTGGAACGGTCACCGCCTTGGATATCCGCGAGGCGGCATTGCTGCCCGGTCCGGCCTTCGTCTTCGGGCCGGGCATCGCTCCGGTGCGCTACCGACTGTCTGGAGCGGCGAAGGAGCGGGGCGAGGCGACGAGCGCTCGTTCACAGGCCGGTCGCCTGGTTCTGGATACCAACGGGCAACAGCCCGCAGCTCGGCCTGCAGCGCTGATGTCGACGCCGCGGCCCAGCCGCGCGAGAAGCGAGCAGGTCGACCTGTTCGGGGCGGCGGCGGAATGAAACACGTCGTCTCCGTTTCCGGCGGCAAGGACTCCACCGCCACCTATTGCCGGGCGATCGAGCGCGGTCTCCCGTTCCGGGCCGTTGCCGCCGACACCGGCAACGAACACCCGGCCACCTATGAGGCCGTCAACACGCTGCACGAAAAGACGGGCGGCCCGAAGGTCGAATGGGTGAAAGCTGACTTCGCCGACCGGATCGCCGGCAAGCGGCGCTTCATCGAGCGGAATTGGGAGGACCACGGCGTTCCGGCCGATCTCGTCGCGCGTGCGCTCGACGTCCTGCACCCGACCGGCAACCCGTTCCTAGATCTATGCCTCTGGAAGGGCCGGTTTCCCAGCCGCAAGGCGCAGTTCTGCACGGCCGAACTCAAGGTCATGCCGATCGACAAGCAGGTGACGCGCCCGCTTCTCGCGACCGGCGCAACCGTAATCTCATGGCAGGGCGTGCGCGCGGCCGAGAGTATCGTTCGACGGGATCTGCCGCCGTTCCAGCGGCTTGTCTCTCACAACGATCTGCCGGGCCGCCTATACGTCTTCCGACCACTCCTGCGCGTTACCAGCGTCGACGAGGTTTTCGCGATCGCTCGGCGACATGGCGTCGAGCCAAACCCGCTCTACGGCTGGGGTCTCAAGCGCGTTGGATGCTTTCCGTGCATCAACTGCTCGAAAGCCGAACTCGCGCTTGTTGATCGCCGCTTTCCCGAACAGGTCGATCGGCTGGAGGAATGGGAGCGCCTTGTCTCGGAGGCCTGTAAGCGAGGGCACGCGACCTTCTTCGCTATCGTCAATGATCCGATCATGCGCGACGAATGGGTTGATCTCGATCGATCGGGAAACATCCCTAACGACCTGATAGGAGCCGGTTTTGGCGTCCGTCGCATGGTCGAGTGGGCGAAGACGGACCGAGGCGGACGGCAATACAGCCTGCTTAATGATCAGCTTCACCAAGACATCGGCACAGCCTGCAATGAGTGGGGGATGTGCGGATGAGCGAGTGGGGCAAAGTTCCGAAAGATGCTTTCACGGATGGCCGGCTATCGCGCACCGATGTTCGCGTGCTCGGCATCCTATGCGCCCACGCCAGCGGAAAGACCGGCATCTGCACCCGAAAGCAGGGTGCGATCGGGGAGGAGTTGGGCCTCTCCCGCGAGACCGTCAACCGGTCTCTGAAGAAGCTGTCGAACCTCGGCTACGTCCAGCCGAAGCCTCGCGCGGGCATGAAGCGCTCGCTCGACTATCGCGTGCTCGTCTCGAACGGCATGGCCGGCCAACTCGGTCTGTTCGATGCGATCGAAGCACCGCGACAGGCCAAGACGAAGGCGCCGATAGGACGGGGTTCCTTGAAGTCGTGCGATCAAAACACGATCAAGAAAGCGGGCTCGAACACGAAGAGATGTGATCAGGACGTCACATCTGTTGTGACGCCAGAGATCACATCTGTTGTGACGCCTAGCGTCACATCTAAAGAACAGACCCTCGTTAACAGAGAGCCTGCCGGCTCAGCTGAGCCGCGCGATGCGAAATCGGGCGATGCCGCTCGGCCGGTCCTGGAATGCGACGATGTCGCCGATCCGCCGTTTCTGATCCCCGCTTCCGCCGCGCCGCCGCCGAACGCCGATCTCGACCTGCTCGAAGACCGGCTGCGAGAGGCCGCGGCCTCCGCGATCCATGCGCCTTCGCCCGCCTTGCGAAATCTCAGCGTGATCGAAAGCTGGATCGCCGCCGGCTGCGATCTCGACCGGGACATCATCCCGGCGATCGCCGGCAAGGCTCGCCAGCATCGACGATCGCCGATCCGGACCTGGTCGTATTTCGAGGGCGCGGTCCTCGATGCCCGCGATCACCGCCTGACGCTCGCCGCCCGCCCCCCTTCCAGCAACGTCGTTCCCTTCGATCCGAGAAACGAACATGACTCAGCTCGCCCCCCGCTCCGCTCCGCTGCCGGCCGTTTCACAGCCGCAGCAGCCTTCCGACGCCGTCAGTTCGCTGATTTCGTCCCTGGAGACCCGGACGAAGCGGACTGACGGAATGATGTACGTCTTTTCGGCAGGACGCGGCCTGTCCGTGGTCGAGCGAAGCGAGATCGGCCGTGCGATCCGCGACATCGACTTCCTCGAACGCGAACGGTGCTCGGCCGAGAAGAGCGAGGTCGTCGAGTGGGCGGCGGAAATGCTGATCTCGAATTTCAAAGCGCGGCGGAAGTTCGCGAGCGAAGCGGACCAGTCCGCTGACGATGCCCGCGTCTTCGACGGCTTCCTGCTCGCCCTCGATGGCAAGCCGGTCAAGGCCGTCGGCGAGGCGGTCCGTCTGATCATCGGCCGCAAGACCAGCCTCTCGCCCACCTGGATGCCGACTGCGACGGAGGTCGCCGGCGTGGTCGACGATGTCACCGCGCGATGGGCGCTCGATCGCGCGCGCCTCGAACGGCTCCTGACGCTCCGCGAAGAGCTGCCGGCTCCGCCACCGGTGAAGATGACCGGGCCCGAGCGGGCGGCATTCGAGGAGAAAGTCGCCGCAATCAGGGCTCGGGGGCGGCCGGGTCCCGTTGGTCCCCAAGAGCCGCGCGATCAGCTGGATCGCAGAGTGAAAGGGACTGCCGCCGTCGTGGCCGAATGTGAGGCGCGTCGGGCGTTCCGTGAAAACGAAACCGCCGCCCGGAGACGGAGCGTTCCGAGCGGCGGCGATATGGAACTGCCGGTCGAGAGCGATCCCATGCCGGAAACCTACGATAGCGACATGAACAGTTCAAGAACAGGAGAGGGGAGAACCGAACAATGAGCGACACGATCGTCAACATTCGCATCGGCCTCTACCACTTCCAGAACAGCAAGCGCTGGCGGCCGAGGTGGTCGAAGAACGCCTTCCACTTCGGATACCCTGAGGGACGGCTCGCGATCTACGAGCTGTTCGGGCTGGAAAGGATCTGGCGATGAGCAACGCGGTCAATCGCACTGAGAAAGTCGACCTCGCGGCGCTGATGACGGTCGACCAGGCTGTCGAACGATTCCAGATCTTCAAGCGCGACAAGCTGCTCGATGCCATCCGAAAGGGCGAGCTGCGTCATTGCCGTGTCGGAAGGGGTCGCCTTGTGACCGAACAGTGGCTGGAGGATTATGTCCGGCGACAGCTGCACGGTGGAGATTCGGAACCTTGGCAAGACGAAGAGGATCGGGCGACGGACGCTTCGAGATCGCAGGCCAGTGGCTCGGGCAGCACGAGCAAAGCGGACGGTGGTTCCGCCATTGGTATGACGAGAGAGGAGGAAGAGTCCGCCGCAAATCTCTTGGCACAAGCGATCTCGAGGAAGCCAAAGAGAAACTAGCAGCGATCGCACTGAGCCCTGCGGCAGGCGCCGCAGATCCGCTCGGACCGGACCGCGTCATGCTCGTTTCGGTCCTCTCCCACTACCTCGAAAACAAGCGGATCGTCTCCGAGGAGCACGCAAGAGCCGCGGCGAAACTGGTTCTGCACTGGCTCTTCGAGGTGAAGAAGGTCCCCAAGGCCGTGAAGGTCTCGGCGTTTCGGCGAGACTGGCAGGAAGAGTTCGTCGTGTGGTCGGCGGCCGAGAAGGGCCACTCGTCCGCGACGATCTCGCGGAACCTCAGCGTCGTATCCGCTGCCGTGAAGTTCGCGACGAAGGAGCAGGCGGTGAGAGACCCGGACGGGAACCGCCGAAACGTCCAGCTGCTATCGAGCGCACCGCAGATCCGTTTCGAGCCGAGGTGGATCGTCGAAACCGCGCGCGAGAACAACCTCGCCGTCGATATGCCAAGGCGGGCCGATTGGGTGCCGACCTACGAGGAAGTGGCGAGCTTCATCGACGCGATCCGGGCCGAGCACGTCTTTCGCTTCGTGATCCTCGCTCTCAACACCTGGGCCAGACGTGAGACGATCGAGGAGCTCGATCTCTCGAAACAGGTGTCCCTTCGCAATGGCCTCGTCGATCTGAACGAACCCGGGCGGCTACAGACGCACAAGCGGCGTCCCATCATCCGCCTGACCGACAATCTGCGTGCCTGGATGCCGGCCTGGGAAGAGGCCGACAAGGCGTTGGCGAAATCGCTGCGAGAGGAGGGACGGCCGGTCGAGTTCAAGGCCGGCCGGCCGCTGATCTATCGCGGGCAGGGGGCCGGGGTGATCAAGAAGGCGATGCAGCGGACCAATGCTCGCTGGATGCTGGCCGAGGCCGGGACCGATGAGAAGGAGATCCGGCGCCTCACCCGCAAGGAGAACAACAAGGAGCTGACCGCAGCGGTCAACCAGCTGGTCGAGGCTGGTGGGCATCGGATCACGTCGCGCACGTTCCGCTCGTTCATGGCAACCAGGGTCAGGATGGTGCCTGGCATCCGCGTCGATCGGGAGCAGCGGCAACTTTGGCTCGGTCATCTGCAGCAGGATACCACGGCCCATTACGAGATCGTCGACTCGGAATATTTGCGTGAGGCGGCGGCGGCGACGGATGCGATCATCCGAGAAATCGACCGCCATTGCGAGCGATCACTGTGGCCCGAAACGGCATCGTAACACCCCGGTTTCACCCCGATCTTCGAGGCGGGGTGATTGTTCACCGTTACCGCGTCGTCAAAGGCCTGCGCTGCAAGGGGTTAGTGGTCGGAGTGGCAAGATTCGAACTTGCGACCCCCTCGTCCCGAACGAGGTGCGCTACCAGGCTGCGCTACACTCCGACTGTGTTCCATCCGGCGCAAAACGGGAACCGCGCCGGTGGATGGAGGTCCATATAACCGGTGCGAAGGATGGCCGCAAGCGCTGCGAGAGGAAGTTTTGTCGCCGAGTGCAGACCGCTCACGGAGGCGCTTCGCAGACCGGGCGAACGGGGCGGGGGACGAGCGGTCCGTGCGGACCCGCGAACCCCCGGCCACCGGACGGAAGGGTGCTCCCCATTCCCGACATTCGCCGGGCGGGAGGGCGGACGACCTCCGCCGCCCGCCGCGGGCCTCAACCAGCCGTCTGGAGCGCCCGGTCGCCCTCGATGCCCGCGATGGCGTTGGCGAAGTCGCGGGCCTTGAAGGGCTCGAGATCGTCGATGCCCTCGCCGACGCCGACGAAATAGACCGGCAGCTTGTGCTTGGCGCCGATGGCGACGAGGATGCCGCCACGGGCCGTGCCGTCGAGCTTCGTCATCACCAGCCCATTCACGCCGGCGACGTTCCGGAAGATGTCGACCTGGTTCATGGCGTTCTGGCCGGTGGTGGCGTCCAGCGTCTGGAGAACCGTATGCGGCGCCTCCGGATCGCGCTTCTGAAGAACGCGGATGATCTTTTCCAATTCCGCCATCAGCTCCGTCTTGTTCTGAAGGCGCCCGGCCGTGTCGATGATCAGCACGTCCGACTTGTTCTTCACCGCGACGTCGTAGGCGTCGTAGGCAAGGCCCGCCGCATCCGCGCCGATCGGCCGGGCGACGACCTGCGAGCCTGTGCGCTCGCCCCAGATCTTCAGCTGCTCCACCGCCGCCGCGCGGAAGGTGTCCCCCGCCGCGAGCGTCACGCTGACGCCGGCTCTCGTCAGCTTGGCGGCGAGCTTGCCGATCGTGGTCGTCTTGCCGGTGCCGTTGACGCCGACGACGAGGATCACGTGCGGCACCTTTTCGAGGTCGAGTTCGAGGGGCAGGGCGACGGGATCGAGCGTGCGCTCGATCTCCTCGGCCAGAACCCGCTTCACCTCGCCCCCTGAGACTTCCTTGCCGTAGCGCCCTTCCGACAGGCGGTCGGTGATCCGCATCGCCGTCTCGACGCCGAGATCGGCCTGGATCAGCACGTCCTCGAAATCCTGGAGCACGTCGTCGTCGAGGCGGCGCTTGGTGAAGATCGAGGTGATGGAGCCGGTCAGATTGCTCGACGAGCGCCCGAGCGCCTCGCGCAGGCGCTGGAGCCAGGGAAGCTTCGGAGCCTGCGCGACGGCCTGGTCGTCGCGCTTGGCAGCTTCCCGCAGGCGGAAACCGTCCTCGCCGGAAATCTCCGGCAGCGGCTTCTCGCGCCGCGCGCCGCCGCCCGATGGCGTCTCGTCGTCGGACGGAACATCGGCGTCGAGCCAGGAGAAATCGGCCTCCTCGTCATCGCTGTCGCCGGCATCGGTGCCGGGCCGCAGGAAGTCCGGCTCGTCGTCCGCCGCAGCTTCAATGGCCGTCTTGCGTTCGGGGTCCTCTAAGACCGGTGGCAATTCCGGATGATGTTCGCCCGCCTGCGGCACCGATGTGGGCGCATGGGTCTCATGGCCGGCATCGGCCGGGGCCGAGACGCGGTCAGGATCGCCGACCTGAAGCTCGGAGCGCTCTTCGCGGCGCCCGGTCGGCGCGATCGGGACGGGAAGGGGCTCGGGCTTTCGCGAAGGGAGGGGATCGGCGTCGAGCGCTGCCGGTTCGTGCCGTTCCTCGTCATCCGGCGAATCCGAGACCGGTTCATCGAGGAACGAGAAGTCGTCCTCGGCTTTGCCGTTTGCCGGATGTTCGCTTTCGGTGTCGTCCGAGGGATCGTCTGCGTCTAGGAAGCCGAATTCCGACGATGCATCCTCGGGCCCGTCTTCGCTCTGAGAAGGCGACCATGTGGGCGCGTCGACCGCGCCCGCAAGATCGGCCGGTTCGCCCTGCGCTGTCTCGTCAGGCCCGTCGTTTAAGTTTTTTTTTGAGAGGACGCGTCGGAGGCGGAGTGATCACCGGCGGTCTCTCCGTTCCTGCCCATTTCGCTGACCGGCGTGATTCCGCCGTTCTCCGAATTCTCGGCGCCCGCTTCCGCATCGGCCTGCACATTGGCGGCGGCCTGGGGACGCAGGTCCGGATCGGGCGCGTCCTCGCGGCCGACCTCGACATCGTTGGGGCGCGGGGTCGTCCCGTGGTCCGGCGTCCGCTCTTCCTCGCTCGCGTTTCCGAACGAGAAAATCTTGCTGAAGAAACCCTTCTTCTCGGCCATACGATATCGTCTTTCTTACTGGGAGCGGCGTCGTTGACGCATCAATTGGCGTTGCCGGTTCAAATCGCAAGCACGCGGGCCTGGAGCATTTTGTCCTCGATGCCGTCGATCCTTGCGCGAACGAGCGAGCCGGGCTCGCCCCGGTCGATGCGGCAGAGGGTGAAATCCTCGGCCCGTCCGAGCCCTTCGCGCTCGACGAGGATGGAGCGCTCGCAGCCGATCTGGCGGTCGAGATGGGCGGAAAAGGCCGCGTCTCCGGCGGCCCGCAGGCGCGCGGCCCGTTCCTTGATGACAGGTTTGGCGAGCTGCGGCATCCGTGCGGCCGGCGTTCCTTGGCGCGGCGAGAAGGGGAAGACATGGAGGAAGGTCAGCCCGCAATCCTCAACGAGCCTCAGGCTGTTTTCGAACATCGCCTCGGTCTCGGTCGGAAAACCGGCGATGAGATCGGCGCCGAAGACGACATCCGGGCGCTTCGCCCGGATCTCCTCGCAGAAGCGGATCGAATCATCGCGCAGATGCCGTCGCTTCATGCGCTTCAGGATCATGTCGTCGCCCGCCTGCAGCGACAGGTGGAGATGGGGCATGACGCGCGGATCGCCGGTGATCGCCTCGACCAGCGCCTCGTCCGCCTCGATCGAATCGATCGAGGAGAGGCGCAGGCGCGGCAGGTCCGGCACATGGGCGAGGATCGCCTGGATCAGCCTGCCGAGCCGCGGGCGACCGGGCAGGTCTGCGCCCCAGCTCGTCATGTCGACGCCCGACAGAACGACCTCGTTATAGCCGCTGGCGACGAGGCGCTTTACCTGTTCGACCACGGCGCCCATGGGCACGGAGCGCGAATTGCCCCGTCCATAGGGGATGATGCAGAAGGTGCAGCGATGGTCGCATCCGTTCTGGATCTGGACGATCGCCCGGGCCCGGCCCTCGATGGCGTCCACCATGTGGCCGGCCGTCTCGGTGACGCTCATGATGTCGTTGACGCGGACCTTCTCCTCGGCGCCGAGGCCGAAATCGGGGATCGCGGCATAGCTTGCGGCCTTGAGCTTCTCCTCGTTGCCGATGACCGCGTCCACCTCGGCCATCTCGGCAAAGCGCGCGGGCTCGGTCTGGGCCGCGCATCCGGTGACGACGATGCGTGCGTTGGGGTTCTCGCGCCGCGCCTTGCGGATCTGCTGGCGGGCCTGGCGTACGGCCTCGGCGGTCACCGCGCAGGTGTTGAAGACGATGGCCGGACGGTCCGCGCTGCCGAGCCCTGCGGCATCGGCTTCGCGTTTCATGACCTCCGCCTCGTAGGTGTTGAGGCGGCAGCCGAAGGAGACGACGTCGACGCTCATCAGGCGATCTCCGGCAGCTCTTCGGCTTCGGGATCGCGCACGAAATCACCGGTCTCGGGGTCGAGGCGGCCGGACCACATCCATTCCGCCGGCCCCGTCATCATGACCCCGTCGTCCTCGCGCCATTCGATGAGGAGATCCCCGCCCGGGACGGTGACCGTCACCAGGCGGCCGGTCCGGCGGGTGCGCGCGGCCGAGACGGCGGCGGCGCAGGCCGCCGTGCCGCAAGCCCTCGTCAGGCCGACACCGCGCTCCCAGGTGCGCAGCGTCAGGGCGTTGGGCGAGGTCACATGGGCGATCGAGATATTGGCGCGCTCAGGAAAGACCGGATGGTTTTCGAGCACCGGGCCGAAGCGTTCGAGATCGTAGGACCAGACATCCTCCGCGACCCAGAAGATGGCGTGGGGATTGCCCATGCTCGCGACCGAGGGAGAGTGAAGCACCGGGGCGTCGATCGGGCCGATCTGGAGTTCGATGGCGCGGGTGTCGCGGAATTCCTCGGCGAGCGGGATCTCCTGCCAGCCGAAGCGCGGCCGGCCCATATCCACCGAGATCAGCCCGTCTTCGCCTTCGCGCGCGGTGACGAGCCCGGCACGGGTCTCGAAGGTGAAGGCACGGGTTCCCGTCTCCGATGCAAGCGCCTGCACCACGCAGCGCGTGCCGTTTCCGCAGGCTTCGGCCTCCGAGCCGTCACGGTTGATGATCCGCACATAGGCGTCCGTGCCCGGGGTCTGCGGGTCGTGGATCGCCATGATCTGGTCGAAGCGCGTATCCTCGAACCGGGCGAGCGCGCGGGCGGCATCGGGCGCTATACGCGTCGCAGCGCCGCGCATGTCCGCCACGACGATCTCGTTGCCGAGCCCGTTCATCCGCGCGAAGGGCACGGAAAACCGCTTCATGTCGTCAATCTGTCCGCTCATGCCGGCTATATGGCCGATCGGGCCCGTCATTGAAAGACGGGAACCCGATGAGCCCGACGACCGATGAGATCGAACGGGCCGGCTGGCGCTGCGGCAATCAGTTGGCGTTGCCCGCCTCACCACCGCTTGGAGCCTGAATGTTGATGTCGGGCGCCTCGACATTGATGTCGCCGCCGCCACCACCGCCGCCGAGGAACGGGACGCCGCCACCGAAGACGAAGAAGACCCCGATGGCGATGACGACGATGAGAGCGCCGGCGAGGAGCCATCCGCCGCCGCCGCCTCCGCCGCCACCCGATCCGCGATCGTTGTTGACGATGACGGTTCGGTCCCGGGGCTCGCTCGGCGGATTGGTATTGCTCATGAAGCCTCATCTCCAGACTAAAATTATCGGATTCGGTAACGGGGGAACGGCCGTGTATGTTCCCGGCTGACGATCCGGGGTGGGTGACGGATGCGGTCCCCCCATGCGATGATCGAAGCGGCGTTTCCAGCCGTCCGCGCACGGCCGGCGTCGCCACGCGTCTCGCGCCCTCGTCGGGCGGCGGGACGGGACGTCCTCCTCACCATGCCGCCACCGCCCGGTCTCGCGCTGCGCCGTCGCATGGAAACCGAATGCGAAAACCATGCCCGATTTTCTGACCTTCCTGTCGCGCAACATGCGCTGGATCGCGGGAGGTTTCCTCCTGTGCTTCTTCTCGTCCTTCGGGCAGACCTTCTTCATCTCCCTGTCGAACGCGCAGATCCGCGAGGCCTTCGCGCTCAGCCATGGCGAGTTCGGCCTCATCTACATGGTGGCGACCCTCGCGAGCGCGGCGACCCTTCCCTTTCTGGGCGGTCTTCTCGACCGGTATTCGATCATGGCCGTGTCGATCGGCTCGATGGCGATGCTGACGGTCGCGACCCTCGCTCTGCCCCTGGCCGGATCGATCGTGACGCTGGTGATCGCGCTCTATCTCCTGCGCCTCTTCGGTCAGGGCATGATGACCGAGATCTCGCATACGGCGATCGGCAAGTGGTTCGTCGCGAGCCGGGGGCGGGCGATCGCGGTAACGACGCTCGGCCTGCATTTCGGCACCGCGCTCTTCCCCTTCGCCTTCGTGGCCCTGAGCGGGGCTTTCGGGTGGCGGGGAGCGTGGATGGCCGGCGCAGCCGTGATGCTGGTGCTCGCGCTTCCGCTCATCGCAGGGCTCGTCAGGCGCGAACGCGATCCCGTCGCATCCGAGCCGCCGAGTCCGGACAAGGTCCCGGTGCGCGACTGGTCGCGCAGAGAGGTGCTCCGCGATCCGAATTTCTACGTGGCGCTGGTCGGCGTTCTGGCGCCGCCCTTCATCGGGACGACGATCTATTTCCATCAGGTCTATCTGACGGAGCTGAAGGGCTGGTCGCTCGACATCTTCGCCCTGGGCTTTGCGGCGATGAGCGCAATGACGGTGGTGACCACGCTTCTCGCGGGCTCGGCGGTCGACCGGTACACCTCGGTTCGCCTGCTGCCGAGTTTCCTCGTTCCCCTGGCCGCCGCCTGTTTCGTCGCGGCGGTGGGCGATGGGACGTGGACGATCTTCGTCTTCATGGGTCTCCTCGGCATCAGCACGGGCCTGTCGTCGACGCTGGTCGGCTCGCTCTGGCCCGAACTCTACGGCGCCGCCCATCTCGGTGCGATCCGTTCGATGGTTCTGTCCGCGGCGGTGCTGTTCACGGCGATCGGGCCCGGTCTCACCGGTTTCCTGATCGATATGGAAGTTCCCTACGAGGCGCAGCTCGCGGCCATGGGCATCTACAGCGCGGTGGCGGCGATCGCCATGCTGAACCTTTCGAGGAAGATCGTCGCCGGCCGGATCGCGGCCCCGGCGCGGTAAGACGCCTGCCGCATCCGCCGCTTCCGCTCGGATCGACCGGGGCAGGAGAGACGGATGGGAAACCGGCCGCTGCCTCGTCGAAGGAGGCCGGGGATCGTTCTTCCCCGGTTAGGACGGCTAAGACCCGAATGCGCCATCCGGGCCAACGCACCGGCGTGGGGGAGTTCAACCCTTCCGGCGCGCCGCGACCATTCGACGATCAGCCGACGGCGTCCTTGATGCCCTGATAGGCCTTGTCGCCCCACACACGCTCCACCGTGGCATTGCGTCCGCAGCCGGCACGGTAGAACTTATATTTGACGGGGTTCTTCTTGTAATAATCCTGGTGATAGCCTTCCGCCGTCCAGAAGGTGGACGCCTTGCGCACCTCCGTCGCAACGGTCCCGAGGTCCTTGGCGACTTGCGCCTTGGTCGCCTCGGCCTTCTTCAACTGGTCGGAATTCGTCGCGAAGATCGCGGTCGTATAGGAGTGGCCACGGTCGCAGAACTGGCCGCCGCCGTCGGTCGGGTCGATCGAGTGCCAGTAGACGTCCAGCAGCTTGTCGTAGCTGACCCTGGACGGGTCGAAGGTGACCCGGACCGCTTCGAGATGTCCCGAATGGTTCTGATAGGTCGGGTTCTGGCTCTCGCCGCCGATATAGCCTGACGTCGTGTCGAGAACGCCGTTCACGTGGTCGAAATCGCTCTCGACGCACCAGAAGCAACCTCCCGCGAAGATGGCGGTCTGGGTTTCCTGGGCCGTCGCGGTTCCGGTGGTGGTGGAGGCGATGGCTGTCGCCGCCAAGGTCGCGGCGACGGTGAAGGCGGAAAGGTTCGAAGCGAAGCGTAGGGTCAAGATCATCTCCCGGTTCGAATGGGGCGCGGCATTCGTGTCCGACACGGCCAGGCGCGAAAGCCCCTTGTCGATTATTCGTTCTGGCCCGGAAAAAGGTTTCGCGCGAGCGTTTCGAGCGATCTCGATCGGGCCGCCTGTCGCCGCACCGCTTCGCAAACGGCGCTACCGATCATCTGCATTCGCCCTATGGCCAGGTTCGCCATGCGGGCTGATCCGGAGATCGTATGGCATGAACGAAAATAGGCCCGCGCGAGGCGGGCCTATCGTCATGTTCGATCGATGGAAACCGATCAGTTGCTCTGCTGCTGGTTGCCTTCCTCGGGCGCCTGGTATTCCGGGGCCGATTCGAGCTGTTCCTGCGTCATGTTGGACTGAACCGTGAGGTCGCCGCCCGAGTCGCGCATGATGTTCAACTCGTCGAGCTTCATTTCGACCGGCTTGGCGCCGATGCCGAGGAAGCCGCCGACGTCGACGATGATCGCGTCGACCTGGCCGTCCGGCGACAGGACGATGTCGCTGACATCTGCGACGGTCTCGTTGTTCGGGCCGACAACCGACGAACCGATCAGATCGTCAGCGGTAAGCGTCGAGGTATCGGAGACCGGCTCCATGCCTTCCTGCGAGCCGGCTGCACCTGCTGCTGCCGTGGTGCCGGCCGCATCGGTGTTACCAGTCGCGTTCTCTGCGGCGTTCTCGGTCGACTGCGCGGCGTTCTCAGCGGACTGCGCCGCCTGATCGCCGGCCTGCTTCATGCTGTTGCCGGCCTGATCGGCAGCCTGACCGACTTCCGTGGCAGCCTGATCGGCGGCCTGGCTCGTCTGGTCGACGGCCGAGCCTGCTGCGGCACCGGCGGCTGCGCCCGTGGCTGCGGCCGTTCCGGTCGCGGCCGAACCGCTCATGTCGGAGCTCTGCTGGCCGTCCTGCGGACGCTCGTCATCGAAGGAGGGAGCTGCTTCCAGCTGCTCGCGGTTCGACGCGTAGACGATCTGCGGCGTGCCGTCTTCCTCGCGGTTGAAGGTCAGGTCGTCGAACGGAACCGCGACGTCCTTCTCACCGATTCCGAGGAAGCCACCGACACCGACGACACCCGCGACGATCTCACCCGAGGACGAGACGACGAGGTTGTTGACGCTGCCGAGCGTCTCGGCATCCTGACCGGTGCCGGTCACGACGTTCGAGCCGATGATGTTCTGGGAGAGATACTGGTTCTCACCCACCATGGTCGGTGCGTCGGACGAGCCGCTGGCCGCCATGTCGGACTGTGCGGTCGCCGCACTATCCGTCGAGGCCGCCGAACCGCTGGCCGCCATGTCGCCACCCGTTGCCGAGCCACTCGCTGCCATATCGCCGCCGGTGGTCGCGCCACCCGTCGCCATGTCGCCGCCGGCGGTGCCGCCCGCTGCCTGTTCGCCGGTTGCCGAACCGCTGGCCTGCGCGTTCTGCTCGTCCGGCATCTGGAAGGCCGGCATCGCTGCGAGATCCTGGCCGCCGGAGGCCATCGTCGCGCGCGGCTCGCCGTCCATCATGGTCCACTGGATCTGATCGAAGGGCACGGCCACCTGCTTCGACTCTTCGCCCTCGGTCGTTACGATCGCGGCGACGATCTGACCGTCGGCGTCGAGAAGGAAGTTGTCGATGGTCGCGACGGCTTCGGCATCCTGCGCATCGCTCGCATAGATCGACTTGCCGTTCAGATTGGACGCCAGATACTGATCGGAGGAGAGGTTCTGCAGGAAGTTGCCCGAGCCCTGCATGCCCTGCTGTGCGGAGGCGTCCGCAGAGGTTGCTGCCTGGCCGTCCATGCCCTGCTCGGTCTGCGCGGCCTCGGGGGCCTGCGTCGCGTTCTGGTTCGCATCCTGAGCATAGGCTCCGGTCGCGAGAACTCCGGCAAGGGCAGTCGAAACGAGAAGTCTGCGTAGCATTGTCATGTCCTTGTCTGTCTTTGTTACGACAGCGCCGCGAGAGGCCTTCCCAAGCTTCCGGGTGCGGCGGTGATGGCTGGTAAATGACCGCGGCTGGCGAAGGTTCCGGCCGATGCGCCGATCATTTCCTTCAATCGGTTCAATGGGAAACGGCCAGCTAGGGCCCGGAAGACGCGATCCGGCAACGCGATGCGCGGCGCGGTGCGGCGGCACCACGCTCGCGCATTGCGTGCATGCGTCTGAAGGCGTGCGAGGGGCGATCCGGCCGTGCGCCGACGGAACGGCGAGGCTTCACGCCTCTGCCGGATCGGCGTCGTCAGGCGAAGACGATGACGCCGAAAAAGAGGAGGACGAGGACGCCCACGAGGACCAGGAAGATGAGGAACTTGGCCAGACCGCCCGCCGCGCCCGCGACGCCGCGAAGGCCGAGAAGGCTCGCGATCGCCGCGATGATGAGAAGAATGACGATGATCTCGAGCATGACGGGCCTCGCGGTTCGGTCGAATGGCGGTCTAGATGGAGCAGGCTTTCGCCCCCGCCAGTCGCGGGCAGGGTCTCGATGTGAAGCGTAACGCTGGTCGAGGCTTCAAGGCCGTCTTCCTCGCCGCCGCGCCTGACCGATCCGTACCCCTCCGCTCCGCGAGCCCGTTCGACGGGCACGTCGTCTTCGCGCCTTTCCGCCTTAGATATTTCATGCATGACGAAATGCCTTCGGCGTGGACCGGCACCAATCCGGTGCCCACGCGTTTGAGGCAGCGGCGACCGATCCGATGGCTATCGATGCGGTCTTGGCGGACAGGAAAGGCGAAGCGATGAAGGTTCTGGTTCTTCTCAACCAGGATGGGGGGACGCTGAAGACGACCGACCTCGACTGGCTGTCGCGGATCATCGAAGACGAGTTCACCGTCCAGGGCCACAGCGTGGATGTCCGGCGAAGCGCCGGCGAGGACATCGTCCGCTCGATCGACGAGGCCCTCCAGCGCACCGATATCGACGTGCTGATGGTGGGCGGGGGAGACGGCACCGTTTCGGCGGCCGCGGCGCGATGCGCCGGCACCGATGTCGCGCTCGCGATCCTGCCGGCCGGGACGATGAACCTTTTCGCCCGCACCATCCAGGTTCCGTTGGACCTCGAACGCGCGGCCGCAGCGCTCGCATCCGGGCGGGTGACCCCGGTGGATGTGGGCCGTGTGAACGGCGAGGTCTTCGTCCACCAATATGCCGTCGGCCTGCATGCGCGCATGGTGCGCATGCGCGACAAGTTCTCCTATCGAAGCCGGTTCGGCAAGGTGATCGCGAGCTGGCGGGCGGGCTGGATCGCCATCCGCACCCTTCCCCAGATCAAGCTCGAGATTGAACTCGACGGCAAGACGCGGACCATCAAGACCGCAGCGGTCGCCTTTTCCAACAATTTCTACGGCACCAATCACGTGCCGTTCGCGGATAATCCGAAGGGCGGCGTTCTCGGGGTCTATGTCTGCAAGGCGAAGAGCTTCCTGCGGGTCTCCAAACTCGTCCTCGACATCATGCGCGGCGCCTGGCGCGAGAATGTCGACCTCGAATCGAGCCAGGTGAAGCGGGTGAAGATCCTCTACAACGGCCGTCATCACGAGGACCGGGCGGTGCAGGACGGGGAGCTGGTTCGCCTCGAACGCGAGACCGTGATCGAGATCGATCAGGGTGGCCTCAAGGTCCTCGCGCCGGCCGAGGCGACCTATCTCAGCGAAGGCCCTGCGGTTCGCGCGGCCTGAGACGGCCATTCCTGTTCGCCTGGCGAGGGGAAGGTCCGGATCCGCCGGTGACGGGAGTGGGCAGGCTCTCGACTCGGCTCGGTTCGGGCGCAGTGCCTCTCATCGCGTCCGGACCGTGGGACGGCCGTCATCCGGATATTTCCGAACTGTCCGCACACCCCCCGAGAGTCTCGGCGCTTCGATGCGTCTTACATCGCGTTATCGGTGATCCGGCGGCGACGGGCGAAGACGGGGCCGCCGGATCGGGACCTTATTGGTCGAGCTTGCCGGCCGAATGGGCGAGCATGGTATAAACCTTGCCCGTATTCGTCGTGAGATAGGTCTCGGTCAGATCCACGTTCGGGTCGTTCCGGCGCGCTTCCGCCAGAAGCTTCTCGAAATCGGCGATATATTCGAGAACGCTCTTGCGGAACGCCTCGTCGCGCTGGAAGCGCCGGCGCACGGTATCGAAGGTCTGCTGGCCGCGGATCGTGTAGAGCCGGCGGTTGAAGACCTGGGTCTCGCCGCGATTGTAGCGGTTCCAGAGATCACGCGCCGTCCGCGTCTCGATCGCCTTCGAGATCTCCTCGGTGAGGTTCTTCAGCTGGTCGCCCGGATTGTCCTCGCTCGCCGATGGAGCAGGGGTGGCCGGAGCCGAAACCGTTGCGTCCTCGTCCTGGGAGGCGCGGCGCAACAGGTCCGAAACCCAGCCGCGGCTTTGCGGCTCCGCAGGCTGCCCGGCATCGGCTCGCGGTGCCGGCGCCGGTTCGGCCCGGTTCTGTTCGCGCGCCTGCGGGGCGGCGGGCTGGACTGGTGAAGACGCGCGGGCAGAGGACATGGTCGGCGGGCCCTGGAGGGGGCCGGTCGGCGAGGACGTCGAGTTGGACGACGTCGATGTCGAGCTCGGAACGGACGGCGATGGGGAGTAGGCGGAAGCCGAAGTCCGCCCGGCGGTCGGCGCCGAAGCCGGCGAGGACGGCGCCGGACGCTCCATGCGCACGGGGTCGGAGCCGCGCATGTCGCGGGCGAGATTGCCGTCCATCAGGAAGGATGCGGCGAGCCGGTCCTCGAAATCGCTGTCGTTGAGTTCCTCTTCAATGCGCGGCGCGGCTGCGGCGGGACGCTGCGGATCGGGTGCCGCAGGTGCCGCGGGGCGCTGCGGGACGGATTGGCGGGGCGCCTCCGGCTCGCGCGCCGGCTGAGACATCCGCGGCTCGCTCGGCCGGACCGGCTCGCTCCGGCGCGTCTCCGGGGCCGTGTAGGCGGCGGCGCCCTTCGCGGCGGCGGCCGTCGGTGCGATGTCGAGCGCGCCGCCGGTGCGCTGGACGATCTCGGAGAGATCGCGCAGCGCCCGCAGCTGGTCGGTCACGGCCCGGCGCATGGCGGCCGTGGATTCCCGTGTCTCCTCCGGCAGGTCGAAGACGCCCTTCTTGATCTCCGAACGGGCCGAATGCATTTCGTCCTGGATCACGGAGGCCGTGCGCCGGATTTCGTCGGTCGCGCCCTCGAAGCGTTCGGTGGCTTCCGCGACGGCGCTCTGCACGGCTTCGCGAATCGCCCGGGCTGCGGCCCGCGAGCGCTCCTCGGTGTGTTGGAGGCGGCGTCCGGCATCGTCGAGGGTCCCCCCGACGTCGGAGGACAGACGCTCCGAGATCGAACGTGAACGCTCCTCGGTCCGGTCGAACAGGTCGTTCATGAGCGTCTCGAAGGACCCGACGCTGCGGCCGATCTCCTCGGACCTGGCCACCAGCGAACTGGCGAGTTCGTCGAGATTGCCGCGCCCGCCGTCCATCGTCTCGCGCAGCCGGCTCTCGCTGGTCTCGATCTGCCGGACCGTCTGGCCGAGCGCGGCGCCGTGTTCGGCGAAGGCGTCGACCATGGAGGAGACCTTCGAGAAGGTGCCCATCGAGATGCGGTCCAGACGTTCGACATTGCTCTCGAGCGTACGCGCGGTCTCGGCGATCTGCTGCGAGGCCTGCTCGGCCATGGCGGCGAACTTCTCGCCGGACTGCTGGAGCGTGGCATCGATCGCGCTGAGATCTGCGGCGCTCTGCTCCACGAGGCCGCGCAGGTCGCCCGAGGTCTGGCCGAGGCGGCTGATGAGCGATCCGAGCTCGCCGGAAAGCTTCTCGCGCAGGTCCGAGACATCGGCCGTCGCGCTGCGGGCCCGTTCGTCGAAGGCGCGCATCACGTTGTTCGCGGCCTCGTTGATCGCGGCGACCGTATCGTCGGCGCGGCTCGCGAGCTGGCCCATCAGCGGCTGGGCATCGTCTTCCAGAAGGCGGACCAGCTGTTCGCGCTGGGTGCCGATCGCATTGGTGAGCTCGATCGTGCGTCCCTGAAGCTCCTCGCTGAGACGGCGGGCGCGCTCGCCGATGCCCCGCTCGCCTTCGCCCAGACGCTCCTTCAGTTCGGTCTCGATGATGCGCCGGATCTCGGCCGAACTCGTCGCGAGAACCGCCGATATGGTCCGTGTGCGCTCTTCGAGCTCTTCGGACATGGCGCGGCTGCGCGCCGCGATCCGCTGTTCGGAGTCCTCCATCTTGGCGGCGATCTCGTCGCCCATGGCTCCGGCCGCATCCAGAAGCTGGCGGCGGGCCTGCTCGGTCTGCCGGCGGATCGTCTCGGAGATGGTGGAGAACTGTTCCGAAAGATCGGCGCTGCGCGACAGAAGCTCCTCGCGCGCCTCCCGCGCATCCTGCACGAAGGACTGGGAGAGGCCGACGATGTCCCCGCGCAGTTCGCCCGCGATCGTCGTCGCCTCGGTCCTCAGCGAGGAGGAGGCGTTCTCGATCTCGGAGCGCACGGTCTGCGCGACCTGGCGCAGTCCCTCGTCGAGGCTGCTGTTCTGCAGGAGTTCCTCCAGCTGCGCCGAGACGATCGTCAGTTCCTCGGTGAAGCGGGTGGCCCGGTCCTCGAGGCTGCGGGCCGCATGATTGGTCTCGTCGCGCAGCCTCAGGGAGGCGCCGGCGATGCGCTGTGCGAGCTGATCGGTGTTCTCGCGCAGGGCCACCTCCGACGTCGATGCCTGCTCGCTGAGAAGATTGGCGGAGGCCGCGATCTGCGCCGCGATGGCCTCGGCCTGTTCGCGCATGGCCTCGCGGCCCTCGCCGGTGGAGGAGAGGAAGCGCGCTTCCGTCTCGCGGATCATCTCCTCGAAGCGCTTGGAATTGCGTTCGAACTCCGCCGAGACGCCGACGGTGACGTTGGACAGGGCGTCGGCCAGCGCCATGCGCTGGGCCGCGAGCCCGTCCTGCACCGTCGAGACCTCCCGCTGCATGTCGCCCGCAAGACTGGAGATCGTGCGCGAAAGCTGTGTCGCCTCGGTGGCGAAGCGGTTGCGCGACTCTTCCGAAAGAGTGCGCAGCGCCGTGGTCGCCCCGGTGATGTTCTCGGCGATCCGCTGGCTCTCGCGGTCGAGCGAGGTCTCCGCCTGGCCGATGCGCGAGCCGAGTTCCCCCGCCAGCGCGGACAGGCGCTCCGACAGGCGGTTCGCCTCGTCCTCGATCTGGCGGCGGGCGGCCTCGCCCGAAGCCGTGAACAGGCTCTCGATGCCCGAGAGATTGTCGGCCATCCGGTCGGTCTCGCCCTGCAGGCTCTCGCGGGCCCGCGATACCTCGCCGGTCATCGAGCGCATGGCTTCGGCGATCGTGTCCCGGATGGTCTCGGCGATCGCGCCCGCACGGCTGTTGAGCGTGCTCTCCACATTGGCGAGACCGCGCTCCAGCGCCGAGGATATCGCGGCGCTGCGGCTGTCGACGGCTTCGACGAGGCTGGTCGAGCCCTCCTTGAGGGAATGGAGGAACTCGCCGCGCCGCTCGTCGAGGGCGGTCGAGACATTGGCGACGCTCTCGTCGATGGCGCGGCGCACTTCGTCGCTGCGATCGCCGAGGGTCGCGGCGGCGACGCGCGAGGCTTCCTCAATGGTCGAGGCGAGACTTTCGCGCCGCTGATCGAGGATGGAGGAGAGATTGCGGTCGGCCTCGCTCAGGGAGCGGTTGATCTCGTCGACGCGCTCGCGGAGCGTGCGGGCGATGGCCGAACCGCCGCCCGACAATTCGCTGGCGATCGCTTCGCGTCGCTCGTCGAGCCCGGCCAGCATCGTGGTTTCGGAGGCGGCGACGAGGGCGGCCATGGCGCCGAGCCGCTCGTCGAGCCCGTCGACCAGCAGCCGCTGGGCCTCGCCGATGATCGTGCGCAGGGTCTCCGCGCGGCCCTGGAGGCCGCTTTCGGCCAGCTGGACGCGGCCGGCGACCTGTTCGGCAAGACTGCTCGCGCGCTTGTCGAGATCCTCGACGAGCTTGCCTTCGGTGGAGAGCGCCAGCTCACGGATGCGCTCGGTGCGCTCGTCGAGACCCGAGATGACCATGGACAGAGCCTGCTCGATCGCCTCCATCTGGGTCGTCGCATTGTAGTTCAGCGAGGACGAGAAGGCCGAGGAGCGCTCGTCGAGATCGTTGCGGAAGCGTTCGCTCTGGCGGTCGATGCTGTCGCGGATCGCCCCGCGTGCGTCCTCGATCGCCGATGCGAGGGCGTCCACCCGCGAGGCGACGTCCGCGGCGACCGAGCCCGCCAGATCGTCGAATCGTCCGTCGAGCGTGCCGATCCTCTCGTCGAGCCCCGCCAGCATGCGCTCGCGGATCTCCTCGGTGATCGAGGCGAGGATCGACGCGCGGTCTTCCAGATCGCCGCGAAGGGCCTCCGAACGTCGATCGAGGCCGGCCAGAAGATCGGCGCCGCCCCGGTCGATGGTCGAGCGAAGGGTGTTCGAGCGGTCCTCGATGGAGGAGAGGAGTCGGCCGCCCTCGCTCTGCAGCGACTGGCTCAGGCGTTCGGACCTGTCGGAAAGGAGCGTCGCGATCTGTGCGATCCGGTCGTCGAGCCCGCCCGTCAGCGTGTCGCGGCTCTCCGCGACGAGGTCCTGAAGGGCGCGTCCGCGATCCTCGAAGACCCGGACGAGATCTTCCTGCTTGTCCTCGAGCCCCCTTGCGACGATGCCGTCGGCCATGCCGATCAGGGCTTCGATGCGCTGGACGCTGTCCTCGATGACGTTTCGCATCTCGCCCGCCTTCCCGTCGAGATTGGCGAGGAAGGTCTGCGAGTTCAGGGCGAGGCTGGATTCGAGGTCGGCATTGCGCTCGCCGAACGCCTGTTCCAGCTTGGTCTGACGGTTGGAGAGGATGGATTCCAGATTGCCGACGGCCGCGATCAGCGCATTGCCGATCGACTGGGTGCGGTCGTGGATGGCATCGATGCGCGAGCTGGTGAGGCCGTCCATGGAACGAAGGTTCTGGTCGAAGGTCTCGCGCATGTCCTCGCGCCCCCGATCCAGCGTATCGGACAGGGTGGCGAGGCGTTCGTCGATGAGCGCGCGCACTTCCTCGGCCTTGGCGTCGAAGGCATGGCGGCGATCGTCGAAGAGCCCTGCCATCTGGCCCGAACGGGCCTCGATCAGCGAGCCGAGTTCCCCGAGGCGGTCGTCGAGATAGGTGCGCACTTCCTCGGCCCGGCGATCGAAGTCGCGTTGCCGGTCCTCGAAGGTCGTGGAGATCGCGCCGGTACGCTCCGTCAGCGTCCGGTTCAGGCTTTCGAGGCGGCTGTCGACGAGATTGCGGATCTCGCTCGCCGCGTCGTCGAAGGCGTAGCGGCGCTCGTCGATCGTGTCGGCGATGCGGTTGCGACGCTCGTCGAGCATGGATGTGAGGCTCGCGAGCCGCTCGTCGATCGTCCGGCGCATGCCGTCCGCGGTCTGCGCGAAGGCGCTGGCACGGTCGTCGAGCGCGCCGGCGATCTGGCCGCCGCTGGCATCCAGAAGCGCCGCGAGGTCGGTGAGCCGGGTGTCGAGATCGGTCGAGATCGTCCTCGCCCGGTCCTCGAACGCCGACTGCCGCCCCTCGAAGGCGTTCGAGACGCGCTGCGTGCTCTCGTCGAGCATCGCGCCGAGGCTTTCGAGCCGGTCGTCGATCGTGGTGCGAAGGCCGTCGGCCTGCCGCTCGAACTGCGCGCGCCGCTCCTCGAAGCCCGAATTGATCTCGCCGCCGCGCTCGTCGAGAACGCGCGCCATTTCGCCGAGCCGGGTCTCGATCTCCAGGGAGACGCTGCGCGCGGTCTCGGAGAACTCGCGCTGGCGCTCCTCCATCGATCCCGAGACGAGGCCCGCGCCGGCGGCGAGAATGCCGCCGATCGTCGTCATGCGCTCGTCGAGGAGACCGCGCAGATCGGCCATCTGGTCGTCGAAGAGGGCGCGGGCGCGTTCGGCGCGCTCGTCGAACACGGCCTGGCGCTCGTCGAAACTGCGGATGATCGCGTTGCGATCGGCGTCCACCTGCCGGGTGAGATGCGACAGCCGGTCCTCGATATCGCCCACGAGCGAGCGCGCCCGATCCTCGAATTCGCGCTGGCGGTCCTCGAAGGAGGAGGCGATCTGACCGGTATTGGCGGCCAGAAGGCCGCTCAGTGTCTGCAATTGTCCGTCGAGAACGTCGCGCAGATCGTTCGCCTGGTGCTCGAACGAGGCCTGACGGTCCTGAAGAACCGCGCCGAACTGGCCGTATCGCTCGCCGAGCGCCGAATTGAGGCGATCCAGACGCTCGTCGATCAGCGCGCGCAGGTCCCGCGCCTTCTCGTCGAAGGCCGACTGGCGCGCGTCGAAGCTCTCGCCGATATCGCCGACGCGGTCGGAAACGAGGCGGGTGAAGTCCGACAGGCGGTCGTCGAACATCGCGCGGGTTTCGGCCAGAACCATGTCGCTGCGCTCGGCAAAGCCCTGATTGCCGGTATCGAACGCCGCGACGATCTGGCCGGAGCCGGCGTCCAACACGGAATTGAGGCCGGACAGGCGCTCGTCGAGGAGCGCGCGCAGGGCATTCGAGCGTTCCTCGAAGATGCGGCCGCTGTCGTTGACGACGATATCGGTGCGCGTCGCGATCGCGCGGTGACCGGCCTCGAAAGCCTCGACGATCTCCTGCGCCCGCTCGGAGAGGGCGCGGGCGAATTCGCGCGAGCGCTCGGTGAGGGAATAGGAGATGCGCTGGGTGGCCTCCTCGATGATCCGCGCCCGCTCGTCGAGCGCATCGACGAGATTGCCGCCGCGCTCGGTGAGCGAACGGTCGATCGCCTCGAGGCGGTTGTCGAGATCGTTGATGGTCCGCTCGCTGGTGTCGGACAGAAGCATCGCGGCCCGTTCGGTCCGCTCCGAAAGGCTGGTCTCGAGGGTCGTCAGGAAGCGCGTGGAATTGTCGTCGAGCGCCTGGCGGCGGCTGTCGATGCTCTCGCCGAGGCGTTCGATATAGACCGTGTCGCGCTCGCCGATCTCGCGCAGGCGCTCGTTGAAGGCGCCGTCGAGCTGGGTGAGGAAGGCCTGGGCCTCCCCGGCGAGACCCTGCAGGCGCTGGTCGAAGATCGACGCCATGTCGGCGATGAAGCGCGAGGTATCCTCGGTAAGCGCGGAGCCGCGAGCCTCGAACAGGCCGCTCGCGGACTCGTTCGTCGCCATCAGCTGGCGATCGAATTCCCGGGCCTGGGCCTCCAGGCGATCGACGAGCGCGTTCGAGCGCGCCTCGAATTCGTCCGTGCGGGCGCCGAGGCGTCCGTCCAGATTGGAGATCACGCCGCGGCCGCGGGCATCGAGTTCGTCGCTGCGATGCTCGATGACCCGGTCGAGGTCGCCGAGGAAGCCGCCGCTCTTTTCGGCCAGTTCCCGCAACCGCTCCTCGAAGGCGGCTTCGAGACCCAACAGGAAGTTGCGGGTCTGGGAGGACATCGTCACCGAGCGCTCGTCGAGGGCGGAGGTGAGATCTTCGAGGAACTGATGGTTCTCGCCGCCGAGGCGCGCGCTTCGATCGGCGAGAAGGCCGTTGATCGCCTCGCCCGAGGCGATCAGGCGCTGCTCCATCTCCTGGCCGATGGCGGTGAGACGGGTGGCCAGCTCGTCGGTGCTCGCGGTCAGCGACTGGGCGCGGCTTTCGAGGAGGGCACCGATGCGCTCCTCCGAGGACTTGACCCGGAACTCGATGTCCTCGCCGATGGTGGAAAGCCGTTCCATCAGCCGGTCGGAGCGCTCGCTCATCGTCACGAGGCGCGTATCGAGTTCGCCCGCGACGTTCTCTCCGGTGAGGCGCAGGGTCTCGGTCGCCTGCTCGCCGCTGCGGGTGATCCGCTCGATCAGGTCTTCGCTATTGGCCGACAGGCGGCCGCTGATCTCGGTGGAGCGCTCGTCGAAGAGGCTCGCCATGGTGTCCGAGCGCTGGGAGAAGTCCTCCGCGAGCGCCCGCGACCGGTCGTCGAAGAGCGCGGTGAAGCGGGCGGACGCCTCCTCGATGCGCGACAGGATCTGCTCGGAAGCCTGGTCCACATCGGTGAGAAGCTGCTCGTGCGAGCCGACTACCGAGGAGCGCATGCGCTCGGCATGGGACAGCATCTGCTCGCGCTCGGAGCCGAGATCGCGTACGAGGGTACGAATCTTCGCCTCGTTATCCGCATAGGCCCGCTCGAGGGCGGACACCTCGCCATGGACGACGTTCTCGAGCTCCATCGTCCGCGACAGCGCGCGCTCGACGCTCTCGCCGAGGGAGGAGACCTCGCGGCGAACGGCCTGTCCGACGCTCGCCACCCGGTCGCTCGCCACCGTCTCGGGCTCGACGAGCTTGAAGGCGACTTCGGCCAGCGATCGGCTCATCAGCCTGAGATCGCCCGAACGGCGCACCAGCACGGCGAAGGCGAAGAAGAGGAGAACGGGCAGGAACGCCCCGGCCGTGACGAGCGCGAGGAGGGTTCCCTGGCCGGGATCGGACAGGGTCAGCCGGTCGCCGAAGACCTGATAGGAGAGGAGGGCGGCGAGGGCGAGCCAGACGACGGAAACGCCGGCGGCGATCCACAGCGGGGTGTTCGAGGCCCGGCGCGAAAGGAGGGCGTCCGCCATGGTCGCGGTGCGCCGTTCCTCGTCATTGGCCGCGCGCTGCTGGGCAAAGCTTCTCTCGTTCTCGGCATTCGTGCCCGAGGGCCGGTAGGCGCTCGAACCGGCGTCCTGATTGGCCGCGAGACCCGTAACGACCGGTTCGCCGCGGGCCGCCGGCACGGCAGCTGCCGCTCCCGCAAGACCTGCCCCGGCAAGACCCGCGCTCGCCGCCGTCGGCCCGAACGGAACGTCGTCCTCGGCGCGCAGCTGCTCGGCCGTCTCGCCGAGCTGGCGCTCGAACTCGTCGAGGGAGAAGTCGATATCGGTCTCGTCCGGCTTCTGGGCCTGTTCGCCGTAAGCCTCGCCCTCGGCCTTCGGCTGGTCCGCGTCCCCGTCCATGTCGGCCGCGAGCGCAGCTTCGAGCTCGCTCACATCTTCGTCGGAAAGCGGATCATAGGCTTTGGACTTCGACATCGTCGTTACGCCTTCATACTCGTTACTCGCGTCTCGGCCGTGCGCCCGGACCCCCTTGAGGAGGTCGCCAGCGGCGCGCGTCGGACGCGGCAGGGATCGGATGCGCCTCGACCATGGGGCGCGTGCCGGACCCGTTCTCATGCGCGGTCGTATTCCGTCTTATCGTATCGGTCCCGAAATGGGAAAGGAACCGCGATGAATTCGGGTTTCGACAAGTTTAAATATAAGGTTAATCGGCGACCGCCATCGCCCGGATCCTTGCTGGTGCCGCATGCGAAAGAGCGCTGCGTTTTCTGTGGATGGGCGCGAAGGCTCGGCACGACAGCCATCCGTGCCCGGTTCGAAGGGTTGGAAGACCTGTTGCATCCCTCGGACACACGCGTTCCGGCAGAACCCGCGTTAACGCTTCGATGATCCGTTTGCCGCAGCATCGAACGGCGAGCCCGGGCCGCTCGTCTTCGATTTCGGGCCCATGGAGAACCCGGCGATGTCCGTCGCAGCCCGCCTGTCCGAGGTCGCAGAGCCGACCATCCGCCAGCCTGTCGCCCCGCCCTCGTCGGGGCGTCCGATCGATCTCGTCCATCTGGCACGGCAGACCTGCGGGGACCGGGCGCTGGAGCGGAGCGTCCTCTCCATGCTGGCGCGCCAGATCGAGGCGGCCGAGACCGAACTGCGCCGCCTGCCGGCCTCGGAACGCGCGCCGCTCGTCCACGGGCTCAAGGGAACGGCCCGCAATGTGGGCGCCTTTACCCTTGCCGATGCCGCAGCCGACCTCGAAGCGGGACCTGCGAGCGGCGAGCGGTTCGACGCCTTGATCGCGGCCATGGTCGCAACGCGTCTCTACGCCGCGGCGCTGGTTTGACGACCAGCTCGGCCCTGCCGGGTTCGCCTCCGGTTGACAGCCGCAGGCCTCATGCCGATAGCTCCGGGCATCTTCGATAGGGCGCGGGCCGAAGGCTCCCGCAACAGGACCAGGAAGCCAGATCCGATGCCAAAGATCACCTTCGTCACGCCGACCGGCGAGGAAATCGAGGTCGATGCGAGAAGCGGCACGACCGTGATGGAGAACGCCACCCGCAACGACGTCGAAGGCATCGATGCCGAATGCGGCGGCGCCTGCGCCTGCGCCACCTGCCATGTCTATGTGGACGAGGCGTGGACCGACACGCTTGCGGGACCGGAAGCGATGGAGGAGGACATGCTCGACTTCGCCTACGAGCCGCAGCCCAATTCCCGCCTGTCCTGCCAGATCATCATGCGCGACGACCTCGACGGGCTGAAGGTCCGGGTGCCCGAGAAGCAGGCCTGAGACCGGCCGGTCGCCTCTTCAGGTCTGCGCGCCAATATCCCCCGAGGGCATCCGGCCCGCGATGAGATGTCCGGCGAGTTCGGGCGTCAGGTCCCGGTAGTTTGAGATCACCCGCGTCGCGCCGTCCCGCGCGGCCTCGTCCGGGGCGTAGCCGAAGTCGACGAGGATCGAGGGCAGGTCGAGCGCCTTTGCGGCGGCGATGTCCGTCATCGTGTCGCCGATCATGAGGGTTCGTGCGGGCGAGCCGTTCGAGCGCTCGATCGTGCCGCCAAGATGGACGGGATCGGGCTTCATGCCGCTGAAGGTGTCCTGCCCGCAGATGGCGGCGAACCGCGCCGAAAGCGCGAGCTCGTCGAGAAGCTTGACCGCCAGACGCTCTCGCTTGTTGGTGCACACCGCCAGCGTCCAGCCCGCCGCCTCCAGGCGCTCCATGGCGTCGAGGACGCCGGGAAAGGGCCTCGAGGTCTCGGCTATATTCGCTTCGTAATGGCGCAGGAACCGGTCGAGATGGGCCTCTGCGAGCGCCACCGGCAGATCGGCGCCGAAATGGGCGTAGGCTGCGGCAAGCATCGCCTTCGCCCCGTGTCCCGCATGGGGTCTTGCGACCTCGATCGGGATCTGCGGCAAGCCGCCGGCCTCAAGGCATATGTTGAGGCTGGCGACGAGATCCGGCGCGGTGTCGATCAGCGTTCCGTCGAGGTCGAAGACTGCCAGCTTCGTCATATGTCCGATGTCTCCAAAACCGTCGATCTCTCGTTCTCATCCAGCCGGCAAACGGGGAGGGGGCGGGCGATGCCCGGCCTTTGCCGTCGACAAGTGCGAGGCTAGGGCTTAGTTCAAACGCCCAGTCCCGGAAAGACCCGGCGGCCGGGCCGGTGCCCATCCGGCCGAGAGCTCAATGAGGAGATCGTCCATGTCCGACGCCGCGTCGCTGAAGAGGAAAGCCGCCGAGGCCGCCGCCGCGGAACTCACGGACGGCATGAATATCGGAATTGGCACGGGGTCGACGGCCGAGGAATTCGTCCGCGTTCTCGCCGGAAAGGTGAAGGACGGATTCACGATGATGGGCGTCGCCACCTCCGAGCGCACGGAAAAGCTCTGCAGGGAACTCGGCGTGCCGTTGAAGACGCTCGACGAACTGCCGATCCTCGACGTCACCGTGGACGGAGCGGACGAGCTCGATGGCGATCTGCGCCTCGTCAAGGGCGGGGGCGGCGCGCTTCTTCGCGAAAAGATCGTGGCGTTCGCATCCACGAGGATGATCGTCATCGCGGACCGATCCAAAAAGGTCGAGACGCTGGGCGCGTTTCCTCTGCCGATCGAGGTCAACGGTTTCGGGCTCACCTCCACCTTCATGGCCATCAGACGGGCCGGCGAGAAGCTCGGGCTCGAGGGCGAGATCGTGCTGCGGAAATCAGGGGACGATCCCTACATCACCGATAGCGGCCATTTGATCCTCGACGCATCTTTTGGCCGTATTCCCGACCCAGAAGCCCTCGACGCCGCGCTGAAGGCGATCCCCGGTATCGTCGAGCACGGCCTCTTCATCAAGCTGGCAGATCTCGCCATTCTCGCCGGCGAGGACGGCATCGAGACGATCGAGGCTTGACGGACCGGCGGCCATCGCCGACCTCCGACGACCACATGACAATGACGAGAGCGCGGGACTTGAAAATCGGCCGGCGCATCCAACCACAGGACGGAGACTGAACTCTTGCGTACCAAAGACTTCGTTTCGGCGCTCGGCGCCATCGCGCTTCTCGGGACGGCCCTCGCCACGACACCGTCCTTCGCCCAGGACGCGGGCGCAGCGCCCGCTGCGAGCGAGCAGCAGCAGCCGGCGGAGATCTCCGAAAGCCATCTCGCCGCCGCCCGCAAGGCGGTGGACGCGATCGGCGCGAGCGACGAGTTCGACAACATCCTCCTCAACGCCGCGACCCAGACCAAGGCGGAGTTCATCCCGAACAATCCCGATCTCCAGACCGAGATCTCCGACATGGTCGACGAGAAGGCGATCGAGCTCGCGCCGCGCCGCGCCGCCCTCGAGACCGAGATCGCCCGCGCCTATGCGAGCCTCTTCACCGAGGAGGAGCTCAATGAGATCGCCGGGTTCTACAGCACCGAAGCCGGCCGCAAGCTTCTCGAACTGGGCCCCCGGGCCGCGCGCGAATCGCTGGGTGCCGCCAATGTCTGGACCAATGGGATCCTGCGCGACCTGCGCCAGGCCTCGCTCGAAGGCATGAACGAGATCTACGCCGCCCAGGCGGGTGAGACCCCGGCGCCGGCAGAGGGTGCTGCGGAAGGCGCTGCGGAGGGCGGATCGCCCCAGTAATTCGCTGCTTCGAAACAGCGCGATTGAGAACACCGCCGTCCCGACTAGGTTGCGTGTGACGACGTGACAGACAGGACGGGACGATGACAGGCTACGACTACGATCTCTTCGTGATCGGCGGGGGCTCGGGCGGCGTGCGCGCTGCCCGGCGGGCGGCCATGCTCGGAAAGAAGGTGGGCATCGCCGAGGAGTACCGGTATGGCGGCACCTGCGTGATCCGGGGCTGCGTGCCGAAGAAGCTGATGGTCTACGCCTCGCGCTTCGCCGACCATTTCGAGGATGCCGCCGGCTACGGCTGGAACGTGGGGACCCGCGAGTTCAGCTGGGAAACCCTCATCGCCAACAAGGACCGCGAGATCGACCGGCTCGAGACAATCTACCGCTCGAATCTCGAAAAGGCCGGCGCCGAACCGCTTCTCAGCCGCGCGGTGCTGAAGGGGCCTCACGAGATCGAGCTCACAGAGACCGGCCGGACGGTAACCGCCGACAAGATCCTGATCGCCGTCGGCGGCCGGCCCAATCCGCATCCGGATCTGCCGGGCGCCGAACACTGCCTGGTCTCGGACGATCTGTTCCACCTGAAGGAACTGCCGAAGAAGCTCGTCATTCTCGGCGGCGGCTACATCGCCGTCGAATTCGCGAACATCTTCCTCGGTCTCGGCACCGACGTGACCCTCGTCTATCGCGGCCAGGAGATCCTTCAGGGCTTCGACGACGACGTGCGCAGCAGCCTGCACCAGCAGATGAAGAAGAACGGCATGTCCGTGCGCTGCCGCGAGACCTTCACGGAAGTCCGCCAAAAGCCCGATGGCGGCTTCCAGACCGTGCTCTCCAGCGGCGAAATCCTCGATGCCGACCAGGTGCTCCTGGCGATCGGGCGCAGCCCGAACACGGAGACGCTCGGCTGCGAGGCGGCCGGCGTCGAGCTCGACGAACGCGGTGCCATCAAGGTCAACGACCATTCCCGCACATCGGCCGAGAACATCTATGCGATCGGCGACGTCACCCATCGCATCCAGCTGACGCCGGTCGCGATCCACGAGGCCATGTGCTTCGTCGAGACCGTGTTCAAGAACAACCCGACCCAGCCGGACTATGACAGCGTTCCGACGGCGGTCTTCTCCCATCCCGAGATCGGCACCGTGGGGCTGACCGAGGCGGAGGCAGCGCAGCGCTTCGAGGAGGTCGCGGTCTACAAGACGGACTTCAAGCCGATGAAGCACACGCTGTCGGGCCGCGACGAGCGGACGCTGATGAAGATCGTCGTCGACCGGGAGACCGACCGCGTGCTCGGCGTTCATGTCCTCGGCGAGGATGCGGGCGAACTCGCCCAGGTCCTCGGCATCGCGGTCAAAGCACGGCTGTCCAAGAGCCAGTTCGATGAGACCATGGCCGTTCATCCGACCGGCGCAGAAGAGCTCGTCACGATGTACGAGCCGAGCTACGTGCTGCGGAAGGGAGAGCGGATCGCCGCGTGACGATGACGCAGAGGCCTCCCATCCATCCCGATGCGCCCGAGCTGGCGGAGCTTGCGGCCGAGGGGCGGGTCGTCGCCTATTTCGGCTATGGCTCGCTCGTCAATCCGCGGACCCTTCGCACGCGCTTCCTCGCGATCCGGCGTGCGGCCGCCTTCGGCTGGCAGCGCGTCTGGCTTCCGAGAAGCCGCGATGCGGACATGGCTCTCCTGTCGGTGCAGCCGGCGGAGGGCCAGACGATCCAAGGTGTCGTGGTCTACGATCTCATCGACAACCTGCCGAGCGTCGACCAGCGCGAGGCGAGCTACGAGCGCCGTACGATCCCGCCCGAGCGGATCGTCATCGAGGACGCGCCGCTCGCCGACGTCACCGTCAACATCTACGAGGCCGAGCCCGATGCCGAGCAGGCGGACGAGGCGGGATGCGCGATCCTTCAGAGCTATCTCGACGCGGTGATGCAGGGCTTTCGCGATCTCTACGGCGAGGAGGGCCTGCGCGCCTTCGTCGAGCACACCCAGGGCTTCGAGACGCGGCTTCTCGCGGATCGAAAGGTGCCGCGCTATCCGCGATCGGTGACCCTGCGCGACGGTGAGGCGGAGCTGTTCGACCGCCTCGTCTTCGCGCGCGGTGCCATGGCGTTCGACCCCAGCTGAGCGGCTGCGCCCCGAGCGGGAAGACGAGAGTTCGTGCGGGAGCGGCGGGCCGATTGCAAAGAGAGGAAACCAAACGATGAGCGAGAAGATCTGGAGGGTCTACCTGTCCGGCGAGATCCATACGGACTGGCGCGACGAGATCGCCGCCGGCGTCGAGGCCGCAGGGCTTCCCGTGCGCCTTTCGGCACCGGTGACCGATCACGAGGCCTCGGACGATTGCGGCGTCGTCATCATGGGGGCGGAGAGCGACAAGGTCTGGCACGACCGCAAGGGCGCCCTCCTCAATTCGATCCGCACCTCGACCCTGATCGAGGAGGCCGATATCGTGGTGGTGCGGTTCGGCGAGAAATACAAGCAGTGGAACGCTGCCTTCGATGCCGGCATGGCGGCGGCCCTCGGCAAGAAGCTCGTCGTCATGCACCAGCCCGAACATGCCCATGCGCTGAAAGAGGTCTGCGCCGCATCGAGCGCGGTCGTCGAGCGATCGGAGCAGGTGGTCGAGATCCTTCGCTACGTGATCGGCGGCACGCTGCCTAAGCGTTAGATCCCGTCCACGGGCCGCGCGAGCGCTCCGTCTCCGGCAGGGGAGGCCACTCGCGCCCCCAGGGCCAGGGCCGGTTTCGCGTACCGTGACAAAAGCTTGTGGAAATGCTTAAACGCCCGGAAAATCGGTCCTGAGGACCCCGCGCGCCTGACCCTTCGTGGCATCGGGCGTGCCGGATCCATGGGACCGATCATCAGGACGACAGGAAGGCCGGCTGCACCAGGTCGGCCGCAAGGAGTTTTCACCAATGGGCGAGACATGGACGCCGTCGAGCTGGCGCAAGCTTCCGATCGAACAGGTTCCCGATTATCCCGATCCCCATGCGCTCGCGCGCACGGAGGAGCGCCTGAAGAGCTTCCCGCCTCTCGTCTTCGCCGGTGAGGCGCGCAAGCTGAAGGCGGCGCTCGGCGAGGTTGCCCATGGCCGCGGTTTCCTGCTTCAGGGCGGTGATTGCGCCGAGAGCTTCGCCGAACACGGTGCCGACACGATCCGCGATTTCTTCCGTGCCTTCCTGCAGATGGCCGTCGTCCTCACCTTCGCGGGCTCCAAGCCCGTGGTGAAGGTCGGCCGCATCGCCGGCCAGTTCGCCAAGCCGCGTTCCTCTGGCACCGAGACCAAGGACGGCGAGACCCTGCCCTCCTATCGCGGCGACATCATCAACGGGATCGACTTCAACCCGGATTCGCGCATTCCCGATCCGGAGCGGCAGGTCGCGGCCTATCGCCAGTCGGCGGCGACGCTGAACCTCCTGCGCGCCTTCGCGCAGGGCGGCTATGCCGATCTCGAAAACGTCCACAAATGGATGCTCGGTTTCGTCGCCGGCAGCCCCGAGGCCGAGCGCTACGGGCGGATCGCCGATCGGATCACCGAAACGATCGAGTTCATGAACGCGATCGGAATCAATTCTAAGACCAATCGGGCGCTTCAGGAGACCGATTTCTACACCAGCCACGAAGCCCTGCTTCTGGGTTACGAGGAGGCGCTGACGCGCGAGGACTCCACGACCCGCGGCGAATGGTACGCGACCTCCGGGCACATGATCTGGATCGGCGACCGCACGCGCCAGGAAGATCACGCCCATATCGAATACTGCCGGGGCATCCGCAATCCGATCGGCCTCAAATGCGGCCCCTCGATGGACCCGGACGGATTGCTGCGGATCATCGACAAGCTGAACCCGGCCAACGAGGCGGGCAGGCTGACGCTGATCACCCGCTTCGGCCACGAGAAGGTCGAGCAGCATCTGCCGGCGCTCATCGATGCGGTCCAGCGCGAGGGCCGCACGGTCGTCTGGTCCTGCGATCCCATGCATGGCAACACGATCTCGCAGAACAACTACAAGACGCGGCCCTTCGAGCGCATTCTCGCCGAGGTGGAGCGCTTCTTCGCGGTTCACGAGGCCAAGGGCACCCATGCCGGCGGCATCCATATCGAGATGACCGGCAAGGACGTGACCGAGTGCATCGGCGGCGCGCGGCCGGTGCTCCCCGAGAACCTCTCGGACCGCTACCACACCCATTGCGATCCCCGTCTCAACGCCAATCAGGCGCTCGAACTCGCCTTCCTTGTGGCCGAGCATCTGAAGAGCGGAACCGGCGTTTCGGTGTCGGACAAACAGCGGCAGGCCGCCGAGTAGGGCGGACGGTCGGCGGCCTTTCGGGCGTTCGCGGACCCACAGACGAGGCTCCCGTCGATCGATCCGGTCGGCGGGGGTTTTTCGTTGGAGGCTCGTGAATTTATCGCGCGGGTCCGATCCGCTGCTTCAGCGCCGGGTCAGGAGCCAGGCCGCCTGATCGACCGCTTCGCGCCGTTTCAGCCCGCCCGGCACCCGTCCGCGTTCGAGAAGCGCGATCTTGTGGGTCGCGGCATAGAGGTGATCGATTTCGGCCGCCTCCACGCTGAAGGGCGGTCCGTCGAACAGGGCCTGGTCATATTCGAATGTCAGGCAGAGCTGGGGCGCCGCCACGCAGATATCGACGAGGTGCCGGGCATAGTATGCGCGCATCTCGCGGGGCAAGGCGACGATCGCCGCCCGGTCGTAGACCGCGTCGATCTCGCCGAGGGTCTCCCGGTCGAGCGCGAAGAGATCGCCGAGAAAGATATCGATCCCCGGTGCGCCGTAGTGGGTCAGGCGACCGGCCTCGGAGATGCGAGGTGTCAGGCCGAGATCTTCGAAGAGGTCCGAGACGGCGATGGGGCTGAGATCGATGCCGACGATCCGCATGCCCTGCGCGAGGAGGTAATGAATGTCGATCGTCTTGCCGCAGAGCGGCAGGAAGATGCGGGATCCGGGCTGAAGGTCGAGCACCGGCAGGTGTTTCACGAGAAGGGCGTTCGGCCTGCCTTCGTGAAAGGCGGTCTCCCGCTTCTCCCACCGCTCGTGCCAGAATGCATGCTCCATCGGGGCCCCCGGTCTTGCGTGGATCAGGCCGAAGCGCGCCTGTCCTCGCGGCCATCTTGTCCGAGATCGGGGCCTGCGTCACCCTCGATGGGTCGCGCATCGCCGGTCATGCGAGCCGTGGCGGTGGATGCGGGCTCCTGCCGGCCCTCCTCGTCACCCGATCGCGGGTCCGAATGGTTTCGGCGAAACTGGCGCAGGCTCTCGATCGCAAGCTCTTCGGCGGGAACGGGTCGGCCGAAATAGTAGCCCTGGATCTGGTCGCAGCCGCATTCGCGCAGCATGTCGACCTGCACCTTCTCCTCGACACCTTCGGTGACCACCTTCATGCCCATGTGATGGGCCATCGACACGATGGTGCGCACGAGCTGCTCCACCTTGGTCTCGCCTCGCGCCATGGCGAACATGAAGCTCTGGTCGATCTTCAGCTTGTCGAAGGGGAAGCGCCAGAGATAGCTGAGCGAGGAATAGCCCGTTCCGAAGTCGTCCATGGCGATCTTGACGCCCAGACCGCGGAGCGCCTTCAGCTGCCGCAGGACGTCGTCCGAGCGCTCGAGAAGAAGGGACTCCACCACCTCGAGTTCGAGCCGCTTGCCCTCGATGCCGGCCGCACTGATCGCGTCGGCGACGATGTTCAGGAGGTCGCCGTCGACGAACTGGACCGTGGACAGGTTGACCGAAACGAAGATCTCCTGCGGCCATTGCGCGACCTGCCGTGTCGCCTCCTGGATGACGAAGGTCCCGATGCTCTTGATGTAGCCGCGAGCCTCGGCGATCGGGATGAACTCGCTCGGCGGGATCGGCTTGCCTTCCGCGTCGCGCAGTCGGATCAGCGCCTCGTAGCCGAGAACCTGGTTGTCGAAGCCGCAGACCAGCGGCTGGTAGTAGAGCTCGAACCCGTCGCTCTCGATCGCATGGCGCAGCCGGGCCTCGATCTGGCGGCGGCGGTGATTGTCCTCGTCCATCCAGGCTTCGAAGAAGACGAGATCGTCCTGCTTGGACGACTTGTGTCGCATATGGGCGAGTTCGGCGTGCTTGACGAGCTCGGTATGGCTGCGCCCGTCGCCGGGGACCATGGCGCAGCCGATCGAGATGCTCGGCTTGACCATCTCGCCGCATCTCTCGATCGGCTCGCAGAGCGCATTGGTCAGTCGGCGGGCGAAGGCGCGGGCATCGTTCAGGCTGCCGAGGCGCCGGCGCAGCACCGCGAAGTCGTCCGGCCCGATCCGCGCGACGAGGTCGTCCTTGTGGCACAGACCGGCCAGCCGCGCGGCGATGATCTTCAGGATCTCGTCGCCATTGGCCTGGCCGAGGCTGGCATTGATCTCGCCGAGTTCGTCGAGATCGATGAAGAAGAAGCCCATGCGTTCGCGCGTGGCGCGAGCCGTCATCATCAGCGTGTCGGTTTCGGCATGCATGGAGGCGCGGTTGAGAAGCTGCGTCAGGCTGTCATGGCTTGCGAGATAGGCGATGCGGGCGTCGGCTTCCGCGATCCGGCGACGGCGGATGAGGAAGGCGAGGATCGGCACGCCGGTCGCAGCGAGGAAAATCAGTCCGGTATAGGCGAAGGCCTTGAAGAGCAGGCCCGTGAACATGGCATGGCTCGCGGTCGGGTCGGCCTTCACCTGAAGGAAGCCGATTCGCTCGCCATTGCGCAGGAGGGGGCGCAGGACGGAGGAGATGTTGTGCTCTTCGTCCGGGACGAGGACCCGCCAGTTCCCGGTCTTCTCCAAGATGGAGGACGAGAGCGAGTCCTTGCTGCTCATTCCGCCGGGACGGTCCCGCAGCAGCCAGTCGTACCGATCCGAGCGCGACGTATAGATCTCGTCGCCCGTTCGATCGAAGATCGAGAAGCGGGTGATTCCCGACAGATTGGCGATCTTGCGGATCGTGGCCTCGACATCCGGGTTGCGGCTGATTCCCGTGAGAAAGGCGTCGACCGCATCGGGCTCCGACACGAGGAGGTGGGCGAAATTGTCGGTTCGGCCCGCGACTTCCGTCTCCACGATCTCGTTGATGGTCTGCGAGCCGACGTAAACGACACCGACCATCACGAAGATCGTGATCGCAAATCCACCCGCGATAATGGCGATGTTTCGTTTGAGTGCTTGAAGCACAGTCTGCCTGCCTGACGGTTTCGTGTCCTGACGGCGAACTTAGGCAGCAGAAGTAAAATTTTTTTCAAGCTTAACGGGCGAGTCCGATGCGTTCGCATGTGCGGATGCGGAACGGGACAGGTATTCGTCAGCCGGTTCCTCTTGATCTGCGATGTCCAAAAGCCCGCGACAAGGGTGGTTTCCAATCGTTCAGCGTCCCATGGTCGAGGTCTGCGGTCCGGGTCGCCGGTATAGAAGCGGTTGAAAATGCCGCAGGCCCGCAAATTTCGTAGCCGGGAAAGCAAACGGTTCACGATATGGACTCTTCATCGGAAACGTCGAAGATGTGTCGAAAAGACGTCCAAAGCATGATCGGCATCGACATCCGTCCATGCCCAGTCACCGAAGATTTCGGCTGGAGCCCATTTCATGAAGACTTTGACGATTCTCTTCTGTCTCTCCCTCGCATTCCTGACCGCAGGACTGACGCGCGGCGCCGAAGCCCGGCTGATCGCGAAGGTCGATCTGTCCTCCCAGAGCATGACCGTCTCCGACAACGGCAAGGTTCTCTATCGCTGGCCGGTCTCGACGGCGCGCAAGGGATACCGGACCCCGACCGGTACGTGGAGCGCCAAACGCGTCCACCGCATGTGGCATTCGCGCAAATACGATATGAGCCCCATGCCCTATTCCGTCTTCTATAACGGCGGCTACGCGATCCATGGCACCGGCGCGATTTCCAAGCTCGGGCGTCCGGCCTCCCATGGCTGCGTTCGTCTCCATCCGGCCAATGCGAAGCGCTTCTACAACCTCGTTCGCAAGCACGGCATGAGCAATACGCGGGTCGTCGTCCAGCGCTGAACAGGGCGACGTCCCTTTCTTCCGCCCCTGAGGGAAGAGGCGGAAGAGGCTGTCCGGAAGGGGCCTTAGGGGTCCGCTCCGCCTCCGCCTCGTTTCAACACGATGCCCGCCGAAACCTCTCGTTAACCATGTCTTAGGTCCGCCTGTGCTTGGATGCCGGCTGTCGAACGGCGAGATTGGCGGCCCATGCACGACGAAACGATCAGGTCCGGTGCCATCGGCCCCGCATTCGAGCATCGCGTGCTTTCGGCGGCGCGAACGCTGGCGGCCATCGCCCTCATCACGCTTCTCGTGATGACGCTCGTGCCGTTCCCGATGGGCTACGAGGCGACGCCGGTCGAGAGCAGCAATCCGGTGAACAAATACGGCTACGCCTTTTTGGCGGCGGTCGCGCTCATCGCCCATCTCCTGTTCACCGATAAGCGCGTCGCGCTGACCCTGCTGCGCCCGGCCTGGCTCGTTCTGGCAGCCTGGCTGCTTCTGGGCTCGTTGAATTCGATCTGGCCGGATCTCGCCTTCCGCGCGGCCCTCTTCACCCTCGCGGCCATGGTCGCGGCGACCGGCGCCCTGTCGCTGCCGCCCGATGCGAGAGCCTTTCGCCTGTGCCTGACGGTCATGGCCCTCCTGGTGCTCGGCCTCTGCTATTTCGGCGTCCTGTTCTATCCGGCTGCCGCGATCCATCAGAGCTTCGAGATCGAAACCCAGAACTCCGGGCTCTGGCGCGGCATCTACAGCCACAAGAACGTGGCGGGCCAGGTGATGGCGGCGCTCGGCTTCGTCGCCGTCTATCTGTGGCGATGCGGTGATCGCAAGCTGGCTCTCTTGATCGGTCTCCTGAGCTTCGCCTTCGCCTACAAGACCGGGTCGAAGACGACGCTCGCGCTCATTCCGGCCGTGATCGTCATCGTGCTCGCGGGCCGCGTCTTCGGCAGCCGCATCCTGCCGGTCTTCCTCGTGCTCGCGGCCGTCACGCTTCTCGGTCTGATGACGCTCGGCAGCGTGATGAGCGATACGCTGCAGAGCGTTCTCGACTGGTTCCTGCCGGGAACGACCTTCACGGGCCGCAGCGATCTCTGGCGGTTCACGCTCGAACTCATGCAGTCGCGCCAATGGCTCGGATTCGGCGTCGATTCCTTCTGGCCGGGACCGATCGTCCTCACGGCCGAGCCGCCCTTCGAACTCGCCTGGGACCCGCGCGGCATCGTCAACGCCCATAACGGCTATTTGGATCTGGCGATCGCGATCGGCTGGCCCGGCCTTGCCATGGGCGTTCTCGTGCTCGTCCTCCTGCCGATGAAGGATTATGCGCGCTGTGTCGCCGGCCGGGACAATCAGGTCCTCGCCGATCTCTTCCTGATGATCCTGACCTTCATGCTGCTGAACTCCTTCCTGGAGTCCTTCCTCTTCGAACGCGGCAATCCGAGCTGGATGCTGACCTGGATGTCGGTGGTGGGCCTGCGTCTCCTTGCCCGCCACAGACTGCAACAGGATGCGGCCTGAGGCCGGGGCCTCGACGCATCCTGTCTTAGTCGCCTTCGATATCGGCGTCTGGCGCGGGTCAGGCCGCGAGGCGGGTGCGGAAGCGCTCGGCGATCGCATCGCCCATCTGCGAGGTTCCGACCTTCTGGCAGCCCTCGGCCATGATGTCCCCGGTCCGGATGCCGTCCTCGAGGGTCTGCGCGATCGCGGCGTCGAGCGCGTCGGCCTCGCTCTCCATCGCGAAGGAGTAGCGCAGGCACATGGCGAGGGAGGCGATCATGGCGATCGGATTGGCGATCCCGCGACCGGCGATATCGGGCGCCGAACCGTGGACCGGCTCGTAGAGCGCCTTGCGCCGCCCACTCGCCTCGTCGGCCTTGCCGAGGGAGGCCGAGGGAAGCATGCCGAGCGAACCCGTCAGCATCGCCGCGATGTCGGACAGCATGTCGCCGAAGAGATTGTCCGTCACGATCACGTCGAACTGCTTGGGCTCGCGCACCAGCTTCATGCCGCCGGCATCGGCGAGTTCGTGTTCGAGGGTGAGGTCGGGGAACTCCTCGCGATGGATGCGCGTCACGGTCTCGTTCCAGAAGACGCCGGTCTTCATGACGTTGCGCTTTTCCATCGAGGTCACCTTGCCGCGCCGCGTGCGGGCGAGCTCGAAGGCTGCGCGCGCGATCCGCTCCACCTCGTAGGTCTCGTAGACCTGGGTGTCGACGGCGCGCTTCTGGCCGTTGCCGAGATCGACGATCTCCTTGGGCTCGCCGAAATAGACGCCGCCGGTCAGCTCGCGCAGGATGAGGATGTCGAGCCCTTCGATCACATGGCGCTTGAGGGAGGAGGAGTCGGCAAGGGCGGGATAACAGATCGCCGGGCGCAGATTGGCGAAGAGCTCCATGTCCTTGCGCAGGCGCAGAAGCCCCGCCTCGGGGCGCTTGTCATAGGCGACGCCGTCCCATTTGGGCCCGCCGACGGCGCCGAACAGAACGGCATCGGCGCCCATCGCAAGACCCATGGTGGCCTCGCTGATCGCTTCGCCGCCGTCGTCGAAGGCTGAACCGCCGACGAGCGCGGTCTCGGTCGCAAAACCGGTCGAGCGCTCGGCATTGAGGATGGCGATCAGCTTTTCGGCCTCCGCCATGATTTCAGGACCGATGCCGTCGCCGGGAAGGAGAAGAAGTCTGCGCTCGCTCATGGGAAAACCGTTCGTGATGTCTGATGATGAAACGATCGAAGCGCCCGCGCCGGGATCGCGACGGATCGGGCGACGGGCGCTTCGGATATCTTAAGAGGGCTCAGGCCGCCCGTTCGGCCTTCTTTTCGAGCCGGCGGGCATGGAGGATCGGCTCGGTATAGCCCGAAGGCTGGACCCGGCCCTTGAACACGAGATCGCAGGCGGCCTTGAAGGCGATCGAGGAATCGAAGTTCCCGGCCATGGGCTCGTAGTTCGGATCGCCCGCGTTCTGCTCGTCGACCTTCGCGGCCATCTCCTTCATGGCCGCCATGACCTCGTCTTGCGAGACGACACCGTGATGCAGCCAGTTGGCGATGTGCTGGGAGGAGATGCGGCAGGTGGCCCGGTCCTCCATCAGGCCGACATCGTTGATGTCGGGGACGGTCGAGCAGCCGACGCCCTGGTCGATCCAGCGGACGACATAGCCGAGAATGCCTTGCGCATTGTTGCGCACCTCGTCCTTGATCTGCTCCTCCGGCCAGTTGGCGCGATTGGCGAGCGGAATGGTGAGGAGGTCGTAGAGGATCGCCCGGCGGCCCTTCTGCGCGATCGCCTCCTGCCAGGACAGGACGTCGACCCGGTGATAATGGGTCGCATGCAGGGTCGCGGCCGTGGGGGAGGGCACCCAGGCGCAGTTCGCGCCGGCCTGGGGATGACCGACCTTCTGGTTCAGCATGTCGTTCATCTTGGCGGGCGCCGCCCACATGCCCTTGCCGATCTGTGCCTTGCCGCGCAGACCGCAGGCAAGACCCACATCGACGTTCCAGTCCTCATAGGCCTTGATCCAGGTGCGGTCCTTCATCACCGTCTTGCGGACCACGGGGCCGGCTTCCATCGAGGTATGGATCTCGTCGCCGGTGCGATCGAGGAAGCCGGTATTGATGAAGAACACCCGGTGCTTCGCCTCGCGGATGCACTCCTTGAGGTTGACGGTCGTGCGCCGCTCCTCGTCCATGATGCCGATCTTGATCGTGTGGCGGTCGAGACCAAGGGCATCCTCGACGCGCGAGAAGATCTCGTCGGCGAACTTCACCTCGGCGGGGCCGTGCATCTTCGGCTTCACGATGTAGACGGAGCGCGAGCGCGAATTGCGCAGGCCCCCCATCTTCTTCAGATCGTGGATCGCGATCATCGTCGTGATCATCGCGTCCATCATGCCTTCGGGCGCCTCGGACCCGTCCTTCAGACGGATCGCCGGATTGGTCATCAGGTGACCGACATTGCGCACGAGAAGGAGCGCGCGGCCCGGAACCGTGAGGGTCGAGCCGTCGGGCGCGGTATACTGCCGATCCGGGTTGAGCTTGCGGGTGACGGTCTTGCCGTTCTTCTCGAAGCTCTCCTGAAGGTCTCCCTTCATGAGGCCGAGCCAGTTGCGATAGACCGTGACCTTGTCGTCGGCATCCACCGCCGCGACCGAATCCTCGCAGTCGCAGATGGCGGTGACGGCCGATTCGAGCACCACGTCGGCGACATTGCCGCGATCGTTCTTGCCGATGCGATCATTGGCATCGATTCGGATCTCCACATGCAGCCCGTTGTGCTTGAGGAGGATGGCCGTCGGCGCCTCGGCATCGCCCTGATAGCCGACGAAGGCGAGCGGGTTCTTGAGCCGGGCCGTCTTTCCGTCGCCGAACCGCGCGATCAGCGTTCCGTCGGAGACCGTGTACTGCTCCACGTCGATATGGGAGATCCGGTCGAGGGGCGCGACGCCGTCGACGAAGCTTTTCGCCCAGGTGACGACGCGGGCGCCGCGCGCGCGGTCGTATTCGCCCTTCGGCGGCTCGTCGCCCATGGCGTCGGTGCCGTAGAGGCCGTCATAGAGCGAGCCCCAGCGGGCATTGGCCGCGTTGAGGAGGTAACGCGCGTTCATGATCGGAACGACGAGCTGGGGGCCGGGAACGAGGGCGATCTCCGGATCGACGTTCGCGGTCTGGATCTCGAAGCTCTCACCCTCGGGAACGATGTAGCCTATCTCGCGCAGAAAGGCCTGGTAGGCCTTCGCATCGATGGGCTTGCCGCGCTGGTCCCGGTGCCACTGGTCGATCTTTTCCTGAAGGTCCTCGCGGACGGCGAGGAGGTCGCGGTTCTTCGGAGCGAGATCGTTGAGCAGCGACGAGAAGCTCGACCAGAACGCGTCCGACGTGATCCCGGTCTCGGGAAGCGCTTCCTCATCGATGAAAGTCTTGAGGGTCGTCGCGACCTCGATGTCGTTCACGGCGGTCATTTCGGTCATGAAGATGTCCTTGTCGTCGAGTGTTCGCGCAAGGAAATCGGCCAATCCCGGCCCCGAGTCAAATACTGTATAAAGTCCGCTCGCCCCATTTCGTCCGAACGGCCGCCGCGCGCACGTGTCGCCCCCGCCGAACCGCCGCTTTGACGCTCTGAACGAAGGTTCATATATACGGCCGGAGCGGGAGACCTCGCTCATCCCTTCACCCTTCCTATGAGCCGATCCCGCGTTTCTTCATGACAGCCACCGGTCGCATGCGTCACATCACCTATAGCAGCATCGCCAACGGCCTGAGCCGCGAGGAATTCCGACAGATCGTCGCCTATTCCACCGAGCACAATCGCAAGCTTGGGGTTCGCGGGGTCATCGCCTTCGACGGACGCGTCATCACGCAGATCCTGGAGGGCGACGGCGAGACGGTGGACGACCTGTTCAAGATGATCAGGCGCGATCCGCGCCACGAGGGCGTCGTCCTGATGACCCGCGTCGATATCGACGAGAGCCAGTTCGCCAGTTTCGGAATGGCCAATCTCAGCCCCTCCGAGGTGTTCCTGATGTCCTCGGCGATCGTCGAGCGCTATGGCGACGGTGATCGTTCGGACGATCCTCTCGTTCTCGACTACTGAGGACGCGGCATCTCCGTTCGAGCCTGATCGCCCGCGCAAGAGGGGTGATCCAAATGACACAGTTCGTCAATTCTCGTGATCGATCGGCTTGTGTCCCCGCGATTTCCATGCTTTTTGTGAGCGCTGATCTGCTCACACTCTTGTGACGTGCCGTCGTTCGACGTGCGCTTGATTTTTTTCATTCGAAGTCGCATCTTTTCCTCAACGACGTCAGAAACGTCGCAGCGGCTCTAAAGCATGTCCCCCGCTTTATCGCCGGCTTAAGAGCGCCGTGGTCCTTATCCCCCTCTCCGGGACCCCCGCTCATCAGAAGACCAAGAGAGTCGCAGCGGCGTATCCCCCTCCAGGCCCTGCGGCTCTCTTGTCGTTTCCGGGGTTCCTATTTTCACTCCAGTCCTTCCTGAAGGTCGGCGGGGCCGGTCCCGTCGCGCCCGGCCTGTCATCGGTACCATGGCAGATCGCCGGCCGGACATCCGAACGCATCCGGTCGAATATGGTTTCCTTTTGCGCCCGATGCCGTAGGTTCGCCGCGATATCACGACCGATCAGGACCCACCCCATGGCTTCACTCGACAGCGTCCTCAGCTGTATCGACCTCAATCTCGATCGCTCGCTCGACCGGCTGTTCGATCTTCTGCGGATACCCTCGATCTCGACGGACCCGCGCTATGCGGAGGATTGCCGCAAGGCTGCGGACTTTCTGGCGGGCGATCTTGCGGCCATCGGATTCGAGGCCTCGGTGCGCGATACGCCCGGCCATCCGATGGTGCTCGCGCGCCATGAGGGTCCCGCCGGCGCACCGCACGTTCTCTTCTACGGCCATTACGACGTCCAGCCGGTGGATCCGCTGGAGCTGTGGACCAGCGATCCGTTCGATCCCGTGATCCGCGAGGACGCGAACGGACGCAAGCGGATCGTCGCGCGGGGGGCGGCCGACGACAAGGGCCAGCTGATGACCTTCGTCGAGGCCTGCCGGGCCTACAAGGCGGAGACCGGCTCGCTGCCCTGCGGGGTCACCATCCTCTTCGAGGGCGAGGAGGAGTCCGGCTCGCCCTCGCTCCTGCCCTTCCTCGAAGCCCATCGCGCCGAGCTGAAGGCCGATGCCGCCCTCGTCTGCGACACCAATATGTGGGACCGCGACACGCCGGCGATCTCCACGGGCCTGCGCGGTCTCGTCGGCGAGGAAGTGGTCGTCAAGGCCGCCAATCGCGATCTGCATTCGGGCTATTACGGGGGCGCTGCCGCAAATCCGATCCGCATCCTGTCGAAGATCATCGCCGATCTTCACGATGCCGACGGCCGCGTGACGCTTCCCGGCTTCTACGACGGCGTCGACGAGGTGCCGGACGACGTGAAGGCGCAGTGGAACGCGCTGAACTTCTCCGAGAGCGATTTTCTGGGCGAGGTCGGCCTCTCGGTGCCTGCCGGCGAGACGGGGCGCTCCGTCCTCGAACAGACCTGGTCGCGCCCGACCGCGGAAGTCAACGGCATGATCGGCGGCTATACGGGCGCGGGTTTCAAGACCGTGATCGCGGCCGAGGCCAAGGCCAAGATTTCCTTCAGGCTCGTCTTCCGCCAGGATCCGGCCGCGATCCGCAAGGCGTTCCGCCAGTTCGTCGAGGACCGCCTCCCGGCCGATTGCACCGCCGAATTCCACCCCCATGGCGGCTCTCCGGCCATCCAGCTCCCCTTCGACAGTCCGTGGATCGCGGCCGCCAGCGAAGCGCTGTCGCAGGAATGGCCGAACAAGGCTGCGATGATCGGCATGGGCGGCTCGATCCCGATCGCCGGCGAGTTCAAGAACCAGCTCGGCATGGAAACCCTGCTGGTCGGCTTCGGCAATGGCGACGATGCGATCCACTCGCCCAACGAAAAATACGAGATGAGTTCGTTCCACAGGGGGCAGCGGTCCTGGGCGCGCATCCTCGACAGGCTCGGCCGCGGCGTCTGAGCGCCATCCTCCAACTCGTCGTGTCTCCGCACGGGCCCGAAAATCCAGTCCAATTTTCGGGCTCATGCGCCGGTCAGGCCGGCAGGATCTGCCTGACCGCCATATCCGGCTCGGGTCGGCGCCCGCGCCACTGCTTCGGATAGCCGAAGGACACCTCCTCGAATGCCGTCCCGTCGAGGCGGCGCGAGGAGGGGATGTGGATATGGCCGGAGACGACGGCGCTCGCGCGATAGCGCCTGTGCCAGTCCTCGGTCTGCCGCGTGCCGCACCAGATCGAGAAGCGCGGGATGCGCGGCGTCGCCGCCATGTCCTCGCGCAGGGGCCAGTGATTGACGAGAACCGTCGGCAGGCCGTCATCGAGCGCGTCGAGCCGGCCGCGCGTCAGCGCCACGCGCTCCCGGCACCATTCGCTTCGCGAACCATGGGGGGACGGCGACAGGAAGAATTCGTCCGAGCACAGGACGCCGCTTTCCCGTGCCCATCCAACGGCATCCTCAAGCGCGATCTCGGCAGGTCGGAACGAATAGTCGTAAAGCGTGAACATCGGGCAGAGCCGAACCGGCCCGCCTTCGAGATCGAGAACGGGATAATCGTCCTCGGGCGTCAGCACTCCGTATTCGCGGCAGATCCCGAGAAGTTCGCCGTATCGCTCGGCGCCGCGGACCGTCTCGGTGCCGGGACGCGTCCAGAGTTCGTGATTGCCGGGCACCCAGGCGAGCCTGCGGAACTTCTTCGAGAAGAGCTCGAAGGCGAAGCGGATATGCTCGTTCTTCTCGGCGACATCGCCGGCCAGGATCAGCCAGTCGTCCGGCCGCGCACGGATCTCGTGCATCGCCTCGCGGTTTGCGGCATGGCCGAGATGGAGATCGGAGAGGGCGAACAGCCTCACGCGAAGGCCTCGCAAACGCGCGGCCGGATTTCCCGTGGCCCCGCGACGAGGGGAATGGTCTCGAAATAGCGCGAGGCCTTGAGGGCGGACGGGACGGCGAGCGCCAGCCGATGCCCGTCGCCGATGCATCGGCGCTCCAGCCGCCAGCGGCTCGCATGGTCGTCGATCTTTTGCGTGAAGGCGATCTCCGGCGGTCGGCGCGAACAGTCGAAGCCGAAGCCGTCGAGCGGCAGGGCAAGGCCCATGCCGCGCGCCTTGATATAGGCCTCCTTCAGGGTCCAGAGCGCGAAGAAGCGTTCGGTTCGCTCCGATAATTCCTGCGCATCGTCGATCCAGTCGGCTTCGGTGGCGGTGAAATAGCGCCGGGCGACATCGGCATCCGGCGCGCCGCGCGCGATCGTCTCCACATCTACGCCGATATCCTCGCATGCGGCGACCGCGAGGGCGACGAGGCCGCGCGTATGGGAGAGGTTGAAGAAGAGGGGCGAGGCTTCGGCTCCCGTCGAAGGCCAGTCGATCGCCGGCCGGCCATAGGCATTTGACGTAAAGCGCCAGTCCGTCGGCGCGATCTCTGGCCGGCAGGCCGTCAGCCGCAGACGCAGGAGCGCCCGGCCGACCAGGAATTCGAGCCGCGCGCCCTCCACCTTGAAGCGATCGTGACGGCTCGCCTCCGCGGGATCGAGCAGGCCGACATAGGCCTGCCTCGTCTCGGGCGGGACACGGTCGAGCGGCGTCAGGTGGATGCGGACGTCTTTGCCTGCACTGCGAAGGGCGAGGGGTTCAGGCATCCTTCCCGTCCGGGTCGATGGCGGCCTGTGGGGCGGGCTCGGCCCTGCGTGATCTGCGCAAGGGGCGCCACGCCCCGGCCCTGCGCCCGGCGACCACCCAGTAGGTGAGCGCGAAGACGGTGCCCGAGATCAGGATCGCGGCCTGGATGGAGACGCTCGGCGGCGGGCTGCCATAGGCGACGAGGATGATCGCGACCGATCCGACGAGACCTGCGACGAGGTGCAGGACGAGCGAGTTCAGCCCGAACATCTCGGTCAGCGCCATGAAGATGGTCCAGGGGATCAGCAGCGTCGAGCCGATCTGCCCGCTCTGGGCCCAGAAGGCGAAGGCCGCATCGATATAGGCGAAGGGCCGGTGCATCTCGGGGGTGTCGGCGAGATCCAGATAGGGCCACAGGATGGTGAAGGCGCTCGTCAGGCAGGAGAGGACGAAGGCGAAGGGGATGACGATGAGGAAGCGCAGGACGGTCGCCATGGATCAGACCGCCGCCTTTCGAACCGGGAGGGTGCGCACCGCGCGGAGCGGCCTCGTTCCCGCCGGATATCCGGGAAACCGGCTCCGGCGTTCAGATCCTCTGCTATGCACGCGAAGCAGCGCCCCCGATGCGGCGAGCGCTGGGTGACATGGGCAGGCCGGACGGGCGGGAATGGAGGACATCGTCATACCGCACCGACATATGGGAGGGAGCGAGCCATTTCGAGTGCGGCATGCCGCACCGCAGGGCCCTCAGGCCTCGCCGTTGCCGGAGAGTTCGAGGATGCGGGCCGATTCCATCCGCTCGCGGTCCGTCTTGCGCATCCGCTCCGATTCCGACTTCAGCTGGCCGCAGGCCGCGAAGATGTCGCGGCCGCGCGGCGTGCGGATCGGCGAGGCGTAGCCGGCCTGGTTCACATAGTCGGCGAACCGCTCGATCTGGTCCCAGTCGGAGCATTCGTAGCGCGAGCCCGGCCAGGGATTGAAGGGGATGAGATTGATCTTGGCGGGAATGCCCTTGAGCATCCGCACCAGATTGCGCGCATCCTCCATGGAATCGTTGACGCCCTTGAGCATCACGTATTCGAAGGTGATCCGCCGGGCATTGGAGAGCCCCGGATAGTTGCGGCAGGCCTCCAGCAGCTTTTCCAGCGGATACTTCTTGTTGATCGGCACGAGCTCGTCGCGCAGTTCGTCGTTGACGGCATGGAGCGAGATGGCGAGCATCACGCCGGTCTCCTCGCCGGCCCGCACGATCTCCGGCACGACGCCGGAAGTCGACAGCGTGATCCGGCGCTTGGAGACGGACAGCCCGTCGCCATCGGACATGACGCCGAGGGCGGTCGCCACATTGTCGAAATTGTAGAGCGGCTCGCCCATGCCCATCATCACGACGTTGGAGACGAGCCGGCCCTCGTTCGGGACGATCGCGCCGGCCGGCGTGTCGGCATCGGGGAAGTCGCCGAGCCGGTCGCGCGCGAGGAGCACCTGCGAGACGATCTCGCCCGCGGTCAGATTGCGCACGAGGCGCTGGGTGCCGGTGTGGCAGAAGGTGCAGGTGAGGGTGCAGCCGACCTGGGAGGAGACGCAGAGCGTGCCCCGGCCTTCCTCGGGGATGTAGACGGTCTCGACCTCCACGGGCCGACCCGCGCCGCGCGGCGGAAAGCGGACGACCCATTTGCGGGTGCCGTCGACGGAGACCTGTTCGGTGACGATCTCAGGCCGTGCGATCTCGAACGCCTCGGCGAGCTTCGTGCGCAACTCCTTGGAGATGTTCGCCATCTGCGAGAAGTCCGAGGCGCCGCGCACGTAGAGCCAGTGCCAGAGCTGCCCGACGCGCATGCGACGCTGCTTCTCCGGTATGCCGATCGTGCCGAGTGCCTCGGCGAGTTCCTCGCGGCTCATGCCGACGAGCGACGGCTTCTCGGCGCCGGCGCCGGCGCCTGCTGCCGATCGCGCGGAGACGGGAGCGGGCCGGTTGGCCGGATCGGCGAGATCGAGTGTGGCGGACATCGGGAGCACGGGCCTTGTTCTGACGTCGGATGAGCGGATCGGTCGACACGCACCGCCAAGGGCGCATGAACGGTGTCGGACCGGACGCAAACATACGGAATTGCCCTGCTAGATGCCGTTTTCGACGCCCAAGTTCAACCCGTCGCCGTCACGAGAAGCTCTCGAACGGCTCCGACCGCGCATTCGCACGGCTCCGACGAGACCGGCCGAACGCGAAGAGAGCGCCGCGGCGGAACCGGGCGCTCTCTTCAAGTCCAGACTTCGGGTCCCTCGCGCCGTCGCAGGGAGGCGGCGCGCCGAAGACCGCTTACTTGCAGTCCTTGATCGAGTTCAACGCGGCGGTCACGCCCGACAGGGAGTAGGTATAGGAGGTGTTCGTGCCCCGGGCCGAGGTCGCGGAGACCTTCATGGAACGGCCGGCCCGCAGCGCCGCGATGAGCTGCGGCTCCTGCGCCGCATTCTCCATCCAGGCCGATTCCTGCTTGGAGAACATCGAATATTTCTTGCCGTCCACGTCCACCTCGACCTTCGCGCCGTCCTTCAGCGCGTAGCCCATGACGACCTGCGGCTCGTAGGCGATGCCCTGGCCCGGCTTCTGGGAAATGAGGAAGAAGATGTCGCCATGGTCCACATTGGCCGGCTGCATCTGCTTGGGCGTCGACAGGATGTAGCACACCTTGCCGCTCTGGTCGTTGTAGGCGTAGGTGCCCCAGTCGTTGTACTGGTTCATCCGGGTCGGTGTCTGCGCGGCGCTTGCGGCACTCGAGATCAAGAGAATTGCCGCCGTCGCAGTCAGGAGTTTCCGAAAGGTCATGGTTCCCCACTTCGATTGCGTGTTCCGTGAAGCCTGGACGGCTTCCTGCGCGCCCCCGGACGGTTTGCCGCTCCCCGAAAGGCATCGCCTGAAGCCATCAATTGCACGGCCTGCCTTTACCGCAGGTTAACGATGGCATGTCTTCGCGTTCATAAGGCTTAACGCGAGCGGCGCGCATGCGTCGATCCCGGCTTCAGGGGCGGTCGCGAGGGCGGCCGTCCCCGGATGCCGGGCGATCACGTTCGATGAAAAACGGAAAGAATCGGGCGAGAGTGCGGCATCCCCGCATCGATCGCCGGGCAAAATGTCACGAGCCGGCGGCCCGCCGCATGGCCGGGCGACCCGCGCGATCTCAGAGGCCGTCGAGTGTCTCGCGGGCCCGGTCGTAGTGTTCCGGCTTGATGTTCGACTGAACCGCCCGGAAGGCTGCGAGCAGGACGGCGATATCGTCGGTGAAGCCGAGGCCGAGGAACATGTCGGGGATGATGTCGAAGGGCAGGACGAAATAGGCGAGGGCGGCGAACAGGATCGTCCGGCTCATGGCCGGGGTGCGACTGTCGAGGGCGCAGTAATAGGAGGCGACCACATCCTCCATGAAGGGGATGCGTTTGAGGTTCGAGCGCACCTTGTCGAAGAAGGATGCGCGAACGGTCCTCTCGTTCTCCTCCCGCTTCTCGCGGCTGCCCGGGCGCAGAATGTCCTGAATGCGGCTGCTGTCGAGCGCCATCGTCGTCTCCCGGTTCTGGTCGCTGCTTCAGATGGGACGCGCGCGGGACTTCCTCAAGGGCGGCCTGTCGCCGCGCATCGAAAGTGCAAGACCAGCGGTCATGGGAAAGCATCGCCTTCGAATGTCCGCTGGCAGCCCGAGCGGCATCCGAGCCCCTCTATGGACGTGGATTGACCCGAGGGGGCCATTCGTTCGTCCGGCGGCATCAGGTCAGGTGCGGCCGGATGCCTGCGAGACCGCCCCGTCCTCGTGGTCGGTCCACTCGGCCCCGCCGAAGAGTTCGAAGCCTTCTTCCAGGATGTAGGGTCCGCCGCCGGTGGAGGCCTTCGACGAATACAGCCCGAAGCGCTTTACGCGGAAGGAGGGCGAACGATAACCGCCCTTGAGCGTCAGGAACTTCGCGACATCCGCATCCTTGGGCTGGCGAAGGCGCGCGATCGTCACATGCGGCGTGAACTTGCGGCCATCGGCGGGCAGGCCGAGGCGCTTGGCGATGCGGTCGATCTCGCCCTGGAGTTCGACGAGTTCCGGTGTCGGCTTCACGCTCGCATGGATCGAATGGGGCTTTTTCGGCGTGAAGGCGCCGAGGCCCTGAAGCGTCAGATCGAAGCTCGGGCGCTCGATGCGATCGAGGGCCTCGACCAGTTCGTCGGCGGTTCTGGGCTCGATGTCGCCGAAGAAGCGCAGGGTGAGGTGATAGTTTTCCGGATCGATCCAGCGGGCCGAGGGCAGCCCGCCCGTCAGGAAGCCCAGCGTCGTTGCGACCGTCTGAGGAACGGGGATTGCGGTGAAGAGGCGGGGCATGAGCAGTCTCCGTTCGTGAAAGGCGGCGGAGGAATGGTCGCGGCATGGAGGCTTTCATCGATCGAGCCATGCCGCAAGGGGGAAGCCGGTTTGCGCACAGCTCACTTCCGCATCGCACAATGGACAATTAGGTATTGCATCAACGAGCGATCGGGAGGCGTTCTTCGCCGCACCCCCGGTGCGGCGGTCGATATTCAAGGACCGAACCGATGCAAGCTCCTTCCGTCCCGTCTCCCGCCATCGCCGAAACCTCACCGCTTCTCGAACTTTTCGAGGCACGGCGCGAGAGCGTGCGCGTCCGCCGGCTGACGGCGGGAGAAAACGGCGAGCTTCTCGGCCATCTCCAGCGTCTCGACACCGAGACACGGCGCGCGCGCTTCGGCCATCTCGTCGGCGAGGCCTTTCTCGAAACCTATGCTGCCCAGCCCATCACGGAGAGCTGCGTCATCGAAGGCCTGTTCGTGAACGGTGTCCTGAGAGGCGTCGGCGAATTGCGCATCGACCGGGGCGACCGGGAGGCGGCCGAGGCGGCCTTTTCGATCGAGACCCTCTTTCAGGGGCGCGGTTTCGGGGGGCGTCTCTTCGACCGCATGATCAACAGCGCCCGCAATCGCGGCGTGCGGCGCATCGTCATCACCTGTGCGCGAGACAATCGACGCATCGTCGCTCTCGCCCGCCGTCACGGGGCGCGGTTGACGGTCGATGGCGCCGATATCGTTGCGGAACTGCCCGCCCGCCCCGCCGATCTGCGCAGTCTGCGCGCCGAGTGGCTGCGCGAGGCCGAGGCAATCGCCGGCTGGGCGACCGATTGGCGGATCTCCCAGTGGAAGCGGGCGATGACGCCGTTCTACGGCGCGCTCGGCCTCGGCCGGGCACTGCGCCAGATGGTCCTGCCGCGCCCGTTCGACCGCTGAGATCCGGCGATCAGCTGCCGGCGCCCTCGGTCTCCAGCGCCTCGGTGACCACCGGCAGGATGTTGTCGACGATGATCGCGACGCCCTCCGCGTTCGGGTGCATCTTGTCGGCCTGGTTGAGATCGGCCTCGGCCGCGACGCCTTCGAGGAAGAATGGATAGAAGGCGACGTCGTACTGCTCTGCGAGCTCGGGAAAGATCGGATCGAAGCGCTCGGCATAGTTCGCGCCCATGTTCGGCGGGGCGAGCATGCCGGCGAGGATCACCCTCTGGCCGCGCTGCTTGAGCTTTTCGAGGATCGCGGAGAGATTTTCGCGGGTGATCGCCGGATCGATCCCGCGAAGCGCGTCATTAGCGCCGAGTTCGACGATGACGAGATCGGCGCTTTCCGGCACGGACCAGTCGAGACGGGCAAGGCCGCCGCTCGTCGTATCGCCGGAAACGCCGGCATTGGCGACGCTGACATCGTAGCCCTTCTCGCGAAGGGCGGCCTGCAGCTGTTCGGGAAAGCTCTCGCCGGGGCCGACCCCGTAGCCCGCCGAAAGGCTGTCGCCGAAGGCGACGATCTGTCGCTCCTCGGGCGCATCCGCCTGCTGCGCGGAGGCGAAGGATGGCATCGCCAGCGGTAACACTAGCGTCAGAACGGCGAGAAACGGTTGGAAGCGCTGCATCGAGGTCCCCATATGGCGGCGCAGGCGCAGAGCGCGGCGCAACAAGATGCCTCCCATATAGGTTTTGAGAGATTTGACGGAACCAGCGATCCGATTACGAAAGGTTCATCTGACCCTCGGCAGCGGGGCGAGTTCCGTTCACGTTCTGAAAGGTGTCGACCTCGAGGTGGCGCGCGGAGAGTCCGTCGGCATCGTCGGCCCGTCCGGCTCCGGCAAGTCGACGCTCCTGATGGTGCTCGCAGGGCTCGAGCGCGCGGACGAGGGCGAGATCGAGATCGCCGGCCGCTCGCTGGTCGGCCTCTCGGAGGACGAACTCGCCTCCTTCCGGGGCCGCAATGTGGGCATCGTCTTCCAGTCCTTCCACCTCATTCCCAACATGACGGCGCTCGAGAACGTCGCGGTTCCGCTCGAACTCGCCGGTGCGAAGAATCCCTTCGACCGGGCCCTCAAGGAACTCGACAATGTCGGCCTGAAGGATCGCGCGACCCATTATCCGGGCGAGCTTTCCGGCGGCGAGCAGCAGCGCGTCGCCCTGGCGCGGGCTCTCGCGCCCGAGCCCGCGATCCTGATCGCGGACGAGCCCACCGGCAATCTCGACCAGACGACGGGACGTCAGATCGCCGATCTCCTCTTTGCCGAACGCGAGCGCAGGGGCATGACCCTCGTCCTCGTGACCCATGATCCCAATCTCGCCCATCGCTGCCAACGTGAGATCGGCGTTCGGTCCGGCCGCATCGAGGGCGAGCGCACGGCCCGCGAGGCCGGGCCGGTCGAGCGCGAAGCCGCCCAATGAGCGCGGCGGACATCCATTCGGTCCCGGCCTCCACCGCCGGAACCGCCGAGGCCGGTCTTCTTCCGACGATCCGTCTTGCCTGGCGGTTCGCCCTGCGCGAAATGCGCGGCGGCCTTTCGGGCTTCGTCATCTTCCTTCTGTGCATCACGCTCGGCGTCGGGGCGATTGCCTCCGTCAACTCCGTCGCCTCGATGATGAGCGAAGGCATCGCGCGCGAGGGTCGGGCGATCCTTGGGGGCGATCTGCGCTTCCAGCTCGTCCAGCGCGAGCTGACGCCGGAGGAGGCGAGCTATATCGACGGGCTCGGCGAGGTCTCCCGCACGGCGGGCCTGCGCTCCATGGTTCGCACCGGGGATGGGTCCGACCAATCGCTCGCCGAAGTGAAGGCGGTGGATGGCGCCTATCCGCTCTACGGAACGGTCGACACGGTGCCGGATGCGCCGCTTTCGACGCTGTTCAAGGAGCGCGACGGCCGATATGGCGCGATCGCCGCCCAGGAACTCTACGACCGTCTTGATCTGGAGCCGGGCGCGGTCGTGCGTCTCGGGAACGCCGAGGTCGAACTGACCGGCGTCCTGACGCGGGAGCCCGACATCCTCTCCGATGGCTTCGCCTTCGCCCCGCGCCTGATGATGTCGCGCGAGGGGCTGAACGCGACCGGTCTCGTCCAGCCCGGAAGCCTCGTCGAATACGACTGGCGGCTGAAGCTGCCGCCGACGAACGATCCCGAGGCCATCGCGGATGCGGCGCGCGAGGCGTTCCCGACATCGGGCTTCCGCATCCGGACGGCCGAGGATGCGGCCCCGTCGCTCCAGCGCAATATCGATCGCTTCTCGCAATTCCTGACGCTTGTCGGCCTCACGGCCCTCATCGTCGGCGGCGTCGGCGTCGCCAATGCCGTGCGCGCCTATCTCGACGGCAAGCGACCGGTGATCGCATCCTTCAAGAGCCTCGGCGCGGCCGGACGTCTGGTGGTGCTGGTCTATCTCTTCCAGATCATGACCATCGCGGCCGTCGGCGTCGTGCTCGGGCTCATCCTCGGCGTCATCGCGCCCTTCGTCACGGCGAACTTTCTCGAACGCGTGATCCCGGTCGCGGCGAGCGCGTCCTTCTATCCGGGTGCGCTGGCGATCGCCGCGATCTTCGGTTTCCTGACGGCGTTGACCTTCGCTCTCCTGCCGCTCGGCCGCACGCGCGATGTCGCCGCGACAGCCCTCTTCCGCGATGCAGGCGCGACCGCATCCGGGCGGCTGCGCTGGACCTATGCCATCGGAACGGGGGTGCTGGCCCTCTCGATCGCCGGCCTCGCTCTCCTGATGGCGCGCGACAAGCAGATCGCGCTGACCTTCCTCGGCGGGACGGCCGCCGCCTTCGTCATCCTGCGCCTCGTGGCGGTGGGCGTGATGGCGCTCGCCCGGCGCGCGCCGAAGGTCGCCTCCACGCCGCTTCGCCTCGCCCTCGGCAATATCCACCGCCCGGGAGCCCTGACGCCTTCCGTGGTCCTCTCCCTCGGCCTCGGGCTCACGCTTCTCGTGACGCTCGCGATCATCGATTACGACCTGCGCCAGGAGGTGGGAACGGGGCTCGCGAGCCGCGCGCCGAACTTCTTCTTCGTGGACATCCAGAACGCCGAGATCGACGGCTTCCGCCAGACCGTGGAGGAGGCCGCGCCAGGCTCGACCCTCGATGCGGTGCCGATGCTTCGCGGCCGGATCACCAAGCTCGGCGATCAGGACGTCGCGACCATGGAGATTCCGGAGGAGGGCGGCTGGGTGCTGCGCGGCGACCGGGGCGTGACCTATGCCGCCGAGGAGCCGGCGAATTCCACGCTGACCGCCGGCGAGTGGTGGCCGGCCGATTACGACGGGCCCCCGCTCGTCTCCTTCGCGGACGAGGAGGCGCGCGAACTCGGCCTCGAAGTGGGCGAGACGATCACCGTCAACGTCCTCGGCCGATCGATCACGGCCGAGATCGCCAATCTGCGCGCGATCGAATGGCAGGACCTCTCGATCAACTTCGTGATGGTCTTCTCGCCCAATACCTTCGCGGGCGCACCCCATGCCTGGCTTGCGACCCTCAGCCTCGACGACGGCCGGGCCGATCGCTCGAACGCGGAGGTCGCGGCGCGCGAGAAGCAGATCGTCAACACGATCACCAATGCCTATCCGGCGGTGACCACGGTCCGGGTGAAGGACGCGCTCGACGCCGTCAACGGCCTGATCGCGCAGCTCGCCCTCGCGATCCGCGTCGCGGCGGGCGTCGCGCTCGTCGCCTCGATCCTTGTGCTGGCGGGCGCACTGGCCGCCGGCAACCGGGCACGGGTTCACGATGCGGTGGTGCTGAAGACCCTCGGGGCGACACGCGTGACGCTGATCAAGGCGTTCGCGACCGAATACGCGCTTCTCGGACTTGCGACGGGCATCTTCGCGATCGCGGCCGGAGCGCTCGCCTCCTGGTTCGTCGTCGACCGGATCATGTCGCTTCCCTACATCTTCGATTGGACGGTGGCGCTCGCCACGCTCGCGACCTCGCTGGTGCTGACGGTCGGCTTCGGGCTGGCGGGCACGTGGCGCATCCTCGGACAGAAGGCGGCACCCATCCTGCGCAATCTCTGATGCCTTCCCGAGCCCGGATCGTGTTCACGCGAAGTTCAGCAAAATAGGGCATTCCTGCCCTTCCAGCCGGCTGGAAAGTCTTGTTTCACGCTTTTCCAGACCGCATATTATGGCCATCGCTGGGCGTCCCGCCAGCGGCCCTTGATCAACCCGCTCTCGCGACCCGAGGGCCAAAATCGAGCACCCGACGGGACACTCGTAAAAGGATACAGACGACTATGGCTGATTATCGGAATTCCAGCATGCGCTCGGTGCCTGCTGCCGGTACGCGAGCGGATATCGACCAGGGCCTTCGCAGCTACATGCTGAAGGTCTACAACCTGATGGCAGGCGGCGTTGCGCTCACGGGCGTCGCGGCCTATGTCATGTACATGCTGTCCTTCGTGACCGACGGGTCCGGTCAGATCGTCGGCTACACGGAACTCGGCGCGACCCTGTTCGGCTCGCCGCTGAAGTGGGTCATCATGCTCGCCCCGCTCGGCATGGTGTTCTTCCTCTCGTTCCGCGTCCACAAGATGAGCGTCGCGGCCGCGCAGGGCACGTTCTGGGCCTATGCCGCGCTGGTCGGCGTGTCGCTCGCCTCGATCTTCGCCGTCTATACGGGCGAATCCATCACGCAGGTCTTCTTCATCACGGCCGCCACCTTCGGCGCGCTGTCGCTCTTCGGCTATACCACCAAGCGCGACATCTCCGGCTGGGGTTCGTTCCTGTTCATGGGCGTGATCGGCATCGTCATCGCGATGGTCGTGAACATCTTCCTCGCCTCGCCGGCGCTGCAGTTCGCGATCTCCGTGATCGGCGTCCTGGTCTTCGCGGGCCTCACCGCCTACGACACGCAGCAGATCAAGGAAATGTACTATGAGGGCGACGGTTCGGAAGTCGCCGGCCGCAAGGCCGTGATGGGCGCGCTTCGCCTCTATCTCGACTTCCTCAACATGTTCCTCATGCTGCTCCAGCTCTTCGGCAACCGCGAATAATCGCTCGGCGCCGAGCGCGATCCCTCCGGGTCGCAGGTGAGCTTCGAAACGGAAAGGGCGGTCCTCGGGCCGCCCTTTTTCATGCATGGTGCAAGGGCTGGCCCAGGACGGTATGGCCTCCCGGGCATCGGACCGGACGTGGACCCGGTCTTCGGGCCGTCCGACGCGTCAGATAGACACCGCAGCCTCGGACCCGTTTCCGGTATCGGGTCCGGGAATTCCTGGGACCACCTTCGAAGGAGCAGCCAGACGTGAACCGCGACATCTCGATCCGCCCCGCAGTCTCGGGCGATATCGCCGCAATCACCGCCATATACGAGGACGAGGTCCTCAACGGCACGGCGACCTATGAGCTCGTGCCGCCGGGGATCGCGGAGATGGAGCGGCGCTTCGAGACGCTGGTGAACGCGCGCTATCCCTATATCGTGGGTGAGGCGGCCGATGGCGCCATCCTCGGCTACGCCTATGCGGGGCCGTACCGGCCGCGTCCGGCCTATAACTGGATGGTGGAGAACGCGATCTATCTCGCCCGCGAGGCACGCGGACAGGGGCTCGGATCGCGGCTTCTCGAAGATCTCATCGCCCGCTGCGAAGCCCTCGGCTTTCGTCAGATGGTGGCGGTGATCGGCGGATCTGACAATCTCGGCTCGATCGGCGTCCATCGCCGCCTGGGCTTTGCGGAGATCGGCGTGATGAAGGCGACCGGCCTCAAGTTCGGGCGCTGGATCGATACGGTCCTCATGCAGCGCCCCCTCGGGGAAGCGGGTCGGACGATCCCCGACGCCGACGAGTTTCCCGGAACGATCGGGCGCTAATCGCCGGGCCCGCCTGTCACTCACTAGACCCGGCCGCTGAGGCGTGCGTCCTTCCGTGGGCCTCAGCGACCGCTATCGGCGTTCTTCAGCTGCCGGTCGAAGACGTTGAGCACCGTCGAAAGATCGTGCCCGCGCTTCATCACCATGCCGCCGGCCGCAACCACCTGATAGGCGCCCTGCCGCCGGGCGAATTTCGGGTTCTTCTCGACCCGGTAGATCGGCATCTCGCTGGAGCGCCGGAAGATCGAGAACACCGCGCGATCCTTCAGCATGTCGATGGCGTAATCCCGCCACTCCCCGGCGGCGACCATCCGGCCGTAGACCTTGAGGATGGCGGAAAGTTCGCGCCTGTCGAAGACGATCTGCGCGTCACTCGTGCGGCCGTTGGGAAAGGCGATGAGGTTGGAGGCGTCGTCTGTGATGACGGTCATGCGGATCGCGTGTCCTTTCGGAGCCTGATGCCGGACGATCTCGCGAAGGCGGCTGCGACCGCGCGACCGGGTTCGGCAGTTCTCTTCCCGTGCCGGGCTTCGGGCTCGGCTCGTGACGCGCCGCCGCCGGATGCTCCGGTTTCCAATACCGAGACCGCAGGTGGAGCCGCGAAAGCCGGGCCGCAAGAGCGCCAAGCAGATTGGTGACGGTATGGTGACATGGAATGGAGGGGACGGCAAAGCGCGAAACGAAGAGGGAAGCGGGCCGGCCGCGTTCCGTCCGGCCGGGTATAAGGCCCTGCCGCGTCAGCGATAGCCGGACAGGTCGATGCGCGCGGCCGACAGGATCGGACCGGGGCTCCCGTCGCGTCCCATCGACTGGATGAGGACGGCGCAGCCATTGTCGCCGATCGCGCCGGCCGTGAGGGTGGAGATCGGAAGGGTGACCTTCATGGGCTCGCCCGACCAGGCGCCGAGAACCCGCCAGTCCCGCACGGGATGGGTGGTCGTGAGCGTCGCCCCGTCGTTCTCGCCCGAGGTCACGCTGGTGCTTGCGTGATTGTCGTAGGTGACGACGATGAGGACGGGCATCGCGTCCTGCGTCGCCGTATTTTCGAGGCTCGCATAGATCTTCAGATTGCGACCCGCGATCCGCGCTCGCACCAGGGCCTGTCCGCCCGCATCGATCGGCCGCAAGGCGTTGAGCGCCTGCTCGATTTCCTGGGGCTTGGTGCCGACGAACTGTTCGCGGCCGTCGATCACGATCTGGGGCGTGAACAGGGTCGAGAGGTTGAAGCTCGCCCCGTAGTCTCGCTGTCGCGATGTGTTTTCCGGCGAGCCGTAGGTATCGCGCCAGCCGGTATAGTCCCAGTAGTCCACATGGTAGGTGAGGGGAAGGACGCCCGCTTCGCCGGCGATCCCGTCCATCACCTTGCCGGCCGGCGGACAGGTGCTGCAGGCCTGGCTGGTGAAGAGCTCCACCACATGCTCGACCGGGATGGAGGTCTGCCCTTCGAGGGCCGTCTGGGCGAAGGCGGGTGTGCCTGCCACGAGGCTCGCCGACACGAGCGCGAGCACCGAGAGCCTGGGCGGACGGGCGGGCCGGTTTCCTCCGCGCGGTAAGGCGCGAGGGCCGGTCCGGGAGGCGATGGTGCGGTGCGGGAGCAGGCGCTCTTCTGTCATTGCCGGTTCGTGTCGTTGCGGGACGATCGGGTCCGATGCTGCCCAGAGCGCGATGGCCTTCGATTGTCTCGAACACCCGCGCTCCGGACCCTCAGTTAAGCAGGATGCGAGCGGAAAAACCGGTGCCCACGTTTCCTCATCCTGCACCGGGACGATAGGGGCGAGCCCCGCCGGTCTCCAATCACGTGCGGGTGAGGGGCCAAACGTTCGCGCGAGAGAGCCGTGATGGAACGGTTCGCGACGGCCTCCCGTCAAAACAAAGAGGCCGCCGGTGGTCCGGCGGCCTCGGTTCGCGATCCCTTTCGGGGACTGCTCGATACGGCCTCGATTACGCTGCGAGCTGGCGCAGGACGTAGTGCAGGATGCCGCCGTTCTTGTAGTATTCGAGCTCGTCCAGGGTGTCGATGCGCGACTTGATCTTCACGCTCTCCTTCGACCCGTCGGCGCGCTCGATCACCGCTTCCATCTCCTGGCGCGGCTTGATCTCGGTCAGACCCTCGATCGTCACCTTCTCGTCGCCCGTGAGTCCGAGCTTCTCCCAGGACTGGCCTTCCTGCGCGAAGACGAAGGGCGCAACGCCCATGCCGACGAGATTGGAGCGGTGGATGCGCTCGAAGCTCTCGGCGATGACCGCGCGCACGCCGAGCAGGATCGTGCCCTTGGCCGCCCAGTCGCGCGAGGAACCGGTGCCGTATTCCTTGCCGGCGAAGATGACGAGCGGCACGCCCTCGTCCTTGTACTTCATCGCCGCGTCGTAGATCGGCATCTCCTCGCCGGACGGGAAGTGCTTGGTCATCCCGCCTTCGACGCCGTCGAGCATCTGGTTCTTGATGCGGATATTGGCGAAGGTGCCGCGCATCATGACCTGATGATTGCCTCGGCGGGCGCCGTAGGAGTTGAAGTCCACCGGCCGCACCTGATGGGAGACCAGATAGTCGCCGGCCGGGCCGTCCTTCTTGATCGAACCGGCGGGCGAGATGTGGTCCGTCGTGATCGAATCGCCGAAGAGGCCGAGAATGCGCGCGCCCTCGATATCGGTGACGGGCTCGGGCTCCTGAGCCATGTCCTCGAAGTAGGGCGGGTTCTGGACGTAGGTCGAGGTGTCGTCCCAGTCATAGGTGAGGCCGCCCGAGACATCGATCTTCTGCCAGTGCTCGTCGCCCTTGAAGACGTCGGCATAACGGCTCTCGAACATGTCGCGCGTCACGGTCTCGCGGACGATCTCGGCGATCTCCTGCGTGGTCGGCCAGATGTCCTTCAGGTAGACGTCGTTGCCGTCCTTGTCCTTGCCGAGCGAATCCTTCGTGATGTCGACGAAGAGCGAACCCGCGATCGCATAGGCGACGACGAGCGGCGGCGAGGCGAGGTAGTTCGCCCTCACGTCCGGATTGACGCGGCCCTCGAAGTTGCGGTTGCCCGAAAGCACCGAGCAGGCGACGAGGTCGTTCTGGTTGATCGCCTCGGAGATCGGCTCCGGCAGCGGCCCGGAATTGCCGATGCAGGTCGTGCAGCCGTAGCCGACGAGGTTGAAGCCCATCGCGTCCAGATCCTTCTGGAGGTCGGCCTTCGCGAGATACTCCGTCACCACCTGGGAGCCCGGTGCGAGCGAGGTCTTCACCCACGGCTTCACCGTCAGGCCCTTTTCGTGCGCCTTGCGGGCGACGAGGCCGGCCGCGACGAGCACGTTCGGGTTGGAGGTGTTGGTGCAGGAGGTGATCGCCGCGATGACGACGTCGCCATGGGACAGGCCGTGTGCCGCACCTTCGACGTCGTGACGATAGCCGACATCGCCGGGAACGTCGTTCGGAAGCGTCGCGCCCTCGTCCATGAACCGGGAATCACCGGTGGACTGGGGATTGTCGTCGGTCTTGCGGCCGCCGCGGATCTCGTGGAGCGCCTTGTGGAAGGCCTTGGCCGCCTCGGTCAGCGGCACGCGGTCCTGGGGACGCTTCGGACCGGCGAGCGAGGGCACGACCGTCGAAAGATCGAGCGAGAGCGAATCGGTGAAGACCGGGTCCTCGGTTCCGTCCTCGCGGAACATGCCCTGCGCCTTGGCATAGGCCTCGACGAGCGCGATGCGGTCCTTCTCGCGGCCGGTGGCCTCGAGATAGGCGATCGTGTCCTTGTCGATCGGGAAGAAGCCGCAGGTCGCGCCGTATTCCGGCGCCATGTTGCCGATCGTCGCCTGATCCTCGAGCGTGAGGTTCGAGAGGCCCGGGCCGTAGAATTCGACGAACTTGCCGACGACCTTCTTCTTGCGCAGCATCTCCGTGACGGTCAGCACGAGATCCGTCGCGGTCGTGCCTTCCGGCAGCTTGCCGTCGAGGCGGAAGCCGATCACTTCGGGGATCATCATCGAGATCGGCTGGCCGAGCATCGCGGCCTCCGCCTCGATGCCGCCGACGCCCCAGCCGAGGACCGAGAGGCCGTTGACCATCGTGGTGTGCGAATCGGTGCCGACGAGTGTGTCGGGATAGGCGATCGTCTCGCCGTTCTCCTCACGCGTCCAGACGGTCTGGGCGAGGTATTCGAGATTGACCTGATGGCAGATGCCGGTGCCGGGCGGCACGACGCGGAAGTTGCGGAAGGCTTCCGAACCCCAGCGCAGGAACTGGTAGCGCTCCTTGTTGCGGCCGTACTCGGCGTCGACGTTCTTGTCGAAGGCATCGGGCGAAGCGAAGTAGTCGACCATCACCGAGTGGTCGATGACGAGGTCGACGGGAACCAGCGGGTTCACCTTCTTCGGGTCTGCGCCGAGCTGTTCGGTCGCATCGCGCATGGCGGCCAGATCGACGACGGCGGGAACGCCGGTGAAGTCCTGCATCAGCACGCGGGCCGGACGATAGGCGATCTCATGACCGGCCGCGCCCTTGTCGTCGAGCCATTTGGCGACGGCGAGTATGTCGTCCTTCGTGACGGTGCGGCCGTCCTCGTTGCGCAGGAGGTTTTCGAGCAGAACCTTCAGGGAGAAGGGCAGGCGGGCGATGCCCTCAAGGCCGTTCTTTTCCGCTTCCTTGAGATCGAAATAGACATAGGGCTTGCCGCCGACGTCGAGCGTCTTGCGGCAATTGAAACTGTCCGGGTGGTTTGACATTGGCATGTCGTTCCTTCTGAAGCCGAGCCAGGGCCGAAGGGCGAACACCCATCGCGCGGCGGAAAACGCGCGTCGAAGATGCGGGTACGACCATTTCCGCTGTGTCCACCTCGGGCACCTTCGGCAAGGAAAGGTGCCGCGCTGATCGGCGCTGATGACGTTCCACACCGGTCGCTGGCATGGTTGCCCCCGTCACTTAGCGCCGATTAGAACCGTGATAAAGGGGAAGCCGGTGTTCGCCGGACATTTTATGCTACACCGCAGCATGACCGCAGGCCGGGACGATCATTCGAGGCTGGGAGATCCCGAAGATGAGCGACATCACGACGATCGAGGCCTTGCGCGGTCTCTACGGCGCGCCGGGTGAGCGCTCCATAAAGAAGGAGATGCGCCAGCTCGATACCCACGCGAAGGCCTTTCTTGAGAAGAGCCCCTTCGTCGTGATCGGATCGTCGGCGCCGGGGCGGCTGCCCGATGTCAGCCCGAAGGGTGACAGGCCCGGATTCACGCTGGTTCTCGACGACCGGACCATCGCGATCCCGGATCGGCCCGGCAACAAGCGTCTCGACACCTTCGAGAACGTGATCGAAAACCCGATGGTCGGCCTGCTCTTCCTCATTCCCGGGATGGATGAGACGCTGCGGATCAATGGTTCCGCCAGGATCTCGACGGATGCGGTGCTGCTCGAACGGCTGGCCGTCGGCGGCAAGGCGCCGGTCGCAGCGCTCGTGGTCACGACGAAGGAGGTCTATCTGCACTGCGCCAAGGCGTTCATGCGCTCCGAACTCTGGAACCCGGATCGCCACATCGACCGCCGGACCATGCCGACGCTCGGGCAGATGCTGAAGGACCAGATCGGTTTTTCCGACGATGCCGTGGAGACCCAGAGGGCCATGGAAGAGCGCTACCTGAAGACGATGTTTTGACGAGATCCCCATGCTGACGATCTCGGTCGAGGGCCTGTCGGTCGGGCGTGGACGAACCATCGCCGCAGGACCGCTCGATTTCAGGTCGAGCGCCGGCGAGGCCCTCGTCGTCACCGGCCCGAATGGAGCGGGCAAGTCGACGCTCCTGCGCACGCTCGCAGGTCTCCTGCCACCGGTCGCGGGCGAAGTGGTCATCGAAGGTGCGTTGGCCGCCGATGGCGAAGCCGCCCGGACCCTTGCCGAGATCTCCCATTATGTCGGCCATCGCAACGCCATGAAGCCGGGAGTGACGGTCGGCCGGAACCTCGATTTCTGGCGCGCGAGCCTCTCGCTCGCCGGCGGCGGCCTGTCGAACCGGGACGCGCTCGACGCGCTCGGTCTTCCAGATCTCACGGGCCTGCCCTTCGGCTATCTTTCCGCCGGCCAGCAGAGGCGGGCCTCGCTCGCCCGTCTCCTCGTCGCACCGCGCGATGTCTGGATTCTCGACGAGCCGACCGCGGCCCTCGATGCGGATGCGCAGGTCCGGTTCGGCGAGGTGATGGGACGGCATCTGTCGGCGGGGGGGATCGTGCTGGCCGCGACGCACCAGCCTCTGGGGCTCGACGAGGCGAAGCGCCTCGATCTCGCGGCGGGAGCTGCCGGCACGCGGCGGACGGCCGGCGCCGGGCCGACGATCGACGAACGCGAACTTGCCGAGGCGGAGGGCTGGATATGAAGGCTCTCGGCGCGCTTTACCTTCGGGACCTGCGCCTTGCCGTCTCGGGCGGCGGCGGGGCGATGACCGGCGTCATCTTCTTCCTCGCCGTCGTCGCGACGGTCCCTTTCGGCATCGGTCCCGATCTCAACCTTCTGTCGCGCATCGGCCCGGCCATCCTGTGGATCGGCGCGCTGCTCTCGGCGCTCCTGACGCTCGACCGGCTGTTTCAGGCGGACCGGGACGACGGAACGCTCGATCTTCTCGTGATGGGCCGGACGCCCATGGCTCTGGTCGTCGCCGTCAAATGCGCGGCGCTCTGGACGGCGGGCGGCCTGCCTCTCGTTCTGGCGGCGCCCTTTCTCGGCCTGTTCCTGGCGCTGGAGCCCACGGCGATCGCCGCGAGCGCGCTGACGCTCCTCGTGGGCACGCCGGCCATCACCTTCATCGGGGCGGTGGGCGCGGCGGTGGCCGTCGCCCTGCCGCGCGGCGGCCTCCTCGTCTCGGTGCTCGTCCTTCCGCTGGCGATCCCGGTGCTCATCTTCGGCGTCTCGGCGACCTATGGCGCGGTGAACGATCCCGAACCCTTCATGCCGCCCTTCCTGATCCTCAGCGCGCTCACACTGTTCTTCGGCACTCTCGGTCCGGTGGCGGCGGGAGCGGCGCTGAAGGCGAGCGCGGACTGACCGGTCAGTAGCGCCGCCGCCCGCCCAGTTTCAGGACGCGAGAGATAATGAAGATCGGCACTACGATCACAGCGCCGAGCAGGAAGTAGGTGACGACGTTTTCGACCGAGCCGAAGGCAACGTCGATCACCCGGTTGAAGCTGTCGACGCCCCAGTCGATGACCGATCGCGGGCTGATGTCCAGCCAGGACAGGATGAGGCCGACGACGATCGACATGAGGACGAGGCGAACGCCGACACCCAGCGGAGAGCCGCCCAGGAACCGCTCGAAGCGGTGGGAGACGCGCGTCCTGCGGCCGAAGTCGTCGTGATCGGAAATGTCTCGCATGGTCGCCGGTCTCTCCACCAATTCGACGAGCCTTATTGGCCCGACCCGCGATATAGGAGTGCCGATCGGCGAAAATCAGGCCTTTTTGCCGGGGCCTGTCTATGAAATGCCTTCAAGTCCGCCGATATGGGGCGGACGAGACCCAGAAGACCGACGGGAAGTTTCATCAGATGGCCGATCGCATCATCGAGCGCTCACCCAACAACCCGGCGAAGAAGGAGATGAACCCGCTCCTGAAATTCGCGCTGGAGCTCGGGCCGCTTCTCGTCTTCTTCTTCGCCAATTCGCGCGGCGAGCAACTGGCGGACACCTTCCCCGTCCTCCACGATCTGGGCGGGCCGCTCTTCATCGCGACCGCGCTCTTCATGGCGGCGCTCGCGATCTCCCTCGTTGTCTCCTACGCGATCCAGCGCACCCTGCCGCTGATGCCGCTCGTCTCGGGCATCGTCGTTCTCGTCTTCGGCGGGCTGACCCTCTACCTGCAGAGCGAAATCTTCATCAAGATGAAGCCGACCATCGTGAACGGCCTGTTCGCGGCGATCCTTCTCGGCGGTCTCTGCTTCGGAAAGTCGCTGCTCGGCTATGTCTTCGACCAGGCCTTCAAGCTCGATGCCGAGGGCTGGCGCAAGCTGACGCTCAACTGGGGCCTGTTCTTCATCTTCCTCGCCGGCATCAACGAGGTGGTCTGGCGCAACTTCTCGACCGATTTCTGGGTGGCGTTCAAGGTCTGGGCGACGATGCCGATCACGGTCGTCTTCATGCTGTTCCAGTATCCGATCATCCGCAAGCACTCCATCGCACCTGCCGAGGGCACCGACGCCTCCTGACGCTTTCGGGAATGATCGACCATTGTCATGGGACGCGTTCGTTTCGATATCCCCCGCGAGTGAACGAGCGCGAAAGGCCCCGAACCCATGGATATTCAACGTCTCCTGTCCGATTTCGTCGGAAGCCAGGCACAAGGTGGTTCCCACCGGCAGTCCGGTCTTCAGTCCGGTAACGGGGGCCGCGCGGGGCAATCGGGCGGAGCCGGCTCTCTGATCGATCAGGTCGGCGGAATGCTTCAGGGGCGAGGCGGCTCGGCGATCGGCGGCGCGCTGGCCGGAGGCCTCGCCTCGCAGCTTTTCGGAAAGAAGAAGTCCGGCAAGGCCCTCAAATCCTTCGGCGGTTCGGCCCTCAAGCTCGGCGGCGCGGCTCTCGTGGCGGGCCTCGCCTACAAGGCCTATCAGTCCTATCAGACGCGTCCGGGCGCGACCGCGCTGCCCGGTGCCGAACCGGTGAAGAGCCTGCCCTCGACCGCTGCTGCGGACGAGGTTCCCGAGCCGCACGGCACCGCCTTCATGCCCTCGGGCGAGGAGGACAGCCGCGCCCGGCTGATGCTGTCGGCGATGATCGCGGCGGCCAAGGCCGACGGCTATATCGATGCCGAGGAGGAGCGGGCGATCTACGGCAAGATCGACGAGATGGATATGCCGTCCGACGAGAAGGGGCTCGTCATGGACGAATTGCGCAGGCCCAGAAGCGTCGACGAACTGGCGAGCGCGGCCAAGACGCCGGAAATCGCCATGGAGATCTACACCGCCTCGGTTCTCGCGATCGACGCCGATCATCCGGCCGAGAAGGCCTATCTCGAGCTCCTCGCCGCCCGCCTCAACCTTCCCGAGGAACTGGCGAGGGAAATCCGCCGGACCGCCGGCGCGGAATAGGTATTCCGGCACTCGGCGTGGGCGTTTCGCAAGAAGGTGGAGCGCCCCCGCTACATCTCGTCCGTTCCGAACCGCTCGCCGTTCGGCATGACGCTTCCGGACGCCCCTTGCGGATTGGCGAAGGGAACGGGCGGCGCGCCGGCCTCGGCTTCGGCGTCATGGTCGAGCGCCCAGTGGACCGAAGGGAAGGCGAGTTCGTCGCGGGGAATATCGGCGGGATCGAACAGACGGACATCGAGGCTTTCGGGGCCCGGCGAGAAGGAGGGATCGGCGAGACGGGCGCGATAGATGAGCTGGACCTGGCTGATGCGCGGCACGGAATAGACCGCGAGAAGGCGGTCCATGTGCAGCCTCACATTGGCCTCCTCGGCGGCCTCCCGGCGCGCGCCGTCCTCGGGCGTTTCGCCGAGTTCCAGATAGCCGGCCGGAATCGTCCAGAAGCCCCGGCGCGGCTCGATCGCCCGGCGGCAGAGAAGGATGCGCCCCTCGTGCCGGACCACCGAGCCGACGACGATCTTCGGATTCTCGTAGGCCACGAAGCCGCAATGGTCGCAGATATCGCGCGCACGCTCGTCGTCGCCCGGAACACGGCGGGTGAAGGATGGCTCTGTCATGAGACCATAGATGGTTCGCGGACGCGGTTCGGGAACGGGCGCGGGGCCCGCTCCGTCATCCCTTTCGGCTGAAGAAGGCCTGGAAGGCCGCCATCGCCTCCTTGGACGTCAGCCGCCCGGCGAAGATCTCGATCTCCTCGTCGATCCGGGCGAGGAGATCGGCTCTGTCGCCCCGGATGAGACGCTTGGTCAGCATCACCGCCTCGCGCGGCTTGTCGGCGACGGCGCGGGCCGCCTTGTGGCCCGAGCCGTCGACATCCTCCTCGACGATCTCGGTCACGAAGCCGCATTCGCGCGCGAAGGCCGCATCGAAGGGGCGGCCCATCGCGAGCATCTGGAAGGCGCGCTGGGAGCCCATCAGACGCGGGGCGATGAGGCTGGAGCCGGCCTCGGGCGTCAGCCCGAGATCGACGAAGGGGGTGCGGAATTCCGATCGGGGGGTCGCGAGGACGAGATCGCAGTGGAAGAGAAGCGTGGTGCCGATGCCGATGGCGAGGCCGTCGACGGCGGCGAATACCGGCTTCTCGGCACAAGCCAGCGCATGCAGGAAGCCGCGCACCTCGGTCGGCAGGCCGCCGCCCTTCGCGATCTCCATGAAATCGGCGAGATCGTTGCCCGCGCAGAAGGCACCGGGAAGGCCGGCAAAGAGGATGCAGCCGATCGCGTCCTCGGCTTCCGCCGCCGCGATGGCGCCGGTCATCGCCTCGTACATGGCACGCGTCAGGGCGTTCTTCTTGTCCGGGCGGTTCATGCGGATGGTGAGGACGCCATCCGCGCGGCCGATTTCGATGTGCTCGCTCATGCCGCGTCCAGTCCCAGTGCGATGCGGCCCGCCGACAGGCTGTCGGCACCCTGGCAGACCTGCGCGGAGAGCGCCGGGCATTCGGCGAGGAGGTTCTCCGCCATGAAGCGGGCAAGAGCCGTGCGCTCGCCCTTCGGATCCCCGGCAAGGGCGGATTTTGCGAGATAGACGCCGCCGGCTGCAAGGCCGAAGAGGCGAAGATAGGGCGTCGCGCCGGCAAGCGCGGTGTCGTTCTCGCCCCGTGCAAGTGCCTCGCGAAGGAAGCGGGTCGCGGCTTCCAGTTCGCGCAGGGCCGCATCGAGCATGGAGGCGGTGCGGCCGAAGGCGTCGGAATTGCGGGTTTCGAGCTCTTCGAGAACGGCCCGCAGTTCGAGAATGTAGTTCGCCACCGCGCCGCCCTCGGACAGGCCGATCTTGCGGGCGACGAGATCGATCGCCTGGATGCCGTTGGTGCCCTCGTAGATCGGTGCGATGCGGGCATCGCGCAGGAATTTCGCCGCGCCCGTCTCCTCCACATAGCCCATGCCGCCATGGACCTGGATGCCGAGGCTCGCCACCTCGACGCCGGCATCGGTGGAGAATGCCTTGGCGACAGGCGTCAGGAGATCGACCCGGTCCTTCCAGAATTTTGCCGCATCCCCGTCCCCGGCCCGGGCGTGATGTCGCGCCATGTCGCCTGCATGGCCGCAGGCATAGGAGATCGAGCGCGCCGCGCCGGTCAGCGCCTTCATGGTGAGAAGCATGCGCGTGACGTCGGGATGTTCGATGATCGGCGACATGGTGCCGGCGGGCTCGGCACCCTTGGCAAGACGGGTCGCCCGGCCCTGGCGGCGCTCGCGGGCAAATTCGATGGCCTTCTGGGTCGCGGCCTCGGCAACGCCGACGCCCTGGATGCCGACGAGCAGCCGGGCATTGTTCATCATCGTGAACATGCAGGCGAGGCCCCGGTTCTCCTCGCCGATCAGCCAGCCGACGGCCCCGGCCTCGCCGGTCTCGCCCGCACCGTCGCCATAGATCATGGTGCAGGTGGGCGAGCCGTGGATGCCGAGCTTCTTTTCCAGCGCGCTGCAGACGACGTCGTTGCGCGCACCGAGCGAGCCGTCCTCCCCGACCAGGAATTTGGGCACGAGGAAGAGCGAGATCCCCTTGACGCCCGCCGGGGCATCGGGAAGCCGGGCGAGCACCAGATGGACGATGTTGTCGGTGAAATCCTGCTCGCCATAGGTGATGTAGATCTTCTGGCCGAAGATCCGGTAGGTGCCGTCGCCCTTGGGTTCCGCCCGTGTCTTGAGGGCGGAGAGATCGGATCCCGCCTGGGGCTCGGTGAGGTTCATGGTGCCCATCCACTCACCCGAGACGAGCTTGTCGAGATAGGTCGCCCGCAGCGCCTCGGAGCCGTGTTCGAGCAGCGCCTCGACCGCGCCGACGGTGAGGCAGGGTCCGATGGCAAACCCCATGGAGGTGGAATTCCACATCTCGAAAGTCGCGGCCGAAAGGGCCATGGGCAGGCCCTGGCCGCCGTGTTCCTCGGGGCCGGTGAGGGAATTCCAGCCGCCTTCGCGCCAGTCCCTGTAGATCTGCGGCCAGCCCTTCGGCGTCGTCACGGACCCCGCCGAGAGCACCGCGCCCTCGTGGTCGGCATTGGAGAAGCGGGGCGCCATGCCCTCCGTTGCGAAGCGTCCCGCCTCCTCGACGATCGCCTCAAGAAGCTCGGCGTCGAGATCGCCGGTGCGCCCCGCCTCCATGGCAGCCTCGAGCCCCGCCACATGGCGCAGCGTGTGGACGATTTCCTCGGTCGGCGCCTGATACATGTCCGTCTCCTCCTGCCCGGTCTCGGCACTGCGCCGCCTGGAGCAGCCTCCGGCCCCCGGGCGCTTCTTTCTGGCAATTCGTTTTCGTCCGGCATTCGAAGAGCCGGATCGCGCGTCACGGGATGCGCGAGCCGTCCGGCGGACCGGACGCAAGGTTGCTGCAATTTACGTAATCGTCAGCCAAGAGCAAGCGCGATGATCCGGCGCACAAGCGAACGTGTTCGGGCCGGCCTGCCATGCGCAGCCCGTCCGGCTGGTAATCCTCGCGGGGTTCGACGCGTTCACCGAAGCACTCGGTGAGGACTGAGGCAAGAAGGTCAGCTCTTGCCCGCCTGCCGATTCTCGGGGGGCTGCACGCAGCGTCCCTGGATTGACATGGTTTCCTTCTTGTCCCCCCAGTGGACCGTCAGCGAGCCGTCATATTCGATGCCGTCGGCGGTCTGCATGGTCTCGGTGATGGCGACGGACACGTTGATCCGCGGTTCGCCCGCCGAGCGCCAGAGCGTGGTCACCCGTCCTTCCTTGTCGGGGGAGGACTTTCCGCGCTCCAGTTCGCGCACGATGCCGTTCGCCATGATGTAGCCGCGCTCGATCGCGGCCGAATTGTTCGCGCTGGGAGAGGCCATGGTGACGAAGACCAGCGGCTGGGTTTCGTCCGTCGTCATCACCGGCGCGTCCTCGATGCCGCCGGTAAAGCTGCACTGGCTTGCGATGGGGGCCCAATGCAACTGGCCGAGAATGAGGGTCTTCGAAGGATCGCCCGTGTTCGGCTCGGTGGTCTGGCCGGGCGTCACGTCCTCGAAGGGCGGCGCGGGAAGGTCGGGGCTCTTCGTGTTCGCCTGCGAATTCGTCTGGGCTCCCGCGGGACCGAGACAGGCCAGCGAGGCGAGGAGCAGCCCGAGCAGTCCGGCGATCCGGCCGCTTCGACGGCCTGCGAAGATCTCCAATGTCCTCATTCGCTCCACTCCTCTCGCGCGATCCGACCCGCTTACCCTAAGGGAAGATCGCCCGCCAGTCGTCACAGAAAGCTTTGCGGGTCGATATCGATCTGCAATTGGACCGAACCGCGCGGGTTCGGCGCTCCGGCAAGCGTCGCACGCAAATAGGACTGAAGCGGGGCGCGGCGCGACCCCTGGACGAGCAGGCGGAACCGGTGGCGACCGCGCAGGACCGCGATCGGCGCCTCGGCTGGGCCGAGCATTTCGAGATCGGGATCATCGGGTGCGGCCTTGCGGATCGCGCGCGCGTGGCTCTCGGCCTCCTTGCGCGTATTGGCGGAGACGACGACGGCGGCGAGCCGTCCGAAGGGCGGCAGCTGCGCGCGCTCGCGCTCGGCGATCTCGCGCCGATAGAAGGCCTCCGTATCGCCGCTCGCGATCGCGCGCATCACCGGATGCTCGCTCTGATAGGTCTGGATGAGGCCGCGGCTCGCAAGTCCGGTCCGCCCGGCCCGGCCGGTCACCTGATGGAGCAGCTGGAAGGTGCGTTCGGCCGCGCGCGGATCGCCATTGGCAAGACCGAGATCGGCGTCGATCGCACCGACGAGGGTCATCAGGGGGAAATGATGCCCCTTGGCCACGAGCTGGGTGCCGATCACGATATCCGCCTCGCCCTCCGCGATGGCGTCGAGCTCGCGGCGCAGCCGCCGCGCCCCGCCCGGTAGGTCGGAGGAGAGGAGGATGGTGCGCGCGTCCGGCAGATCCGTCAGCATCTCCTCGGCGATCCGCTCGACGCCCGGCCCGCAGGCGACGAGATGGTCGAGGGTCCCGCATTCCGGGCAGGCCTCCGGCCGTTTCACCTCGAAGCCGCAATGATGGCACTGCAGGGTTCCGCGCAGCCGGTGATCGACCAGCCAGGTGGAGCAGGACGGGCACTGGAACCGGTGTCCGCAGACCCGGCAGAGGGTGAGCGGCGCATAGCCCCGGCGGTTGAGAAAGAGCAGCGCCTGCTGCCCCTTTGCGATCGTCTCCTTGATCGCCGTCATCAGCACCGGCGAGACGAACCGTCCCCGGGCGGGAGGCGCGCGGCGCAGGTCGACCAGGGAAAGATCCGGAAGGGCCGCCTCCGAATAACGGCTTTCGAGGCGCAGATGCCTGTAGCGACCGAGATCGGCATTCACCCGCGTTTCCACCGAGGGCGTTGCGGAGGCGAGGATCACCGGGAAACCGGCGATCCGGCCGCGCACCACCGCCATGTCCCGGGCGTGGTAGAAGGTCCGGTCCTCCTGCTTGTAGGCCGGGTCGTGCTCCTCGTCGACGATGACGAGGCCGAGATCGTCGAAGGGCAGGAACAGGGCCGAGCGCGCGCCCGCCACGACCTTGATCCGGCCTTCGGCCACCTGCCGCCAGATCTTCTCGCGCTGTTTGGGGCTGATATCGGAATGCCATTCGGCGGGCGGGGCGCCGAAGCGATCATGGAAGCGGTCGAGAAAGCTCTGGGTGAGGGCGATCTCAGGAAGGAGGATAAGAACCTGACGTCCCGCCTCGATGGCGGCGGCGACGGCCTCGAAATAGACCTCCGTCTTGCCCGAGCCGGTGACGCCTTCCAGAAGCGTCACCGAGAACGCCCGCTCGGCTCCGGTCTTCGACAATTCGTCGGCCGCCTGCCTCTGTTCGGCGCTCATCTCGGCCCGGCCGAAGCCCGGATCGGGGAGTGCGACCGCCGGCTGGGGCGGCACCTTGACCGTTCGAAACGCGCCGAGCTTGTGGAGGCCGTCGACGACGGAGGGCGTGACGCCCGCGGCATGGGCGAGGCCCGATTTCGTCCAGAGTTGTGTCTCGGCCGCCGTCTCCAGAACGCGCCTTCGGGCATCGGTGATGCGCTCGGGCCGCTCGCTGGTGAGTTCGAGACCCTCGATCCACGGCTCGGGGTCGAAGGCGGCCGGCGCGCGCAGGGCCATGCGGGCGACGAGGCCGGGCGGCGTCAGGGTGTAATCGGCGACCCAGTCGATGAAACGCCGCATGTCCTCGGCGATCGGCGGGCAGTCGAAGACCTGGGTGAGGGGGCGGAGCTTCTTTGGGTCGACGCGGTCATCGCCGTCCGCCGTCTCCCAGACGATGCCTGCGACCTGGCGCGGTCCGAGCGGCACCTGAACGATCGAGCCCGGCTCGGCCTCCATGCCTTCGGGAACCGCATAGGAATAGGGCCGGTCCACCGGCAGGGGAACGAGAACGGGCACCGTCCTTTGCGGGAATAGCTCGCCGTTCGCCGTCACCTGTCCATCCGATTCGCCGCGTTCCTGGATCCGAGGGGATATAGGAATCTGCGCCCGGAAACGACAGAAGCGCCGCGATGGGCGCGGCGCTTCCGGTATGCGAACGGATCGAAGGACCCGTCAGTCCTGCTTGCGATAGCTCGTATCGACCACCTGGAAATGGCTTTCGAGGAAGTAGAGGCCCTCGTCGATGCCGCGGCCGACCTCGGTCAGGAGATCCTCGGTGAGGTCGTCACCGGCCTCGCCGGCTTCCTCGACACCCTTCATCAGGGCGGCCGACCACTTGGCATAGGAATCGGACAGGCGGCGCAGATGACCTTCGGTATCAACGAGATCCAGCGGATAGGCGTCCAGCAGCGAGTTCTCGGCCGCCGCATGGACGGTGCCATGGGCCTGTCCACCGATCGCGGTGAGGCGCTCGGCGATCGAATCGACGAATTCCTCCGCCTCTTCGTGCAGTTCGTCGAACAGCTTGTGAACGGCGATGAAGTTCATGCCCTTCACGTTCCAGTGGGCCTGCTTCGTCTGGTAGGTCAGGTCGAGCGCCGTCGCCAGATGAGCCTGGAGGAGTTCGACCATCGCGCCGCGCGTGTTCTCGGACAGCGGATGCTTGGTCGGATGGAGAGTTGCCTGACGTTTCGTGGCCATGGTCTGTCACCTTCGAATTCTACGTATCGTTCGTGCCTCGGTGGAGCGCTGTCCCACAGGTGGGAACGCCAACGGCGCGAGGGCCGCGTGAGCGAGGCTTCGTTGCGGTAATAGACACGCTTCGCGACGGTTCCATTATAGGCCGGTGACCGCTGCGTTCACGAGACCGTGTGCGTCACGAGGACGCGCTTTCCTCGCCCTCGGCGCAATCGAGGCAACTGCCGATCAGCTCGATATTGGCGCGGCGCACGGCGAATCCCTGGCGCCGGCCCTTGCGCAGCAATTCGTCGGCGAGGTCGTCGTCCTCGAATTCCGTCACATTGCCGCAGGTCTCGCAGATCATGAAGCCGGTCGCCGTGTGCTCGCTGCACCCGCCATGACTGCAGGCGACGAAGGCATTCAGGCTTTCGAGCCGGTGAGCCGCTCCGTCGCCCACGAGCCTGTCGAGCGCGCGGTAGACCTGCAGGGGCGCCTTGAGGCCCTCGGGTCGGAGCTTGTCGAGAAGGGCGTAGGCGCTCATCGGACGGGTCGCCGCCCGCAATTCGTCGAGGACCAGCGTCTGGTTGCGCGTCAGCTTCCGGGCCGGTGCATGGGAATGCTCGGAATGGGCGTGATCATGGTTCATGCGGCTGTCTACCCGTCCTTCCCGGTTTGGCTGTCGCGTGCAGCCTGCCGTGGGAACATAGTCGATGGCGGGCCGGACTGCGATGGGCGCGGACCATGCAGGCAATTTCGCAAGGCGAACCGGGGCTCGTCGAAGCGGTCTTGTCTCCTGCGGCCTTTCCCATGCACAACGGGCGCCGAGTACGTCCTTACGTCCGTCAGATGGAATCCGCCATGCCCTATACCCTCGGTCTCGACCTCGGCACATCCTCCCTCAAGGCACTGATCGTAGGCGAGGACGGCAAGCCCGTCGCCTCCGCGAGCGAGAGCCTGAGCGTGGAGCGGCCGGCCTTCGGATGGTCCGAACAGAACCCGGAGAGCTGGATCGTGGCCTGCGAGGCGGTTCTTTCGCGGCTGAAGTCCGAACACCCGGATGCCCTCGCCAAAGTCGCCGGGATCGGCCTGTCCGGCCATATGCATGGCGCGACGCTCGTCGGCGAGGACGGGCGCCCCTTGCGTCCCTGCATTCTCTGGAACGACACCCGATCGGCGAAGGAGGCGGCCGAACTCGACGATGCCGAGGCGCGCGCGATCACCGGCAATATCGTCTTTCCGGGTTTCACGGCCCCCAAGCTCGACTGGGTGCGCCGTCACGAGCCCGAAATCTTCGACAAGGTCTCGGTGGTTCTCCTGCCGAAGGATTATCTGCGCCTCTGGCTGACCGGCGAACGGGTCTCGGAGATGTCCGATGCGGCGGGAACCGCCTGGCTCGACACGGGCGGGCGGGACTGGTCGGACAGGATGCTGGAGCGCACCCATCTGACGCGTTCGCAGATGCCGAGGCTCGTGGAAGGGACCGAGGTGTCTGGCACGCTTCGCGGCGAACTCGCCGAGCGCTTCGGGCTCGGGCGGGGTGTCGTCGTCGCGGGCGGTGCGGGCGACAATGCGGCATCGGCCTGCGGCGTCGGGGTGTCCGAGCCGGGAAGCGGGTTTCTCTCCCTCGGAACGTCCGGCGTCCTCTTCACGCCGGCGGCCGGATACGATCCGGCCCCTGATACCGCGATCCACACCTTCTGCCACGCGCTGCCGGGGCTCTGGCACCAGATGGGCGTCACCCTCTCGGCGGCCGGTTCGATCGATTGGCTCTCCAAGCTTCTGAAGGAGGCGCCGGGCGACCTCACCGGCCGGCTGCCGCAGGAGATTTCGGCCCCCGGCCGCGAGATGTTCCTGCCCTATCTTTCGGGCGAGCGTACCCCGCACAACGATGCCGAAATCCGCGGCGTCCTCACCGGTCTGCAGTCCGATACGGATCGGGATGCGCTGACCCGGGCCGTGATGGAGGGCGTCGCCTTTTCCATGCGGGACTGCCTCGAGGCGGGCGCGGCGAATGCGCGTCCGACGCGCCTCGTCGCGGTCGGTGCCGGCTCGCGCTCGCCCTACTGGTTGAGTCTGCTCGCGACGGTCCTCGATACGCAGGTCGTGTTGCCGGAGGCTGGCGATTTCGGCGCGGCCCTCGGCGCTGCCCGCCTCGGCCTGTGCGCGGCGACCGGCGATGATCCGGCGACCATCATGACGATGCCGCCGATCGCGCGAAGCTTCGAGCCGAAGGCGGAGCTGCGCGCAGAATTCGGCGAGGCCTATCGGCGCTATCGCGACCTCTATCCGGCTCTGCGGGCCCTCGCGTCGTAACCACGAACGCCTGAGCGGGCGCGCCGCCCATTGCTCATCCGGCGGCGCGCCCGAAGGTCTGTTCCGGCCCCTCCCATGACGGGCCGGGGATATCGAAGATCGGTTCGATGCGATGGCGCGGATCGCGCTTGTCCGCCCTCGCGGCAAGGCCGTGCGGCGTCTTCTCCCAGTCGTGCGGGCGCAGGAAAAGCTGCCAGACGGCCCGGTAGCTCGCCGCCGAGACGAGCAGCCAGTAGAGCGGGACCAGTGGCAGGAAGCGAAGGGAGCCTTGCCATTCGCTCGGCGCCGAGCCGCGCCACACGAGAGCGACGAAACTCCCGTAGCCGCCCGCGAGAATCAGCATGTCGAGGATCAGGAGATCGGTCGAGAGCAGCGATGGCCAGCCGGTCTGCCGGAGCATGGACATGGTCATGGCGAGGAAGAGGAAGGCGAAGGGGAAGAGAAGCGCGGAACTGACCATGCCGTGAAAGATGAGCTGGAACGCGGCAAAGCGTCGGAAGCCCAGTTCCCGGTAAAGACGAACCGGGTCCCGCATGTGCACGGCATAGGTCTGGAGCCAGCCCTTCAGCCAGCGCGTTCGTTGCCTGAACCAGATGGGAAGCGTTTCCGGCGCCTCCTCGAAAGTGGGAAGGCTAAGGGTCCCGATCTCGTAGCCCTGCCGGCCGAGGCGAATGCCGAGATCTGCGTCCTCCGTCACATTGTGCGAGTCCCATCCGCCGACGGCTCGCAGATGATCGACCCGGAAATGATTGCTCGTGCCGCCGAGCGGAACGGGCAGGGTCTCCCCGGCGAGGAAGGGAAGCAGCGCGCGGAACTGCGCCGCGTATTCCATCGCGAAGACGGCCGGAAGGAAACGCTCGCCACCATTCGTGACGACCAGGGGAGACTGGAGGCAGGCAAGCCTCTCGCCCGCGCTGCGGTAGCGGTCCGAGGCCTCGACGAGCTGGCCCGGATGGGGGCGATCCTCAGCGTCGTAGAGGACGAGATAGCGGCCGCGGGCGATCGGCAGAACGTGATTGAGGGCCTTGGGCTTGGTGCGCGGCGAACCCGGCGGGACCGTTACCACGCAGAATTGCGGCTTGTCGGCGGTGTGGCGTCGGCAAGGCTCGATCGTTCCGTGATCGTCGGCCTCACAGACGAGAAAGATCTCGGTGCGCGATTTCGGCCAGTCGAGGGCATCGAGATTGGCGACGAGGGCGGCCACCATCTCGTGTTCGTGGTGAAGGGGGACGACGACGGTGTAGATCGGTGCTGGTTCCTCCGATGGCGAATGCGGGGCGGGCGGCGCCCTGTGCCTCGCGAAGGCCGCCACCGCCCGGAGACAGACCCAGGCCGTGAACCAGAAAGCGCAGACGAGATGGACGATCAGGACGATCGTCCAGAAGCGGGTCGCGAGACCGAATGCGAGGACGGCGAGGAGAAGGGCGAGCGCCGCGCCCTGGCCGGCGGAGAGCACGATCCGGGCCGACTGGTCGATCCGCTCGGCCGAGAGGCTGAGGGTCGCGCGCTCGAGGCGCTGCTTCTCGTCGGTCTGGAACCGCCTCTCCCGGATCTTCGCCTCGGTCGTCACCCGGCAGCGTGCTGCAAGGGCGGGGTCCTTCGCGAGAATGGATTTCAGCGCGCTCAGCTCTTCGATACGCGGATGGAAGAAGATGCGATGTTCGAGATCCGTGGTCGACGTTTCGAGGGCGCCGGGGATCGGTCCGCAGCCGCCCTGCCGCTCCATGAGCACCAGATGATCCGGTCCCGGCGCCTCGACCGGGATGCCGAGACAGGCGCTGGCGCCACGCGCATAGTCCTCGGCGCCGACGACCCGGTTGGCGATCAGCTCGGCGGCGAGATCCGTCCCGTTGGCCAGGGCTCGCTGGCGCGCGTGCGCGATGTCGCGGGCGCCGAGAGACAGACGGGCCGACAGGTCGTCGAGCAAAGGGTCGACGGAAGATCCGGCGTCCTCGGACAGTTTGGCGATGGAAGGGAGGCGAATCTTCCAGCGCGGTGCCGGGCAGGGCGGCGCGGCATCGATCGCGAATGGCAGCGTGCGGCCGCCTGCGATGAGATCAGGCTCGACAACGCTCACGGAATAGACCACCCAATACGCGACCCTCCGGACGGATCGTGGCGCGATACTGCCTGCCGTCCCCTGTAGTTGAAGAGTGCACGCGATGGACGAGCCGACAAACAAACCGAAGCGCGAGATTCTCGCGCGAGCGTTGAAAGTTTGGACGATTCTCGCTCTTGCCGGGCTTGTCGGCGCTGCCGCACCGGGGCAGGCGAGGGCGCAGGACGGCGAGCTTCCGAATTTCATCGACCAGCGCCAGCGCTCGACCCAGCCGAAGCTTCCCGACCTGCAGCGTCTGCGCTTCCTGACGGCGACGGACTATCCGCCCTTCAATTTCCTCGACGATCGCGGCCGTCTCGTCGGCTTCAACGTCGATCTCACCCGCGCGATCTGCGAGGAACTCAACATCCTGCCGATCTGCCAGGTGGAGGCGCTCGCCTTCGGAGAGCTCGCCGATACGCTTCGCGGGGGTGGCGGCGAGGCCATCATCGCGGGCCTTGCGGTCAATCCCCAGACGCGCAACGAGTTCGCCTTCACCCAGTCCTATCTGCGCTTCCCGGCGCGGTTCGTGACGCGCAAGGACAGGATGATCGAGGCGCCCGCCGCTGAAAATCTTCAGGGCAAGACGGTGGGGCTTCTTCAGGGGAGCGCGCAGGCGGCGATGTTCGACGCCTTCTTTCCAGGCGCCGCGTCACGCCGCTTCGAGGATCGCAGCCAGGCTCTGGAGGCCGTGAAGTCCGGCGAGGTCGACGCCTATTTCGGCGACGGCGTCAGCCTGTCGTTCTGGCTGGAAAGCGAGCCGGCCGAGGGCTGCTGCGCCTTTTCCGACGGACCGTTCCTGTCGGACCAGTATCTGGGCGAGGGGCTCGCCATCGCGGTCCCGGCGGACGACCGGGAGCTCGCGCGCGTTCTCGACTATGCCCTCGTCCAGGTCGTCGAAAGCGGGAAATTCTCCGAACTGCTGCTGCGCTACTTCCCGGTCGATCCCTGGTAGGCCCGCGCCGGCGCCTCAGTGCAGGCGGCGATAGCGTACCCGGGCGGAGTGCTCGATCGCACCGGAGGTCAGGCGGTCCATGTCGAAGGTATCGCGCAGCATCTCCAGAAGGCGCAGTTCGGACTGTGTGGTGCGGATATCGGCCGAAATCACCTCCACGGCGAGCGCGTAGGCGGTCTCGTAGAGACGCACCGGCACCACCGAGACCAGATGTTCGATGATGGCGTCGATGCCGTCGTCGCTCGACAGGAGGCTGGCATTTCGATCGGCGATGTCGGGAAGGCGGCCGCGATCGAAGCTTTCGAAGACCGGCAGGAAGGAGATCAGCTCGTCGACCTCGCGCAATTCCTTGTCGCTGATCGCTCCGTCTGCGGCAGCCGCCGCGAGCATCAGCTGGATCAGCGCGTCCTGGATTTGTCCGTCGGACATCCGGTTTCCTCTTCGTCGTTCCGTTCGAAGGCCTAGCTAGGCAGCCGGTGGCCGCCGAACAAGTCCGAAGGCCCCTCGGCCGGACGGCGGCAAGGTTGACGGGACCCGCGTTCCCTTCATAGAGCAGGAGGGCGCTGCATCTTCGCAACGTCCCCGACGAGACCTCGTGTCCGGTCCGAGGCGCCTTTCGGCCATCGGCGAATGGGCGTGAGCCGTTAGTTTCGAAAATCCGGTGCGAAACCGAGACATCGGGGCGTAAGGATGCCGATCGCGCGATCGGACCGCCTTCTCCCTGCCCAACCCTGGACGACCAAGAGCCATGACACCGCAAGCCGTGCCCTCCCAGATCGCCGAACTCGCGACGAGTTCCAATGCCTGGCCGTTCGAGGAAGCACGCAAACTCGTCAAGCGGTTCGAGGCCGGCGGCATGCCGGAAACGGTTCTGTTCGAGACCGGCTACGGCCCGTCCGGCCTGCCGCATATCGGCACCTTCGGCGAGGTGCAGCGCACGACCATGGTGCGCCATGCCTTCGAGGTGATGACGCAAGGCGCGGTCGCGACCAAGCTGATTTGCTTCTCCGACGACATGGACGGGTTGCGCAAGGTGCCCACGAACGTGCCGAACCGCGAGATGATGGAGACCCATCTCGGCAAGCCCCTGTCGCGCGTGCCGGACCCGTTCTCCAATGAGTATCCCTCCTTCGCCGCCCACAACAATGCCCGGCTGCGCGCCTTTCTCGATGCGTTCGGCTTCGACTACGAGTTCGCGTCGGCGACCGAGGTCTACACCTCGGGCCGGTTCGACGAGACGCTGCTGAAGATGCTCGCCGTCTATGACGAGGTGATGGAGATCATCCTGCCGACGCTGGGACCTGAACGGCGCGGGACCTATTCGCCCTTCCTGCCGATCCATCCGAAAACCGGCATCGTCCTCCAGGTGCCGATGGTCGATCGCGATCCCGAGCGCGGCATGATCGCCTATCTCGATCCCGAGACGGGCGAGCGGATCGAGACGGCGGTCACCGGCGGGGCGGTCAAGTGCCAGTGGAAGGCCGACTGGGCGATGCGCTGGGCAGCGCTCGGCGTCGACTACGAGATGGCCGGCAAGGATCTCATCGAATCGGTGAACCTCTCCTCGAAGATCTGCCGGGCGCTCGGCGCGCGCCCGCCCGAGGGGTTCAACTACGAGCTCTTCCTCGACGACAACGGGGAGAAGATCTCCAAGTCGAAGGGCAACGGCCTGACGATCGACGAATGGCTGACCTATGCCTCGCCGGAAAGCCTCGCCTTCTTCATGTTCAACAAGCCGAAGGCGGCCAAGAAGCTCCATTTCGACGTGATCCCGAAGGCCGTCGACGACTACTATCAGTTCGTCTCGGCCTATCAGCGGCAGGACGAGAAGCAGCAGCTTCAGAACCCCGTCTGGCACATCCATTCCGGCGAGCCGCCGGCGGAGGCGATCAAGGTTCCGTTCGCCATGCTGCTGAACCTCGTCTCGGCCTCGAACGCGTCCAATGCCGAAACCCTGTGGGGGTTCATCTCGCGCTATTACGAGGGCGTCACGCCGGCGAGCGATCCGCGGCTCGATCATCTCGTCGGCTATGCGATCCGCTATTACGACGACTTCGTGAAGCCGGCGAAACGGTTCCGGGCACCGGACGAGGTGGAGCGCCGGGCGCTCGTAACCCTCGACGGGAAACTCGCCGAGCTTCCCCGCGACGCCGATGCCGCGACCATCCAGGACGCGCTTCTCGATGTCGCGCGGCCGATCCCGCGTTACCAGGACGAGAAGAAGAAGGGGCCCGATGGCGGGCCGGGGGTCTCGGGCGAATGGTTCCAGGCGCTCTACGAGGTGCTTCTGGGACAGGAGAAGGGCCCGCGCTTCGGCTCCTTCGTGGCGCTTTACGGGATCGACGAGACGCGGGCCATGATCGCCGACGCGCTTGCCGGCCGCTTCACGGCCGAGGCGTGAGGCTCGGGGGCGGCTCGCCCCAGATGCCGAGGCGTGCCCTTCGGGCCTGCGCCTCGGCCTCGCCATAGGGGCCGCCTGCCTCGGCCCGTGCCCATCCATTGGCGACCACCCATTGCGCGACGTCCTCTCCGGCCAGAGTGCAGGCGGAGGTGACGGTCTCCTCGCGCCGGCCGAAATTCTCCGGCGCTTCGCATTCCACCGAGCGGCCCCTGAGATAGGTGCGGAACGCCGTTCGCGCCCTTGCGCCGCAGAGCCATTGCGCACCGCTTTGGCCGCAGCGCTCGCTGGATGACAGGCCTTCCACACCGGGAAGGACGACGATGCCCTCGCCGACGGCAAGGCGTGCCGTGTCGAGCGCGACCGGGCGCGGCAGGAGGCGCAGGCGAACGGGATCGGGCGCTTCGGCCGGCGCTGCGATCTGCGAGAGCGGTTCGCGCGGGGGCAGTCGGCGAAGCTCGCCCGGAGGCGCGGTGCCGTCGACGCCCACCGTACTCTCGCCGGAAGACGGGCTGTCATCCGCTGTGTCACCACCCGGATCTGGGCGTCCGGTCTGCCTCGCAACAGCGCCTTCGGCCTCCGGTTCGGACATGACCTCGCGGGTCTCGCCTGCCCCGTCCATGCCCTCGGTCTCGATCGCTGCGGGGGCGAAGAGGTAGAGCCCCAGCGCCAGAGCGAGCGGGCCGGAGGCGGTGAGGGCGAGGGAAGAGAACGTCCGCATCCGAACGGCCCGCTACTGGCTCGCCCAGAGAATCCGCGCCATCCAGTCGATATCCTCGATCGCGAATTGGCGCACCGGAAAGTCCGGATTGACGGAGGCGAGTTCCAGGGTGCGGGCCGTCCGCCGCTGGAGGATCTTCGCCATCACCTCTCCGGCGCGGGTGCGGACCACCACGCGGTCGCCGCGCCGGACGGAGGCCGTGGGCGAGACGATGATCCGGTCGCCCTCCCGATAGAGCGGCTCCATGGACTTGCCCGAAACCTCGAGCGCATACATCGGCTCGCCGCTGGAATCGGGCAGGGTGATCTCGTCCCATCCGTGACCGGCCGGAAAGCCCGCATCGTCGAAGAACCCGCCTCCGCCGGCCTCGGCAAGGCCGAGAAGGGGAACAGAGATCGCCCGGTCGCGGATCGTCATCTGGGGGGGCGATCGCTCGCCCGAGACGAGAACCGCGAATTCGGCGAAGGAGGAGTTCACCGCCTCGACCACCTTGGCGATCGATTCGGTCGACGGCCACCGCGCCCGCCCGTCCGCGCTCATGCGTTTGGACTTGTTGAAGGTGGTGGGGTCGAGGCCCGCCTTCTTCGCAAGGCCCGAGGGCGTGAGACCGTGACGCGCCGCCAGGCCATCGATCGCCGACCAGATACTCTCGTGCGAAAACATGGGCCTCGCTATCCGAACGGAGTGAGGAAAATTGTCCTTAATAGGGCTTACGTGGTCTCTTGGCATTTGTCCATCGTGACCGGTACCGGACGGCCGAACGCCCATCCTTGTCCACCATGGGGGAAGGACGTCGAGGATCGCGGCAGGACAGGACCGGGCAAGTCCCGCCACCTCATGCTGCAGGTTCGGCGGACCCGGGTTCAGGCGCGGTGGGGAAGCGATTGCGACGAGATGTTCTCGGCTGCGCGAACGAAGGACGGCATGCGGGAGGCCGCATCCCTCGTCGATCGCCTCGCCAAAACGGGCGAAAGTGCCCTTTCGCAAGCCAGAAGTTCACGGTTTGCGGTCGGCTCCTGGGGAGCGAGCGCGGAAAGGAGCTTCTGCAAGCCGAGATTGTAGTTGCGAAGGCCCGCGACCATCAGGTGCAACTGCCCGTCCTCGGTGAAATCGCCCTGGAATTCGCCAGCCGGCTGCCGGTGACAGGCGATCGGTCTGTCGTCGAACATGACATGACTCTCCGATGAAACGCTGCGGATAAAATTCCCGTCACCTGTAGGGGGATACTACACCCGGGGCCGATCGAACGAAAGGGGGCCGCCACCGGCGGCGACGTCATTTCGTGTTTCCGAATCAGTCCGTTCCGCCGAATTGTCCCGAGGCGCCGGTGCTGCGGGCTCTTCGCCCCAGGTGCCGGACGCGCCATATGGTTTCTCCCCGGTGAACGAAGAACGGAGACGTGGCGGTGGCGCAGGAGAGGATCAGGGTCCTCGTTCACGGCCGGGTCCAGGGCGTGGGCTTTCGCGCATGGACGCGGCAGGCTGCCGAGATGCGGAGGCTGACCGGCTGGTGCCGCAACCGGTCCAGCGGCGCCGTTGAGGTCCTCGCCGCCGGCGCGAGCGAGGATCTTCGGCGATTTCTCGCCGATCTCGAAGAGGGGCCCTCGCTTGCGGCGGTGGATCGCGTGGAGAGGATCGATATAGGCGAGGACGGCGGCGAGGATTTCGCGGTTCTCGAAAACTTCGAGATCAGGCCGACCGCCTGATCATCCGCGCGCCTCGTCCGCTTCGGACAGGCTTACGACCGGGCCGAAGATCGCCTCGAAATTGCGTCTGAGCAGCGTATCGACTTCGGGCATGGAGACGAGGTGCCCGAGATCGGCGAGGCTCGTGACCCCGAATTCGCGGACGCCGCAGGGCACGATGCCGGAAAAATGGTCGAGATCGGGGTCGACGTTCAGCGAGATGCCGTGGAACGTGACCCATTTGCGGACCCGGATGCCGATCGCCGCGATCTTGTCCTCGGCCAGGGCGCCGTTCGCGAGCGGCGGCCGCTCGGGCCGCTCCACCCAGACGCCGACCCGTTCCTCGCGGCGCTCGCCCTTGATGTGAAACTCCGCGAGGGTCGCGATGATCCAGGCTTCGAGCGCGGCGACGAAGGCGCGCACGTCCTGCCGCCGTCGCTTCAGGTCGAGGCAGACATAGGCGATGCGCTGGCCCGGCCCGTGATAGGTGTATTCGCCGCCTCTGCCGGCCTCGAACACCGGAAAGCGGGATGCATCGATGAGGTCGGCGGCGTTCGCCTTCGTCCCGGCCGTGTAGAGCGGGGGATGCTCGAGAAGGAAAATCGTCTCCGGCGCCTCGCCGAGATCGATCGCGGCCACGCGTTCCTCCATGAGGGCGAGGGCCTGCGGATAGGGCGTGAGGCCGCCCAGAATCGTCCACGCGACCGGTGGCGCGCCCTCGGCGGGCAGGAACTGCCGGGCATTCGTGGAAAGACGCGGCCCCGCCGCGGGGGCAGGGAACGAAGCGGGAGAGAGGTCGGCCATCGCGGCAAGATAGTCGGCGATCGCGGGCCACGAAAGATCCTCCGCACCGCCGCCTCTGATCGGCGCGAACATTTCCCTTGCTCTGCCGTCGAGAATTGCTCTTGCGGCCTTCGGCAAGTCTTGTTACATGCCCGCTCACCGAAGCGATACCAACGCTTCGGACACGGCGTGCGGTCGTGGCGGAATTGGTAGACGCGCAGCGTTGAGGTCGCTGTGGGGCAACCCGTGGAAGTTCGAGTCTTCTCGACCGCACCATTACTTTTCGGGGCAGTTGATTTCATTAAGGAAATCGCCCTGAACCCCGCACTTCCTGCAAGGTGCGGGGATAGACTGTCCCCCTCGCATTTCGCTTCAGCTTCGAGGTTGCTCATGCAGCCCGACGTCGGCGATTATCGGATCAGGTATAGAGCAAGGTAACGGCGCAGCCGGTCCTGCGTCCTTCCGGCCATTTTCCCGAATGTCGTAAGCGAGGCCTGCTGACGATCCTGTGTCGTCTATGGCGCGATCGCGCCTTTCGCCGGCCGGCGAAAGCCTCTAGAGCCTCCTCAACGCAGCTGTTCGCGCTTGAGCCCGGAGAGGGAGGGATCATGATCGAAACCCTGGATGCACGCCGCACCTCGGAGCAGGCTCGCGACCTCGGCATCTATGACGAGGACGGCTTCGTCGAAAGCGCGTTCCTGTCGCGAATCGAGGATCTGGTCGAGGCGGAAAACGCGCCGACGCTCAAATCCCTCGTCGAGCCCCTGCACGAGTCCGAACTCGGCGACATTCTCGAAACTCTCGACAACGAGCCGCGCCAGGGCCTCGTGCGCCTTCTCGGCGAGGACTTCGACTATTCGGCGCTCACCGAGGTCGACGAGGCCATCCGCCTCTCGATCGTCGGCGCCATGCCCAATCCGCAGATCGCGGCCGCCCTCGGCGAACTCGATTCGGACGACGCGGTCTACATTCTCGAGGATATCGAGGAGGACGACCGCAAGGAAATTCTCGCCGCCTTGCCCTTCCGCGAGCGCATGCGGCTGCGCCGTTCGCTGGACTATCCGGAGGAATCGGCCGGTCGGCGCATGCAGACCGAGTTCGTCGCGGTTCCGCCCTACTGGTCGGTCGGCCAGACCATCGACTACATGCGCGAGGACGAGGACCTGCCGACCTCTTTCGCCCAGATCTTCGTCGTCGATCCGATGTTCAAGCTGATCGGCGCGGTCGAACTCGACCGGATCCTCCGGGCCAAGCGGCTGGAGAAGATCGACGAGATCATGCACGACACGCGCCACGCCATTCCGGCCGAGATGGACCAGGAAGAGGCCGCGCAGATCATCGAGCAATACGATCTTCTCTCCGCGGCCGTGGTCGACCGCGACGAGAGGCTCGTGGGCGTCCTGACCATCGACGACGTGATCGACATCGTGCAGGCCGAGGCCGAGGAGGACATCAAGCGCCTCGGCGGTGTCGGCGACGAAGAGATCTCCGATACGGTTCTGACGGCGGTGCGCTCGCGCTTCACCTGGCTTCTCGTCAATCTTGCGACCGCGATCCTCGCCTCCCTCGTGATCGGCCTGTTCGATGCGACGATCCAGCATATGGTCGCGCTCGCCGTCCTGATGCCGATCGTCGCGTCCATGGGTGGAAATGCGGGGACGCAGACCATGACGGTCGCCGTGCGCGCGCTCGCCTCGCGCGATATCGATCTGCGCAATGCCGGGCGAATCATCCGGCGCGAAAGCCTGATCGGGCTCGTGAACGGCGTTCTCTTCGCGGTCATCATCGGCCTCGTCGCGGCCGTCTGGTTCCAGGATGCCGGTCTCGGCCAGGTGATCGCGATCGCCATGATCGTCAACATGATCGCCGCCGCGCTCGCCGGGATCCTGATCCCGCTCGTCCTCGACAATCTCGGCGCCGACCCGGCTCTGGCTTCCGGCACCTTCGTCACCACGGTCACGGACGTCGTCGGCTTCTTCGCCTTTCTGGGGCTCGCGGCCTGGTGGTTCAATCTGTGATGTCGCGGCGGAAGCGGATTTGACTTTTACGTAAATCTGGCTTCATGCATCGCAGGACCGGGCGGCAGCGGAGCGCCGCCCGAACGGAAGGCGCGCGACCACCATGCAGGACGAATTTTTCTCGATTTCCGATCTGACGCGCGAGTTCGACGTGACGACGCGGACCATCCGCTTCTACGAGGACGAGGGGCTGATCCATCCGGTTCGCCGCGGCCGCACGCGGCTCTTCCGCCAGTCCGACAGGCAGCTTCTGCGCAACATCCTGCGCGGCAAGCGGCTCGGCTTCTCGATCGCCGAGATCCGCGAGATCGTCGGCATGTACAAGGCACCGCCGGGCGAGGTGGGGCAGCTCCAGTCGATTCTCGGAAAGGTGCGCGCACGAAAGGCCGAGCTCGAACAGAAGCAGCGGGACATCTCCGACCTCCTCAGCGATCTGAAGAATGCCGAGGAGACCTGCGAGGCCCGCCTCTCCGAGATCGGCGAGACGGCCGGCCAGTCCTGAAGGGTCAGCCGCCGGAGCCCGGAGCCGCGGCACCGAAGCCTTCGCGCTCATAGCTTTCATAGGAGCAGCGCTGCGTGATGTCGCGCACGCTCTGTCGCTGGATCTCGTCCAGCTGCCCGGCCATCATGGACCCGAAGAGCCCGGTCTCGTCGAGCGCCGTCTTCGAGCAGCTGCAATAGTTGGCGCAGAACGCCTCGCTATTGGTGGCAAGGCAGGTCTGGCGGCAGTCGCGCGAGAAGGCGAGGTTCGGATCGGGCGGAACGACGAGGGTCGCGAGGAAGACGAGACCGAACAGAACCGGCTGGTGGATCAGGTAGAAGGCCAGCGAGTGACGGCCGAGCAGTGCCAGATGGCGCAAGGGCCCGAGCTTCGGATCGACGCTCCGCCGCACGAAGGCGAGGAGGTTTCGGTCCACCGTCAGCCGCCCGAAGGCGATGCCGAGAAGGACGACCCCGAAAAAGGGGAAGACCGGAACGAAATCGTTGGAGAAGGGCGGAGTCGCGTTGAGCCCGATCCAGACGAGATAGATCGGATCGAAGACCTCGCTGCGGAAGACGAAGGGCAGGGCGATCGCGCCGAGGCCGAGGAGGAAGGTGAGAGCGGCGGGAAGCCGGATGAAGAGAAGGCCTGCGAGCGAGGCGAAGGCGATGTGCTGCAGGATGCCGAAGAACACATAGCTTTCCGGCGTCACCACCATGGTGACGACCGTGATCGCGAGGCCGCCCGCGACGATCTGCGCGAGGCGCGTGAAGAAGGGTTTCCAGCGCACGCCCTTCGCATGGGCGAGGACGAGGCTGAAACCCACGAGGAACAGGAAGCTGGAGGCGATGCAGCGGGCGAAGACGATCCACCCACCGCTCGTCGCCATGCCGCGCGGCACATAGCCGAAATTGTCGAGATCCCAGGTGAAGTGGTAGATCGCCATGGCGACGAGCGCGAGGGCTCGTGCGACGTCGATGGCGACGACGCGGCCGCGCTCGCTCGGAGCGGGCGATTGTCCGGCCGAACCTTCGGGCGCGCGCGATGAAACGATTTCCGACATTTCCGGGCTTTCCCGTTCTGGATCGATCGGCTCCCTGCCTATCTTCTTTGGAGAGAGGCCGGAAGTGCCGGCAGGACCAAAGCCCAATCGAGAGACCATCATGAAGATCATCGAGGCGCATGGCGCGTCCATCCCCGCACTCGGGCTCGGAACCTACACGCTGAAAGGCGACCAGTGCGTCGATCTCGTCGCCAAGGCGATCGAGACCGGCTATCGCCACATCGATACCGCGCGCATGTACGAGAACGAGGCTTCGGTCGGCGAGGGCATCCGCCAGAGCGGCGCCGACCGCGCGGACCTGTTCGTGACCACCAAGGTCTGGTGGACCGACATCTCCGGCGCCCAGCTGATCGAGGCCGCCAAATCCAGCGTCGACAGGCTGGGCATCGGCCCGGTCGACCTGCTGCTGATCCACTGGCCCAATCCCGACATCGCGCTCGAGGAGAGTATCGACGCGCTGAACGGCGCGCTCGCCCAAGGCTTCACGAAGCATATCGGCGTCGCCAACTTCCCGAACGCGCTCTTCCGCGAAGCGGTCACGGTGTCCGACAAGCCCCTCGTCTGCAACCAGGTCGAGTATCACCCGATGCTGTCCCAGAACAGCGTTCTGGAGGCCTGCCGGCAGAACGGTTCGGCGATGATCTCCTATTCGCCCATCGGCAAGGGAGGCGATCTTCTCGGCCAGGAGCCGATCACGCGGATCGCCGAGGCGCACGGGCGCTCGCCCGCCCAGATCGTGCTCGCCTGGCATATGAGCCAGGACAATGTCGGCGCGATCCCCCGCACGTCGAACCCCGACCGCCTGTCCGAGAACATCTCGGTCTTCGACATCGAGCTCGGAGAGGACGAGATCGCGGAGATCTCCGCTCTCGCTTCGCCGGACGGGCGTCTCATCGATCCGTCCTTCGCGCCGGTCTGGGATCGCGACTGATGGATATCGAGCGCCTCGACGAGCTCTGGCAGCAGATTCTGCTGCGGGGCCGGATGGCGCTCGATTTCTTCTACCAGCCCTCGCAGATGGCCCAGGTCGGGGCCGTCCTCGTCTGTCTCGTGCTCGCCTTCGCCGCCGACCGGCTGACCCGAAAGCCGATCGAGCGCGAAGCCCGGCGCATCAAGGGAGCCCCGGGTCTCCTGCGCGTCGTCGTGGCGATCCGCCGGCGCATGGGCCTTCTCTATTTCGTCGTCTTCCTGTTCCTCGCGACGCTTCTCGACATCAGCGCGGGCGGGCCGAGAAGCGAGATCGTCTCGATCGTCTTCAAGCTGTCGCTGACGCTTCTCGTCATCTCGGTCTCCTCGCGCCTGGTGCGCAACCGCCTCCTGTCGCGCGCCATCACATGGATCGCCTGGGGCATCGTCGCGCTCTCCATCCTCGGCCTTCTGGGGCCGCTCACCGTCACGCTCGATGCGGCCGCCTTCTATGTCGGCGACAACCGCATCTCGGCGCTGATGATCATCAAGTCCATCCTGATCCTGGTCATCACGCTCTGGCTGGCGAGCCTCGTCGGCCGCTATCTCGACGGCCGGGTGCAGAAATCGGAAGAGCTGACGCCGACCCTTCGCGTCCTCATCGGCAAGTTCCTCAAGATCGGACTGATTCTCCTGTCGCTGACGGTCTCGCTGGCAGCCGTCGGCGTCGATCTCACGGCGCTGACCGTCCTTTCGGGCGCCATCGGCGTCGGTCTCGGCTTCGGCCTTCAGAAGGTCGTCTCGAACTTCATTTCCGGCATCATCATCCTTCTCGATCGCTCGATCAAACCGGGCGACACGATCTCCCTCGACAACACCTTCGGCTGGATCCGCGAACTGCGCGCGCGCTTCGTCTCGGTGGTGACGCGGGACGGCAAGGAATATCTCATCCCGAACGAGGACTTCATCACCAACAAGGTGATCAACTGGTCCTTCTCCAACGATCTCGTGCGGGTCGACGTGGAATTCGGCGTCTCCTACGATTCCGATCCCCACCACGTGATCGCGGTCGCCAAGGAGGCGACCTTGAGCGTCGAGCGCGTGGTGGGCCATCGCGGCGTCGTCTGCTGGATGACGGCCTTCGGCTCGTCCTCGATCGATTTCATCGTCCGCTTCTGGATCACCGACGCCCCGGCCGGGCTCGTCAACGTGAAGGGGCAGGTGCTGCTTGCGATCTGGGACGCCTTCAAGGCAGAAGGCATCAACATCCCGTTCCCCCATCGCGAGATCATCATGCGCACGCCCGTCGATCTCAACGTGAAGGACGCCGATTTCGAGATCCTGCGCAAATCCCGCCGCGAACCGGGCGAACCGCGCGAAGATGCCGAACCGGGCAAGCCCGGCGGCGCGGCGGGCGAACGATAGGCCATCATGTTCTTCTATCTCGCCAAGATCGGCTGGTTCGTCCTGCAGCCGCTGGTCGCCATCATCCTCGTCGCACTCGCCGGCTGGCTGGCCTTCGCCCTCAGACGGCGGCGCACTGCCAAGGGTCTCTTCGCGCTCTCGGCGCTGATGCTCGCCCTCGTCAGCCTCTCGCCGCTCGGTCTTGCGATGACCGCCTATCTGGAGAACCGGTTCGAACGGCCGGCGGTGATGCCGGCAAAGGTCGACGGGATCGTGGTTCTCGGCGGGAGTTTCGACACGCGTGTCGCCCGCACGCGCGGCTTGGTCGAACTCAACGAAGCGGCCGATCGCGCGACCGTCTCCATGGCGCTGGCGCGGGACTATCCGGATGCGAAGGTGCTGTTTTCGGGCGGCGTCGCGGCCGCCTTCAGCGACGATATTCCCGAGACCCAGTCGGCCGAACAGTTCTATCTGTCGCTCGGGCTCGACGCGAACCGCCTGATTCTGGATGGAGAGGCGCGCGACACCTTCGAGAACGCGCAGCGCGCCAAGGCGCTCGCCGATCCCCGGCCGGGAGAAACCTGGCTTCTCGTCACCTCCGCCTATCACATGCCGCGGGCCGTCGGCTGCTTCCGGCAGGTCGGCTTCGACGTGGTGCCCTATCCGGTGGATTACCGCACGCCCGCAGGAGCCGATGTCTGGCGTCCCTCGACGGCGACGACGCGCAATCTGGAAAAGGTCCACTTCGCGATCCGCGAATATCTCGGCCTTCTCGCCTACCGGCTCGCCGGGCGCACCGATGCGCTGATTCCGGCGCCTGCCGAGGTTTCGCTCAGGCCCGAGCCCGGCTTCTGACCGTGAGAGGCGTTCAGGCGTCCGGGGCCGGGATCGCCAGCCTGTAAATGCCCTTGAAGGCGTGCGGATCGACCACGCGGCCCTTGCGGCGGATGACGATCCGCGCCTTGTCCGCAAGCCGGATCGACTGGTGCCGGATGGTCGGCATCAGCCGTCGCCACCTTTTCTCGTCCGAGCCCGCGATCGCGCGGGCGACCTCCGATGGGCAGACCGTCTTGTCCGGTCCCCGCTCTGCGCACAGTGTCAGGATCGTGCGCGCGATCTCGTCGGAATCGATCCTTAATTCGGTCGCGCTCATGGGGCTTCTCCCGACCGATCGAGGTTCGCTTTCAGATTCTTGTAGGCCGGCGAGCGGAACTGCCGGTTCGCGATGATCGCGACGACGAAGACCGTCGAGGCGACGAGGACATAGGGCCCGAGAAACCAGCCGAGATAGGCGAGCGCGAAGAAGATCGCCCGAAGCCCGGCATTGAAGTTCCAGCCGGCCGAGACGTTGAGGGAGACGGCCCGGTCGAGGGCTGCCTCCGCCGCCTCCGGGTCCTTCTCCACATCGGCCCGCATCGGCAGCGCGCCGATCAGGATCGCGCAGTAGTTGAACAGCCGGTAGGACCAGGCGAACTTGAAGAAGGCGTAGGCGAAGATCACCACGAGGCCGAGGAGCTTGATCTCCACCAGAACCCTGTTAGAGGGCCCTGCCACCGAAAGATCGCGCGAGATCTCTGCGATGATCTCGGCCGAGCCCAGAAGCGCGAAGCAGCCGCCGATCGCGAAGATGCAGGCGGAGGCGAAAAAGCCCGTACCCTGCTGGAGGCTCGCCAGAACCGCCGTGTCGATCATTCTGAGGTCGCGGCCGAGCGCGGTGCGCATCCAGCGGGCCCGCTCCCTGTTCATGAGAGAGGAGAGGCTGCGGTCCGAATCGCACAGCGATTGCGTCAGCCGGTTGTAGCCGAGCCAGATGGCGACGTAGAGGCCGAGAGCGGCGAGATCCAACCAGTCGAGAGTCATGGAGAATGCATAGAGGGGCGCGTGTCTTTCGACCAGCCGGATTCGACAGGGCAGGGGCCGCCGTCATTCGCCAGTGGCTTCACGTTTCCTGTGAATCAATCACGGCGCAGGGTGCCGTTTGCGGGATGAAGACAAGGCGCGGGACCTTGGTAAGGGTCGGGTAAGCCATGCAAAATAGCGTGTCCCGACTTGCAATTTCGACCCACTTGCGAGGCGTTCGATTAACCTCTAATTAACGGCTTCGCTCGGACCGGGGAGGGGAAACTCGGGTCCGTGTGGGGGTTAAATTCTAAGGTCATGGCATTCATGGACGATAGCGTACACACCTCGCGCTGGGGCGTGACCGTTTGGACGGTCGCAGTGTTCTCCGCGATTATGGCATTTGGTTTCCTGTTCGCCGGCGCAGAGCCCGTCGCCGTGGCTGTTGCAGCCGGCTGACGCCCTCCGCGCGGCAGTGCCTTCGGGCATGATCCGCTTCTCGATCACGACGGTTGCACTTCATCCGGACGGATTTCTCTCCGCCGGATGCCTCATTGCGGCCGATCGAGCGCGATGACCCTCAATCTTCTGAAGCTCAGCGTCGGTCCGGAAACGGTCGAGGATCTGGAAGGATTCATCGAACGCCGTATCCGCGAGGCCGGCACGGATCACACCTGGCACCAGACACGCATGGTGCCCAAGCGCCGCGTCGATCTTCTCGACGGCGGTTCGATCTACTGGGTGATCAAGGGTCAGATCTGCGCCCGCCAGCGTCTCATCGACATCGTGCCCTTCACCGACGACGAGGGCATCGGCCGCTGCCGGCTTCTGCTCGAGCCCGCCCTGATCCGGACCGAACGGCGTCCCAAGCGGCCGTTCCAGGGCTGGCGCTATCTCGAACCGCACGAATCGCCGCCGGACTTCTCGGGCGCCTCGGCGGATGACGGCCTGCCGAGCGAATTGCGTGACGAACTGAGCGATCTCGGTATCTTCTGAGGCGGGACCGGTGCTTCGGTATCCACGAGGCGTATCGGACGGCCAGATGTGAGTCGCTCAGACGCGTTCGGCCGGCTGCCTTGCCCGCCGCCTTCGCCCGCCCGTTTCGTCGAAGGCCTGAACGCCGAGTGCCGCGAGGATCACCAACCCGCCGAGAAGCGCCGCCGTCGTCGGCCGTTCCCCGAAGATCAGCCAGACCCAGACGGGCGTGAAGACCGTTTCCAGGAGATAGCCGAAGGCGACGATGGGCGCGGCGACGAACATCGGCGCGGCGGCCAGGCATATGAGGGCGACCGGAATGACGAGGGCGCCGTTCACGACCAGCCAGATCGGCGCCTCGGACTGGAGACCGGTGCCCGCCACGATCGGCAGGGCGATGACGGCCGGTCCGATCGATCCGAGCGCTGCGGCATAGCGCATGTCCCTGCGCGAACTCCGGCTGACGACCAGCGCGAAAGCGATGAAGAAGGCCGCGACGAGGGCGGCGAGATCGCCCTTCCAGTTTCCCGCCCCGAGCCCCGAGCCGATGATCAGCACGACGCCGAGGATTGTGGCTGGAATGACGAGCAATGTCGTGCGGGAAGGCCGTTCGCCGTAGATCGCCCAGCTCAAGAGAGCTGCGAAGACGGAGTTGAACGCCAGGATGAAGACCGTGTTGGCCGCATCCGTGTTGAAGATCGAATAGATGAAGCTCGTCACGCCGATCGCGAAGAGGAGCGTGACGAGGAGCCCCTTCCTTCCGTCGATGAGCTTCGTGTCGCGGCCAAGCACGAAGCGCCGGAAGGCCCAGTAGGCGACGGCGGCGCCACTGATCAGGACACCGCGCAGGAGGAGGACGCTCCAGTAGTCGCTCTCCGACATGCGGATCAGCGGAATGTCGAAGGAGAGCGCCAGACCGCCGACGCCGACGAGGATCAGGCCGGACTGGTGCGAGGCGACGGAGCGTGGGTCTTGCAAGGCAGATGTCCGGGCGAATGGGGGATCGGCTCCTCCCGCTTCGCACTCCCGGTTGCGTCAGGCAAGCCTGCCGATGGGCGAGCGGACCTGCGGGAGACTCCTGCGCCTCGCCGCGCCCGGCTTCAGCCCTCGTAGCGTTCCCAGCCCTTGGGGAGCAGGTGTTCCTGGGGGCGGAAGCGGATCTTGTAGTCCATCTTGTCCGACCCCTCGACCCAATAGCCGAGATAGAGAAACGGCAGGCCCTTGCGAAGCGTGCGCTCGATATGATCGAGGATCATGAAGGTGCCGAGGCTGCGCTCGCTCGCGCCCGGCTCGAAGAACGAATAGACCATCGACATGCCGTCGGCCATCACGTCGCTGAGCGCGACGGCGAGAAGCTCGCCCTGGCGGGCTTCCGGCCCACCGAGAGCGCCGGGAACGCGCCGGCGATACTCCACGATCCGCGTGTCCACCTGGCTGTCCTCGACCATCATGGCATAGTCGAGAACGCTCATCTCGCTCATGCCGCCGGTCAGGTGCCGTTCGTCGATATAGCTGCGGAAGAGCGCATATTGCTCGCTCGTCGGCTCGGCCCGCGCCTCGAAGGAGACGAGATCCTCGTTGCGCTTGAGGACGCGCCTGAAGCTCTTGTTCGCCCTGAACTCGTCGACGAGGATGCGCACCGAGATGCAGGCCCGGCAGCGCTCGCAGGCCGGCCTGTAGGCGATGTTCTGGCTGCGCCTGAAGCCGCCCTGGCTCAGGAGATCGAGAAGGGCAGGGGCCCGCTCGCCCGTCAGATGGGTGAAGACCTTCCGTTCGGCCCGGCCCGGCAGATAGGGGCAGGGCGAGGGCGATGTGAGGAAGAACTGCGGCGACTGGGGATGATGGACCGTCACGGATGATCCCCGACCTTCAGAGCGTGTAATAGAGCGGCGCGACCAGAGTGAAACATAACCACATCAGGATAACCAGGGGAAGGCCGGCCTTGATGAAGTCCATGAAGCGGTAGCGGCCGGGTCCCATGACCAGGAGATTGGTCTGATAACCGATCGGCGTGGCGAAGGATGCGTTGGCGGCGAAGATGACGCAGGCGAGGAACGCCATCGGCGAGACGCCCAGCTGGTCGGCGATGTTGAGCGCGACGGGCGTGAACAGGACCGCCGTCGCGTTGTTCGACAGGAAGTTCGTGAGAAGCGCGATGACGAAGAACAGGGCCGAGAGGATGACGAGCGGCGTCGCCCCCGACAGCGCGTCGACGATGGAATCGGCGATCAGCCTCGCACCCCCCGTCTGCTCCAGCGCCGTCGCGGCCGCGATCGAGGCCGCGACCAGCATGTAGATCGAGCGGTCCACCGAGCGGGCGGCCTCGCCGATCGTCAGGCATCCCGTCGCCACCATCAGGACCGCGCCGGTCATCGCGAGGACCTCGATCGGCAGGACGCCGGCGGCCGACAGGGCGACGATGGTAAGGAAGATCGAGATCGCGAGACCCGCTTTGCTCGACTGGGGCACGGTCTGGGTCGAATATTCGAGCAGCAGAAGATCGTGATTGCCGCGCAGGGCGTTGATCGAGGACTGGCGCCCGCACAGGAGCAGCGTATCGCCCGGCTCGAGCCGGATGTCGGAGAGCGCCGAGCGCGCCATGCGGTTCTTGCGCTGCAGGCCGAACAGGGTCAGCTCGAACTGGGTTCTCAAGCCGGAATACTGCATGGTCCGGCCCACATAGCGCGAGCCCGGCGCCACCACCGCCTCGGCCATCACCATGTCGGGGCCGATATTGCGCGTGCGCTCGAGATTCTGCGCGCCCGATGCCGGGTCGATCGTCCGCAAGGCGAGATCGCCCTTGGACAAGGCCGCCGAAAAGGCCTTGCGCGGCGCAGTCACGATGAGACGGTCGCCGGCGGCGAGCGTCACGTCCTCGAAGGGGGGCAGGAAGGTCTGGGCGCCGCGCAGGATCATGCGCGGCATGAATTCGTTGAGGCCCGGAATGAGGCCCGCCCGCGCCGTCAGGCCGGCGAAGGGATGGTCCTCGTCGATATGCACTTCGCCGAGAAACTGCTTGCCGCCGACATCGCTCGTGCGCGCAAGGTCGCCGTCGCGGGGCGTCAGGATGCGCGGCATGATCTTCAGCACGTAGAAGGCACCGGCCACCGCGAGGCAGAGGCCGGGAATGGTGATGTCGAAGAAACCGATCTCGACGCCCGCGCGGCTTGCGACGCCGGCGACGAGGAGATTCGTCGAGGAGCCGATCAGGGTCGTCATGCCGCCGAGGATCGACAGGAAGGACAGCGGCATGAAGACGTGGGCGGCGGGAATGGCCCGCTGGGTCGCGATGACCGTGAGGATGGGGATGAAGATCACCACCACGGGCGTGTTGTTGAGGAAGGCCGAGAGGAGGGCGGCCGCGACAAGCACGATGAAGACCGTGGTGCGTCCGGTCGGGCCCCCGAGCCGGGTGACGAGCCGGGCCGGCCGCGCCATGGCGTCGGTGGCAAAAAGACCCTGCCCGACGATGAGAAGGCTCATCACCGTGATCAGCGCGGGATTGGCGAAACCCGCCATCAGCTCCGCCGTCGTGACGGGGTCGCCGTTCGGCCCGGTATAGGGAAACAGCGTGAAGAGAAGGAGGAAGGCGCTCAGCGACGCTGCGGCGACCGCTTCGATCGGCCATCGCTCCAGAGCATATCCCACCACGCTGAGGACGATCAGCCCGTAGGTCGCCCAGATGTGGATCGAATCCATATGCCCCCGCATCGCCCATTCGAGGGGTGTTTATCAGCGGGCGATCCGTTCAAGGCAAGAGCGCGATCCCGGCATCGCTGGTGGCGATACCGGAAAAGCATGTCGCTCAGGCGCGCGGGCGGGGAACGGTTTTCCCCGGCATCGCCGATCAGTCGCGGCGGCAGATCACCGTACCGAGGAGAAGGTCGTGAAGCAGCTGCTTGCGGCGGGTGAACAGGCCGACGAGCACGACCGCGGGCGTCAGGAGCGCGGTGCTCGCCCAGAACAGGACCCCGTGCAGGACGGCAAGCGTCGGATCGACCCGGCCGCCGTCGAGGCGCTTCACCTCGAGATCGGTCAACCGCATGCCGTAGGTCGCCTGCCTCCGGCCGCCCATGGTGACGGCGATGTAGAGGATCGCGATCGCGGGCAGCATGAAGGCGTAGAGCCCGAAGGCGAGGCCGAAGGTGACGATGCCGAGGAGAAAGATGACGATCGCGGCCGGCACGGACAGAAGAAGCACGAGCGAATAGTCGATCAGGAACGCGGCCGTCCGTCGCCGAAGCGCGCTGCGGTACAGCCACGGCTCGTCGAGCGCGGTCTCTCGCGTCATCGTCTCCTCGAGGGGCGCCGTGCGGTCCATGTCCTGTCGTCCTTTCGCTGTCGCAACCTGTCGTCCCCCTCGAAATGGTGAGCGCGGCGCCCTGTCGCAAGCGGGGCGTCCGGTGGCGGTAAGGAAAGGCCCGGGCGCTCTCAGCCTCTGAGCGTTCGTGCGATCTTCGGCGAGAAATAGGTGAGGATGCCGGAGGCGCCCGCGCGCTTGTAGGCCGTCAGCACTTCGAGGATCGCCGCGTCCCCGTCCAGCCATCCGTTTCCGGCGGCCGCCATGATCATCGCGTATTCGCCGGAGGTCTGGTAGGCGAAGGTCGGAACGTTCAGCTCCTGGGTCAGCCGCGACAGGACGTCGAGATAGGCGAGGCCCGGCTTGACCATGATCATGTCGGCGCCTTCGGCGATGTCCTGCACGGCCTCGCGCAGGGCTTCGTCCACATTGGCATAATCCATCTGATAGGTGCGCTTGTCGCCCTTCAGCATGGCGTTCGAGCCGACCGCATCGCGGAACGGGCCGTAGAAGGCCGAGGCGTATTTCGCCGAATAGGCCATGATCATCGTGTCCCGCAGGCCCGCATCGTCGAGGGCCGAGCGGATGCAGGCGACGCGCCCGTCCATCATGTCGGAGGGGCCGATGATGTCGGCGCCGGCTTCCGCCTGGATCACCGACTGGCGCATCAGCACCTCGACGGTGGCATCGTTGAGGATGCGCTCGCCGTCCATCAGTCCGTCATGGCCGTGGCTCGTATAGGGATCGAGGGCCGCATCGCACATGATGCCGATCTCGGGCACCGCCGCCTTGATCGCCCGGGCGGTGCGGCAGACGAGATTGTTCGGATTGAGGGCCTCGCTGCCGGTCTCGTCGCGCAAGGAGGGATCGGTATAGGGGAAGAGGGAAATGACCGGTATGCCGAGGTCGCGGGCTTCCCTGGCGGCCTCGACGCAGCCCTCGATGGAGCGGCGCTCGACGCCTGGCATGGAGACGACGGGCTCGGCGCCGTTCCCGTCTCGCACGAAGACCGGCCAGATGAGATCCTCGCATCGCAGATGGGTCTCGCGCACCAGCCGGCGCGACCAGTCGGCCTGGCGCAGCCTGCGCATGCGCAGGCCCGAGGTTGCATCCTGAATCTGTCTGGAAATCGCGTTGACGTCCCGTGCGGCCATGGTCTTGCCTGTCTTCGTCTGTTCCGGCTTCCTGCGGGGCAGGTGGGCCTCTTCCATCCTTGCGCCTTTCGCGCATGCGCTTCTGACTATAGGATCGGGGCGGCCGACAAAACGGCCGGCGAAGAAAAAGACGAGAGTTTCATCGTGCTCCAGACCATGCCGGCAGACCCTGCCGCCTCCGCGACGGGACGGGTCCGCGATCGTGCGCGGCGCTTGACGAGGTGGATGGCGGGCGCGGCCGCATGACACTCGAACTCCCGACCGAAACGCCCGAAGCGGGCTTCCACCGGCTCGTGACCGCGGTTCTCCTGCGCTCCTTCGCCGTCTTCCTCCTCGCCATCGGCGTCGCCTACTGGGCGGCATTGGTGGGCTTTGCGCCGATCCTTCCGCTCTTCGTCGAAGTGCCCGCCCGCTTCGACCTGATGCCGTCCTGGTGGCGCATCGCCGTTCCGATTCTGGCCGTGCTCTACCCCGTCGCCGGCATCGGCCTGTGGATGATGGCGCGCTGGGCGGCGGTGGTCTGGGGGCTTCTGGTGCTCGTCGAGATGGTGATGCATCTCGGCTTTCCGATCCTGTTCGGATCGCGCTTCCTGCTTCTGGCCGTGCATCTCACAGGTCTCGCCCTCTATTTCGGCCTGCGCGCGCTCGTCTATCGCGACTGGATGAAGGCGCGGAAGGCCCGGCGCGGCGCGGTGGGCGACGAGGCCGGGGAGGTTCCGAGCCGGGATGCCGGACCCGCACCGGGGGCCTGAAGCGAAGCAAGACGGCAAGGATTGAGCAAGATTTCGGCGAGGTTTGATTAAGGACGAAAAGCGCCGAAATCGCGTAAAAGCTTGTTAAGCCTGTAGTTTAAGTCGAATTTTAGGGGCCGGTCGCTACACCTGACATCAAGATGAGGCAAAGAAGAACTCATCACTTCAACAGTGGAGACCCGTCATGACCGCAACTCTTGCGCATAGCCCGGCCACCGAGACCGAGACGACCGGCGATCTGAAGTCCCTCTACCTGGAAACCCTTCAGCTGGTCGAGCGCCTGCATCGCCGCCTTCTCGATGTGGTGAAGGACGAGTTCGAGCGTCAGGGCCGCACCGACATCAACGCCGTCCAGGCGCTGCTTCTCTTCAACATCGGCGATGCGACGCTGACGGCGGGCGAACTGCGCAGCCGCGGCTTCTATCTCGGCTCGAACGTGTCCTACAACCTGAAGAAGCTCGTCGACCTCGGCTTCATCAACCACCAGAAGTCCCGCGTCGATCGCCGCGCCGTGCGCATCTCGCTCACCGACAGCGGCCGGGAGATCGCGAGCGTCGTCGCCGAACTCTACGAGCGCCATATCGGCTCGATCGACAAGGTCGGCGGTCTCGACGAGCAGGAATTCTCCAAGATGAACAAGTCCCTCCAGCGCCTTGACCGGTTCTGGAACGACCAGATCGTCTATCGCCTTTAGGCATCGGTTCGATACGCGTCCCCGGCATTCCCCGAACGGCCCCCGCACATCATGGCGGGCGGCCGTTTCGCCGTGTCTGAACCGGTTCTTATGCGCCCGGTCATCCAATCGTTGCAGGGTCGCCGCAACCTTGACCGAACCGCAATCGCCGGCGCCCCGATCCTTCCTTTCGCCGCATTGCGCTGAATGATCCTCATATCAAACGACATGGTCGAACGACTGTGAGCGGGCGGGGCCCAGCACCTCCCGCCTGCGCCGTCGTGGCGGAGCCCGTTCCCGCCGCACCATGGCCAGAACCTGATCGAGACGAGGGGACCCGATCGATGACGATCAACCGCCGCAGCATCCATGGACGCTCCACCCGCCGCGGCTTCCTGTCCGGGGCGAGCGCCGCCTTCGGTCTCGGCTTCACCGGCCTTGCCCAGGCCCAGTCGACGCTGGACGGCCTGTTGAGGGCGCCGGCCCGGGGCAATTGGGACGACCAGTTCGACACACGCGGCTCCAGCGCCCGGCAGGTGTCCTCCTTCAGCCCGATCTTCTCCTCCCAGAGCCTCTATTCCACCCAGGCCGCGATCCAGTCCTACGAGCAGATCGCCGCGCAGGGCGGCTGGCCGAACGTTCCGGCGCGCTATACCCTGAAGCTCGGCGTGGTCTCGCCGGATGTGGAGCTCCTGCGCCAGCGGCTCGCGATCTCCGGCGACCTGTCGCCACAGGCGGCCCGGTCCCAGGCCTTCGACAGCTATGTGGACGCCGCCGTGAAGCGCTTCCAGGCGCGGCACGGCCTGCCCGCCGACGGCGTCGTGGGCGAGCACGCCTACAAGGCGCTGAACGTGCCGGCCGATCTGCGCCTGTTCCAGCTTCGCGCCAATGCCGCGCGCCTGCAGACGCAACTCGCCGAGGCCATGCCCGCCCGCTACGTGATGGTGAACATTCCAGCCGCCGCGATCGAGGCGGTGGAGAACGGCCAGGTGGTCCAGCGCCATACGGCCGTGGTCGGCAAGGTCGATCGCCAGACGCCGATCCTGAATTCCCGGATCCAGAACCTCAACCTCAATCCCTACTGGCATGCGCCCGCCTCGATCGTGCGCAAGGACATCATTCCGCTGGTGCGCAAGGATCCGACCTATCTCCAGCGCAACGGCATCCACATCTTCAACGGCAATCGCGAGGAGGTGCCGCCCCAGGCGATCGACTGGAATTCGGACGAGGCAGTGAACTATCTCTTCCGCCAGGACCCGGGCCCCAAGAGCGCCATGGCCTCGGTGAAGATCAACTTCCCGAACCCCCATGCGGTCTACATGCACGACACGCCCCAGCAGGGACTGTTCTCGGAGCTGATGCGCTTCGAGTCCTCCGGATGCGTCCGCGTCCAGAACGTTCGCGACCTCATCGTCTGGCTCGCACGGGACGAGCCGGGCTGGGATCGCCAGGCGATCGAGCGCGTCATTTCGGCGCGCACGCGCCAGGACATCGACCTGTCCAATCCGGTGCCCGTCTACTTCACCTATGTGACCGCATGGGCGACCGATCCGGCGGTCGTCCAGTTCCGGGACGACATCTACCACCGGGACGGCGCCGATCAGCTCGCCATGAGCGAGCTGACGACAACGGCCTATGCCGCCGGCCAGGAAAACCCCTATGCGCAGGGCGACGGCTTCTGATTTCGGCCGGATCGGCGGGCGGGAAGCGTGCCGGTCGCGCGCGCTTCTGCCCCGCCGCGTGAAGAGTAGAGGTCGGCTGCGCCTCGGGCCGCGCGATCGCCGGAAGCCGGGCGCGGAGCGTGCGCGGTCGGCACGGCTGCCTTACGGGCGCAACCGGCTCTCTTCTTCGAACGGATAGAAACTTGTTATCCGGGAGGGTAGCGGGCCGCGTTGGAATTGCGGAACCCCCATGCTAGAGACCGCTGCGAACCGTATATCGAATGGCGGTCGCGCCATGAGATACCCGAAAACAGATCTGGGGAGCGAGATTGTCATGAGCGAAGCGGCAAACAGCCAGTCCAATACTTACGAAACGTTCTTCAATACCCCGCTCGCCGAGCGCGATGCGGACGTGATGTCGGCGATCCGCAAGGAACTCGACCGCCAGAGCCACGAGATCGAACTCATCGCATCGGAGAACATCACCTCCCGCGCCGTCATCGACGCGCAGGGCTCCGTGCTGACGAACAAGTATGCGGAAGGCTATCCGGGCCGTCGCTACTACGGCGGCTGCGACTATGTGGACATCGTCGAGGAACTGGCGATCGAGCGCGTCAAGAAGCTCTTCGATTGCAGCTTCGCCAATGTGCAGCCGAATTCGGGCAGCCAGGCGAACCAGTCCGTCTTCCTCGCTCTCATCAAGCCGGGCGACACCATTCTCGGCATGAGCCTCGATGCCGGCGGCCATCTCACCCATGGCGCCAAGCCTAACATGTCGGGCAAGTGGTTCAACGCCGTCCAGTACGGTCTCGATCTCGAAACCGGCCTCATCGACTACGATCAGGTGGAAGCGCTCGCCAAGGAGCATCAGCCCAAGCTGCTCATCGGCGGCGGTTCGGCCTATTCGCGTCAGGTCGATTTCAAGCGCATGCGCGAGATCGCCGACATGGTCGGCGCCTATTTCATGGTGGACATGGCCCATTTCGCGGGTCTCGTGGCGGCCGGCGTCCATCCCTCGCCGTTCCCCCATGCCCATGTGGCGACCTCGACCACGCACAAGACCCTGCGCGGCCCGCGCGGCGGCATCGTGCTGACCAATGATGAGGACATCGCCAAGAAGATCAATTCGGCCGTCTTCCCGGGTCTGCAGGGCGGTCCGCTGATGCACGTGATCGCCGGCAAGGCCGTCGCCTTCGGCGAGGCGCTGACGCCCGAGTTCAAGTCCTATCAGCGCTCGGTCTGCGAGAACGCCAAGGTTCTGGCCGAAACGCTGCGCGCCGGCGGCTGCGACATCGTCTCGGGCGGCACGGACACCCATCTGATGCTCGTCGACCTGCGTCCGATGGACCTGACCGGCAAGGCCTCGGAGAAGTCGCTCGGCCGCGCCAATATCACCTGCAACAAGAACGGCGTCCCGAACGATCCGCAGAAGCCGGCGATCACCTCCGGCATTCGCCTCGGCACCCCGGCCGCGACGACCCGCGGCTTCGGCACCGCCGAGTTCCGCGAGGTCGGCAATCTCATCGTCGAGGTGCTCGAAGGCCTGCGCAAGTCGAACTCCGACGAGAACGATGCGGCCGAGGCGGCGGTGAAGGAAAAGGTCATCGCCCTCACCGAGCGGTTCCCGATCTACCAGAACATGTAATCGCGGACCGGCGGCTTGCCGTCGCCACCCGATCTGACGCATGACACGAACCGCCGGCTTCCTCGCAGAAGCCGGCGGTTCCGTTTTGAAAAGCTGCGGTGAAGCCATGCGGTGTCCCTATTGCGGATCGCAAGACAGCCAAGTTCGCGACTCCCGCCCCGCCGAGGACGGAGCGGCGGTGCGCCGACGCCGGGTCTGTCCCGATTGCAACGGCCGCTTCACCACCTTCGAGCGGGTGCAGCTGCGCGAACTCAACGTCCTGAAGAAGTCGGGCCGCCGCGTGCCCTTCGACCGCGACAAGCTCGCGCGCTCCGTCGAGGTCGCCATGCGCAAGCGTCCGGTGGAGCACGACCGGGTCGAGCGCCTGATCACCGGTCTCGTGCGCCAGCTCGAACAATCCGGCGAACAGGACATTTCCTCCGATACGATCGGCGAGATGGTGATGGATGCGCTGAAGGGTCTCGACGACGTCGCCTTCGTGCGCTTCGCCTCGGTCTATCGCGACTTCCACGAGGCCAAGGATTTCGGCGATCTCATCGAGGAGCTGAAGACGCGCGAACGCGCCGGCGAGACCGGCGAGCCGGGGGAGGCATGATGGCGGATCGTACGGGGACTTCCGATACGCAGATTTCGGCCGGAGACGGTCCGGACATGGCCTTCGATCCGCCGCGGCCCGGCGACGAGCGGTTCATGGCCGCAGCGATCCGGCTCGCCTTCCGCCATTCCGGCCAGACGGGCACGAACCCCTCCGTCGCGACCCTTCTCGTGCGCGACGACGGCGCGGGGCCGCGCATCGTCGGGCGCGGCATCACCGCGCTCGGCGGAAGACCACATGCGGAAGCGGCTGCGCTCGGCGAGGCGGGGGACCTTGCGCGCGGTGCGACCGCCTATGTCACGCTGGAGCCCTGCGCCCATCACGGCCGCACCCCGCCTTGCGCGACCGCGCTCGTCTCCGCCGGCATCGCCCGGGTCGTCTCGGCCGCTGCCGATCCCGATCCGCGCGTCGACGGCAAAGGCCACCGCATCCTTCTGTCCGGCGGATTGTCCGTGACGCGGGGCGTGCTGCGCGCCGACGCCTCCTCCGATCTGTCGCCCTATCTGACGCGCCATGCCCTCGGCAGGCCGCAGATCACCCTGAAGACCGCCATCTCGGCCGATGGCCGGATCGGCCGGGAGGGGAGCGGGCAGGTCTTCATCACAGGCAAGATCGCCAACGGGCAGACCCATCTGGTCCGCTCGCGTCACGACGCGATCCTGGTGGGCATCGGCACAGTGAAGGAGGACGATCCGGGCCTCGACTGCCGTCTTCCCGGCCTCAGTGACCGCTCGCCGCGCCGGATCGTGATCGACCCCGACCTCACGATCGATCCCGATATGCAACTGGTGCGAACGGCGCGACGCACGCCCCTCATCCTCGTCGCCAAGGGCAGCGCCGAGCCGGACAAGCGCCGGGCGCTCATCGAAGCGGGCGTCGAGTTCGTCGCCTGCGACACGGTTCCGGGAAGCAACCGGGTGGCGCTGCCCGAACTTCTCGAGGACCTTGGTGCTATGGGTCTCCAGAACATCCTCGTCGAAGGGGGCGCGGCGGTCGCTGCGAGCTTCATCGAGGCCGATCTCGTCGACCGTCTCATCCTCGTTCGCGGCGAAATCGAGATCGGCGAGGGCGGGATCGCCGCGCCGATCGCACTCGACGAGGCCAAGCGGCGCTTCCGGCAGACGGACCGTCTGAGTCTGGGCACCGATCTCTGGTTCGAATTCGAAAGGCGGGCCTGACCCATGTTCACCGGCATTGTCACCGATATCGGCCGCATCGCATCGGTCGAAACCCTGGAAAAGGGACGGCGCTTCCGTGTCGAGACCGCATACGATCCGGCCTCGATCGACCTCGGCGCCTCGATCGCCTGTTCCGGCATCTGCCTGACGGTCACGGCGCTTCCCGAGGACGGCTCGAACGCGCGCTGGTTCGAGGTCGAGGCCTGGGAGGAGGCCTTGCGCCTCTCGACCGCCGGCGACTGGAGCGAGGGGACGCGGATCAATCTCGAACGGTCCCTGAAGCTCGGCGACGAACTCGGCGGCCATCTCGTCTCGGGCCATGTGGACGGCAGGGCCCATATCGTCGCGATCGAGGAAGAGGGCGAGGCCGTCCGGTTCCGCATCCGGGCTGGCGAGGGCGAGAAGCGCTTCGTCGCCCAGAAGGGTTCGATCTGCCTCGACGGCACCTCGCTCACCGTCAATTCGGTCTCGGACGACGTGTTCGACGTGCTGCTCATCCGCCATTCCCTCGCCGTGACGACCTGGCAGGACCGGCGCGTCGGCGATGCGGTCAATCTCGAAGTCGACCAGATCGCGCGATATGCCGAGCGTCTGTTCCAGAAAGGCTGACGAGAGCCCCGCTTCCTGCCTGCGAACGGTTGCCTGAAACGCGCGAGCGGCGTATCTCGGCGGCCAGGATTTCCCCGAAAGGACAGACCATGGCCGCCAATCTTCACGTGCTGATCGTCGAGGCGCGCTTCTACGACGAGATTGCCGACCACCTCCTCGCCGGCGCCAAGGCCGAACTCGATGCGAGCGAGGTCACCTACGACGTCGTGACCGTGCCGGGCGCCCTCGAGGCCCCCGCCGCCATCGCCTATGCGCTTTCCGGGGCCGATGCGGACGGTACCGAATATGACGGCTTCGTCGTGCTCGGCTGCGTGATCCGCGGCGAGACCTATCACTTCGAGATCGTCGCCAACGAATCCGCGCGCGGGCTGATGAACCTTTCGCTCGACGGCTCCGTCGCCATCGGCAACGGCATTCTCACGGTCGAGAACGAGGAGCAGGCGCTGGAGCGGGCCGATCCCAAGCGCAAGGACAAGGGCGGCGGAGCCGCGCGCACCGTTCTCGAGATGATCGCCCTGCGCGATCGCTTCGGAGCCTGATCCGATGGCGGAGATCAGGGATAGGGCCTTCCGGCCGGCCAACAAGCGCGGCGTGGCGCGGCTCGCCGCCGTTCAGGCGCTCTATCAGATGGATATCGCGGGCACGCCGCTGGTCGAGACGGTGGCCGAATACGAGACCTTCCGCATGGGGCGGGAGATCGATGGCGAGACCTATCGCGACGCCGATGCCGCCTGGTTCCGCGACATCGTGTCCGGCGTCGTGCGCAAGCAGAAGCTGATCGATCCGGTGATCCATGCCAGCCTTCCGCCCGGCTGGCCCCTGTCGCGCCTCGATTCCACCCTGCGCGCCATCCTCCGGGCCGGTGTCTACGAGATCGAGACGCGCAACGACGTGCCGGTCGCCGTCATCGTCTCCGAATATGTCGACGTGGCGAAGGCCTTCTACGAGGACGAGGAGCCCAAGCTCGTCAACGCGCTCCTCGACCGGGTCGCGCGCGAGACGCGCCCCGAGGGACGCCCGGCGGAGCGGAAGTGACCTCTACGGCCGGCGAGACGGTCGCGCTTCGCGCAGCCCGCCTCAATGCCGTGATCCTCGCCTGCGCCCAGGCGATCTGCGGGGCGGCCGCGCCCGTCGCCATCTCCACCGGCGGTCTCGCCGGAACCTGGCTTCTGGCCGACGACAAGTCCCTCGCGACCCTCCCCGTCACCGCCTACAATGTCGGGGTCGCCCTCGGCGCCCTGCCGGCGGCCGCGCTGATGCGGTGGATCGGGCGTCGATACGGCTTCATGACCGGTGCGCTCGTGATGGGTCTCGGCGCGCTGATCGGCGCTGCCGGGCTCGGCCAGCAGAGCTTCTGGATCTTCGCGCTCGCCCTTCTCTGCCTCGGCCTCAGCGGCGCCTTCGTCCAGCAATATCGCTTCGCCGCCAGCGATGCGGCCCCGCCCGCCTACCAGTCGACCGCCATCTCGATCGTCCTCGTCGGCGGCATCGGGGCTGCGATCGTCGGGCCGCAGACCGTCCGCTACACCTCCGAACTCTTTCTGCCGACCCAGTTCGCCGGCTCCTTCCTGACGCTCGCCGTCCTCGCGCTTCTCGGCGTCTTCGTCCTCAGCCTCCTGAAGATGCCGAAACCGGTGACGCAGGCCGGGCGGGCGACCGGTGAAACGCGTGATACCGGCCGGCCGCTCATCCGCATCGTCACCCAGCGCAGGTTCCTCACCGCTCTCGTCTGCGACGTCGGAAGCTTCGCCTTGATGAGCTTCGTGATGACCGGCGCACCGCTCGCCATCGTCGGCTGCGGCTTCGATCAGGACGTCTCGGTGCTCGGCATCCAGTGGCACGTGCTCGCGATGTTCGGGCCGAGCCTCGTCACCGGCCGCCTGATCGCGCGTTTCGGGGCCGAGAGGATCGTCGGAACCGGGCTGATCCTGACGGCCGCGAGCGCGCTCGTCTTCCTCGGCGGGATCGAGATCTGGAATTTCTGGCTGGGCCTCGTTCTCCTCGGCCTTGGCTGGAATTTCGGCTTCATCGGCGCGACCGCGATGGTGGCGAGCGTCTACACGCCGCAGGAGCGGGCGAAGACGCAAGGATTCCACGACTTCGTGCTGTTCTCGCTGGTCGCCCTCGCATCCTTCCTGTCGGGGAAGGTCTATGTCGGAGCCGGTTGGGACGTGATGAACTGGGTGGTCCTGCCCGTCGTCGCCGTCTGCCTCGCAGCGCTTCTCCTGGAAGCCGGGCCATGGGCGCGCTCGAAAACCGCCATCTGACGATCGCGGCATGAGGGGTGAGGGGCGGTGCTGCCGCAGCGCCCTCCTGATCGGCTCCGGCCCGATCGGTTCCGGCTCGTCCCGGGCCCCGGTTGGGGCGCCGGGTCCCCGTCCGTCAGCGCGGGCCGCCGCTTACCGTGTCGCCGAGGATCTGGCTGAGGAAGGTCGCATCCTTGCCGCCGGTCGGCGTCGTGCGGGAAATGAAGTCGAAGACCCGTCCGTCCTGCAGGCCGTAATTGGCGATGCGCGAGACGCGGTTCTCGTTGTTGAAGTAGACCGCGAGGACGCGCTGGTCGGTCACGCGCGGGGTCAGGAAGGCGACGGGCCGCGAGCGCGTCTGGGAAATGTAGTAGTAGGTCTCCTCCGCATCGAAGGTCGCCTTGGTGGAGGGGGAGCCGAGGGCGAGTTCCACCTGTTCGCGGCTGGAGCCCGGCGGCACGAGCTGAAGCGTCTGCTCGTCCATGACGTAACCGGCGCTCAGCACCTCTCCGGTGGAGCAGCCGGCGGATGCGCCGAGAATGGCGGCAAGAGCTGCGACGGCGGCCGCACGGCGCGCCTTTGTGCTGGGGATCACGTTTTTCTGTCTCCGTTCGAAGCGTCGGACCGAGGATCGAGGGCGTCACCCCTTCGTTGCGGCGGCCCCCGAAAGTCGGCCGCGCACATCGCAACGATCCGTAAATCAGACCTTCCCGCGTTGCAATCGTCGAAGCCCTATGGCACCGCCAGACACCATAGACGAGTTTTCGATCGGACGAACGCATGTTCTCCCAATGGCGCGAGCGGCGGCGCCACAACCGCCGCATCATCGACGAGCTCTACGCGGCGATCGTCGGGCGGGCCCGGCGCCCCGTCCTCTTCGAGGCGTGCGGCATTCCCGATACCGTGATGGGAAGGTTCGAGGCCCTGTCGCTCCAGATGTTCCTGTTCCTGCGGCGCTGCCGGGGCAGCGAGGCCCTGAAACCCGTCGCCCAGGACGTGGTCGACCGGTTCATCGCCGACATGGACGACACCCTGCGCCAGATCGGCATCGGCGATCAGTCCGTGCCCAAGCGCATGCGCAAGCTTGCCGGCCAGTTCTACGAACGCGTCGACGCCTACGACAAGGCGTTTGCGAGCGAGGATGCGCCTGCGGCCATCGCTCGCGCCTTTCCCGGCCGCGCCCTCCAGGCGGATGCGGACGCGGATGGTGAGGAGGCGCGGATGCTCGCCCGCGAGGCGATCGCCGAGGACGAGAGGCTCGCCGGCATCTCCCCGGACGCGATTCTCATAGGCCAACTCGAAAGGGAGACCCAGCCGTGAGCGCTGAGCGTACCAACCCCCTCTTCGTCGCCGTGGCCCGGCTTCCGCAATCGGGCCAGCGTCTCGAATTCGACATGACGGAGGCCGAGCGATCGCGGATCGCGCAGACCCTCGGTCTCGTCGAACTCCAGCATCTGTCAGGCACGCTCGATATCGAGCGGTGGCAGAAGAGCGGCGTGCGCGTATCCGGACCGATCGAGGCTCGCGCGATCCAGGAAAGCGTCGTCACGCTCGAACCGGTCGAGCGCGCCTATGCCATGGACTTCCGCATGACCTTCGTGCCGGACACCTCGAAGCTCGCGCGCATTCCCGCTCCCGAGGAGCAGGAACTCTTCGTCGATCCCGAAGGCGAGGACCCGCCCGAGACGTTTTCGGGCGAAGGCTTCGATCTCTCCCCCTATATCGAGGAGCAGCTGGCGCTCGAACTCGATCCGTTTCCGCGAAACGAGGGCGAGGCCTTCGAGGAGGTCGACACCGATCCCGAGCCGGAGGAGGGCAAGATCTCGCCCTTCGCCGGCCTTTCCGCCCTTAAGAAGCAACAGGGCGACGAGAACTGACATGGCACCGGTTGCGGCATCGGGCAGGACGGTTAATGTCGCGGCGGATCCTCCGCCAAGGAGCGATCGAACGGTTCGGAAGGCGAGTTTGCATTGAGTGACGTGAAAACGACGACCATCGCGATCGATGCGATGGGCGGCGACTTCGGACCCGAGGTGACGCTTGCGGGAGCTGCCATCACCCTGGAGCGTCGTCCCGACACGCGGTTCGTCCTGTTCGGCGACGAGACGGCGATCGAAAAGGTTCTGGACGGCCATCCCGCCTTGCGGAAGGCATCCGTCGTCCACCATTGCGAGATGTCCATCGCCATGGATGCCAAGCCCTCCCAGGCGCTTCGCCAGGGACGCCAGCGCTCCTCCATGTGGAAGGCGATCGAGGCGGTGAAGACGGGCGAGGCTCAGGTCTCCGTCTCGGCCGGCAATACCGGTGCCCTGATGGCGATGGCCAAGTTCTGCCTGCGCACCATGGCCGAGATCGAGCGGCCGGCGATCGCCGCCATCTGGCCGACGCTTCGCGGCGAGAGCATCGTTCTCGACGTGGGCGCGACGATTGGAGCCGACGCCCAGCAGCTCATCGATTTCTCCATGATGGGCGGCGCGATGGCCCGGGCCCTGTTCGGCCTAGAGCGCCCGACGGTCGGGCTCCTGAATATCGGCGTCGAGGAAGTGAAGGGGCAGGACGAGGTCCGCGAAGCGGGTCGCCTCCTGAAGGAGTCCAATCTCGAGCACATCCAGTATCACGGCTTCGTCGAAGGCGACGATCTGGGCAAGGGCACCGTGGACGTGGTGGTGACGGAAGGCTTCACCGGCAATGTCGCCCTCAAGACCGCCGAGGGCACGGCCAAGCAGATCGGCGCCTACCTGCGCGAAGCCATGAGCCGCACGATTCTTGCAAAGCTCGGCTACATTCTCGCCAAGGGCGCCTTCGACAGGTTGAGGGACAAGATGGACCCGCGCAAGGTGAATGGCGGGGTCTTCCTCGGCCTCAACGGCATCGTCATCAAGAGCCATGGCGGCGCGGACGCCGAGGGCTTCGCCGCCGCCCTCGATCTCGCCCACGCGATGGCGCGCCACGAACTCATGGACAAGATCGCGGCGGATCTTCAGAGCTTCCACGATCGCATGGGCTCCGAGCCCACACGCCAGGAAGCAGAAAGCGGAAGCGCAAGCGCATGAACGGATCCTATCGATCAGTGGTTCTCGGCACCGGATCGGCCCTGCCGGAACGGGTGATGACCAATCGCGATTTCGAGGGCGTCGTCGAAACGTCCGACGAATGGATCAAGCAGCGCACCGGCATCGAGCAGCGCCACATCGCGGGGGAAGGCGAGACCACGGTCTCGCTCGGGGCCGCGGCTGCCGAGAAGGCGCTCGAGGCGGCGGGGCTGACGGCGAGCGATATCGACCTCATCGTCCTTGCGACCGCCACGCCCGACAACACCTTTCCGGCATCCGCCGTCCAGATCCAGAACCGCCTCGGCATCCATCACGGCTTCGCCTTCGATATCCATGCGGTCTGTTCGGGCTTCGTCTATGCGCTGACGACGGCCGATCTCTACCTCAAGGGCGGGCTCGCCAAGCGCGCGCTCGTGATCGGCGCCGAAACCTTCTCGCGCATCCTCGACTGGGAGGATCGCTCGACCTGCGTGCTCTTCGGCGACGGGGCGGGGGCGCTGGTTCTCGAAGCGCGCGACAGCGAGGGCGAGGAGCGCGGCGTTCTCGTCTCGCGGCTTCGCTCCGACGGCGCCCATAAGGAAAAGCTCTACGTGGACGGCGGACCGTCCTCCACCGGCACGGTCGGGCACCTGCGCATGGAGGGCCGCGAGGTCTTCCGCCATGCGGTGGGTATGATTACCGACGTGATCGAGGATTCGTTCGAGCGCTCCGGCCTTTCCGCCGACGAGATCGACTGGTTCGTGCCCCATCAGGCCAATCGGCGCATCATCGACGCCTCGGCCAAGAAACTCGGCATCTCACCGGACAAGGTGGTGATCACCGTCGATCGCCACGGCAACACCTCGGCGGCCTCGATCCCGCTCGCCCTCGACATCGCCGTCAGGGACGGGCGTATCCAGAAGGGTCAGCTCGTTCTTCTCGAAGCGATGGGCGGTGGATTCACCTGGGGCGCTTGTCTTGTGAGATGGTAGTCGGCTAGGCTCTCACGACATAGTGATGCCATGACGCAAACCCCTGTCGAGAGGACGCCCCGGCCAGCGCGAGCGCGAGGCGGAAGAGCACGGAGAAAGCTGTGAGCAACAAGACTTTGACACGTGCGGATCTCTCGGAGACCGTCTTCCGGAAACTCGGTCTGTCGCGCACCGAATCCTCGGCCCTCGTGGACATGGTCCTCGAGGAGATGTGCAACACCATCGCCAGCGGACAGTCGGTGAAGATCTCCTCCTTCGGCTCCTTCCTCGTGCGCGACAAGGACGAACGGGTCGGGCGCAATCCGAAGACCGGCGTCGAGGTGCCGATCTCGCCGCGCAAGGTGACAGTCTTCAAGCCATCGAACGTGTTGAAGGAGCGGGTGCTCGAAGCCCATGAGAGCAAGCGGGGCGCCGACACCGACGAGGCGTTCACGGCCGAACAAGAGATGCGCGCGGCCGAATAGGCGCCGAGCGGGGACCTGTCATGAACGAGAAGTCGCCCGAGGCCTTCAAGTCGATCGGTGAGGTGGCGACGGAACTCGCGATCCCGCAGCATGTGCTGCGATTCTGGGAGACGCGTTTTCCGCAGGTCAAGCCGCTCAAACGCGGGGGCAATCGCCGCTATTATCGGCCCGAGGACGTCGCGCTTCTGCACGGCATCCGCTTTCTTCTCTACGCCAAGGGCTTCACCATCAAGGGCGTGCAGCGGCTTTTGCGCGAGCAGGGCGTCCGCTTCGTCGCGGCCACCGCCTCGGGCGATCTGAGCCCGGAACCGGTGCCCGATCCCGAAGCCGGCCAGGAGGCGGAACACGCGCCGGTGGCATCGGTTTACGAGCCCGAACTGCCCGACGACCTTGCGCTTACCGCACCGCCGACGATGGCGCGGGACATGCCGCCCGAAGCTGCGGAAGCGAAGCGGCGGCCGGGACTTGGCTCCATCCTCAAGCGCCGGAGCGACCCGGGCGAGACGGCGCCCAACGGGCTCAGCCGGTCCCAGACCGAGCGCCTGCAGGCGGTCATCCTCGATCTCCTCGAATGCAAGAGGATCCTCGATCAGGTTCGATAGGACGCCTGTCACTGGTCGATCTCGACGCGCGCTGCCTTGCTTGTTATGGCTGAAGCCGATGCCTCGAACGGCCGCCGCGACAGGTATCGTCGCTTCCGCGAGGCACCATGCGGGCGTGATGGAATGGTAGACATACCGGACTTAAAATCCGGAGGCGCAAGCCGTGCGGGTTCGAGTCCCGCCGCCCGTACCACGCCGGCATTCTAGCTTCTCCCGATTCTCACCTTTTCTTCCTGCCGGGGCAGGGACGAGTGAAGCCTGCGGTCAGACGGTCTGCCCGCACGCTCTCCTGAAGCGCCGCACCGTTTCCGCCATTCCGTATTCGAGCGCATCGGCGGTCAGCCCGTGTCCGATCGAGACCTCGGCTAGGTCGGGGAAGCGGGTGATGAGCGGAGGGAGGTTGGCGACGGTCAGGTCGTGACCGGCATTGACGCCGAGACCGAGGCTTCGCGCGCGCTCGGCGGTGGCGCCCAGCTTCTCGATCTCGCGGCGTGCCGCCTCCTCGTCGTCGAAGGTCGCGCCATAGGGGCCGGTATAGAGTTCCACCCGGTCGCATCCCGTTTCGGCCGCAAACTCCATCTGCTCCGGATCGGGATCGGCGAAGATGGAAACCCGCGCGCCATGACCCTTCAGGCGCTCGACGATGGGTTTCAGGCGGTCCTTCTCGGCCCGGAAATCGAAGCCGTGATCGGAGGTCGGCTGGCTCGGATCGTCCGGCACGAGCGTCACCTGTTCCGGCGCGACGCTCTCCACCAGATCGAGGAATTCGTCCGACGGATAGCCCTCGATATTGAACTCCGAGAGCGGAAATTCGTCGTCGATCAGCTGCCTCAAGGCCGGGAGATCGGAAAAGCGGATATGGCGCTGGTCGGGTCGCGGATGGACCGTGAGACCGTGCGCGCCCGCATCGAGCGCGATCCGGCCGAGTGCCGTCACGCTTGGCCAGGGCAGGTCGCGCCGGTTGCGCAGCATGGCGACCGCGTTGAGGTTCACCGAAAGTTCTGTGGGCATTCTCGTCTCCGACGTCCGGTTCCTGGGGTGCCGTTCGAATTGGTGCCACGCAAACTGGCGCAACGCCACGTTTTTGAAAGTGCGCTTGTTGACTTGGCTCCGGGCGACGGCAACTCTGTGCCGGGAAAGCGGTTCTGGAGGAGGTGCGCCATGGGCGGCTCTAAGTTCATTCCAATCGTCGTCGCGGCATTGGTCGGTCTGTTCGTCGGTTGGTTGATGGGGCCGGACGTGGGCAGCGTCGAAAATCGCGTCGCTTCGGCTCAATCCTCGCTCGATGAGCGGCTTGCGGCGCTGACGAACGAGGTCTCCAAGCAGCAGGGCGCCGCAGCCCAGCAACAGGATGCGATCGGCCAGCAGGTCGTCGCGCTCCAGAACCATGTCGCCTCGCTCACCGACGCCGTGGCCGCCCAGGCCAATCAGGCAGGACAGGCCGCGACCAGCGCGGCCTCCTCGGTCCAGAGCAGCGTCGAGGAGCAGATCGGCACCCTGCGCCAGAAGCTCGACGAGATCTCGCAGAGCGTTTCCAGCCAGACATCGGGCCTGTCGGAGGAGCTGAAGGGCCAGATCAACCAGCTGACCCAGTCGGTGAGCTCCATCGCAGACAACCAGTCCTCCATGGGCGAGCGCCTGCAGGCAATCCAGAGCGAGGCGCAGAGCCGGGCCGACGAACAGGCGGCCGCCATGCAGGCGATGCGCGATTCGCAGAGCCAGCAGTCTGCCGCCTCGCAGCAGCCGGCCCAGTCGAGCGAGGCTTCGGCGTCCTCGAACGGCGAACAGACGGGGGCGAATGCCCAGTCCTCCAGTGAGGGCGGCGACGCGATGAGCCTGATCGAGCAGGTCGGCTCGTCCGGCGCGATCCTCTTTGCCGAGCAGGGCGCGGTCTTCGGCGGCACGCAGGTCGTCCTGTCGAATGTCGACGGTCAGAACGGAACCGTCACCCTCAAGGTCAATGGTGAGAGCCGCGAGGTCTCGCGCGGGGACAGCATCGATCTTTCGGACGATTGCAGGCTCAGCCTTGCAGGTGTCGCCGGCGGGGCCGCGTTCCTGACGGCGGACGGTTGCAGTGGCGGTGGCAACGGCGCGCAGCAGGCGGCATCCGGATCCGGCGGTCAGTCGGGTTCCGGTGAGGCCGACCCGGCAGCTCTCGCCGAGAAGATCGGTGCGAGCGGTGCGATCCTCCTGCCCGAACAGGCGGCCATTTTCGGCCAGACTCGGCTTCACCTCGTTTCGATCGATGCCGGCGCCGGCAGCGCCGAGGTCGCGATCGGTGAAGGCGGTGGCGAAGGCCAGAGCGTGTCGGCTGGTGATTCCGTCGATCTCGGCAATGGTTGTTCGGTGACCCTCGCAGGCGTCGCCGGTGGGGCCGCCTATTTCTCCAGCACAGAATGCGGAAATGGCGGAGGCCAGCAGTCGCAGGGCCAGGACCAGTCTCAGCAGCAGGGCCAGCAGCCCGCGGCGACGACCGAAGGTGGGCAGGCCGAACAGTCCCAGCAGCCTCAGCCGTCCGGTTCGGGCAATGGCGCGGAGGCTCAGGGGAACGGCGGCGGCACGTCCTCCGAAGCCGGTGACCAGAACCAGAACCAGAACCAGAACCAGAACCAGAACCAGGCCGCCGGCCAGAACCAGTCCGATTCGAACGGGCAGGGCGGCGATGCGGCACAGGGCGAAGCCGGCCAGACCGGCCAGAACGGTCAGGCATCTCAGGGCGGCGACAATGCCGCCGCGTCCGGATCGTCGGGCGAGCAGGGCGCTTCGTCCGAAGGCGAGGCTGCGCAGGGCGGTTCCTCCGCGAACGGTGAAGGCGCCGCTTCGCAGGGCGGCAATGACAGCGAAGGGCTCTCGGTCGGCCAGGCGACGAGCTTCGGCGGCAAGTCCGTCTTCGTGTCTTCCGTCAGAGACGGCGGAGCGACACTCGCCGTTCTCAACAAGGGACGCCAGGCCCTCGAGGTCGGCCAGTCCTTCGATCTCGGCGACGGATGCTCGGTCACGCTCGACAGCACTGATGGAGCGCGCGTTCAGCTGTCCGCGAGCGGCTGCTGATCGAGATCATTCGCTCACTCGACGAAGGCGCGGGCCCGCCTGGCCCGCGCCTTTTCTGTTCGGACGACACCGTCCTCCCCTCAATTTTTAGGGCAGCGGGCCGATGACGGATTACATCGCGTTCTATGGAACGCTCATGGAGCGCGCTCGCGCCTCGCAGGCGCCCTCACGCGCCGGACTGACACGGTTTCTGCAGCCCTGCCGCCTCGCGGGCGTCCTGCGCGATCACGGCGCCTATCCGGGCTTCTATCCGGCCGATGCCGACCGGACGGGAACCGGCCCGACCGTCGAGGCCGAGCTGCACGAGATCCTTCTCGCCGACGCTTTCGCGGTCTTCGATCGCTGGGAGGAATACGACGCCGCCGACGAGGCGTCCTCGCTCTATATCCGACGCAAGATGCGGCTGATCGAGCCCGACCTGCAGGCCTGGGTCTACATCTCACAGGTATCGGAGGACGACCCCGTGGTGCCGGGAGGCGATTGGGCGGTCTACGAGGGACGCATTTGACGCTGCGCGTTCAGCGTCAGACGACGCAGTCGTCGCTTCCCGACTGCCAGCGCAGGACGTCGGCGCGGGCGCGCTGGCCGATCTCCTCGGACAGGAGCGGCCCGTAGATCGAGACATCGGCGCTTCCCGATTGGCCCTCGACGACGAGAAGCGGGCGGGCTTCGGGCTGTCCGGCCGGGGTCAGGAGAAAGCGGGGCTTGCCGGAGAACGAGGCGAGTTCGGGCGCAAGGCCATAGCCGTCGAAGGCCGGATCGCCCGACTTGAACCAGCAGCGATCCGCATTCAGCGTCAGCCGCTCCATGAGGTCGAGACCGGCCTGGGAGGGCGAAGTGGAGGGTTCCGGCTCGGGCGCGCTCGCACAGGCCGACAGGATCGTCAGAAGAGCGAAAACAGCGCCCGTCGCCGGCCTGGTGTGCGCGAACCTCACGCGGCGATCCTGCCCGCCATGCCGAGCGCGCTCTCGAAGATCGCGCGTCCGTCCGTGCCGCCATGCTCCGGCTCGATCAGGTTTTCGGGGTGGGGCATCATGCCGAGCACGTTGCCGGCCGCATTGACGATGCCGGCGATGTCGTTGATCGCGCCGTTCGGATTGGTCGCCTCGGCATAGCGGAAGACGATCTGGTCGCCGTCGATGAGTTGCTGCAGCGTCGTCTCGTCCGCGAAATAATTGCCGTCGTGATGGGCGACCGGGCACCGGATCACCTGTCCGTTCGCATAGCCGGAGGAGAAGCGCGTGCGGGCGTTCACGACTTCCAGCTTCACCTCGCGGCACACGAAGCGCAGCGTCGTGTTGCGCATCAGCGCGCCCGGCAGGAGGCCCGCCTCGCAGAGGATCTGGAAGCCGTTGCAGACGCCGAGAACCGGTACGCCCTTCGCCGCGGCCTCGGCGACCGCGCGCATCACGGGCGAGCGGGCGGCGATCGCGCCGGCGCGCAGATAGTCCCCGAAGGAGAAGCCGCCCGGAATGACCACGAGATCGGATTTCGGCAGGGCGGTCTCGGTCTGCCAGACGGTCGCGGGCGCCTTGCCGGTGATCGTCTTCAGTGCCGCGATCATGTCGCGATCGCGGTTGAGGCCGGGGAGGAGGACGACGGTGGTGTTCATGGGACCGGACCAGATGCGGCTGGAGGCTCGCTCAACGAGCGGCCTCCGCCCGTTTCATTCCACGGTGATCGAATAGTTCTCGATCACCGTATTGGCGAGAAGCTTGTCGCACATGTCGGCAAGGCGCCTTTCGGCCTCGGCCGGGTCCTCGCCGGCGAGTTCGATGTCGAACACCTTGCCCTGACGAACCTCTCCCACGCCCTCGAAGCCCAGATGGCCGAGGGCGCCCTGGATCGCCTTGCCCTGGGGGTCGAGAACACCGTTCTTCAGGGTGACGACGATACGCGCCTTGGTCACTGGATCTGCCTGTCTTTCGAGTGGATGAGTTTCAAAGCCGGTGCCGGCCGCTTGACGGGAGCGATCCGCCTCACTTCACCAACACCGGCCCGGAGGGGCGGGGCGGCTCGTTTTCGTTCATGATGCCGAGCCGGCGGGCGACCTCCTGATAGGCCTCCACCAGCCCGCCCATGTCGCGGCGGAACCGATCCTTGTCCATCTTTTCCTGGGTGTTGATGTCCCACAGGCGGCATGAGTCCGGCGAGATCTCGTCGGCGACGACGATGCGCATCATGTCGCCCTCGAACAGGCGGCCCGTCTCGATCTTGAAATCGATCAGCTGGATGCCGACGCCGAGGAAGAGGCCGGACAGGAAGTCGTTGACCCGGATGGCGAGAGCCATGATGTCGTCGATTTCCTGGGGCGATGCCCAGCCGAAGGCCGTGATGTGCTCTTCGGAGACCATCGGATCGTCGAGCTGGTCGGCCTTGTAGTAGAATTCGATGATCGAGCGCGGCAACACCGTGCCTTCCTCGATGCCGAGGCGCTTGGCGAGCGATCCGGCCGCGATGTTGCGCACCACCACTTCCAGCGGGATGATCTCGACTTCCTTGATCAGCTGCTCGCGCATGTTGAGCCGCTTAATGAAGTGCGTCGGGATTCCCATCTTGTTCAGATGGCCGAAGATGTATTCGGAAATCCTGTTGTTGAGGACGCCCTTGCCGTCGACGATCTCATGCTTCTTCTTGTTGAAGGCGGTGGCGTCGTCCTTGAAGAACTGGACGAGCGTGCCGGGTTCGGGGCCCTCGTAGAGGATCTTGCCCTTGCCTTCGTAGATGCGGCGGCGACGTGTCATATCTTACTCTGTTCTTGGCTTGCGGGCCCGGGCAGGGGGCTGCCGAGGGTCGCGTCGCCTGCGTGAATAGACCAAAGTGCCCGCGATCACAATCTGCAGGCGGGCGCGTGGGAGACGAACTCCCCGATGAAGGTCGGCATCCCGCGCCCGAACGTCAAGGAAGGCGGCCCGTTCGGGTGCGTTGCGCACGCACTGAGGCCGGCTTTTCCCCGTATTTGATTGGACGATGGAGCATGGCCGGCCTAGCGTTCGCCCGGCCATGCGCCATGTTCCATGCCTGTGGCGGAGGCGATCGGGCTGCGCGACGGCCCGTCCGACGCCGGTTGAAAAGGGTGACGACGATGACGATGCAGGATCGCGAACGGGATTTCGAAAACCGGTTTGTCCACGATCAGGAACTGAAGTTCCGGATTCGGATGCGGCGCAACAAGCTCCTGGGCCTCTGGGCGGCCGAAAAGCTCGGCAAGAGCGAGGACGAGGCCCGCGCCTATGCGCAGGAGATCATTCGCGCCGATTTCGACGGACCGGGCGACCGGGACGTGTCCGACCACCTGAAGGCCGATCTCGCCGGAACCGGCATCTCAGACGCCGAGATCCGGGAGCGGATGGAGGCGCTTCTTCACGAAGCCGAAAAGCAGGTGATGGCCGAATGACCGCTGGCCGCAAGCCGTTGAAGGGGATCTTCGAGACGGGCGAAACGGCGATGTCCGCCTGGCTCGGCTCGCCCGATCCCTTCACCCAGGAGGCCTTCTTCCGAGCGGATTTCGACATCGTCACGCTGGACATGCAGCATGGCCTCATCGACCAGAGCGACGTGCGGGACGCCATCACGCGCGCCCACGGGTTCGGCCGTCAGGTCGTCGTGCGCGTCCCTGTCGACGCCTTCGCGCTCGCCTCCTGGGTGCTCGACATGGGCGCAGGCGGCATCATCGCGCCGATGATCGAGACGGCGGACGAGGCCCGCGCCTTCGTGAGGCACGCGAAATATCCGCCGCTCGGCCTGCGCTCCTTCGGGCCGATCCGCGCGGCGCTGCTCTCGGCTGACGGGGATGCGGGCGCCTATGTCGCCAAGGCGAACACCGAGACCTTCGCATTCGCGATGATCGAGACGCGCCGTGCCCTCGATGCGATCGACGAGATCGCCGGGATCGAAGGGCTCGACGGGTTGTTCGTGGGGCCGAGCGATCTGTCGATCGCCCTGTCGGACGACGGCAGGGCGGATCTCGAAGGCGCGAGGCTGAAGACGGCGATGGCGGATATCGTCGCTGCCTGTTCGAGGCACGGCAAGATCGCCGCCTGCTATGCGACGAACCCCGGTCAGGCGCGGCTCTACAGCGGATTCGGCTTCAGCTATGTCTGCGTCGGCTCGGATCTGAAGGTCATCGCCGACGGCACGGCGCAACTTGCGAGCGATCTGCGGGGCTGAGAGCGCGGCCCCGGTCCGGAAAGCCGGTCGCGTCAGGTTCGGGGTGCGACCGGCCGTCTCGCGCCGTTCAGGCTGCGGCCGAAAGCTTGCTCATGAACTTGCCGAAGGTCAGAAGGCCTTCGGGCCAGGGACCATGGCCCGAATCGCCGTTGATATGCCCGGATTCGCCCGCATCGATGAAGAGCGAGCCCCAGGCCCCGGCGATGTCCTCGGCGGCCTCGAAGGAGGAGAAGACGTCGTTGCGGCTCGCGACGACGATCGAGGGGAAGGGCAGGGGAATGCGCGGATAGGGGCCGAAGGTCATCAGATGCTTCGGCCGGATCGCCGCGTTCTCCACATCGGGCGGCGCGACGAGAAAGGCGCCCGTCACAGGCTTCTTCGCCTTCTCCACCGCGTGGACGGCAGCCGCAACGCCGAGGGAGTGGGCGACGAGGATGACGGGGCGCGTCGATTGATCGATCGCTTCGGCAACGGCGCCGACCCAATCCTCGCGCACGGGCTTCGACCATTCGCGCTGTTCCACGCGCCGGGCGGTGGAGAGCTTGCTCTCCCACCGGGTCTGCCAATGGGTGTCTGGCGATCCCTTGTAACCAGGGATGATGAGGATGTCAGCTTCGGCAACTCGCATGCCGGCTGACATGGAAGCTGGGCCCTGCAAAGTCAACGGAGCTCGCGCGCCGGAAAGGCCGGCGCGCCCCGGGGAAGCCTGCGCGCCGGAACGGTCGGCGCGTCCGGGCTCAGCCCTGGCCGCCCTCGGCTTCGAGCTTCGACCAGGTGTTGGACTGGGAGAGCATGCCGCGCAGGAACGCGATATTGGTTTCGGCTTCCTGCGGCGAGAGCGTCTCGGCCGCGACCCGCTCGGCCTCCTCGAAGCGACCCTGGAGGCCGATCGCGAGGGCGAGGTTCTGGCGGATGCGGGCATCGCCGTCGGGCTGGGCGAGGGCCAGACGCAGATAGCGCTCGGCCGATGCCGGCTCGTTGCTCATCAGATAGGACATTCCGAGATTGGAGAGGACCGTCGCCTCGTTCGGCTTGAGGACGAGAGCCTTCTGGAACAGGGCGCGCGCCTCCTGGGGCTTTCCCAGCTGGTCGAGGATCGCCCCTTCGGCCGAATAGAGGCGCCAATCGGGATAATCGGGGGTCTGCGCCCGGCGCACGGTCTCCAGAGCCTTCGGAAGATCGCCCGCCGCCGCGAGCGCCTTGCCGTAGGCGGACAGGACGGCCCGGTCTTCCGGGTGGGCGATCGCGATCTGCCGCATGACGGCGAGCGACTGCTCGTTCCGGCCCGCCATCTGGAGCGCGGCCGAATAGGCGAGCCCGATCTGCTTGTTCTTGGGATCGGCCTCGTAACGCTGGCCATAGGCGTCGACCGCGCTGCGCAATTCGCTCGGCGACATCTCGGCGACGGAGCGGGCCGACATGTCGTCGGAGCTCGCATAGGCCGAGGGCGCGATCGAGCCGGTCGTCTCGTAGCTGACCTTCTCGGTCTTGGTGGCGCAGCCCGCCACTGCGAGGAGGGCAGCGGCTGCGAGGATTGGGGCGGCCTTTTTCGAAGCCGTGATCGAACTGGTCATGCGCATGAGCTCTTGGCCTCGTCACCGGTCTGCCAGATGGGGTTTCCGCGCATTGATAGCGGCCTTATCTTGCCGCGACCCTGCTTCGCTGACCCGGCGGCGGGTTCGTTCCGCTTCGCGAGAGCCTGCCGCCTGCTGAAATGCCCATGTTTCGAGGAACCCCGATGTCCGTGACCCTGACCGCCGATCGCTCCGCGTCCTCGCGTCCGATCCTGCCCGTTCGCCCCGCAACGCGAGACAGCCTGCCGGACGAGGCGAGGCGCTGGGCCGAGATCTCGCGGTTCGAGGCGAAGGCCGGCTCGGTCTGCCTCGTGCCGGGGGATGGCGGTCTCGCCTGCGTTCTCCTCGGCCTCGGCAAGGCGGAGGAGCGCGACCCGAGCGATGGCGCCCGCGCAGCCCTTCTTGCCGGTGCGCTCGCCCGCGCGCTCCCCGAGGGCGCCTTCCATCTCGACGGGACCTGTGGCCTCGACATGGACCTGACGGGCCTTGCCCTTCGTCTCGGCGCCTATCGTTTCGACCGCTACAAGAGCGGCGCGAGCGGCGATGCCTCGGGTCCGAACATCGAGATCCACCTCGGCGAGGGGCGCGATCTCGACAAGATCACGGCGGTCGCGGACGGCGTCGCCCTTGCGCGCGACCTCATCAACACGCCGGTCAACGATATGGGTCCGGGCGAACTCGAAACGGCGATCCGCGATCTTGCCGCACGCCACGGCGCCGAGGTGTCGGCGATCACCGGCGAGGATCTTCTCGAACACAACTTTCCGATGATCCATGCGGTCGGTCGGGCGAGCGCCTCGGCGCCCCGTCTCGTCGAGATGGTCTGGGGCCGCAAGGATGCGCCGAAGGTGACGCTGGTCGGTAAGGGCGTCTGCTTCGATACCGGCGGGCTCGACATCAAGCCGCCCTCGAGCATGCTTCTCATGAAGAAGGACATGGGCGGCGCAGCCAATGTTCTCGGTCTTGCCGCGATGATCATGGCGACGAAGCTCGATCTGCGCCTGCGCGTCCTCGTTCCGGCCGTCGAGAATTCGATCTCGGCCAACGCCTTTCGCCCGAGCGACATCCTGACGAGCCGCAAGGGCCGGACGGTGGAGGTGGGCAATACCGATGCGGAAGGCCGTCTCGTCCTTGCCGACGCCCTGTCCTATGGCGACGAGGAGGAACCGGAGCTGATGATCGACATGGCGACGCTGACGGGGGCGGCCCGGGTCGCGCTCGGGCCGGACCTGCCGGCCTTCTTCACCGGCAGCGATCCTTTCGCCGGCGAGGTGGCCGAGGCCGGTACGCGCCTTGCCGATCCCTCCTGGCGCCTGCCGCTCTACCGGCCCTATGCGGGCGATCTCTCGTCCAAGGTCGCCGACACCAACAATGTCAGCTCCGGCGGCTTTGCCGGCGCCATCACGGCGGCGCTCTTCCTCGAAGGCTTCGTGGAGAAGGCGACGACCTGGGCCCATTTCGACATCTACGGATGGCGGCCCTCCGCCTCCGCCATCGGGCCGGTCGGGGGCGAGGCCTATGCCATCCGCTCCCTATTCGACATTCTGTCGACCCGCTACCCGGCACGCTGACCGAAACCCGCTCCAGGCAGGCTCCCATGACCGAACCGCTCAATCCGCGCCTCAACGCCTATCGCGACGACCTCGCCGACATCCGGCTGAAGGGCCAGGTCTCGGCGGCGCGTTTCGTCGATGGCATTCCGGCCGTCGTCGCCGTCCCGCTCGCCCCTCTCCATCGCGAACCCGATCACGACGCCTTCCTCGACACCGAGGCCCTGTTCGGTGAGCGCCTTCTGGTCTTCGACGAGACGAGCGGGCCGGACGGCGAGCCCTGGGCCTGGGTGCAGCTCGATGACGACGGCTATGTGGGCTACACGCCCTTCGCCGCGCTCGAACGGCTCGGCGAGGAGACCGAGGCGAGCCTTCCGACGCACCGGATCGCCGTTCCGCGCACGCTTCTCTTTCCCGAACCCGACATCAAACGCCCACCGGTCGCGGACCTTCCCATGGGGGCGCTGGTCACCGCGGTGGAGGAGGCCGAGGACCGCAATGCCCGCTACCATCTCCTCGCCAGCGGCGGCGCGATCGTCCAGCAGCATGCGACGGCTCTCGGCAAGGACGTAGAAGATTTCGTCGCCGTCGCCGAGCGATTTCTCGAAACCCCCTATCTGTGGGGCGGCAAGAGCGCGCTCGGCATCGACTGCTCGGGGCTCGTGCAGCTCGCCTGCCAGATGGCCGGGATCGATGCGCCCCGCGACTCCGGCGATCAGGCGCGCGAGCTCGGCACGCGGATCGCCGGCATCGAGGCTCTGCAGCGCGGCGATCTGATCTTCTGGCCGGGCCATGTCGGGATCATGGTGGACGGACGGCGCATCATCCACGCCAACGCCCACCACATGATGACGGCGATCGAACCGTTGAACGATGCGCTGGAGCGTCTCGAGAAGAAAGGCGCGACGCTGAGCGCGGTCCGCAGGCTCGCGGCGAAGGTGAGCGAGGCAGGGGCGAGCGAGGATTGAGCGGGGAGCGCGGTGATCAACGCGGCTGGTTTCGGCCCGCTCGTCACTCGGCCGCGATCTTCGTCACCTTCTTGGCGGGACGGCGCTCCAGAAGATCCTTCAGGAACCGGCCGGTATAGGACCGCTCCACCTTGCAGATCTCCTCGGGCGTGCCGGACGCGACCAGTTCGCCGCCGCCGTCGCCGCCTTCGGGGCCGATATCGATCAGCCAGTCGGCGGTCTTGATGACCTCCAGATTGTGCTCGATGACCACCACCGTATTGCCCCGGTCGACGAGGTCGTGCAGCACTTCGAGAAGCTTGGCGACATCGTGGAAGTGGAGGCCGGTCGTCGGCTCGTCGAGGATGTAGAGCGTCTTGCCGGTCGCCTTGCGCGACAGCTCCTTGGCCAGCTTCACCCGCTGCGCCTCGCCGCCGGACAGCGTCGTCGCCTGCTGGCCGACCTTGATATAGCCGAGCCCGACCTCCTGCAGCGCCAGGAGTTTGTCGCGCACGGCAGGCACCGCCGAGAAGAAATCGACGCCCTCGTCCACCGTCATGTCGAGGACATCGGCAATCGAGCGCTCCTTGTAGGTGACCTCCAGGGTCTCGCGATTGTAGCGCTTGCCGTCGCAAACGTCGCAGGTGACGTAGACATCGGGCAAGAAGTGCATCTCGATCTTGATGACGCCGTCGCCCTGGCAGGCTTCGCAGCGCCCGCCCTTCACATTGAAGGAGAAGCGTCCCGGCTGATAGCCGCGCGCCTTCGCCTCCGGCAGACCCGAGAACCAGTCGCGGATCGGCGTGAAGGCGCCGGTATAGGTGGCCGGGTTGGAGCGCGGCGTGCGGCCGATCGGCGACTGGTCGATATCGATGATCTTGTCGAGATGTTCGAGCCCCTCGATCCGGTCGTGCTCGGCCGGAACGTCGCGGCCGTTCGCGATGCGCCGCGAGGCGGCCTTGAACAGGGTCTCGATGAGGAAGGTCGACTTGCCGCCGCCCGACACGCCGGTGACGCAGGAGAACAGGCCGAGAGGAAGCTCGGCCGTCACGTTCTTCAGGTTGTTGCCGCGCGCACCGACGACCTTGACCGCCTTGCCCTTCTTGGCCTTGCGCCGCGTCTTGGGAACGGGAACGCCGAGATCGCCCGAAAGATAGCGCCCGGTGAGGGAGGCGTCGCTCGCCATGATCTCGTCCGGCGTGCCCGCCGCGATGACGCGCCCGCCATGGACGCCCGCCGCCGGGCCGATATCGACCACGTAGTCGGCCTGGAGGATCGCGTCCTCGTCATGCTCGACCACGATCACCGTATTGCCGATATCGCGCAGGTGCTTCAACGTGATGAGCAGGCGCTCGTTGTCGCGCTGGTGCAGCCCGATCGAGGGTTCGTCCAGAACGTAGAGCACGCCCGTCAGCCCCGAGCCGATCTGCGAGGCGAGGCGGATGCGCTGGCTCTCGCCGCCCGACAGGGTGCCCGAGGAGCGCGACAGGGTGAGATAGTCGAGCCCCACATCGTTGAGGAAGCGCAGCCGGTCCCGGATCTCCTTCAGGATCCGCACCGCGATCTCGTTCTGCTTGTCGGAAAGGCCCGCCGGCAGGGTCTCGAACCATTCGGCGGCATCGCGGATCGAGAGCCCGCTCACCTCGCCGATATGGCGTCCGGAGATCTTCACCGCGAGCGCCTCGGGCTTCAGCCGGTAGCCGTTGCAGGAGGGGCAGGGCGTCGCCGACATGAAGCGCTCGATCTCCTCGCGCATGAAGCTCGAATCCGTCTCGCGCCAGCGGCGCGAGAGGTTCGGAACCACGCCCTCGAAGGTCTTCGTCGTCGTATAGGCGCGCAGCCCGTCTTTGAAGCGGAACTCGATCTTCTCCTTGCCGGTGCCTTCCAGGATCACAGCCTTCGCCTCGTCGGAGAGATCGGCCCATCTGTCGGTCTGCTTGAAGCCGTAATGCTTGCCGAGCCCTTCCAGCGTCTGTCCGTAATAGGGCGAGGTGGATTTCGCCCAGGGCGAGATCGCCCCGTCCTTCAGGGTGAGGTTCTCGTTCGGAACCACAAGCTTCGGGTCGACCGCCTGCTGGGCGCCGAGCCCGTCGCATGTCGGGCAGGCGCCGAAGGGATTGTTGAAGGAGAACAGGCGCGGTTCGATCTCGGGGATGGTGAAGCCGGAGACCGGGCAGGCGAACTTCTCGGAGAAGAGAAGCCGCTCATGGGTCTCGTTCTTGCTGCGATTGGCGCCCGCATCCGCGAGGCGCTCCTTGGCGAGCGGCCGGTCCGCGAACTCGGCGACCGCGAGGCCGTCCGCAAGACCAAGGGCCGTCTCGATGGAATCGGCGAGCCGCGACTTCATGTCCTCGCGCACCACGATGCGGTCCACCACCACGTCGATATCGTGCTTGTATTTCTTGTCGAGCGCCGGAGCGTCGGCGATCTCGTGATATTCGCCGTCGATCTTGACCCGCTGGAAGCCCTTCTTCTGGAGTTCGGCCAGTTCCTTGCGGTATTCGCCCTTGCGCCCGCGGATCATCGGCGCGAGCAGATAGAGCCGCGTGCCTTCCTCGAGCGCCAGAACCCGGTCCACCATCTGGCTGACGGTCTGGCTTTCGATCGGCAGGCCCGTCGCGGGCGAGATCGGCACGCCGACCCGGGCAAAGAGCAGGCGCATGTAGTCGTAGATCTCGGTGACGGTCGCGACCGTCGAGCGCGGGTTCTTGGAAGTCGTCTTCTGTTCGATGGAGATGGCCGGCGACAGGCCCTCGATCGAGTCCACGTCCGGCTTCTGCATCATCTCCAGAAACTGGCGCGCATAGGCCGAGAGGCTCTCGACATAGCGGCGCTGGCCCTCCGCATAGATGGTGTCGAAGGCGAGAGAGGACTTTCCCGAGCCCGAAAGGCCCGTCATGACGATCAGCCTGTCGCGCGGAAGGTCGAGGTCGACGCCCTTCAGATTGTGTTCGCGCGCGCCGCGAATGGAGATCGTCTTGAGGTCGGCCATGAAGGGTACCGGTCTGTCGTATTGTGATGAGGCGAGACATATCTATGGGAGAGGTGCCCCGGTTTAAAGCCGATATTGACTCGCCGATTTACCGTGTTCTAACTTTGTTCTCACGGGATGTCGAGCCGGGCGAAACCGGCGGCGATCCGGTGGACGTCTTTCCTGTTGATCGCGCGGGGGCCGCCCTTTCGCGCATCGGGGCGGGTGGTTAGGTTCGCTCGAATTCGGACAAAGGAGCGTTTCGATGGCAGGCAGCGTCAACAAGGTCATTCTCGTCGGCAATCTCGGCGCGGACCCGGAGATGCGTCGCACCCAGGACGGCAAGGCCATCGCCAACTTCTCCCTCGCCACCTCCGAGACCTGGCGCGATCGCAATTCCGGCGAGCGGCGCGAGAAGACCGAGTGGCACCGGGTGGTCTGCTTCAACGAGGGTCTCAACAAGATCATCGAGCAGTATGTGAAGAAGGGCTCGAAGGTCTATCTCGAGGGCCAGCTGCAGACCCGCAAGTGGCAGGGTCAGGACGGGCAGGAGAAGTACACGACCGAGGTCGTGCTGCAGGGCTTCAACTGTTCGCTGACCATGCTCGACGGGCGCGGCGAAGGCGGCGGTGGTGGCGGTCCCGGCGGCGACTATGGCGGCGGCGGCGGTTCTCGTGGCGGCGGCGGTGGCGGCTCGCGCGGTGGCGACTACGGCGGCGGATCCGGAGGTGGCGGTTATGGCGGCGGCTCCTCGGGCGGCGGCTCGCGCGATTTCGACGACGAAATTCCGTTCTGACGATCGGTGAGGGCAGGGCGCTGTCTCGCATCCGCCTTGCCTGATCGAAGCTCCGGCGTCTCGCCCTCTTCGGCCTGATCTCGGAGCCCGTCACTCGTCTTCCAACCGGGCCGGGAGGGCCGGAGCCGAAGGGTAAGTTCGGACTTGCGATGATCCGAGGCGGAGGGTGACGGGCGAGAGCCGGAGCACCGGTTTCGAAATCGGCCGTTCAGGCCGAAGGCGGGATGCACGCAAGGCGGACAGGCTGCACCGGTTCCGCGTCCTGCTTCAACCGCTTCATGCCCGGTGAGGCCATGGAGCGGCAGGGTGTGGTCGAGCCGCCGCATGTCGATGATTTTGCGGCGCGATCATGCCCCCGGACCGACCGTTAAAAATTGACACTTCGTTAACTTCCGCTTAATTTTCGCCCCAATCGACGACACTTTCGCACCTGAGAATCAGCCTTTGACAATTTCTTGGCGGACCTTCTTTTCACACAAGGCCGGCCTGACGGCGGATTCGGGCAAGGAAGCGCGTCCTCAGCCGGCAGGGCGCGGGCCTGAAGGGCAGGCTGTCGCCGAAGACGCGCCGCAGGCGGCGCCTGCGGCAAAGAAGAATTCCTATGCGCCTCTCGAAAATCTCGGCGAGCGCAACGAACTTCTTCACGTGCGCTTCGGATACATGGCCGACCGGCTGGAGGACCTGAAGTCCCTGGCTGAGGATTTCAATCTCCTCGCCGCGCCGATCGCCGAAATGGCGACCGAACTTCCCCAGGCAAAATCCCGGCTGATCGAATATCAGGCGCTTCTCGAGCGCGAGAGCGAGGAGAACCGGTCTGCGCGCGACGAGCTGAAAGGGCTGCGCCGTCGGCTCTCCCTGCTCGAGGACGAGAAGCTGCGGACCGCCAAGCGGATCGCGGCGCTGGAAGCGGCCGTCGAGAAGGCGGAAGAGGATGCGGCGGAGCTGCGCATCCGCGAGGACGAGCTGGAATCGCTGCGCCGCAATGCGGAGAAGCGTGCGGATCTCGAACACGAAAACCGTCAGGCCGTCGAAGCCGAGCTGAGCCATCTCTCCTCCAAGGCCTCCGCTTATGCCGAGGACCTGCAGGCGGCGATCGCCGATCGCGACACCGCCAAGGAGCGCTCCGCCCGGCTCGAAGCCGAGCTCGGTCGCCTGCAGAAGATCGTCGACCAGCAGGTTCTGCAGCTGGTCGAGCACGAGGCGCGCGCGGGCGAGCTGGAAAAGGCGAGCCGCCAGCAGCTCGCCGCGATCGAGGATCTCGAAGGTCGCCTCGTCGCCCAACGCACGGAGCACGAGGCCGCGCTGCATCAGGCCGGCCTTCAGAATTCGAGCCTTGCCGCCGAGAAGGCGTCGATGACGCTGAAGGTGGAGGAGCTCAACGCGCGGACTGCCGCGATGGACCAGACGATCGGCCAGTTGCGAACGGCCCAGGGCGATCGCGACAACATGATCCAGAAATACGAGGCGGCCCTGCGCGATGCCGAGAAGGGCATGCGCATGAGAGACCGCGAGAATGCGGTTCTCGAACAGCAGCTGAAGGACAGGACCCAGCAGTTCAACGAGATCAAGCAGGCCTCGGACGAGGCGGCCAAGCGCGCCGCCATGCTGAACAAGGCGCTGTCCGGCAAGAGCGCGGCGCTCGATTCCGCGCTCGAACAGGTCGAGGCGCGCGCCGATCAGATGGACGAGCTCACCCAGCGCTTCGAGAAGGAAAAGGCTGCGCTCAAGGCGGCGAACCGGCGCCTCCTCGAGGATCTGGAAGCCGAGAAGGCCGAGCGCACGCTCGCCCAGGGCGCGCTCAAGATCGCGCGCGAGAGCCGGTCCTGGCTGCAGAAGCAGAACGAGGCGCTGAAGCGGAGCAACCGCGCGCTGCGCACCGCCACCGACGATGCGGACCTTCCCGTCGAGTTTTCCGATGAGCGGCCGCCCGAGGAGGATTTCGAGGACGAGATCCCCCGGGACGAGCCGACGAACAATGTCAGTCATTTCCGTTCGCGGACGAGAGACCCGAACGACAAGCCCTAACGAGATCGTGCGGCCGATCGCCGGACCGCACCCTTCCGGTCAGTAGAACCGTCCAATCGAGGAGTGCAACCCATGGCAGAGACTGCGCTGAACAAGACGCTCATCGAGGATGATGCGATCGAGGCCGAATTCGAGATCGAACCGGGCCGCGATGCGGACGATTCTCAGTTGTCGAACTTCCAGACCAATAACGACTGGGTGCTGCGGACCATCTCCTCGGAAGAGGCCCAGACGGAGCGTGGCGGAAAGTCCCGTGCGCGTCCCGAACAGACGTCGGAAGGCGCCCACATGTCCAGCGACTGGGCGGCGACGCTCGAACTCGTTCAGGAAGCCTGCGAATCGATCCGTTTCAGCGAGGAGCGCGTGGCAGCCCTCGAGAACGAGCTCGAACAGGTCTCGCTCCAGAGCCGCAACGACCTGCGCGCCATGAACGGCCGTCTGGCCGCCGCGCAGGACGAGATCAAGGCGGCCAATCTGCGGGCGAAGCTCGCCGAGAAGCGCGCGCAGGATGCCGAGAACTGGCTGGTCAAGATCAACGAAGCCGTTCGCCAGGGCTTCGGGCCTTATGTGAACCGCCTCGAAATCGAACTGTCCGATCTCGAGATCGACCACATGTCCGACGACTGAGCAGAAATCCGCATCGGTTCGGGCAGGCATGCGGGCTTGCCCGAAGTGCGAGAGGTCGCGCGGTATCGCGAGACCTCGCAACCACCGGACCGGACATCGTCCGAGCCGGTCTGCGAATGTCTGTCACGGCCGGTAGCGGGGCCATTCGAGGATCATGGCCATGGCATATATGGGGACGAAGAAGACCGTCTATTACACCGATGTCTCGACCTCCACGCACCGGACGCAGCATGGCGCCCGGCAGAGCGAGAGGTGCATGCAGTCGCTCGATACGATTGCGGAGATCGGCGACCTGATCGACGATCTGACCAGGCGTCTGTACGAGAAATCCCGCGAGTTCGATCATCTCCTCGCCGTGTCGAGACAACGCGAGGAAGAGGTGCGTGGACGCATTTCCGAACTCGAGACCGTCATCAAGACGCAGGACGAGGAGTATCTGAAGCTTGCGGCGGTGCTCGAGGCCAAGCTGATCGAGTGCGAGGAGCTGAAGGCGAATTTCGACCTGAAATTCGAGGAGCACCAGTGGGCCGAGCGCCATATCCGCGCGGTCACGCAGGAAATCAACGATCTGAAGAGTCGGCTGAGGATCACCTCGGTCAATCGGTGACCGTGCGGACCGCTTGTCCAGCATGGTGTCAGCTTCGGAACCTAGGGTTGGGCCATCCGCAAAGGAGTGCACCCGATGGTTCCGCAAGATCAACGATCAGAACCTGCCGACGCCCGTATCGAACAGGCGATGTCCACTCTGGATGCCCACAAGATCCGTCAGTTTCTCGCGGAATGGTCGGCTGAAATCAGGACGGACCGGGCGATCAATTCCCTGCGGCGCTGCCGGATCGACCTCCTCCAGGAAGAGATCGAACGCCTGCGCAAGGATCTCGATATCAATCTGGCGGCCTGATTCTCCCGTCCCTCATGCGACCGCGCTCCTGCCGAAAGCGCCCTCGCGCATCCCACCCGAATCTCCAGCCGGTCTCCCGATCATCCGTTCCATGGCCGCATCGATGAAACCGCGATCTCGCATCGCGTGAACGCGGCTCGGCTCTTGGCACCTCTTGGTCCGCCGATCGATCCCGCCCGATGCCGGGTCCCACTTGCGGCAAATCAGCGGGGGCGAAGTGCTTGACCCCTGGACGCCCGATAGGTCATAAGGGCCGCGCACCGGCCGGGCGGCAAGCTCGTGGTTCGCGGGCGGCGTCGAGACGCCTCCCTGCGAAGACCGCAGCCATCCTCCGGGCGAACGCCTGAGCGGCCGACGGATGGACTTCTTCCGGCTCGGTCGCTCGTGTCGTGGTTGGGGCGCGTAGCTCAGTTGGTAGAGCAACGGACTTTTAATCTGTAGGTCCAGGGTTCGAGTCCCTGCGCGCCCACCATCCCCGCCATCGCCGGTTCCCTTTGACGCCAAGGCCGGCCGGGATCGCATGGTGCCCGACATATCTGCCAGCCATGAAACAGAGGGCAAGAAACCGATGACCAGATCCGTTTCGATCGCCGCCATCTCCTCCGTCCTTCTTCTCGCCCTCGCAGGCTGTGCAAGCGAGCCGACCTTCGGCGAGAGGCTGGCATCCGACGCCGAGCGCCGGCAATCCCTCGCCGACGAGGCGCTGGCCGCCGAGCGCGACATCGCGCGAGGCGAGACCATCATCCGCGAGGCGCGGGCCGACCGGGACGCCAGCGAAGCCCGTCTTCGCGAAGGACGCGGGCTCGTCGAAGGCGGCCGCGATACCCTGCGCCGGATCGAAGCCGAGACACGCTGAGGCGAGGCGGCCCCTCCGCTCTCGAATATCGTCCCGTAGGCCGGCCGACCGGGGCTTCGATGGCCGGCACGAGCGATCCGTTCGGCGAGACGCCGGGCTTCTAGCTTCATTGTTCGCTGAAAGTATCGATGACCCTAGAACGGGTCGCCGCCACTCCCCGTCTCTCCCATCGCTCATGCGGGCCCGTTCCTCGACGGTGGCGCTCACCCAATCGTGAGCGGTGCCGGTGCTTCCCCCGATCGGGTTCGAACGAACATTCGTTTGTGCACGCGAAAGGGAGCATCGCATCATGGCCCTCGGTCTTTCACGTCTTTCAATGGTGATGACGGTGCTCGCGCTCGTCTTCGCCACGCCGGCCCGTGCGGACGACGCATCGGATATTCGCGGCGCCATCGGAGCCCAACTCCAGGCCTTTCGCGCCGACGACGGCAACACGGCCTTCTCTTATGCCGCTCCGCAGATCCAAACCATGTTCGGATCCGAAGCCATGTTCATGCGGATGGTTCGCGACGGATATCCGCCGGTCTATCGCTCGAGCAATGTGACCTTCGGCGACCTCACCCGGGATGCCGAGGGGTTCCGTCAGGACGTCTTCATGACCGATCCGAACGGTCAGGCCTGGATCGCCGACTACAGGCTCGAGCGGCAGGCGGACGGGTCAATGAAGATCACAGGGGTTTCGCTTCGCAAGAGCGAGGATCTCGCGGTCTGACCTCGGGGCCCTTCCGGCCGGAGCCCGGCAAGCCTCGGCCCGTCAGAGCGGCGCGATGTCGCCGCGCGCCCAGCCGGCTTCCGTCTCCGCCTTGAAATCGGCGAATCTGCCAGCCTCGATCGCGGCCCGCATGCCGGCCATCAGATCCTGGTAGTAGGCAAGATTGATCCAGGTCAGGAGCATGCCGCCCAGCGCCTCGTTGCAGCGCACGAGGTGGTGCAGATAGGCGCGTGAATAGTCGCGTGCCGCCGGGCATGCGGACGCCTCGTCGAGAGGCCGGTGATCGTCCGCATGCCGGGCATTGCGCAGGTTGATCTTGCCGAAACAGCTATAGGCGAGCCCGTGCCGGCCCGCCCGTGTCGGCATCACGCAGTCAAACATGTCGATGCCGCGGGCGACGGACTGGAGGAGGTCGTCCGGTGTGCCGACGCCCATCAGATAGCGCGGCTTGTGTTCGGGAAGGACGGGAAGCGTCTCTTCCAGCGTCTTCAGCATCACGGCCTGGGGCTCGCCCACCGCAAGCCCGCCGATCGAATAGCCCTTGAGATCCATCGCCGCGAGCCGTTCGGCCGAACGGATACGCAGATCGGGCACGTCGCCGCCCTGCACGATGCCGAACATCGCCTTGCCGGGCTGGTCGCCGAAGGCTTTCGCCGAGCGCTCCGCCCAGCGCAGGGAGAGCTCCATCGCCCGTTCGATCTCGGCCCGCTCGGCGGGCAGGCGGATGCATTCGTCGAGCTGCATCTGGATGTCGCTATCGAGCAGATGCTGGATCTCGATGGAGCGCTCCGGCGTCAATTCGTATTCGGTGCCGTCGATATGGCTCTTGAACGTGACGCCGCGCTCGTCGAGCTTGCGCAGAGCCGCGAGCGACATGACCTGAAAGCCGCCCGAGTCCGTGAGAATGGGATGGGGCCAGCGGGCGAATTCGTGGAGCCCGCCGAGGCGGGCGACCCGCTCGGCGCCGGGCCGCAGCATTAGGTGGTAGACATTGCCGAGAATGATGTCGGAGCCGAGATCGCGAACCTGATCGAGATACATCGCCTTGACGGTGCCGGCCGTACCCACGGGCATGAAGGCCGGCGTGCGCACGGTGCCGCGCGGCATGGTGATCTCGCCCCGGCGGGCCTTTCCGTCGGTGGCTTGCAGGGTGAAGGTGAAGCGTTCGGTCATGGTCTGGCGATGTCTTCGGGGATGCGGTCGAGAAGACAGGCATCGCCGTATGAATAGAAGCGATAGCCGCTCGCGATCGCATGGGCATAGGCGGCATGCATGCGTTTCGTGCCCGAAAGGGCCGAGACCAGCATGAACAGCGTCGAGCGCGGCAGATGGAAATTGGTCAGTAGCCGGTCGATCGCGCGGAAGCGATAGCCGGGCGTGATGAAGATGTCCGTCGCGCCGGAAAAGGGCGCGATGATCCCGTCTTCGCCGGCCGCGCTCTCCAGAAGGCGCAGCGACGTCGTTCCGACCGCGACGATACGCCCGCCCGCGTTCCGGACCGCGTTGAGGCGGTCGGCGGTCGCCCGGTCGATATGGCCGATCTCGGCATGCATGCGGTGGTCGCTGGTATCGTCCGCCTTGACGGGGAGAAACGTGCCGGCCCCCACGTGGAGCGTGAGAAAGGCGGTCTCGATGCCGCGCTTTCGCAGGGTCTCGAGCAGGGTTTCGGTGAAGTGGAGGCCGGCCGTCGGTGCTGCGACGGCCCCCGGATCTTTCGCATAGATGGTCTGGTAGTCGGTCCGGTCCTGCTCGTCCTCGCCGCGCTTGGCCGCGATATAGGGGGGCAGGGGGACGTGGCCGACGGCGGCGATGGCTGCGTCGAGATCGGGGCCCGAGCGCTCGAAGACCAGAACGGCTTCGCCGGCCTCGCCGCGTTCGGACACTTCGGCGCGCAAGGGTTCGGCCTCGCCGCGTGAGAAGACGATGCTATCGCCCGGCTTCACACGCTTGGCCGGGCGCACGAAGGCGGCCCACCGGTCGCCGGCGAGCCGCATGTGCAGCGTCGTGTCGATCCGCGCGGTTCCTTCCCCCTCGCGGTTGCCCTCTCTCGTGCGCATGCCGACGAGCTGGGCGGGAATCACCCGCGTATCGTTGAAGACGAGGATGTCACCGGGGTTCAGGAGATCCGGCAGGTCGGCGATCGTACGGTCCGACAGGCCGTCCGCGCGAACCTCCAGAAGCCTCGCGCTCTCGCGCGGGGAGGCGGGCCGGAGCGCGATGCGCTCCGGCGGCAGTTCGAAGTCGAAGAGATCGACCTTCATCGCAGATGCCGTTCCGGCTCAGCCGGCGTCCACATCGCTGGCGACGCGCATGGTGGTGATCGAGTCGGGATCGCGCACGGGCTCGCCCTTCTTGATCTTGTCCACATTGTCCATGCCTTCGATCACCTCGCCGAAGACCGAATACTGCTTGTTGAGCCAGGGGGCGTCGGCAAAGCAGATGAAGAACTGGGAGTTGGCCGAGTTCGGGGCCGCCGTGCGGGCTGCCGAAACGGTGCCGCGCTTGTGCGGTTCCGCCGAGAATTCGGCCTGCAGGTCGGGCTTGTCGGAGCCGCCGGCGCCGGTGCCCGTCGGATCGCCCGTCTGGGCCATGAAGCCGTCGATCACCCGGTGGAAGACGACGCCGTCGTAGAAGTTCTCGCGGGCGAGCTCCTTGATCCGCTCCACGTGCTTCGGCGCGAGATCCGGCCGCAGCCGGATGACGACCTGTCCCTTGGTGGTGTCGAGAATCAGAACGTCTTCGGGATTGTCATAGGCCATGTTCGTCTCCTTGGGCCGGGCGCGGGAAGGGTTCGTCGGAACCCTCAGCCTTTCGCCGTCGCCGTTTGGCTTGCTTGCAAAAAAGCGGCCCGGGAGGTGTCCCGAACCGCCGCACTCATGCGTCTAAGTGTGACAGATCGCGTAACGAGGCAACCCCATCCGCAAAATGCCTCGTCCTCGAAGGACGCTGTCAGCCCTCGCTGCCGACGGTGACCTTGGTCATGACGTCCGGATCTTCGACGGCGCCGTTCTGCTGGGCATCGCCCTTCTTGATCGCGTCGACCACGTCCATGCCTTCGACCACGTCGCCGACGATCGTGTACTGGCCGTCGAGGAAGTCGCCGTCGTCGAGCATGATGAAGAACTGGGAATTGGCCGAGTTCGGATCCTGCGAGCGGGCCATGCCCACGGTTCCGCGATCGAAGGTCTCGCTGTCGGAGAACTCGGCGGGAAGGTCCGGCTTTTCGGATCCGCCCATGCCGGCACGCGATGCGTCGAAGGCATCGGAGCCCTTCTTGCCGAACTGGACGTCGCCGGTCTGGGCCATGAACCCGTCGATCACACGGTGGAAGACGACGTTGTCATAGGCGCCTTCGCGGGCGAGTTCCTTGATCTGCTCCACGTGCTTGGGCGCCAGATCGGGCTTCAGCTGGACGACGATCTCGCCCTTGTTCGTCTCGATGTTCAGGCGGTTCGACGCATCGCCGCCATCCTGGGCGAAGGTCGGCATGGCGGCTGCGAGCGTCATTCCGGTGGCGAGAGCGATGGTGGAGAGAAGTTTCATGAACGATCCCGAGGTTTGCCGTTTCGGCGTGGGTTTTGCGGGAAGTCGGGACGGTCACCGATTTTTCAATGCCGCCAGAACCGGTTCCGGTACGAATGCCGAGACATCCCCGCCCATGCCGGCGATCTGGCGGACCAATGTGGCGGTAATGGGCCGCGTCTGCGGGGAGGCCGGCAGGAAGACGGTGGTGATCGCGGGCTTCATGGCCCCGTTCATGCCGGCCATCTGCATCTCGTAATCGAGATCGGTTCCGTCGCGCAGACCGCGTACGAGAACGCTCGCGCCGGCTTCTTCCGCAGCCTCCACCACGAGCCCGTCGAAGGAGACGATGTCGATCCCCGCATCGAGACCGGCGGCCTGAAGGCTGTCGCGAATGAGTACGGCTCTCGTCTCGAAGGAGAACATCGGCGTCTTCGCCGCATGGACGCCGATGCCGACGACGACCCTTTCGAAGGAGGCGATCGCCTTACGCAGAATCGACAGATGGCCGTTCGTCATCGGATCGAAGGAGCCGGGGAAGAATGCGGTGATCATGTCGTCAACCTTTGTGGAAAATAATCGAAGCGCGATCGGCTTTTCCGTGCGATGCTCCGAGACATCGGTGGACTGGCGCGCTATCGTGGCGTGGCAGAACCGACACGATCGTGCCGCGACCGAATGAAACAGGGAACCGGGCGGCTCCGTCAAGCGTATCTGTGTCAAGACAACGAGGAGAAGTTTCCATGCTCATCGCAGCACTTTCTCTCACCATGATCGCTACCTTGACCGCAGCGACGCTGAAGAGCCTTCACGACGACCGCGAGCGCGCCCGCGTCAAGGTTAAGGCCAAACGCACCTACTGATCTCGGTTGAGAGAGCCCGGTCGTCCGGTCTTTCCACTCCAATTCGAAAAGACCTGAAAACCACTGCATCCCGGATGAGATCCAGTGGTTTTTTTGTTTCAGGAGGTTCGTCGGAGATCTCGCCGTTCGGGCTGCCGCCCTGCGATCTGCTCCTTCATCGCATCGACCGGGCCCTTGCATCGGAGACCCGAAAGGGCCGGCCCGAGCGGACCGGCTCCCGCGACCCGGCATTGCGGAGCGCTACAGATCCTCACGCGAACGCCCTGGCCTTATCGATGCCGATCGGAGCGGACGGGCGAACCCGTTCCGCTCCCGGCCTTCGCGGCCGGCGTCGTCACGCCTCGTCGTCGGAGCCCTCGTCGACAGACCCGTCCGAAAGACCCTGATCGCCGTCGGCGAACCCTTCGGCGCCGCTCTCGGAGATCGCGTCCGCCTCCGCATCACCCGCTTCGTCCGTTCCCTGATCGGGGATCCGTTCGACCGAGACGACGCGTTCGCCTTCGGCCGTCTTGAAGATGGTGACGCCGCCGGTCGCCCGGCCCTTGAGACCGATGCCCTCGATCGGAACGCGAATGACCTGTCCGCGATCGGTGACGAGCAGCAGCTGGTCCTCGGCCGCGACAGGGAAGCCCGCGACGAGCTGACCCAGCTTGTCGAGACGGTTCGTATCGGTCGCCCGAATGCCCTTGCCGCCGCGCCCGGAGGTGCGGAACTCGTAGGAGGACGAACGCTTGCCGAAGCCGAACTCCGAAACGGTGAGGATCATCTCCTCGGCCTCGCTGAGCTCGGCATAACGCTGGGTGTCGATCGAGGCATCGCTGACCGGCGCCTCCTCGTCGGCCGGAACCTCGTCGTCCTGCGCTCCGCCTTCGACAGCGCGGCGCATTTTCAGATAGGTCGAGCGCTCCTCGGCCGAGGCGTCCACATGGCGAAGGATCGCCATGGAGACGACGGTTTCGCCCGTCCCGAGCGAGATGCCGCGCACGCCGACCGAATTTCGCCCGGCAAAGACGCGAACATCGGTCACCGGGAAGCGGATGCACTGGCCGGAAGAGGCCGTCAGCAGCACGTCGTCGTCTTCCGAGCAGGTGGCGACACCGAGAATCTCGTCGCCCTCCTCGTCGAGCTTCATGGCGATCTTGCCGTTGCGGTTCACCTGGGTGAAATCGGACAGCTTGTTGCGCCGGACGGTGCCGCGGGTCGTGGCGAACATCACGTTCATGCGCTCGGCCGCCTCTTCCTCGGTCGGAAGCGGCAGGATCGACGTGATGCGCTCGCCCTTCTCCAGGGGCAGGAGATTGATGAGCGCCTTGCCGCGACCCTGCGGGGTCGTCAGCGGAAGGCGCCAGACCTTCTCCTTATAGACGATGCCGCGCGAGGAGAAGAACAGGACCGGGGTGTGCGTGTTGGCGACGAAGAGGCGGGTGACCGAATCCTCCTCGTTTTTCAGGCTCATGCCGGAGCGGCCCTTTCCGCCCCGCCGCTGGGCCCGGTAGACGCTGAGGGGCACGCGCTTGATGTAGCCGCCATGGCTGACGGTGACGACCATGTCCTCGCGCGGGATCAGGTCCTCGTCCTCGAGATCGGCTGCACCTTCCGAAAGCTCGGTGCGGCGCGGCGTCGCGAACTCGTCGCGGATCGCCGTCATCTCGTCCTTGATGATCTGCATCACGCGGGCGCGCGAGGAGAGGATGTCGAGATAATCCTTGATCTCCTCGCCGATCTTGGCGAGTTCGTCGCCGATCTCGTCGCGGCCGAGGGCCGTCAGGCGCTGCAGGCGCAGGTCGAGGATCGCGCGGGCCTGGGCTTCCGACAGGCGGTAGGTGCCGGCCTCGGAGATGCGGTGACGCGGATCGTCGATGAGGCGCACGAGCGGGGCGACGTCCTTGGCGTCCCATTCGCGCGTCATCAGCTGCTCGCGCGCGGTCGCAGGATCCGGCGCTGCGCGGATCAGCTTGATCACCTCGTCGATATTGGCGACCGCGATGGCGAGGCCGACCAGCACATGGGCGCGTTCACGGGCCTTGCGCAGGAGATATTTGGTGCGCCGGTTTACGACCTCCTCGCGGAACGAGACGAAGGCCTGCAGCATGTCCATCAGGGTCAGCTGCTCGGGCTTGCCGCCGTTGAGCGCCACCATGTTGGCGCCGAAGGAGGTCTGGAGCGGCGTGAAGCGATAGAGCTGGTTGAGGACCACGTCCGCCGTCGCGTCGCGCTTCAGCTCGACGACGACCCGGTAGCCGTCGCGATCGGATTCGTCGCGGATGTCGGAGATGCCCTCGATGCGCTTGTCGCGCACGAGCTCGGCCATCTTCTCGATCATCGTCGCCTTGTTCACCTGATAGGGAACTTCGGTGACGACGATCGCCTCGCGCTCGCCGCGAAGCGTCTCGATATGCACCTTGCCGCGCATCAGGAGCGAGCCGCGGCCGGTGGAATAGGCGGCCTGGATACCGGCACGGCCGAGCAGGATCGCCCCGGTCGGGAAGTCCGGTCCGGGGATGATCTCCATCATCTCGGGAAGGGTGATCTGCGGGTTGTCGATCAGCGCCACGCAGCCGTCGATGACCTCGCCGAGATTGTGCGGCGGAATGTTCGTCGCCATGCCGACGGCGATGCCGCCCGAGCCGTTGACGAGGAGATTGGGGAAGCCGGCCGGCAGAACCACCGGCTCCATCTCGCGGCCGTCGTAGTTCTCCTGGAAGTTGACGGTCTCCTTGTCGATGTCGGCGAGCATCGCATCGGAGATCTTCTGGAGACGGCACTCGGTATAGCGCATGGCCGCCGGGGGATCGCCGTCGATCGACCCGTAATTGCCCTGTCCCTCGATCAGCCGGTCGCGCAGGGACCAGTCCTGCGCCATGCGCACGAGGGCATCGTAGATCGCCGAATCGCCGTGCGGATGGAACTTACCCATCACCTCGCCGACGACGCCGGCGGATTTGCGGTAGGACTTGGTGGAGGTAAGCCCCATCTCGTGCATGGCGTAGAGGATGCGCCGATGCACGGGCTTCAGGCCGTCGCGCACGTCGGGCAGCGCACGGCTGACGATCACGCTCATGGCGTAGTCGAGATAGCTGCGCTGCATTTCCTCGATGATGGAGACGGTGCCGATGCCGCCGGCTTCGGGCGGCTCCCCGCCGATCGGCTCGTCGGGAGGGGTCAGGTCGTCGTTGTCGTCAGCCAAGGAGTGGTCCTGGAAATCAAGAAGATCGTACCCGGTCTATAGACCGAAGGCGAGCGCCAGCGCAAACCGTGCGCCGGTGGGCAAGGCCCTGCCTGCCCATGCCTGCCGGCGGCCTCTCGAACGGGTCCCGCGGCCGGGCGCGGTGAGGCGGTTGCGTCGCCTGAGGTTTGGTGGTCAGAACGGCCGGACGCAGCAACTGGACCCTCGAAATGGCCGATCTTCTTCTCAATGGCTTCGTCACGCTGTTCGTGATCGTCGATCCGCTCGGCCTCATTCCAGTGTTCATCGCCCTGACGCCCGGCCTGTCGCGAACGGCGCGGATCAGGCTTGCTATGAAGGCCTGTACCATCGCCTTCGCGATCCTCGCCCTCTTCGCGCTCGTCGGTCTCGCGGTCCTCGAAACCCTCGGCATTTCCCTCGGCGCGTTTCGCGTCGCGGGCGGTCTCTTCCTGTTCGTCATCGGCTTCGAACTGGTCTTCGAGAAACGGGCCGAGCGCAAGGGAAAGACGGCGGTTGAAGCGGTCGCCCACCAGGAGACCGAAAGCCACGAGGACGGCGACATCGCGGCTTTTCCGCTCGCCATTCCGCTGATCGCAGGTCCGGGCGCGATCGCCGCCGTCATCCTTCTGTCGGGCCAGTTGCCGAGTGCCGTCGGCCAGGCGAGCGTGATCGCGGTCATCGCCATCACTCTTCTTGCGAGCTTTGCCTGCCTCTCGCTCGCGCCGCGCATCGACAGCCTGCTGGGCTCCACCGGACGCGGTGTCATCTCTCGGGTTCTCGGCGTCATTCTCGCGGCCCTTGCGGTCCAGTTCGTCGCGGACGGCATCGAGGCGATGATCGTCAAGGAAGCCGGGCCGGCGATCGAGGCCCGTCTTCAATCGTGATCGCAGCCTCCCTTGCCGGATGGCGCGGCGCTCGCATCTGCGTGAGCCAGAGGACTTTTCCCATCACGGAAAAGCGAGCGTGGAGCGCGGCGAATGGGCAAGTATATCAGCGAGGCGCAGCTGTCCGGCAGCCGCAACAGCTTCTCCAAGGACCGGCGCCGTCGCATCAAGCCGCGTGAGGCGGACGCCCATCGTCAAAGCTCCGACGAAGGCGGCGCGGACGAGGACGAAGGGAGCAAGAAGACCGTCTTCGCCGCCATGGCGGCCAATCTCGCGATCGCGGCCACCAAGTTCGGCGCGGCGCTGATGACCGGCTCGTCCTCGATGCTCGCCGAAGGCATCCATTCGGTCATCGATACCTTCAACCAGGTGATGCTGCTCATCGGCATGAAGCGGGCCAAGAAGCCGGCCGACGAGCAGCATCCCTTCGGCTACGGGGCCGAGATCTATTTCTGGGCCTTCATGGTCGCGATCTTCCTGTTCGCGCTCGGCTCGGGCTTTTCCATCTACGAAGGTGTCGAAGGTCTCATATCCGGCGAAAGCGGCGGGCTCGAATCGCCCCTCGTCGCCCTCGGCGTCCTGTTCATCGCCTTCTGCTTCGAGGGCTATTCCTGGTCGGTCGCGTTCAAGGAGTTCAGGGAGCGCCGCAAGGGCGAAGGGCTGTGGGCCGATTTCCGCCGCCTCAAGGACCCCTCGGTCTTCGTCGTCCTGTTCGAGGATTCGGCCGCCTGCATCGGCATCATCATCGCCGCCCTCGGTATCACGCTCGCCATCACCACCGGCATCGAGGCTTTCGACGCGATCGGCTCGATCCTGATCGGCGTGCTCCTCGGTGTGACGGCCATTCTTCTCGCCATCGAGGTCAAGCATCTCCTGATCGGCGAGACGGCCGATCCGGAAATCGAGCGCGCGATCCAGGAGCGCGTCGGCGGACGTGAGGAGATCGTCGCGATCAACGAATTGCGGACGCTGCACCTCGGACCCAACGACGTGCTGCTGACCATGAGCGTCGACTTCCAGGACGATGTGCGCGCCGGGCGGATCGAGGAGATCGTCACGGAGATCGAGGCCGAGGTGAAGGACGCCTACAAGATCGTGCGCAAGGTCTATGTCGAGGTCCAGTCGGCCGCCGGGCACCAGCGCTTCGTGGATCCGAGGGAAGGCGAGGGCGCCGCGAGCTGATCCTCTCTGGCGCAGCTTGCCGGCTCTCCTTGAACATCCGCCGGCCGGCATGCACCATCGCTGGTCGGGTCGGCGCCCTGTGTCCGGCCCTGTGCGACTGGGGCCTACTCATGCCGATTGAGGTTTGCGGCCGGATCGGGCTAATTGCCGCCAAACGTTCGGTCTAAGGCCGGATCGCCGATCGGTGACGCCCCTTCCGGGTGCGTCTTGTCGGCGTTCGGGAAGGCCGTCGCGGCCCGGTCCGCGGCCGGCCGGACGGCGAGGAAGAGGAAGTCACGAGTGCTGAGCGAACTGTCCTATCCGACCGCGGCGCTTGCCGGCGCCCTGTCCTTTCTCTCGCCCTGCGTCCTGCCCCTCGTCCCGCCCTATCTCTGCTACATGGCCGGCGTCTCCGCCGACGATCTGAGAAGCGCGCCGCGCGAGGCCGGCAGCCAGCAGGGCCGGCTGCTCCTTACAAGCGTCGTCTTCGTCCTCGGCTTCTCCACCGTCTTCGTCTCGCTCGGGGCCGGGGCTAGCACCGTCGGCTCCCTGCTTCGCCAGAATCTCAGCTGGCTCGGTATCGTCGCTGGCATCATGATCATCGTCATGGGGCTGAATTTCCTCGGCGTGTTCCGTCTCGGCTTCCTTGCCCGCGAGAAGCGCTTTCGCGGACCGGACCGTCCGGCCGGCGTCCTCGGCGCCTATCTGATGGGGCTTGCCTTCGCTTTCGGCTGGACGCCTTGCATCGGGCCGGTTCTCGGCGCGATTCTCGGACTTGCGGGCGCGCGCGACACGGTGGGCGAGGGCGCCCTGATGCTCGCCGTCTACTCGGCCGGTCTCGGCATTCCGTTCATCCTCGCCGCCACCTTTTCCTCCGTCTTCCTCACCTGGCTCGGCGGCTTCCGCCGCCACCTGAAGAGCGTCGAGCGCGCGATGGGCGGGCTGCTCGTCGTCACTGGCGTCCTGTTCCTCACCGGCGGCATGCAGTGGATGTCGTTCTGGCTTCTGGAAACCTTCCCGACCCTCCAGACCATTGGCTGACCGGTTTTCAAGGCTCCCGGCACCCCGACATCTTCACAAGAGCGGTCCCGCCGTGAGAGAGCTTCGCCGACAAGGCCCCGTGCCTCGCCCATCCGTCACCGCCTCACCGGAGCTTGCGCCGCCCCATGTCCCGAACCTGCCTGTCGATCATCCTCGCTGCCGGCGAGGGAACGCGCATGCGCTCCTCCCGCTCGAAGGTGCTGCACGAGGTCGCTCATCTGCCGCTGGTGCGCCACGTGGCCCGCGCCGCGATCGCGGCCGGGTCGGAACGGCTCGCCTTGGTGGTCGGGCGCGACGGCGACAAGGTGGCAGACGCCGTCCGCAAGGATGCCGAAAATGTTCGGACCTTCGAACAGACCGAGCGCCTTGGCACCGGCCATGCGGTTCTCGCGGCCCGCGAGGCGCTGGCCGAGGGCTATGACGACGTGGTCGTGCTCTTCGGCGATACGCCGCTCCTTCGGCCCGAGACGATCGAACGGGCGCGCGCGGTCCTTGCCGAGGGGGCAGGGGTCTGCGTCATCGGCTTCCGTCCTGCCGATCCGACGGGCTACGGTCGGCTGATCGAGGAGGACGGCGAACTCGTCGCCATCCGCGAGGAGAAGGATGCGAGCGAAGCGGAGCGGGCGATCGGCTTCTGCAATGCCGGCATCATGGCCTTTGCGGGCGACACCGCGCTCGATTGCCTCGATGCCATCGGCAACGACAATGCCAAGGGCGAATACTACCTGACCGATCTCGTCGCGATCGCGCGCGGGCGCGGACTTGCGGTCAAGGCTATCGAGGCCTCGATTGCCGAGACGATCGGCGTCAACAATCGCAGCGAATTGGCGGCGGTGGAAGCCCTGTGGCAGGCCGGAGCGCGCGAGCGTGCGATGATCTCGGGCGTGACGCTCATCGATCCGCAGACCGTGCATTTCGCCTATGACACCGAGATCGGGAGCGACGTCCTGATCGAGCCCAATGTCGTCTTCGGTCCTGGAGCGGCGGTCGCGAGCGGAGCGGTGATCCGGGCGTTCTGCCATCTCACGGGCGCGCGGATCGGCGAAGGCTCCGAGATCGGGCCGTTCGCGCGGCTGCGCCCGGGTACCGATCTTGGCGAGAGGACGAAGGTCGGCAATTTCTGCGAGGTCAAGCAGGCGACAATCGCCGCCGGAGCGAAGGTCAACCACCTCAGCTATATCGGTGATGCGACGGTCGGCGCGGATGCCAATATCGGCGCTGGCACGATCACCTGCAACTATGACGGGGCGCTGAAGCATCTCACCGAGATCGGCGAGAACACGTTCATCGGATCCAATTCGTCCCTCGTGGCGCCCGTGAAGATCGGCGCTGGAGCCTATGTGGGGTCGGGCAGTGTGGTGACCGAGGACGTGGAAGCGGATGCGCTGGCGATCGCCCGCGGCCGGCAGGTCAACAAGCCGGGTAAGGGAAAGCTGATCGCCGAGCGCAATGCCGAGGCCAAGCGGGCGAAGAAATCCCAGTCATAGATCCCATCGTCCGGTTCGGCGAAAGCCCTGAGACGGGCATGAATTTCGGACTTTTCGGAGCCCGGAACGAGAAACGGCGCCTCTCGGGCGCCGTTGGAGCGAGGCGGACTGGACTGCCGCCCCGATGATTGTCCGTGACCCGGCTGCGCGAGGCAGCCGACCAGACGCCTGCGCCTCAGCGCGCGCGACCGGTCTTGGGCAGGAGGCCTTCGCGCTGAGCCTGCTTGCGGGCCAGCTTGCGGGAGCGTCGGATCGCTTCCTGCTTGCGGCGCGCACGCTCCTCGGAGGGCTTCTCGTAGGACCTGCGAGCTTTCATTTCACGGAACACGCCTTCGCGCTGCAGCTTCTTCTTCAGCGCGCGCAGGGCTTGATCCACATTGTTGTCTCTAACGTCGACTCTCAAAACGTCTCCTTCGTCAGGTTCGTGTTTCTGATGAGCGTCGCGAACCCGCAACGCCGTGATGGCACCACCGATCGATGCTTTAGGATCGACCGGAGCGATTTCACTCGGTGTCGCAACTGTCCCCGACACGGGGCGGATACGACTGTCTGCCGGTCACCCGGATTGAACGGTCTTCGAGAGAAGAAGGTTCAAACGGCCGCGGTCTTTTTACGCGCCTGAGCGGGCGCCTTGCGCGCTGTGCCGGTCGTCTTGGCGGCTGCGGCCGTGCCTTTGGTGGCCCGTTTCTTGCGAACCGGCTCGGCCACGGATGCCGCCTCGACGTCCAGCGCCTGCTGGGCGAGGCGCGCTGCACGCAGACGTTCGGTCTTGGCGTGTCGTGCCGCGAGATCGGCGGCGATGATCCCGCCGGCCGTGCCCTTTTCCGAGCGATGAGGCGCGGTCGGACCCGGCAGAAGCGCCTCGGCCTGTTCCCGCGCGCGGCGTGAATTTTCCATGGCGTCTCTCCTTATCTCACGAGAATGCCATCCGATGCAACGTATCAGCGTCGGCGCGCATGGGCGTGGCCGTGAAGCGGATGGGATCGGAAACGAAAAGCGGCAGGCGCGGGCTTCGACAGCCTCGGCAGCCTGCCGCTTTTCTAGAGGCGTCCGCCAGGCGCGAAGGGCGCGGCGGATCGCCGGAAACCGATGGTTCAGGCCATCTGGATGTTGACGGCCTTGGGGCCCTTGCCGCGGGGGTCGGCCTCGGTGTCGAAGGTGATCTTGTCGCCTTCCTGAACCGAAGAGATGCCAGCGCGCTCGAGAGCGGAGATGTGAAGGAACACGTCCTTCGAGCCACCCTCGGGGGTCACGAAGCCGAAGCCCTTGGTTTCGTTGAAGAACTTGATGGTTCCGGTCTGGCTCATGAGGAGCCCTTTCTCGATGGTCCGCTTCGACGGGTCGAAACGGTCTGCATCCACCATGACGGAGGGATGCAACAGGTTAATTGACGTCGCGACGCGCAACGTCATTCGTTCGGACAATCACAAGCATGGGTGAAAGGAATAGTTCATACGGCTGCAACTTTGCGTTACGGCAGATTCGCCTGAAGATCAGACGAGAAGAACGGCAGCCAGACCCCGGGTTCGTAAATTACCCGTCCATCCAATATCGGCGTCCTGCACCGAAATAGCAAGCCCTGCCGCGCATTCTCCCCTGTCGGCACCGACCCGGCGACCCCTGCCGGGACCTGCCTGCGATCGTCACCAGCGCCCTTCGCCCGGATGTCCGTCGGCTTGCTTTCCGCAGCGATGAAGGGGTGATCCGGCATCTGGAGGTGATGTCCCGGATCGTGTCGGAGGCGTCTGGTCTCTCGGAAAGCTTCGCATCATTCGAGTGGCTGACGGGACCCTCGATCGGTCGGCAGCGACGGCCTCCCGCCCCATGCGGGGTCAGTCGGTAAGGATCAGGCGGTTGCCGCGAAAATCATAGGAGGTGAGCGTATCGAGAAAGCTCATCCCCAGAAGGATCGTGCCGAGGCCGTCGCTCTCCGTGACGGCGGCGCGCACATTGCGCCGCTCGATATCGCCCACCTTGACGGAATCAAGGATGATCGGCGCCGAGCGGGCGACCCCGTTGGCGGTCTGGACGAAATTGGTGAAGGACAGGTCGTCGGGGTGAAATCCCAGCGAACGCGCCGTGCTGGTGTCCATCGCGATCACCGAGGCGCCGGTATCGACCATGAAGGAAGCGGGCCGGCCGTCGACCTCGCCCGTGAGGTGGAAATGTCCGTCCGCGCCCCGGGTGACGAGATATTGCGCGTGTTCGCCGTCGTTCGGCAGCGCGACCACGCTGCCGGGAACGAGCACCGCCATCACGCGATCCTTGATCGCGATCATCTCCGGCGCGAAGGCATAGGCGGCGAGGACGGCGGCGAAGACCGCGATCCAGACGAGGAGATGGCGCAGGGCCTGACCGAGACCCGTGCGCGAGAAGAGAAAGAGCGCGGCGGCCATGCCGAAGCCGATGGTGCCGAGATAGACCAGCGAGGCGAACTCGTCCTCGCCGAGGCCCACGATCCGGCCATCCTGATTGAGGACGAGAGCGAGGCATGCGACGCCGAGAATGGCGAGAAGCACCCAGAGGATCGTATCCCTACGCATCGATCTTCGCCCTGCGTCTCGCTGTCTTCATCTCCGCCGTCTCGAGGCGGGCCGGCAGTTCGGCCATCAGCGCGGTGCGATCGGCGCGCGAAAGCGCCGACCAGGCGCCGATCTCCGACCCCGTGCGCCCGCAGCCCAGACACAGACCTGTCTTCGGATGCAGCTGGCAAATACCGGTACACGGTGTTTCGATCATGGGCCTCGTCTGGCGATGGGCGGTGTCATGGGGGCGATATGGTCGCGGCGGGCGCCCGCCTCAAGACGGACCCGGAGGGCAGGCGAGGGCCGGCCGGTTCATAGGGAGGATGCGGGAGGGTCAGGCGAGTTCGAAGGAGGGCAAGACCTCGAGCACGCGCGAATGGGGGAAGATCGCGATGGCCTGCGTGCCGCGCCCGAGGCGCGATGTCAGTTCGAACTGGCCGTCATGCAGCTTCACGAGAGCCTGGACGATGGGCAGGCCGAGCCCGGTTCCCTGTTCCGCGCTCTTGATCGCGTTCGATCCCTGGCCAAAGGAGGCGAGCACGGTTGGGATCTCGTCCTGCGGGATGCCCGCGCCGTTGTCGCTGATGCACACATACTGGCCGCCGCCCGCGGTCCAGCCGACACGGATGACGACCTCGCCGTTCGGCTGTGTGAACTTCACCGCGTTCGACAGGAGATTGAGGACGATCTGGCGCAGGGCCCGTTCGTCGCCCCACAGAAGGGGAAGCTGGTCTTCCGCCTCAAGAAGCAGGGAAATCCTCTTGGTCTCGGCCCGCAGCCGCACGGTCGACATGCATTCGCGCGCGACATAGGCGAGATCCACCGCCTCCTCGTTGAGGGCGTACTGGCCGGCCTCGACGCGCGACAAATCGAGGATCTCGTTGATCACGCCGAGAAGATGCTTGCCGGAAAAGTGGATGTCGCCGAGATAATCCTTGTAGTTCGGACTGCCGAGCGGACCGAAGACTTCGTTCTGCATCATCTCCGAGAAGCCGAGGATCGCGTTGAGCGGTGTGCGCAGTTCGTGGCTCATGGTGGCGAGGAACTGCGATTTCGCCCGGTTGGCATCCTCCGCGCGCCGGCGTGCCTCGTCGGAAAGCACCCGCGAGCGTTCCAGTTCGCCGATGAGTTCGTCCTTCTCGGCCTGATGGCGGACCTGGGCGACCGCGCCGCGCCGCAGGGTCTCGGCGACGAAGGCGAAGAAGGGAACGGCGCCGATCACCACCGACTTCGTCGCAGTTCCGATCGGATCGGGCGACATGGCAAGCTCCACCGCGAGCCCGACGACGAGCGGGGCGAAGGCGATCGGCACCACGAAGCGCAGGGTGGAGGAGACCATTGCCGTCATCGCGATGACGAGGACCAGAACCGAGAACTGGAAGATCTCGAAGCGCATGGGCGCGCAGGCATCGCAGCCCAGGAAGGCGAGATAGGACCAGCAGAGCCCGACTAGGAAGTGTCCGAGGATGAAGGTGCGGGCGCTGATCGGCCGGATGGAGGCCGTGCCGTCGGGGCCGCTCTCGCGCTCGCCGCGCGTGCCGCGCCCGATCACCACGAGGAGGAGATAGGCAAGCAGCGTGACGCCGGTCCAGATCGTGGCGGTCGTCGGCCCCGTGAAGATCGACAGCCCGAAGCCGGCGAGGATCACCGGTGCGGGCAGGAGGATGGAGGCGGCGCGGATCTGCGCGGCGTGCTGGGCGAGAAGCTCGCGCTCGATGAAGGAGGGACCGCGCCGTCCCTTGCCCAGCTTCTCCCTGATCGAACGCACGGTGCCCGAGGCCCCCGCCTTGCGGGCGCGCTGTGCCCTGCCGGCCTGTTCGCCTCTGGGGCGCTGGTCGAGGGGGGAGAGGGCGAGGGACATGGGCGTTCGACAGGTCCGGTGCGCGGGGAAGATGAGGTCGAGGGCTTGTCTTCGGGAAGAATGAACAAGATGCCTTAATGAACCGCGAACGCGCCTCGATTTCGTGTCGGCGCCCCAGCGCACAAGGGAGAAGGACAGGGCATGAAACTCTTCGATGGTGGGCGTGCGCCCAATCCGCGCCGGACGCGAATGTTTCTCGCGGAGAAGGGGATAGAGGTGCCGCTCGTGCCGGTCGACATGTCGAAGGGCGAGCACAAGAGCGAGGCGATGGCCGAACGCAACCGGCTGAAACGGCTGCCGGTCCTCGAACTCGACGACGGGACGGTCATCACCGAATCGATCGCGATCTGTCGCTATTTCGAGGCCCTGCATCCCGATCCGCCGCTGTTCGGCCGCACGCCAGTCGAGATCGCCCGCATCGAGATGTGGCAGCGCCGGGCCGAACTCGAACTCTATTCGGCCGTCGCCGCCGTCTTCAGGCACGGACATCCGGGCATGGCGGCAGCCGAGCCGGTGCAGATCGCCGAATGGGCCGAACTCAACCGGGGCCGCGCGATCGAGGCTCTGCGGATGTTCGAGGACCAGCTCGCCGATCATGCCTTCGTGGCGGGCGATGCGTTCTCCGTCGCCGACATCACGGTCTTCATCGCGGCCGGTTTCATGAAGGCGGCAAAGCTCGAAATTCCGGAGGATTTCACGAACCTGAAGCGCTGGTATTCGCAGATCGCCGAGCGGCCGAGCGCGTCCGCCTGACTGCGATGGCGGACGCGATGGGCGGAGGGAAGGGCGCGGTCGAGCTCCAGGCCGTCATCGAGCGCTGCCGCATCTGCGCGGAGGCGCCCTTGGGCGAGCCGCTTCCGATCGAGCCCAATCCGATCCTCGCTTTGTCGGATACGGCGCGCATCCTCGTCGCGGGACAGGCTCCGGGCAATCTGGCGGACAAGACCTCGAAACCGTTCAACGACCCCTCCGGCGTGCGACTGCGCGACTGGATGGGGATCGGGGCGGACATCTTCTACGATCGCTCGAAGATCGCGATCCTGCCCATGGGCTTCTGCTTTCCGGGCTACGACGCGAAGGGCGGCGACAGACCGCCTCGAAGGGAATGCCGGATGACCTGGCACGACCGGGCGATGGGCGCGATGCCGCAAATCGAACTCGTCCTCGCCATCGGTGCCTATGCGCAGGACTTCCATATCGCCGAGGGGCGGGGAAGAACGCTCACCGAAACGGTCGCGAACTGGCGCTCCGTTCTGGACCATGGGGGCCGCTTTGCGCCGGTCATTCCGCTGCCGCATCCATCCTGGCGCAACAATGGCTGGCTGCGAAGAAATCCATGGTTCGCCGAAGAGCTTCTGCCGGTTCTGCGGGCGAATGTGGCGAAGGCTCTCGGTGCCGCGGCGTGATGCCGGTCTTCACGAGGAGAGGTCGGAGACACCTTCTCTTCCGTATCTGCCGGCATGAACGGGAGACCACCCACGCGACACGGACCCCTCATGCGGCGGGATGCGTCTTTGCTTCGCGATGACGGAGGTTCGGGCGATTCCTCCCAACCGTTCTCCGAGGCCGCGAAGATGCGGAGAAAATGTCGGGGCAAGGTTAAAAATCTCCATATGAAGTATATCCGATTGAATTTGGAAGGAAGATGGTCGGCGCATAACCGTCCGTTTCATGTGATTTCGCTTACTGACGCGTCTTGATCTTCTCCAGCGGCCGGAACGATTAGGAAAGATTGTTGAGCTATGTCTCCGTAGCCCTTCCTCCCGTTCGAGGCCCCGTGCCGTGAATTTCAAATGCGAAGGATTGCTGGAAGTCCTTCTTCGCCAGGAGGGGGAGAGCGATCCGGAGATCCGCGATATCTCCCTCAAAACGCTGATCGACAGCCCGGCCCTGAGCCTGATGGCGCTCGCATGGACGCAGCTCAGCTGGCTCTACGTGTTCTGGGTGACGGGCTGGGTCTGGATCTCCGTCTTCGTCATCCTGTATTGCGGTCTCTGGGCGGTTCGCTGGCCGCTCGTGAGAGGAACGGCAAGCCTGTCCGGCCGTGAAGGCGCTTATTCCGACGTGCGCCTCGTCTCGGCCAATGTCGCGATGATCGCTGTCGATGCGGCGCAGATCTTCGTGTTCGCCTTGGTTCCGGACGAACACGCATCGATCCTCGCGATCTTTCTGACGCTGGGATTCTCGTCTTACGTCGTATCGTTCTTCCCCGCCTTTCCGATCCTCGCAATGCTGAAGATCGTGCTGCTGAATGGTGCGCTTGCGATCGGCCTGGCCGTGGGGTCTTCCGATCTCATGCGCCCCATCGCCGTGCTGGTGCTGGTCGGTGTCTGGGTCTTCTGGCTGATGATCCAGCGCACGCATCTGATTCTCCTCGGCGCCATCCGCAATCAGCAGACCCACAGGCGCCTCGCGCTGCTCGATCCGTTGACGAAGCTCCCCAACCGAACCGCCTTGTGGGACGCCCTCGATCAACACATGCGAGCGATGGAGGAGAACGCCGGCACCGCGTCGATGGCGATCCTCTGCCTCGACCTCGACGGCTTCAAACAGGTCAACGATCGTTTCGGGCATTCCGCGGGCGACTGGGTCCTGGTGCATGTCGCCAACATCCTCAGCCTGCGTCTGACCGAGGGCGGCATCGTCTGTCGCATCGGCGGCGACGAATATGTCGTCCTGCTTCCGAACGCGGACGAGGCCCGGGTGCACGATTTCAGCCAGTTCGTCATCGGGGCCGTGGCGCGGCCCCTCGATATCGGTCGCTCCGCTCCGGTCCGGATCGGCGTCAGCATCGGCGCGTTCGTCGCGAGGGACTGTTCGCTTTCCGCCCAGGCGATGCTCGAGCAGGCCGATCTCGCTCTCTACGCCGCGAAGAAGAACGGGCGCGGGCAACTCCACGTCAGTGAACCGCCGGACCGTCGGTCGACCGCCGCCGCTCACGGTGAGGCGACTGACGAAGGGCGATCATCGGCGCGCCTGGGCAGACAACCGGCGGTCTAGGCTGACGGACGCAAAAGGGGCGCGGCATGCCTGCGCCTGCCCGCCCGATCAGGCCGGGCGTTGCTTCCTCGGCCAGCCTATCCGAAAAACCGTTTGACGCCCGTGCGTTTCGCGCCTAACGTTTGCACCATGACGCACACCACCATTCTCGTAATCGTAGAACCGCGCACACGACCGGCAGCGTAGCTGCCAGGCGAATGCCACGTGTGCGCGAAGACAAGGGCCCCCGGAGGCCCTTTTTTTATGCTTGGAATTCGGTGAACGACATGCCGATGAGAGAAGAGATCGAGCAGGACATGGACGCGATGAACAACGGAACGATCGAGGCAGGCGGCAAACGCGAGATGACCGGCGCCGCCATGGTTGTCGAAGCCCTGAAGGATAACGGCGTCAAGGATATCTTCGGCTATCCGGGCGGGGCCGTGCTGCCGATCTACGACGAGATCTTCCAGCAGAGCGATGTCCGCCATGTCCTCGTGCGCCACGAGCAGGGGGCCGGCCACGCCGCCGAGGGCTATGCCCGCTCCTCAGGCAAGCCGGGCGTGATGCTCGTCACCTCCGGCCCCGGAGCGACGAATGCGGTGACCGCCCTTCAGGACGCCCTGATGGACTCGATCCCTCTCGTCTGCATCACCGGCCAGGTTCCGACGACGCTGATCGGCTCGGACGCCTTCCAGGAATGCGACACCGTCGGCATCACGCGCCCCTGCACCAAGCACAACTGGCTGGTGAAGGACGTGAACGATCTCGCACGTGTTCTCCACGAGGCCTTCCACGTCGCGACCACGGGCCGTCCGGGGCCGGTCGTCGTCGACATCCCGAAGGACGTCCAGTTCGCGACCGGTTTCTATTCGCCGCCGCCGCCCAACCAGACCCATGAGAGCTACAAGCCGAAGCTCTCGGCCGAGGCCGGCGCGATCGAGGCGGCGCTCGAACTGATGAAGTCGGCGAAGAAGCCGGTCTTCTATACCGGTGGCGGCGTCGTCAATTCGGGGCCCGAGGCCTCCGAGCTTCTCACCGAACTCGTCGAGGCCACCGGCTTTCCGATCACCTCCACGCTGATGGGGCTCGGCTGCTATCCGGCGTCCGGCGACAAATGGCTCGGAATGCTCGGCATGCACGGCACCTACGAGGCCAATCTGACGATGCACGACTGCGATCTGATGATCTGCATCGGCGCGCGCTTCGACGACCGCATCACCGGCCGTCTCAACGCCTTCTCGCCGAATTCGCGCAAAATCCAGATCGACATCGATCCGTCCTCGATCAACAAGAACGTCCGTGTCGACCTGCCGATCATCGGCGACGTCACCCATGTGCTGCGCGATCTTGTCTCGGCCTGGAAGGAGAGGGGCGCCGTGTCCGACAGGGGGGCGCTCGCCGACTGGTGGAGCCAGATCGAGAAGTGGCGCGCGCGCAACTGCCTCGCTTTTGCGCCGAACGACGACGTCATCATGCCCCAATACGCGGTGCAGCGCATCTACGAGCTGACCCGGCACCGGGAGACATATGTCTCGACCGAAGTCGGCCAGCATCAGATGTGGGCGGCGCAGTTCTACGGCTTCGAGAAGCCGAACCGGTGGCTCACCTCGGGTGGTCTCGGAACCATGGGCTATGGGCTGCCGGCAGCCATCGGCGCGGCCATCGCCCATCCCGAAGCCCTGTCCGTCTGCATCGCGGGAGACGCCTCGGTGCTGATGAACATGCAGGAGATGTCGACGGCTGTTCAGCACAAGGCGAACATCAAGGTCTTCATCCTCAACAACCAGTATATGGGCATGGTGCGCCAGTGGCAGCAGCTTCTGCACGGCAACCGGCTGTCGAACTCCTATACCGAGGCGCTGCCGGACTTCGTGAAGCTCGCCGAGGCCTATGGCGGTCACGGCATCCGGTGCGAGAAGCCCGGCGATCTCGACGACGCGATCCAGGAGATGCTGGATTACGACGGCCCGGTGCTCTTCGACTGCCGCGTCGCCAATCTCGCCAACTGCTTCCCGATGATCCCCTCGGGCAAGGCGCATAACGAGATCCTGCTGCCGGACGAGGCGACCGACGAGGCCGTCGCCAATGCCATCGATGCCAAGGGCAAGGCGCTGGTCTGACCGGTCCAGAGACGAGTGATCCGGCGGGCCGAAAGAGGCGCCGGATCACGCCACGCGAGAAGAGGCCCCGGCCGAGGACTGCGATCCTGGGCCGGGGCCTTTTTCATGGGTCTGGCTGTCCCGGTGTCCACGGGCGCGCCCGTGCTTCGATGCGATCGACGGATCGGCGGTTTCAGAACTGGCGGATGCCGTTGCGCTCCAGATAGTCGAGGATCAGCCGGGCGGCTTCCTTCGGATCCGGATCGACGAACAGCTTCTCGGCCGCATCCCCGCTCGATGCGGAAGCCGTTCGCATGAGCTTCGGCCGGTTGCGATAGGGGCGCTCCTCCCACTCGCTGCCTTGGCCTTCCTGCCGGATCGGATCGTTCACCGGATGCGTCGAGATCATGCCGCGACGGGCCGCGCCATAGGCGAAGGCGGCCGGCGGCGGGGCGAGGGGATGTACCGTCACGATCACCGGCAGACGCACGGTCACGCGGCGGCGGTCGCCCTTCTTGAGCGCCTGATCGATGCGGACCGTGCCCGCCTCGCTGCCCGCCTCGATCGCGATCGCGTCGGCGACCAGCGTCAGGCCGAGCCGTTCGGCCAGGCGATAGGGAAGGAGGCCGCTATCGAGACCGCCCTGGCCGCGTCGTCCCGCAAGGATCAGGTCGGGCCCGGCCGCTCGAAGATGGGATGCGAGATCCTCCATCGGATCGGATCCGTTCGGCGCATCGATCCGGTCGATCTTCGACAGGCCGACGCCGAGGGCTTCGCGAAGGGCATCGCTCTCGGGGCCGGCGTGGAGGCCGCGGATATCGCCGCCGAGCCTTGTCGCAAGGGCGATGGCCTGGGCTTCGAGCCGCGCCAGCGCCTCGCGCCCCGATACCGGATGGCGGGCGGCGGAGAGGAGAACCGTGGTCTTCACGAGGCGTTCCTCCGCTCTTCCAGAAGCTCGCGCAAAGCCGGCATCACCCGCTGCGCGTCCTGGATGATCGCAAGGCCCGCCCGCTCCACCATCGCCGCATGAAGATCGGTGTTGACGGCGATCACGTGCTCGCAGGCCGCGACACCTTGGAGATGCTGGGGCGCGCCCGCAATGCCGAGGGCGAGATAGCAGTCGGCCGCAAGAACGGTGCCCGATGCGCCGACCTGCGCCCCGCGCGGCATGAGGCCGGCATCGCAGACGACGCGCGAGGCCCCGGGCGTGCCGGACAACTCGGCCGCGAGCGCCTTGAAGGCCTCGAAATCGCTGACGCCGTTGCCGGCCGAAACGACGAAATCGGTCTCCGAAAGGGAGAGCGAGGCGGGATCGCCGGGGATCGTTTCGACGGAGACGATCGCGGAGCCCGCCGCCGGCGAGGCGTGCGTCTCGTCCTCGATCGGCCTCGCCTCGCAAGGCGCGCCGGCATAGGCCGCGACCCGATCCTCGCCGATGCTGACGAGGCGCGGGGGCGCACCGAACTCCTCGGCGGTCATGCCGATCTTGCGCCGGGCGGCCTGCTTGGCGGTGAGATAGACGACATCCGCCAGGAAGGACTCGCCCGTTGAGGCCGCGAGCCTGCGTGCGAGGTCGGCGCTGCGTCCGTCCTCCGCGAAGAGGACATGGCGCGGCTCGAGGCTTTCCATGGCGGCGCGAAGCTGCGCGGCCCTCGAGGCGTCGTCCAGCGCGAGATCGTCGGCAAACGGCAGGATACGGTCCGCACCCGCCGCGCCGACCTCTTCGAGACCGGCCGGCGCCAGGGCGACCACCGCGCCGCCGCCATCCTTCGCATCGGCCAGCATGCGGGCGGCACCCAGCACTTGGCGATCGAAGCGCGAAAGGCGGTTCTTCGGAGCTTCGAGGACCGCGAAGACGAGAAAGGCCGGGGTCTCGACGATCCGCGTCGCGGGTTTCACCTCCTCCTGCCGGCGATGCGGCGCCTCGGCGATCGGTCGTGCGATGGCCGCCGTGGTCTGGGTCCGATCGAAGCGGCGGCGCGAACGGCCCTCGACCTCGGCCGAGGCGAATTCGGCGCGTGGATCGCGCCGCGGGCGGCGCGAGGTCGAGGCGACGAGCCCCAGATCGAAGCGGCGGCGGGTGTTCGAGGCGACCGACTTTGCTTCTCGCTCGTTCCTCGGATCGCGGCGGGTGCGGCTCATGCGGTCTCGACCTCCCGTGCCCGCGCCTCGGTCTTCGCCTTTTCGCCGCGTCCGGCCTCGACGGCATCGAGGAGGAGTTCGGCGACATCGCGCACCTCGGCCCGGTCTCCCGTCACGCCCTCGAGCATCGCGGTGCATTGGGGGCAGGCGACGGCGACGGTCGCCGCGCCCGTCTGGCGCACCTGTTCCATCCGGAGATCGGGAATGCGGTTGTCGCCGGGAATATCGGCGATCGGTGCGCCGCCACCGCCGCCGCAGCACATGGACTTGCGCTTCGACCGCGCCATTTCGCGCCGTTCGAGGCCGAGTGCGTCGAGAAGGGCGCGCGGGGCGTCGAATTCGCCGTTGTAGCGGCCGAGATAGCAGGGATCATGATAGGTGATCGCCGCTCCCGTCAGCCGGGCCGGCGAGAGGCGTCCGCTCGCCACGAGATCGTTGAGGAACGCCGTGTGGTGGACGACCTCGTAATCGCCCCCGAAGGCCGGATATTCGTTGCGCAAGGTATGGAGCGCGTGGGGATCGGCGGTGAGGATGCGCTGGAAGCCCACCTTCGAAAGCGCCCCGATATTGGCGCGGGCAAGACGTTGGAAGGTCGCCTCGTCGCCGAGGCGCCTTGCCAGATCGCCGCAGTCGCGTTCCTCTCCGAGCACCGCGAAATCGACCTTCGCCTCCTTCAGGAGCTTGATCAGCGCCCTGAGGGTTCGCTGGCCGCGCATGTCGAAGGCCGCCTGGCCCATCCACAGAAGGACGTCCGTGCGCGCGCCGTCGTCGAGGCGCTTCAGGTCGAGGCCTGCGGCAAAGTCCGTGCGGGTCGCCACGTCGTGGCCGTTCGGCTCGTCGGTGAGGCGCGAATTGTCGAGGATATCGGCGCCCTTGCCGGGCACGGCACCGTGTTCGAGTGTCTGGTAGCGGCGCAGGTCGACGATGGAATCCACATGCTCGATCATCATCGGGCATTCCTCGACGCAGGCCCGGCAGGTGGTGCAGGACCAGATCGTATCGGGATGAACCATGCCGCCCGTGCCGATGACGGCGTGGTGCAGACCGCCTTCGCGGGCGACGGACCGTTCGTTCGGATAGGGATTGCCGGCATAGGCGCTGGCATGGCCTCCGCCGCTCGCGGCCGCGAGATCGGCGATGAGATGCTTCGGGCTGAGGGGCTGGCCGGCCGCGAAGGCCGGGCAGGCGGCTTCGCAGCGGCCGCACTGGATGCAGGCATCGAAGGAGAGAAGCCGGTTCCAGGCGAAATCGGCGGGCTCCTCGCGCCCGAGCTTTGCGGCATCGAGATCGATGGGCTTCAGACCCGTCGCCCGGCCCTTGGGCAGTCTCTCGTCGAAGCGTTCGGGGCGCGGATGGAGGGCGAGATGGGCGGCGCCCGCGAGCGCGTGGCGCATGGGGCCGGTCGCCGCCTGTGCGGCAAGGGCGAGACCCCCCGCCGCCGCTAAGATCAGGCCGAGGAAGGAGAAGAAGGGCAGGGGATCGCCGAAGCTTGCGAGAAGGGCGCACAGAAGACCGCCGCCGGCGAACAGGCCGAGATAGACCGGCGTGCGCTGATAGCGCCCGAGCGAGAGGCGCGGCATGGCGCGCGGATAGCGCCTGCGGGCGACGAGGACGACGCCGGCCGCCATGACCGCGAAGGCGAGGGCGACGACCGCCCAGTAGATGCGCGACCCCGCGATGCCGGGGACGAGGCCGAGGACCAGAAGGCCGGCCGAGCCGACGAGCCCGGCCGCGACGGGCACGTGCATGCGCGAGGCCGACTTGTCCCGGTCCACCACGTGGTGAACGTCGACGAGATAGCGCTTGGGAAGCGCCTTCACCCCGGCAACCCAGTCGACGTCTGCGAAGGAGCCCGAGCGCCAGAGCAGAGCGCGCCGCCCGATCTGGACACCCGCGACGACGATCATGGCGAGGACGAGAAGGGGAAGCAGGCTCGCTGCCGTCATCGCTACAGGTCCTTGCAGAGGCGGAGGGAGTCGTAGATCGCGGCGTGGATGTTGCGCCCGGCGAGAACGTCGCCGACGCGGTAGAGCGTGAACCCGTCCTTCTCGGCCGAGCCGTTCACCTCGAAGGGCTGGGGCCGGCCGGCGACGACGGCGTCCTGATCGACGAAGCCGTTGTTCTTCGAGCGATCCTTCAGCTTGAAGTGGAGTTCGTCCACCGGATGGGTGCCGTAATCGACGACGATATGGTCGACGACCCGCTCCTCCTCTTCCAGCGTCATCACATTGCGCAGGGCCGCGATCTTGCGGTTGCCTTCCGGATAGATCTCGATCAGCTCCATGTTCGGCGTCATGACGACGCCGAGCTTGTAGAGCTCGCGCAGATGCACCGGCTGGTTGGTGCCGCCGATCTCCTCGCCCACCATGCGGTCATGGGTTGCGAGTTCCACGAGGCAGCCCTTCTTGGCCAGATGCTCGGCGGTGGAGACGGCGTTGTGCTCGCCGATATCGTCGAAGACGAGGACGGTGCCGGCGGGCTCCACCCTGCCTTCGAGGACGTCCCAGGTGGAGACGGCATGCTCGGCCCCCGGCACTTCGCCGAGATGGGGCAGGCCGCCCGTCGCCATGATGACGATATCCGGCGACAGCGCCGCGATCGCCGCATCGTCGGCGGCGGTGTTGAGGCGGATATCGACGCCGAGCTTCTGCACCTGGGCGACCAGCCAGCGCGGAATGCCGGTGAGTGCCTCGCGCCAGGTGGCCTTGGCAGCGGTGAGAACCTGGCCGCCGAGCCTGTCCGACTTCTCGAAAAGCGTGACCTCGTGACCGCGTTCGGCGAGCACCCGGGCCGCCTCGAGGCCGCCGACGCCGCCGCCGACGACCACGGCGCGCTTCTTCACCTCGGCCTTCTGGATCACGTGCGGCATGGTCGCCTCGCGGCCGGTGGCCGCGTTCTGGATGCACAGGGCGTCCTTGCCGACATAGATGCGGTCGATGCAGTAGCCGTAGCCGATGCACTGGCGGATGTCGTCGGCGCGGCCCTCCGACAGCTTCTTGATGAGATGGGGATCGGCGATGTGCGCGCGCGTCATCGCGATCATGTCCACATGGCCTTCGGCGACCGCTCGCGCGCCGGTGGCGAGATCGGTGACGCGCTGGGCGTGGAAGATCGGGATGTCCACCTCGCGCTTCACCGCCGAGGCGATCGGCAGATAGGGCGCGACGGGGAAGGACATGTTGGGCAGGGAGACGGCGTGGGCGAGATGATCGCGCGCCTGGCCACCCATCACGTTGAGGAAGTCGACGAGCCCGCGATTGGCATATTCGGTGGCGATCGTGATGAGATCCTCGGCGGTGAGCCCGCCCTTCAGGAGTTCGTCGCCGGACATGCGCATGCCGATGACGTAGTCGTCTCCGACCGCCTCGCGCATGGCCGACAGGACCTCGATGCCGAACCGCATGCGGTTCTCGAGGCTGCCGCCATACTTATCGGTGCGATGATTGCTGTTGGGCGACCAGAACTGGTCGACGAGATGGCCGTGGGCGGCCGAGATCTCGCAGCCGTCGAGTCCGCCTTCCTTGCAGCGGCGGGCGGCCGAGGCGAAGTCGCGGACGATCCGGTCGATCTCCTCCTGCTCGAGCGCCTTGGAGACCGAGCGGCTCGCGGGCTCGCGGGTCACCGAGGCCGACTTCACCGGCAGCCAGTTCTCCGTATCCCACTTGGTGCGCCGGCCCATATGGGTCAGCTGGATCATCAGCTTGGCGCCGTGCTTGTGCATCCGCTCCGAGAAGCTCTGGAAGAACGGAACGACGCTGTCGTCGGCGACCGAGATCTGGTTCCAGGGCGTTGCCGGGCTGTCGAGGGAGACCGAGGACGATCCGCCGAACATCGACAGGCCGATGCCGCCCTTGGCCTTCTCCTCGTGATAGAGCTGATAGCGCTCCTGCGGCTTGCCGTCCTTGCCGAAGGAGGGCGCGTGAGACGTCGACATGACCCGGTTGCGGATCGTCATTCCCTTGATCGTCAGGGGTTTGAGCAGAGCTTCGGCATTCGCGATCATGGGGTGCGCTCTCCTGCGGGATCGAGGACGGTTCGGTGGATCAGCGTTCGATGACGAGATCGCTGAGGGGCTTGGCGCAGCACAGGAGCGCCTTGCCGGCATCGATCTCGCGCTGGCGGATGCCGCCCGAATGCTTCATGTCAAGTTCGCCGGACTTGACCTGCGACTTGCAGGTTCCGCACAGGCCCTTCGAACAGGAGGAGGGGACGCGGATACCGGCGCGGCGCGCGGCTTCCAGCACCGTCAGGTTCTCGGGGCACTCGACCGTGCGGCCGGTCTTGGTGAACTCGACCTGATAGACCTTCAGCGGCGTCTCGATGACTTCGGTCGCCTCGACGATCTGCTCCTGCGCTTCCTCGGTGAAGGAATCGAAGTTGAAGCTCTCCTCGAAATACCGGCTCATCTCGAAGCCGGCGCCCTTCACCATCTGCCGTACCGCCTTCATGAAGGGAGCCGGGCCGCAGACATAGATCGAACGGGAGCGGAAGTCCGGGCAGATCATCTCCAGCTTGGCGATGTCCAGCCGGCCGCGATAGCCGGGCCAGCGCTCGAACTTGGAGTCGTCCTCGCAGATGAAGGTCGGCTTGATCGAGTGGTTGCGAGCGCCCATGAATTCGAGCTCTTCGCGGAAGATGATGTCGGCGGGCGTGCGCGCCGCATGGATGAATTCGATATCGGCGATCAGCGCGTGATCGAAGGCCGACCGTGTCATCGCCATCATCGGCGTGATGCCGGAGCCGCCGGAGATGAAGAGATATTTGGACTGCGTCTCGCCGGCCCAGCTGAACTCGCCCATGGGGACGGTGCAGCGCAGCATCATGCCTTCCTGGAACTCGTCGTGAAGCCAGTTGGAGACGGGCCCGCCCGGCACGCGCTTGACCGTGATCGAGATCGTGTCGGGACGGGAGGGAGGCGAGGAGATCGTGTAGCAGCGATGGATCGTCTCGCCGCCGATCTCGAACTCGAACGTCATGAACTGCCCGGAGACGAACTCGAACTGGCGCTTGAAACGCGGCGCGAAGATGAAGGTCTTCACGTCGTGGGTCTCGTTGCGCACGGCACGGCAGATGAGGACGTCGTCCTCTTCCGGCTCCCAGCGATAATAGCCGGTGGGAACGGGCGCGATCTTCGGCTCTGGCATGTCCATGGCGTTCACCTGTCTCGAGAGGCGTTGAATGTCAGGGGCGGAAATCTCGCGTCCGCCCCCGCATCGTCAGGCGACGGCTCTGGTCTTGGCCAGATGGGCGAGCATCCGGCCGACATACCAGTTGGTGCATTTCTCCACCAGCATTTCGGTGTGCGGCGAGTAGGGGCCGGGGACGTAGCCCTTGCCGCGAACGCCCTGCTGGCAGTAGCCGACGAGTTCGCCGTCCTGCTGGTTGGTCGCCATCCAGACGCCGATCAGGTTTTCGAGATCGTAGTCGATCCCCTCCTGGGCGTCCTTGTGGACGAGCCACTTCGTGCGAAGCACGGAGCGCTCGGCATCGATCGGCAGGACCGAGAAGACCACGGCATGGTCGCCCATGAAGTGATGCCAGGAATTGGGCTGCGTCCAGAAGTGGAGAGCGCCGGCCTTGGCATTGGTCATGGAGCCCATGAGCTTCTTGCAGGCGCGCTTGGTGTCCATGGTGTGGCTCTCGCCGGCACCCGCGAGCGGCAGGCGCTCGGTCCTGAAGCTCGTGACCATGTCGTCGAGGCGGTCGATCTCCTTCGACGGCAGGCCCTGGGCCTCCCATTCGGCATGGTTGTCGTTGAGCATGCAGGCATAGTTTTCCGCATGCTCGCGCTCGTGCGGCTCGAGCTCCTTGGGATCGAAGCCGAAGCCGTAGGCGAAGAGCGGAACGGTGAGTTCGGGATGGTTCGCGCCGCAGTGATAGCACTCGCGGTTGTTCTCCATCGTCAGCTTCCAGTTGCCCTCCTCGATGAGGTCGTGCTGGTAGGCGATCTTGGCCTCGCGCAGGTTGTGGGGCGCGAGATAGGGCGCCATCTGCCGCTCCATCTCGTCGAAATCCTGGGGCGGATTCTCGGCGAGGCAGATGAAGAGCAGGCCTTCGAGCGAGCGCACATGCACCGGCTTCAGGCCGTGGCAGGACTTGTCGAAGTTCTCGCCCATGTGCTCGGCGTGGATGAGCTCGCCGTTGAGGTTGTAGACCCAGGAGTGATAGCGGCAGACGAGATTGCCGACCGTGGTCTTCTCCTCGTGGACGAGGCGCGCGCCGCGATGGCGGCAGACATTGTGGAAGGCGCGGATCTCTCCGTCGTCGTCGCGCACGATCGCGATCTCGGTCTCGCCGATCTTCACCATCATCACGTCGCCCGGCTCCGGAACGTCGACATCGACGCCGACGAACAGCCAGTGCTGGCCGAAGATGATCTCCATGTCGGCCGCGAACACGTCCGGGTCGAGATAGAAGGGGGCTTCGAGGGTGTGGCCCTTCTTGCGGTGGGTCAACTGCGAGACAAGATCGAACATGGTGTGTCTCCGAAGAGGACGATGAGGTCGCCGGCCCATTCCGGCTCCCTTGGGGAAGGCGGCTCGCGGGGAGCCGCCCCTGGTTCAGGCGACCGCGAAATCCTTTGCGGCATCAGCCAGATAACCCTGTACATAAGTCGCGAAGGAACGCCAGCAGGTGACCTGCCAGGTGGTCTGCGACAGGCGGGCGAGAACGATGTCGCTTTTCGCGAAGATCGTGCGGGTCGCCATGCCGACGGGGAAGGCCTCGAGCGAGAGATCGAGGGGCGAGCCCGACGCGATCACGGCGTCCGAGGCCGCTCCGCTCACCTCGAAGGTCACGTCCCGGTGGGAGACGTCGACGAGCGAGAAGGCCTTGCCGGACATCTCCTCGGCGATGCGCTCGGCAAGGTTGTCGACCTCGCCGTCGTCGCACAGGAACATCCACTCGTCGGGACCGAGGCGCATCGCGGCGAGATCGCCGTTCTCGCGCCGGGTGTTGATGGCGCCGTCCACGGCGAGACCGGACACCTCGGAGCGACCCTCGAGTGCGGCCTCCTTCGCGCGGAAGGAGAGACGCCCCATCGTCGGCTGGAGCACGATGTCGATCGGACCCCTGCCGGCCTGTTCGGCGAGGAAGACGGCCGGGGCGCGCTTTGCGAGATTGACCTCAAGCATCGATCGATTCCTTCTCGTGCTGGTAGAATACGGATGTCGCGATCACCGCTTCGGTGAAGCCCTTCGGCGTCGTCACCCAGACGGTCTCTCCGATCCGGTCGCGCCCGCCCTTGACCATGGCCATGGCGATCGACCGGCCGCAATTGGACGAATGATAGCTCGACGTGACATGGCCCGCGATCGGCATCGGCACCGGGGCGGTCGGATCGTCGACGACCATCGCGCCCTCGTCCAGCACCTCCTTCGGATCCTTGGCGAGGACGCCCACGAGCTGCTTGCGGTCCTTGCGCAGGATGTCCGGGCGCGACAGGGAGCGCTTGCCGACGAAGTCCGGCTTCACCTTCGAGACGAGGCCCGACAGGCCGACATCGTCCGGCGTCGCCGTTCCGTCGGTCTCCTGGCCGACGATGATGAAGCCCATCTCGCAGCGAAGGACGTGCATCGTCTCGGTGCCGTAGGGCGTGATGTCGTATTTCCGGCCCTCTTCGTAGAGCGCCTTCCACACCGCCGCCGCATAATCGGCCGGAACGTTCACCTCGAAGCCGGCCTCGCCCGTGAAGGAGACGCGGAAGAGGCGGGTCGGCACGCCGCAGATGAAGCCTTCGCGCACCGACATATGGGGGAAGGCATCCTCCGACATGTCGATGTCCGACACGAAGGGTTCGAGAACCTTCTTGGCGTTCGGACCCTGAAGCGCGATCACCGCGTACTGCTCGGTGATCGAGGTGATGAAGACGTCGAGATCCGGCCACTCGGTCTGGAGATAGTCTTCCATGTGCTGGAAGACCCGTGCCGCGCCGCCCGTGGTGGTGGTCACGTGGAAGCGGTCCTCGGCCAGGCGCGCGACGACGCCGTCGTCCATCACGAAGCCGTTCTCCCCGAGCATGAGGCCGTAGCGGCAGCCGCCGACCTTCAGCTTGGTCCAGGCATTGGTGTACATGCGGTTCATGAACTCGGCGGCATCGGGGCCGACGACCTCGATCTTGCCGAGGGTCGAGGCGTCGAAGATGCCGACCGAGGTGCGGACCGCCTTGCATTCCCGGTTGACGGCCGCATGCATGTCCTCGCCCGAGCGCGGGAAGTAGTGGGCGCGGCGCCACTGGCCGACCGGCTCGAACTCAGCGCCCTGGGCCTCGGCCCAGCCGTCGATCGCGGTCTTGCGGACCGGCTCGAACCGCTCCTCGCGCGAGGGGCCGACGAGCGCGCCGAAGGTGACGGGCGTGTAGGGCGGGCGGAAGGTGGTGGTGCCGATCGCCGGCAGCGGCCGGTCGAGAAGACCCGCCACGAGACCGAGGGCGTTCATGTTGGACGTCTTGCCCTGATCGGTCGCCATGCCCGTGGTGGTGTAGCGCTTGACGTGCTCGATCGATTCGAAGCCCTCGCGCACCGCAAGCTTGATGTCCTTGGCCGTCACGTCGTTCTGGAAGTCGACGAAGGCCTTCACCTTCTTCGGATCCTCGTCGGTCGGCAGGACGCGCACCGGCTGGAAGCCGGTGAAGGTCGCGCTCGCGGTCACCTCGCGGCTGCCGCCGCCGGCCTTCGCGCCGTCGGCGATGATGGCCGAGAGATCGTAGATGCCGTGGCAGGCGCCGGCCGAAACCTCGTTCTGCACCGACTGGCCGGGCAGGAAGGCGTCGATATCGGCATCGAAGACGAGCTTGCCGCGCGACTGGGAGAACAGGTGGACCGACGGCGTCCAGCCGCCGGACATGGCGACGGTGTCGCATTCGAGCGTGCGCCGGGTGCCGACACCGCCGGTCTTGCCGAGCGGGGCGACGATGAGGCCGGTGACGCGGGCCTTGCCGAGCGCCTTGACGACCGTGTGGCCGGTCAGGACCTCGATCCCGGCCTCGCGCGCCTCGGCGAGCTCGGTGCCGCAATCCTCGCCGAGACGGATGTCGACGATCGTGACCGCGATGCCGGCGGCCTTGGCGTCGAGAGCCGTGCGATAGGCCGAGGCGCCGGAGGTGGCGACGACCATGCGGTTGCCCGGCTTGACGGCATAGCGGTTGATGAAGGCGCGGGCGCTCTCGGCCAACATGATGCCGGGCCGGTCGTTGTTCTCGAAGACGAGCGGACGCTCGTGGCTGCCGGCGGCAATGATGACCTTGCCGGCGCGCACCTGCCAGAGGCGCTCGCGGGCAAGACCCTCGAGCGCGTCGTCGCGGTGATCGGCGACGCGCTCGACCATCGCGACGTGGTTGTGGTTGTAGTAGCCGAAGACCGTCGTGCGCGGCAGGAGAACGACATTCTCGCGGGCATCGAGAGTTGCGACCATCTCGTCGACCCAGGCCTTGGCGGGCTTGCCGTCGATGGTCGAGGTCGCATCGTTGAGGAGCGCGCCGCCGAAGAGGAAGCCCTCGTCGGCGAGAAGGACGCGGCTTGAGCCGTCCTCGGACGCCGCGAGCGCGGCCGACAGGCCTGCGGGGCCGGCGCCGACGACCAGGATGTCGGCATAGGCGTGGCGGTTGGCGTAGCGATCGGGATCGGCGACCTCGGGGGCTTCGCCGAGGCCGGCGGCACGGCGGATCACCGGCTCGTAGACCTTTTCCCAGGCGCTGCGTGGCCACATGAAGGTCTTGTAGTAGAAACCGGCGACGAAGACCGGCGACAGGATGTCGTTGAGCGCACCCACGTCGCGCTCGAGCGAGGGCCAGTGGTTCTGGGTCTCGGTCTTCAGCCCGTTGCGCGCCTCGACGACCGAGGCGCGATTGTTCGGATCGCGCCGGCCCTTGCCCTTTTCCGGGCGCCAGTCGACCGAGAGCAGCGCATTGGGCTCATCCGAGCCGTGGCTCAGAATGCCGCGCGGGCGGTGATACTTGAACGAGCGACCGGCCAGATGCGAGCCGGAGGCGAGCAGCATGGAGGCGACGGTATCGCCGCGATAGCCGTTGAGGGTCTTGCCGTTGAACGAGACCGAGATCGGCTTGGAGCGGTCGATGTGGCCGCCGGACTGAATGCGGAAGGGCTGGCTCATGATCGTTCAACCTTCAGGCGGAGCGCACTTTGGCGGGATCGGGGATGTTCGCGTTCGAGGCGTCGGGACGGGGCTCGCCCATCTTGTAGGTCTCGACGACCTTGTCGCTCACGGTGTCGCGCAGGGCGTTGAACCAGCGCCCGCAGCCATGGCGATGCTGCCAGCGCTCGGCATGCAGGCCCTTGGGATTGGTGCGGTAGTAGAGATATTCCGCCCAGGCCTGGTCATCGAGCTCGGCCGGCGTCTCGGGCCGTGCGATATGGGCCTCGCCGCCGCAGTGGAACTCGCTCTCGGCGCGCTTGCCGCAATAGGGACACTCAAGCAGTAGCATCGATCCGTTCCTTCTTCGGCAGCGGTCAGTGGGACACGGCGGCAGCGGCCGCTTCGTCGATGAGGGTGCCGGTGCGGAACCGGTCGAGGCTGAAGGGCGCGTTGATCCGGTGCGGCTCGCCCGTCGCCAGCATGTGGGCGAAGACGTGGCCCGAACCCGGCGTCGCCTTGAAGCCGCCGGTGCCCCAGCCGCAATTGACGAACAGGTTCTTGATCGGCGTCTTCGACAGGATCGGGGAGCGGTCCGGCGTCACGTCGACGATGCCGCCCCAGGAGCGCAGCATCCGCATGCGCGTGAACTGCGGGAAGAGTTCGCAGATGGCGTCCAGCGTGTGGTTGGTGACGTGGATGCCGCCCTGCTGGGAATAGGAGTTGTACTGGTCGGTGCCCGCGCCGATGACGAGCTCGCCCTTGTCCGACTGGGAGATGTAGGCGTGGACGGCGTTCGACATGACGACGCAGGGGAAGACCGGCTTGACCGGCTCGGAGACGAGCGCCTGGAGCGGCACGCTCTCCACCGGCATGCGCAGGCCGAAGCGGCCCATGACGACGCCGGTGTGACCGGCCGCGACGACGCCGACCTTGTTGCAGGAGATCGTGCCGCGCGTCGTCTCGACCGCCTTCACCGACCCGTCGGCATTGCGCTGGAGACCGGTGACCTCGCAGTTCTGGATGATGTCGACGCCGCGGGCGTCGGCGCCGCGGGCATAGCCCCAGGCGACCGCATCGTGGCGGGCGGTGCCGCCCTTCCTCTGGAGAGCGCCGCCCATGACCGGGTAGCGGATGTTCCGCGAGGTATCGAGGGGCGGACAGAACGCCTTGCACTCCTCGGTCGTCAGCCACTCGTTGTCGACGCCGTTGAGGCGGTTGGCATAGACGTGGCGCTTGAAGGTGACGACGTCGTGATGGTTGTGCGCGAGCATCAGGACGCCGCGCTGGGAGAACATGATGTTGTAGTTGAGTTCCTGGGAGAGGCCTTCCCACAGGTTCATCGCGTGATTGTAGAGCGCGGCCGACTCGTCGAAGAGATAGTTCGAGCGGATGATCGTCGTGTTGCGGCCGGTATTGCCGCCGCCGATCCAGCCCTTCTCGATCACGGCGACATTGGTGACGCCGTGGACCGTGGCGAGATAATAGGCCGTCGCGAGACCGTGTCCGCCGCCGCCGACGATGACGACGTCGTAATGCTTCTTGGGTTCCGGTGCGCGCCATTGGCGCTCCCAGCCGGTGTGACCCTTGGTCGATTCCTGAAGAAGCGAAGCGAGCGAGAAGCGGCGCATAGGACGGACCCCCGTTGAGACAAGTTCGGTGTCGCATTTCGAACCATACGAAACTGTCGAAAATCCGTCGCCCGCCATTGAGAATGCGACAGCTTTGTTCGATTTGCTGCACTGCAAAAATTTTCGGCATCAGCGAAGAGAAATGCCGTGAATGCAGCGATTTAGTCCCCTGTTCCATCGGCTGCGAACCCCCGTAACCGGTCCGCGACAAGGGTGTTTGGTCCCCTCGAAGTTGCGGTTCGCCCCTTGTGCGCTGCGAAGGCGACTGGTCGTGCAACTGCTGATGAAAGGAAGAAAACCGTTAGTCGGCTCTCGAAACCCTTCAGTTTCCGGAACCCGCCTTATCGAAGGCTTAAGCTGCGATCTGAGATAACGCAGCCTTTGAAGACACCCATGTCAGAAACGGAGGTGATCACGCCGATGAGCGAGCAGTGCCCAGGATGCCGGACCTCCAAGCCCCTCGACTTCTCGTTCACCATGGCGTTCCAGCCGATCGTCGACGTCGTCGATGAGAGGGTCTGGGGCTACGAAGCCCTGATCCGCGGCTTGGCGGGCGAGGGCGCCTATACGATCCTCTCCAAGGTGACCGAGGAGCAGCGCTACCGGTTCGACCAGGCCTGCCGGACCAAGGCGATCGAGATCGCCTCGCGCATCTTCCCGGCGGAAGGCAGCTTCCTGTCGATCAACTTCCTGCCCAACGCGGTCTACGAGCCTGCCGCCTGCCTGCGCGCGACGCTTTCGGCTGCCCGCAAGAGCCGGTTCCCGCTCACCTCGATCATGTTCGAATTCACCGAAGGCGAGCAGATGAACGATGTCGCTCATCTGCGCAGGATCATCGAGGAGTATCGGCGGAACGGCTTCACCACCGCGCTTGACGATTTCGGGGCAGGCTATGCGGGTCTCGGCCTTCTGGCCGATTTCCAGCCCGATCTCATCAAGATCGACATGCATCTGATCCGTGGCATCGACACCTCGCGGGCCCGCCAGGCGATCCTCTCGGCCATTCTCTACGTGGCGCGCGAACTGGATATCGTCGTCCTTGCCGAAGGCATCGAGACCCATGCCGAGGCGACGACGCTGAGGGCTGCGGGCGTTCGCCTCATGCAGGGCTACCACTTCGCCAAACCCGCGATCGAGACCCTGCCGGGCGTCAATCCGGCCGCCTTCGAAAGCTTCAGGTTCGATCTGGGCGACGCGGAAGCCTCGATCGCCGCCGCCTGACGCGGTCGGGTAACAAAGGCAGCCCCCGCGAGAACCGCCCCGGTCAATCGGCCGGCGCGGGCTCCTCGACCGGGATACGGCCCTTCGTGCGGGCGAGCTTGGGGGAGAGGCCGAAGGCCGCCCGGAAGCTCTGGGCGAAATGGGCGCCGTCGCAAAAGCCGGTCTCGATGGCGATTTCCGTCACCGGCTTGGCGGTCGTCTCGAGAAGCCGCCTTGCGTGTTCGAGCCTGATCCGGCGATAGACGGCGGCCGGTGCCTGCCCGAGCGTCGTGCGGAACAGGCGTTCGAGCTGCCGGCCCGACAGGTTCAGCCGGATCGCGATCGTATCGACGGCGAGCGGCTCGCTCACATGGGTTTCCATCATGAGGATCGCGCGGCGCACGCGCGAATCGGTTGCCGCCGGGCCGCCATGGGGCTGGGCGTCGTGGCCGCGCCGCGCATCCTGGAGCTGCAGCACGTGAAGGCTCTTCTTGGCGGCGTCCCTGCTGACATGGCGGGCGACGAGATAGGCCGCGAGATCGGCGACACCCCCGCCGCCGGCGCAGGTGATCCGGTTTCCGTCGTCGATGAACAGCCGCTCGGCATCCGGCGTCTGATCGGGAAATTCGGCCGCGAAATCCTCCGCGTGAAACCATGAGACGCAGGTCTGCCGCCCCTTCATGAGCCCCGCCCGCGAGAGCACGAAGGAGCCCGTACACACGCCGATGAGCGTGATTCCGGCTGCATCGCACTGTTCCAGATAGCCCAGAACGCCGCGATCCACCTGTTCGCCGCCGTCGAGAAGGCCGCCGACGACGACCACGTAGTCGAAGTTTTCCGGGTCGACGAGACCGCAGGTCCGGGTGAGCGAGACCCCGCAGCTGGAGCGCAGCGGTTCGGGACGCGGTGCCATGATCGACCACGCGCACCGGATCTGGCGCGAGCGGTCGCGATCGTCGCTTGCAAGGCGCAGCGTGTCGATGAAGAGGGAGAGCGCCGTCAGCGTGAAGTTGTTGGCGAGGAGAAAGCCGACGCGAAGCTGGGGAACGGGGTGCAAGCCGGCCACCCGGCGCGGTCCGGTTTCGACCGCGCCCACGAAGGAGCCTACCCGTCTCGTCTCTTCGAGCGCCATCGTGAACGTTCCCGAACCTTGTCTGGAATCGATCAAAGACGAGGACCGTGCCGATATCAAGGCTTTCCCGTGGCAAGACCGGGATGGCGTGCATTTTGCACGCAAGATTTACCGCGGGCCGTCCGGTTCGTCGAGACGGCCGTGTGTCGCAGCGCGTCCGGCGCTCGTTGCGCGCATGGGTGCCGGATGTCCTCCTCGCGCAAGGTTCGACCTGTTAAATGACTGACGCCGTTCGCGTTCCACCCGCATCGGCGTGTCGGCCCGAAGGGCCCGGATCATCGCGGCAAGAGGGTATTGCACATGGCGCGCTTCACTTCGGCAGGCCGCACCCACGGTCTCGTCGCGCGCCTCTGCGCAGTCGCGATGTCCATGGCGCTTCTCGCCGGCTGCCAGTCCTCGCAGCTGACGGCCGAAGGCCTGCTGCCGCCCACTGAGGCCCATGCTCCGATCGCCTACAGCCAGATCGAGCGCCGGGGCCATTCGGCCCTCGTCGTGGACTACCGGACGGGTCGCACGCTCTACGAAGACGAGGCGGACGCGCTGCGCTATCCGGCCTCCCTCACGAAGATGATGACGCTCTACATGATCTTCGAGGCGCTTCGGAACGGCCAGATCTCCGAGGATACGCCGATCCAGATCAGCGAGAACGCCGCTTCCAAGCCGCCGTCCAAGCTCGGTGCCAAACCCGGCCAGTCCATTCCCGTGCGCCTCGCCATGACCGCGCTCGCCGTGCGATCGGCCAACGACGTCGCGACCGCCGTCGCGGAAAATCTCGGTGGCAGCGAAGCCGCCTTCGCCGATGCCATGACGCGCAAGGCGCGCTCCCTCGGCATGAACCACACCCAGTTCGTCAACGCCTCGGGGCTTCCGGACCCCCGCCAGGCCTCCAGCGCGCGCGACATGGCGATCCTCGGACGCGCGCTCTTGTCCCGCTTTCCCGAGCGCGCCTCGCTGTTCCAGATCCAGTCCTACGAATATGATGGGCGCACCTATCGCGCGACGAACAAGCTGCTCGGCAAGGTGCGCGGCGTCGACGGGATCAAGACCGGTTACATCAACGATGCGGGCTCCCACCTCGTCGCCTCCGTCAACCGCGACGGCCGCCGGCTCATCGTGGTCGTCCTCGGCGGCCCGTCCTCGCGCGAGCGCGACGCCGAGGTCAGCGATCTGATCGAGCGCTATGTGGGCGCCGGCAGCTGAGGTTTGATCCCGTGGCTCAAAGCGCGGGACGCGCGCCGTGGCCCGGGTGCGGAGGCGCCGGACGCGAACCGGTTTCACACCCGACCGCTCCGATTGCGTTCCGCGGACGAACCGGCGAAGCGATTGTAACGCTCGACGAAGCGCCGGTCGTTCCAGTCCTTCCAGCGCCAGACCCATGCGCCTTCGAGGGAAATTCCCCATTTGTCGGCGACCGCCCGCCCGTCGCCGGTGGAAAGAAGGTTGAGCCAGTCGGACTGGGGACGGAAGGACCGCAAGGAGCCGCCGAGCGCCGCGGCCCTCAGATTACGCGCGAGGATCGGTCCTTCCCGTACCGCGAAGACGCCGGCCTTGGGACGCGGATCGGGGAGCGAGGCGACGTCGCCCGCTGCAAAGACGTTCGGATGGGAGAGGCTGCGAAGGGCCTTATCGACTTCAACGAAGCCTCCGGCATCGAGGCTGAGGCCGGTCCGTTCGAGCCATGACGGCGCCCGGCTCGTCACGGCCCAGACGATCGTGTCGGCGACGATCTCGCGCCCGTTCGCAAGGATCAGGCGGCCGGCCTCGGCCCGCTCCACCCGCGATCCGATAACCGGCTCGATACCCTTGCTGCGAAGCGTTCGCGTCAGTCGGACCCGCGTGCGGGGCGAACGATCGGACAGGATTTCCTCCTCCTCGCCGATGAGCAGGATCTCGAATTGGCGCCCACCGAGTTCGCGTGGAAGCCGGGTGAGGAAGGCGAAGGCGAGTTCCACGCCGGCCGCGCCGGTTCCGACCACCGCGAGGCGAAACGGCCCGTTGCCCGAGCGCGCATCGGCGAGGATGCGATCGACCGTTTCGGTGAAGCGGTCGATCGGTTTGACGGGAATGCCGGGCTCACCCGCTCCACGCCCGGGCAGGGAGCCGATATCGAGGCTGAGGAGATCGTAGTCGAGCCTCTCGCCGCTCTCGGTCTCGAGCCGGCACACGTCTGGATCGAGACCCACGGCGCGCTCGAGATGGAGCCTCGCGCCCGCCCTTCGGGCAAGCCCCTTCGCATCGATCGTCATCTGCGACGCCGTGTAGAAGCCGGCGAGATAGCCGGGCAGGCTGCCTGAATAGGGCGTTCGCTCGTGCGGCGTCACGAGGGTGAGGGCGATGCCCGGCTCGGGGCGTTCGGCAAGGGCGCGAAGAACCTCCACGTGAGCGTGGCCCGCCCCCACGAGACAAAGCCGGACCGGCGGCCGGCTCTTGACCGAGGATCGGTACTTCAAGATCTGCGCCCCGGCGCCCGCTTGTCCCCGCCCATCAGCCGGCCGGTGTCCGGTCCTTCGGCTCCCCGGCCTTCCCGGCGTCCTCGCCTGCTTCGGGCGCGTCCGGCTCCGGCGTCGCCTTCGAAACGGTTGCGTCCGCCTCCGGCGCGCCGCCTTCCGTCACGTCCCCCTCCGGCACATCCTCGTCCACGGCATCCGGATCGGGTTCCTCGCCCGTGTCGAAACGCGGATCGAGCGAGAAGGTGACCGGCGTCTGGGTGCGGGCGAGCGGGATCGTCTGGAAGTCGGAGCGCTGCTCGGAGGAAGGCGCGACCCGGCGGAAGGTTCGGAAGAAGGCATAGGCCGCATAGAGGGCCGCTGCCGATCCCACCGACTGGAAGATGCCGATCGGGCCGAAGAGGTCCATCAGATAGGCGGCATAGAGCGGTCCGATCATGGTTCCGACGCCGTAGAGAATCAGAAGGCCGCTCGAGATCTTGATGAAGTCGTTGGGGTCCGCGTAGTCGTTCGAATGGGCGACCGCGAGGGAATAGGACGGATAGACCACGCCGCCGACGACGAAGGCGCCGACGAGGAGGAGCGAGGCCCCGGATGCACCGATCTGGGCGCCGAGGGCGGCGATGACGATGCCGATCGCACCGATCCCGACCATCACATAGCGCCGGTCCACCTTGTCCGAGAGGCGGCCAAGGGGGATCTGGAAGACAATGCCGCCGGCCATCGCGACGACCGTCAGCGAAGCGATCTCGGTCGTGGACAGGCCGATCTGCTGTCCGAAGACCGGCGCCATGTTGTTCCATGCGCCGGACATGACGCCCGCCAGCAGGACGCCGACGGCGCCCACCGGCGAATTGCGGAACAGAAGCCCGACATCGATCCGCACATTGGAGAGCGGCGTCGGCGACTTGGCGCGCGAGAGAGCCGTCGGGATGACGCCCATGCAGAACATGATCGCGCAGAGCATGAACGCGCCGGCCATCGCCGGATCGGCGAGGGGCATCACGAACTGGCCGCCCATCATCGCGGCCATGGTGACGACCATGTAGAGCGAGAAGATTGCGCCGCGCGTCTCGTTGGTCACCCGCTCGTTGAGCCAGCTTTCCACGATCATGTAGCAGCCGGCCAGCGCCAGGCCGCCCATGGCCCGGAACAGGATCCAGGCGATCGGATCGACGATCAGGGCGCAGAGCAGGATCGCGATGGCGAGAAGCGCCGAGAGCGAGGAGAAGGTGCGCACATGGCCGGCCGAACGCACCACGATCGGCATGATGACGCAGGCCCCCGTGAAGGCGATCGCGTAGCTCGTTCCCAGAAGACCGATCTCGTAGGCCGACCAGCCCTCGATCGCGCCACGGACCGGAAGAAGAATGCCCTGCAGCCCCGCTCCCGCCATCAGGAAGAAAGTCGAGAACAGAAGTGCGCCGATCGGAACGATTTGCCGGGTCAGGTGCATGGGAACCTCGCATCAGGCCGGGTGCGATCCGCACGCCCCGGCGGCGCGGCCTTAACCGCGAAATCGGGCGGAGGCGAGGGGCAATCGGGCAAACCTCGTTGCCTCAGCCGTGGACCGCCGTCTCGGAACGGACATGGACCGCGATAAAGCGCCGTTCCAACGGTGCTTTCGCCGGATCTCGTACCGCACCGGCGGCGTGATCACGAAGCCGTGAGCTCCGAAAGCTTCTGCTGAAGCGCCAGGAGATCGCGCCAGGCGAGGCGCTTCTGGATGGGATTGCGAAGCAGATAGGCGGGGTGGAGCATGGCGATGGCCGGGATCTGACCGCCCTCGCTCATATGCATCGTATAGCTCTTCCATTTGCCGCGCAGCCGCAGGATGCCTTCGTCGGCATCGAGAAGCGCCTTGGAGGCGGGATTGCCGAGGCAGACGAGAACCTTCGGGGAGACGAGTTCGATCTGGCGCTGGACGAAGGGAAGGCACATCGCCGTTTCCATCGGCGTCGGCGGCCGGTTGCCCGGCGGGCGCCAGGGAACCGTGTTCGTGACGCGGACATCGGCCCGGTCGAGCCCGATCGCCTGCAGCATGCGATCGAGCAACCGGCCGGATCTGCCGACGAAGGGTTCGCCGGCGAGATCCTCCTCCCGGCCGGGTGCCTCGCCGACGAGCATCAGGTCGGCATCCTCGCGTCCGTTTCCGAAGACGCAGGTCTTGGCGGTGACGCGCAGGCCGCATCCCTCGAAGGAGCGCAGCGCCTCCTGAAGTTCGGCAAGCGTTCGCGCGGACCGGGCGCGTTCGCGCCCATCCGCGATCAGCGCATCCTCCGAAAGGTTCAGGCCGATCTGCGGGGAGGAGCTCCCGGCATCGGTCCGCCTCGCCTCGCGGGCGGGGTCACCGGCGCCGCGCCGGTCGCTCTCGCCGGCTGAGGCTGACGGGGATGAGCCGGCGGAGGGGGGCGGGGCGGCCATGCGCGCGCGAGCCGGCATCCCGGCTTCCTGACCGCTGCCCGCCCCGCGGCGGCGTTCGACTTCGGCAAGCGTTTCGGCGAACCGGTCTCGGGGTGCCTCGTCCACGAAGATCTCGATCCCGGCTTCGCTATAGAAGCGCAGGAGAGAGATCGCCTCGCGGCGCCAGGAGAGATCGGCTTCGTCGTTCGTCATGCGGTTTTCTAGCCGAGGGGCGAGGCGGGCGAAAGGCGGGCGGCGATCCGCCGGCGACATCCCTGCGGACAAAGGCCGTTCGCGCCCGCGTCTCGCCTTGTCGGGCTCGTCACCACTCGAGGCCCGCACTCGCTCCGCCGCGTAAGGCCGGTCCGGTTCGAGGTCATATCGTAACAGACGATAACGTACAGTTTACCCTGACATACGGAGCGGAAGGCGAGATGCCGCACCGTTAACATGCCAGTCAAGCTTGTCACCTAACCATCCGAGGGTCCGCGCCGTTCCGCGCCTTCCGATGTGTGTTTGTGTCATGACGATCTTCGAAAAATTCCGCTCCGATCGGTCCGGAAACATGATCCTCGCATGCGCGCTCGCCATGCCGGTCATGGTGATGGCCATGGGCGGAGCCCTCAGTTACGGGATGGCCTATAGCGGGCGCAGCGATATCCAGAATGCCCTCGATACCGCCCTTCTCGGCGGTTACGGCGAGTCGGACGAGTTCGACGAAACCCGGGCAAGAATGCTGTTTGCGAACAATCTCAACGGCATCGAGGTATCGGAGCTGACCTTCTTCGAGAATGGCGAAGGCGGGATGGCCGGGCGGGCCGTCGCGGAACAGCCGGCGCTCATGTTGCAGATGTTCGGCATGGAGACGATCAAGTTCGGAGCGGTCGCAGCGGTCGAGCCGAGCATGGAGAAGAAGATCGTGTCCGCCACGTTCAAGCCGACGGCCGTGAGCGGCGCGTTCGACAAGGACATCTACTTCTTCACGCGGGATGCCTCCGGCAGGAAGACCCGGCGCGAATTGGTTCTCAGCTACGACGTTACGTCCAAGCACCCCCAGTTGGGATGGACGTCTGCGACCGTGAGGCCGGACCTCAACCGGACCCACACCATCAATGTCGGGGAGTATTCGAGTTACGGCTACGAGATGGTCGTCTACGAGGACGTGACACTCAAGGGGAACCGGAGCGGACCCGGCGTGACCGTCAAATCCTACGATTCCGACGGCCCAGACGTCGAAGACCGGATGCGCAGGGAAGGGGCATGCGGAAAGGCGAACGGCGAGGCCGTCAGTTGGGAGGATGGCGGCGACCGCAACTTTCAGGACTTTAAATACACGGTCACCTGCGACGAGAGGATGAAGAAGTCGGACACGATGCGCCTCGTCAAATGACGGGCCGTGTTCCTGCCTGACAGACGCGGCGACCGGATCGCGCCGGAGGCAGATCGTGCCCGGTGGCCGCGCAGGAGCGACCGGATGTCCGTCATCGTTGTTTGACGCCGTGCGAAGAGCCGTTAGAACCGGGAAAACGAGATTCATTCCAACCTGCGTCTCGCAGGCGGAATGACCGACATCCCAATCGCGAAGGCGTAGCATCCTCCCATGGCCTCGACACCCGAACTCGAACCCCGCGAATCCATGGATTTCGACGTCGTCATCGTTGGTGCGGGGCCGGCGGGGCTCGCCGCCGCGATCCGCCTCAAGCAGATCGACGCGGATCTGTCCGTGGTGGTGCTGGAGAAGTCGGCCGAGGTGGGCGCGCATATCCTGTCGGGCAACGTGCTCGACCCGTCCGCCCTCGACGCGCTGCTTCCCGAATGGCGCGAGGAGGAGACGCCGATCCGGACCCCGGTCAGCGAGGACCGGTTCTATCTCTACGGCCCCCAGGGCGGCGTGCGCCTTCCCCATGTCATGATGCCCAAGCTGATGGACAACGAGGGCAATTTCGTCGTCTCGCTCGGGCTCGTCTGCCAGTGGCTCGCGGGCAAGGCCGAGGCGCTCGGCGTCGAGATCTATCCCGGATTTGCCGCGAGCGAGCTTCTCGTCGACGAAAACAATGCGGTTATCGGTGTCGCCACCGGTGACATGGGCATCACCCGAACCGGCGAGCCGGGTGCCCAGCACCAGCGCGGCATGGAACTGCGCGGCAAATACGTCTTCCTCGGCGAGGGCGTGCGAGGCTCGCTCTCCAAGCGGGCGATCGCCGATTACGGCCTCGATACGGGCCGCGAGCCGCAGAAGTTCGGCATCGGCATCAAGGAACTGTGGGAGATCGCGCCGGAGCGCTCGAAGCCCGGCCGCGTCGAGCACTCCTTCGGCTGGCCCCTCAAGGACGATACCGGCGGCGGCTCGTTCCTCTATCACCTGGAGGACAACAGGGTCTATGTGGGCTTCGTCACCCACCTCAACTACAAGAACCCGTATCTCTCTCCCTTCGAGGAGTTCCAGCGGTTCAAGACCCACCCGGACGTCGCCGAGCTGCTCCACGGCGGCAAGCGCATCGCCTATGGCGCGCGGGCGATCACCGAGGGCGGCTGGCAGTCCGTGCCGCGTCTCGACTTTCCGGGCGGCGTGCTGATCGGCTGTTCGGCGGGCTTCGTCAACGTGCCGCGCATCAAGGGCGCGCACAACGCCATGTGGTCGGGCATGCAGGCGGCGGAAGCTGCGGCGGAGGCCATCGGGGACGGCCGGGCCCATGACCGGCTGACGCGATACGAGGAAGGCTGGCGCGCCTCGCCCATCGGGCGCGACCTCAAGACCGTGCGCAACGTCAAGCCGCTCTGGTCGCGCCACGGCACGATGCTCGGCCTCGTCCTCGGCGGCATCGACATGTGGACACAGTCCCTCTTCGGTTTCTCCTTCTTCGGCACGCAGTCCCACGGCAAGCCCGATCACGCCTGCCTGGAGCCGGCCGAGAAGCATAAGCCGATCGCCTACGACAAGCCGGACGGCAAGCTGACCTTCGACAAGGCCTCCTCGGTGTTCCTGTCGAACACCAATCACGAGGAGGATCAGCCCGTGCATCTCCACGTGAAGGATGCCGGCCTGCAGCACAGCTCCGAACTCGCCGTCTATGCCGGGCCTTCCCAGCGCTACTGCCCGGCCGGCGTCTACGAATGGCGGACCGAGGGCGGCGAGGAGACCTTCGTCATCAACGGCCAGAACTGCGTCCACTGCAAGACTTGCGACATCAAGGACCCGAACCAGAACATCGAATGGGTCCCGCCCCAGGGCGGCGAGGGGCCGGTCTACCAGGAAATGTGATCGGCGGCGCGGCGCGGCGGGTTGCGGACGCCGCGCTCAGGCGCTCCACCAGTGAATGAGGGCGCCGATGACCGTGGCGCCTCCGATCGGGGCGACGAACAGAAGCACGATGTTCGCCCCGATCAGCCAGCCGATGACCTTCTGTTCGCGCGGCGTCATCTGCCGGCGCTCGGGCCGCTCGGGCGGCTGCCATTCGTTCTTCTCGTCGAGATACATGGATCTCCTCCCGGTCTCGTCCCGCCGTCCATCGCGCGCCGGAATGCCGATCTTGTCAACGCCTGCCCGTCGCCGGGCGCCGATGTCCGGGTCGAAGTCCCGGGCGTGTGCCCGGCGGTTCCGTTCCCGGACTATGGCCAAGTCGTGAGGCGGGAACGCATTCCGCTCGACCTTTGGAGCAACGAGGAAGGCGGCCGGATGTTTCGACCGTGAGAACGACGCGCCCTCGATGGAGCGCGCCGGATCACGAAAGGACATTCGATATGACAGCCGATATTCCCGCTCAGCACCAGGAGCGCACGCCCGGCCTCGAGGCCGACATGAACCCGGCCCCCGACTACGCGCCCCGTTACAAGGGATCCGACCGGGTGAAGGGCAAGGTGGCGATCGTCACCGGCGGCGACAGCGGCATCGGCCGCGCCTCCGCCGTTCTCCTCGCGCGCGAGGGTGCGAAGGTCGCGATCGTCTATCTCGACGAGAGCGAAGACGCCGAGGTGACTCGCAAGGCGGTGGAGGCGGAAGGCGGCGAATGCCTGCTGATCGCCGGCGACGTGCGTGACAAGTCGTTCTGCACCCGGGCCGTCGAGAAGACCGTGGAGCGGTTCGGCGGGCTCGACATTCTCGTGAACAATGCCGCCCACCAGGCGGTCGACGAGGATCTGCGGCAGCTTTCGCAGGAGTCCCTCGCCAAGCACTTCGAGACGAATGTCTATGGCTATGTCTACATGATGCAGGCGAGCCTCGATCATCTGAAGGAAGGCGCGGCGGTGATCAACGTCACCTCCGTCAACAGCTACAAGGGCAACGACACGCTGATCGCCTATTCCTCGACGAAGGGCGCGATCACGGCCTTCACACGCTCCATGGCCAGCAATCTCGTCGAGAAGAAGATCCGCGTGAATGGCGTTGCGCCCGGGCCGGTCTGGACGCCCTTCATCCCCATGTCCATGCCCGCCGAGATGGTCGAGGGCTTCGGCTCGGGCTCGCCGATGGGCCGTGCCGGACAGCCGAACGAGATCGCGCCGTCTGTCCTGTTCCTCGCCTGCGAGGACTCCTCCTTCATGACGGGCCAGGTGCTTCATCCGAACGGCGGCATGATCGTCGGCGCCTGAGGCGTCGGGACCCGCGAAAGGGTCCGGCGGCCCGCCTTCCGGGCGCCGCCGGACCGCCCTCGCTTCTGCCGCTCCATCCTTGGAGGACGGCGACGTCCGATGTCGCCATCCACCTGGCGCCATGGACGCGCGACGCCTGGCCCTTAATGTTAGTCTAACGACGAACATTCTGGGAGGAGTGACGTATGCAGGCCCTGATGATGGACGTGCCCCTGCTCGTATCGAGCATCATCCGGCACGCGGCCCGCTATCACGGCGATACGGAGGTCGTATCCGCGGGCGAAGGGGGGCGCGTCACGCGCAAGACCTATGACGACGTCGCGCGGCGTTCGGCCCAGCTCGCCCATGCGCTCGACGAATGGGGAATGGTCGAGGGGGACCGGATCGCAACGCTCGCCTGGAACTCCAACCGGCATCTGGAACTCTATTTCGGCGTCGGCGGCTCGGGCCGCGTCTGCCATACGATCAATCCACGGCTCTTTCCCGAGCAGATCGCCTATATCGTCGCTCACGCGGAGGATCGGGCGCTCTTCGTCGAGCCGATGTTCCTGCCTCTGCTTGAAAAGCTGAAGGAGGATCTGCCGAAGGCGATCCGGATCGTTGTCCTGTGCGAGGCGGGCGACCTGCCGCATTCCGACGCCTTCCCCGATCTCATCGCCTACGAGGACCTGATCGCCGGCCGGCCGGAGGACTACGACTGGCCGGAACTCGACGAGAACACGGCCTGCAGCCTCTGCTACACCTCCGGGACGACCGGCAATCCGAAGGGTGTGCTCTACTCGCACCGCTCCTCGGTGCTTCATGCGATGGCGATCGGCTGGGTGGATGCGATCGGCCTTTCGGGCAGCGATTGCGCCTGCCTCGTCGTGCCGATGTTCCACGTCAATGCCTGGGGGCTGCCTTATGCCTGCCCGATGATGGGGGCGAAGATGGTGATGCCGGGCCCGAACCTCGACGGGGCGAGCCTGCGCAGGCTCTTCGACGAGGAGGGCGTCACCATGTCGGCGGGCGTTCCGACGATCTGGATGGGCCTGACCGCGCATATGGAGGACGAGGGCGCGCTCTTCCGGACCCTCGAACGGGTCGCGGTCGGCGGCTCGGCGATGCCGGCACCGCTCATCGAGCGCATGAACGCGCTCGGGGTCGCGGTTCGTCATGCCTGGGGCATGACCGAGACGAGCCCGGTGGGGCTCGCCAGCGCGCCCAAGCCCAAACACCGCGATCTTTCGAAGGAGCACCGGCTCGCTCTCACTGCCCTGCAAGGCCGGCCGCTCTTCGGCATGGATTTCCGCGTCGAAGGCGGCGATGGCGAGGAGGTGGCCCGGGACGGGAAGGCCTATGGCGCGCTGCTGGTCCGCGGCCCCTGGGTCGCCCAGCGCTATTTCGGTGCGGACAGCGACAGCCCGGCCTTTCGCGAGGACGGCTGGTTCGAGACCGGCGACGTGGTGACGATGGATGCCGACGGCTATGTGAAGATCGTCGACCGCACCAAGGACGTCATCAAGTCCGGCGGTGAGTGGATCTCCTCGATCGAGCTCGAGAACATCGCGACCGGCCATCCGGCGGTGAAGGAAGCGGCGGTTGTCGCGCGCCACGACGAGAAATGGGGCGAGCGCCCGGTTCTCTTCATCGTTCCGAAGGCCGGCGGCGAGGCCCCCGGCGCCGAGGAGATGCGCGCCTTCTACGAGGGCAAGGTCGCCGGATGGTGCGTTCCCGACGATGTCCGCGTGGTGGACGACCTGCCCCACACGGCCACGGGCAAGCTGCGCAAGACCGATATCCGCAACATGCTTTGACGAAGCGGCCCCACGCCCCGGGGAGGGCGGGGGGCACGATCGTCACGAACATCAGGGCCTTAAGGGACCACGCCAATGGCTGCAAACATCTACGACACCGAACTGCCGAAGACCCGGGCAAACCACGTCCAGCTGACGCCGATCAGTTTCATCGAGCGGGCGGCGATGGTCCACCCGGGGCATACGGCCGTCGTCCACGGAAAGGTCCGCCGCAACTGGGGCGAGACCTTCGAGCGGGTGCGGGCGATGGCGAGCGCCCTCGCCAAGCGCGGCATCGGGCCGGGAAAGACCGTTTCGGCGATCCTCGCCAACACGCCGGAAATGTTCGAACTGCATTTCGCCGTGCCGATGACGGGCGGCGTCCTCAACACCATCAATACGCGTCTCGACGCAGCCACCATCGGCTTCATCCTGAACCATGCCGAGAGCGACATCCTGATGGTCGATCCGGAATTCGCCGAGACGGCGAAAGGCGCGCTCGAGGCGTCCGGCCGGGACCTTCTGGTCGTCGACGTGCCGGACGCGATGTACGAGGGCGAGAGCGTAGCCGTCGGAGCCCTGACCTATGACGAGCTTCTGGCGGAGGGCGATCCGTTGGACGACTACCGCAAGCCGCAGGACGAATGGGACGCGATCAGTCTCAACTATACCTCGGGCACCACGGGCGATCCGAAAGGCGTCGTCTATCACCATCGCGGCGCCTATCTGAACGCGCTGTCGAACGCCCATGACTGGGGAATCGCGCCGCATCCGGTCTATCTGTGGACGCTGCCGATGTTCCACTGCAACGGCTGGTGCTATCCCTGGACGCTGGCAGCGCTCGCCGGAACCGCCGTGTGCCTGCGCGCGGTGCGCGAGAAGCCGATCCTCGACCTGATGCGTGCCGAGGGCGTGACCCATTTCTGCGGGGCGCCGATCGTTCTCAACACTCTCGCCAGCGCTCCGGACGAGCTGAAACAGGGCCTGCCTTCGCCCATGCACGCCATGACGGCGGCAGCCCCCCCGCCGGCCGCCATCATCAGCCGGGTGGAGGCGATGGGCATCACCGTGACCCATGCCTACGGCCTCACCGAGACCTATGGTCCCGCCGTCGTCTGCGCGTGGAAATTCGAATGGGACGACCTGCCCGCCGACGAGCGCGCCGCCAAGAAGGCCCGGCAGGGCGTGCGCTACACGGTTCTCGACGATCTGATGGTCGCCGATCCCGAAACGCTCGAACCCGTTCCCGCCGACGGGGAGACCATCGGCGAGATCTTCATGCGCGGCAACAACGTGATGCGCGGCTATCTGAAGAATCCCGAAGCCAACGCCAAGGCGTTTCGCGGCGGCTGGTTCGCGTCCGGCGATCTCGCGGTGATGCACGAGGACCGTTACATCGAGATCAAGGACCGCTCCAAGGACATCATCATCTCCGGCGGCGAGAACATCTCCTCGATCGAGATCGAGGACGTGCTCTACCGGCATCCGAAGATCGCGGAGGCGGCCGTCGTCGCGCGGCCCGACGAGAAATGGGGCGAGACACCCTGCGCCTTCGTGGTGCTGCGCAAGGGCGAGACCATGACCGAGGAGGAGGTCATCGCCTTCTGCAAGGAGAACATGGCGCGGTTCAAGGCGCCGAAAACGGTGATCTTCGACGATCTGCCGAAGACCTCCACCGGCAAGATCCAGAAATACGTCCTGCGCAAGAAGGCGGAGGACTTGTCGAACACATGACGCCCTACAGCATCGGACCGAAAAGTGGACCCGGTTTTCGGACCATCCGATGCGTCATGCAGAAACCGGAGCCTCGAGCCTGATTCCTGATCGGGTTCGAGGCTCTAACTGCGTGCGGGCATTCCTGTCTCAGCTTTCGTCCCCGGTGTCGGGCTGCCGGGGAGGGTGAAGCGGACGAGGACCGGAAGGTGATCCGATCCGACCGGCGGAAGCGTCTGCGCCGAAAGGACGGCGACATCCGGCGAGACGAGGACATTGTCGATGAGGAGGCCGACCGAACTCTTCGCGATATCGGGAAGAGCCCTCGGTGCAAAGCTCGGCCCGATCGAGGGGACCGGACGCGTGCCGCTCTTGGCTGCGAAGGTTCTCATCGCCGCGCTCCAGGGGGCGGCGTTGAAATCCCCGCCGACGATGAGCGGCGTGCCTCTTTCCTTGATCGCCCCGAGCGTCTTGGAAAGCTGAGCGATCTGCCGGTTCTGGCCGCGCGGCCAGGGCCAGAACAGGTGCTGGACCGCAACCGTCATGCGCCGTCCTTCACCGAGATCGACCTCGCGCGCCCCGAAGCGCTGATCGGGCATGCAGACGGCTTCACCGGTGAACGGGTATTTCGAAAGGATGACCACGCTCTCTCCCCCGCGATGCGCTCCGCATGCGGCGCGATGGGGATAGAGATCGGAGAGGGTTTCGAGAGCGGCCGGCCATCGCCAGGCGACCTCTTCCAGCGTTACGAAATCGGTATTGGCGCGCCGGATGGCGGCAAGACCTGCCGCGGGATCGCTGCTGTAGAGAACGTTCAACTGGAGAAGACTGAGTTCACGGGCTCGCGCGGCCTCGTCCGGCTCCGCGATCGGCGCGAAAACGGCGAAGCCGTGCAGCCGGTTCGTGAGGGAGGGCGACAGCACACCGAGGAAGGGCGCGACGGTGACCGCCGAGGCGATGCCAACGGCCATGGCTCCGAGGGCGACCCACCGCCCGAGGCCATGGCCGAGACACAGGCCGACAAAGCCGGCCACGATGGCGAGGACGGCCAGATAGGGGCGGAAGTGAGAGAAGGAATCGAGCGGAGCCGCAAGCCCGCCCATCAGCCCGGCAAGGAGCAGAAGCGCGCACAGCGTCGCCGCAAGTACCGCAAGCCGGCCGAAACGGGTCATCGGCTGCGATACCGTCTCGCGAAGGCGGGTCCTGCGACCTCGGTCATGGAGAATGGCCCGCCTACTGGAACGCGGTTTCGGTGAAGGAGCGGAGCTTTCGGGAATGAATGCGCTCGGGCGGCAGTTCGTTCATCAGTTCGAGCGCCCGCATGCCGATCTTCAGGTGCTGGGCGACCTGCCTTCGATAGAATTCGGTGGCCATGCCCGGCAGTTTCAACTCCCCGTGCAGCGGCTTGTCGGACACGCAGAGAAGCGTTCCGTAGGGCACCCGGAAGCGGAAGCCGTTGGCCGCGATCGTCGCCGACTCCATGTCGAGCCCGATCGCGCGCGACTGGGACAGGCGCTCCACCGGTTCGCGGTGATCGCGAAGCTCCCAGTTCCGATTGTCGATGGTGGCGACCGTGCCCGTGCGCATGATCCGCTTCAACTCGTAGCCGGAGAGGCCCGTCACCTCCTCGACGGCCTGCTCGAGCGCGACCTGAACTTCCGCGAGCGCCGGGATCGGGACCCAGATCGGCAGATCGGCATCGAGAACATGGTCCTCGCGCACATAGGCATGGGCAAGGACGTAATCGCCGAGTTCCTGGCTGGTGCGCAGGCCCGCGCAATGGCCGAGCATCAGCCAGGCATGGGGGCGCAGGACCGCCACGTGATCGGTGATCGTCTTGGCGTTGGACGGGCCGACGCCGATATTGATCATGGTCACGCCTTCGCCGTCCGGGCGCTTCAGGTGATAGGCCGGCATCTGGGGCAGGCGTTCGGGCGCGACGCCATCGGAGGGTTCGGTCTCGCCGGCCCGGGTCTCCACATTGCCCGGCTCGACGAAGGAGGAATATCCCCGGCCGCCCTCGGCCATCATCTGCCTGGCGAGGATGCAGAATTCGTCGATATAGAACTGGTAGTTCGTGAAGAGGACGAAGTTCTGAAAGTGCTCCGGCCGCGTCGCCGTGTAATGGCGCAGTCGATGCAGGGAATAGTCGATGCGCTGGCCGGTGAAGGGGGCGAGCGGCATGCCCTCGCCGGGAACCGGAGTATAGGTGCCGTTGACGATCCTGTCGTCGGTCGCCGCAAGATCCGGCACATCGAAGATATCGCGCAAGGGGGCCCCGAGGCGGTCGACCTTCTCGGCCTCCACATAGGAGCCGTCGGGGATCGCGAAATGGAGCGGGATCGGCGTCGAACTGTCCGAGACGGTGACCGGAACGTCGTGATTCTGGATCAGGAGATCGATCTGGGCGATCAGATAGCGCTCGAAGAGATCCGGCCTCGTGATCGTCGTCTTGTAGCGACCCGGCTGGCTGACATGCCCGTAGGAGAGGCGCGAATCCACCCGCGCATGGCTCGTCGTGGTGATCGAGACCTGAGGATAATAGGCCCGAATCCGCCGGGAGGCGTCGGCGGTCTCGATGGTCGCCTCGAACTGTTCGGCGAGAAATTCGATCGAGCGGCGGTAGAGCCGGGAGAGCTCGGCGACCGCCTCCTTCGCATCCCGGAAGCTGCGGCTTTCGGCAGGTTCCGGCGTCAGCATCCCGGTGGGGGTGCCGGGAGCGGTTGCGTTTGGGCGGGGGTCGGATGAGCGCGTCATGGCCGGCAAGTTAGCGGATGGCGCTCAAAGAGGAAGAGACCGAAGAGGGTCTGCCGGTGCGAGATGCCGGCGATGTCACATCCCGCTTCGATGGACCGTTGGCGATTTCGAGGACGCTGGCGAGGATGCGCAGTCGATTTTTTCGGGAACTTTCATTCCCGGAGCGGCTTTACGGATGCGAAACCGGTGTCGGATACCGTCAGAAACGCACGGTGGCGTTGAGCGGCGTGCGCTCGATATTGCAGACGATGCCCTGGGTGTAATCGCAACGGTCGCCGGAGACCGAGGCGAGGGCGCTGCCGGGACGCGAGACGGTATTCTGGGCAAGGGCACTCATTGCCATGCCGAAGAGCGCGATCAGAACCGTAACGAACGAAAGTCGCTGGATCATTGGGTATCATTCCCCCTGTTTTCTGCGGCCATCGTGACATTCCGACCTGTACCCAGGCTGAACGGCACACCGGCATCTTTTCGATTTCGCGAACGCTGTGTCCCCGATCCCCGATCGGCGCCGTCCCCACTGACGCCTCATATGCGTCCATCACGCCACAGGAGCGTGGCTAAATTGCGCTGGAACTGTGACGGGAAGGTCCATTCGTGGAGATTCTCGTCCATTCCAGTGACGCATTTGAGACAATTCGCATCGAAAGGCAACCCCCGAGGGTCAAGCGGAGCGATTCGCCCGGCCTCTACTTTCGGCCGATCGCCGGTCGATCGAAATTTGCTGTGGTGTCCGAAGAGTTTGCGGGCCGGTATGCCGTAACGGCGAAGACGATCGGTCCGGCATGGGGGTATGCGCGACATGACGTCGATATGGCGGCCAGTGGACAGAGACAGAGGCTTCGGAGACAACCCGTCCTTCAGACACAGGAAGGTCCCCGATGCCCCACGTCTCCATCAAGCATTTTCCCAAAGACCTGAGCCCCGAACAGACCCGGGCGCTCTCCGACGAGATCACGGCCGCCATCCAGAAGGCCTTCGCAAGCCGCGACGGGGCGATCTCGATTGCGGTCGAGCCCGTCGAGAAGGAGCGTTGGCAGAGTGATGTCTACGAGCCCGAGATCGTGGGTAAGTCCGGCCGGCTGATCAAGCGGCCGGACTACTGAGCGCGCGGGTCTGGAGGGCCCGGCGCGTTACTTGCTCAGGCGCTTGCGGTTGGATGTGACCTTCGAGCTGTAGGGCCTGAGTGCGGCCGTCGCGATCGTATCCATGGCCGCGGTCATCGGCGTTCCGCGCATCATCGCCAGCGGCAGTTCCATCGAGGCCTTGATCATCGCCTGGTTGAAGGCGAGCGCGGACTGCTGGGAGGCGGCGATCTTCTCGGCCACCATCTTGTGGTTCTCGCGCTGGTCCTTGGCGCTCGGATTGCTGCCGGCGAGCGCCATCTGCGTGAGGCGCATTCCGATCACGAAGGGGGCGCCCATCATGATGGCGCTCGCTTCGGCCATCGACTTCTGAAAGGGAGCGGACGGCGTATTGCTGCGCTTGCGTGCCATGGAAGATCTCGTGATTCGGTTCTTCGGATCAGAGTGCAACGCGCGAGACGGCATTCGGTGGCATCGCCGGCCCGTAATGCTTCTTCGGGCGCGCGATCAAATTTCGCGCGCGGGACCGATCAGAACATGTTGAGGAGCGCGAGGATCGCGCCGCCATAGACGCCGACGAGGAAGAGAACCGAGGCGATGCCCAGGATCGCCGCCGCGATCAGCCAGAGGCCGTCGCGGGCCGTGATCGCGATCCCGGCGATCGCAATGGCGACGCCCGGCGCCATGTTCGTGAGCGGGAAGGGGATCGTCACGATGATCGCGAGGAACAGGCAGAACCAGCCCGTCAGGCTGAGCAGCATCGCCTCGGGCTGCAGCCAGTAGCGGTGACGCGCGAGCCGCTCGGCCCTGCGGATGAACGGTCCGATCTTCCGCATCAACGTGGCGATCGTCTCGGGCTTGAGGCTGATCCGGCGAAACCTCGCCGGCAGCCAGACCTTGTGACGACCGATGGCGAGCTGAAGCGAGAAGAGGATCAGCGGCATTCCGAAGATCGTCGAGGCACCCGGCGGCAGGGGCACGAGGTTCAGGCCGCCGAAGAGGATGAAGAATGCGCCGAACGCACGCGTGTCGAAGGCGAGGGAAAGCTCCTCGAGCGTCGGGTCGTCCGATGTCCTCGGATTGGAGAAGGCGCGCAGGATCGCCGATATGCGGCGCTGACGCTTGCCTTTCTGCCGACGAAATTCGCGCCGCATGCGTGAGAAGACGAGAGGCGACACGGAAACTTCTTTCATCCTCGGATCAGTGGTCGGTGCGGGCCATGCTCGCGCCGCGAAGCCTTGGACCCGGTCTAGCATCCGGATCTTACGCTCCGGTTTCGAAGGTTTGGCATCGGATGGTCCGAAAACCGGCGCGCCTTGCCGTCCGATCGCCGAGCCTCCGATCAGTCCGTAGCGAGATCATGTCGCGAAACGAAGACATCGGAGGATCGGATCGCTCTTAAAGCGCCATCCGGGCCAAGTCGAGGCTCGCCGGGCCTTTGCCGGTGAGGCGAGAGGGCGGCCGTTCGTCGCTCGGTGGGGGTGGATCGGAGCCTTTACCGGGTCTTCTTCCGCGTCTCCTGTTCGCCGCGGGTCAGATCCAGCACCTCGACGGCGAGTTCGGGCTTCTTGCGATTGACGAAATCGGGATGGGTGAGGGTGCACATCGCATCCTGGTAGCCGTCGCTCCAGCGCTCGTCCACGGAATGCCGAGAGAACTCGTAATCCTTGGAATCGCGGCTGTATTCGCGCACCCGGTCGATGAGGTGGATGATCGTCACGCAGGCATCGTTCTCGCGCTCGCGCAGGAACCGCACATCGGGATCGTCCTTCAACTCGTCGGGCAGTTTTTCCAGAAGGCGATGGACTGCCCGCCGCTCGCGCTGGCGCTCCTTGATGAGGTCGGTCCCGAGCCGGGTTCGGCTCGAGAAGCGGATGTCCTTCTCGCGCTGCGAGACCTCCTCCATCGAGGTCGGAAGCGCGCCGCGGGAGGGAAAGAGATCGATCTGGAAGGCGACCATGTCGTGGTCGTAGTCTCGCTCGAGAACGTATTTGAGCGGCGTGTTGGAGACGATGCCGCCGTCCCAGTACCACTCGCCGTCGATTTCGACCGGCGGGAAGCCGGGCGGCAGGGCGCCGCTCGCCATCACGTGTTCGGGGCCGAGCCGGGTGTCCTCGCTGTCGAAATAGCAGAAATTGCCGGTCCTCACATTCACCGCGCCCAGACTGACGCGGGGCCCCTGCGCGTTGAGATAGTCGAAATCGCAGAACCGCAGCAGCGTCTCGCGCAGCGGCGAGGTGTCGTAATAGCTGAGCCGTCCGGGCGAGGACGACTTGCCGAGATAGGTCGGGGGAAAGCGCGGGGCGAAGAAGCCGGGAATTCCGAACAGCGCCGACGCGGTCGCGCTCGCCTCGTTGAACAACGATCGTGCGACGACGCCGGGAACGGGCGGATCGAAGACGACGAGCGAGGAGATCGTGTGCCAGAAGCTGCGAAGCGCCGCGACGCGGTCCTCGGGCCGGTTGCCGGCGATCAGGACCGCGTTGATCGAGCCGATGGAGATGCCGGCGATCCAGTCGGGCATCGCCTCGTATTCGGCGAGCGCCTCGAAGACGCCGGCCTGATAGGAGCCGAGCGCCCCGCCACCCTGAAGAACCAGGACGAGAAGTTCGTCGGGCCGCGTGATCGTCGTGTCTCGGGAGGGATGTGGCGTCAGCATGTCCATTCTGGTGGTCGTCCTTTTCGTCAAGATCCTCGTACTGTCCGCCTGCTAAGCCTCGCCTGTCCGCGTTGCGTCCCGCATGCGGCGCGGCGAGCCCCGTGAGCGCGAATGTCGGCATCCGTGGAGGCTTTGTCCACCGGCGGATCGATCGAAACGCGGAGCCCCGGTGATCGGAAGCACACTCTGGCTTCACGTGACTGGAACCTTCGCGTGATCTGCGAGTTTCGACGTCACTGGCCGTGAACGGTCCGGCCCGGTACCTTTCGATCCATGGGAGCCCTTCAATGAATCATCGTCTGACGACAGCCATCGTTCTCATGGCCGGTCTTCTCTCGCTCGGCGCCTGCGCCAATACGGTCCGCGGTGTCGGCGCCGATGTGGGCAACACCGTGGATGCAGGCGAGGCGGCGGCCGCCGACATCGTTCGCTGATCCTCATCTGACGGGCAAACGGTGCCGTTTCGATTCGAAGGGCGCCCGGCACCGGCCGGGCGTCCTTTTTTCATGCACCGGGCTCGGCTCTCCGGCGTCTGCCGGCCCTCCCGCTCCATCCGCGGTCCGGATCGCGGCGGAGAGGCGCGCGAGCGCCGCATGGCGGTTGATGTCGTATCGCTGATCGCGGTTTCGCGCGCGCCGCCGCAGGGTCGCCAGTTCGCGGGCCGTCCTCGATCTCAGGCGTTCCAGCTGTTCGGAACCGAGCCCCATGACGATCGCCTCCAGATCGCCGACTTCGCTCTGCGTCCGGCAGGCGCGCAACCGGCCCCTTCTTGCGGTCTCCCGGCGCTCGACGGGCAGCACCTCGTCGATCAGGGCTTCGCGGGCAAGAAGCGCGACGATCTCGCTCGTCTGTAAGGGAAGGGCGGCAGCCGTTCTTCGCCGCTGAGCATATGCGTTCGCAGCCGCTTCGAGCGCCGCGCCGAATTTCGAAAGATCCATGAAAGACAGGGGTCCGGGCAGTGGATAACGGCCCCAGTCTTGTCCATCTCGGCGAAGGAGAGGAAAAAATACCTATAAATTGGTTGCTGGAATCGCTATCTCTCTTCTCGAAGCAGCGGTTTGTCATTGTCGGACGCAGATTCCGATGCGATGAGCGGGAATCATCATAGGAACTTATCCCCGGTGGCCGGTCTGCGGCTTGAATAGGCGAGTCGAAGCAGGAGAGGACATCATGCAGACCCTGATCCATCAACCACGAAGCGGGCCGGCCCGAACCTTTTCCCCGATGGCCTCGAGCGGCTCCCGGCCCTTCGCGCAAGGCAAGGACAGGCGGACCGATGCTCGCGCCTGCCGCCTGGCGATTGCCATCGCGGGGGCGCTCTGCGATGTGGAGATCGAGGATATCGCGGCTCCGAACCGTTCCTCCGCGCATGTCTGCGAGGCCCGGCATATCGCCATGTATCTGGCGCATGTGGTGTTTCAGGTGTCGCTGATCCGTTCGGGAGCCGCCTTCGGCCGGGACCGGACCAGCGTTTCCCATGCCGTGCGACGGATCGAGGATGGGCGGGACGATCCGCGCTTCGATGCGCGGATCGAGCGGCTGGAGACGCTCGCCCGTTCGGTCGGCCACGCGCTCGCCGTGGACGAGACCGGCGAGGGGAGGGCGCGTTCATGAGCTTCCGGTCCGAAAGCGATTGGGCGATCGCACGCCTGTCCAGGGCACGAGGTCGCGACGCCCCGTTCCTCACGCGCCCCGAATACGAGGCGGGGGAGCGCCTGCGAATGGATTTCGAGCGCGGACGGATGGCGCCGTCAGTGACCCAACGCTGGGATACCCAGCCGACCGCGAAAGGCGGCGCGCGTCAGGGCGCAGACCTGTCGGACACCGCGATCGACGCCAGGGCGCGCCTTGCGGCCGCGATCGAGGCAGCGGGCCCGGAACTGAAGGAACTGCTCCTCGACGTCGTCTGCCACCTGAAGGGGCTGGAAGAGGTTGAGCGCGAGCGGCGCTGGCCTGCCCGCAGCGCGAAGATGCTGCTGAAGGTGGGCCTCGCCATCCTCGCGCGCCATTACGGCCTTGCCGAAAGACCGGCCGGTCGGGCTGGAGCCCTGCGGTCTTGGCGCGACACGGATGCGCGCCCGGCGATCGGCGGCGGACGATAAAGCCGCCGGAGTGAGGTGAGTGTTCAGGCGTTCTGGAGCGCCGCACCCGCATCCTTCTTGATCCGGTCGACCATGGCGCGCAGTCCGTTGGAGCGCTGCGGCGTCAGGTGCTCCTGAAGCCCGATCGTCTCGAATGTCGAGGAGGCGTCGGTCGCGGCGATCTCCGGCGCGGTCTTGCCGGAAAAGAGCGCGAGGGTGATGGCCACCAGTCCGCGCACGATATGGGCGTCGGACTCGCCGCGAAAGGTCAGGCGCGGCGGATCGGCATCGTCGCTCTCGCTGACGAGCCAGACCTGGCTCACGCAGCCTTGAACCCTCGTGGCATCGGTCATCTCGTCCGGCTCCATCGGGGGCAGGGAGCGTCCGAGTTCGATCAGGTAGCGATAGCGGTCTTCCCAGTCGTCCAGGAACTGGAAATCGGAGATGATGTCCTCGATCGACTGCAAGGCGTCTCTCCCATGCTGTGGCTTTGCGTGACGGTGCCCGGCATATAGACCCGATCGCCCGCTTTTACAGGCCGGGACGAGGGCTCGGGATCGGCACGCGCGCGACACCCGGCCCGAGTTCGGCTCCTGCCGCAACCGCCGGGTTCGCCGCCGCAACCGGCAAGGCTTCGACGAACGGCTCCACGGGAGCGCTCTCGGGGCCGGCGCCTCTGGTCGCCAGTCGCGCAGCCGCCCGCACCGCCGCCACGACCTCGGGCGAGGCGGCGAGGGCTTTTACGTCGTCTTCGCCACCCGAGGCATAGAGCGCGGCGAGAAGTCCGGCATCGATCCCGTTCCAGTCGGTCGTGTCCCGGGCGCCATCCAGAGGCCGGTCGTCGGGTTTTGGGGAAGACGCGATGCCGGGTTCGGCCGATGCCGGGTGCGAGGGGGAGGGCGCCGACGATGCCAGCGCCAGCGCGAGCCCGCTCTCCACCTGTTCGCGCGCGAAGGCGGACAGCCGGGCGCCCGCTTCGCAGGCCTCCGGCGCGCGGCTGCAGAAGCCGGCGACGTCCTCCACCGCCGCCCGCAGGCCCGCAAGGCTCTGGAACGCATCGAAGGGCTGCGCCTCGTCGTCCGGTCCGGAAGCCGGAAGGACGAGGGAGACGGCCCAGAGCGCCAGTACGGTCTTGAGAGCGAAGCGGATCATCGCGGGATCTGGCTCATTCCTCGTGGCGGCCGCAAACCGGCTCGGATCGGCGCATTCAAGCGCCGTGACACCGGACTGAAGGTTTCTGCCTAGCGGGGAGTTCCAAAGATTTGGTTGTCCGGCGGGCCTTTGCCGTACCTCTCACGAATTCGTGGTGCGGCTGTCGTCAGTCCGCGACACTCGCGCCGCTCGCCATGGCGAGATCGAGCGCTGCGTAGAAGTCCTCGATGAAGCGGCGGTTCTGGCCGAAATCGATCGGTGCGCCCGGCGAGGCGGACCGGATGTCGACGACCGTCGCGCTGCCTTCGAGTTCGATGGCGATGGTGACGGTGCTCGGCAGGCCGAGCAGCCAGTCGGCCGCGACCGCCTGGATGCGGTAGTCGTCCCGCGCGGGAAGATCGCCGATCGTCGCGCCGCCGGCAGATTGTGGCGCCGAACGAGAGAACGGAAGCGGGATCGCGCCCGAATCGCGAAAGACGCCGAGAGGATTGTCCGCTTCGTCCGGCCCGTCCTGCGACCCGCCGGCGGCGATCTCCTCGATCGTGAAGCCCGCCTCGCGCGCGGCGGTCTCGACGGCTTCGGCCACCACCACAGGCTGGGCGGCGTATCGGCGCGCCGGCAGGGCGGCGATGACGTCGTCGACGGCAAGCGAACCTGCGTTCGCATTCGCCGTCTCCGCCCTGGCCGGCAGGCCGATCGTGTAGGCGACGTTGGTCGGCGGATTTTCCGCCGCCAGAATGCCGCCGATCGCAAAGGGGATGAGGCCGATCGAGGCGAGGGCCGCCGCGCCGAACGCCTTCGATCCCCCTCGCGCGGCCTGGACCCAGGCGCGCACGAGGCCCGCCGAGGCGATGACGAGAGCCGTGAAGAGAAGGAGGAAGGACAGGCTGAGACTTGCAAAGAGCGCCGGCAGCGTCACGCCGCCGAGCCGGAAGGCGAGGACGGAGACCGGAAAGAGCAGGATGCCGAACCAGGCCATGCGCAGGGCCGGGCGGGCAAGGCCGAGGCGCGGCCGCACGAAATGACCCTGGGGCGGGAGGGAAAAGGCGGCTCGGCTCATTGATATCCGGCGGAAAGCGGTTGTCCGTGGGAGCGGCGGGGCCTGCCCGCCGCGATGATGATGAGGCTTCGCCCGCACGAGTGCAAGTCGGGCGATCGGGTTAGCGAACCGGCGAGGGCTCCGTCCCTTTCGCCCGATGCCGGACCCGGCCGCCCCGACAGGCCGGGATCGGGGAAAGACGCGGGCCCGGCACCGCGTTGCGAAACCGGGGCCGATGGCTTAGAGGAATGCCAACCTCCAAACCCCGCATTTCGATCCATACGGAGACGGTCGCGCGCCATGGCACGCCAGTTCATCTATCACATGTCCGGACTTTCGAAGGCCTACGGCAACAAGAAGGTCCTCGACAACATTCACCTGTCCTTCTACCCCGATGCCAAGATCGGCATTCTCGGCCCGAACGGCGCGGGTAAGTCGACCCTCCTGAAGATCATGGCGGGCGTCGACACGGAATATACCGGCGAGGCCTGGGCCGCCGAGGGCGCGCGGGTCGGCTACCTTGCGCAGGAGCCGAAGCTCGACGAGACCAAGACGGTGTTCGAGAACGTGATGGAAGGCGTCGCCGACAAGAAGGCGATCCTCGAGCGTTACAACGAACTGATGATGAACTATTCCGACGAGACCGCCGACGAGGGCGCGAAACTCCAGGACATCATCGACAGCCAGGATCTCTGGGACCTGGAAAATCAGGTCGAGATGGCGATGAACGCCCTTCGCTGCCCCGCGCCCGACGCCGAGATCGCCCCGCTCTCGGGCGGTGAGAAGCGCCGCGTCGCCCTGTGCCAGCTGCTTCTGTCCAAGCCCGACATCCTGCTCCTCGACGAGCCCACCAACCATCTCGACGCCGAGACCATTCTCTGGCTCGAAAAGCACCTGCGCGAGTACGAGGGCTCCGTCCTGATGGTGACCCACGATCGCTATTTCCTCGACAACGTCACCGGATGGATTCTCGAACTCGATCGCGGGCACGGCGTGCCCTACGAGGGCAATTATTCGATCTATCTGGAAAAGAAGCAGAAGCGCATGGCCCAGGAGGGCCGCGAGGACGATGCGCGCATGCGGGCCATCACCCGCGAGCGCGAGTGGATCCAGCAGGGCGCGAAGGCCCGCCAGACCAAGTCCAAGGCCCGCATCAAGGCCTATAACGAACTCGTCGAGGCGGCCGAGAACCGCAAGCCCGCCGACGGCAAGATCGTCATCCCGACCGGCGAGCGCCTCGGCAACAAGGTCATCGAGGTCGAGAACCTGACGAAGAGCTACGGCGACCGGGTGCTGATCGACAATCTGTCGTTCAAGCTTCCGGCCGGCGGCATCGTCGGCATCATCGGACCGAACGGCGCCGGCAAGTCCACGCTCTTCAAGATGATCACCGGCCAGGAGAAGCCCGATTCCGGCAAGATCGAGATCGGTGAAACCGTCGACCTCGGCTATGTCGACCAGAGCCGCGACGACCTCGATGCCTCCAAGAACGTCTGGGAGGAGATCTCGGGCGGCGTCGACATCATGAAGCTCGGCAAGTACGAGATGAACTCGCGCGCCTATGTCGGCAACTTCAACTTCAAGGGCCCGAACCAGCAGCAGAAGGTCGGCACGCTTTCGGGCGGCCAGCGCAACCGCGTGCATCTGGCCAAGATGCTGAAGTCCGGCTCCAACGTCATCCTCCTCGACGAGCCGACCAACGATCTCGACACCGAGACGCTGACGGCGCTGGAGGATGCGCTGGAGGAGTATGCAGGCTGCGCCGTGGTGATCAGCCATGATCGCATGTTCCTCGACAGGCTCGCCACCCACATCCTCGCCTTCGAGGGCGACAGCCATGTGGAATGGTTCGAGGGCAATTTCGAGGATTACGAGCAGGACAAGATCCGTCGTCTCGGACCCGAATCCGTCAACCCGAAGCGTCCGACCTACAAGCGCCTGACGCGCTAGCATTTCGCGACGATCCGCAGAACCGCCCGGCTTCGAACGAAGCCGGGCGGAATGGGTCCGGCGCCGGTCTCGCCGTCTTTTGATTGTCTGATCTGCGCGTTCCCTGATAAGCAGGCCGAATGACGTCCTTCGATTTCGCGAGACAGTTCGAGATCCTGCCGCAACCGCACGCGATCTTCTGCCGCGATCTGAGGTTCGTCGCGGTCAACAAGGCGTTCGAGGCCTCCGCCGGCATGACGGCCGCTGCCCTGATCGGCCGAAAGCTCTTCGACATGTTTCCGGGCGAAGGAATGTCGCGCGAACGCCTGCGCGCCTCGCTCGATCGCGTGATCGAGACCGGCGAGCGTTCTTCGATCGCCTTCCTGCGCTACGACATTCCAGATCCGAACGGAGTACCGGGCACGTTCGTGACGCGGTTCTGGAGCCTGACCTACTCGCCGATGCTCGACGAGGCGGGCAATACGGAGTTCATCGTCGCAACGATCGTCGACGTGACGCAGATCGCCGAGGACAACGCGCGCAGCGCCGAAGAGGGGCTCGAGCCGCAGGAGATCGAGGCGATCGAGGCGAGGCGGGAGCAGCCGGCGCCTCTGGGTATCGCTGCGAGCAGCGAAGTCAGGACCTTCCGTCGCCTGTTTCGCGAGGCCCCTGGGCTTTTCGCCGTATTGGAGGGAGCCGATCTCCGCTTCAGTTTCGTCAACGAGGCCCTGTCCGAGTTCGCGTCGGACCGCTTCCTCTTCGGCCGTGCCTTCTTCGATGCGTTGCCGGAACTGAAGGAGCAGGGCGTCGCGGAACTGGCGAGCCAGGCCCTTGCGGGCCGATATGCCGTGATCGGAGAGACGGTTCGCATCCAGTCGGAACGCTCGGCAGAAGGCGAGCCGGTCGCGGACCGCTTCTTCGATTTCACCTTCAGCCCGCTGACGGACAACGAGGGCAAGGTGGTCGGCCTGTTCTTCCAGGGCGTCGACCGAACCCAGTCCATGCGTGCAACGACGCGCCATCGCATCCTCGTCGACGAGTTGAACCACCGGGTGAAGAACACCCTCTCCACGGTCCAGGCAATGGCGCGGCAGAGCTTCCGTTCGGCCGGCGATCCGGAGGATGCGCGGGACGCGTTCGAAGCCCGCATCATGGCGCTCAGCCAGACGCACAACATCCTTTCGGCCAGCCGCTGGGAGTCGGCGAGCCTCGCGACGCTGATCCATCAGCGGCTTGCGGGCCTTCCCAGGGCGCGTCTCTCGGTCCGCGGGCCGCTCGTCCTCCTGAGCCCCAAACCGGCGATCGCGCTCGCCCTCGCGCTTCACGAACTCGCCTCCAACGCCTCCCGCCACGGGGCGTTCGCGCAAGCCGGTGGGACCTTGGCGGTCTCGTGGACCTGCCGAGCCTGCGCGGGCGGTCAGATGCTGAGCCTCGAATGGACCGAGACGGCGCCCGTCCCCATCGAGGAGAGCCTCCGCCCCGGCTACGGCATCCGCATCGTCAGGCGGATCGTCGAGGGGGAACTCGATGGCGATCTCGTAATGGATCTCGGCACCGAGGGATTTTCCTGCCGGCTGGACGTCCTGCTTTCCGAGGTTGGGTATGTTGAAACGTCAGTCGCCTAGCGCCGCCCGATCGCTGAACGGGCTTTCGGTCGTCGTCGTCGAGGACGAGACCATCATCGCGATGCAGCTGGAAGACATGCTCGAGGATGCCGGATGCCGGATCGTGGCGACGGCGATGCGCCTGCGTCAGGCCATGGCGCTTCTCGACGAGGACAAGGCTGCCGGTGCCGCCGTGCTCGACGTCAATCTCGGCGATGCGACGGTGTTTCCGTTCGCCGAGGGGCTGCAGGCCGCAGGCATTCCCATCGTCTTCGCCACCGGCTACGGCACCGCCGGCGTCCCGGACGAGTGGAGACGCTATCCGATCCTCCAGAAGCCCTACACCTCTGCCCAGATCGAGGCAGCGCTCCTGCGGGTGGTCTTCGACGAGCGCCGCGAGGATGCCGGCCAAGTGGCGGCGATCCGTGCCGATCGGGCCGACTGACTGGACCTCCTGACCGGATCGACGTCGCCCGGCCTTCGGACGAGGTCTGTCGGTCCGCTTACGAAAACGATGGGACGAGCTTGAATTCAAGCGGTCGTGATCTCTCTAGCGTCAAGCGGCGGGGGATCCCCCTGGGCCTGCGATCGAGGCGATCGATCCCGCTCGGCATCTTTGGACAGAACCACACGGCAGATCCTCATGGACATCTTCGTCAACACGCTGATGGAAACGCTCGGGCCGTTCGGGATCGCCCTCCTGATGTTCCTCGAGAACATCTTTCCCCCGATCCCCTCCGAACTGATCATGCCCCTCGCCGGTTTCGAGGCCGCGAGGGGATCGATGAGCCTCTTCGCGGTCATCCTCTCCGGCACCATCGGCTCGCTTCTCGGCGTCGTGCCCTGGTACTATGCGGGCCACTGGATGGGACTGCGCCGCACGAAGAAGCTCGCCGCGCGGCACGGGCGATGGCTCACAATGGGGCCGCAGGATGTGGAGAGGGCCAATGACTGGTTCGCCCGCCATGGATCGGAAGCGGTCCTGTTCGGCCGTCTGGTGCCGACGGTGCGCACGCTGATCTCCGTGCCGGCCGGCATCGCCCATATGCCAATCTGGAAGTTCCTCCTCTATTCGGCCATCGGCAGCGCCATATGGACGAGCCTTCTGGCATTCGCCGGCTATCTTCTCGGATCGCAATATGCCGAGGTCCAGAATTACATCGGACCGGTGTCCAATACGGTGCTGGTCGTGCTCGTGCTCGCCTATGCCTACCGGGTGTGGACGTTCTCGCCACATCCCGAGGAGACCCGAGACGAGATCGGGGACGAAAGCCGAGGCGAGCGCTGACCCGTCAACCGATGTGGTCTTCGCTTTCCGGCGTCTCGCCGCTTGCGTCGTCGGCGAAGCCCGTCCCATCCTCCTCCACCGCGTCCGGATCGAGAAGGCGCGTCGCACCCCAGCTGTCGAGAACGCGATTGGTGTCGTCCACCACGAAGAAGCGCGCCGCATCCTTGTCGTAGCCATCGTCCATGAGCGCGTCGTAATCGGTGTGCTGATGGCGGATATGGGCGATCGCGGCGAGCCATACCGCCGCATCCGGTCGCAGCCCGCGCATATGCCGCGCCTTCGCGGCATCGCGAATGGTTTCGGCATCGAGGAAAGGTGCTCGCGGGACCAGTGCGGTAAGGGCCTCGGCAACGAGGCGTTGCCGGCGTGTCGTCATCCTGACGCAAGTCCTGCGCCCGGTCGGTCGACGCTTTCGAAATAAGGCTTGATGTCGAGGAGCGGCGTGCCGTCGAGAACGTCGATGGCATCGATGGAGAGCAGGCCGTTTTCCCTGTCGACGGCCACCAGTTCGACGAGGTGGAGACCGATCGGGTTGGGGCGGACCGGAGAGCGCAGAGAGAAGGTTCCGCGCGCACTGTCGGCATGGCGCGGCATCTGGAGTGCGAGATCGCGCCGGGCACGGTCGAGGAATGTGAAGAGGAAGATGGGCGAGCCGGCCTCGAGCCCGGCGAGAGCCTCCTGATAGGGCGGAAAGAGTTCGACCCGCGCCGCTTGCCCGCGCTCGCGCGCCTGACGCATGTTCTTCGGGCAGGCGGAACGCTCCGTCCATGGCGAGACGATTCGTCCGATGAAGCGCAGGCCCGCGTCGAAGGGGGCGGCATCGGGCAGGGAAAAGACCCGTTCTCCCTCACGCCTGGTCTCGTCGCTCATCCGTTTTCGCTCCCCTGGCCGCTGACACGAACGCCGCCGCCGAACGTCCGGTCCATCCCGCAATCGGCGCGGTCCTGACGGATGATCGCATGAAGGGCAAGCGCGGATCGTTCCAACGCTTGCAGTCGCGTGGAAATCCATATAAACATATCTTTATGTCCACATGGGAGACTGTGCATGGCCTCGGCCCAACCCCTTGATTTCGAGCGCGTCGTCGACGTTCTCAAAGCCCTGGCGGAACCAACGCGCCTGCGCCTCGCACTGGTGCTGAAGTCGTGCGATCTCACCGTCAGCGAGCTGACCGTGATTCTCGGCCAATCCCAGCCGCGCATCTCCCGTCACCTCAAGCTCATGTCGGAATGTGGGGTTCTGGAGCGGTATCAGGAGGGGGCCTACGCCTATTTTCGCGTCTCCGACCGGCACCCGGCCGGTCTCCTTGCGCGCTCGCTCGAGGCGACGCTCGATGCCGACGACACGGTTCTGCGCAAGGACCAGGAGCGGCTGGAAGCCGTGCGGGCCGAGCGGACGCGCCGGGCGGCCGACTATTTCGCGGCCAATGCCGAGGACTGGGACGCGATCCGCGCCCTCCATGTGCCCGATGCCGAGATCGCGTCGGCGCTCGAGCGAATGCTCGGCAAGCGCCGCATCGGTTCGATGCTCGACATCGGCACGGGAACCGGGCGCATGCTGGAACTCCTCTCCTCGCGCTGCGAGCGCATGCTCGGCGTCGATGCCTCCCGCGAGATGATCTCCGCCGCGCGCGCCAAGCTCGACGACGCCCAGATCCGCAACGCGCAGGTTCGTCTCGGCGATGCCTACAACCTGCCGGCGACCGGCGAGACCTACGACCTCGTCGTCCTCCATCAGGTTCTCCATTATCTCGACGATCCCATGCGCGCCGTGCGCGAAGCCTCCTCGATGCTCGCGCCGGGCGGCCGTCTGCTGATCGTCGATTTCGCGCCGCACGAGATGGAATTCCTGCGCACGGACCACGCCCATCTGAGGCTCGGCTTCTCCGAGACGAGCCTCGTCTCCTTCATGGAGAGCTGCGATCTCGACATGCGGGCTCTCGAACATCTGGAATCGGGCGCGGCCGAAACCGGAGGCCTGACCGTCACCATCTGCATCGGCCAGGATCGCCGCATGCTGATGGCCCCGAACGCCGAGGCGGCCTCCCTGGCCTACGCCTGACGGCAATCTTTTCGCCCTGCACGTCTTCGAGCCGGCCATCCGGCCCCCTCAAGGAGTTTTCACCATGCTCAAGCCTCGCCCCACCTCCCAGCCGATCCGGGTGTCCTTCGAGTTCTTCCCCCCGAAGACCGAAAAGATGGAGGAGACGCTGTGGCAGTCGATCGAGCGCCTGGCGCCGCTCGCCCCTGAATTCGTTTCGGTCACCTATGGTGCCGGCGGATCGACCCGCGAGCGCACGCACCAGACCATCCAGCGCATCCTGCGCGACACCGCGCTGGTTCCTGCCGCCCATCTGACCTGCGTCGATGCCTCGCGCGAGGAGGTGGACGAGGTGGTCCGCCAGTACCGCGAGACGGGCGTGCGCCACTTCGTGGCGCTTCGCGGCGACAGCCAGCTCGGCGTCGGCGAGGAATGGCAGGGCCGGTCCGACGGCTACCGCAACGGCGCGGAACTGACGGAAGGCCTGAAGCGCATCGATCCCGATTTCGAGATCTCGGTCTCCGCCTATCCCGAAAAGCATCCCGAGAGCCCGGACCTCACGACGGATATCGATCTCCTGAAGCGCAAGGTCGATGCCGGCGCGACGCGGGCGATCACCCAGTTCTTCTTCGACAACGATCTCTTCGAGCGCTATGTCGAGCGCGTGCGGCGGGCCGGGATCTACATCCCGATCGTGCCCGGCATCGCGCCGGTCCACAACTTCACGAAGATCGCGAACTTCGCGGCCAAGGCCGGTGCCTCGATCCCGGACTGGGTGCGCACGCGCTTCGAGGGCCTCGAGGACGATCCGCTGACGCACAGCCATGTCGCGGCGGCGTGCTGCGCCGAGCAGGTGCTGGACCTCACCGAGCGCGGCTTCTCCGACTTCCATTTCTACACGATGAACAAGGCCGATCTCGTCTATTCGATCTGCCACATCCTCGGCCTTCGCGGCGCCTCGGCCGACGTGCCACCGGCGCTCCAGTCCGCGGCGGCCTGAGGGACGAGGCTCCTTTTTCTCGCTGACGCATCGGATGGCCCGAAAACCGGGCCCACTTCCCGGTCCGATGCCGAAGGCCTGCAACCAATGCAAAAAAGGGCCCCGGTTCGGACGAACCGGGGCCCTTTTCATGTCGGCTTCGACCGCGCAGCCGCGCCTTGGCTGAAGGCGCGGGGCTTTGCAGGCCAATCCTCGGCTAGCGCGCCGAGGAGGTCTGGACGGGCTTGACGAGGGGCGTGATCCGGCGAACCGTGACGCGCCGGTTCTCCGCGTTCTGCTCCTGCGTATTCACCTTCAGGAACTGCTCGCCATAACCTTGCGTGACGAGGTTCTCCGGCGGCACGTCGAAATAGGTCGTCAGCGCCGCCGCCACCGTCTCGGCTCGCCGATCCGAGAGCTTCAGATTGGCGATGTCCGAGCCGACCGCGTCCGTGTGGCCCTCGATCAGGAAGGTCTCGTCGGGATTCTGGTCGACGACCTCAGAGATCGCCTGGGCGAGGGCTTCGAGATTGCCGACCTGTTCCTGCGCGATGTCGGCCGAGCCGAAGGCGAAGTTGATCGTGTTGAGATCGATGCGGCGCACCTTGTCGCGGATACGCTCCGAACGACGCACTTCGTCGATCGAATAGATCCGCTCCACGGTCTCGACCGGCGGGGCGACGATGGTGTCGTAGTAGAGTTCGCGATCGGGCTGCGCCACGTCGACGATATAGGCCGAACGCGGAATGGTCAGATCCACCGGCGGCAGGTCCGCGCCGACGTCGTAGTAGTACTGCGGCGCGTCCTGGTCATCCGCGTAAGGATCGTAGAACAGCACGACTTCGCGGCCGTCCGGCAGGATGCGCGAACGCTGGATCGTCTCGCCGTAGCGGTTCGAGATCGTGACGACCTGGACGCCGTTCTCGCGAACGATGGTCTCGCGGACCCGTCCGTCGCCTAGGCGTTCGTAATACTGGTCCTGCGAGTCGACCGCCAGACGGCTCGAATCGTCGCTGCGGATGAAGTAGGCGGCCGCAGCACCGGCCGCCGCGCCGGCCAGCCCCGAGCCGAGAATCGTCAGGATCTCGCGGCCGTCATTGTCGTCGCGCTCCACCACTTCGACGCCGGGCGGGATCTCGGGCTGGGGTCCGCGCACGACCGTGGTGTTGTTGACGGTGGTGTTGTTGACGGTGCTCGAATTGTTGGTGACCGACGAGTTGTTGGTGGTCGACGTGTTGTTCGTCGTGGTCGAGTTGTTCGTGGTCGTGTTGTTGTTGATCGTCGTCGTCTCGATCCGCTCACCCTGTTCGGCCATGGCCGAGGGAATGGCGTCGACCGGCTGAGCCAGGGTCTGAACGCGGGCATCGCTCGCGGCGACGCCGCCTTCGGGCACAGGTTCGGTCTGGATCTCCTCGGCGACGGGCTGCGGTGCTTCCTCGGCCGGGGCAGGGGCCGCGGCAGCGGGCGCGGCGTCTGCGGCCGGCGGCGTCGATGCGTCCGGAGCCGGCTCGCCCGCGGCGGGCGCGGCCGGAGCCTGTCCCTCGACCGCGCCAGCCGGCTGTTCGCTCGTTGCAGGGGGCTGCGCGCCCGGCTCGGCCGCCGCAGGAGTTTCGGGCGCGGCTGCGCCGTCACCCGTTGCGGGGGAAGCCTCGGGGGCGGGCTCGGCGGCCGTGTCAGCATTTGCCGGCGCACCCTCTTCGCCGGTTTCGCCCGGCGCTGCGTCCACCGGCGGCTGTGGTGACGCGGAGGGATCGGCCGGGGTCTCGGCCGGCGCAGGCTCAGCTTCGCCCTGCGGCTCCTGCGCCGCCGGTGCGCTCTCGGCGGCATCGGGTGTGGCGGGTGCCTCGGCGGCAGGCTGCTCCGCAGGCGCGGGATCGGCCGGTGCGGCTTCCTCGGGCGCCGGGGTCTCGGCGGCCGGTGCCTCTTCGCTCACGGCCGGTGCCTCTTCGGGCGCAGCTTCGGCGGCGGGGGCTTCGGCCGGCACGTCGCTCGCGGCAGGCTCCGGCGCGGGCTCGGGTGCCGGCTCGGGTGCAGGTTCCGGCTGCGGAGCGGGTTCGGGTTCGGGTGCCGGCTCGGGCTGCGGCTCCGGCGCGGCTTCGGGCGGCGGTGCTTCGGCCTCGGGAGGCGCCGGCGGGGCGTCGGGTGCCGGGGGCGGGGCCTCGCTCACCGGCGGCTCGACCGGCGCAGGCTCGGGTTCGGGCGCAGGGGCCGGCTCCGGTGCGGGTTCCGGCTGGGGTGCGGGTTCGGGAGCGGCCTCGACGGGGGGAGCCGCCTCTTCCACGATCGGCTCCGCATTCTCGATCAGCTGCTCTTCGGCCGGGGTCGGCTCGCCGGTCTCGGCCTGCGCGAGGCGCATCTCGGCCGTATCGGCGGCATAGGCCGAAAGCGGCCCGGCCAGGGCAGTGGACGCGGCCAGCGTCGCGACGCCCGCGAATCGTCCGGCTCTCTTGATGTCGAACATGAGTGTCACTCTCATCCTGTTGCATCCGGCCGCGCGCATTCCGACGGAACATCGGCAGGCCGATTTACTGTGAGATAAGAAGCGGCAGATGAATGGAAGCTGACTGGAAGCAAATTCACGCAGCGCCGGGCGGGGTCCAGTCGTAGAGCCAGCCCAGCTGGTCGCGGAGCCGGGCTTTGGGCGTTGCCGCCATCACCGCGTCGCGGGCGAGCGAGAAGGGGCGCGGCAAGTGATAGACGAACCGGTGGAAGGAGGCGCGCTTGCGCACCCGGTCGATCCGGCCCCGGCGCGCCCGTTCGAAGGCGGGACCCACCGTCAGGAGGTCGCTTGCCGAGGCGATGATCCCGGCAAGCACATATCCGTCCTCCAGCGCCATGGCGGCGCCTTGCGCGGCATAGGGAAGCAGGGCGTGAGCGGCATCACCGATCAGGAGGGTTCGCCCGTCCCCGAGCACCCAGCGCCGCTCGCTCGGCGTGACCTTCAGGGGCCAGGGGGTCAGATCGTTAGCATTCGCGATCAGCGATGCGAGATCGGGCGCCCAGTCGCGATAGGCATCGAGGGTCCGCTGCCGGTTCGCATCATCCGGCGATCGAACCTTTTCGGCGAGGACGAGATTGACGACCTCACCGGATCTGATCGGATAGGCGACCGCGTGACGGCGCGGCCCGAGCCAGGCGGTGATTCCCCGGGCTCGGCCCGAAAACTCCCGGGCGAGGGGCCCCGAGACCTGTCCGCGCCAGGCCACCGCATCGGCGAACCGGGCGGGCTTCTCGTCGTGATGATCGGCGACGAAGCTGTTGACGCCGTCCGCCGCGATCAGGAGATCGCAGGCATGCACGCGCTCCTCGCGTCCGCTCCAGCTGTGGAGGACGACGCCATCCGCTGTCTCGTCGATCCCGAGACAGGCTTCGCCGAGCTCGAGCTCGATCAGCGGCTCGCGTCTCACGGCATCGGCGAGGACGGCCTGCAGATCGGCGCGGTGGACCGAGAGATAGGCGGCGACGTCATCGCCCGAGCCGACGGGAACCGCCGCGAGGAGCCGGCCGGTCCTGCCGTCGCGAAGCTCGACGGCGGAAGCCGCGACGGCGCGCTCGGACACCGCTTCGAGGCAGTCCAGCCGGTCGAGGATCCGAAGCGCGTTGGGGGAGAGCTGAAGGCCCGCGCCGACCTCGTCGAGCGTCTCGGCGCGTTCGACGATGGTGGAGGGAATCGCATGGCGCGCCAGCGCCAGCGCCGTCGTCAGCCCGGCAAGGCCCGCGCCGAGGATGACGATGCGTCCCGTCCGCGTGCCCGTCGGCTTTCCCTTCGCCACGAGGCGTCCTACCCTTCGTAGAGGCAGCCCGCCGGCTTCGTCTCGTTCGGCTTCAGGGCGTCGGAGTAGCGATAGAGAGTGGAGCAGTAGGAACAGATCTTCTCGCGCTCGTCGCCCATGTCGAGGAAGACATGCGGATGATCGTGGGGAGGATTGGCCCCGCAACACATGAATTCGGTGACGCCGATCTCGATCACGTCGTGACCCGCATCGTTCTGGAAGTGGGGAATGGAATGTCCGGCCATGACAGGCGCCTCGTCTCGACGGTCGTTTGCGTTGCGGCGGACCATATTCAGCCGGTTTGCCGATTGCCAGTCATCGGGCGAGGAAATTCGATGTCGCGGGCTCCGTGCGTCCCGTTTCGTCTCGCGATCGAGACCCGCCAACGAAAAACGGGCCCTTTCGGACCCGTTTCGAAATCGTGGTAGCAGCTCGAGCCGGATCGCCGGCCCATGCAGCGCAGGGGACGCTCGGTCAGCCGACGATGTCGACGCCCGGAATGGTCTCGTAGCCGGGATTGGCCTTCTTGAAGGCCGCAACCCAGTTGCGCGGGAACAGCATGTGGTTGACGCCGCGCATTCCGAGGAACTCCGCCACATCGTTGTTGAACGACGAGCAGTTGTAGGCAACCGCGCTCCAGAGCGTCAGTCCGCGCTGCTTCTCGTGGATATAGGCGCTGACCCGCTGATACTGGTCGGCCGTCAGCGGAATGGTCATCTCGTTCTGGAGATAGGCGATCTCGGTGTCGCCATCGGTCGCGCCGGTGCCGGCCGGGACCGGGACGAAGTGGCCCATCGAGTAGAGGCCCGGACCGCCTTCGGGCCAGAAGCCCGCGATCTCGACCATGGACGGGACGAGAACGCCCGAACGGTCGTAGGGAACGCGGCCGTTGGAATCGAGCTGGCCGAGGGCGATGAACGAGTGCCCGTAGCTCTCCGCGTTTCTGGCGCGGAAGGAAATGAAATAGGGTTTGTCGAGAATGCCGACGGCGCTGCGGCCGCTATAGGGGGTGAAGTGCACCTGCCCCGTCTCTTCGGCGTAGCTCGTTGCGGCGGAGCCGGACCCGAACCCGTTGGAAGAGGAAGTCGACGAGCAGCCCGCAAGCGAGGCTGCAACCAGCGCGATCGCGCCGAGTTTCAAGAAAGCATTTGCCATATCGGCCGATCCAGAACGTTACGCATGATCTGACCAATAGGCTGATCGTATTGCGATTTCGTTGTTATCAGAAAGGGAACCCGGCGGGCTCTAAAGGCCGAATAAGGCCGAATTGGGGGAGCGGCTGTGCCGGCCCCCCCAATTTCTGAAGGGGATTAGCCCTTGGTGACGTAGGTCTCTTCGTAGACCGGAGCCGGAGCAGCAACGGGAGCCTTGCCCTTGCCCTTGCCCTTGCCGATGCCGTCGCTCATGCAGCCGGCGAGCGAAGCGACTGCGAAGGCCGCGACCGAAGCGATGATGATCTTCTTCATAATTTTACCTATCAGTGCCTGACGGATGATGCCGCAGTTAAGGTCCGGTCGCGTTGACCGATACCTGCCTGCAAACTGTTGCGGTTTGGCGATAGGAGCAAGTGCGAAATCGCAACACTTGCCGTCCATCGCGTTTACTTAAACCCCGGCCGCTTAATTTGCGGTTACCGCAACCGCGATGGGTTGGGTCAGGGGTGTGCAAACCCTTTATAAGCAAGGCTTTCGCAGTTCAAGCAGGGTCTTGCGCGAAGTGGTGCGCCGCCGCATCACGTCTTTTGAAACAACGAAATTCTTCGCGAGAATCGGCCCGTTTCGACCCCTCGCAAAGGCCCTGGAACGGGTGCTGGGAGGCGGTTCGTCACGATCTCGCCACGAACTGCGGCCGGCCGGCCTGCGCCGCGGATGCTGCGATGCAAAAAGGCCCCCGGGCGCAAGCGACCGGGGGCCTCGTGGCAGTCTGTGTCAGAACCCTATCGCGTGACGATCTCGGGTCCCATCAGCGCCGTCGGTATCCAGGTGGAGAGCACTGGTACATAGGTGACGATGATCAGGAAGATGAAGAGAACCCCGACGAAGGGCATCGCCGCCTTCACCACCTTCACGAGACTCATGCCGGTGATGCCCGAGGTCACGAAGAGGTTGAGACCGATCGGCGGCGTGATCATGCCGATCTCCATGTTCACCACCATGATGATGCCGAGGTGGATGGGGTCGATGCCGAGTTCCATCGCGATCGGGAACACCACGGGTGCGACGATCAGGAGAAGACCGGACGGCTCCATGAACTGCCCGCCGATGAGCAGCAGGACGTTTACGGCGATGAGGAAGGTCCACCAGTTGAAGCCGTAGTCCAGCATCACCGAGGTGATCGCGTCGGGAATGCGCTCGGAGGTGAGGACATGGGCGAAGAGCAGCGCGTTGACGATGATGAACATCAGCATCACCGTCGTCTTCGAGGCATCGACCATGACCTTGCGGGTCTCGTCGTGAACGAAGGCGCCGAGGAGGTTGCGTCCCATGAGCTTGAGATTGCGGCCCCAGATCGGCAGGCCCGCGATGAGCGTGCCCGGAACCGCGGTGATGCCGCCGCCGGCCCGCCAGGCGGAATAGGCGACGAGGATGAAAGCGCCGATGAGGAGGCCGATGACGGCCCGGCTCTCTGCGAAGCCCGTTCCGAACGAGCGTTCGAAGAAGAAGGCCAGCATGAACCAGACGAAGAGGAAGGAGAGCGCGTAGGCATAGGCCTTGAAGCCGATGATGGCGCGGCTCTTGTCGGTCGGAAGCGTCCAGGGATTGCCCTTCATCGGACCCATGTCGCGGTAGATGAAGAGGGCGACGAGGCAGGAATAGACCGCCGCGACCGCCGCGGCCTCGGTCGGCGTGAAGGCGCCGCCATAGATGCCGCCGAGGATGATGACGATGAGCAGCAGGCCGAAGGCCGCCTGCTTGCCGCCGGCGATCACCTCGCCGAAGCCCTTCCACTCCTCGGCCGGCAGGTTCTTGCGCCGGGCCTGGATGTAGATCGCGCCCATCAGCATCAGGCCCGCGAGGAGACCCGGGATGATGCCGGCAAGGAACATGCGGCCGACCGAGACGTTCGTCGCGGCCGCATAGACGACCATGACGATCGACGGAGGGATCAGAATGCCGAGCGTGCCGGCATTGGCGATGATGCCCGCGGCGAACTCCTTGGTGTAGCCCACCTGGCGCATGCCCGCGATGGCGATGGTGCCGATCGCGACCACGGTTGCGGGCGAGGAGCCCGAAAGGGCCGCGAACATCATGCAGGCGAGCACGCTCGCCATTGCCAGACCGCCGCGAAGGTGGCCGATCGAGGCGATGGCGAAGTGAATGATTCGCTTGGCGACGCCGCCCGTCGACATGAAGGCGGAGGCGAGGATGAAGAACGGAATCGCAAGAAGCGTGTAGTTCTGGGAGGCGGTGAAGAGCTGCAGGGCGACCGAACTCATGGAGTCGGAGGAGAGCAGCGCGATGACGAGCACCGAGGCGAGACCGAGGGAGATCGCGACCGGAACGCCGAGAAAGAGAAGCCCGATGACCAGGCAGAAGAGAACCGTGGTTTCCATGGGGCTTAGTCCTTGACGGCGTTCTTGTTCTCGGCGACGAGGTCTTCCGCCTCGTGGCCGGCGACGATCAGCTCACGCTTGCCGGATGCGATGTCGGCAATGCCCTGAAGCGAACGGAATGCGAGAAGGGCGAGGCCGATCGGCAGCATGATGTAGGCCACCCAGCGCTGCACGCGCTCCTGCAGGCCGAAGCTGTTGATCGCCCAGTCGGGATATCTCAGATCGTCGAGACCGGTGCCGCGGTCGAACATGAAGGCCCAGTAGCCGATTGCGCCGCTCTGGCGCCAATTGCCGCCCGTGCCGTTACCGACGATGGCGAGCACGCCGCCGTGGAGCAGGATGATCGCATAGGCGAGGGTGCAGAACGCGCCGAAGATCGCGGCGGCCTTGAACAGGGGCTTCGGGAACAGCCGGATCAGCGCGTCGACGCCGAGATGGATGCCGGTCTTCACGCCATAGCCCATGCCGAACAGGATCAGCCAGGCGAACAGGATGCGCGTGGCTTCGAGCGAACCGGTCCAGCCGGAGTTGAAGCCGTAGCGTGCGACGACCTGGGAGAAGGAGATGAGGGTGATGGCGGCGAGAAGGATGGCGATGATGTTCTCTTCCAGGCGCGCGATTCCGTCGGGCCACCGACGTTCCGCAAGGAAGAGAATCACGACGAGCAGGATCAAGCCGGCGATGGGCCAGATGAGTTCCACGGCGTAACTCCCGAAGAATTTGGATGATCGATGGGTGAGGATTTCGCTGCGTCCGGGGCCGCGCGGGAAGGCGCGCCCGGATGACGGACCGCCGCCGAAACGCTGGGCCTGCCGGCTTCAGCGCTTGGGGGCGGCCGTCCGCGATGCCCCGGCCGGCCGCGATCTAGCGAATCGCGGTGTGCCGATAGGCGTGCAGGCCGGGCCGGGTTCGTCCGGCCCGGCCCGATCTGCCGTTCGTCAGTTCGCGGTGGTCGAGGCGGAGCCCGATGCGCCGGTGGCTGCGGCCGCGTCGGTGGACTGGGTGTCGGCCGTGCCGTTCATGACGACGGCGGCATCGATCACGTCGGCACCGATATCGTTGCGGAACTGATCCCAGACCGGCTTCATGACCGTGACCCAGGCTTCACGCTGCTCGGGCGTAAGCTTGCGGATCTCGGAGCCGGCATTGGCGATCTGCGTGCGGCATTCGTCTTCCTGCTGGGCGACCTTGTTGTTGGCGTCCGCCAGGGTCTCGTTGACGATCGTCAGGAACTGCTCGCGCACATCGTCGTCGAGGCTGTCGAGGAAGTCCTGGCTGGTGATTAGCGCGTAGGCGAGCAGCTGGTGGTTGGTCTCGGTGATGCCGTCCTGCACCTCGAAGAACTTCTGGGTGTAGGTGTTGCACCAGCTGTTCTCCTGGCCGTCCACGACGCCCTGCTGGAGCGCACCGTAGACTTCCTTGAAGGCGAGCTTCTGGGCCGAGGCCTTCAGGGCCTCGATCATCGCGACCGCGACGTCGGAGGTCTGGACGCGGAACTTCAGGCCCGCGGCGTCCTCGGGCATCACCAGCGGCTTGTTGGCCGAGAACTGCTTCAGGCCCGAGCTGATATAGCCGAGACCCTCATAGCCCTCGTCCTGGAGAACCGAGAGGAGATCCTTGGCGTTGTCGGAGGCGAGATAGTGGTTCGCATCCGCAAGGGTCGGGAAGAGGAAGGGCAGATCGTAGAGGCGCAGCTTGCTCGTATAGGCCTCGAACTTCGAGAGCGAGGGGGCGGCGAGCTGGACGTCGCCGAGGAGCAGGGACTCCATCACCTTGTCGTCGTCGTAGAGCGTGGAATTCGGGAAGACCTGCATGCAGAGCTTGCCGTCCATCTCCTCGTTCACGCGGTCCGCCAGAAGCTGGGCGGCCTCGCCTTTCGGATGGCCCTGCGCCGCGACGACGTGGCTGAACTTGACGATGGTCTCGCCGCTTCCGCACGGATCGTCCTGAGCCTGCGCAGCGCCCGCCGCAAGGGTGAGAGCGAGGCCGGAGATCGTGCCGAGCAAGAGATTCTTCATATGATTATCCTCCCGATGAGCGGTGACGAGCCGCCCGAAACGTCTGGTTGTCCGCACCGCGAACCGTAGATCGGCCGCAGAGCATGAGATCGGCATGTGGGGGAGGTCGGTGCCGGGCGCCTCGGACCCGCTTTGTCCAAGCGGATCAGTTCGCCTCGCAATGCCTCCCGTCACTGCGACAGAAGACAACTGGCAAGGCGCATGCCAAACGCGCCGGGAGGGGTGAGGAACCGCTTAAGGTTTTGGAAAGATTGGGTAACGTCCCGCCGGCGACGAGATCGCGAAGGCACGGAGTAATCGAGCGGGAAGCTGGCTACTCGTCCTGGCGATGCCGATGTGTCGGACGCTACACATGCCGAGACGAACGGAGCTTCCAACGACGTCGGTCAAGCCTCGCCGCGTTCGTCCTCGGTCTCGCCGGTCTCGATCCCGAGACGCTTGATCTTGTCGTAGAGACCCTTCCGGGAGATCTGAAGAGCCTCGTATGTAGGCTTCAAAGCGCCCTGGTGCCGGGAAAGTTCCGTCTCGATCACGAATTTTTCGTAGAGCGTCATCCGATCGGCGAGCGAGGCGTTCAGGGGCGCGGCCGGGGCATGGGAGGGATCGCTCGCAGATCCGTTCTCGAAGCCCGACCAGAGCCCCAGCACGAAACGATCGGCATAGTTGCGCAGCTCGCGCACATTGCCGGGCCAAGGGGCGGCGACGAGATGGCGTTCGAATTCGTGGTCGAAGGGCGGGATCTCGCGCCGGAACCTCGCGCGGGCCTCGCGGGCGAGATGGAAGAAGAGGATCGGAATATCCTCGGGCCGCTCGCGAAGGGGAGGGATCGTCAGGGTGACGACGTTCAGCCGGTAATAGAGATCGGAGCGGAACTGGCCGGCCTCGCCGGCCCGGGCAAGATCGGTCTTCGTCGCTGCCACGAAGCGCACGTCGAGGGGAATCGGCTTGTTCGAACCGAGCCGCTCAATCACCCGTGTCTCGATCGCCCGCAGAAGCTTGGCCTGGAGATCGAGGGGCATGGACTCGATCTCGTCGAGGAAGACGGTTCCGCCATCGGCATGTTCGAGCTTGCCGATCCGCTGGCGCTGGGCGCCGGTGAAGGCGCCGGCCTCGTGGCCGAAGAGCTCCGACTCGATGATATCTGCGGGGAGCGCGGCGCAATTGATGGCGACGAAATTCTTCTTCGAGCGCTGCCCGAAATCGTGCAGCGCGCGCGCGACGACCTCCTTGCCGGCGCCCGTTTCCCCACGGATCAGGACGTCCACATCGGTATCGGCCAGCGCCCTGATCTGCTGGCGCAGGCGCTCGATGGCGGGGGTGCGGCCGACGAGACGAGCCGAGAGTTCGCCTCCGCTGTCGTCGAGCCGCGAGCGCAGCAACCGGTTTTCCAGAACGAGGCGGCGCTTCTCCAGCGCCCGCTCGACCACGGTCTGGAGGCGGGAGATCGGAAACGGCTTCTCGATGAAGTCGTAGGCGCCGATGCGCATGGCATCGACCGCCATCTGCACGTCGCCATGGCCGGTGATGAGAATGACGGGCATCGTCGGGTCGATCGAGAGCGCGCGCTTCAGAACCTCCAGCCCGTCGATCCCCTTCATGCGGATATCGCTGATCACGACCGCATGGGCGTCCTGGCTGAGCTGGGAGAGAAGGCCGGCCGCGTCCTCGTGCGACCGGATCGGCAGCCCCTCCAGCTCGAGGCCCTGGGCGAGGGCATCGCGAAGATCTTCGTCGTCGTCGACGAGATGGACGATGGACGGGCCGAATTCGGGCATGGACGAGACCTCGGGGGGACTATTCTGCGGCGATCGACTGGCTATCGGCATTCCGAAGCGTGATTGCAAACACCGTTCCCTCCGGGCCGGTTCGCAGAAGGCGGATGCCGCCGCCGAAATCGGCCAGGATGTTGGAGACGATCGAGAGGCCGATGCCGATGCCTTCGCCGCTCGATTTGGTCGTGACGAACGGCTCGAAGATCTGCCGGGCTATGTCTTCGGGAATGCCGGGCCCGTCGTCGGCGACCTCGATCGTCAGGTCGTCACCTCCCGCGCTCTGTCCGATCGCGATCTCGATCCGGCCGCCGGAAAGGTGGCTCATCGCGTCGGCGGCGTTGTTGATGAGGTTGATGAACACCTGGCTCAGCCGGACCTTTCCGCCCAGAACCGTATGCTCGCGCAAGGCCGGATCGATGACGAGGTCGATCTCCGCCTTGCGAAGACGTGGGCGCACGAGGATCATCGCCTCGTCGAGAACCGGGCCAAGGCCGATGATCTCCGTCGTCGTTCTGGGCTTTCGGGCAAAGGCCAGCAGCGTCTTCGACAATTCCGCCATCCGCTCCGTCATCGCCGCGATGCGCGACAGATTGTGCTCGGCCTTGCGGGGCTCCTCGCGCGCGATCAGCCGGGCCGCGTTGTCGGCATAGGTCCGGATGGCCGCGATCGGCTGGTTGAACTCGTGCCCGAGGGCGGCGGCCATCTGCCCGAGCCCGGCGAGCCGTGCGGTATGCACCAGATCGGACTGGGCCTGCCGCAGCTTCTCCTCGGCGATCCGGCGTTCCTCGACCTCGGCCGCAAGGCTGCCGTTCACCTCGCTCAGCGCCTTGGTGCGGGTGCGCACGCGCCGCTCGAGGGACAGCGCGATCGCCCTGTCCCGGCGCTCGCGCAGGATGACCTGCTCGCTGCGGCGGATGAGGAGAGCCGTGGCGACGGCCAGGAGGAGGACGAAGAGAAGTGCGGACACCGTCGCCCAGGTCACGGCGAGCGCGATGGGGCGCGTATCGGCGAGAACGTGGACTTCCCATTCCAGAAGCGGAAAGCTGCGCGACAATTCGATGAACGTCTCGCCCGTCCCGTTGACGAGATCGCCCGAAAGGGCCGCGGGCGCGAGAGAGGCGATCTCGCCGGTCGGCCGGTTGGTGAGGAGGATCTCGCCGTTCCGATCGGTCACGAAGATCGGCTTCTTCGACAGGGCCCAGGTGGATTCGACGCTCTCGAAGCCGACGAGGATCGCGATATAGCCGAGCACCTTGCCCTGGCGGCGAACCTGCGAGGCGAAGAGATAGGCCTTCTCGCCATCTGCGAGCTTCAGGCTCTGGCGACCGAGCCGGCCCTGGCGAGCGGCCGCGAGAGCCGCGTCGAGCGCACTCGCGGAGGGCTGGAAACGGCCCCGGGCACTGGCGACGAGTTCACCCGACGGTGAAAAGAGCGCGGCGTCGAGCGCGCCCGACATCGCCGTGACCTGACCGACCGCCCGCGCGGCGTCGCGGGCATTGACCGCGATGAGCGGCGAGCCCGGCGGGGCGAGGATCGAGGCGATCTCCCGCGTTCCCGAGAGGAGGGGGGTCAGGAGGCGATATTTGTCGAGGATGCCTTCGAGAACTGCGGCCTGCACGTTCAGCGTCTCGGCGGCGTCCCTCGTGACGGAGAGACGAACCGAGTGTCCGGTCAGGCGTCCCGCGAGCGTCGCCGCAAGAACCGCGACGGCGAGAAGAAGGATCGCCGCGGCGCCGCGAATGATCCAGAACCTGCGCTCGACGGCGTGGCGACCGGTCCGCCGCATGGCCATCGTCGATCTACCCGGCAAAGCTCGTCTCCCAGCGATACGCGTCCGGCGGGGTGTCCGCCGGGCGCGTTCGACGCTCGAAGACTATCCCAGCTTCGTCAGAGAATGAACCGCGACAGATCCGTATCCCCGGCGATGCCGTCGAGGGCCTTGTGGACGTAGTCGCCGTCGATCCGGTAGGTCTCGCCGCCCTTGTCCGGCGCCTCGAACGAGATCTCGTCCAGCACCCGTTCCATCACGGTCTGCAGCCGGCGCGCGCCGATGTTCTCGACCGAGCCGTTGAGCTTGACCGCCGTGTCGGCGAGCGCGTCGATGGCATCTTCCGTGATCTCGAGGGTCACGTCCTCGGTCTTCATGAGGGCGATATACTGCTTGATCAGCGAGGCCTCGGTCTCGGTGAGGATGCGCCGGAAGTCCTCGCGGGTCAGCGCCCGCAATTCCACTCGGATCGGCAGGCGGCCCTGGAGTTCGGGGAGGAGATCCGAGGGCTTGGAGACGTGGAAGGCGCCGGAGGCGATGAAGAGGATGTGATCGGTCTTCACCGGGCCGTGCTTTGTGGCGACCGTCGTGCCCTCGACGAGGGGCAGGAGATCGCGCTGCACGCCTTCGCGCGAAACGCCGGCCGAATGTCCGTCCTTGTTGGCGACCTTGTCGATCTCGTCGAGGAAGACGATGCCGTTGTTCTGGACCGCGTCGATCGCCTCGCGCGTGACCTCGCCCTGGTCGAGGAGCTTGTCGGATTCCTCGCCGATCAGGAGATCGTAGGAGTCGCGAACCGTGGTGCGGACCTGCTTGGTCCGGTTCATCGCCTTGCCGAACATCTCCGACAGATTGAGAACGCCGATATTGGCGCCCGGCATGCCCGGAATGTCCATGCCGCCCGCAGGGCCGGAGGTGTCGGAGACCTCGATATCGATCTCCTTGTCGTCGAGTTCGCCCGAGCGCAGCTTCTTGCGGAAGGAGTCCTTGGTGGCCGGGGAGGCGGACTTGCCGACGAGCGCTTCGAGGACGCGGTCTTCCGCGCCCTTGTGCGCCCGAGCCTTCACCTCCTCGCGCTTCTTCTCGCGCACGAGCCCGATGCCGATCTCCACGAGATCGCGGATGATCTGCTCCACGTCGCGGCCGACATAGCCGACCTCGGTGAACTTGGTCGCCTCGATCTTGATGAACGGGGCACCGGCGAGTTTTGCAAGGCGGCGCGAGATCTCCGTCTTGCCGACCCCCGTCGGTCCGATCATCAGGATGTTCTTCGGCATGACCTCTTCCCGAAGGCCCTTTTCGAGCTGCTGCCGGCGCCAGCGATTGCGCAGCGCGACCGCGACGGCTCGCTTGGCATCCTTCTGCCCGATGATGTGGCGGTCGAGTTCGGAAACGATCTCGCGGGGGGAAAAATCAGTCATGGCTCGTCTTGGCTGGCGCCGCCGATCCTGCGGCTCTCTTCGTCTGCGCCGGGCCTCGATGGAGCGATCCGACGCGTTCCTGCGGCTACATGGGATCGACCGGAGAGCTTCGCCAGAGCGAGGACGGGAAGTGGCCTTTGCCGAGGCATCCGGAATGGCCGTTTCACACCCGCCTACATGCGCTCCTTCAGACCCTTGCGGATCAGCCAGCGATTGACCGGAAAGGCGGTGGCGAAACCGCAGATCATCGCGATCTGCATCGAGGCCCAGAACTCCGGCATGGACGGGTCGATCGATACACCGAGAAGCGATGCGAAGACGATGAAATGAGCGACCGCAATGGAGCCGTACATGCCGATCTGCCAGGCGGTGAGGGAGAGAACGTCCGCCTTGATCGCGGATTTCAGGGCCTCGACCCTCGTCATTTCGGGGTTCATCGGCTTCAGCGAGGCATATTGGAAGGCGATGCCGATGAGGAGCGCGAGGACATAGTCGAAGATCCAGACGGCGAAGATTTTCTCGGCGAACAAGATCTTGTAACCGAAGAGGACCGCGACGACCGGAAACAGGTAGGCGACCGTCTCGGCGATGATGTCCGCGATGGTGCAGCCCGCTCCGCAATGGGTCGCTCCCTTGCCGACGGATGCCCAGAACGGGGTCCGTTCCTTGTGCGGCATCGGCTCGCCGCGCTCCATCGCCGCCCTCGCGATGTCGTCGCGGGCGAGCGAGCCGTATCGATAATAGCCCCACAAGGCGAGGGGACCGGCATAAAGGCCCGTCACGGGCCAGACCACGTTCATGATTGCCATGTGCTGCGGCCGGTAGATCACCGTGACGAGAAGCAGGGTGAAGGATGTCACACCCGAAAGGATCATGACGATCGCGAGAAGATGCAGCCAGTCGGGGATCATCGGGGAAGGTCCGTCGGGTGATCGATCCGGCGGGCGAGGCGCCGGATCCGTTTCGAGAAAGCTCGAATGAAAGTCGCTGGCTGCCATCGCGTTCCGTGTCGTCCTGGTTCGAGAGGCGGCAAAGCATCTCGGAACACAAGTGCCACCGTCCCGTTGTCTGGCTGAAGCAAACGAAGATCACGATGGGACGACCGTGCTCCTCGTCTCGAGGCGAGCCGCCGCTGGGGCGGCCGGATCGAGGTCGTTCCATTCTCCTTTCCGGCGATCGTGACAGTCGGCAGCTCCGGCCGGCCGATTGTCGTGACTGCCGGAAAGGCGTGATCCTGCAAGCAAAGGACGAACACCATGACGAAGATTACCGAAGCGAAGATCGCGATTCTCGCCACCGACGGGTTCGAGCAGGTCGAGCTCACCGAGCCGCTCGCCAAGCTCAAGGAGGCCGGGGCCGAAGTTCACGTGATCTCGACAAAGAGCGGTTCGATCAAGGGCTGGGATCAGGATCACTGGGACAAGGAGATCCCGGTCGACAAGCAGCTCTCAGAGGTTCGCGTCGCGGACTACGACGCCCTCGTGCTTCCGGGCGGACAGATCAATCCCGACGTGCTGCGCACCGACGCGAAGGCCGTGTCCTTCGTGCGCGAGTTCTTCAACTCGAAGAAGCCGCTCGCAGCCATCTGTCACGCGCCCTGGCTCCTGATCGAGGCGGACGTGGTGCGTGGACGCGACATCACCTCCTACAAGTCCATCAAGACCGATGTGAAGAACGCCGGCGGCAACTGGGTGGACCGCGAAGTGGTCGTGCACGAGGGGCTGATCACCTCGCGCAATCCGGACGACCTGCCGGCCTTCATCGGCAAGATCATCGAGGAGGTCGAGGAAGGCCGTCACGAGGACCGCAAGGTCGCCTGACCGCCGAACGATCGATCGGAACCAGAATCCATCTCGAAGGGGCCGGCCGGACGCCGGCCCCTTTTCCTTGCGATGACTTCGCCGTTCGAACCATTTCGCCGGACGTTGCCAGCGAAGAAATTTCTCGTGTATGTCGAGACCTTCATCTCGTTCTCGAAAGGCGACCCGATGGCAGGCGAAATCAACTACGACGTCCAGACGTCGGCGGATATGGACTATCCCGAACACGAGCGGACCTATGCCCGGTTCCTGGCGATGTTCAAATGGGGTGCCGTGTTCGTGGTCGCCCTACTCGTCGGCATGGCCGTCGGACTGCTCGGCGCCGGCAGCGTGCTGGGCGGCATCGGCGCGTTCGTCGTCGTCTTGGCCATCGCCTATTTCATCTTCCGATAATGTCGGGTCCGGTCTCGCGGAATGCCGGACCGGATGTCGGAGCCGCGAGAGCGACGGCTCGCCGGCGGCGGGCGGAAACAATGCCCGTCCGCTCCTGCGCTCGCGCCCGCGTCGAGGTGTCTCTTGCCGCCCGTCGGAAACTGCCGATCTGACGGGGTATGAACGACCTCTTTCCGCCCGCACCCACGATGCCCGGCCTCTTCGATAGCCCGGTTTCCCCGATGGTGCGGATCATCGATACGGAAACGGCGGGACAGAAGCTCGCCGAGGATGCGGTGATCGAGATCGGATCGGTCGATCTCGATCTTTCGACCGGCGCGATTTCCAATCCCATGCAGACCTTCTGCGACCCGGCCGGCGTGCCGATCAGCCCGGGCGCACGCAAGGTGCATCACATCACCGACGAGATGCTCGCCGGGGCGCCGCCCTTCGCCGAGGCCGTCCGCCCTTTCGCCACCGAGACCTATGCAGCCCAGCGCGCCGACTTCGACCGCTCGCGCCTGCGCCTCACCGGCCGCTGGCTCTGCACCTACAAGCTCGCCCTTCGCGCCTTTCCCGATGTGCGCGCACACGGTCTCCAGAGCCTCGTGAAATACGTTCCGCTCGACCTGTCGAGCGTCGACGGGATGCTGGCGGGCCTTCATCCGCATCGCGCGCTCTTCGACGCGGTCTGCACCGCCGTTCTCCTGCGCCGGATCGCCGATGAGCTGATGCCGCGATGCCATGACCTGCGAGACTTTCTGGAGCGAGCCGAACGAGCCTCGAACGAACCCGCTTTGCTGGCCAAGCTGCGGTTCGGGCGCCACAAGGGCGTGCCTATCGCGGAGGTTCCGTCGGACTATCTGGAATGGCTCGTCGCCGAGCCGGAGATGAGTGCCGATGCCGTGTTCACGGCGCGCCGCCAGCTCGCCCTGCGCCGGGTGAGGGGAGAGCGCGCATTGCCGCAGGCGGCCCGCACGGCGCTCTGACCGCTCCGCCGTTCCGCCCGTGCTTCTCGCAGGGGGCGAAATCGCTCTCGCCACGGCCGTCGATCTGTCTAGATTTTCGCGGGATGAAAGCCTTCGCCGACCTGATCGATGCCCTGACCCTGACGCCTTCGCGCAACGGGAAGCTGCGTCTTCTGGTGGACCATTTCGCGAGCCAGCCCGATCCCGAACGCGGCCTCGCGCTCGCGGCGATCACCCGCGATCTCGACATCAAGTCGGTCAAGCCCGCGATGTTGCGCGAACTGATGACGGACCGGATGGACCCGGTCCTGTTCGGCTATTCCTACGACTATGTGGGCGATCTGGCGGAGACGATCTCCCTCGTCTGGCCGTCCGGCAGCGAAACGGAAGGCGCGGAAGCATCGTCCGGACCGCGATTGTCGGAGGTGGTCGAGCAGCTGAACGCGGCCAACCGCCGCGAGGGCCCCAAGCTCGTCGAGACATGGCTCGACCAGCTGGACTCCTCCGGGCGCTACGCCCTCCTCAAGCTCGTGACCGGCTCGATGCGCATCGGCGTCTCGGCCCGTCTCGCCAAGCAGGCGCTCGCCGATTTCGGCAAAAAGGACGTCGCCGAGATCGAGGAGCTCTGGCACGGTCTCGACGTGCCCTATGAACAGCTCTTCGCCTGGCTGGAAGACCGGGCGGACAAGCCGGTTTCGGCGGCCAAGGCACCGTTCCGCCCGGTGATGCTCTCGACGCCGCTCGAAGAGCCCGATTACGGGATCATCCGGGCAGAAGACTATGCGGCGGAATGGAAATGGGACGGCATTCGCGTCCAGGCGAGCGCGGAAGGGGGTGTCGCCCGGCTCTATTCGCGCACCGGCGACGACATCTCCGGCGCCTTTCCCGATCTCATGGACTTCATGACCTTCGAGGGAACGCTCGACGGCGAATTGCTGGTCGCCAAGCCCACGGCGAAGCGTTCGGGCAAGCCGGCGGTCGCCGGCCGCAACGCGCCGCGTGCCGCCGACATCGTGGTCGGCACCTTCTCCGACCTCCAGCAGAGACTGAACAGAAAGACGGTTTCGGCGGCGATGCTGAAGTCCCATCCCGTCTTCCTTCGGGCTTACGATCTTCTCGTGGAGGAGGGCGTCGACCTGCGTCCCCTGCCGTTCGCCGAGCGGCGCGAGCGCCTTGCCGCATTCGCGGCACGGCTCGAGCCGACGCGCTTCGATATCTCGCCTCTCGTCGCCTATGAGAGCTTCGAGGATCTCGCGGCCCTGAGGCGCGAGCCGCCCCATGCGGTGATCGAGGGGCTGATGCTGAAGCGGTGGGATTCGGCCTATGTGCCCGGCCGTCCCAAGGGACCGTGGTTCAAGTGGAAGCAGGACCCCCACCTCGTGGACGCCGTTCTCATGTATGCCCAGCGCGGGCACGGCAAGCGCTCGAGCTTCTATTCGGACTATACCTTCGGCGTGTGGACGGGCGAGGAGGACGCGCCCGAGCTCGTTCCGGTCGGCAAGGCCTATTTCGGCTTCACGGACGAGGAGCTGAAGCAGATCGACAAATATGTCCGCGACAACACGATCGAGCGCTTCGGGCCGGTGCGTTCGGTGCGCGCCGAGCCCGGGCACGGGCTCGTCATCGAGGTCGCCTTCGAAGGTCTGCAGCGCTCCGCCCGCCACAAATCGGGCGTTGCCATGCGCTTTCCGCGCGTCAACCGGCTGCGCTGGGACAAGCCGGCATCCGAGGCCGACCGGCTGGAGACGCTTCAGGCGATGCTGGATTGAGGTTGCGTTCCAGCGCGGCGCGCTCGTGGCCGGGCCATGAGCGAAAACGTTTAATTGCCTGCCCAAACAAAACTGGCCCGGTTTTCACCGGGCCAGAGCTCTTCTCATAGCGATGACTGCTGCCGCCTACAGATTGTCCTCTTCGGTCGGCACGAGGATGTCGCGCTTGCCCGCATGGTTGGCCGGGCCGACGACGCCCTCGTTCTCCATCTTCTCGATGATCGAGGCGGCGCGGTTGTAGCCGATGCCGAGCCTGCGCTGGATGTAGGAGGTGGATGCCTTGCCGTCGCGCAGCACCACCGCCACGGCCTGGTCGTAGAGATCGGCGCTCTCGTCGAGCTCGTCCTCGATCGGGGCTGCGTTCTTGCCCGCTCCGCCGGCCTTGGCGCCCTTGGCGGGAGCCTCGTCCTCCTCGTCGTCCTCCAGAACGGCATCGAGATAGTCCGGCACGCCCTGCGCCTTCAGATGGCTGACGATGCCTTCGACCTCGGCATCGTCGACGAAGGGGCCGTGGACGCGCTGGATGCGCCCGCCGCCGGTCATGAACAGCATGTCGCCCATGCCGAGCAGCTGTTCGGCGCCGCTCTCGCCGAGCATCACCCGGCTGTCGATCTTCGACGTCACCTGGAAGGAGATGCGGGTCGGGAAGTTCGCCTTGATCGTGCCGGTGATGACGTCGGTCGAGGGACGCTGGGTCGCCATGATGACGTGGATGCCGGCGGCGCGCGCCATCTGCGCGAGACGCTGGACGGCGCCTTCGATCTCCTTGCCCGCCACCATCATCAGGTCGGCCATCTCGTCGATGATCACGACGATGTAGGGCAGCGGCGAGAGGTCGAATTCCTCCGTCTCGAAGATCGGCTCGCCGGTGTTGCGGTCGAAGCCGGTCTGCACGGTGCGCGACAGGACCTCGCCCTTGGCCTGGGCCGCCTTCACCCGCTGGTTGAACCCGTCGATATTGCGCACGCCCACCTTGGACATCTTGCGATACCGGTCTTCCATCTCGCGCACGGTCCATTTCAGCGCGACCACCGCCTTCTTCGGATCGGTGACGACCGGCGAGAGGAGATGCGGGATGCCGTCGTAGATCGACAGTTCCAGCATCTTCGGGTCGATCATGATCAGGCGGCATTCGGCCGGCGAATGGCGATAGAGGAGGGAGGCGATCATGGTGTTGATCGCCACCGACTTGCCCGAGCCGGTGGTGCCGGCGACGAGGAGATGCGGCATCTTGGCGAGATCGGCGATCACCGGCTCTCCGCCGATGGTCTTGCCGAGGGTGAGCGGCAGCTTGCCCTTGTGACCGCTGAAGGCCTCGTTGGCGATCATCTCGCGCAGATAGACGGTCTCGCGGGACGGGTTCGGCAGTTCGATGCCGATGGCGTTCTTGCCGGGGATCACCGCGACGCGGGCGGCGATCGCACTCATCGAGCGGGCGATGTCGTCGGCAAGGCCGATGACGCGGCTCGACTTGATGCCGGGCGCGGGCTCGAGTTCGTAGAGCGTGACGACCGGGCCGGGCCGCACCTCCATGATCTCGCCCTTGACGCCGAAGTCTTGGAGAACGCTTTCGAGAAGGCGCGCATTGTCGGCGAGCGCGGCCTCGGAAATCGACTCGTCGAAGGCCTGGGGCGGCGGCGGCGTCAGATATTCGACCGAGGGCAGCTCGAACGTCTCGGGATCGGGAAGTTCGAGGCGGGGCTTCATCGCGAGCGCCTTGCCCGAGCCGGTGCGAAGCCGGTTCTGGTCACCGGTGATCGTGCGGGTTCCCGGCACCGGCCGCCCGAGCGGCATATCCTGCGAGGACGGCGAGGGGGGAACCTGTCCGGTCGGCTGGCCGGCCACATGGGCGCGCGGCATATGCCGGGGCGCCGGTTCCTCGTGCATGTCCGGCCGTGCCTGGGGAGCCGGGCTCGCCGCCTCCATCGCCGGCTCGCGGCGCGCCTGTTCGGGTGCCTGGGGCTTCGGACGGCGGCCGGGGAAGGCGACGATATTGGCTGGCAGAAGCCCGCGCCAGCCAGCCTCGCTCGGCGCGGCCTCGCCCGGATAGGGTGCCTGCGGCGCCTCGGGAGCCTCCGCATAGTCCGGCTCCTCGTCGTAATAGGACTCGTCCTCGTATTCGGGCTCCATGGGGGCCTCGAACCGGCTCTCGTCCTCTGGCTGACGCATGGCACCGCCATCGCGATACCAGGCATTGTTTGCGAAGGGCTCGGCCGCGGCCGGCTCGCGAACGGGGGCCTGATAGGCCGTGTCGAAGCGCCCCGTGGGCTGGGGAAGACCGTAGGGGTCCGCGACCGGAGGCTGCGGCGCAAGGGTCTGGGCAGGGGCCGGCTGGGCCCAGTCGTCCTCGTCCATCTGATCGGCGAACGGATCGACATAGGCCGAGGCCGGGGCCTGATTGGGCATGTGGACCCGCACGGTGCGCTCGGCCGGTGCCTCGGGCGCGGCCGGTGCCGGAGCATAGGCCGGCGCGGACTGGCGACGCGGGGCCTGGGGCGCGTAGCCTTGTGCGGGCGCTGCGAGCGGCGGCATGGGATCGAGGCGCGGCTCGGGCGCGAACAGGGCGGGATCGCGCACGGCCGGCGCCGTATCGGCGTAATCGCTCCACTCGTCGAACCGGTCGCCGAATTCGCGCTTCCTCTCGGCCCGCTTGCTGCGGACGCGGTCGATCGCCGAGCGCGCCGAGAAGACGGTATGGGCAAGGGCTCCCATGGCCAGGGAGAAATAGCCCTCCTGGCCGTCGAGTTCCGGCTGGTTCGAACGCATGGCCGGACGATGGGCGAGTTCGGCGGTCCCAGTTGTGCGGCTCGGCGCACGCTTCATCTCCCAGAGGCCCGTGCCGCCGAGCATCAGGCGTGCGCCGGGCAGGAGCATCAGGACGCCGACGATGACGGCCGCGATGCCGGACGGATAGCCGCCGATGAAGAGGGCCGGAACCTTGAGCACGATGTCGCCGAGGACGCCGCCGAGGCCGATCGGCAGCGGCCAGCTCTCGCTCGACGGGAGGCAGCCGATGGCCGCGCAGACGAGCGCGATACCGCCGACCGCGAGCCAGCCCTTGCGGGCGAGCCGGTCCAGCGGGCGACCCATGAGATAGAAGATGCCCCAGATCAGCGGCCAGACGACGACGAGTGCCGCTCCGAGACCCAGAACCTGCATCAAGAGGTCGGCGGTGATCGCACCGGAGGCCCCGGCGGCGTTCTCGACCGCCTGGCGATTGGCCTGGCTCCAGGACGGATCGGCGACGTTCCAGGTCGCGATGGAAACTGCGAAAAAGGCCGAAAGGCCGATCATCCCGAGCCCGATGGCGAGTTCCGCCTGCCGTCTCAGATTCATGCGTTTGCCGCGTCCGTCTGCCGTCATCGTCATCTTTTCTGCCCGTCGAAAAGCTGGTTTCTCTTGCGGCCGCCCCCGTTCGGACAGCGGCCGGAATCGTTCTGGGAGACCATAAGGCCCGGGTGGTTAAGCCGCCTTTAAGCTTAAGGGCCTGTTACCGGCCTGAGCGCCCGAGAGCGGCACGGAACCTGCACGCGCCCAAGCCGCTTTGGTGATCGGACGAACCAACGACCCGACGGGGAGGGACGACGAATGGAAATCCGACACGAGGCCGGAGAGTATGGCGGGCGATTTGCGACGAGCGACGGCTCGTGCGAGCTGACCTATCGGCGGGCGGGATCGCAGACCGTCGTCTTCGACCACACCTTCGTGCCGCCGGAGATGCGCAGCCAGGGGCTCGCCCGCAAGCTGGTCGATGCGGGTGTCGCCTGGGCGCGCGAGGAGAAGCTGAAGGTCGTGCCGGAATGCCCCTATGTGGACGTTCTCTTCAGGCGGGAACCGGCGCTCTACGCGGATATCGCCGCTCGCTGACGGCCGGATGGCCTGAGGGCCGGATCGGGCTTCGCCTTTTCCTGGGCGAAAGGTGACGCGCTTCCGGACACGAAAAAAGGGGATGTCCGTTCCCGGACATCCCCGCGTTCTTCGTCGGCTGGCAGGATGCGGAGCCGCCGAGCGGCCCCGTTGCCGGTCGATCGCGGACCGATCAGCTGTGATAGGCGGCCTCGCCGTGATAGCTGAGGTCGAGACCCTGGCGCTCGTCGTCCGCGCTGGGCCTCAGGCCGATCGCGAGATCGACGATCTTGTAGGCGACGAGCGAAACGACGCCGCTCCAGACGATCGTGATCGCGACGCCCACGACCTGCGCCCAGACCTGGGAACTCATCGTCACGCCATCGGCATAGCCGACGCCGCCCAGCGCGCTCGAGGTCAGGATGCCGGTGGCGATCGCACCGACGATGCCGCCGACACCGTGAATGCCGAAGACGTCGAGGCTGTCGTCATATTGAAGCTTGTGCTTCACGACATCCACGAAGAAGTAGCAGACGGCGCTTGCGACGGCGCCGAGCACGATCGCGCCGACCGGGCCGATCGTGCCGCAGGCTGGGGTGACCGCGACGAGACCCGCGACGATACCCGAAGCGCCGCCCAGCATCGAGGCCTTGCCGCGCATCGCCGCCTCGATGGCGCACCAGGCGACGAGGGCTCCGGCGGTGGCGGTGAAGGTGTTGATCATCGCGAGGACGGCGGCGGCCGTCGATTCGAGGTTCGATCCGGCATTGAAGCCGAACCAGCCGACCCAGAGGATGGAGGCGCCGACCATCGTGAGCGTCATGGAATGGGGCGCCATGTTGTCGCGGCCGAGGCCCAGGCGCTTGCCCACGAGGAGCGAGCCGACGAGCGCCGCGATGCCCGCATTGATGTGAACGACCGTGCCGCCGGCGAAATCGATCGCCGCGACGCCGCCCGCAAGGGCACCGGTGAAGATCAGGCCCGAGGCGTCCCAGACCATGTGGGCGACGGGGTAGTAGGAGAAGGTGGTCCAGAGAAGCACGAAGGCGACGACCGCCGAGAACTTGATGCGCTCGGCGAAGCCACCGACGATCAGTGCCGGGGTGATGACGGCGAAGGTCATCTGGAAGGCGATGAAGAGATATTCGGGCAGGACCACGCCATCGGTGAAGGTCGCCGCGGTCGAATCGACGGTGACGCCCGAGAGGAACACCTTGCCGAGACCGCCCCAGAAATAGCTGGTGCTGCCGCCGAAGGCGAAGGAGTAGCCGTAAACGACCCAGGCGATGATCATCACGCCGCAGATCATGGTGCACTGCATGAGAACCGAGAGCATGTTCTTGGCGCGCACGAGTCCGCCATAGAACAGGGCAAGGCCCGGCATGGTCATGAAGAGAACGAGGAGGGTCGCGGTCATCATCCAGGCGACGTCGCCCTTGTCGACCGTCGGCGCCACCGTTTCCGCGATGCCGGCCCCGCCGGAGGCGAGGGTGTCCTGCGCGAACGCGGCGCCTGCATTGAATGCGAGGGCTAAGCCGGCCAAAGCCGCCGAAACCCGCTTGAGATCGACCTGTGCCGTCATCTGGAGACGTCCCTCATATCACTTCTTGTCACGATCAGAGCGCGTGGCGTCTTTCCAGCCGATGCGCATCGAGCGGGACCTATCAAAAACCGTGCCAATTCCCTCGATGGCGGCGGCAGGCCGGATCGGGCCGGCACGGGAACGTCCCGATTGCCCAAGGATGAGGCAGGTGCCCGCGAAAGGTTCAGGCCATGGAGAGGTGCAGAGATCGCGCCCGCGGCGACAAACGAAAAAGGCCTGCCGCGAGGCAGGCCTTCTCCATGAGATCCGATGGGATCGATGCTGCGCGATCAGCGCTGGCCGGTGGCGAACTCCGGATAGGCCTCGACGCCGACCTCGGTACGGTCGAGACCCAGCGCCTCTTCTTCCTCGGAGACGCGGATGCCCATGACCGCCTTGAGGATGGCCCAGATGATCAGGCTGGCCGCGAAGGTGAAGACACCATAGGCGGCGATGCCGATGAGCTGGGTGCCGTAGCTCGCGTCGCCATTGGTCGCCGGAACGATCATGGTGCCCCAGATGCCGGCGAGAAGGTGCACGGGGATCGCGCCCACCACGTCGTCGATCTTCAGCTTGTCGAGCAGAGGCACGGCGAAGACCACGATGACGCCGCCGACGCCGCCGATGAGGATCGCCTGCCAGGCTTCCGGTGCGAGCGGCTCGGCCGTGATCGAGACGAGGCCCGCAAGGGCGCCGTTGAGGACCATGGTCACGTCGACGCGGCCGTAGATCGCCTGAAGCAGGATCAGGGTGACGACGACGCCGCCTGCGGCCGCGAGGTTGGTGTTGGCGAAGATGCGGCTGATATCCGTCGCGTCGCCGATCGTGCCCATCGCGAGCTGGGAGGCACCGTTGAAGCCGAACCAGCCGAGCCACAGGATGAAGGTGCCGAGGGTCGCGAGCGGGATCGAGGAACCCGGCATGGCAACGCCCTGGCCGTCCCTGGCGAAGCGGCCCTTGCGTGCGCCGACGAGCAGGGCACCGGCGAGCGCCGCCCAGCCGCCGACCGAGTGGACGACCGTCGAACCGGCGAAGTCGGAGAAGCCCATTTCGGAGAGCCAGCCGGCGCCCCACTGCCACGAGCCGCTGATCGGATAGAGAATGCCCGTCAGGATGGCGGTGAAGATCAGGAACGGCCAGAGCTTGGTGCGCTCGGCGATGGTGCCGGAGACGATCGAGGCGGTGGCCGCGACGAAGGCCATCTGGAAGAACCAGTCGGATGCCGTCGAATAGCCGGTGTCGAGGGCGTTTCCGCCGACGGCATCGAAGGAATAGGCCGCGAAGGTGCCGATATAGCCGCCGTTCACGTCCGTATACATCAGGCTGTAGCCGACGACCCAGAACATGATGCCGGCGATCGAATAGATCGCGATATTCTTCAGGCACTGCATCGAGACGTTCTTCGAACGCACGAGGCCCGCCTCGAGCATCGCGAAGCCGGCGGCCATGAACATCACGAGGAAGCCGCCCATCAGGAAGAGCAGCGTGTTGAAGATGTATTGCGTGGAGACCGGCGGTGCGCTCGCGGCTGCGTCCGCAGCCGGAGCTGCCGCGGCGGTCGCGGCATCGGCCGCCGGCGCGGCGGCGTCCTGGGCGAAGGCGGCGGTCGCCGCGAGGCCCGCTCCAAGCGCGGTGAAGAAGATCAGCTTCCCGTAGTTCATGCGTTCGTCCCCTCTTGCGATCAAAGCGCGCTGGTGTCGGTTTCACCCGTACGGATGCGGACGGCCTGATCGACCCCGTAGACGAAGATCTTCCCGTCGCCGATCTGACCCGTCTTGGCGGCGGTCTGGATGGCCTCGACGGCGCGATCCACGACGTCCGCCGCGACCACGACCTCGATCTTCAGCTTGGGCAGGAAGCTCACGGCGTATTCGGTGCCGCGATAGATTTCCGTGTGCCCCTTCTGGCGCCCGTAGCCCTTGACCTCGGTCACCGTGAGGCCCTGGACCCCGATGCCGGTGAGGGCTTCGCGCACCTCGTCCAGCTTGAATGGCTTGATGATCGCCATCACGATTTTCATGTTCACCTCGAACCTGTCGCGGTGGCTCGGACCGCTGGTGTTGAGCCGTATCGCGCCGTGCCCGGAAGGCCGGCGGCTGACAGGACAGATTCAAGCTTCGTGCCAAACTCTCGGCGGAGCCGCAGAAAAGACGAAATTCGCGAGACGAGGCCCGCTTTGCAAAGGGCGAAGCCGGGCTTCAGGCACTCCACGGCAGGGCACGTGCCGCCTCTGCCTCGAAATTATGCGACAGGCAGGCGGGCAGTTTGCCTAAAAAATGTGCTATTGAGTCTGTCTGGCTTCAAAACTCGCAAATGGCAGCGCGTCCCGGCGCTCCGGGCCTGGGCCGAACGGGCACGACAGGGACGGGGAATGCTCTGCCCGGTCAGCGGCGCGGCCGGATCAGCCCTTCCTGGGCGACCGAGGCGACCAGAACGCCGGCCTGATCGTAGAGGCTGCCGCGCGTCAGCCCGCGCCCGCCGGAGGATGAGGGGCTCTCCTGCGCGTAAAGCAGCCATTCGGAGGCGCGGATCGGCCGGTGGAACCACATGGAATGATCGAGGCTCGCGGCTTGCACCCGTTCGTCGAAGACGGACAGGCCGTGTGCGAAGAGCGAGGTGTCGAGGAGCGTCATGTCCGACAGATAGGCGAGGACGGCAGCGTTGAGATGCGGGTCGTCGCCGATCTCGCCATTGCAGCGCACCCAGACCCTCTGGACCGGGTCGAGCTTGTTCTCGGTCAGGTAGTGGTCGAGCATGACCGGCCGGAACTCGATCGGGCGCGGGCGCTGCCAGTAGCGCTTCACGGCCGCCGGCGCATGCTCGAGGATTTTCTCCTTCAGCGCGTCGCCATGGGGAATGTCGTCGGGTCCCGGAACGTCGGGCATATCGACCTGATGATCGAATCCGTCCTCGTGCTTCTGGAAGGATGCCGAAAGCGAGAAGATCGCCTGTCCGTTCTGGATCGCGACGACCCGGCGCGTCGTGAAGGAGCCGCCGTCGCGGATGCGGTCCACGTCGTATAGGATCGGGCGGGAGGGATCGCCGCCGCGCAGGAAATAGCCGTGCAGGGAGTGGCATTCGCGCTCGGCCGGCACTGTGCGCTGGGCCGCGACGAGCGCCTGCGCCACCACCTGGCCCCCGAAGACCCGCTGCCAGGTCCTGTCGGCGGTGATGCCCCGGAACAGGTTCTCCTCGATCCGTTCGAGATCGAGAATGGTCAGGAGGTCGGCGGCATCTTTCATCGGCGGGTCCTTCGCGGCGCTCGGAACGGTTCGAAAACGGGCCATCCGTCGCGGGGGCTCTGGCGCTCTTCGATGGGCAAACCATATGCCACGTCATGCGTTCGTCCACTGCGAACGCGCGAATTTGCGGCATGGAGAGCTGGAATGGCCGAACCCGAGACGACAGCACGGGGCGCGAGCGCGCCCATCGAGCGCACGGATATCGTGATCGCCGGTGCCGGCTATGTCGGGTTGACCCTCGCGATCGCCATCAAGTCGGCGGCGCCATCGCTTGACGTCAGGCTGGTCGACATCGCGCCGGACGGCGCCTGGAAGCGGGACGAGCGCGCCTCCGCCATCGCCGCGGCGGCGATTCGCATGCTCGAACATCTGGAGATCTGGCAGTCGGTGAGGGACGAAGCCCAGCCGATTACCGAGATGATCGTGACCGATTCGCGCACGAACGATCCGGTGCGGCCGGTCTTCCTCACCTTCGGCGGCGAGGCCGAGCCCGGCGAGCCGTTCGCCCACATGCTGAGCAATCAGGTCCTGAACGGTGCGCTGCGCGAAAAGGCCGAGGCCCTCGGCGTCACGCTCTCCCAGGGCGTCGGGGTCTCCGGCATCGCGCGCAAGTCGGCGCGGATCGACGTCTCGCTGACCGACGGACGCGAACTCGCCGCCCGTCTCCTCGTCGCCTGCGACGGCGTCAACTCGAAGATCCGCGGCATGGCCGGCATCCAGACGGTCAGGAAGCAGTACGACCAGTCCGGCATCGTTGCGACCGTCTCCCACGAGCGCCCCCATCACGGGCGCGCCGAGGAGCATTTCCTGCCCTCCGGCCCGTTCGCGATCCTCCCGTTGAAGGGCAACCGCTCCTCGCTCGTCTGGACGGAGAGCACCCGGCAGGCGAAGGATCTCGTCGAGGGCGACGAGATGATGTTCGAACTCGAATTGGAGCAGCGATTCGGCCACAAGCTCGGCGCGCTGCGCCTCGAAGGCGGACGCAGGGCCTTCCCGCTCGGACTGACGCTGGCGCGCAGTTTCGTGACCGATCGCGTTGCGCTTGCGGGCGATGCGGCCCATGGCATCCATCCGATCGCGGGGCAGGGCCTCAATCTCGGCTTCAAGGACGCGGCCGCGCTCGCCCAGGTCATCGTGGAAGCCGAACGCGGTGGGCTCGATATCGGAGCCGTCGACGTTCTGGAGGAGTATCAGCGCTGGCGCCGATTCGACACGGTGCAGATGGGCGTGACGACGGACATCCTCAACCGGCTGTTCTCCAACGACAATTCGATGCTGCGCGCGGTTCGCTCCTTCGGGCTCTCCCTCGTCGACCGGGCGCCGGCAGTGAAGGAGTTCTTCATCTCCCAGGCCGCGGGGCTCAATCGCGGCCCGGCCCCCCGGCTCCTGCGCGGCGAGCCGATCTGAGAAGTCGTTGGGCGTTGCGGAAGGAGCGCTTTGGGGGCGGTGGTCGATTGCGGTTCCCGCCCGGTGAGGTTACGACACGTTCCGAAACGAAAGGGCCGTCCGCAAGTCGCCATCGCGGCTTGTCGCCGGTCCACCTCTCACTGGTCGGAGCCTTCAGCGCATGACGTTCAGCGGTATTCTCTTCATTCTCCTCGTGATCGCGTTCGTCGCCGTTTTGCCGATCTGGTCCTATTCCCGCCGGTTCACGATCGGCCCGCTGATGATCGTCGCGCTCCTCATCGTGCTGGTGATGGTCCTCGCTCTGATCGGTCTCATCTGACGGGCATGTCCGGAATTCGGACGCCGCGAACGCTCCGAACCTCCACAAATTCCTCATGACCGAAACGAGAAAGGCGCCCGGATCGCTCCGGGCGCCTGCTTTGTCGTGTTCCGGCTTTTCGATGATCAGAATTTCGGCGCCTCACGGCCGGCGGCCCGGTAGGCCGAGCGCAGGGTATTGGCCATCAGCATGCCGATGGTCATGGGCCCGACGCCGCCCGGAACGGGCGTGATCGCCCTGGCCTTGGCCGCTGCCTCGTCATAGGCGACATCGCCGACGAGGCGCGTCTTGGGCGAGCCGTCCGCGTTGGCGCCCTTGTCCGCCGCCTCGACGCGGTTGATGCCGACGTCCACGACCACGGCCCCGTCCTTCACGAAGTCGCCGGTGATCATCTCCGGACGCCCGACGGCGGCAACGAGAATGTCCGCCTTCGCGCAGACGGATGCGAGATCGCGGGTGCGGGAATGGGCGATGGTGACGGTGGCATTGGCCGCGAGCAGAAGCTGCGCCATCGGCTTGCCGACGATGTTGGACCGTCCCACGATCACGGCGTTGAGGCCGGAGAGATCGTCCCCCAGAACGTCGCGAATCATCACCATGCAGCCGGCGGGCGTGCAGGGCACGAACGCCTCGTCGGCAGCGCCCGTCGCGATCCGGCCGACGTTCACGAGGTGGAAGCCGTCCACGTCCTTGTCGGCGTCGATCGCCTGGATCACCTTCGCGTCGTCGATCTGTTTGGGCAAGGGGAGCTGGACGAGAATACCGTGAATGGTGTCGTCCCGATTCAAGGCGTCGACGACCTTGAGGAGTTCGTCCTCGCTCGTATCCTCGGTGAGTTCGTGCTTGACGGATTTGAAGCCGCATTCCTCGGCGCGCTTCGCTTTCGAGCCCACATAGACCTGGCTCGCCGGATCGGATCCCACGATGACGACCGCAAGGCCGGGCTGGACGCCGGTTTCGTCCCGGAGCCGCCGTGTCGCCGCCGTCACCTCCTCGATGATCGACTTGGACCGGGCCTTGCCGTCCATGATGATCGGATCGCTCATCTCAACTCTCCTCCGTTGGGATCGCTCCCATGTCTGGCGCACGGGTGCTCGAATCGAGGGGACTATAAGGCGAGACGGCGGGGATGCGCGACACGCGGGCCGCCCCGATCGGGTCAAAAACGCTCGTCGGTCGGGTGAACCGGTCAGTCGCCCTTGCCGAACATCCGTTTCAGCATCTCGGCCATCGGACCTGATTCTGGAACCCTGACCTTCGGCCCGTTGCCGCGCGCCTGATGGATGTGGCTCTTTCCGGCGGCAGGCTTTGCGGCGGGAGCCTTGGCTTCACGCGCCGGCTTGCCGCCCGGATCGGCGGACGTGGACAGCCGGTTCATGAAGAGGGCGTCCTCGCCTTTCACGAGAAGATCCGCATGACGCGCGATATCGGAAAGGAGGGGATCCAACCATTCGCGATCGGCCTTGGAGAAGTCGCCGAGCACGTGGGGCGTTACGAGTTCCTTGCGGCCCGGATGACCGATGCCGAGGCGCAGGCGCCTGTAGTCGCGGGTTCCGAGATGGGCATCGGCCGAGCGCAGGCCGTTATGCCCGCCATTGCCGCCCCCGGTCTTCACCTTCACCCGGCCGGGATCGAGATCGAGTTCGTCGTGCACGACGATCACGTTGCGCGCCTCGATCTTGAAGAAGCGGGCGGCCTCGCCGATCGAGCGGCCCGAATCGTTCATGAAGGTGAGGGGCTTGAGGAGTAGGACCTTCGTGCCGCCGATCTGGCCTTCCGAAATCTCACCCGAGAACTTCCTCGACCAGGGTGCGAAAGCGGGGTCGCGGGCGATCTCGTCGACGGCCATGAAGCCGATATTGTGCCGGTTGGCGGCATATTTCGGTCCGGGATTGCCGAGGCCGGCGATCAGTATCATCGGTTGTGCCCTTTCGCGGTGTGGCGAACGCGGATGCGAAAACGGCCGGGTTTGAGCCCGGCCGTTTCAAAATAGTGTCGATGGGACGCGGCGTCCGGCTTATTCGGGGCCGGCCTCGGTCTCGCCTTCGACGGTCTGGGCGCGCTGCTCGGTGACTTCCGTCGCCTCGACATCGCCGTCCTCGGGAGCTTCGCCCTCGTCTTCCTCGGCGCGCAGAGCCGCCGGGGTGGCGATCGTCGCGATCGCGAAGTCGCGGTCGGTGATCGTGAAGGTCACGCCCTTCGGCAGCGTCACGGAGGATGCCGCCAGCGTATCGCCGATATCGGTGCCGGTCAGGTCGATGGTGAACGCCTCGGGAATGGCGTTCGCCGAGCACTCGACCTCGACCGTGTGACGCACGATGTTGAGGACACCGCCGCGCTCGAGACCCGGGGAGGCTTCCTCGTTCTCGAAGTGAACCGGAATCTCGACCGTGACGCGGGTCTTCTCGCCGACGCGCAGGAAGTCGACATGGTCGAGGAAGTCGCGAACCGGATCGAGCTGGTAGTCGCGCGGCAGGACCTTGATCTTCTTGCCATCGACTTCGATGGTCGCCAGATTGGTCATGAAGCCGCCTGCGTGCAGCGCAAGGAAGGTTTCCTTGTAGGGGATCGCGATCGGCAGGGGATCTTTCTTGTCGCCGTAGATCACGGCGGGAATCATGGCCCGGCGGCGCAAAGCTCTGGCGGCCCCCTTGCCGACCTTTTCGCGCTTCTCGGCCTTGACCTCGAAGGTCTGATGCATGGTTTTCGTCCTTTGACTGTTGAGGTGGTCGAGTTCCCGTCCCGCAGGCGGGCGGGAAACGACGAAAAGCGGCGATGCCGTCCGGCATACCGCTTCCTCCGCGCTGCCTCCAAGGGTGTCCGCGCGGACGGGCACGCTATACGCGAGCCCGGGGCCTGCGGCAAGACCGCAGGCGGCGAGCCCATTCGCACAGACGCGATCTCCCTTATGACCGCCGCATGACGAGGCGAAGAAAAACACCGCCGCGACGAATTTTTCTTCTCAAGTCGCGCCCCGGGGCCCCGTTCGAGTGTGCCCGGAACCCCTGTGGCGCCGGGGATTGGAGCCTCCGGAGGCATGGTCGGACATCCTGTCGAAAGGGCGCTTGACTTGAATCATTCGAGCCCGTAAATCACCGCCATCGCCGCTTCGGTGGCGAGCAAATGCGGGTGTAGCTCAGTTGGTTAGAGTGCCGGCCTGTCACGCCGGAGGTCGCGGGTTCGAGCCCCGTCACTCGCGCCATTCCCTCTCAGTTTCGACGATTGAGATCACGGAATGGCGCGCCGCCTGCGGGCGGATGGTCTCGCAATTTCTTCCCCATTTCCAGTCGATAGCCGATCCGTTCGTCTCCGGGCGTCCGAGCTGCGAACTTGCGCTCGTCGCGTGCCTGCGCCACGCTGGCGGGAAGCGGCGCGTCCATGTGACAGGGGCGTTGCGCCTTGCACCGGCGAAGGGGAGAGGCTAGGTGTGGCCGAGCGTTGTCCCGGGCCGGGCTGTCGCGTGTCGCAGGTCTCGAAATAGCCGCCGCGCGCAACCGCTTTTCCGGCCCGACATTTCTGTTGCGCCCGCGCGTCAGACGCGTGCGGCATCCTGTCGATGAACGAGGACCTGTCCGTTCGATGGAAGACCTTCTGAGTTCGTATCTGCCGATCGTCATCTTCGTCGGCATCTGCCTGGTCCTCGGCCTTGCCCTTCTGGTGGCGCCGTTCCTTCTCGCCTTTCGCGCGCCCGACGACGAGAAGCTGTCCGCCTACGAATGCGGCTTCGACGCCTTCGACGATTCGCGCATGAAGTTCGACGTCCGGTTCTATCTCGTCGCGATTCTCTTCATCATCTTCGATCTCGAAGTGGCGTTCCTGTTCCCCTGGGCCGCGAGCTTCGGGACCGTCGGCTGGTTCGGCCTGTGGTCGATGACCGTCTTCCTCGGCGTCCTCACCGTCGGCTTCATCTACGAATGGAAGAAAGGAGCACTCGAATGGGAGTGATCCAAGATAACGAGCTCAAGCTCTTTTCGCCGCAGACCGATGTCGCGAGCGCCGGTGCGCCCGGATCGGTCACCGCCGCGCCCGATCCGTTCGTGACGGCGATCAACGACGAGCTCGCCGACAAGGGCTTCCTCGTCACCTCGACCGACGATCTCATCCAGTGGGCCCGCAACGGCTCGCTGATGTGGATGACCTTCGGCCTTGCGTGCTGCGCTGTCGAGATGATGCAGATGTCGATGCCGCGCTACGACGCCGAGCGCTTCGGCTTCGCCCCGCGCGCCTCGCCTCGCCAGTCCGACGTGATGATCGTCGCGGGAACACTCACCAACAAGATGGCCCCGGCGCTGCGCAAGGTCTACGACCAGATGCCGGAGCCGCGCTACGTCATCTCCATGGGCTCCTGCGCCAATGGTGGCGGCTACTACCATTATTCCTATTCGGTGGTGCGCGGCTGCGACCGGGTGGTGCCGGTCGATATCTACGTGCCGGGTTGCCCGCCGAGCGCCGAAGCCCTGCTTTATGGCGTGATGCTTCTGCAGAAGAAGATCCGCCGCACCGGCACGATCGAACGATAAGGGGCCGGCGATGACCCATCCGCAGATCAGCGACGATGTTCGCGACGCGATTCTCGAGACCCTGGCCGACCGGCTGGAGGACAGCTATGTGCGCTTCGGCGAGCTGACCCTCGTCGTCTCGCCGCAGAACGTGGTCAAGGTCCTGACCGTGCTTCGCGACGACCCGAAAATGCAGTTCGTCAATTTCGTCGATCTGTGCGGGGTCGATTTCCCCCAGCGTGCCGAGCGCTTCGAGGTGGTCTACCACCTCCTGTCGCCGCGACAGAACTCCCGGGTGCGCATCAAGACGTCGACGGCGGAGGACGTTCCGGTTCCCTCGGTGACCGACGTCTTCCCGGCGGCGGACTGGTTCGAGCGCGAGGCCTACGATCTCTACGGCATCCTCTTCACCGGCCACCCGGACCTGCGCCGCATCCTCACCGATTACGGTTTCGAGGGCTATCCGCTGCGCAAGGACTTCCCGCTGACCGGCTTCGTCGAGGTCCGCTACGACGAAGAGCGCAAGCAGGTCGTCTACGAGCCGGTCGAGTTGCGCCAGGAATTCCGCAATTTCGACTTCCTCTCGCCTTGGGAAGGCACGGACTACGTGCTGCCAGGCGACGAGAAGGCGCCGAACTGACGGGGAGCGCGCCGATGGCCGCCAGACGCCTCGATGCCCACTGCCTATGCGGGGACGTGAAGCTGTCCGCCGAGGTCGACGATCTGCGCGTCAGCGTCTGCCATTGCGATACCTGCCGCCGCTGGTGCGGCGGGCCCTTCATGGCGCTGGAGGGCGCGCGCGAGGTCTCGATCGCCGGAACCGACCGGCTCGGCATCTACGCGTCGTCGCCCACGGGCGAGCGCGGCTTCTGCATCGGCTGCGGCACCACGCTCTTCTTCCGCACGAAAGATGCCGCCCACTACGCAGTTTCGGCCATGGCCTGCAGCGATGTGGACGATGCGGAAATGGTGGACCAGATCTTCATCGACTCCAAGCCGCACTGGTACGAATTCGCAAACGACACGAAGAAGCTGACGGGCCTCGAGTTCTTCGCCCTGCACGCTTCCGACGAGGAATAGCCCGATGGCTGAGATCGACGTCCGCAATTTCAACATCAATTTCGGTCCGCAGCATCCGGCCGCGCACGGCGTTCTGCGTCTCGTGCTCGAACTCGACGGCGAGATCGTCGAGCGGGTCGATCCCCATGTGGGCCTGCTGCATCGCGGTACCGAGAAGCTCATCGAGCACAAGACCTATCTCCAGGCGATCCCATATTTCGATCGTCTGGACTACGTCTCGCCGATGAACCAGGAGCACGCCTTCTGCCTCGCCATCGAGCGGCTGGCGGATGTCGAGGTCCCGATCCGCGGCCAGCTGATCCGCGTTCTCTACTGCGAGATCGGCCGCATCCTCTCCCACATTCTCAACGTGACGACCCAGGCCATGGATGTCGGCGCCCTGACGCCGCCGCTCTGGGGCTTCGAGGAGCGCGAGAAGCTGATGGTGTTCTACGAGCGCGCATCCGGCGCTCGCCTCCATTCCAGCTATTTCCGCCCGGGCGGCGTGCATCAGGACATCGATCAGAAGCTGATCGACGATATCGGTGCCTGGTGCGATCCGTTCCTGAAGGTCTGCGACGATCTCGAAGAGCTCCTGACCGACAACCGCATCTTCAAGCAGCGCAATGTGGACATCGGCGTCGTCAATCTCGACGATGCCTGGGCCATGGGCTTCTCGGGCGTGATGGTGCGCGGCTCTGGCGCGGCCTGGGACCTTCGCAAGTCGCAGCCCTACGAATGCTACGACGAGATGGAATTCGACATTCCGATCGGAAAGAACGGCGACTGCTACGACCGCTATCTGATCCGCATGGTCGAGATGCGCGAATCGGTCCGCATCATGAAACAGTGTGTCGAGCGCCTTTCGGGACGCGAGAAGACCGGTCCGGTTTCCGCGCCCATGGGCAAGGTGGTCCCGCCGAAGCGTCCGCAGATGAAGCGGTCGATGGAGGCGCTGATCCATCACTTCAAGCTCTATACCGAAGGCTTCCACCTTCCCGAGGGCGAGGTCTATGCGGCCGTCGAGGCGCCGAAGGGCGAATTCGGCGTCTATCTCGTGGCGGACGGGACGAACAAGCCCCATCGCTGCAAGATCAAGGCTCCGGGCTTCGCGCATCTGCAGGCCATGGACGTCATGTGCAAGGGCCATCTCCTCGCCGACGTCTCGGCGATCCTCGGAACGCTCGACATCGTCTTCGGCGAGGTCGATCGCTAAGGGGCCTTGCGGAGCCGGCACGAGCGTCTCGATTCTTTCGGGATGCTCGGCCTCTCAAGGTGGATGGTTCCTCGGCCTTGGTTTGCGACTCACGGGCGGGCGGACGTCTCGCTGTGTGACGTCCGGCTCGTGAAAGCGGGCTCGTCTGCGGCTAGAACCGGATCGAGATCGCTCGGGGCAGGGCGCCCGGGCGGTGTTCTTCAATCCCTCATCGATCGCGGCAGCAGGTGCGCCCGTCCGGCATCCGTGTCATGTTGAGTGTCCGTGACCGGATCTGCGTGACATAACGAAGGCTGGCTGCGGCTCCTGCCGGCTTGCCTGGAGCCTTGAACCCGATCTGAGAATCGGGTCCGAAGCTCCAGCTCCTCGTTGACGCATCGGATGGTCCGAAAACCGGGTCCACTTTTCGGTCCGATGCTGTAGGCTCCCATGGCGCTTGCCTCAGGATTTCGAGACGTCGTGCGGCGGGATGGGAAGCCCGGTCGCTTGCCGCTCTTCGCCGCAGTGCGAAATCCTGAACGGGTAGTGCTGGCGTTTTGTCCAGCCTGTGATAGAACGCGCGCAAACCGCGTGAATTGTAATGGTTCTTAAAGTCGAGGTCCGATGTCCGTTCGACGTCTTGCCGATGACAGCATGCAGCCGCAGGCATTCGCGTTCTCCGCGGAGAACGATGCCTGGGCCGATGCCACCGTCCGCAAATATCCCGAAGGTCGCCAGCAGTCGGCCGTAATCCCCCTTCTTATGCGGGCGCAGGACCAGGAAGGCTGGGTCACCAAGGCGGCGATCGAGCACGTGGCCGATCGTCTCGGCATGCCGCTGATCCGCGTGCTCGAGGTCGCGACCTTCTACACCCAGTTCATGCTTCAGCCGATCGGCACGAAGGCGCATATCCAGGTCTGCGGGACGACGCCCTGCATGCTGCGCGGTGCCGAGGACCTGAAGGCGGTCTGCAAGAAGAAGATCCATCCCGAGCCGTTCCACCGCAATGCGGAAGGGACGCTGTCCTGGGAAGAGGTCGAGTGCCAGGGCGCCTGCGTCAACGCACCGATGATCATGATCTTCAAGGATGCCTATGAGGACCTCACGCCCGAGCGGCTCGAGGAGATCATCGACGAGTTCGAGGCGGGCAATGGCGGCAAGGTGAAGACCGGGCCGCAGAACGGACGCCACGAGTCCGTGCCGATCGGCGGACTGACCTCGCTGACCGAGGATTACGACGACCTCGTCTCCAAGCAGAAGTCTGAGACGGAAACCGGGCCGGCAAACGGTGCTGGCAGCCAGGGCGCGGGCGCGGGGGCGACGATTTCCGCGCCGCCGTCCGAAGCCGGACGTCCCGATACGGAATCGAGCTATACCGATCCGACGATCGATGCGCCGGGCAAGCCCGCGGACGCCGCCGTCGACGAGAGCAACGAGCGCAGCGTGAGCGACGATCTCGTCGCCGAGGCGAAGGATCCGTCCGCCGGCCAGGAAGGCGGAGCGCGCGAAGGCGGCACCGACCAGGAAGAGCGCGACGCCGCGGAATTCGGTCAGGTCTCGGGAGATGATCCGAAGGCCGATCCGCAGACCGCCGGTGGCAGCTTCGTCGACCGCGAAAAGGCGGCCCGCGAGGCGGTCGTGCAGGACTTCAAGACGGTCGAGGATCCCGGCGGCCCGGATATCGATGCCGCACGTGATGCGACGGAGGTCGACGATCTCCTGAACCGGGGCGGACAGCGCCTGGAAGGTGAGCGCGCCCACACCTCAGATACGGGTGCGGGTGCCGTCTACGACGACACCTTCGCCTCCAAGGCGACCGAGGGCGAGGCCGGCAGCGCCGGTGCCGGCACCGGGCGCCCGATCGACCAACAGGCCGATCTGCCTCAGGAGGGCGAAGATCTCGGCGAGGGCGAGAAGCCGCAGAATCTCATCGATGGCCCGCGCGAAGGCGAAACCTCCGATCTTCAGTCGATCAAGGGGATCGGTCCCGTGATCGAGGCCAAGCTCAACGAGCTCGGCGTCTACCATGTCTCGCAGGTCGCGGCATGGCGCCGCGAAGAGCTGGTGTGGGTCGACAACTACCTTAATTTCCGGGGACGTGCCGTGCGCGATCAATGGGTCGATCAGGCCAAGGTGCGCGCCGATGTCGGAACCGACAGCGGCAACGGGTCGGAATCGTAAGCGAGGAGCGGGCACATGCTTGCAGACAAGGACCGCATCTTCACCAATATCTACGGTCTTCGGGACAAGAGCCTGAAGGCCGCGATGAAGCGCGGCCATTTCGATGGGACGAAGGAGATCATCGAGAAGGGCCGCGACTGGATCATCAACGAGATGAAGGCGTCCGGCCTGCGCGGGCGCGGCGGCGCCGGCTTCCCGACCGGCCTCAAATGGTCCTTCATGCCGAAGGAAAGCAGCGGCAGGCCCCATTATCTCGTGGTCAATGCGGACGAGTCCGAGCCCGGCACCTGCAAGGACCGGGAGATCATGCGCAACGACCCGTTCACTCTGCTGGAAGGCTGCGTGATCGCCGGTTTCGCGATGGGCGCCCACACCGCCTACATCTATATCCGCGGTGAATACATCCGCGAGCGCGAAGCTTTGCAGCGCGCCGTCGACGAATGCTACGAGGCCGGTATTCTGGGCCGCGACAACTCGTGCGGATGGGATTTCGACATCGTCGTCCATCACGGCGCGGGCGCCTATATCTGCGGCGAGGAGACGGCGCTTCTCGAAAGCCTCGAGGGCAAGAAGGGCCAGCCGCGCCTGAAGCCCCCGTTCCCGGCCAATGTCGGTCTCTACGGCTGCCCGACCACGGTTAACAACGTGGAGTCCATCGCCGTCGCCCCGACGATCCTGCGCCGGGGAGGGGGCTGGTTCGCCGGCATCGGCCGCGAGAACAACACCGGCACAAAGCTCTTTTGCATTTCCGGCCATGTGGAACAGCCCTGCACGGTGGAAGAGGCGATGGGCATTTCCTTCCGCGAGCTGATCGAGAAGCATTGCGGCGGCATCCGCGGCGGCTGGGACAATCTCCTCGCCGTCATTCCGGGCGGCTCCTCGGTCCCGCTCGTGCCGGGCAAGGACATCATCGACGCGCCGATGGATTTCGATGGCCTGAAGGACATCAAGACCTCGCTCGGCACCGCCGCCGTCATCGTCATGGACAAGTCCACCGACATCGTTAAGGCGATCGCGCGCATCTCGTATTTCTACAAGCACGAAAGCTGCGGACAGTGCACGCCGTGCCGCGAGGGTACGGGCTGGATGTGGCGCGTGATGGAGCGCATGGCCGTCGGCAACGCCAAGAAGAGCGAGATCGACATGCTCCTCCAGGTGACCAAGCAAGTCGAGGGTCACACGATCTGCGCGCTGGGCGATGCGGCCGCATGGCCGATCCAGGGCCTGATGCGTCATTTCCGCCCCGAGATCGAGCGCCGGATCGACGAGTTCTCGCGCAATGCGGATCTCGATCGTCCCCATCTCGTGGCGGCGGAATAGGCTGATGGCGCCGGTCGCCCCCGCATGCTTCCCGGTCCGGCATCCGCGCCAGGACGCGCGTTCGATGGGGCCGAAGGGTCGGCGGCGGAGCCCGGCAGAGAAAGCGGATGTCTTCCATCCGGCAGAAAGAGTCTGAGACGATGACGAAGCTCAAGGTCGACGGCCGCGAGGTCGATGTTCCCGATCATTACACCCTGCTTCAGGCCTGCGAGGAAGCGGGCGCGGAGATCCCGCGCTTCTGCTTCCACGAGCGGTTGTCGATCGCAGGCAATTGCCGCATGTGCCTCGTCGAGGTGAAGGGCGGACCGCCCAAGCCGGCGGCATCCTGCGCGATGGGCGTCAAGGACATGCGTCCGGGACCGAACGGCGAACTGCCCGAGGTCTTCACGACCACGCCGATGGTGAAGAAGGCCCGCGAGGGCGTGATGGAATTCCTGCTGATCAACCATCCGCTCGATTGCCCGATCTGCGATCAGGGCGGTGAGTGCGACCTGCAGGACCAGGCGATGGCCTATGGCGTCGACTCCTCGCGCTATGTGGAGAACAAGCGCGCGGTCGAGGACAAGTATATCGGCCCCCTCGTCAAGACGATCATGACGCGCTGCATCCACTGCACGCGCTGCGTCCGCTTCACGACCGAAATCGCCGGCATTTCCGAACTCGGCCTCGTCGGCCGCGGCGAGGATGCGGAGATCACCACCTACCTCGAACAGGCGATGACGTCCGAACTCCAGGGCAATGTCATCGATCTCTGCCCCGTCGGCGCGCTCACCTCGCGGCCCTACGCCTTCCAGGCGCGTCCCTGGGAGCTGACCAAGACCGAGACCATCGACGTGATGGATGCGGTCGGCTCGGGCATTCGCGTCGATACGCGCGGCCGCGAGGTCATGCGCATCCTGCCGCGAACCAACGAGGCGGTGAACGAGGAGTGGATCTCCGACAAGACCCGTTTCGTGTGGGATGGTCTGAGGGTTCAGCGTCTCGATAGGCCCTATGTGCGCAAGGACGGGCGCCTGCAGCCCGCGAGCTGGCCCGAGGCCTTCGCGGCCGTCAAGGCCAAGCTCGACGCGACGGACGCCTCGAAGGTCGGCGCGATCGCGGGGGATCTCTCCGGCGTCGAGGAGATGTGGGCGATGAAGCGGGTCATGGCCGAGATCGGTTCGCCCAATCTCGACTGCCGCCAGGACGGTTCGGTGAACCATCCGGCGGACGGGCGCGCCTCCTACATCTTCAACACGACGATCGCGGGCATCGAGGAGGCCGACGCGCTTCTCATCATCGGCGCCAATCCGCGCTTCGAGGCCTCGATTCTCAATACGCGCATCCGCAAGCGCTGGCGCATGGACGGCTTCCCGATCGGTCTCGTCGGCGAGCGGACGGATCTGCGCTACGACTACACTTATCTCGGCGCCGGCACCGACACCCTTTCCGATATCGAGGGTGCGAGCGAGGCCTTCTTCGCAGCCCTCAAGCAGGCCTCGCGCCCGATGATCATCGTCGGCCAGGGAGCCCTCATGGGCGAGAACGGCGCCTCGGTGCTTGCCTCGGCCGCAGCTCTCGCACGGGAAGTGGGGGCGGTGACGGATGGCTGGAACGGCTTCAACGTCCTCCAGACGGCGGCTTCGCGCGTCGGCGGGCTCGATATCGGCTTCGTGCCGGGCGAGGGCGGACTTTCTGCGGCTGAAATGGCTTCCGGCGGCGTCGATCTTCTCTTCAGCATGGGTGCCGACGAGATCGAGATAAAGGACGGCCCGTTCGTGGTCTACACGGGCAGCCATGGCGATCGCGGCGCAAGCCGCGCCGACGTGATCCTGCCGGCGGCCGCCTATACGGAGAAGTCCGCCACCTATGTGAACCTCGAGGGCCGGGCGCAGGTCGCCAGCCGCGCCGCGTTCCCCCCGGGCGAAGCCAAGGAAGACTGGGCGATCGTGCGCGCGCTGTCGGCGGTGATCGGCAAGCAGCTTCCGTTCGACTCGCTGCTGCAGCTGCGCAAGGAACTCTACGCCGAGCACGGTTTCATGCGCACCGATGGTGTGGAGGCCGCTGACCCCGCTTCCATCACGACCCTTGCGGACCGGGCGGAAAAGCTGGCATCCATGCCCCTGCGCTCGAACATCCCGGACTTCTATCTGACGAACCCGATCGCGCGGGCCTCGAAGGTGATGGCCGAATGCTCCAAGCTTGCCAGCCAGACCCATCTGGCAGCTGCGGAATAAGGACGACACGGCTTGACTGACATCTTCTCCCTCTACGTGTGGCCGGCTCTCGTCATCACGGCCCAGAGCGTCCTCTTCATCGTGGTCCTGCTCGTCCTGATCGCCTACATCCTGCTCGCCGATCGCAAGATCTGGGCGGCCGTGCAGATGCGGCGCGGCCCGAACGTGGTCGGCCCGTTCGGCCTGTTCCAGTCCTTCGCCGATCTCCTGAAGTTCGCACTGAAGGAGCCGATCATCCCGGCCTCCTCCGACAAGCCGGTCTTCCTTCTCGCGCCCCTCGTCGCGGTCACCTTGGCGCTCGCCACCTTCGCGGTCATTCCGGTGGCCGACGGGTGGGTGATCGCCGATATCAATATCGGCATCCTCTACGTCTTCGCGATCTCCTCGCTCGAGGTCTACGGCGTGATCATGGGCGGCTGGGCGTCGAACTCGAAATACGCCTTTCTCGGCGCGCTGCGCTCGGCCGCGCAGATGGTCTCCTACGAAGTCTCCATCGGCTTCGTGATCGTCTCCGTGCTGCTCTGCGTCGGATCGCTGAACCTCACCGAGATCGTCCTGTCCCAGTCGACGGGCCTCGGGACGATGATCGGCCTTCCGGCGACCTTCCTCGACTGGCACTGGCTCGGCCTGTTCCCGATGTTCATCATCTTCTTCATCTCGGCGCTCGCCGAGACGAACAGGCCGCCCTTCGACCTGCCGGAAGCCGAGTCGGAACTCGTCGCCGGCTACATGGTGGAGTATTCCGCGACCCCGTACATGATGTTCATGCTCGGCGAATATGCGGCCATCACCCTGATGTGCTGCCTGACGACGATCCTGTTCCTCGGCGGCTGGCTGCCTCCCTTCGATTTCGCACCGTTCACCTGGGTTCCCGGCTTCATCTGGTTCCTGATCAAGGGTGGGCTGGTGTTCTTCATGTTCGCGATGGTGAAGGCGTTCGTGCCCCGCTACCGCTACGACCAGCTGATGCGGCTCGGCTGGAAGGTCTTCCTTCCGCTGTCGCTCGCAATGGTCATCGTCACCGCCTTCGTCATCCAGATCTTCGGATGGGGCGCCGCGGCGTGATGGAGATCCCGGCGATCCTCGGCGCCCTGATCGGGCTGGCCATCGGGATCGCCGACTACGTCCTTCTCGGTTTCGTCCGGGACCGGTTCCGGCAGAAGATGCCGGCCGAGCGGATCGGAAGCGGCGTGATCATCGAGATCGTCCGGATCTCGCAGCTCGTGTTCTTTCCGATCGCGGGGTGGTATGTCGGGGCCTACCTCCTATGACCTCCGCGATCGTGCGCCCCGAACCCGTCGTCTTCCCCGTGGCCTCGCGGTGAAGCAGCGATCGGGCGCGGTGCCGATTATCATTGCCCGGGCCGGGCGGCGTTCGCGCCGACGCGTTCGGGAAGCCGAAGACAGTTTTGGGATCTGATCCATGTCCGCCATCAAACAGACCGTCCGATCGCTGTTCCTGATCGAGTTCATCAAGGCGTTCGGCCTTGCGATGCGCTATTTCTTCGCGCCGAAGGCGACCATCAACTATCCCTTCGAGAAGGGTGAAACGAGCCCGCGCTTCCGGGGCGAGCATGCGCTTCGCCGCTATCCGAACGGCCAGGAGCGGTGCATCGCCTGCAAGCTGTGCGAGGCCATCTGTCCGGCCCAGGCGATCACCATCGAAGCCGGACCTCGCCAGAACGACGGCACGCGCCGCACGGTGCGCTACGACATCGACATGGTGAAGTGCATCTATTGCGGCTTCTGCCAGGAAGCCTGCCCGGTCGATGCGATCGTCGAGGGCCCGAACTTCGAATTCGCGACGGAAACCCGCGAAGAGCTCTATTACGACAAGCAGAAGCTGCTTGCGAACGGCGATCGGTGGGAGCGGGAAATCGCGCGCAACATTGCGCTCGACGCGCCATACAGGTAAGCGGGGCCGAACTTTAGAAACGGTCTCGCAAACGCAGAGCCCGACGACTCGCGCGGCCCTCCGCGCCGAGCCGCGCGACAGTGACAACAGGGAGCTTCGATGCTCGGTCTCCAGGCATTCTTCTTCTACATCTTCGCCTTCATCGCCGTCGGCGGTGCGTTGATGGTCGTCCTGTCCAGGAACCCGGTACACTCGGTGCTGTTCCTGATTCTCACATTCGTCGCGTCGGCTGGCCTGTTCCTCCTGACGGGCGCCGAATTCCTCGCGATGATCCTCATCGTCGTCTACGTGGGCGCCGTCGCGATCCTCTTCCTGTTCGTCGTCATGATGCTCGATCTCGACGTCGGACAGCTGAAGCAGAGAGCGGTTCAGTACGCGCCCTTCGGTGCGGTGATCGCGGTGCTGCTTCTGGCCGAACTCATCATCGCCGTCTCGGGCGGCCTTGCCGATCCCGCACCCATGACGATGACGACCGCTCTGCCCATGGCCGAGACCGGGGGGCTGTCCAACATCGAAGCGCTCGGCAACGTGCTCTACACCCGCTACATCCTGTTCTTCCAGCTTGCGGGTCTCATCCTCTTCGTCGCGATGATCGGAGCCATCGTGCTCACGCTTCGCCACAAGGAAAATGTCCGTCGACAGTCGATTCCCGATCAGGTGGCGCGCAATCCCGCGACCGCGATCGAGATCAAGAAGGTCGAGAGCGGACGCGGCATCTGACATTGAAAGGACGAGGGGCTTGAACAGCATGGAAGTCGGTCTCGGCCAGTACCTGACCGTCGCGGCGATCCTCTTCGTGATCGGCGTCTTCGGCATCTTCATGAACCGGAAGAACATCATCACGATCCTGATGTCCGTCGAGCTGATCCTGCTCGCGGTGAACATCAATTTCGTGGCGTTTTCCGCATTTCTCGACGATCTCGCGGGGCAGGTCTTCGCCCTCTTCGTCCTGACGGTCGCCGCCGCGGAAGCTGCGATCGGCCTTGCGATCCTCGTCGTCTTCTTCCGAAATCGCGGCTCGATCGCCGTCGACGACGTCAACACGATGAAAGGCTGATCGACCCGTGTATCAGATCATCGTCCTCCTCCCGCTGGCCGGCTTCCTGATCGCCGGCCTCGGCGGCAATATGATCGGCGCGAAGGCGTCGGAATATGTCACGTCGAGCTTCCTCGTCGTGGCCGCGCTCCTGTCGTGGATCGGCTTTCTCAGCTTCGACGCGGCCGAGCCGATGGCTCCGATCACCCTCCTGCACTGGATGCAGTCCGGCGACTTCGACGTCTCCTGGGCGCTCAAGATCGACCGGCTGACCCTCGTGATGCTGGTCGTCGTGAACACGGTCTCGGCCCTCGTTCACATCTATTCCATGGGCTACATGCATCACGATCCGCATCGCCCGCGCTTCTTCGCCTATCTCTCCCTCTTCACCTTCGCCATGCTCATGCTGGTGACGGCCGACAATCTCATCCAGATGTTCTTTGGCTGGGAGGGCGTCGGTCTCGCCTCCTATCTGCTCATCGGATTCTGGTACAAGAAGCCGTCCGCGAACGCGGCCGCCATGAAGGCGTTCGTCGTCAACCGCGTGGGCGATTTCGGCTTCCTTCTCGGCATCTTCGGCGTCTTCGTGCTGTTCGGCTCGGTCAATCTCGACACGATCTTCGCGGGTGCCGCCGATATCGCCGCTCAGATGGGCGGCGAAGCGGGCGAGGCTGCCGCCCACGGCGCGGCCTCCGCCGGCGATGTCGTCCTCAGCTTTGCGGGCTATTCGCTGACCATGGGCAGCGCGCTCACCGTCGTCTGCCTGCTCCTCTTCGTCGGCGCTATGGGCAAGTCGGCCCAGATCGGCCTGCACACCTGGCTTCCGGACGCCATGGAAGGCCCGACGCCGGTCTCGGCGCTGATCCACGCGGCGACCATGGTCACCGCCGGCGTCTTCATGGTCGCGCGCATGTCGCCGATCTTCGAGCTCAGCCACACCGCGCTCACCTTCATCACCTTCATCGGGGCGACGACCGCCTTCTTCGCGGCGACCATCGGTCTCGTGCAGAACGACATCAAGCGCGTGATCGCCTATTCGACCTGCTCGCAGCTCGGCTACATGTTCGTCGCGATCGGCGTCGGCGCCTACTCGGTCGCGATCTTTCACCTCTTCACCCATGCCTTCTTCAAGGCGCTCCTGTTCCTGTGCGCGGGCTCCGTCATCCATTCGGTGTCCGACGAGCAGGACATGCGGCGCATGGGCGGGCTGCGCAAGCACATCCCGGTCACCTACTGGACCATGGTCATCGGCACCCTTGCGCTGACCGGTTTCCCGTTCACCGCCGGCTACTTCTCGAAGGACGCCGTCATCGAGGCCGCATTCGTCGGGCACAACGCTTTCGCCGGCTACGGCTGGGGCCTGACGGTGATCGCGGCGCTCCTGACGAGCTTCTACTCCTGGCGCCTGATCTTCATGACCTTCCATGGCAAGCCGCGCGCTTCGGCGGACGTGATGCATCACGTGCATGAGTCGCCGATGGTGATGCTGGTTCCGCTCTTCATCCTGTCGATCGGCGCCCTCTTCGCCGGCATGATGTTCGAGCACAGCTTCGTCGGCGAGGGCTACGAACACTTCTGGCAGGCGGCGCTCTACATGGGCCCGGACAATCACATCCTGCACGATCTGCACGAGGTGGCGTTCGGCATCGCGATCATCCCGACCATCATGATGGCCCTCGGCTTCGTGATCGCCTACTGGCTCTATATCGTGAACCCGGCCAAGCCGAAGCAGCTCAGCGAGACCCATCGCGGCCTCTACAAGTTCTTCCTGAACAAGTGGTACTTCGACGAGCTCTACGACTTCCTCTTCGTGCGCCCGGCCAAGGCTCTCGGCCGCACGCTGTGGAAGACCGGTGACGGACGCATCATCGACGGGCTCGGTCCCGATGGCGTCTCGGCCCGCGTCCTTGACGTGACGAACCGCGTGGTTCGGCTGCAGACGGGCTACCTCTATCACTACGCCTTCGCGATGCTGATCGGTGTCGCAGCGCTCGTTACCTGGATGATGATCGGGGGAATCTCCTGATGACCGACTGGCCGATTCTCTCGACCGTCACGTTCCTGCCGCTCGTCGGCGCGCTGCTGATCCTCTTCATCCAGGACGACAACGAACTCGCACGGCGCAACATCCGCAATGTCGCGCTGATGACGACGGTCTTCACCTTCGTCGTCTCGCTCTGGATCTGGGGCGAGTTTGACTACGAGACCACCGGGTTCCAGTTCGTCGAGCAGGCCGAATGGCTGGGCACCGGCATCACCTATCATATGGGTGTCGACGGCATTTCCATGCTGTTCGTCATCCTGACGACCTTCCTCATGCCGCTTTGCGTTCTCGCCAGCTTCGAGAGCGTGAAGAGCCGTGTGAAGGAATACATGATCGCCTTCCTGGTGTTGGAGACGCTGGTCATCGGCGTGTTTTGCGCGCTCGACCTGATCCTCTTCTACATCTTCTTCGAGGGCGGCCTCATCCCGATGTTCCTCATCATCGGCGTGTGGGGCGGTAAGCGCCGCATCTATGCGAGCTACAAGTTCTTCCTCTACACCTTCCTCGGCTCCGTCCTGATGCTCGTCGCCATGATGGCGATGTATTGGAACGCCGGGACCACATCGATCCCCGAGCTTCTCGCCCACGATTTCCCGGCCTCGATGCAGCCCTGGCTCTGGTTCGCCTTCTTCGCGTCCTTCGCCGTGAAGATGCCGATGTGGCCGGTCCACACCTGGCTGCCCGACGCGCACGTGGAGGCGCCGACGGCGGGCTCCGTCATCCTGGCGGGAATCCTCCTGAAGCTCGGCGGCTACGGCTTCCTGCGCTTCTCGCTGCCGATGTTCCCGATCGCCTCGGCCGATTTCGCGCCGCTGGTCTATACGCTGTCCGTGATCGCGATCATCTACACCTCGCTGGTCGCGCTCATGCAGGAGGACATCAAGAAGCTGATCGCCTATTCGTCGGTCGCCCATATGGGCTTCGTGACCATGGGCATCTTCGCGGCCAACGCCCAGGGCGTTCAGGGCGCGATCTTCCAGATGCTGTCTCACGGCCTCATTTCCGGCGCGCTCTTCCTGTGCGTCGGCGTCGTCTACGACCGCATGCATACCCGCGAGATCGCGGCCTATGGCGGCCTCGTGAACAGGATGCCGAAATACGCCGTCGCCATGCTGATCTTCACCATGGCGAATGTCGGCCTTCCCGGCACGTCCGGCTTCGTCGGCGAGTTCCTGACGATGATGGGCGTGTTCCAGGTGAACTCCTGGGTCGCGATCTTCGCGGCGACCGGCGTCATCCTCTCGGCGGCCTATGCGCTATGGCTCTATCGCCGCGTCGTCTTCGGCGCGCTCGAAAAGGAGAGCCTGCGTTCGATCCTCGATCTGTCGCGGCGCGAGAAGGCGATGCTCTATCCGCTGATCGTTCTCGTCATCTTCTTCGGCGTCTATCCGATGCCTGTCTTCGATGTGACGGCCGCCTCCGTCGATCATCTTCTCAATACCTACAACGCCGGACTCGAGGCTGCCTCGTCCTCCGTCGCTGAAGCCAACTGAAGCAGGGACCGCTAGCACATGGTTTCGGACATGCTCTCCAGCAGCCTGTGGATCGTCGGGCCTGAACTCATCCTCGCCGTCGGCGCGATGGTTCTGCTGATGATCGGCGTCTTCAAGGGCGAGAAGAGCGCGCAACTCGTGACCTCGCTCGCCGTCGCGCTGCTGATCATCGCCCTGCTCTGGCTCGTCTTCATCGCGCCGCAGGGGGTCGCCTTCGGCGGATCGATCCTTTCCGACAGCTTCGCGAGCTTCATGAAGGTGCTCGTTCTGATCGGATCGGCGGCCGCGGTCGTCATGTCGGCGGGCTATGCGGAGAGCGAGCGGTTCAACCGGTTCGAGTTCCCGGTGCTCATCGTCCTGTCGACGCTCGGCATGATGGTGATGGTCTCGGCCGGTGACCTGATCACCCTCTATCTCGGCCTCGAACTGCAGTCGCTTGCGATCTACGTCCTTGCCGCGATCAACCGGGACAGCGTGCGCTCGACCGAAGCGGGCCTCAAATATTTTGTCCTTGGCGCTCTTTCGTCTGGCATGCTGCTTTACGGCGCCTCGATGGTCTACGGTTTCACCGGGCAGATCGAGCTGACCGCCATTGCCGCGAGCCTTGCGGAGGGCGAGCGGTCCCTCGGCCTTATCGTGGGTCTCGTCTTCGTCCTCGCCGGACTCGCCTTCAAGATCTCGGCGGTCCCGTTCCACATGTGGACGCCCGACGTCTACGAAGGTGCCCCGACGCCCATCACCGCGCTTCTCGCTGGCGCGCCGAAGGTGGCGGCGATGGCTCTCATCGTGCGTTTTGCGATGGAAGGCTTCCAGCCGGTCGCCATCGACTGGCAGCAGGTCATCGTCTTCATCTCGATCGCCTCGATGGCGTTCGGCGCCTTCGCCGCGATCGGCCAGAAGAGCATCAAGCGCCTCATGGCCTATTCGTCGATCGGCCACATGGGCTACGCACTCGTCGGTCTTGCGGCCGCGAATGTGGAAGGCGTACGGGGCGTCGCGCTCTACATGGCGATCTATCTCGCGACGACCCTCGGCACTTTCGCCGTGATCCTGTCGATGCGCCGGGAGGATGGTCCGGTCGATCAGATCGAGGATCTCTCGGGCCTGTCGCGCACCAATCCGGTGATGGCGACGTTCCTCACGATCATGATGCTCTCGCTTGCCGGCCTGCCGCCGCTCGCCGGATTTTTCGCCAAGTACTTCGTCTTCATGGCGGCCGTGGAGTCCGGCCTGTTCGCGCTCGCCGTCATCGGCGTTCTCGCGAGCGTCGTCGCGCTCTACTACTACCTGCGGATCGTCAAGCTGATGTGGTTCGACGATCAGGCCAAGCCCTTCCTGCCCGCGCCGATCGAGCTTCGCGTCGTCCTTTGGGTGGCCGGCCTGTTCGTTTTCCCGGTCTACCTGTTCGTGGGCGGTCCGGTCTTTGCGGCGGCGAGTGCCGCGGCCCAGTCCTTCTTCTGAGGAATGGCCGCCGCGTCCGCTCCGACCTACAGACGGCTGGCTTTCGGCGACGTCTCCTCGACCAACACGATCGCTCTCGAAGCGGCGCGGTCCGGAGATGCGGGTGACCTTTGGGTCACCGCCGAGCGCCAGATCGAGGGGCGGGGGCGGATGGGGCGGCGCTGGTCGTCGGAAGCCGGCAATCTCTTCGCGAGCTGGATGGGGATTGACGTCACCCCGGCGCATGAGCTGGCCAAGCTGCCCTTCGTCGCCGCGCTCGCCGTTCGAAACGCGATCGAGCGTTTCGTGGAGCCCGGGGCGCGCGTCCAGACGAAATGGCCGAACGACATCCTCGTCGACGGCAAGAAGATCGTCGGTATTCTCCTCGAAACGAGCCGGCTGACCACCGGGCATACGGTGCTCGTTCTCGGATGCGGGATCAATGTGGATCACCACCCCGAGGATGCGCCTTATCCGGTCACCTCGCTCCGTGCCGAAGGCTATCGCTCGGGGACGCAGGACGTCTTCGAGGCGCTGGCGCTCGAATGGCAGTGCCAGTTGAAGCGCTTCGATCGCGGCGCCAATTTCGGCGAGATCCGTCGCGACTGGCTGAGCCATGCCGTGGGCATCGGCGGCCCTTGTACCGCGCGCCTCACCGACCGGACGCTCGAAGGGCGCTTCGAGGCGATCGATGCCGACGGACGCCTTCTTCTGGCACTCGCAGACGGGCGCATCATCCCTATATCTGCAGGTGACATCTTTTTCTCATCGAGCGCTCCCTGACGGGTCGTAGCGCTTCGCGACGCGGGACGATCCGTGGCGCGACACCGAATGAACATGACCGAACGAAACCGCCCGATGCGCCCCGCGCGCGTCGCGCAAAACGCATGAAAGAATGACGATTTGACACAACTGGTATTCGTGCCGCTCGGCGGCATCGGCGAGATCGGAATGAACCTCGCCCTCTACGGCTATGGCCCCGAACACGACCGCGAATGGATCGTGGTCGATTGCGGCATCTCGTTCGCCGGGCCGGACATGCCGGGCGTCGACCTGGTCTTCCCCGATATCCGCTTCATCGAAGAGCACGTGAAGTCCCTCAAGGGCATCATCATCACGCATGCCCACGAGGACCATTACGGCGCGCTCCTCGATCTGTGGCCGCGCCTCAAGGCGACGGTCTACGCGACCGAGTTTTCCGCCGGTCTCCTCGCGGCGAAGCGCGCGAGCGAACCCGGCGCGCCGAAGATCCCGGTGGAGGTCTTCAAGGCCGGCGACCGTTTCAAGGTCGGGCCCTTCGAGATCGAGGCGATCAACGTCACCCATTCGATCCCCGATCCCGTGGCGCTCGCGATCCGCACCGAGGCGGGCACGGTGATCCATACGGGCGACTGGAAGATCGACCCGACGCCGGTGCTGGGCCTGCCGACGGACGAGGCGCGGCTGCGCGAGATCGGCGATGAAGGCGTCATGACCCTGATCTGCGACTCGACCAACGCGATGCGCGAGGGCGATTCGCCGAGCGAGACCGAGGTCGCCGCCTCGCTGACGAAGATCATCACCGCAGCGCCCGCCCGCGTCGCGGTCACCACCTTCTCCTCCAATGTCGGCCGCATCCGCTCCGTGGCGAAGGCTGCGACCGATGCCGGACGGCAGGTACTGCTGATGGGCCGGTCCATGCGCCGCACCGTCGATGTGGCACGCGAACTCGGCTATATGAGCGATCTGCCGGATTTCCTGTCCGAGCAGGATTTCGGCTACGTGCCGAAGGACAAGGTCGTCATCATCCTCACGGGAAGCCAGGGCGAGGCGAGGGCGGCGCTCGCCCGCCTGTCGCGCGACGAGCACCCGACCGTCGCCCTGTCCAAGGATGATCTCGTCATCTTCTCCTCCCGCGCCATTCCGGGCAACGAGAAGCCCATCATCGAGATCAAGAACGCCTTTCTGGAGCGCGGCGTCCGCATTCTCGAAGACTCCGAGGCGCTCGTCCACGTCTCGGGCCATCCGCGCCGCAACGAGCTTCGTAAGATGTACGAGTGGACGCGCCCGCAGACGGCCATCCCGGCCCATGGCGAGCCTGCTCATCTTGCAGCCCATGCCCAGCTTGCCCGCGATCTCGGCACGAAGAACGTCGTCGAGGCCCGCAACGGCCAGATGATCCAGCTCTATCCGGGTTCCGGTGCCGTCATCGACGAGGTCCCGTTCGGGCGCCTCTACAAGGACGGTCATCTCATCGGTACGGCCGAGGACATGGGCATTCTGGAGCGGCGCCGTCTCTCCTTCGTCGGCCAGGTCTCGGTGCTGATCGAACTCGATGCCAAGCGCAATCTGAAGGACGATCCGGATCTCGTCTCGATCGGACTTCCGATCGAGGACGAGACCGGTGAGGACCTCGAGGATCTGCTGGTCGATGCGGCGGCGGGTGCGGTCGAAAGCATTCCGAACGGTCGACGGAAGGACCCGGCTCTCGTGCGCGAAGCGGTACGCCGTGCGGTTCGCAATGCCGCCCAGGAGATCTGGGGAAAGAAGCCGCTGACCACCGTCTTCATCACGATGGACTGACCGCCATGCTCGGACGCCTGAACCATGTGGCGCTCGCCGTTCCCGATCTCGGGGCGGCGAGCGAGCATTACCGCGAAATGCTGGGGGCGTCGGTCTCCGAGGCACAGGCTTTGCCGGAGCATGGCGTCCGCGTCGTGTTCGTCGAACTCGGCAATACCAAGATCGAACTCCTGGAGCCTCTCGGCGAGGCCTCGCCCATCGCGGCCTTCCTCGCCAAGAACCCCAAAGGCGGCATGCATCACGTCTGCTACGAGGTCGCGGATATCCGCGCGGCCCGCGATCGGCTCGTTGAAAGCGGCGCGCGCATCCTCGGCGACGGGGAACCGAAGATCGGCGCCCATGGCAGGCCGGTCCTCTTCATCCATCCGGGCGATCTCTTCGGAACGCTGACGGAGCTCGAAGAGGTCTGATCCGCTCACCGGTGAGACCTCGCCGGGTTCCGCGATCGACGAAGTTCTCGCGGCGCGGGTTAGCACGCAGGCACGACGCGATGCGATCGGGCCTTGGAGCAAGATCGACAGACAGGCGAAGGGAGAAGAGGGATGGGTTGGGTTTCGGGACTGGCGATCTTCTTCATCATCTGGTGGACCGTCCTCTTCGCGGTCCTGCCATTCGGCAACCAGATCCCCGAGGGTGAGGAACAGCTTCTCGGGACCCAGGAAGAAACGCCGAGCAATCCCAGAATGATGAAGAAGGCGATGATCACCACGGTCATCTCGGTGCTCGTCTTCGGCGCCTTCTATCTCGTCACGGAAGTTCTCGGATTCAGCTTCTCGGACTTCCCGCAGTTCGTTCCAAGCTGATCCTTCGCCGGCTGCCGAAACATGGGGCATTGCGCTGTGCCGGCGTCCCGCTCATCTGGTCCGTATGAAGAAGAAGATCAAAAAAAAGATGCAAGGCCGAGGCCCTGCATCTGAAAAAATCGCGTGTCTGGATTTCCAATTACCATGTCCGGCGGGCAGCGAATCTCACGCGCCCAGAAATCACGTCCTCCCAAGACTAGACCGCAAAACCTGGTTCTTCTGACGGAACCGTGACAACGATGTGTCTATACGCAAGTTGACAATGCTTGTCATCCGGAATCTTTCGCTGCACTCTCTTTGCGCATCTCTATACAGTGCTGAAAAACGATGCGGTCTGGGGATCGCCGGCTGCGCCTCGATATCTCTCAGCTCCCGGGAAGGGCTCGGAAACGCCCCGGAAATGCCGCTTTCCATTCCATCGGCGAGGGGTTAAACCCTGCCACGCTTCGCCGGCTTGCATCCGGTGCTTCTTCACGCCAGTTCGACGGTTCTTCCCATGCGCTTGTCGCGATATTTTCTGCCCATCCTGAAGGAAACGCCGCGCGAGGCGGAGATCATCTCGCATCAGCTGATGCTGCGCTCCGGCATGATCCGCCAGCAGGCCGCCGGCCTCTACAGTTTCCTGCCGCTGGGCAAGAAGGTGCTGGACAAGGTCTGCGCGATTATCCGGGAAGAGCAGAACCGCGCAGGCGCCAACGAGATCCTGATGCCGACCATCCAGTCCGCCGATCTGTGGCGGGAATCGGGACGTTACGATGCTTACGGCGAGGAGATGCTGCGCATCACCGACCGGCACAAGCGCGACCTTCTCTACGGTCCCACCAATGAGGAGATGGTGACGGACATCTTCCGCAGCTATGTCCGCTCCTATCGCAGCCTTCCGCTCAACCTCTATCACATCCAGTGGAAGTTTCGCGACGAGGTGCGCCCGCGCTTCGGCGTCATGCGTTCGCGCGAATTCCTGATGAAGGACGCCTATTCCTTCGACGTCGACTTCGATGCGGCCCAGATCGCCTATCACCGCATGTTCGTCGCCTATCTGCGCACCTTCCATCGCTGCGGCCTGCAGGCGATCCCGATGCGCGCCGATACCGGCCCGATCGGCGGCAATCTCAGCCATGAATTCATCATTCTCGCCTCCACCGGGGAGAGCGAGGTATTCTGCCATCGCGATTATCTCGACATGGCGATCCCGTCGGAAGCCATGGATTTCGACGACGCCGCACGCCTCTCCTCGATCGTGAAGGACTGGACGACGCCTTACGCCGCGACCGACGAGATGCACGACGAAAGCGCCTGGAACGCGATCGACGAATCGCAGAAGCTCAACGCGCGCGGCATCGAAGTCGGCCACATCTTCTATTTCGGAACGAAATATTCCGAGGCGATGAACGCCGTCGTCACCGGTCCGGACGGCAAGGAGATGCCGGTCCATATGGGTTCCTACGGCATCGGTCCGAGCCGTCTCGTGGCCGCCGCTATCGAGGCCTTCCACGACGATGCCGGGATCGTCTGGCCGCGCTCGATCGCGCCGTTCGACGTCGGGCTCGTCAACATGAAGCCCGGCGACGCCGATTGCGATGCGGCCTGCGAGAAGCTCTATGGCGAGATGACGGCCGCTGGCCTCGACGTCCTCTACGACGACGAGGAGGGGCGCGCGGGATCGAAGTTCGCGACCATGGATCTCATCGGCCTGCCCACCCAGGTCATCGTCGGGCCGCGCGGCGCCAAGGCCGGCGAGGCCGAAGTCAAGGATCGCGCAAGCGGCGCGCGCGACACCGTACCCATGGACAATGTCATCGCCAGGATCATGACGTGAGTGCTGCAGGTGCCGATCGAGGCGTGAAGCCGACCGGAAGGCTGCCGAAGACCGGCGCCTCGCCGTTCTCGCGCTTCGAATGGCTGCTGGCGGGGCGCTATCTGCGCTCGCGCAAGCGCGAGGCCGGCGTCTCAGTCATCGCGGGCTTCTCCTTCGTCGGCATCATGCTCGGCGTTGCGGCCCTCATCATCGTGATGTCGGTGATGAACGGGTTCCGGACCGAGCTTCTGACCCGCATTCTCGGCGTCAACGGCCATGTGATCGTCATGCCGATCGATCAGCCGCTCACCGATTACGACGCGGTCGCAAACCGCATCGATCAGGTGCCGGGCGTCGAATTCTCGATGCCTCTCGTCCAGGGACAGATCCTCGCCCAGGGCATGGGCACCGCCTCGACGGGCGCGCTCGTGAAGGGTGTGCCGCAGGCGGCACTCGAAAAGCTCGCGCCGGTGGCGAGCAATGTGCAGCAGGGCACGCTCGAAAATTTCGACAGCGCCGGGGGCGTCGCGATCGGCGCGCGTCTGGCCGAGCGTCTCGGCCTGCGCATCGGAGACAACATCACGCTGATCTCGCCCGATGGCGACGTGACGCCGCTCGGAACGACCCCCCGCGTCAAGGCCTATCCGGTCGAGGCGATCTTCGAGATCGGCCTGTCGGAATACGATGCAGGCTTCATCTACATGCCGCTGTCTGAAGCGCAGCTCTTCTTCAATTCGGAAGGGCAGGCCCAGTCCGTGGAAGTCTTCGTGGACAATCCCGACGATGTTGCCCGCCTGCAGCCGGCCATCGAAGCCGCGGCCGAACGGCCGGTCTATTCGGTCACCTGGCAGAGCCAGAACCAGTCCTTCTTCTCCGCGCTCCAGGTGGAGCGCAACGTGATGTTCATCATCCTCACGCTGATTGTGCTCGTCGCCGCGCTCAACATCGTCTCGGGCCTCTTCATGCTGGTGAAAGGCAAGGGCCGCGATATCGCGATCCTGCGCACCATGGGGGCGACGCGCGGCTCGATCATGCGCATCTTCTTCATCACAGGCGCTTCGATCGGTGTCTCCGGCACGATCGCCGGCTTCGTCCTCGGCCTCCTGTTCTGCCTCAATATCGAGAGCATCCGGGGCTTCTTCTCCTGGCTCTCCGGCGTCGATATCTTCAATTCGGAGATCTACTTCCTGAGCGAGCTTCCGGCGGAGATCCAGTTTTCGGAAGTCGTTCTCGTCGTCGCGATGGCCGTGGGTCTGTCCTTCCTCGCCACCATCCTCCCGTCCTGGCAGGCCTCGCGGCTCGATCCGGTCGAGGCCTTGAGATACGAATGACCCCCGCACTGGAATTGAAGGCCATCGGGCGACGTTTCGTCCAAGGCGAAAACGAACTCGTCATCCTCGACGGGGCCGACATGACCATCGCGGCGGGCGAGATGGTCGCGCTCGTCGCGCCCTCCGGTTCGGGCAAGTCGACGCTCCTGCAGATCGCCGGGCTTCTGGAAAAGCCGACGAGCGGCGAGGTCGTCGTCGGCGAGCGCCAGTGCTCTCGCCTCGACGACAAGGGGCGAACCGCCATGCGCCGCCAGGCGATCGGCTTCGTCTATCAGTTCCATCATCTTCTGCCCGAGCTCTCGGCGTTGGAGAACGTGATGATCCCGCAGCTCATTCTCGGGCGCTCGCGCGGGGATGCCGCCAAGCGGGCCCGCGTCCTCCTCGACCATATGCGCATCGCCGGTCGAGCCGATCATCGCCCGGCCGAGCTTTCGGGCGGCGAGCAGCAGCGCGTCGCCATCGCGCGGGCCGTCGCGAACGAGCCCCAGCTTCTCCTCGCCGACGAGCCGACGGGCAATCTCGATCCGTCGACCTCCGATCACGTCTTCGATTCCCTGACGACCCTGGTGCGCGAATCGCGCCTTGCCGCACTGATCGCGACCCATAATCACGATCTCGCCGCTCGCATGGATCGCACGGTGACCCTCGCCGACGGCAAGATCGTACCGAAGCTCCGCTGAGGCCGGCGCCCCGGAACGCCGCCATACGATCCAACGCCGGCGCACCTCGTACGCTCTTGTCGGCGGGCAGGGTGCGCCTGCCGCAGGCCAGCGCGTCGGCGTGCGAGATGGTGCCGATACGGTTCCGCCACCGGCTCGACCGGTCATGCGTCTTCCCGACGCCATCTCTCTTTTTCTCCCGAAATCCCGAAATCCCGAAGCGCCGACCGCGAGGTTGCCGCGGCCGCAGGGCTGCATCGCCGCTATTCTGTCGCTGTCACGGATCGCCCGTTCCGCTGGGCGAGCGACCGCTTGCGATCGGCGTGTTGACAAGAGAACAAAACAGGAACATGATGTTCCCATCGAAAACGAAGAACGGGAAAGACGTCATGTTGGATCTGGGCAGGGATATCGCGTCACTGGTGGTCGTTTCGGGCTTCGTCTTTTCCCTGATGGTCATCGTGCATAGCTTGTGATCCCGGACCGCCGTCGTCCTGCAGCGGGGCTCGAAGCTGCCCGGAAACTGTGGAGCAAGACATGGGCGCGGTATGCCGGGCCGAGGCTCGCGGTCTAGAATGGGCCGGGAGGGTGAGCGGACCGCAGGGTCCGCCCATGGCAGGCGAACGAAGGTGAACGACCATGACGATCACGGCGGACGCGAAGACGGGCCCACGCTTCATCCATCTGCGCAGCCACAGTGCCTTCTCGCTGCTCGAAGGGGCGCTGAAGCTCGACCAGATCATCAAGTTCGCTTTGGCCGACGAGGCGCCGGCCGTCGGCATCGCCGATACCAACAACCTGTTCGGTGCCCTCGAATTTTCCGAAAAGGCCTCGAAGAGCGGGCTTCAGCCGATCATCGGCTGTCAGCTCGACGTGGATTTCGCCGATGGCGAGAACGATCGCGAGCGCGCCTCGCTCTCTCCCGCTCCCCTCGTCCTCATCGCGGGATCGCAGGTCGGCTATGCCAATCTCGTGGAGATCGTCTCCAAGGCCTATCTCGGCCATGAGGAGAACTCCCGCCCGCATGTGAAGTCGTCCTGGCTCGGCGAATTCGCCGAGGGCGTCATCGTTCTGACAGGCGGTCCGAACGGCCCCCTCGGCATCGCGCTCGGCGCCGATCGCAAGCCGATCGCCGAGGCGCGCCTCGACTATCTCAAGCAGATCTACGGCGACCGGCTCTATGTCGAGCTTCAACGCCAGAGCGGCTACAGCCGGCGGATCGAGGCCGAGACGCTGGAACTCGCCTATGCGTTCGACCTGCCGATCGTCGCGACGAACGAGCCCTATTTCTACTGCCCGGACGATTTCGACGCCCATGACGCGCTTCTCGCCGTGGCTTCCAACCGTCTCGTCAGCCACGAGGACCGGCGCCGCCTCTCGCGCGACCATTGTCTGAAGACGCAAGGGGAGATGGCGGAACTCTTCGCCGATCTGCCCGAGGCCCTCGACAACACGGTCGAGATCGCGCGGCGATGCAGCTTCCGGCCGAAGGTGCGCAATCCGATCCTGCCGCGGTTTGCCGGGGCTGACGCGGATCCCGCCGAGGCCTTGAGGGAAGAGGCGGCCGAACTGCGCCGCCAGGCCTTCGAGGGGCTCGAGGCGCGGATCGCCAAGCACGGGATCGCGAGCGGGCACACCGAGGAGGATTATCGCGCGCGCCTCGATTTCGAGCTGACGATCATCGAGAAGATGGAGTTTCCCGGCTACTTCCTGATCGTCGCCGACTTCATCAAATGGGCGAAGGACCAGGGCATTCCGGTGGGTCCCGGCCGTGGATCGGGCGCAGGTTCGCTGGTCGCCTACGCGCTGACCATCACCGATCTCGATCCCTTGCGTTTCTCGCTTCTCTTCGAGCGCTTCCTCAATCCCGAGCGCGTCTCGATGCCGGACTTCGACATCGACTTCTGCCAGGATCGGCGCGAGGAGGTGATCCGCTACGTCCAGGGCAAGTACGGCCGCGAGCAGGTGGGCCAGATCATCACCTTCGGAACGCTGCAGGCGCGGGCCGTGCTGCGCGATGTGGGCCGCGTCCTCGAAATGTCCTACGGCCATGTCGACAAGCTGTGCAAGCTCGTGCCGGCCAATCCCGCCAATCCGGTGACGCTCGCCCAGGCGCTGGAGGAGGAGCCGCGCCTCAAGGAGGCGCGCGAGAAGGAGGAGATCGTCGACCGGCTGATCTCCATGGCCCTGAAGCTGGAAGGGCTCTACCGCCACGCCTCGACGCATGCGGCGGGCATCGTTATCGGCGACCGGCCGCTTCAGAAGCTCGTGCCGATGTATCGCGATCCGCGCTCGGACATGCCGGTCACCCAGTTCAACATGAAATGGGTGGAGCCGGCCGGGCTCGTGAAGTTCGACTTTCTCGGACTGAAGACCCTGACGACGCTCCAGACCGCCGTCGAGTTCGTGAAGAAGCGGACGGGGGAGGAGATCGACCTCGCCGCCATCCCGCTCGACGACAAGGCGAGCTACGAGATGCTGACGCGCGGCGAGACCGTCGGCGTGTTCCAGCTGGAATCGGTCGGCATGCGCAAGGCGCTGATCGGCATGCGGCCCGACGTCTTCGAGGACATCATCGCGCTCGTGGCGCTCTATCGGCCCGGCCCGATGGAGAACATCCCCACCTACAACGCCCGCAAGCACGGGGAGGAGGAGCCGGACTTCATCCACGACAAGATCGCCCCGATCCTGAAGGAGACGCAAGGCGTCATCATCTACCAGGAACAGGTGATGCAGATCGCGCAGGTCCTCTCGGGCTATTCGCTCGGCGAGGCCGACATGCTGCGCCGAGCCATGGGCAAGAAGATCCGCGCGGAGATGGACAAGCAGCGCGTCCGCTTCGTCGACGGCGCGGTGGAGCGGGGCGTCGACAAGAAGCAGGCGGACATGATCTTCGATCTGCTCGCCAAGTTCGCCAATTACGGCTTCAACAAGTCCCACGCGGCGGCCTACGCTCTCGTCGCCTATCAGACGGCCTATCTGAAGGCGAACTATCCGACCGAGTTCCTCGCCGCCTCCATGACCCTCGACGGCGGCAACACCGAGAAGCTCAACGAATACCGGCTCGATGCCCGCCGGCTCGGCATCGAGGTCGTCCCGCCTTCGGTGCAGACCTCCTTCCGCAAGTTCGAGGTGGGCGAGAAGCGCATCTTCTACGCTCTTTCCGCCATCAAGGGGGTCGGCGAGCATGCGGTGGATCACATCGTGGCAAAGCGCGGCGAAAAGCCCTTCGCATCGCTCGAGGACTTCTGCGGGCGGATCGATCCGAAAATCATCAACAAGCGCACCTTCGAATTCCTGATCGCGGCCGGCGCCTTCGACTGCTTCGGCCAGGAGCGGGCGCTCCTGATGGGCAATGTCGAGAAGATGATGGGCTATGCGGCCCGGATCGCCGACAGCCGCACCTCGGGTCAGGCCGACATCTTCGGATCCCTGTCGAGCGAGCCCGAACCCCTGCGCCTGACCGCGGGCCCGCTCTGGACATCCTCCGAAAAGCTGATGCGCGAATTCCAGGCGATCGGCTTCCACCTGTCGGCCCATCCGCTCGATGAATACAAGGCGGCCCTCAAGCGGTTGCGCGTCCAGTCCCATTCGGATGCGGTGGCCGCGGTCAAGCGAGGGGCGAGCGCGGTGCGTCTCGCCGGCACCGTCACCAGCCGGCAGGAGCGCAAGACGCGGACCGGCGGAAAGATCGGCATCATCCAGATGTCGGATGCGACCGCCCAGTACGAGGTGGTTCTCTTCTCCGAAACGCTTTACGCCTTCCGCGATGCTCTGGAGCCCGGGGCCTCGGTCATCGTCACCGCCCAGGCCGAAGAGCGGCCCGAGGGCGTCTCGTTCCGGGTCAGCAACGTCCAGTCGCTCGAGGACGAGGCGGTGCGCATGCAGAAGGCGCTGCGCATCTTCCTTCGCGACGAAGCCCCGATCGCCTCCTTCCAGGACCATCTGAAAGCCAATGGCGACAGCGAGGTCTCGATCGTCCTCCTCAGGGACGACGGGGGTCGGGAGGTGGAGATCCGGCTTGCCGACAAGTACCGGGTCTCGCCCCAGATCGCGAGCGCCATCAAGGCCGCGCAGGGCGTGGTGGATGTGGAACTGGTCTGACGCTTCTCAGCTGCGGCGCGGCTCGGACCGGGTCGGCGGCGCCCCATAGGTGTAGCCGGTCTCGATCGCCTTCTGTCCGAAGCGGCCGCGAAGCGCGTCGAGCGCGGCTTCCGCCTTCTTGCGTTTGGCGAAGGCCGGATCGACGAGATCCTCGGGGTCGGCGAGGCTCTCGGGCGCAAAGCCCGAACAGCCAATCCCGATCAGGCGAAATCGGGTGCCGTCGAGTTCGTGTCCGAGCAGCGAACGTCCGGCCGAAAAGATGCGGTCGGCGAGCCGCGTCGGATCCTGAAGCTTGCGCTGGCGGGTGCGCAGCTTGAAATCGGCCGTCTTCAGCTTCAGCGTCACGCCGGTGGCCGCAAGATCGGTCGCCTTGAGGCGTGCGGAAACCTTCTCGCTGAGACGCCGCAGAACCGGCACGAGATCGTCCATCCGGTAGAGGTCGGTATCGAAGGTCGTCTCGGCGGAAATGCTCTTCGCCTCGCCCCGCGGCTCGACCGTTCGCGTGTCGATCCCGCGCGAGAGGCGCGACAGGCGCATCCCCATGGCGCCGTAGCGGCGCATCAACTCGCCTTCGTCCATCTCCTGCAGCTGTCCGATCGAGGTGAGACCGTCCGCCGTGAGTTTCGCGGCCATCGCTTCGCCCACGCCCCAGATCGCGCCGATCGGCCGGACGCGCAGGAAGTCGCGGGTCTCGGACCGCCCGATCACGGAGAAGCCGCGCGGCTTTTCCAGATCCGAGGCCATCTTGGCGAGAAACTTGTTGTGCGACAGGCCGATCGAGACGCTGACGCCGATCTCGGCCTCGATCCGTGCCGCAAGCTTGACGAGCGTGACGGCGGACGGCTCGCCGTGCAAAAGTTCGGTGCCGGAGAGATCCATGAAGGCTTCGTCGATCGAGAGCGGTTCGACGAGGGGCGTGAGATCGCGCATCATCTGGCGGATCTCGCGGCCGACGCCCGCATATTTTTCCATGCGCGGTTTGACGATGACGGCCTCCGGGCAGAGCTTCAGGGCTTTGAACATCGGCATGGCCGAGCGAACGCCCCGGATGCGGGCGATGTAGCAGCATGTCGTCACGACGCCGCGCGTGCCGCCTCCGACGATCACCGGCTTGTCGCGAAGGCTCGGATCGTCCCGCTTCTCGATGCTGGCATAGAAGGCATCGCAGTCGAGATGGGCGATGGGAAGGCTGCCGAGTTCCGGGTGAGCGGCAAGGCGCGGACTGCCGCAGGCAGTGCACCGGCGCGCCTCGAGCCGGCCCGTCGCATGGCAGTCCCGGCAGACACTGAAACCCGCTGCCGACGCGGCCATGGTCAGCCCGTCGGCCCGAGGCCGTCGGCGTCGCTGCCGTCGCGCAGGATCGAGCCGATGAGGTTCCGCGCATGGGGCCAGTCGCGCGCCGACAGGGTTCCGCTCGGCAGGGCCGGCAGATGGGGGCGGAAGCCGTCATGGGCCATGAGGTGGACGAGATGCACGGTGGGGGCGCTGCGCCGGACCGTCTGGAGATTGGGGGGCAGATCGTCGACGAAGACGATCGGGCCGCTCCAGCGTGCCTGAAGTTCCGCGACGACGCCGCCCTTCGCCCGCTCCGTGGCGATCATCGGATAGCTGAGGCCCGCCGCATCGAGGACCGCACGCCGGGTGTCGTGGTAGTCGGGGTCCATCGCGGTGAGAAAGACGATGTCGGCGTGCTGCCCCAGTTCGTCCAGTGCCTCCCTCACGCCGTTCACCGGCAATTGGCGTTTCGCCTGCTCGGCATAGAGCTGAAGCATGATCGTCTCCAGCTCGCCGCCGGAAAGGGCGATGCCACTGGAAACGCGCATGGCGTTTCCCGTCAGCTTGTAGCTGTCGAAGCGCAGAGCCGCGCCATGCTCGCCGAGAAGCGTCTGGAACGGGGCGATGAATTCGAGAACCACCTCGTCCACGTCGAGAATCAGCAGGGCCTCGTGCCGCTTCTCGATGGCGTCGATGGCCGTGCCGCGTGTCCTGTGGCTCATAGGCTGTCCCATTCCCGTCCGCGCCCGCCGGCAAGGGCGCTGCCGGCGTCCACGACGCGCTGCGGCGCATGGCCGCTCGCCTCGCAGAAGGCCATCAGCGTCGCCTCGTGCGCCGTCACGAATTCGAGGACGCCGGAAAGGAAGCCGGGTTCGGCCGCCGCCGCCCGCATCTCGCCTGCCGAAAGTCCGGTAAGCCCGCAGAATCGCTCGAAAAGGCGCTGGTCACCTGCGATGAAGCCGAGAGCCTCGACCGCGATGGCTTCCGGATCGCCGGTCGTGCCCTCTTTCGAACCCGCCATTCTTTACCTTCCGTCAATCGTGATGCGAAGAAGGCTCCAGATTCCCACTTCTTCAACGAAATGCGCCTATTGGATTAACCCGATACCGAACATTCGGCCCCGGGTCGAGCAGGAGACGCACCGATGGCGAAAACCGTGATGATCGTTGAGGACAACGAACTCAACATGAAACTTTTTCGCGATCTGATCGAAGCTTACGGATATCTGACGGTTCGCACCCAAAGCGGGCTCAATGCGGTGGATCTCGCCCGAGAACACATGCCCGATCTGATACTGATGGATATCCAGCTGCCCGAAATTTCGGGCCTCGATGTCACACGACAGCTGAAAGCGGACGCGCAATTGCAACGGATTCCGGTCATAGCGGTTACTGCCTTCGCCATGAAGGGTGACGAAGAGCGGATTCGCGAGGGCGGCTGTGAGGCCTATATCTCCAAGCCCATCTCTGTCCCCAAGTTCATAGAGACGATCAAATCGTTTCTTGGCGAGGGATAAGGAATCATAATGAGCGGACGCGTTCTGATCGTCGACGACAACCCGGTGAATGTCCGGCTGCTGGAAGCGAGGCTTTCGGCGGAATATTTCGATGTCGTCACCGCGCAGAGCGGCGCCGAGGCACTCCAGATCTGCCGCTCCGAACCGCTCGATCTCGTCGTCAGCGACGTGATGATGCCCGGGATGGACGGCTTCGAACTCTGCCGCACCCTCAAGTCGGATCCGGCGACCCTCCATCTGCCCGTCGTCCTCGTGACGGCGCTCGACCAGCCGTCCGACCGCGTGATGGGACTGGAGGCAGGCGCCGACGACTTCCTTATCAAGCCGGTCCGCGATCTGCCGCTGCTTGCGCGCGTGAAAAGCCTCACCCGGCTGAAGCAGGTTACCGACGAATTGCGGCTGCGCGCCGAGACCGCCAGCGATCTCATGACCGCGAGCGATCCTGCGGCCGATGCCGCCTCGAGCGTGCCGAACATCCTGGTTCTCGGTCACGACGAACGGTCCAATGGCCGTCTCGCCTCGATTCTGGAAAAGGTGGGAACCGTGCGGTCCTTCGCGGACCGGGCGCAGGCGTTCGACACGATCCAGGCGGGATGGGCGACCCTCGGCCTCATCGATCTGTCCGGCGGCGCGGGGCCCGATTACATGCGTTTCCTCGCCCGCTGCCGGGCGGAGCAGAACTCGCGGGCGATGCCGATCATCGTCGTGACCGATGCCGACGACGACCAGTCCGCGGCCAAGGCGCTGGAACTCGGTGCCCACGACTACGTGCAGCGGCCGGTCGATGCGAACGAGCTTGCGGCACGAACGCGCACCCAGCTCGCCCGATACCGGTATGGCGAAGCGCTGCGCATGACGGTGGAGCGCACCCTCGAAATGGCGGTGATTGATCCCCTGACGGGGCTCTACAATCGCCGCTTCTTCGACGCGCATATGGCCCGTGCCATCGAGACCGCGAAGGAGCGGGACACGCCGTTCGCAATTCTCGTCGCCGATATCGACCACTTCAAGTCGATCAACGATCGCTATGGCCACGATCACGGCGACCAGGTGCTGAGGGAATTTGCCCGGCGTCTTGAGGCAAGCGTACGCGCAAGCGATCTGTCCTGCCGAATGGGCGGGGAGGAGTTCGCGGTCCTCCTGCAGAATGCGGATGACAGAATGGCCAGAACCATGGCCGAGCGCTTCCGCCTCGCGGTCGAAGCGCGCCCGTTCTCGATGTCCGACGGCGTCGACGTGAACCTGACCGTTAGTGCCGGTGTCGCGATCTATCCGGCCAACGGATCCGACGCGACAGGCTTGCTTCGGGCAGCCGACGAGGCGCTCTACAAGGCGAAGCACGAAGGCCGGAACCGGATCGCGGTCGCCGCCTGACCTGTGCGGGGGAGGGCGCGGGGCGCATCCGGGCTCTCCTGGAATCGCGGCCCCGTCCTCTTTGGCGGGCGAGGTCGGTCCCCTGGCAACCCCACCGCCGTCTCCTTCGTCTGCGATGATCTTCGACGATCATTTGCGAAGGATCGATGTGCGGGGCGTTCGCGCAGGCATCTCCCATCCGTTCTGCCAGGTCCGCTTCCCGGAGCCGTCGGCATGGTGCCGGGCAAGTGGGGATGGCGTGTCATGACGGGCTGGCACTCGGCGCCCGTGGATGCCCGAACGGCGCTTGGCCACCATGCGATTTCGCGCCTCTTCGACCTACGGAGCGTCGGGGCTGTTACCGCTTCGTGAAGAGGCCTATGATGGGGTTAACCACGTATGACGGGAATCGGTCGCTTTTGTCGAATCTCGTTGCAAAATCGGCGTGTTTCCGTCACGTTCTGCTCATGGGTTCTGGCATTCGCATGCAGGCAAGGACAGCCGCTTCGAATGTGCGAGATACCCCATGGAATGCTCAGGTCCGCCGCATCTCCTGGGTCCCGTGGGGCGGTCGGCCAGTCTGGTTCAATACGGTGTCCTCGTGCCGTGAACCAGCTGGCCGGCCACTTTCTTCCGGAACGCCGATTTCTCCGACATCCTGAGTTCGATGCTGACAGCGTTTCCGCGCCCGGCTTTCCTGTACGCCCGCGCCGATCGCAGGCCCTTGTCGCAGACTGCTCTCTGACTGACGCCGGCGAAGCCCCGGTGCCATCGAAGCCCGAGGAACGCCGGTTCACCGATCGCAGGCCGAAGGTTGCGTCATGCGCGCTCGGCGTGCGTCAAGAGATAACTGGTTCCCGACTCGATGATGGCAAGGCCGGCTCTCGGTTGCTGCGGAGCGCCGATTGGGCAGCAACGGAGCGCCGATGGAGCGGTGAGTGAATAGGGCAGGGGGGGCCGGTGCCGCCGCCCTAACGGTATCCTTCGTGTGAGAAGGTTGCGCCCCGCCATAAACGAAAGCGCCGCCCGGTGACGGACGACGCTGAAGAACGCTCAGGGATCGGCCTGTCTTCGGGTCCGATTCGGACCGCTCGCGGCTTACTTGATCTTGGTCTCGCGGAAGTCGACATGCTTGCGTGCGATGGGATCGTACTTACGCTTCACCATCTTGTCGGTCATCGTGCGGCTGTTCTTGCGGGTCACGTAGAAATAGCCGGTGTCGGCCGTCGAGAGCAGCTTGATCTTGATCGTGGTCGCCTTGGCCATCGTCTCATCCGTTGGTTCTTGAACGCCTTTCGCTACGGCCGGCGCGATGTCCGGCACCGAAGGAAGGCTGCAATTTGAAAATCCGTCCTGTCACGTTAGTCCCGCGATCGGTGATCGGCCTTGGCACAAACGCGAAGCCGCCGGCGCTTGAGACGCCGGCGGATTTCACGCGGGACATTACCCGCCGCGGCTCCGAAGTCAAGAGCGGGCCGGTAAAACCGGGCTCCGATCAGGCGTGGGCCGCATCCTCCACGCGCCGCAGGGACTGCTGATCGGCCACGACGTTCTCCTGGACCGCCTTCTGGACCTTCTCGAAGGCCCGGACCTCGATCTGGCGCACGCGTTCGCGGCTGATGTCGAACTCGCCCGAGAGGGCTTCCAGCGTGATCGGGTCCTCGGACAGGCGGCGTGCCTCGAAGATCCGGCGCTCGCGATCGTTGAGGATGCCCATCGCCCGCTTCAGCATGCCCCGGCGCTGGTCGAGTTCGTCCTGATTGGCGAGAAGCTCCTCCTGGGATTCGTTCTCGTCGACCAGCCAGTCCTGCCACTCGCCGGACTCGCCCTCGGTCGCCCTCAGGGGCGAATTGAGCGAGGCGTCGCCCGACAGACGGCGGTTCATGGAGACGACCTCCTCGTTCGAAACGCCGAGCTGGGTCGCGATCTGCTGGACCTGATCGGGATTGAGATCGCCGTCCTCGAGCGCCTGGATCCGGCTCTTCATCTTGCGAAGGTTGAAGAACAGACGCTTCTGGTTCGCGGTCGTGCCCATCTTCACGAGGCTCCACGACCGCAGGATGTATTCCTGGATCGAGGCCTTGATCCACCACATGGCGTAGGTCGCAAGGCGGAAGCCGCGCTCGGGGTCGAAGCGCTTGACGGCCTGCATCAGGCCGACATTGCCCTCCGAGACGACTTCGCCGATCGGCAGGCCGTAGCCGCGATAGCCCATGGCGATCTTCGCCACGAGACGCAGATGGCTCGTCACGAGCTGGTGGGCGGCATTGCGGTCGTCATGCTCGGCGTAACGCTTGGCGAGCATGTATTCCTCGTCGGGCTGAAGCATCGGGAACCGGCGTATCTCCTCGAGATATCGGTTCAGACCGCCTTCGCCCGAGGCGATGCTGGGTAGGTTCATCTGGGCCATTCTAGTCCCTCCATCGAAAACTGCCTGCTTTCAAAGCCAGACAAAGGCGGGCCCATGGGGCACCCGCCAGCCCTTGATATGGGGATGGAGACTTCGTCCTGCACGGTATCGCGCGCAAAAAATCCATTGACGACCGTCCGCCTCTTACCCATCTCCGGCAGTTGGTTCCGTTTGGAGACCAACCTGCAGGGACCCTGCAAGTTCCCGAAAATCGCCCGGCAGGGGGCTGACGAACCGTTCACTCTTTCCGGTGACCGGGTGGACGAAGCCGAGGACCGCCGCGTGGAGGGCCTGCCGGTCGAATGCACCAAGAACCGCCTGCGCTTCTTCTTCCAGCGCGTGAATCTTGCTCCGAAAGCCCGATCCGTAAACGTCGTCGCCGACCAAAGGATGCCCGAGATGGGCCATGTGCACGCGGATCTGATGGGTGCGCCCGGTCTCCAGCCGGCATTCGACCAGCGCCGCCTCCAATGGTGCCGACCGAGCCGAAAGGCTCGTGACATTGTAATGGGTGATCGCATGACGCGCGTCGGGCTGGCTGTCCGACACGACGGCCCGTTTCAGGCGATCGGCCGAGGAGCGTCCGAGAAAGGTCTCGATCCGGCCGACCGCCGGCAGGGGATGGCCCCAGACGAGCGCCCGATAGGCGCGCACGAGGCGCCCGTCGCGGCCGTGGGCGGCGAACTGTTCGGCGAGCCCTCGATGGGCCGCGTCGGATTTGGCGACGACGAGAAGGCCGCTCGTATCCTTGTCGAGCCGGTGCACGATACCCGGGCGCTTGACGCCGTTGATGCCGGAAAGCTCGTCCCCGCAATGGTGGAGAAGACCGTTCACCAGCGTTCCGGTCCAGTTGCCGGCTCCGGGATGAACGACGAGCCCGGCCGGCTTGTCGACGACGATCAGGTCCGCGTCCTCGAAGACGATGGCGAGCGGCATCTTCTCGGGCTGCGGATCGGGCTCGGCGGGCGGCGGCACGACCAGCGTCACGGTTTCGCCCGCCTGGAGCTTGCGTTTGGCGATCGTCGCGGGCGCATCGTCGATCGAGACGTCTCCCGCCTCGATCAGCGCCTTGATTCGCGCTCGCGACAGATCGGGCCCGCAGAGACGGGCGAGAAACGCGTCCATGCGGGTTCCCGCATCCGATGCGTCCACCGTGAAGACGTGTCGATCACTGGGTTCCAGATTCACTGCTCGGCTCTTCATTGTCGCGTTCCGGATCTGCGGTTATGACCGGCTGACGCGAAACAGGCAAAACCGGCGATGACGACTGAAGACGATATCAAGGACGAAAAGCCCCTCGACCCCGCCGCCGAGCGCTTGCGCATCAAGCTCGTCCGCCTGCTCGTCGTCTCGATGGGTTTTCTGTTCCTGTCGATCATGACCGTGTTCGGCGTCATCATCTATCGCACCTCGGGTGCCGAGGAGGTGCCGGCCTATGACGGAACGCCGCTCTCGATCGCCCTGCCCGACGGGAGCGAGGTCGTCCAGACCGTGCTCGACGGGGACCGGATGCTCCTGACCGTGCGCGTCGGAGCCGAAACCCGGCTCGTCCTCGTCTCGGTGGAGACCGGCGAGGTCCTCCGATCCTTCACTCTCGCGAACGCGCCTTCGGCCGGCACCCGGTGAACGGGGGACGGTGCACCGAAAAACTTCTCCGAATGCGCCTCCGGTCCGCAGAAAAGTCTTGCATCCTGCGGCCGGCCCTTTTATGTCACCCCCATTGGCACGCGCCCATCGTCTAGCGGTTAGGACGGCGCCCTCTCACGGCGCAAACAGGGGTTCGATTCCCCTTGGGCGTACCAATCTCCCCGATATAGCAAACGTTTTAGGCACGGTTGGCCATAGGCTGGCCATTGCGAGAGCGCGTCCGATCGCCGGGGCGGGCTATCCCGTTCGCTGTCAGGCGTGTGAGCCGGCGAGGCCGCGAAGCTCGGACATCCAAGACTCCACGACGATCGATCTCTGACGCGGGCGATGCGTCCTGGCGCAGGGGGAAGCCCAAGGCTCCGCCTGCGCCGGATTGGCCGCATGAGACGCGGCTTGATAGCATCGGACCCAAACCTGGACCCGGTTTTCGGACCATCCGATGCCTCAGGCAGAAACCGGAGCCTCGGGCCCGATTCTCTCATCGGGCCCGAGGCTTTGGGTTTACTGGGCCGACTTTTCGGCCATTCCCTCATGTCCCGGCATGTCGGTATCCCCGTGCGCCGCGCCATGATGCATCTCGTGGCTTTCGCCCTGCGGAGCCTTCGCCCCCATGGCCTCGACCGCGAGTTCCACCTCGACATCGCCGGCCTTCTCGAAACGAAGGGTCAGCGGCACGCGGGCGCCCTCCTTGAGCGGCTCGGACAGGTCCATCAGCATCAGATGATAGCCGCCGGGCGAAAGCTCGACCGCTTCACCGGCGGGCACCGCCAGCCCATCCGTGATCTGGCGCATCTTCATGACGCCGTCGTCCATGGACATCTCGTGGATCTGGACGTCGCTCGCGACCGGCGAGGAACCACCGAGAAGGCGATCCTCGGACGAGCCGCGATTGTCGAGGGTCAGATAGCCGCCGGCGACGGGCGCGTTGGGCGGCGTCGCGCGCGTCCAGGGATGGTCGATCACGATCTCGCCCGCCTTGTAGTCGTGGGCGAAGGCGGGTGCGGACAAAGCGAGGGTGAGGGCCGCGCTCGCGGCCAGAAGCATGCGGGAAATCATCGTATGTCTCCGAATGAAAGGAAAAGATCGCCGGACATGAAGTCCGGGCATTTCGAGATCAGGCGGAGGAAGGGGGAGGGCCGCGCGTGAGCGCAAGGCCCGGGGGCGGGGCGCGCGGCCCCTGCGCGTCCACGGGCAGCGGCCAGGTGAGGGCCGTCTCGTTCGCCGCGAAGACGAATTTGCCGCCACCCACGGTCTTCGACGCGAGGTGGTGCGCGGCCGAGTGGCCGCAGGCGATGGCGCAGGAGCCGTCGAGACAGCAGTCGTGCGGGTTCGGTGCATCGCTCGCCGGGCCGGCCTGGGAGGGCGCGCCGTCGTGGCAGATGACGGACACGGGTCCGGCGAGAGCTGCATCCATGCGGGCGCCGGCATAGGCCCCCGACAGAGCCTGGAGCACGATGAGGTGAGCGATGACGAGTGTCGCCGCCAGAGCGCTCGATCGATCCGAGAGAAGGTGCCGAAACTGCCTCATGGATCAGCGGTTACCACAGGGGGAACGAGGGCGATAGGCGGCACCGGCCAGCCGGTATGACGAGGCTCCATGGCCGGAACGGGACGGCTTGTCGCGCGGCCGTGCCCGGCGGTCGCATCCGGACAGGATGTGAATTGCGACCGGGTCATCCCGTCTATCGCAACTGGGGAAAGTCCTCGGCGGGCTTCAGCGTGTAGTGGACGGTCAGCACCTTCTCCTCGCCGGGCTCGGCATCGTCGAGGATCGCCGGATCGATCAGGACCGAATCGTAGACGAAGGTCGTCTCCCAGGGGCCGAGCGTCTGGCCGGTCGTGCAGACCCCCTGCAGCTGGTTGTAGAAGACGGAATCGGCGTCCGGCTCCACCCTGTAGTTCAGTCGAAGCTGGACCGTGCGGTTCGAGCGGTTGCTCATGAAGAAGTAGATCCGCGTGACCTTGCCGGGCTCGACGCGCGTCACCGGTTCCCTCGGAGCAAAGGTCGCCTCGACGCCGTCGAGGTTCCGGCTTTCGAAGCGAAGCCGAACGAGGCCGCTCGTGGCGGTCTCGTTCGCCGCCCCAGAGCCATCATCGGAGCCCTCCGCGTTCGGCGGGGTCGCCTCCGGCGCGCGCGTCTCGGCCTTGGCCCCATGAACACCTGATCCGAAGACTCCCGCCCCGAAGAGGAACAGCCCGAGGACGAGCGGCAGGGCGCCGATACGTGCCGGCGGCGCGTGAGACGCGAGCGGCCTCACGACTGGTCCACCAGACGCAGCAGCTTGCGCGCGGCCATGCCGATGTCCTCGCCATAGCCGATGGTTCCGGTGAACTCACCGGCTCGGTTGATCAGGAAGACCGTGGAGGTGTGATCCATCGTGTAATTGCCGTCCTCCAACGGCACCTTCTCGTAGAATACGCCCCAATCGCGCGCCATCGCGCCGAGCTGATCCTGAGATCCGGTCAGGGCGACGATCCGCTCGTCGAAGGCGCCGACATAGTCCGCAAGCACGCTCGGCGTGTCGCGCTCGGGGTCGACGGTGACGAAGACGACGTTCAGTTCGTCGGCCTTCTCGCCGAGATTGCGAGCCGCGACCGTCAACTCGCTGAGGGTCGTCGGGCAGACCTCCGGGCAGTGGGTGAAGCCGAAGAAGAGGGCGGTCGGCTTGCCCTTGAAGATCTCGCGCGTGACCGGGTTTCCGTGCTGATCGGTCATGGCAAGCGCCGTATCGGACGGCCGTGCCCGGTCCCCATCCTCGATGAAGGCCAGGCTGAAGCCGGCTGCGACGAGGAAGGAGAGGGCAAGGACCGTGGCCAGACCGATATGCGTCCGCTTGATCATGGCGCGTTCCTCGTCATGCAATGTCCTTCAGAGAAATTCGGTATCGATCCTGAAGATCGGACCCGAACCCGTCCGAAAGATGACGTCCGGCACGGGCCGTGACCGAATGGCGCGGGCTTTTCAAGCTCTGAAGTCCTTTCGTGAAGGAGGAACGGCCTGCACGGCGCCGTCGGCCCTGCTTCATGCAGATCGGCTGCCGCGTCCGACATCGAAACCCGAGAGAACGCCGATCTTAGCCCGGGGCGATTCGGCCGGTGGCGGCTGCCCAAGCCCCGGTCATGCCCGTCGCGCATTCCAAGGCGGAGGCGCTTTTTGGAATGGGGTCCTTTTCTCGAACCGGAGCGGAGATCGCTGTTTTTTCGTGGCGCGAGAGGGGATTGCAAGCACGGCGGGACCGCGTATGTGCCGGGTCGACCGATAGTTCAGGAGATACCATGCTTCGTCAGTTCGCGACTGCCATCACGATCGTCGGCGGCACTTTCGCCGCTCCCGCCCACGCCCAGAACACCGAAATCCTGAACGTCTCCTACGACATCGCACGCGAACTCTATGCGGCGATCAATCCCGCTTATATCGAGCAGCGCGGGGAGGGCGAAGGCGAACTGACCATCAATCAGAGCCATGCCGGCTCCTCCAAGCAGGCGCGTGCGATCCTTCAGGGGCTCCAAGCCGATCTCGTCACCTTCAACCAGGTTCTCGACGTGCAGGTTCTCGCCGATAACGGTTTCGTGGCCGAGAACTGGCAGGAGCAGTTCCCGAACAACGCCTCGCCCTATTATTCTCTGCCTGCCTTCATGGTGCGCGAAGGCAATCCGAAGGAGATCGACGGCTGGGACGATCTCGCCCGCGACGGCGTCTCGGTGATCTTCCCGAACCCCAAGACTTCCGGAAACGGCCGCTACACCTATCTCGCCGCCTGGGCCTGGGCGATGAACGAGTTCGGCGGGGACGAGACCAAGGTCCGCGACTACATGACGAAGGTCCTGAACAATGTCGAAGTGTTCGATACCGGCGGGCGCGGCGCGACGACGACCTTCACCGAGCGCGGCATCGGTGATGTGCTCGTCACCTTCGAGGCCGAGGCGCTGAACATCGCCGGTGAGAACGACGACTACGCGACCGTGGTGCCGCCCCAGTCGCTGCTCGCCGAATTCCCGGTCGCCGTCGTCGAGAAGGTCGCGAGCCAGCGCGGCACCGAAGAGATCGCCCGCGACTATCTCGACTTCCTCTATACCCCGAAGGGCCAGGAGATCCTCGCCTCCTTCAACAACCGCGTCCACGACGAGGCTGTGGTGAAGGCGAATGCGGATCGCTTCCCCGAAGTCGAGCTCTATAAAGTCGAGGACGTCTTCGGTTCCTGGGAGGATGCCCAGGAGACCCATTTCGCCTCGGGCGGCGTTCTCGACGAATTGCAGCGTCAGTAAGACGTCCGATCCGATCAATCCGGCCGCTCGCCTCCGGTGCTTCCGGGAGCGAGCGGTCTCGTTTCGTCAGCCGGTTCCATGCCCCTTCTGCAGACGCCACTCGATGCGCTCAGGCGCCGCCGTGCCAGACGCTCCCCCTTTCCGGGTCTCGGGCTGACGCTCGGCGTGTCCGTGACCTTCGTCACGCTGATCGTGCTTCTGCCGCTCGCAGGGCTCGGCTGGCAGCTCTCGCAGCTCGGCATTTCGGACTATCTCTTCGTGATGAGCGACGAGCGTACGCTCGCCGCCCTTCGCGTCACCATCGGGGCGGCAGCCCTTGCCACCGTCTTCAACGGCGTCTTTGGGCTTCTTCTCGCCTGGGTCCTCGTGCGCTACCGCTTCGTCGGCCGCTCGGCCCTCGACGCGCTCGTCGACCTGCCCTTCGCGCTGCCGACCTCGGTGGCGGGCATCGCGCTCGTCGCGCTCTATTCGAAGGATGGTTGGATCGGCAGCCTGCTCGCTCCCCTCGACATCCAGATCGCCTATAGCTGGTGGGGAATCGTTGTCGCGATGGTCTTCACCTCGGTGCCCTTCGCGGTCCGTGCGATCCAGCCGCTGATCGAGGAGCTCGATCCCTTGGAGGAAGCGGCCGCGCGCACGCTCGGAGCGTCGGACTGGCAGACCTTCCGTTCGATCGTCCTGCCGAAGCTCTCGCCCGGAATCCTCACCGGAACCGGGCTCAGCTTCGTGCGCAGCCTGGGCGAGTTCGGCGCGGTCATCTTCATCGCCGGCAACATTCCCTACGAGACCGAAATCGCCTCGCTTCTCATCATGATCCGGCTCGACGAGTTCGACTACCCCGCTGCCGCCGCGATCGCCGGCACCATGCTTGCCCTTTCGCTGGTGCTTCTCGTTCTCATCAACATCGCGCAGACGCGGCTCTATCGCCGGCTGGAGGGCGGCCAATGAAGGCGAAACATCTCCTCATCGCGCTCGCCGTCCTCTTCGCGCTCGTCGTCATCGTCCTGCCGGTCGCCGTCATCTTCCAGCGTGCCTTCGCCGAAGGCTTCGCGGTCTGGCTTGCGGCCGTCAGCGAGCCCGAGACCCGGTCGGCGATCGTGCTCACCGTCGTCACCGCGCTGATCGTCGTCCCGGTCAACATCGTCTTCGGGCTGTGCGCGGCCTGGGCGATCGCGCGTTTCAAGTTTCCCGGCCGGCGCGCGCTCCTCGTCGTCATCGAACTGCCCTTCGCCATCTCTCCGATCGTCGCGGGCCTCTGCTTCCTCCTCGTCTACGGGGCCTACGGTCCGGTCGGCGGCGCGTTGCAGCCCTACGGCATCCAGCTGATGTTCAACCTCGCCGGCATCGTTCTCGTCTCGCTCTTCGTGACCTGTCCCTTCGTCGTGCGCGAAGTCCTGCCGGTCCTGTCGGTCTCGGGCGAGGACGAGGAGCGGGCGGCGCTGACGCTCGGGGCGAGCGGCTGGCAGATGTTCCGTCTCGTCACCGTTCCGAACATCACCTGGGCGCTCGTCTATGGTGCGATTCTCGCAACGGCGCGGGCGATCGGCGAGTTCGGCGCGGTCAGCGTCGTTTCCGGCGCGATCAGGGGCCAGACCATGACGCTGCCGCTTCAGATCGAGCTTCTCTACAACGACTACAACACGACCGGCGCATTCGCCGCCGCGACGGTGCTTGCGCTTCTGGCGCTCGTCACGCTCGTCCTGCGCGGCCTCATCGCGCTCACCCATCCCGTTCGCGGAGCTGCCCAATGACCCTGCAGATCGAACGCGTCTCCAAATCCTTCGACGGCACCTCCGCCGTCCTGGAAGACACCTCGCTCACCGTCAGGGACGGCGAGTTCCTCGCGCTGCTGGGGCCATCGGGCTCCGGCAAGACGACGCTTCTCAACGTCGTCTCCGGGCTGACCCGGCCCGAGAGCGGGCGTCTCGTTCTCGACGGGGAGGACATCACGGACCTTTCGGCGGGCCGCCGCCGGTTCGGCATGGTGTTCCAGAGCTACGCCCTGTTCCGCCACATGAACGTCGCCGACAACATCGCCTTCGGTCTGCGGGTGATGGACCGTTCGGAGCGACCCTCCAAGGCGGAGCGCCGCGAGCGCGTCGAGGAACTGCTCGCCATGATCGACATGGTGGGGTTTGGCGAGCGCTATCCGGCCCAGCTTTCGGGCGGGCAGCGCCAGCGCGTGGCCATGGCCCGGGCGCTCGCGATCCGTCCGCGCCTGCTTCTTCTCGACGAGCCGTTCTCCGCGCTCGATGCCAAGGTGCGCCGCGAGTTGCGCGATTCGGTTCGCGACCTTCAGCAGCGGGTCGGCGTCACCACCATTCTCGTCACCCACGATCAGGCCGAGGCCTTCGGGATCGCCGACCGGGTGGCGATCATGCGCGAGGGATCGATCGAACAGATCGGGACGCCGGACGAGCTTCGCGCACATCCCGCATCGCCCTTCGTGGAGAGTTTTCTCAACGCCGCCTGATCGGGCAGGTCCTGGTGGCGAGGCTGTGGGAGTTCGGGCCGGGCCGGTGGGTTCAGGGAAGGAGGTCGATCCGCTGCGTCGGGGGATCGGCTTTCGGGCGCCCGAGGAGGAAGCCCTGGCCGAAATGGATGCCGTTGCTCCGCAGCCAATCCAGCTGCATCGTGTTCTCGATGCCCTCGGCGACGAGGTGGATGTTGAGATCTGCGGTCAGCTGGGTGATCGTGCGGATGATCGCCTCTACCTTGCGATCGGGGATCTGGCGCAGGAAGCTCGCATCGATCTTCAGCCCGTCCACATTGATCTTCTGGAGATAGCCGAGCGAAGAATAGCCGGTTCCGAAGTCGTCGAGCACGAGCCGGACGCCCTGCTCGCGGATTGCGGTGAGCTGGTCGAGGACCGACTGGGAGAAGTCCACGAAGATGTTCTCGGTGATCTCGATGCCGACCCGGGAGGGGCGCAGGCCGGTCTCCGAGAGGATCCGGGCGAGGGTGGCGGGAAACCGTCCGCTGACCAGCTGCTTCGGCGACAGGTTGACGTTGACCTGAACCTCGTCGGGCCATTCGGCCGCCTGACGCAAGCTCTCTTCGAGGATCTGTTCGCCGAGCCGGTCAATCAGGCCGCCGCGTTCGGCGACCGGGATGAACTTGGCCGGGGAGACCATTCCAAGTTCGGGATGCTGCCAGCGGGCGAGGGCCTCCAGGCACATGACCTGCCCGGTGAAGAGATCGGCGATGGGCTGGAAGACGGGCCGGATCTCTCCGTCCTCGATCGCCCGTGCCAGCTCGCTCTCTTCCACGAACCGGGCATTGTACTCGGCTTCGAATTCCGGACGGAAGCACCGGACGGCGGACTTGCCCTCGCTCTTGGCCTTGTAGAGCGCGAGATCGGCCATGAAGAACAGCCGTTTGGCATCGCTCGAGGGTCCCTCGGACGCGGCGACGCCGGCGCAGGCGCTCGACGACACGCTGTGGCCGCGAAGGACCATGCGCCGCGTGAGCCGCTCGACGAGACGGGTCGCTGCGGTGCAGGCCTCGTCGAGCGTCAAACCCGCGAAGAGAACCGCGAATTCGTCCCCGCCGAGCCTGCCGCAGACGTCCTTGGGGCCGAGCGCGGCGGTCACTTCGTTCGCGATCGCGATGAGGAGCTCGTCTCCGAGCTGGTGCCCGAACGTGTCGTTGATCGTCTTGAAGTCGTCGAGATCGATGCTGGCGAGGGCGAAATCCCCGCCTTTGGCGCAGGCCGCTTCGATCTGCGTCAGGATCTCCTGCCGATTGAGCAGTCCGGTGAGGCCGTCATGGCGCGCGAGATAGGCCAGTCGGGCATCGGCCTCGTGGCGCGCGGTGATATCGCGCCCGATGCCGCGAAATCCGCTCATCCGGCCGTCCTTGTCGTGAAGCGGATGTCCGGTCAGGGTGAACCAGCGCCGCCTGGCGCCGTCGAGGGCCGTAGCCTTCAGATCGCGGAACGCGATCCCCTTCTGAAGACTGCCGGCGAGCTCGCGATGCATGGCTCCGTCTTCGCTGTCCTGAAGAAGGAAGGACAGACGGGGTCTGGCAGACGAGGTGATGCTCGTTTCCATGATCGGCGCGAGAGCCGGCGGCATCTGGACGAGGCATCCGTCCGCATCGGTTTCCCACAGCCAGTCGGACGAGCCTTCCTGATATTCGCGCAGGAAGATGCTGACGGTCGCGACCTCGCGCCTCAGCGCCGCCTGGGCCCGTGACCGGCCGTCATAGGCCAGATTGGTGCAAACGATGCCGACGATGGCATAGAGCGTGTAGCAGGTGAACGCGATCGCGGTGACCTGATCGGTGAACCCCGTCAGCGTCACGGCGACGACGGACAGGAGCGAGACGGGAACGAAGAAGCAGAAGGCGACGGTGGCCGGAATGCAAATGATCGGCGTCGACACGACGCCGAGCGCGAGGCCGACGATGAGCGCGTGCTGGTTGGCGGTGCCGTAATGGGCGAGCGCGATGATGAAAATTCCCCAGCACGTGCCGAGGGCGACGTAGAGGAGGCGGGCGCGCTCGAGGAAGACGATTGCCTTGCGGTGCCTGCGCCATGCGAAGGCGGCGGCGAGGATGAAGCCGTAGACGATGATGATCAGGACGCCGAGGACGGGCAGGAAGGGCCGGTTCATCGGCTGGAAGTTCGAGACGATGAAGACGGTGTTGCCGATGCCGGTCGCCGCGAAGAGAAGGCTCAGATAGAAGAGGAGATTGGCCTGGTCCGCGAGCGTCTCTTCGTCCTGACGCGAGATCGGCGATTTCAGCCGGAAGAGACGGCGCAGGGACTCCATTCCCGCCGTCACGCGTTCGTCGGCCACATTTCCTTGTATTACCAAGGCGGTATCCTACTGAACTTCGGCACGATCATTCCTGTCCGACGTTTGTAGCGCAGATAGGATTCGGCCATCGACGTCCCGAGGAAGCTTGCTTCCTCCGTTCTCGCGATAACGACGTACCACGATATTATAAATAAACCTGCAAACCATTGGAAGCTGCCCGCAGCGACCGCCGTGCCCAGCCAGAACAGGCAGTAGGCGAGATAGAAGGGATGGCGCACGAAGGCGTAGGGGCCTTCGTCATAGAGCGAATCGGGAGCCGCCGAACTGTAGGCGACCTGCGGCGGCCGCCGCCGCGTGGTCTTCACCGTCCACCAGAACAGGCTCGTCGAGAGGGCCGACAGGATCAGGAATGCGAATGCACGCGGACCGCTGACCCCTCCATCGATCACGAGGGCGAGGAACAGAAGGGCGACAAGCCCGCTCGCCGCCGTCAGGCCGCGCATGCCGGTCGGCATGCCTCCCGTCGAGCGAAAATGCTGACGCAGGGCCCAGGTAAACGAGGCGAGCGGCACGATGGCGGCGAGAATCACGACGGTGGTCAGCATCGGTCAGACCTTCCTGAGATGCAGGGAGACGGGACCGCCTTGAAAGAAGGCGGCGAGATTGCCGGAAAGACCGCCCAGCGGGTCCATCACCGGAACGGCGCGCCGCACCTCGTCGTAGCGCCTGCGATCGCTCGCCATCAGCCGCATGGCGCAGCTCAGTCCGGGATAGGGCTTGAGCTCGGATGCGGGCTCGTAGCCCAGCCTGCGATAGAAGGGAGCGTGATTGCCGCGCACGCAGGCGAGATGCACCTGACTGTGGGCGCAGAGGGCCACATATCCCGCCATTCTATAGAGGAGGAAGACGAGCCCCTGGTTGTTCTCGGCCTCGGGAACGCGGACGAGCCGGGTGACTTCGATGCCGCGACCGGAAAACGGGCCGGACCTGTCCCGGTCGAGAAGCGCGCGCACCTCGTCCGGAAAGGCGTCGAGGGCCGGCGATCTCAGATCCGTGCCGCGCGCGAAGGTGCAGGTGCGCACGGAAGCGACGGGCTCGTCGGCATCGTAGATGACGATCGTGCTCGCATTCGGCATGTCGTCATAGACGTCGCTGAAGCGCTCCGTGACATTGGGCTCGATATGTCCGCCCGCCACATAGCTGCGATAGCGGATCCGGTACGCATCGTCGCGGACCTGACCTTCCGTAGCGAGACGTGCTACATAGACTGTCGGACGGTCTTTCGCTCGAACCTTCGGAACGCAGACCGGTGCGGTTTTCGCTGGATCGACACGATTGTCGAGAGTCTGGTGATCACTTGGAAAGGTCGAGAGGATATGTTGCATCGAAGAGCCCCCTGATTGCGTCCGCACGCACGAGGCTCGGTGTCGACCTCGCCGGTGAGCCGAGTATCGCGGCCGTGCGCGACCATTGTGACGGCCCCCGGCGCCGGGTGGGAGTCCGACTTCCTCCCATCTGAACGCCCTAACAGAACGAGTTCGGCGTGCAGATCTTTCAACCCGTTGAAAAGGTGGATGAATTTCTCACTCTCGATGAGGGAGAAATTTTCTGTGGCTACTTGGACGGGCTTGGCGGATCGGAGTGTCAACTCGCGCAGGTATCGCGCTCCTACTGGCACGGATGGCGCAACGGGCTCGTCGACGGGGGCTTCACGAAGCCGGACATCTCTCAGATGAGGCTCGCCGAAAGCTTCCAGACGGCCCGCCGATAGGCCCGTCACGCTCCGAAGCGGCGCGCGTCCGGTCAGACGCGAGAAGGACGTTCTCACTCACGACGCCTGCGCAATGTGCTGTGTGAGAATCGATCCCGATTTTCATGCCGGCGCTAGTCGCCGGCTGCCTGCTTTTCCTCGTCCAGATATCCCTTCACATAGAACAGCTGTCCGACGCGAAGGCCCGCGGCGGCGAGCGGCGTCGCCATGGCAAGGCCGAGAATGCCGAAGACGACGCCGAAGAGAAGCTGGACGGAGATCGTGAGAGCAGGCGGCAGCGAGACCGTCTCCTCCTGGACGCGCGGCGTCACGAGATAGCTCTCGACCGTCTGGACCACCACGTAGAGGCCGACGATCCACAGAGCTGTCGAGAGGCCGTCGGACAGGCCGAGAAGGACCGCCGGAATTGCCGCGAGCACCGGGCCGATATTCGGGATGAAGGTGAGGATCGCGGCGAGAACGGCGAGGATCGGGGCGAGCGGAACGCCGAGAACGAAGAGGCCGAGGCCGGTGAGGAGGCCGACGACGGCCATGGAGACGAACTGGGCCTTCAGCCAGCCGCGCAGGGCGATGCCGGCTTCGGTCAGGATGGCCCTGACCTTCGGCCTCAGACTGGGAGCGAAGAGTGCGGTGAAGCCGCGCAGATAGGTCTGCGGCGCCGCAGCGCCGTAGATGCCGACGAAGGTGACGACGATGAGATTGCCGAAGGCGCCGAGGGAGCTCGAGAAGAAGGTCGTCGCCCTGCTGCCCGAAGGCAGGAGGTTCTGGAAGTCGACATTGTCGATGACGCTGCGGGCCCAGCCGTGGCTCTGCACGTAGTCGCGCACGCTTTCGGTCGCGGCCGGTAGCCGGTCGACGAGCTGCGACATCTGCTGGGCGAGCGCCGCTCCCGCAATGCCCAGAAAGGCCGTGAGGGCGAGAGCGAGAAACACGCAGAAGAGGGCGAGACCGAGCCCGTTGCGGATGTTGAGCCAGCTGGCGAGCCGGTTGCCGCAGCCGCGCAGGAAGACGGCGAACAGGATGCCCGCGAAGACCGCGAGGGCGACGTCGGCCGCGAACCAGAGCACCAGAAGAAATGCGGCGCCGAGGACGAGGAGGGAGAGGCGGCGGCGGTTCATCCGGTTCATCCTGGCGGGTGTGCATGCCCGGCAGTCTGCCGGACCAGGGGCTGCATATAGGAACCGGCACGACGCAGAGCAGGCCGGCTGCCGCAGCCCGCATCATCGAAGACCGGTTTTCGGCTGGCTCGCCCCGCCGCCCCGCCGCTTGACCGCCCTGCCGGCGGCCCGTCGAGCGGCTGCGCCGATCGTCCCGCTGGCGGGCCATGATGGCCGGCTGTGTTTCAGGAAGGACCCGGTTTCGATCCTCTCATTTTCTTTCTTCGACGCTGACGTATCTTGAACGAAGAATCTTCGAAGGGCGGACACCAGGGAGCGGTCGCACGATGCAGTGGCGAGGACGCAGACAATCCGGCAATATCGAAGACAGGCGCGGCGGGGGCGGTGGCTTCTCGCGTGGTGGGGGCGGCATGCGCATCCCCTTGCGGGCTGGCGGCGGCGGCATCGGCCTCGTCATTCTCCTCCTGATCGGCTGGCTGGTCTTCGGGATCAATCCGCTCGCGATGCTGGGTGCCGTGGACGATGGCGGCGGCCGCACCGCGCAGACGACGCAGGGCTCCGGCGGCGTGAACTCAACCCCCGGAGAGACGGACGACTTCGTGGCGACCGTCCTTGCCGATACGGAGGATGTCTGGTCGCGGCGCTTCCAGGAGGCCGGGGAGACCTATCGCGATCCGAGCCTCGTTCTCTTCGACAATCGCGTGGACTCGGCCTGCGGCATGGCCGGCTCGGCGACGGGGCCCTTCTACTGCCCTGTCGACGACAAGCTCTATCTCGATCTGTCGTTCTTCGACCAGTTGCAGCGCCAATTGAACGCGCCGGGCGATTTCGCCCAGGCCTATGTCATCGCCCACGAGGTCGGCCACCACGTCCAGAACCTGCAGGGCATCCTGCCACGTCTCGCCGAGGCGCGGGAGAACCTGCGGCAGGCCGAGGCGAACGCACTGTCCGTCAGGGTGGAACTCCAGGCCGACTGCTATGCGGGCCTCTGGGCGCACGATGCCCGCGAGGCGGGCTATCTCGATCCGGGCGATATCGACGAGGCGCTCAACGCCGCCTTCCAGATCGGCGACGACCGCCTTCAGAGCAGGAACCAGGGAACGGTGATGCCGGACACTTTCACCCACGGCACGTCCGAAGAGCGTCAGCGCTGGTTCAGCCGCGGCTACGAGACCGGGGACATGGCCGCCTGCGATACGCTTGAGGGCCGGCTCGGCGGGTGAACCCCGCTTGGTGAGCCGGGATATCGTGGCGGGGCGTCCAATTTCGTTGGGCGCCCCGTTCTCTTTCAGCCTGAGCTTTGATCCGCCGGATCCGGCAGCCGGAAGCGGATCGAAAGCGACCCGTCCTCGCCGGTCTCGATAGCCGCATCGACCTTGAATGTCTGCCGGATGCGCTCGCGCGTCAGGACGGCCGCAGGCGGCCCCAGCGCCGTCAGCCGGCCCCCGTCCATCACGGCGATCCGATCGGCGAAGAGGGCTGCCTGGCCGAGATCGTGCAGGGCCGCGATGACGGTGAGGTTCGATCGGCGGAGCAGCGTCAGGAGGGCCAGTTGATGCTGCACGTCGAGATGGTTGGTCGGCTCGTCGAGAATGATGATCTCCGGCCGCTGGGCGAGGGCCCGGGCGAGATGCAGCCGCTGCCGCTCGCCGCCGGACAGGGAATGCCAGCGGCGTTTGCCGAAGCCCGACATGCCGACAGAGCGCATCGCCTCGTCGACGATCGCCGCATCCTCTGCCGAATAGGGCGCAAGGGGGCCGAGATGCGGCGTGCGGCCGAGCTCGACCACCTGCCTCGCGGTCAGCGCCTCGCCCGTCTCGGCCTGTTGCTCGACGAGGGCGATCCTCTGCGCGACGGCCCGTCTGCCGATTTCGGAAAGGGGACGCCCGCCGAGGAGCACCCGGCCGTGACCGGGCGGCCGGATGCCGGCCAGCATCGAGATGAGGGTGGATTTGCCCGAACCGTTCGGCCCGACGATCGCCAGGAACTCTCCGGGCACGCTCGCCAGCGACACGTCGGCGACGATCGGCTTGCCGGAGACGGTCCGGCCGATCCGCGACGCCTCGAGGATCATCGCGAGGCCCGGAAGGACGGATTGGCGATGAGGATGGCGGCGAAGGCCGGAGCTCCGACGAGCGCGGTCACCACGCCGATCGGCAGGACCTGCCCTTCGATGACGATGCGCGAGACGACATCGGCAAGGACGAGGAAGACGGCTCCCATCAGGGCGGCGGAGGGCAAAAGGACCGTGTGCCTCACCCCGACCACCAGCCGGGCGGCGTGGGGAATGACGAGGCCGACGAAACCGATCGAGCCGACGAGCGACACCATGACCGCCGTCATCAGCGCGACGGTCGCGATGGCCGTCATCTGAACGCGCCGCACCGGAATGCCGAGGGCGGCCGCCGCATCGGTTCCGAAGGCGAAAGCGTCGAGCGCGCGTGCGTGGAGGACGCAGATCGCAAGGCCCGAAAGCGCGACCGGAACCGCGAGGGACGCATCCTCCCAGCGCACGCCGGAGAGGTTGCCGAGCAGCCAGAACATGATGCCGCGCGTCTCGTCGGCATTGGCCGAGCGCACGACGATAAAGGATGTCAGGGCGTTGAAGAGCTGGGAGCCGGCGATGCCCGCGAGGATGATCGCGATCGAACCTCTGCCGGCAAGCCAGGCGAGGCCGGCGACGAGGGCGAAGGCGACAAGCGCGCCGAGAAAGGCGCCGGTCGAGAGCGTGAGAAGACCGCCGCCGAGACCGAGAATGGCGACCGAGACCGCTCCGCTGGAGGCGCCGGCGGATATTCCGAGGAGATAAGGGTCGGCGAGCGCATTGCGCAGCAGCGACTGGAGAACGACCCCGGAGACCGCGAGCGCTGCGCCGCAGGAGGCGGCGACCACGGCCCGCGAGAGCCGGTAGTTCCAGACGATGCCGGCATCGATCGGGTCCACCTCGCGGCCGGCGTTCCAGAGCGCGTTCGCGATCGTGTTCAGGACCACCGAAGGCGGAATCTGCGTCTCGCCGACCGCCGCGGCGAAGACGAGGGCCGACAGGAGAAGGGCGAAGGCCGCAAGACAGGATAGGACGAGGCGAAGGGCGAAGGGCGTGGCGGCAGGTGCCGCCGCGCCCGCCACCACATGGGTCTCACTCGCCAAGATCGGCATCCCGGACCGCTTGCGCCATCATCTCGAGACCCTCGATCGTACGGATCGTCGGGTTCATCGCCTGGGCGTCCATTTCCACCACATGACCGGTCTCGACGGCGGCCATCCGGCTGGTCACCGGATCGCTCATGAGGAACTCGCGCTTCTTCTCGACGTCGTCGGCTGGAAACCGCCTGCGATCCATCCTTCCGAGAACGATGAAGGTGGGGTTGGAACGGGCGATCGTCTCCCAGCCGACGGTCGGCCATTCCTCCTGGCTGTCGATCACGTTGTCGATGCCGAGGGTCTTCATGATGTAGCCCGGCGCGCCGCTCGTTCCTGCGACATAGGGGTCGATCGCGATCTCCGCGCTCGAAAACCAGAACACGGCCGAGACGCCTTCGCCGATCCCTGCCACCTCCTCGCGGGCCTTCGCCTCGCGCGCCTTGAGGTCGGCGACGAGTTCGGCGCCGCGTTCGCTCACATCGAAGATCGCCGCCAGATCCTCGATTTCGCGGTAGACGAGGTCCATGGTGAAGGGCTCGGTGCGCAACCCGTCGCCGCCGCCCGAATTGTCCTTGCCGACGCAATCGGCGGGCGAGGTGTAGACCGGGATACCGAGTTCCGCGAACTGCTCCTCGGTCGCCACCACCCCCTGCGGGCCGACCTGCCACTGGAACTGGGTGGTCACGAGATCGGGCCGCTCGGCCAGTACGCCCTCGAAGCTCGGATCGTTGTCGGCGATCCGCTTGATGGTCGCGTTCACCGCCTCGAACTCGGCAAGGACGGGTGCCGTCCAAAGCGCCGTCCCAACCACCTTGTCCGACAGGCCGAGAAGATAGAGGATTTCCGTCATGCTCTGGCCGATCGAGACGGTGCGCTCGGGGCTCGCCTCGAAGGTGAGGGACCGGCCGCAATTCTCGATCGTCACCGGATAGTGGGCGGGTTGCGCATGGGCGGGCGCCGGGAGGGCGCCGCAGGCCATGGCGGCGCAGACCCATGCGGGGAAGGCGAGTTTCGAGAGTGCGAGCGGACGAAACCGCTTGCGCAGGGGGGAGGGGGAGACGCTGGACATGTTGAGCGATCCTTCGGTGCCGTGCTTCGAGAACGGCCGGTCGCAAGACCGGACCGGAACGGGAAAGCCGCGCATCGAAACGGGGTCGGGTCTTCGCGCAGGAGCGCGCCCGAAGGAAAACGCATGAGATGACAAGGGCGGAAGTGCCCCGGGAGAAGCCGTCATGATCATCCTTTCCGAGCATCCCCGCTCGACTACGGATTTCTGAGAGTGACGGCAGGTCTCCTGGCTTGCGGGTCTCAGCCTTCCGTCCGGCCTTCCCGGGGCTCGCCCCAGTGGCACGCGAATGGACAGTCGGCTCACCGCACACAGTTGCGGGGGCAGCCGCGGCTTCGAACCCCGGATTGGGTCGTTCTACCGCGTTCCCTTTTAATCCCGGCGCCGGGTCGGCGTCGGGAACCATCGCGTCTTTCGTAGACGCTGATTGCGTCCCTGACAACTGCGCCGGCGCAAGGACTGCTAGGATGGGGCTGACGCGCGGCTCCCACGCCGCGCGCGGCTTCAGGCGAAAACGGCTTGACGCGTAAAAGGTCCGATCAGGCGGCGGGGTCCCGCTCGACCCGCACCGGGATCGACTTGTAGGCCGGCGTCTTCGACAACTCGTCGCCTTCCATCAGGTCGACCAGCACGTTGCATTCGGGATAATAGCCGGCGAGCGTGCCGCGCGGCACGTCGTAGGGCGTGACGACGAGGCCGCCGAGGCGGTGGGTGGTCGAGCGGCTTTCCGAAAGATCGTTGACGAGACTGACGGTATCGCCCGGCGAGAACCCGAGTTCGGCGATATCCTCCTCGTTCATCAGCACCACGTCGCGCGTGCCCTCGATGCCCCGGAACCTATCCGTATAGCCGTAGATCGTCGTGTTGAACTGATCGTTGGAACGCACCGTGATGAGGTTGAAGCGTCCCGCCGTCTCCTCGAACCCCCGTGCGTTGAGCTTCTCGGGAACCCGGATCTCTGCCCGTCCGCTCTCTGTTTCCCAGATCCGCTCGCGTGCGGGATTGCCGCGCCAGAAGCCGCCGGGCTCCTTCATGCGGGCGTTGAAGTCACGGAAATCGTCCGGATAGGTCTTTTCGATGAGATCGCGCACGAGGCCGTAATCGGCGATCCACGCGTCCCACGTGACCTTCGGGTTCTCGGGCAATGTCGCCTTGGCGAGGCGGGCGACGATCTCGAGTTCGCTGAGAAGGTGCGGCGAGGCGGGATCGCGATGGCCGATGGAGGCGTGGATGTGGGAGAACGAATCCTCCACCGTCACATACTGGTTGCCGGTCTCCTGCTCGTCCACCTCGGCCCGGCCAAGGCAGGGCAGAATGTAGGCCTCCTTGCCCGGGTGAAGATGCGAGCGATTGAGCTTGGTCGAGATCATCACCGTGAGATCCATGCCCGACCAGGCCTTCTCGACGCTCTGTCGTTCCGGCAGCGCCCGGCACAGATTGCCGCCGAGGCTGACGATTGCCTTCACCTCACCGGCGAGTGCGGCCTCCATCGCTTCGGTGACCACATAGCCTTCCTCCATCGGCGGCTCGAAGCCGAAGAGGTCGCGCAGCCTGTCATTGGGAATGAGGCTCGGCTTCTCGGAGATGCCGACGGTCCTCTGGCCCTGCACGTTCGAATGGCCGCGCACCGGGCAGCAGCCGGCACCGAGCTTGCCGATATTGCCGCGCATGCACAGGAAGTTGACGAACATGGAGATGTTCGTCGCCCCCAGCGGGTGCTGGGTCAGGCCCATGCCGTAGACGCCGATGACCCGCTCGGCCTTCGCATAGACGTCGCCGGCCTGGCGGATATCGTTGCGCGAAAGACCGGTTTCGGCCTCGATCTTCTCCCAGGACGTCTCCCGCAGGAAGGCCTCGAACGCCGCAAAGCCCGTGGTGTGCTCGTCGAGGAAGGCGGTGTCGAGGATGCGGTCCGCGCCCGTATGCCGTGCCGCGTCATCCCGCTCGAGGACGTGCTTGCAGAGGCCCGTCAAGGCCGCGATGTCGCTGCCCGCCTTCAGCTGATAGTAATGATCGGAGATCTTCGTCTCGCCGCCGGTCAGCATGTCGACAGGGTCCTGGGGGCTCGTGAAGGCGAGGAGGCCCGGTTCGCGGAGCGGGTTGAAGGTGACGATCGTGGCGCCACGCTTCTTCGCCTCGGACAGGGGCTTCAGGAAGCGCGGCGAGTTGGTGCCGGGATTCTGGCCGAAGAAGAAGAAGCAGTCGGTCTCCTTCAGATCCTCCCAGATCACGGTTCCGACCGACGAGCCGATGACCTCCTTGAGGCCGACCGAGGTCGTCTCATGGCACATGTTGGAACTCTGCGGCAGGTTGTTGTGGCCGTGGAGCCGGGCATAGAGGGCGTAGAGATAGGAGGCTTCGAGGCCGGCATGGCCTGAGGCGTAGAAGACGCTGCGCTTGGGCTCGATCGCCGAAAGCCGGCTTCCGATCGCGGCGAAAGCCTCCTCCCAGGTGGTGCGCACATAGGTGTCGCGTGCCGCGTCGTAGCGCATCGGCTCGGTCAGGCGGCCGGTCATCTCCAGTTCGTGATCGGACCAGTCGCGCAGGTCCGATACCGTGTGCGCTTCGAAGAATTCGGGTTCGCAGCGATCTCTGGTGAGTTCCCAGATCGTCGCCTTGGCGCCGTTCTCGCAGAATTCGAACGGTGCGTGATCGGCCGGCTTCGGCCAGGCGCATGAGGCGCACATGAAGCCGCCCGGCTTGTTCTGGCGACGCAGGGTGGCGATCGTCGCAAGCTCGGGTTCGGCGTCCATCGTGACCGCCAGAATGCCGCTGAGCGAGCCCCAGCCGCCGGCCGGCGCGTCATATTCCGGCTTCTCGATCTCGCCGTCGAAGCGCTCGTCGTTTCTGCTCATTCGCGTCTCTCCAGACATGGCGGTGGGGGAACCGCAACCGAACCGCCGCAACGCGCGGCTGCCGGATGCGTCGCGGCCGTAAGCGGCCGCATATGGCTTGCGTTCACACGCCCAGGATGACGCGGGCGACGAGGAAATAGATGAGCAGCCCGGACGCATCGACGATGGTCGTCACGAAAGGCGCGCTGAAGACGGCGGGGTCGATCGAGAGAACCTTCGCGGCCACCGGCATCACGGCGCCGACAAGGGCTGCGAGGGTGCAGATGAAGACGAGCGTGACGGCGACGACGAGGGCGATCGAGGGATCGAAGATCAGAGCAAGGATAGCGTAGGCGAAGACGGAGACGAGGAGGCCCATGACGAAGCCGGTCCGGGTCTCGCGCCAGGCGATCGCGAGAATGTCGCCCGGCTTCACGTCCTCCACCGCGAGCGCGCGCACGATGGTCGTCGCCGACTGCGCACCCGCATTGCCGCCGATGCCGATGAGGAGCGGGATGAAGAGAGCCAAAGTCACCACGCTCTCGAGCGTCTCCTCGAAGGCGTCGAGCACGTTGACCGTGAGGCTCGCGGCGACCGCCAGAACCGAAAGCCAGACGATGCGCGAGCGCACCAGACGGAAGACGGGCACCGAAAGATAGGGTCTGCCGATCGGCTCCGTGCCGCCGGCGCGAGCGAAGTCCTCGCTGTTCTCGAAGTCGAGAACCTCCATGGCATCGTCGAAGGTCACGATCCCGACGAGCCGTCCGTCCTCCTCGATCACCGGCACGATCATCAGGTCGGCGGAGGTCATCAGGCGCGCCACGTCCTCCTGATCGTCGGTCACGTGCACGAAGGGCACGTCCAGCGTGGAGAGATCGGAAATGCGCGTCGACGGCGCAGCGAGCACGATCTGGGCGAGGTCGACGGCGCCAAGGAGGCGCATCTCCGCGTCGCAGACCGGCATCAGAAATACCGTATCGGCACGCTTCTCGCCGCTTCGGATGGCAAGCAGCGCGTCCTCGGCACTCATCTCGGGCATCAGGCTGACGAATTCCGGGCTCATGAGCCGTCCCGCGCTCTTGGCGGGGTAGTCGAGAACGGTGCGCGTCAGCGCCCGTTCTTCCGAACTCAGGGCTTCGAGGAGTGTCCGACCGAATTCGGGCGGCACGAATTCCAGCATTCTCGCCCGGTCGTCCGGCTCCATCCGCTCCAGAAAACGGGCGCGCTCGGGAGGCGGGAGTGCCTGCAGGATGTCCGACTGGGTGGCCGGGGAGAGAAGGTCGAAGATCCGCGCGGCCTTCTCGGGCGAAATGAGCGTCATGGCGCGGGCGAGCGTCGAAGGCGCGACATGCTTCGTCCGCTGCACCGCCAGATGGGGCTTGGCCTCCTCCAGCCAGTCTTCGAGCGCTCGTCCCTCCAGCGCGGCGATGTCCTGCATGAAACTCATCCCCTCGGTGCCCGCATCTTTGGGCCACCACGATCCGGCGACTGCCATCGAGTGTGCGGGGTGTCGCGGAAGCCCCGGCGACCCGGCTCCGTACGAAACCCCTCCTGGACACCGATATTGCGGCCCGTTCCTCGACGAAAAGGGCTGGCATGCCGGACGCGACCAGGTTTCGTTCGCCAACGGCCGTGCCGTCGGCGCAGATGGAACGGGTCGCCGGGGCCGGCGTCATTCGTCGACCCGCTCGATCGTGCCATGGCCGCCACTGAGGACGAGGGCGACGAGGATGCCTCCGATGATGTTTCCGACGGTGGCGAGAAGGATGTTGTGCGTCATGTCGAGGACCGAGAACGCGCCGTCGCCCATCGCCCAGCCGATCGGAAGGATCGACATGTTGGCGATCGAATGTTCGAAACCCGAAGCGACGAAGATCGTGATCGGGCCGATGATCGCGAGAATGCGTCCGGCGACGGATTTCGTGGCCATCGACATCCAGACGGCGAGACAGACGAGCATGTTGGCGAGGATGGCCGAGGCGATGATCGCCCAAGAGCCTTTCGCGGCCTTGCTGCTCGCCGTGTCGACCGCAGCCTGGCCCACCGCTCCGTCGAGGGCATCGCCGCCTCCGGCCGCGATGAAGAGGACGACGATCGCGAGCGATCCGACGAGATTTCCGAGCCAGACGGTGACCCAGCCGTAGAGAACGAGCGAGGTGTTCAGCCGGCCTTCCAGATCGGGCAGGACCATCATCGTATTGCCGGTAAAGAGCTGTGTTCCCGCGACCATGACGAGGATGAGGCCGACCGAGAAGACGAGCCCGCCGAGAACCGGTCCACCGCCCGATGCCTCCGCCACGAAGGAGCCGATCGATCCGAAGGCGATGAAGGCGCCGGCGGCGATCGCGAGAACGGCCATGTTCGCCGTCTCGCCGAGCGCCTTCTTCTTGAGGATGAGAGGAGCCTTCTCGGCGATATCGGCTCCGGTCGGATCGGCCTTGCTCATGGGTCCCGCTCGCCTCGCTGCGGTTCGCGAAGGGCGCGACGCGGTCGCGGCGCCTCCATTTCGATTTCCTCCGCTAAGTGCGGCACGAGCGCGCAGTTCCAGCGCCCCTCCTCAGGAAAAGACCGTTCGAACGGAGGTCTTCCGCATCGGATGCGGAACGCTCTTTTCGAATGCGTGATCGAGAATTGCGAAGGGCCGCCACCCGCGAAGTCGAACGGCGGGCCGATCGTGTTCCTCGCGAGGGCTTCGAGCGGGCTACACGGCGCGTTCGATAAGCCGCCCAAGGCCGAGCCGGCAAGGCTTCGGCGAGAAATCAAGGGCACGTATCGCGACTGCGCGGCGACAAGGTTCGATAGCCGGCAATGCGCTGGAAGCGGACCGAATTCCGGTGATCGTCACGACTGATAACGTTTGCGTAGGGCGCTGGTCGCCGTCGTTCAGAAGTCCTTATCACAGCGGGAAAGCGACGACGCAGACGGGACGGATGGCCGCATGATGTTCGATGGCAGTTACTGCGGCACGGCGCCGGCGCTCGGCGACGTCCTCGCCCGATGGAATTTCGAACCCTTCGTTCTTACGGCCCTCGGCGCGGCGGCGATCCTCAGCTGGCGCAGGGCGAGCCGGGGTGGGGGGATCGCGACCGCTCTTCTCGCGCTCGCTTTCGTTTCGCCGATCTGCGCGGCGAGCGTCGCGCTCTTCTCCGCCCGCTCGCTGCATCATCTCGTTCTTCTTGCTGCCGCCGGGGCGGGAGCGCTCGCCCTCTCGCCTTCGCTCGTCGGGCGCCTGAGACTGCCTGTTCTCCCGACCCTCGTTCTCATGACGGCGGTGCTCTGGGCATGGCATCTGCCGCAGCTCTACGATCTCGCCCTTCGAAACATGGCGGTCTACTGGGCGATGCAGCTCTCGCTTCTCGCCTCGATTGCGATGTTCTGGATCGCCATCCGCGCCGCAGGTCCGGTCGCCGCCGCGAGCGGCCTCGTCGGCGGTGCGGTTCAGATGGGCTTCCTCGGTGCGGTCCTCACCTTCGCCCAGCAGCCCTTCTACGAGATCCACCGGCTCGCGGCGCCAACCTGGGGACTGTCGCCGCTCGCCGATCAGCAACTCGCCGGGCTCGTGATGTGGGTCGGCGGCATGGCGCCCTTCGCGATCGCCGGCGGCCTCATCGCCCATCGGGCCTGGATCGGTCTCGATGCACCGGCAGGCGGGCGGGCGGCGTGATCCTCTCCCTCGTCAAGGCGATCCATATCGCAGCGCTCGTCGTCTGGTGCGCCGGCCTCGTCGCGCTGCCGCTGATGCTCAGCAAGCACGAAATCGGCGAGGACCAGAGGCGGTATGCGCGCCTGCGCGTCCTCACCCACGCGACCTATTCCTATATCGTCACGCCCGCGGCGGTCGTCGCGATCACTGCCGGAACGTTGCTGATCTTCCTCCAGGGCGTCTTCGTGCCCTGGATGTTCGCAAAGCTCGTCGCGGTCGGTCTCCTCGTCGTCCTTCACGCGGTGATCGGAAAGACCGTCATCGCCATGAGCGAGCGGCGCGGGTCCTTCGAGCCCCGGTCCTCGGTCTGGATGCTCGGCGGCACGCTGGCGACGATGACCCTCGTTCTCGCTCTCGTGCTCGGCAAGCCGGTCCTTCCATCCCCCGTTCCCGACTGGCTCGAAAGCCCGCGCGAGCGTCACTTACCGGTAGACGAGATCCCGACTTGATATTCGAAGACCAGCTTTCCGCCGTGCCATCCCGTGAAACCGGCAAATCCGACCGCGAAGGTCGAGATCAGCAGGCCGTAGGGCAGAACCGCCTCTTCGTAACCGCCGAGCCGGTAGCCCCAATTGGCGCCGAGGATCGACAGAAGCATCACCGCGATGATGAAATGGGTCCAGCTGGCCGAGCGCTGCCTTATGCCCGGCACCCAGAGGAGCTCGACGGTGCCCGCGATTCCCGCGGCCACGCCGAACAGGAAGGCCATGCCGGAGGCCCACAGCGCCGCGCGGGCCCAGAACAGGTCCCCGGTCCACCAGTAGAAGACGTCCGCACCGAAGGTTCCGGTCACGAAGGCCACCGGAAAGGCCACCAGCATGGCGTGGATCGGGTGACCGGCGACCGCGACCTTCGATTCCAGCCGGTGGAAGTCCGACTGTTCCCTGATCGGGTCGATCAGGCCGGGCCCTCCACGTTTCGACTGCGCCCCGGCATCCGCCTGCCCATACTCGGTGTCGCTCATCTGAAGGTGCCGCTCCCGCGTTCGATCGGTGTCCTTGCCGCTTATATTGCGGCCGCCGCCCTGCTGACAGGATGCGCCGGTTCACATTCCGTCATGGACCCGGCCGGACCCTCCGCCGCGGCAATTGCGGATCTCTGGTGGTGGATGCTCGCGGGATCGGTTCTCCTGTCCGGGCTCGTCTTCGTCATTCTCTTCCTCGCCTTCCGGCGGGCGGGCAGGGCCGAGCGGTCAGACGCCCCGAGCGAGAAGCTCTGGCTCGGCTGGCTCGGCCTCGCAATGCCGGTCGTCGTCCTTCTGGCGCTCCTGACCTACGCCCTCCACCTCGGCGGCCGCATCCTTCCCGGTCCCGATGCGCCCGATCTGACGGTGGAGGTGACCGCCTATAACTGGGGCTGGTCCTTCCGCTATCCCGACGGCCGGGTGAGCGAGCGCGTCCTGCATATCCCGGCCGATGCGAAGATCGATCTCGTCATCTCCGCCACCGATGTCATTCACAGCTTCTGGGTGCCGCGCCTTGCCGGCAAGATGGATGCGATCCCCGGCCATGTGAACGAATTGCGCATCGAGGCCGACCGCCCCGGAACCTTCGCCGGCGTGTGCGCCGAATATTGCGGCATCGGCCATGTGGATCACGACTTTCAGGTGATCGCCCATGACGGCGAGAGCTGGCAGGATTTTCTGGAGAACCGTGAATGAACGCGATCGGCCGTCACCGCGGGCTCGCCAGGATCTGGGCGGGCGAGCCGGGCCTGCGCGGCGTCTTCAGCGCCGTCAGCCATACCGATATCGGCAAGCGCTTCATCATCGCATCGGCGATCTTCTTCGCGATCGCGGGCGTTCTCGCGATGCTGATCCGGGCCCAGCTCGCCACGTCGCACTCGGCCTTCGTGGGGCCTGAGGCCTATGCGCAGATCTTCACGATGCATGGCAGCATCATGATGTTCCTGTTCGCGATTCCGATGCTCGAAGGCGTGGCGATCTATCTTCTGCCCAAGCTTCTCGGCTCGCGCGATCTGGCCTTTCCGCGCCTCACCGCACTGGGCTGGTGGTGCTATCTCTTCGGCGGCTCGATCATGGTCGGCTCGCTCCTCGTCGGCCTCGCGCCCAATGCGGGCTGGTTTCTCTACCCGCCGCTTTCGGGCCCCGAGTACACGCCCGGGGTCAATTCCGACGTCTGGCTTCTCGGCGTCACCTTCGTCGAGATCTCGGCCATGTGCGCGGCGATCGAGATCGTGGTGACGATCCTCAAATTCCGCGCCAAGGGCATGCGCCTCGACCGCATGCCGATCTATGCCTGGTACATTCTCGCCACCGCCGGCATGATGATCTTCGGCTTCCCGCCGCTGATCCTCGGCTCGATCCTGCTCGAGATCGAGCGGGCCTTCGGCTGGCCCTTCTTCGATCCCGAGCTCGGCGGCTCGCCGCTCCTGTGGCAACACCTCTTCTGGCTGTTCGGCCATCCGGAGGTCTACATCATCTTCCTGCCCGCGGCCGGCGCGATCTCGACGATCATCCCCGTGATGGCGCGCACGAAGCTCATCGGCTACGGCGCCATCGTCGCCTCCGTGATGGCGCTCGCCTTCCTGAGCTTCGGGCTCTGGGTGCATCACATGTTCACGACGGGCATCCCGCACATGGCGCTGGGCTTCTTCTCGGCCGCCTCGGTTCTGGTCGCCATCCCGACCAGCATCCAGATCTTCGCCTGGCTCGGAACCCTCTGGGCGGGGCGGCCGAAGCTGGAACTGCCGATGCTCTACCTTCTCGGTTTCTTCTTCGTCTTCATCCTCGGAGGGCTCACGGGCGTGATGCTCGCCATCGTGCCCTTCAACCAGCAGGCCCACGACACGGCCTTCGTGACCGCCCATCTCCACTACGTCCTTGCTGGCGGCTTCGTCTTCCCGATGCTGGCGGCGGCCTATTACTGGATGCCCCATGTCACCGGACGGCTGCGGGTGATGCGGATCGGCGAGGCCGCGTTCTGGCTGATCTTCATCGGCTTCAACATCACCTTCTTCGGCATGCATCTCACCGGTCTTCTGGGCATGCCGCGCCGGGTCTACACCTATCCGGCGGAGGCCGGGTGGGACTGGCTGAACCTCGTTTCGTCCATCGGCGGCTTCCTCCAGGCCTTCGGCTTCGCGCTCTTCGCGCTGGACATCGCCCTTCAAGCCTGGCTCGGGCGGCCCGCCAGGCGGAATCCGTGGGGGGCCGGGACGCTCGAATGGACGATGATGACCCCGCCGCCGGCCTACAATTTCGCAAGCCTGCCCGAGGTCGAGTGCCGCGAACCGCTCGGCGCACGGGGGACTCTCGCCGCCGATCTCGCCCGTGGCGAGGGGCTCCTCGCCGCGCCGAGAAACGGCTGGCGCGAGACCCTCGCCGTCGACATCGCGAGCGGGAAGCCGGACCATGTGGCGATCCTGCCGGGGCCGAGCCTCCTGCCGGTCGCGGCCGCCGCGAGCTTCGGCGGCTTCTTCGCGATGATGCTTCTCAGCCTCTACTGGATCGCACCGCTCTTTCTCGTCGCGGTCACGGTCGTCATCTGGCTCTGGGCCTCGACGAACGGCTCGAGGGAGCCGGTGGGACCGCTCGAGATCGGTGACGGGACGACCGTCCCGTCCCATTACGAGGCGCAGGGAACCGTCGGCTACTGGGGCAGCGTCTTCGCCCTTTGCGCGAGCGGAACGCTGTTCGGCTCTCTGATCTTCGGGTTTGCCTATCTGTGGACGGTGGCGCCCCACTGGCCGCCGCAGACCGGTCTCGATGCTCCGCTTTTCGAGACGGGGCTGATCGTCGCGGGCGCTCTTGCCGCCGCGATCTTCGTCCGCCTCGCTCTGCCGCGCACAGGAAACGGCGAGGGCCGGCTCTATCTGGCGATCGCGGGAATGGGTCTGACACTTCTCGTCCTTGCCTCCCTGCCGGTCCTGCGCCTGCCGGCTCCCACCGACCATGCCTTCGGCGCCGTCTCCACCACGCTCGTCGCCTATGGCCTCTTCCATGCCATGGTCGCCACACTGATCCTGGCATTCATGATGGTGCGCAAGCGGCAGGGTTTCGTGGCGCATGGGCGACCGCAGGAGATGCGGGTCGCGACCTTGTGGGTCGATTATGCGGCCGGGACGGCGATCGTGGTGGCGCTCGTCCTCGTCCTTGCGGCTTGGGGGGTCTGATGCCGCTTCTTCGCCTCTCCGCCGGGCTGACCCTCTGGGCCATCGGCTTCTGTGCCATCTACGCCGTGCACGGGCTGGGCTGCGCTCTGGGCTGGCCGAACGAGACGGTCGGGCCGTTCGAACTGCACAGGGCCTCGATGATCGCGCTCTGGGCCTGCTTCACCCTTGCCGGGATTTGGCTCGCTCTGGTTCTCGGGCGATATCGCGGGAGCGCGATGGACAGGGCATCCATGCTTCTCGCCTGGGCCGGCGCCGGGACGACGCTCGTCTCGGGACTTCCGATCGTTCTCGTTCCCGCCTGTCTTTGACGAGGCGCCGGAACATGCCGATGCGCGGCGGGGTCGGTCGGCGGCGTTCGGGGCTCGAAGGCCGCGATCCGGCCGGGCGTGTGCGCCTCAGGCGGCCTGCGCGCGGGGCCGGCGATCGCGCAAACCGTTCGTGCGCGCGATCTCGCGCGAAAGGCCGCGCAGGAAGGCGAGAGCCGGTTCCATGCTGCGGGAGGGGTCCTTGCGCATCTCTTCGGCAAGCCGCGTCATGATGCGCGCCGCCACCTCGTTCGGTGTCGGCGTGTCGCCCCGGTGGTCGGCGGCGCGCCAGACGTCGACGGCGTGGAAGAGGAGGGCGGTCGCCTCGCTCGGCAGGCCTGCGCGCGCGCACAAAGCGTTGAAGGGCTGACGGCGGCTTTCGACGAGGATCGAGCGCACGCGCCTTGCGGACGTGCCGGTCAGGCGGGTCAGGCATTCGGTCAGGGTGTCGAGCGAGCCCGAGCAGGCAAGACGCAGGAGAATGGCCGAAGACAGGGCCCGCTGGAGAAGAAGATCGTCGATCAGGTCTTCGAGATCGGCGCGGGACGCCTCCTCGACGATCGTCGCGGTGCCGCGTTCGGAGGCCTCCTCGCAGATCCGGCGGCTCTCCGACGCGCCGAGGACGCCGGCGGCGAGGAAGGATCCGGCGACCGCCTCGCTCGCCTTCACGAGAAGTCTCTGTCTGAGTGCTGCGGGAAGGTCTGCCCGATCGAACAGGGCGCCACGGATCTCCGCGTCCCCGGCGAACCGGTCCGCGATGGCGCGAAGGCTCTCTGCTTCGATCCGCGCGTCCGGGTGGCGAAGGAGGGTGAGCACGCTTTCGCCTTCGCCCGCCGAAACGATCGCCGCCGCGACAGGCGCCGAAAGGGAGGCGCGCATCAACACGGCATCAACGAGCTTGCGCTGCCCGCGCCGCACGATCTCCACGAGATCGTCGTCGGCAAGGAGCGGCGACTGCGAGATCTGCGGCAGGGCGACGCTGTGGACATCGTCCACCAGCGTCATCACGAGATCGCGGGACGGCGCGGGCGAGCCGGCGAGCGCGCTCGACAAGGCGCGCCGGACGCTGGCGGCCGGATCGGCCGCGATCTGCAGAAGAATCTCCGCGACGTCATCCCGGTCGCCCGCCGGGATGAAGCCGTTCGCATAGGCGCTGGCCAGGAGATGGGCCCATTCGGCGCGCTGTCCGGCACTTGCCGGTTCACACCAGTTCGATCCTACCGGCTCCGCCATGATGATTCGTCTCCGACCCGTTCGACTTCGTTCGGGCCGCAGCATCGGCGAAAAGAATTAAGCTTCGGTTCACCATGTTCGTTAATCGGCAGGTTTCGATGTCAGATATCGCTGCCGTCCGGCGTGCGGGGCCGGGGAATGGTGAAGACAGTGTCGGAAACGCTGTAATCCAGATAGCCGAGACGGGCGAGGGGCGCGGCGAGCGCCATGTCGATGCGCCCGTTCACCAGAATACGCTCGTCGATATGGATGCCGACCACCTCGCCGATGACGACGAAGGCGCCCGGATGCTCGCCCGAGCGGGTCTTCGGCCGGAAGCTGTCGGTGACGATGCATTCGAGGGCGGCCGGGCTCTCGGCGACGCGCGGCGCGCGGACGATCTCGCACGGTGCCTTGGTGAGGCCCGTCATCTCGAATTCGTCGACCTCAGAGGGCGCGTTCGCGGAGGAGCGCACCAGCTGCTTGGCCAGTTCTCCGGTGGCCAGATTGCAGACGAACTCGCCGGTCTCGACCGCGGTGCGCGCCATGTCCTTGATGCCGGCGGAGGCGACCATCACGAGCTTGGGCGAATCGGCGATGGCGTTGAAGAAGCTGTAGGGCGCGAGATTGGCGGTGCCGTCCTTGGAGAGCGTCGAGATCCATCCGATCGGGCGCGGGGAGACGATGGCCTTGAAGGGGTCGTGGGGCAGGCCGTGGTCGTTCGTTTCGGTGCGGTAGAACATCAGGCGGCAGGTCCTTGGTAATGGGTAACGATGTCGGCGAGGTCGGGGCGCGGTCGCTCCGAGGGCGCCTCGTTCGGCGTGCCGATATGGATGAAGCCGGCGACGGTCTCCTCGGGCTTCAGGCCGAGAATCACCCGGGCCTCTGCGTCATAGGCCGGCCACTCTGTCAGCCAGGTGGCGGCGTAGCCCTTCGCGTTGGCGCCGTGGATGAGATTGAGGCAGACGGCGCCCGCGGAGAGCTGCTGCTCCCAGATGGGAATCTTCACGTGCTCGGCCGCCGTCGAGACCACGGCGACGACGAGCGGCGCGCGGGTGAACCGGGTCTCCTCGACGCGCCTGCGGATCTCGCTGAGTTCGCCTTCGCGCGATTGGGCAAGGTCCGCGAGGGCGTCACCCGCCCGCTTCGCGCCGTCGCCGGAAAAGACGATGAACCGCCAGGGCGCGAGCTTGCCGTGATCGGGAACCCTCGCCGCGATGGTGAGGATCTGCGTCAGCTCCTCCGCCGAGGGACCCGGCTCGACGAGGGCGGGCAGCGGCAGGGAACGGCGGTTCGACAGATGGGCGAGGAGATCGGGCACGGACGCAGCTTTCGCTTCTGGACGATGTCGGGTGTGTTCTTGCGGACACGTCAGGGCTATAAGCCGTCCGGGACGCGATTCAAGGTGACCGGTGCGTCTCGAACGGCGCGACTTCGCCATGATCTGGCGTCAGGAAGCGTCTTCGGCCCTGCGCGACCTTCGGGCTCCGCGCGCTATCGAGATGGGGGCGAGATTGGGAAAGGGACATCTGTTCGCAATGGTCGATCGCCGATTCCGCCTCCTGCGCAACATCCTCTCCCTCGCGCTCCTTCTCGGCCTCACCCTGCCGTCTCTCGCCCAGTCGGATGGCGGGTCCGGCTTCTTCGGACGCGGCCTCGAGCAGTTCTTCGGCAAGGGCGAGCCAAGCGATCCCAAGACCTACGCCTCACCTTCCGCCAGCGAACTCCTGCCCGATGCCTCCGATGTCGGCGTGCCGCAGATGCAGTCCCTGAAGGCCCTCAGTCCGATCGCTCTTCCCGAAAGGGCCAATGGCCGGGACACCGGCGCGCTCGACCTGCCGAGCATTCCCGCCTATGCGCCGCAGCTGAAGCTCGATCCGAAGGCGATCCGTCCCAAGTCCGAACTGGTGCTGGAGGCCAAGCTCTCCGAGGCCGGCGGGCCGGTTCCGCACGGGCTGGTCTGGCGCCTCTTCTCGGCCATGTCGCCGCTCGACGGCCGTTCCTCGCTGATCGCGACCTCCAGCGAGCCCCAGCCGCATTTCGACGTGCCGCCCGGCCAGTACATCGTGCATGCCACCTTCGGGCGGGCCGGCGTCGTCAAGCGCATCGATTTCACCGGCGAGGAGACGCGGGAGATCGTGGTCCTCGGAGCCGGCGGCCTTAAGCTCGACGCGACCGTCTCGGAGGACGGGGCGAACGCCCCGGCCTCCCACGTGACCTTCGACGTCTATGCGGAGACCGAGCGCGACAGCGACCGCGAGCTCATCGCCAGCGGCGTCGCGCCCGGTCAGATCCTCCGTCTCAATGCCGGGCTCTACCACATCGTCTCCTCCTATGGTTCGGTGAACGCACGCACCGAGGCCGACGTGAAGGTGGAGCCGGGCAAGCTCAGCCATGCCGTCCTCAAGCACCGTGCCGCCCAGCAGACGCTGAAGCTCGTTCGCGAAAAGGGCGGCGAGGCGATCGCCGACACGGCCTGGACGGTGACGAGCATGTCGGGCGACGTGCTGCGCAAGAGCGCGGGCGCTTATGCCTCCATGGTTCTGGCCGAGGGGGAGTATGTGGCGGTCGCCCGCAACCGGGACACGACCTATCAGCGGGTCTTCAAGGTGACAGGCGGCAAGGATGCCGATGTCGAGGTGCTGATGAGCGATCTCGTCGAGACGACCTCCGGCGACTGAAGGCGGCGGGCTTCGCACCTTCGGCGGACGGCAAGTTTCCGTGCCCGCCCGCACGCCCCGACTTTCGCCACGCTTCGATGGCGTATATGCGTCTGCCCGGTGCAACCGATCAAAGCGCGTGCTCATCCATGACTTCCGACGATCCCATCCGCCAGCGTCTGGTCCTCGTGACGACATCGCTCGGCGACGACGGTGCCGACGAGGCGCTGCGCCGCGCCCTGTCCGGCGGCGATGTCGCGAGCGTCCTGATCGATCCGGCCGGCCGCGAGCCCGGCGCGTTCCAGGATTTCGCCGAGAGGCTGGTGCCGATCGCCCAGGAGGCCGGTGCGGCGGCGATCGTCATCGACGACACGCGCTGCGCGGGCCGTGTGAAGGCCGACGGGATCCATCTCAGCGGCGGTCGTCTTTCGGTTCTCGGCGAGACGATCGAGGCCCATGCTTCGCGGATGATCGTCGGCGCCGGCGGCTTCAAGACCCGTCACGACGCCCTGGAAGCCGGCGAACTCATGCCGGACTACATGTTCTTCGGGCGGCTCGGCCAGGACACGGAAGAGGAACCCCATCCCAAGACGCTCGCAATGGCCGAATGGTGGGCGGCCATGGTGGAACTGCCCTGTATCGCGCTCGGGGCGCACGGGCTGGAGAGCCTTTCCGTTCTCGCCGAGACCGAGGCCGAGTTCATCGCCCTCTCGGCTGCGATCTTCGATCCGGCCGGCGGCGAGGCGGAGGCTGTCGGGAAGGCCAATGACATGCTCGAGGAGCGCTACCGGCACCTCAAGGAGCTGGTGAAAGCGAAGGCCGAAGCGTGAAGCGCGTGCCGGGACCCTCGTCTCGTCTCCTGGCCGCGGGCCTTGCCGCCGCCATCGCGGCATCCGCGTGCGGGCCGGCCTTCGCCCAGGATACGGCACCGGCTCAGGTGCCGGCCGGAGCCGGGCCCGGCGAGGCGCTCTCGATGCCGTCCCTGAGGCCGACTGTCTCGGGAACCGAGGAGACGGGCGATCCGGGTGCCCGGGCCTATGCCGCCTATCAGCGCGGCTATTACCTGACGGCCAAGGCGCTCGCCGAACCGCTCGCCAAGCTCGGCGATCCGGCCGCCCAGGCGCTTCTCGGCGATCTCTATCAGAACGGTCTCGGCGTGACGCCCGATGTCGACGAGGCGGCCCGCTGGTTCGAGGCGGCCGCCAAGAGCGGCGATCATACCGCCGAGCTCAACTTCGCCATGCTGCTCCTTTCCGGAACCGGGGTCGCGCGTGACGAGGCCCGCGCCCTCAAGCTTCTGAAGAGCGCTGCCGACGCGAAGCTGCCTCTGGCCGAATTCAACTACGCTCAGCTTCTGATCCGCACCTCGCCGGCCAGCGGTTTCGAAGAGGCGGTTCCCTATTTCCGCTCGGCGGCCGATGCCGGGATCGCCGATGCGCAATACGCCATGTCGCAGCTTCTCGCCTCCGGACGGGGAGGGGAGGAAAGCCTGCCCAAGGCGCGCGAATGGCTGCGCCGGGCCGCGATCAACGGCTTCGAGATCGCCGAGATCGAATACGGGATCTGGCTGCTCAACGGCAAGGGCGGACCCGCCAACCAGCCCGAGGGGTTCCGGTTCCTCGAGCGCGCCGCGCTTCGCGGCAATCCGATCGCGATCAACCGGGTGGCCCATCTCTACAAGGACGGGCTCGGCACCGCTCCCGACACCGCCGAGGCCGCCAAGTGGGCGGTCGTCGCCAAGCGCCTCGACAACAGCGATCCGGTTCTCGACGATTTCTTCGAGGGGCTGAGCGACGAGGCGCGCAAGAGCGCGCTCGAAGAGGCGAACCGCTTCACGACCGGCTGAGAACGGCGTCTTTTGCGCGCTCGCGCTTGATGCAGGGCCGGATTTATGGTGTTGAGCGCGCGAGGAACGGGCGATCGCGACGATCTCCGTCATGACATGGTCCGCCGATGGGCGCCGTCCGGAACCGGAACGGGCGCCATCGGCCTTATCATTCGAAACGCTTTCGAGACAAAGATGAAGATCAACGGCAACGAAATTCGCGCAGGCAACGTCATCGAGCACAAGGGTGGCCTGTGGGCCGCCGTGAAGACCCAGCACGTCAAGCCCGGCAAGGGCGGTGCCTTCGCCCAGGTGGAGCTGAAGAACCTGATCGACGGCACCAAGCTGAACGAGCGCTTCCGCGCGGCCGAGACGGTCGAGCGCGTGCGGCTGGAGCAGAAGGAATACCAGTTCCTTTATGCCGAAGGCGAGATGCTGGTCTTCATGGACTCGGAGACCTTCGAGCAGCTCGAACTCGTCAAGGACTTCGTGGGCGAGCGTGCCGCCTTCCTTCAGGACGGCATGACCGTGACCGTCGAACTCTACGAGGAAAAGGCGATCGGCATCCAGCTGCCCGATCAGGTCGTCCTCGAGATCACCGAGGCCGATCCGGTGGTGAAGGGGCAGACCGTATCCTCCTCCTACAAGCCCGCGATCATGGAGAACGGCGTGCGCGTGATGGTGCCGCCCTTCATCTCCGCCGGCGAGAAGATCCTCGTCGACACCAACGAGATCACCTATCTGCGCCGCGCCGAATAGGTCTTCTTCCGCCGGATCTTCCCGGCACAGTCCAGACTTCGCGCCGAATGCGCGAAGATGCGGGCTCTGCCGCCGGCAGCGTCCGTTCAGATGCCGGCCGATAGCGGACGGGTCCGTGAAACGGCCGTCCCCCGTCGCCTCCGCTTGATCACGACAGGAAACCCATGGCCCGTTCCGCTCTCCTCAACGTCATGTCCCAGGCCGCGACCAAGGCCGGGCGCGGGCTCGTGCGCGATTTCGGCGAGGTTCAGCACCTGCAGGTCTCCATGAAGGGGCCCGCCGATTTCGTCTCATCCGCCGATCGAAAGGCCGAGGAGGTCGTCTTCAAGGAACTGTCCCGGGTCCGTCCCGACTGGGGCTTCCTGATGGAGGAGCGCGGTGCGATCGAGGGGCGCGATCCCCAGCATCGCTGGATCGTCGATCCCCTCGACGGAACGACCAATTTCCTGCACGGCCTGCCGATGTTCGCGGTCTCGATCGCGCTCGAACGCGATGGCGAGATCGTCGCGGCCGTCGTCTTCAATCCGGCGATGGACGAGATGTACACGGCCGAGAAGGGCGGCGGCGCCTATCTCAACGACCGGCGTATCCGGGTCGGCGCCCGCAAGACCCTGCCCGAATGCCTGTTCGGCACCGGCATTCCCTTCATGGGGCTCGGCGACCATGCCGGCTTCCTCTACGAATTGCGCCAGCTGATGGGTGAGAGCGCCGGCATCCGCCGCTATGGCGCCGCGTCGCTCGATCTCGCATTCCTGGCCGCCGGCCGTCTCGACGGTTTCTGGGAGCACGCGCTGAAGCCCTGGGACATCGCGGCCGGCTCGCTTCTCGTGAAGGAGGCGGGCGGCTTCGTCACCGGGCTTTCCGGCGAGCCCTTCGATGTCATGCGCGGCGACATCGCCTGCGGCAACGAGTTCATCCACAAGCTTCTCGTCGGGCAGCTGAAGGAAGCGGCGACCAAGCGGCTCGCGGCACGCCGCGCCGGCGAATCGCGCGAGACCGGCGAAACCGATCCGAACAGCCCGGCCTGATACGCCGGTGTTCTCGGCGAAGGCCGCTTCGGCTCGTGTCTCCGGCCTCGTCCGGCGGCCTAAGGGGATCGGACCGCTTGTTTCAAAATCCCTCGCAATTCCTTATGGTTTCGGGCGAGAGGGCGTTGCGCGCGAAAGCGCCTCGTCTTTGCCGCCCGAACGAGCGGCGGTGAGAATCTAGAAGCGGGACATGATGAAGCTCTTCAGTTCGAAGTCGGACAGCGACGCACGGCCGAAGGCCTACGACCCGACCCGGCTTTCGAGCCCGTTGGTCTTCCTCTGGACGATGCTCGTCTTCCTCGCGCTCGTCGGCTTCGTCGTCCTGATCCTCGGCCGTCAGGTCACCCAGGCCTTCGCCACCAATCCGGGCCTCAACGGCCTCATCGTCGGTGTTCTCTTCGTCGGCGTCGTCCTCGCCATCCTGCAGGTCTGGCGCCTGTCGCGCGAGGTGCGCTGGGTCAACGCCTATCGCGACGGCGACAAGGACTTCGGACGGATGCCCGATCCGGTCCTGCTTGCGCCGATGCGCGCGCTGATCGGCAGCCGGCGCACGCTGGCGCTCTCCACCACCTCCATGCGCTCGATCCTCGATTCGACCGCGACGCGTCTCGACGAGACGCGGGACATCGCCCGCTATCTCATCGGGCTTCTCGTCTTTCTGGGGCTTCTGGGCACCTTCTGGGGCCTGCTTCGCACCATCGGCTCGATCGGCGCGACGATCCAGGGTCTCGATCCGACCGGCGGGGACACAGCGAGCGTCCTCGATGCCCTGAAGGCGGGGCTTGCGGCGCCGCTATCCGGCATGGGGACGGCCTTCTCGTCCTCGCTCTTCGGCCTTTCGGGCTCGCTCGTCCTCGGCTTTCTCGATCTCCAGATCGGCCGGGCGCAGAACCGCTTCTACACCGAACTCGAGAACTGGCTCTCCTCGGTCACGGATGTCGGCTCCGACATGGTCATTCCGCCGACGGGCGAGGGGGCGATCAAGGTCTCGGGAACGGAGGAGATCCAGCGCCTCACGGACCGGATCGATCGTCTGGTGCGCGAACAGTCGTCGGCCCCCAAGACGAGCGCGGCCATGGCCAATCTCGCCGAGAGCATCCAGGGCCTCGTCCAGCACATGCGCTCCGAGCAGCAGATCATGCGCGATTTCGTCGAGAGCCAGGCGCAGGAGCAGCGCGAACTGCGCCGCGTCCTCGACCGTCTGTCGCGCTCGGACAACCTCCAGAACCGGGGGGACTGACCGATGGCCCTGTCGCGAAACAGGCGTGGGGGAGGCGGCGGCGCCGACTACTGGCCGGGCTTCGTCGACGCGCTTTCGACGCTGCTTCTGGCGATCATGTTCCTGTTGTCGGTCTTCGTGCTGGCGCAGTTTCTCCTCAGCCGCGAACTGTCCGGCCAGGATGCCGTGCTCGACCGGCTGAACGGCCAGATCGCCGAACTCACCCAGCTCCTCGCCCTCGAGCGCTCGCAAGCGCAGGACAGCGAGGACGAGATCGCGTCCCTCAGGGCGTCGCTCGGCGCGCTGGAGGACGAACGCTCGCGCCTCCAGTCCGCGCTCGCAGAGAATGGCGGCTCGAGCGAGGCGGCCAATGCGACCATCGCCTCCTTGCGCGACAATCTCGCGGAGGAGGAATCGCTCTCCCAGCGCGCCCGCTCCCAGGTCGAGCTTCTGAACCAGCAGCTGACCGCGCTGCGTCAGCAGATCGCGGCGCTCGAATCGGCGCTCGAAGCCTCCGAGAGCCGCGATCAGGAGAGCCAGACCCGGATCGCCGATCTCGGGCGCCGGCTGAACGTGGCGCTCGCGCAAAGGGTTCAGGAGCTCAATCGCTACCGCTCCGACTTCTTCGGACGGCTGCGCGAGATTCTCGCCGACCGGGACAACGTCCGCATCGTCGGCGACCGGTTCGTCTTCCAGTCGGAAGTGCTGTTTCCCTCCGGCAGCGCGGATCTCCAGAATGCGGGAACGGACGAACTCAACCAGATGGCGAGCGCCATCCGCGATCTCGCCGCCGAGATCCCGTCGGACATCGACTGGATCGTCCGTGTCGACGGCCACACCGACAATGTTCCCCTGTCGGGCACCGGCGAGTTCGCCGACAACTGGGAATTGTCGAGCGCGCGGGCGAGCGCGGTCGTTAAATATCTGATCGGGCAGGGCGTTCCCGCCGATCATCTGGCGGCGACCGGCTTCGGCCAGTTCCAGCCCATCGACGAGGGCGACACGGCGGATGCGCGGCGGCGAAATCGCCGCATCGAGTTCAAGCTGACCGAGCGCTGAGAGGCGCTCCGATCGAGGGTTGCGGTTCGCGCGATCCCCGGCCGGCCCCCGCACGCAAGCCTTCCATCCTGCCATCGGTGGCTGATTGCTTTTTCGCAAATCGCGCTGCACGATCCCCCACGAAGCGGTGGAGGAGCCGCTTCGGTGACCCTGTGAGGGGATTTGGGAGGAATGACATGAAGACCTGGCTTTTGGCCTCGGCGGCTCTGCTCGCCTTGGGCGCGGGATCGGCCGCGCTCGCGCAGGATGTGCCGGATAACATGAAGAAGCTGCAGGGCATGCAGTCGACCGGCACGTCGATGGACTTCAGGACCGTCGAGCAGACCGGCGAATATGCCGACCAGCTGAAAGAGAACCTCAAGAACGTCAAACTGCCGGACGGCTTCAAGATCGACCTCTACGCGGTCGTTCCGGATGCACGGCATATCGCAGTCGGCCCGCAGGGCGTCGCCACCTTCGTCGGCACGCGCAAGCAGAATGTCTGGGTCGTGACCGACCGCGACAAGAATCGCTCCGCCGACGAGGTGAAGGAGTTCGCCCCGTCGATCGACTTCGCGATTCCGAACGGCGTCTGCTTCTCCAAGGACGGCTTCCTCTACATCGCCGAACAGAACCGCGTCCTCGTGCTTCCGGCGGCCGAATTCTTCTACGAGAGCCCGGATGTCGCGGTCGGCGTCGTCGTCGACAAGGGAGACCTCGTTCCGGCATCGGAGGAAAGCTTCAACCACACGGCCCGCGTCTGCCGCATCGGTCCCGACGATCGCCTCTACATCTCGCTCGGTCAGCCCTACAACGTGCCGCCCAAGGAGAAGTCGGAGCTCTACGCCAAGGAGGGCATCGGCGGCATCATCTCCATGAAGCGGGACGGGACGGACCGGCAGGTCTATGCCACCGGCATCCGCAACTCGGTCGGCATGGAGTTCAGCCCCGGCGACGGCAAGCTGTGGTTCACCGACAACCAAGTGGACGGCATGGGCGACGACATCCCGCCGGGCGAGATCAACAAGATCGAGAAGGCCGGCCAGAACTTCGGCTTTCCCTGGTATGGCGGCGGCGATATCCGCACCGAGGAATACAAGGACGAGGAGGTGCCCGCCGACGTGGTCGCGCCGCAGGCCACCACCATCGCCCATGCCGCCGATCTCGGAATGGACTTCTACGACGCCCAGAGCTTCCCCGAGAAATATCGCGGCGGCATCTTCTCGGCCCAGCACGGATCCTGGAACCGCACCGAGCCCGTCGGCGCGCGGGTGATGTTCACGCCGGTCGGCGAGGACGGCACGGCAGGCGAGCCGGAAGTCTTCGCCGATGGCTGGCTCAACGAGAGCGGGGAATATCTCGGCCGGCCCGTGGATGTGGAAGTGATGAAGGACGGCTCGCTGCTCGTCTCCGACGATCTGGCGGGCGCTCTCTACCGGATCTCCTACGACAAGTGATCCCGGAAGATGATGCCGAAACGTCGCATGACGTTTCGGCATCACGTCATGCGGCCAACAACGGCCTGGAGCGAAATGGCGACCCGACCTTTTCGCGTGTCGCTCCAGCGTTCGCCGGTCTCCCGGAGAGGCCGGCGGCCACGCGTCGGACCGCCACGACGATCGGCTCCTGCCTGCGGCGGTGCTCGCCCGAACGGGCGCCGCCTTCGATATTCCCCCATCGCTTTTTGAGGATTCTTCCATGAGGAAACGGCACGTCTTCGCCGTTCTTGCGATCGCCCTCGGTCCCGTCTCAGCCGTCCCGGCGAGCGCTGCGGACGCGGAGGCCGGACGCGGCAAGGCGGGCGCATGCGCGGCCTGCCACGGGCGCGACGGCATCGCCGTCGCACCGGACGCTCCCAATCTGGCGGGCATGAGCCCGATTTATACAGTCGCCCAGCTGAAGGCCTTCAAATCGGGTGCCCGCCAGCACGAGCAGATGTCGATCATCGCCCAGAGCCTCAGCGAGGAGGACATGGCCGATCTCGCCGCCTGGTATGCGGCGATCGAGGTGACGGCGAAGCTGCCCGGCAGCTGACCGCCACGCGAACGAGCATGAAAAAAGGGGCCGCGCGGCCCCTTTTCTCGTTTGAACGCTTTTCTCGTTCGAACGAATGCGTTCCGGTCGTCTTACTGTGCCGAGATGACCTGCATCACCAGCTTGTCGTCCACGCGCACCGGCCCGTCTTCCTTGGCGCCGAGCGTGTACTCGAAGACGCCCGTCTCGTTGCCGCCGTCCTCGGAATGGACCATCAGCATCAGCATGTCGCCGCTCGCGACCTCTTCCTGAAGGATGGCCGCGACATCCTCAGTGGTGCCCGCGCGGATCGGCGCGTAGGCGACGACCGGGCCCGGCTTCATGTCCGCATCCGTGCGGTGGACGACCAGCCAGCCGTTCTTCTCGGCGCTCACGGAATCGGCGGAGACGATGCCGTTGGAGACGTCCTGATCGGAGGCGGTGACCGCTGGCGTCGTGCCGGACTGGGCGAATGCGCTCGTTGCGATGCCGGCGGTGGCGAGAAGTGCGATCATCGTACGGGTCATGAATTCTCCTTACGTTGGTGATGCATCATTGCGATGCTCGTAGGAGGTACGAACCGGACGCAGGATTGCTCCGGTCCTCGCGATCGGTTGATCGAAACGCACGAACCTATCACGCTTCGGTGATCAACAGTGCCGCCGCTATTCGGCGGCCTCGCGCACCTGGCCCGCCTCGAACTGAAGCTGGGCCAGCCGCGCATAGAGCCCGCCCTTTTCGATCAGCGTCTGGTGCGTTCCCTCTTCCGCGATCCGCCCGCGATCGAGAACGAGGATGCGGTCGGCCTTCAGCACCGTCGCGAGCCGGTGGGCGATGACGAGGGTGGTGCGCCCCACCATCAGCTCGTCGAGCGCCCGCTGGACGAGAACCTCGCTCTCCGCGTCGAGGGCGCTCGTCGCCTCGTCGAGGAGGAGGATCGGCGCATCGCGAAGGATTGCCCGGGCGATGGCGATGCGCTGGCGCTGCCCGCCCGAAAGCGTCACCCCCCGCTCGCCCAGAAGCGTGTCGTATCCATCGGCGAGCTTTTCGACGAAACCGTTCGCGAGAGCCGAGGTCGCGGCCGAGCGAACGTCGTCCGCCCGCGCGCCGGGCCGGCCGAAGGCGATGTTGTCGACGACGGAGGCCGCGAAGATGGTCGTGTCCTGGGGAACGAAGGCGATATGGGACCGCAGCTCCGCCGGATCGGTGGTGGCGATGTCCGTGCCGTCGATTGAGATCGTGCCGGAGGTCGGATCGTAGAAGCGCTCCAGCAGCGCGAAGATCGTCGACTTGCCCGCGCCGGACGCGCCGACGATGGCCACCGTCTCGCCGGGGGCGATCTCGAAGGAAAGGTCCGAGACCGTCGGCAGATCGGGCCGGGAGGGATAGGCGAAGCTGACGCGGTCGAAGACGAGGCGTCCGCGCAGCGGCGAGGGGAGCGCCATGGGGGCGGCAGGCGCGAGGATCGAGGGCTCTTCCTCGAGGAGTTCGCTCAGGCGCTCGGCCGCTCCGGCCGCAAGCGCGAGTTCGCCCCAGACTTCCGAGAGCTGCCCGAGGGCGCCGGCGGCAAACACCGCATAGAGAAGGAACTGGCCGAGCGTGCCCGGGGAGAGAGTGTCGGTCGCCACCCGATTGGCGCCGATCCACAGGACCGCGACGATCGAGGCGAAGATCAGAAAGATGGCGACGGCGGTGAGCATCGCGCGCGCCTTGATGGAGGTGCGCGCCGCGCCGAAGGCCCGATCCACCGCGTCCCCGTAGCGCCCCGAGACGAACGGCTCGCTGGTGAAGGCCTGCACCGTCCGCATCGCGCCAATCGCTTCCGTCGCATAGGCCGTCGCCTCGGCGAGCGTGTCCTGGGCGAGGCGGGAGCGCCGGCGCACGCCGCGCCCGAAGGCGACGAGCGGCAGCACGATGAAGGGAATCGCCGAGATCACGATCAGCGACAGGCTGGGGCTCGTCACCACCATCATCGCGAGCGCGCCGAGGAAGAGGATGGCGTTGCGCAGGAAGACCGAGGCGGTCGATCCGACGACCGACTTGATCTGGGTGGTATCGGCCGAAAGGCGCGAGACGATCTCGCCCGAGAGCGACCGGTCGTAGAAGCTCGGCGAGAGCTTCGTCACATGGGCGAAGACGTCCTTGCGGAGGTCCGCGACCACCCGTTCGCCAAGGCTGACGACGAAGAAGTAGCGACAGGCGCTGGAGATGGCGAGAAGCCCGGCGAGGACGAAAAGCATGCCGAAATAGGCATTGATCAGCGAGGTGCTGGCGCCAGTGAACCCCTCGTCGATGACCCGGCGCACCGCGAGCGGCAGGGACAGGGTCACGACAGCCGCCACGGTCAGGAAAATCACCGCGCCGACGACGAGGCCGCGATGGCGCTTCATATAGGGGACGAGCCGCGCCAGAGGGCGCAGATTGCGCCGTTTGCCTGCGGTGTCCGCACCCGTGGTCTTCGTCCTCTTCACGCTCAAGCCTTCACCGTTTCGCCTCTATGTCCGCTCTCCGGAGTGTCGATTCAAGCACGCTGCGACATCCCGGGACGCTTCGGCCTTGCGAGCGGGGCACGGCTTGTGTATAGGCTCGCCCCTGAATTTGGAAGCTTTCAAGGGCTTTCCGTCTCTGGACATTCGAGGCTGACCGACGGCTGATCGCCGGCAAGACTCTTCGTCCGGAAGCGCGCGGGCAAGCCGAGGACGATGGTAATGAAAAAAGATCTGCACCCCGACTATCACACGATCACCGTGGTCATGACGAACGGCACCGAATACCAGACCCGTTCGACCTGGGGTTCGGAAGGTGACACGATGAACCTCGACATCGACCCGACGAGCCACCCGGCCTGGACCGGCGGCAACCAGCAGCTGATGGATCGCGGTGGCCGCGTCTCGCGCTTCAAGAAGCGCTACGAAGGCCTCGGCATCTGAAGAACGCTCGCTCCAAGGAGCGCGGCCCTTCGTCTTTATCGAAAAGCCCGGCTGGCCGATGTGCCCGCCGGGCTTTTTGTGCTGACTGGAACGCCCAACTCCGGTGCCGCGTCAGCGAACGCTGCGTTGCAGATCGCGACTCGTTTCGCCCACTGAAAACCGGAACGGGGGCGCTATCTTCCGCTCTGCCTCGTGCCCGGCGCCGGGTCGGCTTGCCGTCCGACGGACGGATCTCAGCGGAAAGACGAAGATGAACGAGATCGCGGCCCGTGGGAGCGACATCTCCTCGGAGGATCGGATCGCAGGCGCCCTCGGCTCCATCGGGCTCGACGGCAGCCAGGCGATCTATGCGTTCAAGGTGATGCTGGCGGGCGGGCTCACCATGTTCCTCGCCTTCCTCGTCGACCTTCCCTACACCTACTGGGCCCTTCTCACCCTTCCCCTCGTCGTCACCGAGCAATCGGGAACCACCGTCTGGCGCAGCGCCGCGCGCGTCGGCGGCACGCTCACCGGTGCCATCGTCGCGCTCGCCTTCGTCGCCCTGTTCGCCCAGAACGGGCTCGTGATGATCCTTTGCCTCGCGCTCTGGATCTTCGGATGCGGATACAATGCCCGCACCCAGACCGGGCTCGACGGATATGCCTACGGCACCGCCGGCCTCACCGCGCTCGTGGTCGCCATCGATACCGGCCCGAATGCCGATATGGCCTTCAGCTACGCCTATTGGCGATCGACGGAGACGATCATCGCGGTCATCGCGAGCTTCATCGTCCTTCTCACGATCTTTCCGCGTTCTGTGCGCAACGAAGTCGTCGACGGTTTCGAGACCGCACGGTCGAAGGTCTTCGATCTCGTGCGCGATGCCGTCGCCCGCGACGAGGAGCAGACGGCCGAAGCGCGTCTTGGTGCCGCGACCGCGCTGCGCGGCCTCTTCACCCTGATCCGCGCCCAGAAGCTCGAGCGCAATCACCTCGGGCCCGAATTCACGCGCGTGCGCACGGCGACCGCGCGGCTGAACGCGCTCTATATCGATTCGGGCGCGCTCTCGGTCGTCGTCGCCCGCACGAGGGGCCATGGGGATCTCGCCGAGGATGTGAGGCGCGCGCGCAGCCGCTTTGCCGAACTCGTCGAGGACATTCCGAGCGCCCGCGAAGATCCCGAGGCCGTCAAGCAACGGGTCGAGGAGCTGAGGCGCTATACCGGCGAGCTGGAGCGCAGCGAGGGAATGCGAAAGGCGGCCCTCGGCGAGGACGCCAAGACGCGGATCGAGGGGCTTCTCGTCTATCGTCTGCGCGAGAACGCGTCCGCGCTGGCGAGCTATCTCGAAGCGGCCCTCGCGGTTGCCGATCCGACCCGCAGCGCGCTGCCGGACCGCTCTTTCTCGACGCGCTATCCCGATCTCAGCGCCGCGGTCCAGCGGGGCCTTCGGCCGGCGGCGGCCTTCCTGGCGATGGCGCTGTTCTGGATCTTCTCGGCCTGGAGCAATGGTTCGATCCTCGCCCTCATCACCGGCGCGCTTTCGCTGCTCATTCCGACGATCCTGCCGCGAGCGGCGCTCTCCAAGGCCGGAATCAAGATCTTTCTCGGTTTCGTCAGCGGCGGGACCATAGCCTTCATGATGATGATGGTGCTTCCCTCGGTGACGAGCTTCGGCGGTTTCCTCGCGGTCTTCATGCCGGTCATCTTCGTGATCTTCTATCTCTGCAAGGGGGCGAACCGGGCGCTCGCGATCGGCTCCACCATCATGATCGCGATCGCGCTCCAGCCCGCCAACGATCAGTCCTATGACGCGCTGCGCCTGTTCAATTCGGTGCTCACGCTCACCATCATGCCCGCGGCCTTCATCTCGGCCATGCTCGTGGTGCTGCCCGAGGACACGACCTGGCTTCGCAGGCATCTCGGCCGTGCCGGCACCAATCTGATGCGTTCGGCTGCCTACAACCGCACCGAGAATGAAGAGACCCTGCTCGCCCAGGCGATCGACGTGACGGCCGACTACGGCGGCGATCTTCAGATCAAGGAGCCGGGAGACGCCCATCTCGTCAGCCGGGCCAAGGCGATCGCCCATGCCGGGCGCGAGATGCTCACCGTCAACCGGATGCGGCGCACGGGGCATCTTCCGGACGATATTTCGGCCCTCGTCCCGAAGGTCAGGGAGGCGATCGTCGCTGCGACCAAGCGGCGGATCGGCGAGGACACGTCCGGCGAACTCGCGGTCTTCGAGAACGCGCGCCGCAGCGCCGGCGAGCGCCTCTCAGGCTTCGAGGGGCCCTCGGTCGAGCGGACCGCCACCTTACGCTTCGCGCTCGCCATGGAGCAGCTCGCGACGCTCGTCGTGGAGGAGAGGATAGGCCTGATGAAGGGACAATCGCGATGAGACACGAGATCTCGGTCCTCGGCGTCTACGCCCCGTCCCTCGTTCTGTGCGCGATCATCGCGGCCGCGCTCTGGTTCCTCGTCGACTATCTCATGCTGAAACTGTCGGCCTGGCAGTTGTTCTGGCATCCGCCGCTGGCGCGGCTCGCCCTCTATTTCGTCCTGTTCGGTGCGGTTTCCGCGCTCTACCCCGATTTCTGACCTTTCGGATTTGACCCGCGCATGATCATCGTTCGCCTTCTTCTCACGGCCGCCATCGTCATCGCCGCGGTCTTCGGTATCGTCTATGTCTGGACCACCTATTTCGAGGATCCATGGACGCGCGATGCCTATGTGCGCGCCGACGTGATCGAGATCGCGAGCTATGTGCCCGGATCGATCACGGAACTCTCGGTCGTCGACAACCAGAAGGTCACGAAGGGCGAGCTCCTCGTTCGTATCGACCAGACCGGCTACCAGCTGGCGGTGGAACGGGCCCAGGCGCAGGTTCAGGAAGCCGAAGCCCAGTTCAGGCTCGAGCAGCAGCAGGCGGCGCGCCTGACCGCTCTCCAGGATCGCGACCAGGCGGCGGTCGCCGATGTGAACGTCGCCAATGCCCAGCTGCAGGCCGCGGCGGCAGAGGCGAGCCTCGTCGCCGCCCAGCAACAGCTGCGCAGCGCCAATCTCGATCTCGAACGCACCACGATCGTCGCGCCGGCGGACGGCTATGTGACCAATCTCACCGCCGATGTGGGCGATTTCGTCTCGGCCGGAACCTCCTTCCTCGCCGTCGTCGACGAGAATTCGTTCCGCATCGATGCCTATTTCATGGAGACGAAGCTGCCCGATATCGCGGTCGGCGCCCCGGCGCGCATTCAGCTGATGGCGGGCAATACGACGCTTTCGGGCAAGGTGCAGGGCATCGCGCGGGGCATCTATCTTCCGCAGGCCAATTCCTCGGACCTCCTCCAGTCGCCGGAGGCCTCGTTCCAGTGGATCAGGCTCGCCCAGCGCATTCCCGTCGAGATCGAGATCTCCGAGCATCCGGACAGCCTGCCGCTCGTCGCGGGCCAGACGGCGACGGTGATCGTCGAGCCTGTCGGGAACGAGGAGAACCAGGGCGTGATCGACCGGATCGGGGCGAGCATGACCCGCTTTCTCGCCAGTTTCCACTGACGGCCGGCTTAGATATATCTTCAAGCCGTCAAGTCGGTGGTCATGTTTCGTTAACCGTTCTTGTGGGTGATCTGCGGTCGAGGCAGTATTAAGACATTGTTTTCCCTGTTCCGAAGATCGATTCGGCAGCGTAGTGAACGTTTGCTAAAGTCGATCCATCGAACTTTAGGGATGACTATTGTCGCCATGCGCAAATCTCTCCTCGCCTCGCTCCTTCTTGCATTCACGGCTTCGGCCGCGTCTGCCGCGGATCTGACATACACCGATCCGTCGCCCTCCTATTCGGACGGCTACGTGCAGTCCTCCTCCGGGGACTGGACCGGTGGATATGTCGGCGGTTTCGGCGGCATCGCGTCCGGCAACACGACCTATGACCGTTCGGACGGAACGGGATACGATCAGTCCGCCGGTGGCGGTCTCGGCGGCGTTCAGGCCGGTTATGACGTCCAGATGGGCAATGTCGTTCTCGGCGGCGTCGCCGACTTCGCCCTGACCGACATCGATGCGGAAACCACCTCCCGCGAGCGTCTCGGCGCCAGCGAGCGTTCGCAGACGGTTTCGACCTCGGTCGAGCATCTGGGAACCGTTCGGGCCCGCGCCGGCTACGGCGGCGAGCGGGTTCTGGCCTACGGCCATGGTGGCCTCGCCTATGGCAAGGCGGAAACCTCCATCGACGATGCGGTGCGCACGGGCGGTCTCATCACGTCCACTTCGGAAACGCGCAAGAGCGATACGAAGTACGGCTATGTGGTTGGCGCCGGCGTCGAAGTGAAGGCCACGGACAACGTCTCCGTGCAGACCGAATACGGCTACAACGATCTCGGCGAGGACCGTCTCTACAGGGATGCCCAGGGCGTGAGCGTCGATCAGGACGTGAAGTTCCACACCCTGAAGACGGGCCTGAACTTCCGCTTCTGACGAGATCTGGAGCCTTGTCCGAAAGCCCGGCGCGGAACATCCTTCCGCGCCGGGCTTTCGGCTTTCAAATCGTCAAGGTTCCAACGCCGCGACAGGGTAGGGCGCCGGACCACCAAATGTACATCCTCAGCCCCGCACGGGAGCGTGGGAGGCGCCCTGCTCGGTCAGGGAGCGTTCGATCCGCTCGCGTTCCAGGACACCGGACTCGCGCAGTTCCCGCTTCAGCTTGTCGATGGGGGGCGCGTAGAGGAAGCCGAAGGAGACGCAGTGCTCGCGGCCTTCGACCGCATGGTGGAGGCGGTGCGCCTGGACGAGGCGTTTCGCATAGCCCTTGTGCGGCACGTAGTGGAACGGCCAGCGCTGGTGGACCAGCCCGTCATGGGCGACGAAATACAGAAGCCCGTAGAGCGTAATGCCCCAGCCGATGGCAAGGAGCGTCGGCGAGAGATAGTGACCGACCGTGAAAAGCGCGATCGCGAACCCGGCGAAGACGACCGCATAGAGATCGTTCTTCTCGAACCAGCCTTCCGTCTCCTCGTGATGGGATTTGTGCCAGCCCCAGCCGAACCGCCCGTGCATGACGAACTTGTGGGCCCACCACGCATAGACCTCCATCAGGGCGATCGTGCCGAGGGTGAGTGCGATATAGTAGACAGTCCAGATCGTCATCGGTTCGCTATCGGATAGACCATGAGGGGCGCATCGGCCGGTGGGGCGGCGCGTCGAGGTTCAAGTATACGGATTCGGCGAGGATATGGCAGGGGCTCCGGGCCTGCGGGCGCATCGGTCGCGCATTCCTGCGTAATGCTCAGGTCACTGAAGGCCGAGGACCTTGAGCGTTCCGAGGATCAGCCCGTCGTGAATCCAGAGCGAGACGACGATCTCGAGGACCACCGCCACCGCGACCACCACCGGCCAGCGCACACGGCTCGCGAACACGAAGCCGAGCGCGACGAAGAGCGTATCGCTCAGCGAATTGACGATGCTGTCCCCGCGATAGACGTCGCCCTGCGCCGGGTCGTTGAAGAGATCGACGACGAAGGGCGTGTTCTCGACCACCTCCCAGAAGGCGCTGCCGAGGATGGCGACGAGAAGCTTTCGGCCGAAGAACCAGTGCGGCTTCATCCAGTCGATGAAGAGAAACAGCCCCATGCCGAAGATTGCGTGGCTAAGGGAATAGGGATCGCTCAGGTGGAGCGAATTGTCGCCCTGCGAAAGGGAGGCGGAAAACAGCTGGAACGGCTCGTGCGGAGCGACGAAGGGCCGCCCCATGACCCAGAGATAGAGAACGACGAACCCGTTGACCGCCAGGATACACAGGCTGGCGGACAGCCACGAGATCGGCACCCGCCCGTCATGCGCCTGCCCCGATGCTCCGATCGCCGGGCCCTCAGATGTCTGCCGAATGCTCATTTCAAGGCGCCATCCCGGTTCGCCGTTCGGTGGCCGCGTCCGCCTTGCGCGTCGCCAAAACCCCTCGATGCGCTAAGATAGGTCGATGAGGGCGGCCCGTCGCCTCCCCGGCGTCGATTCAATCGCCTTGAAGGAACTAGGGAATTTGGCGCGTATCGCCTTCGTCTGCCCCGACTTCTACAGCCATCTGCGTGCCTTCGAGGCGCTGGGCGAGGAACTTGCATCCATGGGGCACGAACCGGTGTTCCTGGTCCCCGAGGGCGCGGGGGAGATGCGCTCCACTCACTTCCGCACGATCTTCGTCGGCCGCAAGGCGGGCGGAGTGTTCGGGCGGCGATTGGCTGGCCGGGCCGCTGCGAGCGGCACCGGACTCACGGGCATTCTGCGCACCGTCGCCGACAGGGCGCGCGCGACCGACGCCTTTTGTGCCGCCGCGCCTGCCGTGATGCGGCGCGAGCGGATCGATCTCGTCGTCGGCGACGAGTTCGAGCCGGCGGCGGGGCTGGTCGCGGCCTTTCTCGGCCTTCCGCACGTCTCGCTCGCGGCCGCCCTGCCGATCGAGCGCGATCCCGCGATGCCGCTCCCCTTTCTCGGCTGGGCCTACGATCCGAGCGAGCGAGGGCTTGCCCGCAATCGCGGAGGCGAACTGGTGGGCGGATTTCTGATGGGCAGCCAGCGCCGCGTCATTTCGCGCTGGGCACAGCGCTTCGGGCTCGGCGAGATCGCCGACGACACCGCCTGCCTCTCCCGGAGCCTCAGACTGGCGCAGGCGCCCGCAAGCTTCGATTTTCCCCGTCCGCCGACGGCGGGCCTGACGCCGGTCGGTCCGATCCGTTCGCAGCACCGCGAGGCCCATCCCGGTCTCGATGCGTTTGCGGTGGATCCGGCACGTCCCTTCGTCTTCGCCTCCCTCGGGACCATGCAGGGGCATCGTCGCTGGCTGTTCGAGAGGATCGCCTCGGTCTGCCGGGCCGCGGGCGCCCAGCTTCTCGTTGCCCATTGCGGAGGCCTCAGCCCATCCGATGCGGCGAGGATCGGGGCGGACTGGGTGACGGATTTCGTCGACCAGGGCTCGATCCTGTCGCGCGCCGATCTCTGCGTGACCCATGGCGGGCTCAACACCGTTCTCGACTGCATCGATACCGGAACCCCGATGCTCGCCTTGCCGGTCGGCTACGACCAGCCCGGCAACGGGGCCCGCATCCGCCATCACCGGATCGGCGAAACGATCCCGGCCCGAAGGGCCACCCGGCGCAGGATCGAGGAGGCTCTGACTCGCCTTCTCGATGAGCGCGCCGGCTATGTGGAAAGGGCGGCACCGATGCGCGCCGAGATCCGCCGGGCGGGCGGTGCGGCACGGGCCGCGCAACTCGTCCACGATCTCCTGATCCGGTCGCGCATCGAAGCCCATGCCGGACGTTTTGACGCGGCGAGGCAGCCGGCGAACGATACGGAGATCCGCGATCTTGGTCTATCTGTAAGGCTATGACCACAGAGATCCGAGACCCTGCCGCGACATCCGGCGCGCCGGAACGAACGCTCGCCGCGCGGGCGCCGAAGATCCGTCCCTTTCAGGCGGCGATCGGCCTCACGCTCTGCGTCTGCGTCATCTCGGCCTGGTTCGCCATTCACATTGCGGCGGTGTTCTTCTTCGAGATCACGGCGTCGACCCTTGCCTTCGTGCCCCTGATCACCGCGGTCCAGTGCTGGCTGACGGTGGGACTCTTCATCGTCGCCCATGATGCGATGCACGGCTCGCTCGCACCCGGGCGAAGGCGGCTGAACGGGGCGATCGGCGCCTTCATCCTCTTCGTGTATGCGGGCTTTGCGTGGCGGAAGGTTCGCGACGCGCATTTCTCCCACCACGACGCGCCGGGAACGGAGGCCGATCCCGACTTCTTCGCCGACGATCCGGAGAACTTCTGGCCGTGGTTCCGCACCTTCTTCTCGCGCTATTTCGGCCTGCGCTCGGTGCTGTTCGTCTCGACGGTGGTGACGACCTATCTCGTCGTCCTCGGAGCGAGGGTCGAGAACGTCGTCCTCTTCTACGGCATGCCCTCGCTGCTCTCCTCGCTCCAGCTCTTCTATTTCGGCACCTACCGGCCCCACCGGCACGAGGAGGAGGGGCATTTCGCCGACGCGCACAATGCCCGCTCGAACGAGTTCGGCTATCTCGCCTCGCTCTTCACCTGCTTTCACTTCGGCTATCACCACGAGCATCACATCGCCCCGTGGACGCCCTGGTGGGCGCTGCCGCACATGCGCGAGCGCTAGACCCGCCTCAAGGCCCGGCCCGCCCGCGCGCATGCGCGGCGGGCGGGATCACTCGTCCAGCGTTTCCACGATGACGTTCGCATTGGTGTAGATGCAGATCTCGGCGGCGATCTTCATGGCCCGCCGCGCGACCTCCTCGGCATCGAAGTCCGTGTCGGCGAGCGCCTTGGCCGCGGCGAGGGCGTAGTTGCCGCCCGAACCGATGGCCATGACGCCTTCCTCAGGTTCGAGCACGTCGCCGTTTCCGGTCAGCGTCAGGGTCACCGTCTTGTCGGCGACGATCATCATCGCTTCCAGCCGGCGCAGATAGCGGTCCGTGCGCCAGTCCTTGGCGAGCTCGACGCAGGCCCGCATCAGCTGGTCGGGATATTGTTCGAGCTTGCCCTCGAGGCGTTCGAGAAGCGTGAAGGCGTCGGCCGTCGCGCCCGCGAACCCGGCGATCACCTGCCCGTTCTTGCCGATCCGGCGCACCTTTCTCGCATTGCCCTTGATCATCGTATTGCCGAGGGAGACCTGACCGTCGCCGGCGACCACCACCTTGCCGCCCTTGCGCACCGTGACGATCGTGGTTCCGTACATCTGGTCCGGCTTGTGGCTATCCATCATGTCATTCGTTCCGTGGGTTCGCTGGTCTTGGCGCGGATCTCGGACGAGGCCTCGCGCTGATCTTCAAGTTCGGGTGCGATGTGGGGTCATCGCATGGCGAAATAAAGCGAGTTCGCCGGCAAACATCGATTTCGCATCCCGTCCTCTTTCGCAAAGGGGTGCCAGGGTCTATATCTCGTTCAGGCGGGCTGCGCGGTGCGACAGGCGTAACTATTCCCCGGGGCCTTAGTCATTCCTTTGGGAGCTGTCCCTGTCTCGGCCCGTGGGTCGGGGCATATGGCGCCCACCTACTTTGTAGGTTCCCGGGATCGACTTCGACCATCGGCCGGGTGGCTCGCCGCTTTTTCCTTTCGACATTTCGAACACCGTCGGCGTGTCCCGGGCGCCCCGCCCATCCGTGTGAGCGCGGCGAGCGGATAGGCTGGGCGAGGGCGGGTTGGGTCATCGGGCGCATCGATCGCTTCCGATTTGAGAACCGCCCGCGATGCCTTACCCTCTGCCCTCCAGCAAGCGGAGGAGCGCAGATGTCGGACCTGAAGGCGATCAAGAAGCGACTGCGTATGGAAGCGCTCGCCCGGCGTGATGCCATGGACGAGACCGCCCGGATCGAGGCCTCGCTCGAGATCGCGGCCCACGGCACGGCACTCCTCGCCGATGCGGTTCGCGGACGGATCGTGTCGGGCTTTCTCCCCATCCGTTCGGAGGTCGACCTGCGCCCCCTGATGACCGCGCTTGCCGATCATGGTGCACGGCTCTGCGTCCCTGCAATCGTCGACAAGGAGCTCGAATTTCGGGAACTGAAGCGCGGGGCCGAACTCGTCGATCAGGGCTTCGGCACGGTCGCGCCCGGGCCGGACGCCGCCGTTCTCGTGCCCGGGATCATGCTCGTGCCGCTTTCGGCCTTCGACCGGCAGGGCGGGCGCATCGGCTATGGGGGCGGGTTCTACGACCGGGCGATCCAGCGCTTCGAGACGGACGGCGCAAGGCCTCGCCTCGTCGGCACCGCCTTCGCCGTTCAGGAGATCGAGAAGGCGCCCATGGCGTCCCACGACCACTTCCTCGACGCGGTCGTGACGGAGGCCGGCGTGATCGAGCCGCGTTCGCGGACCTGACGGTCGGAGCATCGGACCGAAAGGCGGAGCCGGTCTTGACCATCCGATGCGCTCAAAGGAGGCTCTAGCGCGCGACCAGCATGCGCTTGGCCTCGGTGCCGAAGATCATCGCCCAGTAGGGTATGCCATTCGGGCCCTGTGCCATCGCGAAACCCATCTCGGTCACGCGCGGATTGAGGATGTTCTTGCGGTGGCCCGGCGAATTCTCCCAGCCGGCGACCGCGCTCCGCGTATCGGGATAGCCGTAGCCGATATTCTCCGCGACCGCGCCCCAGCTGTAGCCGTATTGGGTCACCCGATCCGACACCTTGCCTTCGAGCGTGTGGCTCATCGTGTTTCGCGCGGCCATCGCCCGTGCCTGACGGGTGGAGGCCTCGTCGAGACGGGAGGAATAGGAGAGGGCGGGCAGGCCGTTCTGCGCCCGCAGGGAATTGACGCTCCTCAGCGCATAGCCGCGATCCACCGGCCTCGCCTCGGTTCCGGAAATATCCACCGAGCCCGGCGTGCCCGCGCATGCCGCAAGCCCAAGCCCGGCGATGGCCACCATGCCGATCGAGATGGTTCGCAGGATGTCCCGCCGTGTCGTCATGCCGCTTGTCCTCGTTCCGTCGCGCTGCGCCCTGCCGCGACCCTGTTCTTTCGGGCGATGGGCGCCCTAATCTTTGTGCTCAAGCACCACGTGAACGCGGCGATATAAAGGGCAAATCCATGATCGAACTGTATACCTGGACCACCCCGAACGGCGAAAAGCCGATCATCATGCTGGAAGAGTGCGGCATGGACTACCAGCTGCACATGGTGGACATCGGCTCGGGCGAGCAGCACGCCGACAGCTTCAACGCCCTCAATCCCAACGAGAAGATCCCGGTGCTCGTCGAGCGGACCCGCGGCGGCTATGCCGAGACGGTCATCGAGTCCGGCGCGATCATGGTCTACCTTGCCGAAATCAACAATCAGTTCCTGCCGCGCACCTCGCCGCAGCGCGCGAAGTGTCTCGCATGGACCTTCTTCCAAGTGGGCAATACCGGGCCGATGATCGGCCAGTACCACCACTTCAATAACCATTCAGACCAGAAGATCGACTATGCGATCGAGCGATATCGCAAGGAGTCGGTGCGCGTTCTCGGCGTTCTGGACCGCCAGTTGCAGTCCGGCGAATGGCTCGCCGGCGACTATTCGATCGCCGACATGATCAACTGGAGCTGGGCGAAGTCGGGCCTGAAGGAACTCTCCGGCCATGGCACCGAGAAATACGACGCGCTCGCCGACTGGGTGGAGCGGATCGGCCGGCGCCCGGCCGTCAAGCGCGCCCTCGACAAGCTCCAGGATGCCAAGGCGAAGCACGGCTGAGACCCGAGGGTCTCGAGTCTCGACGGGCGATCCTCGGTATGAGCCTGCGTCGCGCCTGAACGTCGCGGCGAAGGTTTGGGCCGGCAGCCCGGGCCGCTCTCGTGGGGCGGCAAAGAGAATCTTGCGGGCTTTCCGCCGCGCCCCGTCGCCGAGGGGTCGACAGGGCGCGGCGGAATGGTTCATGGCTCGACGCCTCGATATCCGGGCCGGAGCGGTTGAATGCGATTTCTCTTTCTGGGCGACATGGTCGGGCGCACGGGGCGCACGGCCGTCTTCGACCGCCTTCCAGGCCTCGTCCACGATCACGGTCTCGATTTCGTCGTGGTGAACGGTGAGAACGCGGCCGGCGGCTTCGGCATCACCCGCGAGATCTTCCAGGCGACGATCGATGCGGGCGCCGACGTGGTCACCACCGGCAATCATGTCTGGGATCAGCGCGAGGCACTCCAGTTCGCGCCGCAGGAGCCGCAATTCCTCCGCCCCCTCAACTATCCCAAGGGTGCGCCCGGATCCGGCTCGGGACTGTTCGTCGCGCGGAACGGGGCGCGCGTCCTCGTCGCCAACATCATGGGCCGGGTCTTCATGGCGCCCGATCTCGACGATCCGTTCGCCTGCGCCGACGATCTCGTCGCCTCCTGCCCGCTCGGGACGCAGGCCGACGCCATCGTCGTCGATTTCCACGCCGAGGCGACCAGCGAGAAGCAGGCCATGGCGCATTTCCTCGATGGACGGGCGAGCGTCGTCGTCGGCACACACACCCATGTCCCGACGGCCGATCACCAGATCCTGGTCGGCGGCACCGCCTATCAGTCCGATGCCGGCATGTGCGGCGACTACGATTCCTCCCTCGGCATGGACAAGGAGGAGCCGCTCAACCGCTTCGTGACCAAGATTCCCAAGGGGCGGTTCGAGGCCGCGAGCGGTGCTGCGACCATCTGCGGCCTCGCCGTCGACCTGTCCGATCGCACCGGCCTTGCCGAACGTGTCGCGCCCTTGCGCCTCGGCGGCCATCTCAGCGAGGCGATCCCGGATTTCTGGTAAGCGCCTGCACAGGACCCTCTGCGGAATTCCTGCCGCATAGGCGTCACACGGACCGGTCTAGGCGAGATCGTTTCGTCCGCCGCCCCTCGGCTCCGACAGGCCCGGAACCATCTTGGCGAGCGAATCGGTCCGGAAATAGAAGTGTTCGGCGAGGGCGCCGAGGATATGCAGGCCGGCGAGGATCAGCAGCGGGTCCCAGAGGCGCGTATGCCAGTGGGCGAATTCGTCATTGCCCGTCCACCACGCGGCAAGGCCGAGGGCCGGCATGACGATGATGATCCCGTACAGCCCGAAATGGGTGATCTTCGACAGCCACATCGTCCAACTCGGATTGCTCGCGGGATAAGGGGGACGCCCGTTCACGAACCGGTCGAGGAGGCGGACGAGAGCGGCTGCGAGGATGAAGGTGCCGCAGACGATATGGGTGTAGCCGAGCACGAGACCGGTCGTTCCGATCTGTTCGCCTTCCGTGACGCTGTCCCACAGGGTTTCCATCCACTCGGCCTCGATCCACTGGGCGAGGATGAGCAGCACGACGGCCCAGTGAAGAAGGACGTTGAGACGGGTCCAGCCCGTCCGGCCCGATGCATGAGCGCTCATTCTTCCGTCTCCTGCCTGAATGCGACCCACGGGGCGGATCGCATGAACGAGACATGTTTTCGGCACCCGGCCGGGTGAGGCAAGGGCCGGAACCGGGTCTTCAGGCAAGAAACCCCCGCGACATGGCCGAAGCCCCGGTCTTGCGGGGTTCTGCATTCGACGTCATCGCTGCGACTTGTCAGGAGATCGAAAGCTGCTGGTCGTAAGGGTGGCTGAGATGGCGGTCACGGGAAAGGCCTGTCGCGGCCGCCGGACCGGTCAGCGACTTTCGTCGAGGGCGAGGCGCGACTTGGCGATCTGCGCCATCGAATTGGCGATGGTGTCGTAGGACGTGTTCATGATGTGCCGATGCTCGCGAACGATCGATCCCATCCGCTCGACATCGCCGACGAGCTTCTCCTCGTGGGTGTTCATCTCGCGCTCGGTGATCCGTGTCACGTCGAATTGAGAGGCGAAGATGAATCGAACGCGATTGCGTGCATCGAGCAGTTTCGTCATCAGGACGAGGTTGATGAAGGGCGTTCCGTCCTTGCGGAAGTTGAGAAGCGTCGTGCGGATCGTCTGGGAGGCGGGGTTCTTGAGGAAGCCCCTGATCTCCTCGCGGCCCGGCTGGTCGCGCTCGTCGCGCTGCAGAAGCCGGCAGTTCTTGCCGATCAATTCGTCCGCCTCGTATCCGGAAAGCTCGCAGAAGCGGGGGTTGACGAGGTTGAGCGGCAGGTCGGGCGCCCCCGCCTCGGCGATCGTGACCGCGACCCGCGCGTTCTCGGCGAACTTCGCCAGCGAGGTTTCGAGACTGGAATCCATGGTATTTCCTTTTTTTGGCGAACATCGATCGTTAGCTGACAAGCCGATCCTCTGACGCCGAACGGACACTGTCCGATTGCCCAATGGCATGGGTGCGACATGTTAGTGCGGCGTGCGGCTTGTGACAGGAGCGGCCTGCTTTTATGTCTCAGGCCGATAGTTCCAGAAGGATCCGGAAATTTGGACGCACAGACTAGGGTCGCTGTCCCCGTCGTCGGGGTAGGGGCCTCCGCGGGTGGCCTCGAGGCGATCCGCGAGATGCTGACCGAGACCAATATCGATACCGCTTTCGCATTCGTCATCGTCCAGCATCTCGATCCTACGCATCAGAGCCTGCTTGCCGAACTGCTCGGGCGATGCACCTCGATGCCCGTGCGGCAGATCGAGGGCGGCGAATACGTGCGGCCCGGAGAGGTTCACGTCATTCCGCCCGGCAAGAAGCTCGAGATTCTCGGCGGCCGGCTCGAACTGACGGAATTCTCGCAGCCGCGCGGCCTGCGCCGTCCGATCGACGACTTCTTCGAATCCCTTGCGAGGGACCAGGGCCCGAACGCGGCCTGCGTGATCCTGTCGGGCACGGGCGCCGATGGGACGACGGGCCTCAGGGCCATCAAGGAATATGGCGGTCTCTGCATCGCGCAGGACCCCGATACGGCGAAATACGACGGCATGCCGGTTTCGGCGGTAGGCACCGGTCTCGTCGATTTCGTCCGCTCTCCGTCCGCGATCCTCGACTGCCTGCGGGCCTTCTTCGAGACCGGCGGAACCGACAGGCCGAGGCACGAGGCCGCGTCCGTGGTCGCCGACCATGTGGACGACATGTGCGGGGCCCTGCGCGAGGCGATCGGACACGATTTCTCCGGCTACAAGCGAACGACGCTGGTGCGGCGGATCGAGCGCCGCATGAAGGTTCTCGGCATCGAGACGCCGCAGCGTTATCTGGAGCGAATTCGCGGCTCCTCGGAAGAATGCGACGCCCTGTTCCGCGACCTGATGATCAACGTCACCCGTTTCTTCCGGGACTCCGAGATGTTCGAGGTTCTCGACCGGGAGGTCGTGAGGCCGCTGGTGGACGGGGCCGAGGCCGAGGAGGAGATCCGGATCTGGGTGCCGGGTTGCTCCAGCGGCGAGGAGGCCTATTCGATCGCGATCCTCTTCGCGGACGCCCTCCGGGGCCGGCGCGACCGCCCCTATGTCCAGATCTTCGCGACCGATATCGACGAGCGGATGCTGGCGACGGCGCGCGAAGGCAAATATCCCTCCTCGGCGATGGCCGACATCCCGGAGGACCTGCGCGAGAACTACACGATCGCCCATGACGGCTACTTCCAGATGAGCGGGAAGATCCGGGACATGATCCGGTTCTCCTCTCACAGCCTCATCAAGGACCCGCCCTTTTCCCGCCTCGATCTGATCTCCTGCCGCAACATCCTGATCTATTTCGACGAGCGACTGCAGCGGCAGGTCTTCCCGATCCTGCACTACGCCCTGAAGCCGGGCGGAACGCTGTTTCTCGGGCCTTCGGAAAGCATCGGGCGCCATGAGGACATGTTCGCCGATATCGACCGGCAGGCCCGGATCTTCCGCCGGCTCGAAGGGCGCACGCCCTATCCGATCCGCCTCGCTCCCGATCGGCGCGGCTCCAGTTCGCCGAACCGCGATTCCGGCGACGACTCGCCCCAGAGGCTGACCGAGGAGAGCGCGCCGGCCCGGCGCCTTCTCGATCGCTACGCTCCTGCGAGCGTCGTCTGCAATCGCGATGGCGACATGCTTCAGTCCACCGGACGGCTGTCCAAATATCTCGAATTCCCGAGCACGAATTCCGGGCGCATCGTCGTCACCACCGTCGCCCGCCCCGGCTTGCGCGAAGTCCTGCCGACCCTGATCCGGCAGGCGGTCGACGACCGGAGCCGGACGATCGCGCGCGATGTGACGGTGCGGGCCGAATTCGGCAGCCAGAAGCTCGATGTGATCGCCGACCCCCTGCCGGATGGGACCGCTCTCGTCGTCTTCCGCGACAAAGCGGGCTTCGATCCTTCCGACGACGACGACATGGCGGAACTGCGCTCCACCGAGGACGCGACCCACGAACTGGAGGAAGAACTGAGGGTCACGCGGCACAAGCTGCGCGGCGCGGTCGAGGAACTGGAGACCGCGAACGAGGAACTGAAGAGTTCCAACGAAGAAATGATGTCGATGAACGAGGAGCTTCAGTCGACGAACGAGGAATTGTCGACGGTCAACGACGAGTTGAAGTCGAAGGTCGACCAGGTCTCGATCGCCAATTCCGATCTTCGCAACTTCCTCGAATCGACGCGGCTCGCGGTCGTCGTCGTGGACTCCGATCTGCGCATCCGGAACTTCACGGATGCAGCGCTCGAGGTCTTCCCCTTACGTGACGGAGACCGGGGACGGTATCTCTCCGATGTCGCGAGCCACCTGGCCGATGACGGTTTCCTCGCCGATGCGCGCGCCGTCCTGGCCGGGAGGGACCCTGCCATCCGCACCATCGCCTTGAAGGACGGCTCGCGGCGCTATTCGATGCGGGTCATGCCCTACCTCCTTCTCGACGGCACGGTGGACGGCGCGACGATCGTCCTCACCGATGTGACGGAGGTTCTGGATATCCAGGCGGCGCTGGAGGAGCAGCGCGAGCGGTTGCGGCTCGCCTGCGTCATCGCCGGCATCGGCATCTGGGAGTATTGCATCGACGACGGCACCGTGCTCGCCGACGAGACGGAACTTCGATTCTTCGGAATGGAGGCGAACGATCTGTCCGAGATGATGGCGAGGATCGCCGAGGAGGATCGTCCGGCGGTCGAGCGTGCGCTTCGCGCGGCCGTCGAGGGACAGAGCGATTTCGAGGAGACGTTCCGGGTCGAGCGTCCCGACGGCTCCTCCATCAGCCTTCGCGGCTTCGGGCGTTACATCGCCGGTTCCGGGAAGGGCCGGATCCTCGGCGTCTCGATCGACGTCACGCGCGAGGTCCGTTCGGCCGAGCAGCGCGAATTCCTGCTGCACGAGATGAACCACCGGGTGAAGAACCTCTTCGCTGTGATCTCCAGCATGGTGACGGGGGCCGCCCGCACGGCTTCGGACGTCGACGAGATGGCGCGGTCCGTGCGTGCCCGCATCACCGCCCTCGGCAACGCGCATTCGCTGACCCAGGCCACCCGCGGCTCGACGAGCGTGATGATGTCCGATCTCGCCAAGTCGATCCTCGAACCCTTCCGTGATGGCGACAATGTCGTCGTGAAGGGGCCCGAACTCGTCATCGGCGTGGAGAAGCTCACGGCATTCGCGCTGATCTTCCACGAATGGGCGACCAATGCCACCAAGTATGGAGGGCTCGGCGAGGACGGCGAGGGGCTGAGCCTGACATGGTCGGTGTCGCAGGACGATCAGATCCTCGTCGACTGGCGCGAACGCTTCAAGACGCCGCAGCCGGAAGAGGACGGCAAGGTGAAGGGGTTCGGCTCGCGCCTCGTGGAGTTCTCCATCACCCAGTTGCGCGCTAGTTACGAGGTCGAACGGACCGATCGGGAGCGTCGCATGACACTTGCCATACCTTACGCCGCATGAGCATCGAGACCCTGAAAGGCCTTCGGGTCCTCGTGGCCGAGGACGAGGCGCTCGTCGCGATGGATATCACCGATACCGTGGAATTCGAGGGCGCCGAGGTGATCGGACCGTTCGCGACATCCCGCGAGGCGAGAGTGGCGGTCGACGGGTCATGCTTCGACATCGCCATTCTCGACGTGCGCCTCGAGGACGGTGACGTCTTCCCCGTGGCCGACGTGATCCGCGACCGGGAGATCCCGATCGTCTTCCATTCCGGTCATCTCGATCCGGCCCAGATCTCGAACCGCTATCCCAATGCGTGTTTCTGCTCGAAGCCCTCGACGCCGGAGGGTCTCGTCAACGCCCTTCTGGCCGCAAGACAGGAAGCCGAGACGGCGGGCTGATCCGCCTCGCGTCGCGCCAGGGAGCTGCGAGCGCCCGGACGGGCGTCCGGGTTCCCTGCGAGCTGTTTCGTTCGCGATCCCGCAAGGCCCTGCCGATCGGGATCCGTTCCGGTTCCCGCCTCAACTCGTCGGGGCGGAGGGCGAGGCGGCCTCTCCGTTCAGGACCCGCTCGAGTGCGGGCAGGAACTTCTCGCGATAGGATTGCTCTGAGAACGGTCCGGTCTGCTTGTAGACGATCCGGCCGTCGGGCGCGACGAGGAAGCTTTCGGGAACGCCGTAGACGCCCCAGTCGATGGTCGCCGCGCCCTTCTGGTCGACGCCGATCGCCGAGAACGGATTTCCGAGGGCTGAGAGGAAGCCGCGCGCATTCGCGGGCTTGTCCTTGTAGTTGATGGCCACGAGGTCCAGCCGGTCGTCCTTGGCAAGCTCCATCAGGAAGGGATGCTCCTGGCGGCACGGGCCGCACCACGAGGCGAACACGTTCACCAGCATCGGCTTGTCGTGGGGTGCCGTCATGTCGAGCCCGGGCAGCGGTGTGCCGTCGGCCGTCTGGACGCCTTCCAGCGCGGGCAGGACCGTCCGGGGCGCCGGCTTGTCGATGAGAACCGAGGGGATTTCGGTGATGTCGCGGCCGAGCTGGTTCTGGTGGAGCGCGTAGAAGAAGAGACCGGCGAGCCCTGCGAAACAGAGGAGCGGCAGGGCGACGAGAAGTCCGCGCCTGCGGGCGGACTTCTTCGCCCGGGTGTCGTCGTTCGGCGTCATCGGGATGCCGCGCCTTTCTGTGTGTCGCTGCGTGCCGAGCCGTCCGACCGGCGCCTGATGCCGCGGGCATCGAGATCGGCGAGGGCCCGGCGCTGGGCTCGGGCATCGAGATAGGTCCACAGGCCAAGGCCGCCGATGGCGAGGGCCGAGAAGCCGTAGGCCGCGAGAATGAAACCGGTATAGGCCCCGCTCACGACGCCACCCCGGCATCAGAGCGCTCGGCCTTGCGGGCCGCGAGCTTGGAGAGGGCCTCGACGCGCCGGCGCAGGATCTCCGTGCGGATGGCGGTGAGGTGCAGCGCGAAGAAGAGCAGCGTGAAGCCTGCGGCCGACAGAAGAAGCGGCGTCAGGAATTCGGGCGGCATGGAGGGGCCGTCGGCCCGGATCACGCTCGCGGGCTGGTGCAGCGTGTTCCACCAGTCCACCGAGAACTTGATGATCGGAATGTTCACCCATCCGACGAGGACGAGGATCGCGGCGGGACGTGCCGCCTTGCCGGGCTCGTCCAGCGCGCGCGTCAGCGCGATGAGGCCGAGATACATGATGAAGAGGACGAAGACCGAGGTCAGCCGCGCGTCCCAGACCCACCACGTGCCCCACATCGGCCGGCCCCAGATCGATCCGGTGAGGAGGGCGAGCACCGTGAAGACCGCGCCGATGGGGGCGGCCGCCTTGATCGAGACATCGGCGAGCGGGTGGCGCCAGACGAGGGTGCCGAGGGCCGAAACCGCCATCACCGTCCAGATCATCATGCAGAGCCAGGCGAAGGGCACATGGATGAACATGATGCGCACCGTCGCGCCCTGCTGGTAATCCTCGGGCGCGAGGAAGCCGAGGCCGAGCCCGGCGAGGACGAACGCGATCGCCGCCCCGTAGACCCAGGGCTGCACCTTGCCGGAAAGCTCCAGAAAGCGCGTCGGATTGGCAAGGATGGCGAAGCGGCCGGGCCGCCCTGTGGCGATGTTGCTCATGATCTTCGATCCTATCCGCTCGCTCGGCCGGCAGCAAACGGAAAGCATGCGGCGAAAGCGAGGTCGCGGCTGGCGATTTGGCGGTTCGCGTCCTTCGGGGCCTCGATCCTGCCCGATCCCGCGTCAGCCGCGCCGTCTGGCGATCGCGAGGAGCGCATCGCAATCGACGACCGTCTCGAGCGCCTCGGCGATCGCGTCGAGCGCGGTCTCGATGCCCTCGCGATAGCTGGCACCCGAGACCTCATGACCGAGCGCCCGCAGCGTCTCGCGCCGGAAGCCGTCATTGGCGAAGATGCCGTGGAGATAGGTGCCGAAGACCCGCCCGTCCGCGCGTCTCGCGCCCTCCGGTGTGCCGCCGAGGACGCAGACCGGCCGCTCGCGGTCGGGCCCCGTCGTCTCGCCGAGATGGATCTCGTAACCCTGGAGTGGCCGGCCTTCGAGATCGCGGGCGATGCCCTCTCGCACCGTTTTCGTCGGCGCGAGGACGGTCTCGACGTCGAGAAGCCCGAGGCCTTCGGCGTAGCGGATCTCGCCTTCGATGCCGTCCGGGTCCGCGATGCTGCGACCGAGCATCTGGTAGCCGCCGCACAGGCCCGCGACGTGGCCGCCTCGCGCCAGATGGCGTTCGAGGTCGCGGTCCCAGCCGTTTCGGTGAAAGGCCGCGAGGTCGGCGATGGTCGACTTGGAGCCTGGAATGAGAACGAGGCGCGCCTCGGCCGGGATCGGGTCACCGGGGGCGACGAAGACGAGCGAGACGCCGGGCTCGTGGGCGAGGGGGTCGCAATCGTCGAAATTGGCGATCCGGCCGAGGCGCGGAACGGCGACGACGAGATCGCCGGGCCGGGCCTCGGCCTGCGCCAGCCGCTCGAGCGCGACTGAATCCTCGGCCGGCAACCGGCTCGCTGCGGCAAGGTGCGGCACGACGCCGAGCGAAGACCAGCCGGTGAAGCGCTCGATCGCGGTCAGCCCCTCGTCGAAGAGCGAGACGTCGCCGCGAAACTTGTTGATCAGAAACCCCGCGATCATCGCCCGGTCTTCGTCGGAGAGGATCGTATGGGTCCCGACCAGCGAGGCGATCACGCCCCCGCGATCGATGTCGCCGACAAGGACGACCGGAACCTTCGCCGCCGTCGCAAACCCCATATTGGCGATGTCGTTGGCGCGCAGATTGATCTCGGCGGGCGAGCCCGCGCCCTCCACGATGACGAGATCGGCCTCTTCGCCGAGACGCTCGAAGCTTTCGAGAACGGTCGAGAGAAACCGGCCCTTGAGGCTCTGATAGTCCCGCCCCCCGGCGGTTCCGGCCATCTTGCCCGCCAGCACGATCTGGCTGCCGGTCTCCGATTGCGGCTTCAGGAGAACCGGGTTCATGAGGACGCTGGCCGGCGTGCGGCAGGCGAGCGCCTGCAGCCACTGGGCCCGGCCGATCTCGCCGAACTCCGCCGTATCCGGAATGCGCGCGACGGCGGCATTGTTCGACATGTTCTGCGGCTTGAACGGGCGCACCGCGAGCCCGCGCCGGGTGAACAGGCGGCAGAGGCCGGCGACGAGAACGGACTTGCCCACGTCCGATCCGGTGCCCTGAAGCATGATGGCGGCTGGCTTCGACATGCCGTGCGGCTTATCCGATGAGCAGCTTCGTCGCCAGCGCCAGACAGGTGACGACGAGGAGCGGGCGGATCACCCTGGAGCCGAAGCGCATGGCGGTCGCGGCACCGAGCCGGGCGCCGAGGAACTGGGCGACGCCCATCGACAGGCCGACGCTCCACATCACCGCGCCGCCGAAAATGAAGACCGCCAGTGAGCCGGAATTGGAGGCGAAGTTCAAAAGCTTGGTATGGGCGGTCGCCTTGAGGACGCCGTATCCCGCCAGCGTGACGAAGGCGATCATGAAGAAGGAGCCGGTGCCGGGGCCGAACAGCCCGTCATAGGAGCCGATCAGCGGCACGACGAAGCCGATGAACAGGAAGGGCGAGATGCGCCGTTCCCGGTCGAGATCGCCGAGGCCGGGGCGGAAGGCGAAGAAGAGGGCGACCGCGACGAGGAGAAAGGGAAGGGCCGTCTCCAGAACGCTCGTCGGAACCACGAAGGCCGCGAGCGCTCCGAGCACCGATCCGATGGCGGATGCGAGAGCGGCGGGCCACTGGCTCTTCAGGTCCACATGCCCCTTCGCGGCATACGCGATGGTGGACGAGGCCGATCCGAACACGCCCTGCACCTTGTTCGTGCCGAGAACGGTCAGGGGGTCCATGCCCGACAGGAGGAGGGCCGGGATTGTGATCAGACCGCCGCCGCCGGCCACGGCATCGATATAGCCGGCAAGGAAGGCTGCAGCGACGAGGAGAAGGAGAATGTCGAGAGGCATCCGAGCGCTTTGGCCGAGCGCGCGGGAAAGCGCAAGCGATCATTCCCGTTCTCCATCGGGGAGGAATGACCCGCCTGGCGCATGTGTCAGTCCGGCACCCTGATGCGCCCTTCGAGATAGAGAACGCCATAGCCAGACACGACCACCGTCCCGTCCTCGACCTCGCACCACAGATCGCCCCCACGCTCCGAGACCTGCCTTGCCCTGAGCTGCGTCTTGCTCAGCCGCTCGCCCCAGAACGGCGCGAGCAGACAATGGGCCGATCCGGTGACGGGGTCCTCGTCGATACCGGCATTGGGCGCGAACATGCGGCTGACGAAGTCGAGCCCGTCCGCCTCCGCCGACTCGCCCCGTGCCGTCACGATCACGTCGCTGCCGGGCGCGCTCGCGATCACGTTGCGCGACCGCACCGCCGCGAGCGCACGGATGTCGGGGTCGAGATCGCGCACCTCCTGCGGCCGTTCGTAGACGGCGAGGAAGGAGGTCTCGCCCTCGACCATGGTGAAGAAGAGTTCGCTCGGGGCCGTGCCGAGCGCGGCGGAGAGACCGTCATGGTTTTCGTGCGGCGTCCAGGAGCGGGCGGGAAACCGCATGTCGAAGCGGCCGTCCGTGCCACGGGTGACGTGGAGTTCGCCGGACATACGGGTTTGGAACGTCAGCGAACTCGCCTCGATCCCGAGACATTCGGTGAGGACGAAGGCAGTCGCGAGGGTCGCATGTCCGCAGAGCGGCACTTCGGTCGCCGGCGTGAACCAGCGCAGCTCCCATCGGGATTCGCCCGCCGGGACGAAGAAGGCGGTCTCGGAAAGATTGTTCTCCGCCGCGATCCTCAGCATCGTCTCGTCGGGCAGCCATTCCGTCAGCGGAACGACGGCCGCCGGATTGCCGGCGAAGAGTTCGCGCGTGAAGGCATCGACCTGGTAGATGGGAAGGGTTTTCACGGCAAGGGCTCCTGCTCAGGGTTCGGCGTGCAACAAGAACCGTTTCATGGTCGGGATTGCAATCGTTCCGTACGCCTTTTGATCGGGGCACGGACCGAGCCGCGTTCGCGAGGCGGGGACTCACCGTCTACCGCGTTGCCTGCGTCCTTCGTGCGGACTATCTCCCAACCGCATTGAATTCGGTTCCCAGCGCGGCGCAGAGCCTTCGGCCATCGCGACGCAGATCGACAGGGCCATGATCCAGAACACCGACGCGGCAGACGCTCCCATCGCCGAGCCGGATGGCGCTCGCGGCATCGGGACCGGTCTCACCATCCTCTTCGCCTTCGCCTGCGGGGCGCTCGCGGCCAATCTCTATTATGCCCAGCCGCTGGTCGCGCTGATCGGCGCCGATACCGGGCTGCCGGTCTCGCTGGAAAGCTTCATCGTCACGGCCGCGCAGGTCGGCTATGCGATCGGCCTCGTTCTTCTGGTTCCGCTCGGCGATATCGTCGAGAACCGCAAGCTGATCCTCGCGACGACGGCCCTCAATCTCGTGAGCCTTGCCGGGCTCGCCCTCCTGCCGGGTCTTGCGGCGCTCTTCGCGATGACCCTCCTCGTCGGCATTACCTCCTGCGCCGCCCAGATGATCGTGCCGCTCGCCGCCAATCTCGCGCCGGCGAGCCAGCGCGGCGCCGTCGTCGGAAACGTGATGACCGGGCTCCTCGGCGGCATCCTTCTCGCCCGGCCGATCGCGAGCTTTCTCGCCGAATATTTGGGCTGGCGCGGCGTGTTCGGCGTGTCGGGTCTCGCCGTCGGCGCGATCCTCGTCGCGGGCCTCTTTCTCGTTCCCGAGCGGCGTCCGAGCGCGGGCAAGGGTTACGGCGACCTCATCGCCTCGCTCGGCCGTCTCTTCATCGAGGAACCGGTGCTGCGACGGCGCGGGCTCTACCATGCGGCGATGTTCGCCTCCTTCTCGATGTTCTGGACCGCCGCGCCGATCATCCTGTTCCGCGAGCCGTTCAACTTCACATCGAGCGGCGTCGCCCTGTTCACGCTGGCAGGCGTCTTCGGCGTTTTCGCGGCCCCGGTGGCGGGGCGGCTCGCCGATCGCGGCCATGCCCGGCGCGGCACGGTGATCGCGATCTCGCTGGCGATCGCCGCCTTCGTCCTCGCCTGGTTCGGCAAGACGGTGTTCTGGCCGCTGCTTCTCGCCGGTATCGTGATCGATCTCGGCGTCCAGGCCAATCTCGTCCTCGGCCAGCGCGAGATCTACCAGCTGAACGAGACGATCCGGAACCGGCTGAACGCCGTCTACATGACCACCTTCTTCCTCGGCGGCGCGCTCGGCTCCTCGCTCGCGAGTCCGCTTCTGGAGAACTTCGGCTGGGCGGCGATCTGCCTGGTCGGCGCCGGGCTGCCGGCAGCCGCTCTCACCTATTTCGCGATCAGCGAGGGGCGGACGACTCACGCCTCGGGCGCGTAGGCCTCCCACTTGTCGAGAAAGGCGAGGATCGGCAGTTCGGCCATGTCGGGCACCGCCTCGAAGAGGACGTCATTCGGCCAGTCCCACCAGGCGAGCGCCTCGATCCTGTCGCAGACATCGTCCGTAAAGCGCCTGCGGATCGGGCGGGCCGGAACGCCGGCGGTGACCGTGAAGGGCGCGACGCTGCGCGTGACGACGGCATTGGCCCCGATCACCGCCCCGTCGCCGATGGTTACGCCGGGCATCACGACGGCATTCTGGCCGATCCAGACATCGTTGCCGATGGTCACGGAGTTTGCGCGCCTCTCGTCGAGAAAGGTCTGGTCGACCTGCCGCCAACGGAAATACTCGTTCGGACGATAGGCGATCTTGTGGGTGGTGATGCGTTCGAGCGGATGGGCGAGGGCATTGATGCGGACATTGGGGGCGATGGAGCAGAACCGGCCGATCGCGGCGTAAGCGGCCTCGCCGCCGCTCTCGAAGTAGGAGAAGGCGCCCACCGTGACCTCGCGCAGGGTAACGCGGGGTCCGATCTCCACATGATCGCCGAGGCTGCAGCCTTTGGTCACGGCACTCTGGTGGACCTTCGGCCGGCCATCGCGAAATCGCAATTGGAGATGTGAGGGGTCGGCGTCTGGATCATAGGCTGCCATGATGATAACCGGTTCCTCGAAACATGACGGGACATTCGGGCGGCCGAGCGGCCGCGTCATCGAGGGGTGCACCATGGTTATGCGGACCGACAAGAGCGGCGATGGGGCGGCCCTGCCGGTCTGGGCGCCGCTCCTGGGCCTCTGTCTTCTCGGCGGGGTGACGTTCGCGGCCGTCGCAGGCTGGGCGATCTATGGCGAGGACATCCTGTTGCAGGCCCTTTCCGATGGCTGGGCCCTGTGCTTCTGAGCCAGGCCTCGACGCGTCGAGCCCCCGGACAATGGAGTGGAACCATATGAAAGCTGTAAGACTCGTCCTGTGGGTCGCCGTCGCCTTGCTCGCGGGCGCGACCCTTGCCGTCTTCTGGGCGATGCAGGGCAGCGGCCGTCCCGCGGTCGCCGACGAGCCCTACGGCTCGCCCTTCCAGCTCGTCGACCAGAACGGCGATGCGGTGACCGAACAGGCGCTGCGCGGCCGTCCCTCGGCGGTCTTCTTCGGCTTCACCCATTGTCCCGAGGTCTGCCCGACGACCCTCTACGAACTCTCCGGCTTCCAGAAGCAGATCGCCGAGGAGGGCGGCGATCCGTTCCAGATCGTCTTCGTCACCGTCGACCCGGAGCGCGATACGCCCGCGATCCTGAAGGATTATGTCGGTGCGCTTTCCGATGACGTTCTGGCGATCACCGGCGAGCCCGAGAAGGTCGCGGAGATGATCGGCAGCTGGGGCGTTTTCGCCCAGAAGGACGGCGAGGGCGAGAACTACAACATGAACCACACGGCGACGACCTTCCTCATCGACGAGGCCGGGCATTTCGCGGGCACGATCGCCTACGGGGAAAAGGCGGAGACGGCCAAGGCCAAGCTGGAACGCCTGACCGGAGCCTGATTGCGGCCGGCCGGCGCGCACCCCATGCTTTTGCATAGCTGACCCCGCCCGGGCGATCGGGAACCGGGAAGGCCGGACGATCCTTTCCGTCCGGACCGCCGGAGCTATCTTCGGCGTCCACGACCTGTCGCGCGCGATCTGCGGCGCGCTCTCCCATCTGACAATGCATCGGAACGAACCTGAATGAGCGATCTCGCCTTTCAAATCGCGGTCATCGGCTTTGCCGGCATCGCGGCTCAATGGGTCGCCTGGAAGCTGCAACTCCCGGCCATCGTTCTGCTGCTTGCCGTCGGACTGGTCTTCGGGCCGTTCACCGGGATGATGAATCCGGCCGCCGATTTCGGTGAGCTCTATACCCCGCTCGTCTCGACGGCGGTCGCGATCATTCTCTTCGAGGGCGGCCTGACCCTCAACTTCCGCGAGATTCGCGAGACCTCCGTGGCGGTCCGGCGCATCGTCCTCTTCTCGGGTCCCATGGTCTGGGTCATGACGGCGCTCGCCGCCCATTATGTCGGCGCCCTGTCCTGGCCGACCTCCATGGTTCTCGGTGCCCTTCTCGTCGTCACCGGCCCGACCGTCATCATGCCGCTCCTCAGAAACGCCAAGCTGAAGAGCCGCCCCGCCTCGATCCTGAGATGGGAGGCGATCGTCAATGATCCGGTCGGCGCGCTCTTCGCCGTGGTCGCGTTCGAAGGCTATCTCGTTCTTCACGGAAACCACGAGGCGGAGAGCCTCGTTTTCTCGCTCTTCCTGGCCCTCATCCTCGCGATCGGCGGCGGCATTCTCGCCGGAAAGGCGCTGAGCTGGCTGTTTGCGCGTGGCCATTCGCCCGAATATCTCAAGGCACCCATCCTGTTCGCCGCCGTCGTCGCGATGAATGCGCTGACGAACATGGTGCTGGAGGAAGCCGGGCTCCTCACCGTGACGGTCATGGGCATCACCATGGCCAATTCGAAGATCTCTTCCCTCAGCGAGCTTCGCCGCTTCAAGGAGACGATCACCATCCTGCTCGTCTCGGGCCTCTTCATCGCGCTCACCGCATCCCTGCAGATGGAGACCCTTCTCAGCCTCCAATGGGAGGCGCTGTTCTTCATCCTCGTCGTCATGGCGGTGGTGCGGCCCATCGCGATCGGACTTGCCACCATCGGCACGGGTCTCGACTGGAAGGAGCGGCTGCTGGTCAGCTGGATCGCCCCGCGCGGTATCGTCGCCGTGGCCGTCGCCGGCCTCTTCGGCGCGACCCTGACCGATCTCGGCGTCGCCGACGGCCAGCAGATGATCGCCTACACCTTCGCGGTGGTGGCGATGACGATCTTCCTGCACGGCTTCTCGCTGGGGCCCCTCTCGAGGCTCCTCGGCCTGAAGGCTGCCAACCGGCCCGGCATCCTGCTCGTCGGCTCCTCGCCCTTCACCATCTCCTTCGCCAAACGGCTGAAGACCGACGAGGTGCCGGTGCTGATCGCCGACGACAACTGGGTGCACATTTCCGAAGCCCGCTATTCCGAAGTCGAGACCTGGTACGGGGAAATTCTTTCGGAGGCGGCGCACCACAACCTCAACCTCGCCCGGTTCGATCATCTCGTCGCCGCCACCGACAACGACGCCTACAATGCGCTGATCACCACCGACTTCGCGCCCGAGATCGGGCGCTCGAACGTCTTCCAGATCGGGCGGAGCGGGGGCTCGGAGCGCCGCTCCATGAACTTCACCATCGGCGGCCTGCCGCTGTTCAAGCCCGGCAAGACCTATCCCGAACTGAACGGGATGATCGATCAGGGCTGGGTCTTCCAGTCGACCCGACTCACCGAGGAATTCGACTACGAGGACTTCAGGGCCGGCCGGCCCGAGGAGGCCGAGGTGATCCTGTGGATCAAGCCGTCCGGCGCGATCGTCTTCTCCACGGTTGAAGGGGCGGGGCTGCCCCAGGAGGGCGACCGCATCATCTCTTTCGCGCCGCCCCGCCTTGCGCGCGACCGCGAGAAGATCGAGAAGGCCACGACGACGGACAAGGTGAAGCGCGAGGAGCGCGCGCGTCACACGACCGAGGTCATGACGAACAAGGCGTGAATGCGATGCAGGTCCGATATTACGTAAAGGGCACCAAGCTCGAGGCCGAAGCCTGGTATGCCGCGATCGAGCCCGTCTTCGAGGACGAGGGTGCGCCCATCGCCATCACCGAGATCGACGAGGCGAACGCGGTCTTCGAGACGGCCGCCTATCTCGACGTGCCGGAAGGTGGCGACCGGGCCGGCGACTTCGCGCGCGCGGCAGGTGTCCCGGTCGAGCGCGTCGGGCGCGAGGCGATCGAGAACAAGGACTGGATGGCGGAGGTTCTCGCCGGCCTCAAGCCCGTGCGGGCCGGGCGGTTCCTCGTCCACGGCGCCCATGACAGGGACGCGGTGGCGGAGGGCGACATCGCGATCGAAATCGAGGCGGGAATGGCCTTCGGAACCGGCCATCATGGCACGACGGCGGGCTGTCTCACCCTGATCGAGGAGGAGGTCTCGCGCCGGCTTCCGCGATCGACGCTCGACCTCGGGACGGGAAGCGCCGTACTGGCGATCGGCCTCGCCAAGCTCGGCGGCATGGCGGTGCTCGCCACGGATATCGATCCCGTCGCGGTCGAGGTCGCCCGGCAGAATGCCGCGGCGAACGGCGTCGGCACTCTCGTCGAGGTCGTGGAGGCGGTCGGCTTCGCCTCGGCACGGGTCGAGGAGCGCGCTCCCTACGATCTGATCGTCGCCAATGTGCTTGCCGGCCCCCTGAAGGAGATGGCGCCGGACTTTGCCCGGCACCTCGCGCCGCAGGGCCGCGTCATCCTTTCCGGCATTCTGGACAGCCAGCACGACGGAGTGGTGGAGGCGTTCGTCGCCGAAGGCCTGAAACACGAGAAGACGTTGCCGATCGGCGAATGGGTGACCCTGCTCCTCAGAGGCTGATCCGGGAGCGCCGCCCATGAAAAAGCCCGCGCCGGACGGCACGGGCTCATCATATTCGGGAGATCCGCGCGAACCCTTTCGGGCCTGCGCTTCGTCGCATCAGCGGGTCGGACCGGAGGGGTCGACGGGCATGAGATTGCGCAGTGACTCCATATCGCGGCCGTAGAGAGCGAGATTGTTGCGGACATAGGCGCGGGCCTGACGCTCGCGGGCTTCGATCATCCGGTCGAGCGCGTTGCGGAACATGCCCTTGCCCGACGACGCCTTGCGGGTGGAGGGATCGTTGTAACCGTTCTGAGCCATACTCTTCATTCCTTCTGGTGACCTGTCTCCCTGCACGCAATATGGCTTGTTCCCGGCCCGTCAGTCAGGGTGTCGGGCGCATAGCTGCCTTCCGTTCGCTGCAATGCAACATGGACGGACGTTAAGGGCGCGGAAAGCGACTTCTGCAGCGGCGCGGCGCCTCTGAAACGAGAGACGCACGGTATCGCCCTCGCGGGCGGGCGCCGAACGCGTTACAGCATCGGACCGAAAAGTGGACCCGGTTCTCGGGCCATCCGAGGCTCCAGACCGCTCCAAAGGCATCAGACGGGATCATCAGGCATGTTTCAGAGCTTCGACGAAATCAGCGACGCCTCGCAAAGTGCGGATCGGCTGGCGGCGCTGCGCGCGCGCCTCGACGCCCTCGGTGTCGACGGCTTCGTGGTGCCGCGCGCCGATCGCCATCAGAACGAATACATCCCCCGCACCGAAGCCCGCCTCGAATGGCTGACCGGCTTCACCGGTTCTGCGGGAACCGCCGTAATCCTCAAGGACCGCGCTGCCGTTCTGTCCGATGGCCGCTATACGCTTCAGCTTCGCAGCCAGATCGACCTTTCGGCCTTCGAGCCGGTGTCCTCGGTCGAGACGTCGGTGACGGACTATCTTCTGGAGCATGCCTGCGGCGCGACCATCGGCATCGATCCATGGCTGACGACGCTTGCGGGGACGGAGCGGCTGAAGACCGCGCTCGAGAAGCGCGGCGGCACGCTCGTGACCCTGGACGGCAATCCGATCGACGCGATCTGGAGCGATCGACCCTCCGCCTCGGCCGGCCCCGTCCGCCTCCAGCCCCTTCGCTTTGCCGGACGAAGCGCCGAAGAGAAGATCGCCGAAATCGCGGAGGCCGTGGAGAAGGCGGGATGCGACCTGACGGTCCTGACCGATCCCGCATCGGTCGCCTGGCTGTTCAATATCCGCGGCAGCGATGTCGAGCACACGCCGCTCGTCCTGTCCTTCGCAGTGGTGACGAAGAGCGCGGACGCGGTTCTTTTCGTCGACGAGACGAAGCTGACGGGGGAGGTTCGCGACGCCCTGACAAAGACCTGCGCGATCGAAGCCTATGGTGATTTCGCAGAGCATCTGCGCCGGGCGAGCGCGGGCGCGAGGATCGGTCTCGATCGCGAACTGGTCGCGGCTGCCATCGGCGAGATCGTCGCGGGCGCTGGTGGCACCGCCGAGCTCATGGATGACCCGGTGCGTCTCGCTCGCGCGCGCAAGAACGAGGCGGAGATCGCCGGAAGCCGAAGCGCCCACATCCGCGATGGCGCGGCCATGGTCGCCTTCCTCGCATGGCTCGACCGGCAGGCGCCGGGCTCGGTCACCGAGATCGCGGCGGCCGAACGTCTCGAGAGCCTGCGCGCGCAGGCCGGCGAGGCCGGCGGCATGCCGCTTCAGGACATTTCCTTCGACACGATTTCGGGCAGCGGGCCGAACGGCGCGATCGTCCATTACCGGGTCAATCGCCAGACCGATCGCAGCCTCGGAGACGGCGAGCTCTTCCTTCTCGATTCCGGCGGCCAGTATCAGGACGGCACGACGGATATCACGCGCACGGTCGCGATCGGCGAGCCGTCGGCCGAGATGCGCGCGATGTTCACCCGCGTTCTCAAGGGCATGATCGCGATCACGCTCGCCCGCTTTCCCAAGGGCACGCGCGGCGTCGATATCGACGTCCTCGCGCGGATCGCCCTGTGGAAGGCCGGTGTCGACTATGCCCACGGCACGGGCCATGGCGTCGGGTCCTTCCTCGCTGTCCACGAGGGTCCCCAGTCGATCTCCCGCCGAGGCATGACGGCCTTCGAGCCGGGCATGATCGTCTCCAACGAACCCGGCTACTACAAGGAAGGGGCCTACGGCATCCGCATCGAGAACCTCGTTCTCGTGACACCGGAGGAGACGATCGAAGGCGGCGAGAAGCCGATGCTGGGCTTCGAGACCCTGACCCTCTGCCCCATCGATCGCCGCCTCGTGGATCTTGCGCTTCTGACCGAGGAGGAGCGCGACTGGCTCGATGCCTATCATGCCCGCGTGCGGGGCGAACTCTTGCCCCATCTTTCGGCTGAGGATGCGGACTGGCTGGGCGAAGCCACGCGGCCACTCGCCTCGGGCGTGAACTGATCCATCTCAACGGGCAGGTGAACAGGCCCTGCCGTGATTTGAGGAGAGTGTTTCGATGGATGTCACCCGCGCCGCCGATCGGAAAACCAATCCCGCGCCCCAAGACTACTTCACCGGCGACGTGACGGTGGAGACACTGTTTTCCGCGCCGGAGCCGGCCCGGGCCGGAGCCGCTCGCGTCACCTTCCAGCCGGGCGCCCGCACGGCCTGGCACACCCATCCCCTCGGCCAGACGCTCTACATCACCGAAGGCCGGGGCCGGGTGCAGCGCGATTGCGGCGACGTGATCGAGGTCTCGGCCGGCGACGTCGTGATGTTCGCACCCGGCGAGAAGCATTGGCATGGCGCCGCCAAGGACAGCGCGATGACCCATATCGCCGTCCACGAGCGTCAGGACGGCAGCACCGTGGACTGGCTGGAGCATGTCACGGACGAGCAATATGACGGGACGGTGTGAGGCTGGGCCAAGCGCGCGCCTGCGCTTTCATCGCCGGGCCATCCATCCTATCTGAGCGTCGAGAGACGAGGAATTCGAGGCAGTCGTCATGAAGCTGAGCTATTTCGCCTGGGTGCGCGAGCGCATCGGCAAATCCGATGAGGAGGTGGCCCTGCCCGCCGGCGTCGAGACGGTCTCGGACCTTCTCGACTGGCTGCGAAGCCGGGGCGAGAACTACGAATACGCCCTGCAGGTCCCCGAGATCATCCGCGTCGCCATAGATCAGGAGCATGTGGATCATTCCGAGCGGCTGGCCGGCGCCGGCGAGATCGCGCTCTTCCCCCCGATGACCGGAGGCTGACCATGGCGGACGAAGCGCAGGGCGGCGGCGTCCATGCCGACATGGCTGCCGGGATGTACGATCGCAGCCAGGGCCATACGAGCGCCCTGTCCGAGGGAGCGGACATCTCCAACGGGTCTTCGCCCATGTCTTCGAAGTCGATCGCCCCGAAGGTGACGGTCGGCGAGGCACGGATCGACGTCGCGGCCGAGACCGAGGCCCTCTCCGGAGAGGGTGCGGCCGGGGCCCTCGTGACCTTCATCGGCTATTGCCGGGACGAAGAGGGTCGTCTGTCGGCGCTCGAGCTCGAACATTATCCCGGCATGGCCGAGCGGGAGATCCGCAAGATCGCCGAGGAGGCCGCCGAGCGCTGGCCGCTGATTGCCGTGCGGGCCGCCCATCGCCATGGAAAGATCGCGCCGGGCGAGGAGATCGTCTTCGTCGCCTGCTCATCGAGGCACCGGGGCGCAGCCTTCGAGGCTGCGTCCTACATCATGGATTTCATGAAGACCAAGGCGCCGTTCTGGAAGCGGGAGCATCTGAAGGACGGTTCGGTCGGCGGCTGGGTCGAATCGAAGGCGACGGACGAGTCGGCCGGCGACAAATGGCACAGGATCTGAGCCTTCCGAGGCTTCCCGTGCCGCACGTCTCCGGTCGCATGGATCAGACCGGGGCGAACTCGTCGGAGCGATAGCCCTGCATGTAGAGGAGGGCGGTCAGGTCGCCGTAATCGATCCTGTGCTCGGCCTCCGCCGCGACCGCCGGTTTGGCGTGGAGCGCGACACCGGTTCCCGCGAGCCGAATCATGCCGAGATCGTTGGCCCCGTCGCCGACGGCGATCGCGTCGCGGACATCGACGCCGCGCTGGCGCGAGATTTCGAGAAGCGCCGTCACCTTGGCATCGGAGCCGAGGATCGGCTCGCCGACCCGACCCGTGAGCTTTCCATCTTCCACCAGAAGACTGTTCGCTCGGTTCTCGTCGAATCCGAGACGCTCGGCGATGATCGTCGTGAAGGCGGTGAACCCGCCCGAGACGAGGGCCGCATAGGCACCGTTCGCGCGCATGGTGGAGACGAGCTGCCCGCCACCCTTTGCCAGCGTGATGCGCTCCGCGATCACCTTGCCGATGACCTCCTCGCCCAGACCGCGCAACAGGGCGACGCGCTCGCGCAGCGCGGATTCGAACTCGATCTCGCCGTTCATCGCCCGCGCGGTGATCTTCGACACCGCATCCTTGACGCCGATCTCGGCGGCGAGTTCGTCGATGCATTCCTGCTCGATCATGGTGGAGTCCATGTCGGCGACAAGGATCGATTTCCGCCGTTCCTCGCAACGCTGGAGAACGGCATCCGTGCGTCGGCTGGCGGCGAGGCGGCGCGCTGCATCCCAGGCTCCGGACAGCGGTTCGCGGTCGAGGACGAGATCGCTCGCATGGGTCTCGTCGAGCTTGTCTTCCCGGTAGACATAACCGAGAACGTCGCCGACCTTCGCAACGAGGTCCCGGTCGAGACCGGGCGAGAGGGGTGGCGCGATCAGCGTGACGACGAACATGAGAAGGTGAGGCCCTGACCCGAGGCATTCCAGACGCCGTCCTGATAGCCGGGCCGACCGCGAGCGGCAAGTCACGCCTTGCGATGGAGATCGCCGGCCGGACGGGCGGCATGGTGATCAACGTGGATTCGCTCCAGGTCTATCGCGACATGCCGATCCTGACCGCGCGCCCGACAGGCGAGGACGAGGCCGCGATTCCTCATGCGCTCTACGGCTATCTGGCGGCGGACGAACTCATGTCGGCGGGCCGCTTCACCCGTGAGGTGTCGTCGGTGCTGGACGATTGCCGCCGTGGGGGGCTGCTCCCGATCCTCTGTGGCGGCACCGGGCTCTACTTCTCGTCGCTGCTCGGGCGTCTCGACGAGATGCCGGAGATCCCGCAGGCCATTCGCACGGCATGGCGCGGGCGCCTCGAGCGGGAGGGCGCCGAGGCGCTCCATGCGGAACTCGGCCGCATCGATCCGGTGGCGGCAGGCCGGATCATGCCGAGGGACGGCCAGCGCGTGGTTCGGGCCCTCGAGGTGTTTGAGACGTCAGGCAAGCCGCTCAGCGCTCATCAGAAAGGTTCGGGCACGGGCATCATCGATGCGGCCGGTGCCCTGAAGCTGGTTCTGGCTCCCGAGCGCGAACTGCTGCACGCCCGTATCGAGGCCCGGTTCGACCAGATGCTCGCGGTCGGCGCTCTTGCCGAGGTACAAGACTATCTCGCGCGGCGTCCCGAGACGGGCCGCCATGTGGAAAAGGCGATTGGCTGCGCGGAACTCGGCGCGGTGCTGGCCGGAAATGCAAGTATCGAAGAGGCGCGCGAGCGCGCGGTCGTGCGCACCCGGCAATATGCGAAACGCCAGGAAACCTGGTTCCGCCGCCAGTTCGGCGAGGACTGGCTGCGCGCGGCGAGCGTCGAGGAGGCACTGGCGCTGGTGATGCCGAAGCTTGCGGAACAGGACTAGCTCTCGAAGAGACTGCCCTGGTCTTGCTCGCCCTCCGGTTCGGAGGGCTTCTTGCGCCGTCGTCTGGGTGCCGGGCGAATGCCGCTCGCCGTGGAGGCGGTCTCGCCGGTCGAGAGCGCGCCGACCCGCCGTCCACCGGCAAACTCGACTGCGAAGGCCGTTCCGGACGGCAGATCCTCCGGGCGAAGGACGGGGGCATCCTCGGGGCCGCGAATGATCGCATAGCCGCGGGCGAGCACCTGCTGGGGCCCCAACGTGGTCGCGACGCGCCAGACCTGCGCGACCGCCTCGCGGCGCTCGGTCAGGATCCGGTCGCTCGCGCGCTCGAAACGCGTTCTCAGCGTGTCGAAGCGGAGCCGCGCGGCTTCCGAGCGGGCGCGAAGGCCGATCGGCTGAAGATCGGCGGTCGCGCGCTGGAAACGCTGGCGCAGGAGGGAGAGGCGCCCGGCCATCGCCTGATCGGCTTCGAGCGCCGTATGCCGCAGGCTTCCGCGTTTCTCGCGAACGGCCGCATCCAGCGTCGAAAGCGATAGCCGCGCGGCGGACGCCTCGAAGCTGCGGCGGCGTTCGGAAAGGACGAGGCGGAAGTTCGATCCGAGGCCCGTCGCCGCATCGTCGAGGCGGCGACGGGGAAGGGCAAGCAGCATGTCCGGCGTCGGCAGCGCCCGGGCGGTCTGCGCCACCTGCCGGCGCTCATTGTCGAGGCGTCGGGAAATCGCGCTTTCGTAGCGCGCGTAGAAGGCCGCGAGGTCCGCCACGAGTTCGGCGCGGACGGGAACCGCGATCTCGGCGGCCCCGGTCGGCGTCGGCGCGCGCCGGTCGGCCGCATGGTCGATCAGCGTCCAGTCGGTCTCGTGGCCGACGGCCGAGATCAGGGGAATGGCCGAGGACGCAGCGGCGCGCACCACCGCCTCGTCGTTGAAGCCCCAGAGATCTTCCAGACTGCCGCCGCCGCGTGCCACGATGAGAACGTCGGGCCTCGGGATCTTGCCGCCCGCTTCGAGCGCGTTGAAGCCGTCGATGGCGTTCGCCACGGCATCGCCCGATCCTTCGCCCTGCACCTTGACCGGCCAGACGAGGACATGGACGGGGAAGCGATCCGTGATGCGGTGGCGGATGTCGCGGATGACGGCGCCGGTCGGCGAGGTGACGACGCCCACGACCTTCGGCAGAAAGGGCAGGGGCCGCTTGCGCGCCTCGGCGAACAGGCCCTCGGCTTCCAGCTTGCGGCGGCGTTCGTCGAGAAGCGCCATCAGCGCGCCGGCACCGGCCGGTTTCACGTCCTCGATGACGATCTGGTATTTCGAGGAGCCCGGATAGGTGGTCAGCCGCCCGGTGGCGATGATTTCCAGCCCTTCCTGCGGCTTGAAGGCGAGTTTCGAAAAACTCGTCCGCCAGATGACGGCGTCGATGCGTGATTTCTCGTCCTTGAGCGAGAAATAGGCGTGACCGGAGGAATGGGGGCCGCGATAGCCGGAGACTTCGCCGCGCACACGCACATGGCCGAAGGCGTCTTCCACCGTCTTCTTCAGCGCGTTCGAGATTTCCGAGACCGAAAATTCGGCGGCGTTCGTCTGCGGTTCGGTATCGAGAAGGCTCATGGAAGAGACCGAGCCATCTTCACGCCGAAAGGTCAAGCGCGGCGAGCCCGCGCGTGAAGCTCATGCGTGACCTTTCACGTAGCTGATCCATATTCGCTATCGAGAGGTGGGCGCCTCGCGCCGGCTTTGGCCGGCATCCTCGTGGAGGAACCTTGATGAAAATCCTGTGCGCCGGCCTTCTGTGTCTCGCAATCCTCGCCCCGTCCGGTCAGACCGCGCTCGCCCAGGGCATGATGAACGGGCTCGATCTCACATCCGATCGCATGACCAAGGCGAACACCACCCGCGAGGCGGTGGCGAGCCGTCTCGAAACGGCCACGCGCGAGGCGCCCGCCTCCTTCCGGGCGGCGGAACTCAACGGCCTCGATCTCTCGGGCCTCGACTTCAAGGGCGCCGATCTGACGAGCGCCTATCTCAACGGCACCAATCTCTCGGGGGCCGACCTCTCAGGCGCGAAGCTCGATCAGGCCTGGGCGATGAAGGCCGACTTTTCCGGTGCCGACCTCTCGAATGCGCAGCTCTTCCAGGCGCAGCTCCGGGACTCTGATTTGTCGGGCGCAAATCTCACCGGCGCGCGACTCGCGGCCGACCTGACCAATGCGAATCTTTCCGGCGCCGATCTTTCCGGAGCCGACCTGTCGGCGGACATGGAGAACCAGTCGATGGGGATGATGCGCGGCGTCATGAATTCGGCCGATCTGACGAAGGCGAAACTCGTCGGCACGAACCTGTCGCGCGCGGCGGCCGAGTTCGCGAACTTCACGGATGCCGATCTCAGCGAGGCGAACCTCCTGCGCGCCGAAATTTCCGGCGCGAAATTCGTCGGCTCCAATCTCGAAGGCGCCGATTTCGAACTGGCGGACATGCGGTCCACAAGATTCGTCGACACCAAGGGAGCGCCGAAGAACCTCGATCGGTAAGGGCCCGGGCGCTCGCTTGGGCCGGGAGCGGGGACCGCCCGAGCGCCTACCAGCCGGCAGAGACGGAACCGGGCTTGCGCCGCTGGGACCGGATCACCCGCGTCTCCGGCAGGTTGTAGATCTGCGCGCCGGGCGCATCGCCTGCTGCCATTGCGGGCGTCAGGTTCGCGAGGCTCTCTCGGATGTGTTCGACGAGAGCGGTGACGACGGCCGAAGAGGTGTTGGCCGAACGCAGGATGCCGATCTTCGTTTCGCCCAGTCGCGGAAAGCCGTCGCGTTCGCTCAGGACCCTGAGGCCCGGTCGCAGCGCGCATTCGGGAAGGATGCCGACTGCGAGGCCCGACTGAACGGCCGAGATGAGAACCTGCGCCGACCAGGAACTGAACAGGACCTTGTAGCGGCGATTGGCGCGTTCCAGCGCGAGGATGCCGTCATGGCGCCATATGCAGTCGCTTCGGCCGATCGCGAGGGGCACCACGTCCTTCAGATGGACCTCGTGGGCGGTCGAGGCCACGAAATGAAGCGGTTCGTGGCGCACGAGATCGATCTTCGCCCCGGTGGTTCCGCAATCGGTGACGAGAGCGAGATCGAGCCGGCCCTTGGCCACCGCTTCGGCGAGATTGGAGGAGGGCTCGCAGGCGATGGAGAGTTCGACGAGCGGATTGGACCGGGCGAAACGGGCAAGGATTTCCGGCAGGAAGCGTTCGGCATAATCGTCCGGCAGGCCGATCCGCACGGTTCCCTGCATGGCGTCCTCGTCGAAGGCGAGAAGCGTTTCCTGGCTGAGCGTCAGCATGCGCCGGGCATAGGAGAGCAGCCGGTGGCCGCTTTCGGTCATCTCGATCGCGCGGCCATTGCGCTCGAACAGCCGCGTATCCAGCCGCTCCTCGAGCCGTCGCATCTGCATGGAGACGGCGGACTGGGTCTTGAACACGTCCTCCGCGGCGCGTGTGAAACTGCCCGCATCGACGATGGCGACGAAGGTTCGCAACTGGTCCAGATCGATGGGGGAACTCATGGGATTTTTCCATCAGCAAAAGCGATGGCTGAGATTACGAACATTCGTTGGATCGATCAATGGCGGTTCGCTATGTCTCGAAACGTCAGGAAGAAACTTGGAAGCGCTTCGAACCGGCCTCGGTTCGGCGCTTCTCTTTTTCCCGGTGCCCGGCGGCTTTTGCGAAAGGATACAAAGCCATGGCGATCTTCCACAGGACCACGACCGACACCCTCGTTCAGACGCTCGCCGAGGCGCTTCGCCTCGCGGTGGCCGCCGTCCCGGCCATGGTGCGCACCCTGAGGAACCGGCACGCAGCCCGCCAGATCGCCGATCTCCCGGACTATCTCCTCAACGATATGGGCCTGAAACGGGACGACGTGCACGACGCGCTCCAGTCCGACTGGCGCTCCGATCCGACCTATCTCCTGTCGATGCGGGCCTCGCGCAATACGCTGGGGCGGCGCCGTCGATAAGCGGGCAAAGCGAGGCTCCGCCTCCCGATCCCGTTCCGACCTGATGCCCGTTCCGACCTGATGGAAGACCGGCCCGCTTCTCGCGCGCCGGTCTTTTTCGTGTGGCCCACAGCATCGGACCGAAACGTAGATCCGGCTTTTGGATCATCCGATGCGTCAGCGAGAAAGCGGAGCCGCTATGCCTTCGGCTTCGTGCCCGGCAGTTCGATCCGCTGATGGGCGCGCCCCGAGGCGAGGTGGTGCAGGTTTCGCACCCGTCGCTCCATGGCCTTCGGCCTTTCGCACAGAAGCACCCGTGCCGAGGCAAGACCCACCTCGCGCAGTTCGGCCTGACGCCTCTCGATGAGGGCCGAAACCTCCACCAACGCTTCCGGCGTGCCGAAGGCCTCGGGCTCGCGGGCGATCGTCTCGGTGAGGACGGCGAGATCGTGATCGTCGCCGAGGTCGTCGGAAATCTCCTTGGCAAGCGCGATGCGGGCCGCGAACTCGGCAGGCCAGAGGGGCTTTGCGAGCCTCAGATGCATCCAGTGATATTTCACGCGTTTGCGCAACTCGTGAAGATCGTGCGCCGAGCGCGAGGCGCTCGCCGTCTTCAGGGCCTCGAAGGCGCGCCCATAGGTCGTCGCGAGCCCGGATGCGAGAATGCGGGCGTCCCGCTTCGGCCTGTAGCGGGCGCGCTCGTCGAACCGGCAGGTCTCGATATTGGCCTTCGCGGCGGCGAGCGCCGAGAATGCCGTCTCGATCTGGTGCGGAAGATCGCCGGCCCCCGCCTCGATCGCCTCGTCCCGTTCGGCGATCAGCCGGGTCCAGACCGGAGTCAGCACATCGGATGCGCCGGGCTCGGTTTCGAAGCGGGCTTCGAGCTTTTCCATCGCCTCGACGAGCGCGGCTTTGTCGCGGGTGCCGGAGAGGTCGCGGGCGGTATCGCGGAAGAGCGCGTTCTGCGCCTTGTAGAAATCCTTCAGCTCCGGCTTCACCAGCCGGATCAGGCCGCGCAGCTTCTTGAACACCTTGCGGGCGTCGTGGATCGCCTCGTGCGGATCGTCGGCGATCTCCTCCAGAGCCTTGCACGCCTTCTCGATCTGCTCGAGCGCGACCCGGCGGACTTCCGCATCGAGCGACTTTTCAGGCGACAGCACATAGCTCATGACCGGTCCTCGTGATCGGGCGATCCCCGAAGCGCCATACTCGCATTCGTGAAGGCCGGGTCGCCCGTCAGCTCGGGCCCGAAGAAGGATGGAAGCTCGAAAGCATGATCGGCGGCCGGGAGTTCGATCTCGCCGAGGACGAGACCGGAAAGGGCGCCCTCGAAGACGTCGATCTCGGCGACGAGATCGCCGTGGGGAACGCGGTAGCGCACCTTCTCGATCACGGCGCCATCCCGCGTCGTTCGCAGGGCCTCGGCATCCTCGATCGGGATCTCGTATTCGAACTCGCCCCGCGCGATGCCGGACCCGGTCTTGATGGTCAGCCGTGCCTCGCGCCCGTCACGGATGCGCACGCGGCAGCTCTTGTCGCTTCCGACGAAGAGGTAGAACTGTTCGAGGCGCACGCCGCCATCGGCGTGCGCGCGCCACTCCTCGCCGTTCACGCGAAACTTGCGTTCGATCTCCTGGCCCATGCTGCGGCAGATAGACCGGCGATTTCGTTCGGCCACGGGGAAAAGGCCGCGAGCCGTGCCGATCACGCATGTTTTTAACGCTTCCAACCGGCTTCCATAAGATTGCGCGAACTTCTATATCGGGCGCCATGAGCACAATGCCCGCCAATACGCCGCTTTCGCGCATCCGCAACTTCTCGATCGTCGCCCATATCGACCACGGGAAGTCGACCCTGGCCGACCGCCTGATCCAGAACACGGGCGGCCTCGAAGTCCGTGACATGAAGGAGCAGGTGCTCGATTCGATGGATATCGAGCGCGAGCGCGGCATCACGATCAAGGCGCAGACCGTCCGCCTGCACTACACGGCCTCAGATGGGGAGGTCTACGTCCTCAATCTCATCGACACGCCGGGCCATGTGGACTTCGCCTACGAGGTCTCGCGCTCGCTTGCCGCATGCGACGGCGCGCTGCTCGTCGTCGACGCGGCGCAAGGGGTCGAGGCGCAGACCCTCGCAAACGTCTATCTGGCGCTCGACAACGATCTGGAGATCGTTCCCGTCCTCAACAAGATCGACCTGCCGGCGGCCGAACCCGACAAGGTGAAGGAGCAGATCGAGGACGTGATCGGCATCGACGCCTCGGACGCCGTGATGATCTCGGCGAAATCCGGCCTCGGCATCGACGACGTGCTCGAAGCCATCGTCAAGCGCCTGCCGGCGCCCAAGGAAGGCGACAGGGACGCGCCGCTGAAGGCGATGCTCGTCGACTCCTGGTACGACACCTATCTCGGCGTCATCGTTCTCGTGCGCATCATCGACGGCGAGCTGCGCAAGGGCCAGACCATCCGGATGATGGGAACGGACGCCAAATATCCGGTGGACCGTGTCGGCGTGTTCACGCCGAAGATGGTGCAGGTCGACGCGCTCGGGCCGGGCGAGCTCGGTTTCATCACCGCCTCGATCAAGGAAGTGGCCGATACCCGCGTCGGCGATACCATCACCGAGGACAAGCGGCCGACCGCGACCATGCTGCCGGGCTTCAAGCCGGCCCAGCCTGTCGTCTTCTGCGGCCTCTTTCCGGTGGACGCCGCCGATTTCGACGACCTGCGCGCCGCAATGGGCAAGCTGCGCCTGAACGACGCCTCCTTTTCCTACGAGATGGAGTCCTCGGCCGCGCTCGGCTTCGGCTTCCGCTGCGGCTTCCTCGGCCTCCTGCATCTCGAAATCGTCCAGGAACGCCTGTCGCGCGAATTCGATCTCGATCTCATCGCGACCGCCCCCTCCGTCGTCTACGACGTCAAGATGACCAATGGCGACCTGATCCAGCTGCACAACCCGGCGGACATGCCGGACGTGGTGAAGGTCGACCATATCGCCGAGCCGTGGATCCGGGCGACGATCCTCACGCCCGACGACTATCTCGGCGCGATCCTTCAGCTCTGCCAGGAGCGACGCGGCGTGCAGACGGACCTGTCCTATGTGGGCAAGCGCGCGCTCGTCTCCTACGAACTGCCGCTGAACGAAGTGGTCTTCGATTTCTACGACCGGCTGAAGTCGATCTCCAAGGGCTATGCGAGCTTCGACTACCAGATGATCGAATATCGCGAGGGCGACCTCGTGAAGATGGGCATTCTCGTCAATGCCGAGCCGGTGGACGCGCTCGCCATGCTGGTGCATCGGACCCAGGCCGAGAAGCGCGGCCGGGTGATGTGCGAGAAGCTCAAGGAGCTGATCCCGAACCATCTCTTCAAGATCCCGATCCAGGCCGCGATCGGCGGCAAGGTGATCGCCCGCGAGACCATCTCGGCCCTGCGCAAGGACGTGACGGCCAAGTGCTATGGCGGCGACGCCTCGCGCAAGCGCAAGCTCCTCGACAAGCAGAAGGAGGGCAAGAAGCGCATGCGCCAGTTCGGCAAGGTGGAGATCCCGCAGGAAGCCTTCATCGCCGCCCTCAAGATGGACAGCTGACACCGGCCTGCCGGCGCACGGGTCCGAGCTAGGGCTCGGCCGATCGGATCGGCCTCGATGCGGATGGCTTGCGTGCGGTGTCCCGGCGGTGGGGCACGTGCCGCCGGATCAGCGCGCGTCGAACCGATGCCCGTTCCCGCACGCGAAACGGAGGGCGGAACAGTCCCCATCGTGTCGCAACACGAGCCTCGCTCCGCATCCGCGTTGTTTGCCGCTCCCGCCTCCTCTCGCGCAAGTGATAAGTCTTAAGAATGAAATTCTGTCTTCGACGTCTTTCGGGTCTTAAACTCTACGTAGCGATAATGCGCATTTCGGTCTTTATCTTCGACCGATGATCGCTCCAGTTTGTCGCAGCAGCTGAAATTCTTAGCGAAGCATCAATCGATACTGCCCATTGTTCTCTCGAAACCGTTTTGACGCTGACGAGAAACCATGATGTCCTCCCTTCCGGATGCTGCGAGCCTCGGCGGCTTGTCGATCGATAAAGCCCTCAACAATGTTCGCGCCTATCTTGGAATGGACGTTGCCTATCTCTCCGAATTCGTGGGCGACGAGATCGTCTTCCGCCACGTCGACGCGCCGGGACTGGATCATCTGATCCGCCCGGGCGACAGCCAAGCGCTCGATTCCGTCTACTGCAAACATATTCTCGAAGGGCGTTTGCCGGCCCTTATTCCCGACACCGCGAACGAGCCTGTCGCGGTCGGGATGCCGATCACGGCCGCGGTGCCGATCGGCTCGCATATGAGCCTCCCGATCCGCCTGCCGGACGGCGAGATCTACGGCATGTTCTGCTGCCTCAGCGCCCGGCCAAACCCCTCTCTCAACCAGCGCGATCTCGCCTTGATGCGCATGTTCGCCGATCTTGCGGCCGAGCGGATCGCCGATCGGGTGATGACCGAGCGCGAGCATGCCGGTATTCGCCAGAGGGTCCTTCAGATGCTGGACGAGGACGGGTTCGATCTCGTCTACCAGCCGATCGTCGATCTCGGATCGGGCCGTGTCGCGGGGTTCGAATGCCTGTCGCGGTTTGCATCCGAGCCGTATCGCGCGCCCAATCTCTGGTTCGAGGAGGCGCGGCTCGTGGATCTCGGCGAGGAGCTCGAACTTGCAGCGATTCGCCGGGCCCTGGAGCGGCTGGCCAGCCTGCCGGACGACGTCTACCTGTCGGTCAACGCGTCCCCGGACGTCATCACCGGTCACAGGCTCGTTCCGCTTCTCCTTTCCGTCGAAAGCCGGCACCTGAAGCGCCTCGTCCTCGAAGTCACCGAGCACCACGTCGTGCCCGATTACGGAAAGCTCCACGAGAAGCTCGACCCCTTGAGGCTGGCCGGCGTCCGTCTCGCCGTCGACGATGCGGGCGCGGGCTATTCCAGCCTCAGCCATATCCTCCAGCTGCGCCCCGACATCATCAAGCTCGACATGAAACTCGTGCGCGACATCGATACCGATCCGAGCCGGCGCTCGCTCGCGGCCGCGATCGTCCATTTCGCCCGGGAGATCGGCGTGACGGTCGTCGCCGAGGGCATCGAGACGGAAAGCGAGGAAGCGGTGTTGCGCCTGCTCGAGATCGGAAAGGGCCAGGGCTACCGGCTCGGACGGCCCGCGGACTTCCGGGCGGCGCTGGCACGTCTCGGCATCACCGAAAGTCTCGTCGCCTGACGCCCCGCCGAGTGGACGAGCGGTCCTGACAGCGGCCGGCAAGACGCAGCGACCGGCGTAAGACGGCCGGTCGGGCCCTGCAGGTTTCCGGTCTTCGGTTTCCTCGCGCGATCCTTCGACGATGGCGACCGCGCCCCGGCCCGATCATGCGGCGACGAAAATCGGGATACGAAAAAGGGCGGCCCCGAAGGACCGCCCTTTTCTGTTCGACTGGCTGATGGGCCGGTCGGCAGGACTTAGAAGTCCATGCCGCCCATTCCGCCCATGCCACCCATGCCGCCGGGCATTCCGCCGCCGCCGGCCGACTCCTTCTTCGGGGCCTCCGAGATCATGGCTTCGGTGGTGACCAGCAGGCCGGCGACCGATGCCGCGTCTTGGAGAGCCGAGCGCACGACCTTGACCGGATCGACGATGCCCATCTGGATCATGTCGCCGTATTCGCCGGTCTGGGCGTTGTAGCCGAAGGACGTGGAGGAGTTCTCGAGGATCTTGCCGACCACGATCGAACCCTCGCCACCGGCGTTCTGGACGATCTGACGGATCGGAGCCTGAAGCGCCTTGCGGACGATGTTGATGCCGGCGTCCTGATCGGAATTGGCACCCTTGAGGTCGACGGCGTTGGAAGCGCGCAGGAGAGCGACCCCACCGCCGGCCACGATGCCTTCTTCAACGGCCGCGCGGGTCGCGTTGAGGGCGTCGTCGACGCGGTCCTTCTTTTCCTTGACCTCGACTTCCGTCGCACCGCCGACGCGAATGACAGCGACGCCGCCTGCGAGCTTGGCGAGACGCTCCTGGAGCTTCTCACGATCGTAGTCCGAGGTGGTCTCCTCGATCTGAGCCTTGATCTGGCCGACACGGGCCTTGATCTGCTCGGATTCACCCGCACCGTCGACGATGGTGGTGTTTTCCTTGGTGATCGAGACCTTCTTGGCGCGGCCGAGCATGTCGAGGGTGACGTTCTCGAGCTTGATGCCGACGTCTTCCGAGACGACCGTGCCGCCCGTCAGGATCGCGATGTCCTCGAGCATGGCCTTGCGGCGATCGCCGAAGCCCGGTGCCTTGACGGCCGCGATCTTCAGACCGCCGCGCAGCTTGTTGACGACGAGCGTGGCCAGAGCCTCGCCTTCCACGTCTTCGCCGATGATGACGAGCGGCTTGGACGACTGGACGACCGATTCGAGAACCGGGAGCATCGCCTGCAGGTTGGAGAGCTTCTTCTCGTGGAGGAGAATGTAGGCGTCTTCCAGCTCGGCGACCATCTTCTCACCATTGGTGACGAAGTAGGGCGACAGGTAGCCGCGATCGAACTGCATGCCTTCGACGACTTCGAGCTCGGTCTCGGCGGTCTTGGCTTCCTCGACGGTGATGACACCCTCGTTGCCGACCTTCTGCATGGCGTTGGCGATCATCTCGCCGACTTCCTTCTCGCCATTGGCGGAGATGGTGCCGACCTGAGCGACTTCGTCGGAAGTGTCGATGGAGCGGGCGGCGGAGCCGAGCGCTTCGACGACCTTGGCGACGGCCGCGTCGATGCCGCGCTTGACGTCCATCGGGTTCATGCCGGCGGCAACCGCCTTGGCGCCCTCGCGAACGATGGCCTGGGCCAGAACCGTCGCGGTGGTCGTGCCGTCACCGGCCTTGTCGTTGGTCTTCGAGGCCACTTCGCGCACCATCTGGGCGCCCATGTTCTCGAACTTGTCCTCGAGCTCGATCTCCTTGGCGACGGAGACGCCGTCCTTGGTGATGCGCGGAGCGCCGAAGGACTTGTCGATGACGACGTTGCGACCCTTCGGGCCGAGCGTGACCTTCACCGCGTCGGCGAGAATGTCGACGCCGCGCAGCATGCGTTCGCGGGCATCGCGGCCGAACTTGACTTCTTTGGCTGCCATTGTGCTGTTCTCCTCAGCGCGCCGTGAAAGGCCGCGCTTTGTTGATGTCTGTCTGTCGAAAGAGGACGTGCGGGCTTATCGCGCCGGCTGATCAGCCGATGATGCCCATGATGTCGGACTCTTTCATGATGAGCAGGTCTTCGCCGCCGAGCTTGACCTCGGTGCCCGACCACTTGCCGAAGAGGACGCGGTCGCCCTTCTTGACGTCGAGTTCGACGATCTTGCCCGAATCGTCACGAGCGCCGGAGCCGACGGCGACGATCTCGCCTTCCTGCGGCTTCTCCTTGGCGGTGTCCGGAATGATGATTCCGCCGGCGGTCTTCGCCTCGGACTCGACCCGGCGCACCAGCACGCGGTCGTGGAGCGGACGGAAGTTCGCATCTGCCATGTTCTTCGAACCCTTGTTGTGCGACATGCCGGACCCTGTCGAATGGGAGGCATCCGGCTCTTGAGCGTTTCTAGCACTCACCGGAGGCGAGTGCTAACGGCGGCGGAGATAGGAGAGAGTCCGTCGCCTCGTCAAGGCATGGCTGGTGAAAAATGTCGCGGGCTCGCGGCTCGCAATCGCAGCGGCTCGGCCCCGAACTGGCGACGATCGGAGGGTATCGCAAGAGGCGGCCTTGACCGGACCGAGCCCTTGACCCTAACGCAAGGGCCAGGCCCCTTTGAACTGGAGACCGAATGGCTCAGGCGAAAGACGCTCCCTGCCGCAAGATCACGGCACTTGGCGATGTTGCGGCGCAATATGGTGCGATCGTCTGCGACGTCTGGGGCGTGGTTCACAACGGCGTCAGCAAGTTCCCGGCCGCCGAGGATGCGCTCTTGTCCGCCCGGGGCAAGGGCGTGAAGGTGGTGCTTCTCACAAATTCGCCCCGCCGCAGCGAGGGCGTCGCATCCCAGCTCGAGGCCATGGGCTTCGATCGCAAGGCCTATGATCATATCGTGACCTCGGGCGATGCGACCCGCGACCTCATCGCCAAGGGCGAGCGGCGCATCTTCCATATCGGGCCCGAGCGCGACCTCGAGCTCTTCGACGGCCTCGATGTCGAGCGGGTGGAGATCGAGGAGGCGCGCCGGATCGTCGTCACGGGTCTCTTCGACGACGAGAACGAGACGCCCGACGACTATCGCGGGATGCTCAACGATCTGCGCGGCCGCGACCTGCCGATGATCTGCGCCAATCCCGATATCGTCGTCGAGCGCGGGGATCGGACGATCTACTGCGCCGGCGCCATCGCCCGCGAATATGCGAGCCTCGGCGGATCGGTGGCCTTCGCCGGAAAGCCGCACCGGCCGATCTACGATCTCGCCGCCGAGACGATCGGGATGGACGAAGCCGATCTCGGGCGCATCCTGGCGATCGGCGACGGGCTTCATACAGATATCAAGGGGGCGAACGGCTTCGGCGTCGACGCCGTCTTCATCACGAGGGGCATTCACAGTTCCGAACTCGACGGTGCCGATCCGAGCGAGGCGAGCGTTGCGAGCCTGCTTCGCCAGAACGGCCTGTCGGCGCGATATTTCCTGCCGGCGCTTCGGTGACGGGGACCATGATACCGAAGGCGATCCGCAGGATCGGGGCCGTCGAGGAGTGTCCGGGCGACCTCAAGGGCGGCGTCGTCGCGATCGGCAATTTCGACGGGGTCCATCGGGGCCATCAGGCGGTCCTTGAAAAGGCTGCGGAGATCGCGAAGGCCGAGGGCCTGCCGCTTCTCTGCCTGACCTTCGAGCCGCATCCGCGCACCGTCTTTTCCTCCGGCTCGCCCTTGCCGCGCATTACGCCTGCCCCGATGAAGGCGCAGCTTCTCTCGCTTCTCGGCTTCGATGCCGTGATCGAGCAGACCTTCGACCACGCCTTCGCCGCCATCGCGCCGGGCGCCTTCGAGGCCGACATTCTGAGGGATGCGCTCGGCGCCTCCCATGTGGTGGCCGGGTTCGACTTCCATTACGGCGCCAGACGCTCCGGCACCCCGACCAGCCTCGGAGAAGCGGGGATGCGCCTCGGTTTCGGCGCGACGCTCGTGCCGGCCTTTTCCGACGAGGGCGGCGAGGCCGTCTCGTCGAGCCGGATCCGGAGGGCCTTGATCGAAGGCGACGTGGAGGCTGCTGCAGGCCTTCTCGGCTATCGCTTCACGATCGAGGGAGAGATCGTCCACGGCAAGAAGCTCGGGCGCACGCTCGGCTATCCGACCGCCAATCTGGTGCTCGAGGACGATCTCCTGGCCCACGGCATCTATGCGGTGCGGCTCAGGCGCGCCGACGGAACGCTCCTCGACGGCGTCGCGAGTTATGGCCGCCGCCCGACCTTCGACGACGGCGCGGCTCTCTTCGAGACCTTCGTCTTCGATTTCTCCGGCGATCTCTACGGCGAGACGATCCGCGTCTCCGTCGTCTCGCGCCTGCGCGGCGAGGAGAAGTTCGACAGCGCCGAAAGCCTCGTTCGCCAGATGGACCGGGACGCGGAGGAGGCGCGTGCCGTTCTCGGCCGGATCGCGCCGATCTCCCCCCTCGACCGGGTCGTCGCCTTTTGAGAAATGAGACATCCGAGCGTCCGGTCGCGCTCGTCACCGGGGCGAGCGCCGGCCTCGGCCTTGCGCTCGCGCGGCGGTGGAGCGGGCGATACCAGCTGGTCCTCACCGGCCGGCGGGATGCGCTCGAAGACCGCCTGGCCGATGATGCGATCTATGTGCCCGCCGACCTGACACGCCCGCAGACGGCGGTGGCGACGCTCCTTCAGGCCCTCGGCGAGGCCGGGATCGACCGCCTCCACCGCGTCGTGCTCAATGCCGGAACCGGCCGCCATGGCGATCCCTTCGCCGAGGATGCAGGCGATATCCGCCGCACGCTCGCCGTCAATCTCGCAGCGCCCGTCTCTCTCGCCCATGCGCTCTTCTCCCGGCTCGATGCGTGCGGCGGAAGGCTCGTTCTCATCGGGTCCGTCGCCCATGGGGGCTCGGCCTTGCTCGCCTCCTATGCGGCGAGCAAGGCCGGCCTCGACGCCTTCGGCCGCGCCCTTCGCGAGGAATGGCGCGGGCGCGTCCCGGTCTCGATGATCCATCCCGGGCCGATCGCGACCGAGATGCACGCGAAGGCGGGGTTCGATCCGAAGGGCATGCGCCGCTTCTTCGCCTCGCCGGAGCGCATGGCCGCCATGGTGGAGGCCGCGATCGAGACCGGGCGGGATCGCGCGATCCTCGGTCTCGGCGGGACCCTCGCGCACAGGCTTCGCCATGGAGGGCGGTTTTGAAGAGGGCTTTCGTCACGGGCGCTGCGGCCGGGCTCGGTCTTTCGATTGGCGACCGGCTGAAGGCGGAAGGCTGGGAGGTGATCGGCCTCGACCGCGACGCCGGCGATCATGTGCGCATCCGGGCCGATCTGTCGTCGCCTGATGGAACCGACCGCGCCCTCAAAGAGGCGGCGGCGAGCGGCCCCTATGATCTCGTGGTCCTCAATGCCGGTATTTCGGCGACGGGCAGGTTCGAGGAGATCGACGCCGAGGCCCATCGCCGCGTCCTCGCGGTCAATGCCGAGGCCGCGATGGTGCTCGCGAACGGTCTCGTCCGGGCCTCAAGCGTTCTGAAAGGCGGGAGCATCGTCTTCGTCTCCTCGCTCTCCCATTTCGTCGGCTATCCGGGCGCTGCGAGCTATGCCGCCTCCAAATCGGCGATCGCCATCTATGCACAGAGCCTGCGCAAGCCTTTGAAGCGCCGGGGTATCGCCGTGACGCTCGTCTGTCCCGGCCCGCTGCGGACCGGGCAGGCCGCGCGGCATGCACCGGAAGGCGCGAAGGCCGAGGCGCGCATGGCGCCGGAGATCGCCGCGGCCGCGATCCTTTCGGCGGTGAGCGGGAAGCGTTTCCTCGTGACGCCCGGACTTGCGGCGCGCGGCTCGATGCTGTTCGGGCGGCTCGCGCCGGGTCTTGCGAGCCGCGCCATGCGACGCCTCATCTATGACAGGTTGGATCGTCCGGTCTGGTAGGGCGCCCGGTCTGGTGGGGGCGAACGCGCGGCCGTTCTTCCCATTCCGGTTCCGCCTTGCTAAAGCGTCTTTCCATGTTTCAGGCGCGCATCATTCTTCACCGCATACGAATTAGCGGCCCGGCCCTCTGAACGCCGGTCTTCCGAGGAAGACGCGACGAGGGACCGGGACCTGACCCGCGCGCCATGCCTCCGGCCCATCCCGGACGCATGCCCGAAACGACCCTGTGCCATGCCATCCCCCCGTGAACCGATGCGTGGCCGCTAATCTGGACGAAACGAGACCGATGAGCGAGACGAAGACGCCGGGCGCCGAGACACCGGATGCCGTCGACTATTCCCAGACCCTGTTCCTGCCGCAGACGGACTTTCCGATGCGCGCCGGGCTTCCCAAGGCCGAACCCGAATGGATCGCCAAATGGGACGGAATGGGCCTTTACTCGGAACTGCGCAAGGCGGGCGAGGGGCGGCCGAAATACGTGCTCCACGACGGTCCGCCCTACGCCAACGGAAATCTCCATATCGGCCACGCGCTGAACAAGGTGCTGAAGGACGTCGTGACGCGCTCCTTCCAGATGCGCGGCTACGATTCCAACTACGTGCCGGGCTGGGATTGTCACGGCCTGCCGATCGAATGGAAGATCGAGGAGCAGTACCGCGCCAAGGGCCTCAACAAGGACGAGGTGCCGGTCAACGAATTCCGGCAGGAATGCCGCGATTTCGCGCGTCACTGGGTCGGCGTCCAGACCGAGGAGTTCCGCCGGCTCGGCGTCGAGGGCGACTTCAAGACCCCGTATCTCACCATGGACTTCGATGCCGAGGCGGGCATCGCGGGCGAACTGTTGAAATTCGCCATGTCCGGCCAGCTCTATCGCGGCTCCAAGCCCGTGATGTGGTCGGTGGTGGAAAAGACCGCGCTCGCCGAGGCCGAGGTCGAATATCACGACCATGAGTCCGATACGATCTGGGCGGCGTTTCCGATCGTCGGAAAAGGATCGACAGGCAGTTGGGGAAGTGTCGGCGAAAATCGTAGCCAAAGCGACGCGCTTCTTGGCGCCTCCGTCGTCATCTGGACGACTACCCCTTGGACCATCCCCGGTAATCGGGCAATCGCGTTCTCGCCGCGCATCGATTACGGGCTCTACGAAGTGACTGCGGCGGAAAACGATTTTGGGCCGCAACCCGGCGCGAAATATGTTCTAGCTAATGCGTTAGCCGAGGAAACTTTCGCTAAAGCCAAGCTACGCTTCGAGAAAAGGCGGGATGTGCAATTCAGCGAGTTGGATGGCATGTCATGCCAACACCCGCTCAAGGGCCTTGCTGGCGGCTACGAGTTCCTCGTCCCGCTCATCGCCGGCGACCATGTGACCGACGATGCGGGTACGGGCTTCGTCCACACCGCGCCGAGCCACGGCCGTGAAGACTTCGACGCCTGGATGGACATGCGCCGCGATCTTGAACAGCGCGGCATCGATACGACCATCCCCTTCACCGTCGATGACGACGGCTTCTACACCAAGGATGCGCCGGGCTTCGGGCCGGACGCCGAGGGAGGCGCTGCCCGCGTCATCGACGACAAGGGCAAGAAGGGCGATGCCAACGGCCGTGTCATCAAGGAACTGATCGCCCGCGACAATCTCGTCGCGCGCGGCCGGCTGAAGCATTCCTATCCCCATTCCTGGCGCTCCAAGAAGCCGATCATCTACCGCAACACGCCCCAGTGGTTCGTCCACATGGACAAGGATCTGGGCGGTTACGGCCTCGATGGGGCGGGTTCTGCGGACAGCGGCCGCGAGGACACCCTGCGCGAACGGGCCTTGAAGGCGATCGAAGACACGCGCTTCGTTCCCGTTTCGGGCCAGAACCGCCTTCGCGGCATGATCGCCGATCGGCCGGACTGGGTCCTGTCCCGCCAGCGTGCCTGGGGCGTGCCGATCTGCATCTTCACGGACGAGGACGGCGCCATCCTCAAGGACGAGGCGGTCAACGCCCGCATCCTGGAGGCCTTCCGGGCCGAAGGCGCCGATGCCTGGTTCGCCGATGGCGCGCGCGAGCGCTTTCTCGGGTCGCGCGCGAACGAGGACTGGCGCATGGTGCGCGACATCCTCGACGTCTGGTTCGATTCCGGCTCCACCCACGCCTTCTGCCTGGAGAAGCGGCCCGACCTCAAATGGCCGGCCGACCTCTACCTCGAGGGCTCCGACCAGCATCGCGGCTGGTTCCACTCCTCGCTGCTGGAGGGCTGCGGCACGCGCGGGCGCGCACCCTACGACGCGGTTCTGACCCATGGCTTCGTGATGGACGAGGAGGGGCGCAAGATGTCGAAGTCCCTCGGCAACATCGTCACGCCCCAGGAGGTCATCAAGCAGTCGGGTGCCGACATCCTGCGCCTCTGGATCGTCTCTTCGGATTATTCGGAGGATCTTCGCCTCGGCAAGGTGATCCTGCAGACCAATGTGGACAGCTATCGCAAGCTGAGAAACACCGTCCGCTGGATGCTCGGCACTCTCGCCCATGATCGCGGCGAGACGGTCGCCGTGGGTGAGATGCCGGAACTCGAGCGGCTGATGCTGCACCGGCTCGCCGAACTCGACGAGATCGTGCGCAAGGGCTACGACGCCTTCGACTTCAAGCGCATTTCCCGCGCTCTCCTCGATTTCGTCGTGGTGGAACTCTCCGCCTTCTATTTCGACATCCGCAAGGACTCGCTCTATTGCGATCCGCCCTCGGCCGTGCGGCGCCGCGCGGCACTTCAGGTGGTGCGCGAGATCTTCGACCGGCTGGTCACCTGGTTCGCGCCGATGCTGCCCTTCACCATGGAAGAGGCCTGGCTCAGCCGCTATCCGGATGCCCGCTCGGTCCATCTCGAACAGTTCCGTCCGGCCGAGAGCGGATGGCGCGACGATGCGCTCGCCTCGCGCTGGAAGGAGATCCGCAAGGTTCGCCGCGTGGTGATGGGCGCGCTGGAGGAGAAGCGCCGGGCCAAGGTGATCGGATCCTCGCTCGAGGCCTGGCCGACGGTTCATATCGCCGACGAAGGCCTTCGCGCGCTGGCGCAGTCGGTGGATTTCGCGGAGATCGCGATCACCTCGGGCCTCAGGATCGAGGCGGGCGAGGGTCCGTCGGACGCGTTCCGGCTTGCGGACGTCGACGGCGTCGCGGTCGTCTTCGAGGAGGCGAAGGGGAGGAAATGCGCAAGATCCTGGAAGATCACCGGGGATGTGGGCGCAGATCCCGACTATCCGGACGTCTCCCTGCGCGATGCGGAAGCCCTGCGCGAACTGAAGGCGGAAGGACGCCTGACGACCGCCTGAGCGCGCTCGCGGCCTTGTAAAAGTGCAGGCGCGGGGCATGGCGTTCTTGCCATATCCTGCGCCTGCGCTTTAATGCGACCCGCGCTCGAGGGGTGGAAGGCCAAATATCGCCCGATTCCCGTGCGAGCGGCAGAGCGGACGACGTCCTGCGGCGGGGGAGCCGCATGACGCCCAAACCGATTTTCAGGGCCGAGGGGGCTCGATGACCATGACTTCGAAGACGACAGGTCAGCTTCTGTTCAAGAGCGCCGGCCGCCTTGCACTGGTTTCGGGCGCGGCGGTGCTGTCCGGCTGTCTCGGCCCGACCTACGGCACCGGCACGAGCCAGGGTCAGATGCTGTTCGACGACCTCAACAATATGGTGACCCTCGGCACCGTCGGCGATTCCGAGCCCATCGCCTATACCGACAGGCCGGAACTCAAGCGTCCCGAGAACACCTCGGTCCTGCCGCCGCCGCAGCAGGCGGCCGCGCGGCCGGAAACGCGCGCCGAGGCGCGCCGGCGCCTGCAGTCCGCCGCCTATCAGGGCGACGGTGCGGTGCCCGCCGGCCAGATGACGGGCCAGAACCCCTATGCGTCCGAGGAGTATCTCGAAGCCACGCGCGGCGACGGATACGACTTCGAACGCATCCGCAACCGGGACGAGGCGGGTGTCCTCAGCCCGGCGGAGATGCGCTCGCGCTCCGCTCTCGTCAGGCAGCGCATTGCCGAAACCAACGGCACCAACCAGAATACCCGCCGCTATCTGTCCGAGCCGCCGCTCGATTATCGACGGCCCTCGGCGGCAGCCCCCGTGGGCGATCCCGGCCTCGACGAGGCGACGAAGCAGCGTCGTCTGGAAGGCTCGAACACGATCATGTCGAAGATCGGCAACCTGCTTCCCTTCTAGAGCCTCGGACCGGCGACGGGCATTCGCCCGTTCCATCGGCGCTCTTTTCCGAGAAGGACGGTCGAGGAATCGGCCGCGATCTTGGCGCGGCCCTTCCCACCTTTCGGGCGGTTCGGTAAGCACCTGGTTCGCTTTCGACGCGCTAGAGGCCGCGAAGGTCGGTGGCGTTTTGCGGCAACGAGGGACCGGGGATGAGCGAAGTGGAGTGGATGAAGGCGCTCGGCGCCTTCTTTGCGATCATGAACCCGTTCGTGACGCTTCCGATCTTTCTCGCGCTGACCAGCGGCTCCTCGGTGGCCGAGCAGCGGGCCGTGGCGGTGAAGGTCGCGATCTATTCCACCGCGATGTGCGGCGTCATCCTCGTCGCCGGCAGCGGCATCATCCACTTCTTCGGGATCACGATCGACCAGTTCCGCGTGGCGGGCGGCGCCGTTCTGGCCAAGATCGCCTGGTCGATGCTGAACGGAAAGACGGCGGCAGCCCATCACGGCAGCGAGCAGGAGCAGGCCGTCATGGTGGATCTGCGCAGCCTCGCCTTCTATCCCATCACCTTCCCGATGATCGTCGGTCCGGGAACGATCGCCACCATCATTCTCTACGCGAGCCGCAGCACCGGCGCCGAACAGCTCGGCGCCATCGCGGCCATCGTCGGCGCGATGCTGGTCCTCATCTTCGTCGTGCTCTTCTTCTCGGCGCAGATCGGGCGTATCATGAGCGAGACGATGCGCGTCATCACGACCCGGCTCATGGGAATGATCCTCCTCGCCATCGCGGTGGAGATGATCGTCGCCGGACTTCTGGTGCTGCTTCCGGGCCTTGCCTCCTGATAGGGCGCAGGCAGCGCGTAGGGGGACGGGCCGGGCGACCATCAGGCCTCGCGATCCCGCAAGCCCTCGAAGAAGCGCCGCAAAAGTTCGGCGCTTTCGGCTTCGGCCAGATGCGGATAGACGTCGGGCGCGTGGTGGCATGTGGGCTGGTGGAAGAAGCGCGCGCCGTTCTCCACCGCGCCGCCTTTTTCGTCGCGTGCACCGAAATAGAGGCGCCTGATGCGCGCAAAGGAGATCGCGCCCGCGCACATGGCGCAGGGCTCCAGCGTCACGTAGAGATCGCATCCCGGCAGGCGTTCGGCACCGAGGCGGTTTGCGGCACGGCGGATCGCGAGGATTTCCGCATGGGCCGTCGGATCGCATCCCGCCCGCGTCTCGTTGCCGGCCTTGGCGAGGATCTCCCCGTCCCGAACCACGACGGCGCCGACCGGCACCTCGCCGCGATCGAAGGCCGCCCGGGCTTCGAAGAGGGCCGCGTCCATGAAGCGGCTGTTCATCGACGGGACCTCCTTCTCTCGCCAATCGCCTCGCGACCTGATAGAGCCCGCCGACCGGTCGCGCCAGCGCGCGAGGGCAGCATTTTGTATGGGACGTCGGCAATCGACCTCCTAATTAGAAGCGAGCGCCGAACGACGGAACGCTCGCGGGACAAGACGACATGAGTGACGACGACAAGAGCAAGCGCAGCGGCGGGCGAGGCCCCGGTGGGTTCAAGCGCGGCGGTTCCGGCGAGGGCGGACAGAAGCCCTTCACGCCCAAGAGCCGGGGCATGAAATCCCACGGTGGCGCGCGGGACGGCGAGGCGCCGCGCAAGCCGAAGAGCTTCGGAACGCGCTCCGCCGAGCGCATGTCGGATGGCGAGCGGCCGGCCCGGCCGAAGGCGTCCGCAGACCGCCCGCGCGGCGAGAACCGCGAATGGGACGGGCGCGGTGAGCGCAAGACCGGCTTCAAGCCCGGCGGGCGCAGGCCGGATGCAGGCGGGGACGGCGAGCGCCGGGGCCCGCGCGGCGGTTTCACGCGAAACGATCGCGAGCGCACCGACGGCGAGCGGCCTGAGCGTTCCGAGCGCCCGGAGCGCGGCGCGCGCCCGCCGCGAGCAGCGTTCGGCGAGAAGCGTTCCCAAGGTGCCGGCCGCAGGGACGATCGCCGCGAGGCCCGTTCGGCATCGGGCGGCACGGAGCGTCGCTCGCGCCATCCGGTCGAGGATGCGTCCTCTGTCTCGGCTCAGGCGAGCGACATGCGCATCGCCCGCCGTCTCGCGCGCGCCGGCATCGCCTCGCGGCGTGACGCGGAGGGCATGATCGCCGACGGCCGGGTGAAGGTGAACGGCAAGGTGATCGATTCCCCCGCCCTCGACGTTCATCCGACCGACCGGATCGAAGTCGACAACGCGCCCCTGCCGCAGGCCGAGCGCACCCGTCTCTGGCTGTTCCACAAGCCGGCCGGCACGGTGACGACGAACAAGGACCCGGAAGGCCGGCGCACGATCTTCGACCGCCTGCCGGACGACATGCCGCGCGTACTCAGCATTGGCCGCCTCGACATCAACACCGAAGGCCTGCTGCTTTTGACCAATGACGGCGGGCTGAGCCGGGTTCTGGAACTGCCCTCCACCGGCTGGCTGCGGCGCTACCGGGTGCGCGCCCACGGCGCGGTGACACAGGCCAGGCTCGACGAGTTGCGCAACGGCATCTCGGTCGACGGCGTGTTCTACGGCGCCATGGAAGCGACGCTCGACCGCGAGCAGGGCTCGAATGTCTGGATCACGCTCGGCCTTCGCGAGGGCAAGAACCGGGAGGTGAAGAACGTCCTCGGCGCCCTCGGCCTCGACGTGAACCGCCTGATCCGCCTGTCCTTCGGACCCTTCCAGCTCGGTGACCTCGAAGAGGGCGCCGTTCGCGAGGTGAAGGGGCGCACCCTTCGCGACCAGCTGGGCGACCGGCTGATCGAGGAGGCCGGCGCCGATTTCGACGGACCGATCTCCCAGCCCTTCTCCAACAAGCCGGTGGAAGGGCGCAAGGAGCGCGAAGCCGCGCCGAAGACAGACTGGGTCTCGGCGGGTGGTCCGGTCAACCGAAAGAAATTCGGCGAGAAGAAGCGCGAGGACGCCCTCGGCCGTCTCGACACCAAGCCCAAGGGCCGGTTCGGCGACCGGGACAAGGCAGGCCGCGACAGGGACGGCGGCGAGCGTGGCAGAGGTGACCGCGAGAGGGGTGGGCGCTCGTTCGGCGCGGACAAGCGCGGCTCCGGCGGCGATCGTCCGGGCAAGTTCGGCAAGACCGACGATTTCGCCGACAAGAAGCCGATGGGCGAAGGGCGCCGTCGCTCCAATGTCTGGATGGCGCCGGACTCCAAGCCGTGGCGCGACAAGCCGGAAGGCGAGCGGACGGGCGAGGCGAGGGGCTCGCGCGATCTCGCGAATCCCGCCCGCCGCGTCTCCCGCCCGCCCAAGGTGGCCGGGTCGAAATTCGCAGGCAAGGGCGGCAAGCCGGCCTCCGGCGGCAAGCCCCCGCGCTCGTCTGGTCCGGCTTCCGGTTCGGGTTCCGGCGGCAGGCCCCAGCGTACGGGCGGTCCGCGCCGTGAGGGCGCCGCGCCGCGCCCGCGCGATCGCAAGCCTTCGGACCGCGACGAAAGCTGACCGATGCGGATCGTCGGTGGAGAGTTCCGTGGCCGCAAGCTGGAGACGCCCGCAACGGACGAGATCCGGCCGACGACCGACAGGGCGCGAGAGACCCTGTTCAACATCCTCGCTCACCGCGAGGAGGTGGACCTCGACGGCGCACGCGTTCTCGATCTCTTTGCCGGAACCGGGGCACTCGGCTGCGAGGCCCTGTCGCGCGGTGCCCGGTTCTGCGTCTTCATCGAGGAGGGCGTCGAGGCACGCGGCCTCATTCGCCGCAATGTGGAGACGTTCGGCCTTCAGGGCCGCACGAAGATTTACCGGCGGGACGCGACAAGGCTCGGGGGCGTCGGGACCTTCGAGCCGTTCGATCTGCTCTTTGCCGATCCCCCCTATGGCAAGGGGCTCGGCGAGCGCGCCCTCGAAGCCGCCAGCTCCGGCGGCTGGCTGAAGCCGGGCGCTCTCTGCGTGGTCGAGGAAGCGGCCGCGAGCCCGTTCGCCCCTCCCGAGGGTTTCGAACTCGTCGACGAGCGGACGATCGCGGAATCGCGCCTGCGGCTTCTTCGCGCCCCGATCTGAGGCTTGGTCGGCAGAAGCGAAACGTCTAACGAAACCGTAACTGGCGTAAGACCGGTGGGCCCGCCATATCTGCCGGACGATTTCCATAATGCTTCCGAAGGACCGCCCGTTGATCGCAGCGACCCTACGCAGAACCCTCGTTCCGGCCCTCCTGTTCTCGGTGGCGTTCGCGCCCCAGACATTCGCGCAGGACGGACAGACGAAGCCGCAGGAAAAGACCGCCGAGAGCGCCGGCGCCGACGTCCAAGATGTGGCGGTGCCGGAGGAAGAGGTCACCAGCTTCACCCTCGACAACGGGCTTCAGGTGGTCGTCCTCCCCGACAACAGGGCACCGGTCGTCACCCAGATGATCTATTACAAGGTCGGAGCCGCCGACGAGGGGCCGCTTGAAACGGGTGTCGCCCACTTCCTCGAACATCTCATGTTCAAGGGCACGTCGAACCATCCGGAAGGGGAGTTCTCCAAGAAGGTCGCGGAGCATGGCGGTCAGGAGAACGCCTTCACCTCGGACGACTATACCGGCTACTATCAGCAGGTCGCCTCCGATCAGCTCGAGATGATCATGGGCTACGAGGCCGATCGGATGAGCAATCTCGTCCTCACCGACGAGGTGGTGCTGCCGGAGCGCGACGTGATCATGGAGGAACGTCGCTCGCGCGTCGGCAACGAGCCGCAGGCGCAGCTCTCCGAAATCGTCCAGGCGACGCTCTTCACCAATTCGCGCTACGGAACGCCCGTCATCGGCTATGAGCAGGACATCGCGGACCTGACGCGCGAGGACGCGATCGCCTTCTACGACAGGTATTACACCCCCTCGAACGCGATCCTCCTCATCGCCGGCGACGTGACCGTCGACGAGGTTCGCGACCTTGCCGAGAAGACTTACGGCAAGGTCGAGCAGCGCGCCGATGTGGGCGAGCGCATCCGCCCGCAGGAGCCCGAGCCGCGCGCCGAGCGCACCGTGACCCTGCGCGATGCGCGGGTGACCCAGCCCTCCTTCAGCACCTCCTATCTCGTACCGTCCTCCACCACCGCGAGCGGCAACGAGGCGGCGGCACTGGACGTCCTCTCCGACGTCCTGGGCGGTGGATCGACGAGCCGTCTCTATCGCGGCCTCGTCATCGACAAGGCCATCGCGGCCGGCGCGGGAAGCGACTACCAGTCCTCGGCGCTGGAGAACGGCGTCTTCGCGCTCTACGGTACGCCGCGCGGCGGCGCGAGCCTCGACGAGGTCGAGGCGGCGACGAAGGCCGCCATCGACGATCTGATCGAGAACGGCATCAGCGAGGAGGAACTGGAGCGCGCCAAGAACCGGGTGCGCAAGGGCGTGATCTATCTGCGCGACAGCCAGACCGCGATGGCGCGCCAATATGCGACGGCGCTCGCCACCGGGCGCACGATCGAGGACGTGGACCAGTGGCCCGAGCGCATCGAGGCCGTCACCGTCGAGGACGTGAACGCCGTCGCCCGCAAATATCTGAAGCCCGAACGTTCGGTGACGGGCTATCTCCTGCCTGAAACCCCGGACGGCTCGCAGCCGGCGACGCCGAGGACCGCGACCGGCCAGATCGACGCTCCGCTGCCGGCAGGTTCCGCCCCGGCCGCCTCCGGCATGGTGGAGGACAATCCGTCGTGATCCCGCTCGTCGCGCGTCCGTCCACCCTCCTGCCCAAACTGTCCGAGTTGTCGACCATGCCCTTCTCCAAGACCCGGCGCACCCTCGGTGCGATCGCCTTCACGGCCCTGATCTCGTTTCCCTTCGCCGCCGATGCGGTGGAGATCCAGAAGGTGACGAGCGAAGGCGGGATCGAGGCGCTCCTCGTCGAGGATCACAAAAATCCCCTGATCGCGATGGATTTCGCGTTCAAGGGGGCGGGCTCCGCCCAGGACCCCGAGGGCAAGGCAGGCCTCGCCAATCTCCTGTCCGGTCTTCTCGACGAGGGCGCCGGCGATATCGAAAGCACCGAGTTTCAGGAGAAGCTCGACGATCTCGGCGTCTCCCTGAGCTTCGATGCGAGCCGGGACGATTTCACCGGGTCGATCAACGCGATCACCGAATTCTCCGACGAGGCCTTCGATCTCGCGGCCCTCGCCCTCACCGATCCGCGTTTCGACGAGGAGCCCGTCGCGCGCATCAAGGGGCAGATCAAGACCGGCATCACGGCGAGCGAAAACGATCCTGGCCAGCTTCTCAGCGATGCCTTCGGCAAGACGGTGTTTCCCGGCCATCCCTATTCGCGCCGCACCGAGGGAACGCTCGAGAGCCTCGACGAGATCGGTGCGAGCGACCTGGACACCTTCCGCGCGCAGAAGTTCGCCAGGGACAATCTGGTGGTCGGCGTCGTGGGCGACATCACGCCCGAGCGGCTGAAGACCGTCCTCGATCGCGTCTTCGGCGATCTTCCGCAGACGGCGGTTCTTGCCGAAGTGCCGGATGTCGAGCCGAAGTTCGGCGACCGCGTCGAGATCGATCTCGCCGTTCCGCAGACCCTGATCCAGTTCACGCTGCCCGGGATGAAGCGCGACGATCCGCAATTCTTCGCGGCCTATCTGATGAACCACATCCTCGGCGGGGGGACCTTCACCTCCAGGCTCTACGAGGAGATCCGCGAGAAGCGCGGCCTTGCCTACGGAGCGGGCTCCTGGCTTGCGAGCTACGACCACGCCGCGCTCCTCGGCGCCTCGACGGCGACGCGCGCGGATGCGGCCGAGGAGAGCATCGGGATCATCCGGGAGGAGCTGAATCGGATGGCCGAGGACGGCCCGAGCGAAGCGGAACTCGCCGAGGCCAAAACCTATGTGAAGGGCTCCTACGCCGTGCGCAATCTCGATTCCTCCAGCGCGATCGCCCAGACCCTCGTCGGCATCCAGCTCGACGATCTGGGCATGGACTATATCGATACGCGCAAGGACGAGATCGACGCCGTCACGCTGGATCAGGTGAAGGAAGCCGCCCGATCGCTTCTGTCGGTCGAGCCGACGGTCATCACCGTCGGTCCCGCCGGAGCATGACGAGGCCATGACCGATATCGGTCTTGCCCTCGGCGGCGGCGGCGCCCGAGGCATCGCGCATATCCATGTGCTCGCCGCGTTCGACGAACTGGGCCTGAAACCCGTCCGCATCGTCGGCTCGTCCATCGGAGCGATCGTCGGGGCCGGCTACTGCGCCGGCATCTCCGCGCGCGAGATCGGCGATTTCATGGTGAAGAGTTTCGCGCATCGGCGCGATCTCGCCGTCAAGCTCTGGCAGACGCGCCCGCCGAGTTTCCGCCAGTTCCTGGACGACGGAGGCTTCCGGATCGGGCAATTGAACGTGGAGCGGATCGTCGCGAGCTTCCTGCCCGACGCCGTGCCGAAGACCTTCGACTCCCTGACGATCCCCCTCGGCGTCATGGCGACGGACTATTATCGCCGTCTCGAATGCGAGCTCGACAGCGGCGAGATCGTCTCGGCCCTCGGGGCCTCGGCGGCGCTTCCGGCGATCTTCCGTCCGGTGCGGCGCGAAGGGCGCGTTCTCGTCGACGGCGGCATCTACAACCCGCTCCCCTACGACCGCCTGAAGGGCATCTGCGATCTCGTCGTCGCGGTGGACGTGAACGGCGGGCCGGAGGGGGACCCGGCCGTCGTGCCGGCGACCGTCGAGGCGATGATCGGGTCGTCCCAGCTGATGATGCAGTCGGTGATCGACCTGAAGGTGCGCACCGATCCGCCCGACATCCTCGTGCGTCCGCGCGTCTCGCCCTACAAGGTTCTCGATTTCCTGAGGGCGGCTGAGATCCTCCGCGCGACCGAGCCGGTCAAGGACAATGTCAAGCGCGCGCTCGAAAACGCGATCGAGGCGCGGCGGCTCGGCGTTACGACCCGCGCCTTCGTGGAGGTCATCGGCACCTCGCCCGATGCGGCCGCGCACGAGAGTTCGGCCGTTCTGCGCTGACGCCGACGGTTTTCGGCGAATGGCCGAGTCAGTCCTCCGAGGCGCCGGTCGTCGTCTCCTCCAGAAACCGCATCAGTCCTGTCTCCTGGCGGTCGAGGCCTGCGCGCGTGCGCCCCTTCAGGAGATCGCAGGAGAGTTCGCCCTGTTCATAGGCCTCGATGATGCGGGGATGCACATAGGAGGAGCGTGCGACGGCCGGCGTGTTGCGAAGCCGCTCGGAAACCGCGCGCATCGCGGCCGCGACGGCCCTCTTGCGCTTGTTCTCGCTGTCGGCCTCGACCGCCTTCTCGTCGGTGCACAGGAACCGCAGGGCTTCGGCCGAACCATGGAAGGTGCGGAAATCCTTGGCCGAGATGCGCTTGCCCGATGCCTCGCGCATATAGGTGTTGAGGACGCCGGCGGTCATGGTGCGGGTCTTGGTCTTCTTGCCGGAGAACTTGAACAGGCGCGAGCCGGTGCCCGTGCGGATCCGCTCGAGATTGGCGACAAGTTTCCTGTCCGCGATCTCGATCTCGTGCTTCTTCTTCGACTTGCCGGTAAATTTCAGGACCGCCACGCTGCCGTCCTGGATCCGCAGGTTCTTGCGGCGCAGGGACGCAACGCCCCGTCCGCCGTCGGTCGCGTATTTCTCGTGGCCAGGCCGCATCGCCGTCAGGTCGATGAGGCGCGTGGCCGTCGCGGCCGTCAGGCGTCGGTCGCGCTTGCGCCGCTTCATGTCCCGGTCCACCGCCTGGCGCAGTTTCGGCAGGGCCCGGCCGAACCGCATCAGCCGTTCGGATTTCACGGCATTGCGCACGTCCACCCAGCGGTCGTGATAGCGGTATTGCAGCCGTCCCTTCTCGTCCCGGCCGATCGCCTGGATATGGCCGTTGCCGTCGATGCAGATGCGCACGTTCTGCCAAGCCGGCGGCAGAACGAGTTCGTCGATCCGCTTCTTTAACGCCTTGTCGCGCACGGTCTCCCCGGAAAGGAAGCAGATGCGGAACCCGTCGTCGAGCTTTTGACGCTCGATCTCGAAGGTCTCGGGATCGACGATGGAGAGACCGACGATCTCTGCGTGATGGGCAAGGCGCGGATTCATGGGGGGCGAGCCGGACTGTCCTGTTGAAGAGCGAACCGACAATCTGAACCTCTGCGATCCGGCGGAGGTTCCGGCAGGGTGTCCGATTGCCACGGCTCTGAAGCCTCATGGGATAGCGAGGGCCTGCGCGGTCCGGTCGCGGCTGGGCTCTCGTCTTGCCGGAACCAGTCGCCACGCCGCCGGCTTAATCACCCGACGACAATCGGAGACCAATCGCATGGTGGCATATCGAAAGGGCGAATACGTCGCCTGGAACTGGGGCAACGGAACGGCCAAGGGCAAGGTGAAGGACCACTGGGCCGAGGAAGTGACGAAGACGATCGACGGCAGCGAGATCACCCGCAAGGGCGAGGAGGGCAACGAAGCCTTTCTCATCGAGCAGGACGATGGCTCTCAGGTCATGAAGCTCGCCTCCGAGCTCCACAAGCCTGAGGACTGATCGCATGACCGCCGGGCCCGCTCGATCCTCGAAGGGAGAGCGGGCCCGGTTCCGTATCAGCGCTGCGCGGTCTTCCGGAAGCTCATCCGCCGTCCCCTGAAGGGCCTTCCGCGCCGCCGCCGGCGTGGTGCGTCCTCGTCGATTATCCCGCCCTTGTCGTCGTTCTCGTCCGCGCCGTCGTCGACGGCCTGGAGGGCCGCATGGGGCTCGACGAGGGGTTCGGGCTTCACCGCGCGCGTGGTGATCATGTCGGCGCCCGCATGGGTTCCCTCGGCTTCCTGGAGCTTCAGGCGCTTCAGGTCGCGCTGGCGAACGTCGTCGACGATGCGGTTCGACAACTCGTCCTCGACGCCGAGGGAGCGAAGGGTCGCATTGCCGAAGGAGAGGGCTGATTCCACCGTCTCCCGGATCTCGTAGTCGACGCCGCGCGCGCGCAGCGAGAGCGCATGGCCGCGATCATAGGCGCGGACATAAAGCTTGACGTTCGGAAACTCCTCCCGGATCAGGTCGACGACCCGGTCCGTCGTCTCCCGCTTGTTGGTGCAGACCGCGACGAGCTTGGCGCGGCGGATGCCCGAGGCTTCCAGAACATCCTTGCGCATGCCCGAGCCGAAGAAGATGCGGAAACCGAACTGGTTGGCGCTGCGGATCCGTTCGGCGGACGAATCGAGGATCGTCACGTCGCGCCCGCTCGACAGAAGCACCTGGGCGACGATCTGCCCGAAGCGGGAAAAGCCGATGAGCAGCACGTCCGATCCCGCATCGGCGAAATCCTCGTCCATCTCTTCCTCATCCTCCTCCTCGTCCCGATCGACCAGACGGCTCGCAATGGCCGTGGAAAGCGGCGTCAGCATCATCGAAAGGGTCGTGATCGCGATGAGGAGCGAAGCGGTCTCGCTCGAGAAGATCGCCGATGCGCTGGCGGCCGAGAAGATGACGAAGCCGAATTCGCCGGCTTGGGACAGGAGGCCGGCTACCCGGACCGAACCGTCGTGGCGGTTTCCGAGAAGTCGGGAGAGGCTGTAGAGGAGCCCGGCCTTCGTGATCATCAGAAGCGGCGCTGCGACGAGGAGGATCGGCCAGCCGCTCGCCAGCACCGAGAGGTCGATGGACAGGCCGACGCCGATGAAGAAGAGGCCGAGCAGCAGGCCGCGAAACGGCTCGATATTGGCCTCCAGCTCGTGCCGATAGCTCGATTCGGCGAGGAGGACGCCGGCGATGAACGCGCCCATCGCCATGGAGAAGCCGGCCGCCGCCATCAGCATGGCCGAGCCGAGGACGACGAAGAGCGCGGCGCCCAGCATCACTTCGCGCGCGCCGGCCGAGGCCATGATGCGGAACAGGGGATTGAGAAGATAACGACCGCCGACGACGAGGGCGAGAACGGCACCGATCGAGACCGCGACCTCGCTGAGGGTGATTTCGGTGTCGGAGGAATAGGGCGCGAGAAAGGGCAGGGCGGCGAGGATCGGAACGACCGCCAGATCCTGGAAGAGAAGGACGGAGAAGGCGGCCTGTCCGTGCCGCGTGTTGGTTTCGCCCCGTTCCTCCAGAAGCTGCAGGCCGAAGGCGGTGGACGAGAGGGCAAGGCCGAGGCCGATCACGGCGGCGGCGGGAACGGAGAAACCGAAGGCCCAGACGAGCGCCCCGATCGGCAGGGCCGTCACCACCACCTGGGCGGCGCCGAGGCCGAAGATCTGGGTGCGCAGAGCCCAGAGCCGCGAGAGCTTCAGCTCGAGGCCGATGATGAACAGGAGGAAGACGACGCCGAGTTCGCCGATATGGAGGACCGCCTCGCCGTCGTGGATGAGCCCGAGCAGCGGACCCATGGCGATGCCGGCGAAGAGATATCCGAGCACGGTTCCAAGGCCGAGGCGCTTGAACAGCGTGCCCGCCAGAATGCCGCCCCCGAGCAGGAGAATGATCTCGAGGAAGAGAGTATTTGCGTGTTCCACGATCCGTCCGCCGGTGAGGGTGCCGTATTGCCAGTCTAGCTGACCGCTTGGCCGGCCGTGAAGCCTTGATGGGGGAACGGTCCGGCAATAGATGCGAGACCTACGCGTTTCATCGCCGTCGGGCTATGCCTGCCGTCGGCGACACGTCACAAACGGCCAGAGCACGGATCTCCATCCCATGGATCAGAACACCACGCGGCTCCTGAGTGTCGCAGACAGCCTGCTCGAACGGGTTCTGAAGGCGGGCGCGAGCGCGGCGGACGTGGCGGTCGCGACATCGACCAGCACCGGCGTCGAGGTTCGGCTCGGCAAGGTGGAGGAGACCGAGAGTTCGGAGACCGAAGGCATTTCGCTGCGCGTCTTCGTCGGACAGCGCGTCGCCTCGGTTTCCGGCGATACGCGATCGGACCTCCAGATGCTGGCCGAGCGGGCCGTGGCGATGGCCAAGGTCTCGCCGCCGGACGAGTTCGCGGGTCTCGCCGATCCCGAGCGTCACGCGACGGACATTCCCGATCTCGACCTGTTCGACCCGACCGACGTTACGCCCGACGAGATGCGCGACAGCGCCCTCGCCATGGAAGACGCCGCCCGCGCGGTTGCGGGCGTCACCAATTCCGGCGGCGCGAGTGCGAGCCGGGGGACGTCGAGCCTCGTTCTTGCGACGTCGAACGGGTTTCGCGGCCATCGCATGCGCTCCGGCTTCTCGCGCTCGGTCTCGGTTCTCGGCGGCGAAGGCACCGGCATGCAGCGCGATTACGATTTCGATTCGCGCATGCATTACGGCGATCTGGAGGACCCCGAGACGATCGGCCGGCGGGCGGGAGAGCGCGTCGCAAGGCGCCTCGATCCCGGCGGAATGCCGACGGGGCGCGTTCCGGTGGTCTTCGATCCTCGGGTGGCGCGGGGGCTCATCGCCAGTCTCGTCTCGGCCATCAATGGCGCGGCGATCGCGCGTGGCACGAGCTTCCTGAAGACGATGATGGACTGGCAGGTGCTGCCCGAAACGATGACGCTGACGGACGAGCCGACCCTCAGGCGCCGGCCGGGCTCGCGCCCCTTCGACGGCGAGGGCGTCTCGGGTGATCCGATCACCCTCGTCGAGAACGGCATTCTCAGGAACTGGCTCCTCGATACGGCGACCGCGAAGGAACTCGGCCTCACCACCAATGGCCGCGCGGCGCGAATGGGCGCCGGTCTCTCGCCCTCCTCGACCAATGTGATCCTGACGCCGGGTTCGATGTCGCCGGCCGAACTGATCGCCGACACCGGCAAGGGGCTTTATGTCGACGAACTCATCGGCCATGGCGCCAATCTCGTTACCGGCGACTACAGCCGTGGCGCGTCCGGCTTCCTGATCGAGAACGGCGAACTCACCCGGCCGGTCTCGGAGATCACCATTGCGGGCAATCTGAAGGACATGCTTCTTTCCCTGACGGCGGCCGACGATCTCGACACGCGGTTCTCGCTGGTCGCCCCGACCTTGCGCGTCGGTTCGATGACCGTTGCGGGGCGATGAGACGCAAGTGAGCCAGACCCTTCCGTCAGAAACCGAGGAACTCGACCTTCTCGAGGACGCCGCGCGCGAAGCCGGTCGCATCGCCATGTCGTATTTCGGCAGGGATCCCGAAGTCTGGTGGAAGGCGAACGATTCGCCCGTTTCGGAAGGCGATTATGCCGTCGACAGTTACCTCAAGGAGCGTCTTCTGAAGGCGCGCGCCGATTACGGCTGGGTGTCGGAGGAAAGCGTTCTGGACGGAACGGCCTCGACCGAGCACGAGGACCGGTTCTTCATCGTCGATCCGATCGACGGGACGCGCGCCTATCTGCGCGGCGATGCCACCTGGTGCGTCTCGATCGCGCTCGTCTCGGGCGACCGGCCCCTGGCCGGGGCCGTCTTTGCCCCGGTTCCCGGCGAGATGTTCACCGTGACCCGCTCGGGAGAGGCGCGCCTCAACGGCGAGCCGTGCCGGGCGGGAGCGGCGACCGAGGGGCATCCAATGAGCGTCGCCATGCCCGACCAGTTCCGCTCCGCGCTGCGCCGGCTCGATGCCGCCGGTCAGGAGAGGGTGAGCGCGCAGATCGGCGCGCCATCGCTCGCCTATCGCCTGTGTCAGGTCGCGGCCGGCAGGCTCGACGCCACCCTCGTTCGCCCGCGTGCCCACGACTGGGACATCGCGGCCGGCGATCTCCTTCTCGAAAAATCCGATGCCGCTCTCGTCGATTGCGCCGGGGAGGCGATCCGATATACGAGATCTGCAAAGAGACACGGCCTCCTCGTCGCTGCGTCGAAGGCCTCCTTGAGCGAGGCGCGCGAACTTGCCTCGGCGCTTTCGCGATGATGCCGCAAGATCGCCCGAGACCGTAACCACCGATCCTCCGGCTCGCCGGACGGAAAGCACCGCGAACGAAGCGAAGGCCAGACCCCATGGAAGAACAGAAACCGAAACAGCTTCTCCACCTCGTATTCGGGGGCGAACTCGACGACCTGCAGGGGATCCAGTTCTCCGATCTCGACAATCTCGACATCGTGGGCATCTTCCCGAACTACGACAGCGCCCTGTCGGCGTGGCGGTCCAAGGCGCAGCAGACGGTGGACAACGCCTCCATGCGCTATTTCATCGTCCACATGCATCGCCTTCTGACCCCAGAGAAAGCCTGAGGAAACGGCGGCCGGGACGAGCGGATGAACGAGGGAGCCAAGCGGACGAACGCGCCGCATGCAGCCGAGCCGCGGGGGCGGGCCTTTGCCAAGCGCCTGCGCGCGCTGCGGCGCAAGTGGTTCCGCTCCGCCGGCCGCAGCGATGCGGCGAACTCGCTCGCAGGGTTCGCCATCTACCGGCTCCTGAGGTTCATCGAGCGCACGCAGAAGCCGGGAAACGACTTCGAAGCCGTTCGTCGTCTGATCTTCGACAATCATCCCGCGATCGTCGGCATGTGGCACGGCCAGCACCTGCTCGCGCCGATCTTCCGGCCGCGCGAACTCCCCTATGTGGCGCTGCTCTCGCGCAATGCGGATGCCGAAATCAACGCACGGGTCGTCTCGCGCTTCGGCATCGACACGGTGCGCGGCTCGGGCGGCCGGGGCGGCGGCACGAAATCGGAAAAGGGCGGGGCGCGCGCGGTGATCGCCCTTCGCAAGGCGCTCAAAGCCGGCTCCGGCGTCTGCATGATCGCCGACGTGCCGAAGGGCACGCCGCGCGAGGCGGGATACGGCATCGTCACCCTCGCGCGCATCTCCGGCCGGCCCATCCTGCCGAGCGCGGCCGTCACCAGCCGGCGCCATGTGATCCAGTCGTCCTGGGACCGCACGACCGTGCCCCTGCCGTTCGGGCGCATGGCCGTCGTGATCGGTGACCCGATCTACGTGCCGGCCGATGCGGACGAGGCGCTGATGGAGGCCAAGCGAAGCGAGGTCACCCGCGCCATCGAGGCGGCGAACGAAGAGGCGATCCGGATCGTGGAGAGAGCATGAGCGACGGCAAGGCACGCGCCCTCCTGTCCGCCTACAGGTTTCTCGGATCGGTGGTCTCGCCGGCCCTGCGCCCCTACGTCTCCTATCGCACGCGTCTGGGCAAGGAGGACGGTGCGCGCAAGCGCGAGCGGTTCGGACATGCCTCGGCCAAGCGCCCAGAGGGCGTGCCGCTCGTCTGGATCCATGCCGCGAGCGTCGGCGAGACGCTGGCGGTCGCGCCGATGGCCCGTCTCATCGCCGAAGAGGGACCGCAGGTGCTGATGACCACCGGCACGCGGACATCGGCCGAGATCGTCGAGACCCGGTTCTCGGACTGGCTGATCCATCAATATGTCCCGCTCGACGTGAAGTCGGCGGTCGGGCGCTTCCTCGATCACTGGCAGCCGGATCTCGCGATCTTCGCCGAAAGCGAGTTGTGGCCGAACACGCTCAATGAATTGTCGGCCCGCCGCGTGCCCCAGGTGCTCGTCAATGCCCGCCTGTCCGATCGCTCCTTCGAGCGCTGGAAGAAGGCCCATTGGTTCGCCGAGGCGCTGATCGAGAATTTCGCGCTCATCGTCGCCCAGTCCGAGGTCGATGCGGAGCGCTATCGGCGCCTCGGGGCCGGCTCGGTGACGGTCGTCGGCAATCTGAAGGCCGATAGCGAGGCGCCGGGCTGCGATCCCGCCATCCTCGCCGAGATCGCCCCGGTCATCGACCGGCGCCCGGTCTGGGCGGCGCTCTCGACCCATCCGGGCGAGGAACTGATCGCGGCGACCTGCCATATCGGGCTGAAGCGGCGCCACCGGGGGCTTCTCACCGTCATCGTTCCGCGCCATGCCGATCGGGGTGACGCGATCGCCGAGGAACTGCGTTCGGTCGGCTTGAAGGTCGCCCAGCGCTCCAAGGGCGAGATGCCGGGCGAGGGCATCGATATCTATCTCGGCGACACCATGGGCGAGATGGGCCTCTATCTCGAACTCTCGAAGATCGCCTTCATCGGCAAGTCGCTGACAGGCGAGGGCGGCCAGAACCCGCTCGAGCCGGCGATGCTCGGACGTGCGATCCTGTCGGGACGCTATGTGCAGAATTTCCGGGAGGTCTACCAGACACTCGCCGAGGGCGGGGCCTGCGTCATTCTCAAGGACGAGACCGGCCTGACCCGTGAGGTGGATGCGCTTCTATCCTCGCCGGACCGGCGCGCGGACATGGGGGAGGCGGCGCGCGCCTGCGTCTCGACCATGCGCGGCGCCAAGGAGCGCACGATGAAGGCGCTTTCGCCCTTCATCAATCCGCTCAAGGTGGCGATCAGCCTGGACCGCCGCTCCGATGTCGGACGCCCGCGCCCATGACGGGGCTGCGCCTGAAGGCTCCAAACTTCTGGTGGACGGCGCCTTCGACGCCCTCCGCACTGCTAGCGCCGGCAGCCCTCGTCTATGGCGCGGTCGCCGCCCGGAACCTCGATCGCGGCAGGCGGGCCGATCTCGGCGTTCCGGTCCTCTGCATCGGCAATCTGACGGTCGGCGGCGCCGGCAAGACGCCGACGGCGATGGCGCTCGGAAAGGCCGCGATCGCGCTCGGGCGCAAGCCGGGCTTCGTCTCGCGCGGTTACCGGCGGCGCGGCCGCTCGCCGCTTCTCGTCGACCCTCAGGCGCAGGATGCGGCCGCGACCGGCGACGAACCGCAGCTTCTTGCCGGGATTGCCCCGACGGCTGTCGGCGCGAACCGCAAGAAAGCCGCCGAACGGCTGATATCGGAATGCGGATGCGATCTCGTCATCATGGACGACGGCTTCCAGAGTGCGCAGCTGGCGATGGATTACGCGCTCATCGCCGTCGATGCCCGGCGCGGGCTCGGAAACTGGCGCGTCTTTCCCGCAGGTCCCCTGCGCGCGCCTTTGAAGACCCAGCTCGTCCACGCCTCGGCGATCCTCCTCATCGGCAAGGGCGAGGCGGGATCGGCGGTCGCGAGCGAATCGGCGCGTTCCAACCACACGACCTACAGGGCGCATCTCGCCCCGATCGATGCCGACCGGTTCGACGGCATGCGTGTCCTCGCTTTCGCCGGCATCGCCGACCCGCAGAAATTCGTCGAAACCCTGAAGGCCTGCGGCGCGAAGGTGGAGCGCAGCCTCGGCTTTCCCGATCACCATCCCTACGACGCGAACGATATCGCGCGTCTGTCGCAGGAGGCGTGGGGACACGGATTGCAGCTGGTGACGACGGCCAAGGACGCGGTTCGCCTGCGCAGCGGTCCCGAGGCCTCGCGCATGTTCCTGAAGGAATGCGAGGTCCTCGACGTGGCGCTCGCCTTCGAGGCCGAAGACACGGCGAAATCGATCATCCGCCAGACGCTCGCGAACTTCCACCGGCGGCGTTACGGCGTCTGAGGCAAACCGTTCAGGCCTTGCCGGCGCGAACCTGCTTCTCGCGTTCGAAGACCGCTTCGGCGTCCCGGTAAGCTTCCTGGCGCTCGACGCTCCAGTATTTCAGGAGATCGAGGGGGATCGCATCGCCGGTGACGGCACAGCGCACGAAGGCGCCGGTCTTCACCACCTGAAAATCGGGCGTGCCGTATTTCAGCTTGGCTTCGCCGCCGGGGTCCATCCTGTTCATCACGTTCCGCATTCCTGTCGCATGGCGCGTCGAAAACGGCTCGAGAGCCGTCGGGGTCGCGGCCGGGCCTACTTTCATCGCAAGACCCCTCTGATCGAAGCGCGATTTAAGCCTTCCGGACCCGGTATGCAAATCATGGAGCAGGCCGATCGATCCGGGCGGCCTCGATCTTCAGCGCCCGAACAGCGCCTCGATATCGGCCTTCTTCAGCTCGATGAAGGTCGGCCGGCCGTGATTGCAGGTCCCCGAACCCGGGGTCGTCTCCATCTCGCGCAGGAGCGCGTTCATCTCCTCCAGCCGGAGGCGGCGTCCGGTGCGCACCGAGCCGTGACAGGCGATCGTCGCAGCGACATGGTCGATCCGGGACTTCACGCTGTCTCTCGTGCCGAACTCGGCGAGCTCGTCGGCGAGATCGCGCACGAGCCGCTTCACGTCGCACTGACCGAGGATCGCCGGCGTCTCTCGCACGGCGACCGCGCCCGGTCCGAACCGTTCGAGGCCGAGACCGAGTTTGGCGAAGGTCTCGCTCTCCTCCGCCAGCCGGTCCGCATCGTCCTCCGGCAGATCGACGATCTCCGGGATCAGCAGCAGTTGCGAAGCGATGGTTCGGCCGTAGAGTGCCGTCTTCAGCTTCTCGTAGACGATCCGCTCATGGGCCGCGTGGCCGTCCACGAGAACGAGCCCGGTCGGCGTTTCGGCAAGGATGAAGTTCTCGAAGAGCTGCGCCTTCGCAGCGCCCAGAGGATGATCTCCGGCATCCGTCCGGCTCTCCTGCGGCGAAGGCGTTCTCTGGAATTGTGCGGCGTCGCTCTCGAACGGAGCCTGTGCGTCTTCGGCAAAGCCGTGGCCCGCCTCCGTCGGCCATGCCTCGCGCGAGCCGTCGAGAGGCCGGTAGGCGGCGCTCGACGGATCGAAGGGCGTGCGCGGACGGGCCGGCGCCTCGTAGCTGGAGCCCGGCCATCGGGGCGCGCTCGGCGAAGAAGGCATTGCGATGTCCGGGGCACCCGGGGCAAATCCCGCAAAGCGGATATCGGGATCGGGCGACCGGGCCTCCGCCGCGTTCGAGAAGCGGGCGGCAAGCCCGCGCGCCGCAGCCGTCGACCCCCGCACCCCCTCGGCCGCCATCGCCTCGCGAATGGCACCGACGATCAGTCCGCGCACGAGCTGCGGGTCGCGGAAGCGCACATCGGCCTTCGCCGGATGGACGTTGACGTCGACGAGCGAGGGATCGATCTCGAGGAAGAGGACGGCGAGCGGATAGCGCCCCCGCTCCATCATGTCGGCATAGGCGCCGGAGAGCGCCGAGATCAGCATCTTGTCGCGCACCGGGCGGCCGTTGACGAAGAGATACTGGCTGAGGGAATTGCCCTTGTGGAAGCTCGGAAGCCCGGCATAGCCGGACAGGCGCACATCCTCGCGAACCGCGTCGATCTCGACGGCGTTTTCGGAGAAGTCCCGTCCTACCACGTCGCAGATCCGCCTCAGGGGTTCGTCCGCCGGCACGGCCTCGAGAACCAGCCGCGAGCGGTCCGGGCCCGACAGCTCGAAACGCACGCCCGGAAAGGCGATCGACAGGCGCTTGACGATTTCGGTGATCGCGCTCGTCTCGGCCCGGTCGCTTTTTAGGAATTTCAGCCGCGCCGGAACGGACTGGAAGAGGTCGCGCACTTCGACCACCGTTCCCTTCGTCAGGGCGCCCGGCATCGGGCCCTCGCAGGCGCCGGCCGCGACCCGGACCTCGAAGGCTTCCTGTGCGCCCGCCGCGCGCGAGAGGAGGGAGAGCTTCGCGACCGAGCCGATGGAGGGAAGCGCCTCGCCGCGAAAGCCGAGGCTCGCGATGGCATCGAGACCGCCGGAGAGTTTCGACGTGCAGTGACGGCGCACGGCAAGGCGCAGTTCCTCGCGGGGAATCCCGCGCCCGTCGTCGGTGACGCGCATCAGCGTCTTGCCGCCGCCGGCCGTCGCGATCTGGATGCGCCTCGCGCCCGCGTCGAGGGCGTTCTCGACCAGTTCCTTGACGACGCTCGCCGGACGCTCGACCACCTCGCCGGCGGCGATCTGGTCGATCAGATATTCGTCGAGCTGGACGATGGACATGAAAGCTTCCGCGAGGATCTGGCGAGTTCGTGATGGCGGGCGGTTCGCATATGCGATCGCCGCGAGAGGGCGGCCGCTTCGTCAGACCGGACCGGGCTTCTTGCGTGCCTCGATGATCGTGACGCAGCGAACGACCTCGTAGCCGAGATCGGCGGCGATGGCCTGGTGCCGGGCGCTCATCGCCTCGTCCTCGAATTCGATGATCGTCCCGTCGCCGACATCGACGATATGGCCGTGATCGTCGTCGCCGCACAGCTCGTAGCGCGCCGGCGAGTTTTCGAGAGACAGCTTGCGGATGAGGCCGAGCTCTTCGAGCACGCTCAGCGTCCGGTAGACCGTCGCGTGGGAGATGCTCGCATCGGACCCACGCGCCTTTCCGGCGATCTCCTCGGCCGTCGGATGATCTTCGGCGCTCGACAGGGTGCGCAGGATCGCCATGCGCTGGCTCGTGACGCGCAGTCCCGCTTCGCGCAGCATCACGGCGAAGCCGTCCGTTTTCGGTGAGGGTTCGAGAGCATCCGTCATGGTCGATCTAATTCATATTTCCGCAGAGAGGGCAAATCGTGACGGGCCGGCGTTCTCGGCCGAACCGCCTTCAAATCGGTGTCCAGCCAGCACTTGCGGCGCGTCACCCGGAGGGCACGCCATCGTGATGCGGGCTTGAGCTCCTCAGCCGGCACCTCTGTTGACTAGATGAGAATGAATTGCAATATCAAGTTTACGGGCGTCGCATCTTTGGATGCCTGGTTTTTCCGGGTGTCCGGCCCGACGAATATGCGCAAAGGACGATCGATCGATGGGACGCATGCCGTTCGCGCTTCTGGCCGGTGTCTTCGCCGCAAGCCTTTCCGCGGGCTCTCAGAGTGCCGCTGCGGAGAGGCTGAAGGCCGTCACGACCTTCACCGTCATCGCCGATATGGCGCGCAACGTTGCGGGCGATGCGGCTGACGTGACCTCGATCACCCGGCCGGGCGCTGAGATCCACAACTACCAGCCGACCCCGCGAGATCTCGTCGCCGCGACCGGAAGCGACCTGATCCTGTCGAACGGGCTTGGCCTCGAGCGCTGGTTCGAGCGCTTCCTGCAAAATCTCGGTGATGTTCCGACGGTCATCGTCTCCGAGGGCGTCGAGCCGATCGGGATCTCGGAGGGTCCCTATGACGGCAAGCCGAACCCCCATGCCTGGATGTCGCCGGACGATGCGAAGATCTATGTGGACAACATCGCGGCGGGCTTCGCGGCGGCAGACCCGGACAATGCCGAGACCTACCGGGCCAATGCCGAGGCCTACAAGGCCGAGATCGATAGCACGATCGGGCCGATCCGCGAGCGGTTGGAGAGCCTTCCGGACGACAAGCGCTGGCTTGCAACGGGCGAGGGCGCGTTCTCCTATCTCGCCCGCGATTTCGGCCTGAAGGAGCTCTATCTCTGGCCGATCAATGCCGATCAGCAGGGAACGCCCCAGCAGGTGCGCAAGGTGGTCGATACGATCGGCGCCGAGAACGTGCCCTGCATCTTCTCCGAGTCCACCGTCTCGGCCGAGCCGTCCGAGCAGATCGCCCGCGAGACCGGCGCGCGCTATGGCGGCGTTCTCTATGTCGATTCCCTGAGCGCCGAGGACGGGCCGGTGCCGACCTATATCGATCTCCTGAAAACCACGAGCGAGACCATCGCCGCATGCCTGAGCCAGTGACAGGAGCCTCTTCTTCCAAAGACGAGGCCGAACGCAAAGCGGGACTGCGCGTCGAGAACGCATCGGTGACCTATCGCAACGGGCTGACCGCGATCCGCTCGGCGAGTTTTTCCGTTCCCACCGGCTCGATCGCCGCCCTTGTCGGCGTCAACGGATCGGGCAAGTCGACGCTGTTCAAGGCGATCATGGGCTTTGCCCCGCTGACCGAGGGACGCATCGAGATTCTCGGTGGCTCCGTCCGGCAGGCTCTCAAGGCCAATCAGGTGGCCTATGTGCCCCAGAGCGAGGAGGTGGACTGGAACTTCCCCGTCCTCGTCGAGGACGTGGTGATGATGGGCCGCTATGGCCGCATGGGCTTCTTCCGCCGTCCCGCCAAGGCCGATCGCGACGCCGTCGACGAGGCGCTGGAACGGGTCTCCATGGCGCCCTATCGCGAGCGCCAGATCGGGGAGCTTTCGGGCGGCCAGAAGAAGCGCGTCTTCCTCGCCCGCGCGCTGGCGCAGGACAGCCGCGTGATCCTCCTCGACGAACCCTTTACCGGGGTCGACGTGGGCACGGAGGACGCGATCGTCGCGCTTCTGCGCGAGCTTGGCGACGAAGGCCGGGTGATGCTGGTCTCGACCCACAATCTCGGCTCGGTGCCGGAGTTCTGCGATCATACGGTGCTCGTCAAGGGAACGGTTCTGGCAAGCGGGCCGACGCGCGAGGTCTTCACCCGCGCCAATCTCGAAAAGGCGTTCGGCGGCGTGCTTCGCCATTTCGACCTGCGGACCGGCGAACGGGGCGGTGCGACCGCCGTCATCTCGGACGACGAGCGCCCCTTCGTCGTCTACCCCGAGCCCGGCATCGGCGAACCGCGATCCGGGGAGCCCGCCGGGCGGCCATGACCCTCCTCCTCGAGCCCTTCGTCTACGACTACATGCGCAACGCCATGCTGGTGAGCGCGCTGGTCGGCGCGACCTGCGCGTTCCTCTCGGCCTATCTCATGCTGAAGGGCTGGTCGCTGATCGGCGACGCGCTGTCCCACGCCATCGTTCCGGGCGTTGCGGGCGCCTACATGCTCGGCCTGCCGTTCTCGTTCGGCGCATTCCTGTCGGGCGGTCTTGCCGCCGGCACCATGCTGTTCCTCAATCAGCGCACCAAGCTGAAGGAGGACGCGATCATCGGGCTGATCTTCACCTCCTTCTTCGGCCTCGGCCTCTTCATGGTGTCCCTGTCGCCCACCTCGGTGAACGTTCAGACGATCGTCCTCGGCAATGTCCTCGCCATCACACCGGCCGACACGTTGCAGCTTCTCATCATCTCCGTCGTCACCCTGGCGACGCTTGCCGCCAAGTGGAAGGACATGCTCGCGGTGTTCTTCGACGAGAACCACGCGCGCACGGTCGGTATCGACGTGCGGGCGATGAAGATCGTCTTCTTCGCGCTGCTTGCTGCCTCCACCGTCGCCGCGCTCCAGACGGTCGGCGCGTTTCTCGTGGTCGCCATGGTCGTGACCCCCGGAGCCACGGCCTATCTTCTTTCGGACCGCTTCCAGCGGGTCGTCCTCATCGCCGTTGCCATCGGCGCGGGCACGAGCTTCGTCGGCGCCTATGTCAGCTTCTTCCTCGACGGGGCGACGGGCGGCGTCATCATCTGCCTGCAGACGCTGATCTTCCTCGCAGCCTTCGTCTTCGCCCCCAAGCATGGCCGGCTCGCGGCCCGGGCGAGGCGGCGCGAGGCGATCGCGGGTGAGGCGGCTGAGGAGACGATGTCGCCGATGACGAGCCCCGCCGGCGCTCGCTTCGAGACGAGGGACGCAGGATGATCGACCTCTTCCTCTCGGACCCCCTGATGCCCTTCGCCTTTCCGTTCATGCGCGAGGCCATGCTGATCGCGGTGCTGGTCGCGGTTCCGACGGCGCTCCTGTCCTGCTTCCTCGTGCTGAAGGGCTGGTCGCTGATGGGCGACGCCATCTCCCACGCGGTGCTGCCGGGGATCGTTCTCGCCTATATCTTCGCCGTCCCCCTCGCCATCGGCGCCTTCCTCGCGGGCATCTTCTGCGCGGCAGCGACCGGCTATCTCTCCGAGAACTCGCGCCTGAAGGAGGACACGGTGATGGGCATCGTCTTCTCCGGCATGTTCGGCTTCGGGCTCGTCCTCTACACGAAGATCCAGTCCGACGTGCATCTCGACCACATCCTCTTCGGCGACATGCTGGGCGTGCTGCCGGCCGATCTCTGGCAGGCCGGCGTGATCGCGGTCGCGGTGAGCGCGATCGTCCTGTTCAAGTGGCGCGATCTCCTCCTCCACACCTTCGACGCCATGCATGCGCGGGCGATCGGGCTTCCCGTGCGGATCATCCATTACGGCCTTCTGACCGTCCTCTCCCTCACCATCGTCGCCGCCCTGAAGGCAACCGGGATCATCCTCACCATCGCGCTCCTGATCGCGCCGGGCGCGATCGCCTTCCTCCTGTCGCGGCGGTTTTCGCGGATGCTGATCTGCGCCTGCGCCGTCTCCGTCTCCTGTTCGCTGCTCGGCGTCTATTCGAGCTTCTACATCGACAGCGCGCCGGCACCGACGATCGTGCTCGCGCTCAGCGCGGTGTTCGTCGCGGTCTTCGCCTGGCGGAGCCTCCTGCAACGTCGCGGCGCTGACCGTCGGGAGACGATCCCGGGACGCTGAGCCCGTCGCAGGCGTACCGATCGCCGCCCGGCAGGCCTTCGATCGGCGGACGGTCGGTAGCCAGGTCTCACGGCCTCGCCGATCACGCGTCCGAGGCTCCTCTTCCGCGGGACCATGGAGGGGCCGATCGCTCAGCGCAAAGCCCTTGTAACCGGGAATTAACGCATCCTGCGCTTAATGGGCATCGTGCTGGCTCCACACCCTTCGTATGCGTATCGCCGCCGACTTCCGAAAGGGAAGATCCGGCTCGATAGACGAAGCTGGGCTGGCCGAGCGCAGGGGCGGACATGCAGTTTCTTCGGACAAGAGGGCAATCTTCGGCAAAGGCGGTGCTCGACGCACTCAGCCGCACGCTGACGATCGTCGAATTCGATCCGAAGGGAAGGATCGTCGCGGCGAACGCGAACTTCTGCAAGCTCACCGGCTACGCCGAGGAAGAACTTCTTGGACGCCATCACCGCATGCTGGTCACCGAGGAGGATGGACGATCGGCGGACTATCAGACGTTCTGGGAGAGGCTCGCAAAGGGCGAGGCGATGACCGGCGAGTTCAGGCGGGTCGGCCGGGACGGCCGTGAGCTCTGGCTGAAGGCCTCCTACAATCCGATCGTCAATGCCTTCGGAACCGTCGTGCGCGTCGTCAAGGAAGCGACGGACATGACCGGCTGGCGCGACAAGGTGGCCGAGGTGGACGCCAAGCTCGACGCCATTTCCGCCACCCAGGCGATCATCGAATTCACGCCGTCGGGCGAGGTCCTGACGGCCAATCGGAACTTCCTCGACGTGATGGGCTATGGTCTCGACGAGATCAGGGGCCGCCATCATCGCATGTTCGTCGAGCCGCAATTCGCGCAATCGGCGGACTATGCGAGCTTCTGGGCGCGGCTCAATCGCGGCGAATATCTCTCTGACGAATACAAGCGGATCGGCAAGGGCGGCCGCGAGATCTGGCTCTTCGCATTCTACAATCCGATCCGCGGCGCCGATGGGCGGGTCCTGAAGATCGTCAAGTTCGCCACGGACGTCACGCCGCGCGTCAACGTTCTGCAGGCCGTCGGCACCGGACTGCACGAACTGTCGCGGGCCAATCTCGACTGTCGCATCGACCAGCACTTTCCGGCGGTGTTCGAGGCTCTTCGAACCGACTTCAACAGTTCGCTGAACGCGATCACGAGACGCCTGAGCGAGGTCGTCGGGGACGTCGCGGCCATCCGCGAGACATCGAGAGAGATCGTCGAGGCGAACGGCGACCTGTCGCGGCGCACCGAGACCCAGGCAAGGAACCTCGAGCGGACCTCCGCCTCGCTCGACGAAATCACCGCGACGGTGCGGGGAGCGGCCGGGAATGCCAGCAGCGCAAGCGAGGTCATGCGGACGGCCCGGCTCGATGCCGAGAACTCGGGCAATATCGTCGGCCGCGCCGTGGTCGCGATGAAGTCGATCGAGACGTCTTCGAGGGAGATCGGCCAGATCATCGGCCTCATCGACGAGATCGCCTTCCAGACGAGCCTTCTTGCGCTCAATGCAGGCGTCGAGGCGGCACGGGCCGGCGAGGCGGGACGCGGATTTGCGGTGGTCGCCTCCGAAGTGCGCAGTCTGGCGCAGCGCTCGGCCGATGCCGCAAAGCAGATCAAGACGCTCGTCTCCGTTTCCGGTCAGGAAGTCGAGAACGGCGTGAGGCTCGTCGACGAGACGGGCCAGGCCCTCATGCGGATCGTGCAGCACGTGGCCGAGGTGAGCGGCATCGTCGCGCGGATGTCGGGATCCTCGTCCGAACAGGCTCTGGCGCTCGGTGAAATCAACACCGCCGTTAAGGAAATGGATCAACTCACGCAGCACAATGCGGCCCTGGTCGAACAGACCGCCGCACGCAGCGCGGTTCTCGCCGATCTGGCGGTCTCGCTCGACAGCACCGTCGGCGAGTTCCGTCTGCCGGCCGATCGGACGCCGGGCGGCAGTGTGGTTCCCTTGCGGCAGGCCGCGTCCATCCGGTCGTCGAGCGACGTTCTTGCAACGTCTGCGAGCCCGGCGAGAACGGGCTCTGCGGCACGCAAGGCACAGCCAATGATCGAAGCAGAGAATTGGGAAGATTTCTGAGGATGGCAAAGCCCGAGGCGTTGATGACCAAAGCCAGCGATACACGGACGATCGAACTCGAACCGATCCTCGACATCTCCCATGCCGCTGGGATCGCGGACCGGCTGCGCGCCCTGTCCGGCGCGCCCGTGAGCGTCGACGCCTCGGGCGTCGAGCGCATCGGAACGCCCGTGGTGCAGGTCCTTCTCTCGGCCGCCCGGACATGGGCGCGGGCCGGAGGGCGCTTCACGATCATCGCCCCCTCCGGTGCCTTCCTGACCGGCCTCACGCTTCTCGGCCTTTCGCTGGACGACTTCGGCGTACCTTCTTCCGTCAACTTGGATCCACAGTGATGAAAACGATTCTCACGATCGACGATTCGCGCACCATGCGCGAAATGCTGCGCCGAACCCTCCAGGATGCCGGCTTCGGCGTCATCCAGGCCGAGGACGGCGTGGACGGTGTCGAGAAGCTGGCTGGCAGCCAGCCCAATGTCATCATCACCGATGTCAACATGCCGCGCATGGACGGGCTGACCTTCATCGAGACCGTCCGCAAGGACCCCGCCAATCGCGGCATCCCGATCCTGGTGCTGACCACCGAGAGCGATGCCGAGAAGAAGGCGCGGGCCAAGAACGCCGGCGCGACCGGCTGGATCGTGAAGCCGTTCGATCCGGAAAAGCTCGTCGCCGCCATCAACCGGGTGGCCGCTTAAGACTGCACGAAGCGGCCGAGTGCTGAAAGGCGCGGCTCGCATCCGTCCGCTTGCTAGGGATAGAACGATGACCGGAATGGAAGAGATCCGTCAGACATTCTTCGAGGAATGCGCAGAGCAGCTCGACGAACTCGAGACGGGCCTGCTCGCCATCCAGGATGGGAGTGCCGACTCGGAGACCGTGAATGCGGTCTTCCGCGCCGTCCATTCGGTCAAGGGCGGCGCCGGGGCGTTCAATCTCGATACGCTGGTCGGCTTCGCGCACACCTTCGAGTCCGTTCTCGATCTCGTGCGTTCTGACCGGCTGGAGACGAGCGAACAGGTCGTCTCGGTTCTCCTTCGCTCGTCCGACGTCCTCGCCGATCTGGTGACGGCGGCACGCGACGAGACGGCCCACAACGCCGCCGCCGTCGCGGAGGTTTCGATGGCGCTCGAGGCACTGCTGGGCGACACGTCGAGCGGATCGGGCAGTTCGGCGGAAGACGAACTCGACGGGCTCATGGGCGATTTCGGCTTCGAGCCGGTCCAGGTCTCCCTCGACGATCTGATCGGGCCCCAGGGCGACAACCGCTTCCGGATTCTCTTCAAGCCCAATCGCGACCTCTATGCCCGTGCCAACGAGAGCATGGTGCTGATCCGCGAAGTCCTGTCGCTCGGCTCGGGCGAGGTGGTCTGCGACATGTCGCGCCTGCCCGATCTCGACGCGCTCGACTCCGAAGAGGCCTATCTCTCCTGGGGAATCACTCTCGAGACGAATGCGTCGCGCGGCGCCATCGAGGAAATCTTCGAATTCGTCGACGAGGAGTGCGAACTCACGATCGAGGATCTGAACGAGACCGAGGACGAGCCGGCGAGCGAGGATGTCGACCGCGAGGTCTCCGAACTCCTCGCAATGCTGAGTGCCGGCGCCTCGGATGGCTCGAATTCCGACGATGACGAAACGGACTTCGATTTCGCCTCGGTCGGCATGGGGATCGAGACCGATCCCGAGCCTGAAGAGGACTTCGACGAGCCGGGCTTCGCCGCGCCGGCCGCGATCGAGACGAAACACGAGCCCGTCGCCGCTCCGGCCGCAAGAAAGCCGGTCGAAGCCGAAGCCGGCCCGAAGGATGCCGGCGAAGCAGGCGATGACAAGAAGGCCGGGGCTCCCCCCTCGACGACCATCCGCGTCGATCTGGAGCGGGTGGACCGCCTGATCGACCTCGTGGGCGAACTCGTCATCCATCAGGTGATGCTCTCGCAGAGCGCCCAGAAGGCCGGCATCAATTCGAGTTCGGAAGTCATCCTCGGTTTCGAGGATCTCGAAATGCTCACGCGCCAGATCCAGGACAGCGTGATGGCCATCCGCGCGCAGGCGGTCAAATCGGTCTTCCAGAAGCTGCCGCGGCTCGTGCGCGAGGTGTGCGCCGCCACCGGCAAGGATGTCCGCCTGACCACGGAAGGCGAATATACGGAGGTGGACAAGACGGTCATCGAACGTCTGTCGGACCCGCTGACCCACATGATCCGCAACGCGATCGACCACGGCATCGAGAGCCCGGAGGATCGCATCAAGGCCGGCAAGCCGCCGGTCGGCAATATCTGCGTGTCCGCCGCCCACCGTTCGGGCCGCATCGTCATCGAGATTTCCGACGACGGCGCGGGCATCGATCGCCAGCGGGTGCGCGCGATCGCCGTCAACAAGGGTCTCATCCCCGCCGGTGCCAACCTCTCCGACGACGAGATCGACAACCTCATCTTCCTGCCCGGCTTCTCGACCCGCGAGAAGGCCTCGGAACTCTCGGGACGCGGCGTCGGCATGGACGTCGTCAAGCGCTCGATCCAGGCGCTCGGCGGGCGCGTGTCGATCAGCTCGCAGCTCGGCAAGGGCTCGACCTTCGTCCTCAGCCTTCCCCTGACCCTCGCCGTTCTCGACGGCATGATCGTCTCGACCGGCGACAACACGCTCGTCCTGCCGCTCACCGCCGTGCTGGAGACCTTGAAGCCGAACAGCGGTGACATCCGCGAAGTCCTCGATGGCGCCTCGGTGATCCGGGTCCGCGAGCGCTTCATTCCGGTCATCGACGTGGCGCGCCAGCTCGGCTTCACCACTACGCCGAGCGATGCCCGCGAAGGCGTCATCGTCCTCGTCGAGAGCGAGACCGGGGCGGGACAGGCGCTTCTCTTCGACGCCATCCAGGGCCAGCGGCAGGTGGTGATCAAGAGCCTCGAAGCCAATTACGGCCGGATCGAAGGCGTCTCGGCTGCGACGATCCTCGGTGACGGACGTGTCGCTCTGATCCTCGACGTGGATGCCCTCACCACCTCGAACCGCCTCGATGCCCCTTCCTACAATCCCTTTTCCGTAGCCGCAGAGTAGTACGATCATGAACGACCATGCGCAAAACGACAGCCACTTCAAGCGCGAGCTGATCGCCTTCCGGATCGCGGACCAGGAATTCTGCGTCGACATCAAGTCGGTCCGCGAGATCCGCGGCTACGTGCCGGCGACGCCGCTTCCCAAGACCCCCAGCTATGTCGCTGGCGTGATCAATCTGCGCGGCACCGTGCTGCCGGTGATGGATCTCGGCCTTCGGATGGGTCTGAAGGCGATCACGCCGACACCGCGTTCGGTGATCATGGTCGTGAAGATCGGATCCCAGCTCTTCGGGCTTCTCGTCGACGCCGTCTCCGACATCGTCAGCGTCACCGAGGAAGACATCCAGGTCAATCCGGACGTGACGAACGACCGCTCCAGATCCTTCGTCAGCGGTCTGATGGCCCTCGACCAGCGGATGATCGCGATCATCGAGGCATCCAGCATCCTGCCGGAAGGCCTGGCAGAAGCCGCATGAGCACGACCTCCGTCCGTTCGATCGGCGAGGCGGCCGGGCGATCCGAGTTCACGTTTTCGGACAAGGATTTCAGCACCATCGCGTCGATCCTCTACGCGGATGCGGGGATCGTGCTGAAGCCGGAAAAGGCGATGCTCGTCTATTCTCGGCTCACCAAGCGATTGCGCGCCCTGGGGCTCGAAAGCTTCGCGGCCTATTGCGCGCTCGTCAGCGAGCGCGAGGGCGTGCCGGAACGGCGCGAGATGCTGGCGGCCCTGACGACGAACGTCACGCACTTCTTCCGCGAGGAGCATCACTTCGACCATCTTCGCACCCGCGTCCTGCCGCAGCTTCTCGCCCAGGCGCGCAAGGGCGGGCGGGTCCGGATCTGGTCGGCCGGATGTTCGAACGGCCACGAGCCCTATTCGATCGCGATGACGATCCTGTCGCTGATGGGCAATGCCCATGAACTCGACATCCGGATCCTCGCCTCCGACATCGATCCGCACGTGGTCGCCTTCGGACAGGCGGGCTTCTACGACGATGCGGCGCTCGAAAACGTGCCGGACGCCCTGCGCAGGAAGTTCTTCCAGAGAAGCACGAGCCCGTCGGGACAGGTCATGTCCGAGGTCTCGCCGCAGATGCGGGCGCTCGTCGCCTTTCGCGAACTGAACCTCATGGGCCGCTGGCCGATGAGCCGTCCCTTCGACGTGATCTTCTGCCGGAACGTCGTGATCTATTTCGACGAACCCTCGCGCCAGACGATCTGGAACCGCTTCCGCGATACGCTCGCACCGGGCGGCGTCCTCTATGTCGGGCATTCCGAGCGGGTGACGGGACCTGGATCGGCGCGGTTGTCGCTCGAGGCGACGACGACCTATCGAGCGAAGGAGGAGAGGGCATGACGGCCGCGCGGGTACTGATCGTCGACGATTCCGCCGTGATGCGCGCCCTCGTGCGCAACACGCTCTCGAACGATGATTCGATCGAGATCGTGGGGGAGGCGACGAACGTCGCCGAGGCACGCCAGAAGATCAAGGAGATCGAACCCGACGTTCTCACGCTCGACGTCGAGATGCCCGGCATGAACGGGCTGGAATTCCTCGAGAAGATCATGCGGCTGCGCCCCATGCCCGTTGTCATGGTGTCGTCGCTGACGCGCCCGGGTGCGGACGCCGCGCTGCGCGCATTCGAGATCGGCGCCTTCGACTGCGTGGCCAAGCCGAACGGTTCGCTCGGCGGCAATTTCTCGACGCTTCCCTCGATCGTGAAGCAGGCGGCAGCGGCAAAGGCGCGGATCGGCCTTCGGGTGGAACGGGCGGGCGCGCCCGCATCCGTCCAGCCGGCGGCCATGGAGCGCAAAGCCGACTGGCCGCAGATCGTCGCCATCGGAGCGTCGACCGGCGGGGTCGAGGCTCTCATCGCCTTCCTGTCGAACTATCCCAAGAACTGCCCGCCGACGGTGATCGTCCAGCACATGCCCGGCCTCTTCACCACCTCCTTCGCCGCGCGCCTCGACCGGGCCTGCGCTGCGCGGGTGGCCGAGGCGGAAGATGGCGAACCCCTGATGGAGGGCCGCGTCTATCTGGCCCGGGGAGGCCGCCATCTGCGGGTGCGCACGGGCGCCCAGCCGCGCTGCGTGGTTCGGGGCGAAGAGGTCAATCAGGGCCACTGCCCCTCGGTCGACACCCTCTTCCATTCGGTCGCCGAGAATTACGGCGCGGGGGCGACCGGTGTGCTGCTCACCGGCATGGGGCGCGACGGAGCCGAAGGTCTCCTCGCGATCCGCCGCGAAGGCGGGCGAACCTTCGCCCAGGACAAGGGCACGGCGCTCGTCTACGGCATGCCGCGCGTTGCCCACGAGATCGGCGCGGTCGACCGGGGCACGCCGCTTCACGCGATCGCTCGGGAAGTGTTCGCATGATCGGGCAAGCGTTGGAAACTCGATCGAAAGGCTATCGGTCCATAAGGGTAGCCAAGTCCGGCCACGGCAGCGGCCGCTATCCCTCGGCAAGCACGGTCTCGGGCCCGCAGAGATACTCAGGAGCAGGCAGATGAGTTTCAAGGATCAGTTCAAGGTCTTGATCGTGGATGATCACAGGACGAGCCGGATGATCGTTCTCGACGCGCTGCAGCAGCTCGGCATCAAGCAGCTGATGTATGCCGAGGACGGCGAGGCGGCGCTGAAGATGATGATGACCAAGCCCGCGCATCTCATCATCTCCGACTTCAACATGCCGAAGCTGAACGGCTTGCAGCTTCTCAAGGCGATCCGGTCCTACAAGCCGACCAACAAGACGCCCTTCATCATCCTGAGCGGGCGCGGCGACCAGGAACTCGTGCGTCAGGCGATCGCGCTCGGCGTCAACAACTTCCTGCCCAAGCCGATCACCGTTCCGGTGCTGAGGAAGAGCATCGAAGCCATCGTCGGTCGAATTCAATGACCATGCGTGACGACCCCTACAAGCGTATCAATCTGATCCAGGGTGAGGCGGTCGTCACGGACGAGGACGTCGTCATCGCGACCATGCTCGGCTCCTGCGTGGCCGCGTGCATCCGCGATCCGATCGCCGGCGTCGGCGGCGTGAACCACTTCCTGCTGCCGGGCTCCGACAGCGGCGCCCAGCGCGGCCGCGCCGAGAGCTACGGCGTCTACCTGATGGAGCTCCTGATCAACGGGATCCTCAAGAAGGGCGGCGATCGCCGCCGGATGGAGGCCAAGCTCTTCGGCGGCGCGCGCACGATCAACAGCCTGCAGGACATCGGCGGCCGCAACGCGGATTTCGCGCGAAACTTCCTCCAGAACGAAAGCATCCGCTGCGTTGCCGAGGATCTCGGCGGCACGAGAGGGCGGTGTATCCAGTACTGGCCGATGAGCGGACGAACCCGGCGCAAGCTGATGGACGACTCGACCCTCTTCAAGCCGGTTCCCGTCATGCCGAGCCTCGCCAAGGCCGCTCACGGCGAAATCGAACTGTTCTGACACCCGCCTGCCGTTTGGCAGGGTTCGAGCATGGGCCGCGTTCCATAGTGCCGGGCAAACGCCCATCCGGCCGGTCCGAATGCGCGCGTCCGCCAAACGGCCTAGGGAACGGGAACCCCGAGATGAGCGAATCGAAGACGGAAGGCTTAGGTGCCGGCCTCATGCTGGACGAGGCCATGCGCTCGGTCGCGGCCGAACTGGACGCGATCGCCGAACGCACCGACCGCCTGCACGATCTGGTCTTCTCGACCTCGTCCGGCTCGCCGGACGCCGCCGGAGCGCGGCATGTCCAGGCGATCGATTCCAATATCCAGATCCTCGCCGATCTTTCCGCATTCCTGCGTGATCTTTCCGAAACGCTGCCCGGCCACGATCTCGGCGACCCGCATACTGCCCTGCGTGCCCTGACCCTCAACTCGCTGAAGTCCCGGATCGTGGGTCGCAGGCGCGAGGGTGGCGAGGCACCGGGCGGGGAGACCGGAGACCTCGAACTCTTCTGAGGCCTCGCCTGCCGCCGATAAGACGCGCTGTTCCCACGCCGCCGTTCGAACGAGAGCCTCCCGATCGGCGGGTGACGAAAGCTCGTTCGGCAAGGTGAAGCCCAAAGATGCCGTTGGTCGACGGGTTGCGCGCGCCCCGGGCCGGGACTAGCTGCCGAACCCTCTCGGACTTCTAGTGATCGTGGGAAACGTCAAAGGTCCGGCGCGTGTCCCGCGCCGGACCTTCAATAGGGGCGCGTCTCGCGCCGGACCTCGATTGTTCGTTCGCCTCATCCCAGAAGCGACCAGACCAGTCCTTCCGGGAGGCGAAGGGTCATCGCCCAGGTAATTCCGGAGATGAACCCGACGGCGAGAACGGTGAGGATCGCCGTCTGGGCGAGACGTGCCTTGCCGGCCAGAAGCAGGAAGGCGGGGAAGAACACGCACATCGCGGGAACGAAGCCGATGAGCCAGATCGCGCCGACCAGCGCCGCGAAGATGGCGAGATAGACCTCCCGCCCGGACCAGCCGCCCTCGGTCGCAAAGCGCGCATCGTCGTCATGGATCGCCGAGTGCTGGCCGCGCTGGAGATGGGTCAGCACCCAGATCGCGCCGCCTGCCGCCAGAACACCGATCGTCAACGGGAAGACCTGCGCGAGGAAGGACAACTGGGTCGCCTCGTAGACGCAGTAGAGTGCAGCGGCGAGGAACAGGCCGGCGAATACGAACTGCCGGGTGCGCGTGGAGAGGGCCGCCTCGTCCGAGGCGCCTTCGCTCGAGATCTCAGCGCCGAACTTGAGGCCCAGGAAGACCGAGATCAGCGTGATGGCGCCGATGATCAGAACGCCCGGCCGCAGCATCCATTCCCAGCCGTAGAACTGCACGGCCTGATAGAGATAGCCTTCCGCGCCGGGCGCCAGCACGAAGCCGATGAGAAGTGCCGGGCGCGGCCAGCCGAAGCGCCGCATGTAGAGGCCGACGCCGCCGGCGACGATCAGGGCGATGAGATCGGCCATGGATCGCGATGCCTGGAAGGCGGCGAACATGACGATCATCACCATGAAGGGCGCGAGGAGGACGAAGCGGATCTGGGTCAGCCGGGCCACGTAGCGAGCGAGCAGAACGCAGAGCCCGGCGCCGAGAATATTGGCGAGGGCGAGCGACCAGATGATGGTGTAGGTCACATCGAGCCGGGTCTCGACCATGGTGATGCCGGGCTGGATGCCGAGCAGCACCATGCCGCCGAGGAAGACGGCCATCGAGCCGGAGCCGGGAACGCCGAACAGGAGCGTCGGCACCAGCGCGCCGCCCTGGCAGGCATTGTTGGCCGATTCCGGGGCGATCACGCCGCGGATGTCGCCCTTGCCGAATTGCGACTTGTCGCGGCTCGTCTGGACGGCATGGCTGTAGGCGATCCAGTCGACCACGGCACCGCCGAGACCAGGCAGGGAGCCGATGACGCAGCCGAGGCTGGCGCAGCGCGCGACCAGCCAGGGATGGCGCAGGACGTCGCGCATGCCCTTGCTCCAGCCGCCGCCGAGCCCGGTGGTATCCGAGATCGCCGTGCCGCGCTTCAGGAGATCGATGATCTCGGGAATGGCGAAGAGGCCCATCGCCACCACGACGAGGGGAACGCCGTCATAGAGATAGTCGAAGCCGAGCGTCATGCGCGGCTCGCCCGTCGCCGGCGCCGTGCCGATGATGCCGACGATGAGGCCGAGGCCCGCCGCCGCGATGCCCTTTGCGAGACTTCGCCCCGACAGGACCGCGACCATCGAGAGGCCGAACAGCGTCAGCATGAAGAGCTCTGCGGAAGAGAAGGAGAGGACGAGGGGACGCGCCATGACGATGGCGAACGAGAGCACGAGCGCGCCGATCACGCCGCCGAAAAGCGAGCTGGCGAAGGAGGCGGACAAAGCTCGCGCCGCCTCGCCCTTCTTGGCGAGGGGGAAGCCGTCGAGCACCGTCGCCTGGCTGGCGCTCGATCCGGGAATTCCCATCATGACCGAGGTGAAGGTGTCGCCGGTCGGGATGACCGCGACCATGCCGATGAGCATTCCGAGCGCCGAGGTCGTGTCCATGCCGTAGAGAAACGGCAAGAGGATCGACATGCCCGCGATGCCGCCAAGGCCGGGAAGGATGCCCACGATCAGACCGACGAGCACGCCGACGACGAGGAATGCGAGATGGGCGCCGGACGTGACCTGGCCCAGCGCTGACAGCGCGATGTCGAACATTGGTATCTCCTCCCCAAAAAGACGGGCGGGCCCAGGACGGGCCCGCCGATGCTCAGAACCGGACGCTGTAGTCTTCGGAGAGCCAGTTGGTCAGGAAGTCGCGGGTCGACTGGTCGACCTTGAGTGCCTCCTTCAGGGCCGCATCGGCCTCCGCGCCCACGAGCTGGTCGTAGACGCCGATCTCCTCGCCCGCGCGCTCGCGGAAGTCGGGCGCCTCGACGATCGTCTTGGCGGCATTGCCATAGGCCTCGATCACGTCCGCCGGAGCGTCCTTCGGCAGGACCACCATCTTCTGCAGGGAGAAGCCGGCGAGCATGAGCGAGCGCCACGCTTCGTAAGCTTGGCCCTCCGGCGCAGCGCCCGTCGCGGCCTCATAGAATTCCACGAAGGTCGGAAGCTCGGGGAAGGACGGATCACGCTCGACCGAACCATCGGCGTTGACGACGCCGAGCGAGAAGAGCGGGACGGCCTTTCCGCTTTCCACCAGCGGCTTCACGCTCGTGAGGTAGGCGGAACTCGTCTGGAAATCGATGCCGGCTTCGCCGCGCTCGAAGGCAAGCCTGCCGGCGCCCCGGCTCTCCATGCCGAAAACGGGCCTGACGTTGAGGTCCAGCATCTTGAAGGCGAGGAGGACCGGCATTTCCAGCGCGGTCGCGCCCTGGCTCGCGAAGCGGATCTCGGCCTCGCGCAGCTTCTCGATGTCCTGAGGACCGGTGACGCCGTATTCCGGATTGACGTAGACGACGCCGCCGGTGGGCGATGCGAGGACCGCGGTCCAGTCGGCATAATCGTAGCGCACGCGCGGATCGCCGAGGATCGCCGGATACTGGGTGGAGGCCGACGTGCCGAGGATCTCCAGCCCGTCGGAGCCGGCGCGCATGGCGAACTGATTGGCGCCGGTGATCGACCCGCCGCCCGGAACGTTCAGCACGACGACGGTCGGCTTGCCGGGGAGCGTATCGGCCAGTTGCGGGGCGAAGAACCGCGCCCACACGTCGGTGCCGCCGCCGACGCCGAACGGAATCGTCCATTCGACGGTCTCACCGGCAAAATCGGCCGCATGGGACGGCAGCGACGAGGCCGCGATCGCCGATGCGCAGAGCAATGCGGCGAGCGCGCCGCGGATCTTGAACTGTTTCATGGTGGTCTCCTCCTTGGATTGTGCTTGTTATCAGGCCGCTTTGTCGCGGCCGAAGACGTAGCCTTCGAACAGGCGCCGCGCGGTGCGAATGACCGAGACGCGGGTGATTTCGGCCGTATCGGGATCCTGTTCGATCTCGACCGGCGTGCGCCCGGACGGGTGCTCGATGACGAGCAGGCGGCGTCCCTCCGCGTTGATCGGCGGCAGGTCCGCCAGTTCGCTCGCGATCGTGCCCTGCGTGCAGCAGGCGGCGGCGATGCAGACCGCTCCGGTGATCGCGACGGCGGTGTGGCAGGAATGGGGCATGAAATAACGGGCGCGGATCGTGCCGCCGTCTGCGGCGGGCGAGAGCAGGATGGGCTTGGGTATGACCATGTTCGCCACGTCGCCGAGGCCCATCATGCGGCCTGCGGTGAGGCGCAGGCCTTCGAGCCCTGCCAGGAATTCGCGATCGGCATCGAGTTCGGCCGGGCGCTCGCCGCCGGTCTTGCCGAAGCTGCGGGCGTCGGCGAGCATCGCGGCGACGGCCATGTCGAACAGGCTGACATCGATCCCGTCGACGACGCTTCTAGGGCCCCCGTCTGGCAGGAGCCGCCCGGTCTTCGATCCCGCCGCGTCGAGAAAGGCGAGGCGAATGGGCGCGGCCGTGCCGGGAACGCCGGCAATGGCGCTTTCACCCTCGTAATTGACGACCCCGCCGGGCGTCTCCACCAGCGACTCGATCAGCTTGCCGGTGTTCACGTTGTGGATGACGACCCGGGTTTCGGCGCCGTCCGCCGGAACCAGCCCCGCCTCGATGGCGAAGGGGCCGACCGCTGCCAGCATGTTGCCGCAGTTCGGGGCGGTGTCGACGAGCGCGCGGACGACGTCGACCTGGGCGAAGAGATAATCGACATCGGCGCCGGGCACGCTGCCTGGGCCCACGATCGCGACCTTGCTGGTCAGGGGATTGCCGCCGCCGATCCCATCGATCTGAAGCGGGTGGCCCGAGCCCATGACGGACAGGAGAAACGCATCGCGCGAGGCAGCATCGCTCGGCAGATCCGAGGCCAGGAAGATGGGGCCACGCGACGTACCACCGCGCATCAGAACGCAAGGGATCTTCGGCATCTTTTGGACTTTCTGGCTGGGTCCGGCGTCGGCGCCGGAAGTGAGCCTTACTTGTCAAAGATGCTGCGTTGTGTGAAATGCAATTAGTTGAATGATTGATGTGTTACTCGCATGAATGTTGAACTGGATGATCTGAAGGCCTTCGTGAAGACGGCGGAGATGCGCAGCTTTCGCGCCGCCGCCGAGACCATTCACCTGTCCCAGCCCGCCTTGACGCGCCGGATCCAGAAACTCGAGGCGACGCTGGGCGTGCCCTTGCTGGAGCGGACGACGCGGCGCATCGAACTGACCGCCGTCGGCCGCGATTTTCTTCCCCGTGCGCGCCGTCTCCTCGATGATCTCGAGACGTCCCTGCTGACGGTTCAGGAAATCGCGCAGCGCCGCTCGGGCCAGGTCAACATCGCCTGCATCCCGACAGCCGCCTATTATTTTCTGCCCGATGTCATCTCGGCCTTCAGCGAGGCCTATCCCTCCATTCGCGTGCGCATCGTCGATGCCGGCGCGAACGAGGTCCTTCAGGGCGTTCTGAACCGTGAGGTCGATTTCGGGATCACGCTCACGGGCGCGGACGATCCGGACGTCGCCTTCGAACCGCTGGTCGAAGAGCCGTTCATGCTGGCTTGTCGGAACGACCATCCTCTGGCCGAGCAGGAGGTAGTGCAGTGGGAGGATCTCGCGGAGCACCGCTTCATCACAGTGGGCCGGGCGAGCGGCAATCGGCTGATTCTGGATCTCGGGCTCGCGAAATCGGGTTTCAGGCCGAGATGGTTCTACGAGGTGCAGCACCTCTCGACATCGCTCGGCCTCGTGGAGGCCGGTCTCGGGGTCGCGGCCCTGCCGAAGATGTCGCTTCCCTCAGGCCCCCATCCGCTCATCGCAAGCCGCCCGCTTGTCGACCCGGTGGTGATGAGAACGGTCGGCCTCGTCCGACGGCCGGGGGCGCGGCTCTCGCCCGCGAGCGAGCGTTTCCACGAAATGCTGCTGACGCGCTGGCGGACGCCATAGGGTCAGCCTTGCCTATGCGGTTCTCTCGGACCTGATGCCGAAGGCCCACGCGCCCGGCAATGCACGGGTATCAGGCCGAAGCCAGCATCCGGCGCGATGCGTGGGGCATCAAAACGGTGGCACCGACCGTCTGTCGCGACCCGGTCTCGCTGGCGCCGCACCAAGGCGCCCGGATGCTTCCGTTCGCCTCGCTCAACCGCCGCCTTGCGAGAGGCCGAGACAGGCCGGCGGAACGACCGTCACCGCCCTCGGCAGGCGAGGGCGGTGACAGCCGCGATCAGCGGCGCAGATCGGGATTGTTGCGGTAGAATTCGTCGCGCAGGCGCCTGGCTTCGCGGATGCTGTCGACGAAGCCGAAAAAGGCGCTGCTGATGCGGTTCGAACGTTCGGTTTCGCTACGCTTCTCGGTCATGGGAATCTCCGTCCGAAGTCCAGCGGCATCGCTTGAGCGGGATCCGCTGGAGGGTGAGTTCAGTCGGATTGAAAATGGCCCTTTCCCTCCCGGGCCGCCAGATGCTGCAGTGCAAACAAGCCATGCGCTTCACGCGCGGCTACCGCTCTGTCGAGGACATGGCGAAGTGCGGGAGGCGCAGTCGCCGCCTGTCGCAAGAACGATCCGGATGGGTTCGGTCGTCACGGCCAAACCTAGGCGTCCGACATCCGGGTTTCTTCCCGATCGCCAGAATGGCCGGCCAATTTTCAAGGACGTAAGTGAGAAACCCCGAAGGGCAGGGGCCTGAATGGTGGGCGCGACAGGGATTGAACCTGTGACCCCCTCGGTGTGAACGAGGTGCTCTCCCGCTGAGCTACGCGCCCGGTGCTTGTCCTGTATGTCGTTCCGCGCTCGGACGCAAGCCCGGGTTTCGTCCGGTCGTCCGCTTGCCGAAAATGGAGGCGGGGGACGGGGTTGTCGCGCGGGGTTGCCCGAACGCCCGGGGCCCCGTGTCTCAGGGGGATGGTTCGGCGGAGGCTTCGCGCAGATTGCGCAGAAGCGCCTTGCGCAGCCTCATATCGATCTCGCGTCCCTCGACGATGTCGAATTCGCGCTGGGCGCGCTCGTGCCAGGCGAGATATCGCTCCATCACCCGATTGGCCTTTTCTTCCATCTGCCGGCAGGTCGGCTCGGGGCGCAGGTTGCGCAAAACGCTTTCGAGGCGCTTCAGATAGTTGATGGCGATCTCGCTGTGCTGTTTCTCGTGCCGGGCGATGTCGTCGGCGAGCGTGCGCCAGACGATGCTGGCATGGGGCTCGGCCGTCTTGCGGCGGACCCATCGGGGAAGGGTGGTCTTCAATTCGAGATGGATATCGGTCTCGGCGACCTCGCAGCCGCGCGGCACACGGCGATAGCCGACCTCACCGTCGAACCGGACGGAGGTCGCGCCCGGATGGCGCTGGCCGGAACCGCCCAGAATCGGTCCCGACTGACTGAGACTGCGATCGATCTCCGCCAGGCTGTCCCCACGCACCTTGAAATATTCCGTGGATTGGGAGATCCGGCCCGCCGTGGCAGGTGCCCCGAGGGACGCGAGACAGAGCGCCGCCGCAAGAACGCGGAAGGGGCGGGCGATCAATTGAACCATAGGGCCGAGAAGCCTTCCGAAAGCAGGAATGCCGGGATGCTAAGTGGCTTTCCCGTGAAGGACAATGCCGCGCGGCGCGCGTTCCTGCCTCATGCTTAAGCAAGAAGGTGACGCCGCCTTCGATTGCAGGGACCTGCGCGAAGGTCTAACTGCGCAGGCAGGGAAACCGCGCTGACGGGGAGGTTCTACGACCATGCAGGTGATCGAGCCCAAGGGTGGACGCTGGCAAGTCGGCCATGGCCGGCACATCGATCTCGGCCAGCGCGCCTGCATCATGGGAATTCTCAACGCGACGCCCGACAGCTTCTCGGATGGCGGCCGCTATGCCAGCGTCGAGGCCGCGGTCGCCGAGAGCCTGCGCATGGTGGAGGAGGGGGCGACGATCATCGATATCGGCGGCGAGTCCACGCGGCCCGGTGCCGTTCCCGTCGATGCCGCCGAGGAGCAGCGGCGCATCCTGCCGGTGATCGAGGAACTGTCGCAGCGCTCCGACTGCATCATCTCGGTCGATACCTACAGGGCAGAAACCGCGCGGCTCGCCATTGAGGCCGGCGCGCACATCGTCAACGATGTCTGGGGCGCGCAGAAGGATCCCGAGATCGCCAAGGTGGCCGCCGAGACCGGATCGGGTCTCTGCCTGATGCATACCGGCCGCGAGCGCGAAAAACTCCCGGACGTGATCGAGGACCAGTTTCACTTCCTGCGCCGATCTCTCGAGATCGCCGAGGAGGCTGGGGTCGCGCGCGAGGCGATCGTGCTCGATCCGGGCTTCGGCTTCGAGAAGGACGGCCCCGAAAATCTCGTGCTTCTCGCGCGCTTCGACGAGGTGCTGGCGCTCGGTTACCCGGTTCTCGTCGGAACCAGCCGCAAGCGGTTCGTGCGCACCGATCCCGAGGGGCGCCTGCCGAACCCTGACCACACGACCGCCGCGACCTCGGCACTCTTGCGCGAGCGCGGCGCCGACATCTTCCGGGTGCACGACGTCGGCATCAATCGCGATGCGCTGTTCATTGCCGATGCCATGCGCCGGGCGATGCGGGGCGAGCGCTGGTGACCGCTCTACGCGCGATCCTCGCCCTCGGCGGCAATGTTGGCGACGTGGCGCGAACGATGGCCGATGCCCTGAACACGCTCTGCGATCGCGACGATCTTCGGATCGTCTCGGTCTCCCGCCTGTTCTCGACCCCGCCCTGGGGCAAGACGGATCAGCCCGACTTCATCAATGCCTGCGCCGTCGTCGAGACGGAGCTGTCGCCCCTGGCGCTGCTCGATCTCTGCCTCTCGACGGAGCGCGATCACGGCCGCGAGCGCGGGGAGCGGTGGGGGCCGAGAACCCTCGACCTCGATCTCATCGACTATGACGGCCGCAGGATCGAGGAGGACCGGCTCCAGCTGCCCCATCCGAGAGCCTTGGAGCGGGCTTTCGTGCTGGTGCCGCTCCTCGACATCGATCCGGATCTCAGCCTTGCGGGCATCCGCATATCGGAGCGCGCGGCGGGCCTTGCTGGCGACGGGATCCGTCCGATCAGCGAGACCGGCGACTGGTGGGTGCGATAGGGCGCGGGCTCGGCTCCCGGGCCCTGTCATCGGGTCCGGATATCGGCTCCGACGGGTGGCCGGAGCGCGAAGGATCGCGAAAGGCTGCCGATCTATCGTCTTCCGGCGGGTTTCTGTATGGGTTTCCCATGGCGGCAGACCGATGATCCAGGCTGATGGCGGAGAGTGAATGGACCGGCTCGACAAGAAAATCCTGAGGCTTCTCCAGGCCGATACGACGCTCGCCGTCGCCGATGTCGCCAAGCGGGTGGGATTGTCCACGACGCCCTGCTGGCGCCGGATCCAGAAGCTGGAAGAGGAAGGCGTCATCAAGCGCCGGGTCGCGATCCTCGATCCGGACAAGGTCAACACCCGCGTCACGGTCTTCGTCTCGATCCGCACGAACTCCCATTCGACCGAATGGCTGAGGCGCTTCTCCGAGGTCGTCACGACCTTCCCGGAAGTTCTCGAATTCTACCGCATGAGCGGTGAGGTGGACTATCTCCTGCGCGTCGTCGTGCCGGACATCGCGGCCTACGACGCCTTCTACAAGCGGCTGATCGAAAAGATCGAGATCCGCGACGTCTCCTCGGCCTTCGCGATGGAGCGCATCAAGTCCACGACAGAGCTTCCCCTCGATTACATGGTCTTCGACAAGGAGACCCGCGAGAGCTGACAAGTCCACGCCCGTCTCGCGGCCGGGAATGGCCGTCAGTCCTCGATATGGCGCAGGCCCGCGCGGAAGTAGTCGTAGCCGGTGATCAGCGTGATGAGCGCCGCGATCCAGAGGAAGGCGATGCCGATTTCCGTGACGTTCGGGATGACCTTGTCGCCGGCAGGACCGGCAAGAAGGATGGCGAGTGCGACCATCTGAAAGGTGGTCTTCCACTTGGCGAGGCGGGTGACGGGGACCGATACCTTCAATTCCGCGAGATATTCGCGAAGTCCGGAAACGAGGATCTCCCGGCACAGGATCACGATGGCCGCCCAGAGCGTCCAACCCGCGATCGTCCCCTCCGCCGCAAGCAGCAGAAGAACGGCCGCGACGAGGAGCTTGTCGGCGATCGGGTCCAGCATGCGTCCGATCGTCGACTGCTGCTGCCAGGCCCGCGCGAGATAGCCGTCGAAATAATCGGTGATGGAAGCAAGGACGAAGATCGTCAGGGCCGACCAGCGTGCATAGTCCGGACTCTTCAGCGAACCTTCCAGGAAGAAGCAGACGACCACCAGCGGCACGCAGGCGATGCGGGCATAGGTGAGAAGATTGGGAACGCTGTATGTGGTCCGAGACATGAAGAGGGCATTCGACTCGTTGGAGAAAAACAGGGTTCGACCCGTTCTGAGTTAGGCACCCACAAAGCTCTTCAAAGGCATCGGGTCAACCATTTCCGAATGTTTAGGTGAAGAACCGAGCCGGCCTGCGGGCACCGGCCCGAATCCCGCCATCGGCAGTTCTAGCCGTTGTCATGGAAATGATCGTAGACGAGTTTCGCGATCGTCTCCGAAATGCCTTCGACGGCGCGCAGATCCGGCAGGCCCGCGCGTGAGACCGCCTTGGCGGTTCCGAAATGCTGGAGCAGCGCGCGCTTGCGGGAGGGGCCGATGCCCGCGATCTCGTCGAGCGGATTCTTGACCAGTTCCTTCTTGCGCTTGGCGCGGTGCGTGCCGATGGCGAAGCGGTGGGCCTCGTCGCGCAGGCGCTGGACGAAATAGAGAACCGGATCGCGCGGCGGCAGGGTGAAGTCGCGCGTCCCCTGGATGAAGCGCTCGCGCCCCGCATCCCGGTCGACTCCCTTGGCGACGCCGATGGTCAGCACCTTGTCGGCGATGCCGAGTTCGTCGAGAATCGAGCGCACGGCCGAGATCTGGCCCTTGCCGCCGTCGATGAAGACGAGATCGGGCCAGGCGGGAAACGGCGCATCGGCGGCTTCCTCGGCCTCATCACCCTCGGGCGCATTTTCGGCCGGGCCCCTGGCGCCCGGCGCTTCGTCCGCATGGTCCTTCAGGAGGCGGGAAAACCGGCGCGAGATCACTTCCTTCATCATGCCGAAATCGTCGCCCGGCGTGATCTCCGTGCTCTTGATGTTGAACTTGCGATACTGGCTTTTCACGAAGCCTTCCGGGCCGGCGACGATCATTCCGCCGACGGCATTCGTGCCCATGATGTGGGAGTTGTCGTAGACCTCGATGCGGCGGGGAACCCGGTCGAGATCGAAGGTCTCCTTCAGCCCCTGGAGAAGGCGAGCTTGGGAGGAAGTCTCCGCGAGCTTTCGTCCGAGCGCTTCCTTCGCGTTGGAGCGCGCATGGTCGACCAGATCGCGCTTCACGCCGCGCGACGGCGTCTCGATACGCACCTTTCTCTCGGCCTTGAGGCTGAGCGCCTCGGCAAGCAGGGCCTCGTCGTCGAGGTCGACCGGGGTGAGGATGAGGCGCGGCGCCGGCTTGTCGTCGTAGAACTGGGCGATGAAGGCGCCGAGCAGGCTTTCGGGCTCGAGCGAGGGATCGGCCTTCGGAAAATAAGCGCGGTTGCCCCAGTTCTGGCCGGTGCGGAAGAAGAAGACCTGCACACAGGTCAGCCCGCCTTCCTGATGGATGGCGAAGACATCCGCCTCCTCGACGCCCTGGGGGTTGATCCCCTGATGGCTGGAGACGTGGGACAGGGCGGCGATCCGGTCGCGGTAGAGCGCGGCGCGCTCGAAGTCGAGATCGTCGGAGGCGCGGCTCATCTCCTTCGCCATCGCCTCCTTCACCTGGCCGGAGCGGCCGGAGAGAAAGCCTTTCGCCTGTTTCACGAGGTCCCGGTAGTCCTCTTCCGGGATCTCGTTGGTGCAGGGACCGGCGCAACGCTTGATCTGGTGGAGGAGGCAGGGCCGCGACCGGCTTTCGAACACGGAATCGGTGCAGGTGCGCAGGAGAAAGGCCCGCTGGAGCGAGTTGATCGTACGGTCGACGGCACCGGCGGACGCGAAGGGGCCGAAGAACGAGCCCTTTCGGTTGCGCGCGCCGCGATGCTTCACGATGGCGGGGGCCTGATGGTCCTCGGTGACGAGGATGTAGGGAAACGACTTGTCGTCGCGCAGGAGAACGTTGAAGCGCGGGCGCAGCCGCTTGATGAGATTGGCTTCGAGAAGTAGCGCCTCCGTCTCGGTTCGGGTGGTGACGAACTCCATCTGCCGCGTCAGGCGGATCATGCGGGCGATGCGCTGGGTGTGCCCGCCGAGCCGGGCATAGTTGGAGACGCGCTTCTTCAGCGAGCGCGCCTTGCCCACATAGAGGACCTCCCCATCGGCGCCGAACATGCGGTAGACGCCCGGCTGGTTCGGCAGGCGCTTGACGAGGGCGGCGATGAGTTCGGCTCCCTCGAGTTCGGCGGTCTCGGCCTTGCCCGCATCGGCCCAGTCGATCGCCGAGAGAAGCGCGGTGGCTTCCTCGCTGAGCCGGTTGTCCTCGCCGCCCGTCTCGCGATCCTCCTCCTCCGGGTCGAGGCTCTCGTCTGAGGGATCGAATTCGGTATCCGGCATGTCGTCCTGATCGAACTGGCGTGGTCTGAGGCCGCGCCCGGAATGGCGAGAGAAGCGCCGCGGGCGCGATCGGGAGCGGGTGGGGCGGGTGAAGGTCTTCACGGTCCTTCGACCATATAGGGCCTTGCGGCCCGTTTGTTCAGAGTCGGCGCAAGGGACCGGGGTCGCAGGCCCCGATCCACGATGCTCCGGCTTCGCAAGACTGTTGCGGAAGGGCAACGGCTTCGGAATAAAATCTGGGAAAGCTAGGCTTACGATCCACGACGCTTGGGGAGAACATCGACCACGACCACATAAAAACCTCCGAGACCATGCCCGATTGGCGATCTCGTGCGTTGAGATGCGGTCCGCTGGACAGCTTCCGGCCACGCGGATCGAACGGAGAGGCAAGCCGTGCGACAGACGAACTGGCGATTGACGACCATATTGGCGATGGCTGTGCTCGGCCCCTTCGCGGCCGTGCCGGCCCTAGCGCAGGAGGCTCCGGCTCCCGAACGGGACACGGTCTTCCCCGAGGCGCGCCTTCCCGAGACCGCGCTTCCCGTTCGCGTCTGGTCGGGGCCCTATGCGGGCGCCTTCGTCGGCTACAACATCTCGCGCTTCGATGATCTGCGCGGCGCGTCCGTCGAGGGCGAGGGGGTCGTCGGCGGCGTCTATGGCGGCTTCAATATCGACGGCGGACCGATCGTCTACGGAATCGAGGGCGATATCGGCGGCGGCGATTTCGATGCCGCCGCGAACGGCGTCACCGGCCGCCCGGATATCCAGGGCGAAACGAACGTCTTCGGCTCGCTTCGCGGCCGCGTCGGCGTGCCGATGGACCCGTTCCTCGTCTACGGAACCGGCGGCCTTGCGCTCGCCGATACGCAGCTCACGCTCGACGGCGCGTCGGATACGCGCACGAGCGTCGGCTACACGGTGGGCGCCGGCGTCGAGGCGAAGGTTACGGACCGGGTCAATGCGCGCGTCGAATATCGCTATTCGGACTTCGGCTCGTCCGACTACGAGCTCGGCAAGACCAGCGTCTCGTCGGGCTTCGACGAACACTCGGTGCGGGCCGGCGTCAGCCTCGATTTCTGAGGCTTCCGCCAGCGGAGCGAGGGCCGGTCTTCGGGGGAGCGGACGGTCTAGTCTGCGCTGCCTTCCTGGGCATCGGCCGGCTTCTTGTGGGTGAAGAGCAGCTTGTCGATGCGATGGCCGTCGAGATCGACGACCTCGACCTCGAAATCCTCCCAGGTGAAGACCTCTCCGACCTCGGGTATGTGCCCGATCTTCTCGAGGACGAAGCCCGCGATGGTCTCGTAGTCGCGATCTTCCGGAAACTCGATCACCTTCGACTTGTAGGCGAATGCATCAACCGGCATCGCGCCGTCGACCAGCCATGAGCCGTCATGGCGACGCACGGCGTTCGCGCTCTCCTCGACGCCTTCCGGCAGCGAGCCGGCGATTGCCGTCAGAATGTCCTGCGGTGTCGCGATGCCTTCGAAGGCGCCGTACTCGTCGAGCACGACGGCGAGGTGGATATCGGAATTGCGGAACGCCTCGAGGAGCTTCAGGATCGGCATCGCCTCGTTGACGTAGAGCGGCTTGCGCAGGGCCGCGCGCAGATCGAGCCGGTTTTCCCGCCGCTGGATTTCGAAAAGATCCTTGGTGTGGACGATGCCGACGATCTCGTCGACCTCGGTGTCGAGGACCGGAAACCGCGAATGCCCGGCTTTCAGGATCTCGGCGAAATTCTCGTCCTCGTCGTCATGGATGCTCAGCCAGTCGACGTCCGGACGAGGCACCATGATCGAGCGGACATTGCGGTCGGCGATGCGGATGACGCCTTCCAGCATCTCCCGCTCCTTTTCCTTGAAGACGCCGATCTGGGTGCCCTCGCGGATCATCGAGCGGACGTCCTCTTCCGTCACCTCGCCCTCCTTGTCGTCGTCGCTGACGAAGGGCGCGGTGATGAAGCGCGTCGAAACCTCCAGGAGCCAGACGATCGGCCGGCCGACCTTAGAGATCATCCACATGGTCGGCGCGACGAAGGAGGCGATGGCCTCCGGCCGCGTCAGGGCGAGGCGTTTGGGGGCGAGCTCTCCGACGATGAGCGACAGATAGGTGATGACCACGACGACGAGCGTGAAGGCGAGACTGCCGGCGATGCTTTCCAGGCCCGGAACGGTCCGAAGAACCTCCGCAAGCGGCTCGGCGAAGACGGAGCCACCGTAAGCGCCGGCGAAGATGCCGACGAGCGTGATCCCGATCTGGACCGTCGACAGGAAGGTGGTCGGGTTCTCGGACAGCTTCAGCGCGGTGTTCGCGCCGCTCTTTCGCTGCTTGGCGCGCTGTTCGAGGCGCGAGCGCTTGGCCGAGACGACGGCGAGCTCCGACATGGCGAAGAAGCCGTTGAGCAGGATGAGCCCGAAGACGATCAGGGCATTGATGAGAAGCACGTGCGTGGACCTTGGAATTCGGGAGACCGCGGTAAGAGCCGGCGGCCTTGAGGACAGTCTTCAACGTCGGGATATGGTGAGGATTGCAGCGGGGTCGGACCTTGCCGGCTTGCTTATTCCTTGGGAGATGGATCCTCGCGCCGCGGATTGGCATCGAAGAGAGCGGTCATGGACTTCCAGTACTCGCTCTGCATCTGCGTGCCGGCTTCCATCATGCGGCTGAACCCCAGCGCATCTTCGGCCGACCGCGCCGTCTCGCCGCCGGTCGTCTCGGACTCGCGCGGCGGCGCCTCGCTGTGCGGTTTGTCTTCGGTCTCGTTCATGAGACCCTTCGAAAAACCCTCGAAGATCGCCAGAAACGGCATTGGCGGCAGATTGTCCGTGCCGCCGGTCTCGGCCTTGGAGCGCTCCTCCTCCTTCGGCTTCATGGCGTTGCTGGCGGAGAGGAAAGGCATGGGCGGCAGCCAGGGCAGGGGGCCGCGAAACGCGTCGGCGAAGACGTTGCTCATATCGGCGGGTCTCTGCCTGCGCGATGCCGGCGCATCCGGGGAGCGCGAGAACGCCTCGATCGCATTGGCGCTGCGCCGCATCAGGTCGGCCATGTTCGCCGGCATGTCGGCGGCGTCGAACCGGCCGTTTTCCATCCCGCGCATGAAGGTCGTTCCCACCATCTGCATCATGGTCTGCATGGCCATGAGCGTGAGATTGCGCATCAGGGGCTTCACCGTGTCCGGCGCCGTGCCGGTGACCGAAGACACCTGGCGGGAGACCGCATCGACGAGCGCCTTCGAGCCGAAGAGATTATCGGTGAGCCGCTCGACGTCCGAGCGTTCGGCGGCTCGCCGGGACGTGGCGTCCATCGATCCGAAGAAGGGGGCGAACATGCGCGACAGGTCGGACGCGGTCGTCGGATCGGACATCGCGCGCATCATCGCGAGCGAGAACGCCGGAGCGAGCGCCTGGGCCGTATCGCGCAACTCGCTCGGGCTGAGATTGTAGGCGCTGGCGAGCCTGTCTGCGGCAAGGCCCGAATCCGATGCCGTCAACCAGTCGAAGAAATCCGTCATCTCACTCCCTCTCGCGCTCTCCGGCTGTGATTGAGACACAAGAGAACTGACGCACGCAAGATAGGGCGCCCGCAAAGCTTTTCCCTTCGATAACACATGTTCGAAGCGGCAGGCTCGATCCCTGCCGTGCTGAAAGCTCCTTCGCCGGACGTTTTCGCGAGGCAGGAGCAATGCCTCGCATCGATCGAAACGCGGGATAACCCTCAGAAGGCGAGGTTCTTGAACACCTGCTCCATCGACCGGTCCCACTGCTCCTCGTAGAGACGCACCAGTTCCTCCGCCGAGGTGGTGCCGCGCGCGACCACCTCTTCGAGCGGTGCGAGGAAGAAGCTTTCGTCGTTGCCGTCCTCGTTCTTGAAGTCGCGGGCGATCAGGCCTTCGCGCGAGATCTTCAGGCACTCGCGTGCGAGATCGAGGACCGTGCCGTCCCGGAACGGGGTGCGGAACCCTTCCTTCGGGACCCGCTGGCGCATGTCGCCGACTTCCTCGATTGTGAAGTCGCGGGTCAGATCCTCCACCTTGCGCATGGCTTCGGGGGAATAGAGAAGCCCCACCCAGAACGCGGGAAGCGCGCAGATGCGCCGCCACGGGCCGCCGTCGGCCCCCCGCATCTCGATGAACCGCTTCAGGCGCACATCGGGGAAGAGCGTCGAAAGATGATTGGTCCAGTCGCCCATATTGGGCTCGGGATCGTCGAACCGACCCTTCAGCGCGCCGTCGAGGAACTGGCGGAAGGTCACGTCGGTCGCGCGGTGGTAGCGGCCGCCCCGCGAGACGAAGTACATGGGCACGTCGAGGGCCCACTCCACGTAGTCGCGATAGCCGAAACTGTCCTCGAAGACGAAGGGGAGAAGGCCGGAGCGGGCATTGTCCACATCGTGCCACACCTCGGACCGCCAGGAGACGAGGCCATTCGGCTTGCCCTCGGTGAACGGGGAATTGGCGAAGAGTGCGGAGGCGACCGGCTGAAGCTTCATGCCGATCTGCATCTTGCGGCGCATGTCCGCCTCGTCGCGGAAGTCGAGATTGACCTGGATCGTCGCCGTGCGCAGCATCATGTCGAGGCCGCGCGTGCCGACCTCCGGCATGTAGGCGCGCATGATGTCGTAGCGCGACTTGGGCATGATCGGCGTCTCGTCGATCGTCCAGGTGGGCGAGGACCCGATGCCGAGAAAGCCGATGCCGAGTTCCTTGGCGATCGACCGCACCTCGGCCAGATGCCGGTTCGATTCGCGGCAGGTCTCGTGAATCGTTTCGAGAGGCGCGCCGGACAGCTCGAACTGTCCACCCGGCTCCAGCGAGATCGCGCCGCCCTCCTCGTCGTTGAAGAGACCGATGATGCGCCCGTCGTCGATGATCGGCTCCCAGCCCGAAAGGGCTTTCAGCCCTTCGAGGAGCTTGGCGATGCCGCGATCGCCCTCATAGGGGACGGGCGCGAAATTCTCGACATAATAGCCGAACTTCTCGTGCTCGGTGCCGATGCGGAACCGGTCCTCCGGCTTCTCGCCGCTCGCCAGATAGGCGGCCAGATCCTCGATCGATCCGATCGGCGTCGCGTCGCTGGTGTCGCGGGCCATGATTGTCCCCTCCGATGATGGCGGATGTCGGTTCGACCCGATTCGTTCCGTCCCGAAATTACGCATGCCCGCAGCGGCGGCAAGACGCTCCCCGGCGACGCGCCGTTTACACGAGCTTTGGATCAGGCAACAGGTTGCCAGTCGCCGCAGACAGCCTGCAGGAGGGCGAGGGCGGCGACGGCGGCCGTGTCGGCCCTGAGGATGCGGGGGCCGAGCGAGATCGATCGCACGAAGGAATGTTCGCCCAGCCGCTTGCGTTCCGCCGGCGAAAAACCGCCCTCAGGACCGATGAGGACCCCCTTCGGGCCCCTGGAAAGCGAGGCGAGGGCGTCGATCGGGCTTTCGGCATCCATCCGCTCGTCGCACATGACGAGCGGGATATCCGTGTTCCAGCCGGCTATGAACTCTTCGAACTTCAACGGCTCGCGGCATTGCGGCAGGGTCAGGATGCCACACTGTTCCGCAGCTTCCACGGCATTGGCCTCGATCTTGTCGATCCTGATGCGATGGGACTGCGTGAAATCGGTGAGCACCGGCTGGAGAACCCCGGCACCCATCTCCACCGCCTTCTGGACCATGTAGTCGAGCCGGCCGACTTTGAGCGGTGCGAAGCAGTAGATCAGGTCCGATGCCGGTGTCTGGGCCCTGACCTCCTCGATCGGGACGAATGTAAGCTTCTTCTTGGATGGCTTTTTGAGGCTTGCGAGCCACTCGCCGTCCCGGCCGTTGAAGAGGAGTACGTGATCGTCCTCGTTGCGGCGCAGAACGTTGAGGAGATGGTTCGTCTGGACGGGGTTCGCCTCGAACGCGCGGCCGGCGGCGAGGTCCTCGCCCACATACAGCCTCGGGCTCTTGAAGTCGTAGCTCGGCATATTTGACGCACCGTTCGGCTTATCCTGCAGCGCAACCTAAGCCCCGATGCCCCGTTGTCACGCCAGACCAAGCCATACCATAAAGAAGGAAGCTTCCACGATGGACCTGAAAATTCGAGACCGCGTCGCGCTCATCACCGGCGCCACGGGAGGGATGGGGTTCGAGACGGCGAAGATCCTCGCCGACGAGGGCGTCAAGCTCGTCCTCTCCGATCTCGACATCGAGACGCTGGAAAAGGAAGCCTCCAGCCTGCCGACGGACCTGATCTGGATCAAGGCGGACTGCACCGATCAGAGCGAGATCGATGCGATGGTCAAGGAAGCCTATGGAAAGTTCGGCAAGATCGATATCGTGATCCATACGGCCGGCATCACCGGCGCCAAGGGTCATCCCCTCGAAATGTCCGACGAGGACTACAAGGAGGCCTGGGAGATCGACTTCCTCTCCGCCGTGAAGATCGCCCGGGCGACCTTCCCGAAGATGCGCGAGAACGAGTGGGGCCGCTTCGTCTGCATCACCTCGGAGAACGCCGTGCAGCCCTATTGGGAAGAGGCGACCTACAACACCGCCAAGGCGGCTCTCGCGGCCTTCGTCAAGAATCTGTCCTATCAGGAAGCCGCCCACGGCATCCTCTGCAACACGGTCTCGCCGGCCTTCGTGGAGACGGCGATGACCGACGGTATGATGGAGAAGCGGGCCGAGGAACTCGGCGTCTCTTTCGACGAGGCGGTCAAGTCCTTCCTTGACGAGGAGCGGCCGGGCATCGTTCAGAAGCGCCGTGGCCGGGCCGACGAGGTCGCGGCCGTCATCGCGCTCGTGGTCTCCGAGCGGGCCTCCTACATGAATGGCGGCAATGTGCGCGTCGATGGCGGGGCGGTCCAGTCGGTCCAGAACTGACGCGAACTTGGACTGACGCGAACACGCAAGCCGCATATCCTCACGACGGCGGCGCCCTTCCGGGCGTCGCCGTTCGTTTAGCGCCTCGCGTCCAACGCAGCCGGGTGATTGTCCGCACTCGGCCCGCCGGATAGGTTGAGGCTTCGAGGTTCGATGACCCACGGCACGAGGCCAGACCGAACGAGGATGAGATTTTTTATGACGACCCGTCGCAGGATCGCGCTTTTCTCCTGCATCGCGGGCCTGATGGTGGCGTTCGGCCTTCTTGCCGGAACGAGTGCTCTCGCGCAGGATCTCTTCCTTGCCGACAAGACCTGTCCCGCGTTCCAGTCCTTCCGCAAGGGCACGAACCCGAACGGCGTGACGACGGAGATCGGCCGCTCCTACGAAGTGATCGAGGCCAACGGGTCCGATCCGACCCATTACCGACTGAGAATCCAGGCCGCCGAGCCGCCCGAGCGCTGGGTCTCCAGAACCTGCGGCGTCCTCTCTCGCGGATCGGGCGACGGGGCGGTTCGGCCGAAGTCCGGCAATGCCGACATCGCGAGCCCACCCGCATCGTCGCGGGCGAGGGATGCTTCCGCGCCGGAACGCTTCGTCCTTGCCGCAAGCTGGCATGCGGCCTTCTGCGAGGCGCGGCCGCGCAGCCGCGATTGCCGAACCGGCGGATATGACGACGGCCTGAAGCTTCACGGCCTCTGGCCCCAGCCGCGAAGTGCTGCCTATTGCGGCGTTGCGAGCGCGCTCGTCGAGGCGGACGAACGGGGGCGCTGGGCCGAACTGCCGGAGCCTCGCATCGAGGCCTCTACACGGCGAGCCCTGGCCGAAGCGATGCCCGGCATGGCGGCCGATCTTCATCGGCACGAATGGATCAAGCACGGAACCTGCTACGGAACGGGTGTGCAGGACTACTTCGCCGACTCCCTTCTCCTGATCGAGCAGTTGAACGCCTCGCCCGTCGGCGCCCTGTTCCGCGACAATGTCGGAAGGACGCTGACGGGGGCAGAGATCCGCGCGACATTCGACGAGGCGTTCGGGCCGGGAGCGGGAGAGAGGGTTCTCCTCGATTGCAACACGGTGGACGGGCTTCGCCTGATCAACGAATTGCGGATCAATCTGCGCGGGACGATCGAGCCGGACACGAGGCTCGAGGATCTGATCATGGCGGCCGAGGAGGCGCCGCGCGGATGCTCTGCCGGGATCGTCGATGCGAAGGGCTGAGGGCCCGGGCGCCGTTCCGCCTTGAGGTCGCCGCCGCAGGACGGGGCGTCTGGAAATCAGGGCAAAAAAAAAGCCGGGTACTAAGACCCGGCCCGGAATATCGGTTTCGTGAGAAACCCTTGGGAGGAAACAGCCGAAGGCGACGAATGGGAGGAGGAGATCGTCACTGTTCGGCTACACACAATCTAGATCACGCTGCACCGCAGCGAAATAGATAAGCGCGCAATTCAGCCATGCGCTCAAAGCATAACTCGATCGTGTTTTGACCTGAGGTGCTGCGGATGGGGAAGGCTCGCTTACGCAGAGCGTCTTGAACCCGCCCGGTCGTCCCGGGGCGCGGCTCTCTGCGCTGTTCGAGCCAAGGCCTTAACCATGCACGGGAATTCCGCGCCTGCGGATGGGATCGCGCATGGTCTTCTCCACGCGCTGGTCTTAATTTCCGATTAAGCATGCGGCGCACCGTTCGCGGAGCGCTCGGACAGGCTGGGAGATGTCGCCCGGCGAGACTTCGCCCGAGCGCGTTCACCGTGGGGGGCATCCAGCAATCGGGCGGCCTTGCACCACGGGACCGTCGCTCACGAGATCGGTAAAGCGTATGAGCGCATCGCAGTCCTACACCCTTCGCGGCCAGCAGACCCGCCTCGACACGGTGACCAAAGTCACGCTCGCCGTCCTGGCGCTGGCTTCGGGCGTCTACACCTATCTCGGCGTGCGCGAGCTTCTCGATGGAAGCGCGACGGCGGTGCTTCTGGGGGCCGTGGTCTATGCGTCGGCGGTCTCCGTCGCGATCTACGCTTTCTGGTCCTATCTGATGCGCTTCATGCCGCATGTGCGCCAGGCGGCGAGCCGTCGGATGCTCTACCTCGCGATGGCCATCGGCTCGCTGATGATCGTCGCCATGTCCTCCTGGCTCAACGCATCGGCGCTCGCGGGATCTGCGGCGCTGGAACAGCATCTGTCGGTGACGACCGAGGAGTATCAGCAGACCCTCAATCAGGCGCATGAGAACGCGCTCGCGGCCCAGTCCCTGCTTCCCGACATCCAGCTCGCCGCCCAGCGTTTCGACGGTCTCGCCCAGCAGGAGGCCCGGTCTGGTTCCCTCACCGGCACCTCCGGCTCCGGAACGGTGGTCCAGTTCCTGCGCCAGATGTCGAACCAGCTGACGGCCCTTCAGAACGGTATCTCGGCGAGCAGTTCGCAGGTCGCAACGACCTTCGACGAGGGCGGAGAACGGCTGTCGCGGATGCGCCAGCTCGTCTCCGATGCCGGGCCGATCGCCGGGCGGGCGAATGCGTTCGCGGAAGAAGCCGTTCAGCTTTCGGGCATCATCACCAGCCTGCAACAGAATTCCATCGCGCCGGCCGTGAAGCGGACGGCCGAGGATCTCGGCCGGTCCTTCATCGCTCCGGTCGCCGATGGCGGCGACGAGAATCTGCGGACCCGCCAGTCGCAGGTCGTGGAGCGCGTCGAGGAGGCGGTGCGGGCGCAGAGCGCCCAGCTCGTCGCCGCGGCCGACGAGATTCTCGCCCGCCCGACCGTCGAGCCTCTCCGCTTCACCCCGCTTTCCGCGCCGGAGGCCGTGATCCGCTATGCCGCGGACTTCCTCCCGTCCTGGGCCGGCGCGATCTCGATCGACCTATTGCCCGCGGTGCTGATCTTCATCCTCTGCATCGTCCAGGACGTCATTCGGCGCGAGGACGGCGAGGAGATGGAGACCGGCGACATGTCTGCCGCCGACCTGATGCGGGCGATCCGCATCCAGAAGAAGCTTCGGGTGGCTGAGGACGTCGGCGAGCTCGAGCACGCCGCCCACACCCCGTCCGGGCCGCCCCAGGTTGCGCCTGTGCCGTCCGGCGAGGTGTCGAACACCCAAGGCGACCGCGATATCGTGCAGCGCAACGATCCGGCCGGATCGACCACATTCGCGAAGACGGCCTCGCGTTGAGGGAGCCTTTAAGCGATGATCGGTGACGAGACGAGCCCGGGCAGGCTCGATCGCATGCTGCGCGCGCTGCCGGAAGGCGCGATCCTGCGCGGCGTCTTCATCAGTCTTCTCGTGATGAGCCTTGCCATCGTCTATCTCGACTGGCTCGAATTCGCCGAGAGCGAGGCCGAGACGGCGCGCACCGAACGCACCGAGCCCCTGCCGCTGCGGCGGCCGGAGCCTGGCGATCAGGTCCGTCCCTATCTTCCGAAAACCCAGCCGGTGGGGCCCGATCGCGGCGCCCCGACGCTTCCGGGCTACGACGGTCCGCTCGATGGCGATGCGATGGGCGAGGTCATGGCGTTCCGCGATGCCGGCGGCGGTGTCGCTTCGGCGGTCGGCCGCATCGGGATCGGAACGGCGACGGATCTGCGCGAATTCCTGGCCGGCCGCGAGGAGGCCGGATCGCCGATCGAGACGCTCTTCCTCCATTCGCCCGGCGGGTCGGTCGACGATGCGCTGGCCATGGCGAGCGATCTGCGCACGAGCGGCATCAGCACGGTCGTGCCCGATGACGGCTATTGCGCCTCGGCCTGTCCGCTCGTCTTTGCGGGCGGGCTGACGCGCCGGGCGGGAGACGCCTCGTGGATCGGCCTGCATCAGGTCTACGCCGTCGACATGCCCGGGCTCGAAGGGGGCGACGATGTCGATCGCTCGATTTCCGATATCCAGCAGACGATCGCCCGGGCCCAGGAATTGCTGGTGGAGATGGGGGTCGATCCGGCCATCTGGATCAAGGCGCTGCAGACACCGCCGGCAGAGCTCTATGTCCTGACCGAGGACGAACTCGTCGCCTCGCGCTTCGTGCGCCCGTTCCCGGACGGGCCGCAGTTCATCGGGCCGCGCAGGCCGTCGGATTTCAGGATCGAGGGTCCGGCGTTATCGGACGCGGACGAACCCCCGACCGGAACGCCCTCCGCCGGAACTCCGGCAGCTGGCCCCGTGCCGCAGCAGCCGCTGGCCGACGAGCCCTCTGCGGGCGCCGGCAACGCAGCCTGAGAGCTTTCCGCGCTTCTTCCGAAGCCGCGAGCCGGCGAGCCTGAACAGATCGCGGATCAATCGTCTTCAAACGAAAAGCGGCGCCGGCTCGTTCGAGACCGGCGCCGCTTTTGACTGCTGCAAGCGTTCTTTAGAAAAAGAGCGCGGAGGCGTTGTTCAGCGTGAAGATGACGCCGATGACGAGCGGAATGCCGACAAAGGCCCAGGCAAGCGCGATGGCGACCGGACTTGTCGTCGATTTCTCAGCCATGGTGATCCATTTCAATCGAGTGGTTGATGGAAGCGCCCGCCCCAAAGAGGGCGGGCCTTGAGTTCTGCCGGCCTCTCAGGCCGTCGCGGGCTCGGCCTGCATGTGGTGCTTCTCGCTTACTGGCGACATCATCAGGTTGAGAACGAAGCCGACCGCGAGGAGGCCCGCCATGATGTACATGGTGACCGTATAGGCATCCGCCGGGGCGACGCCCGAGGAGATCTGGAACTCGCGGATGTAGTTGACGAGCACCGGACCCAGAACGCCGGCCACCGACCAGGCCGTCAACAGTCGTCCGTGGATCGCGCCGACATACTGGGTGCCGAAGACGTCACGCAGATAGGCCGGAATGGTGGCGAAGCCGCCGCCATACATCGAGATGATCACCGCATAGGCGAGGATGAACAGGGCGATCGAGCCCATGTTTCCGGTGGTCGGAACGAGGGCGTAGAGGACCACGCCGAGCGCGAAGAAGATCGCATAGGTCGTCTTGCGGCCGATGAAGTCCGAGGTGGAGGCCCAGAAGAAGCGTCCGGCCATGTTGAAGAGCGAGAGAAGGCCGACGAAGCCGGCAGCAGCCGCCGCCGTGATGCCGCCGGTGACGAGACCGCTCGCATCGGTGATGGGCGGGAACATCTCCTGGATCATCAGGGAGGCCTGGCCGAGAACGCCGATGCCGGCGGTCACGTTGAGGAGGAGCACGCCCCAGAGCAGCCAGAACTGCGGGGTCTTCAGCGCCTCGTCCACATGGACATTGGCGTTGGTGACCATGCGGTTCGTCTTCTTGGGCGGCGTCCAGCCGGCCGGCTTCCAGTCCTTGGCGGGAACGCGAACGATGGTCGCGCCGACCAGCATGTAGACGATGTAGATGATGCCGAGGGCAAGGAACGCGCCGCCGACGCCGAACTGGCCCATCAGGAAGACCGAGAGGGGCGAGGCGATGAAGGCGCCGCCGCCGAAGCCCATGATGGCCATGCCCGTCGCCATGCCCGGACGGTCCGGGAACCAGCTCATCAGCGTCTTGACCGGCGAAATGTAGCCGAGGCCGATGCCGCAGCCACCCAGAACGCCGTAGCCGAGAAAGATCAGCCAGAGCTGGTGCGACCAGACGCCGAAGGCGGAAATGACGAAGCCGCCGCCGAAGAGAGCGGCCGCGGTCACCATGGTCTTGCGCGGGCCGACCCGCTCGACCCAGGCTCCGCCGAAGGCTGCGGCAAGGCCGAGGAACAGGATGGCGATCGAGAAGATCCAGCCGATCGAGGCGATCGACCAGTCGGCGGGCGCCTGTTCGGTGCCGCCGATCAGCAGGCTGAGCGGCTTGTTGAAGACCGAGAACGCATAGACCTGCCCGATGCACAGATGCACGCAGAGCGCCGCAGGCGGCACGATCCAGCGATTGAAACCTGGACCTGCGACGGTCCGCTGACGCGAAAGCCAGCCGCCGGATGCGGCCGAGCTCGATTGATTTGACATGAAAGTTCTCCCAGCGCAGAGCGGGCCTCGGAAGAGCGAGGCTCCGGACGGCGAACGGGGGGAAAATAACGAACCCGTTATCGGAACGATAGTCCGGCTGCCTATTTTATTTCACGGATGAAAAATAACCGATGCTTTCGTTTCACGCGCGGCAGCCTTCGCATCGGTAGATGCGGGCGCAATCAGTGGTCGCGATTTTCGCCTTCTCTAAGGATCCTCAGTCCTGGTGGCAAGCTTTTCCTCGGTGAGAATGAAGACCGAGCGGGCCTTCACGACGAGTCCCGCTTCGCGCGAGAGAGGGCGAGCGCCGAGATTTGGCCAATCGGACTGGATGGCGAGAACGAAGCCATGCCCGGCGCGCGGCTCGGGCAGGGCGACCGGAACGTCGTCCGCCGAGGCGTTCAGATAGACAACGACGCGCTCCGACGCCGCATCCGATGGGACATAAAGGCTCATGCCGAGAAACCGGCGCTCGGGATTCGCCCAGTCGATATCCTCCATCCGCCCGCCGTCTTCGCGCAGCCAGACGACGTCCTCGAGCTCGCCGGCGCTCATACGCCCGCTGGGGAAGGCGTCGGCCGACAGCGCCGGATGGGCGCGCCTCAAGGCCGCGAGCCGCCGAACGAAATCGGCCTGCCGCTCGTCGGCCCCGGCCCAATCGAGCCAGGTCGTCTCATTGTCCTGGCAGTAGGCGTTGTTGTTGCCCCCTTGCGACCGGCCGAACTCGTCCCCGGCGACGATCATCGGCGTGCCGCGCGAGACGAAGAGTGTCGCGAGCATCGCCCGCACGTCGCGCCGCCGGGCCTCGACGATCTCCGGGTTCTCGCTCGGGCCTTCGGCGCCGTTGTTCCAGGAATGGTTCTCGTTGTGACCGTCCCGGTTGCCCTCGCCATTCGCCTCGTTGTGCTTGCGCTCGAAGGCGGCGATGTCGGCAAGGGCGTAGCCGTCGTGGGCGGCGACGAAATTGACGCCCGCCGAAGGGCCGGGGCGGGATGTGGCAAAGAGGTCCGGCGAGCCGCACAGCCGGGTCGCCAGCGCGCTCACCATGCCGCGATCGCCGCGCCAGAAGCGCCGCACATCGTCGCGGAACCTGTCCTGCCATTCGAACCAGGCCGTCGGGAAATGTCCCACTTGATAGCCGCCGGGCCCGATATCCCAGCTTTCGGCCACATGGATGCGGTCCTTCAGAACGGGATCGGCCTCGATAAGCGAGAAGAACGGGGCGGCCGGATCGAACCCGCCCGGCATGCGGCCGAGAACCGGCGCGAGATCGTAGCGGAAGCCGTCGATGCCGGCGGCCTCGACCCATGTGCGCAAGGTGTCGACGAAGAGTTGCGCGACCGGCTCGCGAAAGGCCGCGAAGGTGTTGCCGCAGCCGGTGTGATTGACGAGCTGCCCGGGATCTTGCGCCTCGTGGGCGTAGTAGAGCGCATTGTCGAGGCCGCGATAGGAGAGGGTGGGACCTTCCGCGTCGCCTTCGCCCGAATGGTTCAGAACCACGTCGAGAAGAACGCGGATGCCGCGCGCGTGGAGCGCGTCGACCACGCGCCTGAGCTCGGGGAACCCGCCGGGCACCAGGCGAGGATCCGGCGCCATGTGCGTCACCGGATTATAACCCCAGGCATTGACGAGGCCGAGCCTTGTCAGATGTTCCTCGTCGATCGCGGCCGCGAGCGGCATCAACTCGACCGTCTGGACCCCGAGGCGCTCCAGATGGTCGAGGAGCGGGGGATGGGCGAGGGCGGAGGCCGTTCCCCGGATCGTCTCCGGAAGATCGGGAAACCGCTGCGAGAACGCGCGCACCAGGACTTCGTAGGTCAGGCCGGGTGCCGCGAAGGGCAGGGGTTCGGCATCTCGCGCCAGATCCGTCACGATCGCCTTCGGCATGAACGGCGCGCTGTCATAGCGATCGCCGCGAGCCGCCTTGAATGCCGGATGGAAGAGGAAGGGGCGGTCCAGCCGTAGGGCGTAAGGATCGGCGAGAAGCTTGGAGGGATCGAAGCGATGGCCACGGGCGGGGTCGAACGGACCATATGCCCGAAGCCCGTAGCGCGCACCGGGACGAATTCCGGGGACGAAGCCGTATCTCACGGCGCCATCGATGCCCGGCAGGGCGATCCGCGCGGTTTCCCTCGTGCCGTCCGCGTCGAACAGGCAGACCTCGATGCGGTCGGCATTCTGCGAGGCGACGGCGAAATGGGTGCCGTCCGCCGTAGGGGTCGCGCCGAGCCGCTGCGGGCGACCGTGTTCTGCGGTTGCTTCGATCATGACCTGAGGCTTAGCGGCTCCCCCGGCCGCCCGCCACCCTGTCCGAACTCGAAATCGCCCGGATCAGGTGACGACGTCCGGTTCGCTGCGACCGGTGCGCTTCCTGATCTCGCCGACGGAATCGGCGATCGAGATCAGTTCGGCGAGCGCCTCTGCCGGGTCCTCGCCATGCTTGGCCGGATCGGGCTCGTATCGCTCGATATAGACGCGCAGGGTCGCGCCGCTCGTGCCCGTGCCCGAGAGGCGGAACACGATGCGGCCTCCGCCCGAGAATACGATCCTCACGCCCTGGCCGGTCGCGACCGAACCGTCGATCGGGTCCTTGTAGGAGAAATCGTCGGCCTCGGAGACGACGAGCGAGCCGAAGCGCTGGCCCGCCATGGAGGCCAGACGATCGCGCAGGCTTTCCATCAGCCCTTCGGCCTTCTCGCTCTCGATCTCCTCGAAATCGTGCCGTTGGTAGAAGGTGCGGCCATACTCCGCCCAGTGGGACTCCATGATCTCGCGAACGCCCTCCTGGCGCTCGGCGAGGATGTTGAGCCAGAGAAGCACCGCCCAGACGCCGTCCTTCTCGCGCACATGGTCCGATCCGGTGCCGGCCGATTCCTCGCCGCAGATCGTCACCTTCCCCGCATCGAGGAGATTGCCGAAATACTTCCAGCCTGTCGGCGTCTCGTAGATGCCGACGCCGAGCTTCCTGGCGACCCGGTCGGCCGCCTGGCTGGTGGGCATGGATCGGGCGATGCCCGCGATGCCGTTCCTGTAGGCCGGTGCGAGATGAGCGTTCGCCGCCAGGACGGCGAGGGAATCGGATGGCGTGACCACCATGCCCTTGCCGACGATGAGATTGCGGTCGCCGTCCCCATCGGAGGCCGCGCCGAAATCGGGCCCGTCTCCTTGCATCAGTTCGTCGATGAGTTCGGCGGCATAGACCGCGTTCGGATCGGGATGGCCGCCGCCGAAATCCTCCTTCGGCTCGCCGTTGATCACCGTGCCCGCCGGGGCGCCGAGCCGGTGCTCGAGGATTTCCGTCGCATAGGGGCCGGTCACGGCATGCATGGCGTCGAAGCGGATACGGAAGCCGGATGCGATCAGATCGCGGATCTTCTGGAAGTCGAACAGCTCCTCCATCAGGTCGGCGTAATCGGCCACCGGATCGACGATCTCGATCTCCATGTCGCCGAGCTTGTGGGTGCCGATCTCGTTGAAATGGGGCGCGGGCGCCGAATAGATGCGATAGGCCTCGATCGACCGCGTCTTCTCGAAGATCTTCGAGGTGATGCGCTCGGGCGCGGGCCCACCGTTCTCGATATTGTACTTGATGCCGAAATCGCCGTCCGGGCCGCCCGGATTGTGGCTTGCCGAAAGGATGATGCCGCCTGCGGCACCGCGTTTGCGGATGAGATTGGAGGCGGCCGGCGTCGACAGGATGCCGTCCTTGCCGACGATGACCCGCCCGTAGCCGTTCGCGGCCGCCATGCGGATCGCGATCGCCACCACGTCGCGGTTGAAGAAGCGTCCATCGCCGCCGATGACGAGCGTCTCGCGCTCGCCTTTGGCGACCGTATCGAAGATCGCCTGAAGAAAGTTCTGGACGTAGTTCTGCTGCTGGAAGTGCGGCACCTTCTTGCGCAGGCCCGACGTGCCCGGCTTCTGGTCCGAATAGGGCTTGGTGGCGATCGTCTCGATCATTCTTGATCGTCCTTCGTCATGTCGCGATAGAGGTCGGCATAGAGTTTGGCGCTGGTCGTCCAGGAGACGTCGCTCTGCATGGCGGTCTGTTGCATGGACCGCCACAGTTTCGGTCTTGCATAGATGTCGAGGAGCCGGTCCATCGCCGTCAGCACGGAGGCTTCGCTCGCTTCCTCGAAGATGATGCCGGTCGCGCATTTGGCCTCGAGGGCCGCGTAATTGGCGTCGATCACCGTATCGGCGAGACCGCCGACGCGCGTTACCATCGGAATGCAGCCGTAGCGCAGGCCATAGAGCTGGGTGAGGCCGCAGGGCTCGAAGCGCGAGGGAATGAGAATGGCGTCGGCCCCGCCCTGAATGCGGTGGGACAGCGCCTCGTCATAGCCGATGTGAACGCCGATGCGACCCCGATGGCGAACGGCGAGCTTCTGGAAGGCGCCCTCGATCTGGGCATCGCCGGTGCCTTCCACGACGAGGCGTATGCCCTTGTCGAGGATCGCCTCGGCCATCTCGGCCACCACGTCGAGACCCTTCTGCCATGTCAGCCGGCTGACGATCGCGACGATCGGACCGTCATCGGGTTCGAGCCCCATCTCCTCGATGAGGGCGTTCCGGTTGACGTCGCGCTTCTTCAGCGACTTCCTGTCGAAATGAGAGGCGAGGTGCGGATCCCCGGCCGGATCCCAGGCGGCCGTATCGATGCCGTTGATGATGCCGCAGACGGCGTCGCCGCGCATGCGCAAGAGGCCGCCGAGACCCATCCCGCCGTCTTCCGTCAGGATCTCCCGCGCATAAGTCGGGCTGACCGTCGTCACCCGGTCGCTGGCGAAGATGCCGCCTTTCAGGAAGCCGACATTGCCGAAGAACTCGACGCCATCGATCGAGAAGGCCTCCTCCGGCAGGCCGAGCTCGGGGAAGATGGAGGCGGAGAAATTTCCCTGGAAGGCGAGGTTGTGGATGGTCAAAACGGTCTTGACCGACCTCTCGCCGCAGAAACGCAGATAGACCGGTGCGAGGGCCGCCTGCCAGTCGTGGGCATGGAGAATATCCGGCCGGTAGCCCTCGACCGCGCCTTGCGCGATCTTCGCGCCGGCAAGCGACAGGGCGGCGAAGCGCCGCCAGTTGTCCGCATGGTCGTAGCCATTGGCCGCAAGATAAGGCCCCCCTTCGCGCGCGAAGAGATCGGGCGCATCGAGGATGAGAAGATCGAGGCCCCGGCTCGTGGCCGGACGCAGCTCGGCCCGCACGCCGAGAAGGTCGTCGAACACGGCGACGGGCGCGCCGGCCTCGACCTGATTGAGCACCGACGGATAGCCCGGCAGGAGCACCTTCATCCGCACGCCGGCGGGCTCCAGCGCCCCCGGAAGGGCTCCGGCGACATCCGCAAGACCCCCCGTCTTGATGACCGGGTAGATCTCTGACGCGACCGAGAGGACCTCCAGGCTCATGCTGATATGCTTCCCATTGACGGCTTCCCGCTCGCCGCAAATGGCGGCCGCTTTGCATTCTTCCTCAGGACCATCGCCCCGAAGGATCGATCCGGATCGGCCTCGTCAGCTATGGCCGATCCGGTCGATCATGGGCTGGGTGACGAGGCAGATGCCGTTTTCAGACCGGCGGAAGCGCGAGGCGTCGAGGTCCGGATCCTCGCCGATGACGAGCCCGTCCGGGATGACGACCCCGCGATCGAGGATCGCGTTGCGAACGCGGGCATGGCGCCCGATGCGGCATCCCGGCAATACGACGGCATGGTCGAGATGGGAATAGGAGCGCTGGCGCACACCGGTGAAGAGGAGGGAGCGGTTGAGCTGCCCTCCCGAGATAATGCAGTCGCCCGAGACCAGCGACGAGGTGGCCGAGCCGCGTCGGCCGTCCACATCGTGGACGAACTTGGCCGGCGGCACGATCTCCGCATAGGTCCAGATCGGCCAGTCCCGGTCATAGATGTCGAGGGGCGGCACCACGTCGGTGAGGTCGATATTGGCCTGCCAATAGGCGTCGATCGTTCCGACGTCGCGCCAATAGGCCTCGTCGGTCGGCTCGTTGTCGGAGCGGACAACCGAGCGGTTGAAGCGATGGGCGAAGGCGCCGCCGCGCGCCACGATCTTCGGCACGATGTCCTTGCCGAAATCGCGCGAGGAGGTCTTGTCCTCGGCATCCTCGCGCAGGGCGTTCATCAGGAACTTCGTCTCGAAGACGTAGATGCCCATGGAGGCGAGGGCGAAGTCGGGCCGGTTCGGCATGCCGGGGGGATCGCTGGGCTTCTCGATGAAGTCGGTGATCTTGAAGTTCTCGTCGACATGCATGACGCCGAAGCCGGTCGCTTCCATGCGCGGCACTTCCAGGCAGCCGACCGTGACGTCCGCTCCGGAATCCGCATGGCTCTGGAGCATCACCTCGTAGTCCATCTTGTAGATGTGGTCGCCCGCGAGGATGATCATGTATTTCGGCGCGTGGGCCTCGATGATCTCGATGTTCTGGTAGACCGCATCCGCCGTGCCCGCATACCACTGGTCTTCCGACACGCGCTGGGAGGCCGGCAGGATGTCGAAGCTCTCATTGCGTCCCGGACGCAGGAAGTTCCAGCCCATCTGCAGATGGCGGATGAGGCTGTGGGCCTTGTACTGGGTCGCGACGCCGATGCGCCGGATACCGGAATTGATGGCATTCGAAAGAGCGAAATCGATGATTCGCGTCTTGCCGCCGAAATAGACCGCGGGCTTGGCGCGTCCGTCGGTCAACTCCTTCAGTCGCGAGCCGCGTCCTCCGGCCAGAACATAGGCCATCGTGTCACGCGAAAGCGGCCCCTGGCGCCCCTGATCCGTCATTCAGTCTCCTCCCCGATGCGCGCGGACCGCGAGCCGAGACAGATCGGCCCGACTCGACCAGCCGATCGCATCCCTCATTGCGTCCGCTTCATTGAAAGGAAAGGTAGCGCAATTTTCAGCCCGAGCGATAGGAGATCGCGCGCAGGATGTGGACAGAATGAAAAAGAGAATTTCGATCGACCGGACCGACCGAAGCCGCACCACGGCCGGCCTGTTCTTCGAGGTCGTCACGGCCCGGTCGCAGGTCCGAACGCGATGGTTCCGTCGATGAACCGGGACGGCATGGGCCGTCGCTCCTTCCCGCTTACATCGGGGCTGGCATGTCCGGGCCGAAGCCCGAACATGACACTGTGATCGATCCGGCCTCGTTCAGGCCGCGCCGGGTCCGGCCTGCCAGATATCCTTTGCATATTCGCGGATCGAGCGATCGGAGGAGAACCAGCTCATGCGCGCCGTGTTGTGCACGGCCTTCTTCTGCCATTGCTTGGGCTTGCGGTAGAGCTCGTCCAGTTTGCGCTGGGTTTCCCAGTAGGCCTGGAAATCGGCGCAGATCATCCACCAGTCGTTGTTGTAGAGATTGGAGATGAGGCCGTGATAGCGGGCCGGCTCTTCCGGCGAGAACAAGCCGGACGAGATGGCGTGCAGCGCCTCGCGCAGGATCGGCGTCTCCTCGATGATCGAACGGCCCGAATGGGCCTGCGCCCGGCGCGCGGCTACCTGCGGCGCGGTCAGTCCGAAGATGAAGATGTTGTCGTCGCCGATGTGGTCCTTCATCTCGACATTCGCGCCGTCGAGCGTTCCGATCGTCAGGGCACCGTTCAGGGCGAACTTCATGTTGCCCGTGCCCGACGCCTCGAGGCCTGCCGTCGAGATCTGTTCCGAAAGGTCCGCAGCCGGCATGATGATCTCGGCGAGGGACACGTTGTAGTTCGGAATGAACACGACCTTGAGGAGGTCGCGCACCACGGGATCGGAATTGATGAGACGCGCCACGTCGTTAGCGAGGCGGATGATCTCCTTGGCCTGGGCATAGCTCGGGGCCGCCTTGCCGGCGAAGATCTTCACGCGCGGCGTCCAGTTCAGCTCCGGATGGGAGCGGATCTGATCGTAGAGCGCGACGGCTTCGATGATGTTCAGGAGCTGGCGCTTGTATTCGTGGATGCGCTTGACCTGAATGTCGAAGATCGCATCCGGATCGACCTGAAGCGCCATGCGCTCGGAGATCAGATGGGCGAGCTGGGCCTTCTTGCGGCGCTTCACCGCCCCGAACTTTTCGACGAAACCCGCATCCTCGGCGAGCGTGTCGATTTCCTTGATGCGTTCGATATCGTCGAGGAATTCAGGCCCGATCGCCTCGCGAACGAGATTCGTCAGCTCGGGATTGCACTCCATCAGCCAGCGGCGCGGCGTCACGCCGTTGGTCTTGTTCTGGATGCGGTCCGGATAGAGCTTGTGAAGGCTCTGGAACACCGTCTCCTTCATGAGATCGGAATGGAGAGCCGAAACGCCGTTCACGGCATGGGCGCCGACGAAAGCGAGCTGGCCCATGCGAACGCGCCGACCATTGCCCTCGTCGATGAGCGAGATCGCCGAGATCTCGCTTCCCTCGAAACCCTTTTCCTGCGCGGCGTAGCGGATGATCTCCGCATTGATCGTGTAGATGATCTGCATCTGCCGGGGCAAGAGCCGCTCGAAGAGGTGGATCGGCCAGTGCTCCAGCGCTTCCGGCAGAAGCGTGTGATTGGTGTAGCCGCAGGTCGCGCGGGTGATCTCCCAGGCCTTGGCCCAGGGAACCCCGTGAATGTCGACGAGAAGGCGCATCAGCTCGGCGATGGACACCGCCGGATGGGTATCGTTGAGCTGCACCGCCACCTTGTCGGCAAGGGTCTCGATGGTGCCGTGGCGCTTCAGATGGCGCTTGATCACGTCCTGAAGCGAGGCGGACGAGAAGAAATACTCCTGGCGCAGCCGCAATTCCTGCCCGGCTTGATGGGAGTCGGCCGGATAGAGGACGCGGGTGATCGCTTCCGCCTTGTTGGATTCGACGAGCGCGCCGATATGGTCGCCCTGGTTGAAGGCATCGAGCAGGATCGGATCGACGGCCTGCGCGCTCCACAGGCGCAGCGTGTTGATCTGCTTGCCGCGCCAGCCGACCATCGGCGTGTCGAAGGCGACGGCGAGCACGCGCTCGGCCGGGCGCCAGACCTGGCGCGGCGGCTTGCCGGTCTCGTGGATCGTGTTGACGGTGCCGCCGAAGCCGATCTCGAAGGCGGCGTCGCGCCGCTCGAACTCCCACGGATTGCCGTGGACGAGCCAGGTTTCGGGCAGTTCCACCTGTTCGCCATCGGAGACTTCCTGCCGGAAGAAGCCGTGGACGTAACGGATGCCGTAGCCATAGCCGGGAACGCCGGTCGAGGCCATGGACTCCATGAAACAGGCGGCGAGGCGTCCGAGCCCGCCGTTTCCGAGGGCGGCGTCGGGTTCCAGAAGCTCCACCATGTCGAGCTGGACGCCGTAGCGCGCGAGCGCCTCGGTGATCGGCTGGGTCAGCTGCAGGTTGTTGATCGAATCGCGCAGGAGCCGGCCGATCAGGAACTCCATCGAAAGATAGCAGACTTCCTTGTCGCCGCTCTGCTCGATCCGCTTGCCCGATTCGAACCAGCGATCCATGATCCGGTCGCGCACGACCAGCGTCGTCGCGCGCAGCCAGTCGTATTTGCGCGCTTCGTCGGGATGCTTCCCGATCGAATAGGTCATCTTCTCGAGGATCTGTTTCGCGAGCGCGTCGATGTCGTTGGAGCGCGGCTCGGGAACCGGGGCTTCCATTTCAGTCGTGGCTGACATCTGGTTCTACGTCCTTCTCATGGTCTGAATGGCCGCGACGAGACCGCGCGTCGAGCCGTCGCGGCTGCCGGCATCCTCCTTGCCCGTGACGACCGGAACGAGGTTCTTGGCGAGCTCCTTGCCGAGCTCGACGCCCCACTGGTCGAAGGCATTGATGCCGAAGAGTTGCGCCTCGACGAACACCCGGTGCTCGTAGAGTGCGATCAGGCGGCCGAGCGTGTTCGGATCGAGGATCGAATAGAGGATCGTGATCGATGGCCGGTTACCCGGAAAGACCCGGTGCGGCGCGATGCGCTCGGCTTCGTCGGCGCTCATGCCGGCATCGGTGAGCTGGCGGCGGGCCTCTTCGAGGGTGCGGCCGGTCATCAGCGCTTCGGACTGGGCGAGGCAGTTGGCGAGGAGGAGATCTTGGTGCACAGCCATCTCGTCCCCATCGTGCGCGTTCGCGCCGACGAGGAATTCGACGGGAATCACGTCGGTTCCCTGGTGGATGAGCTGGAAGAAGGCGTGCTGGCCGTTGGTGCCGGGCTCGCCCCAGGCGACGGGTCCGGAAATCGCCACCGGCTCGCCGTCGAGCCCGACGCGCTTGCCGTTCGATTCCATGTCGAGCTGCTGAAGATAGGCGGGAAAGCGCGACAAGCGCTGGTCGTAGGGTATGATCGCACGGGTCGGGCAGTCCATCGCGACGCGGTGCCACCATCCGGCGAGACCGAGCAGGACCGGCAGGTTCTCGCGGAGCGGCGCGGCGCGGAAATGACGATCCATCTGGCGGGCGCCGGCGAGGAATTCGCGGAACCCCTCCGGGCCGATGGCGATCATCAGCGGAAGCCCGATCGCTGACCAGATCGAATAGCGCCCGCCGACCCAGTCCCAGAAGCCGAAGATGCGTTCCTCGCGGATGCCGAAGGCGCCGACCTTGTCGAGCGCGGTGGAGACGGCGGCGAAGTGATCCTTGACCGCGTCCTCGCCCAGGTGAGCCGCGATCCAGCGGCGCGCGGTCGCCGCATTGGTCATGGTCTCGATGGTGGTGAAGGTCTTGGAGGCGACGATTACCAGCGTCGACTTGGCGTCGAGCTTCTCCAGCGTATCGGCGAGATGGGCGCCGTCCACATTGGAGACGTAATGGAGGGTCGGACCGTCGTGATAGGGGGCGAGGGCGAGCGTCGCCATCGCGGGCCCGAGATCGGAGCCGCCGATGCCGATATTGACCACATCGGTGAAGGCATGGCCCTTCGCGCCCTTCGCCTCCCCGTCGCGCACGGCATTCGCAAAGCCGCTCATCGCCGACAGGACCCGTTCCACGTCCTCGCCCACCGCTTCGCCGTCAGCCGCGAACCCGTCTTCAGGCTCGGCGCGCAGGGCGACATGGAGGACGCTGCGGTTCTCGGTCGCGTTGATCCGAGCGCCGGCAAACATCGCGTCGCGCTTTTCCTCAACCTGCCGTTCCCTGGCGAGGTCGAGAAGGGAGCCGAGGGCGTCCGCATCGATCGCGGTCTTGGAGAGGTCCAGAAGAAGATCGTCCAGCGAGAAGGAGAAGGTGTCGAACCGGGTCTCGTCGGCCTCGAACAGCGGTTTGATGCCGGTCTTCTCGGCACGTGCCGCAGCCTGCGCGATCGCTTCGGGATACAAAGAGCTTCTCCTGTTCTGCCATGCCGGGCGGCATGGGCGGACCATACGCCGTTCCGTTCACACTCATCGCCCGTTCGCGCCCCTGTCGAGGGCACCGAAGGTGCAATGCAATAAACGATATGTCGCCGGGGAAGGGAATAGGGCGCAGACAGCTTGATGCCAGCATGGCGCCTCATCGGCTGCCCGTCTTTACTGACGGCATGGCACGGAACTCCGTGCGCTCCGTGCCCGGCATCGTCAGCTGCCCGTCACGGATTCGATGGCATCGGAACCTGGATGGTCCTCGAAGAGAGGCCATCGAGGGAAGGGGGCGGCGGCGCAGGCACCGCCGCCCGGTCGTCCGACGTTTCGCGCGTTCAGATCAAAGGGTCATTTCGGCGCGATCGATCTCGTCGCGCGTCGTCTTCGCATCGCTGGCATGGGGGTCGTTGACGAGGACATGCTCGAGCGACTGCTTCCATTCCTGAAGCAGCGTCTTCTTGTCTTCAGTGGACAGCTTCTCGTCCGCCGCGACGGCTGCGGGGCTGTCATAGGACCCATGTTCGGGGTGATCGAAGCGCGTCGTCTGGCTCATGGAGGGCCTCTTTTCGGTGATGCGTTGGTCGTTCGGCGCTCCGTTCGAAAACGCCGTATCGGTTGGCCAACGCATCGAGGCCTGAAAGGGTCCACGGGGCGGGCTGCAATCGGGGCCGCCGGCTCACGCTTTCGATGCTGGAGGGCGGCGCCGTCGCGCCACGCCGCCCTTCGCTCAGAACTCGCCTTCGTAGAAAACGCCGACCTCGCCGCTGCCCTCGGCGTTCACCGAGCCGCGCGCCTTGAGGCCCGCGCCCAGATTGAGATCGACCGAGACCCGACCGGTGGAATCGACGCCGAGATAGATGTTGTCGTTGATATATTTGCCGACGCCGACCGCCGTCTCGCCGTCTGCCGTCGTGGAGATATCGAGATCGTCGACGCCGAGCTGCGAGCGCAGGTTCTCCAGAAGACCCGTCGATCCGCCGATACCGGCGAGCGAGGCCGCCGCCTCGGCCAGCTGCGCGATCTGCAGGGGCGAGAGCTCGCTCGTTCCCTGGTTGAAGATCAGGCGGGCGAGAACCTCGTCCTGGGGGAGGGACGGGTTGGAGGAGAAGGTGAAGCTCGGATCGTCCGCAGGACCCGTCACGGCGATGAAGACCGTGACGTCGCCGCTCGTGGAGCGGGCGAGGAGGTCGAGGGTCGGCACCAGATTGCCGGTGAAGGTCAGACGCCCTTCCGTGAAATCGAGGCGCTTGCCGAGGATGCCGAAGCGGCCACGGATCAGCTCGAACGCGCCGGTGATCTCGGGGCTCGCCGAATTGCCGACGATCTGGATCGTTCCGCCGAGTTCCAGATCGAGCCCGCGCCCGCGCACGAAGACTTCCTGCGGAGCCCGGAAGGTGAGGTCGAGATTGACGCCGCCCTGCGCGGAGGTGCCGGCGGCGGCCTCCGGGAAGATCTCGCGCTGCTGTTCGTAGACAGCCGGGTTCGCGTTGACATGGGTGACGTCGATGCGCGCGAGCGAGCTCGGAAGGTTTTCCGGGACGAGCACATTGATCTCGTCGGCGGTGATCGTGCCGCCGATCGTCGGTCCTGCGGTGAGCGGACCGGTGACGGTGATGTCGGCCGACAGGGTCGCCGTCACGATCTCGCCGTCCGTGTAGCGGCCCTGGTTCAGATCGACCGCAAGATCGGCCTCGAAGGGCGGAGCGAGGCCGATCGTGCCGCTCACGTCGAGCGTGCCGCCCTGGCCGAGATTGGCCGAGAACTGGCTGATGGTGGCGGTCTGGCCGTTGAGGGCGAGGCTCGCATTGATGGTGTTGACCACCAGATTGGCCGTCGCATCGACGAAGCGCCCATTGCTGACGGTGACCGACCCGTTCGCGTTCGGCTGGCTGACGGGGCCGGTGACGGTCGCATCGACGCCGAGCGTGCCACTGATGGAGCGGCCGCCCTCGGCCAGAATGCGATTGGCGAGCTCCAGCGGCGCGTTTCCGTTGATCGAGAGATTGAGCGACGGCGTTCCGCCCGACAGATCGACCGCGCCGTTCGCCGCAAGGTCGATGCCGGAGCCGGACAGGCTGGTATCCGTCGTCACCCGGTTGCCGGCATAGGTGCCGTTCGTGGTGATCGCGATCGCCCCGATGCCGGCATCGCGCGTCTGGGAGACCGAGACACCGGAGGCTGCGAGATCGTACTGGACATTGGGGTTCGAGGGCGATCCGGTCGCGGCGACCGTGCCGTTCAGCGTGCCCTGGGGGTCGACGCCCGCCGCCGCCGCGCTCGCGATCGAAAGCGGTAGATCGGCGATCCGGGCCTGAAGGGTCAGAGCGTTGGCGCTCGCCGAGCCGGTCACGGTGATCCGGCCGGAGCCGACATCGAACACCGCTTGGCTGAGGTCGACGGTCTGGTTGGCGTAGCTGCCGGCGACCTCGGCATCGATCGCCGGAGCACCTGCCGACCGGCTCTGGGCGACCGAGACATTGCTTGCGGAGATGTCGAAACTCGCGCGCGGATTCGAAAGCGAGCCCGCCGCCTCGGCCGAACCGGACAAGGTGCCTTGGGCCCCGAGATCCTCGACGAAGCCGTTGGCGAGGGCGACCGGGAGCTGGTCGAGGGTCACCGACAGGTCGAGAGACTGGCCGACGGTGCCCGAAGCGCTCGCCGAACCGGTGCCTGCGTCGACGTCGAAGCGGCCGATGGTCAGCGTCTCGTTCGCATAGGTTCCGGAGGCATCGAAGGCCACCGGGCCGACGCCCGAACGGGCGATCTGCGAGGTCGTGATGCCGGAACCCGTAAGGTCGAAGCGGGCATTGGGGGCGGACAGCGACCCCGTCGCCTCCGCGGTGCCGTTGATGGTGCCGCTCGCGCCAAGGCCCTCGACGAAGCCGTTGGCGAGCGCCACGGGCAGCTGGTTGATCTGCGCCTGGATATTCAGCTGATCGCCCACCGTGCCGGACGCGGTGACGGAGCCGGAGCCGACATCGAGGCGGGCATTCTGGAGATCCAGCGTTCCGCCCGCATAGGCGCCCGCTGCCTGGAGGCTGAGAGGCGCGACCGAGCCGTCGCGAAGCTGACGGGTCGAGAGCCCGGTGCCGGAGAGCTCGAACCGGGCTTGCGGATCGGCGAGCGAACCGGTCGCCTCAGCAGTGCCCGAAATCGTGCCTTCCGCGCCGAGCCCGTCCACGAAGCCGTTGGCAAGGCCCGCCGGAAGGCGGGTGATGTCGACATCGACGTCGAGATTGTCGCCGATCGTGCCGGACGCCGTCAGCGATCCGTCGCCCACATTGATCTCGGCCGTCCTCAGATCGAGCGTTCCATCGGCGAACGAGCCTTCGGCGTCGAGCGTCAGCGGCGCGGTGCCGGACTGGGCGATCTGGCGCGTGGTGATGCCCCGGCCGGCGAGCTGGAACTCGGCGTTCGGGCTCGAAAGCGAGCCGGTTGCCTGCGCGCTGCCGGAGATCGTGCCCTCGGCGTCGAGGTTCTGAACGAACGCGTTGGCGAGGCCGACCGGAAGCGCGTCGATGACGACATCGAGATCGAGATTGTCGCCGACCGTGCCGGAGGCCGTCAGCGAGCCGTCGCCCACGTCGAGTTCGGCCTCGGTGAGCGTCAGGATCGCATTGGCATAGGAGCCGGCGACATCGAGCGTCAGCGGATCGATGCCGGTGCTACGCAGTTCCTCGGTCGTGATCTGCCGGCCGGTCAGGGAGAACTGTGCCGCCGGATCGGAAATCGAGCCGGATGCGGTGGCCGTGCCGGAAACCGTACCCGAGGCATCGAGGTTGTCGACGAAGCCGTTGGCGAGGCCCACGGGGAGTTGGTTGACGGTCAGATCGACGTCGAGATTGCGGCCGACCGTGCCGGCGAGATTCAGGGAGCCATCGCCCACATTGACGATGCCGGTCTCGATGTCGGCCGTGCCCTCGGCGAAGGAGCCGGCGAGGCGCAGGCTGAGCGGCTGGACACCGGACTGGGCGATCTGCCGGGTGGTGATCGCCGAGCCGGTGATGTCGAAGACCGCGTTCGGGTCGCCGACCGGACCGGTCGCGCTGGCGGTTCCCGACAGCGTCCCGACCGCGTTGAGGTCGGGGACGAACGCGTTGGCGATACCGACCGGGAAGTCGCGCAGCTGCGCCTCGACATCGAGGCTTTCGCCGATCGTGCCCGAGGCGGTGAGGGAGGCGCTGCCCGCCCGCACGGCGGCCTCTTCGATGGTCGCGGTCCCGCCCGCATAGCTGCCCGCGACGTCGAGGGTTAGCGGCTCGATATCGGCGCGCGCGATTTCAGGCGTGCTGATGCCGGTGCCCGTCAGGTCGAAGACCGCGTTCGGGTCGTCGCGCGGGCCCGTGACCCGTGCACTGCCGGAGATGTCGCCGGTCGCGTTGAGACCGGTAACGAAGCCGTTCGCAAGGCCGACCGGCAGGTCGGTGAGATCGACCGTGAGATCGTAGGCTTCACCGACCGATCCGGTGGCCGTCAGCGAGCCTTCGCCGAAGGTCGCACGTGCGTCACGCAGGGTCAGCGTCTGGTTCTCGTAGGTGCCTGCCGCGTCGAGATCGACCGGTGGCACATTCGTCTGGGCGATCTGATCGGTCGTCAGGTCGCGGCCCCGGATATCGAAGGTCGCCGACGGATTGTCGGACGCTCCGCCGACGCTCGCGGTGCCGGTCAGGGTTCCTCGCGGGTCGATACCCTCGATGAAGGGCGCGGCGACGGCGAGGGGGACAGCATCGAGGGACGCGTCGAGATCATAGGTCTGGCCGAGAGAGCCGCCGACCGTCAGGGATCCATCGCCGACCGCGAGCGTGAAGCCGTCGATCGTCGTGACCCCGTCGGCGATCCGGACGCGCGCTTCGTTCTCGAGACGGACGGGCGCCTCTGGCACGTCTGCGAGGAGGCGGGTGAGTGCGAGCAGCGTCTCGTTCGGGGCGAAGCTTGCCCGCGCACCGAGTTCGATCGGCACGCCGTTGGCGGAAGCCTCGGCCGAAAGCGCGTTGAAGTCTCCCTCGCGGCTGAGCTGCACCTGAAGATTGGAGACGCTCACCGCGCCGGTATCGATGGCGGCCGCCTCGACCATACCCGTGACGAAGGGGGTGCCGAGATAATCGGCGATAACGACGTCGATCGTCGCACGGTTGAGCACAGTGCCTGCGACGGAAAGCGAATTGGCGGTGATGTCGGGACGGGCGACGGGCGTCGCATCGCCGTCGACGTCGAGACCGATCGTGCCGTTGATGTCGCCCGAGGCCTGAAGGCCGCCGAGGGCCGCGAGCGGACCGATATCCTGGATCGCGACATCGAGGGTTCCGACCGGCGCGCCGGCTTCGGTGAGGCGGAGGTCGCCGCTCACCCGGTTCTCGCCCTGGCGGATCAGGAGATTGGAGATCTCGCGCTCGTTGGTGGGAAGGGTTCTCAGATCGGCGCGGCCTTCCAGCGGAGCGCCGTCGAGGGTTCCGGTGATCGACAGCGTGCCCGTGGGCGCGCCGGAAGCGAAGGTGCCGCGCGCCTCCACCTTCAGATCGGCGAGCGTCTGTCCGTTGATCGAGAGCTGGTTGCCGTCCACCGTCAGGTCGACATCGGGCGCATCGAGCGGGCCGTTCGCCGTGAGTGCGAACTCGGCGGTTCCGCCGAGAGAGGCGTTGACGTTCGAGGCCTCGCTGAGGCGGCCGTTGAGATCGGCGCTGATCTGGTCGCCCGTCAGCGCCGCATTGCCGGTCACGGAAAGCCCGGTGGAATCAAGCGCGAGGTTGGAAACGCGGAAGCCCTCGGCGGTGCGCGTCACATTGCCCGCAAGGCCGAGCGTCTCGCCGGCGATCGGCACGAGAGCGCTGGAGATGGCCGAGGTCTGGAAGGAGGAATCGACCGAGAGATCGAAGGTCGAGAAGGTGAGGGCGGCCGAGCCCGAAACCGTGAGGTCGGCGGTGTCGGTCGTCGCGGTGGACGGGTTGAAGGTGAGCCCGTTTTCCGTGAGCGCGCCGTCGACCGCGATGCGGATCGGCGCGGTCAGTACGCGCTGCTGAAGGCCGTCGGGCGCCGAGAAACCGGGCGCGGTCGCGACCGCCTGGAAGGGGCCCCTGAGACCGGTGATGTCGAAGCCGGAGCTCTGGGCGGTTAAATCGACGTTCTCAGCCTGATAGTCGCCATAACCGCCCGCCGGCAGCGTGGCGGAGATGTCGAGGCGCGCATTGTTGAGAGCGCCCTCGATGGCGGCGTTGAGGCTGGCGATCGTGACGTTGACGCTGCCGAAGGACAGGTCGAGCGCACCGCCCCCGGCCGAGGAGAGGGCGATGTCGAGATCGTTGCCGGCGCCGCTCGGATCGACGGTGCCGCTCGCATTGAGTTCGACGACGTTCGAGGCGATCTGCGCCTCTTCGATGCGATAGGTGCCGTCGTCGTTGAGGACGACCTGCGCATCGATATTGGCGCCGCCTTCGCCATAGCGCGCATAGGCTTCGGGGAGGAAGCGCTGGGCCGCGAGCGAAAGGGAGAGGCTGACGCGGCGTCCGGCGTCGATCGCGTTGACGCGTGCGGTCAGCGTCGCGGCCTGTTCGCCGCCGACCGTCAGCGAGCCGTTGGCCATGAAGTCCGACAAGGGACCCGAACCGTTGACCGAGAGGTCGATCGCCGGCCGGTCCGGGATGTCGAGAAGGTTCGCGACGAGGCCGCCCTGCGGCTCGCTGGCCTGGATGTCCACGGTCAGCTGGTTGGCGGCCGGGGCGAAGGCTAGATCGATCGCGATCTGGCCCGGCTGGTCGAGGCGCTGGATGTTCGCCTTCACCGCCAGATTGGTCGGATCGTCCGAGAGAGCCAGCGAGGCGTTGAGGGAAAGCCGCGCCCGCGTTCCGGCGATCGCCTCTCCGATGACGAACTCCTCGACGGCGAGATTGTTAATGTTCGCGGTGATGGAGGGGAGGGAGAAACCGCCTTCGGAGGTGTCTTCCTCTGCCGCCGGCTGGCCGACGGGCAGGCGTTCGAGAACGATCTGGCCGGCCGTCAGGTTCTCGATATTGACGTTCGAGCGCACCAGCGAGAGCGGCGACCAGTCCATTGCGAGATCGCTCGCCGTCAGGAACACGCCCTGCGGGTCGGAGACCGTCACGCTCTCGATGCGGATATCGCCGGTGAACGCGCCTGAAAGCCCTTGGATATCGACGGTCATCGTATCCGAGTTGATCAGGTTCTCGATCTGGTCGGCGACGAATTCCTGCGCTTCGGCCGTGCGCGGTGCGGACAGCGAGGCGGAGATCAGGACGACTGCGAACAGAGCGAGGAAACGGGCGAATAGGGTCATGTCTTAGAACGCCTGTCCGATGCCGGCATAGAACTGGAAGCTCGAATCGCGCGGGCCCGGATCGAGCGGCACGGCCACGTCGAGCCGGATCGGCCCGAAGCTCGTCAGATATCGCGCGCCGATGCCTGTGCCGAGCTTGATGTCGGCGAACTCCGGCAGCCGATCCGAGGAGGCGACGCCGAAATCGAGGAGGGGCACGATCTGGATGTTCTCGGTGACCCCGACGCGCGCCTCGACGGCGCCGTCGAAGAGCGAGAGGCCGCCTTGCGGCGTGTCCTCGAAGATCGAGTTCTGGCCGGGGCCTGCCTGCGAGGGATAATAGGGACTGATCGACTGGAACTCGTAACCGCGCACCGAGCCGCCGCCGCCCGCGTAGAAGCGACGATAATTGGGAACGTCCTGCAGTGTCGCGCCGAAGATCGTGCCGTAGCCGAGACGTCCGGCGAGAATCAGCCGGTCGCTTTCGAGCGGCGAATAATAGGTGCTGCCGCCGACGCGCGAATTCAGGAAGAAGGCCTGCGTGTTGATGCCGTAGGAGGGTTCGAGATTGGCCTCGAAGAGGAAGCCCTCGGTGGGATTGAGTTCGCTGTCGCGGTTGTCGAACGTGTATTTGATCGGGACCGAGCCGATGAAATATTGCTGCGTTCCGAGGAAGTCCGTCACGTCGGAATAGTCCGCGGCGACCGACACCGACCATGTCTGGTTGTCGTCGACCTCGTATTCGACGCCGCTGCTCGCGGTCACGAATTCGCGCTCATAGGCAAGCGGCTGGACGCGCCCGGCTGCGAGCGAGCCGATATAGGTGGAATCGGGGCCGAGAACCCCGGGCTTCTCGAAGACCAGCGAACTGGAATAGTCGATGCCGTCGAGATCGCGCGCGGTTCCCGAAATCGCCGTCGCGCCGATCCGGGAGACGGAGAGGTCGAGGCGGATATTCTCCGCCCGCCCGAAGAGGTTGCGATAGCCCACATAGCCGGAGGCGCCTGCGCCCTCGGTGTTGGAATAGGTCGCACCGACGCCGTAGAAGCCGAAATTCTGGCGTTCGGCGACCGTCACCTGGACCGGCAGGCGGCCATCCGGTCCCTGCGCCTTGGCCTCCTTGACGACGACCGAGGAGAACACGCCGAGATCGACGAGGCGCTGCCTCGCCTTTTCGAGGTCCTCCGGCGAGAAGACCTCGTCGGCATAGATGCCGCTCATATAGGCGACGAAGCCGGGGTCGACCTCCTCGGCACCCGCGACCCAGGTCTCGCCGAAGGGAACCGGATTGCCCGGCGAGATCTCGGTGAGATAGTCGAGCCGGTCGGTCGCCGCATCGGCGAGGATGTCGCGCTGGGTGACGGCGACGAAGGGGCGCCCGTCCTCGCGCAGGTCCCGGTAGATCTTGTTCTCGGCCGCCAGCACGTCGACCGAAGAGGCCGATCCGCCGGTCTGAAGCCCGAATTCGCTCGGATCGAGGGGAACGCCGTTCGTATCGACCACCACGCGGCCGAGTTCGTATTTCGGCCCCGGCAGCACCTGGATCACGACGGGAACGGGGCGGGAGCCGTCGAACTTGGTATCGGGGAGGATGTCCGAGACGTTCTTGCCGTCGATGAAGATATAGACGAGGCCGTCGTAGCGCGCGGCCTCGTAGAGGGCGGCCACGAGGCGCTTGCGGTCCTGCTTGGCCTTGGCGATCAGGCCGAGCGAGCCGGCCACGGGTTCCGCCTCGTCGGCGAGGAGGACCGAGGAGTCCTCGAGCGTCGAGGACAGATCCCCGTCGTCGTCCGCAGCCGGGGCCACCTCCATGCGGACGGTGTAGTTCAGCGGATTGATGACGTCGAACTCGGTATCGTCCTCGCTTTCGAAGAACTTGAAACCGAACAGTTCGAAGGCCGATGCGGAGCCCGGCGCGACCGCGCCGGCAACCGACATCGCGACCACGACCTTCACGACCTGACGAGGCCAATTGCGCAAAACCGAACTTCCCCCTCGCCGAGCCGGTGTCGCAGGTCCCTGCGGCATCGACCGTCTCAATCGGCGACCGCTGCCGCCTTCCATGTGACCGCATCACGAAAGCGGCCGCCCCGTTGGACCTTGAGTATCGGCCGACAACAAGAACGATTCCGTTAAAGATAACAACCGGTCTCCAGGCCGATGCGCGGCGAAATGACCTGCCGGGGCGGACTTCACCCGGAGCTTGTGCCGAACCTGTCACACGAGGTCCGCGCCAGCGCCGCGGCGCCTCTTGCCGGAATGCTGGAACCATTCCACACTGCACCAAGGTCCAATATCCAAAAGCCCGGTGGACACGCAGGATATCCTGCGAAATCGGGCTCTGGTCGAGCCGCCGGCAGTCTCCGGCGCCGGCTCCGCGCACCCGGCGAAAGGGTGCGGGGGAGCGGGTGCCGGGCGTGCGCTTCAGGACGCGTCGCGTCGGCGTTCGAAGGGGCTTTCGGCGGCGGTGGAGCGGCCGTTCGATCGGATCACGGGAGGTATCATATGAGCACAGTTTCGATGACGGTGAATGGCCGGAAGGTGTCCGGCGAGTGCGAGGACCGGACGCTCCTCGTGCATTTCCTGCGCGACAACCTGCACCTGACGGGCACGCATGTCGGCTGCGACACCTCCCAGTGCGGGGCCTGCGTCGTTCATCTCGACGGCAAGTCGGTGAAATCCTGCACCATGCTGGCCGTCCAGGCCTCGGGGTCGGAGGTCACGACCATCGAGGGCATTGCCAAGGGGCAGGATCTCCACGCGGTCCAGACCGCGTTCAAGGAGCATCACGGCCTCCAGTGCGGCTACTGCACGCCGGGCATGATCATGACGATCACGGACATGATCAACCGGCACGGATCCGATCTCGACGAGGAGACGGTCCGCGAGGAACTCGACGGCAATATCTGCCGGTGCACGGGCTACCACAACATCGTCAAGGCGGCGCTCGATGCGGCCTCCAAGATGGGTGCGGGCCAGCAGCAGGTCGCGGCCGAATGAGGCATTGCCGCCCGAGCGGCGGCGCCATCGCAGATTTTCGATCGGACGCCGCGCGGCGAGGATGCGCAGCGGCGGTTCTCCGCAACGACTGACAGGGAGGTTCACCCATGGGTGTCGAAGGTATTGGCGCAAAGGTTCTGCGCAAGGAAGACCGCCGGTTCATCACCGGCATGGGCCGCTACACGGACGACATGTCCGTACCGGGAATGAAATATGCCGCCTTCGTGCGCTCGCCCCACGCCCATGCGAAGATCACCTCGATCGACGCCTCGGCAGCGCGGGACATGCCGGGCGTCATCGACTTTCTCGATGGCCAGCAGCTGAAGGCCGACGGGATCGGCAACATCATCTGCGGCTGGCAGGTGAACTCCAAGGACGGCTCGCCCATGAAGATGGGCGCATATCCGGCGCTCGCCGACGGCGTGGTGCGCTATGTCGGACAGCCGATCGGCATCGTCGTCGCCGATACCCGCAACCAGGCCCGCGATGCGGCCGATGCGGTCATGATCGAATATGAAGAACTGCCGGTTGTGGTGAAGGGGCCCGACGCGCTGAAGGACGGCGCGCCGCAGCTCCACCCGGAAGCGGAGAACAATCTCTGCTTCGACTGGGAGATCGGCGACGAGGGGGCGACGGCAAAGGCCTTCGAGAACCCGGCCAAGGTCATCCGTCTCGACATCCTCAACAACCGGCTCTCGCCCAATCCGATCGAGCCGCGCGCAGCCCTCGGCCACTACAATCCGGCCGAGGACCACTATACCTGCTACACCACGTCCCAGAACCCGCATGTGGCGCGTCTCGTCATGAGCGCGTTCTACAATGTCGCGCCCGAGCACAAGCTGCGCGTGATCGCGCCCGACGTGGGCGGCGGCTTCGGCGCCAAGATCTACATCTATCCGGAAGAGATCGTCTGCCTCTGGGCCTCCAGGCGAACCCTCGTTCCGGTGAAGTGGACGAGCGATCGCACCGAGGCCTTCCTCACCGACGCCCACGGCCGCGACCATGTCTCGAAGGTCGAGATGGCGCTCGACGAGAACCACAGGATCACCGGTCTGCGCGTCGAGACGATCGCCAATCTCGGCGCCTATATGTCGCTGTTCTCCTCGGCGACGCCCACCTATCTCTACGCGACGCTCCTGTCGGGCCAGTATAATATCCCCGCGATCTACGCGAACGTGAAGGCGGTCTATACCAACACCGCGCCGGTCGACGCCTATCGCGGGGCAGGACGCCCCGAGGCGACCTATCTCATCGAGCGGACCATGGAGACGGCGGCCCGCGAGCTCGGCATCTCGCCGGCCGAGTTCCGGCGGATCAACTTCATCCGCTCCTTCCCGCACCAGACGCCGGTCATCATGAATTACGACACCGGCGATTTCGAAGCCTGCATGGAGGCCGGCATGCGCATGGCCGACGTCGCCGGCTTCGAGGAGCGGCGGACGGAAGCCAAGTCCCGCGGCAAGCTGCGCGGGCTCGGCATGAGCTGCTATATCGAGGCCTGCGGCATCGCGCCGTCGAAGGCGGTCGGCTCGCTCGGCGCGGGCGTCGGCCTCTGGGAATCGGCCGAGATCCGCGTCAATCCGGTCGGCACGATCGAGGTTCTGACCGGCTCCCACAGCCACGGCCAGGGCCACGAGACAACCTTCGCCCAGGTCGTCTCCCAGCGCTTCGGCGTTCCCGTCGAGAACGTCCAGATCGTCCATGGCGATACGGACAAGGTGCAGTTCGGCATGGGCACCTACGGTTCGCGCTCCGGCGCGGTCGGCTGCTCGGCCATCGTCAAGGCGCTCGACAAGGTTGAGGCCAAGGCCAAGAAGATCGGTGCCCATCTCCTCGAGGCCGACGAGGGCGACATCGTCATCGAGAACGGCGAGGTGAAGGTCGCGGGCACGGACAAGAAGCTCGCCTGGCACGAGGTCTGCCTCGGCGCCTATACCGGCCACAACCTGCCCGACGGCATGGAGCCGGGCCTCAAGGAAGGCGCGTTCTACGATCCGCAGAACTTCACCTTCCCGGCCGGCTGCTACATCTGCGAGGTGGAGGTCGACCCGGACACCGGTGTCACCAAGATCGTCCAGTTCATCGCCGCCGACGACTTCGGCAACGTCATCAATCCGATGATCGTCGAAGGCCAGGTCCATGGCGGGCTCGCACAGGGCATCGGCCAGGCCCTTCTCGAAGGCGTCAACTACGACGAGAGCGGGCAGCTCGTGACGGCGTCCTACATGGACTACGCCATGCCGCGCGCCTGGGACCTTCCGATGTTCAAGGTCGAAACCCTGGTGACGCCCTGCACCACCAATCCTCTCGGCCTCAAGGGCTGCGGCGAGGCGGGTGCGATCGGTGCGCCGCCGGCGGTCATCAACGCCATCACCGACGCGATCGGCAACAACGACCTGACCATGCCGGCGACGCCGGAAAAGGTCTGGAACGCGATCAACGCGGTCGCCTGAGACGCGGTCTGGCGGGGCGCCTTCGCCAAGCGCGTCCCGCCGCGATGAGGGTTCTTGAAACGTCCCCGACCCTGCGCTCCGCGATCTTCGACGGACCGGACACGCAGGGAAGGAAAGGGAGGAAATCCATGTACGAAACGACCTATCGGCGCCCGACCAGCATCGACGAGGCGGTCAAGCTTCTTCGCGAGAGCGATGGCGAGGGCAAGCTCATGTCGGGCGGGATGACGCTGATCCCCACCATGAAGGCCCGGCTCGCGATGCCGTCGGCCCTCATTGATCTGCGCCATATCGAGGATCTGAAGGGAATCTCCTTCGAGAACGGCCGGCTGCGGATCGGCGGCGGGACGACCCATGCCGAAACCAAGGCGAGCGAGACGGTGCGCCAGAACGCGCCGACCTTCTCCTATCTCGCCGGCCTCATCGGCGATCCGGCCGTGCGCCATATGGGAACGGTCGGCGGTGCTGTCGCCAATCACGACCCGGCGGCCGATTATCCCGCCGCCCTTTTGGCCATGGGCGCGACGATCCACACCAATACGAGGGAGATCGCGGCCGACGACTTCTTCACCGGCATGTTCGAGACCGCGCTCGAGGAGAACGAGATCGTGACGGCGGTCTCCTTCGAGCCGCCGCAGGCGGCCGGGTGGGAGAAGTTCCGCAACCCGGCCTCCCGCTATGCCATGGCCGGCGTCTTCGTCGCCAAACGGGCCGATGGCACGGTGGGCGTCGGCGTCACCGGCGCCGGCAATAACGGCGTCTTCCGCTGGACCGCGGCCGAGGAGGCCCTGTCGTCCAGTTTCGACGCCTCGGCGCTCGACGGACTGTCGATCTCGCCGGACGACATGATGGGCGATATGCACGGCTCGGCCGGCTATCGCGCCAATCTCGTCAAGGTCGTCACCAAGCGCGCCGTGAATGCCGCGAAGGGCTGAGCCTTCGCCGACCTGAAATGCGATGACGGCCCGAAGCTCCCGGCGGACTTCGGGCCGTTCGCGTTTGCCATTTCGGGCATTCCCGTTCCAGATGGCCCTGCTATCGGCCGGACCTCGCGGCGGCGGATGGCGGAACGCGACGAGGAGGAAAGCTGCGTGAAGATCGTCTTTTCGAGGACCCAGCTGAGCCACGCGCCGCAGCAATACGGCGTCCACGGCCGGCTGACGAAGCCGCTCGAGAACCCCGACCGGGCACAGACGCTGCTCGAACGCCTGACGGAAGAGGGTCTCGTTCACCGCGAACCGGACGACGCGGGCCTTGCGGCAATCACCGCCGTCCATGCCGATCACTATGTCGAGTTTCTGCGCACGGCCTATGGCCGGTTCCAGACCCTGAAGAATGCCGGGCCCGAGGTCCTGCCGAACGTCCATCCCTACCATTCCGGTGCCCCGGTCCTCGGCATGCGGCCGAGACCGCGGACCACGGGCATCCTCGGACAGACCGGCTGGTATATCGGCGATCTCTCCTGCGCCCTCGGGGAGAACACGTTCGATGCCGTCTACGCCTCGGCGATGACGGCGGCGAGCGCGGCCGATCTCGTTCTTTCCGGCGAGCCCGCCGCCTATGCCCTTTGCCGCCCGCCGGGACATCATGCCTATGGCGACCGGGCGAGCGGCTTCTGTTTCTTCAACAACGCCGCCATCGCCGCAACGCGCCTTCGCCGCGTGTACGGCAAGGTGGCGATTCTCGATTTCGATACCCATCACGGCGACGGAACCCAGGCGATCTTCTACGATCGCGGCGACGTCTTCACCGGTTCGGCGCATACGGACCCGACCGAATATTATCCGCATTTCGCAGGCTATCCCGACGAAACGGGCCGGGACGAGGGGGAGGGCCTCAATCTGAACATCCCGCTCGCCTTCGGCTCCGACGATGCGGATCTTCTCAAGGGTGTCGATCGGTTGGCGGATGCGGCGACCCGGTTCGGAGCCGAGGCTCTCGTCGTCTGTGCCGGATGGGATGCCCATCGGGACGATCCGCTCTCGCGCCTGAACGTGACGAGCGACGCCTATGCGCGCATCGGACGGATGCTCGGCGCATTGAACCTGCCGACAGTGATCGTGCAGGAGGGCGGATATTCGCTCGCAGCGGTGTCCGAATGCGCTCCGCTCTTCGTCGATGGTTTCACATCGGCATCCGGGCGCGCCGGATAGGAAACGGCGCCGTTTACCGAAGGACCCGGGCCGGCGTTGAGACTTCGCACCGAATGTGCCATAGGGCAGGGCAGTTCAGCCTTGGGATGGCGCGCGTGGCGCGCATCGTGACACGAGGCGACCCCGCCTTCCAAGGACACATCATGACTTTACCATCCGTGAGCGAGCCGCTCGGCGTCGCACTTTCCGAACGTGGCTATAGCGACCTGACCGACGTTCAGAGTGCCGTCATCGCCGACGACGTCGCCGGCCGAGATCTGCTCGTTTCCGCCCAGACCGGCTCCGGCAAGACCGTCGCCTACGGCCTCGCGATGGCACCGACGCTGCTCGGCGAGGACGGGGCGTTCGGCGAGGCGGGCGAGCCCTCCGCGCTGATCGTCGCGCCGACACGCGAACTCGCGATGCAGGTCACCGACGAGCTGACCTGGCTCTATGCGAAGACCGGCGCCAAGCTCGCGACCCTCGTCGGCGGCATGGATCCGCGCGCCGAGCGTCGCCGTCTCGCCCAGGGCGTCCATATCGTCGTCGGCACGCCGGGCCGATTGCGCGATCACCTGACGCGCGGCGCCTTGCAGATCGGCTCGCTGAAGGCCCTCGTCCTCGACGAGGCGGACGAGATGCTCAATCTCGGCTTCCGCGAGGACCTGGAGTTCCTGCTGCAGGCAACGCCCGCCGAACGGCGCACGCTTCTCTTCTCGGCGACGCTGCCCAAGCCCATCATCCAGATGACCAAGCGCTACCAGCGCGATGCCCACCGCATCGAGATCGCCAAGGGTCAGGCAGGGCATGCCGATATCGAATACCGGGCGGTGCGGATCGCGCCGAACGAGGTCGAGCACGCCGTCACCAACATTCTGCGCCATGCCGAACAGCCGAGCGCGATCGTCTTCTGCAACACCCGCGAGACCGTGCGCCAGCTCTCCTCGGGCCTGGTCGAGCGCGGCTTTGCTGCCGTCACTCTGTCGGGCGAGCTCGGACAGTCCGAGCGCAATCATTCGATCCAGGCGCTTCGCGACGGGCGGGCGCGCGTTTGCGTTGCGACCGACGTCGCCGCGCGGGGCCTCGACCTTCCGAGCCTCGGCCTCGTCATCCATGCCGACCTGCCGAGCGATGCCGAAACGCTCCAGCACCGTTCCGGGCGGACGGGCCGGGCGGGACGCAAGGGCGTCTCGGTGCTGCTCGTTCCCATTTCACGCCGCCGCAAGGCCGAACGCCTTCTCGCCGAGGCGCGGATCAACGCGACCTGGGGCGCGGCCCCTTCGGCCGAGGATATCCGCTCGGCGGACGAAGCCCGTCTCCTTGCCGATCCGGTCTTCACCGAAGAGGCCAGCGAGGACGACGCGGCGATGGCCGCACGCCTTCTCGAGGCCCATTCGCCGGAGGTTCTCGCGGCCACCCTCGTGCGCCAGTGGCGCGCCCGCCTGCCTTCGCCCGAAGACGTTTTCGATCCGAATTTCGCGCGCGATACCAAGGCCGGACGGCCGGGAGAGCGCGAGGAGCGCGGGCCGAAGAAGCACGAACGCGGAGGCCCGAGCACGTGGTTCCGCATGGATGTCGGCCGAAAGAACAATGCCGATCCCAAATGGCTGCTGCCGCTCCTGTGCCGGCGCGGCAAGATCACGCGCCAGGAGATCGGCGCGATCAAGATCTTCGATCGCGAGACCAAGTTCGAGATCGCCGACAGCGTCGCCAAGCGGTTCGCCAAGGAAGCCGAGATCAGCGATGGCGACGACATCACGATCACCTACGCCGATGCCGCCCCCGGCCGCGAGCGCAAGGGCGGCCGCGACGGCGCACCGGGGGGCGACAAGCCGGGCTTCGGCGGTAAGCCGAAGTTCAAGAAGGACGGCCCCTCGGGTGGTCCCTCGCGGCACAAGCCGCGCCGCCCCAAGGCCAAGGGCGCGAACGCCAACAGCTGAGCCTTTAGTCAGGCGCCCCTCATGTGGGCGTCTGACCTATATTGGATCACTCCGCAGCACTCAGATGCGTGAAAGAAGCTCGGCCTTCTTCGCGGCGAATTCCTCTTCGGTGAGAATGCCGTCCGCCTTGAGGGCGGCAAGCTCCCGGATCATCCTGATCGGGTCCCCGTCCTGGCGCTCGGGTGACGGCCGGGCATCGCTCTCACTCTTCGAAGCCGAACTCTCGAGGCCTGCGGGCGACCGGGGGGCAGGAGCGGTCTCCGCCGGCTGCCTCGACTGGGCCGAGCGGAGGTCGTCGGCAGAGGCCTCGCGGTCCCGCTTATGGGCTTCGTTCCCTAACCGCTCATGCCCCGTCGATCGCTCGGCCCGGGACGCGATGGACGCGCGAGACGGTTCGGGGGCCTGCGCGGTCCGCTCGTTCTCGCGACCAACGGAAAACGGGTCCGTCTCCGGCTCGTCATTCCGGGACGGCCCGACGCGACGCAGGTCGTCCGCCTCGACGGTGCCGAGCTGGCTCGAAAAGCGCAGGCTGCTGGTCCCGCCCTGCTGCTGGGAGACGCCGCCGATCCGGTGCTCGCCGGTATCGTAGATGGTGGTCTCTCCCCCGCGCTCGATGGCGAGACGCGCCTTTTCGGGGAAGACGGCATAGCGGGTCTGGTTCTGGGCACCGCTCGAAGCCGGATGGCCGAGATCCTCCGGCCACCATTGAGCGGAACCGGAGGCGCCGGTCCTGGAGCGCATTGTGAGCCCGCCATAGGCCAGAGCGTTGGAGACCGCATCGGCGAGCGTTCCGACGCGCCCCTTCAGCTGATTGTTGAACATGTCGCCGATCATCAGCATCCCGCCCGCCGACCACTGGCCGAACCCGCCGAGCTCGGGATGGTTGAACTGCGCCATGCTGCCGCCGCCGCTGCGCATCGCGTCGGCCATCGCCTCGACCGCATCCTTCGAGAAACCGGTGGAGGAGGCGATCCGGGAAATTTCGCTGTCGTCGTTCAAGAGTGATCATCCTATCGGAGGAACCGCCGTCGCGGGTGCTGGACCATGCGTGGACGTCACGTCCGGTCTCGGCAGTTAGATAGGATGGAGGGATGGCTTCAGCGAGCCTTCCCGCGTCTCGCGTCGAGCCGATGAGGCCTGTCAGGCCCGCAGAACCGTCGTCATCGAGCAGACGAGGCCGTCGGCGTCATAGGCGAGATCGAGATCGCCGCCGAATTCGGCGGTGAGGGTCTGGTGGATGAGGCGCGAGCCGAAGCCTCTCCTCTCAGGCGCGACGACCTTCGGTCCGCCGCGCTCGCGCCAGACGAAGCTCATCGGCTGCCCGTCCGCATTGCGGGCGCCGAGGTCCCAGCGGATGTCGACGCGTCCCTCCTCGTTCGACAGGGCGCCGTATTTGGCGGCGTTCGTCGCCAGCTCGTGCAGCGCGAGGGACAGAGCGAGGGACTGGCGCGCGTCGAGCATCAGCGGAGGACCGCTCCAGACCAGCCGGTCGGCGCGCCCTGGCCGGTGGATCAGAAGCGTCTTCTCAACGACGTCGGCGATCGGAGCCGAGGTCCAGCTTGTCTGGACGAGAATGTCGTGAGCCTTCGCCAGCGCCGCGATCCGTCCGGAAAACGCCTTCAGACCGTCCTCCGCATTGGTCGCGCGCCGAATGGTCTGGTTGGCGATCGCCTGCACCATGGCCAGCGTGTTCTTCACCCGGTGCTGGAGTTCGCGCGTGAGGAGGGTCTGGCGCTCCTCCGCGAGCTTCTCCTCGGTGATATCGCGCACCGCGCCGACGAAGCGCAGGGTCCGCCCGTTCTCGACGATCGTCTGCCCGCGCGCCTGCACATGGCGCAGAACCCCGTCCTGCAGGCCGATCGTGCGATAGACCACATCGAAATCGGCGCGCTCGCCGGGGTCGAGCGCTGCGTCGACGGCCGCCTGGACCTCTGCGATGTCGTCCTTGTGGACACCGCGAACGAAGGTGTCGTCATAGCTGATGGGCCGGTCGTCGAAGACGCCGAACATCGCCTTGCAGCGCTCGTCCCAGACGAGCTTGCCGGTCGACAGATCGTAGTCGAAGGTGCCGATCTCGGCCGCCTCGTGCGCCAGCCGAAGCCGGGTCTCGGTCTCCAGGAGCGCCAGTTCGGCCCGCCGTCGCCGGGTATAGGTCCAGGCGCGCGACAGGATCTCGCGAATGAAGGCGACGTCGTCGGAGGACCATCGGCGCGGTCTCTCGTCGTGGACGTAGAAGATCATGCGCACTTCGCCGCCCTCGACCACGGTGATGTTCACCAGAGAGCGGATGGACAGGGCGGAAAAGCGCTCGACATGGCCCGCGGTCGCAGGATCGGTCGCCACATCGTCGATGGTGACGAGGCCCTTGGTGAGCGAGGCCTGGAACTTCTCGCCATAATTGCGCAGGTCGATGATGCCGGGAAGCTTCTCGATACCGTGGGCGAGCCATTCGTTGACGACGCGCGCGCTCGCGCCGCCCGGGCCGACACTCGCATAGCCCACCCGCGAGACGGTCAGCGTCTCGCCGAGAATGGTCAGCGCATTCATCGCGTAGTCGTTCGGGCCGATTTCCCGCAGGAGATCGTCGCCGAGCCGCAGAAGCGCCGTCTGGCGCAACAGGCGTTCCTTTTCCTGGGTGATGTCGACGATCGCACCGGGAAATCGCTCCGGACGGCCCTCACCGTCGAGGAAGCACCGTCCCCGGCAGAAGATCCAGCGCTGCCTTCCCTCGATATCGAGGGTCCGATACTCCTCCGCGAACGGCTCGCCGGTGCGCATCGCTTCCGCGATGCTGCCGCTCACCCGTTCCTGATCGTCCGGATGGATGCCGTTCACGAACCGCTCGAGGCTCGCGCCCCGTTCGGCTTCCTCAGGCTCAATGCCGAAGACGGAGGCGAAGCGGGCATCGGCCCAGATCTTGTCGGCCTTCACGTCCCAATCGAAAGTGCCGACGATCGCCGAGGCGTCGAGGGCGAGCTTCAACCGCTCGCGGCTCGTCTCGAGTTCGCTCTTGGCGAGAATCTCCTGCGTGCGATCGCGCAGGATCTTGATGTAGCCGATCTCCACATCCGCGTCGTCGTAAAGCGGCATCATCTCGCCGGAGGCGTAGAAGCGCGAGCCGTCGGACTTCATGTGCCAGCGCTCGTCGCGCGCCTTTCCCTCCGTCAGGGACAGGCGCATCTCCTTGAGGTGGATCCCCGCCTCGACGTCCTGCGGCGTGAAGATCGTCGCGATGGAGCGCCCGACGACCTGCCGCTCAGACCATCCGAGCACGGTTTCGGCCGCGTCGTTCCAGGTCGTGATCGTGCCGTCGAGATCGGTCGCGATGATGGCGTAGTCGACCGCGCTCTCGACGATCATGCGGTAGACGTCGCCCTTGGCCGTCGGAACGAGCCGTCTCGGGCCGGAGAGCTTCTGGCGGTCGGCGGATCTGGCGGAGAGTTCGGCCTCCAGCCGGGCCAGTTGGAACCGCAGATGCTCGTTCTCCGATTGGAGGGCGGTGAGCCGGTCGTCCGGGGGCAGAGTCATCGCTTTCCTGTTCCGTGACCTTGTCCCGCCTCCATGTGAGTTTCAGCAGTCAGCGATCGCTTCGATATCCGTAAGCGATGCAATACAACGAAGCCCAGTCCGGGATAAAGCGAAACATCTCTCCGAAGTCTTGTCCAGCCCGGCGTTCAGGCGATCATGACAGCCGGGACGCGATCCGGCCTACGGCGGCGATGGGACGAGGGCGCAAACGGGCCGGTGCCCGTGATGACGCCCTGCGCTCCCTGCAGCGCGCCGGCTTTCAGTTCGAGGGCGAGAAGGCGGTGCGGTTCGAAGGGGCCGGGCATCGCGAGATGCGCCGTCGCGGCCGCGCTGAAGCCGAAACGCGCATAATAGTCCGGATCGCCGACGAGAAGGATCGCCCCATGGCCGAGTTCTCTTGCCGAGGCGATCGCGTGGCGCATGATCGATCCGCCGAGGCCCAGCCCCTGGGCTGACGGCTCGACGGCCAGCGGCCCGAGGAGCAAGGCTTGGGTTCCGTTTTCCCCGAGGGTCACGTGCCAGAGGCGCAGGGTCGCAAGAAGGGAGCCGTCGGGACCGATGGCGACGAAGGAGAGGCCGCTCGCGGGCAGACGGCCGCGCCGGATCGCTTCGGACGACTTCTTCTTGCGACCGGCGCCCATGGCGCGGTCGAGAAGGGCTTCGCGAGCGGCGACGTGACCGGCGGTCTCCGCGAGGATCGCGAAGGGCGGGAGCGGTGCGATCCGGTCGCCGGCAAGGGCGAGCGGGGCCGCGTTCGCGAGATCGAGGGCAGGAATGTGCAGCATGACGAACCACCTTCAGGTCAGGCGGTGGGGAGGGACCGTCCGGGAGGGAACGGCGCGCGAGGCTTCTCGGCCCGGCGCGGCAGGTCCCGCGCCGGATCAGTCAGTCATGCTTCGTCGTCGAAGCTCGAGGGTCGAAGCCACGATCATGATCAGATGACGTAACTCGCGAGCGGTTCGAAGCCGTTGAAGGCGACCGAGGAATAGGTCGTCGTATAGGCTCCGGTGCCCTCGATCAGAACCTCGTCGCCGATCGTCAGCGCGATCGGCAGCGGATAGGGCGTCTTCTCGTAGAGGACATCTGCGGAATCGCAGGTCGGGCCGGCGAGAACGCAAGGGGCCGTCTCGCCGCCGTCCCGCCGGGTGCGGATCGGATAGCGGATCGCCTCGTCCATGGTCTCGGCGAGACCGCCGAACTTGCCGATGTCGAGATAGACCCAGCGGTTCTCGTCGGTATCCGACTTCTTCGAGACCAGGACCACTTCCGCCTTGATCACACCGGCATCGCCGACCATGCCGCGGCCCGGCTCGATGATCGTCTCGGGCAGGCGATTGCCGAAATGCTTCTTGAGGCTCTCGAAGATCGCCTGGCCGTAGGCCTGGGCGGTCGGAACGTCCTTGAGGTAACGGGTCGGGAAACCGCCGCCCATATTGACGAGTGTCAGGGTGATGCCGCGCTTCTCGAGCGACTCGAAGACCTGGCGCGCATCGCCGATCGCCGCGTCCCAGGCGTTCGTGTCGGTCTGCTGCGAGCCGACATGGAAGGAGATGCCGGTGGCGCGCAGGCCGAGATCGCGGGCATGGGTGAGCACGTCGATCGCCATGGACGGCACGCAGCCGAACTTGCGCGACAGCGGCCACTCGGCGCCTTCGCCATCGGTGAGGACGCGGCAGAACACGCGGGCGCCGGGAGCGGAGCGGGCGATCTTCTCGACTTCCTCGACGCAGTCGACGGCGAAGAGGGAGACACCGAGGGCGTGCGCGGCGGCGACGTCGCGCTCCTTCTTGACGGTGTTGCCGTAGGAGATGCGATCCGGGCCGACACCGGTGGCGAGCGCCATCTTGATCTCGGCGACGGAGGCGCAGTCGAAATTGGAGCCGAGCGACGCCAGCAGCTTCAGGATCTCGGGCGCGGGATTGGCCTTCACGGCGTAGAAGATCGCGGAATCCGGCAGAGCCTTGCGGAAGGCGCAGAAATTGTCCTGCACGACGTCGAGGTCGACGACGAGGCAGGGGCCTTCGATCGTGTTGGCGGCGAGGAAATCGGTGATGCGCTGCGAAGCCATGTGAGCACTCCCACGAGACGGGGCGCCCGGATCTGATCGGGCGGTTCGATAAGGAACGAGACGCGAATCTTCGTTTCCGGAACGACGCAGGAACGCCAGAAACCGGATGGGTGAGATCGCGCGACGCGATGGGTCCGAAGACGGCACGTCATGCGCCGGTTTCGGGTATCGGTCTGCCATGGATTGGAGGGCTTGGACCCGCCGCACTTCAGGCAAGGAAGGTGTGCCTCTTCAGTATTCCCGGGTTTGGACACCGGGAGAGACCAGAAAGGCCCGGACCGTCGTTGCTTCAGGCGTCCTCGATTATCGCGCGGCTCGCGAAACCGACTGGGTGTGTTACGTCCAGGTACCGTCCCGGTTCATCCTCGCTATCGTGAGGACCGGGGGACGCCAATGGGCACGTGCGACATTGGGCAAGGGCTGACATAAACATGGTAACTGTCATATGCAAGGCGCTTTCGAGCGCTGCGCCAAAGAAAACGAGTGATTTGATTCCCGTGGCAAAACTGCCATAGCCATCGGATCGATCCCGACGCGAAAGGGCCTTCATGGACACCCTCACACGAATGCGTGCCTTCATGGCGGTCGTCGAGAACGAGGGCTTTTCCGCCGCCGCGCGCAAGACCGGCCGGTCCAAGGCGCTTTTGTCCAAATATGTCCGCGAGCTGGAGGACGAGATCGGTGTCCTCCTCATCAACCGCACGACGCGCCAGGTGGCGCTGACGGCCGCCGGCGAGGTCTACATGGCCCGGGCGGGCCAGCTCCTCAGCGATATCGAAACGCTCAACGATGCTGCACGCGAGGCCACGGGGGAGGTCAAGGGGCTCATCCGCGTCAGCGCCGCCCGCACCTTCGGCGACGCCCATCTCGGCCACAGCCTCGTGGACTTCGCCAAGGACCATCCCGATGTCAGCCTCGACATCCATCTCGACGACGGCTTCGTCGATCTGGTGAACGAGGGCTTCGACGTCGCGATCCGCATGACCCGCCTCGCCGATTCGGCTTTGATCGCCCGGAGGCTCGCCTCCCTCGGTTTCTGCGTCGTCGCGAGCCCCGATCTCCTGAAGCGGCTGGGCAAGCCGACGCACCCCTCCCAGGTGTCGAACTATCCGGTGGTCATCGATTCGAATGCGCGCATCTTCACGTCTTGGATGTTCCGCGACCCGGAGACCGGGCAGGCGCTTCCGGTTCAGGTTTCCGGCCAGTTCACCGCCAACAGCCCGGTGACGGTGCGGGCCGCGGCCCTTGCAGGTCTCGGTCTCGCCCTCTCGCCCACCTTCGTCGTGCGCGAGGACGTGCGCGAGGGGCGGCTCGTCAACATCCTGTCTGAGTTCATGGAGAGCGAGGCCGGCATCTACGCGGTCTTCCCGCACCGCCGGCACCTGCCGGCGCGCGTCCGTCTCTTCGTCGATTATCTGGCGGCCTGGTTCAAGAAGCACGAACTGGACCTCGTCCATCACGGCTCCTGAAGCCTTCGGCTTCGGCGCGAAGGCCGGTGATGTCAGCGGCCTTCCGCGCCCTGCGCCTTCGTCTCGTCGGAGCCCGTCTTGCGGAAGTTCTCGTCGCCCCCGACGAAGACGGCGAACTTCCGGGTCGCCTCGAACTTGCTGCAGACGATGACGAGCATCGCGGTCAGGGGCACGGCGAGAAGGCCGCCCGCGACACCCCAGATCCAGCCCCAGAAGAGCAGTGACAGGATGATCGTGACGGGCGGCAGCGACACGCCGCGCGCCTGCAGCATCGGGTAGATGAAATTGCTGATCGTCAGTTGCAGGACGACGAAGCCGGCGAAGACGACGAGGGGCATGACCCAGCCGCCGAACTGGATGAAGGCGTAGAGCGTCGGCGGCAGGATGCCGATGACGTTTCCTATCACCGGCACGAAGTTCAGGAGAAAGTTCAGGATGCCCCAGATCAGGGCCATGTCGAGGCCGAGGGCGAAGGCCCAGGCGAAGGAGACGAGGCCTGTGATGAAGCTCGTCACCATCGTCATGGCGAGATAGCTGCGGATCGCATCCGCCATCTCGCCGACGGTCTGCGAGATCGTATAGCGTTCTTCGGTCTCGAACTCGCGGCGGAACTTGCGCGCGAGCTTCGGGACCTCCGGAAAGCCCAGAACGACGATCACCGCCACGACGCCCATATAGCTGAGCACCGTGTAGGCGTCCCCCAGAATGCTGCGCACGAGGGAAGCGACGCGGTCGAACCCTCCGATGTCCCCCGACAGGGTCGGCAGTCCGTTGGCTTGTGCCCACTCGCCGTATTGATCGAAGAGAGCCTGGAAGTCGTCCTGCTTCTCCACGAAGTTCTGCGCGACCCGGGTGAGGGCGTAGGAGATGACGCCGAAGAACAGCGTCACGCCCGCGACGAGAATGACGATCGTCAGCGTGTAGCTCAGGGCCGGGGAGCCGATCCCACTCGTCCAGCGCTTGATCGGCCAGGCGGAGGCGATGATGCAGAAGGAGACGACGATGGGCATCAGCACCGGATAGCCGATCTTCACCGCGGCGATCACGGCGAGGCCCGCGAGGATCGCGAGCAGGCGGTTGCGGACGATGTCGGATTGCATGATCTGTCGCTTCCTGCCGGACCCGCTTGGGCTGGTTGTTCGTGAGTGGTGCTCGCGGCCGAGGAACCGAACGCCCCTCGCGATCCACGGACCCACGCTTTCGCCAACGTCCCGATACCGGAACGGTTTCCCACGCGGCTCTTCGGCCGCCTCGTTCTGATCCTAGCCGGCTATTCTTCGGGCCCTGTCCGTTCTTCGATGCGTCAGGGCACGACGAAGCCGTGGGCGAAGGGGTCCCGGTCGTCGATGAAGATCGTGTTGATGCCGGTCTGGCGTGCCCAGCCGGCGACCGATGGGATGATCGCGGCGTATTCCGCGACAGTCGTCCTGGTTTCGATCCGACCCTTGAAGAGCGATCCGATGATCGATTCGTGCACATAGTCGTCGCCGACCGAAAGGCGACCCTTGGCTGCGAGTTGCGCCATGCGGGCGGAGGTGCCCGTACCGCAGGGCGAACGGTCGATCGCCTTGTCTCCGTAGAAGACGGCGTTGCGCCCATGGGCCGACGCATCGCGTGGCGCGCCGGTCCAGAGGATGTGGCTGAGGCCGCGAATTTCGGGATGAAGCGGATGGACGAAGTCGTGACCGGCATTGAGTGCCGAGCGCAGTCTCTGGGATAGCGCGACGAGCTCCCCGGCCGAGTAATCGGCCATGTCCCGGAAATTCTTCTGTCGGTCGACGATGGCGTAGAAATTGCCGCCATAGGCGACGTCGACGACGATCTCGCCGAGGCCGTCGAGGGTGACGGCGAGGCCTTCGGAATGGAGGAAGCCGGGCACATTGGTGAGCCGCACCTCCTCGACGAAATCGCCGCTGCCGGCATAGGTCACGTCGACCCGCCCGGCGGGCGTATCCAGCGAGAGCCGTCCTGCCTCTCGCGGCGATACGAGGCCGTTTTCGATCGCCATCGTGACGGTGCCGATGGTGCCGTGGCCGCACATCGGCAGGCAGCCGGAGGTCTCGATATAGAGGACGGCGATATCGCAATCGGGACGGGTCGGCGGGTAGAGGATCGCGCCGGACATCATGTCGTGGCCGCGCGGCTCGAACATCAGGCCGGTGCGGATCCAGTCGTAGTCGCGCAGGAAATGGGCGCGCCGTTCGAGCATGGTCGCGCCTTGGAGGAGGGGCGCGCCGCCGGTGACCAGCCGCACCGGGTTGCCGCAGGTGTGCCCGTCGAGGCAGGCGAACATATGCTTGGCCATGATTGGTTCCGTTGGCGCTCAGAAGCGTTGGGGCGAGAAGGGGCTAAGATCGATCGCCGGCTCGCGGCCGGTGAGAAGATCGGCGACGAGCCGGGCGGTTCCGGCCGATTGGGTGAGACCCAGATGGCCATGGCCGAAGGCATGGATGACGCGGGCGCTTGCCCGTGACGGACCGATGGCGGGCAGGCTGTCGGGAAGCGAGGGCCGAAAGCCCATCCAGCGTGTGCCGCCTTCGGTCTTCAGGGCCGGGAGAAAGCGCTTGGCCTTGTCGAGCATCGCATCGGACCGCGCGAAGTTCGGCGGCAGCGTGAGCCCGCCGAGCTCGACCGCGCCTCCGATCCTGATGCCGCTCGAGAGGCGGGAGACGACGAAACCATGTCCGCCGAATGTCAGCTGCAGCCTGAGATCGAAGGCCTCGGGCGGCAGGGTCGTGTTGTAGCCGCGCTCGGTCTCCAGCGGGATGCGTTCGCCGAGACTGCGCGCGATGTCGCGCGAGAACGCGCCTGCCGCCAGCACGACGCGCCCAGCCGCGATCTCTCCACCGTCCGCGAGCCGGATCGTCACGCCGTCCTCGTGTGCACGGAGGCCGGCGACCTCGCCGCGCTCGATCCGCCCGCCGCCATCCACGAAGCGGTGGCCGAGAGTGAGGACGTATTCCTTCGGATCGGCGATCGTGTACCAGGTGGGCGTGAAGGTGCCGCGCTCGAAGGCCGGCGAGAGGCCCGGCTGGAGTTCGGCCATGCCGTCCCTGTCGAGATGGGCGAAGTCGATGCCGTGCCGCTCGCGCACCGCCCAGCCGGGAAGCGAGGCGCGAAATTCCGCCTCGTTCTCGTAGAGTTCCAGATTGCCGTCCTTGCGCAGCATGGCGGCGGTGCCGGTCGCCGCAAGAAAGGGTTCGAGCTCGCGTCTGGAAAGATCCATCATGGCCGCCTGGGCCCTCGCGGCCCGGGCCGAGCGCCGAGGGCTCGCCGAAAGAGCGAAGCGAAGCATCCAGGGCGCGATCCTCAGGGCGTAGGCCGGCGGGATCGACAGGGGCCCCAGCGGATCGAGAAGCCAGCGCGGCGCCTTGCGGAACATGCCGGGCGAGGCGAGGGGAAGGATGTCGGTGAAGGCGAAGGCTCCGGCATTGCCGGCGGACGCCCCGGCCGCCGGACCCTCGCGATCGATCACGGTGACGTCGAGGCCGCGATCTCGTGCGAAGAGCGCGCAGGACAGGCCGATGACGCCCGCGCCGACGACGACGACATCGCGGGAGGCTCCGGTCTTGCGGGTCATGATCCGGTCTCCGCTGGCGCGCGCTCTGTCAGGCCGCCTGCGACAGGGCGGCGATGTCGCTGCGCGCCACCCACTCGCCATACCAGCGCCGGAAGAGGGCGAACTGGGCTTCGGCAAAGCCGCGCTGGCTGTCGCTCAGAGCATCGGTCTCGTTGAAGTGGAGACGATATTCCTCCTCCCCGTTCAGCACCATCAGATGCTTGTAGTAGAGGACGAGATCCGGTCCCTCGTCGAAGGAGGAAAGAACCGAGAGCGCGCGGTCGAGCTCCTCGGCCGCGTGGCGGGCCGCGACGTCGCCCGCTGCGGCCTTGCGGGAGAGGGCACAAAGATGGAGCACTTCCCGGGGCAGCACATTGCCGATGCCGGTGATCGCGCCGGTCGCGCCGCAATTGACGTAGCCGTGGACGACCGCCGTATCGACGCCCACCATCAGGGTCACGTCACCGTCACCGCTGGTGATGGTCTCGGCCGCATAGCGCAGATCCTGAGGCCCGCCGAATTCCTTGAAGCCGCAGAGATTGGGGTGCTCGGCGCGCAGGGCGAAGAAGAGGTCGGCCCGCGTCGCAAAGCCGTAATAGGGGCTGTTGTAGATGACCGCCGGCAGGTCCGGCGCCGCAGCGAGCACGGCCTTGAAATGGGCCTTCTGGGCGGCCGGCGCACTGCCGCGCGACAGAACCCGCGGAATGACCATCAGACCCTTCGCGCCCACCTTCTGGGCGTGGGCCGCGTGGGCGGCGGCCAGCCGCGTGTTCTGGGCGCCGGTTCCGACGATGACGGGAATGCCCGCCTCGCACAGGCGCGAAACGCCGGTCATGCGCTCCTCGTCGGTCAGAAGCGGCCAGTCGCCCATGGAGCCGCAATAGACGACGGCCGACATGCCGGCGTCGATCAGCTGCCGGCCCTTGCGCACCAGTGCCTCGTAGTCCGGCGTCCGCTCCGGCGTGCAGGGGGTCATCAGGGCGGGAATGGTGCCGGAGAAGATGGCGGCTTTCATCGGGACGGTCTCGTGCGGTTTCAGCTCGCCGCAGTCTGTCCGATCGCGGCCGGAATTGAAATGACCGGCAGCCTTCCATCCCCCGCCGAAGGTCCGGCGGGACGATCCATCGTCGCGATCAGCCGAAGAGGACGCCGCCGAGGAGACCGAGCCCGAGAAGGATGAGAAGGCAGGCGCCGGCGATCTCGAGAACCCGCGCGAGCACGCTCGCAAAGCGCGTGCGCCGTCCCGCCCGTTCGAGAGCGCCGCGTCCGAGAACCGTCGCCGTCGCGAGCGCCGAAACCGTGACGGCGGTGCCGAGCCCCATGGCGAAGACCGACAGGATGCCGCCGAGATAGAGTTCGTTGAGAAGCCCGAAGGTGAGGACGACGATCGCGCCGGAGCAGGGGCGAAGGCCCACGGCGAACACCGCCGCGATCCCGGATCTCAAAGTGATCGGCTGGGAGAGCTGGGACGGCGAGGGCATGTGAGCGCGCCCGCATCCGCAATCGTCCTCCTCGCAGACGGTCGCCCGGTCGAAGCCCTGCGCACGGCCGAACCCGCCGTCGCCCTGGCCGAAGGAGCCGGCGCCGGACGGGAGATTGCCGGAGGTTTCGCGGCGCCAGTCGGCCTCGCCGGGACCGGCGAAGGCGAGCGAATGGACCGGCGCGGACGACGCCCGCAACGGGGCCGCGATCCTCGAGCGCAGGGCTCTCATCGCGCGGGGTTCGCCCATGCGGCGCAGGGCGCGCAGAAGGAGATAGAGGCCGACGGCGACGACCATTCCGTAGGAGGCGATCTCGAACCAGTCGGTGGCCTCGGTCATGGAGACGCCCGAGCCGCGCAGGAGATACCAGCCGATGCCGACGATGACGAGCGCGCTGATGCTCTGCACGAAGGAGGAGACGAAGGAGAGGAGGACGCCGCGCTTCAGCTCGGCCCGGCTCGCGAGCATATAGGCCGAGATGACGGCCTTGCCGTGGCCGGGGCCGGCCGCGTGGAAGACGCCGTAGGCGAAAGAGAGCGCGGTGAGATAGAGGAAGGCGCCCTCGCCATCCTTCAGTCCGACGAGGGCAAGCCTCAGCGAGGTGAAGAACTCGCGCTGCCACAGCGCGATCTGGGTGAAGAGGCCCGAGAGCGGGCCGTCGGAGACGGGCGCGGTCACCTCGGCCGAGCCGATGCCGAGGGAGGATCGCGCAAGAGCTTCGGCCGAGACGATCGTTGCCAGAAGACAGGCGGCGCAGAGGACTTTCAGGATCTTCATGGCCGGTCAGCTCTGGGCGGCGCAGGTGAGTTCGAGGCGCGTCGCCATCACGTCGGCGAAGGCGGCGCCCTCCGCGCCGACCTCCTCGTCCGGACCGAGCGTCGCGATCTGGTCCATCCACTTCTGCGCCGCATCGTCCTCGTCGGGAACGTTCAGCGCCTTGCGGCACCCGCCCGGCAGGCCGACCAGCTGGAAGGAGTCGACGCCGGCGAAATCGAAGGCGACGAAGAAGCTTTCGTCGAAATTGGAGACCTTTACCGGCTGGGTCCTCAGATCGACGTCTTCGGCGACCGGCATCTCGAAGAAGAGGATGAGCTGGCCGTCCTCGAACAGGGTGTGGATGCGGTCGGGATCGGAAAGCTTGGCGTCGCGGCCGCCGAGTTCGGCGAAGGTGTAATAGCCCCATTCGGCGATCGAGGTCTTGATCGTCTCGCCGATCGCGTCGAGTTCGGCCGGGTCGAGTGTGCCGTTGGCATTGTTGTCGAAGTCGACCACCACGGAGGAGGAGAACAGCTCGTCCATCCGCCAGACATTGCGGATCGCCTTCAGGTGGCCCGTCTCGTCGCCGACGAGTTCCACATGGGATTCGATGAAGACATGGGGGTGCGCGAGGGCCGGACCTGCGATCGAAAGCCCCAGTGCGGCAAGGATCGATATCCCCGCTCCCCGTTTGACGACGCCCATCGATCCCCCGATCCGTGCGAACCCGTTTCCTCGCTGGGTCCGGGGTGCCGGAAAACAATGGCCGAAGTTTGTGGAACGAAGCTTGCCGCGCGGGCGGTGCCGCTCGCCTGAGAGCGAGGGGCGGCCGGTTCAGTGCAGGACGCGAACCTCGGCGCCCACATGAACGCGTTCGAAGAGATCCTTCACGTCCTCGTTGCGCATGCGGAAGCAGCCCGCCGAGGCGGCGCTGCCGATGGAGCGCGGATTGTTGGTTCCGTGGATGCGGTAGGTGCCCCAGCCCAGATTGATCGCCCGCTCGCCGAGGGGATTCTTGGGACCGGGACCCACCGATTGCGGCAGCTTCGGATTCTTCTCGCGCATGGAGGGCGTCGGCACCCAGGTCGGCGCGCGGCGCTTGCGCGAGACCCAGCTCTTGCCGAACCACTGCTCGCTCGGCTTTCCCACGGCCACGTCGTAGACATAGGCCTTGCCTGGAGCGGTCATGAGATAGAGCTTGCGCTCGGCGGTCTTGACGATGATCGTGCCCGGATCGGCCGTGTCCGAAACGTCGATCTCGGGGCGCGGAGCCAGCTGCTCGAACGCTGCGAGCGCCGGCTGCGTGGCAAGACCGGCAAGGAGGAGGATGGGGGCGAGGAGGGGTGCGATCTTCATGGCTGAAGGCTAGCAGGCCTGCGCCAAACTTGTGTTAACGAGGGCCGAGCGACCGGGACCTGACCGACCCTCCGGAAGCCGGCGAAGACCGGCCCGGTTCGTCCGCAAGCACGAGCCGTTCGCCTTCGACCGGGCATTTTCCATCGGATCGTTCGAGAAGCCTTATCCAGGGTCCGGTCCGATGCTGTAGGACTTTACCATGTTCGACATTTCCAGCCTCACGCTTGCCTATCTCCTGGCCGAATGGGTCGTGCGGCTGGTCATGATTCTGGTGATCCCGCAGCGCCGGGCGCCGGAGGCGGCCCGAAGCTGGCTGCTTCTCTTCCTGTTCGTGCCGATCCCCGCGCTCATCGTCTATCGCATGATCGGACGCGCGCGATTTCCGGCATGGCGCCGCCGGCGATTCGCGTCGACGGGGGATGCGCGGAGCGCGGTCGCCGAGCGGCTGGCCGGCGGGGCTGCAGCGCCCCTCGACGCGAAGCCGCTCGCGCGACTTGCCCGCACCCTCGGCGGTTTCCCCGTGACCGGCGGCAACAGGATCGAGCTCACCGCCGACTACGAGGACGCGGTTCGGCTGATGGTCCGCGACATCGACGCGGCCACCAGCCGCGTGCATCTGCTGACCTATATCTTCGCCGACGACCGAACGGGACGGGCGATCGCCGAGGCGCTGGGCCGGGCACGCAGGCGCGGTGTCGAGGTCCGCGTCCTCGTCGATGCCCTCGGCTCCCATCAATGGGCGGCGCGCACGATGGACCTCCTCGCCTCGCTCGATGTCGACGCCCGCCTCGTCCTGCCGGTGCGCCTCGCTTCCCTGCGCCGGACGCGGGGCGATCTGCGCAATCACCGGAAGCTGTGTCTGATCGACGGGCGGGCCGGCTTCGTCGGGTCCCAGAACATCGTCGATCGCGACTTCAAGCCGGGCATCGTCAACGACGAACTGGTGGCGCGGGTCGAGGGGCCGGTGGTGATGGCGCTCGACACCGTGTTCGCCTGCGACTGGTATCTGGAGACCGAGGTTTGGCTCGCCCCTCTGGACGTCGCCGGGCGACCGGGGGAGGCGAACCTGCAGGCCATGCCGAGCGGTCCCGACTTCGACGTTCCGGGATATGAGCGCCTGCTGGTGGAGATGGTTCACGGCGCGCGCCGGCGGGTGCGGATCGTCTCGCCCTATCTCATCCCGGACGAAAGCCTGCTGGTGGCCATGAAGAACGCCGTCGCGCGGGGTGTCGAGGTGGATCTGATCGTCTCGGCGCTCGCCGACCAGCGCCTCGTCAGCCTTGCCCAGCACTCCTATTACGACGAGCTTCTCTCGGCCGGGATCGGGATCCACCAGTATCGGGAGCGCCTGCTCCACGCCAAGAACGTCCTCGTCGACGATCGGGTCGGCATCGTCGGCTCGTCCAACGCGGATGTGCGCTCCTTCATGCTGAATGCCGAAATCAGCCTCATCCTGCATGACGAGGCGGCCTGCCGATCCCTCGGCAGGATTCACGACCTTTATATCGGCAGGAGCGATCCGCTCACGCTTCAGGATTGGCGCGGCAGAAGCCGTATCAGCCGGGTGCTCGAAAACGGAGCGCGGATGGTCAGTCCGCTGCTCTGACCGGGCAAGCGAGGCGGATCAGTCGATCCAGCCCCGGAGCTCGCGCCGGACCATCGCCTCGATCACGTCCATGCCGGGTTCGCTGTCGTTGAGGCAGGGGATATGCGTGAAGTTCTCACCGCCCGCCTCGTGAAAGATCTCTCCGGCTTCGCCGGCGATTTCTTCGAGCGTCTCCAGGCAGTCGGAGACGAATCCCGGATTGAACACCGCGATGTTCTTGACGCCCTGCTTGGGGAGGGCTTCGACGGTCTTGTCTGTATAGGGCTGCAGCCATTCCTCCGGTCCGAAGCGGGACTGGAAGCAGGTCATCAGCCGTCCTGGCTTCCAGCCGAGCCGCGCTTCCAGCAGGCGCGAGGTCTTCTGGCAGTGGCAGTGATAGGGGTCGCCCTTGCGGAAATAGCTCTGCGGAATGCCGTGATAGGAAGCGATCACCCGCTCCGGCTCGAAGTCGAGGCTGGCGAGATGGGTCTCGATCGACTTGGCGAGGGCGTCGATATAGACGGGCTCGTCGTGATAGGCGGGCACCGTGCGAACCGCCGGCATCCAGCGCTGCGCCATCATGTGCTCGAAGAACTTGTCGTTGACGGTCGCGGTCGTCGAGGCCGAATATTGCGGATAGAGCGGGAAGACGAGGACCCGCTCGCAGCCGGCCTGCATCAGCTTGTCGGTGCGCTCGGCGATCGAAGGCTGGCCGTAGCGCATCGCCCAGTCGACGACGACGGTCTCGTTTTTGGCCATGCGCGCGGCGAGCTTTTCGCCCTGTGCCCTCGTGAAGGTGCGCAGCGGCGACTCGTTCATCTCCTCGTTCCAGATCTCGGCATAGGCCGCACCGGACTTCTTCGGCCGCGTGTTGAGGACGATGCCGTAGAGGATCGGATACCAGGCGATCTTCGGCCACTCGATCACGCGCTTGTCGGAGAGGAACTCCTTCAGGTAACGCCGCATGGGCTTGAAATCGGTGCCGTCGGGCGTGCCGAGATTGACGAGCAGGACTCCCACTTTCGGTGTGCGCACCACCGGGTGGTCGACGGGAAGGGGACCGATGGCGCGTTCCGCCATGGTTTTGGTCACTGCATTCATCCAATCAGCCTTTGCGCATTCTCGTAGAGTTTCGCCGCACGACCATCGAAGCGGGGCACAGCCGTGCGCGGCGGAAAGCCTGTCGCTTTCCGCCGCGTCGTCGTTCGATATAATTCATTCGCCCCGGGATGAAACGTGGCGAAGTCGCGCAAAGGACGGAAAGTGCGCTCAGGCGCGCTGGAGCTGGAAGCGGTTGCCCGTCGACGTGGCACAGGACAGCGTGTCGGGCGCGGTCTGGTTGCAGTTGGCGGCGACTTCCGTATCGCGGGTGGTCGGGCGATAGACGATCGTCACCTGGCCGGGTCCGATATTGGAATAGGTGCCCTGGGCGAGAACCGCGCCGGTTCCGCGCTCGGTCGAGCGGAACTGCCCGGAATTGAGGCTCGCCGTGTAGTTCACGGGACCCCCGACGGAGTTCCAGGTTCCCTCCACACCCTGCGGCACGGCCGGAGCCAGTTCCGCGCGCTCCTGCATCTGGCAGGCGGAGAAGGCGGCGGTCGAGGCGACTGTGAGCGACAGGACGATGCGGCGCATGGGCGAGGAACCTTTGCATGAAGGGCGGGCCTGGTCCGGCTCCTGTGCAGAGGAGTGCCCGGCCCCGCGGGTCGGCGATGGTGAAGACTTTAACGATTTCTTGAGGATGATGGGAAGAGGCGCGGAACAGCCATGCGAAACGTGGTTAACGCCGTCCGCTCGTCGGGTGCGGCCCTCCGAGCCGGGCACCCCCTGGTCCGCGTTCGAGGCTCAGGCCTCGCGCTTGCGGCGGGGAAGCACGGAATGGATCGCGCCCAGCGTCTCCACCGAACGGATGCGATCGTCGCCGGCGAAGGAGAACCAGTACATCGTCGTTCCCGTGACGATCGTGCCCGTATCCTCGTCGCGCCGCGACCAGTCGCACCGGCTCGCCGCATCGTCGGCTTCGAGGATCAGACCGCGGATCTCGTAGGAGAGATAGCTGGAACGCTTGAGAAGTTCGCCGAGAAAGGCCTGGGTCTCGGCCTCGCCGGACAGATGGAATTCGCCCTCCATCCGCTCGAACCAGGGGGCGTCCGTCGCGCCCGCATTGGTGCGTTGCTGAAAGACGGCGCCGGGATGGAATCGGTTCGCGATCGATCCGACCCGGCCCGTCATCACCGCGCGCATCACCTCGTTGGCGGCGCGTCGGCGTTCTTGCTGGTCTGCCATGTGGTCTCGCTTCTGGAGCCTCGGACCCGAATTGGAGAGCCGGGTTCGAGGCTCGGGTTCTTGCTGACGCATCGGGTGGTCCGGAAACCGGCACCACTTCTTTGTCCGATGCCGTGGACTGCGGGAGCGGGGCGCCGGGCGCCCCGCCGGGCGGTTGCCGAACGACCGGCAACGGTCACCCGCAGTCGACATTCATCAGCCGAGACGCTTTAGCGGACCAGAATGTTCCGGAACTGCCACGGATCCTTGTCGTCGATGTCCTCGGGGAAGAGGCCCGGACGGTCGGTCAGGGGTGTCCAGTCGGTGTAGTAGCCCTTCACCGGTCCGAGATAGGGCGACTGGACCTCGAGGCAGCGCTTGTAGTCCATCTCGTCGGCCTCGACGATTCCAGCTTCCGGGTTCTCGAGGGCCCAGACCATGCCGGCGAGCACTGCGGAGGTGACCTGAAGGCCGGTCGCGTTCTGGTAAGGCGCGATCTGGCGCGTCTCTTCGATCGAGAGCTGCGAGCCGTACCAGTAGGCATTGCGCTCGTGGCCGTAGAGAAGGACGCCGAGTTCGTCGATGCCGTCGACGATCTCGGTCTCGTCGAGAACGTGGAGCTTGGCCTGCACCTTGCCCGCGGCGCCGAACAGCTCGTGCAGGGACAGCACCGCGTCGTTGGCCGGATGGTAGGCGTAGTGGCAGGTGGGACGATAGGTGACCTCGTCCTTCTTGTTGCGATGGGTGAAGTAGTCGGCGATCGAGATCGACTCGTTGTGGGTGACGAGGAAGCCGTACTGGGCACCGGGCGTCGGGCACCAGCTGCGAACGCGCGTATTGGCGCCCGGCTGCTCCAGATAGATCGCCGCCTGACAGCCCTTCTTGTGCTCCTTAGCGTTCTTCGGCATCCACTTCTCATGGGTGCCCCAGCCGAGTTCGGACGGCTGCATGCCTTCCGAAAGGAAGCCTTCCACGGACCAGGTGTTCCAGAACACGTCCATGGGCTTGGGGTTCTTGGCGCGCTGGGTGTCGCGCTCCGCGATGTGGACGCCCTTGACGCCCGTCTTCTTCATCAGCTTGGCCCAGCCGTTCCGATCGTCGAAGGCCGGCTCCTCGAATTCGAGGCCGATCTCCGTCGCGATGTCGACGAGGCCCTTCTTGACGAACCAGGAGACCATTCCCGGATTGGCGCCGCAGCAGGAGACGGCGGTGGTGCCGCCGGGATTGTCCTTCTTCTCTTTTCGCACGGTCTCGCGCAGGGCGTAGTTCGTGCGATCCGCATTCGACATGTTCTTGTCGAAGTAGAAGCCGAGCCAGGGCTCGACCACGGTGTCGATGTAGAGAACGCCGAGTTCGCGGCACAGCTTCATGAGGTCGAGCGAGCCGGTATCGACCGACAGGTTGACGCAGAAGCCCTGGCCTTGGCCCTCGGTCAGGAGCGGCGTCAGGAGATCGCGGTAGTTCTGGCGGGTTACCGCCTCGTTGACGAACCGGATGCCGCGCTCGTCGAGAAGCTTCTTGTCGGCATCGTTCGGATCGATGACGACGAAACGGGCGGGATCGTAGTCGAAGTGCCGTTCGATGAGCGGGAGCGTGCCCTTGCCGATCGACCCGAACCCGATCATCACGATCGGACCGGAGATCTTCGCGTGGGTCTTGTAGTCGGGATTGGCCATCGAAACAGCTCCTTCAAACGCGTCCAGTCGCTCTGGCGGATCATCCATCCTGCCAGTGCGGCCCGGCTAGACGGTTTTCATCGATAAGGAAAGCGTTTTTGCCGCAAGGCGGGCGCACCCCATGCGTCACCGCCGCCCGGGCAGGTCCGGCAATGCCTGCGGTCCGATACGTCTAGAGCCGGCCTTCGGGCTCCATCTCCATGCGGGCGAGATGATCGATGATCTTTTCCAGAAGCCAGCCGAAGGCCTTGTGCTCGTCGGGTCCGGCGGTCTTGTCGACCGCGATCTTCAGATAGGCGATCTCGTCCTCGATCTTCTCGGATGGCAGCATGTCGAGACGCGAGGCGAGAATCGCCGCTTCCAGGACAGCGGCCTTCGCCCGGTTCATGCCCTTGAACGGAGCATGCTGGACGGAGGAGACGACCTTGCACCGGAAGCGCGGACGCTGCGCGTCCTCGGTCACGTCGACGACTTCGAGAACGTCATGGGAGAGGGCGGCCGCGAGGCGCGGGATCACGTAGCCTTCGACCGGGATGAGCGGCCAGTCCCTGCGTCCCGTGAGGCAGCCGGCGAAGATCAGCGCGTCGTCGGTGTAGTTGACGACGGCCCGCCCGCTCGCCTCGAGATTGGCGAGCGTCGTGGAGGGGCGGAACGGAGCGACGATCCAGTGCTCGCCGTCCTCGATGATGCCGAGCGGAGCGATGTGCACGGCGCCGTCGACCGAGACCGTCGTCAGAACGCTTTCGCGGATGAAGGGCATCTGTCTCTCACTCCTTGGGGTCCGGTTCGGCCCGGCTCTTGGATTTCGGCTCGCTCTTCGCCTTCAGCGTATGCCCGGCCTTTTCCAGCCGCGTGCGATCTTCCTCCCGCAGCTTCGGCGCGCCGACGCCGAAGTCGAGCGGATTGTCCTGCGCATAACGCTTGCCGAGCGACCAGGCGATTTCCGCCTTCTGCAGTTCGGCGCCGAGATAGAAGGCGTGCCCGACATCGCCGCCCACATCGATCTTCGGGAAGAACTCGAAGGCGTCGGTCTCGATGGCGTGCATGTCGCGGTTGTAGAGATGGATGCCCGCCGAACTCGTCTGGATGCGGTAGTTCCGGTCCTTCACGTCCCCGGCGAGTTCGTCCACTTCGACAGGGCTTGCCGAAAAGGGGCGTATGTCGTGCATCTGGAGGAGCCCGGAGGTGTATCCACGCGGTAGGGCGTTGTCGCGTTTGGCGGCAAACAGCATCCGCCGGGCACAATCGTGTTCGGCGATGGTGCGCCGGGTGTGCGGGCTCACATGGACGATCAGCAGATGGCCGATCGACAGTTCCGAGCAGATGCCGAGCAGCATCGCCGTGATGCCGGACGTATCGGCATCGGTGAGCTCGGTGAGGTTTCCCGTCCCCATCAGGATCTCGATGTCGGGATAGGCCTCGCGCAGCTGGTGATAGCGCACCAGCGAGGCCGAGAAGCCGAAATGAATCGGATCGAGGATCGGATCGGCCATGAAGCGGAGCCCCATGGCACGCGCCTTGTCGATCGCCCGCTCGAGCGAGGCCATGTCGTGGGGCTTTGCCGGCACGAGGACCGGCATGAGGTTCGTCCCCTCCGCAAGATCGAGAGTCTCCTCGGTAAGGGACAGGACATGATCGGCCCCGGCGGCGATCGCCCGGCGCAACTCGTCGCGATCGGCCGAATCGACGCTGACGGCGAACCCTTCCGCCTTCAGCGCCGCGATCATCTCCTCGAGATGGGGGAAGGGCGTGTCCGGCAGGCAGCCGAGATCGATCACGTCGGCGCCCTCCGCGCGCATGGCTCTTGCCCGCACGAGAACATCGTCCACGGGAAGAGCCGAGGCGTCCACGATCTCGGCGAAGATCCGCATGGCATGCTGGGAGAGATCGGGGGGTGGCCCCTTGCGCCCGAGATAGGCGGGAAGATCGGCAAGCTCGTCCGGGCCGCGCTCGAACGGGGCGCCGAAGCTTTGCGAGAGGCGATCGAGATCGGCGCGGCAGCGGCCCGGCAGGATTACGCGATCGGCCGTGACGGGACGGGCGAGCCGGCGCTCGATGATGTCGCCAGTCGCCAGCGCCGCGACCTTCACGCCGATATCGGCGATCTCCCACTCGAAGTCCGTATCGCCGAGACCTTCGAGCAGGCGTTCCAACCGAGGGCGGGCCAGATGCCCGGTGAGAAAGAGAATGCGGTCGCGCGCCATGAGCCGCTCATTCGGCGATATCGGGCGACTTGCCAAGCCCCCGATCGTCGAAGCGTCTCATTCCGCCGCGATCACCGATCCCCGGGACGAGGCGTCGGGCGATGTGGGAACGATCCGGCCCGGGACGTCGCCGAGCGCGAAGCGCCGGCCGGCCGTCGCCAGATCGCTCGGGCCGGCGACGAAGAGCTTGCCCTCGGGCGAGACCATTTCGGGGAAGGCGGGGTCCACGATGCCGGCCCGCGACAGGGCGTCCACGGTCGAGTCGTGCGGAACGTCGATCAGCTTCACGAGGCAGAGCCGGTCGGCCTTGAGCTTTCCCTGGAGCCATGCGGCGAGGGAATCCGAGGTCGTCGTCCAGTCCTGTGCGATCTCGACCGCGTTCATGACCATGTTGCGGGCCATCCAGACCGGGATGCGGCCGGTGGAAAGGGCCATGTCGATCGCCTCGAGGCTATCGGCGGCCACGAAGCGCTTCGACATGTTGAGGAGGACGCAGCCGAACTGCTCCATGGCGAGGACGGACATCTCGTGGGCGGTGGCGTCGTCATAACCGAGCTGGGCCTGATGCCTGCGCACGGTATCGGCGAACGGGCCGCCGCCGGGCACGACCACGCAGGGCTCCGTCGTCTGTTCAATCGCCGCGATCCAGCGCTGGAGATTGGGCGACTTGACGGTGCTTCCTCCGAGCTTGACGAGGATGATCGGTTTCATCTCACACTTCCTCCCTTGAACTGGCCGCCGGGTGAACCCTAAGACGGCCTTCTTGCTCAAACGCGCCGGAAGACACAATAGTTACACAATCGAAGAGATCGAATTCTCACTTTCTTCGGCTGCGTGATTCTCGGTGGGGCGCCGGGCGAACGATCTCGACGCCCACGGCACCGGGGCCGAGATCGAGCTTCTCCACCTTCACCCGCACGCGGCGGACCCGGCGATCGGCAAGCACGGTCTCTGCCAGACGGCTCGCCAGTTCCTCGACGAGCACCGTATGCCCGCTCTCTGCGAGAGCGCGGATCGCGTCGATGATCACGTCATAGGAGTAGATGTCTCCCATGGTCCGGGCGTCGGAAGGGATCGGGTCGATCGTCGCGTCGACCGAGAAACGGACATCCTGCCGCCTTCCGTATTCGTGGGCATAGGCGCCGATCTCCAGCGGCAAAACGAAGTCGCGCACGAAGATCGTATCGCCCTCCGTCGCCCCAGCGCCCGGCGCGGCGGCACCCGGCAGGTCGGCATCCGAGAGTTTGGCGTTCGCATGGGAGGGAACGGGCGAAGCGGGCCGGCCGAGCCCTGCGATGAGACCGGCGATCTCGGCCACCTTCGCCTCGTCGATCTCGGAATCGCGCGCGTTTCGCGTCAGCGCGCTGCGAAAGCCGAGGAAATCGGGGCCGAGGACGCCGAGCCTCTGGATGTCGGGGGCTTCCAGAGAGCCGGCAAGTCCGGTCATCAGGTTCGCGTCCCGGGCGGCGCCGACGAATTCGTGCAGTTTCGCAAGGCTCATATGCCTGAGAAGCCCGCCGGAACCCTTGTCCATCGTGTCGAGCATCACGCCCGAGAACCCCGCATCGCGCAGCAATGTGACGAGGCCGAGATCCGGCGCCCCGTCCGCGAACATGACAGCAATGAGAAGGCTGCGCTCGCTGTAGTCGCGGGCCGCCGCGATCACGGCCTCGGTCTCCTCGCGGCCGGCGGGGAAGAGGCCGATCTTGACGAAATCGGCGGAGAGACGCTCCTCGATCGCCCGGCGGACGCTTTCCGGGCGCATGGGCAGGTTGCCGGCCACGGCCGAGACGGGCCGGCGACCGCCGACGGCCGCGATCGTGCGCTCGATGACATCCGGCGAAACCGCGCCGAGCGCCCCGTCCGACGGCTCCTTCAGGTCGATGACATCGGCTCCGCCGGCAAGGGCGACGAGCGCTTCCTCGGGCGTGGCGACACTGGCGAGAAACCGGATCACGAACGCGCCCCGATCCGTGACTGGGCATCGTTCCGGAAAGGACCTGCGAGATCGCGCGATCGGCCGATGCCGGCCGCAGCCACCGTTCGGGACGCGGCCTTGAGGCCTCGCTCGGCGAAGGATCGAGGGCAGGCGGTGAAAAACGACCCGGCGATAACGGGAAAAAGTCCAGCTTGCCTCCGGCCGGAGCGGTTGGGAACATGGTCGAGAATCACAAAAAGAAGCCTCCCTGGCGGTTGTCGCCGCATGGCTGCCCGGAGTGTAACGCGCAGGAACGCGCGATCAAACGGTCAAGCTGCGAGAGAGGCCGGAGACTACCGGGAGGAGAACCCATATGCGCAGATCTTCGATGAGCGCTGCCCGCCGCTCGACCGTCGCAGCCGTTTCCCTGGCCTTCGCGGTCGGCCTCGGGGCCGGGCCTGCGGCCGCGCAGGACGGTGCATCGGGAGCCGCGGAAACGACGACCGAGACGCGTACTGCTCCGCAACAGGCCGCCAAGCCGCAGATGGAGGAGGTGAAGATCGGCCTCCTGCGGACCTATGAACGCACGCTCGCCCTGTCCGTTCTCGACATTCCGCCAGAGGATATCGGCGTTGCGGGCGCCGAAGTCGCGATCGCCGACAACGATACGACCGGCTCCTTCATGGGCCAGGACTTCACGCTCGACACCGTGACGCTCGCGCCCGGCGACGACGTGAAGCCTGCGGCCGAGAAGATGCTGGCGGACGGCATCCACTACATCGTCACCGATCTCAATGCCGAGGATACGCTGGCGGTCGCCGATCTCGCCGCCGCACAGAATGCGCTCGTCTTCAATGCCGGCGCTCTCGACAATCGGCTGCGCGATGCTGATTGCCGCGCCAATCTCCTGCACACGGCTCCCTCCTATGCGATGCTGACCGATGGTCTCGCCCAGTATCTGATGTGGAAGCAGTGGCGGAACTGGGCGCTCGTCTCCGGCGAACACGAGGCGGACAAGGAGTTCGCCGAATCGCTGAAGCGCTCGGCGACGAAGTTCGGCGGCAATATCGTCGGCGAGAAGGTGTTCGAGGACACGGGCGGAGCGCGGGCGACCGATTCGGGACAGGCTCTTGTCCAGCGCCAGCTCCCCGTCTTCCTGCAGGATCTGCCGGATCACGACGTGCTGCTGGTCGCCGACGAGTCCGAGGTGTTCGGAACCTATGTGCCATGGCGGACCTGGGTGCCGCGCCCGGTGGCCGGCACCGCTGGTCTGACGCCTGGCTCCTGGCACCCGTCGAGCGAGCAATGGGGCGGCGCGCAGATCCAGAACCGCTTCGAGGACGCGACCGGCCGGCGCATGCTGTCCAAGGACATGCAGACCTGGACGGCGGTCCGTGTGGTGGGTGAGGCGGCCTCGCGCACCCAGTCGACCGATCCGAAGGTGCTCGACGACTTCATCAAGTCGCCCGATTTCACCATCGCCGCCTTCAAGGGGCAGCGGCTGACCTTCCGGGACTGGAACTGGCAGCTGCGCCAGCCCGTGCTTCTGGCGACGCAGGATTCCGTCGTCTCGGCTTCCCCTCAGGAAGGCTTCCTTCATCAGGTCTCGAACCTCGATACGCTGGGGCTCGACCGGCCGGAAAGCGCCTGTTCCCTCTGACCTCGTCCGGAACCTGACGAGCCGGTCTTGCCGGGCCGGCTCGGGCGGACAGATAGCCGGGAACGGATCGGCCGCCGGTCACCTTGGGGAACCGGCCGTCGCGGCCCCACGACCCACGAACGGCTTCGATCAAAGATGGATGCTTCCAGCGCCGCCCGCCGCGAACAGCGTATTCTCGGCATTTCCATAGCCGTCATCCTGACGGCAGGTCTCCTCGGTGTGGTCTTCGGCCTTCTGTCCGGCTCGCTCTCCATCGTCTTCGACGGCTTCTTCTCCCTCGTCGACGCATCCATGACGGGGCTCGCGATCCTCGTCTCGCGGCTGATCGCCCGGCCGCTCTCCTCACGGTTCCAGTTCGGCTTCTGGCATCTCGAACCGGTGGTCCTCGCGATCAACGGCTCGCTTCTGATGCTCGTCTCGCTCTACGCGCTGATCAACGCCGTCGGGACGATCTTCGCCGGCGGCCGGGCGATCGAATTCGGATGGGCGATGCTCTATGCCGCGGCGCTCACTGTGATCGGTTTCGCCATGGCGCTCTGGACGAAGCGGGCGAACCGCGAGGTGGGCTCGGAATTCGTCGCGCTCGATTCCAAGGGCTGGCTGATGTCGAGTTCGGTGAGCTGCGCCCTGCTCGTCTCGTTCGCTGCCGCCTATCTGATGACCGGAACCGATCTCGAGCCCTATGTCGTCTACGCCGACCCGGCGATCCTCGCGGTGCTCTGCCTCGTTCTCCTGCCGGTGCCTGCCCGGACGGTCGCGAGCGCGATCCGCGAATTCCTGATGATGGCACCGAGCGACCTCGATCACTCGGTGCGTGCGGCGGCATCTGCGGCGGTCTCGCGATACGGGTTCTCGGAGGCACGGACTTACGTGGCGAAATTCGGCCGGGGCCGGACCATCGAGGTCCACTTCGTCGTGCCGGCAGGCTACCGGATCGAGACCATCGACTGGACCGACCGGATCCGCCAGGAGATCAGCGATGCGGTCGGCTTCGAGGGGCCCGATCGCTGGTTGATCGTCACCTTCACCGCCGATCCGAAATGGGCCTGCTGACGGAAGGCCTCGAACGCGGTCGCCCGGGCCTCGCCGATCCGTACCCGGCTCAGGCCGCGGTTTTCGCCGCGATCGCCTGTCCCGCGGCCCATCCCGACGACCAGGCCCACTGGAAATTGTAGCCGCCGAGCCAGCCTGTGACGTCGACCGCCTCGCCGATCGCATAGAGCCCGGGCACCCGCTTCGATTCCATCGTCTTCGACGAGAGACCATCGGTATCGATGCCGCCGACGGTCACCTCCGCCTTCGCGTAACCCTCGGTTCCCGACGGACTGAGGGTGAGGGCGTCGAGATGCCCGGCCGCCGCCTCGAGTTCGGCATCCGAGGCATCGCCGAGCTTCTTCTCCAGACCGATCCTCGAGGCGAGCGCATCGGCGAGCCGGTTGGGAAGAAGTTCCGACAGCGCGGCCTTCAATCCGGCCTTCGGCATCCGGCGCCTGGCGTCCCTGAGCTTCCCGGCGGCCTGCGGCACGAGTTCGAGGGTGACGGGCGTTCCGGGCCGCCAGTAGGAGGAGACCTGCAGGATCGCCGGGCCGGACAGGCCCTTATGGGTGAAGAGCACCGCTTCCGTGAAGCTCGCGCCGTCGACCCTGGCCGTGACCGGACAGGCGACGCCGGAAATCTCCGCGAACAGGCGTTCCTCCTTGCCGAGGGTGAGGGGCACGAGCGCCGGGCGGGGTTCGACGACCCTGTGGCCGAAGCGTCGGGCGATGTCGTACGCGATGCCGGTCGCGCCGAGCTTCGGGATTGATGGACCCCCCGTCGCGATCACGAGGTTCGCGGCCTGGTGCTGCCCGACGCGGAAACCCCCGGGACCATGGCCGATCTCGCCGATCGCCGTCCGATACTCGAAATCGACGCCGCCGGCCGCGCATTCGGCGGTGAGCATGTCGACGATCTGCCGGGCCGAGCCGTCGCAGAAGAGCTGGCCCAGCGTCTTCTCGTGCCAGGCGATCCGGTGGCGCTCGACCAGTGCCAGAAAGTCCCATTGGGTGTAGCGCTTCAGGGCGGATTTCGGGAAATGCGGGTTCTTCGAGAGGAAGCAGCCCGGCTCGATCCCGGTATTGGTGAAGTTGCAGCGCCCGCCGCCGGAAATCAGGATCTTGTTGCCCGGCCGGTCGGCATGGTCGAGCACCAGCACCCGTGCGCCCGCCTTGCCGGCCTCGGCGGCCGCAAAGAGCCCTGCGCCGCCGGCGCCCAGTATGATTGCGTCGTAGATCATGGCGGCCGTTCTTGGCGGGGAAGGGGGACGGGCGCAAGAGGGGCCCGGTCGCTCCTCTCCTGCCGTCGTGCGCGGGCGCACCATGCGGGGACGGGAGGGGTGATGAGGCCGAGGCACGAAGGGTTCCCCGTTATGCTCACCTTACGAAGTTTTCATGGTCCCGCAAAGGCGCTGTAATCTTGCCGCTCCTATGTTCGGTTCGACCAAAGGGGACCGTCGATCCTCGCCGCCCGATGGCCTTTCTCGAGACAACCGGAGCTCAGATGCCGAACCCAGCGTCCACCCAGCCCAAGCGCAACAAGTTCATCGCCAGCGTTCTGGCCGCCGGTGTCGCAGGCGCCGCCCTTTCGGCCGGCGTTCTCTCGGACACCGCCACCGTCAATGCCGAACCCGTGACCGTCGAGGCCCCGAAGGATAATTTCGGATTCGCCGACGTGGTCTCGCAGGTGTCTCCCGCCGTCGTCTCGGTTCGCGTCGAACAGCAGAGCGAGCCGCGCGCCGAGATGAGCGGGAACTTCGAAAACCCGTTCGGGAACCTTCCCGAAGACCATCCCCTGCGTCGCTTCTTCGGAACGCCCGACGGGCGCCAGATGCCGCCGAGCATGGGGCCGCGCGGACGCGACCGGCCGTCGATCGGTCAGGGCTCCGGCTTCTTCATCTCCGATGACGGCTACGTGGTGACCAACAATCACGTGGTCGACAACGGGGCGAAATACACGGTGGTGATGGATGACGGCAAGGAATACGACGCCAAGCTCATCGGCACCGACGCACGCACGGATCTCGCGCTCCTGAAGGTCGATTCCCCGAACACGAAGTTCACCTATGTGGAATTCGGAGACGACAACGCGGCCCGTGTCGGCGACTGGGTCGTCGCGGTCGGCAACCCCTTCGGTCTCGGCGGCTCGGTGACGGCCGGCATCATCTCGGCCCGCGGCCGCGATATCGGCGCTGGCCCCTATGACGACTTCCTCCAGATCGACGCCGCCGTGAACCGCGGCAATTCCGGCGGTCCGGCCTTCGGTCTCGACGGCAAGGTCATCGGCGTCAACACGGCGATCTTCTCGCCCTCGGGTGGCAATGTCGGCATCGCCTTCGCGATTCCCGCCTCCGTCGCCAAGGACGTGGTGACGTCGCTGCGCGAGAACGGCAATGTCCAGCGCGGCTGGCTCGGCGTCCAGATCGGCGAGGTCTCCGACGACATCGCCGAGGCGATCGGCCTGTCGAGTGCGCAGGGCGCGATCGTGACCCTGCCGGACAACGAGACGCCGGCTTCCAAGGCGGGCATCGAGACCGGCGACGTCATCACCGGGGTCAATGGCGAGACGGTTGAGAACCCGCGCGAGCTCGCCCGCAAGATCGCCAATTACAGCCCGAACACCAAGGTCGACATCACCGTCTTCCGGAACGGGGAAAGCGAGACCATTCCGGTCACGCTCGGCAATCTGTCGGAGCTCGACGAGGCCGCATCGCTCGATGCGCCGCGCAGCGACTCCTCGCCGGTCGATCCCTCCGCGCTCTCGGGCTACGGAATGACCGTCATGCCGGCCGAGGACGGGCAGGGCGTGGTCGTCACGGATGTCGATCCGGACTCCTCTGCCGCCGAGAAGGGCCTCGAAGCCGGCGATACGATCGTCGCCGTCAACGGGACCAGCGTCTCGACCCAGTCGGATGTCAGCAAGGCCATTTCGACGGCGTCGGACAACGGCCGCAGGGCCGCACTGTTCCAACTGCGCAATGCGCAGGGTCAGAACCGGTTCGTCGCGCTCCCGATCGAGCGCAGCTGACGATCGGCGATCGACGGGCCGGAGCGAGCCGGCCCGTCGCATTCGGCTCTTTCCACAAGCGAGCAGCCGGCTCCCGAACCCGGATCTGTTCGCGTTGACGGGTTCGCAAGGCTATCCCCCTCGGCTCTTCGAGCCTTGCGCCTTCGAACCTCTCGCGCATCGATGGCTTCGCGGACGATCGAGCGATCGACCGATCGGCCATCGAAGCGCAGGTGGCGGCGCGGATCATTCCCCGTATGTCGCGTCTCCGCGCCGCCGCCCTTCGTCAGCCGACGCTCGGGCCTCGTTGAGCACTCGGACCGCTCCCTGGTCTTGCAGTGTCGCAACCCCGCTCTTACGAACGATCGTCACGGATGAGCGGCATTCGACGAGCTTGCAGCCCATTCCCGACAGACGATCACCGGAGGCCATGGGACGGCGCGATGCGCATTCTGATCATCGAGGACGACCGCGAAGCCGCAACCTATCTGGCGAAGGCCCTGAAGGAGGCCGGACATGTCGCCGACCACGCCGTCGACGGCGAGGAGGGCCAGCACATGGCCGAGGGGCGCGATTACGACCTCTGGATCGTCGATCGGATGCTGCCCAAGCGCGACGGTCTCACCGTCATCTCGGACCTGCGCAAAAGCGGGGCGAGGACGCCCGCCCTCATCCTGTCCGCTCTCGGCCAGGTGGACGACCGGGTAGAGGGCCTGAAGGCCGGCGGCGACGACTATCTCACCAAGCCCTATGCCATGTCCGAGCTTCTCGCCCGGGCCGAGGTTCTCGGCCGGCGCCGGGCGAGCGGCGAGGTGGAGACGAGCTATCAGGTGGGCGATCTGGAACTCGATCGCCTGTCCCACGAGGTTCGTCGCGCCGGAAAGCCGATCGTGCTCCAGCCGCGCGAATTCCGCCTTCTCGAATATCTGATGAAGCATGCCGGTCAGGTGGTCACGCGCACCATGCTTCTCGAAAATGTCTGGGACTACCATTTCGACCCCCAGACGAACGTGATCGACGTCCACGTGTCGCGCCTGCGCTCCAAGATCGAGCGCGAGTTCGACGGTCCCTTGCTCCACACGGTGCGCGGCTCCGGATACATCATGCGCGATGGCGGCTGACAGGCCCGTGCGACGTCTGAAATCCCTCCTCAAGATGACGGCGGTCCGCCTCTCGGCCGTCTATTTCCTCATCTTCACCTTCGGCGCCGTCGCCCTCGTCTGGTATGTGACGAACACGGCGAGCGACCTCATCGCCCAGCAGGCGCGAACGGGAATCGAGGAGGAGAAGGCCGAACTCGCGCAGATCTATCGCGTGACCGGCATCGTCGGCCTCGTGCGCTCCATCGATCGGCGCGCACGCCAGCCCGGCGCGGGCCTTTACCTCGCCACCGACGCGACCGGCCGCATCATCGCCGGCAATGTGGAAAACCTTCAGGCCGGCGTTCTCGACGAGACCGGATCGACGCCGGATACCTTCGGCTATTCGCGCTATGGCGAGACCGGCGTCTATCACAAGGCGATCGCCGACGTCGTCTCCCTGCCCAACGGCATGCGCGTTCTCGTCGGCCGCGACCAGAGCGATGCCCAGCGGTTCCGCGAGGTGGTGCGGTCCGCCCTGATCCTCGCGCTCGCGGCCATGGGGGCGCTCGCGCTGATCGCATGGTTCGTCATCGGCCGGCGGGCCCTCATGCGTCTCGATCGCATGTCCGCCGCCTCCAGTCGCATTCTCGCCGGCGATCTCGGCGAGCGCCTGCCGGTGCTCGGCGCCGGCGACGAGTTCGATCGCCTGTCCGAGAACCTCAATACCCTGCTTGCCCGTATCGCGCTTCTTCAGGAGGGGCTGCGTCAGGTGTCCGACAATATCGCCCACGACCTGAAGACGCCGCTCGCCCGGCTCCGCTCCAAGGCGGAGGCCGCGCAGCGGGCGGCCCATTCGGAGGAGACGCGCGACCATCTCGAAGGCATCATCACCGATGCGGACGTGATGATCCGCACCTTCGACGCGCTCCTGATGATCTCCCGGGTGGAAGCAGGCTCGCACCCGATCCAGAAGACGAAGATCGATCTGCGCGCCATCGCGAGCGACGTCGCCGAGCTCTACGAGCCTCTGGCCGAGGAGGCGGATGCGGAGCTTTGCTGCGAAGGCGGACCGCCGGTCGAGATCGAGGCGAGCCGGGAACTCGTCGCGCAGGCGATCTCCAATCTCGTCGACAACGCCCTGAAATACGGCCGGGCCGAGAGCGGCCGGACGCGCGTGGGGATCCGGGTGGAGGAAACCGAGGGTCTGGTCCGCCTCGCAGTCTCCGACAGCGGCCCGGGCATTCCAAAGGACAAGCATTCTCGGGTTCTGGAGCGGTTCTACCGTCTCGACGAAAGCCGGACGCAGCCGGGTTCGGGGCTCGGACTGTCCCTCGTCCAGGCGATCGCGCGCGTCCACGGCGGGCGGCTTCTGCTTGAGGATGCGGCACCGGGCCTTACAGTCGTCCTTGAATTCCCGAAACGGGCCAGGGACGGCGTGACCCATGACGAGACCGCACAATGAGACCGCGACCGCACCGCGCCTGAGGATCGGCGGCGATCTGACACCGAGCCTCCTTCCACCGGCAGGCAACGGGAGCGGGCGGAACTGGCTCGGCGAACTCCTAGAAGCCGCGACCGGTGCCGGGCTCGACCGGGTCGCCGATCTCTGTTCGTCCGGCAGTCCGGACGCGGCCCGCCTTGGGGCGGTCATGGCCCTCTCTCCTTATCTGAGATCCTCACTCCTCTGGCGCCCTTCCGTCCTCGACGCGCTGCTCGACGAGGACGCCGGAGACCGGCTCGGCACGGTCGTCGGTGCGCTGGACAGCCTGCCGGACGCGGACATGCCCGAGAGCGCCCTGATGAAGCGGCTGCGGGAGATCAAGCGCGAGGCCTCGCTTCTCATCGCATTGCGCGATCTCTTCGGCGCGGCCTCGCCCGCGCAGACGGCCCGCGATCTCTCCCGCCTCGCCGAAGGGGCGATCCGGGCGGCCCTGCGCTTTTGCCTGCGCTCGGCCCATGACGCGAAGAAACTCAAGCTGCCCGATGCGAGCGATCCGGAGGACGGGTGCGGCCTCTTCGTCCTCGCCATGGGAAAGCTCGGCGCGCGCGAACTCAACTATTCGAGCGATGTCGATCTCATCGTCTTCTTCGACGCCGATATCGAGATCGCCTGCGACCCGATGGAAGCCGTGGTGGAGCATTCCAAGGTCGTCCGCCGACTGGTGCGTATCCTGAGCGAGCGCACCGGCGACGGATACGTGTTCCGGACCGATCTTCGCCTGCGCCCCGATCCCGGCGCGATGCCGCTCGCCATCACCACCGATATGGGCATGACCTATTACGAGAGCTCGGGGCGCAACTGGGAGCGGGCCGCGATGATCAAGGCGAGCGTCGTCGCCGGGGACCGGAAGGCGGGCGAGGCCTTCCTCGCCGAACTCGCCCCCTTCGTCTGGCGCAAATATCTCGACTTCGCCGCGATCGCCGACATTCACGACATGAAGGGCCGGATCGATCGTCATCGCGGCTTCGGCGAGATCACGCTTCCCGGCCACAACGTGAAGCTCGGACGAGGCGGCATCCGCGAGATCGAGTTCTTCGCCCAGACCCAGCAACTGATCGCCGGCGGCCGCAACCCAGCCCTTCGCACGCGGCGCACGGACGAGGCGCTGGATCGGCTCGCGGCCTTCGAATGGATCGAGGACGGCGAACGCGACGATCTCCTCGATGCCTACTGGTTCCTGCGCCAGGTCGAGCACGCCATCCAGATGGTCGACGACGAGCAGACACACGATCTCCCCGAGGACGAGGAGGGCCTGTCGCGGATCGCCGGGCTTCTGGGTCTCGGGAGCAGAGAGGCGTTCGAGGAGAGGCTCCTCGGCGTCCTGCGCCTCGTCGACCACCGCTTCAACGATCTCTTCAACGAAGGGCGATCGAGACAGGCGGGGGAGGGCGATGCGCCCGATCCGGTGCTGCGGCTTCTCAACAACGATGCCGATCCGGAGGGGATCAAGGCGATCGCCGAACTCGGCTTCGAGCGCCCGGAGGACGTCGCCCGCGTGGTGCGCATCTGGAGTTTCGGACGCTACCGCTCGACCCGGACCGCCAAGGCACGCGAGCGGTTGTCCGACGTGCTGCCTTCTCTCCTCAAGGCCTTCGCCGATGCGCCGGACCCGGACGGGGCGGTCGCCGCCTTCGACGGCTTCCTTTCGGGCCTTCCCTCGGGCATCCAGTTCTTCTCCCTGATCGCCTCGAACCCGAAGACGCTGGACCTCCTGCTTCTGATCCTGACGGCGGCGCCCGTCATGCGCGCGACGCTTGCCCAACGACCGCACGTCTTCGATGCGCTTCTCGACCCGGCCTTCTTCGACGAGGTGCCGGATCGCGAACTGATGGAGGAGCGCCTCGGCGCCTTCCTCGCCGATGCGGACGGTTATGAGGACGTCCTCGCGCGGTTGCGCATCTTCGCCTCCGAGCAGCGCTTTCTCGTCGGTGCGCGCATGCTGTCTGGCGTCGTCGATCTCAACGAGGCCGGTCCCGCCTTCTCAAATATTGCGGACGTGGTGCTGAACGCGCTCCTGATCGCCGTCGTCGCCGAGTTCTCGAGGGCCCATGGGCGCGTCGCCGGCATGCGGCTGGTGCTCCTCGGCATGGGGCGCCTCGGGAGCCGCGAACTCACCGCGGCCTCCGATCTCGACCTCATCCTGCTCTACGATCACGAGGAGGAGGCCGAGACATCCGATGGCGGCAAGCCGCTGGCGATCCAGGTCTATTTCACGCGGCTCACCCAAAGGCTGATCGCCGCCCTGACCTCGCCCATGCGCGAGGGCGCGCTCTACGAGGTGGATTTCCGCCTGCGACCCTCGGGCAATGCGGGTCCCCTCGCCACCCGCTTCAAGACGTTCCGCAAATATCAGGAGAACGAGGCCTGGGTCTGGGAGCGTATGGCCCTGACGCGGGCCCGGCCGATCGCCGGCGACGCCGATCTGCGGCAGACCGTCTTCGAGACGATCGAGGAGCTTCTCGGGCAGCCCATGGACGAGGAGGAGGTTCGCGACGCGGTCGTCTCCATGCGCGGGCGCATCGCCAGAGACAAGCCGGCGCGCGGGGAACTCGATCTGAAGCTCAGACCCGGCGGGCTCGTGGATCTGGAATTCATCGCCCAGTGGGCGCAGCTGACGGGCCGCGCTCCCGGCGAGCCCGGCCGCGAGACCGCCGACGTCCTGCGCTCGCTGCGGTCCCGCGACGGCGGCGAGGAGATCGAGGGCGTCTCGGAAAAGCTCGCCCGATCCATGGAGATGCTGTCAGCCGTCACCCATCTGTCCCGTCTCGCTCCAGGCGGCGTGCAGGACGTCTCGGCCCTGCCGACGCGCCTGACGGAGCGGATCGCGGATGCGCTCGATCTCGACGATGCCGGCGAATTCGCCGATGCGCTCGAGCGGATCACCGGGACCGTTCGGGATTGTTTCGTCAGGCATCTGGGCGATCCCGACGAAGCGCGGCCGACGGATCGATAGGTCTCTGCGTTTGTCGAGAGGCTGCTTCAGAGATCCAGCGTGGACTTCAGGCGAGCGAGAAGCGAGCGCAATTCCTTCTCGTCCACCTTCTTGGCCGCGTCCTTCGCCGCGAACCACTCCCGGCGTCTCTCGTCCTGTTCCGGCCACTCGTCGAGGAGGTCGTCCACGGGCATCGGAAAGACGTGGACCCGGCAGGGCATCTTCTTGCGCCCGTCGATCTTGTCGTAATCGTAGGTTCCGATCGGCTTCTTGACGGTTCGCCCGACGACCCCGCCTTCCTCATAGGCCTCGATCTCCGCCGCACGCCGCAACTGCTTGCCGGGCATGGGCCAGCCTTTGGGCAGGACCCAGCGTCCGGTGTCGCGCGAGGTGAGAAGGAGAACCTGAAGTTCGCCGCCCGGCTTGATCCGATAGGGAAGTGCTGCTGTCTGTCTGCGGCGTTTGGGCATGGCAAATATCGGTCGGGACGACGCTGTTCGGTCGCGAATGGAAAGGTGCCTTGAGATGCCGCGGCACCGATATGGGCGGAGAGGGGTGGTCCGAAAACCGGTTTTTACCGCGCGACTTGCCCTGCGGCGCTGGGCGCGCGCTGAGAGGCAGGATATCGGAGCGACGTGACATAATTAAGAAGGTTCATGGAAAGTCTCAATCCCAAATCATTGGCTCGCAACTGAAAAATGACGAAAGCACCGTCCGCTAGCGATCGATCCTGCCGTTGCGGCATGTTGCGGAAAAGCCGGAGTAGAGTACGCACGTCCCCGGCGCTCGCACGATCGAAAGAGCCGAACCCCGGTGCATGATCTCTCTCCGCCTGCGCGAAGGGAAGACGTTCGCGATCTGTTGATCGGCCGTGTCGCGATCGCCATTGCGCAGTCGGCGCTTGCGCGTGCCAGATAGAGTCTTTCGCAAGGTAAGGGCGCGATGAGTCGGACATTCGAGATCAGAAGCAGCGGTGTCACCGCCGTCGTCAGCCGTGTCGGTGCCGAATTGCGCAGCCTGAAGGGGAAGGACGGCCGAGAACTCCTCTGGCAGGCGGGTCCGGAATGGCCGCGTCACTCGCCGGTGCTCTTTCCGGTCGTCGGCCGTCTGGCGGGGGACCGGCTGCTGCACGAGGGACAGTCCCATACGCTGCAGCAGCACGGTTTCGCACGGGACCTGTCGTTCGACGTGGTGGAGGAGGACGAACGCAGCGTCGCCCTGCGCCTCGTCGACAGCGACGAGACGCGCCGGCAGTTTCCCTTCCCGTTCATCCTCGACATCCATGTGGAGGCGATCGGGACGACGTTGTCCGTCCGCACGACCGTAACCAATCCCGGCGAGACCATGCTTGCCTGCGGTATCGGGGCCCATCCGGGCTTCCAGTGGCCGCTCGTCGAGGGCATCGAGAAGACCCGGCACCGCATCCTGTTCGAACGCCAGGAGACGGGGCATGCCCTTGGGGTCGTGGGTGGGCTTCTGGGTGATCCCAGGCCCTTGCCCTTCGACGGATCGACCCTCCCGCTCGACGAGGCGCTGTTCGCCACCGACGCCATCGTCATGCCCGATGTGCGAAGCCGATCGGTCACCTATCAGGCGCTGAACGAAGAGGGCTTCAGCGAACGCTCGCTGACCGTCTCCTGGGAGGGCTACAAGGATCTCGGCATCTGGTCGAAGCCCGGAGGCGCCCCCTTCGTCTGCATCGAGCCATGGTATTCCATGGCGAGCCCGGTGAACTGGGACGGTGAGTTCCTCGACAAGCCGGGCATACTCAAACTCGTGCCCGGGGACGCGGAGAGTTTCGCCTGGTCCGTTACGGTCTGACGGCCGGCTCGGCTCTGGTTTTTTGCTGACGCCTCGGATGGTCCGAAAACCGGGTCCGCTTTTCGGTTCGATGCTGTAGGGCAAAGCGTCCCGGGCGGGCGCTCAGCCGCCCGTGACGCTCATATGCCGCGAGACCGAAGGCGAGCGGGTCGTGCGATCGATGACGAAGTCGTGCCCCTTGGGCTTGTGCGAGATCGCCCTATCGATTTCGCGGGCGAGCAGTTCGTTGCCTTCCGAGGCGCGGAGCGGCTCGCGCAGGTCGACCGCATCCTCCTGGCCCAGGCACATGAAGAGCGTTCCCGTGCAGGTGACGCGCACGCGGTTGCAGCTTTCGCAAAAATTGTGGGTCATCGGCGTGATGAAGCCGAGACGCCCGCCGGTCTCGGCGATATTGACGTATCGTGCGGGGCCGCCCGTCTTGAAGGGAATGTCCGTCAGGGTCCACCGGCTGGACAGGTCGCGGCGCACCTGGCTCAGGGGCAGGTAGCGATCGGTCCGGTCCTCGTCGATCTCGCCCATCGGCATGGTCTCGATGAGGGTCATGTCCATGCCGCGCGAATGGGCCCATTCGATCATCGCGGGGATTTCGTCCTCGTTGAAATCCTTGAGGGCAACGGCGTTCAGCTTGACGTGAAGCCCGGCATCCTGGGCGGCGTCGATGCCCTCCATCACCTTCTTGAGTTCGCCCCAGCGCGTGATCTGGCGGAACTTGTCGGCATCGAGCGTATCGATCGAGACGTTGAGGCGCCGCACGCCCGCATCGGCGAGTTCGCCCGCGAAGCGTTTCAGCTGCGAGCCGTTCGTCGTCAGCGTCAGCTCCTCCAGCGCGCCGGTCTCCAGATGGCGCGACAGGGAGCGGATGAGATACATGATGTTCTTGCGGACCAGCGGCTCGCCGCCCGTCAGCCTCAGCTTCCTGACGCCCTTGGCGATGAAGGTGGAGGACAGCCGGTCGAGCTCCTCCAGCGTCAGGAGATCGCGCTTGGGCAGGAACTCCATGTCTTCGGCCATGCAGTAGACGCAGCGGAAATCGCAGCGATCGGTCACCGAGACCCGCAGATAGCTGATATGGCGACCGAACGGATCGACCATCTCCGAGGTTTCGGCACCCGACTGAGGGACCGTGCCGGACCGCGCGCCGGCCGGCCGCACCTCGATCGCGTCGGCAGGAGGCCGGAAGGACGGAATGCCGTCCTGCTTGAAGAGCGTCGTCTTGGTCATCGGCGAATGATATCAGACGGATGCCGCGATGACATCCGCAAGCCTTTTCGAATGGTTCGATCCTCGAATGTGGAAGCGCGATCGGGTCCGGTCAAGCGTGGTCCCCGTCTGCCGGAGGCTGGAATGCCTCGCTTCGGCCTGCGACGCCTTGTTCTTTCGTCCCGCCGTCCTCAATCTTCCGGTTCCAGCGCAGCGGCCGGAGCCGGTGCGCTCGCCATCAGGACAGGAGACGCCGATGATCGCCCGCCAGACCCCGCCCAGCGAGATCCGGATCTCGAAGGACAGGCGTGGCATGACCCTCACTTGGCCCGGCGAGGGTTCGAGCGAGTTGCCTGCGGAATATCTGCGCGTCCATTCGCCCTCCGCCGAGGTTCGCGGGCACAGCGAGGCGGAGCGCAAGACGCAGTTCGGGAAGCGCGATGTGGCGATCACCAACGTCCAGCCCGTCGGCAATTACGCGATCAAGATCACGTTCTCGGACGGACACGATACCGGCCTTTATTCCTGGGTCTATCTCGCCGAACTCGGCCGCGAAAAGGACGAGAAATGGGCCACCTATCTGAAGGAGCTCGACGAGAAGGGCCTTTCCCGCGACGCCTGACGGGAAGGGCCGGGCGCTCAGATCTCGTCGAATTCGGACAGGGCTTCCACCGTCGCGGGAAGGTCGCTCAGGCGGTTGATGACGGTCGTCGCGCCCGCTTCCGCCAGGGCTTCGGCATGGCCCGGATAGCTGTGGCTCGCCCCCGTGAAGCCGACGACGCGGCAGCCGGCGGCGCTCGCCGCCGCAACGCCGTGAACCGAGTCCTCCACGACGAAGGTCTCCGATGGTGAGACGCCGAAGGTCTTGCAGGCATGGAGGAAGACGTCTGGCGCTGGCTTGCCCTTCTTGGTGCCGACCTCGCCCGCCGAAAAGACGTGGGGCGTGAAATAGTCCCACAGGCCCACATGATCGAGTTCGAGCTCGAGCCGCTTCGACGACGAGTTCGAGCAGATGCAGTAGGGAACGCCGCGCGCCGCGAAGGCTTCGACCGCCTCGCGCACGCCGGGCAGTTCCTCGACCTCCTCGGCGAGCCTCCGGTCGACCTCCGCGTCCGAGCGGTCGATGAGGCTCGCGGAGATCGGCTGGCCTGATTCCTCGCTGATGCGTTCGAGGATCATCGGAAAGGTGAGGCCGGCGAACCGGCTTGCCAGGTCCTCCGCACTCATCTCGATCCCGTATTCGGCGATCAGCTTGGCCTGCACGTCGGCGGCGATGATCTCGCTGTCGACGAGGACGCCGTCGCAATCGAAGATCATCAGCTTGGGCATGGACATGGGCTCGGCTCCCCGGATCAAGGTTCGGCAGTGCCGCGCTTAGACGGCGGCGGGCTTTCGCGCTGCGGTACCATGCGAGGACCCGTGCGGCAAAGCGCGGAAGGCAGGGCGACGCCGGATAATTTATCGGCCGCTTTCACCTCCTGTTTACCCTGTTCGGTAACCCTGTTCGCCGAAAGACCTGTTGAAAACTCCCAGTCAAGCGGCGGTGTTGAGTATGAAGCGTAGCGGACCCGTTCTCGTCCATAATCGGGACTCTGACGAAGCCGGATGGCGCAACCGGATCCTCCAGGGCCATTGCGTGAGCCAGATGGAACGGCTGCCGGCGGGCTCGGTGGACGCGATCTTCGCCGACCCGCCCTACAATCTGCAGCTCGGCGGCGACCTGATGCGTCCGGACCATTCCAAGGTTGACGCGGTGGATGATGCCTGGGACCAGTTCGAGAGCTTTCAGGCCTATGACGCGTTCACGCGGGCCTGGCTCACGGCGGCGCGGCGCGTGCTGAAGCCGAACGGCACGATCTGGGTGATCGGCTCCTATCACAACATCTTCCGCGTCGGCGCGAGCCTTCAGGATCTCGGCTACTGGATTCTCAACGACATCGTCTGGCGCAAGACGAACCCGATGCCGAACTTCCGCGGCAAGCGCTTCCAGAACGCCCACGAGACCCTGATCTGGGCTTCGCGCGATCAGGACGCCAAGAGCTACACCTTCAACTACGATGCCCTGAAGGCGTCCAATGACGACGTGCAGATGCGCTCCGACTGGCTGTTCCCGATCTGCTCGGGCGGCGAGCGGCTGAAGGACGAGGACGGCATCAAGGCCCATCCGACCCAGAAGCCGGAAGCGCTGCTCGCCCGCATCATTCTCGCCTCGACCAAGCCCGGCGACGTGGTGCTCGATCCCTTCTTCGGCACCGGCACCACCGGCGCCGTCGCCAAGCGCCTCGGCCGCGACTTCGTCGGCATCGAGCGCGAGGACGATTACGTGCGCATCGCCCAGGAACGCATCGATGCGATCGAGCCGCTTGCCGGAGACGACCTGAAGATGGCGGGCGGCAAGCGCGCCGAACCGCGTGTGCCCTTCGCGAGCCTCGTCGAGGCGGGTCTCGTCGCCCCCGGCACCGAACTCACCGATTCCAAGCGCCGCTACCGGGCCCGGGTGAGGGCGGACGGCACGATCGCCGTCGGCGACGACGCCGCCTCGATCCACCGGATCGGTGCGCGGGTCCAGGGCCTCGATGCCTGCAATGGCTGGACCTTCTGGCATGTGAAGCAGGGCCAGAAGCTGATGCCGATCGACGAGCTGCGCCAGCTCGCCCGCCAGCGCATGAGCCTTGCCATCGGCGCCTGACACCGGCTCCCGCACGAGGGGGCACGCGGCCATCGCGGACCCTTCGAGCGCGACCACCCCCGCCGGGCAGCCGGCGGGTTCAACGCCCCGACCACCGTGCGGAGGTTCGCCTCGTCCGGCGTTCGAGGCGCGCCGGGCGCGTTGTCCCCGACCGGCCTGCGTCCTCGAAGACGGGCTCGTCCGACGTCCCATCCTCCGTCGTCGCCAAAACGGCTCGGGCTTCGCGCCCGGGCCGTTTCGCGTGCCGGGTTCCGCCAGCCTTTGCCGCTGTCCCGCCGCCTTCGCCGCTGGCCTCGGCGAGAGCCACCACCTTGCGCATGAGCGTCGAAAGGCCCTGCTCGTCCATGGCGTCGGGAAGGGCCCACCAGCCGTCCGTGGCTGGCGTCTCCTCGATCTTGGCATGGAAGACGTCGAGGATAAGCCTGAAATGGGTGAAGCCGTGCTCGATCTCACCGACAGGTCGCCAGGCAGCAGGGAAGGGCGCGCAGGCGGCGCCGGTGCCGCCGTCGCTTCGCGCGGACCAATCGGTGGACGGCGCCTCGCTCATGCCGCCGAGCATGCCCGATGCGGGCCGTCGTCGCAGCCAGATCGCGCCGTCGCGGCTGCGCCGTGCCACATAGGCCGCACCGCGCCGCGTGGGGACGGGTTTCTTTGCGGCCTTCACGGGATAGCGGGTTTGATCGCCGGCGCTCGCGGCCTCGCAGGCGTTTGTCAGTGGGCAGAGGAGGCAGGAGGGCGAGCGCGGCGTACAGATCGTGGCGCCGAGATCCATCATCGCCTGAGCGAAGTCGCCGGGCCTGCCTGCCGGCGTCATTTCCGCGACCCGTGTTCGGATCTCGCTCTTCGCCTTCGGAAGCGGCGTCGCGATGCGAAAGAGGCGCGTGACGACCCGTTCGATATTGCCGTCGACCACCGGCGCAGCCTCGTCGAAGGCGATGGCGGCGATCGCGGCCGAGGTATAATCACCGATGCCGGAAAGGGTCTTCAGTTCGGCCGCGGTGCCTGGAAAGCGTCCGCCGTGATCACCCGTGACGGCCCGGGCGCAGGCATGGAGATTGCGCGCCCGGCTATAGTAACCGAGCCCCGCCCACTGCGCCATGATCTCGCTCTCGTCGGCAGCGGCCAGCGCCTCGACGCCCGGCCAGCGATTGACGAAACGCTCGAAAAAGGGTTTCACCGCCGCGACGGTCGTCTGCTGCAGCATGATCTCCGACAGCCAGACGCGGTAGGGGTCCGGCCGCTCGCCCGCCTTGCGCGCGGAAGGTCCGATCCGCCAGGGAAGTTCGCGCGCATGCCTGTCGTACCAGGCCAGAAGGGCGTCGGAGATCGGTTCTGCGGTGGCCGTCATCGGGACGCTTTCGAGGATCGAAGATTTGCCGTTTGAAGATCGACCGAAAGACGGCCGGCGCAAGGGACCAGTGGCCGCTTTGTACCGGCTTTGCAATCCGCCCGCCGAGGGGATGGCCGAGCGAAATCCCAATGCGATCGCCCTCAGTTTCGCGCTCGTACCCATTGCGGGGTCGCTCGCCGGGTTCGTCTACGTTCTCCTCGTCTGCTGGGCCGCCATCTCGCTCGTGGTCGGCCGCCTGAAATGGCGCTCGTTCGGCGCGGCCGCGCCGATCCTGTGGAGCCACGTCGCCTTCTTCGCGGTGCTCTTCCTCGTCGACCTCATCAAGGCGGACCCTGTCGTCGCGCTGCGCGAGGCCGGTCTGCGCCTCTTCTTCCTGATGCCGCTGATCGCGGTGCACCGGGTTGCGATCTCCGATCCGAGGCGGGTCTTCGATGCGGTGTTCAAGGGCGCCGTGATCGGCGGGTTGCTGGTGCCGGTCGTCGCCTTCGGCCAGATGATCGTCACCGGTGAGCCGCGCGCGGCTGGCCTTGCAGGCAATGCCGGCCCGTTCTCGATCGTCTGCCTCCTGACGGCAGGCCTAGCGGCGCTCGCATTGGAGGGGCGGCGGACGCCGATCTTCAACGCGCTCGCATTGCTTGCCACCGCCGGGGCCTCGCTCGGCGTGGTTCTCAGCGGCATGCGCGGCGCCTGGCCCGCACTGTTCATCGTGCTTGCACTGGTTCTCTGGTTCCGGCGCGGCGAGATCGCGTCCAGCTGGCGCGGATCGAGCCTTCGGCGGCGTCTGATGGTCGCTCTCTCGGGGCTCGCGGTTCTCGCCGCCGTCGTCGTCACCGGCTATGGCGTCGCACTCGATCGCATAGCCCAGTTCGTGACCGATTTCCGGCAACTCGCAACGGATGCCGATATCGCCTCCTCGCTGAGCCTGCGGGCGGAAATGTATCAGGCGGGCGTCGAGGCCTATCTCGACGCGCCGCTGATTGGCGTCGGCAAACCGGGTCTCTGGGATGCCCTGAAGCCTCATCTCGGCGCGGCTTTCGACGGCAGCTACGGCTTCTCGCACCTTCACAACATCTTCCTGACGGTCGGCGTTCAGGCCGGTCTCCTCGGTCTTCTCGCCCTCGTCGCGATGCTCTCGGCTCCGATCCTCTGCGCCTATCGCACGCGCATGCGGCCCGCCGGGCGCGTGCGTCTCGCCGCAGCTCTCGTCCTGGTGATCGCCTATCTCGTCCCCGGCCTTACCAACATCATGTTCTTCCACGACATTCTCGATGCGGTCTGGGCGCTCTCGATCTGGACCATCGCGGGGACGATCATGTCCGAGGATCGTGATATCGGCGTCGATCCGCAAGAGGCGCGGGCATGATCGACAAGCGCGGCAAGCGACCGCCCGTCCGGTCGCTTTCGGACATCGCGGCACGGCTCGTCGATCCCGTTCTGCGCAAGAAGAGCGGCATGACGGCCGAACTCGCTGTCGCCTGGCCGCAGATCGTCGGCCCGCGCCTCGAAGGCCAGACGCGGCCGCTTGAATTCCGCTGGCCGCCGAGGCGCGGCGAGGACGATCCGTTCGAGCCGGCGACGCTCGTCATCGGCGCCGAGCCGGTGGCCGCGCTTCGCCTGCAGCATCAGACCTCCGAACTCATCCAGCGCATCAACCGGCTCTACGGCTTTCCGGCGGTCGCCCGGATCAAGATCACTCAGATGCCGGTCATGGAGACCGGGCGCAGCAACAAGCCGCCCGCGCGGCCCTTGAACGCTGCTGACCGGGAGCGGATCGAGGCGATGGTCGGCCATATCGAGGACGAGGCGTTGAAGGCGCGCCTCAAGGCGTTCGCCGAGGCCACGTTGTCGCGGGCGGACAGGAAGCGCGACTGAGTTCGCCTCGGCCCGTGCCGCACATGACGCAATTGTAAGGTCGCCGGGATATCGCCCCCGGTAGGAAACCCGGCGATTGTCCGGTAGAACTCGCCTCAACCCATGTTTCTCAGACGGAGGTCCCGAACCCGTGGTCCGTAACATTCGCTCTTCTGCCCGCCTCGCGGCCATCGCCCTTGCCGGCGCCAGCATGCTGACGCTCGCCGCCTGCAACGACGAAAACAGCGCCGCCAACGCCATCGTGCAGCCGGATGCGGGGCAGGTCGATTCCTCGTCGAGCGGTTCGGCCGGGGCGTCCTCGTCGTCCTCCTCGTCTTCGGCGACCACCGACAATGCAGCCGGGGCGCAGAGCGCGCAGTCCGCCCCTGCCGATGCAGGCACCGCGCCGGCCCTCACGCCTGCAGCCGAGCCGCCGGAGTCCTCGGGCAGCGTCAACGTCGCCGATCTGATGGCCGAGCAGCCGCTGCCGGACGTCGTGCAGGGCGACCCGAACGCGCCGGTGACGATCGTCGAATACGCCTCCATGACCTGCGGCCACTGCGCCGACTTCCACGAGAACAGCTATCCGGCGATCAAGAAGGCCTACGTGGATACCGGCAAGGCCAAGCTGATCCTGCGCGAATTCCCGTTCGATCCGGTCTCGCTCGCCGCCTTCATGCTGGCCCGCTGCACCGGCGACGACGCCAAGCGCACCGCGATGGTGGATGTCCTGTTCGACCAGCAGAACACCTGGGCGCGGGCCGAAAGCCCTTCGGCGGAGCTTCTCAAGATCGCCCGCATGGCCGGCATGAGCCAGGACGAATTCGTCGCCTGCCTCGACAATCGCGAATTGCAGCAGCAGATCGTCGACGTCCAGAAGGCCGGCCAGAACGATTTCGGCGTCGATGCCACGCCGACCTTCTTCATCAACGGCACGAAATATGCCGGCTCCATGAGCCCGGAGAAGATGGCCGCCGCGATCGAGGCCGCTTCGCCCTCGAACTGATCTTCGCTGGCCGGGCGGTCGAACACCGCCCGGCCGGGTCCACCCATGAGAGCCCGGTTCTTTGCGAGCGCGGCGATGGAAGAATCCGTCGCCGCGCTCTTGGTGTTGCGGCGAGGGCGCGCTAAACGCTGAAACAGTTACGTTTCCGGAAGTCGCAAAACCTCGGTCCGATGCCTCAACGCATATTCCCTTTCCAACGCGGCGAAGCCGATCGGCCTGCCGATGCGGTCGAATCGCTCGGGCTGAAAGGCGCGGACCTCTCGCTTCTGGCCTCGCTGAACCTGCCGGTTCCCCCGGGCTTCACCATCTCGACCTATGCCTGGCGCGAGGCGAAGGGCGGCCGGGACGATCTGCCGGTCGGGCTGAGATCGGATCTGCGCGATCAGGTCGCGGCCCTCGAAGGTGTCACCGGTCGGCGGTTCGACGGAGACCGGCGCCCGCTTCTCCTCGCCGTACGCACGAGCGCCAAGACGGCGATGCCGGGCCTTGCCGAAAGCGTTCTCGATGTCGGCCTCAACGGCCGAACGGTCGAAATCCTCGCGGAAGAGCTCGACGACCCGACCTTCGCCTTCCGCAGCTATCGCCGGCTCATCGAGAGCTATGCCCAGCTCGTCTTCGATGCCGATCCCACCGATTTCGAGGAGATCGCCGACGAGGAGGCCGAGGAGAAGGGCTGGAGCGGCGAGCCGTCCCGCGCCGACGACTGGCGCGCGCTGATCGATCGCCTCATCGAATTCCTGTCCGAGGAACTCGGCGTCGTGATGCCGCAGACGCCCTTCGAGCAACTCGTCGAGGTCGTCGCCGCATCCTTCAAGAGCTGGCGCTCGGCGCCCGCCGTCGCCCATCGCACCCTGCGCGGCATTCCCGAGACGTCCGGGCTCGCGGTCACGGTCCATGCGATGATCTTCAACGAGCGCAACGCCCAGTCCGGGCGCGGTCGCGCCGTCTCGCGCGATCTTGCGACGGGCCGGCCCTGCCTTGCGGGCGAGTTTCTTCTGGGAGCAGGCGGGCGCGACCACCACGACCGCGCCCACGAGACCATCGATCTGGCGGAAGCCTTCCAGAGCGGCGCGAGCGCCTTTCCCGCCGATCTCGATCAGCTTCACGACCATGTGCGCACGGTCGAGACCTATCTCGGCGATCTCGCCGAGGTCGAGTTCATGGTGGGCGACGGTCAGCTCTTCCTGCTGCAGTCGCGCGTCGGCCGGCGTAATGCCGGGGAAGCGGTGCGCCTCGCGGTGGAGTTCACGCGTGACGGGCTGATCGATGAGGCCGAGGCGCTGCTGCGCATCGATGCGACCTCCCTCGACCAGCTGCTTCATCCCTCGATCGCGCGCGACGAGAGTTTCGACGTCATCGCCAAGGGCATGCCGGCCTCGCCGGGCGCTGCGACCGGAGAGATCGCCTTCACCTCCGAGCGGGCCCAGGCGAACGCCGCCGAGGGGCGCAAGACGATCCTCGTGCGCCACGAGACCTATCCCGAGGACATCCACGGCATGCATGTCTGCGAAGGCGTGCTGACGATCCGCGGCGGGACGACGAGCCATGCGGCCGTCGTTGCCCGCGGCATCGGCAAACCTTGCGTGACCGGAGCCGGAACGCTGCGGCTCGATGCCGAGAAGGGCCGGCTCCATGCCGGCAGGGTCGTTTTGAAGGAGGGCGATGCCATCACCATCGACGGATCGTCCGGCGAGGTGATCCAGGGCGTCGTGACCCTCGTGCGCCCCTCCCTCGACGGCGATTTCGCGACCTTGATGGAGTTCGCCGACCGGGCGCGGCACATGAAGGTGCGCACCAATGCCGAGACGCCCTCGGAGGCGCGCGCCGCGCGCGATTTCGGCGCCGAGGGCATCGGCCTGACGCGCACCGAGCACATGTTCTTCGAGGGCGACCGGGTCCGCGCCATGCGCGAGATGATCCTCGCCTCCGACGAGAAGGGCCGGCGCGCGGCCCTCGACAAGCTGCTGCCGATGCAGCGGGCCGATTTCGTCGAGCTGTTCGAGATCATGGCCGGACTTCCCGTCACCATCCGCCTTCTCGATCCGCCGCTGCACGAATTCCTGCCGCAGGCCGAGCATGATCTGGAGGAAACGGCCGAGTTTCTGGGGCTCGACATCGCGACCCTGCGCCAGCGCGTCGAGGCGCTGCAGGAGTTCAACCCGATGCTCGGCCATCGCGGATGCCGGCTCGCCATCTCCTATCCCGAGATCGTCGAGATCCAGTCGCGCGCGATCTTCGAAGCGGCCATCGAGGCCGGCCGGACGACGGGCAAGGCGGTGATCCCGGAGATCATGGTGCCGCTGGTCAGCCTTCGCCGGGAACTCGACTTCGTCAAGGCGCGCATCGAGGCCGTCGCGGCGGAGGTGACGAGGGAAAGCGATATCAGGATCGACTTCCTCATCGGCACGATGATCGAACTGCCGAGGGCGGCCGTGCGGGCGGACACGATCGCCGAGGCCGCCGACTTCTTCTCCTTCGGCACGAACGATCTCACCCAGACCGTCTTCGGTATTTCGCGGGACGATGCGGGCACGTTCCTGTCCACCTATGTGCGCGAGGGGATCATCGAGCGCGACCCGTTCCAGTCGGTCGACGTGGAGGGCGTGGGCGAACTGATCCAGATCGCGGTCGAGAAGGCGCGTCGCACGAAGCCCCATATCGAGCTGGGTGTCTGCGGCGAACAAGGCGGCGATCCGGCATCGATCGCCTTCTTCGCGGAAGCCGGCCTCGATTACGTGTCCTGCTCGCCCTTCCGCGTTCCGATCGCCCGTCTCGCAGCCGCCCAGGCCGCGATCCGCGAGGGCCGCATCCTGCGTGGCGGGCGTGCGCGGCGCTGATCGCTTGGCGCCGGACCTTGATTGGAGCCTCGGACCGGATTTGAGGATCGGGTCCGAGGCTCCGGTTTCTCCCTGACGCATCGGATGGTCCGAAAACCGGGTCGAGGTTTCGGTCCGATGCCGTCGCCCGGCTAGATCCCGTAATAGACGCTGATCGCAAGGCAGCTCGCGATGCCGACGATGATGTTCATTGGCGCGCCGATCCAGAAGAAGTCCAGGAACCGATAATTGCCGGCCGCATAGACGAGCGTGTTCGTCTGATAGCCGATGGGCGTCGCGAAGGATGCGGAGGCGCCGAACATCACCGCGACGACCAGCGCGCGCGGATCGATGCCGAGCGAGCCCGCGAGCGCGATCGTGACCGGCGTCAGGATGACGGCGACCGCGTTGTTCGTCACCATCTCCGTGAGAACCGAGGCGAGAAGATAGACGACGAGCAGCACGACGAAGGGGGATGCCGACGACAGGAGAGGCTGGACCGAGGAGACGATGAGGTCGACGCCCCCGGTGCGCGTCAGGCCTTCCCCGATCGACAGCATCGCGAAGATCAGGATCAGGAGATCGGCCCGGATCGAGCGCCAGGCTTCGTCCGCATCGATCACGCGCAGGAGGAGGAGCGCGGCGATCGCCACGAAAGCGAGGCCCTGAAGGGACGCGACGCCGAAGGCCGACAGCGCCACGACGAGAACGAGGGCGGTGATCGCGAAGGGCGCCTTGCGACGGCGGAAGGGGCGCGCCTGGGGCGTGTCGATCTCGATGAGGTCGTTGGTCTCGGCGAGCCGGGATATCGCTTCGGGCGTGCCTTCCATCAACAACCTGTCGGCGGGCCGCAGCTTCGTCTTCAGAAGCGAGGGGCCGGGGGTGTGGCGGTGCCGCCTGACGCCGAGAACGGCGACGCCCGATCCCGAATAGCCGATGAGATCGTCGACCGAGCGGCCGACACCGCGCCGATGCGGTGCGGCCGTCGCCTCGACGACCACCGCGTCCGGGGATTTCTGGGACCGGTTGAAGCGGCCGACGCGATAGTCGTCGCCATCATTCAGTGTCAGGAGTTCCTCGGCTGAGGCAAAGAGGACCAGCCGGTCGCCCTTCTCGATCGTCACCTGATCGAGATCGCGGCGGAGGGTCTCGTTGCTCCTCTTGATCGCGACCACGCGGATGCCGCGCTGTGAAAGGCCGGCATCCTCCCCGATCGTCCGGCCGACCGAAGGGGCGCCGTCGCGCACGATGATTTCCGTAAGGTACTTGTCACTCGGCTCGTCGACGGCTTCGTCGGCGCTCTTGCGGTTGGGCAGGAGAAGCGGGCCGACCACCATGAGGTAGACGAGGCCGACTGCGGCCGAGAAGAGGCCGACCGGTGTGATCTCGAAGATCGAGAAAGGCTCGAGCCCCTGCGAACGGGCGACGCCGTCGACGAGAAGATTCGTCGAAGTGCCGATCAGCGTACAGGTGCCGCCGAGGATCGTGACGAAGGACAGGGGGATCAGAAGACGGGTCGACGCCACGTCGATCTTCTTGGCGATCTCGATCAGGATCGGGATCATTATGATCACGACGGGCGTGTTGTTGACGAAGGCCGATGCCAGCATGCAGCCGATCGTCAGGATCGCGAGCGTCGTGATGGGGCGCTCTCCCGAGCGCGCGATGAACCAGCTTGCAGCCGCTTCCAGTGTTCCGGTGCGCACGAGCGCGCCGGACAGCACGAACATGGCGGCGATCGTGATCGGCGCGGGGTTCGAGAAGGCGGCTGTCAGGTCCTCTGCGTCCAGATAGCCGAGCACCAGAAAGGAGACCGCACCGGCGACTGCGATGACCTCGGGCGGATAGCGTTCGAGCGCGAAGCCTATGAAGACGAAAAGGACGATCGCGAGACCGATATAGGCCGAGTAGTCCGTGAGGAAGTCCGTCATCATCCTGACCCGAGATGCCGGGCGATGCCGGCCTGACCGAAGGCGTTGGAACTCCGGATCCCGACCCTATGCGGGGCCGATGCCTCGTTCCATTGTTTTGTATGGGTAGGCTCGACCCCAGTTCCGTGCCCCGCCTTCCTCGCGCGGAACGAAAAATCCCCGGCGCGGAAACGGTCCGAACCGGGGTCTTCGTGTCTCACGGAGCCCTGACGGGACTTGCGAGGATGGTCTGCGGGACTGTCATCCTGACGCGGGGTCCGATGCGGTATGGGCCGGCGAACACGATTTCGGGATCGAGGTCGCCGGCGCCACGCGGCCGTTGGGGAGCGGCCGAAAAGACCGCCTCAGACGGCGGCTTCGTTGATCCCGCCGGTCGCGAGCTTGGTCATGGTCCGGTCTCCGCCGGCCGTCTCGTCGAGGCAGGTCTGAAGCTTCTTCGCTTCCTCCGGAAGGTCGAGGCGCGTGGCGAAGGCGACGAGGCAGCCATAGCCCGCGATCGCGTAATGGGCCATGCGCTGGTACTGGGTGATGATCATCGCGTCGCGCGCGTCGGGATCGGTGATGTCCTCCTCGATTGCGTGGGCCTTGGCCTCCTTCACCAGACCCTCCATGCCCTTGCAGAACTCGCCGGTCGGGTCGGCGCCGTGGCCCTTGATGATCTCGGCCAGCATCTTTTTGCCTTCCTCGATCCCTTCGACGCCTGCCTTGAGTGCGTTCTTGAGGTCCGACGAATGCGCGACGTTCATGAGTTCGCGGGTGACTTTTTCCGACTGATTGCAGGCGCTGTAGATGTCCTGCGCCTGATCGATGTAGATGTCCTTGAGATTGCTGATCGCCATCTGGGTCTCCTGCTGGTTTCGTGTCGTCCTGTCTGTAGCGCGGCGCGGTGGATTTCGTTCCAACCGTGCGTAGCGCCGATCTCTGCGAGAGATGAGAGGCGAAGGGCCCGCGTCAATCGTTCCAGGCGGCAGCCGGCGCGCTTTTCGGCGTCCATCCGGACAGCGTTCGCGGCGCGCTTTCCGGCCCGACCCCGACTATGTCCGTGGCGCGCTTTTTCGGCGCACCCGATGATGACAACCCGGTCGCTGCGCCCAATTTCCCGGTCAAACCCCGCACGAGCGGGCTGCGTGCACTCGTCTCATGGCGAGGCCGGAGACTTCCAAGTTAGAGAGGCGGGCATGGATACCGTTTCGCGCCAGAGCTTTCACTTCCGGCTTCCCGATTATGTGACCACCATGCGCGAGAGCCAGCGCCTGCGTCTCGCGACGCTCGTGCGGCTGCGCTGGCTGTCCGTGGTGGGGCAGATCGCGACGGTCGTCTTCGTCGCCTGGGGCGTGTGGTGGCCAATTCCGGCCTGGTACTGCCTCGCGCTCATCGCCCTGTCCGTCGGCCTCAACATCTATCTGAGCACCCGGTTTCCGGCGAGCCACCGGCTGTCGACGGGAGCGGCCGCGGGTGTCCTGACCTTCGATATCCTGCAGCCGACGGGGCTGCTCTTCCTGACCGGCGGGCTCAACAACCCGTTCGCGATCTTTCTCATCGTGCCGACGCTGATCGCCTCGGCGACCCAGCCGCCGGCAACGACCTTCGGCCTCGGCCTTCTCGCCTCGCTCGCCGCGACTTTCCTCGCGGTCTTCCATCTTCCGCTCCCCTGGCCGGAGGGCGAGATGTTCCAGCTTCCGGCCGTCTATCTGGCGGGGCTCTGGTACGCGATCGTCGGAACGCTCTGCTTTTCGGCCGTCTACGTCTACCGGGTCGCGGCCGAGTCGCGCGCTCTGGCCGACGCACTGAGCGCGACCGAACTCGTGCTTCAGCGCGAACAGCACATCTCCGCGCTCGACGGCCTCGCTGCCGCCGCCGCCCATGAACTCGGAACGCCGCTCGCCACGATCGCCCTTGCCACCAAGGAGATGAGTCGGGCCGTCGGGAAGGACGATCCCCTGCGCGAGGATATCGATCTCCTTCTCGAACAGTCGGAGCGCTGCCGGGAAATCCTGCGCCGCCTTTCGACCCTGTCCTCGTCCTCCGAAAGCCATATGGCCAAGCTGCCTCTGCTCTCCCTGATCGAACAGGTGGCGGAACCGCATCGCGAATTCGGGGTGGACCTCCATGTGGAAACCCGAGGGGAGGGCGCCGAACCGGTCACGCGCCGCAATGCCGGCGTCCTCTACGGGCTCGGCAACATCGTCGAGAATGCCGTCGATTTCGCCGCCGGCAATGTGGTGATCGAGGTGTTCTGGAATGCGGACCGCGTGAAGGTGACGGTCCGCGACGACGGTCCGGGCTTCAACCCGGATGTCCTCGACAGGATCGGGGACCCCTATATGAGCGAACGTTTCAACGGCGACCGGCGTGCCGGAGGCGGGCTCGGCCTCGGCGTGTTCATCGCCAAGACGCTGCTGGAGCGTTCCGGGGCGGTGGTGACCTTCGAGAACACGCGCGAACGCGGCAAAGCGGGTGCGGTCGTCTCGGTGGAATGGAACCGTGAGGTGCTGGAGACCGGGACCTCGCTCGCACGCTCGGTCGAGGCCGACTGACGCAGGCGCGCCGAAGGGTCTGCGCAGGCTCGAACACCCCGGACGATGGTGTCTTGCGACGCTTGGCCGCAAGTTCGATGCCCCTTCCATGCATCCCTCGCACGCCTTCGTTCGTTGCTACTCACCGATACCATGACCATCTTACGGTCAGGCGCGAACCCATGGCGAAACGCGATCGGCCCGGCCGGCATCCGCGAAGGGTGCGGCCGAGGCGGGCGCGTTGCGCCGGCTCGCGGCGCACATCCGAACCAGGAGACTGAAATGCTCGATACCGTTCAAGCTGATGCTCGTGCCTTCGGGTTGGAGACCGCGGACAAATCGCTTCTTATCGTCGACGACGACCGGCCGTTCCTCCAGCGCCTCGGGCGAGCGCTCGAGCAGCGCGGCTTCGACGTGACGACGGCGGAGAGCGTCAGCGAGGGCATGACGGCCGTCAAGCGCTCCGCGCCGGCCTTTGCCATCGTCGATATGCGGCTCGGCGACGGCAACGGCCTCGACGTCGTCCAGGCGTTGCGCGACGCGCGCGACGATGCCCGGGCGGTGGTCCTCACGGGCTACGGCAACATCGCCACCGCCGTTACGGCGGTGAAGCTCGGCGCGATGGACTATATCGCCAAGCCCGCCGATGCCGACGAGGTGATCGCGGCCCTGACGCGCAATCCCGACGAGCGTCCCGAACCGCCGGAAAACCCGATGTCCGCCGACCGCGTGCGTTGGGAGCATATCCAGCGGATCTACGAGTTGTGCGATCGCAACGTCTCGGAGACGGCGCGCAGGCTCTCCATGCACCGGCGGACATTGCAGCGCATCCTGGCGAAGCGGGCGCCGCGCTGAACGCGGGGGCTCACTAGCTTTCGTCCCTGCGAGGTCGTCAGTCCGTCATGAACGGATTGGCGGCCCATTCGGCCTGAAGCAGCCGGTCGGCCGAGAGGCGTGCGAAGCGCAACGTCATCGCCTTGCGCGTGGCCGCGCTCATCTTTTCGACCGGCGCCTCCCGCAGGATCTCCGCCGTATAGCCGTCCGAGACGATGAGCCCCTGGTCGTCTGGAAAGATGTCGGCGGGGACCCCCGGATGGGTCGCGAAGAAGAGCCGGTCGCAGTGCTGGAGATAGTCCGGCCATTTGCGATCGACCCGGAAGTCCTCGATGGACGTCTTGATCTCGACAATCGAGATTTCTCCCTTGTCCGACATGCAGACGAGATCGGCCCTGCGTCCCGACTGCAACGGCATTTCCGGCAGGAGAGACACGCGATGGGCGATCATGAGGCGCTGAACGCCGCGCCGGACCATCATCGCGCGGTCGGACTGGCGACCGTCGACAAGCGGTGCGTTCGGGAAAGGGGAGACGAGAGGCATCGGGCGATTCTTCGCCGAAAACGCCGCCGCAGGCAAGACAAAACAGGAACGCGACACGATGTCCCGCCGCTGCGGGATGTTTCTTAGTTCGAGACGATGGGCTCGTTGCCGATTTCTTCGAGGATCGGGCAGTCCGGGTCGAGATCCCCGTGGCACCGTTCCGTCAGGCTCCAGAGGGCGCTCTTCAGGGTCTGAAGCTCGGCGATCTTGCGATCGATCTCCTCGACCCGCCTCCGTGCCAGCTGCTTGACGTCCTGCGAATGTCGGTTCTTGTCCGCGTAGAGGGACAACAGGCGGCGCGTGTCCTCGATCGAGAAACCGAGCGAGCGCGAGCGTTGCAGGAAGCGGAGCACATAGACGTCGCGATCGTGATAGTCTCGATAGCCGTTGCTGGCCCGTGCCGGCTTCAGAAGTCCGATTTCCTCGTAATATCGGATCGTCTTCGGGGGCAGACCGGATAGCTTTGCGGCTTCTCCGATGTTCATGGCTTGCCTCGTGCACCTCGTCGCGGTCGGATGGGGCTCCGCCTTCAAGCAGATGTCGCTGAGGTGCACCGGGTCAACTGTGTTGGGGGGGCAACAAGGAATTCTTAAGCATGGTCTGCCACATTGTGGCCGTTGCTTAACGCCTATGCCGTGCTAATCCGAATGACGACGGCTGGCTTGGACTGCCTCGCCAACACGCCGACGATCGGACGCATTTTTGAGCCGCGGGCGGCGGCCATTGGTCTCTCGACTGGACGAAGATGATGAGAATGAACACGCTTTTCAAAGCCGGCTTCCTCCTTGCGACGGCGGGCTTTCTCCAGGCTTGCTCGACGGGCCCGTCCTCTCGGGTCAGCTCGATTCCGCCGATGAGCCCGGCCATGGCCGCGGCCTATGCGGGGCCGGCTCCGATGGCCTCCGGCAGCGTCGCGGCCGTGTCCAATCCCGATTATGCGGCGGTCGTCGACGACGGATTCGCTCTGCCCGCGATTCCTTCCGAGAAACTCGATCCGCAGTATCTTCGCCAGGAAGTGTCCTTCCCCGAGGGCCTGAAATACGAGGTCGGCACGGTCGTCGTCGATACGCCGAACCGCTTCCTCTACCTCGTCCAGCCCAACGGCATGGCCATGCGCTACGGGATCGGTGTCGGCCGCGCGGGCTTCTCCTGGGCCGGCGATGCCTATGTGAACTCCAAACAGCACTGGCCGAAGTGGCATCCTCCGGGCGAGATGATCGATCGCAAGCCCGAGCTCGAGGAATACCGCAATGGCGGCATGGAGCCCGGTCTCACCAATCCGCTCGGCGCTCGCGCCCTCTATCTCTTCCAGAACGGCCGCGACACCCTGTTCCGCATCCATGGAACGCCGGAGTGGTGGACGATCGGGACCGCCGCGTCTTCGGGCTGCATCCGCATGATGAACCAGGACGTGATCGATCTCTACGAGCGTGTTCCGCGCAGTGCGAAGGTCGTCGTGCGTCAGGGCTCGGAGCGTCTCGCCCAGCGCTGATCGACGTCGCCGCGCCAGCGTCCGCATGGTCGGACGCCGTGCCGCGTGGTTCGAATCTGGAAGGCCGGATCTCGCGATGCGAGGCCGGCCTTCTTGCCGTTTCGCCCATGGAAAACGAAGCCGGACGGGCGATCGCTTGCTTTTTGCATGGATTCCGACGATTGAGGGGCAACCGCTCCCGCCGATAGCCTCGCGTCGTTCCGAACGTCCAAGAGTGGCGGGGATCCGGGCCGCCCGGCGCGGCCCGCTTTCATATGATAGGTCCTCTCGCAGCGGGAGGACGGCTGACAAGGAAATCGAATGGCCAAGGAAGAAGTTCTGGAGTTCCCCGGAGAGGTCGTCGAGCTTTTGCCGAACGCGACCTTCCGGGTGAAGCTGGAAAACGATCACGAGATCATCGCCCATACCGCCGGACGCATGCGCAAGAACCGCATCCGCGTTCTCACCGGCGACAAGGTGCTCGTAGAGATGACGCCCTATGACCTGACCAAGGGCCGCATCACCTACCGCTTCAAGTAAGCTCGAAGTCTCGCCGACCACTCTCTCGCAAACGAGCGTTTCGCCATGCTGATACTCGCATCCGCGTCGCCGCGCCGGCTCGCTCTGCTGCAGCAGGCTGGCATAGAGCCGGATGCCCTGATGCCGGCCGATCTTGACGAGACGCCGACACGCGGCGAACATCCGCGCGCGCTCGCCAAGCGCCTGTCGAGCGAGAAGGCGAGGGCGACGGCCCGGCGCGTGGCCGAGCTGGATTATGACGAGCCCTATGTGCTCGCCGCCGATACGGTGGTCTGCGTCGGCCGGGACATCCTGCCGAAGACGGAACTCGAGGAGGATGCCGAGGCCTGCCTGCGCATCCTGTCCGGGCGTGCGCACCGGGTCTATACCGGCGTCAGCCTCGTGACGCCTCGCGGCTCCCTGCGTCAGAAGCTGGTCGAGAGCCGGGTGCGTTTTAAGCGTCTCTCGCGTCTCGACATCTCGCGCTATCTGGCGTCCGGCGAATGGCGGGGAAAGGCCGGCGGCTACGCGATTCAGGGCCGGGCAGGGGCCTTCGTCGTGCGCCTCGTCGGCTCCTACACCAATGTTGTGGGCCTTCCGCTCTACGAGACGGTGAACCTCCTCGCGGGAGCTGGATACGACGTCGATTCAAGAAGCGGCCTCGCCGTTCCCGAAGAGGAGATGCAAGAGGATTTGGCGACGGAGACGGCCATCTTCGACGACGAGTCTGCCGACGAGACGCGAGCGTCCGGCAGGTAGGCCAGGCCTCGATGCCGACCTCGCTCCGCCGCAGGGGCACCAACGGGCGGGACATGCAATCGGGCTGAGGTTATGGGCCGCAGTTCGAGAGGAGATGAGCTGAGACCGATGCGCTCGATCTCCTGCGCTGTTCGTCGCAGAAATGTTTCGCGCGTTTTGGATATGCGACGGGCGCGTTCTCGGACCATATCGACCGATCCGACGTCATTCGGGCTTCAATGCCCTCCCATGCCGCCATTGCAGGATCGCTGCGCATGAACGCCGCCCGGAACGAAGACCGTGCGGCGCCGGGGCGGGCATCAGTCGAAGAGGCTCGAGACCGATTCTTCGGATGCGGTGCGCGCGATCGCCTCGCCGAGGAGGTTCGCGGTCGTCACGATGCGGATATTGTCCGTCTCACGGATCGCCTTGGTGGGCTCGATCGAGTCGGTGATCACCAGTTCCTGAAGATTGGAGGCTGCGATACGCGCGGCGGCACCGCCCGACAGGACGCCATGGGTGATGTAGGCCGATGCGCTGTTCGCGCCGTGATCGACGAGCGCGGCCGCCGCGTTGCAGAGCGTGCCGCCGGAATCGATGATGTCGTCGATGAGGATGCAGTTGCGCCCTTCCACATCGCCGATGATGTTCATCACTTCCGATTCGCCCGGTCGCTCACGGCGCTTGTCGACGATCGCGAGCTGGGCGTCGAGACGCTTGGCGAGCGCGCGGGCGCGCACCACGCCGCCCACGTCTGGGGAGACGACGGTGAGATTGGCGAGTTCCTGATGCTCCTTGATGTCCCGGGCAAAGAGCGGAATGGCGAAGAGATTGTCGGTCGGGATGTCGAAGAAGCCCTGGATCTGGCCTGCGTGCAGGTCGAGCGTCATCACGCGGTCGGCGCCGGCATGGGTAATGAGATTGGCGACGAGCTTGGCCGAGATCGGCGTTCGCCCGCCCGCCTTCCGGTCCTGCCGGGCATAGCCGAAATAGGGCAGCACCGCCGTGATGCGCCGCGCCGATGCGCGCCGCATCGCATCGGTCATGATCAGGAGTTCCATGAGATGGTCGTTCGCCGGATAGGCGGTCGACTGGACGAGGAAGACATCCGCGCCGCGAACGTTCTCCTGGATCTCGACGAAGATCTCCTGGTCGGCGAATCGGCGAACGAGCGCCTCGCCCATGGGCAGGTCGAGATATTTCGCTATCGCCTGCGTAAGCGAGCGATTGGAGTTGCCGCTGAAGATCTTCATCGCGTTCGTCCCTGTTCGGGCTGGTATACGGCGTTCGTCGAGCGCGAGGCGCGGTCGATCCTTGAAACGCTGGCTCATCGTCCCGGCGCTTTAGCAGCCTTCCGGGAAACTTCAACCCGGCATGGAGGAACTCCGGCGCTCACCGGATCGCCGGGGGTGGAGGGACTATCAACCGGGGGTGGCCGGAAGCGTCCGGGCTTCCTGAAGGGTCTTGCGGGCGACCGCGTCGAGAACGGCGCGGTCGACGCCTGCCCATGCACCGCCCTGCGTGGTCGCGAACCGCTCCTGACCCTGAATGCGGTGGATGCGCTCGTCATTCTCGTCGAGCACGTCCCAGATGTAGACGAGGACCGAATCGCCTCCGTCCTCGAAGGCATCGAAATAGCCCTTCAGCCGGGTCGGGGCTCGACCGTCGCTGGAGGGCCGGATCGTGATCTGAGAGCGCGCCGCCTCCTCGGAGAGGGCCTGGGCGAGGAGGTTCGCCTGTTCGTTGGGCGCGCCGACGAGGGGCAGGAACTGCACTTCGGATGTCGTTTGCGAAAGGGCGGCGGTCTGGACGGCCGGCTGGGCGGGGGCGCTCGATGCGGCCGGTGGCGCCGTATAATCCGGCTGGCTCGGGGGCTCGTAGCCTGCGTCCGGGGAGCCGCCCGCATCCTGCGCGGGCGCCGGCGGCGCGCTCTCGTAAGGCGCGTTCGCACTGGAGGCCTGGCTGGATGGCGGCGCAAGAAGGGGGGCGGACTGGATCGAGCGAGCCGGGGATGCGGCCGGCGGGGTCGGGGGGAGCCCCGCGACCTCTGTCGATGCCTGCTGCATGCCGCCGCCCTGCCACTGGCCTTGCGATTGCGGCTGGGGCTGCGGCTCGTAGCCGTCCGGCAGCCGCTCGATGGCCTGGGGCGGGTAGGGGGCGGCCAGGCCGCCATAGCCGCCGGAAACCTGGCTGGCGGTCGCGCTCGCCGTCACCGACGGCGAACCATAGACGCCGCCGCCGCTGCCCACGGATGCCGGCGGGATCGGGCCGACCCCGTCGAGGCCCATCGTCATGTCCGATCCCGTGCACCCGGCCAGCAGCCCCGGCGCGAGCGCGGCGCCCAGAAGGGCTGCCTTTCGCGATGTCGGTCGCAGTCGTGTCAAGCCGAGGCCTCTTCGGTATCTCTTTGGGCGCACGCTCGAACAGATCGATGCGCACCCTCCGTGAACCGTGGCGCAAAAAACTTGACGTCGGATGAAGGCGGCAGGATCCCGCCCTCTTGCAAAGGCTAGACAGGGTTAACGAAAGCTTGGCTTCCGGCGGATCGTCAGCCGCCGACGACTTCCAGATCGAGAGACAGCCGGGAGAAGGGTTCCGGCGCGCCATTGGTGGTGAGATAGGTGCGCCCGAGGGTCATTGCCGTGCCGCTCTCGGAATCCATGATGATCATATGGGCGAACAGCGTCATGTCCGGCTGGATTTCAGTCTGGTTGCCGGACATGAACATGGGCGCGTCCATCCAGGAGGGAGCATAGCGCGCGCCGAGGGAGTAGCCGCAGGCCGACAGCCGATGACGGGCGAGATCGTGCGCCTCCATGACCGCCGCATGGGCGTCGAAGACGTCGCCGAAGGTCTGGCCGGGCCGCATTGCCTTCTCCACGGCCTCGAGCGCCTCGACGGCGGCCGCATGCAGTTCGAGATGGCGTTCGCTCGGCTGGCCGAGAATGATCGTCCGCATCAGAGCCGCGTGATATTGCGCCTTCACGCCGGCCCATTCGACCGTAAGCTGGTCGCTTTCTTTCAGCCGGCTTCGGCCCGACTTGTAGCGGCAGAGAAGCGCGTCGTCGCCCGAGCCGAGGATGAAGGGATTGGCCGGATAGTCGCCGCCGTTCTTCAGCACGCTGCCCTGAAGGGTGGCGAGAAGTTCGGCCTCGTCGGCACCGGGGCGCACCAGCGGCAGCATCTCCCGGTAGGCGTCGTCGGCAAGGCGGGCGGCCTCGCGGATCTGGGTGATCTCTGCGGGCGACTTCACGGCGCGCAGCATCGAGACCAGAAGGGACGCGTCCTTCAGGGAGGCGAACGAGCCGAGCCGCTCCTCCACCATCTTTCCGTTGGCGGCGGTCAGGCCATGGGTCTGCCACTCGACGCCGATCTTCGCGCCGAGAAGATCCATGTCTTCCAGAAGATCCCGCAGCTCGATGACCGGATCGGCCGAGCCGCGATCACGCCAGACGACGATGTTCTCGATGGTCGAAGTGTGCCGGGCCTGCCTCAGATCGGCCGAACGGGTGAGAAGGCGCATCTCGCCCTCGCCCGTGAAGACCAGACACTGGAAGAAGCAGAAGCCGAACGTATCGTAGCCCGTGAGCCAGTACATGGATTCCTGCGAGAACAGCATGAGGGCATCGAGCTTCTCCTCCTTCATGCGTTCGATCAGGCGCGCCTGACGGTTCTGGTACTCGTCCATGGAAAAATGCAGCATGAAGTTTCAGCCTCTGATCGCGATGGCCGAGAGCTGGCGCCCGTAATCGGCTTCACTGCGATGGGTTGTCCGGCGATACGAGTAGAACCGTTCGTCGCCATAGGTGCAAAGAGCGACGTCGTGCGCCGTAACGCCCGCCGCTGTCAGCCGGGACAGGATGAGCCCCGGCAGGTCGAACTGGAATTTTCCTTCAACGCGGCCGGCCTCGAAGAACCGGTCCCCATGCGGGCCGATGGCGGCGAGGATCTCGTCGCGCCGCTCGCCGCCGATCTCGTAACTGGCCTGGCTGATGGTCGGCCCGAGGACGGCGAGGATGCCGGCGCGGCGGGCGCCGAGGCTTTCCATCGCCTCGATGGTCGCCTCGATCACGCCGGTTACCGCGCCTTTCCAGCCCGAATGGGCCGCCCCGACCACGCCCGCCTCTTCGTCGGCAAAGAGGATCGGGCCGCAATCGGCGGTCACGATGCCGACCGCGAGACCGGGCTTGGCGGTCACGACCGCATCGGCCTTCGGCCGCTCCCCTTCGAACGGGCCGTCCGTCACGACCGCGACCGGCGAATGGACCTGCCATGGGGTCGCCAGACGATCCGCCGGAAGGCCGAGGACCTCGAGAGCCGACGTCCGGTTCCGGATCACGGTCTCCCGATCGTCGCCGGAGCCGAGCCCCGCATTCAGCGAGGCGTAGATCCCCGCCGAATGGCCGCCGTTCCGGGTGAAGAACCCGTGCGCGACGGCCTCGCCGAAGGCTCCGCTCCTGATCACGTCCATGTCGTTCAGCACTTCCGCGCCGCCTCGTGCCGTAAGTTCGATGGATGAAGAGTTAGGGTGATCGACAGGACGGGTGAAGTCAATCGCTCGTGACGGCGCCGAAAGGCGGTAGCGCGATCGGTCGCGAGGCGCATGCGAGAACCTTGAACAGCTCTCCCATATCCTCCTTGCCGCCACCGGCGAGACGCTGGACGCTTTGCCGAAGGCCGTTGCGGCCGGCCTCGTCGAGCGGGCCTCCGAGACTGCCTGCCCGTTCCAGAAGCCCCATGTCCAGAAGGAAGCGGCCCTGGGTGACGATCGGCGCGACTTCGAGACCCGTGGCGGAGAAACAGGCCGAGAGCCTCTCGAAGTCCACATGGCTCGTGAGATCCGCCTCGCCGGGCGCCTCGAGCACCGGCACGTAACGGTGATTTGCGATCGCCTGAAGGCTGTCGCCGAGCGCCGAGCGAGCGTGACCATAATCGATGAAGAGGCCCGCGCCCCCGTGGGCGACGAGGCGGCGACCGATCTCGGCGGCGAGATTGTCGCGTGCCGGCGAGACTTCCGCGATCGTACCGGGGCGCAGGGACTGCGGCGGGACCGAAGCCATCCAGCCGGGGAGGGCGCCGAGTTCCGGGCCATGGCCGAAGGCGAGACGCCCCTCGGCATCGACCTCGACCACGCGCTCGTGCCAGCGGCCCTCGTGAACCACGGCCTGCCGGATGGCGAGCGCATCGAACAGCTCGTTGCCGACGAGGATCGTCGGCAGGTCCTCGAGTTCGCCGATATGCCTGACGCGACGGATCGGCAGGTCGAAGGGTTCGAGCTTCGTCGCCTGGACGGCCGCGAGACGCTCGCTCACCTCCACGAGCCGGATGCGGGCGGCCGAAAGGCAGGCGGGCGCCGCCTGGCGCAGGGTGCGCAGGATATCCGCCATCAGCGTGCCGCGACCGGGACCGATCTCGGCGAGAAGGAACGGCGATGGTCGCCCGAGGGCGGTCCAGGCGCCCGCGATCCACGCGCCGATCAGTTCGCCGAACATCTGGCTGATCTCGGGCGCCGTCGTGAAATCGCCGGCCCGGCCGAACGGCTCGCGCGAGACGTAGTAGCCGTGCTCGCGATCGTAGAGCGCGATGGTCCAGAACCGCTCGACGGATATCGGCCCGCGAGCCGCGATCTCCCGGGCGATCTGCGCTTCGAGCGGAGAGGTCACGCGGTCTTCGCGTCCTCTTCCGCCTTGGCGCGCTTTGCGATGATGCGCGGATCGCTCGCATGGGAATGGTATCTGGCAAAGCCCATGCCCCACAGTCCGACGATCAGCATGGGGATCGACAGGACCATGCCCATGGTGAGCCAGCCGCCATAGAGATAGCCGAGCTGGACGTCGGGCATGCGGAAGAACTCCACGAAGATGCGCGCGGCGCCATAGCCGAAGAGGAAAAGGCCGCCGACGAAGCGCGGGCGCTTGAACATGCCGAAGCGATGGGTGGCGATGCGCAGGATGATGAAGAGGAGGATGCCTTCGAGCGCCGCCTCGTAGAGCTGGCTCGGATGGCGCGGGTCGGGACCGGCGCCCGGAAAGACCATGGCCCAGGGCACGTCGGTCGGAGCGCCCCAGAGCTCGGCATTGATGAAGTTGGCGATGCGTCCGAAGAACAGGCCGAAGGGAACGCAGGCCGAGGCGATGTCGAGCATGCTCCAGACCGGCACCTTGTACATGCGGCAGAAGATGAAGATCGCGACGACCACGCCGATCAGTCCGCCATGGAAGGACATTCCGCCTTCCCAGACCCGGAAGATCGCCAGCGGATCGGCGAGATAGCGGTCGAAATCGTAGAAGAGGACCGATCCAAGCCGTCCGCCGAGCACGATGCCGAGGGTGATGTAGAGAACGAAGTCGTCCGCTTCCGTCTTCGTCAGCGGCGAGACGCGATCGGGCCACAGATTGGGATTGCCCGCGATGCTGCGGCCGTAGAGCCATCCGCACAGAATGCCCGCGACATAAGCGAGGCCGTACCATCTGAGCTGGAGAAATCCGAGATCGAGAAAGACCGGATCGATGTTCGGGTAGGCGAGTACGCCGAAGGTGGAGAAGGTGATCATGGGTTGGTCCAGGTTCCAGACATCGCGCGGCGCCTGCGAGACCCACCGAGCGTTCGTCAGGGGTTTGGCCGGGGCATGCGGCAGGGTCAAGGCCGTCGCCGCCGCGCGGCGGGACCGGGGGCGCGAAACCACCCGCCCGGCGGCACTCTCCGCGTCCCGGCATCCGGAATTCGCGCGATCGGCCCGCCGAGGCATTGCCGCTCGGCGCCCGCGTCTCTACCTCAAGCCCTGACGACGACCGTGGACGAACATGAAGGATCCCGACCCATGCGCAGCAATCAAGGCCCCAACCGCATCCTCGACGAGTTCGCGCGCGTGATGACCGACGCTGCCGGCGCAGCGCAGGGGGCGCGCCGCGAAGCCGAAACCTTCTTCCGCTCCCAGGGCGAGCGTCTGATGAGCCAGATGGACGTGGTCCAGCGCGAGGAATTCGAAGCCGTTCGAGAGATGGCCGTGCGGGCGCGCACCGAGAACGAGGCGCTGAAGGCGCGTATCGCGAAGCTCGAGGAGAAGCTCGGCGGAGATGTCTCGTAGGCCCCGGACGGGTCGAGACGAAGTTATCCACAAGCTTTTCACAAGGCGGGCACACCCGCCGATCCTCGCGCAAGCCCTGCGGTGATTCGGGTTGAGCCCCTCCGGCAAGCCGTTCGACCATCGCGGCTTCCAGAGAAATGTGAAAAAACGATTACGGCCCTTAAGCGCCGGACTCCTCGTCTGTATGCTGATTTTCGAAGGTGATTCGCCGTAGGCGGCGGCGGTCACCGGGGCTTCGTCCGCAAGGGGCGAGGCCGGATGCGGCACACGAGGACACAACACATGAATCTGGCACATGAAGGCGGGAGTCTGCGGCAGGCTCACCCGGTGGACACCATCGAATGGGTCGCGGCGGCCCATGACTGGACGTTCGAGCGGTCCTGCGAGGACGAGCTCGCGATGAACGTCAAGGGCATCTGGACGGACTACGCGGTCTCCTTTTCCTGGATCGCCAGCCTCGAAGCCCTGCATCTGGGCTGTGCGTTCGACCTCAAGGTCCCGCCCCATCGCCGCGACGAGATCGGCCGGCTAATCGCGCTCATCAACGAAAAGCTGGTGGTCGGCCATTTCGGGTTCTGGGATGCCGAAGGTGCGGTGATCCATCGCAATTCGCTTCTCCTGGCCGGCGGCGTCGAGGCGACGGGCGCGCAGGCCGAGGCCATGCTTTCGTCCGCGATCGACCAGTGCGAACGCTTCTATCAGGCCTTCCAGTTCGTCGTCTGGGCGGACAAGTCCGCCAAGGACGCGCTGAAGGTCGCCATGTTCGACACCGTCGGGCAGGCCTGATCCGATGGAATTCGACGGCAAGCGGGTTCTCGTTCTGGGCGGCGGCAATATGGGCTGCGCCCTGATGGGCGGCTGGCTCGATGCCGGTCTTAAGCCCGGGTCGCTCGCCGTCGTCGATCCCCATCGAGGGGATGCGCTCTCGGCGCTGATCGAAGGCCATGGCATTCGCCACGAGACCCATCTGCCGGCGGACACCTCGCCGGATGTGGTTCTCGTCGCGGTCAAGCCGCAGATGATGGCCGAGGTGCTGCCATCGCTCGCGCCGGTTCTTGGCGAGGAGACGCTGGTCGTCTCGATCGCGGCCGGAACGACGGCCGCGTTCCTTGCCCGGCATCTCGGCGAAAAGCCGATCGTGCGGGCGATGCCGAATACGCCCTCCCTGATCGGGCGCGGAATCACGGGTGCGTTTGCGACGGACCGTGTCTCCGCTGGACAGAAGGCCGTCGCCGACGCGCTTCTTTCGGCGTCGGGTCCCGTCGAATGGGTCGAGAGCGAGGACCTGATCGATGCCGTCACGGGCGTTTCGGGCAGCGGGCCTGCCTACGTCTTCCATCTCGCCGAATGCCTGGCGAAGGCTGGTGAGGCGGCGGGACTTCCGGCCGATCTCGCCATGCGGCTCGCGCGCCATACGGTGGCCGGGGCCGGCGAACTCATGATCCGCTCGGATGAGACGCCCGCAAAGCTGCGCCAGAACGTGACGTCGCCCAAGGGCACGACGGAAGCCGGTCTCAAGGTTCTCATGGACGAGCGCGACGGCCTGCCGCCTCTCGTTACGAAGACGGTGCTGGCGGCCCGCGACCGGGCCGTGGCGCTGTCCAAGGACTGATCTGCGGACGGCGGTGAAGCAAGGCGGGGTATTGCGCGAATGGCTGAGCAAGAGATGAGCGAAACGATCGGTTTCGACGACTTCCTGAAGGTCGATATCCGTGTCGGCACTATCGTCGAGGCGGAGGCCTTTCCCGAGGCACGTAAGCCCGCCATCAAGCTGAAGATCGACTTCGGCGCGCCTCTGGGCATCAAGAAGTCGTCCGCGCAGATCACAAGGCATTACGCGCCCGCCGATCTCACCGGCCAGCAGGTTCTGGCGGTGGTGAATTTCCCGCCACGCCAGATCGGGCCGTTCATGTCGGAGGTCCTGACGCTCGGCATTCCGGACGCGGACGGGGAGGTGGTGCTGATCCGCCCCGATCTCAGCGTGCCGAAGGGCGGCCGCCTCTACTGAGGCTCGACGACGGATGCGGGTTTCCGCTCGCTCCCGTCATGTGCGTCCGGCGTCTCCTCGCTCGATCCATCTCCGGTCTCGTCCAGCTCCGTCCGGGTGGCGCCGAGTGCGCGCAGGAGCGCACCGAGGCCTGCGCGCAGCGGCACGAGGTCCTCTTCCGGAACATGATCGGCGGCTCTCACGACAGCCAGAAGCGGATCGCGCCGCAGGATCTGCCGGCCGCGATCGGTCAGTTCGAGCTGCTCGGCCCGGCCCCTCACCATCTTGCCCGTCTTCTCGATGAGCCCCTTGCCGATCAGCGTGCGGACCGTGCGGGCGACCGCGCCGGGGGCAAGGCCCTGGAACCGGGCGAGATCGACCGCGGACCGCAGATGCGGCGGGGCGTTCTCGATATATCTCAAGGCGGTCCACTGGGCGGGGAAGAGGCGCGCGGCAAAGCCTTGGGCGTGCATGCGCCGCGTCAGCTGTTCGAGAAGCCCGGCGACCGCGACCGCGTCCCGTTTCGGATCTTTCTTCGGCATCGACGCCCCTTGTCCGGCGCTTGGAGAGGATCGGGAGATCGGCTCTCATCATCCGTCCTTGCCTAAGGCCCTTGTTCGAGAGGCCTATCGGCCTTCCCGATACCAGGTCGCCGACAATGCCAGAAGCAGGATCGCGAGGCCCAGGAAGCCGCCGAAGAGCGGCGTGCGGTCGACGCCCCTCAGGATCGTCTCATCAGTGGTTCGAAGGCCGATCCAGTCGCGTCCATCCGCACCGCCCCTTGCCGAGACCGGCACGATGCGCGGCACCTCGACGGCTCCGTCGTCGGCGATGCGGCGCACGGACCCGCGCGTCTCCTCAGCGATGGGGTCCAGCTTGTCGAGGGTGGAGACGGCTTCGCGATATTCGCGCGGATTGACCGGTCCGACATTCGCCAGCGCCCTCAGATCGTCGTTCGCGACCTGGAAGAGCCCTAGCTCGTCGGTTTCGAGGCGGCCCTCCCAGCGTCCGGGCTCGGTCTCCGTGAGATCGATGCTCGAGGCCTCGCCGGAGGGCGTGATGATCGTCGCGGGCCCGGGGGCATCGCCGATCGTCTGGCGGGTGACGACGAGGTCGGAGCCGCGCGCTTCGGCGAGCAGCGCCTCCTCTTCCAGTTCCGGTTCCTGCATGAGCCAGTGGGCGAGCCGACGGAACAGCGGAACATGCGGACCGCCGCCTTGGAAGCCCCGCGACCAGAGCCATTCCTGATCGGACAGAAGAAGCGCGATCCGTCCCTCGCCGACCCGGTCGAGAACGAGAAGCGGCTTGCCGTCCGGCCCGTTCATCACGGTCTCGCCTTCGGTGCCGCCGACATCGATATAGCGGAACCAGGGTGACCAGTTCGGTGGGCTGGACGCCGAACCCGGCAGGTCCCGGGTGACGGGATGCTTGCGGCCGAGATCGGACAGCGTCGGATAGAACGGCGCCTCCTCGGTCTCCCCGCTCGGAAGCGCCGGCAGAACCGATTGGAGCGGCGTATAGGCGATGGATTCGGGGCCGGCATATTCGGGGCCGGAGGCGACCAGCATCGCGCCGCCGTTCTTCACGTATTGGGCGATATAGTCGAAATAGAGCGAGGGCAGCACACCGCGCTCCTGATACCGGTCGAAGATGATGAGATCGAAATCGTCGATCTTTTCCACGAAGAGTTCGCGTGTCGGAAAGGCGATGAGCGACAATTCGTTGATCGGCGTCCCGTCCTGCTTCTCCGGCGGGCGCAGGATCGTGAAGTGCACGAGGTCGATCGCGGCATCGGACTTCAGGAGATTGCGCCATGTCCGCTCGCCGGCATGGGGCTCGCCCGAGACGAGGAGGACGCGCAGATTCTCGCGGATCCCGTCGACGACCGCGATCGAGCGGTTGTTGACGTCGGTGATCTCGTTGTCTGCCAGACGCGCGCGCACTTCGAGGATGTTGCGGCCGGCGCGCGGCAGCTCGAAAGTGAACCGGTTCTCCTCGCCGACGCTCGCGGTCTCGCGCGAGACGAGGTCGCCGTTGAGATAGACATCCACCGGAACCGGCCCGCCTGGGGAGGGGCCGTCCTCGAAGAGGCGGTAGGTCATGGTCTGGGGTTCGTCCACGAGGCCGAAGCGCGGCGCAGATACGATCTCGACACGCCGGTCGAACTCGTCCGCCCGGCCCGTGACGAGGCCGTGGATCGGTGCGTCGAAGCCGAGATCGGCCGCGCTTTGCGGAATGTCGTGGACCTGACCGTCGGTGACCATGATCGCGCCTGCGACGCGCGAGGGCGGCACGTCGTCGAGCGCGCGCGACATGGCGGAGAAGAGCGCGGTGGTCGCATCGCTGTTGGGCGTGTCGCCGGACCGCGCCTCGACCGTGCGCACCTCGAATTCCGGGAAGCGCGCAAGGCTCGTGCGCAGGGCCTCCACGGCTTCGGTCGTCTCGGCCTCGCGGTTCTCGATGGTCTGGCTCTGGCTGCGATCGGCGACGATCGCGACGACGCTTTTCAACGGATCGCGTTCCTCGCGCAGCACCACCGGATTGACGAGCGCGAGGATCAGCGCGGCGAGCGCTGCGATGCGCACGACGGCACCACGGATGCCGGCAAGGAGCAGTCCCGCTCCGATGATGGCGGCCGGGACGGCGATGAGAAGGATCGTCGTCCAGGAGAAGAAGGGGGCGAAGTCGAAGGACCAGTTCATCACTGACCGAGCCTTTCGAGAAGCGCCGGCACATGCACCTGATCGGCTTTGTAGTTCCCGGTCAGCACATACATCACGATGTTGACGCCCGCCCGATACGCATATTCGCGCTGCATGGGGTTGGTGGAGGCCGTCGGATAAAGGAACAGTCCGGCGTCATCCACGGCCCATGCGCTGGCGAAGTCGTTCGACGTGATCATGATCGAGGAGACCCCGTCGCCGCCGCGTGCCGGCCGCAACTCGCCTTCCGAATCGGCGACGAGGCTCTCCACCCAGAGTTCCGAGCCCGAATAGCGACCGACGAAGTCGTCGAGGATGTAGAAGGACTTGGTCAGGACGTGATCGGCCGGAACCGGCTGCAAAGGCGGGATGTCGAGATCGCCGATGATTTCGCGAAGGCGCATCTGGCCCGGCGAGACGCTGTCGCCCGAAAGCCCCGTCATCTCGTTGCCGGCCACGTCGAAGAGCACGGTCCCGCCCTGCTTCATATAGGCGTCGATCCGGCTGATCGCCTCGTCGGACGGCATCGGCGTCGCCGGATCGATCGGCCAGTAGATCAGCGGAAAGAAGGCGAGTTCGTCGGTCTCGATGTCGACGCCCATCGGATCGCCCGGTTCGAGCGCGGTCTTCGATGCGATGAACTGTGACAGGCCCGAGAGCCCGGCGGCGGACAGATCGTCGGTCGGCCCGTCGCCGGTCAGCACATAGGCGAGATGGGTCTTTTCCGTCGCCTCGACGGCGCGCTGCATGTCGGCGAGATCGGGGAGCGCCGGAGTATCGGAGGAACTGCTCGCCTCGCCCGCTTCCGTCTCCTGGGCGAACGCCTTGGAGGACGGGGCGGCGAGAACGAGAGCCGCGCCGAGACCGAGGACCGCCAGATTGGGAAGCGACGAGCGCCCGCGCCGCATTGCAAGGCTCTTCAGCCTCGCCGAGCCGCCGTTCATGAGGAACAGGGCCAGCGCATCGAGGGCGAACAGGAACAGCGCGATGGCCAGAAGCCAGGGGGCGAGATCGACGGCGTCGTCGGATTCGTATTGCATGGCAGTCGTGTTCGGCCCCCATTCGAGATCCGGCAGCGGCGAGAGTGTCGTCTCCGGCCCCATGAGATTGAGCGCCCGGTAGCCCTCTTCCGTGCCGTAGAGCCCCGGCGGATGGGCGGCATCCACCAGAACGGTCCCGCCGGTCTCCAGGGGTTCGACCTCCGGGCCGGGGGCAACGAGACGCCCGTCCGCCGACAGGACGCGGTAAGGAGGCAGGCTCTGCGAAACGCCCTCGCGCTCGGCCGGCCCCCCGCCTTCCGCGCGCGACAGGGAGACGATGCGGCGCAGCATGTCGACGAAGGCGCCGGAAATCGGCAGGTTCGACCATGTGGCCTCGGCGGTCACGTGGAAGAGGACGATGGTACCGGCGCCGACGGATTCGGCGGTCACGAGGGGGGTGCCGTCCGAAAGGCTCGCCCATGTGCGGTCGGCAAGTTCCACCGAGGGTTCGGCCAGCACCTGACGCGAAACGGTCACGTCGTCCGGAATGGCGATTCCGGCAAACGGGCTGTCCGCATCCATCGCCGCGACGGTCTGCGGCTCGACCCAGGACATGGCGCCGCCCAGCTGACGTTCGCCGCTGCGCAGGCGCACGGGCACGAGACTGTCCTCGCCGGTGGTCGCGGCGAGCCGCGGGCCTGCAAAGCGCACGAGATAGCCGCCGTTTTCCACGAAGGTCTGCAGTGCCTCGCGCGCCGTCTCCGGCAAGACGCCGATATCGGCGAGAACCACTACGGACGGGCGCTGTTCGAGAAGATTCGGAATGGCGACGGAGAGGTCGGCACTGCGGGCGCGCACGATGTCGGCATAGGGCTCGAGCGCCCGGCTGATATAGTAGAGCGGCGACAGGAGCGGCTGCGCGAGATCGGCCGTCTCGCCCGAGACGAGGGCGACCCGCCTGCGGCGGAACGCGTCGTCGACCAGCCGCACTTCGGCCGCGTTGGACGGGGTCTCGACCTGGAGCCGGGCGATGTCGTTGCGCAGCTCGACCGGAATTTCGAACCGCGCCTCGGCCTGTGTCTCCCCCGAACCGAAACTGAGAAGCGTGCGCGCGATCTCGCGACCCTGATTGTCCACGGCGAGAAGATCGGCCTGGTAGCCGGTGCTGCGGCCGGAGGGGCGGACCGCGTCGACGACGAGCGCATCCGTCGAGTTGTCGGCGCGGGTGAGGCCGATGACGGCCTCGATCGAGGGCTCGTAGACGAGGGTTTCGCCGGCGCCGAGATTGCGGGCGATCTTGGCCGCGGCCTCGCTCGCCTCGCTGTCGAGCCCATCGGACAGGAAGAGGAGCGAGCCGGGCGTCTCGCCGTCAAGAGCGGTGGCGAGCCGCTCGCTCGCGGCGAGACGATCGACCGGAATGGGGCGCGGGGTCGCGGCGGCGAGCCGTTCGAGAGCGGTCACCGCTTCCACGGGCGTCGCGTCGTTCTCGGGGCCGTCGGCGGTCAGGACGAGGGAGACCGGCCGCCCGGATTCGCCGGCCTGCCCGATGACGGTGCGGGCGGTCGAGACGGTCATGTCCCAGTCCCGCGCGCTCGACCATCCGTTGTCGATCATCACGACGACGGGACCGGAGCCGGACAGGACGCTCTCGCGCGGATTGAGCGTCGGGGCGGCGAGCGCGAAGATGACGCAGGCGGCGAGGATGAGGCGCAGGAGCGTCAGCCACCAGGGCGACTTCGACGGCGTTTCCTCGGCCTTCAGGATCCGCTGCAGGATACGCAGGGGAGGAAAGGTCTCGGTCTGCGGGCGCGGCGGCGTCAGCTTTAGGAGCCACCAGATCACCGGCAGCGCCAGGAGGCCCGCAAGCACCAGTGGCGCTCCGAAGGTGAGGCTGAGGCCCGGGATCACGCGCTTCTCCGCGGCGCCTGCGGCGCGCCCGACAGCTGGCCATGGAGGGCGACGAGTACAGACGAGGCGAGATGATCCGTGCGGTGGGCGATGAAGCTCCAGCCGAGGCGCCGGCATTGGGCCGACAGGGTCTCGCGCCTCGCCGCCATCAGGTTGCGATAGTCGGCCTTCAGGGATTCGGCCCGGCCGGCGGTCAGCTTCGCGCCGGTCTCGGGATCGCGGAACTCGGTTCGCCCGCTATAGGGGAAGACCTCTTCGGCCGGATCGTTCACCATCACGAGGTGACCGCGAACGCCGCGCGAGCCGATCCGGTCGATCCGAGCGAGGGTCTCCTCGATCGGATCGAGGAAATCGGAGACGAGAACCACCTCCGAGAAGCGACGGAAGCGATCGTCGGCCGGAAAGCCGTCATCCGGCCGGCGCATGGACAGGGCGGCGGCGATCCGCTCGGCCGCGTTGCGGGCGGAAATCGGATCGATCACGCCGGGATAGCCGACGCGCTCGCCCGAGCGCGACAGGAGTTCGGCGAGCGACAGAACAAGGACGAGCGCACGCGACTCCTTCGAGACCTGAGCGGTGTTCGACTTGAACCGCATGGAGGGGGACGGATCGGCCCAGAGCCAGATCGTGTGGGCCGCCTCCCACTCCCTGTCGCGCAGATAGAGATGGTCGTCGCGCGCCGAACGCCGCCAGTCGATGCGGGAGACCTGCTCGCCGTCGACGAAGGGCCGGAACTGCCAGAAATTCTCGCCGACGCCCCGACGCTTGCGGCCGTGCCAGCCGGAGATCACGGTCGAGACGACGCGGTTGGCCTCCACCAGGAGGTCGGGCATCAGGGCCGCCCTCTGGCGGGCTCTCGCGAGAGCGTCGCCCGATGGCGTCAGGTCTGTCGTCGTACCGATCGGCATGGGCCTTGATGGTGCCTGTTCTACGAGACGGGGAAGGGCGGACGGTTTGGCAGGCTCAGGCGATGTCGCGCTTCAGGGCCGCGATGACGTCGCGCACGCTCATGCCCTCGGCGCGGGCCGCGAAGTTCAGGGCCATGCGATGCTGCAGGATCGGTTCAGCCAGCGCGATGACGTCGTCGGTGGATGGAGAGAGGCGACCGTCGTAGAGGGCGCGTGCGCGCACGCAGGTCATCAGCGCCTGCGAGGCGCGGGGACCAGGGCCCCAGGCGATATGGCTCTCGGCTTCCTTGTGGCCGCTGCCCGGACGCGCCGAGCGCACGAGGTTCAGGATCGCCTCGACGACGCTGTCGGCAACGGGCAGACGGCGCACGAGCGACTGGATCTCGATGAGCCGCTCCGGTGTCATGACGGCCTCGACCCGGTCGCTCGAAGGCCCGCCGGTGGTCTCCAGAAGAATACGTCGCTCGGCCTCGAGATCCGGATAGAAGACGTCGATCTGCATCAGGAAGCGATCGAGCTGGGCCTCGGGAAGCGGATAGGTGCCTTCCTGTTCGAGCGGATTCTGGGTCGCCAGAACGTGGAAGGGGCGCGGCAGGTCGTGACGCTCGCCGGCCACCGTCACGTGATATTCCTGCATGGACTGGAGGAGGGCCGACTGGGTTCTCGGCGAGGCGCGGTTGATCTCGTCGGCCATGAGAAGCTGCGCGAAGACCGGGCCCTTCACATAGCGGAACGAGCGGCGTCCCGTCTCGTCCTGATCCATCACCTCGGTGCCGACGATGTCGGAGGGCATGAGGTCCGGCGTGAACTGGATGCGCCGGCCATCGAGGCCCAGCGCGCCGCCGAGCGTTTCGACGAGCTTGGTCTTGGCAAGGCCCGGAACGCCGACCAGAAGGCCGTGGCCGCCGGCGAGAATCGCAATCAGGCTCTGCTCGACGACGCTCTCCTGCCCGAAGATCACCGTGCCGACGGATTGCCTGACCCTTGCGATATCGGAGAGGGCCCGTTCGGCCCGTTCGACGATCTCCGTCTCGCTGAGCGTGGCATCGGTTGTCGTATGAGCCGTCATGACGCGTCCTTCGATCGTTCCCCGGTGGTTGCGGTCGCCGGACCTTGCGACCAGATGCCCGAACCGGAGGAGGGCATGCAAGTTAAACATATGAAAGAGGTTGGCCTCATTTGAGGCAAGGCCGTCGCTCCAACGCTTTCGTGACATCGGAGCGTCTCGGAGGGAAAACTTGCGCGGCAATGGGTCCAAAGAAAGATCGCAGCGGACTATATGCCCGCCCATGGACGAGCCAAACGACGCACCATCCGCCGATCTCATCGCCCTTGCCGGCCGGGCGGCCAAGGCAAGCTCCGGCGGCGCGCCTGTCGACACATGGGATCCACCCGATTGCGGCCGGATCGATATCCGCATCGCGGCCGATGGACGCTGGTATCACGAGGGCCGGCTCATCGGGCGCGAGCCGCTGGTGCGGCTCTTCGCCTCGATCCTGAAGACGGAGGCGGGCGGGGCGACCTATCTCGTAACGCCCGTGGAAAAGCTGCGGATCGAGGTCGAGGATGCGCCGTTCATGGCGGTCGAAGTGGTGCGGACGATCTCGCCGCAGGGACCCGTCCTCACCTTTCGCACGAATGTGGGCGATCTCGTCACCGCGGATGCGGAACGGCCGGTCCATCTTCCCGCCGACATCGAGGAGGACTTCGTGCCCTATCTGACGGTGCGCGGACGGCTGCGCGCCAAGGCGAGCCGGGCCGTCGCCCTCGAACTCGCCGGCTGGCTCGAGGAGGATGGGGAAGGCTACTTCCTGACGTCCGGCGGGACCCGTTTCGAGGGACCGCGAAGCGGAGAACGGGAGCGATGAGCATGCCCGCCGTTCAAGCCTCCATGCCGTTCACGGCGGAGGATCTCAGACAGCGCTTCGAGACACGCAAGGACGAGCCGGGCACCGGCGTCGAGTTCGGCGACCATCTCCTCAATCCGGACATCGTCCAGCTGATGGAGGACCGGGATGCGAGGGAGGCGGCCGTTCTCGTTCCCGTCGTCGACCGGGCGGAGGGTGCGAGCGTGATCCTCACCGAACGATCCCGTTCGCTGCGCAAGCATTCCGGGCAGATCGCCTTTCCCGGCGGCTCGGTCGACCCGGAGGACGCCTCGGTCGAGGCGGCGGCGCTTCGAGAGGCACGCGAGGAGATCGATCTCGCCGCACGCCATGTCGAGATCCTCGGACGCCTTCCGCGCTACCTGACGACGACCGGGTTCCGCATCACCCCGGTGGTCGCCATCGTAGCGCCGGGCTTCAAGCTCAAGGCCAATCCCGACGAGGTGGCGGACATCTTCGAGACGCCGCTCTCCTTCCTGATGAACGCGGCCAATCATCGGCGCGCATCCCGGGCCTTCGGCGGCGTCGAGCGCCATTTCTACGAAATGCCCCATGGAGAGCGCTACATCTGGGGCGTGACCGCCGGCATCCTGCGGACGCTTTACGAGAGATACTACGCATGACCGAGACCCGCATCGACGCCGAATGGCTGCGCGATCCGATCCTTCAGTCCGTTCTGGCGATCTTGAACAGCGATGGCGAGGAGGCCCGCATTGTCGGCGGGACCGTGCGAAACGCGCTGCTCGGCTCACCCGTCAGCGATATCGACATCGCGACCACCTGCCGTCCCGAGGAGACGATCCGCCGCGTCGAGGCGGCCGGGTTCAAGGCGGTTCCGACCGGTTTCGAGCACGGCACGATCACGGTCGTCGCCGAGGGAGAGGTTTTCGAAGTCACGACTCTTCGCCGCGACATCGCGACGGACGGGCGGCACGCGACGGTGAGTTTCGGGCGCGACTGGCAGGCCGACGCCGCGCGGCGCGATTTCACGATCAACGCGCTCTATGCCGGACCGGACGGCCGGGTCTTCGATCCCGTCGGCGGCCTCGACGATATCTCGACCCGCACCCTGCGCTTCATCGGTGACGCCGCAACGCGCATCGAGGAGGATTATCTGCGCATCCTGCGCTTCTTCCGCTTCTTCGCCTGGTACGGCACCGGCCGGCCCGATGCGGAGGGCATCCGAGCCTCGGCCAAGCTGAAGGCAGGCCTCGTCAATCTTTCGGGAGAGCGGGTCTGGTCCGAACTGAAGAAGCTTCTCGGTGCAGCCGATCCCAGCCGCGCGCTTCTCTGGATGCGACAGGCGGGCGTCCTGACCACCGTTCTGCCGGAGGGCGAGCGCTGGGGCATCGACAACCTGCATCCGCTGATCGAAGCCGAGGCGGCTTTCGGCTGGACCCCCGATCCGATGCTTCGCCTTCTCTCGATCCTTCCGCCCGATGCCGAGCGTCTGAACGGGATCGCGAAGCGGCTGAAGCTCTCCAACGAGGAGCGCGACCGGCTTCTCGCCTATGCCCATGCCGAGGCGCCGATGCCGGACGAAGGCGACGGAGCCTTTCGCGCGCGCCTCTATTTCGGCGACCGGACGGCGATCGTCGACCGCCTGAAACTCGCTCTGGCCCTTGCGCGCCAGAAGGAGGATCTCAACCGGACGGCAGCCTTGCGCAACCAGCTTGCGATCGCCGAAGCCTTCGCGCCGCCGCCGTTTCCGGTGACTGGCAGGGATCTGATCGAGAAAGGCTACGAGCCGGGGCCAGAACTCGGCCGGGCGATCGAACGGCTGAAGCGCGCCTGGGCGGAAGGTGGGTTCGTGGCGAGCCGCGAGAAACTGCTGGAGCGTGCCGAAAGGCTTGCCACTGAGGGAGCCGCGCCCACGAATTGAGACGCGAGCCCGGGCGCCGTCGGTCTCGCCGGTCCTCCACCCTCGGGTCAGTCCGGTGGGGTAGGGTGCGGCCCAAACCGACCAACTGGGCACAGGCTTATCGAATGAGCATCAACGGCGTTTTCCGCACGAGCGTCTCGGGCATGAATGCACAGGCCAACAAGCTTTCGGCTGTCTCCGACAATATCGCGAACTCGTCGACCACCGGCTACAAGCGGGCCGATGTGGAGTTCTCGACCCTCGTTCTCGATAGCGGCGGGGGCGGGGCTTACCAGTCCGGTTCGGTGCTTTCCCAGACCCGCCGGGACATCACCCAGCAGGGATCGATGACGTCCTCGACCTCCGCCACGGATCTCGCCATCGAGGGCGACGGCTTCTTCATCGTCCAGTCCGAGGGCGGCCAGGATGCCTATACCCGCGCCGGCGCCTTCGTTCAGAAGACCATCGTCGACGACAACGGCGCGGAGGTGACCTACCTCGTAAACGCGGCCGGCCAGCGCCTTTCGACCAAGAACGAGGCGAACCAGACCGTTCCGATCACGCTGCCGGTCAACCAGAACATCGCCCCGGTCGCGACGGAGAACATGGACATGAAGTTCCAGCTTCCGAGTTCGGCCGTGGTGGGCGACAAGCAGACCACCTCCGTCGTCGTCTACGACCAGCTCGGCACGCCGCAGACGATCCGGGTGACCGCAGAGAAGACGGCAGGAGCTGCCGCAGGCACGCCGCCGACGAGCGGCACGTGGAACTTCAACTTCACGAACGAGGCAGGCGCCAGCATCGCGACCGCCGGACCCATCGCCTTCGGCCTCAACGGAAATCCGACGGCGGCGGCCGGCGCGGTCAATCTGGCGCTCGCCGACGGCTCGCCCGTGGTCGGTACCTTCTCCGGCCTGACCCAGTTCAACGCCCCGTTCTCCAGCGAGATGTCGGCCAACGGCAATCCGGCCGGCTTCTACGAAAGCTTCTCGGTCACCTCCGGGGGCGTCGTCACGGGCCGGCTGGGAACCGGCCAGACCAAGGAAATCGCGACGCTCAGCCTCGCCCGCTTCAAGAGCGCCGATCAGCTCGAAGTGCAGACCGGCAACCTCTTCTTCGAAACCCGCGATTCCGGCGCCGCCCAGTTCGGCAAGGCCGGTGATGCCGGCTTCGGAACGACCCGCTCGGGCGCGCTCGAAGAGTCGAACGTGGACATCGCCGAGGAACTCACCGCGATGATCGTCTCGCAGAAGAACTACACGGCCAATTCGAAGGTCTTCCAGACCGGTTCGGAAATGCTCGATCTCCTGGTGAACCTGAAGCGCTGATCGCGCCCTCGATCCGACAGTTCCCGAAGACGGCCGGCGCTCATCCTGCGCCGGCCGTCTTCGTTTGAACCCTTCGTCCCGTTTCGCTCGATCCAGTCGCCAGGCAATGGGATGCTGCGTTCAGTGCCCGCGCCGCGCAAGCTCGGGCGACACCATCCGGCGATGGATGTCGCGCAGGTTTACGGCGGCGCCGTCCGCACCCTTTGCGTAAAGAGCATGGTCGAGTTCGGCGAGCGCGCGCCCTGTGCGCTCTGCGCGCTCTGCGTGATCAGGGCCGGCAGGATCCGCCAGAAGCCGTGCGGCATGTCTGCGATAGGCCCGCGCATCGCCGCGCCACAGCGCGAGCCGCAGCCCGATATCGTCGCGCGACGGAAGCCGCGCGGAAAGGCGCGAGCGGATGCTTCGCATGGAAAGAAGCCGCCGGCCGGGCAGGATGGCGACGACCGGAACGATGAGGCCGAGAATCAGCGGAACCGCGAGCCCGGTGAAGTCCGGTTTCGCGCTCTCCCTGCGGCGGGTCTCGGCGACCAGTGCGAAGGCGACGTCCTGGGAATCGATCGTGAGGTCCCGCATCGTCCTGTCGACGGTGTCGAACCAGGGAATATGGAAGGCGCGGATGCGTCCGGGTTCTGAGTCCGAGGGCCTCAGGCGCCAGCGCCATGTGACCTTGCCGATGGGCCCGTCCGGCGTGATCTCCGTCGAGCGCTCCTCGGGCGCGATGAACGAAATCAGCCAGGGCGCGGACATGTAGGGAGGATTGGGCAGCGCCTCTCCCGGTTGGCCCGCGGCGGTGATGGTGATCGTCCGCGTCGCGGTCGCCCCGTTCGCCATCTTCGAAGGGTCCATGTCCCATTCGTCCGTCAGGACCGCGCTGGAGGCGGGAAACCACCAGTCGCCATTGGTCCTGGGCTTCGGCTCGATGACGATGTCGACGGTGTTGGAGACGACGTCGTGGAGAAAGCGCGTCGATTTTCCTTCCGTGAGCGTGAGATGGTGCGTGAAGGGGCCGATATGCTGGAGCCCCGCCTTCTCGCCGTAGATCGCGAGCCTTCGCGTCACCGTCGTGAACTCGCGCCCGTCGACCCGTGCCTTGGACCAGACGTCGCGCCCGAGCTGTAGCCAGGTGAAATTGGGAAGTTCGATGCCTTGGAATTTCTCCAGCGCGACTGTCACGTCGTAATAGCCGGTGATCGTCACGAGGATCATCTCGCCGACATAAGGCGTCGGGCTCCCGGCCTCGATTTCGACGACGAGGCGGGTCGCCCCATCCTCGACCTGCGGAGCGGCGTTCGCCGGAGCCGCACCTTGATGGAACAGGAACCCCGCAAGGAGGACGAGCGCTGCGAGCGCGCGTGCGAGAGGAGCCGTCACCATGCGCTGTTCTCCGGTGGATAGGCAAGGCCGAGATCCTGCCGGCGTTCGTGTTCGGCCTGGATGCGGCGCTTCAGGTAGAGCGCCGGTTCGTCGGCGAGGGTCGCAAGCCAGCCTTCGGTCGCGGCGGTCAGACGCTGGACGCGCGGGTCGAGAATGCTGCGCGTCTCGGCGAGCGTCAGGCCCTCCAGGATATCGCGCTTGGTCGCCTGCGCCTGGGATTCTTCCGCCTCCATCCGCGCGACTACGCCGTCGATGTCGTTCGATTCCGACACGACATCCGGCACCCGCTCCGCGATGAGGTCGCGGTTGAACCGGGCATCGTCGTCGTTCGGATCGACGAAGAGCACGGCGTCGAAATAGGCGACGCTCAGGGCATAGTCGCCGAGGGCCGCGAGGGACATTGCGCGATTATAGGTGGCCTGCGACCCGGCCTTCGCGAAGGCGACATCCGCCCCGGCATAGTCGCCGGTCTCGAAACGGGCGATGCCGTCGAGCTGGTCGTCGTGGACGAGGCCTTCGGCAAGCGCGGGAAACCCGGAGACGAAGAGGAGCTTGCCGAAGGCTTCGCGTCCCGCACTGATGGCGGCGGCGATGGAGAGGGCAAGGCAGGCGACGATCACGAGCCGGTTCATCTCAGGTCGTCCGTCTGAAGAGGAGAAGGGCGAAGGGCAAAGCGAGGACGAGACCGTAGCGGCCGTAATCGCGATAGAAGAGCGCCGCGGCTTCGCCCGTCGTAAGGTTCTGCGCGGCCCGGCGGCCGATCGCGCGTGCGGTGGGCGCCGGGTCGGCCGCCGATCCGAACGCTCCGCCTCCGATCTCCGTCAGCCGTTCCAGCGCCGCCGGGTCGGCTGGCGGCATGTCGCCGTTGCGGCCCGAGGGTTCGATCAGCAGGGCATCCACATGGATGTCGTTGGAGGCGAGCCGGGAGGCGATGTCCCCGGCCTCCGGCGTCAGATGGTCGCCATCGGTGACGAGCACCACGTCGCCCGAGAGGATGCCGGCCTCCGAGAACACCTTCTCGGCGAGCGCGAGGGCGCGGTCCGCCCGCGAGCCGGGATTGGGTATGATATCGCCGCCGAGCACGGCGAGAAGCGGGGAAAGGGCGCCGGCATCCGTCGTGAAGGCGCTCGCCATATAGGCGTCCCCGGAAAAGAGGATCATCGCGACGGGACGTCCGCCCGAATTCTGCAGAACGCTCTGGACCGCGATCTGCGCATCATCGAGCCCCCCGCCCTCGACGATCGAGCGCGAGAGATCGATCGCGACGACGACGCCGTCGAGATTGCGGAAGGTCTGCGGATCGGATGTGCGGGTCGCCGGGCTCGACAAGGCGAGGGCGGTGACCGCCGCGATGCCGACCGGCGGCAGGATGCGCCGCGCCTTGCCGGGAACCACGCGGCCGAACCGCCGAAGCGCCGAGAGGAGTTCGGGGTCGATCGCCCGTTCCCATGCGCCGAGACCGCGCGCGCGCCTCAGGGCGAGGACGGTGAGAAGAACGAGCGCGGGAATGGCGAGGAGCCACAAGGGCCGCAGGAGAAGGACGGGTCCGAGTTCCATGGATCAGATCGACCTTCGGCTGGCGATGAGGAAGATGGCGAGCGCGAAGGCGAGAATGGCCGGATAGGGCCAGTAGTCCTGCCTGACGGTCGCGGCCGGCTTGTCGAAACCGCTCGCCTCCAATCGCTCGATCTCGCGCGTGACGGCGACGAGATCGGCCGTGTTCCGAACACGGAAGGTCTGGCCGCCGCTGGTCTCGGCGATGTCGCGCAAGGTGGCGGTGTCGACGGCGTCCCGGGTCTTGGGCGCGGTCTCCATGTCCTCCGGTCCGAGTGCGATCGTATGGACCGTCACGCCGAGCCGCTTGGCGAGCCGGGCCGCATCGCGCGGCAGGACATCGCCGCTGGTATCGGAGCCGTCCGAGAGAAGGACGACGACCTTCGATTGGGCGTCCGAGGCTTCCAGCCGTTTCAGCGCCAGCCCGAGCCCGCCGGCGATCGCGGTGGATCTGCCGGAAATGCCGATGGTCGCCTCGTCGATGATGCGGGAGACGGCGGCGACGTCGAAGGTGAGGGGGCTTGCCGCATAGGCGAACTCGGCGAAGAGGACGAGACCCACCCGGTCGCCCGCCCGGCTCATGACGAACTGTTTTCCGACGGCCTTGACCGCATCGAGCCGGCTCACCGTCCGTCCGTCGAGATCGAAATCCTCCCGCTCCATGCTGCCGGAAAGATCGATGGCGAGGATGAGGTCGCGGCCGGTCGCGGGCAGGGCCTGCACGGGTTCGAGCCGCTGCGGACCGGCCAGCGCGATGAGGAGGGACAGCCAGAGGACGATGGGGATCGCGCGGCTCACCCGCAGCCGCACGGCTTCCCCGGTGTTCGCCGGAAAGGTCTGCGCGATGCTCGCGGGAACGAGGAGGGCGCCCGTCACCGCGCGCCGGCCCGGCAGGAGCCGGATGGCGAGAAACGGCAGGGGAAGCAAAAGAAAGACGAGGGGACTTGCAAAACTCCACATGCGCTCAGACCCGCGCTGCCGTCGCAAGACCCAGGATCTCCCGGTCGACCCGTTCGAGATCGATGTCCGGCGCCGGGGCGTAGAGCGAGTGCGACAGCTCGCTCTTCAATGCGAGGACGCCGGATCGTGTCGCTGCCGCCACCGGCTTCCGGCGCCCGGCCTTCAGCTTTTCCTCCAGAGCGGCGAGGGCGCGGCTCTGGGCGAGAAGGCGCTCGGCGGGCGCGAGCGTCCTCGCCTCGGCCAGATCGTGCGCGATGGCTCTTCGCAGCGAAGGCTTGCGCTCGCTCGCAAGAGACACGCCATAGGCCAGCAGAAGCCCGATGAGGATCGCGACCGAGAAGACCGCGAGCGCGCCCTGAAGGTCGAACGCCTCGAAGCCCTCGGGAAGGCGGATCGGGCGGAGATCAGCGACGAGGTCCGGGTCCATCCACCGTCTCCAATGCCGTCGCGATCTCGGCCCACTCGGCATTCGTCTCCACCACGCGCAGGTCGATGCCGGACGAGCGAAGGGCCTCGATCCGCCGATCCATCCGGTCCTTTCTGTCGCTCGCCACGAACCCCCAGCGCATGGACGCCGTCTGGTCCTCGCCGATCACGAGAAACGGATAGGCGCCCTTCGGAGAGTGCGTCTCGAACGGATCGCGAATCAGGAGGAGCACGATCTCGAAACGGCGCCGGGCGGCGACGAGGAGCCGGTCGAAACCGGGACCCGTATCGTCGAGCGAGGAGGCGAGCACGATCGTCGTGCCGCTGCTCGAACGGGCGATCGCCTGTTCGAGAAGATGTTCGAGGCTCGCCGCGCCCGTTCGCCCGGTCTCGAGCGCGCCGATGCTGCCCCGGTGAACTTCTTCGAGCGTCGCCGTCACCGCCGCCATCGCTCGCTCGCGCGAGCGGGGCGGAAGATAGATCTGGTCGTCGACGCCCTGGGCGAGAAGCGCCACCCGGCCGCCGCCTTCGACGACGCGCCAGCCTGCCAATGCGAGGGCACCTGCGGCCGCGACGGAGCGCAGGCGCCGGCGTGTGCCCCACACCATGGAGCTGCGGAAATCCGCGATGAGGAGCGCCGTGCGCTCGCGTTCGTCGCGAAAGGTGCGCACATGGGTCTTGGCGGTCCGGGCCGTCGCGGCGGCGTCGATGTGACGGGCATCGTCCCCGTCGACGAAGGGCCTGACGTCGACGATCTCCAGCCCGTTGCCCCGCTTCTTGCCAATGAAGCCGCCATGGCGACCGGTCGGCTGAAGGCGGTGCTCGGGAACATGCCGCACGATATGGCGCAACGCGAACAGCGTCTCGGCGCTGACGGACGTCGCTTCGTCCCGTCCTGCCGCTCCAGGCAGAGCCATCAGTGAGGCTCGATCCGCGACAGGAGCTTTTCGACGATGCTTCGTCCGGTCGCCCCGTCCGCGGCCGCGCGCCAGGTGGGGATGATGCGATGGGCGAGGATCTGCGGCGCGAGTTCGCCGACATCCTCAGGAATCGCGAAGTCGCGTCCGCGCAGATAGGCGCGGGCCCGCGCGGCTGCCGCGAGTGCCAGGGTGCCGCGCGGCGAGACGGCATGCTCGATCTCGTCCGTGATGCCGGATCCCGACGCGGGATCGCGCGTCGCCATCACCAGGCGGACGATATAGTCCTTGAGGGCGGGCGCGAGATGGATCGCGGCGACCTCGGAGCGGGCCTTCAGGATCTCGTCCGCCGAGATCGGCTCACCCGCTGCACTGCTCGGCGCCGCCGTTTCCCGTTCCACGAGATCGAGGATCGCAAGTTCGGCGGCCGCATCGGGAAGGCCGACCATCACATGCATCAGGAAGCGATCGAGCTGGGCCTCGGGGAGGGGAAAGGTGCCTTCGTGCTCGATGGAGTTCTGGGTCGCGACGACCATGAAGGGCTGGGGCAGGCGATAGGTGACGCCGCCGGCCGTCACCTGCGATTCGGCCATCGCCTCGAGCAGTGCGGACTGGACCTTGGGCGGTGCGCGGTTGATCTCGTCGACGAGGACGAGGGAATGGAAGATCGGGCCCTCGACGAACTCGAACCGGCCGGCCTCGGGCCGGAAAACCTGGGTTCCGGTCAGATCGGCGGGCATCAGGTCGGGCGTGCACTGGATGCGCGAGAATGAGCTCTCCAGGCCGTTCGACAGGAGCTTCACCGCGCGTGTCTTGGCAAGGCCCGGCGGGCCCTCGAGCAGAAGATGGCCGCCGCACAGAAGCGCGATCATCAGTCGTTCGACGAGATCGGACCGTCCGACGAGGCCGGCCTCGACGGATGCCTGCAAGGCGGAAAGCCGGTGGACGGCGCTCGAGGCCGGACGGCCGGACGCATCGGTTTCGGCGGTCGTCCGGGTTTCGGCGAGCGTCGACATGGCAGATCCCCTCCCGAGGGTCGTCGCGCTCCCGGAACGTGCCCCTATCCGTCACGCGACGATGGTCAGTCTATCGTTGGATTTCACCGGAAGTAAAATGAACTTTTTCCCGAAGCCCCGCTTCGGAGCTGTGCGGCGACGCGCGGCACTTCCCGAATCACGCGGATGCGACGCCGTCCGATCGGGCGCGGCAGACCAATTGTCGGCGCCTCGATATCGACCGCGAACGCATCATGCCGCCACGATGGCCGTGAGGGCATGCGCGCTGAAAGCCCTTCCGGTAACGGCCAGGGCCCGGGTCCGGCTCAGGGTTCGAGTGACGATGCACCGATCGGGATGCGGCCGGTGCGCCCGATGTTTAGGTCTTCACCTTCACATAGCTGCCGGGCGCGTCCTCGATCGGCTTGATCTTACCGCCGCCCGGCTTGCGGGCCTTGACCATCTCCTCGCCGTTCTTCTCGGCGATCCATTCGGCCCAGTGCGGCCACCAGGAGCCCTTGTGCTCCTCGGCCTTCTGCAGCCAGTCCTCGTAGCTGCCGCCGTCTTCCGGGTCGGCTCCCGTCCAGTACTGATACTTGCCGCGCGAGGGATGGTTGACGACGCCGGCGATATGGCCCGAGCCCGAAACCACGAAGGTCACGTCGCCGCCGAAGCACTTGGATCCGCGATAGACGCTCTTGGCCGGCGCGATATGATCTTCCTTGGTGGCGAGATTGTAGATCGGGATATCCACCTTGGAGAGGTCGATCGGCGTCTTTCCGATCACCATGTCCCCGCCCGACAGGTTGTTCTCGAGATAGCAGTTGCGAAGATAGAAGAGGTGGTTCGCCTTGGGCATCCGCGTCGCATCGGCGTTCCAGAACAACAGGTCGAAGGGCATCGGATCCTTGCCCTTCAGATAGTTGTTCACGAAATAGGGCCAGATGAGATCGGCCGAGCGCAGCATGTTGAAGGCCTGCGCCATCTGCGAGCCGTCGAGATATCCCTTCGCGTCCATGGTGGCTTCCAGGGTCTTCAGCTGGTCCTCGTCGACGAAGACGAGAAGGTCGCCCGCATGGGTGAAGTCGACCTGCGTCGTCAGGAGCGTCGCCGTCTGCGGACGGGTATCGCCCCGCGCCTTCAGATAGGAGAGGCCCGCGGTCAGCAGCGTGCCGCCGACGCAGTAGCCGATCACGTTGAACTCCTTGGCCCCGCTCGCCTTCTCGGCGGTGTCGAGCCCGAAGACGATGCCCTCCTCGATATAGTCCTGCCAGGTCTTCTCGGCATGGCGCTCGTCCGGGTTGACCCAGGATATGAGGAAGACCGTGTGCCCCTGTTCGACCAGCCATTCGATGAAGCTCTTCTCGGGCTTCAGGTCGAGGATGTAGTATTTGTTGATCCAGGGCGGGGTGATGAGGATCGGCCGCTTGAAGACGGTCTCGGTCTTCGGGGCGTATTGGAGGATCTGGCAGATCTCGTTCTGCGCGATCACCTTGCCTTCGGTGAGGGCGATGTCCTTGCCGATGGCGAACGCGTCGTAATCGGCCTGGCGGATCCTCAGATTGCCCTTGCCGGCCGCCATGTCCTCGGCGAACATCTTCATGCCCTTGACGAGGTTCTGGCCGTTGGACTGGATCGTCTCCCGGTAGATCTCCGGGTTGGTCATGATGAAATTGGTCGGCGACAGGGCGTTGGAGACCTGCCGCATGTAGAAGGCGGCCTTGTGCCGGGTGTGTTCGTCGAGACCGTTGGCCTCCTCCACCAGTTCGTCGGCCCAGCGGCTGGTCATCAGATAGACTTGCTTCAGGAAATCGAAGAAGAAGTTCTGGTTCCAGTCCTCGTCCGAAAAGCGCTTGTCGCCCTTGGCAGGAGAGACGTGTTCCGCGTTCGCCGTGTCGCCGGCCATGCGGCGGATGGAATTGTTCCATACAGACATGTAGCCCGCGAAGAGACGCGTCTGAGCTTCCATCGCGCGGGCCGGATCCGTCATCCAGTATTCGCCGACCTTGGAGAGGGTCTCGACGACCTCGACCATGGAAACCGGGCCCGTCTCGACGACCTGGCCCTTCTCGCGTGGCTCGATCCAGGCGCTCGCCGCCTTGCCGATCTGCTCGAACATGCGGGCCATGTTCATGGCGAAGGCTTCGGGGTCCTTCACCGCATATTCGCTGGAGAACGGTATGGGTTCGCTGATCGCTCGCGGCCCGTCGTTCCTGTCAGCCATCGGTTTCCTCCCTGTCGCCGGATCCGGCGTGCGTCTTGCCCGGTGTTCGCGGCCGCCGGTTCTGGTGCCAGACTGGCGCGAACGGTTTTCGACGTTTTGTAAATCGTAATCTACTAGAGTATGACACGCGAGACGATTTCAAACAGGTCCCTCGTCATGTCTTTATCGATCGCCTCGCGCATTGCCGGTCTTCTCGTCGCCTCCCTCGGGCTGGCGGGTTGCCAGGGCCTGTTTCCCGGCGAGGAGGATTCCTCCATCGGCGCGGCGCGTCTGAGCCAGGCAGGCCGTGTGGCCTCGACCCAGCGACTGGGCGAAGACGGCTATCCGCTGCTCGGCGCCTATCCCTCGGCGGCCGCCCCGCAGCTTTCCAACGAAGCTGTGAGCCAGACGAAGGCGACCTTCACCGGCATCGCCCAGAGCCGCGCGGCGGCAGGTGCCTCGGTTTCGAGCAATGCGGGAACGATCGCCCAGCTTCAGAACGCGCGAGCGCGTCAGGCGGCCGTCGCCGAGCAGACGGCCAGCCAGCCCGCAGCCTCCGGGACGACGGGGCGCGGGCCTCGACCGCAAGACGTCCTGCGCCAGATCGAAGCCTCCGAAACCCAGACCAACTGATCGCGCTTCGGTCTTTATGGAATTCCTCAGTTAATCGCGGACCCTTCGGTGCCGCAGGATGTTGAAGCCATGGAAGACTACTACAAGATCCGCCGCCTTCCCCCTTACGTGTTCGAAGAGGTCAACCGGCTGAAGGCGGCCGCGCGGGCCAAGGGCGCCGATATCATCGACCTGGGCATGGGCAATCCCGATCTGCCGACGCCGTCCTTCATCGTCGACAAGCTGTGCGAGGTCGCCCGCGATCCGCGCGCTCACCGCTATTCGGCCTCGCGCGGCATCAATGGTCTGCGCAAGGCCCAGGCGGCGTTCTACGAGCGGCGTTTCGGCGTGAAGCTCGATCCGAACCGGCAGGTGGTCGCGACGCTCGGCTCGAAGGAAGGCTTCGCCAATATGGCGCAGGCGATCACGGCGCCGGGCGACGTGATCCTCTGCCCCAATCCGACCTATCCGATCCACGCCTTCGGCTTCATCATGTCGGGCGGCACGATCCGCGCGCTTCCGGCCAAGCCCGACGAGGATTTCCTGCGGGCGATGGAGCGGGCGATCGTCCACTCGATCCCCAAGCCGATCGCCGTCATCCTCAACTTCCCCGGAAATCCGACGGCCTACACGGCGACGCGCGAGTTCTACAAGGACGTCGTCGATTTCGCCAAGAAGCACGAGATCATCGTCATCTCCGATCTCGCCTATTCGGAGATCTATTTCGACGACGTGCCGCCTCCCTCGGTTCTCGAAGTGGAAGGCGCGATGGATGTGGCGGTGGAGTTCACCTCCATGTCGAAGAGCTATTCCATGCCGGGCTGGCGCATCGGCTTCGCGGTCGGAAACGAGCGTATCTGCGCCGCGCTCGGCCGCGTGAAGTCCTATCTCGACTATGGCGCCTTCACGCCCGTGCAGGTGGCCGCGGCAACGGCCATCAACCAGGGCGACAAGGCGGTGTCGGAGATCCGTCAGGTCTACAAGAAGCGCCGCGACGTGCTCGTCGATGCCTTCGGGCGGGCCGGATGGACCGTGCCGCCTCCCTCGTCCACCATGTTCGCCTGGGTGCCGCTGCCCGACGCCTACAAGGAGATGGGGTCGCTGGAGTTCTCGAAACTCCTCGTGGAGCAGGCCGACGTCGCCGTCGCGCCGGGCATCGGCTTCGGCGAATATGGCGACGACCATGTGCGCATCGCCCTGGTCGAGAACGAGCATCGCATCCGGCAGGCGGCGCGGAACATCAAGCGCTTCCTTGCAACGGGTGAGGAAGATGGGCAAAAGGTCGTTCCCATGCGGGCACGCGCCTGACGAGACGGGCGGGGATCATCCACCGGGAGGCTCCCCGTCCTGCATTTCGGCCGTACCCGCGATCCGGACAATCGCCACCGGAAGGACCTCGGCTTTGGCCGTGAGCTTTCCGGAAGCCTCTTCGAAGTGCGACTGAACAGCCATGACCAAACCCTTGCGGATCGGCATTGCCGGTCTTGGAACCGTCGGCGCGAGCCTTGCCCGCCTTCTTCAGACCAAAGCCGATACGATCGTTCATCGTGCCGGTCGCCCGATCGAGCTCGTCGCCGTCTCGGCGCGCGACCGCACGAAGGACCGGGGCTTCGATGCGAGCTCTCTCGCCTTCTTCGAGGACGCGGTGCGCCTTGCCGGGGAAGCGGAGATCGACGGCTTCGTCGAACTGATCGGCGGGTCGGACGGGGTTGCGCTCGAGAGCGTCAGGGCGGCGTTGTCGCGAGGCATTCCGGTCGTCACCGCCAACAAGGCGCTGCTTGCCCATCACGGCGTCGAACTCGCGCGCCTCGCAGCCGAGAACGGCACCGAACTTCTCTATGAGGCGGCGGTCGCCGGCGGCATCCCGATCATCAAGACCATGCGCGAGAGCCTGTCCGGCAACGAGGTCTCGCGGGTCTACGGCATTCTCAACGGCACTTGCAACTACATGCTGACCCGGATGGAGCGCGAGGGACTGTCCTTCGACGTCTGCCTGAAGGATGCGCAGGACCTCGGCTATGCCGAGGCCGATCCCACCTTCGACATCGGCGGCTTCGATGCCGCGCACAAGCTCGCGATCCTTACCTCTCTCGCCTTCGGCACCGAGATCGACTCCGGTTCGATCTATGTGGAGGGGATCGAGAAGGTCACAGCCGAGGACATCGCCGCCGCCGCCGATCTCGGCTACTCGATCAAGCTTCTCGCGGTCGCCCAGAGGACCGATACCGGCATCGAGCAGCGCGTCCATCCGGCGCTGATCCCGGCCGCCGAGGCGATGGCGCAGGTGTCCGGCGTCACCAATGCGGTCGCCGTCGATACCGATCTCCTCGGCTCGATCATGCTGGCCGGACCGGGGGCCGGAGGCGATGCGACGGCCTCGGCCGTTCTCTCCGACATCATGGATCTCGCCACCGGCGTCGTTCCTCCGACGCTCGGCATTCCGGTCGACAAGCTCCAGCCCTACCGGCGCGCGCGCATGCGTGCCCATGAGGGCGGGTACTACATCCGCATGTCCGTCCACGATCAGGTCGGCGCATTCGCCGCGATCGCGGCGCGCATGGCGGAGAACCAGATCTCGCTCGAATCGATCGTCCAGCGTCAGCGCGCCGGCAAGGGCGACAAGGCGACCGCAATGGTCATTCTCGTCACCCACGAAACCATGGAGAACTCCGTGCGCGAGGCGCTTCGGGCGATCTCAGATGACGGCCATCTGGCAGGCGAGCCCCAGATGCTGCGGATCGAGCGTCTGGACTGATCCCTCGCACACACGCGCCGGGAGGGGCGGCTCGATCTCGGGCGGACATGAAAAAAGGCCGGGGCTCCGCGAGGAGCCCCGGCCTTTCTCTTTTGTCTTCCGGTTTGGGAAAGAGATCCGCTCAGGCGGCCTTTTTCAGCGAGGGGATGGTGTCGTAGCGGTCGAGCATCATCACCTTGTTCCAGGCGGCGACGAAGTCCTTGACGAGGCGTTCGTGGCCGTCGGACGCGCCGTAGACTTCGGCGATCTGGCGCAGCTGGGCGTTCGAGCCGAAGATCAGGTCGCAGCGGGTCGCCGTGAACTTCACCTCGTCCGACTTGAAGTCGTTGAGCGTGAAGGACATGCCGTCCGCATCCGCCTTCTTCCAGGTGTAGTCCGGCGAGGTCAGGTTGACGAAGAAGTCGTTCGTCAGGACCCCCGGACGATCCGTGAAGACGCCGTGCTTCGAGCCGTCCCAGTTCGTGTCGAGGACGCGCAGCCCGCCGACGAGGGCCGTCCATTCGGGCGCCGTCAGCGAAAGCAGCATCGCCCGGTCGAGGAAGAGCTGCTCGGGCGGCACGTTGTAGACGATGTCCTCGCGGTGATAGTTACGGAAGCCGTCCGAGACCGGCTCCAGCCACTCGAAGAACTCGACATTCGTCAGTTCCTGCGTCGTGTCCATGCGGCCCGGGGTGAACGGGACCTTCACGTCGACGCCGGCATCCTTCGCGGCCTTCTCGACGGCCGCGCAGCCGGCGAGAACGACGATGTCGGCAAGCGAGATCCTCTTGCCGCCCGACTGGGCGGCGTTGAACTCGTCGGCGATCAGGCGCAGCGCCGTCAGAACCTTGTCGGTGCGCTCGGGATCGTTGACCTGCCAGCTGTTCTGCGGCTCGAGCGCGATGCGGCCGCCGTTCGCCCCGCCGCGCTTGTCGGAATCGCGATAGGTGGAGGCCGAGCTCCAGGCCACGAAGACGAGATCGGAGACCGTGAGGCCGCCATCGAGGATCTTCGCCTTCAGCTGCCCGATGTCGGCATCGTTCACCACCTCGTGGTCGAGGTCGGGGATCGGATCCTGCCAGTCGAGGTCCTCGGCCGGAACCTCGGGCCCGAGATAGCGGACCTTCGGGCCCATGTCGCGATGGACGAGCTTGAACCAGGCGCGCGAGAAGGCGTCGGTGAAGGCGTCGAAGTCGTTCAGGAACTTCTCGCAGATCTTGCGGTATTCCGGATCGGTGATCAGCGCGATGTCCGACGTCATCATCATCAGGGGATGCATCTCGTCGGTATGGGCGTCCGGCGTCTTCGGCGCGTTCGGGTCCTTCGGCTGCCACTGGAGGGCACCGGCAGGCGACTTGGTCTGCTCCCACTCGAATTTGAAGAGGTTGGTCAGATAGTCGTTGTCCCACTTGGTCGGGTTCGGCGTCCAGGAGCCCTCGATGCCGTTGGTCATCGTGTACTGGGCAAAGCCCGAGCCGTTGGGATTGTGCCAGCCCATGCCCATCGCCTCGATCGGCGCGCCTTCGGGGGCGGGTCCGATCTTGTCGGGCGAGGTCATGCCGTGGGACTTGCCGAAGGCGTGGCCGCCCGCGATGAGCGCCACGGTCTCCTCGTCGTTCATCGCCATGCGCGAGAACGTCGTGCGGATATCGCGGGCCGAATCCATCGGATCGCCGTTGCCGTTCGGGCCTTCCGGATCGACGTAGATCAGCGCCTGATGGGAGGCCGCGAGCGGGTTTTCGAGATCGTAGTGATCGTCCTTGGGCTCGCCTTCCCAGCGCAGGGTGCGGGTCACCATCTGGTTGGGATGGCCCTCGAGCGGGCCGGGAGCGCTCTCGCTCGGCTTCTTGCCGTTCCAGCCCTCAGGGCCCCAATAGGTGGCGCGATCGGCCTCCCAGGCATCGATGCGGCCGCCGCCGAAGCCGAAGGTGGGGAAACCCATGATTTCCAGCGAGCAGTTGCCGGCGAGGATATAGAGATCGGCCCAGGAGAGGGCGGCGCCGTATTTCTGCTTGATCGGCCAGAGCAGTCGGCGCGACTTGTCGGTGTTGCCGTTGTCCCACCACGAATTGATCGGCGCGAAACGCTGCATGCCCTTGGCCGCACCGCCGCGCCCGTCGGCCCGCCTGTAGGTTCCGGCCGAATGCCAGGCCATGCGGATCATCTGCGGGCCGTAATTGCCGTAGTCCGACGGCCACCAGTCGACCGAGGAGGTGAGGAAGGCCTTGATGTCGGCCTTCACCTCGTCGAGGTTCAGCGTCTTGAACGCCTCGGCATAGTCGAAGCTCTTGCCGAG
>NZ_QURL01000003.1 GCF_003403015.1 Fulvimarina endophytica
AGATGGACAAGCTGACCCAGCAGAACGCGGCCATGGTGGAACAGGCGACCGCCGCCTGCGCCTCCCTCGACAGCGACACCCAGCAGCTCGGCGAGATCATCCAGCACTTCAAGGTGACGCATGCGGCCCCCGCTACCCAGATGAGAAGCGCGCCGGCCGCCGCCCATCGCGGCACCCCGCAGAGGGCAAAGGCACCCGAGCGCCAGCCCGAGCGCATGGCGGCCCAGAGGCCCGTCACCCAGATGCGCACCACCGGATCGGGCGGCGCGGCCCCCGCTGCCGCAATGGACGACTGGGAAGAGTTCTGAGCCGGTCCCCCGCCCGGCGCACCGATGAACGATGGAAGGCCGGCGAAAGCCGGTCTTTCTCGTTTCGGCTCACTTCGATGGCACGGCCGGTCGGCGCGGTTGCCTGCGCGCGGGCGCTGGGCTACCAGCCGGGCTGGCCCGCCGGGCCTTCCGCCCAGGTGGCGAAACGGAGCTTTGACATGAAGGCCATGCTGTTCGAACGCTTCGGCGAGACGCCCGAGATCCGGACCGTTCCGGACCCCTCGCCCGCACCCGACGGCGTGGTGATCGAGGTGATGGCGACGGGTCTGTGCCGCAGCGACTGGCATGGCTGGATGGGCCACGACACCGATATCTCCCTGCCGCACGTGCCGGGCCACGAATTCGCCGGAACGGTCGCCGCCATCGGATCGGACGTGAAGAGGTTCAGGATCGGCGAGCGGGTCACCGTTCCCTTCATCGCCGCCTGCGGCCATTGCCGGGAATGCCGCGCCGGCCATCAGCAGGTCTGCGAGGCGCAGTTCCAGCCCGGCTTCACCCATTGGGGCTCTTTCGCCGAGTTCGTCGCCATCGATCATGCCGACGCCAATCTCGTGCCCCTGCCCGAGGGGATGGATTATGCGGTGGCGGCGAGCCTCGGCTGCCGGTTCGCGACCTCCTTCCGCGCCGTGGTCGACCAGGGCCGCGTGCGCGGCGGCGAATGGGTCGCGGTCCACGGCGCGGGCGGCGTCGGCCTGTCGGCGATCATGATCGCCTCGGCCCTCGGCGCGAAGGTTGTGGCGGTCGACATCTCGGACGAGAAACTCGAACGCGCCCGCGGCCTCGGGGCGGCGGCCTGCGTGAATTCGCGGGCGGTGCCCTCGGTCGTCGAGGCCGTGCGCGAGATCACCGGCGGCGGCGCCCATGTCTCGCTCGATGCCCTCGGCCATCCCGATACCTGCTTCAACTCCATCGCAAATCTCCGTCGCCGGGGCCGCCACGTCCAGGTCGGCCTGATGCTCGCCGAAAATGCCCAGCCGAAGATCCCGATGGCCCAGGTCATCGGCCAGGAACTGGAGATCTACGGTAGCCACGGCATGCAGGCCTGGCGCTACGATGCGATGCTCGAGATGATCCTCGCGGGCCGGCTACGCCCCGAACGCCTTCTCGGCGAGACCCTCGATCTCGGCAGCGCCATTCCCGCCCTCACCGCCATGGGCGAGCGGGCACCCGACGGCATCGCGATCATCGATCCCAAGCACTGAGAATTCTGCCGGCACCGGCATTCCTCCGGCGCGCGCGCCTGTCGCAATCCCTCAGCGCATATGCGACGTCGGAAGGGCGCCGGCGGGCTTGACCGTCTCCATCGAGATATAGGCCGAGACGTCGTAGAGCTCGATCCGGCGCAGGAGCTGCTTGTAGACCGTGTCGTAATATTCGATGTCGGGCAGCACGATCTTCAGGATGTAGTCGTAATTGCCGGTCAGCCGGTGCACCTCCATGATCTCGGCGATGCCGGCGACCGCCCTGTGGAAGCGCTCGATCCAGTCCTCGGCATGCCGGCCCGTGCGCACCAGAACGAAGACCGTGGTCGGCAGGTTGATCTTGCGGCGGTCGAGGATCGCCATGGTGCCGGTGATGTAGCCCTCCGCCCGCAGCCGGGCGAGACGGCGCGAACAGGCCGATGGCGACAGCGAGACCCTGTCCGCGATCTCGGCCAGCGAGATCTCCGCGTTCTCCTGCATCAGGGAAAGGATCTGCCGGTCGCGTTCGTCGTTCATTCCGCTTGTCTCCGCCACGTGACCACAGGCCGGCCTCCCGATGCGCTTTGGGTAGAGTTTGCACGAATTTCTCGTCAAGCGCACGTCGTTTGCAGCATTCCATCGAAGGGCGCGCAAAAACGCATCCCGCATTCCTCCTCCATATGGCATGATGATCTTACGGAATCTCGAATTGGAGGCGGACACGGGATGCGACGGATCGGACTGATCGGCGGCATGAGCTGGGAATCGACGGCGACCTATTACCGGATGATCAACGAGGAGGTTCGCGAGCGTTGCGGCGGTCTCGCCTCCGCCGATCTCGTCATGCACTCCCTCGACTTCTCGCGCGTCGTGGCGCTCCAGAAGGCCGATCGATGGGACGAGGCGGGCGAACTCCTCGGGCAGGCCGGAGCCCGGCTCGCGGCAGCGGGCGCCGAAAGCGTCCTCATCTGCACCAACACCATGCATCTCGTCGCAGGCGCCGTCGCGCGCCGCTCGGGCGTTCCCCTCATCGACATCATCGACGAGACGGCGGCGGCGCTGAAGGCGGACGGGCAGAGGCGCCCCCTTCTCCTCGCCACCCGCTACACGATGGAGCACGGCTTCTACGCCGAGCGGATGCGCCGCCACGGGATCGAGGTCGTCGTGCCCGAAAGCGCCGACCGGGCGCGGGTCCACGAGGTGATCTTCGACGAACTCTGCCGCGGCACGGTCCGCGCCGGGTCCCGCCGCGACTTCGAGGATATCGTCGGCCGGTCGGCCGCGCGCGGAGTCGATTCCGTCATCCTCGGCTGCACGGAGATCTCCCTCCTCGTCGGCGTGGGCGATTTCGCCATGCCCGGCTACGACACCACCGCGATCCACGCCCGGGCCGCCGTGCGCTTCATGCTTAAGGACCGGGCGATCGACCGCGCGGCCTGAGGCAGGCCCCGGACCCGCGAGCGAGACGGAAAGCGGTCAGCAGCCGGAGGGAAAGGCCGCCCCCAGCGGCTTGTCGCCCTTCTTGCTCGGTCGATGGGGAGCCGGCTACAGCATCGGACCGAAAAGTGGACCCGGTTTTCGGGCCATCCGATGCGTCAGCTAGAAACAGGAGCCTCGGACCCGATTCTCAAATCGGGTCCGAGGTTCTAGTGTCCGAAAGCTGCCATTCTTCGACGGAGTTTTCATGACGATCACGGACCTTCTCATCCCGACCTATCGGCAGATGCTGAGAATGTTGACCGGTCTCCTGGATAAGGCCGAGCGGCAGGCGTCCGAGACGGCAGACGACCTCCTTTCGGCGCGGCTCCGCTCCGACATGCTGCCGCTCTCCGCACAGTTCCGTTTCGCAGCGTTCCAGGCCCAGGAAGCTGTCTATCGGCTGCGGGGCGAGCCAGTGCCCGCCTCGCTCCACGCGGTGGCGACTGAGGGACGCAATGCGGGCGATGCGCCCGGATCGATCGCGGACGCTCGCGCCTGCGTCGAACAGGCCATCACGTTTCTGGACGCCGTCACGCCCGGCGCCCTCGATGCGGGAGCGCAGCTTCCCATTGCGCTGGAACTTCCCGGAGGCCTCGCCTTCGATATGACCGGCGAACAGTATGCTCGGGACTGGGCTCTGCCTCAATTCTACTTCCACGTCGTCACCGCCTATGCGATCCTGCGAAGCCAGGGAGTGGAGATCGGCAAAGCCGACTACGTGCCTCACATGTTCGCATATCTGCGACCTGGGACGATGCCGGGAAAAACCGGGTCTTCGACCTGAACCGGTCCTCGGGCCCCATCCCCGGACCCGCGAGCGTGACCGAAACCAGTCAGTCGCCGCCCGAGGACAACTCCAGCCTGATGCCCGTGCATCGCCCCCCGTTCGTCGGATGAAAGTCGACGGAGCAGGCGGTCACGACGAGGAGAAGATCCTGGTTCGCCCGCAGAAGCACGTTCCCGCCCGGCGGGTTGTCCGAGGCGAACACCTCCAGCCGCCCGTCCGCCTGCGGCTCGGATCGCTGGAAGAGGTTCACCGGATCGGGAACGAACGGGAGTTCGACGCCGGCATCGCGAAGCTGCCTCAGCATGTTGTCCCGGCAGTTCGGGTGGCCGGGAAGACCCGCCCGTTCGTAGAGCCCCCGGTCGCAGGCGGGAAACAGCATGTCGTGGGGGGAGGGCGAGTTGTCCTCGACGAGGGTCAGAAGCGGCGCGGCGCGGTCGCTGTAGAAGTGCTCTCCCACCTTCGGGAACATGCGCTCGGCCATGTCGCGGGTCTGGGAGACGCTGAGCCAGTCGACGAGGCCGCCATCGAGAACGAACGCCCAGAGGTCCGCGACCTGTTGGCCTTCCGGATCGACGACCCGAACCGTCTCGCCTTCGCGAACGCGCACGCTGCCGCCCGACTGCGGTCCGATCTCGATCTCCTGGCGCAACGGCATCTTTCTCTCCTAGCGTAAACGTCCTCCTCGTACATAATAGCGTTTGGGAAGGAACGACCCAAGCTCGCCCTTTCGCATCATGGGCGGCGCGCCTGGGGAACGGACGATCGCCCGCCTCGCCTGTCCGGGTCCTTCATTCCGGGTTTCCGGGCGAGGCCAGATGTTCCAGAAGGCTGAGGGTCAGCGGGCCCGGTTCGCTCCCGCCTCTCGTGCAGACGAGGAGGCGGCGCACCGCCCACGGGTCCGTCAACTGCAGGAGGGCGAGTGGCATGGACCGCTTCGCACGGCGGGCGGCGAATTGCGGCATGACGGCGATCCCCACGCCGTCCGCGACCATGCGGGCGAGGCCGTCGAAGGTGCGCAGGAGGATGCGGGGCCGCAGTCCCACGCCGATGCGCTCGGCCTGCTCGCGAAGCTGCACCTGAAGGGCGCCGTCGAACCCGACCATCGGCTCTTCCGCCACCGTCGCGAACGCGACGCGTTTGGCGCTGGCGAGCGTGTGGTCGCGCGGGGCGACGAGGATCAATCGGTCGAGCGCGAAGGGCCGGGTTTCGAGGCCGCTCGTATCGGCCGCATCCGACACGATCCCGATCTCGGCGCGCCCACCCGCCACCACCTTCGCGATGTCGGGGCTCGGACGCTCCGCAAGGTCGACATCGGTTCCCGGATGCCGGGCGAGAAAAGGGCCGAGCCGCTCGGGCAGCAGGCCGGATATGGCGGCCGAGTTCGCCAGCAGGCGGACCGACCCCCTGAACCCCCTCGCATGCCCGGACAGATCGGCCTGCATCGCACCGACCTGCCTGAGGACGACCCGGGCATGGTGGGCGAGCGTGTCACCCGCCCGTGTCGGCACGACCCCTCTGCGGTTGCGCAAGAGAAGGGGAACGCCGGATGCGATCTCCATGTCCCGCAACCGCTCGCTCGCCGCCGCCAGCGACAGGTTCGCCGCACCGGCTCCCCGCGTGATGCTCCCGGCATCCAGGACGGCGATGAACAGGCGAAGGTCCGCGAGATCGAAGCGCATGCCGCGGAGCCTGGCACAGGACGAGGCTTCGGAAAAGCCGAAGGGTGATGCCGAAGCTTCCGAATTGCGAAATCCCGCCCGATCGGTGGAATGGCGCAATGGACCAGAACCTTTTCCTCCTCGCCGCCTTCACGGCGACCTTCTTTGCCGCCGGCATCGTCAAGGGCGTGACGGGCATGGGATTGCCGACCGTCGCCATGGGCGTTCTCGGTGCCCTCCTGTCGCCGCTCGCGGCGGCCTCGCTGCTGCTCGCCCCATCCTTCGTGACGAACCTCTGGCAGCTTCTGGCAGGTCCGAACTTCGGGGCCATGATCCGCCGCTTCTGGCCGATGATGCTGATGGTCGCCCTCGGCACGGTCCCGGGTTCGGCCCTTCTGATCGAGGGCGATACGCGGGTGACGACGACGGCGCTCGGCGCAGCGCTCACCCTCTATGCCGCCTATGCGCTTCTCGCCCGGCCTTTTCGCGTGCCCGAACGGCTGGAGCGCGTCGCCTCGCCGGTCGCCGGCTTCGTCACGGGGCTCGTCACGGGAGGAACCGGCGTCTTCGTCATTCCCGCCGTCCCCTATCTCCAGTCCCTCGGGCTCGAAAGGGACGATCTGGTCCAGGCCCTCGGCCTCTCCTTCACCGTCTCCACCATCGCCCTCGGCCTTGCCCTCGGCTGGAGTGGCGGGATCGGCAGCGACGGCTGGCTCGCCTCCGCTCTCGCCGTCGTCCCGGCCCTTGCCGGAATGCAGGTCGGTCAGCTCGTTCGCACGCGGATCAGCCCGCTCCTCTTCCGCCGCCTGTTCCTCGTCCTCCTCCTCCTCCTCGGACTGGACATGGCGTTCCGGCCCTTGTTCTGACGACGACCGAAAGCCCCGGATGGTGCTTGGAAGGAGGTTACGACCGCAAGAGGGCCGGCCGGAAACGGCACAGGACCGACAGGATTTCCGGCGGCGTCCCAAGGCCGAAGGGTGATGGACGGGCGTCCGAGCAATGACGGTTGGAAAGCCGCCGCTCGGGTTTCGACCCATGCCAGCCGCCCGCACCGCTCTCGGCGCTTCCCGAAAGCGGTCGTTCGTTTGCCGTCCTTCAACTTCCGCTCGTGGTGGCGAGCCGAAGTTGGCCGTTGGCCCACAAACCACCATCCTGCTCTGGAGCGAACGCATTCACTCGGAACGGAGTCAATTATCCGCGAACCGGACAGGCCCGTTTCGACGTCATGCCGAGCGTGTGGGGGGAGGGCGGAATGCAATACATCTCTCAAGAGCCGTTTGCATTGTTCATCTCTTCCCGGCCTGTATCTTGGCGAGCGTGCCGCGGTGGGACCTCTGACCGGCGAATAATGGACCTCCTACCCCAAACGGGCTAGGATTGGGCTAGGAGACTGGGTATCCTTCTGTTATGCAGTCCCATCGACCTCGCGAAGCTCGGAGCTGGCCTTTCACCGCCTGGACATTCATCTCAACCATTTATTGTTCGCGAGCCGCGGAAGCGGGCGGGCGACCGACCACGCGGCGAGTAGACCTCAGCGCGGATGCTGATGGGGTCGGCTCTACCCTAGGCCGTTTGAGAGCACCGTTGCCTGGGGTGGCTGGTCACCACGAACCGATGTGGCCGCGTCGTGCACGTTGACACGCCGCATCATGCCTGGAAGCCCAAAATCGACTGCATTGAGGCGCGATCGGTCCCCGGCAGCCATTTGCCGCTCATCAGACTTGAGGGCACGGCTGAGGTCGGGTGCGCAGATGCAGATTTTGCAGCGGTGCTGGCCGCTAGCCGGCGCTTGACCGACCTACTCGCGAATCTCGAGGCGGCGGGCAAGCGGTATTGCATCTTTGGCGGATGGTTGCGTGACACGCTCGCGGCGCGCATCTGTGGAACGCCCGCGCCCCGTGACGTGGATCTCGTTGTCGCCGGCATCGAGGTCGAAGCTCTGATCGCGGTGCTCCCGGCCGATGTCCGGCCGACCATGTTCGGCGGCGTGCAAAGCCCTGCTGATCCGGTGCCGTTCGACATTTGGCCGCTGCACGAGACGTTCCTTATCCGCAGGCTCTCGATGCCGGTCTCCTTCGAGAGCCTGCTTCGAACGGCTGACTTCAACATCAACACGGCGCTTTACTTTCCGGCGCAAGCTGGCTCGGCCCCAGCCATCCTCGATGGCGGCATGCTTGGCGGCATCCAGGGCCGGCGCCTCTCATTTAACGCGGGCCAAATCCCTTTCCCCGTCATGCAATGCGCACGCGTGCTGGCCTATGGCGCAAAGCTGGATCTGAGCTACGACGCGCCGGTGCTCGGCTTTCTGCGCGAAATCCTCGATAGCCCTGCCAGTCGGACGGAGATCATTGAGGGATTGCGGCGCTTTCAACCCCGTTCGGTCGCGGAGAAGGCAATCGCCGCGATCCGGCCAATCATGGATATTGGAATTTGAGGACCTTCTACTTCTCCAATTGCATGGCGGCATTTGAGGGCGGTGGCGTGAAAGGCGCCGCCTACGCGGGCGCGTACGAGCAAGCGATGGCCGCCGGCATTCGCTTCAGCGAGGTTGCCGGAAGCTCAGCCGGCTCGGTGATCGCCGCGCTCATCGCGGCGGGTGCCTCGGCGTCATCGGTCCGGAAACGCATGCTTGAGACCGACTTCGCGGCCCTATTGAGTCCTCCGCAAGCGGACGAGGCGCCCTACAAGAAGAGCGGGCTGCCCTTGTACGCCAGCGCGCTGCTCATGGCTAAGGGCCGTTGGCGCGATGCTATAGAGGCAGGCGGCCTGCACAGCAGCGCCGCGCTCTATAGCTGGATGGAGAAGAACCTTCGCGAGGTTCTAACCGAGCAAGGGCGCGCCCTACCTGAGAGACCGATCCATTTTCGGGACCTGGCCCTTCCACTGTACATTGTTGCCACCGACGTCGCGCAGAAGCAGCCTAAGCTGTGGAGCCGCTCCGCCACTCCCGACGAGTCGGTGGCGCTCGCAGTGCAGTCCTCCTGCGCGATACCTCTCTTCTTCCAACCGGTCACAGTGGGCGCTTCCGTCCTGGTCGACGGTGGCGCGGTTAGCAATCTGCCTACCTTCGTGTTCCCCCCCAACAAGGGGCACCACGGTCGTTTCGCGGAGAAAACGCTGGCCTTCAGGCTCAGATCGAAGCCGCCGCTGCAATCGGCCGGGTTCAAGGGCGCGCTGGAGTACGCGCTGAGCGTGGCGGACACGTTGGTGACCTCCGCGACCCATATCCAGCAATCGCTCCAAGATGGCATATACACTGTCGAGATCGATGCAGGTGAGGTCGCCGCGACCGATTTTGGCCTTATGACGCCTGAACTCCGCCAAACGTTGTTTGACGGCGGCGTAACGGCGATGCGCAAGTTCGTTGCCGGGGAGCGCGAGGTGGTCGGGCGCCATCGTGCTGCAATGCGATTCGAGGGTTTCGACGAGCGACTTCACGGCTACGTGCACGCTTTTGACGAGGCGAGGTCCACAATCTGGATTTCAGATACTTCGACTTATTGGTTATGGTTCGTCTTCCCCGCCCTTGCCGCCGCGATCCGCCGAGGCGTCCAGGTGCGCATGGCGACGGGGCCTGCGCCTGCGGGCCAAGAGGACGATGAGGTCAAGCGTCGGGCGTTGCTGCGGTCAATGGGCTGCGAGGTCAAGGAGTGCCCGGTCGCCTTCACCGGCATCCTAGTCGATTACCCAGGCAGGAACGCCATGTCGGTGATCAGTTCGGCGCGCGGGGCGGTGGGCACGGATTTCGATTACGGTACCGAGGTCGTGCGCATCTACACCAGCGGCGACGACCTGCCGATCATCAGCAGCTTGGGCTCCAGCCTCACCGAGCAGTTTTCAGCGGAAGGGTCGCCTCAGGCGGCCAACAGGTTTCAGATCGAGACGATGTCGCACATCGAACTATTCGGCGCCCTTAGAACCGTTCGTTACTACGAGCAAGCGCGATTCGAGCTCTGCGAGCTTCCGCTCGATGGCAACCTTCGCGTCAGTCAGACTCGTGTGAAGGAGTTCAAGCTCTTGCAAGTGGCAGGGCTTATCGAGGAAATTAACAGGACCGGAATCGAGCTCTTCGCCCCGTGCCGTTATCGATTGCCGGACGGGACAACGAGCATCATCACTCCACCTATTGCAGAGATGACATCGCAGGGACCAGTCCTGATCGAGGGCCACACGCGAGCCTACCATGCCAAACAGCAAGGCCGAACTCACCTTAGGGCGGTCATGGTGCATGAGGTAAAAGCGGGGCTTCCGGCCGAACCTAGGCCTTTCGTGGACCTCCGCATCTCGCACGAGACCATCAAGGTCGCGGTCAACATGCAGGGACGCAATCCCTCTCTGATCCGCAACATTGAGGAGGCCGTGCACGCTTGAACAGCCAATTCGGTCAGAAACTAACACGGCTTATGCCCGCCTCGCCGCGTTGTTTCCGCCGAAGGCAAACCCACTTGTTTCGGCCAGGGCGTGTCACACAGCGGGATCACGATGCCCGCAAGCCCACCTCCCAAGGGTCTGAGTAGGGTCGGGAGCGGGCGCGGACACGACGTCCGCTTCGATGCTTGTCCGTCCGAAAGCAGACCGTCTCCTTTCCACCCGAAATGGACGCCTCCCCGCCCCCCTTCAGCGGCGCGCGAACATCACGATATTGCCGACAATCACGAGAAACACCCCGACAACGGCGGTCGCGGTCCATTCATAGCCTTCGAAGAGGGTCGAGAGGGTGAGGGCGACGATCGGGAAGAGGACCGTCGCATAGCCCGCCCGTGCCGAGCCGATGCGTGCCACCAGCATCAGATAGGTGGTGAAGCCGACGACCGAGCCGATGACCGCCAGATAGACGAGCGCGGTCCAGTAGCCGAGGCTCTGGGGCAGGACGAGCGCCTCCCCCCGGATCGCGGCGATGGCGAGAAGCACTGCCGCGCCGATGCCCATGCCCCAGCTGTTGGCGACGACCGGGGTGATGCCGAGAAGCGAATTCTTCCGCGATGCCATGTTGCCGAGGGAGAAGCACATCGTTCCCGCCACCGCGAAGGCGAGCCCGGAGAGCGTCGCCGGATCGAGGCCGATCGCCAGATCGTGCCAGAAGACGAGGGTCAGGCCGGCGACGCCGAAGCTGCCGGCAACGAGGGTCTGGGGGCTGATCCGATCGCCGAAGATCAGCCTTGCATTCACCGCGTTGAAGATCGAGGCGAGGGAGAAGACCACGGAAACGAGGCCAGAAGGGATCGTCGCGGTGGCGTTGTAGAGGCCGATGAAGTTGAACGAGAACAGGCAGAGCGCCTGGAGGACGACGAAGCGCCAGAGCGCGGGCCGCCGCAGGCGCCCGAGGAGGGCGAGCCCGCCCACCATCACGAGGCCGGCGAGCGCGAAACGATAGAAGATCGAGACGATGACCGGGGCGGCATCGACCTCGGCTGCGATGGCGATCCAGGTCGTGCCCCAGATGAGGACGGTCGAGACGAAGAGAATGGCGGTCTGCATGGCGGCTCCTTCGGGCCGCCCGTCGATAGGCCTTCGGTTGGCCACGCGTTTGTACGATCTTGCGGTTTTCGTGCGGCGGCTCGTTCCCCGTCGCGCAGGGCTCGGCTAAAAGCGATGCCATGGTTTCGACGGTTCGCCACTCCCTGGAGGCTTCGCGCTCGGCGCGCACGCTCGCCGCGCTCGATCTCGGCGCCGGGCGCGCGGCCACCATCTGGGAGAACCGGAACGATCGCGTGCGATACGAGGCCCCCGAGGGCCACGCCTTCAGCCTCTATCTGACCGGCGGAGACGGGACGCGCCGGGTCGATCACGGCACGAGGAACGGGCGCGCCGGAACGGTGTGCATCCTGCCCGAGGGGCAGGATTCCGAATGGGAGATCACCGCCTCGTTCCGCTTCGTCCACCTCTACCTGTCGGATGAAACGCTTCGGTCCGCCTTCTCCCGCATCCATGACCGCGACGCCCGCTGGCTCGACCTGCCCGAGGCGACATTCGTGGAGATGCCGGATCTTGCAAGCCCCCTCGCCCGGCTCGCGGACGCCGCGCTCGCCGGCGATCACCTCGGCGCGGACATGGCGGTCGCCGATCTCGTCGCCGGGCTTGATCCGCGCCCCTGCCGCCTTTCGGGCGGGCTGCCCGATTTTCTCCTTCGCCGCATCGACGCCTGGATCGAGACCCATCTCGACGGAACGATCCGCCTTGCCGATCTCGCCCGCCTCGCCGGCCTGTCGGACTTTCATCTCCACCGCATGTTCCGCCTCTCGCGCGGCGTGCCGCCGAATGCGTGGATCGCCTGTCGGCGCATCGAGCGGGCGAAGGCTCTCCTGCGCACGGCGACGCCCATCGCCGAGATCGCGGCGGCCTGCGGCTTTTCCAGCGTCAGCCATCTGACGCGGGTCTTCAAGGCGCAGACCGGCGGCACGCCCGCCGCCTATCGCAGGGCCATGGGCCCGGGGGGCATCGAGACGAGGGGCTCGGAGGAGAGACGTTTCGCCGCCGACGGGACGCATCCGGCCCTCGAAAGCTCGAGGGGCGACCATGGCGCCGGCCCCATGGCGCACGACGCGGAGCCGGACGCGATCCCGTGAGCCGTGTTTCTCGAACGCATGCGCGAGGGCCTGCGGTCCGTCTTCGCAAAAGCGCTTTCGCATTGCGCGCAGGTGGAGATAAGACTGTGCGCGACGGTGCTTCGAAAGAGGTGAAACGGGAAGTCGGTGAAACGCCGACACCGCCCCCGCGACTGTAACGGATGAGACGTCCCACGATGCCACTGGAGCGATCCGGGAAGGCTGGGACGCAATGCTCCGGAGTCAGGAGACCGGCCGTCGATCGAAACTCGAAACGGGACGGTGGGTCCCGACAAGGAGCATCATGCTGAGATCTGTTTTAATCCTCGCAGCCGTTCTGATCCCCTCGGCGGCGTTCGCCCATACGGGGGCCGGCGATCCGTCCGGCTTCCTGCATGGCTTCACCCATCCCATAGGGGGTCTCGATCATATCCTGGCGATGGTCGCGGTCGGCGTCTTCGCCTATGTCCTGGGCGGCCGCGCCCTGTGGCTGGTGCCGTGCGCCTTCGTCGGCATGATGGTGATCGGCTTCGCCCTCGGCGTCGCCGGAACCGAGATTCCCTTCGTCGAGCTCGGCATCGCGCTGTCCAGCGTGGTGATCGGCGGCGCGGCCGCCCTCGGGCGACCGATGCCGGTCGGCATAGCCATGGCGCTCGTCGGCGTCTTCGCGATCTTCCACGGACATGCCCACGGCTCCGAGATGCCGGAGACCTCGGGCGGCCTCGCCTATGCCGCCGGCTTCATCGCGGCGACCGCGATGCTGCACGCGATCGGCATTCTCGCAGCATTCGGCACCGCAAAGGCGATCGGGCGCTACGGCCGCACCGCCGCCCGCATTGCCGGCGCCACCTTCGCCCTCGGCGGCGTGGGTGTCCTTACCGGCTATCTCTGAGCCACGACAAGGGAGGGGGCATCTTCCTGCCCCCTCACGCCGCCTGTGGCCGGATGTGAAGCGGACTTGCGGACGCGGGTGACGTTCGGCTCTCGACCCAGATGAGGCGTTCATGCGTTTCCGCGTGAATGTCCGCTTCGAGCTACTAAGCTTCGTCCCGAAACGTATAGCTGATGTTTTCCAGCCGATCGGTCGCGAACGCATAGAAGAAGCGAAAGCGGCCGGGCGTCGGTGGCACCCCGTGAAACGAGCCGCCCGGGATGAAGAGCAGCGTTTCCGGCTTGAGCCGATAGAGCCGACCGTCCACTTCGACGTCGGCTTCGCCCTCCAGACCGAAATAGATCTCAGCTTCGGGATGACGGTGAACGGCCCATTGGTCGCCGGCAGAGAAGGCCATGATGCCCGCGGCGAAGCTATCGCTGTCCGTGACGCTCGATGAGAGCATCTGGCGATACCGGTAGCTGCCTCTGTTCGGATCGGACCATTTCTCGTCGGCGCAATCTTTGGGATCGATCAGCAGGGGGCGGGGCATGACGAGGTCTCCAAAGTGACGAAAGGCGGATATGGCCGTGAGGTCCTTAAGACGACAGCATGGCGGCGATGATGGCTTCGGGCGCGTCCTCTTGGACGAGATGACCGGCGTTCGGAACGATGACGAGAGGTCGATCCGAGATGAGTTCAACGAGCCGATGGCCTTGGGCGATCGGAATCCAGCCGTCTTCCCTGCCCCATAGAACCGTTACGGGACAGTCGAGGCGTTCGTAAGCCGTCTCGATCTCGTCGGTGTAGCGCTGATCCATCTGTGCGATCTGACGATAAAACGCCGTCTGACCGCACTCGCCGCGCCATGGTCGAGCATAGATGTTAAAGGCCTCATCCGTCAGCGGATGATGGGTCGCGGTCTGAAGATAAGCCCGCAGAAGCGCCTCGTGAGCATAGGCCGGAAGCCCGGCGAAGGCGGCTTCATGGGTGCGGACGTGGGAGACGAAGGGCGATCCCCATGGTGCCAAAGCGACCGCATCGATCAAGGTTAGAGATCGGTAGCGCAGGCCATCCAGGACATAGGCCCGCAGAGCTGTCGCGCCGCCGAAATCATGGGCAAGAACGTCGGGACGTTCCAGACCCCACTCGGCGAAGAGGGTCGTCAAAAGTCTGTTCTGCACGCCGAGAGAGACGTCCTGACCCTCCCGCATTTCGGACTGGCCGTAGCCCAGCAGATCAAAGAGATACACGGTCCATCGTCTTGCGAGATGAGGCGCGATCCGCCGCCACACCTGCGAAGAGAACGGCGTGCCGTGGATCAGGACGAGCGGCGGGCCCTCGCCGAATCTCGTCCAAGCGACGCGCTGGCCTTCGAAGAGAAATGTCCGATCCAGCTCCATAGCAGCACCCACCCATTTACAATTAGCAATATTGCGATATATGTATGGGTATGAATGATCGGTCAACCCAAATCCGCGCGATGGCCAGCGAGCAGCGCCTCGACATCCTCCGGCTTCTCAAGTCTCCTGGAGACCGGTTCAGGGCTCAGGAATCGGCCGATCCGGTGGAGTTCGGCGTCTGTGTCACTCTCATCGCCGATGCCCTCGGTGTCAGTCAGCCGACGGCCAGCCGGCATATCGATCTCCTTCGCCAGGCTGGCTTCCTGACGATCCGACGCCATCAAAAATGGTCCTATTGCCGGCGCGACGAAGCCGCCCTTGGCGATTATTTCGACTGGTTGCGTGCCGAGATCTCGCCGGGTTCCGCGTTGACCGAACCCTCAAGGGGAAAGGGGGCATGATGGCCGCGGTAAGAGGAAGGGGTAAGCGCCGCACGTTGATACCGTCATCGGCAGGATGAATGGCAACTTCGTCCCGCGTAGCTGCCGTTAGCCGGCGACCACGCGAACGGCAGCTTTCCCACCCATCCCGGTCATCGAGCCATCCCGCACGTGACACAGGCGCGTCAGACGCCCCCGGCCTCTGCCCTATCCCGCCGTTCGTCTTGCCAGACCCTCCGTTTTGTGGAGACTGAGGGCGTCGATGTCCGGCGGCGAATCCATGCCGCCGGACGACCGGGAATACGGTGCGGGGTCTCTCCCTCATTCCGTAGCTGCCCCCGCAACTGTCAGCGTGGAGCCGAGCCGAAAACCACTGGATCATGGTCGATCCGGGAAGGCGGCGAAGGCGAGGAAGCGCGAGCCAGGACATCGGTCGACAGATCCGAAACCGAACGGGACGGAGGGTCCCGAAGGAGTGAACATGAAAAACCTGCTCGCGGCCACGCTCGTGGCCGGCGCTCTCGCCCTGCCCGCATCGGCCTTGCCCGCATTCGCCCACCATCCGGGCGAAGGGGCGGTCACAAGCGTGGGCGAGGCTGTATCGGTCAGCCACGCCTATACCTTCGCCAATGCCGGCACCGCCCATTCGATGCGCGTCTATCTGACCATCGAGAACAGGGGCGACAGCGCGGTCGAACTCACCGGTGCGTCCGCCGACTTCGCTGAAACCGTTCTCTTCGAAGCCCAGACGCTGGATGGCGGCACGCTTCGCACGGCAACGGCCGAAACGCTGAGCATCGGCGCCGGCCAGACACTGACACTCCAGCCCGGAGCGGTCTGGATCGAACTCGAAAGCGTGAAGAAGGCGTTTGCCGCGGGCGATCACTTTCATCTGGACCTGACTTTCGCCTCGCTCGGAACGGTCGAGATCGAGGTGGAGGTGGAGGCCCCGCCCGCCGCAGGCGACCATCACGACCACGATCACGATCACGACGAGAGCGGGGTCTGATTCACGATCCTGTAGCCTCTGGCCACTAGCCCGAGCCCATGCGGGACACCCGCATGGGCGACCTCGGCCCCGGCCTGAAACACCGGGTCCCAGTCCGCGCGGACCATGGCGGCAAGCCGCCTGCCCTCGGTTTCCGTTCGGGAGCGCGATGGCACTCGCTGGCATCGTAAACCGCGCCCCCGAACCTCTCATGCGCAGGATGCGAGCGCAGAACCGGTGCCCGTTCCTCCTCGTCCCGCCCCGCAAGACGGCCGGCCGCAGCGCGTCCCTCGCAAATTCCCCCGTCTCAAACAGTCCCCAGCATCGCCCGGTCCGGCGATCGCCACCGGCGATGGCTCTCCCGGCCTCGCCGGCATGGTTAACCATTTGCTTACCCTTTTGGAAAATATTCGCGGTGCGGGCCTTCAGGTCCCATTGATCAAGGGAAGCGGGCCTCCAGGTATCTCCCACCCTGCGCGCCGAGGCTTCGTCGAAGGGGCACCATCTTGCAGATCTTTCGCAGACGCGCCGGCACCGCCGGCGAGACGAAACCGATTCCTGCGAGCGCCCTGGTGGCCTTCGCGTCCATGGCCGTGCCGGCCTTCGTGCTCGGCCGAGACGGGACGGTCTCCCACTGGAACCCGGCCTGCGAGGCGCTGACCGGCCTTAAGGCATCCGAAGTCCTCGGCACGAAGGACCATTGGCGGGGTTTCTACGCCGCAGCCCGGCCGTGCCTCGCCGATCTCGCCTTCGGCGACAGGCCGGAGGCCGTCGCGGCGCTCTATGCCGCGCAGGAGCGCGCGCTCGACGGCATCAATCTCAGGGCGCAGAACTGGTGCGACCTGCCCTGCGGCAAGCGCCGCTATCTCCTCATCGATGCCTGCCCGATCCTTAACGAGGCGGGCGAGATCGCCGCCGTGGTCGAGACGCTGCAGGACATGACGGCGAGCGAGGAGGCAAGACTTGCCGAGATCGCCCAGAAGGAGCGGCAGGCCCAGGTGGTCGCGACCATCGGAGCCGCGCTTAAGGCGCTGGCCGGCGGACGGCTCGAGACCCGCATCGACACTCGCTTGCCCGAAGAATACGAGGGGCTGCGCTCCGATTTCAACGCCGCCGTCGGCGCCCTCGAAACGGCGATCGCCGCCGTCGGCGAGAAGGCGGGCTCCATCCGCGACGGGTGTTCCGAACTTGCGGCCGCAGCCTCCGACTTCGCCATCCGCACCGAGCGCGAGGCGGCGAATGTGGAAAAGGCGGCGGGCGAGGTCAGCCGCATCTCCGGGGCGGTGACCGAGACCAGTTTCGGCCTCGACCATGCGCGCCGGATCCTTGCCGAGACGCGGTCGCGCTCGGCCCGTTCCGAAACCGTCGTCCAGCAGACCATCGCCTCCATCCAGGCGATCGAAGCCTCGTCGGAAAAGATTTCCCGGATCATCGGGGTGATCGACGAGATCGCCTTCCAGACCAGCCTTCTCGCCCTCAATGCCGGCGTCGAGGCGGCCCGCGCGGGCGAGGCCGGGCGCGGTTTTGCGATCGTCGCCCAGGAGGTTCGCGGCCTTGCCCAGCGCTCGGGCGATGCCGCGCGCGAGATCAAGGCGCTGATCACGAGCTCCGGCGCGGAGGTCGCCGACGGCTCGCGGCTCGTCGGCGAGACGGGCAGCTTCCTGAAGGCCATCGTCGCGCAGGTGATGGAGATCGACACCCTCGTCGCCGGTCTCGCCTCGGCCGCCGAAGACCAGTCCGCCAGCATCAGAGAGGTGAATGCGAGCGTCTCGGATATCGAGAGCATGGTCCAGCAGAACGCCGCCATGGCCGAGGAGACCTCCGCCGCGAGCCGCAGCCTCACCGACGAGACCCAGGACCTGACCGGCCTCCTGTCGCGCTTCACGACGGGCGATGCCGGCGCGAGGTCTTCGCCGCGGCGGGAGACGGCCATCGCGCGGGGCTCGATGCGCGATGGCTCCACGGCGGCGAGACCCGAGGCATTGCGCGCCGGGCAGAGCGGGCACGCCGCGGCTTCGCGCCCGCCCGTCGTCCAGATGCGGACCACCGGTTCGGGCGGGGCCGCCGAGGCGCCCTCGGCCGGGGACTGGGACGAGTTCTGACCGGATCGCTCCAAGGCTTCGGCGCCGGAAGAGTTTCGAAAGGGCCGGCGCGTTCGAGCGTGCCGGCCCTTTTCGCTTATCTCAGTGGCTGCCGCCTCGGCGCGGGTTCGCCGGGGGCCGGCCTCGGTCCGGTCGTTTCAAGTGCCGCCCCCTGGGAAGGAGGCCGGCGGTCCGTCCGGCTTCGGATACCATTTCCAGAGCCCCGGACCCGATTCCAGAATCGGGCCCGATGCTCAGATCTCTTGCCGACGCATCGGATGATCCGAAAACCGGGTCCACTTTTCGGTCCGATGCTTTAGAAGACGAGGCGGATATCGGCCGTGTGCAGCTTGTTGATCAGCTGTTCCATGCCGTTCTTCAGATCGGAGGATTCGCTGGCGACGTAATGCAGGCCCGGCGACGCGCAGTTATTCAGGGTCGGGCTGATGTCCTTATAATAGGCCTGGACCCGGTTCCGGAAGTGGTTCTGATAGTCGTAGAACTCCAGATACTTGATCTCCAGAACCGCCAGATCGATCGTCTTCTGCTTGATCTGCCGGCAAGAGAGGGTGTCGATCGTTCCCAGTGCGATCTGCGACCAGGCATTCGCCGACTCGTCGCGCACACCGTCCGTCGTGAAGATCGCGACCTTCAGCGGATCGTCCACGCTGTCGCCGGTGCCCTGACTGCCGAGGAAGGACGAAAACTCGCTGAGGGCCTGATTTACATTGGTGTGCTTGCTGTAGATTCCGGGATTGCCGATCAGCTTCTTGGCCACGGCCGCGTCCGTGGTCGGCGGCGTCGCGATCTTGGAGGTCTCGCTGAAGAAGGTCAGGGCGACCCGGGTCTTCACCAGGGAATTGGGGTCTGAATTGCTCTCCAGAATCCCGTCGACGGCCGAACGCAGCGCGTCGTTGAGGACGTCGATCCTCAGGACCGCCTTGCCGGATCCCGCCCGCTGGTTCATCTCGTAATAGGACAGGGGCGAGAAGTCGGTGATGGGCTCGTGACAGGCGAAGAAGCAGGTCTCCCGGCCCTTCGTACCCTTCAGCGTCGTCTTCAGAAGCTTCAGGCGATCGGCCTCGGTGGCGGCGATGTTCATGGATTCCGAGACGTCGACGAGGAAGTAGAAATCGACATATTTCCGCTTGGCGATCTGCGCGACCGCGCGAACCTCGTAATCCAGGCGGTCGATCCCGATGAGTTTCAGGAAGATCGTGGGTATGCCCGACTTGACCTCGACCGAGACCTGGGAATCGTCGTTGATCAGCTGGCTGTCGATCTGAGCATTCGAGGCGAGTTGCGGATCGTTGAGGCGAAGCAGCTTCTCGGCATAGGCGGCGAGCGAGGTGCCCGCTCCCGAGCCCCCACCCTGGACCTGACGATCGGACTGCTGCTTGGCCGCGGCGAGACTTGCCTGGTCGGCCGCCATCTGCGTGTTCGTCTTGTGCTGGTACATGGCGCCGAAATCGTATGCCCCGCCGACCGCCGCCACCAGGAGCGGCATGGTCAGGGTCGTCATGACGGCGACGTTTCCATGCTTCGAACGGGCAAGCCGCCGAGCCAAGTTCTTCAATCGGGTCATCACGACAGACCATCCAGCAGACATCAAGATCACGCCATGATGACCGCCTTCTCTTAAGGAACCCGTACCGCAAAGGGCCGAATTGCCGGAATGGAACAGCTTTGAATCGGAAGTCTTCCTTTAGGGAATGTTTTACGCGGTCCATGGAATGCCCGGTTCCTAGCCTTCCGCGCGCGTCGGGTCCGGGCGGCCGGCCGGGAGGTCGACAGGCGTCGCCCGCCCGGCCGCAATGGCGGACGGGCGGGCTTTGCGCAGGATCGGGACGAGAGGGTGCCTAGCTCGCGAATCGCTTCGCGCTCGGCATGGTGCGCATCAGGATGACGTAGGAGAGCCCGGCCGGCACCAGGCTCGCATACCAGGACACCCCCGAGAAGATCAGCGCGACCACGACGCCGATCGCCATCGCGATCACCGCCGCCCAGTTGACGCCCCTGTAGGGCCCGTTCTCGTCATAGAGCTTTTCGAGGTCGAGCGTCTGGCGACGCAGCACGAAGTAGTCGACGACGAGGATCGCGAAGATCGGCCCGAGAAAGGCCGAATAGGTCTGGATGAAGAGATTGAGCCCGGCCGCCGATTCGTCCTTCACCAGTTCCCAGGGAAAGGTCGCGAAGGCGAGAAGGCCGACGAGCACCGCCGAGGTGCGGAACTTCAGCTTGAAGACGTCCATCAGCGCATAGGCCGGCGGCACCACATTGTTGAGGATGTTGGTGGTCACCTGGGCGAATGCGATGAAGAGCAGGGTGACGACGAGGAGCAGCTTGTTGTCGACGGCGCTCGAGAACACCCGGATCGGATCGACCTCGCCGGTCGCGCCCGAGACCATCAGGCCGATCATGCCCATGAACAGCGTCGCCGGCAGGATCGAATTGGCATAGATCGTCACCTGGCCGAGGGGCCCGACATTTCTGCGAAGCTCGCGCGAATAGTCCGACACGTTCAGCATCATGGTGCTGTAGATGCCGAGGAACAGCATGGTCGCGCCCCAGAACGGCGCGCCCCAGGTGCCCTCCACGTTCACGAGATTGGTCGAGATCTCGTCGCCATATTTCCCGATGACGCTGAAGAACATGTAGACCAGCGAGAAGATGATGAAGACGGAGCCGATGTTCTCGAGCCACTTGATGCCGTGGAAGCCGAGCACCGACAGGCCGATCTGCAGCGCCTGGAAGCCGACGAAGAAGACGACCATGTTGTCGTAGCCGAACAGGGTCGCCGAGACGAGGTTGAGCGCGCCGGCGCCGATCCAGCTCTGGAAGCCGAACCAGACGATCGCCGGCACCGAGCGCACCAGCGCCGGAATGCGGCTGCCCGTGAAGCCGAAGGCCGAGCGGGCCTGCACCATGAACGGAATGCCGTATTTGTGGCCGGCCTGTCCGTTGATCATCAGCGCGATGCCGATGACGATGCAGCCGATGGCGATGGCGAGGACCACCTGAAGAAGGTTCAGGGTGCCGACGAGGCCGGAGCCCACGGTGAACGTCCCGATCGAGACGCAGCCGCCCAGCCAGGCGAAGAGATAGGACCACGGCCCCATGATCCGCGTCGTCTGCGGCGCAAGGCTCTCCTCCCCGATCGCCTTCTGGTCCAGTGTGTCGACGCTCGAAGCGCCGGTGGTGTAGGTCGTGCTCATTCTTGACGGTCTCCTCCCCGTTTCGATCACGCGATGTCTGTCATGCGATGGGCGGCGCATAGGCGCCGACCTTGCTCGTCTTCAGGCCGCAGGCGACAAGCGCCTCGACCATGCGAGTGGCCACCGTTACCCCGTCGATCACCGGAACGCCGGTCTCCTCGGTCAGCCATTCGGTGAGATCGGCCATCCCCGCGCAGCCGAGCACCACCGCCTCGCAGCGGTCCTCCTCGACGGCCCGCAGGATCTCCGCCCGCACCTTCTCGCGCGCCCCCGAGCCCTCTTCCTCCAGGGCAAGCACCGGGATCGCGGCCGAGCGCACCCGGCGCAGCCGGTGCGACAGGCCGTAGCCATGGACGAGATGCTCGATCACCGGCACCGAGCGCGGAAGCGTGGTGACGACCGAGAACGAGGTGGAGAGCATGCTCGCCGCCTTCACGGCCGCCTCGCAGATGCCGAGGACGGGACCGGAAAACACCTCGCGGCAGGCCCCGATGCCCGGATCGTCGAAACAGGCGACGACGACGCCGTCGAGCCCTTCCGCCTCGGCTTGCCTCAGTCGCGCGATCAGCCCGGGCACCGACATCGCCTCGTCGTGATGGCCCTGGATGCTCGGCGGGGCCGGCGGCGTGCCCGTGGCCGCGACGATCTCGGTGCCGGGGCTCGCGACCGTCCGCGCGCTCGCCACGATCTTGTCCGTCATCGACCGGGTCGCGTTCGGATTCATCACCAGAATTCTCATGGGTCCTCCCTTGTCGCCATTTATTGTCGACAATCACTGTTAACACGTTGCGAGGCGTCTGTCAGCAGGCAGTTGCAGCCGGTGGGAACGAGCGTTAAGGCTCCCCCCATGAACCCGATCACGCCTGCCGATCAGACAGTTGCCGAACCGCGCGCGCCGGAGGAGACGATCACCGCGTCGATTCTCTCGGCCGTCGCCGAGCATCGCCTGCCGGCGGGCACCAAGCTCGGGGAACAGGCGCTGAGCGATCTGTTCTCCTGCCATCGCTCCAATGTGCGCCGGGCGCTGACGAGCCTTGCGGCCCAGCACGTGATCGAGATCAGGCCCCATCGCGGCGCCTTCGTCGCCACCCCTTCGCCGCGCGAGGCGCGGGAGGTGTTCGAGGCGCGCCGCACCGTCGAGCGCACCCTGGCCCGCCTTGCGATCCCCCATGCGGGCGCGGCGGACATTGCGCAGATGCGCGCGATGATCGCCGAGGAGGCCGAGGCGCGGGCCGGCGGCGACAAGCCGGCCGAGCTGCGCCTGTCGCGCGCCTTCCACATGAAGATCGCCGAGATCGCGGGCAATGGCGTGCTCGGCCAGTTCCTCGCCGAACTCACCCTGCGGACCACCCTCATCCTCGGCCTCTATGGCGACGCCTCGGCCTCCTCCTGCGCGAGGGACGATCACGGCCCGATCGTCGATGCCCTGGAAGCGGGCGAGGAGGCTCGCCTCGTCGCCCTCGTCGACGAGCATCTGGCCCATCTGGAGGCAGGGCTCGATTTCGAGCGCGGCGCAAGCCGGCCGATGACGCTCGCCGAACAGCTCTCCCCCGGCACGGGCATCTGATCCCCGCCATTCGGGCGTCGCAAGCCGAAGGTGACGCCTCGTGGCGGTCAGCGATCAGGTCACGAGCGAAGACTTCCGGTTGCAGATCGCCCGCTTGCCGCCACGAAATCGCCTCCAAGACCTGTCAGGTCGGCGCCACCCCCAAGGTCCCCCGACCCGCCCCATCGCCCCGTCCGGACGCGATGTCGCGGGCATTTGAACGACCCGGTTCAGCGAAGATTCATCGGTGCATGGGCCTTATGGGGCAGAACGGATTTCAACGGCCTCTTTCGGATCCCGTGACATGACCTCGGACGCTCGCGACACCCTCCTGCACGTCTCCGGTTGCGGCTGCGCGGCCTGCTCGATGGACATCGATCGCAGGGTCATGGCCGATCCCTCCGGCGTCACCGGCACCGCGGGCGCCCGGGTCGTCGCCAGCCTCGACGAGATGGCCGACTATCTGCGCGTCGGCTATTGGGGCAATTCCGGCATCCGCCACAATCTCGGCGCCACCGGCAACGATCCGAACAACGGGGTTCTCCACTACAACCTCTCGGGCACCGGCGGGGCCCTCGCCTATAGCGGCGTCAACGATGCGGACGGGGTGAGCGCTGCGCGCGCCGAACTGATCCGCGACGCCTTCGACGTCTATTCCGCCGTCCTCGGCATCCGCTTCGTGGAGACGACGAGCACCGATGCCGGCCTCGTCGACTTCTTCTTCACCGACAATGCCAGCGGCGCCTATGCCGGCTCGGTGCGCTACGGCGACGGCTCGATCTACTATTCCTACGTCAACGTCGCCGCGAGCTGGTCGGGCGCAACCTCGACCTATGACGACTACACCCTGCAGACGATCTTCCACGAGATCGGCCATGCGCTCGGCCTCGGCCATCAGGGCAACTACAACGGCAGCGGCGGCTATTCGACCTCGGCCCAGTTCCAGAACGACAGCTGGCAGGCGACCATGATGTCGTATTTCTCGCAGAGCGAGAATACGGAGGTCGCGGCGAGCTATGCGCTCCTCCAGACGCCGATGGCGGTCGACTGGATCGCCCTCGACGACATCTACGGCCGGTACGGCTACGGCACCGCCAACGCCTTTACCGGCGACACCGTCTACGGCTTCAACACCACGATCTCGGCCGAAGAGAGCCGCATCTGGAACGCCTATGCCACCTATGCCGGCCGCACCGCCTCGACCATCGTCGATGCGGGCGGCATCGACACGGTGGATTTCAGCGGTTACCGGGCCGACCAGCGCATCGATCTCACGGTGCAGACGGGCGGCCAGACCTCGCAGAACGCCTCCAATATCGGCGGCCGGATCGGCAATCTCACCCTTGCGGTCGGCACCGTCATCGAGAACGCGATCGGCGGGGCGGGCAACGACATCCTCATCGGCAACGGTGCGGACAACCGGCTGGTCGGCAACGGGGGCAACGACGTCTTCTACGGACGGGGCGGCAACGATGTCTTCGACGGCGGCGCGGGCTTCGACCAGGTCGTCTACGACATCGCCTTCTCCGCCTTCTCCTTCCGCCTCCTCGAAGGCGCTATCGAGGTGGTGGGCGAGGCGGTGGGCGAGGGGATCGACCGGGTCCTCGACACGATCGAGAGCATCCGCTTCTCCGACATCGCCTACGGCTTTTCCGACCTCGTCGCCATGATCGGCTCGGCCGGGACGACCGGCGGCTCGTCCGGCGGGACGGGGGGAGCCGGGACGGTGACGCCCACGCCTGCGCCCACGACACAGCCGGCGGTAACGCCCACCGTGAACCCGGCCCCCACGCCGGCTCCGACGCCCGCGCCCGCACCAGCACCGACACCGGCGCCCACACCGGTCGCACCGCCGCCGACGCCGGACACCACCCCGAAGTTCAAGGTCGTCGTCGACGGAACCGAACGGGTCGTTCCCGCGTCGGCCTATACCGGCCCGGTCGCCGGCATCGACTGGCAGCATCTGGGATCGGGCGCCGCGCGCGAGGAGATCTTCGGAACCGGCCAGGCGGACTTCATCAACGGTCTGGCCGGCGACGACGTGATCTTCGGCGGCAAGGGCAACGACATCCTCGATGCCGGCGTCGGCTCGGGCTTTCTGGGCGGCGAGGAGGGCATCGACACCTTCTTCGTCGATGCGCGCGGCGGTCAGGTCGCCTGGTCGACGATCACCGATTTCATCCCGGGCTCCGAACAGGTCACGATCTGGGGCTTCAGGCCCGGCATCTCGCGGATCTTCTGGGAGAACAGGGCCGGCGCGGCCGGATACGAAGGGGCGACCGTCTTCATCGATATCGACGGCTCGTCCCAGAGCGACCGCTCGGGCGTCGACGTCGCCGTCACCTTCACCGGCCATTCCGTCGGCAGCCTCGGCCCGAGCTTCGAGCTGGACGGCCTTCTCTGGTTCCGCCCGGGCATATCCTGAGCGCCCCCGTCACGCACCGGTGACACGGCCCGCGTGAGGCGGGCCTCAAGCCTCCTTCATGCGTATGGGCCGCGATCGTCGGGACCGCCGGCCTTGGTAAGCGTGGACGGAACGACGAAGGGCCGGCGCCATGGCCGACCCTCGCCTTTGTTCGGATCTCGTTCCGCCTGCCCTCGACAAGGGGGCTCGCGGGCTCAGAACTCTTCCCAGCTGTCCTCGGCGGGGGCCGGCTCGGGCTTGCGCGCGGCCCCGCCCGCGCCGGTGGTCCGCATCTGGGTCACGGGCGCAGGCGTCCGCTTTTTCGGTGCGGCGCGGGTCTGCGTGGCGGCCCTCACCGTCTGCCCGGTGCGGAATCTTGCCATCGCGGCGGCCAGCGCGTCGGTTTCCTCGGCCAGCGTATGGGCGGCGGCCGTCGACTGTTCCACCATCGCCGCGTTCTGCTGGGTGACCTTGTCCATCTGGTCGGCCGCGCCCGAAACCTCGCGCAGGCTCACCGCCTGTTCGCGCGCGGACGCGGCGATCTTCGTGACGACCTCGCTCATCGAGGCGACCTCGGAGACGATCTCCTCCAGCGAGGTGCCGGAGGCGACGACGAGCCCGACGCCCTCCTCCACCTTTTCGCGCGAGGTCGAGATCAGCGCCTTGACCTCCCTCGCGGCCTCGGCCGAGCGCTGGGCGAGACCGCGCACCTCCTGGGCGACGACGGCGAAGCCCTTGCCGGATTCGCCCGCTCGCGCCGCCTCGACACCGGCATTGAGCGCCAGAAGATTGGTCTGGAAGGCGATCTCGTCGATCACGGAGATGACCTGGTTGATCTGGCCGGAGGAGGCTTCGATCTCGCCCATCGCCTTGACGGCACGCTGGACGATCTCGCCGCCGCGCTCGGCCTTGCCGCGCGCGGACCCTGCCGCCCTCCGGGCATCGTTCGCCCCGTTGGCGGTCTCGTTCACCGCGCCCGTCACCTCGCTCAGGGCCGCCACCGTCTCCTCGAGATTGGCCGCCTGCTGCTCGGTGCGCTGGGCCAGATCGCTGGAGGCCGTCGAGATCTCGGCCAGCCCGTTGCGGATGCTCGCAACGCTCGACAGAACCGTCCCGATCGCCTGTTCGAGTTCGGCGACCGTGCCGTTGAAGGTGCGCCGGATCGGCTCGAATTCCGGTGCGAGCCTGCCGTCCATGCGCACCGTGAGATCGCCGTCCGAGAGCTTCTCGAAGCCGTCCTCGACGGCCCGGACGAGGACGCGCAGGTCTTCCGCCTTGGAGTGCTCGATATCGCTCTGGCGCCGGCGCTCGCTCTCGACGCTCTCCTGCAGGCGCGCCTGTTCGGCCTTCGCCGCCTCGCCGCGCGAGAGATCGTGGCGGAACTGTTCGAGCGCGCCGGCGAGCGTTCCGAGTTCGTCGGAGCGCTCGGTGCCCTCGATCGCCTGCGCATAATTGCCGGCGCTCATGCGCTTCACGCCTTCCAGCGCGCGTGCGAGCGGCCGCCGGATGAGGGAGCGCGAGGCGAACTGGATGGCGAGGATGGCGGCGAGGAGAATGATCAGCCCGGCGAGCAGCGTCGTCTGGATCTTGTCCTGGACCGGCCCCGTGAACACCGCTTCGGGAACGTCCACGACGGCCGCCCAGGTGGTGTTCATGCCGGGCGCGGTGAAGGGAAAGACGATGCGCGTATCGCCGTCGGCGAGCCCCTCGATCACCTGCGTCGCGCCGGTCTCGAGCGCCTGCCGCACCTCGGCCGCGCCGCCGTCGGCGTAATCGGTCATGATGCGGGCGGTCTCGGGATGGACCAGCCATTTGCCGTTATTGGCAAGCAGCATCACCGTTCCGCCCTCGAAGGGCGCCATGGCGCCGAGGCGGTCCACCATCTGGTCGAGCTTGATGTCGACGCCTGCGAGCCCCACGATCTCACCGCCGACGCGGACCGGAACCGAGACCGATGTGAGCAGCTCGTTCGTCGTCGACAGATAGGGCGAGGTGATGACAGGCTGACCCGATTTCAGGGGCGCGGCGTAGTATTCTTCACCCGGCTTGATCGTCCAGGTCGACATGCCGACCTCTCCCGTTTCGGACTTCGTCCAGTACGGGGTGAAGATCCCTTCGGCATTGGCGGCCTCGAGACCGGGAAGCATCTCAGACAGTCGCCCGTCGACGAGGCCGCACATCCAGGCGCCGAAGATGGTGCCGAATTGCGGCGAGACGGTGCGGATCATGGAGACGAGGCCGGCCCGGTCCGCCGCCCCGCTCTCCAGATAGCCCGAGATGCCACCGGCCAGCGCGCGGCCGGCCGAGGTCGCCTGGGTGATCTCGATCGAGACGTCTTCCGCGACGATCTGGGCCTTGGCGGCAGCGAGCGCGAGGATCTCCGCTTCGGTCTGCGTCTTGGTCTGCCACAGATTGAAACCGGTATAGCCGACGAGGATCGCGCCGATGGCAATGCCCGTGGCGAGCACCATCTTGGTTGCGACCGAACCTGTCCGTTTTTTCATAAGGCCCACCTTCAGAAAGTGGCCGGACTCGACCAGAACATCGTTAACAATTGCGGAAGAATCTGGTTTTTCGCGGTTTTCGATCAGGTTTCCTTAAAATTGCGGCGGGGATCGCGGGCGGACTGGGCTGGAAGGCGGGCCGGCCTCGTTTTACGCGCACGATCGTCTGCGCCCCGGGCCCGAGCCGGGCGCACGCCCTCCCGCCTGCGACGGCGCTGATGAAAAAAGAGGCTTTTTGCATCAGCCGGACTGATCAAGTCGCGTCTATGTAAGCCGTCCTGCCTGTCCACTTCCCCCCACAACGGTCCGCCTCTCTGGACCGTATTGAAGTTGAAGGGAAAAAACAGACATGACGAGCCACGACACACTGATGGCGAGCGCGCCAGGCCGCGCGACGACGGGTACGGCGACCGACCAGGGCATGCAGGCGACGCTTCTCAACAAGGTCTCCTGGGGCGCGATCTTCGCGGGCGTGACCATCGCCCTCGTGACGCAGGTGATCCTGACCCTCCTGGGCGCAGGAATCGGCATCGCGACGCTCGACCCGACCGGCGGCGCCGCGAACAATCCCTCGGCGGCGGGCTTCTCGATCGGGGCCGGCATCTGGACCCTCGTCTCCGCCCTGATCTCGGCCTTTGCCGGCGGCTACATCGCCGCGCGCATGTCCGGTCGTGCGGACCGGCTCGCGGCCGGCCTCCACGGGCTCACCACCTGGGCGTTCACCACGCTCCTCATCCTCTATCTCCTGACCACGACCGTCGGCTCGCTCGTCGGCGGCGCGATCAGCGGCGTCACCTCGGCCATCGGCAGTGCCGGCCAGTCGGCGATCCAGGCCGCGGCCCCGGCGCTCTCCCAGTCGAACCCCCTCGAGGCGATCCAGGAGCAGGTCCGCTCTACGGGCAATGATCCCGAGGCGCTGCAGGCCCGTGCCGTCGATGCGATCCGCTCGCTCCTGACCGGCGACGAGCAGGGCGCCGAGGAGGCCCGCAACCAGGCGGCGCAGGCCCTCGCCGAAGCCCGCAACATTCCCGTCGATCAGGCCCGCCAGCAGGTGAACCAGATGGAGCAGGAATACCGCCAGGCGCTCCAGACCGCCGAACAGGAAGCGACCCAGGCCGCCGAAGCGACCGCCTCTGTCGTCTCCACCGGCTCGCTGCTCGCAGCCCTTGCCCTGGTGCTCGGCGCCGGCGCCGGCTTCCTCGGCGGCCGCAGCGGCGCGGTTCCGCTGCGATACGGTGCCCGGATCGCCTGATCTTGAAGCCTGAAACATCCTGACCTCGTGCGCTCGGCGGTCCCTGACGGACCGCCGAGCGTCGTTCCGGCGGGCGCGATCGCAGGCGGCGGTCGAAAATGTCGCCGGTCCGGGCGCAGCGTCCCCGCCTCGCACGCAGATCGCAAATGCTTGATCCCGATCCCCAACCGGATCCGGAGCCCTAGAATGACGCGATGTCACCCAAGGTCTGAGACAGGTCGGAAAGGCTTTGCATGAAGGATGCACCGGGCGTGGGAGCGGTCGAACGCCGCCAGCTGCAGCAGATCATCGCGGGCCTCGACGAGGGGGTCATCCTCATCGACCCCGACCAGACGATCGCTTGGGCGAACGAAGCGGCCCTGCGCATGCACGGCGTCTCCTCGGTCGAGGATCTCGGCCCCAGCGTCGAGGGCTATCGCGACCGCTTCCGCCTGCGCTACCGCAACAACCACACGGTGGAGGACGGCGCCTATCCGGCCGACCGGGTCGTCGCGGGCGAGATCTTCGCCGACGTGATCGTGGAGGTCTCGCGGGCGGGGACCGAAGAGCCGGAATGGGTCCACCGGGTGCGCAGCCTCGTCCTCACCGATGCGGACGGCGTTCCCGAATGCCTCGTCCTCGTCGTCACCGACGCGACCGACGAGATGCAGGCGGTCGACCGCTTCGAGCAGTCCTTCAACGCCAATCCCGCCCCCGCCCTCATCTGTCGGATCTCCGATCTCAGATATATCCGGGCCAATCAGGGCTTTCTCGACATGACCGGCTATTCGCGCGAGAACATCATCGGCCGCTCGGTCTACGATCTCGACGTGATGGAGGCGTCCGAGAAGCGCGATCTGGGCAAGCAGCGCCTCGCCGACTGGGCGACGGTGCCGCAGATGGAGGCCTGCCTGCAGCTTCCCGAGGGCGAGACCAAGCTCGTCATCGTCGCCGGCCAGCCGATCGAGATCGGCGAGGAAAAGTGCATGCTCTTCACCTTCGCGGACCTCGAGCCGCGCCGCAAGGCCGAGAGCGCTCTGCGCAACAGCGAGGAGAAGTTCGCCAAGACCTTCCGGCTCGCCCCCGTTCCGATGAAGATCACCACGCTCGACGGCTTCCGCATCATCGACGTCAACGACGCCTTCCTGAAGGAGACGGGCTGGTCGGCCGAGGAGGTCATCGGGCGCAGCCCCGCCGAGATCGAGCTGTGGGACGCGGCCGCGACCCGGCGCAAGCTGGAGAAGGAGCTCGTCGAGACCGGCGGCTTCCGCGGCTACGAGGCCAAGCTCAAGACGAAGAGCGATTCCATCCTCGACTGCCTCGTCTCGGCCGAGACCGTGACCATCGGCGGGGAGACCTGCGTCCTCGACGTGTTCCAGGACATCACGCGCCGCAAGACCTCCGAGACCGAGCTCGTCGACGCCATCGAGGCGGTGATGAGCGACACCAAATGGTTCAGCCGCAGCGTCATGGAAAAGCTCGCCAACATGCGCTCGCCCCAGCCCGACGGGCGCACCAAGGCGGGCCTGTCCGATCTCACCGAGAAGGAGCGGGAGGTCCTCGGCTACGTCTCCCTCGGCCTCGACGACGCGGCGATCGCCGACCGGTTGTGCCTGGCAAAAAGCACCATTCGCAATCACGTCGCCCGCATCTATCGCAAGATCGCCGTCCACAAGCGCAGCGAGGCGATCGTCTGGGCGAGGGAGCGCGGCATCGATGGCCCGGACAAGGAGCGCCGGCCGAAATCCCGGTCCTGATCGGGCCCTCGCAGCCCCGGACCCGGGCTTTTCGCCGACGCATCGGAGGGTCCGAAACCCGGGTCCGCTCCTCGGTCCGATGCCCGAGCCTTTCGGGGATCGGACACCGTCGCGGGCGGATGGATGCGGATCACTCCAAAAATGAACGATCCGCATCAGCCCGATTGATGCGCGCGAACCTGTGTGAGACCCCGTAGGCACCTATCTTTCATCGGGAACGGGAGAGGCGAGACCTCTTCTGCGGCATCGGAGCCGACGGCCGCGGATCGCGCCGCGACGCTCCGATGCGAGATCAACACATCGAACGACGAAGGGAAACGGACATGGACAAGAACCGCATCGAGGGCAAGAAGGACGAGATCGTCGGCTCCGTGAAGGAGGCCATCGGCAAGGTCACGGGCAACGAGCGCGTGGAAGCCGAAGGCGCCGCCCAGAAGAACAAGGGCAAGGTGCAGGAAAAGGTCGGCGAAGCCAAGGATTCGGTCCGCAAGGCCCTCGACTGATCCATGATGCCTCGGGTCCCGGCACCGGGACCCGAACATGTCGACCTGAACACGTCGACCCGACGACTTCAATCGCGAGGCAGGGACCGGACCACGGCCCCTGCCGAAACCGCTGCGTCGAACAGAAGATCTGAATCCGGGCACCGCACGACGCGCCCGCCGTTCCGCACAGCAATGCCTGCCCACATGCCCCCGGCATGAAGGCGCCATGCGCGGGTTCATGAACGGGCGGCTGGCCAATCGCCGACGCGGACCGCGTGCCGGGCATCGTGCTCGACGCTGCGGTGAACATCGCAAACGACATGTCAGCGGCCGAAATACTGACAAGGCTCTCGACAGATAAGAGTTACTGGTTCAACCCATCTACTTCGGCCGTTTCGGGAGGGTTTTAGCTTCACGCGCGAGTTTGGCAATTCGTTCGTCAGCTTCTCGGCGACGTTCTTCTTTTCGCTCACTGTCGAAGATAGCATAATGCGCTTCTGCAATACGCCTCGCATCATCAGCTGAAATCTTTCCTCCACTTTTGAGGATCGCTCGCCCGAGTCCGCTCAGTTGAGCATCGAGAAGACGACGGGCGTCCTCCATGACAATCAATCGACCGATGTCGGCTTGGTCTTCAAAAATGTCTAATAGTATCGTTGTCAGTCGGTTCAGTTCTTTAATTTCGGATTCGGCAAGATAGTTTTTAGAGGTACCTACATCCGCCTTCCTGATATTGTCGTTCGGCCAAGTTTTGAGGCCCATATCGGCCTCTGAAGCATCGGCTCGCGAGGCGACAATCTCAGAAGGGGTGTGGGAGGTTACAGCGTAGACGAGCTTGGCTTGAGTCCGCAGGAAGAAGTCACGTGCCTGAGTGGATTTGGGATCGTAGTCCTGACACATCGAACATATTCGTCTCAACTCAGCGTAGACATTCGCTTCGTCCGATCGAATATCCCGAATGATCTCGCGCAATTCGGCAATGCGATCGGCATTCCCAGACTGCTTTAATCGTGGAGCGTCAACGACAAAACCTTTTGTCGCAAATTGAACTAATACGCCCGTAGCCCATCGACGAAAAACAGTCGCTTGGGCTGACGAGACACGGTAGCCGACCGAAATGACCATGTCCAAGCTATGGAGTGTTACGGGTCGAGTCGATCCAGCAATATGCACTTTCTGCATATTGCCCTTTTCCGAAAGCTCGCCCTCTTCCAGGACGTTTCCGATGTGACGAGAGATAACTGACTGATCGCGTCCGAACAGTTGGCCGATCTGGGCCTGCGTCATCCAAAGCCGCTCGCCATCGTAACGGATATCGAGCCGTAGACCCTTATCAGAATTGTAGACAAGAAATCGATCGCCAGTCGATTCGTCTTCGGTAAGATGGACCGGCTCGATATCTTTTTCATCCATCGGAAAACCACTCGTTTCTATAGAAGATTTCGAGAGAATCTAGTTTGTCTAGTTTTCTCGCGGCATCCGCCGCACCGCTTTCGGTTGCCTCGGCTATCTTCGGGGGTTTGCTTGCAAAGGATACTGAACGCCTTGCACTTTGCGATGCATCACTCAATCGACGTGCACGACATTCGTGACAACGTCATCATAAACCCGAGATTTCTCATCATGGAATGCTTCAAGGGTAAAGAGTCAACCGCAAATTAAAATGGCATATTACAGCCCTTTACGCGAATCAGGCCTAGGTAGTTCTCCAACGTATCTAGCTCGCGCAAGACAGCGAATGTGAGGTTATCCATTTCACGAGATCTGTCTGTGGCGTCCAGTTTTGCCGCCCGCTGGTCCGTTCGTAAGCTTGGAGAGCATCGAGAAGCCACTGAAGGTGACAGGCCACTCAACCGTCTTCAGCGTCATCTCCGCTTCCCTGAAAAACTCCTGGAACTGACAATCGTTACGACACCGACGAAAGCAAGCGCTCAGCCTCTGTTTTCCTTGTGGGGATGGCGGTGAGAGAGGGATTCGAACCCTCGATACGGTTTCCCGTATACACGCGTTCCAGGCGTGCGCCTTCAACCACTCGGCCACCTCACCACACGTTCGTTCGATCCTGTCGAACATCCGCGCCTGGTCGATGGGGCGGACGGCTTTCGTCGTGAAAGCAGCGAACGGCGCGGGACCTAAGCCAGATTCGGCTCGGGTTCAAGCGATTTTCGTCGATTGTCATCGTCGAGTGGCATCCGTCCGATATCGGGAAAGGCTTGACGCAGCTTGAACACACCTGCGCCGCCTCGTTTGCGCCCCCGTTGCCGGTGCCTCACCATAGGCCTTCGCGGGTGTCCTCGCCCCGGCGCGCACCGGACCCGTTGCCACCGGGCCCGTTGCCATTGCGCCGCAGATCGCCCATCTAGGGGAAAACGGACATGCCCGGCAGCGTCACGCGCGCGCCGATGCCGAGACAGGACGCGGTGCCCCGAATGGCCTTTTTCCTCCGACTTCTCGGAACGCTCCTCCTCGCGGTGGCGACCGTCTTCGCCGTCGCCGATCTCGCCCAATACGTCGCCGACGACGTGGTGACGATGGCGACCATCGCGAGCGTCGCCCAGACGACGGGGATCGGCGCCGATCTCTTCGGGCCCGAGGCCTCGGCGACGGCGCGCGTCATCGGCTCCTGGCCCTTCGCCATCAGCTTCGCGGTGCTCGGCGCGATCCTCGTGCTTCTCGGTCGCAGGCGCCGGAGCATCGGCCGGTCCTGACGGCAGACGACGGTCGCAGGCGCGGCTTGCAAGGGCGCATGGGACCTGCGCGGCGAGACATCGCGGCGGCCGGCCGGATCATCATGTCGCAGCCGCAACGGCGAGCCCGCCCGATCCGTTGTCGTCTCGAAGGCGCCGTCCGGCGGGGTGCCGCCGCGATGCCAGGGCCCGGCACGAGACGGTAATTCCCCGGACCGTGAGACCCGAGCGGACAGCGGCCGGGCCTCACGATCGGAACCACGCCGATCCGCACCAGGCAGATCCGCGAAACAGAATGGAGACCGGAATGTATATTCTCGACATGTTCGCCAGAAAGACCCGCATGGTCGAGGAGGCCGACGCGCTGAAGGGCCGTTCGACGCCGATGCCCGTGCCCGAGACCCATTTCGTCAACGGTGCGCCCCTCAAGGGCCCCTTCCCCGAGGGCCTCGAAACCGTGGTCTTCGGCATGGGCTGCTTCTGGGGCGTCGAGCGCAAGTTCTGGAAGCTCGACGGCGTCTATTCGACCGCCGTCGGCTATCTCGGCGGCTACACGCCGAACCCCACCTATCAGGAGGTCTGCACCGGCCAGACCGGCCATAACGAGGTGGTGCTCGTGGTCTACGATCCGGACCGGACCAGCTTCCGCGAGCTCATGGCCACCTTCTGGGAAGGCCACGATCCGACCCAGGGCATGCGCCAGGGCAACGACATGGGCACCCAGTATCGCTCGGGCGTCTACGTCATGAACGAGGAGCAGGCGAGAATCGCCGAAGAGACCAAGGCGACCTATCAGGCCGCGCTGAAGGCGGCCGGCCACACCGGCACGATCTCCACCGAGATCAAGCCGGCCGGCGAGTTCTACTATGCCGAGGACTATCACCAGCAATATCTCGCCAAGAACCCGAACGGCTATTGCGGCCTCGGCGGCACCGGCGTGTCCTGCCCCGTGGGCGCGGGCGTTCCGGCCGAATAGGCAGCGCCGGCAAAGCCTCCTGTCGTTCGGCGGCCGCCCTCCCCGGGGCGGCCGAGGCGGCTTCGTCGCTGCGAACGGCGGCCAGGCCGCGCCTGCCCGTCCTGCTTGCCGCTTCCGCTGGACGGCCCGATGCTGTAGCCCCATGGCATCGGGTGGCAACAGGCAAGGGAAACGGCCATGGCGCAGAAGGTGATCTTCGATACCGATCCGGGGCAGGACGACGCGGTCGCGATCCTCACCGCCCTCGCCTCGCCCGAGGCGCTGGACGTCCTCGGCATCGTCACGGTCGCCGGCAACATCCCCCTCGACCTGACGACCACCAACGCCCTGAAGCTGGTGGAGCTTGCCGGGCGCACCGAAGTCCCGATCCATTCGGGCTGCGAGAAGCCCTTCGGGCGCAGCCTCGTCACCGCCGAACACGTCCACGGCGTCTCCGGCCTCGACGGCCCGGACCTTCCCGCGCCGCAGGTCCCGCCGCGCAGCCAGCACGGCGTCGATTTTCTGGTGGAGACGATCCGCGCCCATGCGCCGGGCTCGATCCGCCTCCTCTGCCTCGGCCCCCTCACAAACGTGGCGCTCGCCATCGCCAAGGCGCCGGACATCGCCGGCCGCCTTCAGGACATCGTGCTGATGGGCGGCGGCTCGTTCGAGGGCGGCAACATCACCCCCACCGCCGAATTCAACATCTATGTGGACCCGGAGGCCGCGAGCGCCGTCTTCCGCTCGGGCGCGGCGATCACCGTCCTCCCCCTCGACGTCACCCACTTCATGCGCTCGACGCGCGAGCGCATCGCGGCCTTTGCCGGGCTCGGCAACCGGGCGGGCGAGGCGGTGGCGGCGATGCTCACCTTCTCCGAACGCTTCGACGTGGAGAAATACGGCTGGGAAGGCGCGCCCCTGCACGATCCGTGCGTGACGGCCTACGTGCTCGCGCCGCAGATCTTCAAGGGCCGCTCCGTCAATGTGGAGGTCGAGACCTCCTCCGCCCTCTGCCGGGGCATGACGGTGGTCGATTACTGGGGCGTGACCGACCGCCCGAAGAACGCGGTCTGGGTCCGCTCGGGCGATGCGGACGCCTTCTTCGCGCTCCTGACCGAGCGGATCGGCCGCCTGCCCTGACGGGCGGGCCGTCCGGCCTTCGGGACGGGCCGAAATCGGAGAAAGACTTGCCGATCATCCACTTGGGGCAAGTCGACGCCCATCTTACAAAGTAGAACCCTTCCAAACTGAAGTCTATAATTATTCCAAACAGCGATTTCTATTTGACAGAGCCAGTTCTCCGGGCGTAGCCGACCGGTCAGGACGCCGCCGCATCGCTGGATCGGACCCATGATCCGCAGGCGTCGAAACCCGGCCGGAGGAGACCCGTCTTGACAGTCCGCACCACCCCCCGCCTTGCCCGCGCCGCCGCGAGCGCCCTCGCCCTCTCCACCGCGCTCTCTGCGTTCGCGGCCCCCGCCCGGGCGGACGAGGTCTCGAAGGAGGCGATCCTCAAGACCTATGCCGAGATCGCGCTCGCCGGCTATCGCGACGCGCTGAAGGGCGCGAAGGCGCTCGATGCCGCGAGCGACGCGCTGATCGCCGATCCGAGCGAGGAGACCCTCGCCGCCGCCCGCAAGGCCTGGCGCGAGGCGCGGCCGAGCTACATGCAGACCGAGGTCTTCCGTTTCGGCAACCCGGTCGTCGATGCCTGGGAGGGCCGCGTCAACGCCTGGCCCCTCGACGAGGGCCTGATCGACTATGTGGACGAGAGCTACGGCACGGGCTCCGATTCCAATCCGCTCTACAACGCCAACGTCATCGCCGCGGACAGCGTCACCATCGGCGGCGAGACGATCGACACCACCACGATCACCCCCGCCCTCCTTCAGGACAAGCTGCAGGAAGCGGGCGATGTCGAGGCCAATGTGGCGACCGGCTATCACGCGGTCGAATTCATGCTCTGGGGCCAGGATCTCAACGGCACCGATGCGGGCGCGGGCGACCGGCCGGCGAGCGATTTCGCCAGCGGCGACGCCTGCACCCATGCCCCTTGCGACAAGCGCGCGGCCTTCCTCGACGCCTCGACCGATCTCCTCGTGACCGATCTCGAGGAGATGGTCGCGGACTGGGAGGAGGGGGGCGCGGCCCGGGAGGTGCTGATGGCCGATACCGACAAGGGCATTTCGGCGATCCTCACCGGCATGGGCTCGCTCTCCTATGGCGAGCTTGCCGGCGAGCGCATGAAGCTCGGCCTCCTCCTCCACGATCCGGAAGAGGAGCACGACTGCTTCTCCGATCTCACCCATGTTTCCCACTATTACGACGTGATCGGCATCCGGAACGTCTGGCTCGGCCGCTACGAGGCGAGCGACGGATCGGTGATCGAGGGTCCGTCCGTCTCCGATCTCGTGGCCGCGAAGGACCCGGCGCTCGACGAGGAGATGACGGGCGACATCGAGACCACCGTCGCGACCATGCGCAAGGTCTATGACGCGGCGGAAGCGGGCGAGGCCTACGACCAGCAGATCGCCGAGGGCAATGCGCAAGGCAATCAGCGGGTCCAGGCCGCCATCGACACGCTGATCGCCCAGACTCGGACGATCGAGCGGGTGATCGCCGAACTCGATCTCGGCGGCGTGACCATCGAGGGCTCCGACAGTCTCGATTCCGCCGGCGCCGTGTTCCAGTGACCCGGCCGGGGAGCGCCGGCTCAAGAAGCCCGGCCGCTCCTCGCTATCCTGCCCCCGGCCCCATCCCCGTCATCAAGGCCCATGTCGATCCGCAAGCCCCTCCTCTTCTGTCTTCTCGGCCTGACCAGCCTCTGCGCCATGCCGCTCGCGGCGGCCCTCGGCGAAAGCGGCGGCGCGGCTTCGAAAGGGGCCGTGCGTGCCGATCTGACCCCCGAGGACCGCGCCCGCGTCCTCGCGGTCACCGCGCCGACCGGCGATTTCACGAAGCCCGAAGCCTTCGAGATCATGCAAGGGGGTGCGGCCACCTCCATGGCGTGGCCCGATCGCGACGCCTTCTCCCACGTCTCGGCCAATCAGGACTTTGAGGGCGAGGACCGGTTCAAGCTCGGCAATGCGCTGTTCCGCAAGTTCTGGGTCTCCTCCCCCTCCTCGACCGAGGCCTCCGACGGGCTCGGTCCCCTCTACAATGCCCGCTCCTGCCAGAGCTGCCATCTGAAGGACGGGCGGGGCCGGGTGCCGGAGGCCGGCGAGGAGGCGGTCTCCCTCTTCCTTCGCCTCTCGGTGCCGCCGCGCACCGCCGAGGAGCGCGCGGCGCTCGCCGACAAGCGCCAGACGCGCATTCCCGAGCCGACCTATGGCGGCCAGCTCCAGAACTTCGCGGTGCCGGGCGTGCGCCCCGAGGGCCGCATGGTGATCGACTATCGCGACGAGCCGGTGACCTTTTCCGACGGCACCACCGTCACCTTGCGCGCGCCGACCTATTCCGTCGCCGATCTCCAATACGGGCCGATGGCAAAGGACGTGCTCCTCTCGCCGCGCCTTGCCAATCCGATGATCGGGCTCGGCCTCGTCGAGGCGATCCCCGAGGAGGACATCCGGGCCCTCGCCGACCCCGAGGATGCCGATGGCGACGGCATTTCGGGCAGGGTGTCGGAGGTGCGCGATCCCGAGACCGGCGCTATCACCCTCGGCCGCTTCGGCTGGAAGGCCTCGACGCCCTCGATCAAGGTGCAGAGCGCGGAGGCCTTTGCCGGCGATATCGGCATCTCGACGCCGCTGAAGACCGACGCCTTCGGCGAATGCTCGAACGTCCAGGCCGAATGCCGCGCCGCGCCCTCGGGCATCCAGGAGCGGCTGGGTCCCGTCGAGGCGCCCGATCCTGTGCTCGATCTCGTCGCCTTCTATTCGCGCAATCTCGCCGTTCCCGCCCGCCGCCGGGTGGACGACACGGCGGTTCTCGCCGGCAAGAAGGCCTTCTACGAGGCCGGATGCGCGGCCTGCCACCAGCCGAAATTCGTCACCTCGCGCACCGCCGAGGACCCCGCCCAGCGCTTCCAGCTGATCTGGCCCCATTCCGATTTCCTGCTCCACGACATGGGCGAAGGGCTCGCCGACCACCGCCCCGTGGGCGATGCCTCGGGGCGCGAATGGCGCACGCAGCCGCTTTGGGGTATCGGTCTCACCGAGACCGTCGGTGGCGGTACCTATCTGCATGACGGGCGCGCCCGCAGCCTCGAGGAGGCGATCCTCTGGCATGGCGGCGAGGCCGGGGCGGCACGCGCGGCCTATATGGGGATGGATGCCGAGACCCGTTCGACCCTGATCGAATTCCTGGAGTCCCTGTGATGCATCCCGCCTCGAAAGCCGCCCGCAAATCGCTCCGCAGCACGCTTGCGGCGACCGCCGCCCTCGGCCTCCTCGCCCTCGCCCCTTGTCTCGCCTCGGCGCCGGCACAGGCACAAGACCAGTCTCAGGCGCCGGACGCGGGCGGGGCCGGCGCGAACGCCTCCGGGCTCACCGGCGACACGCTCGTCCTCGACGCGGTCGCGAACGCCGTCGACGACGCGATCCGCCCCGGCTACCAGGCCTTCGACGATGCCGTGCGCGAACAGGCCTTCATGCTCGAGACCCTCTGCTCCGATCCGACGAAGGAGAACCTCCAATCGGCGCAGGAGAATTTCGGCGGCCTCGTCTCGGCCTTCTCGAAGATCGAATTCGTCCGCTTCGGCCCCATCCGCGAGGACAACCGGCTGGAGCGCATCCTGTTCTTCCCCGATCCGCGCGGCGTGATGGCCAAGCAGGTCCAGGCGATCCTGAAGGATCAGGCCGACAACGCCCTTCATGCCGAGACGCTCGCCGAAAAATCCGTCGCGGTGCAGGGCCTGCCGGCCCTCCAATACGTCCTTTTCGGCGACGGATCGGACGATCTTGCCACCGAGAGCGGCGCCTATCGCTGCAGCTACGGCAAGGCGATCGCGGCCAACCTGTCCTCGATCAGCACCGCGCTGGTCGAGGAATGGGGCGACGAGACCGGCATCTCGGAGCGCCTGATGGAGCCGGCCGAGGACGATCCGGTCTACCGCACCGCTTCCGATTCCCTCGGCGCGATCGTCTCGATCTTCACCGAGGGGCTCGAGATCGTCGCCGATCAGCGCCTGTCGCCGCCCTTGAGCGCCGAGGACGGGGCCGATGCGCCCGCCAAGCCGAACCTCTTCCTGTTCGGTGCCTCGGACAATGCCCTGACGGCCCTTCAGGGCGATTTCGAGGGTCTGCAGCAGCTCTTCGAGGCAGTGGACTTCCCCGCCGTCCTGCCGGCGGACAAGCAGTTTCTCGGGCCTTCGATCGAACTGGAATTCACGCAGATCGGCTCCAATCTCGACGCGGTCGAGACGCCCCTTTCCGAGGCGGTGGCCGATGCCGATTCCCTCGGCAAGCTCGGCTATGTGCTGATCGCGACCCGGAGCCTGCGCTCCCAGTTCACCGATCAGCTCGCGCCTGCCCTCGGCCTTGCCTCCGGCTTTTCCTCTCTCGACGGAGACTGATCCCATGGGGCCCGCGCGAACGCCGCTCCTCTCCCGCCGAGCCTTCCTTGCCGGCGCCGGCGCGGGCTTTGCCGCAAGCCTCCTTCCCCGGGAGGCCGAGGCCTTCGAGCGCGCCGACGCGCTCTTTGCCTCCGCCGTTCGCCGCCCGGACGGCTCCTTCGGCTGCGCGGTGTTCTCAGAGACCGGCGCGATCCTCTGCGACGTGCCGCTGCCCGACCGGGGCCACGACGTCGCCTTCGATCCCGTCTTCTCGCGGGCCGTCGCCTTCGCGCGCCGCCCGCGCACCTTCGCCATCGTCTTCGATCCGTCGACGGGCCATGTCGAGCGCAGCCTCGCTTCTCCGCAAGGCCGGCATTTCTTCGGCCACGGCTTCTTCTCCCCGGACGGGCGGCTTCTCTACGCCACCGAGAACGACATGGCGGCCGCGCGCGGCCTCGTCGGCGTCTACGACGTGGAGCGGGCATTCGCCCGCATCGGCGAGTTCGACGCCCATGGCATGGACACCCACGAGGCGCTGCTGATGCCGGATGGCGAGACGATCGTCCTTGCCAATGGCGGCATCGAGACCCATCCCGATTATGGCCGCCAGAAGCTGAACCTTCCGACCATGGACCCCTCGCTGGTCTTTCTCGACCGGCGCACCGGGGATCTCCTCGCCCAGCACCGCCTGCCGGCAGCGCTCCACCAGCTCTCGGTGCGCCACCTCGCCATCGACGGCGCCTCGCAGGTCTGGTTCGGCTGCCAGTACGAGGGACCGGCGGCGGATCTGCCGCAGCTCGTGGGCTTTGCCACCCCCGATGCCGGCATGACCCTTGCCGACCTGCCGCGCGAGGGGCTCACGGGCCTGTCGAATTACGTGGGATCGGTCGCAGCCAGCCGGGACGGCGCGCGCATCGCGCTCGCCTCGCCGAGGGGCGGGCGGCTTCTCGTTCTCGATGCGAGGGACGGGCGCCTTCTTCAGAGCCGGGCGATGGCCGATGGCTGCGGCCTCGCGCCCGCTTCGTCGGGTTTCCTCGCCACCAGCGGCGAAGGCGCGATCCTGACGCCCGGCCGGGCGAGCGGTTTCGGCGAAGGGGCCGGAACACGCGCGCCCTGCCATTTCGACAATCACGTCCTGTCGCTGCGCCTTGCGGCCTGAAGCCGCCTTGCCGGTCGCCGCGCCATGTGACGCTGCTCGGCCTGATCCAGAATTTTGAGGATCGCCAGGCGCTCGCCCTCGTCCAGCCGCCCGATCGTCTCGGCCATGCGATTGGCGAGATGGGTGGTGGCCGGCGGCAGGCCGCCGGTATCGATGGTGATCTTCGGATGGGAGCGCTCGGCGAGCGTCTGGAGCTCCTCGGCCTCGTCCCAGATCACCCCGAGACAGCCGATGATGCGGTTGACGAGGTCGAAGGTCGGCTTGCCGCGCCGCCCGTGTTCGAGCGCCGAGAGATAGGCGCTGGAGACGCCGATGGCCTCGGCCATCTGGGCCTGGGTCATGCCGCGCTCGCGCCTGAGCGCCCGCAGGTGTTCGCCGAAGGGTGTCATCGCCCGGAGCTTCGCCGAATTTCCGGCCTCGTCAAGGCTTGCGGATGCGCACATAGAGCGCGCCCTCGCCGCCATGATGGCGCTCGGCGCTCTCGAAGGCCGAGACCAGCCGGCGGAATTCGGTGCCCGCGAACCAGAACGGCACCATGCGCTTCAAGACGCCCCGCGCCCCGTCCGGCTTGCCCCGCCCCGTGATCACGAGAACATGGCGCAGCCCCATGACCTGCGCCTGGCGCAGGAAATTGGCGAGCGCCTGATGGGCATGGTCCTGGGTCATGTCGTGAAGATCGATCCGCGCGTCGATCGCGATGCGGCCCTTGGAGATCTTGCGCTTGGTCGGCCGCTCGATCGAGGGCTGAACCTTCAGCGCGCGCTGGCCGTCCCGGCGCCCGGCGGGAGGCGGGGCAGGCATCGGGCCGCTCTCTTTGAACGCAGGCTGCAGCGCGGGCGGGGCCGCCGTCTCCTCGGGCGGCAGGGCGGGCGGGCGCTTGCCCTTCATCGGCACGGCGGTGCGCGCGACGCTCGCCCAGAGCCGCCGGTCCTCGGCCGAAAGCGGCCGTGTGCGCACCCGCTTCATGATCCGCGCCGGGCAAGCAGGCGATCGGCCAGCCGGTGCGGCACGAAGACGGCGAAATCGCAAGAATGGCGCACGCCGCCCGCGATCCGCCCCGCTTCATCGCCTGAGCCCAGGAAGAGATCGCCGCGCGCATTGCCGAGAATCGCCGAGCCGGTGTCCTGGGCAACGACCACGCGCCGGAAGGGCGCCCCCTCTATGACGAGCCCCTCGGCCGCGATCAGATAGGGAACGCCATAGGTCGCCCGCTCCCGGTCGACCGCGATCGAGGCGAGCGGCGTCAGCGGCACCTTGGCAGCGCCCACGGGCCCGGGCGCTGCCGCGTCCACCGGGTGCTCGGCGAAGAAGATGAAGGAGCGGTTCCTATCGAACAGGTCGCGAAGCCGCGACGGATGACGGGCGAGCCAGTCGCGGATGCCGGCCATGTCGGCCTCGGCAAGCGTGAGTTCCCCCGTCTCCACCAGAACCCGGCCGATCGCGGTGAAGGGATGGCCGGTCTTGGCCGCATAGCCGACGCGCATGGCCGAGCCATCCTCTAGGCGCAGCCGCGCCGAGCCCTGCACATGGACGAAGAAGGCATCGACCGGGCTTTGAAGAAAGGCGATTTCCAGCCCACGTCCGGCAAGGAAGCCGCGCTCGATCGCGCCCCGGTCGGGATATTCCTCGAGAAGCCCCGAGGGCAGGCGGCGGGCGAAGCGGAAATCCTTGTCCATGCCCGGCGGCCGGTTCACGTCGTCGACCTTCACGAGGTCGTCGGGCCGGGCATAGAGGGGCACGGCGAAGCGTTCGCTGCGCACCCGCGAGGCCTCGATCTCGGGCTCGTAATAGCCGGTGAGAAAGCCCGTCCGCCGCGCCGAGCCCGCTTCGGGGAGGAGCCGCAGGAGGGTGAAGTGCGAGCGGAAGAAGGCGGCGGCCCCGGCCTCGCCCGGCGCCTCGTCCATGGCGAGGGCCGCGCGTGCGGCCGTCTCGTAGGCCGCAGGCTCCAGGCCGAGAGTTCCGGCCCCGTAGCGCCCGTCCAGAAGCCCCGGCGCGCTCCGGCGAAAGGCGGAGAACCCGGCCGCGAAGCCGGGCGCGCCGGTGTTCGCAACCGCGTCGTCGAGCTTGGCGAAGGGGGACATGGCGGGGCCTTCGAGGCGCTCGCCCTCAGTCTTCGGACTCGGTGCCCACCAGCTTCCAGTTCGGATCGCGCGACTTGGTGTCCCGGCCGAAGGTCCAGATGTCGCGCACTTCGACCACCGTCTCCATGTCGCCGTCGAGGACGTCGCCCTTGGAATCGAGGGTCGCGGAGATCATCTCGGAGATGATGCGGGTCGTCACCAGCGCCTCGCGGCCGCGCAGCTCGGCCGAGACGATCTTGGCGTCGTCGATGCCGATGAAGGAGGAGCGCATGGTCTCCCCGCTCGCCTCGCGCGCCGAGATCGCGGCCTCGAACCCCTCGTAGACCTCGGGCGAGAGAAGGTTCTTCAGAACCGTGCGGTCGCCTTGCGCGAAGGCGTCGACCACCATCTCGTAGGCGATCTTCGCGCCCTCGATGAACTCTTCCGGGTCGAAGGCGGGATCGGCGTCCTGGATGCGGCGCAGTTCCTTGTTGAGCGGCGTGTGCGGCTCGGCCACCTTGTCGATCTTGGCGTAGCGCGGGGCGACCTGCGTCTCCTCGGCGCGCTCGCCCGTGCGCCGGCTCGGCAGGGTCACGACATTGTCACCGCCCGTGTCCTCGGCGCGCTCGCCCTCCCGGGCCTCGCCCGTGCGGTTGCGGCTGTAGGGATCGTAGGGCGGACGCTCGTTTCCGGTCCGCCGGCCGAGCACGTTGTAGAGCTGGAACAGGACGATCGCGGCCAGTACGATGATGAAGATCGTCCCGAAACTCATGATGCGGCAAACCTTTGGATTCTCTCAGGGCGGGGTCGGCGGAAGTCCGGCCTCATATAAGGGGAACGGTGCGCTCATTCAAATCGGCCGCGCCGCTTCCTATATCGAGGCTTAACCTGTTCTGCGACAGGCCCGCACGGTGCGCAACACGCGCCGGCGCGGCTTCAGCGGAACGCCCGTCCCCGCCAGTGAAGGCCCTCTCATGCCGCTCGCCCTGATCCCGTTCCTGCTTCTCGTCGTCCCGATCGTGGAGATCGGCGTGTTCATCGCAGTCGGCCAGGTGATCGGGCTGTGGCCGACGATCGGCTGCATCATCCTCACCGCCGTCATCGGCTCGCTGCTCCTGCGCCGCCAGGGACTGTCGACCCTTAACAGGATCCGCTCGGAGATCGACGCCAAGCGCATTCCGGGACAGGAACTCGTCTCGGGCGTGATGATCGCGGTGGCCGGCGTTCTTCTCCTCACCCCCGGCTTCGTCACCGATACGCTCGGCTTCCTCCTCTTCATCCCGGCGGTGCGCCATTCGGTCTACGCCTTCCTGAAGAAGCGGGTCGTCGTCATGGGCCCCGGCCAGGGGTTCGGCGCACGCGGCACGCCCACCGGCTATCCCCGTCAGCCGCTCGACGAAGGCGATCTGCGCCGCCGGCCCGTCCAGCCGGACGTGGTCGACCTGTCGGGCGACGAGTTCAAGCGCCGGCCCGATCCCTCCTCCCCGTGGAACGCCGAAAAGGGCGAGGGCGGCCGGGACGACAAGCCGACGCTGCACTGAGGCCTAGTGAGCCGGCGTCGGCCCGCCTTCGACGCATCGAGGGCCGCCATCGTCCCGCTTTCGGGCCGAAACCGGTCGCCGGCACCCTCCCGAGCCTTGTTCGGCGAGGACCTTGCATGTTAGCCCGCTTCCGGCACGTTCGGCGCGAAGCTCAAGGTCCTAGACGGGCCGGCCTTCGAGCGCGATCGACAGAGACGCGGCTCGATCCGGCCGACGCCAACAACGACGCGAAGGAAACACGATGTCCCAGGTAAACGACCAGAACGCCGGCCTCAACGGCAATGGCAACGGCGCTGCTTCCGGCAACGAAGCGGCTCCGCAGCTCAACATCCTCACCCAGTATGTGCGCGATCTCTCCTTCGAGAACCCGCAGGCCCCGGCCGTCCTGCGCAACCGCACCAACGCCCCCGGCATCAATATCGGCGTCAACGTCACGGCCAATGCCGTCGACGGCTCGCAGACCGATTTCGACGTGCGCCTGAAGCTCGACGCCAAGGCCGGCGAGGGCGACCAGACCATGTTCCACGCCGAGCTCGAATATGGCGGCGTCTTCCGCCTCCAGAACTTCAAGGAAGAGCATCGCGTGCCGATCCTCTTCATCGAGTGCCCGCGCCTCCTCTTCCCCTTCGCCCGCCAGATCATCGCCGACGTCACGCGCAATGGCGGCTTCCCGCCGCTGATGATCGACCCGATCGACTTCGCCCAGCTCTTCCAGCAGCGCGTCGCCGAGGAGCGTGCCCGCCAGCAGGTCCAGAACCCGACCCAGGTCAGCTGACGCGCGGGGTTTCCACCGAAAACCTCATGTGACGAGCCGGGGCGGCAGGCGCTCCGGCTTTTCTCGTTGGGCTACGCCTCGAGGCGTTTGACCGGGTCCGAACGATCGAACCTGCACCCCTGCCCGAACGACACGGCCCCTTCGGTCCGAGACTTCAGATGCCGTTTCCGATCCTCATCGACGCCCTCGACCTGATGGGCACCTTCGTCTTCGCCCTCTCCGGCGCGATGCTGGCCGTGCGGCGCGATCTCGACATCTTCGGCATCGTCGTCCTTGCGGTGGCGGCGGGTCTTGCCGGCGGCCTCGTGCGCGACATGCTGCTCGGCGCCCATCCGCCGGCCGCGCTCGCCGACAGCCGCTATCTCCTGACGGCGCTGGCAGCTGGCGTCACCGCCTTCTTCCTCAACAGGCAGATCGAGCGCGTGACGAAGCCCGTGATGGTGCTCGATGCGGTCGGCCTCGGCCTCTTTGCGGTCGCCGGCACCCAGAAGGCGCTGATCTTCGACATCGCCGCCCTGCCGGCCATCGTGCTCGGCATCCTCACCGCCGTCGGCGGCGGGGTGGTGCGCGATCTTCTCGTGACGGAAGTCCCGCGCGTCCTGCGCGAGGAGGTCTATGCGCTCGCCGCCCTTCTCGGCGCGGCCGTGGTCGTCGCCACCGATCGCTTCCAGCTTCCCGAGGGCCCGATGGTCGTCGCCGCGATCTGTCTCACGGTGCTGGTGCGCGTTCTCAGCGTCTGGCGCGGCTGGCAGGCGCCCAAGGCCCCGAAGCCGCCGAAACCCCCGAGAACGCCGTAATTCCCGGCGCAGCGCCGACGCGCGATCTCACTCGGCCGCGAGCGCGCCTTCCCCGTCCCCGTCCCGGGTCAGGTAGCGACGCCACATCGCCTCTGCGCCGAGGGTCTCGACGAAGGCGAGATGGGCGGCGATCTCGGCCTCGGTGAGACGCGGGGCGAGCGGCACCTTGCGCGGGCCGACGGAAACCGGCCCGCCCATCAGCGCCGCCTCGTCCTCCTCCGCGTTCACCGTCAGGCCGAGCGAGGACTGCCGCCCGCCGATCAGCTCGATATAGACGTCGGCGAGGAGTTCGGAATCGAGAAGCGCCCCGTGCTTGTCGCGCCGGCTCGTATCGACCGAGAAGCGCGAGCACAGCGCATCGAGGCTCGCCGGCGCCATCGGGAACTTGCGCCGCGCCATGGCGAGCGTATCGATGATCAGCGAGGGCTCGATCGGCGGCTGGCCGATCCGCTTCAGTTCGGCATTGAGGAAGCCGGCGTCGAAGGAGGCGTTGTGGGCGATCAGCTTGGCGCCCGCGAAGAAATCGAGAAAGGCCTCCGCTATCTCCTCGAAGAGCGGCTTGTCCATCAGGAACTCGTCCGAGATGCCGTGCACGTCGAACGCCGCCGGGTCCACCTTGCGGCCGGCCGGGCGGATATACTGGTGATAGGTCTTGCCCGTGGGGATGTGGTTCCACAGCTCCACCCCGCCGATCTCGATCACCCGGTCGACGGTGTTGTCGAGGCCGGTCGTTTCCGTGTCGAACACGATCTCGCGCATGGTGCCTCTCCTCTCGCTGGACGGACCCGTTGAAACCCGTCTGGGTGCCCGCCGCAAGGGGGTCGGGGCGCCCGATCCTCCGTCGTCCCCGGACACGTGACCGGTGTTCCCGTTCCGTTTCCATCACTCTCGCAAATGGTCCGGCGGCGCTCGCTGAATCCCGCGCCCGATCTATACTAAGGGCGGCATGGAACCGGTGACGGCAGTCCGCCCGCCCTCGCCGGACACGCGCCACGGACACGGAGCCCCACCCGATGAGCCTCGGACTGATCGCCCTTCTCGACGATATCGCGGCCATCGCCCGGACCGCCGCGGCCTCCCTCGACGATATCGGAATGCAGGCGGCGAGAGCGGGAACGAAGGCCGCGGGCGTCGTCATCGACGATGCCGCCGTCGCGCCGCGCTACGTCACGGGCTCTGCGCCCGAGCGCGAACTGCCCATCGTCTGGCGCATCACCCTCGGCTCCCTGCGCAACAAGCTCCTCTTCCTCCTGCCGATCGCGATCCTCCTGTCGGAATTCGCGCCCTGGGCGATCACGCCCCTCCTCACCCTCGGCGGCCTCTATCTCTGCTACGAGGGCGCCGAGAAGATCTTCGAGTGGGTCGTGCCCCACAAGGCCCATGCCCATGAGAAGAAGGTGGGGGCGAAACCCGAGGATCCCAAGGTTCTCGAGGATCGGCGGGTGGCGAGCGCGATCTCGACCGATTTCATCCTTTCGGCCGAGATCATGGCGATCACGCTTGCCAACATGCCCACCGACAACGCGATCTGGATGCGGATCGTCGTCCTCGCCATCGTCGCCGTCGGCGTGACGGTCGCGGTCTACGGCGCCGTCGCGATCATCGTGAAGATGGACGATATCGGCCTTGCCATGGCGCGCTCGAAATCGGGCGGCGCGATTGCCGCAACGGGCCGGGGCATCGTCGTCGCCATGCCCTATTTCCTGAAGCTGCTCACCGTGGTCGGCACCGCCGCCATGGTCTGGGTCGGCGGCGGCATCCTCGTCCATTCCCTCGCCCATTACGGGCTGACTGGCATCGAGCACGGCCTCGAACATTACGGCGAGACCGTCGCCCATGCGGTCGGCGCGATGGAGGGCTTCCTCCACTGGCTGGTCTTCGCGGCGGGCTCGGGGCTTCTCGGGCTTCTCGCCGGCCTCGTCCTCATCCCGATCGTCGGCAAGGTGATCGCCCCGCTCTACCGATCCGTCACCGGCAAGAGCGAGACCGCCGCCCATTGAGGCCAAACGGCTCGTTCGAGGGGTTCGCGCTCGCGCCTTGAGAAGCCGCGCCTCAGTAGTCGGCGGCGGGCTGGGTGAGGAGCATGGCGCTGTTCTCCCAGCCGGCGCTGCGCACCTCGGGCGACGGGCTCGCGCAGGCCGACAGGACGAGAAGGGTGGCAAGGCCGAGGATCGTGGCACGCATGACGGCGAGGCTCCGCTTTCGAAGAGGAATTGTGCGGGGCGCTCCCCGTCCCTTGCCCATACACCATCGCCGCGCGATCGGCAGCGCCCCGCCGGCAACAGGCCGGAGGCGCCTTCCCTTCGCTTCGCCGCGCCGCACCGCAAACCGGTTTCCAGCGTTCGGTCCGATGCGCTAAAGCCTCGGACCCGATTTGAGAATCGGGTCCGAGGCTCCTGTTTTTTGCTGACGCATCGGATGGCCCGAAAACCGGGTCCACTTTTCGGTCCGATGCGCTAGAGCATCGTCAAACGGCGCATGAGCCTCAAGGCCGCGCGACCGTCACGCTTGAGGAAGGCCAGAACGACCATGACCGATACCGGCGATCTCTCCCAGCTCGGCCGCCAGGCCGAGACCCCCGCCTCGCCCGAAGAGGCGGTGCTGGAAACCGTGCCCTATGCGGGCAGTGAGGGCCCGCCCACCCTCGTGCGCTTCACCTGCCCGGAATTCACCTCGCTCTGCCCGGTCACCGGCCAGCCGGACTTCGCCCATCTCGTCATCGACTACGTGCCGGATGCCCGCCTCGTGGAATCGAAGTCGCTGAAGCTGTTTTTGACGAGCTTCCGCAATCACGGCGCCTTCCACGAGAGCTGCACGGTGATGGTCGCAAAACGCATCACCGAGGCGACGCGGCCGAAATGGCTGCGGATCGGCGGCTACTGGTATCCGCGCGGCGGCATTCCGATCGACGTCTTCTGGCAGACCGGCCCCGCCCCCGAAGACCTCTTCCTGCCCGATCAGGGCGTTCCGACCTATCGCGGACGCGGCTGAGACGAGGCCGGAGGCGAAAGGGCGGCCCTCACTCGCGGGCGAGAACGCCGCTCTCCCAGCCCAGCATCGCACGCTTGCGGGTTAGGCCCCAGTGATAGCCGGTGAGCGCGCCGGTGCGGCCCACCACCCGGTGGCACGGCACCACGAAGGAGATCGGATTGCGCCCGACCGCCGCGCCGACGGCCCGCGCGGCCTTGGGCGCGCCGATGCGGGCGGCGATCGCCGAATAGGTGGTGGCGGTGCCGAAGGGAATTTCGCTCAAGGCCTCCCAGACGCGCACCTCGAAGTCGGTGCCGATCAGCACCACCCGCAGCGGCGTCTCGGCCCGCCAGGCGCCCGGCTCGAACACCCGCTTCCGGTAGGGGGCGGTGAGGCTTTGATCTTCGCGGAACGCCGCGCGCGGCCAGCGTCGGCGCATGTCGGCGAGCGCGGCCGCCCGTCCCTCCTCGCCGTCTTCCGCAAAGCCGATGCCGGCGAGCCCGCGCTCGCTCGCGGTCACGATCGCAAGGCCGAAGGGCGTCTCGTGAAACCCGTAGACGAGGGACAGCCCCTCGCCCTTCGCCTTGTAGGCCCCCGGCGACAGCGCCTCATGCTTGACGAAGAGGTCGTGCAGGCGCGAGGGGCCGGACAGGCCCACCTCGAAGGCGGCGTCGAGCAGCGGCAGCCCGTCCGAAAGGAGCCGGCGCGCATGGTCGAGGGTGACCGCCTGGAGAAAGGACTTCGGCGTCAGCCCGCACCAGCGCCGGAAGAGCGTGACGAGACCCTCCTCGTCCACCTCCAGCCGGCGGGCGAGTTCGGCAAGGCTCGGCTGTTCGCGATAGTCGAGCGAGATCCGCTCGATCGCCCGGCGCACCAGATCGTAATCGGCCGCCTCGCGCGAGCCGCCCGCCTCGGATCGCAAAACCTCCCCGTGCGCGGTCGGCGCGGATGCCCGATCGGCGATGGCTGCGGGCCGGCCTTCGGTCTTTGCGTCCTGGGTTTCGGTCATGGTCTCGAACATGGCACGGTTCTCCCTTCGAGGGCAGATGGCCATGGGAGGGGGCACGGACGCCACCCGTTTTTTCGCGCCCGCCGCCGGATGATCCGCCCCGGCCTATCCGACGCGTCAGCCGCGTTTCGCCTCGCCCAGCGCCTCGTTGAAGGCCTTGGCGAACGTCTCCCGATCGTCGAGATGGAGGAAGGCGCCGATCTCGGTGGTCCGCCCCCGGCTCGCCACATGCATGCCGGTGATGCCGATCTCCTCCATGCGGCTGATGCGGAACCGCGTCCAGGCGGGCAGGTAATGGGTCTCCCTCACCCGCCCGCGCGGCGAGATCTTGCGGATCGACAGGTCGTTGCGCGAGATCGACACCTCTTCGCGGGCGGTGCCCGAGGCGAAGCTGAACTTCAGGGCGAGATAGAGGATCAGGATGTCGAGGCCGAGAAAGCCGAAGACCGGCCAGGCGCCCATGGAGGCGAAGGCCGCGCCCGCGCCCAGGCACACGGCGCCGAAGAGCACCATGGTCACGATGAAGCCGCGCCGCCCGAGCGAGCGATAGGGCGTCAGCAGCGCCTCGAAGATCGGCCGGTCGGCATCGGGGACCGGGTTCGCGTTCTGCCTCGAATTGTCATCCATCGCGGGCGACTCTAAAGCATCGGACCGGAGCCTGCGAACCGGTTCGCGGACGATCCGATGGGAAACCAGAAGACCGGAGCCCGAAAGCCCGCTCCGTCGGGAACGGGTCATCGGGCGCCAGGGACGGCTATGACGGACAAGATCGACACATCGCCCGGCGGAATCAAGGCGTCTTCGAACCCGGCGCGCGAGACGCCTGCGGCAAATGGCGCAAGGCCCGCGCGCGTCGCGGCCGGGAGCGGGACCGGGACCAAGGCGGCTGCGAAGCCCAAGCCCAAGCCCAAAGCGAAGCAACGCGCCCCCCGCATCCCCTATGCGCCCGAGGAGATCGCCGAGATCTTCCGCCGCTTTTCGGTGCAGCGGCCCGAGCCCGTGCCCGAGCTCGAACACTCCAATCCCTTCACCCTCCTCGTCGCCGTCGTCCTTTCGGCCCAGGCGACGGATGCCGGCGTCAACAAGGCGACGCGGGGCCTCTTTGCGGCCGCCGACAATGCGGCGGCCATGGCCGGTCTCGGCGAGGAGACGATCCGCGAGCACGTGAAGACGATCGGCCTCTACCGCAACAAGGCGAAAAACGTCCTCGCCCTCTCCCGGCAGCTCGTGGAGCATCACGGTGGCGAGGTGCCCGCCGATCGCGCCGCCCTCGAAGCCCTGCCCGGCGTCGGGCGCAAGACCGCCAATGTCGTCCTCAACACCGCCTTCGGCGAGGAGACCCTCGCCGTCGACACCCATATCTTCCGGCTCGGCAACCGGCTGAAGCTCGCCCCCGGCAAGACCGTGGACGAGGTGGAGGAGCGGTTCCTGAAGATCATTCCGCCCGCCTACCGGCGGCACGCCCATCACTGGCTGATCCTGCACGGTCGCTATGTCTGCAAGGCGCGCAAGCCCGATTGCGGGGTCTGCGTCATCGCCGATCTCTGCCGGGCCGAGGAGAAGACGAACGATCAGCCGGCCGCGCTCGTCGAACTCGCCGCCACGGCCCCACCCGTCGCCGGCTGAGCCCCATCCCGTCGAACCACGTCCGGTCGCGCGCCCTTGCCGCCTATAGGGATATTGAGCATAGTATAGCCATTCAAGGCTATACTCTGTCCTAAAAGACTCGATATGGATCCCGTCCGCAATCCCTTCGCGCCGGGCGCCGGCTCCCAGCCTCCGGAACTTGCCGGCCGCGCGGAGATCGTCACCGCCGCCGACACCGCGCTCCAGCGCGTTCTCATCGGCCGACCCGCCCAGTCCCAGATGTTTCTCGGCCTGCGCGGGGTCGGCAAGACCGTCCTCCTCAACCGCATCGAGCGCCTCGCCGAGGACCACGGCTTCCTCACCTCCTTCATCGAGGCGCCGGAGGACAAGCGCCTCGCCGATCTCCTCTACCCGAAGATCCATCAGGTGCTGCGCAAGCTCTCTCTCGTCGAGGCGGCGAAGACCGCGAGCCACCGCGCGCTGAAGGCCCTGCGCAGCTTTGCCGGCGCCTTTCGCATCAAGGTCGGCGATTTCGAGGTCGCCGTCGACCCCGAGCCCGGCCTGGCCGACAGCGGCAATCTCGAATACGACGTGACCGAGCTCTTCCAGAGCGTCGGCGAGGCCGCGCGGGCGGCAGGCCGGGGCTGGGCGATCCTCATCGACGAGGTCCAGTATCTCTCGCCCGAGGAGCTCGGCGCGCTGATCGTCGCGATCCACCGGGTCAATCAGCGTTCGCTTCCGATCCTCCTCTTCGGCGCCGGCCTGCCAGCGATCGCGGCGCTTTCGGGCGATGCCAAATCCTATGCCGAGCGGCTCTTCGTCTTTCCGAAGGTCGGCCCCTTGAGCGCCGTGGACGCGGCCAACGCCATCCGCCAGCCGATCGAGGAGGAGGGAGAGAGGATCGAGGAGGATCTCGTCTCGGCCATCGTCGGACTGACGGAGGGCTATCCCTATTTTCTTCAGGAATGGGGCTATCAGGTCTGGAACGCCTCGCCCGGCTCGCCGATCGCGATGGCCTGCCTTCAGCCGGCGCGAAAGGAGGCCCTCCGGCGCCTCGACGACGGCTTCTTCAAGGTCCGCATCGAGCGCCTGACGCCGAAGGAGCGGGACTACGTCATCGCCATGGCGCGCCTCGGCACCGGGCCCTATCGCTCGGCCGACGTCGCCGACGGGCTCGGCGAGAAGCTGACGACCCTCGGGCCGCGCCGGGCTCAGATCATCGCCAAGGGCATGATCTACAGTCCCGGCCATGGCGACATCGCCTTCACGGTGCCGATGTTCGAGGCCTATCTGAAGCGCCACTGGATCCGTGACTGACAGGGGCGCAGCCGCACGATGCCGCCCGCAGCCGCCCTGCGCCGCTCTCTGCCTCGGCGGGCCTTTAGCGGGCCCCGAGCCGCACGGCCTCCTCTCCCAGGCCCACCAGTCCGCCGTCCCTGGCCGCCAGCCTCTGGTGGAGATGGACCATGAAGGATGCGGCAAAGAGCGGCGTCAGCACGTTGAGAAAGGGCACCGACAGGAAGGCGGCGACGACGAGGCCGGCGAGGAAGACCGAGGAGCGATGGCGCTCGCGAAACTCCCGCGCGGCCTCTTCCCCGCGATATCTGAGCGCGGCGAACTCGAAATATTCCCGGCCGAGCAGATAGCCGTTCACCACGAAGAAGGCGATGAGGTTGATCCCCGGCACGAGCAGCAGCGCGAAGGCGAGGAGATTGCCGAGAATGACGATGCCGAAGAACTTGATCGACAGGATCATGCCCGGAAGGATCGGCATCTCCACCCCGCGCGGCGAGCCCGGATAGGAGCGCGTCTCCACCACCTCGGCCACGTCGTCCAGGAAGAGGCCGGCGATGATCGCGCTGATCGGCCCGATAAGAAAGGCGAGACCGATCGCGAGGACGAAGCCGAGACCCCAGACCGCCGCACTGCCGATCTGGTCCACCCAGGCCGGAAGCTGCGGGAAGAGGTCGCTCACCAGCGGCAGGACATAGCTCTCGAAGCCGAAGCCGATCGCGAACCAGAGGCCCACCAGCACCACCGCCGACAGGCCGAGCATCTTCCACAGCGCCGCCCGGAACGGCTCGGAAAAGATATCGGCCAGGGCAAGCCGCGCGCTCGTGAAGATCATTGTATGGGCTTTCGGACGGTCCGAGGAGATCGTTGTCCGAAATAAGAAGGCGGTTTCGTGCACACAAGCACCAGCGCGGCGAGGTCTCTTTTCAAGAACGCCGGCGTCGGCCATATGCTCTGCCATGACCAAGAAGTCCGAACTCCCCGTCAAGCTCTGCGTCCAGTGCGGCAAGCCCATGGTCTGGCGCAAGAAGTGGGAGCGCAACTGGGACGAGGTCCGCTACTGCTCCCAGCGCTGCCGGCGCGAGGCCAAAGCCGGCGTGCCGGGCCGATACGTGCCGCCCGAAGGCGGCGGCGAGGACTGACCGGCCCGCCCTTCCTGGATTTACGTCCTCATCGCCCGCCCGCCCCTCGCCTGTCGCCTGTCGCCCGGCTCGTCCTGGAAGGCCTGAGGCCGGGTCCCCGCGATCAGGGCCGGTCCCGAACGCAGCGGACCTCTGCGTAGAAACCCTCAATGCGCGTAGAGATCGCGCCGGGTCGGCGGCACCTCGCTCGCGCCCTTGCCGCGCCTCGAGGCCAGCGTCTGGTAGATGAGGATGCCGCCGCGCGTGAAGCCGAGCGAACAGCCGGCGAGATAGAGCAGCCAGAGCCGCGCCTTGCGCTCGCCGGCAAGCGCCGAGGCCTCGTCGAAGCGGGCGAGCAGCCGGTCGTGCCAGAGCTTGCAGGTCAGCGCGTAGTGCTCGCGCCAGTCCTCGATGTCGTGCACCTCGAAGCGGTGCTTTTCCAGCATCCGCGTCGAATGGCCGATATGGTCGAGTTCGGCGCCCGGAAAGATGTAGCGGATGATCGCCCGGTATTCGGGCGTCCCGCGATGGAAGGCCCGCTCGCTCTTCTTGGCGGGCCGCGTGATGGCGTGGTGGAGATAGAGCCCGCCCTTGCGGAGCAGCTTGGAGACCGCGCCGAAATAGGCCTCGTGGTTCTTGAAGCCCACATGCTCGTACATGCCGATGGAGGCGATCTTGTCGAAGCTGCCGGTCAGCGCCTGGAACGGCTTCAGCTCGATCGTGATCCTGTCCTGAAGACCCGCTTCGCGCACCCGGGCGGTCGCGAGATCGAACTGCTCCTGGCTCAGCGTCACCCCGTGGCCGGAAACGCCGTAGCGCGAGGCCGCATGGATGAGGAGCGCGCCCCAGCCGCAGCCGATGTCGAGAAACCGCTCGCCCGCCTTCAGCCGCAGCTTGCGGCAGATCATGTCGAGCTTGTCCTCCTGCGCCTTGTCGATGTCCTCGTGCCAGCCGTCGAAATAGGCGCAGGAATAGAGCATGCGCTCGTCGAGGAAGAGGCGGTAGAAGTCGTTGCCCACGTCGTAGTGATACTGGATCGCCTCCTTGGAGGAGCCGCTGCGCCGTCCATCCTCGCCGCCCACGGCCTCCTCGGCGCCCGCCTTTCGCGACAGGCGCCAGAGCGCCGGCAGCGCTTTCGCCAGCATCGCCTTTCGGATCTGTCGCCGCGCATCCTTCGTGCGCACGTCCGAGCGCAGGCGCGAGAGATCGAAGAACGTGCCGCCGGACAGGTCGATCCCCTTGTCCATCCAAAGGGCGATCGCGCGCCCGAGCGAGGGGCGCATCACGAGCCGGGCAAGCCCCGCCGGATCGGCGAGAACGAGCGCCGGGCCTTCCGCCTGTCCGAGGCGCTGGCCGTCCCACAGAACAACCCCGAAGCCCGGCTTGAACACGTCGACCACGTGGGAGACGACGTCCTTGAGGCGCGCCTCGTCGTCGTTGAGGGCAGGCGATACGGCAGGGGCCATGGGAAATTCCGTCATCTGGAAGGCGATCGAAGAGCGCGGTTCGCAATTTGTCCGGCGGCATGCTGCACTGCACGCATCGATCCGGGCCGCTTGTCGTTGTCGGTTTACAGCATCGGACCGAAAAGTGGACCCGGTTTTCGGGCCATCCGATGCGTCAGCACGAAACCGGAGCCTCGGACCCGACCCTTAAATCGGGTCCGAGGCCCCAGGACCAGCGCGAACCGAAAGGCAATTGTCCATGCGCCTCCCTCTCATCGCCCCCGAAGACCTCACCGAGGAGCAGAAGCCGCTCTACGACGACATGAAGGCCGGCATCTCCTCCACCTTCAACGCCTTCACGGCGGTCGCCGACAACGGCGCGCTGATGGGTCCGTGGAACCCCTGGCTGCAGGAACCGAAGATCGGCAAGGCGATCTGGGACCTCACCAAGATCATGTCCATGGAGGCGACGCTGCCGCCCAAGGCGCGCGAGATCGCCATCCTCGTCACCGGCGCCCACTTCAATTCGGCCTACGAGATCTACGCCCATGTGGCGGTCGCCGAGGAAAAGGGCATCGACGAGCAGCAACTCGCGACGCTGGTCGCCGGCGTCAAGCCGACCGGCCTCGAAGGGGAGGAGGAAGCGGCCTACGACGTCGCCTATGCCCTCGTCACCGGCTCGGTGCTGCCGCGCCCGACCTACGACATGGCCGTGCGCGTCTTCGGCAAGAAGGGCACCCACGAGCTGATCTATCTCGTCGGCCTCTACTGCATGGTCTCCATGACCCTCAACGGCTTCAACGTGCCGGTGCCCGAGGAGGACGAATAGGGAGAGGAGCGGGTGCGGCGAACCCTACGGCATCGGACCGAAAAGTGGACCCGGTTTTCGGGCCATCCGATGCGTCAGCAGGAAACAGGAGCCTCGCACGCCGCCCTCGCCGGGCGGCCCGGCTCCGGTTGACCCTCCGGCGACCGGCGGTGTAGACTTCGCCGCACCGGATCGGACCTCGTTCGATCCGAGCCCCTGTGGTGGAATTGGTAGACGCGCGCGACTCAAAATCGCGTTCCGAAAGGAGTGCTGGTTCGATCCCGGCCAGGGGCACCACCCCATCCCGACCCGACCTGGCGCCTATCCCGGACCCGACCCGGCCCGGCCCAATTTGGCACGGCCGGAGCTTGCCCGACATCCGCGGACCTTACCGACCATCGTTGAAGGGCCGGCCCCGTGCCCGGGAGAGCGCCGCGACGGGCCGAACCGGGCAGAGCGCCGTTCCGCCATCCTCCGCCTGCCGGCTTCGCCCCACGGCGCCGGGCGTCCCTTACGCCGCATTCGTGCCGCGCCGTCTCACGCCCGCACGCTCCGTCGGCCTCGGCGGCGGCCCTTTCGAGACCGAGGCGATCGGGACCGGGGCGATCACCGCCGGTTTTCGCGCCGCCGGCACGGCCACACGCTCGAGACCGGCGCGAACGGCCGGGTCGAAGAGGTGAAAATCAAAGGCATCGAGACACGCGCCGTCGAAGAGATCGAACACGGTGTCCTTGTCGTTCACAGGCATGGCATCATCTCCAAAACCCCTTTGAAATCAAAGGGACTTCGCCACGACGCTAGATTTAGTAAGTTAAAGATACATTACGTCACGTGTCATTTTTTAATCTGGGGTTGCAGACGGTCGTAGCAGCAGCAGCGGCCGATTCGGTGCCCGGCCAACCGTCTCCAGTCCATCGCCGGACCGCCCCCGCGCCCGGCCTCGCGGCCGCTCCCGGACCATCGGGCTGAACCCGGAGCCCGGTCGACCGCGCGGGTCCGATGCCCTCCCCTCGCCTGATGCGACGAAAAGGCCCGGCCTCCGCACGATCCACAGCGAGACCCCGAATGCCGAGGCGGCGCATCCGGTCGCGATCCAGTCCGGCGTCCGGCCCGCGTTTCGTCCGCCTCAGGGTGTCTGGAGCAGGCGCTCCAGATAGCGGCGTTCCTGGTCCGGCGAGAGCTGGTCGCCGAGCCGGTCGCGGATCTGGTCGAGGATCTCGCGCGCCCGCTGGGCGTCGATCTCGTCGGGAACGTCCACGTCCTGGCCGAATTGCGGGCCTTGCGTCTGGCGCTGGCGGCCGAGCGGGTCGCGCCCGGTCTGCTGGCGCTGCTGGCCCTGCATGCCGGGGCCGTTCTGTCCGCCCGGCTGGCTGCCCGGCTGCCCCTGGCCCTGCGCCTGCTGCATCTGGTTCATCATGTCCTGGGCGCCCCGGCGCATGGCCTCCATGGCCCGGCCCTGTTCGCCGACGGCCCGTCCGTCATTGCCCTGGCCGAGCGCGCCTTCGGCCTCACCCATCGCCTCGCCCGCCTCGCCGAGATCCTCGGAGGGCTCGAAGCCCTGCTCGCCGAGTTCGGACTGCATCTGTTCGAGCTGCTTCTGGAGTTCGCTCTGGCGCTTGCCGAGGGCTTCCATCTGCTCGGCAAATTCCTCGGGCGTCATCCGCTCGCCCTGTTCGCCGTCCTGCCCGTTCTGGCCCTCCTGTTGCGGCTGGCCGTTCTCGCGCGGCTCGCCGGGCATCCGCTCCTGGGACTGGCGCTGCTGCTCGCGATACTGGCGGCGGCCGAGATCGTAGGTCTCGTCCATCAGGCGCTGCTGCTCCTGCAGGAGTTCGCCCATGCGGTTCATCTGTTCCTGCATGGGATTCTCGCCCTGCTGGCCCTGCTGCTGCTGGCCGGGGCGCATGGCCTGGAGGGAATCCATCATCTGCTGGAGCTCGGAAAGGAGCTGCTGGGCCGCATCCTTGGAACCCGACTTCGCCAGATCCTCGATCCGGTCGAGCATCTCGTCGATGTCCTTCTGGGACAGCTCCTGCATCTCGCCCATCTGGCTCTGATCCTGGGGCGGCTGGTTCTGCATGGCGCGGGCATATTCCTGCAGATATTCCTGCATGGCCTCGCGCAGTTCCTGCATCAGGCGGTCGATCTCCTCGTTCGAGGCGCCGTTCTCCAGCGCGTCGGCGAGTTCCTCGCGGGCATCGCGCAGCCTTTGTTCGGCCAGCGACAGATTGCCGTCCTCGATGCCGAGCGCGATCTCCCACAGGAAGTCGACGGCGCTGATCAGCCCCTCGTCGTCATAGGCGGTGGCGATGCGCGAGCGCGCGGCCTTGAGGGCGAGATAATCGGACGCGTTCTCGATGAAGGTGTCCCCGTGAAGGGTCACCGCATCCAGCATTTCCAGGACGCGCGGAACCGAATTGGCGTCGAGGGCGAGGATGCGGCGCTGCTCGACGACGGCGCGCGCGAGCGGGTTGCGGAACCGTCGTTCCGGCAGGGTCACCATGCGCGTGTCTGAGCGTCCGGTCTGGCCGGCGGCATCGGTGGCAAGAAGCGTGATGGCGACGTTCGCGCCCGCATAGGGGCTTTCGTCGAGATTGGCGACGGTGCGCGCCTCGCTGCCGTCCTGGCTGCGGCGCGGCAGAGCGAGACGGATCTCGGGCGGCTGGACGAGCGGGCGGGCATCGCCCGGGATCTGGTCGTCGGCCACCTCGATTTCGGCCTTCGCGGCGGCGATGCCGTAATCGTCGGAGACCCGATAGGCGAGTTCCAGCCCGTCGCCGCGCTCGGCCCGGCCCGGCGGCGCGGTGAAGGCGATCTCCGGGTCTTCGTCGGGGGTCACCTCGATCCGCCACTCGCCGTGATCGAGGAGGGTCGAGGAGAGGGAAGCGGTGCCGCTCTCGGTCAAGGCGAGTTCGTAGGAGGCGGGGCCGGAAGGCTCGGTATTGGTGGCGGTGCTGGGCGCCTCGGCGGCGCCGGCGCCCGCCTCGCCGCCTTCGGGCCCGAGGGCCGCCGCGCCCTTGGCGCTCGGCAGAACGCGCATTCTCTCGGCAGCGTCCCGCTCGGGCGAGAAGGAGAACTCGATCCCGCTCGCATCGGAAACCCGGACCGACAGCGTCGAGCCTTCGGGGGCGATGATCGGCCCCTCGCCCGCGCTCTCGTCGACGCCCGGCCCGGCAAGGAAGATCGGCGCACGGCCGGTATAGGCCGGCGGCGTGATCCAGGCGTCCACGCGCCGCTCGGCGATGGCAAGGCCCGAACGCGGCATGACGAAGGCATCGGCGACGCGCCCGCCGCTCGGCCCCAGCGAATAGGCAAAGCTCGTCACGAGGAGGAGGCAGACGATGGCGCGAAGGCCGTGCGGGTCGAGACGCTCGGTCTGGGTGCGCACCGGGCCGCCGGACAGGTGCCGCAGCCGCTCGGCCATGCGCCGCTTGTGCTCGCGCCACAAGGCGAGCGCGAAGGGGTCGGAGGTCGTCGACAGGGTATCGGTCTGGGTGCGCAGGGGCTGGTGGGCGAGCTGGCTCGCGATCTCGATGCGCGCATCCACTTCCGAAGCGCTCGGCCAGCGGATCTTGCGGTTGCGCAGCAGCACCGCGACGGCGGCGCCGACGAAGCCGGCCAGCACCACGAGGCGCAGCCAGAACGCCATGGCCGCGAACAGGCCGAACCAGGACAGGGCGAGGAAGGCGGACAGAACGAGGGCAAGGCCCAGAACCAGCGGCCAGGACCGTTCGAGGACGAGGGCCGTGCGCGCCATGCGGCGCGTCGTGCCGATCCGCGCGATCTCCCCTGCCGGACGCTTCCGCAGCTGATCGGTCATGTTACCTCGAAAGCTCAACAAGCTTTCTTTTTATCAGGTTTTGAACGAGAAGCGAGGCGTTTGACGGGACTGTGAACCCGCCTGCGACGGCATGCGCCGGCCGGGGCGGCGAAACGAGGCCGCAGGCTGCCCGTCTTGGGGCGCGCAAAACCCCTCCCCTCCGGCCCCTCCCGTCCGGACAGGCCCGGCCCGGCCCGCTCAGCTTTCGAGCCAGTCCGGCAGGCTGTCGAGGCCGATCAGCTCGTCGAGGGTCTGGCGCGGGCGAACGAGCGCGTAGTCCTCGCCCTTCACCAGGGTCTCGGCCACGAGAGGGCGCGTGTTGTAGGTCGAGGACTGCACCGCGCCATAGGCGCCGGCCGAGGAGACGAAGACGAGATCGCCCTCGGCGAGCGCCGCCATCTCCCGGTCGCGGCCGAGATAGTCGCCGCTCTCGCAGACCGGCCCCACCACGTCGGCGGTGATCCGAGGGGCGCCGGGCGCGGGCTCGGCCACCGGCTGGATCTCGTGCCAGGCCTCGTAGAGCGTCGGGCGGATGAGGTCGTTCATCGCCGCGTCGACGATGACGAAGGTCTTGCCCTCCTCCTTCTTCACGTAGAGGACGCGCGAGACGAGGATGCCGGCATTGGCGACGAGCATCCGGCCCGGCTCGAAGACGATCTTGGCGCCGAGATCCTTCACATGGCGCTTGACCACCTCGGCATAGGCATGGGGCTCGGGCGGGGTCGCGTCGGCATTGCGATAGGGAACGCCGAGCCCCCCGCCGAGGTCCACATGGCTGATCGTGTGGCCCTCGCCCCTCAGGCGCCGCACCAATGCCGCGAGCCGGTCGAAGGCCTCGTCGAAGGGTTTCAGATCGATGATCTGCGAGCCGATATGCATGTCGATCCCGGTGACCTCGATCCCGGGAAGCCGCGCCGCCTTCGCATAGACCTCGGGCGCGCGATCATAGGCGATGCCGAACTTGTCGGACTTCTTGCCCGTCGAGATCTTGGCGTGGGTGCGCGCGTCGACATCCGGGTTGATGCGGAAGGAGACATGGGCGGTCGTGCCTGCATCCACCGCCCGGGCCGAGATCAGTTCGAGCTCGTTCTCCGATTCGATGTTGAAGCAGAAGATCCCCATGGCGATGCCCATGTCGATCTCGTGCAGGGTCTTGCCGACGCCCGAGAACATGATCTTTTTGGGATCGATGCCGGCCCGCATGGCGCGCAGCAGTTCGCCGCCCGAGACCACGTCGGCGCCGGCGCCCAGGCGCGCGAGCGTCGTCAGCACCGCCTGGTTCGAATTGGCCTTCATGGCGTAGCAGACCATCGCGTCGATATCGGCGAAGGCCTCGGAGAACACCTTGTAGTGCCGTTCCAGGGTAGCGGTCGCGTAGCAGTAGAACGGGGTGCCGATCTCCTCGGCAATGCGCGAGACGGCGACGCCCTCGGCGTAGAGTTCACCGGCCCTGTATTCGAAGTGGTTCATGGGGTCTCACGCGGCGCTGGGCCTCGCCCTTGAGGGAGGCTCCGTGAAGAGAGGCGCGGGCCGCCTGGCCGCGCGCGATGCGTTCAGGCGCGCGCCGTGAAGGTCCGGAGCGGCGCGGGCGGCAGACTCAGTTGAGGAGCGGGTCGAGGAAGAAGGATTTTCGCGTAGCGCCCGGGGTCCGCGCGATCTCGGACGCGCCCACCTGCCGTTCGGAGCCGGTCGTGACCTGGCCGATGCGGGGCGCTGCGAGCGGGCTCGTCGTGCGCGTCCGGTTCATGCCGATGATCTGGGTGCCGCCGCTCTGGTCGGCCTCGGTGATGCCGACGGGCGGGCGATCGCTCTCGGGCGCGTTCGGCAGGCCCTTCACACCGCAGGCCGACAAGGCCAGAGCGATGAGGGGTCCGCCCAGAATGGTCGCGCCGCGCCATGCGTTTCTCATACCCGTCTCTCCGAGATTCCCGTTCGCCATCGGCCGATCGTGATCCCTCTTATCGTCGCCACGCGCGAAATGCACCGGATTTGCGGCAACACTTGCCCGAGGAAACGGCGAGGGCCCTCCTGGAGCGCCGGTTCAGCCCGTCTTCGCCAGCTTTTCGCGCCAGGCCTTCGCGCTGGCGCGCACATTGTCGGGCGCCGTGCCGCCAAAGCTCGTGCGGCTTGCGACCGAGGCCTCGACGGTGAGGACCGAATAGACGCCGTCCGTGATCGCCGGATGCAGCGCCTTCATCTCGTCGAGCGTTAGATCGGCAAGGCCGACGCCCTTCTCCTCGGCCCTTGCGACGGCCCGGCCCGTCACGTGATGGGCCTCGCGGAAGGGCAGGCCCGCCTCGCGCACCAGCCAGTCGGCAAGATCGGTGGCGGTGGAGAAGCCGTGGCCGGCAGCCGCCTTCATCCTGTCCGTCACGATGGTCATGTCGCGCACCATGCCGGTGGCGGCCGCGAGCGCGAGGTTCAGGGAATCGATCGCGTCGAAGACCTGCTCCTTGTCCTCCTGCATGTCCTTCGAATAGCTGAGCGGCAGGCCCTTCATCACCGTCAGGAGCGAGATCAGCGCGCCGTTGATGCGCCCGGGCTTGGCGCGCACCAGTTCGGCGGCGTCCGGGTTCTTCTTCTGGGGCATGATCGACGAGCCGGTCGAGAAGGCGTCCGACAGCTTCACGAAGCCGAATTGCGGCGTCGACCAGATCACGATCTCCTCGGCCAGGCGCGACAGATGGGTCGCGCAGATCGCGGCGAAGGAGAGGAATTCAAGCGCGAAGTCCCGGTCCGAAACCGTGTCGAGGGAGTTGCGCGTCGGCTCGCGGAAGCCGAGCGCTTCGGCCGTCTGGTGGCGGTCGATCGGAAAGCCGGTGCCGGCAAGGGCCGCCGCGCCCAGCGGGCATTCGTCCATGCGCGACAGCGCGTCGCGGCAGCGCGACAGGTCCCGGCCCGCCATCTCCACATAGGCGAGCGCATGGTGGCCGTAGGTCACCGGCTGGGCGACCTGGAGATGGGTGAAGCCCGGCATCACCGTATCGGCATGGGCCTCGGCCTTGTCGAGCAGCGCCTCGATGAAGGCGGTGAGCCCGGCCTCGAAGCCTTCGAGCGCCGATTTGACGTGGAGGCGAAAGTCGAGCGCCACCTGGTCGTTGCGCGAGCGCGCCGTGTGCAGGCGTCCGGCGGCCGGGCCGATGAGCTCGGCAAGGCGCGCCTCGATGTTCATGTGGATGTCCTCGCGCTGGCGCGAGAAGGCGAAGCGCCCCTCGGCGATCTCTACGCGGATGGTCTCCAGCCCGCCGATGATCGCGTCGCGGTCGCCGGCCGAAAGGATGCCCCGGTCGGCGAGCATCGCCGCATGGGCTTTCGATCCGGCGATATCCTCCTCATATAGACGCTTGTCGTAGTCGATGGAGGCGTTGATCTCCTCCATGATCGCATCGGGACCGGAGGCGAAACGTCCGCCCCACATTTCGTTGCTGGTCGTCTGGCTCATGGGAAACGCTTTTACGAGGTTCGAGGGGTCGAAATGGCGGACAACAAGCCGGCAGGGTCCGGCAGGGTTCTGGGATTGGCGGTGGCCGGCGCGCTCGCCGCCGGCATCGTCGCGGGCGCAGGCGTCCTATACGTGACGGGAAGCCTCCAAGGCAACGCGGGCGATAGCGTGGCCTCGGCCACCTGTCCCGCCGATCCCGCGCTCGCCGAGGCGATCGACGAGGCCGCGCGCGGCGAGGTCGCCGCCGTCTCCGCCGTCGCCGAGCCCTTCGACGTGTCCGCCGTCGCCTTCAAGGATGGCAACGGACGCGAGATGACCCTTGCCGATCTCTCCGGCCGCACGCTCCTCGTCAATCTCTGGGCCACCTGGTGCGCGCCCTGCCGGGCCGAGATGCCGGCGCTCGACGAATTGGAGCGCAGCGAGGGCGGCGAGGACTTCTCGGTCGTGCCGATCAACGTGGATACGGGCGCGGACGACAAGCCGAAGGCCTTCTACGAGGAGACGGGGCTGACGGACCTGCCCTTCTACCGGGACGAGACCATGGGCGTCTTCCAGAACCTGAAGAGCCAGGGCACCGCCTTCGGCCTGCCGGTCACGCTCCTCGTCGATCAGGCGGGCTGTGCGCGCGCGGCGGTCAACGGCCCGGCCGAATGGGCGAGCCCCGAGGCGGTCGACCTCATCGAGACGGTGCGCTCGCGCGACGCGAAAACGGGCGCCTGAGGGGCGCCCGTTCGAGGTCCACGGTTCCGGTCTTCTCGCTCAGCCCGGTCTTCTCGCTCAGGGCGAGACCACGTCGTAGATCTGCTGGCCCCAGCCGGGCTGCTGCACCTCGCTGATGCGGCCCCGTCCGCCATAGGAGATGCGGGCCTCGGCGATCTTGTTGTAGTCGATCGAGTTGTCCGGCAGGATGTCGCGCGGGCGGATGATGCCGGCGATCGAGAGCACGCGCACCTCGTAGTTGACGCGCACCTCCTGCTGGCCGGAGATCAGGAGATTGCCGTTCGGCAGTTCCTGGGTCACCACGGCCGCGACCGAGAGCTTGATGTCCTCCGAGCGGCGCACCCGGCCCGAGCCCTTGGCGTTGGAGCCCCCGTCGAAACCGAGGGTCGCGCCGACCGTCGGCAGCCCGAAGGAGCCGATCGACCCGCTGACATCCGCCCCGCCCGTCACGCCCGCCTCGCGGTCGCGTTCCGAAAGGTTCGCCATCGAGGCCTGATCGGCGATGTCGATGCGCACGGTCACGATGTCGCCCATGGAGAGGGCGCGCGGGTCCTGGTAGAAATTGGCCTGGGAATCGGCCCAGAGCGAGTTCTTCGACTGGGTGGCGCCCTTCGGGAAGGCCGCCGGCTGGACGATGTCGGGATACTGGTAGAGCCCGCTGCCCACCGGCGTCAGCACCGGTTCGCCGAACATGTCCTCCTTCTTCGTCGCACAGCCGGCGAGAAGGGAAAGGGCGAGCGCGACCGGGACGGCGGCCTTCGGGGATGTCTTCACGATTGGCCCTGCGCCACGGTGGTGGCGTCCTCGGTCTTGGTGTCGTTCGAGGTCTTCTCGACGATCAGCTTGGCGATGGCGGCGGCATCCTCGGGCGACATTTCCGACAGGACGCTGCTCGCCTGGCGCGGCTTGAGGCGCACGAGGATCATCGCCGCGTTCTCGTGCCCGAGCTGTGCGAGCTGGGGCGCGGCCGCGTCCGCCTTCATGCTGGAATAGATGTCGACGACCACGCTCGAGGCGTCCTCGAGGAAGGCTTTCCGCTCCTCGGTCCACTTCTGGTACTCCGCCCGGCGGGTCTCGAGCTCGGTGATCTTCTCGCCGATCTGGCTCTCCAGCGACTTCAGCTCCTTGGTCTGGAGCGCATGGCGGGCGTCCTGCGCCTTGTCGGCGATGTTGAGGCAGTAGTTCTCCACCTCCGACAGCGGTTTTTCGTCGACCTTGGGCTCGCCGGTCCCCTCGTCGACGATGCGCACCTCCTGGGGCGGGATCGGCGGCGGGGCCTTGGGGGCCGCGGCGCCCGCGGCGAGGGCTGTGCCGGCGGACAGTGCGAGCGCCGTCACGCCGAGAGCGAGAGCGTGAAGGAAGCGGAGGGAGGATCGGCCAGTCATTGCACCACCAGTTCGGCTTGAAGGGCACCGGCGGTCTTGATCCCCTGCAGGATCGCGATGATCCCCGAGGGCTTGAGGCCGATGCGGTTGAGCCCGTTCACCACCGATTCCAGATCGGTGCCGCCGACGAAGGCGAAGGTGCCGCCCGACTGCTGGGTGTCGACGATGGTGTCGGATGTCACCACCGTCTGGCCGTCGGTGAGGGGCTCGGGCTGGGAGACCTGCGGCATTTCGGTGACGCGCACGGTGAGGTTGCCATGGGTCAGCGCGACGGTCGAGATCTGCACGTTCTGTCCGATGACGATCGTGCCGGTCCGCTCGTCGATGACCACCTTGGCCACCTGGTCGGGATCGACGCGCAGATCGCCGATCTCGGCGAGGAAGCGCACCGGCGACACGCTGTCGGGCCGGTCGAGATGGAGGGTCCGGAAGTCCTCCTCGCGCGCCACCGGGCGACCCCAGCGCTCGCGCGCATAGGCGTTGATGAGGTCGACCGTGCGCACCATCGTCTTGTAGTCGGGATTGGAGAGTTCCATGGCCAGCTGGCCGTCGTCGTAGAAGGTGCCCGGCACCTCGCGCTCGACGAAGGCGCCGTTGGGCACCCGGCCCGCCGTCGGAACCCCTTGCGTGACCTGTTCGCTCGCGCCCTCGGCCTGGAAGCCGGTGACCGCGACGGGCCCCTGGCCGACGGCGTAGATCTCCCCGTCGGCGCCGTAGAGCGGCGTCATGACGAGGGTGCCGCCGAGCAGCGAGGTCGCATCGCCCAGCGAGGCGACGTTGACGTCGATGCGCGAGCCCGTGCCGATGAAGGCGGGCAGTTCGGCCGTCACCGTCACGGCCGCGACGTTCTTGCCGCCGGCCGCCTGGGAGCGGATGTTGACGCCCATGCGGTCGAGCATGGATTGCAGGGACTGCTCGGTATAGGGCGAGTTGCGCATGGAATCGCCGGTGCCCTGGAGCCCGATCACGAGGCCGTAGCCGACGAGCTGGTTGCCGCGCACGCCGCGCACATTGGTGATGTCCTTGATGCGCACGGTGCCGGCCGCATCCGCCGGATTGCCGACCACGTATCCGGTCGCGCCCCGGACGCCGGCCCCGGCGGGGCCGGAATAGTCGGCCGCATGGGCAAGCGGGGCGGCCGCGATCATGAGGGCCGAAAGACAGGCGGGAAGACGGGACGGCACGGCTCTCATCCTTCGATGGCGATCGAGCCGTCGGGCGCGATGCGGCCGGAGACGGTGATGCCGCTGTCGGCATTCCTCACGCGGATCGTCTCGCCTTCCTGGCCGGACTGGAGCGCCAGTCCGAGACCGGTGATGACGAGCCCGTCGGTGCGGTAGACGAGGGTGACGTTGGCGCCCGCCTTCACCGCGTCCGGCAGGACGAGATCGGATCTGCGGATCGCCTTGCCGGCCAGAAGCGTGCGGCGGGCGACGAGGCCGTGAAGCTCGCTCTCGTCGGCGACGAAGAGGGCGACCTTGTCGTCCTTGACGATGAAGCTGCGCTTCGACAGGCCCGCCGAGACGATGTCCGTGCCGGCATAGATCGTCGTGGAGGGCACCGGCATTTCGAGTTCGGCGGCCCCGGCCGTTCCCACTGCGAACGCGCCGAGTACGGCTGCGGAAAGGAGCGCGGCCGAAAGCGCGCGGATCGCTCGGCGGGCCATGGTCAGCGGATGCCCTTGGAGACGATGCTCGCCATCTCGTCGGCGGCGGAGATGATCTTGGAGTTCATCTCGTAGGCGCGCTGGGCCGAGATCAGCTCGGAGATCTCCTTGACCGGATCGACGTTGGAATCCTCCAGATAGCCCTGGTGGATGACGCCATAGCCCGGATCGCCGGGAACGCCGGCCACCGGCGCGCCGGAGGCGAGCGTCTCGGAGAACAGGTTGCCGCCCTCGGCGTGGAGGCCCGCATCGTTGGCGAAGACCGCGAGGGTCAGCTGGCCGACCTCCTGCAACTGGCCGTCGACCCGCGCATAGAGCTGGCCCGCCTGGTTGACGGTGATCTCGGTGGTGTTGTCGGGCACGGTCAGCTCGGGCTGCACGAGATAGCCGTCGAGGGTGACGACCTGGCCGTCCGCATTGGTGTTGAAGGCGCCGTCTCGGGTATAGCGCGTCTCGCCGTTCGGCCCCTGGATCTGGAACCAGCCCTCGCCGTTGAGCGCGAGGTCGAGCCGGTTGCCGGTCTCCTTCAGCGTGCCCTGGAGGTGGACGTTGCGGATCGCGGCGAGGCGCACGCCGAGGCCGAGCTGGGCGCCCTCGGGAACGACGCCCTCGGCGCCGGCGGCCGCCACGCCCTTGGCGCGCTCCACCTGGTAGAGAAGATCGGTGAATTCGGCGCGCGCCCGCTTGAAGCCGGTGGTGTTCACGTTCGCGATGTTGTTCGCGATCACCTCCACATTGGTTTCCTGCGCGTTCATGCCGGTTGCGGCGATGGCGAGTGCACGCATGGGGTGTCTCCTGGGGACGGGGTTGCGGACAAGATCCGGAACGGTGCGGACCGGACCGGCGGGGCCGGGACGCTTCGCCCGGTTCCAACTCGCCGCCATTGTTTCAGGTCAGGCGATCTTGAGGCTTGCATCGCCGCCCGGATGGAAGAGGGCGGATGGGCGGCGGGCCAAGCTTTCGGCAAGGCTCCCGAAACGGCGTCGGGCGACACGCGCGCAAACGCCTCGCGCGCCCAGCGGCGTCAGGCGCGCGGCGCAGATCCGGATATCGGGCGGAAACGGAAGGTAATCGCGGGCCTCGCGGACAAGCCCGCCCGCCCGGTGGCCGGTCGAACGGCGCCGGCAGGACAGGGCATGGCAGGGCGGATGCGCCCCGCCGAAATCCCTAGATCTGCATCCGGGAGAGTTCCATATAGGCCGCGACCGCCTTGTCGCGCACCGCGACCGCCGTCTGCAGCGTGCGCTCGGCGCCCATCACCGCCTCGACGACGGCCTGGGTCGAGGCCTTGCCCGACACGCCCTGGATCGAGGTCGCCTCGCCGGATTTGACGCTGTCGACGGCGTCCACCATCACGCGCGAGAGGACCTGGGAGAAATCGCTCGCACCGCCGACGGGTTGCGGCTTGGCCGCCTGCGCCATGCCTTCGGAGGCCGAAGGTGCGCGGGTCTGGGCGATGCTCGGGTCGAAGAGGGAAGATCCGATCGCGGGAATCATGGGTGTCAGCTCCTCAGGAGATCGATTGTCATGTTGATGATTTCACGGGCCTGCTTCACCACCTGGATATTGGCTTCGTAGGAGCGGTTGGCCTCGCGCATGTCCATCATCTCGGTGAGCATCTGGACGTTCGGACGCTTGACGTAGCCGTTCGCGTCGGCGGCCGGATTGCCCGGATCGTAATCGCTCTCGAACGGCTTCTTGTCGGTGCCGATATCGCCGACCTCGACCATGTGGGCGCCGGTCACCTCGTCGAGGATCGACTTGAAGGTGACGGTCTTGCGCGCATAGGGGTCGGCGCCCGGCGTCGCGCCCGTGGTTTCGGCATTGGCGACGTTCTCGGAGACGACGCGCAGGCGCGTCGACTGGGCCTGCATGCCGGAGGAGGCGATCTTGAGGGCGGAGACGAGGGGATCGGACATCGCGCGTCAGGCCCTGATCGTCGACATGTACATGCGGTGGAAGCTCTTCACGATCGAGGTGTTCAGCGAATAGTCGCGGCTCACCTCGCCGGCCTTCAGCATCTCCTGCTCGACCGTGACGCTGTTGCCCGAATGCTTGACGTCCCAGGTGCCGGCCTCGCGCGTCTCCCCGCCCCCGCGCGGCGCCCCGCCGCCGGCAAGGTGCATGGGCGAGGACCCGGCCTGGGTCAGCGCCGTGTTGTCGAGGATTTCGGAGAACGGGGTGATGTCCTTCGCCGTGTAGCCGGGCGAATTCACGTTCGCAACGTTCTCGGCGACCACGGCCTGACGCTGCGTCAGCCATTCGGCCTGCCGGGAGGCGAGTGACAGGAGATAGACCTGGTCCATGACGGATGTCCCGATGGGATTTCGTATGGGACCTGTCTACGGGGAACCACTTGTCCGAAACTGAAGATATGAAGGAAGAATTAACGCGAAAGCGCGTCGACCTTCCCTATCGTCATGCCGGCGGCGCGATCTCGCGCCCCATCGTCAAACATGCGGCGCGATCTCGCGCGCCCCTCGCCAAACATGCGGCGCGGTCTTGCGCTCCCCTCGTCAAACATGCGGCGCGTTCGTCAGGCCGGCGGCGCGGTCTCGCGCAGCGAGGGACGGTCGGCGAAGGCGCGCGAGACCTCCGAAAGACGATCCGGGATCGTGAGCCACCCGGCACCTGGAAAGCGCAGGCGCAGATAGTCGACAGCCGTCACCGTCGCGATCTCGGCAAGGCCGGGCCTGTCGGTGGAGAGCCGGTCCGCCAGAGCGTCGAGGCGCGCGATGCCGCCCGTCATCGAGCGGCGCCGGCGAAGGCCCATGGGCTGGTCGTCGAACGCCGTGTCGGTGAAGCTGCCGGAGACGATCATGCGCCCGTTCAGCGTATAGACGGCGGCGTCGAAGACGCCGAAGGCGATCCCCGTGATCTGTGCTTCCTGCGGGCTCGTCGCCTTCAGGTGCGAGCCGTCCGGCGCGATCCTCGCCGCATGATCAGCGATCAGCAGCGCCTCGGTGAGGATCGTGCCGTCATCGAGTTCGAGGGTCGGAATGCGCTGGGCCGGATTGCGCTCGACGAGCCGCTCCGGGCTTTCCCACTGGTTGACGAGTTCGATCTCGAGATCGGCCCCCGCCTCGATCAGCATCGCATGGGCGAGGCGGGCGAAGGGCGAGGTCGCGTTCTTGAACAGCTTCATGGGACCTGCGGCTCCTTCTGAGGGGCATGATGCCGAAACCTCGGATGAGGGTTCGGATGCCATCATGCGGCAAGACGACGGCCCGGAGCGCGACGGGCCGGGATCTTCCAGCCCCGTCCGGCGCTCCGGTCTTCGACGCCGGAAGATAGGGCGCAAGGCCGAAAGGCAATCGCCGATGCCCGCACGCCCGGGCGATCGGAACCCCGGACGCGGTCGCGCGCCGGGATCCGGGGTGAGCCTCGGGCGCCTCGCTCTAGAAGTCGTCCGGCTCGTCCATGCCGACGAGGCGCGCATCGCGAAGGGCGAAGGCGAGGCGCTCGGTCGCCGCCTCCTCGCCAAGGCTCGGCCCGTCGATATCGACGAAGGTGATGTCGACGGCGGCGGTCGCAGCGCTCAGCTCGAGGCGGAAATGCACGGTCACGCCGTCGTGCTGGAATTCCAGCGCGAGCCCGATGATCGGCTTGGTGCCCCAGGAGATGTTCACGTCGCCGGAATTGGCGAAGCGCAGGACGAAGGGCTTCAGCGTGAGTTCCGCCGAGGAGGCGACGATGTCCTCGATATTGGCGTAGTTCTCGAAGCGCAGATAGGCGACGTAGTCGGCGACGTCGACGAGACGCAGTTCGGCGACGAATTCGCGGATCGCGTCGGCCAGGAGCTTCTCGCGGGTGAGCGAGGTCCGCTTCTTGACGTCGAGCATCTTAGTTGGCCGACATGCCGGCGGTCGCGCGGACGGGCTCCAATGTCCGTTTCATGCTGTCGAGATCGAGGCTGAATGCCGGCATGCGTGAGCCCTTCCGGGGTCGCCCCCCGTGCCGCGAGCGGTCTCGGCTGCAGCCTCCGGGCCGGTCAGGCGACGGCGACGGAAACCTTCGAGCCCTCGCGGGTGTGAAGATAGTAGATGATTTCCGCGACGGCCTTGAAGAATTCGGGCGGGATCATCTGATCGATCTCGACATGATCGTACATCGATCTTGCGAGGAGCTTGTCCTCGATCACCGGGATTTCCTTTTCCTCGGCGAGCTCGCGGATCTTCAGGGCGACGAGATCGGTGCCCTTGGCGACCACCGTCGGCGCGCCGCCCTCCTCGCGCACATAGCGCAGGGCGATGGCGTAATGGGTCGGGTTGGCGATCACGAGGGTGGCGCTCGGAACCTGCGCCATCATCCGGCGCTTGGAGCGCTCGCGCGCCACCTGGCGCTGGCGCTGTTTGACCATCGGGTCGCCCTCGGACTGCTTGTTCTCGTCCTTGATGTCCTGCTTCGACATCATCAGGTCGCGCTTCCAGTGGAAGCGGCTCATGGCGATGTCGGCGGCCACCAGCACGATCGTCGCGATCGAGACGCCGGACAGGAGCGTCATGGCGAGATCCAGCACCAGCTCGGGCACCTGGACGGGATCTGCGAGCATGGTCTTGATCATGGTGCCGGCATTGGACACCAGAAGCGTCCCGACCACGGCTCCGATCATGAGAAACTTGAACACGGCCTTCACGAACTCCGTCAGGCCGCGCGGGCCGAAGATCCGCGAGACGCCAGAGGCGAGCGAGATGTTCGAGTATTTCGGCTGGATGCGCTCCACATTGATCTGCGGCGGGTTCTGGAGAACCGATGCGAGGATGCCGCCGAGGCACAGGAAGGCGGTCGCCGGCAGGACGAAGGTCGCAGCTTCGATGCTGAGCATTTGCAGAACATGCACGGCGTCCTGGCTTGTCTCCAACCGCCACTGGAGAGGATTGTCGAACGTTGTCCGCAAGGTGGCGACGAGCCGGGTTCCCGATTCGCGTGCCTGCAGGGCGAAGAACGCCGAGATCGCCAGGAAGGACGCCAGGACCGGAGCTTCCCGCGAGACCGGAAGGTTGCCCTTCTCGATCGTGTCGCGGATCTTCTTCTCGGTCGGCTGTTCCGTCTTCTGGGAACGATCTTCGCTCTCCGCCACCGCCGATTAGCCCGTAATTTGGTTGCGTTTCGATGAAGCGGGACGGTTAAGCCGTGTTCAACCGCCGGGTGTCGCCGTCATGGGTCGTTCTGCCGTAACGAAGCGGCCCGATGCGCCGGCATCGCGCATCGCAGGTCCTTACGCCTCTTCGTCCTCGCGCAGGACGATCGCGCCCCGGCTCGCAAGTTCGAGCGCCCTTGCCGCGATCGACCGCCTCGCCCCGTCGATCGCCTCTTTCGTGGCGTTGGATTCCTGGGCGAGTTCGGCCTCGATCATGCGGCGGGCGCGCGCGCCTTGCGTCGCGAGCACCGTCTCGGTGACCTCGGCGGACGCCCCGCGCAGGGAGAGGATGACGGTCTCGGTCTGGAAGCCGTCGAACAGAGTGAGGCGCGACTTCTGCGGCATCGAGGGGATGTCGTCGAAGGCGAAGAGCAGCTTGCGCAATTCGTCGGCTTCCGACGAGTCGGCCGATTCGATGAAGCCGATGAGCTCCTCGCTCTCGGTCTTGTCGAGCCGGTTGACCACGTTGGCGAGCACCAGATGGCGGCTCTCGCCGTTCTCGGCCTCGCCCTCGGCCGAGACCAGATAGGCCTCGCGCACATGCGCCTCGAAGATCGCCTGGATCGGGCCGGACAGGGGCCGGACCTCGAGCATGCGCTTCAGGACGTCGTTGCGAAGGGCGGGCTCGAAGGCGCGCGCGACGAGCGCCGCGCGCTCGCTCGGCAGCTTGGCGAAGAGAATGGCGATGATGTGCGGATGCTCGTCCGACAGCTTGCCGGCGAGATCCTCGGCCTCCACGTCCGCCACCGCTTCCCACACGTCGCGGACCTGGGCCGTGAACAGGGTCTGGATCGCGCGGCTCTTCTCGTCGGGAAACAGGCTTTCGTATTCCTGCTCGCTCAGGGCGCTCTTCAGGAGATCGGCCATCTGCTGGTCGGGGCCGTGGAAGATCGGGCCGCGCTTGAAGGTGGAGGCGAAGTCCTCGACCACCTCGTCGATCTGGTCGGGCGAGACGTTTTCGAGGCTGGCCGCCGCCTTGCGCAGGGAGATGATCTCGTCCGGCGCCATGTGCTTGAGCAGCTTGGCCGCGCCTTCGGCGCCGAGCGCCAGAAGCAGCACGGCCGCGCGCGCTCCGCCCCTCAAGGGCGCCACCATGGGCAGTTCGGAATAGCTCGCCAGACCGTTCATGACAGGATCAGGCCGCCTTCGCCTTCTTCGCGTTCGCCTTCGAACCCGGCGTGACGACTTCGGTCAGGGTGATGCCGAAACGCTGGTCGTCCTGGTCGAGCACGACGATCTCGCCGCGCGCCACCACCCGGCCGTTGACGACGACGTCGATCGGATCGCCGACCTTGGTGTCGAGCTTCACGATCGAGCCGCGATTGAGCTTCAGGAGTTCGGCGACGCTCATGCGGGCCGAGCCGAGAACCACTTCCATGGTCACGGAGACGTCCATCACGAGGTCGAGATCCATCCGGTCCGCGCCCCTGAAATCGGGGGCGTCCGTCTCCGGCTCCTCCTCTTCCTCGGGCGCGAAGCCCTCGGGATTGAACTGGCCGGCGTCGAATTCGAACTCGCCGCCTTCGAAGTCCTCGGTCTCGTTTTCGTCCGGATCGATCATGGAGCATCATCCTCCGTCTGGCATTGTCGCTCTGGCCGCCGGTTCACATTCCGGGGCGCTGTCCGACTTCTAGCCCGGCGAACTTATCCGAACCTGCCGAAGCCCGACGAACCTTAACAAATGATAAAGATCAGGCGGCCGTCTCGTAGCCGCGGGCGGGTCCGGCGGCGAGAGCCTTTGCCGGTGCCTGTGCCTGTGCCTGTGCGGGTGCCTGTGCGGGTGCCCGTGCCGGGCGGGCCGTGCCCGAGGCATGGAAGTCCGCCCGCTCGACGAGTTCGGCAAGCCTCGCACCGGCGATCCGGGCCCGCTCGCACTCGGCCTCGATCGCCCTCAGCGTGTCGAGACCGTCGTATTTCAGCGCCGTCACCGCGCCGGCCGCCTTGTTGAGGGCCGCCTCCGACTGGGCGAGCGCCTCGAGCAGCTCGGTGCCGGACTGGCGCAGGGTCTTGATCTCCCGGACCATCCGGCCGGTTCGCAGGGCGGTCACGACGAGGGCGGCCATCAGCAGGAAATCAATGAGATAGGATGTCATCGATGAACTCGCGGGTCGGATCGATCGTCTCCTCGAACCGCGCCACATAGGCGCCGCGCGCAAAGCCGACCTGGGACTTGAAGATGGGCGTGCCCTCGCATTCCATGGTGATCGCCTCGGTCACCTTGACGCCGAGGGGAAGGGTCTGGCCGACCCTCAGATGGGCGATGTCGCGCATCGGCACGCGCTTGCGGGCGAGGATCGCCTTGAGGTGCAGGCCCGACTTCTCGAAATTGCGGATCATCGCCTCCGACCAGCTGTCGTCGGGCGAGGGCTCGGGCACCTTCATCGGCTCGGCGAGGCGGCGGCGATGGAGGGCGAGATAGGAGGAGGGGAGCGCCAGAACGACGGTCGAGAGCGGCTCGTCGGGCTTCGCCTCCGCGCCCTTGGCCGCCTCCTCGCGCGCGGCCTTCTTCGACTTGGCCTTGCGGATCTCGAAGCTCATCTCCACGTGGCGCCGAGCGTTCGCGCCGCCGAAGAGTTCCGCGAACTCGTCGCCCGGCACCAGGCGCGCGGCCTCGAAGCCGGCCTCGTCGATCCGGCGGAAGGAGAGCGCGAAGGAATCGGCGAGCGCCTTGAAGGCCTCGCGCACCAGCGCCCGGTCGAGATCGGTGATGCGCCGCGCGCCCTTGGCCTCGGACGGGGCCGCGCCGAAGAAGCAGGCGATGCAGGCATCGCAGAAGGATTGCGGGGCCTTCAGATAGGCCGGCCGCACGAAGCGCTTCGAAAGGAGTTCGGTGACGAGGGGCGGGCTCACCTCCCCCTCCCCCAGTTCGGGGCCGAAACTTCCCTCGAAGCCGGCGAAGGTGACGGCGACCTTCTCCACCGACAGGCGGTTGAGGGCGGTGGTGAGCTGGTCGGCGGTCGCCTCGGCGATCGCGCGAAGCTGCGGCAGCCGGGCGGGATCGATCTCGGCGGCCGACTTCAGCCGTTCCGAGATATCGCTCTGGCCGTCCACGCTGGCGGTATTCGACATCGTTCGCTTTCCTTAAACCCAGGCCGTGGCGATCAGGCGGCCGCCGTGCCGCCGCCGATCGTCTCGGCCTCGACCTGGTCGATGGTCGGACGGTCGTAGGCCGAAATGGTCTTGCGGCCGTATTCGATGGCGATCTGGGGCATGGCGCCGTTCATGTAGGCGATCAGCGTCGACTTGATCACGACATAGGTCCGCCCCTTCTTCTCGCGCACGCCCTTCACCTTGGTCGCGATCGGGCCGATCACGCCGTAGGAGAAGAACACGCCGGCGAAGGTGCCGACGAGAGCCGCCGCGATGAGGCCGCCGAGGATCTCCGGCGACTGGTCGAGCGCGCCCATGGCCTTGATGACGCCGAGCACGGCGGCGACGATGCCGAGCGCCGGAAGACCATCGGCCATGTCCTGAAGGGCGCCCTTGGGCTTCATCAGATCGTGGCAGATGGTCTCGATCTCCTCGTCCATCAGCGCCTCGATCTCGTGGCTGCGGGCCGAGCCGACGATGATCAGGCGGACATAGTCGCAGATGAAGCTGAGCTTCTGCTTGTCCTTCAGGATGGTCGGATAGGCCTGGAAGATCGTCGATTCCTCCGGCGCGTCCACATGGGCCTCGACCTCAGAGCGCGACTTGGAGCGCATCTCGCGCATCAGGGCGTGCAGGAGGCCGAGCACCTCCAGATAGTCCTTCTGCTTGGGAACGGCGTTCTTGAACGCCTCGCCCACGGCCTTGCCGGTGTCCTTGATGACCTTGGGCGAGTTGCCGACGAGGAAGGTGCCGAAGGACGAGCCGAGAATGATGACGTATTCGAAGGGCTGGACGAGAACGTCCAGATGACCGCCCATCGCCACGAAGCCGCCGAGACAGCAGCCGAGGACGACGACGAGACCGAGAAGAATGCCCATGCCAGTTCCCACCATGTTGATGGTGAAGCGGTACGGACGAGCGCTTGCGCGGACCTTGAAGCGGGCACCCGCCCGCGCCGCCGCCCCAGCCCGGGGTCGGGCAGGGCGTGCGCGGTGCCAGTCTCGGGCAAGCCGTCATAGGGCATCTTGAGGGTCAGAACGGGGCGCCCGCGCGCCGCGATCGCCATTCTTCAAAGGGGAACCTCGACGAGGTCCCGCCAGCGCCAAGACCCGAAGGCTTTCGATGGAAACCTCCCTGCCCGTCGCCCTGTCCGGCCAGATCGCGATGGAAAAGCGTCTGGAAACGCTCGCCCACAACATCGCCAATGCCCGCACCGTCGGCTTTCGCGCCGAGGAAGTCCGCTTCGAGGAGCTCCTGTCGCGCACCGGCAAGGACCCCGTCGCCTTCGTCACCGAGGGCGAGACCTATCTGTCCAACAAGTCCGGCGCGATGACCCAGACCGGCAATCCGCTCGATCTGGCGGTGCGCGGCGAGGCCTTCTTCGCCTTCCAGGGCGATCAGGGCCTCGTCTACACCCGCGACGGCCGCCTCCAGATCGCGCCGGACGGCTCGGTCCAGACGCTGACCGGCCGCGCGATCGTCGATGCCGGCGGCGCCGCCCTCCAGCTCGATCCCGCCGGCGGTCCGATCGTCGTCGACGGGCGCGGCATGATCCAGCAGAACGGCCAGGAAGTCGGCGCCGTCGGCCTCTTCCGCATTCCCGCGAACGCCAACGTCACCCGTCACGACAATTCCGGCGTCGTCTCCGACATCCCGGCGGCCCCGGTGGTCGACTTCCTCTCCGACAGTGTCATCCAGGGCTATGTGGAGGAGGCGAACGTGAACCCGCTCAAGGAGATCACCCGTTTGATCACCCTCCAGCGCGCCTTCGAGAGCGCGGCGAACGTCGTCGAGACCAATGACCGCTCGCTCGGCGAGGCCATCCGCTCGCTCGGAGCCAACCGATGAGCGCGTCCGTCGAGACCCAGGCCGCCCTCTCGGCCCCGCGCATCGAGATCTCGGGGCGCATCGTCGACGTCGCCCCCCAGTCCTTCCGGGTTGCGGGCCTGTCGCCCTTCATGCGCCTCGGCGACTGCATACGCTGCCCCGGCGAGAGCGAGGACGAGCTCGGCGAGGTGGTGCGCATCGATGCCGACAGCCTCACCGTCAAGCCCTACGGCTCGCGCTTTTCCAAGGGCGTCGGCTCGCGCGCCCTGAAGGTCGGCCCGTTCGCCATCGCGCCCGATGCGAGCTGGCGCGGCCGGGTCCTCGACGGCTTCGGCCGCCCGCGGGACGATCTCGGCCCCGTCGGAACCGGCGATGTGGAACGCCCGGTGGACGCCCCGCCGCTCACCGCCCTCAAGCGCGCGCGCATTTCGCAGGCCGTGCCCACCGGGGTCTCGGTGGTGGACATCTTCACCCCGCTCCTCAAGGGCCAGCGCCTCGGCGTCTTCGCCGGCTCGGGCGTCGGCAAGTCGACCCTCATGGGCATGCTCGCCCAGGCCAAGGGCTTCGACACCGTGGTCGTCTCCCTCGTCGGCGAGCGCGGCCGCGAGGTGCGCGAATTCCTGGAAGAGGTGATGGCGGGCGATCTGGAAAAGGTCGTCACGATCGTCGCCACCGGCGACGAGAGCCCGATGATGCGGCGCCTCGCCCCGCGCACGGCCACCGCCGTCGCCGAGCATTTCCGCGATGCGGGCGACGACGTCCTCCTCATCGTCGACAGCGTGACGCGCTATGCCCATGCGGCACGCGACGTGGCGCTGGCGGCGGGCGAGCCGCCGGTCTCGCGCGGCTATCCGCCGAGCGTCTTCTCCGAACTGCCCCAGCTTCTGGAGCGGGCCGGTACCGGCCTCGAAGGCTCGGGCACGATCACCGGCATCTACGCCGTCCTCATCGACGGCGACGATCACAACGATCCCATCGCCGACGCCATTCGCGGCACGCTCGACGGCCATATCGTGCTCGACCGCGAGATCGCCGAACAGGGCCGTTTCCCGGCCGTCGACTATCTCAAATCCATCTCGCGCCTCGCCGACAAGGCCTGGCACGGCAGCGAGCGCGAACTCGTCACGAGGCTGCGCGCCATGACCTCGCGCTTCGAGGACACGCGGGACCTGCGCCTTCTCGGCGGCTATCAGCGCGGCTCGGACACGACCCTCGACCAGGCGGTCGACCTCGTGCCGCATATCTACGAGTTCCTCACCCAGCGCCCGGGCCAGGCGGTGCACGAAAAGCCGTTCGACGCCCTGAGCGCGGCCCTGAAACAGGCCCTCTCGGCCAAGTCGCAGCCGCCCGCCAAATAGGCCTCGCGCTCCCCGGCGCCGGCCTTTCTCCACACCGTCAGATGCCGACCGAGGAGAGCAGGCGCACGAGTTCGGCCTGGCGCGACACGCCGGTCTTGGCGAAGACGGATTTCAGCTGGCTGCGCAGGGTGTTCTCGCTCGCCGTTCCGCCCGCCGCCATGGTGCCGATGGTCCGGCCCTCGGCGATGCCCTGCGCGACCCGCGCCTCGGCCGGTGTCAGGTCGAAAAGAAGATGCAGGAGATCGGCGCTCGGCATGGGGCCCGGGCCCGCATTGGCAGCGCTCACCACCAGGAGATGGGAGGAGAGCGGCACGAGATCGCGCGCCATCCGCCGCACCGGCACCAGATGGACGACCATTGCCGGCCGGCCCTCGTCCCCGCGCACCGCGATCGAACGCACGCCGTCCGTCGCCCCGTCTAAAAGCGCAATCTCCAAGAGCCTGTCGGCGCCACCATCGCTGAGGCACAAGCGCCGGGACCGGTCGAGGAAGACCGCCGGCATCAACGCCTCGAACTGGGCATTGGCCGAGAAGAGCCGGCGCCGGTCGCAGATGACGGCGGCCGCGATGCCGATGCGGCCGAGAAGGCTTGCGGCCGTTTGCGCCTCACTGAGGGCGAGCCTCGCCGAGATCAGCGCCGCCCGCGACAGGTGCGGACGCAGGGCCTCGAGCCGCGCGCGCTCCCTTTCGCCGAAGGGACCGGCCGCCTCGCCGCGATCGAAGGTGTAGATCAGATTGCCGCCGTCCGGCAGATGGGCGATCGTCCCGATGCACCATCCGAAGCCGCGCGGGCGCAGGAAGTCGCGATAGAAGGGCTCGGCGTCGAGCTCGTCATCGGTGAAGAGATCGTGGTCGGTGATGCAGCCGTAGAAGCGGCGCGACAGGTCGAGCGCGCGGGGCGTTCGCGTGTTCAAGTCGGGACGGCCGAGGGCGACGAATTCGGCCATGAGGTCCGACATGGTCTCGCAGCCGGTCCAGCGCATGGAAGTGGGCGTCACGGAGAACAGGGCACCGCCCGCAGCGCAGAGATCGGTCGCGATCTCCTTCAGGATCCGCGGCCATGCCTCGGGCAGAAGCGCGGCCTCGTAGATCCGGTCGATGGTCTGCGGGTCGTTCACCGGCCCCTCGTCTCTCCTCATGCCCGCCGATCTTCGCCGGCCGGGCGCCTCCCGGTCGCAACCCTATCACATCCTCGTCACGAATCGATGATCTGCTCGTGAACGAGGCAGCTTCCGGCTTCGCGAGCCGTCGGGGTCGCAACCATTCGTTCAGTCCTTACTGAATATATTTTTCGTTCAGTCTTGATTGAACGAAGCGCCGGGCGTAGCTATCCGCCATGAACCAGACCCCCGATCCCCGCCACTTCTCGAGCCCCACCGGGGACGACTGCCCGCATCTGCGCTTCATCGAGCGCATGGGCGATCACATGGAGCTCGAGGGGATGCCGCGCATCGCCGGCCGCCTGTTCGGCCTGTTCCTCGTGGATCCGGGTCCGATCAGCTTTTCCGAGCTCGCCGAACGGCTGTCGATCAGCCGCGGCTCGATCTCCACCAATACCCGCCTTCTCGAAGGCAAGGGCCTGATCGAGCGCGTCGACGTGCCCGGCGAGCGGCAGGACTATTTCCGCCTCGCCGACCGACCCTTCGTCAACATGATTCACGGCATCACCGCGCGCATGCGCGAGACCATGGAGACGATCGAGGCCGATTGCCGCGCGCGAAAGGATGCGGGCGTTGCGCAATCTGCGGAAGCGGCGGGCGAGCCGGTCCCCGGCGGCATGCGCGCCGCCCACGAATTCTTCGCCGAATGCATAGGCACCCTCGAAGGTCTGGCCGCGCGCCTTGCGAAACGCGGCGGGGAGGTGAAGCCATGATGGAGCCCGACGCCCATACCCTCATCGCCCGGCACGAACGCATCGCAGGCCGCAGGACGGCCAAGGACGACATGACCACCGACCGAACCCCCGCCGATCCGCAGACCCCGCGCAAGGAGCCCCGCTCCAAGGCCGGCTGGCTCGCCCTTCTCTTCGTCCTCGCCCTCGTCGGCTGGATGGGCTCGGGCTATCTTGCGGAGGAGCCCGCCGCGCCCGTCGCCGAGACGCCGCGCGCAAAGGCGAGCCAGCCCTTCACGGTGGAGGCGTTCCGGTCGACGGCCAAGCCCGTCGTCCAGTTCGTCTCGGCCGAAGGCCAGGCCCGGCCCGACCGGCAGACCCCGGTGCGCGCCAAGACCGGCGGCACCATCGAGGAGATCGCCGCGCGCAAGGGCCAGTTCCTGAACGAGGGCGATCTCATCGCCCGCATCGCCCTCGACGACCGCAGCGCCCAGATCGCCCAGGCCGAAGCCGAGCTTGCCCGCCGCCAGGGCGATTTCGACCGGGTGTCGGGTCTCGTCGAGCGCGGCTATGCGACGACGGCGGAACTCGGGCAGGTGCGCGCCGAACTCGCGGTCGCCGAGGCGAGTCTTGCGACCATCCGCCAGAGCGAGGGGGATACGGCGATCCGCGCGCCGATCACCGGAACGCTGGAGAACTTCGATCTCGATCTCGGCGAGTTCATCGCCGCCGCCGCCGAGATCGGCGTCCAGATCGACACCGATCCGCTCACCGTCGAGGTGCAGGTCGCCCAGCAGAGCATCGGCCAGATCCAGCTCGGACAGAAGGCCCAGGTGAACTTCATCACCGGCGTCAGCCGCGAGGGCGAGGTCACCTATGTGGCGACCAATGCCAGCGCCTCGACGCGCACCTTCCCCGTCGAGATCACCATTCCCAATCCCGATCGCGAGATTCCGGCGGGCATCTCCGCGCAGGTACGCATCCCCGTCGGCGAGACGCCGGCCCACTTCCTGTCCGCCGCCATCCTCGCCCTCGGGCCGAACGGCGAGCTCGGCATCAAGGCCGTCGACGACCAGTCCAGGGTCAAGTTCTATCCGGCCGAACTCGTGCGCGCCGAGACCGACGGCATCTGGGTCACCGGCCTGCCCGAGAGCCTCAGCATCATCTCCGTCGGCCAGGGCTTCGTCTCCGATGGCGAGCCGGTCAACGCCAAGGCCCCGTCCAAGGACGATCCGATCGTCGAGACCCCGGCCGACGCGCCGGCCGAACCCGCGCTGCCCGGTATCGCCGAGGCCTCAACGCAAGAGGGCACGGACGCAAACGCGGACGCGGGCGCAACCACGGGCGCGACCACGGGCGTGAGTGCCGAGGCGGGCGATCCGTCCGCCGATCCGCGCATCGCCGCGCTCGCCACCGAAGCTGCGCAAGGCGCCGCCATCTCCCTGCCCGAGGCCGCCGCCCTCGCAAGCCGGCTTCAGGAGGGCGCAGCGCCCGAGCCCGATCTCGTGCGCATGGCCCAGGAGGTTCTGAACCGGCTCGGCTACGAGGCAGGGCCCGCCGACGGGCGCCTCGGCGAGGCGACCCGCACCGCCATCCGCGCCTTTCAGGCCGATTACGGGCTGGAGACCACCGGCGATCTCGGCGAGGCCTTCGCCGGCGCGCTCACCCGCGCCCTCGGATCCCAGACTGGCGGGGGAGACGCACGATGAACGCCCTGATCGACGCCGCCTTCGAGCGCTCGCGCACCGTCCTTCTGTTCCTCGCGCTGATCATCATCGCCGGCGTGGTCGGCTATCAGCAGATCCCGAAGGAGTCCCAGCCCGACATCCCGATCCCGGTGATGTACGTCTCGACGGTCCTCGAAGGCATCTCGCCCGAGGACGCCGAGCGCCTGCTCGTGCGCCCGCTTGAGACCGAGCTCTCCTCCCTGTCCGGTCTCGACGAGATCGAGGGCCATGCCTATGAGGGCTTCGCCTCGGTGCAGCTCACCTTCGAGGCCGGCTTCGACGCCGCCGAGGCCCTGACCGACGTCAAGGACGGGGTCGACCGGGCCAAGCCGAACCTTCCGGCCGAGGCCGAAGAGCCGGTCGTCAACGAGGTCAACACCTCGCTCTTCCCGATCGTCACCATCGTCCTGTCGGGCCCGGTGCCCGAGCGCACCCTCGTCGAGATGGCGAGCGAATTGCAGGACGACCTGGAATCGGCGCCCGGCGTCCTCGAAGTCGATATCGGCGGCGATCGCGAGGAGCTGATGGAGGTCCTCATCGACCCGACGGTCTTCGAGACCTACGACCTCTCCTTCGACGCCCTCGTCAACCAGATCAGCCGCAACAACCGCCTCATCGCCGCCGGCGCCATCGATACGGGCGCGGGCCGCATCGTCCTCAAGGTGCCCGGTCTCGTCGAGGACGTGAACGACGTCCTCGACATGCCGATCAAGGTGGACGGCGACACCGTCCTCACCTTCAAGGACGTGGCGATCGCCCGGCGCACCTTCCAGGACCCGGAGGGCTTCGCGCGCATCGACGGCCAGCCCTCGCTGGCGCTCGAGGTCAAGAAGCGCTCGGGCTCCAACATCATCGAGACGGTGGACGCGGCCCGCGCGGTCGTCGCGCGCCATCAGGAAACCTGGCCGGACACGGTGCAGGTGCAGTTCCTGCAGGACGAGTCCGAGCAGGTCGTCTCGATGCTGACCGATCTCGAAAACAACGTCATCTCGGCGATCGTCCTCGTGATGATCGTCATCGTCGCCGCCCTCGGGCTTCGAACCTCCATCCTCGTCGGCCTGTCGATCCCCGGCTCCTTCCTCGCCGGCATCGCGATCCTTTGGATGGCGGGCTTCACGATGAACATCATCGTCCTGTTCTCGCTCATCCTCGTCGTCGGCATGCTGGTCGACGGCGCGATCGTGACGACCGAGCTCGCCGATCGGCGCCTTCTCGAAGGGGCGAGCGCGCGCGATGCCTATCGCCACGCGGCCAAGCGCATGGCCTGGCCGATCATCGCCTCCACCGTCACCACTCTCGCCGTCTTCCTGCCGCTCCTGTTCTGGCCGGGCATCGTCGGCGAGTTCATGAAGTTCCTGCCGCTCACCGTGATCATCACGCTGACCGCCTCGCTCTTCATGGCGCTGATCTTCATTCCCGTGCTCGGCGGCGTCATCGGCAAGGCCCAGCCCATGGCGGCCAAGCAGCGCGCCGAACTGGAGGCGGCCGAGACCGGCGACCTGTCGACCATCGGCGGGGCGACCGGGCTGTATCTGAGGGTCCTCAACGCCGCCGTCAAAGGCCCGTTCGCCACCCTCGTCATCGCCATCTCGATCCTGATCGGCGCCTTCTACGGCTACGCCCAGTTCGGACGCGGCGTCGAGTTCTTCCCCTCGATCGAGCCCGAATTCGCGCAGGTCCAGGTCCGCGCCCGAGACAACTTCTCGATCTTCGAGAAGGATGCCCTGGTGCGCCGAGTGGAGAACCGCCTCCTCGACCTCGACGAGGTGAAGAGCGTCTATGCCCGAACTTTAAGCGAGGGAACCGCGCGCCAGCTCGGCTCCGACGTCATCGGCACGATCCAGCTCGAACTCGACGAGTGGAACGAGCGGCGCCGCGCGACCGAGATCTTCGAGGAGGTGCGCGGCCTCACCGCCGACATTCCCGGCATCACCATCCAGGTGCAGCAGGAGGAGAACGGCCCCTCCTCCGGCAAGCCCATCAACGTGAAGCTCTCCGGCGGCGACCTCGCCTCGCTCGGCGATGCGGTCGCCATGGTGCGCAGCGCCATGGACGAGATCGGCGGCTATACCAACGTCTCCGACACCCGCCCGCTTCCCGGCGTCGAATGGCGCCTGTCGGTGAACCGGGAGGAGGCCGCGCGCTACGGCGCCGACGTCTCGCTTCTCGGCCAGGCGGTGCAGCTTCTCACCCGCGGCATCGAGGTGTCGGACTACAGGCCCGAAAACGCCAGCGGCGACGGCGAGGTGCCGATCCGCGTGCGCTTCCCGGCGGGCGACCGCACGCTGGAGCGGCTGGAGGACCTGCGCATCCCCACGAGCCAGGGCCTCGTGCCGATCCGCAACTTCGTCTCCTTCCAGCCTTCCCCCAAGGTCGGCACCATCACCCGCATCGACCAGAGCCGGGTGATGTCGATCGAGGCGGACGCGGCGGAAGGCCTCCTCGTCGACGATCAGGTCCAGAAGCTCACCCGGGCACTGGAGACCATGGACCTGCCGGCGGGCGTCGAATACTCCTTCGGCGGCGAGGCGGAGGATCAGGCGGAGGCCGCGAACTTCCTCGGCGGCGCCTTCGCGGTGGCCCTCTCCCTGATGTTCATCGTCCTCGTCACCCAGTTCAACTCGATCTACCAGGCCTTCCTCGTCATGAGCGCCATCGTCTTCTCGACGGCGGGCGTGTTCTACGGGCTTCTCGTCACGGGCCGGCCCTTCGGCATCGTCATGGGCGGCATCGGCGTCATCGCGCTGGCGGGCATCGTGGTGAACAACAACATCGTCTTGATCGACACCTATAACGACCTCAGGAAACAGGGTCAGCCGGTGCTGGAAGCCCTGTTGCGCACCGGCGCCCAGCGCCTGCGCCCGGTCTTCCTCACCTCGATCACCACGGTCCTCGGCCTCGTTCCCATGGTGATGGGCGCGAATGTGGACTTCCTCAACCGCTCGATCGAGTTCGGCGCGCCCTCCACCCAGTGGTGGACCGAACTGTCGGCGGCGATCGCCGGCGGTCTCACCTTCGCGACCATCCTCACGCTGATCCTGACGCCGGCCCTCCTGATGCTCGGCGAGAGCGTCATCGCCTTCGTCCGGCGCCGGCGCGGCATCAACGAGCCGAGCCCGCGCCTCGGCGACCCGCTGGGGCGGCAGAGGCGCAAGGGCGGCGGGGACGCGGTTCCGGCCGAATAGAGCCCGGCCGGGTCCCGGCACAGCCATCGAAAAAGGCCGCTTTCGGGCGGCCTTTTTCATGTCCCGGGACTGTCGGCCGAACGGCCCGCCTCAGCCGTCCCGGCCCTCGGGCCTCATCGCCTCCAGCGCCTCGCGATAGGTCGGATAGCGGAAGGCATAGCCCTCGGCCTTGATCTTCGCATTGGAGACGCGCTTGTTCTCGCCGTAGAAGGAGCGCGCCATGGGCGAGAGATCGGCCTCCTCGAAGCGCGTCTCGGGCGGCGGCTCCACCCCCATCAGCCGGGCGGCATGGGTGACGACGTCCTGGGGCGGGGCCGGCTCGTCGTCGGTCACGTTGTAGATCCCGTCGCAGCGCCGTTCGGCGAGAAGCTCGAGACTGCCCGCGATATCGGCCACATGGATGCGGTTGAACACCTGGCCGGGCTTGATCAGCCGCTTGGCCTTGCCCGTTCTCAAGCTCTCGAAGGCGTTTCGGCCCGGCCCGTAGATGCCGGAAAGCCGCAGGATCGAGAGCGGTACGCCGCGCCGGGCGGCAAGCTCGCGCCAGCCGTCCTCCGCCGAAACCCGCGCTTTCGAGCGGGCCGATTGCGGCGCGGTCGGCGTCTCCTCGTCGATCCAGGCCCCGTCATGGTCGCCATAGACGCCGACCGTGGAGAGATAGCCGATCCATTCGAGGTGTGGGGCCTCGTTGAGCAGCGTCTCGCCGAAGAGTTTCAGCACCGGATCGCCGTCCGGCGCGTTCGCCCCGCCGACCCGCGCCTCGGGCGGGGCCGCGTGGCCGGGTGGCACAGAGACGAGAAGATGGGTCGCCCCACCGAGCACCCGCGCGACTTCGGGCGAAAAGCGCTCCCCGTCGAAGACGAGGGCCGGCAGCCCGGACGCAGCCAGCGCCTCGGCCTTCTCCGAACTGCGAACGGTGACGCCGACGACGTCCTCGCGCTTCACCCGGTCCACATAGGCGGAGGCCGAATAGCCGTTTCCGAAGACGAAGAGCCTCATCTCCGCTCTCCCCTATCCGTCGGCGTTCCCGTCGGGGCCTGCCCGCCCGTGCCTCTCTCCGTCATCGCCGCCTGCCATTCCTCGATCACCATCTCGTCGGTCTCGCTATCTCGCGCAGGCCCGGCCTCGCGCAAGAGGTCGGCATCGGACGTAAGCTGCGCGAAGGCCCAGACCGCCATCGCCCGCACCAGCGCTTCGCCATCGCCGAGAAGCGTGCGGATCTGGGGCAGGAAGGCCCGGTCGCCGGAATTGCCCGCCGCGATCAGGCAGTTCGAGACGAACTTGCCCCGCCCGATCCGCTTGATCGGCGAGCCGGAGAACAGGGCGCGGAAGGCCTTGTCGTCGAGGGCGAGAAGATCGTCGAGGCGCGGCGCCTTCAGATCCTCGCGGGCGATCAGCTTGGCCTCGCGCGCCGCCTCAGCGAACTTGTTCCAGGGGCAGACCGCCAGGCAGTCGTCGCAGCCATAGATGCGATTGCCCATCTTCGCGCGAAGAGAGCGCGGAATCACCCGCTTGGTCTCGATGGTGAGATAGGAGATGCAGGCCCGCGCATCGAGCTGATATGGCGCGGGAAAGGCGTTCGTCGGACAGATGTCGAGGCAGGCGGTGCAGGAGCCGCAGCGATCCGTCGCCGGTTCGTCATGGGGCAGGTCGAGGGTCGTGAAGATCGAGCCGAGAAACAGCCAGGAGCCGAAATCGCGCGACAACAGATTGGTGTGCTTGCCCTGCCAGCCGAGCCCGGCAAGCGCGCCCAGCGGCTTTTCCATCACCGGCGCGGTGTCGACGAAGACCTTCGCGTCATGGGCGCCGAGCCCCTCGCGCCACGCCTCGGCGATCAGCCGGCTCGCCAGTTCCTTCAGCTTTCCCTTGATGACGTCGTGATAGTCCCGATGGCGGGCATAGACGGAGATCGCCCCCCGGTCCGCCCGCTCGAGGATCGCGAGCGGGTCCTCGCCCGGCCCGTAATTCATGGCGAGAACCAGGATCGAGCGCACGTCCGGCCACAGCGCTTTTGCCGAGCGCCGGCGCTCGAGCGTCTCCGGCATCCAGCCCATGGTGCCGTGCCGGCCTTCTGCCACGAAGGTCTTAAGCCGTCCCCCCGCCACCCCGTCGCCGGTTCCCGGCGCGATGCCGAAGCCTGAGAAGCCGAGCCGTTCGGCGCCCTCGGCCAGATGCCGCTTTAGGCGCGCGCCCACCTGAGGGCTCGGCTGGGCCGTGGCCAAACCGTTCACCGTTTCGCTCCCAATGGCCGGAGAGACTTCGAAACCCCGCCTTTTCCCATGTATTTCCGGCTCCTGACGCACCGTTTGCGTCTTCGTCCTTCGTTCAGATCTTCGAAATTGGATTGGACGATCATCGATGAACAATCCGTGAGCGGTTTTGCACTTGAGAAGAGCGTCCAGGATTTGAATACTAAGGGCCGGATCGGGGTGTCCACGTCCCATCGCCCCGAACATCCGTCTTCAATTGCCTGTCCCATGGAGCCCACCTCATGCGCAATCTTCTTCTCGGCGCCGCGACCGCCCTTCTCCTCACCGGTGCCGCCAGCGCCCAGACGATCGACGTTCCCGCCGGAACCTATGTGAACGATCCCAACCACACCAATGTCCTGTGGAAGCTCAGCCATTTCGGCCTCTCCACCTATATCGGCCGCTTCGACACGATGAGCGCCACGCTCGAACTGGACCCCGAGAACCCGGCCCAGTCCAGCCTCACGGCGACCGTCGACCCGGCCTCGGTCAGCGTCAACTTCGAGGGCGACAAGAGCTTTGCCGAAGAGATCCAGAGCGACATGTTCCTCAACGCGGCCGAGTTCCCGGAGGCCAAGTTCGTCTCCAAGTCGATCGAGCTGACCGGCGAGAACACCGGCCGCGTAACGGGCGACCTCACGCTGCACGGCCAGACCCATGAAGAGGTCATGGACGTGACCCTGAACGCCGCGCTCAACCCGCATCCGATGACCCAGAACCCGGCGGTGGGCTTCTCCGGCGAGATGACCATCGATCGCACGAAATACGGCATCGACCAGCTCGCAGGGCCCGTCGGCGCCGAGGTCACCCTCGAGATCGAGGCCGAGTTCGTTCCCCAGTCCTGATCGGCGCCTTTCGCGCAGATCGCCAAGCCCTTCCCCCGCGCGGCCCGCTCGCCGCGCGGGGGAGACCCAATCCCGGCGCCCGGCCCGCATCCCGTCATGCCCCGCATGACCCGCGTGACCCCGAAGCGCCCGCGCCGCACCGGCAGCCCCCGCACGATCCGGCGATGCCCCGCGATGGCCCCGGCGCAGATCCCGTGCCGAAACATCCGCCCGGCCCTCGCATGGGAGCGTCCCGGGCCTCCCGCCACCCTTTCCGCTCCCAGTCCCCATACCCGAAACCAGACGACGAGGCCGTTCCGATGAGCATGGCAGGCGAACAGGCGGCATGGCGCGCCGCCTATACCCGGTACACGCGAGGCGCCGTCATCCTCCACTGGACGATCGCGGCGCTCATCCTCGGCAATATCGCGGGCGGGCTTCTCTTCTCCTACGACCTCTTGCCGGACGCCGTTCGCTTCCCGGTCATCCAGTTCCACAAGACCATCGGCCTCCTCGTCCTCGCTCTGTCGGTCGCGCGCATCCTCTGGCGCGTCATGAACCCGCCTCCCGCCCATGCGCCGGTGATGGCGCGCAGCGAGCGCATCGCCGCCCATCTCGTCCACATCCTCTTCTATGCGCTGATGATCCTCGTGCCGCTCTTCGGCTGGCTGGTGGTCTCGGCCTCGGCCGCGCGGGTGCCCACCTATCTCTTCATGATCGAGGCCCTGCCCTGGCCGAGCCTTCCGATCCGCGAGGCGGTGAACGAGACGACCCGCGAACATCTCGCGGCCTTTTTCGACTTCAGCCACAAATGGCTCGCCCTCGCCTTTCTCGGCCTTCTCGCCCTGCACGTGGCGGGCGCCGCCAAGCACCATATGCGCGACAAGCTCCCCTCCTTCTCGCGCATGGGCCTCGGCTCGGGGCTCGCGCGGGCGAGAAGCCGGCCGGGCGCCGTGCCGCTTGCCCTGTCGGGCTTCGCCCTCGTCCTCGCCATCGGCCTTCTCGCCGGCCAGGCCGAGACCGGCGCGAGCGGGCAAGCGTCCGCGCCAGACGCGCAGACGGCAGTCATGGGCGAGAGCGCCGGAGAGGCTGCGAGCGGAACCACCACCACCGGGGACTGGACGATCGAGAAAAGCGAGAGCCGGCTCGGCTTCGAGACGAGCTTTTCCGGCGCTCCCATGGAGGGCACCGTCTCGGACTACGACGCCGATATCGTCTTCTCGCCGGACGATCTCGCTTCGGCCCGGGCCGAGATCCTGATCCGCACCGCCTCGATCGCCACCGCCAATGCCTTCGTCGCGCCCCAGCTCCAGGGTCCCGACGGGTTCGCCTCGAAGGACTTTCCGGAAGCCCGCCTCGTCCTCGACACCTTCCGGCAGGCAGGCAGCGAGCCGAACGCGTTCGAAGCGGACGGGCAGCTCACCCTTCGCGGGAAGACCCATCCGGTCACGCTCGCCTTCACCTTCGTGCCCGGCGAGGGCGATACGGCACGGGTCGCCGGCTCCACGACGATCGACCGCACCCTCTACGGCATCGGCGTTTCGAACGATCCGACCGGCCGCGACCTTGCGCGCGAGGTCACCGTCCGCTTCGATCTCGCGGCGCGCCGGACCGGCTCCTGACGGGTAAGGTCGGCCGGGGCGCGCGCCGTCCGCCCTTCGAACCGTTGAACGATCGAACCGTCGAGAAGAGCTTGAGTTCGCGCGCCCGCTGGCCGAAAAGTGCGGGCGCGCCTCAAAGGCGCCCTTCGGAAACGACAGCCCCGCGAGCGACGCCCATGGACAGCCGAACGCCCCCCCGCATCGAGGACTATCCTCACGTCACGCGCGACAAGCTGCGCTTTGCCGACATGGACCGGCAGGGCCACATCAACAACGTGGTCTTCATGGTTCTGATCGAGCAGGCGCGCTGCGAGGTGATCTACGACCCCGCCAACCCGCTCGCCCCCGAAGGCTGCGCCTTCGTCGTCGCCCATGTGTCGATCGACTTCCTCTCCGAGATGCTGTGGCCGGGCGAGGTCGAGACCGCGACCCGCATCCTCTCGGTCGGCCGCTCCTCGATCAAAATCGAGCAGGCCCTGTTCCAGAACGGCAAGCCGTGCGCGCGGGCGCTCTCCGTCGTCGTCCTCACCGACACGCAAACGCGCCGCTCGACGCCGCTCCCGCAGGAGGCGGTCGCCCGGCTCGATGCGATGAAGGCCCCGTCCGGCGCATGATGCCGGCGAACCTGTGAAAGCATCGCTTTCAAAGGTCCGCTGGCAGCCCGAGCGGCGTCTGAGCCCCTCGACGGACGTGGATCGACCCGAGGGGTCGATTCATTCGTCCGGCGCATGGCATTCGATTGCGGGGTTCCTGACCGCCGGGCGAGCGGTTATTGTCGGCCGGTCATCAAGCCGAACGGACGTCATGCCCAAGCCCGAACAGCCCTCCTCGCGACCGCGCAATCCCGAGCCCGTCCAGCCTCGCCGCAAGCCGCAGCCGGAGGCGTCCGCTCCTGCCCCGGCGCAGGCATCGGCAAGGCCTGCCCCCCGACCGAGACTGGAACCCGTGGCGCGGGAGAGCGCGGCGGCGGCCGCCCAGGCCCAGGCCCAGTCGCGCGACTTCTGGGAATCCAAGCGCGGCGTTGCCTCCATGGAGGATGCCCGCGACTGGCTGATGGCGCGCGGCATCGACGACGTGGAATGCATCACGCCGGATCTCGCCGGCGTTGCGCGCGGCAAGATGATGCCGGCCAAGAAGTTCGTCGGCAACACCTCGCTTGCCCTGCCCTCGGCCCTCTTCATGCACACGATCTCGGGCGAATACCCGGAAGAGAGCGGCGATTTCCGCTATTCGCCGAACGACGGCGACCTGAAGCTCGTGCCCGATCTCTCGACGCTCTGCGCCGTGCCTTGGGAGAGCGATCCCACCGCCCAGGTGATCTGCGATCTCGTCGACCAGAGCGGCGCGGCCGTCGGCTACACTCCGCGCAACGTCCTGAAGCACGTGATCTCGCTCTACGAGGCGCGCGGCTGGAAACCGGTGATCGCACCCGAGATCGAGTTCTACCTCGTCTCCAAGAACGCCGATCCCGATTATCCGCTCACCCCGCCCATCGGCCGGTCCGGGCGCCAGATCCAGTCGGGCCAGTCCTATTCCATCGGCGGCGTCAACGAGTTCGACGAGCTGATCGACGACATCTACGACTATTCCGACGCGCAAGGGCTCGAGATCGATACCCTGATCCACGAGGAGGGCGCGGCCCAGCTCGAGATCAACCTGCGCCACGGTGATCCGGTGGAGCTCGCCGACCAGGTCTTCCTGTTCAAGCGGACCATCCGCGAGGCGGCGATGGGCCACGACATCTACGCCACCTTCATGGCCAAGCCCATCCAGGGCCAGCCCGGCTCGGCCATGCACATCCACCAGTCGGTGGTCGATATCGAGACCGGCCGCAACGTCTTCTCGCGGCCCGATGGCGGGCCCTCCGATCTCTTCCACCACTTCATCGGCGGCATGCAGAAATACGTGCCCGCCGCCCTCATCATGATGGCGCCCTACGTCAATTCCTATCGCCGGCTCACCTGGGGCATGGCGGCGCCCACCAATTGCGAATGGGGCTTCGACAACCGCACCACCGCCTTCCGGGTGCCCACCTCCGAGCCCGAGGGCCGGCGCGTGGAGAACCGCCTGCCCTCCTCCGACACCAATCCCTATCTCTCCATCGCCGCCTCGCTCGCCTGCGGCTATCTCGGCATGATCGAGGCGATCCGCCCCACCGATCCGACCGAGCGCACGGCCAACGAGGACGGCGAGATCGCCCTGCCGCGCGGGCTTCTGGAAGCGGTCGCGGCCTTCGAGGCGGAGAAGGCCTTCCACAGCGTTCTCGGCGCCGATTTCGTCGCGACCTATGCCGGCATCAAGCGCGGCGAGCACGAGACCTTCATGCAGGTGATCAGCCCGTGGGAGCGCGAGTTCCTGCTGCTCCAGGTCTGAGGGCGCAGCCCCCGTCCATGGATCACGCCGCGACCTCCCCCATCGCGCCCGGCCGCTCCTATTACGAGGATACGGTCGAGCGTCCCGACTATCCGAAGCTCGCCGAGCGCCGGCAGGTGGACGTTCTCGTCGTCGGCGGCGGCTTCACCGGGCTGTCGGCCGCGCTCAACCTCGCCAAGGCCGGCGCGAGCGTCGCCGTCCTCGAGGCCCATCGCTTCGGCGACGGCGCCTCGGGCCGCAATGGCGGCCAGATCGGCACCGGCCAGCGGCTCTGGCCCGAAGAGCTCGAACCCGAGATCGGCTACGAGCGCTCGCGCGCCCTCTTCGATCTCGCCGAGGAGGCGAAGGCGAGCCTCTTCGAATTCATCGAGACGAACCGGCTCGACGTCGATCTTCGCCGCGGCCAGCTCGCGGTTGCCCACAAGGCCCGCTATGTGGACGACTTCAAGGCCCAGGCCGAGATCCTCGCCGCCCGCTACGACTATCCCCATGCAAGCTTCATGGACCGGGCCGAGACCGAGGAACGCCTCGGCACGAGCCGCTTCTTCGGCGGCATGCGCGACACGGGAACCGGCCATCTCAATCCGCTGAAGCTCGCCGTCGCGACCGCCGCTGCCGCCGCCCGGGCCGGCGCCGCCCTCCACGAGGCGAGCCCCGTCCTTTCCCTCACCCACGAGGACGGCCGGCATCTGGCGAGAACCGCGCAAGGCGAGATCTCGGCCCGCGACGTCCTCCTTGCCACCAACGCCTATGGCCGCGACCTGTCGCGCCGGCTCGACGCCCATGTGATGCCGATCGGCTCCTTCATCGGCGCGACCGAGCCGCTCGGCGAGACCACCATCCTGCCGGGCGGGGAGGCCTGTCACGATTCGCGCTTCGTCGTGCGCTATTTCCGGAAGTCGCCGGACGGCCGCCTGCTCTTCGGCGGGCGCGAGGCCTATACCTCGGCCACCGGCGACATCGCCCGGCACATATCGAGGCAGATCGCCGAGGTCTATCCGCAGCTGAAGGGCGTCGAGCTCACCCATGCCTGGGGCGGCCACGTGGCCATCACCATGAAACGCATGCCCTTCGTCGACACGAGCGAGACCGGCGTGACGGCGATCGGCGGCTTTTCGGGCCATGGCGTCATGCTCGCCAATTTCGCCGGCCGCCTCTATGCCGAACGGCTCGCGGGCAATCGCGACCGCCTGAAGCTTCTGGAAGACCTGGACATCCCGCCCTTTCCCGGCGGCACGCGCCTGCGCGGCCTCATCGCCATGCTCGCGATGACCTGGTACGCCTTCCGCGACCGCTTCTGAGGCCAAAACCGAAGATCCGGCACAAGAACACCCAAAGACAGAACGTGAAAAAATTCCTGCAACCACGTGGAACCTTGCGCTCTCCAGGCCCGTTTCGCCCTCTGTATCCAGCGCTGCTCGTCTTTTGACCGCGGCCAATGGGGCATCCGGGCATGCTTGCCTCCCGCCCCCGCGAGGACACAGCCGGTGTCCCGCATCCCCGCCCGAATGACGGACCCGATACCGGCGCGAAAGGAACGCTGGTAAGCCTTGCCGACCAAGGGAAAGTGATCGTTTCCCGGCAAAGGATCATCTGTCATTTTTCTTGAGCGACGCCAGATTAACGAGTTCGACACGATATCGAGCGCGCCCGACCTCCCGAAACGACGGACCCTACCGGACTTCATGCTTCCAGACACCCGCCTTGCCGCGACCGGGCTCGTCGCGGGACAGGCCGACGCATCTCCTGCCGCGGCACCTCCCGCGAGCACCATGACGCCGGACACCGCGTCCGATGGCGCATCGCGCCTGCGCGAGGCGTTGCGCGTGGAAACCGATCGCGATCACCGCGAGCTCGACGCCTTTCTCGGCGAGATCTGGACCTCGCGCGAGCGCTATGCCGCCTATCTCGCGATGAACCATTCGGCCCATGCCACGCTCGAGCCGGTGATCGAGGAGGCGGTCGCGGAGGCGCCGGAGCTCGGGCCCTACGCCCCCGCCCGCTTCGCCCTTTCGCAGGATCTCGCCGCCCTCGGAATGCGCCTCCCCCCGTCCATTCCCTTGCGCGCGGACGCCCCGCGCGATCCGGCCTCCGCCATCGGCTTCCTCTACGTCGTCGAAGGGTCACGATTGGGTGCGCGCATGTTGCACCGCCACGTGCTTGATGCTTCATGGGCGAGACCCGTGGGAACAATTCCCACGGCGTTCTTCGAGACGGCACGCGGCTCAAGCAATTTTTCCCGGCGCATGGCCGCTCTCGAACCCCTGATGCGGGAGGAGGACGCCTTCGAAAGGGCTCTTTCGAGCGCCAGGGAAGGCTTTCGTCTGTTCCGCGCCGCCGCCGAGAGGGCGTATCGGACACCAGACGCTTCACCCAGCGGGACAGACAGATGACCGTCACAGAGGACCCGACGACCTTCTCGGTCGATCTGACCAATTGCGACCGCGAACCGATCCACATGCTCGGCGCGATCCAGGATTTCGGCTTCCTGCTGGTCATCTCCTTCGACTGGCTGATCCAGCGCGTCTCGCTCAACGTCGCCGATTATACCGGCCGGCAGGTGGACGACCTTCTCGGCGCGCCGGTCTCCGATCTCCTCGGCGACAGCGTGATCCACATGCTGCGCTCGCGCGTCCAGATGCTGTCGGCCGACGATGCCTCCGAGCGCGTCTTCGGCATCGATTTCCTGGCCGACGGCCGGAAATACGACGTCTCCATGCACATCTCCGGCGCCTCGATCATCGTCGAGGCCGAGCCCTCCGATGTCGGCCAGACGATCAGCCCCGGCACGCTCGTCCGCTCCATGTCCGGCCGCCTCCAGCGCACCCGGTCCACCCAGGATCTCTTCGACGAGAGCGTGCGCCAGCTGCGCAGCGTCACCGGCTTCGACCGGGTGATGCTCTACCGCTTCAACCAGGACGGGGCGGGAACCGTCGTCTCCGAGGCGCTGCGCACCGGGCTCGAAGCCTTCAAGGGTCTCAACTATCCGGCGAGCGACATCCCCCGGCAGGCGCGTGCGCTCTACGTGCGCAACCGGGTGCGCACCATCGCCGACATCGCGGCCGTGCCCGTGCCGATCGAGCCCGCGCTCGACCCGTCCGGCGAGCCGCTGGACCTGTCGCTCTCGGTGCTGCGCTCGGTCTCGCCGATCCATGTCGAATATCTGCGGAACATGGGCGTCGAGGCCTCCTTCTCGATCTCCATCGTCATCGACGGCCAGCTCTGGGGCCTGTTCGCCCTGCACCACTACAAGCCGCGCCGGCTCTCCATGGAGATGCGCAACGCCACCGAGCTCTTCGGCCTGATGATCTCGCTGATGATCGAGGGGCGCCTTGCGCGCGAGCAGCGCAAGGCCGAGGAGAAGGCGCGCGAACTGCACGACCGCTTCGTCGGCAAGCTGATGAGCCTGACGCCCTCGGTCGCCGATCTCTCCGACTTCGCGGGCGATCTCCAGCCGATCATTCCGTCCGACGGCTTCTCGGTCTGGGCGGACGGCGTCGCCAAGAGCTTCGGCAAGACGCCCCCCGTCGAGGCGATGCCGGCGCTCGCCCGCTTCCTCAACCGGGCCGCCGCGAGCCGCGTCTACGCCACCGACGAACTGGGCTCGGTCTATCCGGGCGCCCGGGAATTCGGCGCGGACGTCGCCGGCCTTCTCGCCATCCCGATCTCGCGTTCGCCGCGCGACTACATCATGTTCTTCCGCCAGGAGCTCGTCCAGACCGTGAACTGGGCCGGCAATCCCAAGGCCAAGGAGATGGACTACGGCCCCAACGGGCCGCGCCTGACGCCGCGCAAGAGCTTCGAGGCCTGGCAGGAGACGGTGCGCGGCAAGTCCCTGTCCTGGACCGAGGCCGAGAAGAAGGCGTCCGAGGCGCTGCGGGTGTCGATCCTCGAGGTTCTCGTGCGCTTCACCGAGGAGACCTCGCGCCAGCAGGCCCAGGCCCAGCAGTCCCAGGAACTCCTGATCGCCGAGCTCAACCACCGGGTCCGCAACATCCTCGCGCTCATCCGCGCGCTCGTCACCCAGAGCAAGGCGACGGCGACCGGCATCGACGACTTCTCGAAGATCGTCTCGGGCCGCATTCAGGCGCTCGCCCGCGCCCACGACCAGATCACCGACGAGCGATACGCCCCCCAGCCCCTCGCCGACATCATCAAGACCGAGGTCGATGCCTATATCGGCGCCAAGAAGGACCGGGTCGTCCTGTCGGGTCCCGCCCTCCACGTCTCGGCCAAGGCCTTCTCGATCCTCGCCCTCGTCTTCCACGAACTGGTGACGAATTCGGCGAAATACGGCTCGCTCTCCGATTCGACCGGGCGCGTCTACGTGAAGTGGCGGATCGACGATCACGACAACTGCGTCCTTCACTGGCGCGAGGAAGGCGGGCCCGCCGTCCAGCGGCCGAGCCGCCGGGGCTTCGGCACCACCATCATCGAGCGCTCGATCCCGCACGAACTCGGCGGCGAGGCCGAGATCAGCTACAAGCTCGCCGGCTTCGAAGGCCGGTTCGTCCTGCCCGCCCACGTGATCGAGATCGATCCGCATCCGCAGCACGACCATTCGGCGACGCCCCATGACGGATATGGCGCGGACGACACGACAAACGCCTCCCGGAGGCCCGAGGACCGCAACGCAATGACCGCAGGCAACGCAAAACTTCTCGAGGGCATGAATGCGCTCCTCGTGGAGGACAACGTCATCATCTCGCTCGATGCCGAGCAGCTTCTCGAAAGCCACGGCACGAGTACGGTCTTCGTCGCCGCCTCGGTCTCCGAGGCCCGGCGCATCCTCGACGAGGAATCCATCGACCTTGCGATGCTCGACGTCAATCTCGGCGCCGAGACGAGCTTCCCCCTTGTCGCCCCCCTCGTCGAACGCGGCATCCCCTTCGTCTTCGTCACCGGCTATGGCGAGAAGATCGAATTCCCCGAGGCCGCGGGTCCGGACGTGGAGGCGGTCAAGAAGCCGTTCTCGGAGGACGACCTCCTTGCCGCCCTGAAACGCTCGATCGAGCGCGCGAGGGGCTGACGCCTCCGGCCCGTTTCGGCAGGGCGCCCCGCATGGATCCCGGCAAGGGGTCCGCGAATGCATGGCTGCCGTGTCCGCTTGTGCCGCGACTGTGCGCCGGTTGTGATTGCGCTCTCGGGGGAGAATGCCCTAAAGGCATGATTTGAACCGTTTGAATCGCGCAGCGGAACCGCGTCATGTCCAGTCAGATCATTCCCGTCGAACCCTTCGACTACGTCGTCTTCGGCGGAAACGGAGACCTTGCCGCGCGCAAGCTGCTGCCCGCACTCTATCACCGCGACCGGGACGGGCAGATCCCGGACGCCGCGCGCATCATCGGCGCCTCGCGCACGCCGCTGTCCGACGAGGACTATCGCGCTTTTGCCCGCGAGGCGCTCGCCGCCCATGTGGAGCCGGAGGATCTCGTCGAGCCGGCCGTCGCCCGCTTCCTCGATCGCCTCTTCTACCGGCATGTGGACGCCCGCTCCGGCGAGGGTTGGGCCGAGCTGAAGTCCTGTCTCGACGAAACCGGCACCACCCGCATCCGCGCCTTCTACATGGCGGTCGCCCCGAGCCTCTTCGGCGCCTTCGCCCAGAAGGTCACCGAGTTCGGCCTCGCCGACGAGAAGACCCGCGTCGTGGTCGAGAAGCCCGTCGGGCGCGATCTGGAATCGGCCAAGGCGCTGAACGCCGAGATCGCCCGCCACTTCCGCGAGGACCAGGTCTTCCGCATCGATCACTATCTCGGCAAGGAGACGGTGCAGAACCTCATGGCGCTGCGCTTTGCCAACGCGCTCTACGAGCCGGTCTGGAACGCCAATCACATCGACCACGTGCAGATCACGGTGGCCGAGGAGGTGGGGCTGGAAGGCCGCGCCGGCTATTACGACACGGCGGGCGCCCTGCGCGACATGGTGCAGAACCACATCGTCCAGCTGATGTGCCTCGTCGCCCTCGAGCCGCCCTCCGATTTCGGTGACAACGCGCTGCGCGACGAGAAGCTGAAGATCCTGCGCTCGCTGAACCCGATCACCGCCGCCAATGTCGAGACCCTCACCGTGCGCGGCCAGTACAAGTCCGGCGCCTCGAACGGCCATGCGGTGAAGTCCTATCTCGACGATCTGGGCGAGCCCGAGAGCCAGACCGAGACCTTCGTCGCCATCAAGGCGGAGATCAACAACTGGCGCTGGGCGGGCGTGCCCTTCTACCTGCGCACCGGCAAGCGGCTCTCCCAGCGCATGTCGGAGATCGTCATCACCTTCAGGAAGCCGCCGCACAACATCTTCGCCCATGTGGCGGGCGAGGTGCAGCAGAACCAGCTCGTCCTGCGCCTGCAGCCCGACGAGGGCATGAAGCAGTATCTGATGATCAAGGATCCGGGTCCGGGCGGCATGCGCCTTCGCCAGATTCCCCTCGACATGACCTTCGCCCAGTCCTTCAAGGTGCGCAATCCCGACGCCTACGAGCGGCTTCTCCTCGACGTCATCCGCGGCAACCAGACCCTCTTCATGCGCCGCGACGAGGTGGAGGCGGCCTGGGACTGGATCGACCCGATCCTGAAGGCCTGGGACGAGAAGAACCAGAAGCCCCAGGGCTACACCTCCGGCACCTGGGGCCCGTCCTCCTCGATCGCGCTGATCGAGCGCGACGGCCGCACCTGGCACGAGCCGGACTGAGACCGGCCCCGCGACACGCCCCGTTCCCGACCCTCAGCGAGAAGGCCGATCCCGTCATGACCGATCCCGTCCTCCACCGCTACGACAACCGGCAGGATCTCGCCGAGGCGCTCGCGACGGGCGTCGCGGCGGTGCTCGCCGGAGCGATCGCGACGCGCGGCTCCGCCACCCTCGCCGTCTCCGGCGGCTCGACGCCCAAACTCTTCCTCGAACATCTCGGCCGGGCCGAGATCGACTGGTCGCAGGTCGAGGTCACCCTCGTCGACGAGCGCTGGGTGCCCGAGACCTCGGAGCGCTCGAACCTCTCCCTCGTCAGGCGCCATCTCATGCAGGGACCGGCCGAGAAGGCCCATCTTCTCGGTTTCTATACCGGCCACGACACGCCCGAGGAGGCGATCGAGGAGCTGCGCCATCGCTATTGCCGCCTGTCGCGGCCCTTCGACGTCGCGGTTCTCGGCATGGGAACGGACGGCCATACCGCCTCCTTCTTCCCTGGCGCGGGCAATCTCGACGAACTCCTCCATCCGCAGGGCCATGACGAGGTCGCCGCCGTTCACGCACCGGGCGCGGGCGAGCCCCGCATCACCCTTACTCTGCCCATGCTGGTGGACGCGCGCTTCCTCGCTCTCCATATCGAGGGGGAGGAGAAGCGGACCGTCCTTGATGCCGCCCTCGCCGGCTCGGACGTGTCCGAAATGCCGGTCCGCGCGATCCTCGGCGCCACACGCGCCGAGCCCCTCAACGTTTTCTGGGCGCCCTGAGACAGGCCGTTCGCCCATGCCGCCGAAGACGCGTGCCGCCGCTTCGGCCCATCTTTCAGGAAGGATGACACCATGACCGTCGACCGCCGCATCGAAGAGATCACCGATCGCATCCGCGAGCGCTCGAAGGACATGCGCGAGCCCTATCTCGCCCGCATCCGCGCCAAGGGCTCGGAGGGGCCGAAGCGCTCGACGCTCACCTGCGGCAATCTCGCCCACGGTTTCGCCGCCTGCGGACCGGTCGACAAGGACCGGCTGATGGGCGACGTCACCGCCAATCTCGGCATCATCACCGCCTATAACGACATGCTCTCGGCCCACCAGCCCTTCGAGCGCTTCCCCGAGATCATCCGGGAGGCCGCGCGCGAGGTGGGCGCGACCGCCCAGGTCGCGGGCGGCGTTCCGGCCATGTGCGACGGCGTCACCCAAGGCCAGGCCGGCATGGAGCTGTCCCTGTTCTCGCGCGACGTCATCGCCATGGCCGCCGCCGTCGGCCTCTCCCACGACATGTTCGATGCCGCCGTCTATCTCGGCGTCTGCGACAAGATCGTGCCGGGCCTTGCCATCGCCGCCCTCACCTTCGGCCATCTGCCGGCGATCTTCGTGCCCGCCGGCCCGATGACCTCGGGGCTTCCCAACGACGAGAAGAGCCGCATCCGCCAGCTCTACGCCGAGGGCAAGGTCGGCCGCGACGAACTCCTGAAGGCGGAATCGGCCTCCTATCACGGGCCGGGCACCTGCACCTTCTACGGCACGGCCAATTCCAACCAGATGCTGATGGAGATCATGGGGCTGCACACGCCCGGCTCCTCCTTCGTCAATCCGAACACGCCGCTGCGCGACGCCCTGACGAAAGAGGCGACGAAGCGCGCGCTCGCCATTACCGCACTCGGCAACGAATACACCCCCGCCGGCCTCGTGGTGGACGAACGGGCCGTGGTCAACGGCGTCGTCGGCCTCCATGCCACCGGCGGCTCGACCAATCACACCCTGCATCTCGTCGCGATCGCGCGGGCCGCGGGCATCCGCCTCACCTGGGCCGACATCTCGGACCTGTCCGACGTCACCCCGCTGCTCGCCCGCGTCTATCCCAACGGGCTCGCCGACGTGAACCACTTCCACGCCGCCGGCGGCATGGGCTTCCTCATCCGCGAACTCCTGTCGCGCGGCCTCCTCCACAAGGACGTGAAGACCGCCTGGGGCACCGGGCTCGACGCCTATGCGATCGAGGCGAAGCTCGGCGAGGACGGCCAGTCCGTCGCCCGCATGCCGGCGCCCGAGGAGAGCGGCAATCCGAAGGTGCTCACCACCGGCGACAATCCGTTCTCCTCCAATGGCGGCCTCAAGATGCTGTCCGGCAATCTCGGCCGGGGCGTCATCAAGATCTCGGCCGTCAAGCCCGAGCACCGCACGGTCGAGGCGCCGGTGCGCATCTTCGAGGACCAGAACGAGGTCAAGGCCGCCTTCGACGGGGGCGAGCTCGACCGCGACGTCGTCTGCGTCGTGCGCTTCCAGGGTCCGAAGTCGAACGGCATGCCCGAGCTTCACAAGCTGACCCCGCTCCTCGGCATCCTGCAGGATCGCGGCCACAAGGTCGCCCTCGTCACCGACGGGCGCATGTCGGGCGCCTCGGGCAAGGTGCCGGCCGCGATCCACGTCACCCCGGAAGCCAAGGCCGGCGGGCCGATCGCCAAACTGCGCGAGGGCGACGTGGTGCGCCTCGATGCCGAGGCGGGACTCCTCGAGGTGAAGGTCGAAGCCGCCGAGTTCGAGGCCCGCGAACCCGTAGTGGTCGATCTCTCCCATTACGAATACGGCATCGGCCGCGAACTCTTCGCCCCCTTCCGCGCCCTCGTCGGCACGGCGGACGAAGGGGCCGGCGTCTTCGCCGCCTGACGGGCGGCGCCGGCGCGGGCCTTCGAGGCCCGCCGGTCCTTCGCACAAGGTTGGACGCGCCCATCCGAAGGGTGTATCTGACGGGCTCCAACGCCCGATCCCCGGCGCAAGGCCTGCGGCGCCGGGCCCGGTCCCCCTGCCGCACGCCCATGCGGCGGGTCGCGGGCGCCGGCATTGCGGGGCCGATCTTCGCAGCGGCGCCGATCTTCGCAGCGGCGAGAGCCTCAAGGGACGAAAAGGCTGATGGACCCGTTCACCGGCGGCAAGACGATCGAGAAGCTGAAGGCGGTCCGCCGGCCGAGGGCCTCCTTGCGCAAGCTCGGCGTCGTTCACGACATCCTCGTCAGCTTCCTGTCGATCACCTTCGCCATGGCCCTGTCCTGGGGCCTGACGCCGATGATGAATCTCTGGCAGATCTGGGCCCAGATCCTCGTCTTCACCGGCATCTGCGCCCTCGTCTATCCGGTTTTCCGCCTGAACAGCGGCGCCTGGCGCTACGCCTCGCTCCTCGACGTCGCCTCCATCGTCAAGGCGGTCACGGTCGCCCTCGTCGTCTTCCTCCTCGTCAGCTTCTTCGTGCTGCGGGGCGACTATCTGCCGCGCGCGGCGATCGTCACCACCTGGTTCGTCCTCATCGTCGGCCTCGGCGGCCCGCGCCTCGCCTACCGGCTCATGAAGGAGGGCGGCCAGCGCGAGCGCGCCGAGCATCCCGACCTTCCCCAGGGCGAGGCGGTGCTCGTCTACGGCTATACCGACGATGCCGATCTCTTCGTGCGCAATGCCCGCCGCTCCGGCCGGGGCGGGCGCATCGTCGGCATTCTCGACGAGCGGCCGAAGAACCGGCGCCGCCAGCTTCACGGCGTTCCCGTGCTCGGCGGCTGGGAGGATCTTCCGAAGATCGCGGCGACGCGCCGGGACGGCGCCCTGTCGCCCGTCGGCGAACTCGTCGTCGCAGATCCCGGCCTTCCCGCCTCCATCCTCTCCGAGATCGTCGCGACGGCCGCGCCCCTGAAGATCGCGGTCAAGCGCCTGCCCGACATTGCCCGCACCGGCGTCGTCGACGAGAACGCGCCCATCGAGCCCCGGCCGATCGAGCTCGAGGATCTCCTCAGCCGCAAGGTCGTCGATCTCGACATCGCCGAGACCGGCGATCTCCTCGCCGGCGCGCGGGTGCTCGTCACCGGCGCGGGCGGGTCGATCGGCTCGGAACTCGTGCGCCAGATCGTGGGCTTCCGGCCGGCGAGCCTCATCCTCGTCGACAATTCCGAATTCAACCTGTGGGCGATCGAGCGCCAGATCGCGGCCCGCTGCCCCGATCTCCAGGTCGTCCCCCGCCATCTCGACGTGCGCCATGCCGCGCGCATCGCCCGCCTGTTCGAGGAGACGCGGCCCGAGGTCGTCTTCCACGCCGCCGCCATGAAGCATGTGCCGATCGTGGAGGAGAACCCGATCGAGGGGATCGAGACGAACCTCATCGGCACCCGCAACGTCGCCGATGCCGCCCTCGCCTCGGGCGCGCGCGCCTTCGTCATGGTCTCGACCGACAAGGCCGTGAACCCCACCAATGTCATGGGCGCCACCAAAAGGGCGGCTGAGGCCTATTGCCAGTCGCTCGATCTCAGCCAGGACGCGACGCGCTTCATGACCGTGCGCTTCGGCAATGTGCTGGGCTCCACCGGCTCGGTCGTGCCCCTCTTTCAGAGCCAGCTCGCCCGCGGCGGCCCCCTCACCGTCACCGATCGCAACATCGTTCGCTTCTTCATGACCATTCCGGAGGCCTCCCGCCTCATCCTCCATGCGGCGGGCGACGGCATGAACAATGCCGGCTCCAAGGGCCTCATCTACGTCCTCGACATGGGCAAGCCGATCCGCATCGCCGAACTTGCCGAGCGGCTGATCCAGCTTGCCGGACTGCGCCCGCATATCGACATCGCGATCGAGTTCACCGGCCTTCGCCGGGGCGAGAAGCTCTACGAGGAATTGTTCTCCCTGGAGGAGAACCGGGAGGAGACCGGCCGCGAGGGCCTGTTCTTCGCCCGCTCGCGCGTGCCCGACGTCCAGCTCCTGTCGCGCAACCTGAAGACGGTGGAGGCGGCGATCGAGGCCGGCGAGACCGATCGCGCCGTCGAATGCCTGCGCCGCATCGTTCCCGAATTCGAGGCCCCCGCTTCCGCGCCCGAAGCCCTTCCCGATGGGCACGAGGGCGAGGCGGAGGCGGGCGAGGCCGGGCTGCGGCGCCCGTCCGGCCCCGCCGGCGAGTAGGCCCTAGGGCTCGGCATAACGCAGCGTGCCAAGGGCGCGGAACGTGCGGGCCGGCCCCGTCGCAAAGCCCGCATCGCGAGCCTTGCGGAACGAATCTCCTGCCCGCTCCGGGGCATCGGGAAATATTGTTTCTCCCCGCCCCGCTTGCCGGCAATCGCGAACGGCGCATCTTTGGGCTCCAAGCCCTATTTAGAACCTCTATGAATTGGACCGCCGCCGAACGGCGCATCCGATGGAACGAGGCCAAGCGGAGACAAGCCATGGCGAAGGACCACCGCGCCGGATCGAAGGTCAAGGGCGACAAGCTGCCCGCCATCGTGATGGCGAGCGATCTTCTCGAGGGCGACACCGTGTTTCTCGCCGAGACGGGCTGGACGCGCGATTCCAAGGCGGCGCGCATCGCCCACGATCAGGAAAGCGCCGATGCGATGGAGGCCGAAGGCAAGGCTGCGGCCGCCGCCAACGCCGTCGTCGATCCCTATCTCGTTCCGGTCGAGATCACCGAGGAGGGCCATCCGCTGGCCAGGCACTTCCGGGACGTGATGCGCCAGAAGGGTCCCTCGATCCATCCGGACATGGGCAAGCAGGCCGATTTCGGCCCCATTGCCTGATCCGGTCCGGGCAGATCGGACGGACGGCGCCGACGGGCGCCACCTGCAGACGGCGCCGACGGGCGCCAATGAGACACGAAGCCAAGAGGCCTTGAGATGTATCGCTACGACGAATTCGACGAGCGCTTCGTGCGCGAGCGGGTGGCCCAGTTCGGGGAGCAGGTGAAGCGCCGCCTCGACGGCTCGCTCACCGAGGACGAGTTCAAGCCCCTGCGCCTCAAGAACGGCCTCTACCTCCAACTGCACGCCTACATGCTGCGCGTCGCGATCCCCTACGGCACCCTGAGCGGACGCCAGCTGCGCCAGCTCGCGAAGATCGCGCGCGACTACGACAAGGGCTATGGCCACTTCACCACGCGCCAGAACATCCAGTTCAACTGGCCCAAGCTGAAGGACGTGCCGGCGATCCTCGACCTCCTCGCCGATGTCGAGATGCACGCGATCCAGACCTCGGGCAACTGCATCCGCAACACCACCGCCGACCAGTTCTCGGGTGTTGCCGCAGACGAGGTGGAGGACCCGCGCCCGACCGCCGAGCTCCTGCGCCAGTGGTCGAGCCAGCATCCCGAATTCGTCTGGCTGCCGCGCAAGTTCAAGATCGCCGTCACCGGTGCCGAACACGACCGCGCGGCGATCCGCGTCCACGATATCGGCCTCAGGATGAGGCGGAACGAGGCGGGCGAGCCGGGCTACGAGATCTCGGTCGGCGGCGGGCTCGGCCGCACGCCGATGATCGGCAAGGTGATCCGCGAGTTCCTGCCCAAGGACGAGCTTCTCGCCTATGTCGAGGCGATCATGCGCGTCTACAACGCCGAAGGCCGGCGCGACAACAAGTTCAAGGCGCGCGTCAAGATCCTCGTCCACGAGACCGGCACCGAGGAATTCACCGCCCGCGTCGAGGAGGAATACGCAAAGCTCGACGGGCCGACGGTCAACGCCCCGCTCGAAGAGGTGGAGCGGATCGCCGCCTATTTCGCCCCGCCCGCCTATGAGGACCTGCCGGCCGAATCCGTCACCTTGGGCGAGGCGCGCAAGGCCGATGCCGGGCTCGATCGCTTCGTCGAGCAGAACGGCTTCGCCCACAAGCAGCCGGGCTATATCGCGCTCACCATCTCCCTGAAGCCCATCGGCGGCGTTCCGGGCGATATGAGCGCCGATCAGATGGAGGCCTTCGCCGACATCGCCGAGCGCTATTCCCTCGGCGAACTGCGCGTCACCCACAGCCAGAACCTCGTCCTGCCTTACGTGAAGAAGGACGATCTGCCGGCGCTCTATGCGGAGCTGAAGACCCACGATCTGGCGACCGCCAATGCCGGGCTCGTCACCGACATCATCGCCTGCCCGGGCCTCGACTACTGCGCGCTGGCGACGGCGAAGTCGATCCCGATCGCCCAGGAGATCGCGAAGACCTTCGCGGACGATGCGCGCCAGAAGGCGATCGGCGAGCTGCCGATCAAGATCTCCGGCTGCATCAATGCCTGCGGCCACCACCATGTGGGCGCCATCGGCATTCTCGGCCTCGAAAAGGGCGGGCGCGAGAACTACCAGATCACCGTCGGCGGCGATGCGACCGAGCATGCGAGCCTCGGCGAGCGCCTCGGTCCCGGCATCGACGCCGAGGACGTGCCGGGCGCGATCGAGGCGCTGGTCGAGACCTATCTTTCCGAAAGAGAGGGCTCGGAAAGCTTCATCGAGACCGTGCGACGCACCGGAGCCGATCCGTTCAAGGCAAGCTTTGCCGGCTTCATTGAAACGCGGGCCGCGCAAGAGGCAGCAGAATAATGACCGTCATCACGCCCGAAGGCGAGCGCCGCGACGCCTATCGCCTGATCGAGACCACCGAGGATGCCAAGGCCCCCGCCGGGAACGCGGCCGGGTCCAAGCCGCTCGTTCCCCTCGCGCTCCTCGGCGAGATCGAGACGCCGGAGGCCCCGTTCGGCCTCTTCGTCGAGAACACGGCCGAGATCGCCGAGATCGCGCCGCATCTTGGCTCGGTCGACCTCATCGCCATCGCCTTTCCCGCCTTTTCGGACGGGCGCGGCTTCTCGCTCGCCAAGCGCCTGCGCCGCGAAGGCTTCACGGGCACCCTGCGCGCCAAGGGCCCGCTCATCGCCGACCAGTTCGCCGATGCGCTCGCCTGCGGCTTCGACGAGGTGGACATTCCCGACACCATGGCGAACCGCCAGCCGGTGCAGCAATGGCTGGAGATGAAGGACACGATGTCCGTCCACTACCAGACCGGGTTCGGCGAGGGCAAAAGCATCCTGCAGCAGCGCATGGCCGCCCGCGAGGAGGCCGCGCGATGACCGCTGAGGCCCCGACCGATCTCAAGGGCCTTGCCGCCGAGCTCAACGCGGAGTTCCCGGCCCTGTCGCCGCTGGAGCGCCTTAAGCGTCTGCGCGAGACGGTTCCGGGGCGGCTCGTCTTCACCACGAGCCTCGGCATCGAGGACCAGATGATCACCCATCTGATCTTTTCGAACGCGATCAAAATCGAGGTCGTCACCCTCGATACCGGCCGCCTGTTTCCCGAGACCTACGACCTCTGGCGCCGCACCGAGGAACAATACGGCAAGCGCATCCACGCCAAATATCCGAACGGCGAGAAGCTCGAGGAATTGATCGAGGATCAGGGCATCGACGGCTTCTACTATGCCAAGGAGTTCCGCCTCGCATGCTGCGGCGTGCGCAAGATCGAACCGCTCGGCCGCGCGCTGGCCGGTGCCAATGGCTGGGTGACGGGCTTGCGCGCCGACCAGTCGGCCAATCGCAGCGATATGGACTTCGTCGGCTTCGACGCCGTGCGCGGCCTCGTCAAGGCCAATCCCCTCTTCGACCTGACGCGGGCCGAGATCGCCGCCTACACCGCGAGCGAGAGCGTTCCCGTGAACGTCCTCCACGACAAGGGCTTCCTGTCGATCGGCTGCGCTCCCTGCACCCGGGCGCTCGAACCGGGAGAGCCCGAGCGCGCCGGCCGCTGGTGGTGGGAGGACGACACCAAGCGCGAATGCGGCCTGCACGTCCCGGACGCTACGTCCGTCCCGAAAGGCGCGAGAGCCTGATCCGGCCGGAGCCACCCCGCCTGTTATCGCGGCGCCTTTGCCAAGGGCCGCTCTGAAGACCACGCATTGAAGGCCCAAGGCCCATGAAGCACATGACCCACCTCCAGCGCCTGGAGGCCGAATCGATCTTCATCATCCGCGAGGTCGCCGCGACCGCCGACAATCCGGTCATGCTCTATTCGATCGGCAAGGATTCGGCGGTGATGCTGCATCTCGCCATGAAGGCCTTCTCGCCGGGCAAGCCCCCCTTCCCGCTCCTCCACGTGGATACCACCTGGAAGTTCCGCGAGATGATCGAGTTCCGCGACCGGCGCGCCAAGGAGCTCGGCGTCGAGCTCATCGTCCATACCAATCAGGAGGGCGTGAAGGCGGGCATCAACCCGTTCGACTCGGGCTCGGCCGTCCACACCGACGTCATGAAGACCCAGGCCCTCAAGCAGGCGCTGGAGAAGTACAAGTTCGACGCGGCCTTCGGCGGCGCGCGGCGCGACGAGGAGAAGAGCCGCGCCAAGGAGCGCGTCTTCTCCCTGCGCTCGCCCGAGCATCGCTGGGACGCCAAGAACCAGCGGCCGGAGCCCTGGCGCCTGTTCAACACCCGCAAGCGCAACGGCGAGAGCTTCCGCGTCTTCCCGCTCTCCAACTGGACCGAGCAGGATATCTGGGACTACATCGCCCTCGAGGAGATCCCGGTCGTGCCGCTCTATTTCGCGGCGAGGCGACCCGTGGTGCGGCGCGACGGCGCCCTCATCATGCGCGACGACGACCGCATGCAGCTGCGGCCCGGCGAGAAGGTCGAGGAGATGATGGTCCGCTTCCGCACCCTCGGCTGCTACCCGCTCACCGGCGGCGTGGAATCGGAGGCCCGGACCCTCGAAGAGGTCCTCGCCGAAATGCGCGGCTCGCGCGTCTCCGAGCGCCAGGGGCGCGTCATCGACCGCGATTCGGGCGCGTCGATGGAAGAGAAGAAGCAGGAAGGCTATTTCTGATCATGTCCAACGCCCTGCACGACACCCCCCGCGTCGACAAAGCCGGTGACGACGCGCACCGCATCGAAGACGGACGCCCTGACGAGACCCGCACCGACGAGGCCGACCGGGCCCAGGGCTCGGTGGCGGCCGCGCTCGCCGACGAGCGCTACGCCGGCCCCGCCCCCGATGCAAACGGCGAGACCGCCGCGAGCGAGAATGTGCGCGTCATCGATCCCCAAGCGGGGATGGAGCCGCTCGTCGCGCCCGCCGAATCCCTCCTGCGCTTCATCACCTGCGGCTCGGTGGACGACGGCAAGTCGACGCTGATCGGCCGCCTCCTCTTCGAGACCAATGCGGTCTTCGACGACCAGATGGAGGCGCTGGAAAAGGATTCGAAGAAGTTCGGCACCACCGGCGGCGATCTCGACTTCGCGCTTCTCGTGGACGGCCTGTCGGCCGAGCGCGAGCAGGGCATCACCATCGACGTCGCCTATCGCTACTTCTCCACCAGCCGGCGCGCCTTCATCATCGCCGATACGCCCGGCCACGAGCAGTATACCCGCAACATGGCGACCGGCGCCTCCCAGGCCGAGCTCGCGGTGATCCTCGTCGACGCGCGCAAGGGCATCCTGCCCCAGACCCGCCGCCACTCCTTCATCACCTCCCTCGTCGGCATCAAGTCGGTGGTCATCGCCATCAACAAGATGGATCTCGTCGATTTTTCGCAGGAGCGGTTCGAGGAGATCAAGCGCGGCTATCAGGAGATCCTGCCCCAGCTCGGCTTCACCGACGTCTCCTATGTGCCGCTGTCGGCCAAGAACGGCGACAACATCGTCACGCGATCGCCGAACACGCCCTGGTATCACGGCGAGACGCTGCTCCAGCGCCTCGAAAGCGCGAGCCCCGAGACCTTCGATGCGGACGCCTCCCCCTTCCGCATGCCGGTCCAGTGGGTGAACCGTCCCAATCTCGACTTCCGCGGCTTTTGCGGCACGGTGGCGAGCGGCACGATCCGGGCGGGCGACCGGGTGATCTCGCTGCCCTCCGGCCAGACCTCCAGCGTCAAGGCGGTCTGGGGTCCCGGCGGCATGATCGAGCGGGCGCGCACCGGCGAATCCGTGACCCTCACCCTCAACGACGAGATCGACGCCTCGCGCGGCGACGTCATCGTGCGCGAGGGCGACACGATCCGCCCGGTGAAGACCGTCGAGGCCGATCTTCTCTGGATGGTCGACCGGCCGATGGTCGCCGGCGGTCGCCTCATCGCCAAGCTCGGTTCGCACCAGACGCCCGCGACGCTTCGCGCGCTCTCGGGCTCGGTCGATATTCATTCCTACGAGGTGAAGCCCGCCAACGCCCTTCTCATGAACGAGATCGGCAAGGTGACCATCGCCTTCGACCGGCCGCCGGTGGCGACCACCTACGAGGAGAACCGCGAGCTCGGCGCCTTCATCCTGATCGACCAGCTCACCAACGAGACCGTCGCCCTCGGCGTCGTCAAGGAGATCGCAAGGCCCGCCGAGACCGTGGCGAGCGAGACGGGTACCGCCGCCACCGCCGCATTGTCCGGCTTCGGGAAGGCGAAGGCCGAATGGCTCGGAGGCGACGTCGCGCCGGGAACGGAAGCTGCGACGACGCGGCTCGCCGCCCGCGCCACCGCGAGCGCCCTTCTCGTCGTCCTCGCGGTGCTGTTCGGGCTGAACGTCTTTTCGGCAGCCGCTCTCGGCCTCCTCGACTTCCTCCTGCGCCCCTTCGTCACCGGCCTCATCGCCGACCGGGGGACAAAGCGCGAGGAGGCCTCCGAACCCCAGAAGCAGCCGCCCTATTACGGCGACGGCATCTGACCCTTTCGGCCTTGCGGCCGCAGGATAAGGAAAAAGGCGGTCCGGGAGGCCGCCTTTTTTCGTTCGTGCCGCGTGGAAACGGAGAAGAGGTCGCCCGGCCCGTGACGGATCGGCGCCCCACCCGGTCAGTCGTCCAGCCGCTCGTAGATCGTGTTGAGGAGAAGGCGCAGCGGGGCCTTTCCGCCGCGCGCCGATTCCGCATGGCCGAGGATCAGGAGGCCGCCCGGGCGCAGATGCTGGCAGAGCTTGGCGATGATCTGCTGCTGCACGTCGAGATCGAAATAGATCAGGACGTTTCGGCAGAAGATCACGTCCATCATGCGCCGGGGCTGGTAGCGCTCGTGCATCAGGTTGATCTGGCCGAAGGAGACGCGCTCGCGGATCGGCTGCGAGATCCGGACCTGCGTGCCGGCTCCGGCGGCGGAGGCAGCGCCCGTCCGCTCGAAGAAGGCCGAGGCGTAGCCCTCCGGCAGCCGGTCGAGGTCGGCGTGGTCGTAGACCCCGCGCCGGGCATGGGAGAGCGCGCGGATCGAGATATCGGTGCACAGCACCGACCAGTCCCATTTCGACGAGAGAAGCCGCCCGCCATTGGCGGCGGCCAGATGCATCGCCGCCGAATAGGCCTCCTGGCCCGTCGAGCCGGCGGCCGACCAGACGGCGATGCTGCCGGGCTTGCCGCCGGCGGCCAGCGCATCGAGCCGTTCGGCCGTCAGATAGTCGAAATGGGGCTGTTCGCGGAAGAAGGAGGTCTCGTTGGTGACGACGCTGTCGACGAAGGCCTGAAGCTCGGCCTCGCGTCCCACGGGCGTCGACAGATAGTCGCAATAGCTCTCGAAGTCGTCGAGCCCGAGCGCCTTCAGGCGCTTGTCGAGCCGCGTCTGGAGCAGCACCCGCTTGGAGGCGTCCATCGAGACGCCGCAGCTTTCGCGCACCATGTCCACGAGCCGTGCCGTGGTCCTAGGGCCCAGCACCGCCCGCCCGTCGGGAAGGCGGGACCCCTCGGGGGGAGCTGCGGAGGCCGGCGGTCGGGAGGCGGCTTGAGATGGCATCTCTGATCTTTCCGGACCAAGTCCGTGGGAAGGTCGATGACGTCTTGAGACACCTTCGGCCGCGTCAGCGGCCGAAGACAGGGATCGGTTGATCGGTGGAGGCCGTGGGGCTTCAGGCGCTCATGCGATCGAAATCGCCGTCCTCGCCGCCCATGTCGAGGTCGAAGCCACCGGACTTTGACGCCTTGGCCTCGCTCTGACCCTTTGCGGGCTTGGCAGGCTTCACGGAAACCTGATGGCGGCTCTTGGCATAGGTCTCGACCTTGGCGTGGAGACCCCGGATATCGGCCTTCGGCGCACTGACCGGGGCGGCGACACGGGTCGCGGTGCCGTCGATCGTGAAGAAGGACGCCCGCTCGTTGAGGGTCGCGGCCTGGGCCGAGAGCTGCTCGGCGGTCGCCGACATCTCGTTGGCCGCAGAGGCGTTCTGCTGGGTCACCTGGTCGAGCTGCTGGATCGCCTGGTTGATCTGCTCGGCGCCGGAGTTCTGCTCGCGGCAGGCCGCCGAGATCTCGCTGACGAGGTCGGAGGTCTTCTGGATGTCCGGGATCAGCTCCTGGAGCATCCGGCCGGCTTCTTCCGAGATGTTCAGCGTCGAGGTCGACAGTTCGCCGATCTCGGCGGCTGCCTGCTGGGAGCGCTCGGCGAGCTTGCGAACTTCGGCCGCGACCACCGCGAAGCCCTTGCCGTGCTCGCCGGCCCGTGCCGCCTCGATCGCCGCGTTGAGGGCGAGGAGGTCGGTCTGGCGGGCGATCTCCTGAACGATCTGGATGCGGTCGGCGATGGTGCGCATGGCGCCGACCGAGTTGGTGACCGCCGTGCCGCTCTTGTCGGCATTGATGCGGGCCTGGGAGGCGATCTTCTCGGTCTGGGCGGCGTTCTGGGAGGTCTGGCGGATATTGGCCGCCATCTCTTCCATCGCGGCCGAGGCCTGTTCGGTGGCAGCCGCCTGCTCGGTGGAGCCCTGGCTCAGCTGCTCGGCCGTGGACGAGGACTGCTGGGAGCCCGAGGCGACCTGGTTGGCAGAGCTCGTCACGTCGCTGACGATCCGGCGCAGGTTCTCGTTCATGTCGGCCATGGCGTGCTGCAGATCGGCTAGCTCGTCATTGCCGCGCACCTTGATGTCCTGGGTCAGGTCGCCGCTTCCGATGGCCTTGGCGACCTCGACGGCACGGTTCAGCGAACGCGAGATCGAGAGAGCCATCCACATCGCGGCGGCAGCGCCGAGAACGATCGCACCGATGATGAGGCCGATCAGCGTCATCCGCATGCTGGCATAGGCGACGTCGGAGGCGGCCTTGGATGCCGCCGCGTCTTCGTCGCTGGCCGCCGCGATCTGCTGCAGCTTGGTGTCGAGCTGCGCGGCGATCGGCGAGAACTCGTCGAGCAGCGCCGTCATGGCGCTATCCTGCTTGAACAGCAGAGCGTTCTGGATCTCCGCGTCCAATGCGGCCGAAAAGCTCGCGATCTCGGTCGAGAGAGCGGCTGCGGGCGTGCCGGTGAGAGATGCGACCTGGGGATTGGCCGCGAGCGCCTTCATGTCCGTCGCCAGCTGTTCGATCGTCGAGCGCGCCTCCGCCGAGGCCTCACGCACGAGGTCGGGCTCGACCTGCGCCGCCGCTGCGACCGCTCCGAGGCGCGCCTCGGTCGTCTGCGCAACGACCCGGTTCGCAAGGGCGAGAGCTTCGCCCATCTGCCGCGAGGCGACGGGATTGGCGCTCGCCGCGAGGGCGGAGGCGGACATTTCCTTCTGAATCGTGTCTCTGAGGCTCGTGGCGCTGGCGAGGACGGAGGCGTATTCGTCCTTCGTGCTGTCGAGGGCCGTCATCGCGGCCTGCCCGTTGGCGGCGGCGTTGAGCTCGATCGTGCGTCCGGCGATGTCGCGGAACGTGTCGTAGAGGGGCGGGAGATCGGCATTGGCCTGGCGCTCCGCTTCGTCGAACGAGCCGATCAGGTTGTCCATCCGCTCCTGAATGCGGACGCCGGCCTCCTTGGCTTCGGCGATGTAGCGCTGCTGCTCCTCGGGCGAGCTCGACAGATAGGCACGGCCGGCGATACGGCCGATATCGGTCACCTGCTGGCGGATGGCGCGGCCGTTCTGGACCTGGGTGAACGGCCCGTCGACGAACTCGGCGAAGGTGTCGTTGGAATTGCCGAGGCTCTGGACCGCGAGATAGCCGCTGCCGCCCATCAGCGCGAGGATCGTCGCGAAAGACGCGATGAGTTTGGTTTTGACTGTCAGACGCAAGGTTCTCAACTCCAGTGAAAAACGTCTCTGATCGGATCGATGGATCTGGCGCATCGCTGTCCCCGCACCCGCGCCGTGAGACGACGTGGGTGACGGATCGGCCGATGAACTGCGGGACCGAAGCTCCGGTGAGCGGCTCTGCTTTGGGAACCGGTCCTGCTTCGAAGACCGGGGGAAACAAGATGGTTCGTCGCTGCGATGCTTGCAGCCTGCGGCCGCTCGCCTCGATGCAGTAAGACGCGAGAAGCGTTGCTACCGCGTTAATCGGTAAGACTTTGTCTCAAATTGAGGCGCGGACCATGCCTGCCCCTGCGGCAGGTCGAGGGTGACGACCGCAACGGCATGCCGCCTCGCACCGGCGGGATGCGCCTGATCTGACAGGCATCGAGCGGCATTCGGGCCGTGTTCGAGCCGCAAGCCGCGGGCGTTATGCACCCTTTAAGGATAAAGGCAGAAGTCTGTCCGCCGGCATGCCGCCCCTTCGGCTGGCGATGGAGGATACCGGCATCGCCCCTCGGCCGGGGCCCGCTGCGTGGCACGACGATAAAGGCCTGCGATCCGGATCGTCACCGGGGGCGAAGGCTCGGGGCCTCATCGCCGTCATCGATGAAATTCGGGGCCTCGATCACGCAAGGGACGATCCGCAGGCCGGGTCAAGGCTGCGCTCCGATACGTCAGAAATTGAAGCCGCCCGTCGCCCCGTTGCCGCTGCCGGAGCCGCCGCCGGTCGAAGCATCGCCCGTCGTACCATCGTTCGTCGCCCCCGCGCCGCCGCCGGCGTTCGCGCCCGATCCCGATCCCGATCCCGGCTGAGCCGGCTGCGCCGGAGCGGTGGGCGTACCGAAGTTGAAGCCGCCCGTCGCGCCGCCGGCACCCGCTGCCGGAGCCTCGCCCGTGCCCGGTGCGGCCGAGCCCTGTCCCTGCGAAGGCTGCGTTCCGCCCGCCGGGGCACCGAAGTTGAAGCCGCCCGTGCCCCCCGTCGCTGCCCCGCCGCCGGACGTGCCCGAGGTGCCGGACGCGCCGCCGGAGGAGGCCGGCCCGAAGTTGAAGCCGGCATCGCCGCCGCCCGGCACTGCCCCGCCCGGGGCCGCCCCGCCCGTCGCAGCCCCGCCCCCGAGGCCGAAATTCAGCCCCCCGGTCGCCGAGCCCGGCGTCTCCACCTGAATCGGCTGCCTGTCGCCGCGATAATGGGTCACGAGGCTCGGCACCGCGATGACGAGGAGGATCAGCACGAACTGGATGACGATGAACGGCACCACGCCCTTGTAGATGTCGTAGGTGCGGATCGCCTCCATGCGCCGTCCGGTCTGCTTGTCGGTCCATTCGCGGCTGGGCGCGACGGATCTCAGATAGAACAGGGCGAAGCCGAAGGGCGGCGTCAGGAAGCTCGTCTGGAGGTTCATCGACAGGATCACGCCGAACCAGATGAGGTCGATCCCCAGCGTCTGGGCCACCGGTGCCAGAAGGGGAACCAGGATGAAGGCGATCTCGAAGAAGTCGAGGAAGCAGCCGAGGATGAAGATGACGATCGTGACGACGATGAGGAAGCCGATCTGACCGCCGGGAAGGGCGAGCAGCAGTTCCTCAAGCCAGACCTGGCCGTTGACGCCGTAGAAGGTGAGGCCGAAGACCCGGGCGCCGATCAGGATGAAGAGCACGAAGGCCGAGAGCTTCGCGGTCGATTCGATCGCCGAGCGCAGCAGCGGAAAGTCGAGCCGCCGCTTGCCGAAGGCGAGCGCCAGCGCGCCGACCGCGCCCATCGCCCCGCCCTCGGTCGGGGTGGCGATGCCGAGGAAGATCGTGCCGAGAACGAGGAAGATCAGCGCCAGCGGCGGGATCATCACGATCACCACCGTCTCGGCGAGCCGCGACAGGAGGCCGAGCTTGAAGGTCCGGTTGGCAAGCGCGACGGCGTAGCAGACGACGGTCGCAAGGGTCGCCGAGAAGACCGTCGCGGTGGCGGGAACGGAATCGGCGAACACGACCCGCGAGCCGAGGAGATAGAGGGCGACCGCGAGCACCGCCATCGCCACCAGGGACCAGACGCCGGTGCCGAGGCGCCGCTCGGACATCGGCAGCGCCGGCACGGCGTCGGGCCGGATGATGGTGAGGACGAGGATATAGGCGCAATAGGAGGCGATGATGATCAGCGCCGGCCAGATCGCGCCGAGATACATGTCGCCCACCGAGACGCCGAGCTGGTCGGCCATGACGATGAGGACGAGGCTCGGCGGCACGATCTGGGCGAGCGTTCCGGCGGCCGCGATCGTGCCGGTCGCGACCGGCCGGTTGTAGGAATAGCGCTGCATCACCGGCAGCGAGATGAGCCCCATGGCGATCACCGAGGCGGCGACGACGCCGGTCGTTGCGGCAAGCAGCGCGCCGACGAAGATGACGGCGAAGGCGACGCCGCCGCGCAAGGGGCCGAAGAGCTGGCCGATCGTGTCGAGGAGATCCTCGGCCATCCCCGAGCGCTCCAGGATGATGCCCATGAAGGTGAAGAAGGGAATGGCGAGCAGCGTGTCGTTCGACATGATGCCGAAGACCCGTTCGGGCATGGCCTGGAGCAGCGGCCAGAACAGGTTGATCTCGCTGGAATAGTCCGACAGCGCGACGCCGATGACGAAGAAGAACAGGCCGCCGGCCGAAAGGGTGAGCGCCACCGGATAGCCGAGCAGCAGGAGCCCCATCACCGAGACGAACATGATGGGCGCGAGATTGTGGGCGATCAGCTCGAGCATGGTCGTCAGGTCCTGTCGGCGGCGTTCTGGGCGATGGGGGCGGAGCCGTGGTCTTCGGCCGCCTCTCCGGGCATCGGCAGGTCGCCCTTCAGGATCGCGCCGCTCTTGATGATCTCGGAGACGCCCTGCGCCAGGAACGAGACGAAGCCGGCGAGCACCCAGATCTTGGCCGGCCAGCGGATGAGACCGCTCGCATTGGAGGACTGCTCGCCCGACAGGAAGGAATTGATGAAGAACGGCCAGCCGAGCCAGACCATCATTCCGGCGAAGGGCAGGAGGAAGAGGATATGGCAGATGAGGTCGATCCGCACCCGTGCCCGCGGCGACAGGATCTGGCTCAGAACGTCGACGCGCACATGCTCGTTCTCGCGCAGGGTCCAGGCCGCGCACATCATGAAGACGGCGCCGAACAGGTACCACTGGGCTTCCAGCCAGGCATTGGAGGACAGGTTGAAGCTCTTGCGGACCACCGCATTGCCCGCCGAGACGAGGACGGCGACGAGGATGAGCCAGGCGAAGAGGCGCCCGATCCATCCGTTGACACGGTCGATCGCCCGCGCGACCCCCAGAAGCGCACCCATCGGTCTTCATCTCCCAAAGATGGCATCGCCGGGTGACGCCCGGCGGCCGGACGAACCCCTCGGCCCCCTGCTCGCGGGCCGGTCCATAGGATTCGACGATCGGTTTTGCTATACCCGTCCGCGCAAGTCAAAAGCCGGGTTCGCAGAGGTGCCCGCCCGGTCGTCCAACAGGGAGGAATTCATGGACCGTCGTCGTTTTCTGGGAACGGCCGGCCTCGCCGGCGCGAGCGCGACACTCGCAATGCCCGCGATCGCGCAAGGCAACGAGAAGGTGCAGTGGCGGATGACCTCCTCCTTCCCGCCCTCCCTCGACACGATCTTCGGCGGCGGCCAGGACGTCGCGAAATACGTGCGTGAGGCGACCAACGGCGCCTTCGACATCCAGGTCTTCTCGGCGGGTGAGATCGTCCCCGGCCTCCAGGCCGCCGACGCGGTCCAGAACGGCACCGTCGAGATGTGCCACACGGCCGCCTATTACTATGTCGGCAAGTCGCCGACCTGGGCGCTCGGCGCGGTCATTCCCTACGGCCTCGACAATCGCGGCATGAACGCCTGGCTCTACTATGGCGGCGGGATGGACCTCCTCAACGCCTTCTACAACGAGAACGGCCTGCACTACCTGCCCGCCGGCAATACCGGCACCCAGATGGGCGGCTGGTTCCGCCGCGAGATCGGCAGCCTTGAGGACATGAAGGGCCTGCAGATGCGCATCGCGGGCCTTGCCGGCCGCGTGATGGAGCAGATCGGCGTCGTGCCCCAGCAGATCGCCGGCGGCGACATCTATCCGGCGCTCGAGCGCGGCACCATCGATGCGGCCGAATGGATCGGCCCCTATGACGACGAGAAGCTCGGCTTCTACCAGGTCGCCCCCTACTACTATTATCCGGGCTTCTGGGAGGGCAATCTCGCCCTCAACTGCTTCATCAACAAGCAGGCCTGGGACGGCCTCTCCGACACCAACCGCTATGTTCTCGAAACCGCCTGCCGGGCGGCCAATACCGAGATGATGGCCGAATACGACTTCAAGAACCCGACGGCCCTGCGCTCGCTCGTCACCAACGGCGCCCAGCTGCGGGCCTTCCCTGAAGACGTTCTCAACGCCACCTACGACGCGACGCTCCAGCTCTATTCGGACCTCAAGGGCTCCGATCCGTCCTGGGGCAAGATCTACGACAGCATGATGGCCTTCCAGGCCGAGCACTTCCTGTGGCAGCAGGTCGCCGAATCGACCTTCGCCCAGTTCATGCAGAACAAGCAGAAGCAGGGCCAGCTGCCGGCCCAGCGCGGCCAGTAACGAGGGCCTCGCGACCGGGCGGGAGCGATCCTTCGGCCCGGTCGTCCGATACCGGGACGCCGCGAGGCTGAACCCCTCGCGGCGCCGCATCCGCCTCGCCGGCCGCAGTCCCCGGTCGTCGCCCTATCGGGCCGCTGCCGTCGTCACGGGCCGCGATGCAATCTCCAGGCCGAACCGGCTCGCAGAAGGCCGAGGCCAGCGGCTCGAGCCGCGAAGAGAACAACCTTTCGAACGCGCGGCACCCGCTCCCATCGCAGATCACGCGACCTTCGGTTGAAAAAATGAGGGAACAAACCGTGATTGGAAATTGGAACACTATCATATTTTAAATAAGAGGGATAAATTCCCGTCCCGAATATCGGGCGATGGCCGGCAAGCCCTCTCCCTGCCATGCCACCGTATTCTCCCTGATGGTTGCCACTGCCCCTTATGGACCTTTTGACGAATCAGAAGATCACTCTCGCCCTGTTCGACGCCTCACGGCTGCTTCGCGAAGCGTTCGAGCATGCCCATCGCGACATGAAGATCACCTGGGCGCAGACCCGGATCCTCGGGCGTCTCTACGCCCAGGAAGGCATCGGTCAGGTCGAGGTCGGCGCCCAGATCGAAATGGACTCCATGACGATCTCCCGTCAGGTCGACAAGCTGGTGGAACTCGGCTTCGTGGAACGGCGGGTGGGAACCGACGATCGGCGCCTGCGCCGTCTCTATCTCACCCGGCATTCGCGCATCCTGCGCGACGATATCGAGCAGCGCAGCCAGGCCGTCCTGAAACAGGCCCTCTCCGGGCTCGACGAGGAGCAGCAGAAGACGCTCCTCGCCCTTCTCAACACGATGAGCGAGAACCTGTGCGGCGACGGGGAATACGGCGCCCCGCCCAGCTCCTCGCGCACGCGCCCGCAGGTTCTCAGCGTCTGATCGGCGATCCGCCGGCGCCCCGCCCGCTCCCCGCGTGAGCCCCGGTCTCAGGGCCGAGGGCTCAGGGCTCAGTCGCCGATGGCGACGCCCTCGCGGCGCGGATCGGCCCCGCCGAGAAGCCCGTCCGCCGTCAGCGCGATGATGTGCAGGCCCGAATTGAGATCGCCCGGCTCGACCTCGTAGCCCATATCGGAAAGCTCCCGCGCGAGCGCGCCCGCAGCCTGCGTTCCCGCCTCCACGTCATAGGGCCCGAAGCGGTTGACGAGATGGGGCAGGCTCGCCGCCTCCTGGGGATCGAGATCCCAGTCGAGAAGCGCGATCAGCGCCCCCGCCACATAGCCGATGATGCGGCTGCCCCCCGGCGAGCCGAGGGCGAAGACCGGCTTTCCCTCCGCCATCACGATCGTCGGCGCCATGGAGGAGCGCGGCCGCTTGCCCGGCGAGACCGCGTTGGCGATCGGCAATCCGTCCTGATGGGTGGCGAAGGAGAAGTCGGTGAGTTCGTTGTTGAGGAGGAAGCCGCCCACCATCAGGCGCGAGCCGAACCCGTTCTCGATGGTCGTCGTCAGGGAGACCACGTTGCCCGCCTCGTCGGCGATCGAGACATGGCTCGTGGACGGCAGTTCGATCGACCGGTCGTCGCCCTGGCGCCGGGCATGGTCCCAGGGCGGCGAGCCGGGCGCGACGTCCTCGGGCGCGAGCACCCCCTCCTTGCCGATCAGCTTCGCGCGCTCGGCGAGATAGGCCGGGTCGACCAGCCCCGCGACCGGCACCGGCACGTAGTCGCTGTCGGCCATGTAGCGGCCGCGATCGGCGAAGGCGAGGCGCGAGGCCTCCCCGATCAGCCGCCAGCTTTCCGCGCTGCCGGGCCCGAGCGCCGCAAGGTCGAAGGGCGTCAGAAGCCCGAGGATCTGGCCGATGGTGAGCGCGCCCGAGGACGGCGGCCCCATGCCGCAGACCTCGTGCGCCCGGTAGGTCACGCAGACCGGCTCGCGCTCGATCACCCGGTAGTTGCTGAGATCCTCGGCCGAGAGGAGGCCCGGATTGTCCTTCGCCTCGCGCACCGTGCGCACGATCCGCTCGGCGAGGTCCCCTTCGTAGAACGCGGCCGGTCCCTTGTCGGAGATCGCCCGCAGGGTCTGCGCATAAGCCGGGTTCGTCATCGTCGTCCCGGCGGCGAGCGGGCGTCCGTCGTCGTCGAAGAAATAGTTCCGGGTGGAGGCAAAGCGCGCCAGCCGAACCCCGTCCTCGGCGATCGCGCCGGCAAGGCGCGGCGAGACGGTGAAACCCTTCTCGGCAAGCTCGATCGCGGGGGCGAGCACATCCGCCCAGGAGAGCGCGCCGAAGCGCTCGTGGGTCGTCGCCATCAGGGCGACGGTGCCGGGCGTTCCGACCGATCGCCCGCCGACCACCGCGTCGTAGAATTCGAGCGGATCGCCGGCTTCGTCGAGAAACAGCGTCGGCCCGGCGAGCATCGGCGCGGTCTCGCGCCCGTCGAAACTCGTGAGTTTGCCGGTCTCGGCATCGAAATAGACGAGAAACGCCCCGCCGCCGACCCCCGAGGACTGGGGCTCGACGAGGCCGAGCACGAACTGGACGGCGACCATGGCATCGATCGCATTGCCGCCCGCCCGCAGCATGTCGAGGCCCGCCTCGGCCGCCAGCGGATGGGCGGCGGCCACCATCTGCCGCTCGGCCCGGACGGCGTTCCGGGCCTCCGCCCCGCTTGCCGCGCCGTCCGCCCCGCTTGTGCCGCGTTCCGGCTGGAACCGGTCGGCGGCCTGGTCCTGCGCGCGGGCCGGCGCCTGAAGCGCCAGGGGCGAAGCGGTGAGAAGCGCAAGCGCGAGAACCGGCGCGAAGACTGCGGCGGTCACGCGGCGCGAGTGCCGGCGGCCCCGCTTCGAAGGGCCGGACGGCGAGGCGGGGGACGGCGTCATGGGTGGTCCTCATCGCGAAAGAACAGTGGTAGTCTCTCGCCAAGGGTCCGCCGCCCGGCCCGATCCGTCAAGCCGGACGATCCACCGGGGCCGCCCGAGCCGACCGATCCTCCAGGCCGGACCGGTCGGGCCGGGCTATCGCGGCCTTACTCGGCCGCCGCGCGTTTGGGCTGCACCTCGGCGGCGTAGTCCTCCACCAGACGGCGGGTGATGTCGCCCGGCGTGAAGCGCCAGTCGGCGATCTCGGCCACGGGCGTCACCTCGGCGGCGGTGCCGCAGATGAAGCATTCGGAGAAGCCCGACAGTTCCTCGGGCATGATCGCCCGCTCGATCACCTCGATGCCCCGGCGCCGGGCGAGCCCGATCACCGTCTGGCGCGTGATGCCGTTGAGGAAGCAGTCCGGGTCCGGCGTGTGGATCGCGCCGTCCTTGACGAAGAAGATGTTGGCCCCGGTCGCCTCGGCCACGCGCCCGCGCCAGTCCAGCATCATCGCATCGGCATAGCCCTTGGCTTCCGCCGCGTGCTTGGAGATCGTGCAGATCATGTAGAGGCCGGCGGCCTTGGCGCGCGAGGGCGCGGTCATCGGATCGGGCCGGCGATACTGCGCCAGATCGAGGCGGATGCCCTTCATGCGCTGTTCGGGGTCGAAATAGCTCGGCCACACCCAGGCCGCGATGGCCACGTTGATGCGGTTCTTCTGGGCCGAGACGCCCATCATCTCCGAGCCGCGCCAGGCGATCGGCCGGATATAGGCATCGGCGAAGCCCTGGCGTTTCAGGAGCTCGGTCGTCGCCGCATCGATCTCGTCGGCGCTGTAGGGGATCTCGAAGCCGAGGATCCGGCCCGATTCGATCAGCCGGTCGGTGTGCTCGCGCAGCTTGAACACCTCGCCGCCATAGGCCCGCTCGCCCTCGAACACCGAGCTTGCATAATGCAGGCCGTGGGTGAGGACGTGGATTTTGGCGTCCTTCCACGGCACGAAGCTGCCGTTCATCCAGATTTCGCCGTCCAGCTGGTCGAAAGGAACGCTCATGGTCTCAAACCTCCGGCATTCGCCCGTGGCGAACGCGATCGCGTGTTCATCGTGAAGTGGCCTCGGCCGAAAGCCGAAGGGGCCGAAAGCCGAAGGGCCGGTCGGCGCCCGCCGGGCGCGTGTCCGGGCGTCCCGCCTCCGGTCGCCCGGCCTCTCCGCCTCAAGCGGAACGCGCCGTCCTCGACACTGCGGGCCCGCAGTTTTCAACACTCCGACAGTTGTGTAACGTGGTCCCGAAAATGCGTCAATAGTGCTGACCTATTCCATGAGTAAAACGATCGCATCGCGCGCAGAAATCGAGCAGGCCGACCCGATCGTCACGACGCCGCTCGAAACCGTCGGCGCGATCGACTTTCGCTTCATCGAGCTGATGTTCTTCGCCTATCGGCAGTTCACGGCCGATGCCGACGCGATCCTCGCCTCCTACGGCTTCGGGCGCGCCCATCACCGCATCCTGCATTTCGTCAACCGCTCGCCGGGCATCACCATCGCCGAGCTCCTCGACCTCCTGGCCATCACCAAGCAGTCGCTGAGCCGGGTCCTGCGCCAGCTCATCGACGAGGGCTTCGTCGCCCAGGTGCCAGGCACCGAGGATCGCCGGCAGAGGCGGCTCTATCCCACGGGCAAGGGCCGCAGCCTCACCCTCGAGCTCTCGCGCCAGCAGGCCCGGCGCATCGATGCGGCGATCGCCGGCATCGGCCCCGAAGGGCCGGGCGTCGTCGCCGAGTTCCTGCGCCGGATGGGCGGCGACGAGCGCTCCGCCCTCTCCTGGCTCGACACGAAGGTCCTGAACCAAGGCTCCCTGCCATGACCGATCCGCAAGAGGCGGAGGATCGCCGTCCCGTGGACGACGCCCCGCACATCCTCATCGTCGACGACGACCGCCGCATCCGCTCGCTCCTGTCGCGCTTCCTGTCCGAAAAGCGGTTCCGGGTCTCGACCGCGAGCGATGCGGCGGGCGCCCGGCGCATTCTCGCCGGCCTCGACTTCGATCTTCTCGTGGTCGACGTGATGATGCCCGGCGAGAACGGCATCGATCTCGTGCGCTCCTTACGCGAGACCCGCGACTGCCCGATCCTGATGCTCACCGCCCGCTCGGAGATCGATGCGCGCATCGAGGGGCTGGAAGCCGGCGTCGACGACTATCTCGCAAAGCCCTTCGATCCGCGAGAGCTGCTCCTGCGCCTCAACAACATCCTCAAGCGCGGGGCCTCGCCCGCCCCCGTCGCCATCGAGACGGTCTGCTTCGGACCCTTCGCCTTCAATCTGCCGCGCCGCGAGCTGAAGAAGGGCGGCGAGATCATCCGTCTCACCGAGCGCGAGCAGGACATCATGGCGCAGTTTGCCGGCAAAGCCGGGGAGACGGTCCCCCGTCTCGACCTTCTGGGCGAGGAGAACGAGATCGGCGAGCGCACGATCGACGTGCAGATCAACCGCCTGCGCCGCAAGATCGAGACCGATCCCGGCAATCCGCTCTGGCTGCAGACCGTGCGCGGCGTCGGCTACCGGCTGAACGTGGATTGAGAGCCGCGATGGACATCGCGCCGGCAAGGCCTCAGGCGCTTCGCACGGGCAAAGGACGGGCGCCGCGATGAAGCCGCGCCTGCCGAAGCCGCGCCTTGGAAAGCCGCGCCTGACCCTCGGCAGGTCCGGACAGGCCGGCCAGGGCACCGGCGGCCCGGTCCGGCGCGCCGGCGCTGCCGCTCGCGACTGGCTCGCCCGCTGGCCGGACGTCTTCGGCTGGCGCTGGGTGCGGCGCATTCCCTGGCCCTCGCGCATCGATATCTGGCGCGGGCCGCTGCGGCCGATCCCCCACTTCTTCGCCCGCTACACCCCGAAGAGCCTGTTCGCCCGCTCGCTCATCATCATCATCACACCCATGGTGATCCTGCAATGCGTGGTCACCGTCGTCTTCATGGAGCGGCACTGGGCCCTCGTCACCCGGCGCCTGTCGGAAGCGGTCGCGCGCGACGTCGCGGCGCTGGTCGAGATGATCGAGCGGATGCCGGGCGATGCCAATCACGCCATTGCGCTTGAGATCGCCCGCGACGATCTCGACCTCAACGCCTCGCTGCAGCCGCTCGAGCCCCTGCCGCCGCCGGCGCCCAAGCCCTTCTTCAACATTCTCGACGGCATTCTCAGCCAGGAGATCGGCGACAAGGTCGCCCGGCCCTTCTGGATCGATACGGTCGGGGATTCGCGCATCGTGGAGATCCGGATCCAGCTTCAGGGCGCGATCCTGCGCATCTTCGCGCCGCGCAATTCGGCCTATGCCTCCAACACCCATATCTTCATCGTCTGGATGGTCACCACCTCCCTGGTGCTGCTCCTCATCGCGATCCTCTTCCTGCGCAACCAGATCCGTCCGATCCAGACGCTGGCGACGGCGGCCGAGGGCTTCGGGCGGGGCCAGCCCATGCCGCCCGATTTCCGCCCGCGCGGCGCCTCGGAGGTGCGGCGCGCCTCCATCGCCTTCATCCAGATGCGCGACCGGATCGAGCGCCAGCTCGAACAGCGCACCCAGATGCTGAACGGCGTCAGCCACGATCTGCGCACCATCCTCACCCGCTTTCGCCTGCAGCTCCAGTTCCTCGGAGAGGGCGAGGACGTGGACGAGCTCAATGCGGATATCGACGAGATGCAGCGCATGCTGGAGGGCTATCTCGCCTTCGCCAAGGACGAGGCGAACGAGGCGGTCGGCGAGGTCGATATCGAGGACGTGCTGGACCGCTTCGAGAGCGAGGCGAAGATGAAGGGCAAGGTGCTCACCGTGCGCGTCGCCGGCGATCCGCGCCTCACCGTGCGGCCGGACAGCTTCCAGCGCATGGTCACCAATGTCGTCGGCAACGCCATCCGCTATGCGAACCGGATCGCGGTGACCGCCAATCACGAGGGCCGCTGGCTCACCCTCGAAGTGGAGGACGACGGGCCGGGCATCGCGCCCGACAAGCGCGAGGAGGTGTTCAAGCCCTTCGTGCGCCTCGACGATGCCCGCAATATCGATGCCGGCGGCACCGGCCTCGGCCTTGCGATTGCCCGCGACATCGCCCGCGGCCATGGCGGCGACATCCTCCTCACCAACAGCGCCCTCGGCGGCCTGCGCGCCCTCATCCGCCTGCCGGCCTGAGGAATCGTCGAAAAGCCGGATCAGACTTTCGCTCCCGCTCCTCGGATCATACCAAGTGCGGGAAGGTTGGCGGCAGACCGGCTCACCGCTCTGCCGCCACCAGGGCACCCCGACCACCGAGCGGCCGGGATCGGATGTTTCACGTGAAACGCGCGCTCAGTAGTCGATCACGCCGTCAAGGGCGTAGTGCTTCACGCTTTTGCGGTTCTCGATGAGGGTCTTCATCGTCGGCTCGTCCTTCATCGCGCGGGCGATGGCGAGCTTGGTCGCCTCGTAATTCGTGCGGTAGAGATCGGCCTTGTCGAGGTTCTCGTCCTCGGCGCAGCGCGGGTCGAGCCAGATGGTGACGATCATGCAGATCTCGTCGACGATCGCCTCGGGAATCGTGCCCTCGATCACGCAGTCGACGATCGCATCGCCCGTGGCCGCCTGAACGACGCCGCCCAGAAGCTCTACATAGGCCTCCGAATGGATCGTCGCCTTGGTGGTCATCATCGTGGCCGGGCGCACCATCTGGTTGAGGTCGCGCACCACGAACATGCGGGTATGGCCCACCGTCTGGCCGAGCATGCCGGCAAAGGCATGGCCGACGGGGCCGGACTTCGACCCGATGACGATCTCCGGCATCGCGTCGGTCGCCTGGCCTTCCGCCGCCAGAACCGTCGCCTCGCCGGTCTTCATGATGATCTCGCTCATGCTGGTCTCCCTTTTCGCATGGACCGGACCATCGCGCGTCCGATCGCGGGGCCGATGATCCGTTGGTCCGATCGTTGGACGGGGCCGTTCCCCGTCCTTTCGGACATGCCGGTGTCAGACACGAGCCGCCGCGTCCTGTCCATCGGATTTGCGACCTTCTGAGAGAAGATTCCCGACGCCGCCGATACCCGCCCCGATCAGAGACCCACCCCGATCAGAGGCCCAGCCCGTCGGAGACCCGGCCCGATCAGAGACCCGGCACGTCGAGAACGCCGCCGGGCTCGAATGCCGCGAACCGATCGGGATCGAGACCCTTGGCGCGCATGGCCGCAGACAGGCGCTGCGGCGGCTCGGCGCGCGGCTCGTTGGTCAATTTGAACGTGCCCCAGTGAATGGCCAGCGCATGGCGTGCCTTCACCGCCTCGAACACCTCGACCGCCTCTTCCGGGTCCATGTGCTGGGCGCGCATGAACCAGCGCGGATCATAGGCGCCGATCGGAATGAGGGCGAGGTCCATCTCGCCATGGTCCCGCCCGATCGCCCGGAAGATCTCGCCGTCGCCATAGCCGCTGTCGCCTGCGAAATAGACCTGCGCCTTCCCCGTCTTCACGACGAAGCCGCACCAGAGCGCCATGCGCCGGTCGCGCAGCCAGCGGCTCGACCAGTGGTGGGCGCGCGTGAGCGTCACCGAGCGGGAGGCGTCGATCGGGATCGTCTCGTCCCAGTCGCCGGCCGTCACATCCACGCCCGGCACGGCTTCGCGCAGGAAGCGGTCGTTGCCGAGGGGCGTCAGGATGCGCGGGCGAAACCGGTCGTCGAGCCGTTTCAGGGTCTCGACGTCGCAATGGTCGTAGTGATTGTGGGAGAGGAGGACGAGATCGATCTTCGGCAGATCGTCGAAGCGGATGCCCGGCGGCGTCACGCGCTTGGGCCCTGCGAAGGAGAACGGGCTCACGCGCTCCGAATAGACCGGATCGGTGAGGATGTTCAGCCCGTCCACCTGCACCAGCACGCTCGCATGGCCGATCAGCGTCGCGCGCACGCCCGCAATGCTCGCCTCGGGCCGGGCGGGCTCGACGAGAACGTTGTCCGGCCAGTCGGCCGAGCTCTCACGGAACCGCCAGCGGGCGAGGTCGGAGAGCGATTTGTCGGTCCCGCCATGGCCCGGATTGAAGAAGCGCGTGCCGTCGAAGTGGTCGCTCTCGGGGCCACGATAATAGGGATTCTTCACGCATCGTCCTTCGTTGCCGCAACCGTTCCAGCAAGGGGCCGCTCATTCCCGCGCCCTCGGCGCCGGAGGCCGGCCGCCTGTGGTCACGGGTCACATAGGGCGTCCGATCGGCCGCTGCGGGTCACAAGAGCGAGAGACGTGCGGGGGCGTAGAGAACGGCACGCGCCGGGACGGGGACGGTGCCCTCCGGCCGCGATGGCCCCGAGCCGATGACATGTCCGGCCCATGCGCGGGCACCGACATGAAAACGCGGCCGTCCCTTGAAGGAACAGCCGCGCAGCAGAAGCGGACATGGTCGCGCTTCGGGTCGTCAGGTCACGAGCCCCGTATCAGGCCGCGGCCTCCTGGACGATCTCGACCGGACCGTGATCGTCGCAATGATCGCCATGGGGATGGTGGAGGCGGCCGTCGACGATGTAGTCGATATGGTCGCCATGGGGCACCGCCTCGTGCCCGCAACCGGGGCCGTGGACATGGCCGGCTTCGTGCTTGGGCGGATTTTCGGCCGTGCATTCTGCCGGATTCTTGTCCGTCACCGGAATGACGTGTTCCTCGACCGTGTCGCCGTCCTGGTGGTGCAGGTGACCGTCATGGACGTAGTCCACATGGCCGTTGTGCTTGATCGCCGTATGGCCGCAATCGGGGCCATGGACATGGGGATGGTCGTGATGATGCTGATGGTCTGCCATTTCGTCTTTCCCTGATTGCGTGTGGTGCCCCGGGACATGCGAGGCCGGCCCGCATTCCCGCCCCGTCGCATGCGCCAGCGCGTTCTCGACGAGCTCGCGCACATGGTGGTCTGCCAGGGAATGGATGATCGTCTGCCCCTCGCGCCTACGCACGACGAGTTCGGCGCCCGTCAGAACCTTCAGCCGCGCCGACACCGTGCCGATGGCAGCGCCCGAAAAGGCCGCGAGATCGGAGACGCTCGCCTCGCTCTCGGCCATCCGCAAAAGCAGCGCCAGACGCTCCGGATCGGCCATCGCCTGGAACAGTTTCGCGGCCCGTCGAAGATCGCGGTCGTCACTCATTCCCATCGCTTTCAAATATTCTATCGATCTTTAGAATTCAAGAGGCGCTATCACCGGTTACGGTCCGGCGGTGGCCCGGTCGATAGCCCGACCCACCGGACCGGCGCTTCGCTCACCATGGATCGGACCCGCCGCACCATGGCGCCTTCCGCGCCCGCTCTCATCGAGATCCGATTTTCGGCACCCGGCGCGGGACATGTCAACGTCCGGGTGAGGATTGTGCGTCATGATCCGAAGGTTGGGCCGGGCGGGTCTTCGCCACCGGCGCCGCCATCGAAATTCCCGTCCCTTCGGACGGGCGAATGCCAGGGGAATGCCAAGATGATCGCAGACCGGCTCTTCAAGCTCGCCGCCGCCGCCTGCCTTTCCCTCCTGTCGGGATGCACCCTGGCGGACATTTCGCCGGAGGCGATCGCCTATGCGCCGCAGGGCGCGCCGAACTGGCTCGAGCCCTATCTGGGGGACGCCGACGGCCAGATCTCGCCGGTGGTGCTGGGCCGGGCGCGGGCTCTCCATCAGGCCAAGCTCGCCTCGGGCGCCGTCCGCAATGCCTGCTATTTCGCCATGGACGCGACCCGGCCGAGCCTTCTTGCGAACGGCGAGCGCGCCCGCCGCTTCTACATGATCTGCGAGGACCGCCGCCTCTTCCGGGCGATGTCGTCCGGCTATGGAAGCGGACGCGATCTTCCGGGCATCGCCGATTTCTCCAACGATCAGCAATGCGCGAGGAATTTCGGCAATGCCGAGAATTCATCGCTCACCACCGGCGGCGCCTATACGACCGCCGAAATCCGCGACGGCTTCAAGGGCTATCACCGCACGGCGAGCGGCGAGGACCTCGCCTTCGTGCGCTCCTTCGTGCAGTTCGAGGGAGAGGGCGCGACCGCGAACGCCCGTCCGCGCGCGATCGGCGGCCATCAGGCGACCCTGATCCGGGCCCAGTGCCGGCGGGCGAGCCCCGGCGACCCTCATGCCGACGCGGACGGCTTCGTCGCTTTCGGCAAGCTCGTCGACTATTCCGCCGGGCGCAGCAACGGATGCACGAGCTGGTCGGCCGCCGATGACGAGATCATCGTCTCGACGGTCCGCAACGATCCGGCGACCGTCTACATCTACCCGGAGGCCGGCGACATCGAAGCCGTGTCCCGGGCCGTCTCGGCCGGGCGCTCCCCCGCCGATGCCGGCACCTACTGGAACAGCCAGTGTCTCGCCGCCATCGGCAAGCCGCGCTTCTGGTCGGCCGAAAGCCTCGAGCCGCTGATCCGGCGCTACGAGGCCTCCCGGCCGCAGCGATCCGTGAGGCCCCTGCCGATCTGCGAGTGAGGGCCACGGAAACGCCCCCGCGAATATTTCGCGCAGGCCACCTTGCCGATTGCAATCCGCACTCAGATACAACCGCATTCGGACGCATGATGGTCGGTCGATGCCACCGAAGACTTTCCCATAGGACACGGTGCCGTCGCTGACGGGCCCTCTCGAAGGTTCGCCGGCATGACGCTCGCAGGGTCCGCAGATTCGACGCCGGCCGGGGACACGTCCCGCAGCTCCGCCAAGGCGCTTTCGGCACTCAACTTCTTCCTCGCCGATGTCCGGGACGGTCTCGGACCGTTTCTCGGCGTCTTCCTCATCGGGGAAGGCTGGAGCGCGGCGACGATCGGCTATGTCATGACGATCGGCGGCATCGCCGGCATGCTGGCGACGACGCCGCTGGGTGCCCTGGCGGACGCGACCCGTGCCAAGCGGATGATGGTCGCGGTCTGCGCCGTCCTTGCGATCGTCGCCTCCCTCGTCATCCTGTTCGTGCCCACCGTTCCCTTCGTCGCCGCCTCCCAGATCGCGACGGGGATCGCGGGTGCGGCCATCGGGCCGGCCATCGCCGCCCTCACCCTCGGCCTCGTCGGCCAGTCGGGCCTCGCATTCCAGCTCGGGCGCAACGAGGCCTGGAACCACGGCGGCAACGTCGTCGCGGCCGCCCTGTCGGGCCTCTTCGGCTACTGGTACGGCCTGCCCGCCGTCTTCGTCCTGATGACCCTGATGGCGGCCGGATCGCTCGTCGCGCTCGCGATGATCCGCCCGAACGACATCGATCACGCGACCGCGCGCGGCCTCGAGCACGGCGGCGGGTCCGAGGCCGGCGACAAGGCCCCCGAGGGGTTTCGCGCGCTCCTCAAGAACCCGCGCCTCGTCATCCTCGCCGGCTGTATGATGCTCTTCCATCTCGGCAACGGCGCGATGCTGCCGCTGCTCGGCCTGCGCGTCGCCGCCGACGGCTCGTTCGATCCCGCGGCCTATACGGCGGCGACCATCATCATCGCGCAGCTGACGATGATCCCGCTCGCGCTTCTCGCCTCGCGGGTCGCCCGGGCGCGCGGCTACTTCATCGTGTTTCTCGCAGCTCTCGTCGCGCTTCCGGTTCGCGGCCTCGTCGCAGGTCTCTACGGCGACCTCTATTCCCTCGTCCCGGTCCAGATCCTCGACGGCGTGGGAGCCGGGCTCCTCGGCGTCGCGGTCCCCGGCCTCGTCGCCCAGATCATGCGCGGCACCGGACGCGTCAACGTCGCGCTCGGCGCGGTGATGACCGTCCAGGGCCTCGGCGCCTCGATCAGCCCCTCGGTCGGCGGGGCCATCGCCACTGCCTATGGCTACGAGGCGGCCTTCCTCGCCCTCGGCGCCTTCGCGCTCCCGGCCCTCGTGATCTGGGTGATCTTCGGCGCGCGATTCAGGGCGATGAGGCCGACGACCGACGGCTGACGCACGACGCCTGCCCCCTGCCAGTTCGCACCGCCCCCTGCCTCACGATTCCAGCGCCTGCCGCAGCCAGGAACCGATCCTCGGATCGGCCATCTGGGCGACGTTGAACCGCATCCGGTCCGGCGCCGTCTCGCCGAGGCTGAAGACGTTGCCGGGCGCAAGGACGATCCCGTCCGCCATGGCGAAACGCGCGAGCGATCCGGCATCGCGCCCGTCCGGCAGTCGGCACCACAGATAGAACCCGCCCCTCGGCTCCAGAAAGGGCCGGATGCCGAGTTCCTCCAGCGATCGCGCCACCTCCCGGCGGCGCCGGGCGAGCCGGCTGCGCAGCCCCGCCAGATGCTTGCGATAGCTGCCATCGGCCAGGGCGCCGTGGACGATCTCGGCGGCAACGGGGCTCGGCCCGCCGAAATTCGTCGCGATCTGCAGGTCGATCAGGCCCTCGATCCAGTCCGCCCGCGCCGCGATGTAACCGCAGCGGATCGAGGCCGAGAGGGTCTTGGAGAAGCTGCCGATCCGCACGACCCGGGACAGGCCGTCGAGAACGGCGAGGCGGGGCGAGGGCTCGGGCTCGAAATCGGCGAAGATGTCGTCCTCGACGATCGTCACCTCGTGGTCCGCGGCAAGAGAGAGGATGCGGTGCGCGGTCTGCGGCGACAGCGATGCCCCGGTCGGATTGTGGATGGCGGAGTTCGTCACGTAGAGGCGCGGGCGGTGCTCCTTCACCGCCTGTGCGAAGGCCGAAGGATCGGGTCCGGTGGGTGTCATCGCGACGCCGACGATCTTCACCCGGTGGGCGCGCATGAGAGCCTGGAAGTTGAAGTAGCAGGGATCGTCCAGAAGCACCGTATCGCCCGGCTGCAGGAGGAGGCGGCAGACGAGGTCGATCGCCTGGGTGCCCGAGGCGGTGAGGAGGATCTGGTCGGGCCCCGCCTCGATGCCCTCGGCCGCGAACTGCCGGGCGAGCAGGCCGCGCAGGGCGAGGGAGCCCCGCACCGGGCCGTAATCGGACAGGAGCGCGTCGTGCGAGCGGGTGAGCCGCCGCATCGCCCGCCGGATCGCCGGGTTCGCCATCCAGTCGGCGGGCAGCCAGCCGCATCCCGGCCGCAGCATGTCCGCGCCCCCGTCGAGGGACTGGCGCGAGACCCAGAACGGATCGACGGCCCGGTTCGACCGGGGCTCGACCTCCGAGAGCGCAAGGGGCAGGCTGCCGGCGACGTAGAAGCCGGAGCCCGGCCGCGAATGGATCAGGCCTTCCGCCACGAGCCGGTCATAGGCCTCGGCGACCGTCGAGGGCGAAAGCTGCATGGACCGCGCAAGGCCCCGGATCGAGGGAAGCTTCTCGGCCGGGGCGAGTTCCCGCGTCGAGACCTTGCGCCGGATCGCGTCCATGACGGCGCCCGTGCGCGTGCCCTTGCCCGATGCGGCCTCCGGTTCCATCGCCCCTCCCACCCTTCGGCCCGAACCATGCGGCTCGAACCATGCGGCCTCGACCGTACCGATCGAAGGACCCATACAGTTCGGCGCAACCGTATGCAACTGTCGCTGTCGGACCCTGCGCCTGCCGGGCTATCGAAGAGACCGGCAGTGATGGGAGGCGGGGATGGACCGGACAGCGTCAGGATGGGGCAGCGGCCTTCTCGGCGTCGTCATCTTCAGCGGCTCGCTTCCCGCCACGCGCATTGCCGTCGGCGGGTTCCCGCCCCTGTTCCTCACCTCGACGCGCGCGGTCATCGCGGCCGTACTGGCGGCCGCGCTCCTTGCCGCCATGCGCCAGGCGCGGCCCCGGGCGGGCGATCTCGTGCCCCTCCTCCTCGTCTCGCTCGGCGTCGTCGCCGGTTTCCCGCTGCTGACGGCACTCGCGCTCCAGCACGTCACCGCGGCCCATTCGATCGTCTTCATCGGGCTCCTTCCCCTCGCCACCGCCGTCTTCGGCGTGGTGCGGGGCGGCGAGCGGCCGAGGCGCGCCTTCTGGGTGTTCTCGATCCTCGGATCCGCGGCGGTGGCGGGCTTTGCCCTCGCCGAGGGCGGCGCGGCCTCCTCCACGGGCGACCTCCTGATGCTCGCCGCCATCCTCCTTTGCGCGCTCGGCTATGCCGAAGGGGCGACCCTGTCGCGCCGGCTCGGCGGCTGGCAGGTCATCTCCTGGTCGCTCCTCCTCTCGGCTCCGGCCATGGCCGTCGTCGCGCTCGCGACCTCGCCGGGGAACTTCGGCCTCGTCACCCTGCCGGAATGGCTGGGCCTTGCCTATGTCTCGGTCTTTTCGATGCTGGTCGGCTTCGTGTTCTGGTATCATGGCCTCGCGCTCGGGGGCATTGCCGGGGTCGGCCAGCTCCAGCTCCTCCAGCCCTTTTTCGGCCTGGCGCTGGCCGGGCTGCTTCTGGCCGAGCCCGTCGCCCCGCAGATGGTCCTCGTCGCGGGGCTCGTCACCCTCTGCGTCTTCGCAGCAAAAAGGTTCGCCCGTTGACCATCGCCACGTCGTCCCACCCGTTTTCCGGCCTCTCCGCTTTTCCCGTCACGCCCGCCGATCAAGACGGCCGCGTCGATGCCGACGCGCTGGCGCGCACGGTCGAGCGCCTCGTCGAGGTGAAGGTGGATTCGATCGGCCTCCTCGGCTCGACGGGCATCTATGCCTATCTTTCGCGAACGGAGCGGCGGCGCGCCGTCGAGGCTGCGGCCGAATGCGCGAAGGGGCGCGTGCCCCTTATCGTCGGCGTCGGCGCGCTGCGGACCGACGAGGCCCTCGATCTCGCGCGCGATGCGGAGGCGGCGGGCGCGGACGCGCTCCTCATGGCGCCGGTCTCCTATACGCCCCTCACCCAGGACGAGGCGTTCGAGCACTACAGGATCGTGGCGGCGGCCTCGGCCCTGCCCTTCTGCATCTACAACAATCCCGGCACCACCCATTTCACCTTCGGCATCGAGCTTCTGGAACGCCTCTCGGCCCTGCCCACCATCCGGGCCGTGAAGATGCCGCTTCCGGCCTCGGGGGACGTGGCCGGGGAGCTGGCGCTCCTCAGGGCCCGCACGGACATGTCCGTCGGCTATAGCGGCGACTGGGGCACGGCCGACGCGATGCTGGCGGGGGCCGACGCCTTCTTCAGCGTCCTCGGCGGTCTCCTGCCGCGACCGGTGCTCGCCCTCCTTCGCGCGGGCAAGGCCGGCGACGAGCGCGAGGCGCGGCGCCTCGACGAGGAGCTGCGGCCGCTCTGGGAGACGTTCAGGGCTTATGGCAGCCTGCGGGTGATCTATGTCCTGCGCGACGCCCTCGGAATGGAACCGGCCGCCCTGCCGCTGCCGCTGCGCCCCCTCGCCCCCGAAGCGAGGGATCGGGTGCTGCGCGCAGCCGAGCCCGTGCTGATGTCCGATACCCGTTAGACGGGGGCGCGGGGATCGACCTCGCGAACCGGGGTGGGACGAGGCCGGCGACATCAAGGAGACGTCTGCCCGGAAGGCCTGGGAAACGGGCCGGGCAGACGCTGACGCTCAGGTCTGAAGCCGAGTGCAAGGCTCGACGACCATCCGCCAGTGGCGATGGAGTGCCGAGATATCGCCACTGGTAAGGAGCGACATGGCCCCTTTCAGATGGTCATCGCTCCAGTTCCACCAGGCAAGTTCCAGAAGCCTCTCGATATCGGCCTCGTCGAACCGCTTGCGGATCGTCCTGGCGGGATTGCCGCCGACAATGGCGTAAGGCTCGACGTCCCGGGCGACCAGAGCCCGCGTGCCGATGACCGCTCCGTCCCCGACTTTGACCCCTGGCATGATGATCGCCTCCGATCCAATCCAGACATCATTGCCGATCACCGTGTCTCCGGCGGGTTCGAAGCCGTTTCGCGCGCCTTCGAAGGCTGCGACCTCCGGCATCCAGTGGAAAGGAAACGTGCTGATCCAGTCGTACCGGTGCCCTTGGTTGCCGGCCATGATGAAGGCCGCGCCCGAACCGATGGAGCAGAAAGACCCGATGACGAGCTTGTCGACGCCCTCGTGCGGGAGGAGGAACCGGGCGCAGTCATCGAAGCCGTGACCGTGATAGTAGCCGGAATAATAGCTGTAGCGCCCCACCCGGATATTGGGATTGGTGACGAGGCGATCGAGCGTGATGCCCTTGAAGGGGCTCTCGAAGACGTTGTGCATGAATGTGTACCGTTTGTTCGCAATCTGCGCATGCGGCTATGGCTCACCCGAAATCCTTGGGGTGAGGGACGGCTGACGATCCGTTGGATCGTTGCCCCAGCTTCCAGCGTCAGGGACGGGGAAGCGCGATGCGGGTGGTTCGATCTGCAAACTTCATCCTGTTAACATGGCCCAGACGGCGGATGATGCCAAGGGCGCCGCAGGCTACGACGAACCCGAATGGCACCAATCGGGAAAGGAGCAGTCTGCACTTGATGTGCCTCCCATGCCCCGCCGCGACCGCGTCTTCTCGGCCGGGGGCCTTCGGATCACGCAAGGAAATCTGCGGACAAAAGTATCGATCAAGCAAATATTCAGGTTTCCTTGCTTTCCCACATCAACAAGATCTTCATTCCGGTCTGCGATCGTGCCGTGTACAACGGAGATGGCAGTAATGCAGCGGGCGATGACAGCATGGTTGGACCGGCAGATCCAGATGGATCTCCACCGGGATTTCAACCTCGCCCGCTTCGCCCTCAGCGTCACGGCGAAGGCCCTCGTCCTCGCATGCACCATCAATGCGCTCGCTCACTGCGCGCTCGAAGCCGCCGGCCTCCTGCCCTATCCTCTCGGCGAGGCCCTCGTCGTCGGCTTCGTGACGACGGCGAAGATCACCGTCGCGGTCACGCTCTTCCTGACGCTGACCATCGGCCAGGCGATCCGCAAGCTCGCGATCCAGCGCAATGCCTTCGAGCATCTGAGCTCGACCGACGCGCTTTCGGGCGTGCGCAACCGGCGCGCCTTCTTCGAGGAATTCGAGGGCGCGACCCAGGACGGCGCGTTGATCCTGATCGATATCGACCGCTTCAAGGCGATCAACGACACCTATGGCCATCCGGCGGGTGACGCGGTCATCGAGGGGGTCGGGCACACGCTCACCGCCGTCTTCGCCGGGCTTCCCGCCATCATCGGGCGGGTCGGCGGCGAGGAATTCGCGGTGTTCCTTCCCGCCATCGCCGGCAGCCGGGCGGATCATGCGGAAGCGGCCCGCGCGGCTGTCGCCGCAATGGTCGTTGCGGGCGTCGAGGGACCGGTCACGGTCAGCCTCGGCGTCGCCGCCTGCCGGCCGGCGCGCCCCGCCATCGAAACCTACGCGGCCGCCGATCGCGCCCTCTATCTCGCCAAGGCCGGAGGGCGCAACCGCACCGCGCGCGAGGCCGATCTTTCAGCGCTGGCACGCCTTCAGGAGCCGCGAGCGGCCGGGGACCCGCCGGGGGACGGCCTGCGCCTCTCCCCGGTCTCCGCCTGAAGAGCCTGAAGGATCGAAGACGGATCCTGCCTCTCCCGGGCCTCGCGACGGGCGGTCTTCGCGACGCCCGAGGGGGCCGTTTCTCAGGCGCCCTGAACGGCGTGTTCGCCGCGCCCTTCCGCCTCTTCGCCGCCGGCCTCGGAACCGGCCCTGGAAACGGCCGCCTGATGGTAGCGGTTCCGGCCCGCCCGCTTGGCGACATAGAGCGCGCCGTCGGCATCCTTGAGAAGGGTCGCGAGATCGTGGCCCGGTCCCGCCGTCGCCCCGCCGATGCTGACGCCGACGAGCACGCTCGTCGCGGCACCGATGGCGATCGGACGGGCATTGGCCCGGATGATCCGATCCGCGATCGCCGCGGCCGCCCGGCTGTCGGTCTTGTGCAGGAGGCAGACGAATTCGTCCCCGCCGATCCGGAACGTCTCGTCCCCCTTACGCACCTCGCCGCTGATGCGTTCGGCGACGATCTTCAGGACATGGTCTCCGGCGGCATGGCCATGCTCGTCGTTGACCGCCTTGAACCGGTCGAGGTCGAGGCACAGCAGCGTCGTGTCGTAGGGGTCGGGATCGTCCGCCTGGCCGGGCCCCTGCGCGAGGAGCCTGTCGAGACGCTTCCGGTTCGCAAGCCCCGTCAGGGGATCGGAATGGGCGATGTCGATCAGCTTGCGCTCGGCTTCGAACTTGCGCATCAGAAGCGCGTTGTTCTGCAGGGTGACGGCGCACAGGCCGATCACCAAAGCGAGCGAGAAGACCGCGAGGAGCCCCATTCCCGGCTGGGGCATGCCGGCCGCCGCAAGGCCGAAGGGGAGGTAGCACAGAAGCATGCAGAGAACCCCGAATCGGGGCGTCGCCGCATTGCGCGTCGAGACGATGCTCACCGTGCCCGCCACGTTGAACGCCGCAAGCATGGCGAGGGGCATCAGGCCGCTCGACAAAGTGAGCGCGGTCCCGATGCCGTAGACGAGGATCCACAGGAGACCGCCGAGGAGGACGATGGCGTGCTCGAATTCCAGATCGTCGGGCGCCACCCGTCCGGCATTGATGCGGCCGATGCCGCGCAGCCGGTAGCCGGTGATGGCGAGATCGACCAGCACCCATGCGATCGGCCATGTGGAGCCCGTCATGGCCGTCGTCATGCCGGCCGTGAACAGCACGGTGAGCGAGCCCATGAGCAGGGGGGCCGACTGGAGATTCGTATTGGTCAGCATCCACGCCCGCTTTTCCGGGGTGTCGTCGCGGGAGGGAGAGGTGAGAATCCGATAGGCGGCGATCAGCCATCGCCCGAGCGAAACCGCGTGCCGTCTGGTGTCCTGTCTCAAACCTTTGCGTGCCTTATGATCGCTTCGCGTGCGTCCGCTGCCGTTTCGTTTCAGGTTATAGTGCGCTCGCGTGAAGGAAATCGGCAACAGGAATAATTACGAAAAAGTGAACAATAGGGCCGAATGATCTTCAGTCCCGGCTACCGATCGGCTTGCCGAGTCCGGCGATCGGCCCGTCCGGACCCTCGAATGATCCGAAGGCCGGGTTCCATCCTCGCTTCCGTACCAGAGCCGGAACGCTACCGGCAGGCCGGTCACGCCGCCGGCAGGTCGAGCCGGGCGCGAAGACCACCGGCGGGGGACGGTCCGAGCGACAGGGAGCCGCCATAGAGCCGGGCGAGATCCTGGGCGATGGCAAGGCCGAGGCCGGAGCCCGACAGGGTCTCGTCGAGGCGCTCGCCGCGCTTCAGCGCCCTTGCGGCATCCTCCGCGCTCATTCCGGGGCCGTCGTCGTCGACGGTGATGGCGAGGACGCCGTCGTAGACGCTCGCCTCGAGGCGCAGACGGCCCCGCGCATGGGTGCAGGCGTTCTCGCCGAGCGGCCCGATCATCTCGGCCAGATCGTCCGGATCGCCGGCAAAGCGCGCATTGGGCGAGACCATGGTCTCCAGCTGCAACCGCCGGGCCTCGATGATCGGGCGAAGGACGAGGAGGATGTCGTCGACCACCGGCCCCACCGGCGCCGCGCCGTTGCGCCGGCGCGCCTCGGCCCTTGCCCGGCCGAGCCGCCTCTCGATGACGCGCTCCATCAGCCGGGCGGCGGGCAGGCCCGAGCCACCTGCCGGCTCGTGGCGCTCCAGCGCGTTGCGGACCACCGAGAGCGGGGTTTTCAGCGCATGGGACAGATCGGCGAGATGGTCGCGGGCCCGGCCGACGACGCTGCGATTGGCGATAAGGAGCGCGTTGATCTCCTCGGCGAGCGGCGCGATCTCGCGATAGGACTGGGGCGGCAGGTCCGCCCGCTCGCCCGCCCGCACCCGGCGCAGGTCGGCGGTGAGGCGGCTGAGGGGCTTCAGCCCGAGATGCACCTGCAAAGCGATCATCGCGGTAAGGCCGATGCCGAGGAAGAGGAAGGCGATCGTCAGGGGACGGATCGCCTCGCCGACCGCCCCGTCGATCTCGGCTTGCGGAGCCGTCACCAGAACCTCGAGCGGTTCGCCGAATTCTGGCGTCGGCACCGAGCGGGACAGGACCAGCAGCGCCTCCCCGTTCGGGCCGGTCCCCCCTTCGGCGTCGAGGCGCGCGCCGGCGAGGGAGGGCGAGGAGAGGACTGGTGAGCCGGCGAAGCCGACCTGCCAGTACCAGCCGGACAAGGGCCGCAGGAAGCGCGCATCGCTCGGCGGATCGGGAAGGGTCAGGGCGCCGGTCGGCGAGACGCGGACGGAGCCGACGAGGGAGAGGAGGTCTTCCCGGAGCTCCGTCCGGTAGCGCTCGGTCACGAAGTCGGAGAGGCCGCGCGTCAGGACAGATCCCGCGCCCGCGAGGGTCGCGAGGATCAGCCCGGCGGCGATGGCGACGAGGCGCAGCTTCAGGGAGCGGCCGGCGCGCCGCGCCCGAAGCGGAGATGCGCCGGGTTCGCGTTCCGTCACGGCGCGCTCAACCGATAGCCCTCGTTGCGGATCGTCTCGATCCGGTCGCGGCCGATCTTCTTGCGCAAGCGGCCGATCACGACCTCGAGGGAGGCGAAGTCGCGCTCGGTGCGATCGTCGTAGACATGGTCGCTGAGTTCCGAGCGCGACACCACGCGTCCGCCGTGATGCATCATGTAGCCGAGGATGCGCGCCTCGAAGGCGGTCAGGCGCAGCGGCATCTCGTCGAGCGTGAAGAGGCCCATCTGGCTGTCGAGGCGCAGCGCGCCGATCTCGATCGCGGGCGTCGCATGGCCGGCGGCGCGCCGCAGGATGGAGCGGCAGCGCACGACGACCTCCTCCATCTGGAACGGCTTCGTCACGTAGTCGTCGGCACCGGCCTTGAACGCCTTCGCCTTGTCGGACCAGCTCGCCCGCGCCGTCAGGACGAGGACCGCGAAGTCCCGGCCCTCCGAGCGCCAGCGGCGCAGGATCTCGACGCCGTCCACGCCGGGAAGGCCGAGATCGAGGATCGCGACGTCGTAGGGGTTGGTCGCGCCGAGGAATTCGCCCTCCCCGCCATCCGCGGCGATGTCGACCGCGAACCCGCTTTCGGCCATGGCCTGCGACAGCTGGGCGGCGAGCGCCGCGTCATCCTCGACGATCAGGCTGCGCATGGCCGCTCACTTGCCCCCGGGCAGCCGGCGGGCATCGACAAAGCCGACGCCGGTCGCCGAGAGATAGTCGCCGGTCTCGGCATCGAGGCGGATCAGGATCAGGGCGCCGGCTTCGGAGAGAAGACGGACGGACCAGACGACGTCCCCGCGCTCGAAGGCGCGGGCCGGAACGAGCTCGATCGAGACGATCTCGCCGCGCCAGCGTTCCTCCGTGAGCCGGATCGCCTCCGCCGCGGTGATCGATCGCGGGGCGGCATGATCCTGAGCCTGCGCCTCGCCCACCCGTGGCGCTGCCGGAGAGGACGCCGGCGGGGCCGCGAGGAGGAGTCCGGGGGATGCGACGGCGCAGACGAGGCCGAGAAGACAGGAGTGGGACAAGCGAGAGATCATGCCGGCATAGATAGGACGGGCGACCCAAACCGAAACCAAACGGATCGTTCGAGGAGGGTTTGGCAGCGCCCCGCTAGAAGGGCGTCATCACGTCGTCCGGGACGAAGCGAACCTTCGGACCGGATGGCGCAGACCGACGAGACATAAGGAAAACCGATGAAACGCCTTCTGACGACCTCCACCGCGGCAGTCCTCGCCCTCGCCGCGACGTCGCCCCTCGCCGCCCAGACCGCGATCGGCTCCCTTGCCGAAAACGCCGGCACAACCATTCGCGGCGAGGTGACGGACGTCTTCGGCAACGAGTTCGTCCTCGCCGACGACAGCGGCCGCGTCCTCGTGGAGACCGGGCCCTCCTGGTATCGCAGCTACGACTTCAAGGTCGGCGAAACGCTGACCGTGACCGGCGAGCCGGACGACGACAACGAGTTCGACGCCTACACGATCGAGCGGCCCGGCGGCGAGACGATCACCATCCGCGAGCGCGGCCAGCGTCCGCCCTGGGCCGGCGGCCGGGATCGGGCCGAACGCCGCGACGTCGACAGGAAGACGGTCGACGAGGTCGTCCAGCGCTTCGAGGGCGACGGCTTCACCAGCGTCCGCTTCGAGGAGAGCGACGGCCCTTATCTCGAATTCAAGGCGCAGAGCGCCGATGGCAAGGCCGTCGAATTCGAGACGCGGCGCAACGGACGCCTCCACAAGATCGATATCGACGACGGCGAGATCGCCCTTTCGGCCTTCCAGACGGTTCTTTCGGCCGACGTCCTCGAAAAGCTGCGCGCGGAAAACCTGGAGCGCATCGAGGAGCTCGAGATCGGCAGGCGCGGAATCGAGGTGGAAGGCTACCGGACCGACGGAAGCAAGGTCGATCTGCGCCTTGCGACCGATGAGCGCCGGGGCGAGCGCCACAAGGAACGCAAGGGCGAGCGTCATGACGAGCGCCATGACGGGCGCAAGGGCGATCGCGACGAAGAGCGCCAGGGCCGCGCCGAGGGTCTGGAGCGCATGATCGAGGAGGCCGGCTACCGGCTGGACGAGGGCGAGACGGCCAATCTGCGCGCCGGAGGCACGGTGCGCGCCGAAAACCCCTTTGACGAGACGGTCGTCCTGCGCATCGACGGCAACGGCGACATCGCCTCCGAACGCGTCGTTCGCTGAGGCGTCACCGCGCGCAAGCACCGAAGCCATGAGGGCAGCCGCATCCGAGCGGCTGCCCTTTCGGCATTTGGCCGAACCGTCGGCCCGGGCGTCGGACCATCCGATGCATCGGCAGGAAACCCCGGCCACGGACCCAATTCCCAAACCGGGACCGTGGCTCAAAAGCCGTGGATACGGGCTTTCGGTCCATTCCCTAAAAGCGGGCCGGCGCAGATCCGGTCAGTTCGGAACGAGCGCTTGCGACAGGCCGGCGACGGAGACGAGCCGGATCGCGGCTTCCGCCTGGCGCAGCACGGCGCGGCGATGCTCGAACTCGGCATCCACCAGAAGGCGCTGGCGCTCCAAGACGTCCGCGAGATCGACGCGGCCCTCGTCGTACTGGGCCTGGAGCGAGGCGAGGACCCGCCGGTTCTCGGCCACCGCCCTTGCGGCGATCGACACCGCGCCCGTCGAGGCGACATGGGTCTGCCAGAGCGTTTCCACCTGAAGCGCCACCTGCCGCGCCTGGTCGCTCGCCCGCCAGCCCGCCGCCTCCGCCTCGCTCTTCAGGCGATCGGCCCGCGCATGGCGCGCGACGTCGAAGATCGGCATGGAGACGGTCACGCCGATCGTATAGGCGTCGTCCGACCGGTGGATGCCGGAGGGGTTGAGGGCGCGGTCGTAGCGCCCGGTGAGGTCGACGCCGGGCAGGAGATCGCCGCGCGCCGCCGAGGCGTCCGCCGTAAGCGCCCGGGTCTCGGCCCGCGAGGCGTTGAGCTGGGAATTGGCCGTCTGGGCCCGCTGCGAAAGCCAGGCCCTGCCCCTGGCGATGAAGGGGCCGACCTTCGGATAGCCGGCCGGGTTCAGCCTGCGTCCGGCAAGGCTCGAAAGGGTGGAGGCCGCGTTGTTCGCTTCGAGGCGCGCGAAGACGACCTCCTGCTCGATCGCGGCGATATCGGCATCGAGACGGGCGATATCGGTGTCGGAGGCATAGCCCTCGCGCTGGCGCGAGACCACCGAGACGCGCATCGCCCGCATGGCGGACGCGGTCCGGTTCAAGGCCTCGGCGGTCTGGCGCGCGGACACAGTCTCGATCCAGGCCTGCATGATGTCGAGGACGAGGCGGTCGCGCACGGCCGATGCCGCCCATCGCGACGAGCCGAGGCGCTCGCGGGCCGCGTCGAGCCGCCACCGCCGCGCCGCGTCGATGAGGCCGACCGAGACCGAGACCCCGCCGACGAATTCCCGCGGCCGGTCGAGACCGTTGCGGTCGTGGCCGAAGGCGTCGTAGCCGAGCGAGACCTCGAGCCTCGGCGTATAGGCGCCCCAGGCCTCGCGCACCGAGGCACCGGCCGCGTCGATCTCGGCCTTGGCGGCCGCGACCACCGGGGCCCGGAACGCCGCATCCCGCAGGACTTCGCTCAAGGGAACCGAGGATGCGGTGACGGGGGCCGGCGCGACCGCCGCGCCCACGGGGGCCGGGGCGGGATCGGCGGGCGCCGGGGCGAGCCGCAGGGCATAGGCGTCGAGGGCGTCGAGATCGCTCGCGGAAACATCGCCTGCCCCCGCGAGAGGTCCTTGCGGGCCGCCCCGGATTCCGCCGGTCGCGAGCCCATCGACCGAAGGCGAACCCTCACCTGCGGTCCCGGTGCCCGAGCCGCGCAGTGGCCAGAGGTCCGGGGCCGGCGCCGACGTCTCACCGGGCGTTGCGGCTGACGGCGCATCGGAGGCCGCGCCGGGTTCCATGCGAGCGCCGTTTCCGGCCACGGACGGGCATGCCGAGAGGGCGACGATGAGGGCGCCAGCCAGAGCGGGGATCAGCCTCGGCGTCATTTCAGCTCCTGGAAGGCGTGCCGATAGCCGTCAATCAGGGGCTGGAAGAGATAGACGAAGAAGGTGCGGGACGGTCCGCTGATGAAGGCGGTGCCCGCCATGCCGGACCGGAGCGTCTCGGGCGCCGAGCCCGGCTCGATCTCGATCCTCGCCGTGTAGAAATGCTCGCCGGTCCGCTCGTCCTCGGTGGTGTCGGCCGACACATAGGCCACCGTGCCACGCAACCGGTCGACGAGGCGCGTGTTGAACGCCGTGAGCTCGATCTTCGCCGGCTGGCCCACCCGCACATGGTCGATATCCTTGGGGAGAAGGCGCGCCTCGAACATCATCCGGTCGTCGTCGCGCACGATCTCGGCCAGCGTCTCGCCGCCGCGCGCCACGCCGCCCGTCGTCGTCAGGTGCGAATTGACGAGCGTGCCGGAGACCGGCGCGGTCAGCCGGCCGAGTTCCAGCGCCCGCTCGGCGGCGGTGATCTGGTCCTCGATCTGGCCGAGTTCGCCGATGACCTCGGTCAGCTGCTCGGCATCCTCGCGGGCCGTCTCGCCGACGAGCCGGCGGCGCTCGGCAACGAGCTCGCCGAGCCGCTCCTGCGCCATGCCGCGCTCGGCGACGAGCCCCGACAGGCGCGAGCGCGCATCGATGAGCTGGTCCTCGCTCTGCCAGACCTCCCGGCGCGCGATATGGCCCGCATCGGCGAGGCGGCGCACCCGTTCGGCCTGGTCGGCATAGATCGCGATCTGGCTTTCAAGGCCCTCGATCCGCTGGTCGAGCCCTTCGCTCTGCGCCTCGGTCGCAGCCGACTGGCGATCGATCGCCTCGAGGCTCGCCTTGAGGCTCACCTCCCCTTCCCGGCGCGCCCGCGACTGTTCGAGGCGAAGCTCGTCGGCAAGCGAGGAGGATGCGAGGACGGCCTGCGTTTCCTCCCCGTCGGTGCCTCGAATCGCCAGGGGCGCGTCCGCATCGCCGCGAAGTTCGGCGCGCAGCCGCTCGTCGATGGCAATGAGGGTCGCCCTTCGGGCCTTCAGCCGCGTGAGGTCGGCGCGCACCGGTGCGGGGTCGAGACGCGCGATGACGTCGCCCGCCTCCACCCGGTCGCCGTTCCTGGCGAGGATCTCGACGACGATCCCCCCGCTCGGATGCTGGACCAGCTGGTTGTAGCCCTCGGAGATCAGCGTGCCGCCGGCGACCACCGAGGAGGAGAGCGGGAAGGTCGCGCCCCAGAGCGTGAACAGGCCGACGCAGACGAGGATCGCCTTGGCGACGCCGCCGAGGATATCCGAGGTTCCGGTCGCGACGTGATCCGCACCGGAGGCGGCCGCGGTATCGGGCGCGGCATCGCGTGCTGAGGCCTCGGTCTTTGCGCCGGGCTCCTCGCCGGGCGCATCCACGCGCGCGATGATCGATCTCAGAAGGGAGGGAACGCCGCCTGTCATCGGTCCTGCCCCACCGCCTTGTCGAGGGGAAGCTGCCCTCTCGGCCCCATATCCGCGATCCTCTCGCGAGGCGCCGGGTTGTCGGTCGGCAGGCGGGGCCGGAACACGGGCTGGCCGACGGGCCCTGTCCTCGGCGCGGCATTGGTAGCGGCATTCGGCGCGAGCGTCCTTGCCTGCGGCGCGGCGGCGCCCGCCGGTTCCTCGACCGCGACCGGCCGCGCCCGCCCGCCGCGAACCATCAGCACCTGGTCGGCCATGCGCACGATCGCCTGCTTCTCGGAGACGACCACGAAGGAGGTGCCGCCCGCGCGCATGGTCTCGATCTCCTTGAGAAGCTGGACCTGGAGATTGGTGTCGAGATGGTTGAAGGGCTCGTCGAGGACCACGAGGCGGGGCTTTCCGATGAGGGCTCGCGCCAGCGCGATGCGTTGCAGGAGGCCGCAGGGGATCTCGCTCTCGGCGCCGCCGACGATCTCCTGATAGCCGCGCGGCAGGGACAGGATCGCCTGATGAGCATTGGCCCGGCCCGCGGCCTCATAGATCGTTGGCATGTCGATATCGCTTCTGAAACGCGCGATATTGGCTGCGATCGTCCCCTGGAAGAGGTTCGGGATCTGCGGCTGGTATCCGGAGATCGAGGCCCACTGGTGGCGCGGATAGCGCATCAGCGGGATGCCATCCATCGTCACCCGGCCCGCATCGGCTTCGGTCGCACCGGCGGCGATGCGGGCGAGAAGGCTCTTGCCGCCCCCCGACGGGCCGATGAGGACGAGCAGCTTGCCGGGCGCGAGTTCGATATCGACCGCGTCGAGAACCGGATGATGGCCGCTCGTGCGGTGGTCGACCCGGATCTGGGTCAGATGCAGGACGCCCTTCGGATCGGCGAGATCGGGCAGTGTTCGCGGCGTCTCGCGCTTGGCGACGAGGGCCTCGACGTTTCCATAAGCCGCGCCCGCGCGCACCAGCTGGTCCCATCCGCCGATGATCGCGTCGATCGGTGCGAGCGCGCGGCCCGACACCATGGAGGCGAGGAAGATCAGGCCGCCGCTCATCGAGCCTTGGAGAACGAGCCATCCGCCGAGCGCCATCACCAGAACCTGGATCGCGAGCCGCAGGGTCCGGCTCGCGGCGGCGAAGGGCGATGCGACCTCGTTCGCCTCCTCGGCGGCGTTAAGGCTCGCGGCGGTCTTCTTCGTCCAGGCATCCATCAGCGTGTGGATGAGGCCCATGGCGCGCACGTCCTCGGCGCGCTGGAAGACCGACTGGGCAAATCCCGTGGCGTCGCCTTCCGCCTTCTGGGAGGCGAGACGGGTCTTGCTGGTGGCGAGCGAATTCAGCCAGGCGAGAAACACGATCGCAAGGATGCCGACGGCGCCCAGAAGCCCAATCGACCAGTGAACCATGGCAAGGAGCACGAGATAGACCGGCACGAAGGGAAGATCGAAGCAGGCGGTGAGGATCTTCGATCCGATGAACTGCCGCACGGTCGCAAAGTCCCGGATCGCCGAGACGCGCACGGCCGAGCCGCGATTGGCCTGGGCGAGTTCGGCGAACAGCAGCTGGCTGCGGCGCATGGTGTAGTCGGCGGCGAGCCGGCTGGCGACGCGGCTTCGCACGAATTCGCACAGACCGTAGAGCGCGAGGACGACGAGGGCGGCGAGCGTCACGCCCACGAGCGTCGCGACGCTGCCCGAGGAGAGCACCCGGTCGTAGATCTGCAGCATGTGCAGGGAGGGCGCCAGAACCGCGACATTGGCGAGGATCGTGAACAGCACGAGCGCCCGCCGATGGGGTTTGGGGATCTCGCCCAAGAGTTTCAGAATTGCCGACATCATGCACTCCGTCCTTCCCGAAGGTTAGGACGCGTTGGTTAACGCCCGGCAAAGAGAGGCGGTCCGGCGGCGATTTCCGGCCCCTCCGGTAGCGATTCACCCTCCGTTCACCTCTCTGAAAGCCCGGACGGGCCATGATCGGGAAAGCCCGCGCGCAGCGCGCCCTGCATGCGCAATCTCATCTTTCGTTGCAGATCGCGGGCCGGGCATCGGCAGGTCGCAAAAACCATCGAGGGATCGGGGATCGTCATGAGCCGCCATCATCCGGGCATCGTCACGCTCGCCTGCGCCGCAGCGCTTCTCGCCTCGGCCGTGAGCGCGGGCGCCCATGCGAGCGATGCCTTCGCGCATTTCGAGCTGCGCCTCGGCCTCGAAGCCGGCGCGGGCGCGGGTGCCGCGAGCGCGCTCGCCCTCGCCCTCCCCTTCGGCCTGCCGCCGCTGGAGGCGCGGACGATCCTGCGCGCGCTACATCTCCTCGGCCTCTGCGCCGGTCTCGGCAGCGTGATCGTTCTCGACGTCCTGCTCGCGCGCGCGGTGCTGCGCGGCCGCTTCGAGATGCGCAACGCCAACATGCTCGTCATCCTCGCGCGGGTGACGGGGGCGGGCCTTCTGGCGCTGTGGGTCTCGGGTCTCGGATTCCTGGCGCTCTACTGGTTCGACCAGCCGGCCCTTCTCGACAATCCGAAGATCCTCGCAAAGGTGGTCATCGTCGCCGTCCTGACGATCAACGGCATCCTTCTCCACGCCTATTGCCTGCCGCGCTTCGAGGAACGGTTGTCGGAAGAGCCGCTCCTGTCCATGCCGGCCGGGCTGCGAACCTCCATGATCGCGGTCGCGACCATCTCGGCCGTCTCGTGGTACGCGGCCTTCGGCCTCGGGCTCGCGCGGGAGTTCAACGGCCGGGTGCCGGCGCAGACGCTGCTGTCCCTCTGGGCCCTTTCGACGATGGCCGCCTTCCTCCTCGCCTGGCTCGCCATGGCGGTCCTGGAGCGCCACCGGCGGCGCGGGCGCAAGGGACCGGGACGAGGGCCGGGGCCGGGGCCGGGACCGCGCATCGCCCCGTCCGCCTGAACGGGCGACACAAGGGCAGAGGCCCGAGGCTTCCTTCCGCCAGACGCCGCCGGCCCCCGGCGCGGTTTGGCGCGGCGCGCCACCCGTTCGCCGAACCAATTCCATGAATCGAAATGCGGGCGAAACCGGTTCCGCCCGCATTCCTTGGGAGAGATCCAGCCGTCAGGCGGCGACGTGGTCGTGGGCAGGAGCGAGATCGAACGGCGCGGCGTCGCCGGTATCGGCATCGACCGAGCCCTCGTCCGCAAAGTTCAGATCGGCGAAGGCCACCGCGTCGAGGCTTCCGGCCGAGGTGTCGAGCGGCAGGGCCGTCCCGTCGATCGTCAGGTGGATCGTCGCCGACGCGGTCCCGCCCTCGCCGTCCGAGATCGTGTAGGAGATCTGGTCGTCCACCTGGGAGCCCCGTTCGAGGGACTTCAGTTCCACCGAGACCGTCGGATCGTAGTCGACGCTGTCGAACACCCCGTCGCCCGTCGTATCGCGCAGGCGAACCGCGGCACCGCGCGCGCTGAAGGCGTCGATGGAGACGACCTGGATCGGATCGCCGTCGGGATCGGTGTCATTGTAGAGCATGAAGCCCGTTTCGCCGGTCACCGCCTCGTCTGCGGCGAGCGAGAACCACAGGTGGTCGTCGTTTGCGACCGGCGCCTCGTTCGCCACGTCCGCACCCGGCTCCGCCACGCCGTCGATCGTGAGGTCGACGCGGGCCGTCGCCGTGCCGCCCTTGCCGTCCGAGATCGTGTATTCGACGACGTCGTCGATCTGACTGCCGCGCGACAGGGCCGAAAGCTCGGCCGAGACGGTCGGATCGTAGTCGATGGCATCGAAGACGCCGTCGCCATTGGTATCGCGCAGCTTGACCGCCGCGCCCCGCGCGCTGAAGGCCGAGACGGAGACGACCTGAAGCGGGTCGCCGTCGGGATCGGTGTCGTTGAAGAGCATGAAGGCGGTCTCGCCGGTAACGGCCTCTCCCGCGCTCAGGGAGAACCAGAGCGCATCACCCTTGGCCACCGGCGCGGCGTTCCCGGCCACCGGCGGTTCGGGGTCGGGCGTGCCGCCCCCGTCGCGCGAGACCACCGAGAGGACCGTGTCCATGGTCATCTGGAATTTCGGCCCTGAGAAGTAGACCGCTTCCACATTCAGCATGATCTTGGTCTCGGCAGCCGGCGAGGTCACGTTGCGCAGGACGACGCTTCCATCGGTCCCGACGCTGACCCGGTAGTCGTCGGGAGAGCCCGAGACCATGACGGTGTCGAAACCGGCCCGCCCGTCGATCCGGTCGACGCCTTTGGTCTCGCCGAAGCGGTCGTGGCCCGCCGTCCCGGTGAGACTCTCGTCCTTGGGCGAGCCGAAGAAAAACTCGCCGGTCTTGCGGCTTCCGCTGCCGAAGAAGGTGTGGAGCCCGGCATCGACGTCGATATCCAGCACCTCGCCGATGAGCGGCGTGTCGGCACCCCAGTTCGAGCGGCCGACGAGCTCGCTCGTGCGGTCGACATCGGCGGGCACGACCCCCTCGCCCATGGCGATCTGAGCGAAGTCCTTGTAGATCCGCATCACGCCGCCGGCATCGACGGTGGCCGCCCAGACGGCGGTCTCGCCTTCGACGATGGCGTTCTTCGCCACCACCTGATGGGGGACGCCGTCCTTCCAGATCTCGAAGGCAATGTCATTGGTGCGGCCGAGCTGGCCCATCCAGACATTGTCCGCGCCCACGCCGTTGCCGAAGTCGAACAGGCGCTGGAACTCGCCGCCGGCGACATCGTCGAAGCGCGCGACGACCGTCGCGGTGAAGACACCGTCGATCGCATAGGCCGTCGGCTCGGGTCCCGGCTCCGGTTCGGTCACGGGCGGGGAGACCGGCGGGGTCACCGGCGGCTCCTTGGCCCCGTCCGCGACCGCGAATTCGATCACGGTGCGGCCGCGCGCGGCGGGCGCGTCGTCCACATCGTTCCACAACCCGTCCGGCCGCATCTCGGCGAAGTCCTCGCTGCCACCATAATCGTTCGGCTCGCCCGGTGCGAAGTTCAGATAGCCCGCGGCCTTGCCCGAGCCGTTCTGCCAAACGCCCTCGGTCACCGCATCGCTGAGGCCGAGCCAGATCCGGTCCTCGCCGCCGAAGGTCTTGTGGACGAAGGCGTTCTCCTCGGCGCTGCCGATCTCCACCAGCTTGCCGCCCATCCGTTCGGCCTCGGCCTTGGCCTCGAAATAGCCGAGCCCCGGCGTACCCTCCGCATAGATCTTGTCGCCGAACCGGATGCTCTCCTCGCCGAAGACGAGGGCGGAAGCTTCGAGCGTGTCGCCGGCCCGGGCCTGGGTCAGATCGGTGAGGGAGACGGAGACCTTCTCCATCGCGCTCTTCACGTCGGCAGCGGCGACGCTCACGACGATCTCGGCCCCGCGCCCGCCCGCCGGAATGATCAGCTCGGACGGACCCGTGCCGCCGGCGATCGCGATCTTCGCGGTCACGACGCTCGGCGCGGCCTGGTCGAGGGCGACGCGGAAGACGAGGTCGACGCTCTCGCCGTCGCCGGCCTGCGCATTGCCCGTCGCCGCGATCGAGATCTTCGGCAGGCCGATATGGACGTATTCGGGCAGGTCGCCCTCGTTCACGGTCTCGAGGAAGCGGACCATGCCGTGAAGGGGGGTGTCCTGGGTCCAGTTGGACTGGCCGATGAGATTGGAGACGCGGTCGACGTCGCGCGGCACGGCGCCCTGGCCTTCGGCGACGAGAACGTCGTTCTTCCACATCTTCATGTAGCCGCTGTCGCTGACGGAGACCGACCATTTCGCGGTCTCGCCCTCGACGAGCGCGTTCGGCGCGACGATCCGGTGGCCCTCATTGCCGACGAAGATCTCGAACTGCATATCGCGGGAGACGCCGACCTGCGACAGGAGGACGTTGTCCTGCGCCGCGCCGTTGCCGAAGTCGAAGACGCGCTGCCAGGGTCCGGCGTCCAGATCGTCGAACCGGGCTTCCACCGTCAGGTCGAAGGGGCCGTCGATCGGATCCTTGTCGATGCCGTAGACTTCGAGCCGCGCATCCCCCGGCAGGATCGGATCGGTCGCGACCACCGGCGCCATGTCGACGCCGAGCATCGCCGCCATGGAGGGGACGTTCTTGTCGTCGAGGACGAACATCATCCAGGAGCCCGGCAGCATGCTCGCGCCGGCGGGCTGGACCTCGATCGTCGTCGCGTCGACGACCCGGAAGTCGAGCTCCAGGAAGCGCGTGTCGGAATTCGTCGCATGGGTCGAGGCGCCGGTGCGCTGGGCCGTGATGCGCGCGATGTCGGAGGTGTCGTCGACGGTGATCGTGAAGCTCGCGGCCGCCTCGATATTGCGCGGCGCATCCGTGATCTCGGGCCGCCTGGCGAGTTCCCCGTCCTCGCCGTAGAAATAGCTCGGCGCGTAGAACTCGACATTGGTGTTGATGAGCGGGCCGGGCGCGCCGCCGCCGCCGACCCAGACCGTCCCGTTCGGCAGCATCGCATAGCTCGAATGGTAGAGATGGGCGACGGCCGAGCCAGGGCCGCTCTCGATCTCGTTGGTCTCCGGGTCCCAGATCTTGATGGAATCGTCGGCGGTCGCAAGATCGTTGGGTCGTGCCGAGCCGCCCGCGATGAGGACGCGGCCGTCGGGCAGCATGACCATGCCGGCATCGTGACGCGGGGTGTTCAGGTCCACGACCTTGGTGAAGCCCAGCCAGGAGGCGTTGAGGTCCATGGTGTAGAGATCGCCGTCCTCCTTGAGGACGAGGACCTTGTCTTCCCGGTACATGATGGCCGCACTGTCGATGCCGAGGTCGAACTCGACCTGTCCGACCCGTTCGCTGGAGCCGGTGCCCTCGGTGCCGATCGCGAAGACGCCGCCTTCCTTGGACATGACGATGACCTTGCCATCGCTCCTGACGAAGATCTTCGGATACCAGAAGTCGATCTCGACCTTGGCGTCCCACAGGACGCGGGGCCCGGTCACCGGATTGTAAATCTCCGGGATGTCGTCTCCGCCGCCGGCCCCGCCGACGATGAAGATCTCACCGTTCGGCAGCGTCACGGAGGAGCCGTACCACCGGTCGAAATGCATGTCGCCGGCTTCGGCATTGCGCAGCGTCTGGGTCTGGTAGTCGAAGATCACGACGTCGTTGACGGCGGTGTTGACCCACCCGCCCTCGCCGCGCGCATCGCCGCCCAGGATGATGACGTTTCCGGTCACCGGATCGAGCGACATGTTGGAGCAGAAGATGTCGACGCCGGTCGTGTTCGGCAGGATCTTGTCGACGCCGGTGGTGGGGTCGTAGAGGCTGTAGACGAACTGGCCGGTCTGGGCGCCCGCCTCGTTGCTTCCGAAGCTCAGGACCTTTCCGTCCGGCAGCACCATGGCGTGGATCGGGATGACGCCGAGGGACTGGACCTGGCTCCATTCGCCGTCGCCCTCGGCATCCTTGGGCGAGAACCGCGTCTCCGAATTCTCCCCGGCGATCTTCTCGCCCGTCGCGGTCAGGGTGTCGCAGAAGCAGCGAACCTCGCCGGTCGTCGCGCAGGGGCTTCCCTGATAGGCCGGATCGAGTTCGGTGACATTGCCGTAATTGGCGATCTTCAGGTTGAGGACGAGACCGGAGAGGTCGGCATTCGCCGGATCGCTCGACTGGCCGACGAGATGGCTCTCGCGCACCACGTCCGCCGGAAGCACGGCGTCGCCCTTCGCGCCCTCCACGAGAAGCTGCTGGTTCTTGGCGATGCGCATCACGCCGGTCGGATCGATGCCGACGCGCCAGGTCGCCGTCTCGCCCTCCACGATCGCGTTTTCGGCGACCACCCGGTACTCGGCGCCGGCGCGCATGATGACGAATTCGATGGCGTTCGTGTCGCCCACCTGGGAGAGACGGATATTGTCGACGCCGTTGCCGTTGTTGAAGTCGAACAGCGTCTGGCCGGGGCCCGCGCTCAGATCGTCGAACCGGGCATCGACCGCGAGCGCGAAGGCGCCGGTGATCTGCTCCTGGTCGATGGTGGACTGAATGACATTGGCCATGATCAAGGACTTTCTGAAATGACGGACGCGGCTGAAAGGGGCGGTCGGCGATGGTCAGGGGCGCGAGCGCCCCGGCGATGGCGGATGAGGGATCGCAGGCGCGATCAGGCGGCAGCGGCCTCAAGTGCGGCGCCCGTCCGCGAACCGGACTTCGAGGCCGGATGGAGGAGCGTGCCCGCGAGCATCACCGTCAGGCCGAGAAGCGCGAGGGGACAACCGGTGCAATGGGCGCCGCCGGCAAGATGAGCGGCAAGGAGAGGAAGCGAGGCGATGTCGCCGCAGACATCCAGGCCGGCCATGGCCGAGGCGGCGATCTGCGACAGGCCGGCAAGCGTCGCAAGGGCGCCGAGGCCGATCGCACCCGATGCGAACGGAGCTTTGGCGAAGACAGCGGACATCGACATGAAGGTTCCCTTACGTTCAATCGACAAGTCCGGACGACGAAGAGCGCGACGAGACATGTCTTTGGGTCGGTTATTCTTTTGACGGCAAGGACCGGCCCGAGGCAAGGAAAGTCGTTCCGCATGGTAAATCTGCGTCACGACTGATAATATTGTGAGAACTTGAGATAAATTCGCGCGACAGGGTTTGCAAATCCTGAATCGAACGCTCCGGCAGGGCCGCTCGATGACCGCTCGGTGGCCGCTTGATGGCTACTGAAGCGCCGTGACGGGATCGAACACGGAGCGGGCGGAACCCGGCTCGCCGAGTGCCCGCGCTCGTCGCAATCAGATAGGCCGGGTTGCCGCGATGATGGTTGCGGCGGCGAGGATCACCCGGCGGGCCGCCGGTGCGTCAGCCGCGCACGATGTCCCGCTCATGGGTCGCCAGGACCTCGACCCGGTCGCCGACATCCAGCCGGCCTTCCCCGCGCGGGACCGCGTTCCAGCCGAACAGGACGCCCGGAACCCTCCGGTCGGCCGACATGCGGGTCTCGCGCAGGATGCGCAGCGGCTCCTCGCCGGCAAAAGCCCCGTCCATCTGGTCGACGGTCGTCACCGTGCAGCGGGCGCAGGGCTTGACGAGATCGAGCACCACGCCGCCGATGCGGATCGCGCTCCACCCGTCCTCGCGCCAGGCCTCGGCCTCGTCGATCACGAGGTTCGGGCGGAAGCGGCTCATGGGAACAGGATCGAGACCGTCATAGACGAGCCGCGAATTGAGGTCCCTCAGGGAGGCCGTGGTCGCGATCAGGATCGGATAGCCGTCGGCGAGCGAGACCGGGCTCTCGTCCGGCGCGAAATCGGGATCGGCGAGGCGCTCCACCCGGTCCTGATAGACGAGCCGGAGATCGCGCCCGAACCAGCGCGCGATCGCCCCTTGCGTCTCGGGATCGGCCAGCGCCACGTCCACCGCGTCGCGCCAGATGCGGGCGGTGAGGCGCTCGGAGCCGTCCGGAAAGGGCACGAAGCGCTCGCCCGTCTCGCCGAAGACGAGGATCAGCCCGTCCTCGGTCATCTCGGCTTCGAGCCTTGCCAGCGCCGGCATCTGCCTCTGGGTCACGAACTTGCCGTCCGCATCGACCAGCATCCAGCGCCGGTCGCCGAGAAGGCCCTCGCGTGAAAGCTCCGCGGCCTCCAGCGACACCGAACGTCCACCCTTGACCGGATGGACATGGATCGATCCGAGCTGCATCAAACGCCTCGTCCTCTCTTCGCCTTCGCCCGTCTTCTCGCCCCGCAGGCCCCTTTGGCGCAAGGGCTAAGCCCGCCTCATCTGGCGCGGTGTCCTGCCCGGTGATATGATCGCCTCCGGAGCGCCGGATGAGATGCGCCTTCGTCCTTTACGCGATTTCGGACGAAGCGCTCGGCGGTCGGTTCGAAATCGCCCCCCGAAGGATGTGGACCATGGCCAAAGGCCAAATGCGCTCGAACAAGGAAGTTCGCAAACCCAAGGCCGACAAGAAGGCCGCCAAGCCCGCCACGGCCCCCGCCGCCGGAACGCCGGCCCGCTTCGCCAAGGCGCAGGACGACGACAAGGGCAAGAAGAAGTAAGCACCGGGCTTGAGGGCCCCTCGGAACGGCAGCGCCCCCGGCGCGCCGTTCCCCCTCTTCGATCCTCCACGAACTCTCCCGGCAATCACTCACCGAACGCTATCGGACCCGATCCATGAACCGGGTCCGGTCTTCGTGTCGCGGCCCTCTCCTTCGACCCGTTCGGCCTTCGCCTATCCCGCGAGATCGGCGAGGAGGCCCGCCGCCACCGTGATGCGCGGAACCGAGGTCTCGCCGCTTCCCGTCAGGGTCTGAATCTGCTTTCCGATGCGGCGGGCGCTGTCGGCGTTCTCCTCGATCCAGGCGCCGGCTGGGTCTTCCTTCTCCCCGAACCGCTTCAGCGCGCCGGCCGTCAGCTTGCGCCGCGCCTCGGCGATCTGGCTGCCCGAGCGGTCGAGGGCGAGGATCTCGTAATAGTCCTCAGCCTCGAGGGTGAAGATCGCCCGCTCCAGCCGGCCGATCTCGAACCGGTCGGTAAGGGCGAAATAGGTGGCCATGACCTGCCGCGCATCGGCCGATGTTTCACGTGAAACAGAGGCGATGTCCGGCAGGAGCGCGACGAGCGGCAGGATCGCGAGATCGCGTGCGAGGTCCTCCGGCGCGCCCTTCTCGGCGAGCCCCCGCTTCGTCTCCTCGATCTGCGAGCGCGAGGCGTCCGAGGCGAGATCGGCGAGCTTCGGCTTCAGGCCCGCCAGCGCCTCCCGGCAGTCGGCGACGACCTGTTCGAGGCCGCTCGTGAACTTCTCGTTGCGCACGAACCAGCGTGTTGTGCGGCGCAGGAAATGGGCCACTGCCTCGTAGAGGTCGTTCTGGAGCGTGCCGTCGACCTTATTGTCGAGCCCGTCGATGCGCTCGAACAGGCCTTCCGCTTCGAGCCCGTCATGGGCGGCCACATAGGCGCGCACGATTTCCGACGGCGAGGCGCCCGTCGCCTCGCGCACCACGGTCAGGAAGGTCGGGCCGCAGCGGTTGACGAAGTCGTTGGCGAGAACCGTCGCCACGATCTCCCGCTTCAGCCGGTGGCCGTCGATGTCGCGGGCGAAGTTCTCGCGCATGGCCTTCGGGAAATAGGCATGCAGCCGGGCTGCGAGATAGGGATCGTCCGGCAGGTCGCTATCGACCAGCTGGTCGAACAACGTCAGCTTGGCATAGGCGAGGAGAACCGCGACCTCCGGCCGGGTGAGACCTGTCCCCGAACCCTTCAGATCGCCGATCGCCCCCTCGCCCGGCAGCACCTCCACCACCCGGTCGAGATCGCCCGTCTCCTCCAGCGCGCTCATGAACCGGGCCTGGAGCGGCAGGATGACATTGCCCTTGCGCACGTCGAGGGAGATCGCGAGCGACTGCTCGTAATTGTTGACGAGGACGAGGCGCGAGACGTCCTCGGTCATGGAGGCGAGGAGTTCGTTGCGCGCCTCGCGCTCCAGCCGCCCGTCCTCCATGGCGCTCTTCAGGGCGATCTTGATGTTCACCTCCACGTCGGAGGTGTTGACGCCGGCCGAATTGTCGATCGCGTCGGAATTGATCCTGCCGCCGCGCCGGGCGAATTCGATACGGCCGCGCTGGGTCGCGCCGAGATTGGCGCCCTCGCCCACCACCTTGGCACGGATCTCGGCCGCCGGAATGCGCAGCGCGTCGTTCGCCCGGTCGCCCACATCCGCATTGCTCTCGTTCGAGGCGCGGATATAGGTGCCGATGCCGCCGAACCAGAGAAGATCCACCGGGCTCTTCAGGATCGCGCTGATGATCTCGGCGGGGGTTCCGCTCTCCTTGTCGAAGCCGATCGCCTCGCGCGCCTCCGGCGACAGCGAGATGCGCTTGTGCCGGCGCGAGAAGACGCCGCCGCCCTTCGAGATCTTCTCCGCGTCGTAATCGGCCCAGGAGGAGCGGTCCTTGGCGAACAGGCGTTCGCGCTCGGCAAAGCTCGTCTCGGGATCGGGATTCGGATCGATGAAGATGTCGCGATGGTCGAAGGCGGCGAGGAGCCTCGTCTTGCGCGAAAGCAGCATGCCGTTGCCGAAGACGTCGCCCGACATGTCGCCGCAGCCCGCCACCGTGAAGGGCTCGGACTGGATGTCGTGGTTCATCTCGCGGAAATGGCGCTTCACCGTCTCCCAGGCCCCGCGCGCGGTGATGCCCATGGCCTTGTGGTCGTAGCCGGCCGAGCCGCCCGAGGCGAACGCGTCGTCGAGCCAGAAGTCCTCCGACTGGGCGATGGCGTTGGCCGTGTCGGAGAAGGTCGCCGTGCCCTTGTCGGCCGCGACCACGAAATAAGGATCGTCGCCGTCGATGCGCTTGACGAGTTCCGGCGCGACGACGTCCGAGCCGACGATGTTGTCGGTGACCGACAGGAGCGAGGCGATGAACACCACATAGGCGGACTTGCCGGCGGCGAACCACGCATCGCGATCGGCGGCCGGGTCGGGGAGGCGCTTGGGATAGAAGCCGCCTTTAGCGCCGACCGGCACGATGACGGCGTTCTTCACCTGCTGGGCCTTCACGAGACCCAGAACCTCGGTGCGATAGTCCTGCGCCCGGTCGGACCAGCGCAGACCGCCGCGCGCCACCTTGCCGAAGCGCAGATGGACGCCCTCCACCCGGGCGTCGAAGACGAAGATCTCGCGGAAGGGCACCGGCCGGGGCAGGCCCTCGACGCCGGCGCTGTCGAACTTGAAGGCGAGCGCCGGCAACACGTCGCCGGGCCTGTTGTCGAGATCGTTGCTGGTGCCGTCGACGGCGAAGTAGTTGGTGCGCAGGGTGGCGAGGATCGCGGCCGCGTAATGGCGCAGGATGCGATCGTCGTCGATCGCGTCGACCTCCTCCAGCTTCTCGATGAACTGGGAGAACAGGTCGGCAACGCCCCGCGCGGCCGCCCGGCGGCAGAGATCCGGGTCCATGCCCGGAACGCCCTCGGCCGCAGCCTCCCCGTCGACGATCTCGCCGGCCCCCTCAGTCTTCGGATCGAGGGCCCGGCTGAACATCTCGAAGAGGCGGGTCGCGAAATCGGGGCGCCGGTTCAGCGTCTGGGCGAGATAGCCCGGCGAATAGGTAAGACCCGCCTGGCGCAGATAGCGGCCATAGGCGCGCAGGACGTTCGCCTGCCGGTGGCTGAGACCGGCTTCGAGGACGAGGGCGTTGAACGGATCGTTCTCGATCCGCCGCGCCCAGACGCTGGCGAAGGTCTCCTCCAGCGACTTGCCCTCGTCCTTCAGCAGGATCTCCCCGCCCGCCCGGCGCTCCAGGTCCATGTCGTGGATATGGACCCCTGCCCCGTCGGGCCGGCGCAGTTCGAAGGTGCGTTCCGAGGTGACGGAAAAACCCATGTTCTCGAGGATCGGAACGCGCGTCGACAGGGAGACCGCCTCGCCGAGATGGTAGATCTTGAGGCGCACGAGATCCGTTCCGTCCCCCGGCCTTCGGTAGAAGTCCATGAAGAGGGGCGCGCCCGCATCGAGGCCCGCAATCACCGCGACATCGGCCACCGCCTCCTCCGGCGTGATCACGTCGCGATAGGTTTCGGGAAGCCCCGGCGCATAGTCCGAAAATTCGCCGAAGCGGCCCTCGCGGGCGAGAACGGCGTGGAAGGTGTCGCCCCAATTGCGCGCGATCTGGCGGATCTCCTCCTCGAGATCGGCGGTGTCGACCTCGGGCAGCGTCTCCGAGCGCCGGCCGATGATGAAGTGGATGCGCGCGAGCGGCCCTTCGGGAAAGGCCGGATAGAAGGCCGAGACGCGGCCCTCATAAGCATCGGCGAGAAGCGCGCCCATGCGCTCGCGAAGCCTCGAATCGTAGCGCTCGCGCGGCACGTAGACCATGATGGAGACGAACCGGTCGAACCGGTCGTGGCGCGGCATGACCTTGATGCGCGGCCGCTCGTTGAGGTCGACGGTCGTCGCCGCGAAGGTCTCCAGCGTGTCGACGTCGATCTGGAAGATCTCGTCGCGCGGATAGGATTCGAGGACGTTGAGCAGCGCCTTGCCCGAATGGGAATCGGAGCGGTAGCCCGAGCGGGCGATCACCGTCTCGGCCTTGAGGCGCAGATAAGGAATGGAGAGGATCGAGCGCGTGTAGGCCGTGGAGGTGAAGAGGCCCACGAACCGGACTTCGCCGGCTAAGTTTCCCGCCTCGTCATACTGCTTGACCCCGATATAGTCCATATAGGCGCGCCGGTGCACATCCGTCTTGGCGTTCGCCTTGGTCACGATCATCGGCTGGGGCGCGTCGAGGAAAGCGCGGATCTCCGGCGTCGTCGCCGTCGGCCCGCCCTGGCGCCCGAGAATGGAGACCGAGGGATCGGCGAGGATGCCGAGATTGCCGTCCTCGCGCCGCGACAGGCTCTCGCCCTCCGCATCGCCGTCGAAGTCATAGCGCCGGCTGCCGAGGAAGATGAAGTTGTCGTCGCGCAGCCATTGCAGGAGCTCGGCCGATTCCGAGATCAGGGGCCGGCGCGTCTCGTCGGCCTTGCGCTCAACCTCGCGCAGGGAGGCGATCACCTGATCGGCCCGCTCGCGCATGGCGGCGAAATCCTTGTTGGCGAGGCGCACATGGCCGAGGATCCGCGTCAGCGCCTCGGCGAGCTTCTCGCCGCCATCGAGATCGGCGAAGCGGTCGATCGCGAACTGGATGATGCTGACGCGCTCCACCGCCGCGTCCCTGGCCGTCGCATGGGTGGAGGCCGAGAAGCTGGTCACCTCCCCGTTCGACCCGCGGATCACGTCGAGGATCGGATGGGAGATGTAGTGGGTGGTCGAGGAGCGTGCCGCGAGCTCGCCGGCAAGGGAATCGAACAGGAACGGCATGTCCGGATTGACCACGGTGACGAGCTGCATGCCCTGGCCGTCGCGCGTGAAGCCCTCCGGCGCCTCGACTCGCACGATCGGCTCGCTGCCGCGATGGGTGTGGAGGGCATCGGTCGCGGCCCGCACGGCAAGGGCGAGAGCCCCGGTCTCGAAAGCCGCGAGATCCTCCACCGGCGGCCGTGCGAGAAGCAGCGGCGCAAGACTTCGGGCAGCCCCACCCTCGCCGAGCGCCTCGGTGACCGCCTTCAAGACCTCGGCCTTCGTCGAATGATCCGGTCTGCCCATCTCGCCTCTCCCATTCCTCATCAGGTCTGCCGTCTTCCGTCGCATCCATCCGGTCGCAGCTAGCCGCCCGTTCTGCCCGCGGATCGGGTCGCAAGCATCCGGATGCGGGGCCGAGCCTAGCACCGATCGCGTCGAATGCGCCCGCGATCTTCGGGCGGCCTTGCGGACGAAGTTGGTCACGGCGCCGAAGTTGCAATCGTGAAAAGCGCGGGCAGGTGCTTCTTTTCTCCCGCCGCAGGGACGAACCGCGTGCGGGCGACACCTCGCCCGGCTCCTTGCGATCGCCGCTCTGCCAGCCGTCGCGGGCTCGCGCCCGCAGTCCACGCGGACGGCTTGCACGCGGCTCTCTAATGGGAGACATCTGTCGCCATGGCATACCGCGAAGACGAAGACGCGGCACGCAGACGCGAGGCCGGCCACATCCTGAAGCGGATCGGCGAGGAGACCGATCCGCAGACGGGAACCCATGTCCAGTCCTGGCTCCTGCGCCCCCGGGCCTTCTTCAAGGCCGAAGACGCCGATCAGGACGACCGGATCGAGGTGATCGGCATGCGCATCGGGCGCCTTCTGGGCGTCGCAGGTCTCCTCGTCTTCGCCGCCCTCTTCCTCATCGAGTTCGCCGCATGAACCGGCCGCCCTCGAGGAGAATCCCGGCGGGTATCGACGGCGCGAGGAAGCCGGACGGGACCTTGCGCGGCGAAGGCGGGGCGGCGGAGGGCGTGGCGGGCTCCATGAGCGTCCTTGCGATCTCGAGCCAGGTGGTGCGCGGCGCCGTCGGCAACCGCGCCGTCGTCTTCGCGCTGGAAAGCCTCGGCTTCACGGTCTGGTCGCTGCCCACCATCACCCTGCCCTGGCATCCCGGCCACGGTCCCTCGACGCGCATCGTGGCGGACGACGACGCGTTCGAGGCCCTGTGCGAGGATCTCGCGGCCTCGCCCTTTTCCTGCGAGATCGACGCGGTCATCACCGGCTATTTCGCGACCGGGCGGCAGGTGCGGGCGGCAGCGCGCCTCGTGAAGCGCCTGCGCGAGACGCGGCCGGACCTCATCTACTGCCTCGATCCCGTGCTCGGCGACGATGGCCGGCTCTACCGGCCGCAGGAGATCGTCGAGGCGGTGCGCGAGGCGCTTCTGCCCATCGCCGACATCGCCACGCCCAACCGGTTCGAACTCGAGGTCCTGAGCGAACTCGTCCTCGAAACCAATGCCGATCTCACGGAAGCGGCCCGGGTTCTGGGCCCGGCCACCGTCCTCGTCACCTCCGCCTACGCCATGCTGTCGGGCAGCATCGGCAATCTCCTCGTCACCGAGCGCGGCAGCGATCTCGCCGAACACCGGCTGATCGAGAACGGCCCCCATGGCGGCGGCGACCTGACGGCGGCGCTCTTTCTCGCCCGCACGCTTCAAGGGCTTTCGCCGGACCAGGCACTGAAGCTCGCCACCGCCTCGGTCTTCGAGATCCTGGCGCGCACGGCCAAGCGCGGGGCGAACGAGATGACGCTCCAGACCGATGCCGCGGCGCTCGTCACCCCGATGGCCATGGTCCAGATGCGCCGGCTCGCCGCGCCGCGCCGGCGCTGAGGGGTAAGGGGTGAGGGCAACGGCGCAAAATAGCGTTGCCGTCGTCTCGCGCGCGATCTATTGGATGGCTTCATGACCAAGCAGCATCTTCCCGACCATCTTCTGACCGGTTACCGAACCTTCGTCGAGAAGAGGCTTCCCGGCGATCGCGATCGCCTGCGCACGCTCGCCGACGAAGGCCAGCATCCGCCCACCATGGTCATCGCCTGCTGCGATTCACGGGCGGTTCCCGAGACCATCTTCAACTCGGCGCCCGGCGAGATCTTCGTCGTGCGCAACGTCGCCAATCTGGTTCCCCCCTACGAGCCCGACGGCGAATACCACTCCACCTCCGCCGCCCTCGAATTCGCCGTCCAGGCGCTGAAGGTCGAGCATATCCTCATCCTCGGCCACAGCGGATGCGGCGGCATCCACGCCGCCCTGTCGCCGGGCGCAGATCCCCTCTCTCCAGGCGACTTCATCGGCAAGTGGATGAGCCTTCTCGATCCGGTTGCCGCCTCCTTCAACAGCAACGACCACATGACCTCGCGCGAGCGCCATGCCGCCCTCGAGCGCACCGCGATCCGCCACTCGATCGGCAATCTGCGCACCTTCCCGATGATCCGGGACCTCGAGGATGCGGGCAAGATCACGCTTCACGGGGCCTGGGTCGATATCGGCACCGGCGATCTCTGGGGCATGGACCCCGAAAGCGGCGATTTCGATCGCCTCGCGATCGGACCCGGCGAGAGCGCCTGAGGGCGCTCGACGGGACGGCCCTGACGCGATCGCCCGGGGTTTGATCGACGATCTGTTGCAATAAAGTGTCTGCGTTGCAGTTTGGCACAGGTTTTGCGGCGCTCGCCCTTGCTTCGCTCTGGATTGGCCGCTTGAGTGGCGCAGATGCGGGAGAGCCCGCCGGCAGGGACCATGAGAACCCTGAAACGGTGCCCGGCAGCAGCCGAACGAACGACCAGGAAAGCCTTCGACTGATGACCAGACTGATGACAACGGGCGCCGCCCTCGCAGCCGTACTGCTCGCGGCCGGTTGCTCGCAATCGATCCCGCAGTTCAACGCGAACACCAATGCGAACGCCAATGTCGGCGTTTCGCCGCTGATGGCCTCGCCGACCCCCCAGGTCGCCTCGGGCCAGCTGCCGCCTCCCCCGCCGCCGCCGCCGCCCTCGACCAACAATTCCTCCATGGCCGGCAGCATGAACGGCCAGACCGACGGCGGTACGCAGACCGCCGCGCTCGATCCGAATGTCGGCGTCAACGCCTCCGCATCCGCCTCCGCTTCGGGCGGCGGCAGCCTGTCGCGCAACAAGGTTCTGGGCGCCTACAAGGTGACGACCGCCGGCGGCAACTGCCAGATCATCCTCTCGCTCACCAAGTGGAGCGGCGGCTATCGCGCGGCCTCGCGCGGCTGCCCCGGCGCCGTCGCCGACGTGTCGGCCTGGGACGTCTCGGGCAACAATGTCGTCCTGAAGACCTCGACCGGCACCAATGTCGCGAGCCTCGCCTCCTCGGGCGAAGCCCGCTATGACGGCCAGACCACCGGCGGCCAGGCGATCAGCCTCTATCGCTGATCGAAGGACGGCCTCAGGGCCGTTTTACCGATCTCTCGAACGAACGGGCTCCCATCCTCGCGATGGCGAGCCCGTTTTCGTTTCGCGAGACCCCGATTCTCAAATCGGGCCCGAGGCTCGTGGCTCCTGCCGACACATCGGATGGCCCGAAGACCCTCGTCCCCGTTTCGGCCCGAGGCGCTCGTCGACGTCTCGGGACCGAAGCTGCAGGAAATCGCCTGCGATCAGGCGACGGCCCGCTTTGCCGTCTCCAGGCCCCAGGCGAGGCGCTGGGCGGCTTCCTCGGCGCTTGGCGCCTCCACGTAGCAGCGCAGCTCCGGCGCGTTACCCGAGGCCCGGTAGTGGATCACGGCACCGTTTTCAAAGAGGGTGCGCACCCCGTCCGTCCTGTCGATCTCGGCGATGGCCCCCACCGGCGAGAAGAGCTCGCTCGCATAGGCCTCGTCGCCGGCGAGCCTTTCAAGGAACGGCCCGCTCGCCTCGGCCGGAATGTCCTTCAGCCGGTCGGCCGCCGCAAAGCCCGCATTCAGCGAGGCGGTGACGGAGGAGAGCGGGGCGTTCGCCGCCGCCGCCTCGGCGAGCGCCGAGAGAATCGGGAGAGCTGCGTCCCGCGTCGCGAGCGCGGCGAGACGACGGCCATCGCGCGAAACGTCCGAGCCGAGGAGAACGCCGCCATTCGCCTCGAAGCCGACGATCCTCTTGTGACCGGCCCGCAAGGCCTCGGCCATGCCGGCGATGACGAAGGGCGAGCCGACCTTCGTGCGAACCACCTTGCGGGCGAAGTCGGACCGCTCGATCGCCGAGGAGGAGGTGACCGGGGTGACGATCGTCGGAAGGCCGAGATGCCGTGCCGTCAGCATTCCGAGAACGTCGCCGCGCAGGATCGCGCCGGTCTCGTCGGCGACCAGCGGCCGGTCCGCATCGCCATCGGTGGAGACGATCGCGTCGAAGCCGTATTCCTCGGCCCAGGCCGCGATCAGCTCCATATCCTCGGGTCGGTGCGCCTCGGTATCGACCGGGATGAACCGGTCGGCGCGCCCGAGCCCGGCGGTCTCGGCGCCGAGACCCGCAAGGATCGCCGTCAAAACATCGCGGGCGACGGAACTCTGCTCGTAGACGCCGATCCGAAGGCCCATCAGCGCCTGCGGCCCGAAGAAATCGACCGAGCGCGCCACATAGGCCTCGATCGCCTCGGCCGAGATATCCTCGATCTCGCCCTCCGAAAGAGCATGGGAGGCCTCGCGCACCTGCGGCACCAGATCGTCATGAGCGAGCCGGATGCCGCCCTCGTCCGCCTTGTCGATCTCGCCGGCGGGCGAATAGAATTTCAGCCCGTTGCGGTCGTCGGGGATATGGCTGCCGGTCACCATCACAGCGGCCGCTCCTCGCGCCATCGCCGCCATGGCGAGAGCCGGCGTCGGCAGCGCGCCGCAGGAGACCGGCGTCCAGCCGGCATCCTTCACGCCGGCTGCGACCCGCGCGGCGATGGCCGGGCTCGAGGCGCGCAGGTCCCGGCCGATCATCACGGTGCGCGTTCCGGTCTGGTCGGAGCGCTCCAGATGGCTCACGAAGCCGCGCGTCCAGGCATAGGCCGGCGGTCCGTCGAGATCGGCGACGAGGCCGCGCAGGCCGCTGGTTCCGAATTTCAGGGATGACATGGCGGGTCCTGTTCGTTCGAAGGCGAAAACCGGGAGGGCGCCCGGGTTCGCGCACCGGCGGATGACGGGGGTCCGGACCGAAGCGCCCGGGCCCGTCAGAGTTTCAGATCGATGCCTGCCGAGCGCAGGATCGCATTGGCGGTGTGCCTGCTTTTCAAGTTTCGCGGCACGAGAACGAGGCGGCGGGTCTCTTCATCGCGCCATTTCTCATGCGATCCCTTGGCATTGGTCTCATAGCGATATCCCGCCTCGCGCAAGAGGCGCGAGACCTCGGCATAGTAACCCTCCGGCATTCTCTCATGCCGCCCGGGGCACGTTTGCCTCGGGCCTCTCCCAGAAGATCGCCGGAATGAGATCGCGCAGAGGCGTCGTCGCCAGATCCTCCGGTGTCAGGTGATTGGCGAGAATCAGATCGAGAGCACTCTCGACCATGACGGCCTCGAAACCCTCGATCGTCTCGGCTTCGATATGTAGACCGTCGATATCGCTTTCGCTCACATAGACGCCGGCTTCGGCGTCCCAGAACGCCTTGACCCTGAAACTGCGCTTCATCGGCTGGGCTCCATGCTTGGTCGGTTGCCGCGACAGTATAGGCAGACCGTCCCCGCTCGTCATGATCCCGTTGCCCTCAGAAGGGCTTCACCACCACGAGGACGATGATGATCACAAGGAGAACCGCCGGCACCTCGTTCATGATGCGCCAGAAGCGCGAGGAGCGGGTGTTGGCGTCGTTCGCGAAGCGGCGCATGGAGGCGGCGAGGAACATGTGCATGGCGGTGAGGACCACCACGAAGGCGATCTTGGCGTGGAGCCAGGCGCCCTGGAACTCGAACACCTTGGCGGCGAGCCAGAGGCCTGCGGCCCAGGTGACGATCATCGACGGCGTGCCGATGCCCCTCAGGAGCCGGCGCTCCATCACCTTGAAGGTCTCCGACTGGGGCGTCTTCGGCCCGGCCTCGGTGTGATAGACGAAGAGGCGCGGCAGATAGAGGAGCACCGCCATCCAGGAGATCACCGCGAAGATGTGCAGCGACTTGATCCAGAGCTGAGCCTCCACCGGAATGAACCAGAGCACCGCGACGATGGCGAGGAGGCCGACGACCGGCACGATCATCTTGGCGGGCGAGGGCTTGGTGCGGCTGGTCTGGCTCATGGGGTCGGCTTTCCTGGCGTGACGCGGTGGGCCTCGGCGCGGGCGATGCGAGGCGGGACTTCGAACTTTTCGGGCGGCGGGGACCGTCCGTTTTCGCCTATATCGCGGTTCGCCGCCGCAACGTCCAGCTTGGAGCACCGTGCCATCGGGCCGCGCCGATCCGGCCCGCGCCGGGGCCCACCGAAGCGAGAGGGAGAGACCGGCGGTGCGGGATGCCGTGTCCGCCCCCTCGCCTCCTCCGGCGTCCGTTCTCGAGTCTCAGGTCTCGGGGTCAGCCCCTGATGCGCTTCAGGAGCCGTTCCACGTGCTCGATCGGGGCGTCGGGCGTGATGCCGTGGCCGAGATTGAAGACGAAGGGGCCGTTCGACAGGGCTTCCATGATCCGGTCCACGCCCTCGTCCAGCGCCTTGCCGCCGGCGATCAGGCGCAAGGGGTCGAGATTGCCCTGGACGGCGCCGTCCTTCTGGAGGGTGCGGCCGAAATCGAGCGGCACCTGCCAGTCGAGCCCGAGTGCGTCGACGCCGGTCTCCTGGCGATAGGTGGCAAGGCGCGCGGCCGCGCCCTTGGCAAAGCCGATGATTTTGGCATCCGGCACCGCCGCCCGCACCCGCTCGACGATCAGCTTGACCGGTGCGACCGCGTAGTCCCGGAAGGCCTGATCGTCGAGAACGCCGGCCCAGCTGTCGAAGATCTGCACGCAGTCGGCGCCGGCGCGCAGCTGGCGCACCAGATAGTCGGCGCTCATCTCGGCGAGCAGCGTCAGAAGCTTCGTCATCGCTTCCGGGTTCCAATAGGCGAACATGCGGGCCGGCGCCTGATCGGGCGTGCCGTGTCCCGCGATCATATAGGTCGCCACGGTCCAGGGCGCCCCGCAGAAGCCGATCAGCGTCGTTTCCGAGGGAAGCTCCTCCCTCAGCCGCGCGACCGTCGCGATGACCGGTGCGAGATGCGTCTCGGCCCGGCTCGGATCGAGACGCTCAATCTCGTCGGCGCGGATCGGCGTCATCTTGGGTCCCTCGCCCTTGATGAAGTGCACGCCGCGATCGAGCGCATCGGGAATGACGAGGATATCGGAAAAGAGGATCGAGGCGTCGAAGCCGAACCTTCGGATCGGCTGCAGGGTCACTTCGACTGCGAAATCGGGATTGTAGCAGAGATCCAGAAAGCCGCCGGCCTTTGCCCGCGTCTCGCGATATTCCGGCAGGTAGCGCCCGGCCTGCCGCATCAGCCAGACCGGCGGCGGGAAGACGGTTTCGCCGTCCAGCACCTTCATGAGCTTGCGTTCCGCCATCTGCGATCCCTTCCCCTTAAAGAATCCCTTTGAAAGGAATCTTTTGATTCTTCTTTGACTCGGTGGATAGCGAGAATCCACATCGCGGCCTGTCTCCTCCCCCATGGGCGAAGAACTCTGGAACGGTTCGTAACGATGATGGGCGGGCCTGTCGAGAAGTGCGGGGACGGGCGCCCGAACCGCCCGGCTTTCCAGGCCTTTGGCGCAGGGTCTGGCCTCATCGACGGCTGGGGAGAAGATGTCGGGAAGGAGAGCGGATGAACACCGATCTCCACAAATTCCCGCAAGGCCTGTCGACTCCCCGCGCCCGGTCCGGCGGTGGGGAAAACTCGGAGCTTTCGAACAGGGCGCGAGCCTGCGGACAAACCCGTCCCCACCCCTCCAGAGTTGTGAACAGGGACCCCAAGAATCGTGGGAGTCGTAGCCCGCCCATATTGCATTCGCATGACGAATCGAGTCCGATGATCGTGGGCCGCAGGAGATCTGAAGATCGGGCGTCATGCCCATTCCCGGCATCATGACCGTCCGGCGCCGACGGGGCGCTTCGGCCGCGCGAAGGCGGATGACATCGCGGCGATGTTTCACGTGAAACATCGAAAGTCGGCGGTTCGCGGTAAAACGGCCCGGCCGCCCATGCCGGTTCGGCGCCCGGAGCGGTGAAACCAGATGCGGGTCTCAGGGAGCCGCGTCCGCGCTCCCGTCGGGGAACCCGGCGGGCAGGCCATCGGCTCTCGGGGGAAGCTGCGCCCGGCGGATATCCGCCTCGGGATCGAACCCGGCCTCCACCCGCTCGATCCTGGCGCCGAGCCCTTCCAGGAATTCGTGAAGCCCCTCCGCCTCGCGGATGCGGATATGCCCGCCGGAAAATTCGGCCGCCACATGGTGGCTTCCGATCGCCCAGGCGAGGGAGAGGAGATGGTCCGTGTCGCGGCCGGAAATCTCGATCAGCGGCTCGGGGCGGGCGCGCACCTCCACGAGCCGCCCGTCGTCGAGACGGATCGCATCGCCGACGCCGAGCCGGCGGGTGCCGGTGAGATCCAGAAGGAAGGCGATGCCGCCATCGGAGACCATGGCCATGCGGCGGCGGTCGCGCACATCCGCCCCGAGGGTGATCGTATCGGCCGCCTCGCTCCACTCGCCGCGTGGAACGACCGCCAGTCCCGTGATCATGCCGCTGCGCCCTTCCATCCGCTGCGCCCCGAAGGTCCGGCCCGAACCCGTGCGGCGTTACTTGCTCCGAGATATTGATCCGAAACCCCGTTCGCCAACCGGCGCGGCGCAGGGAACCCCGGTCCATGCTCCGCTCAGATGCGCGTGACCTTGTGTCCGGCGCGTTTTCGTGGCTCGATCGGGCCGACCGATCGGAGAGATCTCATGGCGTTCGAGCACTGGCTGGCCTTCGTCGCGGCATCCGCCGTCCTTCTGGCGATCCCCGGACCCACGATCCTCCTCGTCGTCTCCTATGCGCTCGGCCATGGGCGAAGGGCCGCCGGGTCCACCGTCGCCGGTGTCGCGCTCGGCGATTTCACGGCGATGACCGCCTCCATGCTGGGCCTCGGCGCGCTGCTCGCGGCCTCCGCCACGCTGTTCACGGTGCTGAAATGGATCGGCGCGGCCTATCTCGTCTATCTCGGCATCAAGCTCTGGCGAGCGCCGGTCTCGGCCCTTGCCGCCGAGGAGGCGATCGGCGAGGCGGCGAACGACGTGCCGAGGGAGCGACCGCTTCGCATCTTCCTCCACACCTATGTCGTGACGGCCCTCAACCCGAAAAGCATCATCTTCTTCGTGGCCTTCCTGCCGCAATTTCTCGACCTGTCGCGGCCGGTCCTCGGGCAGATGGTGATCTTCGAGGCGACCTTCCTCGTGCTCGCGACCCTCAATGCCGCCCTCTACGCCATGCTCGCCGCGATGGCCCGGCGCTCGATCCGCAGGCCCGGCGTCCAGCGCACCGTCAACCGCCTCGCCGGATCGCTGATGATCGGCGCGGGGGTTCTCGCCGCCGGATGGCGCAAGGCCGCGGCCTGACGATCGCCCGATGCGTCGGCGATCGACCGGAGCCTCGAACCGGGTTCATCGACCGGATCCGGGGCTCTAGCCCCGTCAGCCTCGTTCCATACGCCGGGCGACCGCCAGGAGATCGGCTTCCCGTCCATGGGGCGCGATGAGCTGAAATCCGCAGGCGAGCCCGCCCCTGAAGCCGGCGGGCGCTGCGAGAACCGGACAGCCGGAAAGGGTGCCGAGGGCGACGCATTCCATCCAGCGGTGATAGCTGTCCATCTCCCGCCCGGCGACCGACCGGGGCCAGCGCCATCCGACCGGGAACGGAAAGACCTGGGCGGCCGGTAGCGAGACCATGTCGAAGCGCTCGAACAGGGCGGCCATCTCGATGTGGAGTTCGGCCCGGGTCTGGCGGGCGAGGAAGCCGTCGAGCCCGGTGCGCCTCCGGCCTCCCTCGATTTCCCAGACGAATTCCGGCTTCAGGAGATCGCGGGTTCGCGGATCGCCCAGGAGCGCGCCGTAGCGCCCGGCGATCTCGATCTGGCGCAGCACCGAGAAGGCCTGCCAGATCCGTTCCGGATCGAGACCGATCGAGACCGGTTCGATCCGCGCGCCGGGGATCGCGTCGAGCGCGGTCTCCACACTCTCCAGAATGCCGGCCTCGAAGGGCAGATGGCCGCCGAGATCGGCGAGCCAGCCGATGCGGATCCCGGTGCCTTCGATGATCCTCGTCTGGCCGAGGGAGGGCAGGCCGAAGGACAGGGGCTGGCGCGGATCGGCACCGGCCTGGATGCCGAGAAGGAGGGCGAGATCCTCCGCCGAGCGCGCCATCGGCCCGTCCGTCGCGAGCGAGGCTTCGAAGACATTGCCCGACGGATGCGCCGGCACCCGCCCGAAACTCGGACGAAGTCCGAAGACGTTGTTGAACGCCGCCGGATTGCGCAGCGAACCGCCCATGTCGGAGCCGTCGGCGATCGGCAGCATTCGCGTCGCAAGCGCGACCGCCGCCCCGCCGCTCGATCCGCCGGCGCTTCGGGCCGGATCGAAGGCGTTCCCGGTCGCGCCGAACACCTCGTTGAAGGTGTGGGAGCCGAGGCCGAATTCCGGGGTGTTGGTCTTGCCGATGACGATCGCGCCCGCCGCCCGCACGCGGGCCGTCGCCAGACCGTCCTCGTCCGGCACGAAACCGCAATAGATCGGCGAGCCGAAGGTGGTGGTGAGCCCGGCGGTCGGCGAGAGATCCTTGATGGCGATCGGCAGGCCATGGAGCGGGCCGAGCGCCTCGCCCTTCGCCCTCGCCGCGTCGGCCCGGGCCGCATCGGCGAGAATCTCCTCTCGCGGGCGCAGGGAGACGATCGCGTTATGGACCGGATTGACCGCCTCGATATGGGAGAGAAAACCGCTCACGCATTCGGTGGCCGAGAGCGCGCCTGTGCGGATCTTCGCGGCGAGAGACACGGCGCTCTCGTCGCAGGGCTCCGGGATCGCCGCCATCGGCGCGCGCAGATGGCCGGGCCGGTCGAAGGCGGAAAGCCGCTCGGCCGGTGCGGGTGGCGGGGTATCGCCCCGCCCCGTGCTGCCCGGCGCGCTCAATCGAGGTCCGCCAGAAGGCCCGCGATCAGGCGCCCGCGCGAGACGAGGCTCGAGACCTCGATATGCTCGTCCAGCGTATGGACGTTCGCTCCGACGACGCCGAGCCCGTCGAGGGTCGGAAGGCCCATCGCGCCCGTGAAATTGCCGTCCGATCCGCCGCCTTCGCTGGCATGGGAGAGCTCGAAGCCGAGATCGAGGCCGATGCGTTTCGCCCGCTCGAAGAGATCCATGGTGCCGGCGCTCGCCTCCCAGACCGGGCGCACGACGCTTCTCTCCACGACGAAGCCGGTGCCGTCGTCGTTCTGCCGGTTGAAGGCGAGGATGCGCTCGGTGCCGCGATCGAGATCCTCCTGGCGCTTGGCCATGGAGAGGCATTCGGCCCGGCAGACGGTCGGCACGCAGTTCACCCACTGGCCGCCATGGACGACGGAGACCGAGAAGGTGCAGTCCTCGCCCGTCATCTCCTCGATGGCGAGAAGCTCGCGCGCCATCATCTTCACCGCCGACTGGCCGCGCGAGAGCGCCGCGCCTGCATGGCTCGGCCGTCCGTTCGCGGTGAGGTGGTAGCGGGCGATGGCGTAGCGGCCGGTGACGAGGGTGTTGCGGCCCCAGGCGGGTTCGGGAACGAGGACGTATTTGTGCCTGGCGGCCTCCGCCTCGATGAGCGCGCGTGTGCCCGGCGTTCCGATCTCCTCGTCGGAGGTGAGGAGCACATGGACCGGCAGCTTCGTCTCATGGCCCATCTCGGCGAGGGCCTTCACTGCCGAGATCGCGGCGTAATTGCCGCCCTTCATGTCGCAGATGCCGGGGCCCCAGCATTTGTCGCCCTCGCGCCGGAAGGGGAGCTTTTCGAGGGTTCCGATGGGATGGACCGTGTCGAGATGGCCGATGATGAGAATGCCGGGCTCGCCGGCCTTCGGATGGGGAAAGCTCGCGCGGGCGCAGTCGCCGAGGCCTTCGGGGCCGGGGATCACCTCCACGGAAAAGCCCATCTTTTCCATGTCGGCCGCCGCCATCGCGGTCATGGCGTCCACGGCGGGCTTGTCGTAGGTCGGGCTTTCGAGCTCGATCCAGGGCCTGAGCCTCGCCAGCATCACGTCCGCGTCGAGCGGAACGGTTTTCACGTCGAACATGGCGTCTTCCTTCAGATTTCGGCGGTCTGTCCGGCGAGCCGGCGCTCGGCGATGCGGGCAAGGAGGCTCGCCCCGATCGGCAGGATCTCGTCGTCGAGCACGAAGCCCGGATTGTGCAGCGGCATGGTGCCGCCATGGCCGACCCAGCAATAGGACCCCGGAACGGTCCGCAGCATGTCGGCGAAGTCCTCGCTGCCCATTGTGGGGCGCGGCTCGGTGATGACGCCCTCGGGGCCGACGATCTCGCTCGCCGCTTCCCGCAGGGCCTCGGTCGCCGCCTCGTCGTTTTCCAGGACCGTGAAGACGTCGCGGATGTCGACATCGATCTGGCAGCCGAAGGTGAGGGCGACGCCCGCCGCGATCTCGCGCATGCGGGTGCGCACGAGGTCGCCCACCTCGTCGTGGAAGAAGCGGATCGTGCCGGAAAGCGAGGCCTCCTCCGGGATCACGTTATAGGCCGAGCCCGAAGCGATCTTCGTGATCGACAGGACGGCCGGCTTCAGGGGATCGACATTTCGGCTGACGATGGTCTGGAGGTTCTGGGCGAGCGCCATGGCGATGACGACGGCGTCCCTCGAATTGTGCGGCATGGCCGCATGGCTGCCGCGCGCCCTGATCGCGATGTCGAAGAAGCTCGCGCCCGCCATCGCCTTGCCGGGAAACACGGCGACCTGGCCGATATCGAGATCCGGCATGTTGTGAAGCCCGTAGATCTCGTCGCAGGGAAAGCGCTCGAACAGCCCGTCGGCGAGCATCGCCCGCGCCCCGCCCAGACCCTCTTCGGCCGGCTGGAAGACGAAGACCACCGTGCCGGAAAACTCCCGGTGCGCGGCGAGATAGCGCGCGGCGCCGAGCAGCATGGTCGTGTGCCCGTCATGGCCGCAGCCGTGGAAGCGGCCGGGCCTTGTGGAGCGATAGGACAGGTTGGTCAGCTCGTCCATGGGCAGGGCGTCCATGTCGGCGCGAAGGCCGATGCGCCGGCCCCCCTCGCCTTCCCGCCCGCCCGTGCCCTTCAAGATGCCGACGACGCCGGTGCCGCCGATGCCGGTATGAACCTCGTCGAGACCGTAGGATCTCAGCGCCTCGGCGACGATGGCCGAGGTGCGCGTCTCCTCGAAGCCGATTTCGGGATGGGCGTGGAGATCGTGGCGGATCGCCGTCAGATCGGCCTTGAAGCTCTCGATCTCGGGAATGATGGTCATGGTTCGTTTCCTTTCAGGCCCCAGCGCGGGCGCACCCGCATGGCCGTGGCGTCTGTCATCGGGCAGCGTCGCTTGCGGTTTGTTCGGCCGGTGCCTCCGGCGCAAGGGCGATGCCTGGCCTCAGTCTGGTGAAGGGGAGCGAGGCGGGCGAGAGCGGCATCGGCCCCGGCGCGGTCGCGGTGAGGATCGCCTCCGCGATCGGCGAGAAGTCCGCGCGGAAATGGACGGAGCTCTTCACGACGAGGATCGCCGCCTCCTCCGGCACGATGCCGAGAAAGCGGAACATCTCGCGGTCGGCGAGCTGGGCCTTCTTCGAGGCGACGATCACGCGCACGCCGCCGATCCTGAGGCAGGCGGAGGGGCCGAGATCCATCCGGGCGTCGCCGTAATAGGGGCCTTTGGTGCGCAATTGCCCGTCGGACAGGGCCTCCACGGTGAAGCGGCCCAGGAAGGGCGCATCGCCCGCAACCTTCGGCGAGCCGCCGAGCGCGATCTCGATTTTCGCCCCGATCCCCGCCTCGTGGGCACGGAGCGCGGCTTGCGGATCGACGATCACGCCGATCGCCGCGTCTTGCGCGCCGGCCTCGACGAGGGCACTCAGCATGCCGGTGGTGTCGGAATCGCCCCCTGCCCCCGGATTGTCCTGGGTGTCTGCGATCACGACGGGGCGCGCCGCTCCCTTCGCGATGGCTTCCCTGCTGATCGCCATTGCCCGTTCGACGGCGTCGAGCGGTTCGAAGGCCTCTCCCATGAAGCCGGCCCGCGCGGCCTCGATCCGCATGGCGAGATCGTCCGCGGCAGCCTTCGCCGCCTCTGCCGTGCGGGCATAGGCGAGGACCGAGGGTCCGCAATCGGGAATGTCGGCCGCCGGAAAGCCGCAGAGGAAGGAGGTCGAGACGACGGGGCCGGTCTCGGCCTCGGCGACCGCGCGATAGAGCGAGGCGTTCGGCTCCATCTCGGTGCATTGCCAGGCGATGGGGATGAGGAACGGGATCTGGCGGAACGCCTTCCCGTAGCGCTCGCCGGCGAGAAGCTCGGACATGCGGTCCGCCGCGCGCGCGCCGGTCCTTGCCATGTCGACATGGGGATAGGTGCGATAGGCGACGAGGCAGTCGGCCGCCTCCACCATGCGCGCGCTCACATTGCCATGGAGATCGAGGCTTGCGGCGATCGGCACATTGTCGCCGACGAGGGCCCGCACGCGGGCGAGAAGTTCCCCCTCCCCGTCGTCGAGATGCTCGGTGACCATGGCGCCGTGAAGATCGAGAAAGACCGCGTCGAGCGGCAGGGCCCGTTCGATCGCCGCGAGGAGGCGGCCCGCGAGGGTCTCGAAGGCATGCTCCGTCACATGGGCCGAGGGGCTCGCCGCGCACCATATCGTGGGGACGAGGGTCCAGTCTCTCGCCCTTCCCGCCTCGATGAAACCGGCGAGCCCCAGATTGACGCCGGCGGTCGCCTCGAACAGGGCCTCGCCCTCGGCGAGCGCCGGCCAGCCGCCGCCGTGTTCGAAGGCGGCGAGGTCCGCCTTGGTCGGGGCGAAGGTGTTGGTCTCGTGCATGAAACCGCCGATGGCGATGCGCGGGGACGGGGGCGATCCGGGGTTCATCGGGTTCATCGGGTTCATCGGGCCGGCTCCACCATGACATCCTGCCGGGACGGCTCATGCGCGCCTGCAAGGGGACGGAAGTTCGGGAAATCCCAAAACCTGCCGGGGGCGGCATCGATCAGCTGGCGGGTATAGGCCTCGGCCGGATTGCCGAGCACCTCTCCGGTCGGCCCGCATTCCACGATCCGGCCCTTCTGCATGACGGCGACCTCGTCGCAGATCTGGGCGGCGACCCTCAGATCATGGGTGATGAAGAGAAGGGCGACGCCGAGCCGCGCCTGGAGATCGTCGAGAAGATCGAGGACCTGGGCCTGCACCGAGACGTCGAGGGCGGACACCGCCTCGTCGGCGACGAGAAGGTCCGGTTCGAGGGCGAGCGCGCGGGCGATGGCGATGCGCTGGCGCTGGCCGCCGGAGAACTGGTGGGGATGGCGGTCGATGGCATCGGCCGGCAGGCCGACCGTTTCGAGGAGGCTGCGGGCCTTGTTCCGCGCGCTATCGGGATCGACGCCGTAATTGATCGGTCCCTCGATGATGCTCTCGCCCACCGTCAGGCGCGGATTGAGCGAGCGGTTCGGGTCCTGGAAGATCATCTGCATTCGCTTGCGATGGGGGCGCAGGGCACGGCGCGAGACATCCGCGATCTCCCGGTTGCGCAGCCGGATGCTGCCGCCCGTTGGATCGAGGAGGCGCATGACGCAGCGCGCGACCGTCGACTTGCCCGAGCCGCTCTCGCCGACGATGCCGAGGGTGCGCCCGCGCTTGAGGACGAGATCGATATCCTTGGCGGCGACCGTCCCCTCACCTTTCCTGAAGAACGAGGGGCGCCCGTAGACCATCGTCAGCTGGCTCGTCTGAAGGACGATCTCGGCCGAGGTCGCGGGCCGGGCCGGGCGGGGGCTCAGGGCGGGCACCGAGGCGAGGAGATCGCGGGTGTAGTCCTTCTTCGGCTCGCGGAGGATCGACCCGATCGGCCCGTCCTCCACGATCCGGCCATGGCGCATGACATAGACCCGGTCGGCGATGTCGGCGACGACGCCCATGTCGTGGGTGATGAAGAGGACGGAGGTGCCGAGCCGCTTCTGGATGTCGGCGACGAGTTCGAGGATCGCCTTCTGGGTGGTCACGTCGAGGGCGGTGGTCGGCTCGTCGGCGATGAGGAGCTTGGGCTCGAGGATCAGCGCCATGGCGATCATCACCCGCTGGCGCTGGCCGCCGGAGAGCTGGTGGGGAAAGGAGCGGCACATGCGCTCGATATCGGGCAGGCGGACGAGTTCGAGGATGTCGCGGATGCGCTTGCGCCTCTCGGTGCCGGTCGCGGCCGAATGGGCGTCGAGCACCTCGTCGAGCTGCTTTTCGATCGACAGGACCGGGTTGAGCGCCGTCATCGGCTCCTGGAAGATCATCGACATGCGCGTCGCGCGCAACTGGCGCAGGCGCTTGGGCGAGGCGGAAAGGACGTCCTCGCCCTCCACCTCGATCACCCCCGAGCGCACGGTGAGGGCGTCCTTGGGAAGGAGCCCCATGGTCGCGAGCGAGGAGACCGACTTGCCCGATCCGCTCTCGCCGACGAGGCAGACGGTCTCGCCGGGCGCGACGTGGAGGCTGACGCCGTCGAGAATGCGCCTGGGCTCGCGGCCGCGCGTCTCCACCACGAGATCGGAGATGACGAGGGTGTGCGCGGGGGCGCCGTCGGGAGCGGCTTGCGGAGTGCCGTTTCGGGTGTCGCCGGCCATCAGTCCTGCCTCCTCTTTCCGAGCTTGGGATCGAGGGCGTCGCGCGCCGTGTCGCCGAGGATGTTGATCGCGAGGATGGTGATCGACAGGAAGAGGCCGGGCCAGAAGATGAGGCTCGGCTTCAGCTGGAAGTAGATGCGCCCCTCGCTCATGATATTGCCCCAGGAGGGCGTCTCGGTACCGATGCCGGCGCCGAGGAAGGAGAGGATCGCCTCGGTGAGGATCGCGGAGGCGCAGACATAGGTCGCCTGGACGATGAGCGGGGCGACGGTGTTGGGCGCCAGATGCTTCCACATGATCTTCGGCAGGGAGGAGCCGACGGTGATCGCCGCCTCAACATAAGGCTCCTCGCGCGCCGACAGCACGACCGAGCGCACCAGGCGCACGACGCGCGGGATCTCCGGAATGGTGATCGCGACGAGGACCGTCCACAGGCTCGATCCGACGAGGGCGACGATGGCGATGGCCAGAAGGATCGCCGGGATCGCCATCAGCCCGTCCATGATGCGCATCAGGATCGCGTCGAGGGTCCGGAAGAAACCCGAGAGAAGGCCGAGGGGCAGGCCGATGAGCACGGCGACGAGCGCGGCGCCGAGACCCACGATCAGCGAGGTCCGCGCCCCGTAGAGGGTGCGCGAGAAGACGTCGCGGCCATAGGCGTCGGTGCCGAAGGGATGTGCGAGGCTCCAGTCCGCCAGCCGCTCCATGGGGTTCATGGCGATCGGATCATAGGGCGAGAGCAGCGGCGCGAAGAGCGCCATCAGGACGACGAGCGCGAGGGCGAACGCGGCGATCCAGGCGGCGAGGCCCAGACCGCGGACGCCGATCCTCGGCAGGAAATTGCGCCTGACGACGGGCTTTGCGCCCGGCCCCGTCGCGGCGGTGCTCGGATGTTCGGCCATCAGTAGCGGATCCTCGGGTCCATGAAGGCATAGGAGACGTCGATCAGGAGATTGACGGCGACGTAGATGCCGCTGGTCAGGAGGATCAGCGCCTGGATGACGGGATAGTCGCGGGCAAGAATCGCATCGACGGTGAGGCGCCCGAGGCCGGGCACGTTGAAGACGCTCTCGGTGACGACGACGCCGGAGATCATCAGGGCGAAGCCGGTTCCGATGACGGTGAGGATCGGCACGGCGGCGTTGCGCAGGGCATGGCGGAAGAGGACGATGCGCTCGGACAGCCCCTTGGCGCGGGCGGTGCGGATATAGTCCTCGCCGAGGACGTTCAGCATGGCCGCCCGCGTCATCCTCGCGATGAGGGCGATGTAGATGGTGGCGAGCGCCAGCGCCGGCAGGAAGATGCGCTGGAGGAAGGGGCCGATCCCTTCGGAAATGCTGGTGAAGCCCTGCACCGGGAAGAGCTTCAGATCGATGGCGAAGACCTGGATCAGGATGTAGCCGGTCACGAAGATCGGGATCGAGAAGCCGAGCACCGAGATCGCCATGACCGCGCTGTCGGTGAGGCTCCTGTGCCGCCAGGCGGCGAGGACGCCCATCGGGATCGACAGGATCAGCGTCATGATCATGGAGACGATCGCAAGGCTCAGGGTCGGCTCGAGGCGCTGGCCGATGAGGGTGAGGACCGGGGTGCGCGAGATCAGCGACTGTCCGAAATCGCCCGTGAGGAGCTGGCCGCTCCAGGTGACGAACTGGGTGAGGAGGGGCTGGTCGAGGCCGAGATTGCGGCGGATCTCCGCAAGCTGGGCGGGCGTTGCCATGTCGCCCGCAATAATCGCGGCCGGATCGCCCGGCGTCAGCCGCAAAAGGAGGAAGATGAAGAGGGCGACGACGATCATCACCGGAATGGACGCCAGAATGCGCCTCAGGATGTAGGCGAGCATGGAGCGGGGCCTCGCTGCTGACGGCTCGGGTGCCGGACGCGCGCGCGGCCATGTCGAAGCAGGGCCGCGCGCTGGAGCATGGTGCCGAAAGATCGCATGATCTTTCGGGGGTCTCATCATGCGCCGAGACGAAGGTCCGGAGCGAAACGGCGACACGGGTATCGTCGCGTTTCGCTCCGGGACGGTGCTACTCGGCCTTTTCGACGGCCCAGAAGACCGGGACCGGCATTTCGAGCATGCCGGTGAGCTTGTTGGAGAGCGCCGAGGGGATCTTGTACTCGCCGACCGGGATGTAGTTGACGACCTCGTAGGCATGGGCCTGGATGTCGGCGGCGATCGTCTTGCGCTCCTCCTCGCTTTCGGCGGCCGCGAAATTCGCGCGCATCTCGTCGAGCTTCGGATCGTCGGGCCAGCCGAACCAGGCGCCCTCCTTGCCGCCGCCGTTCAGCATCGGATTGTTGATCGGGCTCCACACCTCCGGAATGATCCAGTTGGTGAAGAACATGTTCCAGCCGCCTTCGGAGACCGGGGCCTGGCTCGCGCGCCGCGTGACGAGGGTCTGCCAGTCCATGGGTTGGAGATCGACGGTGAAGCCGGCCTGGCGCAGGAGCTGGGCCGCGACGACCGGCTGCGGTGCGATGCTCGGAACGTCGGTCGGCTGCATGAGGACGATGGGCGTGCCGTCATAGCCGGCCTCCTCCAGCATGCGCTTGGCCTCCTCCGGCTGGGGCCCGTTCATGATGAGCTCGGAGCCCGCATCGGTCGCAAGCGGCGTGCCGCAGCCATACATGGAGCCGCATTTTTCCTGATATTGCGGATTGCCGACGAGGGCGGCGAGGATCGGGTCCTGGCCGAGGGCGGCCATGGCGGCCCTGCGGATCTCGACCTTGTCGAAGGGCGGATTGAGCCAGTTGAGGCGCGCCATGGTCTGGTAGCCGAGGGGGCTGAGGACCTCGACGGTCAGCTCGGGATTGGCCTCCAGAAGCGGCAGGAGATCGTAGGGCGTCTGCTCCATGAAATCGATCTCGCCGGAGCCGACCGCGTTCACGGCGGTCATGGCGTCGGGCATCACGACCCATGTCACCTGATCGACATTGACCACCTTGCCGCCGGCGGTCCAGCTCGGCGGCTCGTCGCGCGGCACATAGGCCTCGTTCTTGGTGTAGACGGCCCGCACGCCCGGCTCGAACTGGCTCTCGTCGAAGACGAACGGGCCCGAGCCGGTATAATCGGTGATGCTCTCGCTGGACGGCGTCTCGGCGACGCGGGCGGGCATGATGAAGGTCGGCAGGCCCGAGGGCTTGGCCAGAAGCTGCAGCACGGTGGAGAACGGCTCGGAGAGCTTCAGCTCGAAGGTCTTGTCGCCGGTCGCCTCCAGGCTTTCGATCGAGCGGAACATCATCTGGGCGCCGCCGTCGCGCTCGCCCCAGCGCTTCAGCGAGGCGACCGCGTCGGCCGCCGTCACCGGGGCGCCGTCGTGGAAGACGAGCCCGTCGCGCAGGGTGAAGGTGTAGGTCAGCCCGTCGTCGGAGACCTGCCAGTCGGCCATCTGCGGCTGCGGCTCCAGGTTCTCGTCCATGCCGAGCAGCGTGTCGTAGATCATGTAGCCGTGATTGCGGGTGATGTGCGCCGTCGTGATGACCGGGTCGAGCACGCGGATGCCCGAATGCATGACGGCGCGGATCTCCTGGGCCTGAAGCGGCGAGGCGGCAAGACCCGCCCCCAGAAGCGTCGAGGCGAGAAGCGTCGCGCGCAACAGGTGCCGGGGGTGGAAGGCGGATGCTTTCGCGATGAAGGACATGCTGTCGTCTCCGCTGAGGGCGGCGCTGTCGGCCGCGGGAATTCGGCTGCCGCATGTATCGCAATGCGATAACACTTTGCGGATTGTGATAGCCTACGAACAGGGTTAGTCTTTAGTCAACCGAATGTTTTGAGAAAAAATTGTGCAGGTGCGATGAGTGACGAGCCCCTGATGCGCAGTGCCGGTTTCGTCGGCTCCCTGGGCAAGGCCATGCGGATCCTGGAGGCCTTCGGCGCCGAGACCCCTCGCCTCGGCCTTACCGAGCTGTCGCGCATGACCGGTCTCGACCGCTCCAGCGTCCAGCGGATCACGACCACCCTCTTCGATCTCGGCTACCTGACCAAGGACCCGGCCACGCGCCGCTTCAGCCCGTCCCTGCGCATGACCGAACTCGCGAACGCCTTCCTGTGGGCCGATCCCCTGATGCAGACGGTGATGCCGCGCCTCATCGATCTTCACCGCAGCCTCGGCGAGACGGTGAACTTCGCGCGGCTCGACGGATCGGACATCGTCTATGTCGCGCGCCTGCCGAATGTGCGCACGAGCTATGCCGCGACGATCATCGGACGGCGCGTGCCGGCGCTCAACACCAGCAGCGGACGGGCGATGCTGGCCCGCAAGGACCCGGAAACCCGGCGCCGTCTCGTCGCCGAATGGCCGCTGAAGCGGTTCACGCCCGAAACCCTCATGGACCGCGACGAGATCGCGCGGCAGGTCGAGACCGCGGCCCGAACCGGCTACGCCGTCGCGACCAACGAACTGCAGATGAACGAGCGCGCGGTCGCCGTCGCCATTCGCGGCGCCCCCGGCTTCGAGGGGGCCATCCACTGTGCGCTGAGCGCCTCCGACTGGCCGCCCGAACGGGTGCGCGAGGCGATCGTGCCGAGCCTCATCGACACCGCGAACGCCATCGGCTGACGCGCCTCACCCCGCTCTTTCGACCACCGAGCACCGAACACCGAACGCCCCGGAGACCCGAAGCCATGTCGAACCTGTCCCGCTCCACCCGGACCCGCAAGCCCGCATGCCGCTCGGCGGGCGGCATCGTCGCCGCCCAGAGCCGGCGCGCCGCCGAGATCGGGGCCCAGATCCTCGCCGAGGGCGGCGATGCGGTGGATGCGGCGACCGCCGTCTCCTTCGCATTGGGGGTCGTGGAGCCCTGGATGAGCGGGCCTGCGGGCGGCGGCGCGATGATGGTCTTTCGGGCAGACGAGGGCCGCGCCTATGCCGTCGACTACGGCATGCGCTCGCCGGCAGGTCTCGATCCGCGCGATTTTCCCTTGAGCGGCGAGGGCGTCGCGAGCGATCTCTTCGCCTGGAAGCGCGTGGCGGACGACCGCAATCTCGAAGGGGCGAGCGCGGTCGCCGTGCCCGGAACCGTCGACGGCATCGGCCTTGCCCATGGCCGCTGGGGCCGGATGAGCTGGGCCGATCTCGTGCGCCCGGCGGCGAGCCTTGCGCGCGAGGGCCTCTCGGTCGACTGGTACGCGGCGCTGATCATCGCCTCCTCGGCACGGGCGCTCTCCCGCGACGCGGACGCCGCCGCGCTGTTTCTGGAAGACGGCGTCTTTCCTCCCATCGGAAGCTGGACGGCGCTGAGCGATATCCGCCTGCCCTTCCACCGCATGGCCGATACGCTGGAGGCGATCGCGGCGGGAGGCCCGCGCGAGTTTCACGAGGGCGATGTCGGCCGGGAACTGGCACGGGATGTGGAGGCCAAGGGTGGCTCGCTGCGCTTCGAGGATCTCGCCACCTACCGTGCGGCGCTTCAGACCCCGTTGAGTTTCGCGGCGCTCGGCGGGCGCTTGCATGCGACGCCGGAGCTGACGGCGGGCCCGACGCTGCGCGACACCTTTGCCGGCTTTTCGGCCGAAGCGGGCGGGCTCGCGGGCCTCGCCGACGCCTTGTCGGCGGCCTACGAGACGCGGCTTTCCACCATGGGCGACCATGAGAGCCCGAAAGCGCCCGGCTCCACCTCCCATTTCAGCGTGGTCGACAAGCACGGCAACATGGTCGCCATGACCCAGACGCTTCTCTCCGTCTTCGGCTCGAAGATCGTCTCGCCCTCGACCGGCCTCCTCCTCAACAACGGCATCATGTGGTTCGACCCCGAACAGGGGCGGCCGAACTCGCTTGCCGGCGGCAAACGATGCCTGATGAATGTCTGCCCGGTCCTCGGCGAGCGCAGCGACGGCGCGCGCTTCGCCCTCGGCGCCTCGGGCGGGCGCAAGATCCTGCCCGCCGTCGCCCAGCTATCCCGCATGCTTCTTGGCGGCGCCGATCTCGACACGGCCTTCCACGCCCCGCGCATCGACGTCTCGGGCGGCGGGACGATCATCGCCGACGAGATGCTGGCCGAGGGGGATCTCGCAGCCCTTCGCAAGCGCCACGAGGTGCGCACCGCGCCGCGCACCGTCTTTCCCTACGCCTTCGCCTGCCCCTCGGCCGTCATGCGGGAGGGCTCCGAGAACTCCGGCGCGACCGAAATCGCCGCCCCCTGGGCCGATGCCGTCGCCGAGGCAGCCGGTTCGGCCTGAGGCGTGGCCCCGGACCCGGCCTCGACGCATGGCGCGCGCTCCTGTCGGCGGGTCCCTCAACCACCCATGGCGCCGCGCCGGGTCATGAGAATGCCGGCGAGTGCGATGAGGGCGATCCCGGCGGCCTCGATCGGTCCCGGCGGATCGTGGAAGAGAATTGCCGACCAGAACGCCGCGAAGCCGAGATAGGACGTGTCGAAGACACCCACGACCGGTGTCGGAGCCAGCCGGTAGGCCGAGGCGACGAGGGTCGTGATGATCGCGAGAAACAGGCCGAGGAGCGCGGCGAGGCCGATATCCGCCGGTTCGAGCGTCGGCCAGAGCGCCGTGACGAACCCCTGCCCGCCGCCCGGCTCGAAGACCCAAAGAACGAGGAGGCCGAGGCCCGAGACGGCGACGAGGCAGAGATTGAGGTCGAGCGCCATGGCGCCGGCGCTCTCCTCCCGGCTCCGGCTCCACGTGATCGTTCCCGAAACGGCATAGAACATCGCGGCGGCGAGCGGCAGGACGAGCGCGAGGGCCGGCTTTCCCGAGAACGGGTCGACCACGAGGAGAACGCCGAGGCTCGACAGGCCGATCGCGATCCAGCCCGTGCCACCGATCGGGGTGCCGAGGGCGAACCGTGCGATCAGCGCCATCCAGATCGGCGCGGTATAGTAGCAGGCGGCTGCAAGCGCGAAGGAAAGGCTCGGCAGGCCGGCATAATAGCACAGCCACATGGCCGCGAGGCTGAGGCTTCGGGCCCGGACCCATGCCGTTCGCCGCGATCGCAAGGCGCTCGGGCCTCCCATCGCCAGAAGCCCGGCCGCGATCAGAGCCCCAGCAACGAGCGAGCGCAGGAGAACGATCTGCGCGAGAGAGAATCGATCGCCGGAAAGCTTCACCAGCGCATCCGAAAGCGACAGAAGGGTGACGGCGAGAAGGATGGCCGCGATCCCTCTTGCGCGTGGCGTCAGCTGTTCGAGACCTGTGCGTATCCATGCCATGGTTCATGGAAGAACGATCCGGGCCGCTTTATAAAACGAGTTTTCGTCGCTTATCCATGAGGTCAGGGAATGGATGCACGCGCCCTGCCGCCTTTGTCGCGGCTGCGCCCCTTCGAGGCGGCGATCAGGCATGAGAGCTTCACGGCGGCCGCCGCCGAACTGGGCCTGACCCAGACCGCGGTGACGAAGCAGATCGCGGCGCTCGAGGCCGATCTCGGGGTCGCGCTCTTCGAGCGCCGCAACCGGGCGGTCTTCCCCACCGAGGAAGGGCGCGCCTTCGGCTGCGTCGTTGGCCGGGCGCTGAGCGAGATTGCCGGCGAGGCCGCGCGGCTTCGCGGCGCGCGCCTGCCGGGCGGCGTGGTTCTCCATTGCCAGCATTGCGAGGCGTTCTACTGGCTGATGCCGCGCCTGCCGCGACTTCACGAGACCCATCCCGAGATCGAGCTTCGCCTCGTGACCTCGCTCGATCCGATCACCCGGGCTTCCGAGCCGTTCGATATCGCCATTCAGACGAGCGGCCGGCCATCGGGATCGGCGCGCCTCGCCTTCACTGCCGGTGACGAGATCTTTCCCGTCGCCTCGCCCGCGCTCGCCGGCGCCGCACCCCTGCCCTGCCCGTTGCCGGATCTTTCGCGGCTCCCGCTCCTCTCCCACCGGGTCGTCCCCCAGGACTGGCTGGACTGGCCGGACTGGTTCGAGGCCTTCGGCGCGAGCCTGCCGGCGGGCAGCCGTCTCGTCATGTTCGACAGCGTTCCGCTCGTCCTTCAGGCCGCGATCGCCGGACGCGGCGTCGCGCTCGGCTGGCGGCGCACGGTCGAGGGTCTGATCGGGGAAGGCAAGCTGGTGCGTCTGTGCGCTGAGGCGCTTGCGCGTCCCGCCGAGATTTCGGTTTTCAGGGGCCTGCGCGGCGGCTCCCATCGCCAGACGGACGCCGTTCTTTCCTGGCTTCGCGCAGAATTCGAAGCCGGATGAGGCGGGCCGTGTCCCTGCCCGGCGTCTGATCGAGGGCTAGCGGCTCAGCCGGCTCTCCTCGCGCCTTCGCTCATCGCCGGTTTTCCGGCTCCGGCCCCGTCGTAGCGCTCGAAGTCGCGGGCGGACATGGGGCGGCCGTAGAGATAGCCCTGCCCCCAGGCGCAGCCTTGTGCGCTGAGGACGCTGTGCTGGGCCGGCGTCTCGATGCCCTCCGCCACCGTCGCCATGCCCAGCCCGTCGGCCATCTGGATCATGGCGCGGGTGATCGACCTGTCCCTCTCGGTGACATCGGGTCCCGAGACGAAGGAGCGGTCGATCTTGATCTTCGTGACCGGATACTTGCGCAGCATGCTGAGCGAGGCGAACCCCGTGCCGAAATCGTCGAAGGCGAGGGAGACGCCGAGGGCCCTCAGCCGCTTGAGCTGGGACAGGATGCGCTCGTCGTTCTTCAGGATCGTGGTTTCGGTGATCTCGATCTCGAGCCCGTCCGGGGCGAGATCGGCCGCCTTCAGGGCCTGCTCGACATGGCGCAGGAGATCGCCGGACTTGAACTGGATCGGGAACAGATTGACCGCGACCCGGAAATCCGGCCGGATCGCCCGCCGCCAGTGCGCGGCCTGGCGGCAGGCGGTCGCGATGATCCAGTTGCCGACCGCGACGGCGGTCGCGTCGCTTTCCAGCAAGGTCAGGAACGCGCCGGGGGCCAAAAGGCCCCGTTCGGGATGGTTCCAGCGAAGAAGCGCCTCGGCACCCCGGATCGAGCCGTCGCCGAGGAGAATCTGCGGCTGGTAGTAGAGCTCGTAGCCTCCGGTCGAGAGCACCCGGGCGAGCTCCTGACGGGCAAGCCCCCTCTCGGCGACCTTGTGACGAAGATCGGGCGTGAACAGGCGCGTGCGTCCGCGCCCGTCGCGCTTGGCCCGGTAGAGCGCGAGATCGGCGTTCGCAACGAGCGCCGCGGCGTCCGCGACATCGCTTCCGGTGCAGGCGACCCCGACGCTGGCGCTGATGGTGACGAGGGCCCCGGAAGCGGGAATCGCGACTTCGATCGCATCGATCACCGTCTCGCCCAGCCAGTGGCCGTCGATCGGATTGGCCGTGTCCTCCATGATGACGACGAATTCGTCGCCGCCCATGCGCGCGCAAAAGCCGGACCCGCCGGTTGCGTCCCGGATGCGGCGCGCGACCTCGACGAGCACGGCGTCCCCGACCGGATGGCCGAGGGTGTCGTTGATCTCCTTGAAGCCGTCGAGATCGATCAGAAGGAGGGTCGCGCGGCGCTCGGCCGAGAAGAGGGCGTTCAGCCGCCTGTCGAAGGCGCCCCGGTTGGCAAGCCCCGTCAGGGGGTCCGTGAGCGCCGCTTCCATGAGCCGCGCCTCGGTCTCCACGCGCTCGCTCATGTCGCGCATGATGGCGCCGAACCGCTGCTCGCCCCGCTCCAGCCACCGGGAGAGCGAGAGTTCGATGGGAAATTCGCTGCCATCGCGCCGGCAGGCCGGCACCTTTATGGACTGGCCGATGAGTCTCGCCCCGCCCCCGTCGACGAGCCGCCTGAAGCCTTCGCTATGGGCCGCCCGCAGCGCCGGCGGTACGATCAGCGTCAGGCTCTGCCCGAGCACTTCGGCCGCGCGATATCCGAACAGGCGTTCGGCGCCCGCATTCCAGGCGACGATTTCGTTGCGCGCATTGGCGATGACGATCGCGTCGGGCGAGGAGGTCGCGATGCTTTCGAAGCGTTGCGAGGCTTCCAGATCGGCAAGGCGCGCCGCTTCGACGCGGTCGCTCACGACGTGGGCGAGTTCCGAAAGCATCCGGGCTTCGACGGGCAGAAGCGCCTGCGACGAGGGACGATGAACCTCGATGGAGCCGATCGAGGCCCCGTCGGGGCCGCGGACGGGCGTCCGTAGCATCCGCGAGCCTTCGTCCGTCGCTTTTGCGGCCGATCCGGCCGGCATCTCGCCGGCGGTGTGAACGGATGTCGTCCCGTCGATGTGCCCGATCTGCACGCGCACGGCGTCTGCCGCGAGAACCTCGAATGCGAAATGGGCGACCCGGTCGAGGTCCTCGGCGAGGCTGCGCGGGACGGCGAGCGAGCGCAAAGCGGGGCATGCGGTCATGACGGAAGCATCGCTCATGCGGCGGACCTGCATTGGTGGTAGATTTTCGTAACGTAAAATTATTACGCAAACCTTCCGAATGGGTTGTGCTAACCCTCTCCGATGACCGGCCGCGCAAAGCCGAAGCCGGCGGGAACGATCGCGAACGCGAAAGAGCGAAAGCCGTCGCTGGGAAGCGCGACGAGAAGGAGACATGCCGAGGCCGCGACGATTTCCCCGTGCCTGACCACGCCTGCCAGTTGCAAGGATTGGGAGAAGATGGCGAGGTGGTCTCGTATCAAGCGACCAGGAGTTTGCCATGCCCAGCGCCGTCACTGCCATTTCTGCCGCGCCCAGTCAGATCGCCCGTGAGCATTTCGCCGCAGAGTTCAGCTTTGAGACCGATTGCTGGGATGTCCACGAAGCGCTCTCGGGTGAGGCCGATTTCGTGCTTCTCGACGTGCGAAGCCCAGCCCTTTTCGCTGCAGGTCACGTTCCGGGCGCGATCAGCCTCCCCCACGGCAAGATCGTCCGCTCCAAGCTGGAACGCTGGCCGCAGGAGACCGTCTTCGTCACCTATTGCGCGGGTCCGCATTGCAATGGCGCGGCGCGAGGTGCCCTTCGGCTTGCCGAACTCGGGCGGCCCGTGAAGATCATGGCTGGCGGGATCACCGGCTGGCTCGACGAAGGATTCGAGCTTGCGACAGTCACGGCCGAGTAACCGCCGCCCTGTTCTCTCTCGCCTATGGTTCGGGAACGCCCTCCCCTCCGATGGCCTCGCGCCCGGCCGGTTCAGCCGGCGTTCCTGACCACGCGGCAGACCTGGGCCTCGCCGATGCCGCCCTTGAACTCGTCGTAGAGATCGCCGCGATTGCCGCGGGTCCACCAGACAAGCGAGCGCGAGACGTATTTCGAGCCCGAGGCCGAGACCGTGAGGGCGAAGGGGATCGGCTCGCCGTCCACCGGGACGATGGCGAGATTGGCGTTGGGCATGTTGAGAAAGTCGACCTCGATCCGGACCGGCTCCTCTTCGAGATTCCTGCGGCACTCGTAGGTGATAAGCTGGCGGTCCACCGGGCCGGTGAGCGTCACGGTCACGTCCTCGCTCGTCGCGGCGGAAGCGGGGCCGCAGAGGCAGAGGGCGAGGAGGCTTGCCGCCGGCAGGAGACGCTGCGGCAGGCGCGAGGGCGATTTCGGCATCGAAGGTCCTTTTGCGAAGGGATCGAGGGCGTGTACCCTCCCATATGGCGTCGGGCGCACGATAGAGCCTCGGACCCGATTTAAGAATCGTGTCCGAGGCTCCCGCTTTTCCCTGACGCATCGGATGGTCCGAAAACCGGGTCCACTTTTCGGTCCGATGCTTTAGCCGATTGGGACACGGGCGCGAGGGGCGGGGCGCGCGAGACCTGGGGCCTGCGCCCCTCCCCGGCTACAGGCTTTGCGCCGTTCGCACCGTGCGAAGCATGGATCGCCGGGCGCATGCCCCCATATGACAGGCATCGCGCCATCGCGTAAAAGCGAATGGTGAGAGGATGTTGGCGGGCGGATGTCGGCGCCTTGCGGCCCGTTCGCGCCGACCACGGGACGGCGATCTTCGGGCCTTCTCGACGGCGGCGACCCGCGGCGCTTCCGGCCGGGACCGGGCCTTGCCGCCCCGGCACGTCTCGTATGCAAAGGAAGACCCATGCGCCTTCGATCCGATGCCGCCTCCCCCGTCCCCCCGAAGGTCCCGGTGCGAGGCGCGGCGGCCCTTGGTGGGGCCCTCCGGTGTCTCGCCGCGGCATCCGGTTTCACGATCGCCCTGACGCTCGCCTCCGCCGCGACGGCCCAGCCCTACGGGCCGGGTCCGGCCGGCGACCTGCCCGGCACCTCCATGGCCGATCTGCCCATCGTCGGCGCGCCCCAGCGCGTTCCGGGCATTCCGGGCGCGAGGATCTTCGGCGACACGAACGAGGAGCGGCTCTACGGCAAGCCCTTCGATGACAGCTATCTGACGCCGAAGGTGATCCGCCCCGATGTCGGCAATTCGGCCTCAAGGCAGGCGATCGAAGGGCGCTCGGCCCTCGGCGGTGTCGCGGCCGATCTCTATGCCCGCGAGGGACCGGCGGCGATCGGCGGCAGCGCGATTACGCGCGGGCAGAGCCAGGGACGGGTCCTGCGGCGGGCGGCGCCCCCTGCCCCGGCCGGCTCGGCCCCCCGCCATCCGGCCCTCGGCGGCCGGGCGATCATTCGGCCCTGAGCCGGCAAAGCATCATGCTCTTCACCACGCTCTTCACCATGATCGGCAACACTTCCGGTGCAAAATGCCGCTCCCGCCCCGTGATCGCTTGATCTTCGCGCGCGAAGACCGACCTTAAGGGGATCGAACGACGGCGAGCGGGAAGACCGGACCCATGCGCATTCACCAGATCACGACACCGCTCCTCGCCGTCTGTCTCGGCCTGGGTCTCGCCACGAGTGCCGGCGCCCAGTCGGTCGGGGGTGGCGGCGGCGGGATCGGTGGCGGGTCCGTGGGCGGCGGCTCGATCGGCGGTGGCTCGGGCGGCATCGGCGGCGGCGGCGTCGGTTCGGGGTCGACCACGGGCAGCTTCGGCACCGGCTCCGGCATCGGCAGCGGCTCCTCCATGGGCAGCTCGGGCATCGGCTCTTCGGGCATCGGTACCGGCACGGATACGGGCATCGGTGGCTCCGGCTCCTCTTCCTCCATCGGCTCGGGGATCGATGCGGGCATGAATTCCGACGCCTCGGGCAGCACCACCATCCAGCGCGCGACCGAGGGCTCCTCCAATATCGGAACCATCAATGCCGGCGAATTCTCGCGCTCGGGCAATGCCGGAACCTCCTCGGTGACCGGCATCGGCGAGAGCGAGGGCGGGCTGACCTCCAACACGGTCTCGGGCGCGGGCGGCACCTACTCCTATACCCCCGGCGCGGGATCGGATGCCGATTACCGCATTCCGTCCCCGCCAGTCGGCATCGATCTCGGCGCGATCCTCGCGGGGCTTCGCAACACCCCGAGCGCGACGCCGAAGCCGAACGGCGACTGATCCCGCGCCCGCTTCGACCGGCATCCGCCGTCGAGGCATTCAAGGCGGGATCTGCCGGGCGATGGCCGCTCGAAGGTCCCGGGCATAGCCCGCGGAGCTTGCGCCGAGAAAGGGCAGGGGGCCTTTCCTGTTCGGGCGGCAGGGGGCGGATTTCGGGCGTTTTCGCGAAGTTTTCGTGACGACGGGGCCGAGCCCTTTCGCGGTTGCGAAAAATCCTGTATGACACCGGCCAATCGAACAACGAATGGCAGCCGTCAGGAGCGTTCCACCCGCCCGTCGGCGGTTTTTGCGCGTTCGGCCTTTTTCCGCACCCAAACCGGTGAGACTTCATGAAGCTCCGCAATATCGCGATCATCGCGCACGTCGACCATGGCAAGACGACCCTCGTCGACAAGCTGCTCGCCCAGTCGGGCACGTTCCGCGAGAACCAGCGCACCGAGGAACGGGCGATGGACTCCAACGATCTGGAGCGCGAGCGCGGCATCACGATCCTGGCCAAGGCGACCTCGGTCGAGTGGAACGACACCCGCATCAACATCGTCGACACCCCCGGCCACGCCGATTTCGGCGGTGAGGTGGAGCGCATCCTCAACATGGTGGACGGCGCGGTCATCCTCGTCGACGCCGCCGAGGGCCCGATGCCCCAGACCAAGTTCGTGCTCGGCAAGGCGCTGAAGGTCGGCCTCAAGCCGATCGTGGCGATCAACAAGATCGACCGCTCCGACGAGCGCCACAAGGAAGTTCTCGACGAGATCTTCGACCTCTTCGTCGCCCTCGATGCGACGGAAGAGCAGCTCGACTTCCCGGTTCTCTACGGTTCGGGCCGCGCCGGCTGGCTCGCCAGCGAACCCGACGGTCCGCAGGACCAGGGCCTGACGCCGCTCTTCGAGAAGATCATCGAGCACGTGCCCGAGCCCGACACGGCCAATGTCAACGAGCCGTTCAAGATGATCGGCACGATCCTCGAGGCCAACCCGTTCCTCGGCCGCCTCATCACGGGCCGCATCCAGTCGGGCACGATCAAGCCGAACCAGGCCGTGAAGGTCCTCGGCCGTGACGGCAATCTCATCGAGAACGGCCGGATCACGCGCATTCTCGCCTTCCGGGGCCTGGAGCGCGTGCCGCTGGACTCGGCGCAGTCGGGCGACATCGTCGCGATCGCGGGCCTGTCCAAGGGCACCGTCGCCGACACCTTCTGCGATCCCTCCGTCACCCAGCCCCTCGACGCCCAGCCGATCGATCCGCCGACGGTGACGATGAGCTTCATCGTCAACGATTCCCCGCTCGCCGGCACCGAGGGCGACAAGGTGACGAGCCGCATGATCCGCGACCGCCTGATGAAGGAGGCCGAGGGCAATGTGGCCCTGGAGATCACGGAATCGCCGGACAAGGACTCCTTCTTCGTGTCGGGACGCGGTGAGCTGCAGCTCGCCGTCCTCATCGAGACCATGCGCCGCGAGGGCTTCGAGCTCGGCATTTCGCGTCCGCGCGTCGTCATGAAGGAAGGCGAGAACGGTGAGGTTCTGGAGCCGCTCGAAGAGGTCGTGATCGACGTCGACGAGGAGCATTCGGGCATCGTCGTCCAGAAGATGAGCGAGCGCAAGGCCGAGATGATCGAGCTGCGCCCCTCGGGCGGCGACCGCCAGCGTCTGGTCTTCCACGCCCCGACCCGCGGTCTCATCGGCTATCAGTCGGAGCTTCTGACCGATACGCGCGGCACGGCGATCATGAACCGCCTGTTCCACTCCTATGCCCCGTTCAAGGGCGAGCTTCCGGGCCGCACCAACGGCGTCCTGATCTCCTCGGAAGACGGCGAGAGCGTCGCCTATGCGATGTTCAACCTGGAAGATCGCGGTCCGATGGTGATCGATGCGGGCGTGAAGGTCTATGCCGGCATGATCATCGGCATCCACAGCCGCGAGAACGATCTCGAGGTGAACGTCCTCAAGGGCAAGAAGCTCACCAATATGCGCGCCTCCGGCAAGGACGAGGCCGTGAAGCTGACGCCGCCGATCCGCATGACGCTGGACCGCGCCCTGTCCTGGATCCAGGACGACGAGTTGGTCGAGGTGACGCCGAAGAACATCCGTCTTCGCAAGCTCTATCTCGACCCGCACGAGCGCAAGCGCTTCGAGAAGTCCCGCAAGGCGGCCTGATCGGTCGAGCCAATAGATGAGGGCAGGGCGCAGGCCCTGTCCGTGAACGACGAAAAGCCCGGCTCCGCCGCTTGTCCTCAAAGGGATGCGGCGGGGCCGGGCTTTTTTCGTTTGCGGAATTTTGGCGGGATCGCCCTGCATGTTTCACGTGAAACATCGCATCGGAGGGCGGTCGTCAGGTCGATCCGCTATAGGGAACGGACGGGCGCGGAGGCGGCGGCAACCCGAAAGGCGTGCCGCCGCAAGTCCTGCGTTGTTACTCCGGGCCGCCGGTCCGTCAGGCTCCGTCGCCTTCGTCCTTCGCCTCGGCCTTTGCAGGCCGCAGGAAGAAGGGGACGATCGCGATGATCAGGAGTAGCCGATAGATGTGGTGGGTCGCCACATAGGCCGGATCGTAGCCGAGCGAGAGGGCCATGGCGCTCATGCCCTCGACGCCGCCGGGCGCATAGGAGACCCAGACCTGGCCGAAGGGCAGGGCCAGCACATAGGCCATCACGAAGCTGATCGCGCCGGACAAAGCGAGGGCGATGCCGGTTGCGACGAGCCCCGACAGGCCGAGGCTGCGGATCTCGGCAAGGGTGATCTTTGCAAAGCGCGAGCCGATGACCGCGCCCGCGAGCGAAAAGCCGATGAAGGTGAGCGCGAAGGCGGGGCGGCCCTCCATGAGCCCGGCGCCGTGGCCGAGTCCGCTGAGAAGGACGCCCGCAAGGAGATGGGCGGCCGGAAGGCGGAGCTTCGAGGCAAGCGTTCCCAGCAATGCGGAGGCCGCGATGAGCGCGACGCTGACCGGCAGGCCGAGGGCGTGGGGCATGGCAGCGCCGGCGGCGGCATGATGATCCGCCGCGCCGTCGACGAGCGCGATCACCGGCGGCAGGCAGATGGTGATCAGGAGGAGCCGCAGGCTCTGGAGCACCATCACCATCTTCGTGTCGACGCTCGCCGCGCCGCCGCCGCTGCCGGTCGCAAGCGACAGCGCATAGGAGAGGGCGCCCGGCGAGGTGGCGAGCACCGAGGTCGCATGGCCGGCCCCGAACATGCGCCGCAGGACGAAGCTCGAGACGATCATCACCGCGAGGATGGTGAGGGTGAGGGCGGCAAGGCTCAATGGGAAGCGGGCGAGATCGGACAGGAAGGTCGGCGAGATGCCGGCCCCGAGCGTCACGCCGATCGTGGTGAAGCCGAGATCGCGCAGGAACGAGGGAACGGACGGGTTCAGCCGGAAGGCCGATGCGATGGTGACGAAGATGGTGGAGCCCACCAGCGCGCCTGCCGGCACGCCGAGGAACGAGAAGAGGGCCGCGCCTGTCAGCGCGGCCCCCAGGGCTATGGCAGTGGACCGCAAGATCAGGACCTCGGCGCGTCTGTCGTGGCGTCGGCATCGCCTTCGGCGAGAGCCCGCGTGCGATATCGGCTGTAGACCAGCGGCACGACGATGATCGCGACGGTGAGGACGTAGAGGCCGATCGCGTTCCAGGAGGTGACGAGGATCGTCCAGTCGCCGCCCGAGATCGAGAGCGCCCGGCGCAGATTGTTCTCGAAGAGGCCGCCGAGCACGAAGCCCAAGATGACCGGCGCCAGCGAGAAGCCGAGCTTGCGCATGACCCAGCCGAACACGCCGAGAAGGGTGATCATGTAGAGGTCGTGCGCATTGCCGACGATCGAGTAGACGCCGACGAAGGCGAGGACGGCGATCAGCGGCGTCAGATATTGCTGCGGGATCGTCAGCATGCGGGCGAAGAGGCCCACCAGCGGCAGGTTGATGACGAGAAGCGCGATATTGCCGATATACATGGAGGCGATGAGGCCCCAGGCGACTTCCGGGCGCTGCTCGAACATCAACGGACCCGGCTGGACGTTGAAGAGGAGCAGGGCACCGAGCAGGATCGCCGTGGTGCCGGAGCCCGGAATGCCGAGGGTCAGCATCGGCACCATGGCGCCGCCCGCGGCCGCGTTGTTGGCCGCTTCCGGCGCCGCAAGGCCCCGGATGTCGCCCTTGCCGAAGCTCGGCGCGTTGTTGCAGGCCCGCTTCTCCGAGCCGTAGGCAACGGCCGAGGCGACCGAGGCGCCGGTGCCGGGCAGGATGCCGATGAAGAAGCCGATCATCGAGGCGCGCAGGATCGTCCACTTCGTCCTGGCGAGATCGGCCATGGTGACGAAGCTCTTGTCGATCTTCAGCGTCTTCAGCTGGCCGCGCGCCTGCTGCTCGACGAGGTGGATCAGCTCGGCCATGCCGAACAGGCCGATGACGACGACGAGGAAGTCGATGCCCGCCAGGATGTCCGGAATGCCGAAGGTGTAGCGTGCGACGCCGGTATTGGCGTCGATGCCGACCGAGGCGAGGATCAGGCCGATGACGGCGCCGAGCAGCGTCTTGACCGGGTTCGCGCCGACGAGGGAGGCGAGGGAGGCGAAGGCGAAGACCATCAGCGCCACGTAGTCGGACGGCGAGAAGGTGACCGCGTAGGAGGCGAGGAGGGGCCCGAACAGGCTCATCAGCACCACCGCGAAGGTGCCGCCGACGAAGGATGCGATGGCCGAGAGCGAGAGCGCCTTGCCGGCCTCGCCGTTTCTGGCCATCGGATTGCCGTCGAGCGTCGTCATCACCGCGCCGGCGTCACCGGGCACGTTGAGGAGGATCGAGGAGATGCGTCCGCCATATTCCGCGCCGTAATAGATGCCGGCGAGGAGGATGATCGCCGATTCGGCCGGGAAGCCCAGGCTGTAGGCGATGGGGAGCAGGATGGCGACGCCGTTGATCGGGCCGATGCCCGGCAGCGCGCCGATGAGGGTGCCGGCGAAGCAGCCCGCGAGCACCAGCATGAGGTTGAAGGGCTGGAGCGCGGTCGCGAAACCGGAGGCCAGGCCCGAAAAGACAGCATCCATCGGATAGCTCCTTAGGACAGCGCCCGGACGATGGGTCCGGCCGGCAGGTTGAGTTCGAGAAGGACGGTGCAGACGACGTAGCCGACGACACCCGTGGCCGCCGAGAAGGCGAGGGCGGCGAGCGGCCGGGCCCCGAGCATCAGCGACAGGGCGAGGCAGAACAGGAAGGTGGAGATGATGAAGCCGAGGGGCTGGTAGAGATAGCCGTAGCCCATCAGGAAGACGAAGAGGGCGAGGAGGCGGCCGCCCGTGCGCAGCGGCAGGTCGAACCGGTCGCGGTCGGGCCTCACGAGAATGTAGGCGAGGCACAGAAGCGCGACGACGCCGAGGATCTGCGGCCAGCTTTCGGGGCCGAGCGGATCGTACTGGAACGGCGCCTGGAGGATGAAGAAGGCGATATAGGTGTAACCGAGCGCGACAACGAAGAGGATGCCGGCGAAGATCCGGTCGGCCATGGAAGGGGTCCTGGACAAAGGGTTTCGGGAAGAAGGGTCGGGTGGCGCCGGGTGCACCGGCCGGGGCCGGCATCGCCGGGCGGCTCGGGCTTTCCGGAGTATCGGGCGTGCCGGGCCGTGGGGGCATGGGACGCGCCGGGCCGGAAGGCGGCGGACGATCCCTGCGACCGGGCCGCACCGCCGCCGGATCGAGATGCCCCGTGACGGGACCATCGAAGGGGAGACGGTGCGGTGCGGCGGCCCGGGAGGGACCCTGCGGCGAACGGCCCTCTCGGGGGGAGAGGCCGTTCGATCGGCGACTGGTGCCGCCGGGCGAGTGGATCGACCCTTCGGGTCAATTAACGTCCGGCGAGGGCTTCAGACGCCGCTTGGGCTGATGGCGGACACTCGAAAGCGATGCTTTCGTCCGTCCGCTGGTCTTACTGCTGGATGAGACCGGCTTCCTGGGCGATCTGGCGCATGGTCTCGACGCGGCTCATGATGTCGTCATGAAGCTCCTCGCCGGCCTTGTCGTAGACCTGCAGGCCCTGGGCCTCGACGACCTCTTTCCACTTTTCTGTGCCATAGGCGTCCTGGAAGGCCTTCACCCAGGCGTTATAGGCCTCGTCGGAGACGTTCTTGCCCATGTAGTAGCCACGCAGGATGGCCCAGTCGGCATCGGGATAGCCGAGTTCGTTGGTGGTCGGGATGTCGGCGAAGGGCTCGCCGAGCCGCTCCTTGGTCATGACGGCGAGAACGCGGACGGAGCCGGCCTCGAGCTGGCTGAGGACTTCGCCCACATCGCCGGTATAGACGTCGATCGAGCCGCCAAGGAGGCCGCTCATCGCATCACCGCCGCCATCGAAGGCGACGTAGCGCATCTGGCGCGGATCGAGCTGTTCGGCGCGCACCAGAAGCGCGGCTTTCATCCAGTCCTGGGACCCGACCGAGCCGCCGGCGCCCAGAACCACGCTCGAGACGTCTTCCTTGAGGGCCGACATCAGGTCGGCGAGGCTCTGGAACCTGGAGTCGTCGCGCACGATGACGGCGCCGTAATCGGTGCCCGCCGTCGCCGTGAACTTCACGTCCTCCGCACCCCATTCGCCGTATTTGCCCGTCACCATGTTGAGGAGTGAGCCGGAGGAGAAGGCGACGATCGCGTTCGGATCGTCGGTGCGGACGGTGTTGAACATGTTGATCGCTACGGCGCCGATGCCGCCGGGCATGAAGGTGACCTGGATCGGGTTCGACACCACGTCCTGAAGGCCGCGCTGGGCGATGCGGCAGGTGAGGTCGAAGCCGCCGCCGGGCTGGGCGGGCGCGACGCATTCGGGGCGCTGGATCTCGACGGTCTGATCCTGGGCCGATGCCGGAAGCGCCATGGTGGCCGACAGAACGGCGGCCGCTGCAAGATGGATTTTCATGTTGAAGTCTCTCCCGTGAACATTCGATGGGAGATCCGGTCATGCGTGGCCGGGCCGGCTCTCGCCGGCATGGCGGACGCTGCGGCCGGCGACATGCGCGTCTTCGGCGCTCTTCGCGGGGCTCCGCAAATTCCTCACTCCCGCCGCGATCGTTAGCAAGGCTGACTGACGACGATCTGACGCGAGACTGACTCGAAGCTGACGCGGGTCTATGGTCCCCGTCTGCGAGAAGCCGATCGGAAGGATGGTCTCATGCGTATTCTGGTCGTCGAGGACAATGACGATCTGGCCGCCGCCATGGTCGAGCGGCTGGAGGGGGAAGGCTATGCCGTGGACCGGGAGGGCGACGGCGCGGAGGCGGACGGGCTCCTCGCCCATGCCTCCTTCGACCTCCTGATCCTCGACATCAACCTGCCGAACCGCAGCGGCTACGAGATCCTCGGCGCGATGCGCCGGCGCGGCGACCGCACGCCGGTTCTCGTCCTCACCGCCCGTTCGGAGATCGAGGACCGGGTGATCGGCCTCGACCAGGGCGCCGACGACTTCATGGTCAAGCCCTTCGACTTCCGCGAACTCTCGGCCCGCTGCCGGGCGCTGATCCGCAGGAAGAGCGGGGAGGCCTCAAACATCTTCACCCAAGGCGAGTTCGTCTTCGACCGGGCGGCGCGGCGCGCGAGCCTTGCCGGGCTCGACCTCGAACTGCGCTCGCGCGAGGTGCAGGTGCTGGAGCTCTTCCTCGCCAATCTCGACCGGGTGCTGACCAAGGAACAGGTGGCCGACGGCATCTACAGCTTTTCCGAGGCGCCGAGCCTCAACGCGGTGGAACAGATCCTGACGCGCCTGCGCCGCAAGCTGGAGGGCGCGCCCTTCCACATCCGCACCATAAGGGGCCTCGGCTATATCGCGAGCGTGCGCGATGCCTGATCTCGTCGGTCGCCTGTTCGAGCGCCGCTATTCCCTGCGCCGGCGGCTCCTCGCCGTCTCGCTCGGCGCCTTTCTCGTGCTGATCGCGCTGCTTGCGATCGGCATCTGGACCTATGCGCGCACCGCCGCCAACGAGACCTACGACCTCCTGTTGCGCGGGGCTGCGATCACCATGCTGGAACGGGTGACGATGACGCCCGAGGGGATCGCCGTCGACCTGCCGACTTCCGCCTTCGAGATCCTCGCCCTCGACGACCGGGACCGGGTGTTCTACCGGGTGATCGACGAGGAGGGCCGCACGCTGACCGGGCGCGAGACCTTGCCGGGCGGGTGGCTAAAGGAGGGCTTGCGGCCGGTGCAGGAGCCGTTCTTCTTCGATGCCGACTATAGCGGCGAGCCGGTGCGGTTCGTCGTCAACGGCCGCCTTTTGCCGGGCGAGGCCGAGCCGCGTTGGGTGGGCGTCGAGATCGGCCATACGCGCGAGGCGCGCCAGACCATGCAGGCGGACCTGATGCTGAAGGGGATCGTGCCGCTCGCCGCGCTTTCGCTCGCCGGCATCGCGCTCGGGCGCGCCGGCATCTCGCTCGCCATGCGCCCGCTCGCCGGTATCGAGCGCGATATCCGCGAGCGCCAGCCCCTCGACCTCGAACCCCTGAAGGCCGAGCCGCCGCGCGAGATCGAGGCGCTGATCGCCGCGATCAACGGCTTCATGCGACGGCTCGTCCAGTCGCGCAAGCAGGCCGAGACCTTCATCGCCGACGTCGCCCACCAGACGCGGACCTCGCTCTCCATGCTGCAGGCCCATCTGGAGGCCGCCGACCGAGGCGGCCAGCTCGACGCCGAGAATCTCGCAAAGGCGCGCGAGCAGGTGGGGCGAACGGTGCGCATGACCAACCAGCTTCTCAGCCATGCCATGGTCATCCATCGCGGCGACCGGGAGATGTTCGAGAAGGTGGAGCTGAAGCCGCTGATCCTGCGGCTTCTGGAGGAGATCGTGCGCAACGACCGGGCGGAACGGATTGAATTCGGCGTCGACCTGCCGGCGGGCGGGCCCGTTCCGGTGGTCGAGGGCGATGCGATCGCGATCCGGGAGGCCCTGCGCAATCTCGTCGACAACGCCTTGCGCCACGGGCCCGCCGACAACGAGATCACCATCGGCCTGTCGCCGGTGGGAGCCGGGGCCGGCTCGGGCGACAGGCCCGCGGCCTATGATCTCAGGGTGGAGGATCGCGGGCCGGGCGTGCCGGAGGGCGAGAAGGCGCGGGTCGTCGAACGCTTCTATTCGAGCGGCGAGAAGGGCGGATCGGGCGTCGGGCTCGCCATCGTCGCGGCGGTGGCGGCAAGCCATGGCGGACGGTTCGAGCTTCGCGACGCCGAGCCGCACGGCCTCGTCTGCGTCATGCGCCTGCCCGTCGTCCAGAGCAGGGACGGCGGCGAAGGCCGGGGCCGAAGCGCGGGGGAGGGGGCATGACGATGCGAAACCCGATCATGCTTGCAGGCGGCGGTCTCCTCGCAGCTCTCGCTTTTGCCGCCGGTCTCTGGGTTCTATTGTCGTCCGGCGGTCGCGAGGACGGGCCTTCCGCTGCCGGCACGAAGACGGTGCTCGACCTGTGGGGCGCGACGGACGGGGAGGCGATTGCCCCCCTGATCGCGCGGTTCGAGGCCGAGGAGCCGGGGGTCGAGATCGCCTATACGGAGTTCAACACCGCCGAACTTTTCCGGGCGGTGGCCGGAAGCACGGGCGGGCGGCTGCCCGATCTCGTGATGTCCTCGGCGATGGACCTGCAGGTCGCCCTCGTCAACGACGGCTTTGCGGCGCCCATCGACGCCGTGCCCGAGACGCCCGAATGGTCGCGCTGGCGCGACGAGCTGTTCGGCTTCACCCGCGAGCCCGTGGCGCTCGTCTACGACCGGCGGGCCTTCGAAGGCCGCGCCCTGCCGCGCACCCGTTCGGAGCTCGCGACCATGCTGCGCGACGATCCGGCCTTCTTCGACGGGCGGGTCGGCACCTACGATATCGCCCTGTCGGGCGTCGGCTACATGTTCGCGACCCAGGATGCCCAGCGCGGCTATCAGGCGACGCGGCTGGTGGAATCCCTCGGGCGCGCCCATGTGCGCACCTATTGCTGCACCTTCGACATGATCGCCGACGTTTCGGCCGGGCGGCTCGTTCTCGCCTACAACGTCATCGCCTCCTATGCCGCCGGGATGGTGGCGGCGAACCCGGATCTCGGGCTGCTTCTTCTCAGCGACTATGCCCTCGTCTTCACCCGCTCGATCTTCGTGACGCAGGCCTCGGACAACCGAGAGGAGGCCGCCCGCTTCGTGCGCTTTCTCCTGTCGCCGGCGGGCCAGGCGGAGATGGCGGAGAGCTCCTCCCTGTTCCCCCTCACCGGGCCTGCCGATGCCGGCTTTGCGCAGGACCGTTTCGAGGGAAGCACGGCGCTGCTGCCGATCCGCCTGCGGCCCGGCCTCCTGACATGGCTCGACCGGAGCAAGCAGCGCGCCTTCCTCAACGACTGGCAATCCTCGATGGAGCCGGCGGCCGATGACGGGGAGGAGGGTTCGGGGGCAATCCGCGCTCTCCCGACAGGCGCGCCCGAGGAGGCCGGCGTCGGGGGCTCGCGGGACCCGCGCTGAGGCGGCCGGGGCTCAAGGCGGGCAGAATGGGCCGGAGGCAGGTGCCGGCGTGACGGGCCGGCGGCGGGGGCTCGCGGGGGAACCGTTGAACATTGTCGCGAGGGCGCGAAACGCCTATAGACGGGGGAGATTTGCAGGATGACGCCTAGCCGGGCCCCGCGTCGGCGGCCTCTGCCGGCAGGGCCTGCGGCGCGTCCTGGCCGCGTCCGGCTCCGCGCCCTTCCCCCATCCGGCGGACCTGCGGGGCGGGGACATGCGGCGGCGGCGGGCCCGGTGCCGGGCTGGCGACCAGCGCGTGGCACCGTGGCACTGTGCTGCGGCCCTGCGGCACGACGGCTGCGTGGCGGGGGCAGGTTCACCGCCGGGCGTGAGCACGAATTGAAAGACCTGAGGACGACCCCTTGACCCATTCCCGGACCCTTTTGGGCGCAGACGGCACCGCTCCCTCGAGCGCCGACGTGATCGTCATCGGCGGCGGCCATGCGGGCTGCGAGGCGGCCCATGCGGCGGCGCGCTGCGGCGCGCGCACCGTTCTCGTAACCCACCGCTTCGACACGATCGGCGCGATGAGCTGCAATCCGGCGATCGGCGGCATCGGCAAGGGCCATCTCGTGCGCGAGATCGATGCGCTCGGCGGGCTGATGGGCGAGGTGGCCGATGCGAGCGGCATCCAGTTCCGCCTTCTCAACCGCAGCAAGGGCCCAGCCGTACGCGGCCCGCGCACCCAGGCCGACCGCAAGCTCTATGCGGCCGCCATGCAGGCGCGCATCGGTACATGCGAGGGCCTGAGCGTCGTCGAGGGCGACGTCTTCGATCTCGATCTGGGCGAGGCGAACCGGGTGACCGGGGTGGTTCTCGGCGACGGCCGGCGCATCGCCTGCGGCGCCGTCGTGCTGACCACCGGCACCTTCCTCTCCGGCCTCATCCATATCGGCGACCGGCGCATTCCGGCGGGGCGCATGGGCGAGGATGCCTCGCTCGGCCTCTCTGGCACGCTGCGCCGCCTGGGTCTTGCCCTGGGGCGCCTCAAGACCGGCACACCCGCACGGCTCGACGGGCGCACGATCGACTGGGCCTCGATCGACGCCCAGGCCGCCGACGAGGTGCCGGTTCCCTTCTCCTATCTCACCGACCGCATCACCGTGCGCCAGATCGAATGCGGCGTGACGCGCACGACGCCCGAGACCCATCGCATCATCCGCGACAATATCGGCCGCTCGGCGCTCTATTCCGGGCAGATCGAGGGGGTGGGCCCGCGCTACTGCCCGTCGATCGAGGACAAGATCGTCAAGTTCGGCGATCGCGACGGGCATCAGGTCTTCCTGGAGCCGGAAGGCCTCGACGACGACACGGTCTATCCGAACGGTCTTTCAACCTCTCTGCCCGAGGATGTGCAGCTCGCCTTCCTGCGCTCCATTCCGGGGCTCGAGCGGGTGGAGATCCTGAAGGCGGGCTATGCGATCGAATACGACCATGTCGACCCGCGCGAACTCGACCGCCATCTCTCGGTGCGCCGGGCCGCAGGGCTTTATCTGGCAGGCCAGATCAACGGGACGACTGGCTACGAGGAGGCGGCGGCGCAAGGCTTGTTAGCCGGCTTGAACGCTGCCTTGTTTGCCGGCAAAGCCGAACCCGTCGCCATCGGCCGCGCGGATGCCTATCTGGGTGTCATGGTGGACGACCTGACCCGGACGGGCGTCAGCGAGCCCTATCGCATGTTCACCTCGCGGGCCGAATTCCGGCTCTCCTTGCGCGCCGACAATGCCGATCGCCGCCTGACGCCGCTCGCCATCCGGCTCGGCATCGCCGGCAAGGCCCGCACGGATGCGTTCCTCAAGAGCGAGGAGGAACTTGCCCGCGCACGTGCCATGCTGGAGGAGCGGACGCTGACGCCGAACGAAGCGGCGCGTCATGGATTGTCGCTGAACAGGGACGGGCGGCGGCGCACCGGCTGGCAGCTTCTCTCCCAGCCCGAGGTCGATCTTGCGCGCCTTGCCGCGATCTGGCCGGAGCTTGCCGAAATCACCGGGCCCTGCGCCGAGCGCACCGAGATCGAGGCGGCCTACGACGTCTATCTCGACCGCCAGCGCAAGGATCAGGACCGGCTGCGGCGGGACGAGAACCGGGCGATCCCCGAAGGTCTCGATTTCGATGCGATGCCGGGGCTTTCCAACGAACTGCGCCAGAAGCTCGCCGCGCGGCGGCCCGCAAGCCTTGCCGAGGCCGAGCGCATCGACGGCATGACGCCGGCGGCGCTCGCGATCATTCTCCTGGCGATCCGCCGCGGGGAGATCGCCCGTGCCGCCTGAGGGATCGAAGACCCCGCAGGGCACGAAGCGACCCGCAAAGCCCCGGCGCACGGGCTCTGCCGAGGGGGGCATCGAAGCGCGCGTCGCCGGAAACGAGAGACCGGCCGGGCTTCGGCCGGGTGCCGATACGGGCCACCGTGCGCCGAAGGATCTCGGCATGTCGCCGGAGGCCCTGGCGAAGGCGCAGAGCGAAAGCCGGGAGCGCGTCGCCGGCACGATCGATGTTTCACGTGAAACATGGGAGCGGCTCGATCGTTATGTCGCGCTTCTGACGGAATGGCAGACGCGGATGAACCTCGTTGCGCCGGCAAGCCTTGCCGAGGTCTGGGAACGGCATGTGGCCGACAGCCTCCAGGTGACCGACTTGCTTCCGGCCTTCGAGACCCTGACCGATCTCGGCTCGGGCGGCGGCTTTCCGGGGATCGTCATCGCCATCATGCGGCCCGAAGCGCGGGTTCATCTGGTGGAAAGCGTCGGCAAGAAGGCGGGCTTCCTGAGGGCGGTGGCCGAGGATCTTGGCCTCTCCACCCATGTCCATGCCCGCCGGATCGAGGCCTGCGGCCAGGTTCTCGCGCGCTCCGATCTCGTCACGGCGCGGGCGCTCGCCTCCCTCGACAAGCTCTGCAGCCTCGTCGAGCCCCATCTGAAACCCGATGCGCGCTGCTTCTTCGCCAAGGGGGCGCGGCATGGCGAGGAGATCGAGGAGGCGAAGGCGAACTTCGTGTTTCACGTGAAACATCACCCCTCCCGCCTTAAGGAGGGATCGGTGATTCTCGAGCTTTCGGGCATCCGCCCGCGCAGGAAACAGGGGCTGCGCTGAAGGAAAACGATCGGTCCGCGCCGGCAGAAAGGCCGGTGCGCGGCGCCTTGCCGATGTTTTTTCCGCCATGGTGTCTGCGCCATGGCATCGGCGCGAGCGATGCTGTAGACCGATTTCGAAACCGTTAATCGATCCGGCCCCTCCCGGCGTCTCGGCTGAGACCTGCGCCTCGAACGGACGGTGCGCCGGACCCTCGATCAATGAGGATGATGGAAACGCCATGCGCGTCATCACCATAGCCAATCAGAAAGGCGGCGTCGGCAAGACCACGACCGCCATCAATCTCGCAACAGCGCTCGCCGCCATCGGCAAGCGCGTGCTGCTCGTGGATCTCGATCCCCAGGGCAATGCCTCCACGGGTCTCGGCGTCGAGAAGGACGAGCGCGACGTCTCGTCCTACGACGTGTTGACCGAGCGCGCGAACGTCGCCGAGGCCGCGATCGCGACGGTGGTGCCGGAGCTTTATCTGGTGCCTTCGACGCTCGATCTTCTCGGGCTCGAAATGGAGATTTCGGGCGCCGAGAGGCGCGCCTATCGCTTGCGGGACGCCCTGTTGCGTCATGCCGAGACGGAGAACGCCTTCGATTTCGTGCTGATGGACTGCCCGCCTTCGCTCAACCTGTTGACGATCAACGCCATGGCGGCGGCCGATTCGGTTCTGGTGCCGCTCCAGTGCGAGTTCTTCGCCCTCGAAGGCCTCAGCCAGCTGCTCCAGACGGTGGAAGAGGTGCGCAACAGCCTCAATCCGAGCCTCGATCTCCACGGCATCGTCTTGACCATGTTCGACGGACGCAACAATCTCGCCGCGCAGGTTGTGCGCGATGTGCGCTCCTTCATGGGCGACAGCGTCTACGAGACGGTGATTCCGCGCAATGTGCGCGTCTCCGAGGCGCCGTCCTTCGGCAAGCCGGCGATCCTCTACGACATGAAATGCCCCGGCAGCCAGGCCTATATCGCGCTCGCCTCCGAGGTGATCCAGCGCGAGAAGCGGCTGGTGGCGGCATGAGGCGCGCGGCGATATGGGTTTCACGGGACGGCGAGAACCGGGCGCCGAGGGCTGCGAAGACGGGATGGGTGCGATGAGCGACGATCGATCACGCCAGAGACTGGGACGGGGGCTCGCGGCCCTCATCGGTGCGCAGAACCATTCGGGATTCGCGCCTGCGGGCCAGGCGGCGAAGGAGCCGAAGCCCGAGGAGACGGTGCGGCCCGACCACGTGGTCGCCCTCGACCGCATCACCGCCAATCCGAACAATCCGCGCCGCACCTTCGGCGAGGAGGATATCGCCGATCTCGCCCAGTCGGTGAAGAAGCACGGCATCGTGCAGCCGCTTCTGGTCCGGCCCAATCCGGATCTCGAAGGCGGCTACGAGATCGTCGCCGGCGAGCGCCGCTTCCGGGCCGCCCGGGCGGCGGGCCTCGAGACGGTGCCCGTGGTGGTGCGCGATATCGGCAATCGCCAGTCCATCGAGATCGCGCTGATCGAGAACGTCCAGCGCACCGATCTCAATGCGGTGGAAGAGGCGCAGGCCTATGAGCTCCTGATCGAGGAGCACGGCTATACCCAGGCCGATCTCGCCGAGACGCTGGCCAAGAGCCGCAGCCATGTGGCGAACATGCTGCGGCTCCTGAAGCTGCCGACGAGCGTGCGCGAGATGATCGTCGCCGGCACCCTGTCGCCGAGCGCCGCCCGCACGCTGATCGGCTCGGACGACCCGGAAACGGTGGCGCGGCTCATCGTCAAGGATGGGCTCAGCGTGCGCGAGGCCGAGGAGATCGCCCGCAGCGCGGCGAACCAGAACGAGGCGGCGGACGAGTTTGCGAGTGGCGCGGCGGAGGCGGGGTCCCCGGCTGGCGCATCGGCGAGCCGGACGGGCGATGCCGAGATCGGCGCGATCGAGGAGCGGCTCGCCGCCCATCTCGCCATGCGGGTGAGCCTCAAGGGCAAGCGGTCCAAGGGAAGCCTGAAGATCGATTACCGCTCGCCCGAAGAACTCGACGACATCCTCTCCCGCCTCGGCCTGTCCTGAGGCGCGGGATGCACCCGGGCACTTGCGTACCTGGGTAACCGGGCACCCACGCAAGCTCGGCGCCGGGGAAGACGCGGCGGGACCGGAAGGGCGGCCGGTATCGCGATCAGCGGTCGCAGCCGATCTCCTGCATGATCTCGACCACCTGCTGGCGCGAGGAGCAGACATTCTCGCACGGAATACCGTCATTGTCGCCATCGGCACGGTTGTGCTGGCCGGCGCACCAGGCGGTGACCGCCTGGCGGCAATTGGCGTAGTCGGTGCATCGCGCGGCGAAGGCCGGCGCGGCATTGGCGAGAATCACCACGGCGAGGACGGCGGTGCGGGCGCCGGTGCGGGGCAGGGACGAACGGGACACGTGAAACTCATAGGTTGTTGCGATTTTCGTTACAACCTAGACGAGTTATTTGGCAAGCCAAGCTTATTGTCCGTGTCCGGCTGACGGCCGGACCGATTGCCGCGCGGCTCGTGGGTTTCCGCCGGACCTGCGGCCGATCCGAAGACCGGCCGTCGGGCGGGTTCCGTCAGGCCGGTTCCGTGACCGCGCGGCGCCAGCGCTTCGGGCCGATCGCGTGGACCGAATTCCCCTCCACATCCACCGCCACCGTCACCGGCATGTCCTTGACGCGAAGCTCGTAGATCGCCTCCATTCCGAGATCCTCGAAGGCGACGGGCTTTGCCGCCTCGATCGCCTTGGAGACGAGATAGGCCGCGCCCCCGACCGCGATGAGATAAGCGGCGCGGTGGTGGCGGATCGCCTCGATGGCGGCAGGTCCCCGCTCCGCCTTGCCGATCATGAGCTTGAGCCCTGTCGCGGCGAGCACCCGGTCCGTGAACTTGTCCATGCGCGTGGCCGTGGTGGGACCGGCCGGGCCGATCACTTCGTCGCCGACGGCATCCACGGGGCCGACATAGTAGATGGCGCGGCCCTTCAGATCGACGGGGAGGGGAGTGCCGGCATCCAGCATCTCGACCATGCGCTTATGGGCGGCGTCCCGGCCGGTATAGAGCGTGCCCGACAGGAGCAGCGTCTCGCCGGGGGTGAGCGATGCGATCACCTCGTCGTCCAGCGCGTCGAGATCGAGATGGCGAGCGTTGGCATTGGCCCGTTCCAGAAGGATCTCCGGCCAGTCGCCCATATCCGGCGGGGTGAACCGGGCGGGGCCGGACCCGTCGAGGGTGAAGTGCAGATGGCGCGTCGCTGCGCAATTGGGGATGAGGCCGACGGGAAGCGAGGCGGCATGGGTGGGGAAGGACCTGATCTTCACGTCCAGCACGGTGGTGACGCCGCCGAGCCCCTGGGCGCCGATGCCGAGGGCGTTGACCCGCTCGTAGATTTCGAGGCGCAGCTCCTCGGTGCGGTTGGCGGGCCCTCGGCGGCGAAGATCGGCCATGTCGATGGGATCGTTCATCGCCTTCTTGGCGAGGGCCATCGCCTTGTCGGCCGAACCGCCGACGCCGATGCCGAGGATGCCGGGCGGGCACCAGCCGGCGCCGAGGCTTTCCACCGTCTCCACCACCCAGTCGGCGATACTGGCGGAGGGATTGAGGACGGCGAATTTCGCCTTGTTCTCCGAGCCGCCGCCCTTGGCCGAGACGTGGACGTCCAGCCGGTCGCCGGGAACGATCTCGACCGAGAGCATTGCGGGCGTGTTGTCGCCGGAGTTCTTCCGCGCACCCAGCGGATCGAGAACGATCGAGGCGCGAAGCGGATTGGCGTCGAAGCGGTAGGCGCGGGCGACGGCCTCGTCCACCACCTCCTGGAGCGGGCGCGACAGATCGAGGCGCACGTCCTGGCCGATGGCGAGGAAGACATTGGCGGTTCCGGTATCCTGGCAGATCGGCCGGCGGCCCATGGCGGCCATGCGCGAATTGACGAGGATCTGGGCCATGGCGTCCCTGGCGCCCTGGCTTTCCTCACGCTCCCATGCCGCCGCCATCGCCCGTACGAAATCGGGTGGATGATAGTAGCTGATATACTGGAAGGCCTCGGCGATCGAGTCGATCAGGTCCGTCTCTGCGATCATGGTCATGGGGGTCTGCGGGCTCATGGGGCGTCTTCCATCTGGCGAACGGTATCGGTGATCGAGCCGTCGCGATATTCGCAGGTCGCGACGACGCGCCCGGTGGCGCGCGGCGGGGTCGGCTGGCTCGCTGCCTTCGTCGCCTCGGCCGCGAGATCCTCGATGGACCTGACGTTCAGATCGGCCGCGCGCAGCCGTTCGGCAAGGTCGGCGCGCGCCGGATTGACCGCGATGCCCTGATCGGTGACGAGAACGTCGATGGTGGTGCCGGGCGTCGTCAGCGTCGTGACCTCGGGAACCAGTTTGGCGAAACCGGCCGCCGTCAGCCGCGTGGTGATGATCGAAAGCTGCGCCCCCGCCGCCGTGTCCGCGTGGCCGCCCGAGCCGCCGATGAGGATGCCGCCGGCCTTGGTGGTGACGTTGACGTTGAAGGCGAGATCGATCTCGGCGGCGCCGAGGACCACCGCGTCCACCCGGTCGACCACGGCGCCGCCGAGATGGGGCGCGGCATAGGTCGCGGCCGACATCGCCTGATGGCGCGGATCGCTCTGATAGGAGCGGACGGCGTCGAGATCGAAGCACTGGACGTCCATGAGGGTGCGGAAGAGACCGGCCTTCAGCATCTCCACGTGAAAGCCGGTGATGCCGCCCGAGGCGAAGCTCCCCGTCACGCCGCGCCGGGTCATCTCGCGCCCGACGGCGGCGGCGGTGGCGAGCGAAATGCCGCCGGCTCCGGTCTGAAAGGAGAAGCCGTCGACGAGGAGCCCGCTCGCGGCGATGACGGCGGCGGCCTGTTCGCCGATGCCGAGGCTGACGGGTTCCGTCGCAGGCCGCGTGGTGCCCGAGGCGATGCCGGAGGGATCGCCGATGCTCTCCACCGCGACGACGAAATCGACCTTGCCTTGCGAGATGTCGATGGGCTGGACCGGGAAGGGCACGAGGCTGTCGGTGACCGCGACCACGTGACGGGCGACCTCCACATCGGTCTGGGGATAGCCGAGGGTTCCGCAGGCGGTCTTGCCGGCCCGGCCCGAGATATTGCCGAGATCGTCGGCGGCGGGGGCCGCGACGAAGGCGGCGTCGACGACGAGCTCGCCCATATCGAGCGCCCGTGCCCGGCCGCCATGGGTGCGCATGACGACGGGTTCGGGGACGAGCCCCCGGCTCACCGCCTCGCCGACGGGGCCCGAGATGAAGCTTGCCGAAAGCGTCGAGACGACGCCTGCGCGGATGTGATCGACGAGCGGCGCATGGACCGGGAAGATCGAGGTCGCGGCGACGTGAAGGTTCTTAAGGCCCCGCGCCGCCAGCGCGTCGAGGACCATGTTGAGGACCGCGTCGCCATTGCGCAGGTGATGGTGGAAGGAGACCGTCGCCCCGTCCCGAAGCTCGCAGGCCGCAATCGCCGCATCGAGGCTCGGCAGGAGCTTGGTGCGGCGGGCAGCGCCCTTGCGGATGGAGCCGGCCCCTTGCCGGGCGGCGCGGTCAGTGGTCTCGGTCTGGTGAAGCATCACCGCCTCCTTGCTTGTCTCGTGCGCGCGAGAGGATGCGCCGTGCGGCGTCCTCGACCGGCTTGTCGATCATCCGTCCGTCGAGGGCGACGGCACCCGCGCCCGCGCCCGCGCTTGCCGCGAGAACGCGGCGGGCCCATTCGAGGTCTTCCTCGCTCGGCGCGAAACCGGCGCGGCACGGCTCGACCTGCGCGGGGTGAATCAGGAGCTTGCCCCCGAAGCCGAAGGCGCGGGCCTTCGCGGCCTCTTCCCGCGTCTTTTCCGCGTCGAGATCCGGGGTGACGCTGTCGACGGGGGCGGGCTTGCCGGCGAGCCGCGAGCGCCAGACGAGGTGCTGGCGGGCAAGCGACAGGGCCTCGAAGCTAGGCTCGGCGCCGATATCGAGCGCGTAGTCGAGATGGCCGAAGACGGCCCGCACGGCGCCGGGTGCGGCGAGAAGATGGTCGATCCGATCGAGGCCGAGCGCGGTCTCGATCTGGACGAGAACGTCGAGATCGCGGCCCGCCGCCGATCGCAGCGCCGCGACGTCCTCGGCCCGCTCGGCCTTGGGCAGGAGAACCGCCCGGACCGGAACCTCTGCAAGAAGCGCGCAATCGGCCGCGAAGGCCTCGCTCGAATCGGGCCCATCGACGGCCGGATTGACCCGGATCACGATCCGGTGCCAGTCGATATCGGCCCCGCGCACCGCCTCCCGCGCCGCGGCCTTGGCCGCCGGGCGCACCGCGTCTTCCAGATCGAGGATCACCCGGTCCGCCCCCGAGGCGATCGCCTTGGCGAAGCGGTCGGGCCGGTCGGCCGGCACGAAGAGGAAGGTGACGGGATCGGTCATGCTCATGCTCATGCCCATGCTCTGCGTGTGGGGAACGCCTCAGATCGTGCGCCCGCCATCGACCTCGAGGACGACACCGGTGATGAATTCGGCCTCGTCGGAGACGAGATAGAGACAGGCGTTCGCGACGTCGCGCGGCTCCGACATGCGGCCGAGCGGGATGGTGCCGATGAACTTCTCCCGGTTCTCCGGCGTGTCCGGGGCGCCCATGAAGCTTTCCAGCATGGCGGTCGCGCCGACGACCGGGGCGACGCAGTTCACGCGAATCCTGTCGGGGGCGAGCTCGACCGCCATGGAGCGCGACAGGAGGTTCACCGCGCCCTTGCTCGAATTGTACCAGGTAAGGCCCGGACGCGGCCTGATGCCGGCGGTGGAGCCGATATTGACGATGACGCCGCCGCCGGCCTGCCGCATGACGGGCACGCAGGCATTGGCCATGTGGAAGATCGCCTTGACGTTGATCGCGTAGATCTTGTCGAACTCGTCTTCGCCGACGTCGAGCATGGGCTTGTTGCGATGGGTCCATCCGGCATTGTTGACGACGATGTCGAGCCCGCCGCCGAAGGCGCGCGTGGTCTCGACGGCGCCCTCGACAGCCTCCTTGGAGGTCACGTCGCCGGCGACCACTTTCGCCGCCTCGCCGATCCCGGCTGCGACCCGTTCGGCGCCCTCGCGGTTGATGTCCATGAGGACCACCTTGGCGCCTTCGCGCGCGAAGACCGTCGCGATCTCGGCCCCGAAACCCGATCCCGCGCCGGTGACGAGGGCCGTCTTGTCCTGAAGTCTCATCGCGAAGTCTCCCTATTGCGCGCCGAGCTGCTTCTGAAGTGTGGCATTGTCGATGGCCGGCCACTGCTCGGCGATCATGCCGTCCTCCATGCGGAAGAGGTCGAGGACGGCGACGTCGAAACGCCTGCCGGTGGGATCGAGATCGCCGAAGGGACCGGAATGGACGCCCCGGAACCGAAGCCGGATCAGCACCTTGTCGTTCTCGGCGACCGTATCCTGAACGTCGAGCTCGATGTCGGAGAACGCGCCGAGAAGCAGGTCGCCGAGCTTCAGGACGCCCTCCGGCCCGACCACGTCGAAGGGCAGGGTTTCGTCGTGCCGCACATAGTCGGGCCGGACATTGGCTTCCAGCCAGTCCCGGTCCTTGGAGGCGAAAGCCTTGAAATAGTCCTTCGCCCGCTGGCGGTTGGCTTCGATCGTCTCGCTCATCATCGGGTCTCCCATAAGGTCTGTCGGTCAGGCCGCATCGCCGGCGGCGAGCGTTTCGAAGCCGGCGCGCGGGAAGTGGACGTGGACGCGGCCCGTCTCGGGCGTCTCGCGCGCGATCACGATCTCCTGGGCGTCGGCGGCGACGATCTCGCCGAAGACCGGCACCTTCGCATTGTCGTCGGGGGTGACCGAGACCCGCGTTCCGAGCGCAAGGCCCGAGGGATCGGCATCGGCGGAAAAGCCGTCGCCCGGCTCGCCATCGCGGGCCGCATCCACCGCCGCCTGCGGATCGATCTCGCGGGTGGGCTCGCGCTTCAGGGCGGCGATCCGGTCCATCCAGGCGGTGACGGCGGGGGACAGGTTCAGCTGCCGGTCGATCACCTCGGCCCCGGCATTGGCGCGCAGCAGCCAGAGCGAATGGTAGCAGGTGAGATCGGCGGCGCTGACGGCATCGCCGGTCAGGCAGGCATTGCGGGTGCCGAGCATCGAGGTCAGCCATTCGCCGAAGGCTGCGAGCTGCTGCACGAAGATCGGCTGCAGCGGGTCCATGGCGGGCTTGGAGATGTCGTAGCCGAGATAGTTGTCCTTGCGGTCCTTGAGGAAGGCCTCGGGCAGATGCTCGCCGATATGGCCGACGAGGAGGCCGACGGCCGGGCGCCAGGTGGAGCGGTCCCACCACAGGGACAGCGCCTTGGCGAGGCCCTCGCCATCGGGATAGAGGCTCGGCTCGGGTGCGATGCGCTCGAGAGCGCGCAGGATCATCTCGGTGTCGCAATAGATGTCGGCGCCGACCTGCAGCACCGGAAGGCGGCGATAGCCGCCGGTCAGCGCGTCGAGAAGCGGACGGGGCGGCACGGCCTCGACCTTGACCGAGGACCAGTCGAGCCGCTTGAGGCCGAGCGCCAGCCGGATCTTCTCGGAAAAGGGCGACAGGTCGTAGTGATGAAGGATGATGTCGGTCATGGGTCTCGCGCTCCTCCGCGAAGGACCATGAGACCCGATCCGACGATCGGGGCCTCATGGTCCGCTGTCCTGTCTTCGCATCGGATCGCCCGCAAACAGATCCTCACCCTCGGGGGCCGATGCCTTGCCGGGCCCGCGCCGTTTTCCCTCAGCGCCCTCCCGGAGCGCACCCTATCAGCCGGAGCGGGCGCTCGCGTAAGACCCATTTCATGGCGGGGCCATAGGAAAGCCCTCTGGCACCGGCCGGAACGGGATGCCGGATGCCGTCTGCGATCGGGGCAGGGCCGTTCCGAACTGCGGCGCCTTAAGCATTCTCATCGCGCGCATGCGCGTTAGATCAGGACGGGGAGGGTCGCGCGGCGTGGATATTCGTCAGCTGAGATATTTCGTGGCGATCGCCGAGGAGGGCTCGCTCACGGCCGCCGCCCAGAGGGTGAACGTCGCCCAGCCCTCCCTTTCCCAGCACGTGATCGCGCTCGAACAGGAACTCGACGTGAAGCTTCTCGAACGCTCGCCGCGCGGGGTCTCGCTGACCCAGCCGGGCGAGGTGCTGCTGACCCATGCCCGCGAGGTGATCGCGGCCCTCGAGCGGGCGCGCGAGGCGGTTCGCCAGTCGGACGAGGCGCCCCGGGGCGAGGTGGCCTTCGGCCTGCCGAGTTCGATCGCCATGGTGCTGTCTGTGCCGCTTGCCGAGACCGTGCGGCTCGAGCTTCCGAAGGTGAAGTTCCGGGCGATCGACGCCATGAGCGGCTTCATCAAGACCTGGCTGGAAGACCAGTCGATCGATCTCGGCATCCTCTACGATCTGGGATCGGTGCGCCATCTCAGCCATCGCGAGCTGATGACGGAGGAACTGCACTTCTTCTCCGCCCCCGATGCCTGGCCGTTTAAGACCGCGCCGGGCTCGCCGGTTCCCCTGAAGGCGCTGGAAGGGGTGGAGCTGGTGCTGCCCTCGCCCCATCACGGCCTGCGCAGCATGATCGACCGCATCGCCAGGGGCCAGGGCGTCGCCCTCCACGTTACGACCGAAATGGATGGGCTCGGCCAGATCAAGACCATGGTCGCGCGCGGCAGCGGCTACACGGTTCTCGCGCCGGCGGCCGCGATCGACTTCGTGGAGCGGGGCGAGCTGATCATGGCGCCGATCGTCGAGCCGGCGATGGTGCGGCCGGTCTATCTCGTGCGCAATCCTGCCAAGCCCGAGACGCGGGCAAGCCGCGAGATGGAGCGGCTGACCCTCGACGTGATCCACGATCTCGTCGCGCGCGGGATCTGGCAGGCGCTGGATACGTCCCGAACCGCCCTTCACGCGAGCTAGACGAAAAGCGAATGGCGCCCAGAGCACAACTCTATTGGCGCTCTGCCTGCCGCCGGCACACATGGAGCCCCATGAATCTGGGCAGGGAGGCTGGTCCGCCATGGGCGAGAGGCTGAAAGACAAGGTCGTCTTCTTTTCGGGTGCGGGGTCGATCGGGCCCGGCTGGGGCAACGGCAAGGCGGCGGCCGTCGCCATGGCGCGCGAGGGGGCGAGGATCTTCGCCCTCGACGTGAACGCCGACGCCGTGGAGGAGACCGCCTCGATCATCCGCGAGGAAGGCAACAGGGTCGAGACCTTCGTCTGCGACGTCTCGAAGGGCGATCAGGTGGAGGCCGCCGTCAAGGCCTGCATGGAGGCGTTCGGCCGGATCGACGTCCTCGACAACAATGTGGGCGTCATCGATCCGGGCGGGCCCGAGGATCTCACCGAGGCCCAGTGGGACCGGCTGATGGCGATCAACGTCAAGTCGATCTATCTGACCTGCCGCAACATCCTGCCGATCATGACGAAGCAGGGCGGCGGCGCGATCGTCAACGTCTCCTCGATCGCATCCACCCATTCGCTCGGCTATTCCTGCATCAGCTATTCGGCCTCCAAGGGTGCGGTGAACGCCTTTACCCGCGACATCGCGCTGAATTACGGACCGAAGGGAATCCGCTGCAACACGATCCTGCCGGGGCTCATGAACACGCCGCTGATCCATGCCGGCAACGTGACCTCGGTCTATGGTTCGACCGAGGAGATGGTTCGCCAGCGCGATGCGCTGGTGCCGATCGGCAAGATGGGCGACGGCTGGGACGTCGCCTGGGCGAGCGTGTTCCTCGCCTCCGACGAAGCCAAGCACATCACCGGCATCGAACTGGTCGTCGATGGCGGCATCACGCTGAAGGTGAAATGAGAGGGCCCGGCGCCATGCATCTCTTCGTCAACACCACCTCGCCCTTCGTGCGGATCGTGCGCATCGCGATCGCGGAGAAGGGTCTCCGCGATCGCATCGGGACCGAAATCGTCGATCCCTGGGCCGATCCGGCGGATTTCCTTTCCGCCAACCCGGCCGGGCGCGTGCCGACGCTCGCGCTCGAGAACGGCACGGCGCTCGCCGAATCCCACTTCATCCTGCGCTATCTCGACGAGATCGCGCCGGAGCCGGCGATCTATCCGGCGAAGGGGCTCGCCGAGGCCCTTGCGACCGCAGCGCCCGCCTATGGCGCGATGGATGCGGCGACCGCGATCATCATCGGGCGCAAGTCGGCCGAGGACTTCGACACCGGCATGGTGGGCCAGAAGCGCTGGCGCAGCATGGCGGAGGGCCTGAAGCGGCTCGACGCGAACCCGCCATGCGACTTCGCCACCCGGGTCGATATCGGCAATATCGTCGCCGTGACGGCTCTCGACTATATTCTCTTCCGCTACACGGACCGGGACTGGCTGGCCGAACTGCCGACCCTTGCCGAATGGCGCGAGCGCCAGAAGGGTCGCGCCTCGATCGACGAGACCATGCCCTATATTGCGGGTTGAACCGCGAAGGCCGGACACAGCCGGCACGAAGAGGACGCCAGACGCCATGAACACCCATCAGTCGATCTCATCATCCGATCTCGCCAAGCTCGATCACTGGATCGGCGGGCGATCCGTGACGCCTGCGGGCGGCGGTTACTTCGAGACGGTCGATCCGCGCACGGGGACGAAAGCGCTGAAGGTCGCGCTGGGCGACGCCTCGGACGTCCAGAAGGCGGTGGATGCGGCCAAGGGCGCGGCGAAGGACTGGCGCTTCTTCGTTGCGGCCGAGCGCGGCAAGCTGCTTCTCGCGCTCGCCGCCAAGCTGCGCGAGAACAAGGCGCGGCTCGCCGAGATGGAAATGCAGGATTCGGGCAAGCCGAAGGCCCTCGCCGAGACGGAGATCGAGGGGGCGATCAACTATTTCACCTTCTATGGCAGCCTCGTCTATCTGCCGGTGGGCGAGGTTCTCGACGTCGCGCCGGACCAGCACGTGTTCACCCGGCGCGAGCCCTTCGGCGTAATCGGCATCATCACGCCGTGGAACCTGCCGATCAACCAGGCGGCAAGGGCTGCCGCGCCCGCGCTCGTCGCCGGCAACACGGTGGTCTGCAAGCCCTCCGAGATCACCTCCCAGACGACGGTGGAGATGGCGAAGCTCGCAAGCGAGGTCGGCTTCCCGGACGGCGTCCTCAACGTGGTCCTGGGCGATGGCGAGACCGTAGGCTCTGCGATCGTGAAGAACGAGGCGGTGCGCAAGGTTGCGTTCACGGGATCGGTCCCGGTCGGCCGGGCGATCGGAAAGATCGCGGCCGAGCGGATCATCCCGCTGACGCTGGAACTCGGCGGCAAGTCGGCGAACATCGTCTTCGAGGATGCCGATCTGGACGCCGCCGCCAAGGATTCGGTGAAGGCCTTCACGCTGAATGCGGGCCAGGTCTGCTCGGCGCTGACCCGGCTTCTCGTCCAGAAGCCCGTCTACGACGCCTTCCTGGAGAAGATCCGGGCCGAGGCCGAGACGATGACGCCGGGCGACAATCTCGGCCCGATCATCACGCCCGGCCAGTACGAGCGGGTGAAGAGCTATTTCGACGTGGCCAAGGAAGACGGTGCGCGCACCCTGACCGGAGGCGAGACGGCGGAGGTCGCGGACCGGCAGGGCGGCTTCTGGGTGAAGCCCACCATCTATGCCGACGTCACCAACGAGATGCGGATCGCCCGCGAGGAGATCTTCGGCCCGGTGCTGACGGTGATCCCGTTCGAGACCGAGGAGGAGGCGATCAGGATCGCCAACGATTCCGAATACGGCCTGATCGGCACGCTCTGGACGAAGGATATCGGCCGCGCGATGCGCGTCTCGGACCTGATCGAGGCGGGGCAGATCTTCGTCAATGTCGGCAATACGATGAGCGTCCAGACCCCGTTCGGCGGCTACAAGAACTCCGGCTATGGCCGCGAGAAGGGGATCGAGGCGATCCACCACTATTCGCAGCTGAAGACCGTGACGATGAAGTTCTGACACGAGCCGCCGGTGCGGGCGCGAAGCGCTCCGTGGCGGCGCCGGAATTCCCGTTGCTCCGGCGGGTGCCTGGGCGACGGGAGACCTAGACGTGGCGACATCCCGCAGCCCGGCGCCCGTCGCCGGGCTCTCTGCATCCGGGCACGCTGGACGTGCAGCCTCTTCGTGCGGCCGGATGTCGGCGCTTCGCTTCGAGCCCCGACCGGATCTGAACCCTGCGCGCGGATCAGTGGCTCGTCGTCGAATATAATATGATGTTCAATATCCTGTTTTATTGACGATCGTCGCGGCGAGGTTGTAGGATCGGCCGCGAAGGCAGGATCGGGTCCCACGGTCCTTTGGCTGAATCGTGGGCCGATGACCGGAACCCCGACATGCGCGATCCTCATCTGCAAGACGACGAGGCCCCGACCGCAACGGGCACGGGGCACACCGTCGCGATCGGCGTTGGGCCGGCGACCGGGGGTGCGTTTCTCCTCTTCGGGCGCATGAACCGGGCGCCGGGCGAAGGGCTCGTCCATGGCTGAGACGTGGGCCGCACACGCTGGCGGATATGGACGAGGCGAGACGCCCGTTGCGGGGCCTGAGGCGCGCGAGGCTCCGTGGACGCTCGGGGAGGCGCTGGCGGCCGCACGGCTCGACTGGCCGGCTCTGCCGGTCTCGCTCGGGGCGCCGGGCGAGGGCTGGCGGGACGTGGCGGCGCTCTTCGAGGACGAGGACGCGATCACCGCCTGGCTCGCCTTTCGCGCCCGCTCCTATCCCGGCACCGACCTGAAGGCGGCCGCCGCCTTCGTGCTCGCCGATTACGCCTATCTCCTGACCATGGTCACCGCGCCGCTCTTCGTCGGCTTCGGCCTCGTTCCCGATCTCATCCCCGGCAATGTCCATCTGCGTTATGCGGGCCTTGGAGGCGAAAGTGGAGAAAGAGGTGTCGAGAGCGATGCGAACCCCGGGGCCGAATTGCGGTTCGCAAGCGAGGCGGCATTCGCTGAGCCGGCGGTTCCGGTCGTCTCCCCATCGCTCTGCGACCACTATCGCCGGGCGGTGGAAGCGCATGTCGCCCCGCTCGTCGAGACGTTGTCCGGCCGGTCTCGTCTCGCGCGCTCGGCCTTCTGGCGCCTCGTCGCCGATGCTGTCGCCTTCGCCTTCCTCGATGCGGGTGAGAGGGTGGGGCGCATCGATTATGCGACGGAATGCGCGCTTGCGGTCGTGAAGCAGGCGGGCTCGCCGCTTTCGAACCGCCAGACCGGCTTCGTCGATCTTCTGCCCGAGGGGGAGGCGGGCGCGATGGCCTGTCCCCGCCGCTTTCGCGTGCGCGGCGGATGCTGCCGCTACTACACCGTGACCGGCGGCTCCTATTGCGCGCCCTGCGTTCTGAAGCGGCCCGCCGACCGGGACCGCGACCTGCGCAGCCTGATCTGACGCCGCCCAACCGGCCTCTGGCCCCGGGGCTCTTCGCACACGCCCGGATGGCGCGACGACCGGCGGCGATGTTTCGGCCGGATCTTGGGGAAGTGCGCGAACCAAAGGCGGCGGCATGCATTGTCATGCAAGGCAATCATGCCCGGAGACACTTCATCATGCGCAGGACGCTCCTGACCCTCGCCGTTCTGATGACCTCGACGCTCGCGGTTTCCGCCCAGCAGCCTCCGCCCCCCGTCGATGGCCCGACGCCGCCCCCGGGCGCGAGCCAGACGCCGCCGCCGCCGCCCGGAGAGGGTGAAGCTCCCCCGCCGCCGCCGCCCCATCAGATGGGAGGACCCGGGCCCCATCACGGCCAGATGGGGCCGCGTCCCGGCCGGATGCCGCCGCCGCCGCCGCGCGCGGGCTTCGACATCCGCATGGGCAAGGACATGGGCATGCGCGTCGACTGCGGCGACCAGCCGATGGCCGAATGCGTGGAGCCGCTGCGCCCCTATATCGACAGGGTTCTCGAAATGGAGCCGGCCGCCCCGCCGCCGCCGCGTCGCGGCGCGCCGCGCTGAGGCGGGCAGGAGCCCGGGCGAAGACCGATCCCGACGAGTGGCCGGCGGTGACAGGCTGCCGGCTCGAGCCGCAGGCGGGCCACGCTCCGCCTGCGGCTTTTTCGTCGGAGACCCGGCTCGCAAGGCAGGTCTTCGGGCAAAGGCCGCGCCTGCGACATCGTCGCCAATCTGTCATCGGGATCGACTATCGGGGTAAAGATGACGGGATGGGACGACTGGAAGGCGGGGCCTGACTCATGAAGATCGCGATCGTCGGCGCCGGCTATGTCGGGCTCGTCTCGGGGGCCTGTTTCGCCGATTTCGGCTTCGAGGTGACCTGCGTCGATGCCAATCCGGACAAGATCGCCGCGCTGGAGGCCGGCAAGGTGCCGATCTACGAGCCGGGGCTTGCCGAGCTTCTCGATCGCTCCGTCCGGCGCGGGCTCATCCGCTTCACGTCCGACCTCGCCGGGGCGGTGGCCGGGGCCGAGGTGATCTTCATCGCCGTCGGAACCCCCTCGCGGCGCGGCGACGGCTATGCCGATCTCACCTATGTCTACAGCGCGGCCGAGGAGATCGGCCGGGCGATCGGCGCTTCCAGCGAGGGCCACAGGACGGTGGTGGTGAAGTCGACGGTTCCCGTCGGCACCGGTGACGAGGTGGAGCGCATCCTGTCGCGGACCCTCTCGCGCGAGCGCTTCGGCGTCGCCTCCAATCCAGAATTCCTGCGCGAGGGCGCGGCGATCGAGGACTTCAAGCGGCCGGACCGGGTGGTGGTCGGCACCGAGGACGAGCGCACGCGCCAGACCATGGCGCGGGTCTACCGGCCGCTCTCGCTCAACCAGGCGCCGGTCTTCTACACCGACCGGCGCTCTGCGGAGCTGACGAAATACGCCGCCAACGCCTTTCTCGCCACCAAGATCACCTTCATCAACGAGATGGCGGACCTGTGCGAGGCGACCGGGGCGAACGTGCAGGATGTCGCCCGCGGCATCGGCCTCGACCGGCGGATCGGCCCGAAATTCCTGAATGCCGGGCCCGGCTATGGCGGCTCCTGCTTTCCCAAGGACACGGTCGCGCTCATCAAGACCGCCCAGGACCACGGCACGCCGACGCGGATCGTGGAGACGGTGGCGAGCGTCAACGAGCAGCGCAAGCGGGCCATGGCCCGCAAGGTGGTGCGCGCCATGGGCGGCGAGGTGCGCGAGCGCACGGTCGCGATCCTCGGCCTCACCTTCAAGCCGAACACCGACGACATGCGCGACGCCCCCTCGATCGCCATCGTGCGGGGCCTTCAGGACGCGGGCGCGAGGATCGTCGCCTTCGACCCGGAGGGCGAGGCGAACGCCCGCGACGTGATGGAGAACGTCCGCTTCGCGCGCGACCCCTATGAATGCGCCAGAGGCGCCGATGCGGCGGTGATCGTGACCGAATGGGACGTGTTGCGCGCGCTCGATCTCGACCGGCTGAAGGCGGCGCTGGCCCGGCCCGTGCTGGTCGACCTGCGCAATGTCTACGAGCCGGAGGTGATGCGCGAGCGCGGCTTCGCCTATACGCCCATCGGGCGCGTGGACCCGTTCGCCTGAGGGCGGTAAGGGCAGGGGCATGGCACAGCGCACCATCCTCGTCACGGGAGCCGCCGGCTTCGTCGGCTTCCATCTCGTCCGCCACCTGACGGAGGGCGGCGCGAGGGTGGTCGGGATCGACAATCTCAACGCCTATTACGATCCGGCGCTCAAATCGGCCCGGCTGCGTCTTTTGGAGGAGATCCCGGCTTTCCGCTTCGAAAGGCTGGACCTTGCCGACCACGAGGGCGTGATGGACGCGGTGGCGCGCCACCGTCCGGACGTGGTGGTGCATCTGGCCGCCCAGGCCGGGGTGCGCCATTCGATCGAGGCGCCGCGTGCCTATGCTGCCTCCAATCTCGACGGTTTCCTCTCGGTGCTGGAGGCCTGCCGGCGCCATCCGCCGTCCCATCTCCTCTATGCCTCCTCGAGTTCGGTCTACGGCGCCAACACCAAGGTGCCGTTCGCCGAGAGCGATCCGGTGGACCTGCCGGTCTCCTTCTATGCGGCGACCAAGCGGGCGAACGAGGTGATGGCGCGCTCCTATGCCCATCTCTACGCGATTCCCTGCTCGGGCTTACGCTTCTTCACGGTCTACGGACCCTGGGGACGGCCGGACATGGCCTATTACGGTTTCACCGAGGCGATCCTCGAAGGGCGCCCGATCACCCTCTTCAACGGGGGACGGATGCGCCGCGACTTCACCTATGTCGGCGATGTGCTGGACGGGATCTGCGGGCTGATCGACCGGCCGCCGGGCAGCCACGACGTCGACGCGGGCGGGGCGCCGCACCAGATCTACAATATCGGCAACAACGAGCCGGTGGAACTCGCCCGCTTCGTCACCGCGATCGAGACGGCGACGGGATGCCGCGCCGAGCGGCGCTTCGAGGCGATGCAGCCGGGCGACGTGACCGAGACCTATGCCGATATCGCAAAGCTCGGCGCCCTGACCGGCTTTGCGCCGAAGACCTCCATCGAGGACGGAATGGCGCGCTTCGTCGCATGGTATCGCGAGTGGAGAGCGGGCCGGGCGGGGTAGAGGCTGCGAGGCGAGGGGCGTCTCCCCGGCCCACTCAACGTCTTCGCCAGGCGTGGTGCGCCTTCCCCCTGCGACAAGAAAAACCGATTGCTTTCCTGTCTTTCAGGCGTTACATGAATTTCAGAAATTACTGAAAACTGCGAAAGCGCCATGCAGGACCATCTCATCCGCGAATTCATGCTGCATTTCGGCGAGATGGGCTCGCGATGGGGGATCAACCGCACCGTCGGGCAGATCTACGCCGTCCTGTTCCTCTCCGAGGCGCCGCTCTGCGCCGACGATCTGGTGACGGTGACCGGCTTCTCGCGCTCCAATGTCTCCATGGGGCTGAAGGAGCTGCAGGGCTGGAATCTCGTCTCGATCCGCCGCATCGAGGGCGACCGGCGCGACTATTTCGCAACGCCCGAGGACATGTGGAAGATCGTGCGCACGCTGATCGCCGAGCGCAAGAAGCGGGAGATCGACCCGACCCTGTCGAAGCTGCGCGAGCTCGAACTCAGCACCCGGTCCGAGAGCTATTCGGCCCGCCGGCTCACCGAGCTGCGCGAGATGATCGAGACGATGACCGAGTTCTACGAGGAGATGAACCGCATCGAGACCAAGCGTCTCGTGGCGCTCATGAAGGCCGGCAACCGGATCGGCCGGCTCGTCGGCAAGACCGGCCAGATCATCCCCTTCGGCCGGCAGAGAAGCGACGAGGCCGAGGAGGCCGGCGGCTGAAGACCGTTTAAGGCCGCCTTCGCGAGGTCTTGAGGCCGCGCGGACGGTCTTCGAGACCATGACCCGACAGACGCGATCGACCCTGCGGAGGCGGGGCGAGCGCCTGCGACGACCCTTTCGCGCGCGATCGAAGAGATCACGCGGAAACGAGGACTTGCGTCCTCGCGCATGATCCCTGCCGCCGGGTGGCGACAGTCAACCTCGAAACAGGACAGACGGCATGTTCGAAGCCTTCGACGCGCTGATGCTGGCGCGAATCCAGTTCGCCTTCACCGTCAGCTTCCACTTTCTCTTCCCGGCCTTCTCGATCGGCCTCGCCAGCTATCTCTTCGTCCTCAACGCGCTGCATTATTCGACCGGCAAGCCGGTCTATCTGACGCTGTTCCAGTTCTGGAAGAAGATCTTCGCCCTCGCCTTCGCCATGGGCGTCGTCTCGGGCATCACCATGAGCTACCAGTTCGGCACCAACTGGTCGGTCTTCTCCGACCGGGCCGGCCCGGTGATCGGCGCGCCCATGGCCTATGAGGTCTTGTCGGCCTTCTTCCTCGAAGCCGGCTTCCTCGGCATCATGCTGTTCGGGCGCTCGCGCGTCGGCCCGCGCCTTCATCTCGTCGCGACCGGCGTCGTCGCCTTCGGCACCTTCCTGTCGGCCTTCTGGATCCTGTCGGTGAACAGCTGGATGCAGACGCCGGCGGGCTTCGAGATCGCCCCGAACGGCCAGTTCGTGCCGACCGATTTCTGGCAGGTGATCTTCAATCCCTCCTTCCCCTACAGGCTCGCCCATACGGTGACCGCCGCTTACCTCACCACCGCCTTCATTGTCGGCGGCGTCGGGGCCTATCAGCTCCTGCGCAAGAAGCGGCGCGAGGACCGGCCGGGCGCCCGGACCATGTTCTCCATGGCCATGTGGATGGCCGCCATCGTCGCTCCGATCCAGGTGTTTCTGGGCGATGCCCACGGCCTCAACACGCTGGAGCACCAGCCCCAGAAGGTGATGGCGATGGAGGGTCATTTCGACAGCCATCCGGACGGCGCGCCGCTGATCCTGTTCGGCATTCCGAACTCGGCCGAGAAGCGCATCGACTATGCGGTGGAGATCCCGAAGCTCTCCTCGCTGATCCTAAAGCACGATCTCGATGCCCCGCTCGCCGGGCTCGACACGATTCCCGAGGACGAGCAGCCGCCGGTGGGCATCGTCTTCTGGTCGTTCCGCGTGATGGTCGCCCTCGGCTTCCTGATGGTCGGCATCGGCTTCTGGAGCCTCTATGCGAGGTGGCGCGGCACGCTGTTCTCCGATCGCAAGCTGCACTGGACGGCCTTCCTCGCCGCGCCCTCGGGCCTCGTCGCGGTGATCGCCGGCTGGATCACCACCGAGGTCGGCCGCCAGCCCTATACGGTCTATGGCCTGATGCGCACGGCCGAGAGCGTCTCGCCCCTTTCGGCTGCGACGGTCGGGGCGACGCTCCTCGCCTTCATCGTCATCTACTTCGCCGTCTTCGGCGCGGGCACGTTCTACATCCTGCGGCTGATGAAGACCGGGCCGAAACCGATCGAGGACGATCGTCCCGACGGGCCGATCCGCACGGCCGGCATCACGCCGGCTCCCTCGATCGACGACAAGTTCATCCCGGCCGAATAGGAGGCATCGCCATGGATCTCACCCTCGTCTGGGCGGGCATCATCTCGCTCGCGATCATCGGCTATGTCGTCCTCGACGGCTTCGATCTCGGGCTCGGAATGCTGTTTGCCGTCTTTCCCAAGCGGCGCGACCGGGACGTGATGATGAACTCCGTCGCCCCGGTCTGGGACGGCAACGAGACATGGCTGGTGATGGGCGGCGGCGGCCTCTTCGCCGCCTTCCCCTTCGCCTACGCGCTGATCCTGCCGGCGCTCTACATTCCGATCATCGCGATGCTGCTCGCCCTCGTCTTCCGGGGCGTCGCCTTCGAGTTCCGCTGGAAGACCGAGCGCTGGCGCGGGGTCTGGGACCTCTCCTTCATCGGCGGATCGGCGCTCGCGGCCTTCGCGCAAGGGGTGACCCTCGGCGGTCTCATCCAGGGGATCGAGGTCGATCTCGCCACCCGCAGCTATGCCGGCGGCGCCTTCGATTTCCTGACGCCCTTTTCGGTGCTGACCGGGCTTTCGGTGATGATCGGCTACATGCTGCTCGGGGCGACATGGCTCGTCATGAAGACCGAGGGCGATCTTCAGGCGCGGGCCCGGTTCTGGTCCTGGGTGATGGCGGTCGGCACCGTCGCCTCCATCCTCGTGGTCAGCCTGTTCACGCCCTATCTGGAGCCTGCCTATTTCGCGCGCTGGTTCACCTTCCCCTCGATCCTCTTCGCAGGGATCGTGCCGCTCGCGGTGGCCGCGACCGTGGTGCTCCTCTTCCGTTCGCTGCATGTGAACCACCACGACTACCGGCCGTTCTTCCTCTCCCTCGGCCTCTTCGTCCTCTCCTTCGTGGGGCTCGGCGTCTCGCTCTACCCCTATGTCGTGCCGCCTTCGGTGACGATCTGGGACGCGGCCGCGCCCGAGGCGAGCCAGATCTTCATGCTGTTCGGCGCCGCCGTCCTCCTGCCGCTGATCGTCGGCTACACGGCCTATGCCTACTGGGTCTTCCGGGGGAAGATCGATCCGGAAGAGGGATATCACTGATGGGCGGGCGTGATGGACAGGGCGGCCGGATGGCGCCGCGAGACGAGGTGCCGGCCACGGGCCTCGGCCGGCGGCTCGGATGGTTCGCCCTCTACTGGCTGGCCAGCGTCGCGGTGATCGCCGTCGTCGCCTATGCCATCCGCTGGATGATCGTGCCTTGAGGCTCGGGCGAGGGGGCGAGGCGGATCTCGGCCCTCAGCCCGTTCGGGTCGCGCCGCGACAAAGCGAGGGTCGCGCCCATTCGCGAGGCGGCGAGATCGGCGATGGCAAGGCCGAGCCCGCTGCCGATCCCGACTTTGTTGCGGCCCCGGAAGAAACGGTCGGTCGCCCGGCCGATTTCTTCTTCCGATAGACCGGCCCCCTCGTCCTCGACGTCGAAGCCCTCATTCGAAGCCAGAACCCGCACCGTGCCGCCCTGGGGCGAATGGGCGACGGCGTTCTCGACGAGATTGCGCAGGGCAAGCGCGAGAAGCGCTGCGTCCGCGCGCGGGCGCGCCCCGTCCTCGACCGCGACGAGAAGCCTGCCGCCGCGCCGCTCGATCGCGTCCCGCTGGTCGGCGAGAAGCTCGCGCAGGAAGCGTTCGGGCTCCTCGATGGGCGCAAGGCGCGGCTCGCTGGCCTCGGCCTCGGCCATTGCGAGAAGCTGGGTGACGAGGCGCGAGGACCGGTCGACGGCCGTCTTCATGCGGGCAAGGGCCGCCGCGCGCATGGCGGGATCTGGTGCCCGTTCGGCGATCTCGGCCTGGGTTTTCAGGCCGGCGAGCGGCGTGCGCAGCTCGTGGGCGGCGAAGGCGAGGAACTGGCGCTCGTGGTCGCGGGCCTCGGTGACGCGGGCAAAGAGGCCGTTGAGGGCGGTGACCACGGTGCGGATCTCGCTCGGCGCGCCGTCCGCCGGGATCGGCTCCAGATCCTCGGCCCGGCGCGCCTCGAGCCCGCCGGCGAGCCGGCCGAGCGGGCGAAGGCCCCGGCCGGCGCCGAGCCAGAGAAAGCCGCCGAGGATCGGCAGGCCGAGACCCATGGGGATCGCAAGGCCCGTCATCATGTCGGCGACGAGCCGGCGGCGAATGCTCATATTGTCGCCGACCAGCACCTCGACCCCGAGATTCTCGTTTCGCACCGTGTAGACGCGCCAGGTCTCGCCTTCCACCATGCGGTCGGAAAAGCCCGAGGGCGCTTCGCTGAGGCGCGCGGTCGGCGCACCGTCCGAGCGGCCGACGAGCGTGCCGCTGAGCGACCAGATCTGGCAGGAGATCTGCCGCTCATAGGCCGTGTGGGCGTGGGGCTCGGGCGCCGGCATCGTGTCGAGGGCGGCCATGGTCGTGCCGATCTCCTGGCTGTCGATCAGCGAGGAGACCATGCGGGCGGCCTCCACGAGGCGGCTGTCGAGCACCCGCTCCACCTCGGCGCGCGTCGACAGCCAGATCCAGCCGGCGGCGAAGGCCCAGACGAGGCAGGTGGCGAGCGCCAGGATGGCGAAGAGGCGCGAGCGGAGGGACGAGGTCACGGCGCTTCCCCTCCCAGCCGGTAGCCGAGGCCGCGAACGGTGGCGATGGTCTCGCGCCCGAACTTCTGGCGCAGATTGTGGATGTGGACCTCCACCGCATTGCTCTCGACGCCCGAGGAGAAGCCGTAGATCCGGTCCTCCAGCTGAAGGCGCGAGACGATCTTGCCGGGATGCTCCATGAGGGCATGGAGGATGGAGAATTCGCGGCGCGACAGGGCGACCGGCCTGCCGGCCATGGTGGCCGAGAGCCGGGCCGGATCGAGGACGATCGCGCCATGGGAGAGGACGGCGGCCGCATGGGCGCCGCCCCGGCGGGCGAGCGCCCTGAGGCGTGCCGCGACCTCGGCGAGTTCGAACGGCTTTCCGAGGTGATCGTCGGCGCCCCCGTCGAGCCCCCTGACCCGGTCGGACAGGCTGTCGAGCGCGGTGAGGAGAAGGACCGGCGTGCGGTCGCCGCGCCCGCGCATCAGGGCGAGAAGATCGTGGCCCGTGCCGTCGGGCAGCATCACGTCGAGAACCAGGGCCGCGAAGGCCCCGGTGCGCAGGGCCGCGTCCGCATCGCCCATGGTCTCCACCCAATCCGTGGTGAAGCCCGACATTGCGAGCCCGGCTTCGAGGCCCTGGCCCAGGATCTCGTCGTCCTCGACGATGAGGATGCGCATGGCGGTTTCCCTCCGGCCTTCCGCAGTATCGCCCGCTTGTCGTGCGAGCCGCTGCGATGCCCATCGGCCACGCGGCTTAAGCCTGTCTTAAGCTTGAAGGCGATGGTCCGACAGAGTTTCAACGCAGAGGGACCGGATGAAGGCGCATGCCCGATCGAAGGTCCCGGACAAGAACGGACGTTTCCCCATGGCCCGCGACAAGACCGTGCGCACGGCGCTCCTCCTCGGCTCGCTCGCCCTTCTGACCGGCTGCACGACATTCGAGCCCGCAGCACCGCCGATCGCCTACAGCGCGCCGGCTCCCACCGATCCGCGCTACGATGCCTTCTTCGACGACGGCCGGACCCTTCCGGCGATCCCGGCGCGATATCTCACCGAGGAGAACACCCGCCAGCTGGTAGCCTATGACGGGCCGGAACAGCCCGGCACGATCGTCGTCGATCCGGGTGCCCATTTTCTCTATCTCGTGATGGAGGATGGCCAGGCGATGCGCTACCGGGTCGGCGTCGGCAAGGCGGGCTACGCGTTCCAGGGCGAGGCGACGGTGGCGCGCAAGGCCGCCTGGCCGCGCTGGACGCCCACAAGCAACATGATCGAGCGCGAGCCCGAGCGCTACGGCCCCCATGCGGGCGGGCTGGAAGGCGGGCTCGGCAACCCGCTCGGGGCACGGGCGCTCTATCTCTACAAGAACGGCCGCGATACGCTCTACCGCATTCACGGCACGAACGACCCGTCCTCGATCGGCAATTCGGTCTCGGCCGGCTGCATCCGCATGTTCAACCAGGACGTGATCGACCTGGAACGCCGGGTGCCGAACGGCAGCCGTGTGGTGGTGCGCGAGAGCGAGCCGCTGCCCGAGCCCTTCCTCGTCGGCGCCCTGCAGGAGACCGGAACGTGAGCCGGCATGGCACGGGGCTCGAACGGGCGGCCGTGCGGTCCTGATCGTTTCGGCGTCATCCGCCTGCCGGTGGCGACGGGCGATCAGACGAGGTCGCGAAAGACCGGCTCGAGGACGGGGGCCGAGAAATCCATGACGGCGAGGGTCACCGGCAGCCTGAAGCGGCGCGGGCCCGCGCTGCCGGGATTGAGGAAGAGGACGCCGTCCGCCCGCTCGTGACCCGGCTTGTGGGAATGGCCCGCGATCACGAGATCGACGGCGTCGGCCGCCGGATCGAGCGCGAGGGCCTTGCGATCGTGCAGCATGTGGACCCGGCGGCCCATCAGGTCGAGCGTGACCGTTTCGGGAAAGGCGCCCGCCCAGTCCTCCGTGTCGATATTGCCGGCGATGGCGGTGACCGGCGCGATTTCGGCAAGGCGCGGGACGATGTCCGGCGCCCCGATATCGCCGGCATGAAGGATGTGGAAGACCCCGGCGAGCGCCGCGAGGGCCTCGGGCCGAAGAAGCCCGTGGGTATCGGAGATGATGCCGACCAGCGCCATGGCGCGAGCCTCCTTTCCGCCGATGCGATCGCCGCGCGCGGCCGTGATGAAAGCTTCAGGTGCCGCAGAAGGTGCGGTAGGGCGTTTCGCGCTCGGGCGGGCGGGCGGCAAGGTCGGCCTGGTCCGGCCGCTCGGTGAAGGGTGCCGCGAGCGCCGCGTTGAGGCGCAGGAAGGGGCCGAGATCGCCGGACGCGGCGGCTCCGAGCGCTGTCTCGACGAGATGATTGCGGGGAATGAGAGCGGGATTGACCCGGTCCATCCCCGCGCGGATCTCCGCGGGGTCGCTCGCATCGCGTTGGAGGCGCGTGCGCCAGCGCTCCGTCCATGCCGAGAAGGCCTCCCGATCTTCAAGCGAGGCGCGGTCCCCGAACCCCTCGCGAAGGGCCGCGTCCGGGTCCGACCCGTCGGCCACGGCGCCGAGACGGCGGAAGGTCAGGGTGAAATCGGCCTTCGCCCGCGCCATGACCGCGAAGAGATCCTCGATCAGCGTCGCATCCTCCGGCTCCTGCGTGGCCAGACCGATCTTGGCCCGGAACGCCTCGAGATGGGCGGCCTCGAAAACCTCCGCGAAGCCTCTGAGGCCATCCTCGGCAATGGCGACGGCCTTGTCGTCGTCGGCATCGAAGAGCGGCAGCAGGCATTCGGCGAGGCGGGCGAGATTCCAGCGCGCGATGCCCGGCTGGTTGGCATAGCGGTAGCGGCCGCCCCGATCGATGGAGGAGAAGACCGCGTCCGGGTCGTAGGCATCGAGAAAGGCGCAGGGGCCGTAATCGATGGTCTCGCCGGCGATGGACGTGTTGTCGGTGTTCATGACGCCGTGGACGAAGCCGGTCGCCATCCAGCGCGCGACGAGGCGCGCCTGGCGGGCGCAGACGGCCTCGAAGAAGGCGCGGTAGGGATCGGACCCTCCGGCGATCTCGGAATCATGACGGGCGATGACGTGATCGGCGAGCCGGCGAAGGGCCTCGCGGTCGCCCCGCGCCGCGTGGAACTGGAACGTGCCGACGCGCACATGGCTGGAGGCGATGCGGGCAAGGACCGCGCCGGGAAGGACGCTTTCGCGCAGGACCGGCTCGCCGGTTCGCGTCGCGGCGAGCGCCCGCGTCGTCGCGATGCCGAGGGCGGCCATCGCCTCCGAGACGAGATATTCGCGCAAGACCGGCCCGAGCGCTGCCCGCCCGTCGCCGCTGCGCGAAAAGGCGGTGGGACCGCTGCCCTTCAGCTGGAGATCGAACCTGCGGCCATCGGGCGCGACGATCTCGCCGAGAAGGATCGCGCGGCCATCGCCGAGCTGGGGCACGAAATTGCCAAACTGGTGGCCGGCATAGGCGGCCGCGATCGGCTCGGCGCCCTCGGGCAGACGATTGCCCGACAGGATCTCGGCGCCCAGCGGGCCGTCGAGCGCCTCGGCATCGAGCCCGAGTTCGGCGCAGAGGCCGCGATTGAGGAGGATCAGGCCGGGCTCTGCGACGGGCGTCGGCGCGACCGGCTGATGGAAGCCCGCGCCGAGGCGGGCATAGCTGTTGTCGAAGGAAAACTGCACCGTCATCTCACTCGCGCACCGGCCGGCGCGCCTCTCTCGGGTCCGTGGGTCTGTCGAGGCCAAGATGGAGGCGGAGGGGGGAGAATGCGAGGCGTCTGGCGATCACGTCTGCCGTTGGCGTGGATCGGGGTGGGCGCATCGGGGGGCGGGACGGGGCTTCGGGACGGGACGCGAGGACCGCGGCGGAATGGGGGAAGCGACGGTTGCGGGGCGGGGACGGCGCGAATAGCATCCGCGCGACCGTGGCGCAGCCTCCCATGCGGCCCGCCGGTGTCGCGCTCGCCTCGCTGCCTCGCCTTGCCCGTTAGGGGCACGGATCTTCGCCTCGCCGATCTTCGCCATCCCCCTCTTCGCAAGGGACCCGCCATGCTCGTCCTCGACAAGATCATCTCCGATCGCGGCTCGAAATACGCGGTCTCTGGCGCGCCCTGTTCGAGCGAGGCCGAGGCGCGGGCCCTGATCGAGGCGTTGCGGAGCCGCAAGAGGTTCGCCAAGGCGACCCATCATTCCTGGGCCTATGTGACGAAGGACGGCCCGGCCAAGAACGACGACGGGGAGGCGGGCGCCGGCATGGTGATCGTGCGCATGCTGGAGCGGGCGGAGATGTTCGACCATCTCGTCGTCGTCACGCGGTGGTATGGCGGCAAGAATCTGGGCGGCGACCGGTTCCGCCACGTGCAGGACGCCGTGCGGCTCTATTTGGACCACCGCGCGAAGGAAGCCGGCTAAGTCGAAAGAACGCCTTCGGCCCGGGAGAGATCCGAAAGCCGCGCGCCGGGCCTGAACCCGAAGCGCGCGGCGGAAGGCGGATCAGGCCATGTGCCAGCCATGGCTGACGGTGACCGACTGGCCGGTGAGGGCATTGGTCTTGAAGCCGGCGAGGAAGACGGCGACATCGGCCACGTCCTCGATGGTGGTGAACTCGGTATCCACCGTTTCGCCGAGCATGATCCGCGAGACGACCTCGTCCTCGGAAATGCCGAGATCCTTGGCCTGTTCGGGGATCTGCTTCTCGACGAGCGGGGTCTTCACGAAGCCCGGGCAGATGACGTTGGAGCGCACCCCGTGCTTGGCGCCTTCCTTGGCCATGACGCGCGACAGGCCGAGAATGCCGTGCTTGGCGGCGACATAGGCGGACTTCAGCGCCGAGGCCCTGTGGCTGTGGACCGAGCCCATATAGATGAGCGAGCCGGATTTGGCCGGATACATGTGCTTGACGCAGGCCTTGGTGAGCAGGAAGGCGCCGCCGAGGTGGATATCGACCATCTTCCTGAACTCGCCATAGGGAAAGTCCTCGACGGGATGGACGATCTGGATGCCGGCATTGGAGACCATGGTGTCGATCCGGCCGAAGCGCTCGGCCACCGCATCGGTGCCGCTCATGACCGCGTCCTCGTCGGTCACGTCCATCTCGACGGCCATGGCCTCGCCGCCCATCGCCTCGATCTCGGCGACGGCGGCCTTCGCACCCTCCATGTTGATGTCCGCGATGGCGACCTTGCCGCCTTCCTTCACGAAGCGCAGCGCGATGGCCTTGCCGATGCCCGAGGAAGCCCCGGTGACGATGGCGACATTGTCCTGAAGTTGCATGGGAACGCCTTCTCCTTGGTGGTCACGTCCTGAATGTCACGTCGAATGCCGGCGATCGCCGACGCCCGCCTGCCCGTCGACACGCGTCTCGAAGGAACAGGATATGGCGCCGCCGCAAAAAGTCGCTGGGGCGACTGTCCCGATCGCGGGCGACTATCACATCCGGCGCGGGGCGGCGCGCATGTGCGAGACGAGGCGGGTCCCGCAACTGCGCACCCCGCCGCGCCGGACGTGATGATAACCGCGACGGCGCGCTGCGCGTTGCATGACGTTTCGTTCACGAAGCGGACCTGATCGTATGCTGGCACGTCGGATGGATGCGTTCGAGCGGCGGCTGCATCTCCTGATCCGGCATGCGATCACGGTCGATGCCCGCACTATTGGACGTTCGCTCCGGGCTCCGGGCTGAGGGGTGCGGAGCGAAGGGGGAGGTGACTATCCTGTCGCGGGCCTTGCCGGGCCGGGCGCAAAAAGCCGGATCGGCACCTTGAACCGGACCGCGTTTGACGCTATCAGAACCCGTCTGCCGGCAGTGCCGGCCGGGCCGCTTTAGCTCAGTTGGTAGAGCAACGCATTCGTAATGCGTAGGTCGCGTGTTCGAGTCACGCAAGCGGCACCATTTCTTCCGCCCACCCAAATTTCGCGGGTTTTGGCGTGGCGCTTCGATGCGTGTCGGTCGAAGCAGACTTCAAAAAGCGAATTATATCAAAAGCGTCGAAGTCGAGCTTCTCAAAATCAAGCGATGATGTGCGGTGACGAGTAACCGCATAGCAATCAGGACAGCCGATCGCAGCTCGGTCCATTTCGGGGGACTGGACGCTTGCGCGCGCATTTAGCTATCTTAAAGAAAATCTTCACGATTTATTTTAAGGGAGGCTTATTTGTCGCTGGAAATCAAACTGCAAGGTCTGTCGGATCGCATACGCAACCACTCAAGCGCGATGGTGACAGAGGAAGCGGTGAAGACATCGATCGTTCTGCCGTTTCTCTCCGCCCTCGGTTACGACGTGTTCGATCCTGGCGAAGTCGTCCCGGAATTTACGGCCGATGCCGTTGGTAAGAAAGGCGAGAAGGTCGACTACGCGATCAAAATGGGCGGAAGCATCCGCATTCTGATCGAATGCAAGCCGATCACGACTACCCTCGACAAGCATCACCTCGCGCAACTCTACCGCTACTTCTCGGTCACCGACGCAAAATTCGCGATCCTTACGAATGGTCGAACCTTCCAGTTTCACACCGATCTTGAAGCACCGAACCGCTTGGACGATCGCCCTTTCCTCACGTTTGATCTCGCTGAAATCAATTCGAGCCTCCTGCCCGAAATCAAGAAATTCGGAAAAGACGATTTCGATGTCGATGGCGTCCTTCAGTCGGCAAACCGCTTGAAATACACTTCGCTTCTCAAGCGAAAGATCACCGAGCTCATGGAAGAGCCGACCGATGATTTCGTCCGCCTGATCATGGCCGACATTTACGATGGTAGGTTTACCGCATCGGTTAAGGAGCAGTACGCGCCGATGGTCAAAGGCGCCTTCCGCGAGTTGATCCGGGATTTAGTCCAAGCGCGTATCAGCACCGCTCTCGCCAGCACGAACGCAGTGGATGTCGAGCCGATGACCGAAGCGGAACCCGTCAGCGAGGACGAGATCGTCACAACTGACGAGGAGAAGGAAGGATTCATGATCGTTCGGGCAATCGCGCGCGAGGTCATCGCGACGAATCGCGTCGTCATGCGGGACCAGAAAACCTATTGTGGCATTCTGATCGACAACAACAATCGGAAACCACTCGCTCGCCTTTGGTTCAACCGTTCGGTGAAATATCTGGGCCTGTTCGATGGCGAGAAGGAAGAGCGTGTTCGGATCGACAGCCTCGACCACATCTACGACTTCACCGATCGCATTCGCGCCACCGCGCGCCGCTATGTCGACGATGCAGGAAGTGAGCAAAACTGAACGGCTGCGCCGATAGCATCAGGCGCAGGAACTCTCCCCTCACTCCTCGCGGAAGGCGCGGGCGAGGCTGTCTTCGATGGGTTTGACGAGATAGTCGACGAAGCTGCGTTCCTCGGTGGAGATGAACACCTCGACCGGCATTCCGGGATAGATGTCGGCGGCGTCGAAGCCTTCCGGCAGGTCGCCATCGAGGGCGAGGCGGGCGGTGTAGTAGGGCTGGTCGCTCTGGGGGTCGCTCAGCCGGTCGGCCGACAGATAGGTGAGATGCGCGTCCACCGTCGGCGTGCGGCGGGCGTTGAGCGCGCTGAAATGCAGGCGCGCCTCCTGGCCGAGGAAGAGGGCGTCGATATCCCGGGGCGGGACCTTCGCGTCGACGATCAGCTCCTCGGCTGTCGGCAGGAGTTCGACCACGGGCTTTGCCGGCTCGACCACGCCGCCCACCGCATTGACGGCCATGCGCACGACGATCCCGTCCGAGGGCGCGCGGATGACGGTTCGCGACAGGACGTCGAAGGCCTCGTCCAGCTGTTCGGCCCGGTCCGCGCGCTCGACACGCGTCGTGTTGAGCTCGGTGAGCGCCGTCTCCACGCGCTTGGTGTCGAGCTTGGCGATCTGTTCGCGCGCCTCGGCCGACTGCATGCGCGAGGCAAGGAGGCTCGCCTTGATCTGGCCGAGCTGCCCGACGAGATCGGCCTCGCTGCGCACCAGCGCCGAATATTCCGACCGGTTGGTGAGACCGCGCGACAAAAGCCGTTCCTTGCGGCCCGCCTCGTCGCGGACGATCTCGATCTGGGACCGGATCGCCGTCTTCTGGGCGCCGAGCCCGGCCATCTGCTCGGCGAGCGCCGAGAGCCGCTGATCGAGGATGAAGCGCTCCTGACGGTGGCGCTCGAGGCGGGCCTCGAACTCCTTGCGCTGCTCGTCGAGGAGGTCGCCGAGGCCCTCTTCGCCGGCACGCCGGACGAGATCGGCGGCAAAATCGAGACGGTCCGCCCCGTCGCGCTCTGCGGCAAGCCGTGCAGCCTTCGCATCGAGGCCGATGAGCTGGGTCTGGAGCCGGTTGCGGCGGGCCGTCGCGGGCGTCGCGTCGAGGGTCAGGAGCGGCTCGCCCTTCTCGACCCGCTGGCCCTCCGCGACCAGGATCTCGGCGACGATCCCGCCTTCCAGGTGCTGGACGTTCTGGTTCTGGCCGGCCGCGGCGACGACGCCGGACGCGACCACGGCGCCGGAGATCGGGGCGATTCCCGCCCAGGCGCCGAAGGCGGCGAGGAAGAGCCCGCAGGAGGCGAGGCCCGCGACGGTGATCCCGGCGATCCCGCTTTTCACGTTCGGCAGGCGGAAGGTCTCGTTCGGCTGGGTCATCGCGGAGCGAACTCGTCTTGTGGTGCGGCGGTCTCAGCCGGGAGGCTGAAGGGGCTCAAGGGATGGGGCGCCGGGCTCGGACGGCGCGGACGGCTCATGCGGGGACCGCGCCGGGCAGGGGGCGGGCCTCGTTGTTGACGGCCTCGCGATCAGGGACGGTCTGGGCCGGCCGGCCGGCGATATCGGGCTTGCGCCGGGTCGCCCTCAGCTTTTCGGTGCGCCGGGCGACGACCTCCTCGCGGGGGCCGAAATCCTCGACCTCTCCATTGCCGAGGAGCAGCACCTTGTCGGCGCGCTCGACGATCGTGCGCCGCTGGGTGACGAGAACGACGGAGACCCCGTTGGCCTTCGCGGCGAGGATCGCCTGATCGAGCGCGGCCTCGCCTTCGGTGTCGAGGCTCGCATTCGGCTCGTCGAGGACGAGGATCGCGGGCAGGCGGAAGAAGGCGCGGGCAAGGCCGATCCGCTGGCGCTGACCGCCGGACAGGGCAAGGCCGCCGGGGCCGATCCGGGTGTCGTATCCCTTCGGCAGGCGGCGGACGAGCTCGTGGACGCCGGCCATCTGGGCGGCCGAGACGATATCGGCGTCGTCTGCCTCGGGGGCGAAGCGGGCGATGTTCTCGGCGACCGTTCCGGGAAAGAGTTCGACGTCTTGGCCGAGATAGCCGATGCGCTCGCCGAGCGCCGACGAGCGCCAGTGCTCGATCTGCGAACCGTCGATGCGGACAGTGCCCGAATGGGGCGGTACCGCGCCGACGAGGGTGCGCATCAGGGTCGACTTGCCGGCGCCCGAGGGCCCGAGGACGACGACGCATTCGCCGGGCGAGACGGAAAAGGACACGGCCTTGAGGAGCGGGGCGTCGCCGGGCTCGGCGGTGGGCGCGAAGACGGTAAGCCCGGTGACGTCGATGCGGCCGCAAGCTGCCGGAAGCTCCGTCTTGCTGCGCTCGTCCGTCACCTTCGACAGGGCTTCGAGAAGCCGCTTGCGGGCCTTCGCGGTCTCGACGTAACCCTTCCAGCCGCCGATCAGCTGGTCGATGGGCTGCAGGGCGCGGCCGGAGATCAGGGAGGCCGCGAAGATCATGCCCGCCGTCATCTCCCCTTGGAGGACCAGATAGCCGCCATAGCCGAGGATCGCGATCTGGAGGCACATGCGCAGGGTCTTGGAGAGGCCCGCGAACCAGGCATTGATGCTCGCCGCCCGTCCCTGTTCGCGAAGCGCACGGCTCTCGGAGCGGCCCCACATGGCCATGGCGTTCTCGATCATGCCCATGGCCTTCAGGCTCTCCTGGCCGCGCACGAAGGACTGGGCCGTTCCCGTCGCCTCGATGGAGGTCGCGGCGGCGCGGGAGGCGGGTCTTGCGGAGGCGAGCTGGTTGAGGAGGGCGACGAGGGCGAGGGCGCCCGCGCCATAGAGCGTCAGCCAGAAGATGTTCGGATGGATGAGGTAGAGGATCGCGATGAAGAAGGGGGCGAAGGGCAGGTCGAACAGGGCGAGCAGCAGCTTGTTGGAGACGAAGTTGCGGATCGCCTCCAGATCGCGCATCGGCTGCACGTCGCCCTCGCGGGCACGCGGGCCGTGCATGGCGGCAAGGAGCGCCTGCGGGCCCAGCCGCTCGTCGAGCCGGGCGGCGATGCGCGCGGACAGGAGCCCGCGCACCGCGTCCATCAGGCCGAGAAGGACGAGGGCCGCGACCGCGATGAGCGAGATGTAGCCGAGCGTCTCGAAGGAGGCCGAGGCCAGCACCCGGTCGTAGATCTGCAGCATGTAGAGGGGCTGCACGAGAAGCAGGACGTTGATCGCCAACGAGAAGACCGCGAGGACCGGAAGCGACCCGGAGAGACCCGCGCGGGAGATGATGCCGTTGGAAGCCATGGAGTACTCGACGTTCGACAGGAACTCTTGTCCTCGCCGGATCGCCGGCAAGGAAGGTCTGCCGTAGTCCCATTCCATGACAGTCATGTAACGGAATCCCCGGATTAATCTTTCTTTAAAGCTTCATCCAACCGTTACAGAACGACCCTAGGAACCGCCTCGATTTGGTCTTATCGGGCGGGGGTCTCCCATGAATTTCTTCATCAACGAATTCCACTACGACAATAGCGGCGCCGATGTCGGCGAGTTCGTGGAGGTGGCCGGGCCGGCCGATGCGGATCTCGATGGGTTCAGCATCGTCCTCTACAACGGCAGCAACGGGGCGAGCTATGCGAGCTACGCGCTGAGCGAGGCGATGAGCGCGATCACCGGCAATGTGCGCTTCATTACCGTGGAGACGCCGGGCATTCAGAACGGCAGCCCGGATGCGATCGCGCTGGTCGGACCGCAGGGCGTCGTCGAGTTCCTGAGCTATGAGGGAAGCCTGACGGCGACGGACGGCCCGGCTGCCGGCATGACGAGCCGGGACATCGGCGTCGCGGAGGGTGGCGACACGCCGGTCGGCTATTCGCTCCAGCGCACGGGCACCGGATCGGAAGGCGCGGAATTTGCCTGGAGCGGCCCGGCGGCCGAGACGCGCGGGACCGTGAATGCGGGCCAGACCATCGCATTCGACGACGAGGGCGCGAATGACGGCGGCGATCAGGGCGGGGACGCGGGGATCGCGCCCCGCCGCTCCGCCTCGATCGAACTTTCGGGCGCCGAGATCGTCGCCTTCGACAGTGCGACGAAGCGCTTTTTCGTGACGTCCGATATCGGGCTCCAGATCATCGACGGGTCCGATCCGTTCAACGACGATCCCGATGACGGTGTCGACGGGCTGACGCTGATCGCGGTGATCGACCCGACCACGCTGATCGATTCGGCGACCGGTGAGGCCTTCGACAATTCCGCCTTCACCTCCGTCGCGGTGGCGGGCGGCCTCGTCGTCGCCGCACTGCCGGCCGCCGACAAGACCGCCGAGGGCTCCGTCCTCTTCTTCGACGCCGCGACCGGCGATTATCGCGGCTCGGTCACGGTCGGCGCTCTTCCCGACAGTCTCGCCATCTCCGCCGACGGGCGCTTCGTCGTCGTTGCGAACGAAGGGGAATCCTCGGGCGCGAGCAACGAGCCCGACGCCGCCGTGAACCCGAACGGCTCGGTCTCGATCATTGCGATCGACGCCTCCGATCCCTCGGCCTCGACCGTCGCGACCCACGATTTCACCCATGCCTCCATCACCGCCGAGGCGCTGCGCGCCATGGGTGCGCGCGTCAACGACGCAGCGCCCTCGGTCGCGGCCGATATCGAGCCCGAATACGTAACCCTGACGGGCAATCGCGCGGTGATCACGCTGCAGGAGAACAATGCCGTCGCGGTGATCGAGGACATCACGAATTTCGACGGCTTCACGATCTCCGACATCCAGGGGCTCGGCTACAAGAACCATTCCCTGCCGGGCAATGCCCTCGATCCGAGCGATCGCGACGATGCGATCGACTTCGATCCGGCCAATGTCAACGGCATCTACATGCCGGATGGGGTGGCGACCTATACGGTGGACGGGCGGACCTATACCGTTCTCGCCAACGAGGGCGACGACCGGGAGGTCGATGCCGCGCGCGCCGGGAGCCTGACGCTCGACGCCGATGCCTTCCCGAATGCCGCAGCCCTCCAGGCCGCCGGTGCGCTCGGCCGCCTGACCGTCTCGACGGTCGACGGCGACGTCGATGGCGACGGCGTCTTCGAGGCGCTCTTCTCCTTCGGCGCCCGCTCCTTCTCGATCCGGGACGAGGACGGCGATCTCGTCTACGATTCCGGCGACATGCTGGACCGCATCGCCGCCGAGCTCGGCATCTATGACGACGGCCGTTCCGACAACAAGGGCGTGGAGCCCGAGGCGATCGAGATCGGCATCGTCGATGGCCGCGTCTACGCCTTTGTCGGGCTGGAGCGGGCCAATGCGACCTTCGCCTTCGACATCTCCGACCCGAAAGCCGCGACCTATGTGGGGGCCTATCTCGCCGAGGGGGACGCGGCGCCAGAGGGCCTGAAGTTCGTTGCCGCCGCCGACAGCGGATCGGGCTCCAACCTGCTGGTGGTCGCCAACGAGGGCTCGAACACCCTGACCGTCTACGACCTCGGCGGGACTGCGCCGGAGGGCCCGGAGGGGCCAGGCGAGCCGGAGGAACCGGGCGAGCCGAACGAGCCGGCGATCACCCTCATCTCCGCCATCCAGGGAACCCCCGACACCCAGCGCGACGACGGCTTCGGCGATGCCTCCGGCAGCCCGCTGCGCGGCGAGACCGTGACGATCGAGGCGATCGTGGTGGGCGACTTCCAGAACGGCGACGGCGACGAGGGCCGCAATCTGCGCGGCTTCTACGTGCAGGAAGAGGATAGCGACGCCGATGGCGACGCCCGCTCCTCCGAAGGCCTGTTCATCTTCGAGGGAACCGGCAATCTCCTCACCGATGTCGCGATCGGCGACAAGGTCCGCATCACCGGGACGGTGGCCGAGTTCTTCGGCGAGACCCAGCTCGACGTCTCGCGCGGCGGCGTGATCGAGATCGTCTCCTCGGGCAATGCGCTGCCGAGCGCGGCGGTCATCGAGCTTCCCGCCGCCGGCACGAGCCTCAGCCAGAATGGCGACGTGCAGCCGGATCTGGAAGCCTATGAGGGCATGCGCGTCACGGTGGAAGAGACCCTGACGATCACCGAGCAGTTCCAGCTCGACCGGTTCAACGAGATCAAGCTGTTCGACACGAACGGCTTCGAGCAGGCCGGCCCGGCGGGCACGACGATTACCGGCGAGCGCCCGTTCCAGTTCACCCAGTACAACGCGCCGGATGCCGCCGGAAACGCGGCCTATATCGAGACGGTCGGCAGCCGTACGATCACCTATGACGACGGTCTGAACACCCAGAACCAGCCGATCTCGAACCTTCAGGGCTTCGAGAACTACTCGACCGGCACCGCGCCGCGCATGGGCGACACGGTTACGGGGCTTTCCGGCATTCTCGACTACAAGTTCGCCGGCAATGCCGTCTCGGGCGCGACCTGGCGCATCCGTGCGACCGAGGAGGACGCGAACAGCTTCGAGAACGCCAACGAGCGTCCGGCCGAGATGCTGTCGCCGAGCGGCAATCTGAAGGTCGCGGCCTTCAACGTCCTCAACTTCTTCACGACGCTCGACCAGTTCCCGGACACGGGCGCCGACGATGTCGGACCGAACCAGAACCTCGAGCCGCGCGGGGCCGATACGAGCCCGCAGGGAGCCGTGCCGGGCACCAGCTCCACGGCGGAATACGATCGCCAGCTCTCCAAGCTCGTCGAGGCGATCTCCGGTCTCGACGCCGATATCGTCAGCCTGATCGAACTGGAGAACGACTTCCTTGCCGGCGGCCGCTCGCCGGGCGACCAGAGCGCGCAAGGCGATCGCGGCATCGCGATCGCGGCGCTGGTCGAGGCGCTCAACGCGCACGGTGACGGCGACACCTATGCCTATGTCGATCCGGGCCAGGAATTCGTCGGCGGCGATGCCATCGCGGTCGGCATGATCTACCGCGCCGACAAGGTGAAGGTCGCCGACGGCACCTCGCCGGCGATCCTCACGGACGAGGGGGTCGACCAGTCGATCCTCGATCGCTCCACCGTCGACAACAATGGCGGCGCGGCCGGCGGCAGCGTCTTCGACGGCCCGAGCACCAACCGCTCGCCGCTCGCCGTCACGTTCCAGGAGCTCGACGCCGACGGCGGTCTTCTCACGGTTGTCGCCAACCACTTCAAGTCGAAGGGCGGGTCCGGCGAGGGGGCCGACGCCGATGCGGGCGACGGGGCTGGCAACTTCAACCAGATGCGCCTTCTTGCGGCCGAGGCCCTCGACGCCTGGCTGAAGACGAACCCGACCGGATCGGACACCTCGAACGTCATGCTGGTCGGCGACTTCAACGCCTATGCCTCGGAAGATCCGATCGACTACCTGACCGGGACGGCCGGCTTCGTCGACGTCGCGGCGGCGCTCCTCAACTCGGCCTATTCCTTCGTCTTCGACGGGCTGATCGGCACGCTCGACTACGCCTTCGCCTCGATGGATCTCTTCGACAAGATCGTCGACGCCATCGAATGGCACATCAATGCCGACGAGGCGGATGCGCTGGACTACAATCTCGAGTTCGGCCGCGACCCCGGGATCTTCGACGGAACCAACCCCTATCGCTCCTCCGACCACGATCCGATCGTCGTCGGCATGAACCTTAGCGAGGACACCCCCGTGGCAGGCGGAAACTACACGCTCGAACTTCTCCACTTCTCCGATCAGGAAGCGCTGTCGGGCGCGATCGAGGCGGCGCCGAACCTTTCGGCGGTGCTGAACGCGCTGCGGGCCCAGGATCTCGGCGCCGACGGGATCGCGGACAACACGCTCACCTTGTCCTCCGGCGACCTCTTCATTCCGGGCGTCTTCGCCAATGCCTCGCAGGCGCTCTATGGTGCCCGCGGCCTCGCCTCGATCCAGATCCAGAACGAACTCGGCATCCAGGCGAGCGCGCTCGGCAATCACGACTTCGACTTCGGACCGGCGGCCCTCGCGGCCCTGATCGACGGCTCGGCCGGGGGCGACATCCTCGGCGCCGACTTCGCCGGGACCGCCTTCCCCTATCTCTCGGCCAATCTGAACTTTGCGACGCAGCCCGATCTGGCGGCGCTTGAGATCGACGGTGGCCAGGCGCCGCAGGGCGGCGTCGTCACGTCGTCCACCGTCATCGAGGTCGGCGGCGAGAAGATCGGCGTGGTCGGCGCGACGACGCCGACGCTCGCCCGCATCTCCTCGACGGGCTCGCTCGAGATCCTGCCGCTCGAATTCGACGACACGCCGACCGAGGATCAGCTCGACGCGCTGGCCTTCGTGATCCAGGCCGAGGTCGACGCGATCCTCGAAGCCAATCCCGACATGAACAAGGTGATCCTGTCCGCGCACATGCAGCGGATCGGCATCGAGGAGGCGCTCGCCACGCGCCTTTCCGGCGTCGACATCGTGATTGCCGGCGGCTCGAACACGCGGCTCTTCGACGACAACGACCGCCCGCGCGACGGCGACAGCGACCAGGGCCAGTATCCGATCTTTACGCAGGACGCGGACGGAAACCCGGTCGCGATCGTCAACACGGACGGGTCGTACAAATATGTCGGCCGCCTCGTCGTCGAGTTCGACGAGAACGGTCACATCATCGCCGACAGCTACGATGCCGACGTCTCCGGCGCCTATGCGACGGATGCGCAAGGGGTCGCCGATCTCGGCGCCGAGGATCTCGTCGATCCGGAAATCCGGCAGATCGTCGACGAGATCGAGGCGCAGATCGTCGCCACCGAAGGCAATGTCTTCGGGATCTCCGACACCTATCTGAACGGCAACCGCTCCGGCCTCTCCACCGCGACCGATCCGGACGGGGTGCGCACCCAGGCGACCAATCTCGGCAATCTGACGGCCGATGCGAACCTTGCCTATGCCAACCGGGCGGCCGCCGAACTCGGCGAAGAGGGGCCGGTCCTCGTCTCCATCAAGAATGGCGGCGGCATCCGGGCCTCGATCGGCGAGGTCACGGTTCCGGCGGGCGCCACCGAGGCGGTGCGCCTGCCGAACGGCGAGATCGTCGACAGCGAAGGCAATGTCGTGAAGCCGGAAGGTGGGATCTCCGAGAACGACATCGCGACGGCGCTCGCCTTCAACAATTCGCTCTCGCTCCTGACGATCACCCGCGCCGATCTCGTCAACATTCTCGAATACGGCGTCGGCGCGCTGCCGGGGGTCTCCGGCCGGTTCCCGCAGCTTTCGGGCATCGAACTCTCCTTCGATCCGTCCCGCCCGGCGGGCGAGCGGATCGTCAACGCCTCGATCGTGAACGAGGCCGGCGAGGCGCTGTTCGACCTCGTGGTCGACGGCGAGATCGCGGGCGATCCGTCCCAGACCTTCCGCATCGTGACCTTGAGCTTCCTCGCCGATGGCGGCGACGGCTATCCCTTCCCGACCGGCGAGGGGCTGGAGCGCGTGGATCTCAACGATCTCGACGGTGACGGGGCGGCCGACGGCCTCGTCTCCGGGGAAGCGACCTTCGCCGAGGACGGGACCGAGCAGGACGCGCTCGCCGAATATCTCTTCGAGAACTTCTCCGGCGATATCGATCGCGATGGCGACGGCGTGGTCGACGGCAATGGAAAGATCTATTCGGAGGCCGATACCGGGCCCCTCGAAGACGAGCGCATCCAGAACCTCGCCTTCCGGGAGGACACCGTCTCGCTCGTCGAGGCCGGAGGACCGATCCTCGGCACCGAGGAGGACGACCGCCTGCTCGGCACCGACGGGGCGGACGAGATCGACGGTCTGGGCGGCGACGACCGCTTGCATGGACTGGCCGGCGACGACGTGCTGCGCGGCGGCGAGGGTGACGACACGATCTTCGCCGATGCCGGCGACGATACGGTCGATGCCGGCTCTGGCGACGACACCGTCTTCGGCGGGGAGGGCGCGGACGCGATCCTCGGCGGCGACGGCTCCGACAGGCTCTTCGGCGAGGCGGGCGATGATCGCATCGACGGCGGGACCGGAGACGATCTGATCCTCGGCGGGGAGGGCGACGACATCCTCATCGGCGGCGCGGGCTCCGACGAAATCTACGGCGGCGCGGGCAATGACGTCATCGACGTTCTCGACCCCTCGCCCACCGCCGACTACGTGGATGCGGGCGATGGCGACGACGTGGTCTCCGCCGGGCCGCTCGACTGGATCGTCGGCGGTGCGGGCGAGGATCGGGCGATCGTCGATTTCTCGCGCGGCTCGGACGGCACGCCCGTCGTGATCCTCAACGACGGCGCGGGCTCGATCCGCGCCAATGACGGAACCCGCATCGAGGGCTTCGAGAGCGTGGAGCTCACGCTGACCTCGGGCGGTGACAGGGTTTCGACCGGCGATGTCCGCGCCACGATCATGGCCGGAGCGGGCGACGACGTCATCGTCACCGGAAGCGGCTTCGACATGATCGACGGCGGCGAGGGCGACGACCGCATCAATGCGGGCCGCGGCAATGATGAGGTGCGGGCCGGGGCCGGCAACGACATCGTCTATGGCGGTGGCGGGCTCGATACGCTCTACGGCGGGGAGGGCGACGACATCCTCTTCGGCGACGGCGGAAACGACCGGATCTTCGGCGATGCGGGCAACGACCAGCTGTTCGGCGGATCGGGCAACGACCGCCTCTTCGGCGGCGAGGGCGACGATCTTCTGCGCGGCGACGGCGGCGACGACATCATCGACGGCGGGTCCGGCAGGGATATCGCGGTCTACGACGAAGCGGCCGGCGACGTGCGGCTCACGCGGGCCGAGAGCGGAGAGATCACGCTCGCTTCGGCCGAGAGCGGCACGGACACCCTCACCGGTGTCGAGACGCTGCGCCTTGGCGGCATCGACTACCTGATCGGCGAGAGGGGCACGTCGTCCAACGACATCCTCTTTGCGAGCGATGCCGGCGACACCCTCAATGGCGGGTCCGGCAAGGATATCCTCGTCGGCGGGGCCGGCGACGACCGGCTTCTCGGCGGCGCGGGCGACGACATCCTCAACGGCGAAGACGGCGACGACGTCCTGTCGGGTGGCTCGGGCAACGACGTCCTCAACGGCGGTTCGGGCGACAACGTCCTCGAGGGCGGTTCGGGCAACGATCGTCTGATCGGGGGAACGGGCGACGACCGGCTCCTCGGCGGGTCCGGGGACGACGTCATCGAGCTTGGCGGCGGAAACGACTTCGTCGACGGCGGAAGCGGCACGGACACCGTGATCCTTTCGGGCAACAGCACCGATTACACGGGCACGAGCAGCGTCCGGGGCTTCGAACTTGCGAGCGAGACCCAGAGCGTCGAGATGCGCGGCGTCGAGCGCCTCGTCTTCGACGATCGCGAGGTCGACCTCACGGATGGCGGGGACGCCTTCGATGCCCTCTTCGCATCGACGGACGGCACCGGCACGAGCGGTGGCAGCGACGGGTTCTCCTTCACCTTCCCGGGTTCGGGATCGTTCGGCGCCGCCTTCGAAGCCTCTGCGCAGGAGCTTTTCGACTTTGCCGGGGCCGGGATCGAGGCCGCGGCTTCACACGCGATGGCGCAGCCGCAGGACCCCTACGACTTCAACGCCGCCTGATCGACCGGCGCCATCGAAGACCATTGGCCGGCCGCCGCATTCGAAGGAATGCGGCGGCCGCACGCGTTCGGGGATGACGCACGGACGCACGGACGCAGGGATGCACGGATCGCCGGACGCGGCTCTGGGATCGCGCAAGCCGGCAAAGCCGGGCGATCGGCGCGAGCGGAATGGATGAAAGGAAGGGGTCGCGCGGCGATCGCCGGGGATGCCTGCCCGCCGGCCGGCCGTCCGGTTGCGGTCAGTTCGCGGTTTGGCCTTCGGCCGGGGCCGGCTTGTCGGCGGCGCCGGTCATCTTGGCCTTCAGTTCGGCGCAGTGATCGGTGGTGTTCGCGCGGGGCGTGAAGATGGTGAAGTCGAAGGGGGCGGGCGTGTCGTTCGACAGACCGTAGTCGAGAGGGGCGTTCGCCTCCGAGGAGGAGACCTCGACCATCTGGACGGCGACGGATTCGTCCGTGCCGGTCAGGCCCTCGATGACCGCGGGCACGCCGCGATCGGTGCGGGCATGGCCGGAGCCGGCGATGAGGATGGCCGAGCCGTTCTCCTTCGCCGCCTCGATCATGGATGCGGCCATCGAACCGTCGCGCAGGCGCTGGACGAATTCCATGGGCGCGAGGGCAGCCTGTGGCAGGAGACCGCAATGGGAGGCGGCGAGCTCGTCCTTCAGATCCTGGCTGAGCGCCGGATCGACCGGAAGATCGAGGCCGAGGCGGGCGCGCTCGACGGCCGGAACCGCATCGAGACCGCCGGCCGACAGATTGCGGATCGTGTCGCGGTCGAGATCGCCGGCCCGGATGGGGAGCTGGTTGTCGGCGGCCGCCTTGAAGATCGGCTCGTAGATCGAGAAGTCGGGCCAGCCGCGCTCGTTCCAGCGCAGGGTCCTGGCGAGTTCGGTGAGATTTCCCGGCGTCGAGGCGTCGAGATTGCGCAGGAGTTCGGAAAAGCCTGCCGGGATCATCTCGAAGACGAGGGCGGGTTTGGCGTCGTCCTCTGCCACCCGGCGCACGATGCCGGCCTGGAGGCGGTGATGATCCGGATTGTCGTGGATCTCGCCGAGGAGCACGTAGCGCGCGCCCTTGACCGCCTCGACGAGGCTTGCGGGATCGGACGGGGAGCCGTCGGCGGCGACGATCGAGCCGATGAGACGGTTGTCGGAATAGATCGAGCTGCGCCAGGTCTCGTCTTCGGTGTCGAAGAGCTTGGTGGCGAGCGATTTCGGCGCGTCCTGCGTCCCTGCGTCTCCCGAAGCGGGGGCGGCTACGGGCTTGGCGGAAGAGGACGCGGCCGTGGTCAGGAGATCGGCGGGGCCGGTGAAGGCGAGGACGGCCGGGTTTTCCTGGCGGAAGGCGGGCGAGGAGAAGGCGACGCCGGGGCTGCGTGCGGCGATCGCCTCGAGCGCCTCGGCCGCACCGGAGGGGCGCATCTCGTCAGCCGAGCCGGGACCGGCGGAAAAGGGGGTGGCGGTCGCCACGACGACCGGGTCGCCATCGGCTTCGGCGAAGGGAACCGTGATGCTGGTCGCCGATGTCGGGATATCGAAACCGTCCTCGGCGCTCTGCAGGGGCAGGCTGTCCCAGACCGAATTCAGGCGATCGGCGACGGCATAGCCCGAGACGCCGACGACGCCGATGCTGAGAGACGCGATGACACCGAAGCGCTTCAAGCGTTCGTCCTCATGATTTCCCCGTTTCCTGGCGCTTGGAGATCGCGTCCGCGACCCGAAATTCAAGCTCCAGTCTCCTGTTTCGGCACCGGATCGAGCGGCCGCTTCGAGCGCTTCGAGCCGATGGTTCGAGCCGGCGCGCTCCCCAGCGCGCCCGTCTTCCGTCGACCTTTCACGGAAGATGTGGCGAAACTATTACAATATGGGTGAATGACCCGTAAAACCCGGCCGTTCAAGCCTCAGTCCAGCTCCGCCAGGAGGGCGCGGGAGGGCCAGCAGGTTTCGGACCGGCCGAGTTCCTTCTCCACCGCGCCGATGGCGCGCCGCGTCTTGAAGCCGGCGAGCCCGTCGACGCCGCCGACATCGTGGCCCCTCGCGACGAGCCTGCGCTGAAGCTCGGCGACATCGCCGCGCGTCAGGGCATCCGTGGGTGTCCAGCCGGTGGCGAGCTTCCCGCTGCCGGCCATCCGGTCCGCCGCATGGCCGACGAAGAGGGCGTAGAGATCGGAATTGTTGTAGGTCTTGAGGACGTAGAAGTTCCGGGTGGCGACGAAAGCGGGGCCGGTGCGCCCGGCCGGCATCAGGAGATGGCCCTCGGCCGCGACCTCGTGTTCGGGGAAGGGGCGGCCGGAGACGCGGGCAACGCCATCGGCGACGAAATCGGCGATCGGTCGGCCCTTGTCCGGGCCTTCCATCGTGCAGGAGACGGTTTGCGGGAACCGGGCCTCGAACCCCCAGTCGCGGCCCGCGACCCAGCCATGGCTCTTCAGATAGTTCGCGATCGAGGCGAGGGTGTCGGGCACCGAGGACCAGATGTCGCGTTTGCCGTCGCCGTCGAAATCGACCGCGTAGTCGAGGAACTTGGAGGGCATGAACTGGGGCTGGCCGAGGGCGCCGGCCCAGGAGGACTTCATCTCGGAAACCTGCCGGTCGCCGTTCGCCGCAATCTTGAGGGCCGCGATCAACTCCTTGCGGAACATCTCCTTTCGGCGCGACAGGAAGGCCTTGGTGCCGAGGACCGAGAAGACGTCGTGGGGGATCGCGGCCTTGCCGAAGGAGGATTCGCGGCCCCAGATCGAAACGAGGATCGGCCCCGGCACGCCGTAGCGCGCCTCGATTTCGGCGATGAGCCGGGCGTGGCGCTCGAGAAGGGTCCGGCCGCCAGCCACCGTCGCGCCGACGGCGCGCTCGGAGAGATAGTCCGAACCGTTCCTGAATTCGGCCTGGAAGTTGATCCGCTCCACCGGCTCGGAGGCGCCGGGAAGGATGAGATCGGGAAGATCGAGATCGAGCGCGGCAGTGGCGAAGGCGGCCTCGAAAATCTCACGCGGAACGCTCGACGCTTTGGCCTGCGGCCAGATCTCCTCTTCGAGGAACGTCTCGAAGCGCTTGTCCAGCGAAGGATCGGCGCGGGCCGGCGACAGGCTCGGCGCGAGCATTGCGAGAAGGGCTATGAGGAGCGGCAGGCGCATTCCCGGCTTCCGGTTGGATTGTCCGGCGAGGCGAAGGACAAGGCCCAAGCGCCGCACCTGATAGAAGTTCACGCGTGAGCGACTAGATCGAACCTCACGAAGATTCCCCGCAGACGGGGATTTTCCCAAGGGACGGGTGGGCGAGCCGAAGGCTGCCACGATCCTCATTGCGAAGATGGCGAACGAATGACCGAGAGCAAACAGGGTGACGATGCGGTCTCCTATGGCGGGGACGAGGAAGGGACCGGGGCTTCGGAGGGCGCCGGCACTGGCACGGACACGGGTACGGGCAACGACCGCTCCCATGCGAGCCGTGTGACCGAGCACCGGCTGGAGGTGGAGGGCTCGTCCCTGACCTCGAGCGAGCTCGAGGAGGTCGACCACCGCATGAAGCTGCGGCCGCTCGCGGTCTACGAGATCGTGCGCCAGGAGGGCGAGGACGAGCTGACCCGGCCCAATCGCAGCCTCTGGTGGTCGGGGCTCGCGGCCGGGCTCTCGATCGGCTTCTCGGTCTATACGGAAGCGGCGCTGAGGGCCTATCTGCCCGATGCGCACTGGACCCCGCTGGTGGACAGTCTCGGCTATTCGGTGGGCTTTCTCATCGTGATCCTCGCGCGCCAGCAGCTCTTCACCGAGATCACGCTGACGGCAGTGCTGCCCGTCATCGCCCGCCCGACCATGCGCGGCGTCTTCGCGGTCGCGCGGCTCTGGTCGATCGTTCTTGCGGCCAATGTGGTGGGGACGGCGATCTTCGCCCTCGGGATCGCCTTCGACGTTCTGAACACCCCCGATATCGTCGCGGCCGCGATCGAGGTGAGCCGGGAGGGAACGGCGGGAGACTTCTTCGACATCCTGCTGCGCGGCATCGCGGCCGGCTGGATCATGGCGACGGTAGTCTGGCTGATGCCGTCCGCCAAGGGCTCGGGCTTCGTCGTCATCGCGCTCCTCACCTCGCTCATCGCGCTCTTCCACCTCGCGCACGTGGTGGCCGGCTCGGTGGAGGCCTTCACCCTGGTCTTTTCCGGCGAGGTCGCGCTGCATCAGGCGGTGTTCGGCTTCCACCTGCCGGCACTCATCGGCAACGTTCTGGGCGGCTCGGCGCTGTTCGCGCTGATCAGCTACGGCCAGGTGGCCGACGAACTGGACGAGCGAGGGAACTGAGCGCGGCGGGATAGGGACGAGGATGGGGACGGGGACGGGGACCGAACGTCTTCGTCCTGTAGCCGGCCACTGAAAAGCAGCGCGGGGCGGACACGGTCCCATAAGGCCCCGAAAAGCGGGGTTTTTGGAGAAGGCGTTGCTCCAGATCGAGGTCGCAGGAGAAAATTCGACGCCGGAAAAACGGAACGATGGAAGAGGGGCAGGCCTTAACGCTGCGAACGTCACGCCGTCAGGCAGACGAAACAATCGGGAGACTTCCTTCATGAAACGCCTTGCTCTCGCAACCGCCGCAGCAGCCCTCGCCCTTTCGCCGGCCCTCGCCCAGACGACGTCCAGCGATCCCGCGACCTCGGCCCCGTCCTCCTCGTCCACGATGTCGGGTGACTCCGGCTCCATGTCGGGCGGTTCCGGCTCGTCGATGTCCGGCGACACGGGTTCGTCCATGTCGGGTGACACCGGCTCCTCCATGTCGAGCGATTCCTCGTCCTCCTCGTCGTCGTCCATGGGCGGCGGAATGTCGAGCCAGGACATGGTCGCCTCGCAGGACAAGGTGATCAAGGCGCTGGAGGATGCCGGCTACACCGATCCGCAGATCATGGACGCCGCCTACATGATCCAGGCGAAGACGCCGGATGGCGAGCAGGTGCTGATGATGATCGACACGAGCGGCCGCGTGATGGGCGCCCAGCCGGCTCCGGGCGGCATGGCGAGCGGTTCCTCGTCTTCGGACATGTCGGGCTCGTCGTCCTCGGGCATGTCGGGCGGATCTTCGTCGGACATGTCGACCGGCTCGTCCACGGGCATGTCCGGTGGCAGCTCCTCGGACACGATGGGCGGCTCGACCGGCGGCACGACGGGTTCGTCCACGGGCACGACCAACTAAGGACCGCTTCGCACACGGCGGACACCGTATAGCAAAGCCGGCGCATCCTCGGGATGCGCCGGCTTTTTCATGTCTCGACGATGCTCCGGCGGCCGCCGGGCGGTGTCAGCCGCGCCGGCGCAGGATGCCGTGGCCGGCGTAATCGGCCTGGCTGCCGAGCTCTTCCTCGATGCGCAGGAGCTGGTTGTACTTGGCGACCCGGTCCGAGCGGGCGAGCGAGCCGGTCTTGATCTGTCCGCAATTGGTGGCGACCGAGAGATCGGCGATGGTGGAATCCTCGGTCTCGCCCGAGCGGTGCGACATGACGGCGGTGTAGCCGGCGCGGTGAGCGACGGAGACGGCGTCGAGGGTCTCCGACAGGGAGCCGATCTGGTTCACCTTGACGAGGATCGAATTGCCGGCGCCCATCTCGATGCCCTTCTTGAGGCGCTGCGAATTGGTGACGAACAGGTCGTCGCCGACGAGCTGCACCTTCGAGCCGATGGAGCGGGTGAGTTCGGTCCAGCCCTGCCAGTCGTCCTCGTCGAGGCCGTCCTCGATCGAGATGATCGGATAGGCCTCGGACAGCTCCTTCAGATAGCCGGCCATCTCGCCCGAGGAGAGCTTGCGGCCCTCGCCGGCAAGATCGTAGGTGCCGTCCTTGCAGAATTCGGTGGCGGCGCAGTCGAGGGCGACGAACATGTCCTCGCCCGGCTTGTAGCCGGCCTTCTCGACGGCGCGCATGATGAAGTCGAGGGCTTCCTTCGGCGAGCCGAGGCTCGGCGCGAAACCGCCTTCGTCGCCCACATTGGTGTTGTGGCCGGCATCCTTCAGCATCTTCTTCAGCGTGTGGAAGGTTTCGGCCCCCATGCGCAGCGCGTCGGAGAAGCGCTCGGCGCCGACGGGCATGATCATGAATTCCTGGAAGTCGATCGGATTGTCGGCATGGGCGCCGCCATTGATGATGTTCATCATCGGCACCGGCAGCACATGGGCGGACGGGCCGCCCACATAGCGGTAGAGCGGCAGGCCGGCGGCTTCCGCGGCGGCCTTGGCGACGGCGAGCGAGACGCCGAGAATGGCGTTGGCGCCGAGCCGGCTCTTGTTCTCGGTGCCGTCGAGATCGGAGAGGGTCGCATCGATCATCAGCTGATCCTCGGCCTCCATGCCGACGATCTCCTCGACGATCTCGCTGTTGACCGCATAGACCGCCTTCTGGACGCCCTTGCCGAGATAGCGCTCGTCGCCGTCGCGCAGTTCCACGGCCTCGTAGGCACCGGTGGACGCGCCCGACGGGACGGCGGCGCGGCCCATGGAGCCGTCCTCGAGGACGACGTCCACCTCGACCGTCGGATTGCCTCGGCTGTCGAGGATCTCGCGGCCGATGATGTCGATGATGGCGGTCATGGGAAAGGTCTCCGCTGAGGGTGGTGTTTGGTGCCTGCGGTCATGCTCGCAAAACATGACGGAGGCAAGTCAGGCCGGGTCGAAACGCTTTGCCCGGTCGGGGGTCAATGCCGGGTCGTCGAGGCAGGTTCGTCTGGGCCGGATCGTGGGGGCCGAGTGGTGGGATGGGCGTCAAAAACCCTTCACCAGATCGTCGATCGCCTTCAGGCGCTTCAGGAGATCGGGCATGCGCTCGAGCGGCACCATGTTGGGGCCGTCGGACGGGGCGTTGTCCGGGTCCTCGTGGGTCTCGATGAAGAGGCCGGCGACGCCGACGGCGACGGCTGCGCGCGACAGCGTCTCGACGAAGCGGCGCTCGCCGCCCGAGGACCCGCCCTGGCCGCCCGGCTGCTGCACCGAATGGGTGGCGTCGAAGACCACCGGCAGGCCGGTTTCGGCCATGATCGGCAGGCCCCGGAAATCGGAGACGAGGGTGTTGTAGCCGAAGGAGGCGCCGCGCTCGGTGAGGAGGACGTTCGGATTGCCGCTCTCGGTGACCTTGGCCGCGACGTTCTTCATGTCGTGGGGCGCGAGGAACTGGCCCTTCTTGATGTTGATCACCCGGCCGGTCCTGGCGGCGGCGACGAGAAGGTCGGTCTGGCGGCAGAGGAAGGCCGGGATCTGGAGGATGTCGCAGACCGCGCCGACCTCCTCGCACTGAGCCTCGGTGTGGACATCGGTGAGGACGGGCAGGTCGAACTCCCGGCGCACCTCCTCGAAGACGGGAAGCGCCTCGGCAAGGCCGATGCCGCGCTTCCCCTTGAGGCTGGTGCGATTGGCCTTGTCGAAGCTCGCCTTGAAGACGTAGCCGATGCCGAGATCGGCGGTGACCCGCTTCATGCGCTCTGCGATCATCATCGCATGGTCGCGGCTCTCCATCTGGCAGGGCCCGGCGATGAGCGCGAAGGGGGCCGAACCGGAGAAGGTGACCCCGTGCGCGGTGACGGCGTGGCTGACGATGTTCATGGCTTGCGATCCCTGAAGCATGGGCGCCGGGGGCGTTGTTCGAGCCCGCGGAAACTGCGTTGGCCGCCGTGCCGGCCCGATCCGTGTCGCGATCGGTGCCGGACCCCCGCGCGGATCAGACGAAGACGAGACGTCCCGGCCCGTTGGGGCAGGCGACCGCCAGACTATCATCCTCGTCCTCGAAGTCGATGGAACGGGCCTCGAAGAGACGACGGACGGCGTCGAGATCGGAGGTTTCGACGATGAGCGCGCCGAGGGCGAAGGAGGGAACCTCCGCGCCGCCCACCTCGACCACCGAGACGAAGCCGGCGGGGGTCGCAAAGCGCAGGTCGCCGTCCTCGTCCTCCTCGCCTTCCGCGCCGAGAACACCGGTGAGATAGGCCTCGGCCGCGTCGAGATCGGTGGTCGCGAACTCGACGCCCGCGATCGCGCTCGCGCCGTTCTCGTGGCGGGTGAGGGCGCCGCGATCGACGCCCGCGCCGCCGCGCTGCTCGCACAGGAAGAGGCTCGGCGCGCGCGGCGAGAAATCCTTGGCGAAGGCGAGGCTGAAGGAAAGATCGGCGGTCGTGCCGTCACCGAGCGTCAGGACGCGCGAGAAATCGACGCTCGCCTGTTCGGCAAGGCCGAGAAGGGCGAGGCTCTCCCGGTCGGCATGGATGTCCGGGGAGGCGAGGGCGAGGGCCGAGAAGGCCGAGACCGGGCGGTCGCGGAAGGCCGCGTCGCGCCGCACGAAGAGATTGCCTTCCCTGTCGGCCGCCGTGCACGCCGCCTCGTCGAGCCGGGCGAGGGGTTCGAGGAAGGGCCCGGAGGAGAAGAAGACGCAGGCATTGCCCGTGCCGAAGGGATGGCGCGCCTCGGGAGCGACCGTGAAGCCGAGGCTTTCGAGAAAGCCCCGGGCCTCACCGAGAGCTGCAAAGGGCATGACGATGTGATCGAGCGCGCGCATGGGACCTTCCTTGGCTTGCCGTAAGGCGGCGTTCACACCAGCCGCGAGCGTTCGACGGCTGCCTGGATGAAGCTCGTGAACAGGGGATGGGGCTCGAAGGGACGGGACTTCAGCTCCGGGTGATACTGGACGCCGATGAACCAGGGATGGTCGGGCAGTTCCACCGTCTCGGGCAGGAGGCCGTCCGGCGACATGCCGGCAAAGACCATGCCGGCTTCTTCCAGGCGCTCGCGATAGGCGCGGTTGACCTCGTAGCGGTGACGGTGGCGCTCCTCGACCTCGGTCGCGCCGTAGATCTCGGCGATGCGCGAGCCGGGCTTGAAGGCGGCCTTGTAGGAGCCGAGGCGCATGGTGCCGCCCAGATCGCCTTCCTTGGCGCGCTGTTCGAGCTCGTTGCCCTTCAGCCATTCGGTCATCAGGCCGACGATCGGCTCCTTCGTGTCGCCGAATTCGGTGGAGGAGGCGGCCTCGATGCCGGCGAGGGAGCGGGCGGCCTCGATGACCGCCATCTGCATGCCGAAGCAGATGCCGAAATAGGGAACGTCGCGCTCGCGGGCGAAGCGGGCGGCGAGGATCTTGCCCTCGGACCCGCGCTCGCCAAAGCCGCCCGGCACGAGAATGCCGCTCACCCGTTCCAGATAGGGAGCGGGGTCCTCCTCCTCGAAGACCTCGGAGGGAATCCAGTCGAGCTTGACGCGCACCCGGTTGGCGATGCCGCCGTGCTGGAGCGCCTCGATCAGCGATTTGTAGGCGTCCTTGAGCTCGGTATACTTGCCGACGACGGCGATAGTCACCTCGCCCTCGGGATTGCGGATGTTCTCCACCACCTGATGCCAGCGCTGGAGCTGGGGCTTGGGCGCCGGATCGATGCCGAAGGCAGCGAGAACCTCGGTGTCGAGGCCCTCGTTGTGATAGGCGATCGGCACGTCGTAGATCGTCGCGACGTCGAGCGCCTGGATGACGGCGATCTCGCGCACATTGCAGAACAGGCTCATCTTGCGCCGCTCCTCGGCCGGGATCGGCCGGTCGGCGCGCACGAGGAGGATGTCGGGCTGGATGCCGATGGCGCGCAGCTCGCGCACCGAATGCTGGGTGGGCTTGGTCTTCAGTTCGCCCGCGGTCGGGATATAGGGCATCAGCGTCAGGTGGACGTAGATCGCCCCGCCGCGCGGCAGGTCGTTGCCGAGCTGGCGGATCGCCTCCATGAAAGGCATCGCCTCGATGTCGCCGACGGTGCCGCCGATCTCGCAGAGGACGAAATCGTAGTCCTCGTTGCCCTCGAGGACGAACGCCTTGATCGCATCGGTGACGTGCGGAATGACCTGCACCGTGCCGCCGAGATAATCGCCGCGCCGCTCCTTGGCGATGATGTCCTGATAGATGCGGCCGGTAGTGACGTTGTCGTGCCGGTTGGCCGAGCGGCCGGTGAAGCGCTCGTAATGGCCGAGATCGAGATCGGTCTCCGCGCCGTCGTCGGTGACGAAGACCTCGCCGTGCTGGGTCGGGCTCATCGTGCCCGGATCGACGTTCAGATAGGGGTCGAGCTTGCGCAGGCGCACGCGGTAGCCGCGCGCCTGAAGGAGAGCGCCGAGCGCCGCCGAAGCGATGCCTTTGCCGAGTGAGGAGACCACGCCGCCGGTGATGAAGATATATCGCGCCATGGGCCTTCCCGTTAGCGCCAGACGCCGCCGGGCGCCACCCCAAAAACGCGCCCGTCTTCAGTTTTGCGCCGAAAAGCCGGACCGGCGCCACACCTCGGCCGGAACCGCACCGGCCGCGATCACCCTTGCGGGCCGGCGGGGCGGGGCCGGGGAACCGGGACCTTGACGGTGACCGGCTGGAGCCAGGTGGTGATGGCGTGGCTGCGCGGCGCGATGGCGGCGTCGAGATAGCTCGGCTGGCCGGCAAGCCCCATGGGATAGAGCCGGTTGCGCTCGGTCTCATAGGCGGCCGCGGCATCGGTGCACAGGCGCACGCGCATGTCCTGAGGCGGGACTTCGGGCCGGTCGGGGATCGCCTCCAGCGAGAGGCCGGTGGGCTGCAGCCGGCCTTCGAAGGCCTCGGTCATCAGCATGGCCGTGCGCTCGGCCCGCTCGCGCCCGGTGGTGGCGCCGAGAAGGACGACGAGAATGCTGCGCCCGCCGCGCTCGGCCAGCGCCACGATGTTGCGGCCCGAGGCGCAGAGGAAGCCGGTCTTGAGACCGAGGGTTCCCTCATAGCCCGTCAGAAGCGTGTTCTCGCTCTCCAGCCGCTTGCCGTCGACGACCACCTCGCTCGTCTCGAAGATCGGCAGATATTCCGGGAAATCGCGGGTGACGGCGAGGCCCAGAAGGGCGAGGTCGCGGGCCGTCACATGCTGTTCGGGCGCAAAGAGGCCGTTCGGATTGGCAAAACGGGTGGCGTTCATGCCGAGTTCGGCGGCGGCCGCGTTCATGCGGTCGACGAAGCCTTCGACGCTGCCGCCGACGGTCTGGGCGAGCGAAATGGCGACCTCGTTGGCCGAGCCGACGAGCATGGCGTAGAGCGCATCGCGCAGCGTCATGGCGCGCCCGGCCGACAGGCCCGCATGGAGCGAGGCCTCGCCCATGGCGCGCTTGGTAACGACGACGGGCGTTTCGAGATCCACCTCGCCGGCCGCGATCGCCCGGAAGGTGACATAGGCGCTCATCAGCTTGGTGGTGGAGGCGGGATACCAGGGATCGCCCGCATCCTCGGCAAGGAGCACGGCGCGGCTGTCGGCATCGACGACGAGGGCGGGTGTCGCGAGCGCCGGCAGGGGAAGGGCCGCAAGGAGGGCCGCGAGAAGCGCGGAGCGCACGGGTCCGGCTCGTAAGGGCCCTGTTGATACGCGCCCGGCGAATACGCGCCCGGCTGATGGGCGCACGCCCAGGGAGCGCCGGGGGGCGTTGCGGCGGAAGGGGAGGCGGGACTGGATCATGGGGCGACTGCTCTGATGGTGTGCATTCCGTTCTGGCCCTCCCGCCGCCTCCTGTCGAGAGCCCGGCCAGCGCAGCGCGCCCTGCCTGTTGCGGTGCTGCACGGCTGGCCTTGGGCGGGGATGGGGCGGGCGGCGCGCGGATGCGTCGCACGGACGAGCCAAGGGCCTTGGCCGGGGCGGGCTCGCGGCATTGTCTTCAGCGGGGGCGCGGCCTATTCTCGCCCGCATGGACGAGGGCGAAGAGACAGGGCTGATCGAGGGCGCGGACGGGCGCATGCGCTGCCGGTGGGTAGGCACCGACCCGCTCTACCAGCACTATCACGACACCGAATGGGGCCGGCCCGTCGCCGACGATCGACGGCTGTTCGAGAAGCTGTGCCTCGAAGGCTTTCAGGCGGGCCTGTCCTGGATCACGATCCTGAAGAAGCGCGAGGCGTTTCGCGAGCTCTTCCACGGCTTCGAGATCGAGCGGGTCGCCGCCATGGGGCGCGAGGACGTGGAGCGCCTGGTGGCCGATGCGCGGATCATCCGCCATCGCGGCAAGATCGAGGCGGCGATCGGCAATGGGGCAGCCGCGCTGCGCCTCATCGAGCGCGAGGGCTCGCTCGCGGCCTTTCTGTGGGGCTTCGAGCCACCGGCCGAGGAGCGGCCTTCGGTGATGACGCTGCGATGGCTCGGCGAGAACCCGGTGACGCCCGCCTCGACGCGCCTCTCCAGGGCGCTGCGACGCGAGGGGTTCCGCTTCGTCGGCCCCACCACCTGCTATGCCTTCATGCAGTCCATGGGCTTCGTGAACGACCATGTTCCGGGGTGCCATGCGCGGGGCGAATGCGAGAGCGACCGGGCCCGCTTCGGGCGGCCGGACGCTTCCGCCTGAACCATGGTCGATGCTCCGAAGGGGGCGATGGAGCGGGTGGGCCGATCGGCGAGGGGTGCCTGAATGCCTTGAAGGGACGGGCTGCCCGCCCGACCTTTGAGGGCAACGCATCATGCGAAGGAGCCTTCACCATGGCGAAGACGTTGAAAGAGCTGGTATCTGCGGCCGAGAGCCGGGCGGGTGCCTCGGTTTCCCCTAAAGAGGCCCATGACGCGGACGGTCTGATCCTCGACGTGCGCGAGGCCGAGGAGCTTCGCACGAGCGGCACGATCGCGGGGGCTCATCACGTGCCGCGCGGGCTTCTGGAGTTCAAGGCGGACACGACGCTCGAGGGCGCCGATCCGGTGCTGCGCGCGGCCCATGACGAGAAGCGGCCGGTGCATGTCCTGTGCGCGTCGGGCGGCCGGGCGGTGCTCGCCGCCGCGATCCTCTCTGAGATGGGCTACGACGCCCATCGCATCACGGGCGGCCTTTCGGGCTGGAAGGAAGCGGGTCTGCCCGTCGAGACGAACTGACCGGCCGACGCGGCCGCCAGAGGCCGGACCCCGAATATCGGGGTTCGGCAAGCCGGTTCGGCCGCCGGGCCGGTGTCGTCCGGCGATGAGCTCAGGCCCCGCTCGGGCCGGTATCACTCGAAGCAGCGGACCTCGGCTTCGGCCTGGGCGCGGCGCAGGTCGCCGACGGATCGCTTCGCCTCCTCGCTCGACTTGAAGAGGACGCCCTTCTCTCCGGTGACCTGACCCATGGAGAGGAAGGTCGAGGCTTCCACATAGCTCGGATAGGAGATCAGCGAGGCGACCACGTCGAAGGAGCAGGAGCACTGCTCGAGGGCGATCCGCGACTGGCCGTTGGTCGCCATGCAGCCGAAGACGTAATCGGCCGAGGCGACGGTCGGATAATCGGACGTGGAGGCGCTTGGCGTGAGGCCCGGCAGGGACGGCGAGGCGCCGCCGGGGCCGACGACCATGGACTGGGGCGAGGGGACGAGCCCGGCCGTTGCGGGGCGAGCCCCGGACGGGGCGGCAGGTGACGCACCGGGGGCAGCGACGGGCGCGGCCTCGGACGGGGATGCCCCGCCGCTCGTCATGGCCGGATCCGCGCTTGCCCCCGCGCCGGGCGTCGCCGCATCCTGGGCAAGGCTCGGCCCGGCTGCGGCAAGGACGAGGGCCAAAGCGAGACCGGCGGCGCGCCGGGCGGGTCTGCCGGTGTCGGTGCCGGTGACGATGTGCGAACGCATCATTGATCTTGCTCCTTGTTCGGCTCGGTTTCGGTGATGAAGGTGCCGAAGGCGCGCGGGCCGCTTCCGACATCGACCGTTCCGACGATCCGAAGGCTTTCGGTATCGACCTTGGCGAGACTGTCGTCGAACCAGTTGGCGACGTAGACGTAACGGCCGTCGGCGCTCGCCTCGATGCCTTCGGGATATTCGCCGATCTCGATCCGCTCGACGGGCTCGAAGCTCTTCGCATCGAAGACCGAGAGCGTGCCGCCATACTGATCGGTGACGAAGACGCGGCCGTTCGCCTCGGCGGCGGCGTAGGGGTGCGAGCCGACGGGGACGGTGGCGAGCACCTCGTGGCTGCGAAGATCGAGGACGGTGACGTCGTCGCTGCCCACATTGACCGCGTAGAGGCGGGCCTGATCGGGCGAGATGGTGACGCCGAAGGGGCGCTTGCCGACGGGGACGCGGGCGAGCGCCTCGCCGCTCCGCGTATCGATGAAGGAGACCTGATCGGAATCGCGATCGGCGGTGACGACCACCGACCCGTCCTTCGTCACCGCGACCCCCGAGGGGGATTCGCCGGTCTCGAACCGGGTCGTGACGGCCCGCGTCTTGGGGTCGACCACCAGCAGGGAATGGGAGAACCAGTCCGCCACATAGACCGGCGCGCCCGAGGGATGGACGGCGATGCCGAGCGGGCCGCCGCCCACCTCGATCTCGGGCAGGGCCTTGCCGGTGGCAAGATCGATCACGCCGACGGACTTCGCCTCGGGCCGCGAGACATAGGCATAGCGGTCTGATACGGCGATGCCGGCGGGCTTGCCGTCCATCGGCACGGTGCCGGAGATCTCCATGGTCGCGAGATCGACGATGGAGATGCTGCCGCCGTCCTGATTGGTCACGAAGGCCCGCTCGCCTGCACCGGACGGACCGGTAAGGGCGAGGATCAGAAGCGCCGATAAGCCGGCAAACCCGCCCGCGCCGGCGCGGGGCCGGCGGCGGATGAACGGGCTCACGATCCCGCTTCGACAGCCTTCTTCAGGCCGTCGAGCCCTTCCTTGACATAGGCGCTGACGCCCTCGACGGCGGCCTCGTCGTTGAGCTCGGCCGGCGGATCGTTGTTCGGATAGCCGCGATAGAAGGCGGCGTTCCAGGTGACCTCGGAGGTGTTCTCGCCGTCGCCCGGCTTCACCATGACGTTGGAGGAGTAGTTCGTGGCCGGGATGACGTCGACATTGGTGTGGCCGATGAAGGTTCCGAGGCGCATCTTGTCGGCGTCGAGCTTGGACAGTTCCTCGTCCATGGTGCCGCCGGTGGTGTAGGTGATGGTGCGGACCGAGCCGACCTCGTTGCCCTTGGTGGCGGTGACGCTCTCGACGCGCGGATGCCAGGACATGTTTCCGAAATCGGACAGGACGGCCCAGACCTTGTCCGGCGCGGCGTTGATCTCGACGCTCTCGCTGACCTTCTGGCGGGTCGGCCCGTGGGCGAAGGCGAGCGAGGGAATGACGACGAAGGCCGCGGCGATACTCAACAGATGTCTGGACACGAAGACTTTCCTCCTACGATCAGCGAAACGGCGCACCGCGATCGGTCGCGCGAGCGCCGTCTCTCCCGCTGCCAGTCTACCGGCAAAGCGGGGCGGATGGGAAGGCGGCTGCGACAACCGGCGCCAGAATTCGCTGCCCCTTCATTGGTTTGGGGCTTCCCGCGGGGCGGCGCCCTCGGGCTTTTCGGGGCCGGGCCGAGGGGTCGGGCCTTCCGTAACGGGGCCAGTCGTGCGACATCGGCCGGAACGATACCCATATGCCGTGCATCGCGCCGTGCCCGATGCGCGGCGCGATGCCGGCCGGGCGGCCGCGCGATCCGGGCGAGCGCACCGGGCGGCGGCGTCCGCGACACCTTTTCCATCCGCTTCTATCCGCAAGGGCCAAGAGATGAGCAGCCTCGCAGAACCGATCGAGACAGGCGAGACCGAGGGCCGGGCGCGCCCGCGGGCGAAGGAGAGCTATACGACGAGGCGGACCTTCGCGATCATCTCCCATCCCGATGCCGGCAAGACGACGCTGACCGAGAAGCTCCTCCTCACCGGCGGCGCGATCGAGATGGCGGGCGCCGTGCGCGCCAAGGGCAACAAGGCGCGGGCGAAATCCGACTGGATGAACATCGAGCGGGATCGCGGCATCTCGGTCACCTCCTCGGTGATGACCTTCGAGAAGGACGGCATCAACTTCAACCTTCTCGACACGCCCGGCCACAGCGACTTTTCCGAGGACACCTACCGCACGCTGACGGCGGTGGATTCGGCGATCATGGTGATCGACGCGGCCAAGGGCATCGAGGGCCAGACGCGCAAGCTGTTCGAGATCTGCCGCCTGCGCGACATTCCGATCATCACCTTCGTCAACAAGATCGACCGGGAGGGGCGCGACCCCTTCGAGCTGCTCGACGAGATCGAGGAGCAGCTGGCGATGGACGTGGCGCCGATGATCTGGCCGGTGGGCCAGGGCGGGCTGTTCAAGGGCTGCTACGACCTGAAGCGCAACGACTTCATCGCCGCCAAGACCCACGAGACCACCCATTACGAGGGCGGGCTCGACGATCCGGCGCTGAAGGCGCGGCTCGGCGAGGCCACCCATGACGGCTTCCGGGAGGCCGCCGAACTCGCGCTCGAAGGCTATGCCGACTTCGATGCCGCGGCCTATCGCGACGGGCACCTGACGCCGGTGATCTTCGGCTCGGCGCTCGAGAACTTCGCCGTCGACCGCCTGATGGACCTCATCGCCGCCCATGCGCCCGAGCCGCGCCCGCAGCCCTCCGACAAGGGGCCGGTCGATCCCTCGGGCGAGAAGGTCTCGGGCTTCGTCTTCAAGGTGCAGGCGAACATGGACCCCAAGCACCGGGACCGGGTCGCCTTCGTGCGCTTCTGCTCGGGCCACTTCAAGCGCGGCATGAAGCTCGACCATGTGCGCTCGGGCAAGGCGATCGCGGTGTCGAACCCGATCTACTTCGTGGCGCAGGAGCGCTCCCTGACCGAGGAGGCCTATGCGGGCGACGTGATCGGCATTCCGAACCACGGCACCCTGCAGGTGGGCGACACGCTGACCGAGGGTGAGAGCTTCCGCTTCACCGGCCTGCCGGCCTTCGCGCCCGAGGTGTTGCGCCGGGTGCGCCTCGAGGACACGATGAAGATGAAGCAGCTGCGCCGGGGCCTCGAGGACCTCGCCCAGGAGGGTCTCGTCCAGGTGTTCCGCCCGACCTTCGGCTCGGACTGGATCGTCGGCGTCGTCGGCCCGCTGCAGCTCGACGTGCTCGCCTCGCGCATCTCGGGCGAATACAAGGCCGACGTGACCTTCGAGCCGGTGCAATACAACGTGGCGCGCTGGATCCGCTGCTCGAACGAGCAGACCCTCAAGCAGTTCATCAAGGACAATGCGACCCAGGTGGTTCGCGACCGGGACGACCGCCCGGTCTATCTGTGCCGGGACGACTGGGATCTGCGCTACGTGATGGATCGCAACAAGGACATCGCCTTCGACGCGACGCGCGAGATCGTCGGCCAGGCGGGGTGACGGCGGGCGTTCGGAACGAATTTCTAAGAGATAGGAAAATAGTCATTGACAGCGTGACGGTCCTCGGATAGGTTCAGGACACAATCGGAGAAGTGGCGAAGGCGGAGCGGCGAGCTTCGCCTTTTTGCGTTTCCGGGGTGCGGGTTTACTGGACCTGCGATCGGTCGAGGACGAAGGGGAGGGGCGCGATTTGGCGGGGCGGCGTCTGGTGTCGGATCGTCTGATGGATCTCCTTCTGGCCGAGGTGGAGCGGGTCGAGGCGGTTTTTCAGGAATTCGGTCTCATATCCGGGGAGGCGGGCGAGGCCGGGACGGCGGCGAAGGCGAAGCTGTCCGGCAAGGACCGGATCGACATGATCGGCCAGATGGTGCGCACGCTGGAAAAGCTGCTCGACACGCGGCGGATCGAGGCGCTGGCCGGCGAGCCGGACGTGGCCAGCGAGGAGGAGGGCCGGCGCATGCGCGACGACCTTCTGCGGCGGCTGCGCCTTCTCGACCGCCAGCGGCGCGAGGCCGGTCGATCGGGCGAGGGCGGGATGTTCGGGCCGGACGAGACGGTGCCCGAGCCAAAGCCCGAGGCGGAGCCGGAGCCCGAGGGCGCGGCTCCGCCGCGGTCTGCGGCCCCTGCGGATGGCGGAACACCCGGGGCCGGCGCGGGATGCGCGACGGCGGGCCGATGACGGCGGAGACCGGCTGCGGGGGCGTAGAGGGCGCCTTCTGGACCGGCGTCGACGAGGCCCTCAGGGCCTCCTGCGACGAGGCGGTGCGCCGGACCGCATCCGACTGGACGCTCTTTGCGCGCCCCGAGCAGAGACCGCCGCCGGGCGACTGGCGGCACTGGCTGCTGATCGGCGGGCGCGGCTCGGGCAAGACGCGGGCCGGGGCCGAGTGGATCACGGCCCTCGCGCTCGGGCTCGAACCTTTCGCGAGCCGGCCGCATATGCGCATCGCGCTCGTGGCCGAAACCCTCGCCGATGCCCGCGAGGTGATGATCGAGGGCGAAAGCGGGCTCAGGGCCGTGGGGGGCGAACGCCCGCCCGTCTACGAGGTGAGCCGGCGGCGGCTGACCTTCGCCAATGGGGCGATGGCGCAGATCTTCTCCTCGGAGGACCCGGATTCCGTGCGCGGCTACCAGTTCGACGCCGCCTGGGGCGACGAACTCGGCAAATGGGTGAAGGCCGAGGAGACCTTCGACAATCTGATGCTGGCGCTGAGACTGGGCGAGCGGCCCGCGGCCCTGTTCACGACGACGCCGCGCAACGTGCCGGCGCTGAAGCGGCTGATGGAGGACCGGCAGACGGTGGTGACGCGGATGCGCACGGCCGAGAATGCCGGCCATCTCGCGCCCGGCTTCCTGAAGGCGATGCAGGAGCGTTACGGCGGCACGCGGCTCGGACGCCAGGAACTCGACGGCGAGCTTCTGGCCGACCGGGAGGACGCGCTGTTCTCAAGGGCCGCGATCGACCGCGGCCGGGTGCGCGCCGCGCCCGATCTGGAACGCATCGTCGTGGCGGTGGACCCGCCGGCGAGCGCCAACCGGCGCAGCGATGCCTGCGGCATCGTCGCCGTCGGGCGGGCCGGCGACGGCTGTTTCTACGTTCTCGCCGACAGGAGCCGGCAGGGCGTGAAGCCCGAGGGCTGGGCGCGGGCGGCGGTCGCGCTCTGCGAGGAGCTTCAGGCCGACCGGATCGTCGCCGAGGTGAACCAGGGCGGCGACATGGTGGAGGCCGTGCTGCGCACGATCGCGCCCGACTTGCCCTACCGGGCGGTGCGCGCGACCCGGGGCAAATGGCTGCGGGCGGAACCCGTGGCCGCGCTCTACGAGCAGGGACGGGTGCGCCATGTGGGCGCCTTTCCGGAGCTTGAGGACGAGATGGCCGATTTCGGTCCCGAGGGCCTGACCGGCTCTCGCTCGCCCGACCGGCTCGACGCCCTCGTCTGGGCGGTGACGGCGCTTTCGGGAAGCGACGGGGCGCCGCGCGTGCGCATGATGTGACGCCCCGTGCGCGAGCGGCCGGCAATCCACGATTGTCTGCGCGTTCGCCAGGGCCTTGCGCGGAAACGCCCGCAATTCATCGAGGAAGGAGAAGGCTGATGGGCCTTGCAACCAGACTGGCATCCCTTCTGGGTGCCGGACCGATCCCGCTCGGCCGCAAGGTGGCCGGTGCGCGGGAGGAGAAATCGGCGGGTGCCCCGCTCTATGGCGGCGCCTTCCTCCTGACCGGGCCGGGCGGCGAGGGGCGGGTCGCGCGCAGCTTCGAGGCGATGGCGCGCACCGGCTTCATGGGCAATCCCGTCGCCTATCGCTGCGTGCGGATGATCTCGCAGGCGGCGGGCGCCATTCCGCCGGTGCTTCTGAAGGAGGGACGCGAACTTTCCGATCATCCGGTGCTGCGCCTTCTTGCCCGTCCCAATGCGGGCGAGGACCGGGCGAGCCTCGTCGAGACCCTGTGCGGCTATCTGCTTCTGTCGGGCGATGCCTATCTGGAGGCCGCTGCCCCGGACGGCGCGGTCGCCGCGCTCTATGGCCTGAGGCCGGACCGGGTGCGGGCGATCGCGGGACGCGACGGATGGCCGGAGGCCTACGAATACCGGGTGGGCTCGTCGGTGCGAAGGTTTTCCGCCGAGGGCGATGACGGGCGTCTGGCACAGCTCCTGCACCTGCGGCTCTTCCATCCCCTGTCCGATCAGCAGGGTTTCGCGCCGATGGCGGCGGCGGCGGCAGCCGTCGATCTCCACAACGCGGCGGCCGACTGGAACGCGGCGCTCCTGAAGAATTCGGCGCGGCCCTCCGGGGCGCTGGTCTACCAGCCGGCCGACGGGGCGAACCTTTCGCCCGAGCAGTTCGACCGGCTGAAGGCGGAGCTGGAGACGGGCTATGCCGGGGCGGGCGCGGCCGGGCGGCCGATGCTCCTGGAGGGCGGGCTCGACTGGAAGGCGATGGCGCTGAGCCCGAAGGACATGGACTTCATGGAGGCGCGGCACGGGGCGGCACGCGACATCGCGCTCGCCTTCGGGGTTCCGCCCATGCTGCTCGGGATTCCGGGCGACCTCACCTATGCCAACTACGCCGAGGCGAACCGGGCCTTCTACCGCCTGACCGTGCTGCCGATGATCGGCCGCGTCATGGGCGCGCTCGGCACCTGGCTCGGCGGCCATTTCGGCGATGACGGGCTGGAACTCGGTGTCGATCTCGACGCGGTGGAAGGGCTGTCGGTGGAGCGCGAGGCCCTGTGGGCGCGCATTGCCGGCGCCGACTTCCTGACCCGGGACGAGAAGCGCCTGGCGGTCGGCTACGGGCGGGAGGGCTGAGGCGGGCCTCGGGAAGGAGGACGAGGCTCCGACGAGAGGCCCGGACAAAAAGACAGCACCGCTCGTGACCGAGGGTGCTGTTCGAGAATGCCACGACATCAAGAATTCAGGACAGGTGCAGAGGTGCAACAGATCGTTCAAATTGTCAAGACTTTCTTCGGGCGATGCGGGAGGCCCGATTGAGCACGGGCCGTGCCGCGATCCCTCCACCGGGGCTTGCCGGTGCGACGAGCGGGCCGGGATCGACGCTGTTCGTCGCCATCGAAGGCTATGCGGCCCTGTTCGGCCGGGCCGATCTTTCCGGCGACGTGATCGAGCCTGGCGCCTTTGCCGCGAGCCTGATGCGGCGGGGACCGGAGGCGATCCGCATGCTGTGGCATCACGATCCGGCCCGGCCGGTGGGGCGCTGGACGACGATCCGCGAGGACCGGCTCGGGCTCTATGCGAAGGGCGAGATCGCGGTGAGCGCTGCGGCCGGACACGAGGCGGCGGCGCTGATTGCGGCCGGCGCGCTCGACGGCCTGTCGATCGGCTTTCGCGCCAAGCTCGCGCGGCGGGCGAGCCCGCCGAACCGGCGACGGCTCGTGACGATCGATTTGTGGGAGATCTCGCTCGTCTCCTTTCCCATGCAGGAGGGTGCCCGGCTGAGAGCGCCGGGCGCACCCGGCATTCCCGGCCTGCCGGCCTTCGCACGGGTGAGCGCCGCCGGCCGCCCGGCCGGGGCGGCCTGACCTTTCATTTCCCCTCGCATTTTAAAACCAGCAAGGAGTTCCGCGAATGAACGACAGCATCGGCGCGCCCGAAACCAAGGCGCACAACCCCGAGGCGGTGGCCGCCCACGACCGGTTCATGACCGTGTTCGAGAATTTCCGCGAGGCCAATGACGAGCGGCTCGGCCAGATCGAGAAGCGCATGAGCGCGGACGTGGTGACGGAGGAGAAGGTGGAGCGCCTGACCCAGGCGCTCGACGACCAGCAGAAGCGCATGGAGCGGCTGGTGCTGAAGGGCACGCGTCCGCAGATCGGCACCGAGGAGCGCAGCGGCGCGGCAGAGCCGAGCGAGCACAAGCAGGCCTTCGAGGCCTATGCGCGGGGCGGCGACGAAAGCCGGCTGCGCCGGATCGAGGCCAAGGGCATGTCGCGGGCGAGCGGCGCCGATGGCGGCTTTCTGGTGCCCGACGAGACGGAAGCCGAGATCGGCCGCCGCCTCGCCTCGATCTCGCCGGTGCGCTCGCTCGCAATGGTGCGCACGGTTTCCGGCGCGGTGCTGAAGAAGCCCTTCGCACTGTCCGGCGCCCAGACCGGCTGGGTGGGCGAGACCGAGACGCGCCCGGAGACGGCCGCGCCTCAGCTGGCCGAGCTCGTCTTCCCGACCATGGAGCTCTACGCCATGCCGGCGGCCTCCAACGCGCTTCTCGACGATGCGGCGATCGATCTCGACCGCTGGATCGGCGAGGAGGTGGAGCAGGCCTTCGCCGCCCAGGAGGGACAGGCCTTCGTCAAGGGCGACGGGGTGAACAAGCCGCGCGGCTTCATGACCTACGACCTCGTGGAGGAGGATGCGTGGACTTGGGGCAAGGTGGGGCGGCTGAAGACCGGCACCGCCGGGGGCTTCGGGCCGGGCAAGGCGGCCGACCGGCTGATCGACCTCATCTATGCGCTGAAGGCGGGCTACCGCCAGAACGGCGCCTTCATGATGAACCGGCGGACCCAGGCCGTGGTGCGCAAGCTGAAGGATGCGGACGGCAACTATCTGTGGCAGCCGCCGACGGGCGCGGGAAGCCGGGCGCTGCTGATGGGCTTCCCGCTGGTCGAGGCCGAGGAGATGCCGGACGTTGCCGACGGGGCGAGCGCGATCGTCTTCGCCGACTTCAAGCGCTTCTACCTGATCGTCGACCGGCAGGGCGTGCGCGTGCTGCGCGATCCCTATTCGGCCAAGCCCTACGTCCTCTTCTACACCACCAAGCGCGTGGGCGGCGGCGTGCAGGACTTCGACGCGGGCAAGCTGCTGACCTTCGCGGCCTGACCGGGGCCTTTCGGGCGACCGGGACCGGCGGGGGCGTTCGCCCTCGCCGGTCCCGGATCCTTCCATGATCGACACGAAGACGAGGAGCGGGAGCCATGGTGGCGATCGATCTCGGCCGGACCGTATCGCCGGTCGGCCTTGCCGAGGCCAAGGCCTGGGCGCGCATCGAGCGCGGCGACGAGGACGAGGTGCTGGCGCTTCTCCTCGGCGCCGCGAGCGAGGCGGCGGAGAGCGAACTGGGACTGGCCTTCGGGCCGCGCGCGTTCCGCCTCGTCATGGACGAGGCGCCGCCGGACGGATGGATCGCGGCTCCGAAGCGACCGGTCGTCAGCGTCGACGGGGTTCTCGCCTATGACCGGCGCGGCGAGGAGACGAGCTTCGATCCCCGCATCCATGCGGCGATCGCGCCGGACCGGGCCTCGATCCGGTTGTCGCGCGCCGTGTTTGCGGCGGGCGCCAACGGCATCGACGTGACCGTGACGGCGGGGCTCGCGTCCGAGGAGGTGCCGGCCGAGGTGAAGCAGGCGATCCTGATCGCGGCCTCGGCCTGGTTCGAGATGCGGCTCGCCGTCGCCGATGGCGGCGTCCACACGATGCCGGCCGAGGCGCGGCGGCTCCTGCGCCCGTCGAGGCGGGTGAGACTGTGAGGACGGGACGGCGTCTCGTTCTCGATCCGGGGCTCCTGCGGACCCAGGCGGTTCTGGAGAAGCCGGTGGAGACCTCGGACGGAGCGGGCGGCGTTTCGACGGTCTGGGCGCCCGCAAACCCGCTCTCGGTCCGCATCGAGCCGCGCGCGCCCGAGCGCCGGGAGCGGTTCGACCGGGTGGAGGCGGTGCAGCGCCACCGGGTCCTTTGCCGGGCGGGGTCCGGCGCGGCGCGGGGCGGGCGGTTTCGGATCGGCGAACGGCTGCTTGCGATCGAAACCGTTCACGACCCGGACGAGACCGGCCGCTTTCTTCTCTGCCTGTGCGTCGAGGAGATCTGATGGACCTCTCCGCGACGAGCGATCTCTCCGGTCTGCGCTCGCACCTTGCACGCCGGCTGGCGGAGCGGGCGGCCCGTGGAACCGGAGAACGCGGGGTCCGGGACGAGGAAGCGGGATGGCGGGGGGACCTGCGACCCGGCGATCTTCCGGCGACGTCGAACCTCTCGGCCCTCGGCGCTTTCCGCCGGACGCCGGACGGGGCGGGCGATCGGTCCGCGTTTACGAAACTGTGAACGAGCATCGCGAGATTCAGCGTGCATCCGTGCCGAAATGGCCACATGATCACGATAGATAACCATATGTGACAGGATGCGATCGGCGCATTCGCCCTTGGCCCTCAAGGCGTCTCGGAAGCCCCAGGGGCTCGCGGGGCCCCGGGGGCGCAAGGGTGCCGCAGGATCGCTCCGACACGGGACGCAGGAGGCGAGGACGCATGGTGCAACCAAGTGCGGAACTGCAGAAATCGATCTTCCGGACGCTGACGGCCGATCCCGGCCTGACGGGGCTGCTCGGCGGCCCGAAGGTGTTCGACCGCCGGCCCGAGCGCGCGGCCTTTCCCTACCTCACCCTCGGACGCACGGCGGTCGTCGACTGGTCGACGGGCACCGAGGACGGCTCGGAGCATATCCTGACCCTGCATGTCTGGGCCAAGGGCGGCGGCAAGCAGGAGACCTATGCGATCATGGACCGGGTCTCCGAGACCCTGAACGACGCGGCGCTGCCGCTCGAGGGCCATCATCTGGTGAACCTGCAATTGCAGTTCGCGGAGGCCCGGCAGGAGCCCGAGAGCGCGACCTATCACGGCATCCTGCGCTTTCGCGCGGTGACGGAGACGGTCGCCTGAGGCTGGCGCTCCGAAGAAGAGGGTGAGGGACCGGCCCGGCGACGGGCCGGCCAGACCCATACATGATGCGAGAAGACCGAAGCGGCTCCGAAAGGGCCGCTTTTTTCATGGGCGATTTTTTAAGACGAGACGGAGGGACGCGGGATGGCGGCGCAGAAGGGCAAGGACCTTCTCCTGAAGATGGAGGACGGTGGCGGCGGCTATCTGACGGTGGCGGGGCTTCGCGCCCGAAAGCTCGCCTTCAACGCCGAGACCGTGGACGTGACCGATACCGAGAGCGCCGGTCGCTGGCGCGAGCTTCTGGGCGGGGCGGGGGTCCAGCGCGCCTCGCTTTCGGGAAGCGGCATCTTCAAGGACGCGGCCTCGGATGCGAGGCTGCGCGGCGCGTTCTTCGACGGGCGGATCACGGGCTTCGAGGCGGTGATCCCGGATTTCGGCCGGGTGAGGGGGCCGTTCCAGATCACCGCGCTCGAATATGCAGGCGAGCACAATGGCGAGGTGACCTTCGAGATCGCCATGGAATCGGCGGGAGCGCTGGCCTTCGATGCGATCTGATCGTGTTCCCGCCAACCGGCGGAGGGGCGAGGTGGGCGCCGTCGTCGACGGCACCGAGCGCCGGCTGTGCCTGACGCTCGGCGCGCTCGCCGATCTCGAGACCGCCTTCGGGGCCGAGGACCTGCCGGCGCTCGCCGCGCGGCTTTCCGCCGGCCGGCTTTCGGCACGCGATCTCGCCGTGATCATCGCCGCCGGCTTTCGCGGGGCGGGCGAGGCGGTCGGCCTCGACGAGGTGGCGGCCATGCGCTTCGAGGGCGGCGTCTCGGGGGCGGCGAGGCTCGCGGTGGAGCTCCTGACGGCGGCCTTCGGCGAGGGCGACGAGACAGGCGAGGAGGCGGGCGGGTCGCGGGGAGGAGGAGTGCCGGGCGGGGAACTGCCGGACCCCGCCCTGCCGTGGCGGGAGACCCCCAGGCCGCCGCGGCCTTTCCCTGGGACGATGTCCTCGCCTTCGGGCTCGGCGTCCTGAAGCTCAGCCCGCGCGACTTCTGGGCGGCGACGCCGCGCGAGCTTGCCGCCGCCATGGGCGCGTTCGGCGGAAGGTCGGGCGCGCGGGCGCCGAGCCCTGCCGACCTCCTCGCCCTCATGACCCGCTTTCCCGACCAGCCATAGGATCTCGCAATGGACGAAGAGGAAACGATCCGCGTCTCGATGAGCGCGGACACGGCGGAGCTTTCGGCGGCGCTCGACGCGCTGTCCCAGAAGGCGGACCGGTTCGGCTCGGCGCTGACGGGCGCCCTGAAGGGGGCGGCGAGCGGCGGCAGGTCCCTCGACGAGGTGATGCGCTCGCTCCTCTCCCGTCTTTCCGACATCGCCCTCGACGCCGCGCTGAAACCGTTCGAGGCGCTTCTCTCCGGGGCGCTCGGCGGCCTTCAGGGCGGCGGCGCGAAGGTGACCCCCTTCGCCAAGGGCGGCGTCGTCGCGCGGCCGAGCTTCTTTCCAATGGGTGGCGGCAACGGCGGCGGCGGGCTGGGGTTGATGGGCGAGGCCGGGGCCGAGGCGATCCTGCCGCTCGCGCGCGGGTCCGACGGGCGCCTCGGCGTTGCGGCCGGCGGTGTGGGACGAGGGGGCGGTCCGTCGATCGTCTTCAACGTGACGACGGCGAACGCCGAGAGCTTCAGGAAATCGGAGATGCAGATCAACGCCATGCTCGCCCGGGCCGCAGGGCGCGGCCGGCGGGGGCTCTGAGCCATGGGCATTGCGGCCTTCTCAGAGGAACGCTTCCCGCTGCGCATCGGCTTCGGTGCGAGCGGCGGGCCGGAACGGCGCGTCGAGATCGTGCGCCTGTCGACCGGGTTCGAGCATCGCAACCAGCGCGGCGCCCACGGCTTCCGGCGATACGACGCGGGCTCGGGCGTGCGCAGTCTCGCCGATCTTTCCGAGGTGACCGCTTTCTTCGAGGCCCGGCGCGGGAGCCTCGTCGGGTTCCGGTTCCGCGATCCCATGGACTGGCATACGGGCCCGTTCGGCCGGGCGCCGGGCGGCTTCGACGTGTTCCTGGGAACCGGCGACGGCGAGCGCCGGCGCTTCGATCTCGTCAAGCGCTACGGAACCGGCCCGGATGCCTATGTCCGGCCGATCGCCAAGGCCGTGGCGGAGGGCTTGCGGGTCGCGGTCGGCGGCACCGAGCTCTCAGGGGGCTTCATGCTGGAGGCGGGGGGAGGCGCGATCCTCCTCGATGCGCCGCCGGAGCCGAGGGCCGTGGTGTCGGCGGGCTTCGCCTTCGACGTGCCGGTGCGTTTCGACACCGACCAGCTTCTCGTCAACGTGACGGCCTTCGAGGCCGGCGAGATCCCGTCCATTCCCCTGATCGAGGTGCGCCTGTGAAGAGGTTTCCGACGAGCCTGAAGGAGGCGCTGGCGGGGCCGGTGACGACGCTGTGCGAATGCTGGCGGGTGAGCCGGGCGGACGGCATGGTTCTCGGTTTCACCGATCACGACGAGGATCTCGTCTTCGCCGGCACGCGCTTCGAGGCACGCAGCGGGTTCGGGGCGAGCGAGGCGGAAAGCGCGCTCGGCCTGTCCGCCGGGACGCGCGAGGTGACGGGGGCGCTCGCCTCCGATCGCATCGAGGAAGCCGATATCGCAGCCGGGCGCTATGACGGGGCGCGGGTCGAGAGCTTTCTGGTGGACTGGACGAGGCCCGAGAGCGCCCATGCCCTGACCGATGTTCAGACCGTCGGCGAAATCCGGCGCGGCGATCTCGCCTTCACGGTGGAGCTGCGCTCGCGCATGGCCGATCTCGACCGGGTGCGCGGCCGGCTCTACCGGCGGACCTGCGACGCCGTGTTCGGCGATCGGCGCTGCGGCGTGGATCTCGACGGGCGCGGATTGCGGCGCGAGGCGATGGTGAGGGCGGTGCGCGGACGGATCGTGGTGCTCGATCCGGGCGATGCGCCTGCCGCGCACGACTACGCCCACGGGCGGGTGGAGTTTTTGACGGGACCTGCGGCGGGGCTCGCCTTCGAGATCGCGAGCGCCGGGATCGATCCCGGGACGGGACTCGAGATCGTGCCGACATGCGCCCTGCCGGTGCTGCCGGAGGAGGGCGACCGGGTCCGGATCACGAAGGGCTGCGACAAGCGGGCCGCGACCTGCGCCGGCCGGTTCGCCAACCTCGCGAACTTCCGGGGCTTTCCGCACGTTCCGGGCAGCGATGCGGTGCTCGGCGTCGCCAAATCCGGCGATCGCCATGACGGCCGCCCTCTGGCGCCGTGAGGCGGGCGAGATGCCGCGGGAGATCGGATGGCGGGCCGCGCGCATCGCTGGGACCTGGATCGGCACGCCCTATCGCCATCAGGGCGGACGGAAAGACGTCGGCTGCGACTGCCTCGGCCTCGTGCGCGGGGTCTGGGGCGAACTCTACGGCCGCGAGGCCGAGCGGCCCGGAGCCTACGATGTCGACTGGGCCGTGCGGGGCGAGGGCGAGCTGATGCTGGAAGCCGCGCGGCGGCATCTGGACGAGAGGACCGGCGAGGCCCCGCTGACGGGCGACGTCCTTCTGTTCCGCTGGCGCGAGCGGCTGCCGGCCAGCCATTGCGGCATTCTCGATGCCGAAGGGCGCCTCGTCCACGCCTATGAGGGGAGCGCGGTCGTCTCCTCCGCGATCCCCGAGGCTTGGATGCGCCGGCTCGCCGGCCTCTTCCGCTTTCCCGACACTCCATAAGGTCTGACGTCATGGCAACGCTGCTTCTCCAGGCGGCCGGCGCGGCGCTCGGCGGTGCCGTCGCGGGGCCGCTCGGCGCCGTTCTCGGACGCGCGGCCGGCGGGCTCGCCGGGTCCGCGATCGATGCCTCCCTCTTCGGCACCCGCGAGCGGCGCGAGGGGCCGCGTCTCGATGCGGCCCGCATCATGCAGGCCGACGAAGGCGGGGGCATTGCCCGCGTCTACGGCACGGCACGGGTCGCGGGCCAGGTGATCTGGGCGACGCGCTTCGAGGAGGAGGCCGAAACCGAGCGCCAGGGCGGCAAGGGCGGCGGCGCGGGCGGCGTCGAGGTGACGAGCTACAGCTATTTCGCCAATTTCGCCGTGGGCCTCTGCGAAGGGCCGATCTCCGGCATCCGGCGCATCTGGGCCGATGGCGAGGAGCTCGACCGGGGCGATGTCACCGTGCGCCTTCATCGCGGCGGCGAGGACCAGTCGCCGGATCCGCTGATCGAGGCGAGGCAGGGCGAGGGCCGCGCGCCGGCCTATCGCGGGCTCGCCTATCTGGTGTTCGAGCGGCTGGCGCTCGCGCGCTGGGGCAACCGGGTGCCGCAGATCTCCTGCGAGGTGATGCGGGCGATCGGCGATCTGGAAGGGGCGGTGAAGGCGATCACCATCATTCCGGGGGCGAGCGAGCACGGGCTCGATCCGCGCCCCGTGCGCGAGGCGATCGCCGAGGGGGAGGACCGGGTGATCAACCGGACCGTCTCCTTCGGCCCGAGCGACTGGTCGGCCTCCATGGACGAGATGCAGGCGGTGATGCCGGCCCTCGAACGGGCGGCGCTGGTGAGCGCCTGGTTCGCCGACGATCTGAGGGCCGGCCATGCGAGCCTTCGTCCGAAGGTGGAGATCAGCGCCCGCCGGGAGACCGAGGCTTGGCGCGTCGGCGATCTGACGCGCGGAGAGGCGCAACTGGTGAGCCTTGAAAACGGCGCGCCGGCCTATGGCGGAACGCCCAGCGATGCGGGCGTTCTGCGGGCGCTCGCCGAGCTTCGCGCACGCGGGCTCGCCGTCACCTTCTATCCCTTCGTCCTGATGGACGTGCCGGCCGGCAACGGGCTGCCGGACCCTTATGGCGGGCTCGAGCAGGCGGCCTTTCCCTGGCGCGGGCGCATGACGCTGGACCGCGCAGAGAGCGAAACCGGAACGGCGGACCGGACGGCGGGGGCGAGGGCCGACATCGACCGGTTCGTCGGCACCGCGTCTCCCGGCGACTTCGCCTGGCGCGGCGAGCGGCTGACCTATCGCGGCCCGCCGGAATGGTCCTATCGCCGGATGATCTTCCATCAGGCGCATCTGGCCCGGCGCGGCGGCGCCGCCGCCTTCGTGATCGGCTCGGAAATGCGCGGCCTCACGCGGCTGCGCGACGAGGCGGGACGCTTTCCCTTCGTCGAGGCGCTGATCGCCATCGCCGGCGAGGTGAAGGCGATGATGCCGGATGCCGTCGTCACCTATGCCGCCGACTGGAGCGAATATGCCGGCTACCGCCCGGCGGACGGGGCGGGCGAGATGCGCTTCAATCTCGATCCGCTCTGGGCCTCGCCCGCGATCGACGTGATCGGGATCGATAACTATCTGCCGCTCTCCGACTGGCGCGGCGAGGGCGATCCGGGAGGCGGCGTCGCCTCGCCCTACGACCGGGCGGCGCTTACAGCCTCCCTCGATACCGGCGAGTGGTTCGACTGGTATTATGCGAGTGCGGCCGACCGGCGCGCGGGCCGGCGCACGCCGATCACCGACGGGGCGGGCGGCACGCCCTTCGTCTACCGCGACAAGGACATGAAGGGCTGGTGGTCGAACCACCACCGCGAGCGGGGGCCGGGCGGGGCCGAGACGGGCGAGGTCTCGCCCTATGTGCCGATGGGAAAGCCCATCTGGTTCACCGAGATCGGCTGCCCGGCCATCGACCGGGGCGGCAACCAGCCGAACGTCTTCACCGATCCCAAATCCTCCGAGAGCCACGCGCCCTATCATTCGCGCGGCTTTCGCGACGATCTCGCCCAGCGCCGCTTCCTGGAGGCGGCGCTCGCCGGCTGGGAGGCGGGGATCGGGCCGGGGCCGCAGGCGCGAAATCCGATCTCGCCGGTCTATGGCGGGCCGATGGTTGAGCCCGGCGCGATCCATGTCTGGACCTGGGATGCGCGGCCCTATCCGGCCTTTCCGGCCCGCTCGGATCTGTGGAGCGACGGCGCCAACTGGCGGCTCGGCCACTGGCTGAACGGGCGGCTCGCCAACGCCCCGGCCGACGCGCTGATCGCGGCGATCCTCAAGGATCACGGCATCGCAGGATACGACGTCTCGGGGCTCGACGGACTGCTCGGCGGCTATGTGATCGAGGGCCCGCGCCCGGCCCGCGAGGACGTGGAGACGATCCTGTCGCTCGTCGGCGCCATCGCCTTCGCGGGGGGCGGCGACATCTGCTTCCGCTCCCTCGACCGGCGTCACGACGAGGTCGCCATCGGGGCGCTGGTGGACGGCGAGGGGCCGCTCTGCGAGAGGCTGCGGGCGGAGGCGGGCGAGAGGCCGGACGAGATCGCGATCGGCTATCTCGATCCCGATCTCGCCTTTCAGCCGGCCGTCGCGAGCGCGGCCCGCAGCGAGGCCGAGGTGCCGCGAACCGGGCTTTCGAGCGCGCCGGCGGTGATGGACCGGGAGCTTGCGGCCCGCTGCGCCGCCCGGCTCCTCGCCGAGGCGGACGGGGCGCGCGAGACGGCGACATTCGCGCTGGCGCCGAACCGGGTCGAGATCGAGCCCGGCGACGTTCTTTCGGTGACGGGACGACCGGGGCAATGGCTGGTGACGCGGATCGAGACCGGGGCGGCGCGAAAGGTGGAGGCGCGGCGCCTCGCCTTTACGCAAGCCCCGGGGCGAGGGCCGGAGGCCGGGGACGGACCCGCGAGCGACCAAAGGGGGCCGATTGCGGCCTCGCGGCCGGCCTTCGCGCTTCTCGATCTCCCGCTGCTTCCCGGCCGTGACCCGTCGATCGGCGCGCTCGCGCTGAGTGCGCGGCCCTGGATGCCCTACGCCATCGACATCGCCCCCGAAGGCGGGGGCTTGAGGCGCCGGACGGTGGTCTCGAAGCCGGCGGTGATGGGGCGTCTTGAGGAGGCATTGATGCCGGGGCCCGCCGGACGGCGCGACCCGGGCAACCGGATCGCCGTGCGGATCGCGCGCGGGGGCCTTTACTCGGTTTCTCACGCGGACCTCCTGTCGGGTGCCAATGCTGCGGCGATCGTGGCGGAGGACGGGCGCCTGGAGGTGCTTCAGTTCCTTGCCGCCGACGAGATCGAGCCGGGCCTCTTCCGGCTCACCGGACTTCTTCGCGGACAGGCCGGGACCGAAGGCGAGGCGGCCCTGCCCTTCGCGCCGGGCTCGCGCTTCGTTCTCCTGAACGAGGCGGTGGAGCCGCTGTTGCTCACCGAAACCGAGATCGGCCAGCCGCTGGATCTCAGGTTCGCCCCGATCGGGCGGCCGCTCGACGATCCGGCGGTGACCATGGCGCGGGCGAGCCTCGGCCTTCGGGCGGTGCGGCCCTATGCCCCGGTGCATCTGTCGGCGCTCTTCGAGCCGGACGGCGCGGTGCGGCTCGGCTGGATCCGGCGAACGCGGGTCGGCGGCGACAGCTGGCAGGCCGAGGACGTGCCGCTGGGCGAGGAGCGGGAGATCTACCGCCTGCGGGTGAGGGGCGATGCGGCTGGCGATGGCGGCGGGGTCTTCGCCGCCGAGGTGTCCGAGACCGGGCTGCGCCTGTCGCCGGACGCGCAGATCGCGGCGTTCTCGCGCCTGCCGGACCGCCTGACCCTTGAGGTCGCCCAGGTCTCGCCGGTCTGGGGGCCGGGTGTATTCGCGACACGGAGCTTCGAGCGGCCGGGAAGGTGACCGGCCGGACCCTGAAGGAAGAAGGAGAAGCGCATGATCGATCAGAAGGAATGGTATCGCTCGCGCACGGTCTGGGGCGGCCTCGTCGCCCTTGCGGCCGCGCTCGGCGGCCTGTTCGGGCTGGAGGTGTCCGATGCGATCCAGAGCGCGGCGACGACCGCGCTCCTCGATACGGCGGCCGCCATCGGCGCGCTCGTCGCCATCTACGGACGGCTGAGGGCGGAGAAGCTGCTGCACTGAACGGGGAAGCTTGCCCGATCGGCGTCGGGCGGCGGGGAACGGGAAGCTCGCCCGGTTGGCATCGGGCAGCCGGGAACGATAGGATCGCCCGAAGGACGGCCCGCTTTCGGGCGGGTCGTCCGCGATCCGTTCCATTCAGCGGCAGTTCACGAAAAGAGCGCTAGATGGAGGGCGGGCGGCCACGGTTTGAGATGACGCGAACGGCGATCGAGCATGACCATGAAGACAGACATCCGGCGTGCTCCGTTCGCGCTCGCAGCTCTTGCGGGTCTCGCTCTCTTGTTCGGTTCCCTCGATGTCGCCGGCGCGCAGGGGCGTGGCCAGGGACAAGGGCAGGAACAGGGCCAAGGCCAGGGCGGCCCGCCCAGGAGCTGTTCCCAGGCCGAGGTGCGCCAGGCCGAGAGCCAGAGCGGCGGGCAGATGATGTCGGTCTCCCAGAGCGTAGAAAACGGCTCGACGGTCTGCCACATCACGGTGCTCGTGCCGTCGCAGGACAACGGCAAGCCGAGACGGACCGTGATCACCATCCGGCCCTGAGGGCCGGTGCCGCGAGGATAAGGAGTGGGACATGCGCGTTCTCGTCGTCGAGGATGACGGTCATCTGCGCGGCCAGCTGCGCGAGGCGCTGCAGGGCGCGGGCTATGTGGTGGACGAGGCCGCGGACGGCGAGGAGGGACACTTCCTCGGCGAGACCGAGCCCTACGACGCCGTGGTTCTCGATGTCGGCCTGCCGGTGATGGACGGGATCAGCGTTCTGGAGCGCTGGCGGCGCGAGCAGAGGAACATGCCCGTTCTGATCCTGACCGCCCGCGACCGCTGGAGCGACAAGGTGGCGGGCATCGATGCGGGCGCCGACGACTACGTGACGAAGCCGTTCCACATCGAGGAGGTGCTGGCGCGCGTGAGGGCGCTGATCCGCCGCGCGGCCGGCCATGCGAGTTCGGAACTGGAATGCGGCCCCTTGCGGCTCGACACGCGCACGGCGCGTGTCAGCGTCGACGGCACGCCCCTGAAGCTCACCTCCCACGAATACCGGCTGCTCGACTATCTGATGCACCACCAGGACAGCGTGGTCTCGCGCAGCGAACTCATCGAGCATCTCTACGACCAGGATTTCGACCGCGATTCCAACACGATCGAGGTCTTCGTCGGCCGGCTCCGCAAGAAGATCGGCCTCGACCTGATCGAGACGATCCGGGGCCAGGGCTACCGGCTGCGGCATGGCTGAGAGCGCGGTGGACGCCGCCTCCGCCTCGCAGGAAACGAGCCGGGCGCGGATCGAGGCGCATCGCGGCGCAAGGCCCCGGGCGCTCTCGCGCATCGGGCGCTTCGTCAGCCGCTCGCTCGCCGTGCGCGTCGTCGGCATGTCGAGCCTTTGGACCGTCGCCGCGCTTCTGGCCGTCGGCATCCTCATCTCCGCCCTCTACCGACAGGCGGCCGAGGACGGTTTCGCCGCGCTTCTGGAAGCCCAGCTCTTCAATCTCATCAACAGCGTCTCGGTGAACGAGAACGGGTCGCTGTCGGGCAGCCCCAATCTCGGCGACCTGAAATATGTCCAGCCCTCCTCGGGATGGTACTGGGAGATCGTTCCCGTCAGCCCCGACCTCACCGGCCGCCTGACCTCCTCCTCGCTCGGATTTTCCGCGATCGCGAGCGAGCCGCTGGACAGGGTTCCCTTCGCCTTCGACTACCAGCGCACCTACGACAAGCCGGGACTGAACGGCGAGGAGCTGCGAATCCTCGAAACGGAGGTGGTGCTCGACGAATCGAACCGGGCGGCAAGGTTTCGCGTGATGGGCAACAAGAGCGAACTGAAGGGCGACATCGCCCGCTTCGACACCCGGCTCGCCCTTTATCTCGTCCTCGTCGGCCTCGGCAGCGTGATCATCAATGCCGGCGTCATCCTGTGGGCCCTGCGCCCCTTGCGCACGGTGCGAAAGGCGCTTGCGCGGGTCAGGGCCGGCAAGGCCGAGACGCTGGAGGGCCGCTTTCCCGCCGAGATCGCGCCGCTCGCCGCCGAGATGAACGCCCTCGTCGCCAACAACCGGCGCATCGTCGAGCGCGCCCGCACCCAGGTCGGCAATCTCGCCCATTCCCTGAAGACGCCGATCGCGGTCCTCGTCAACGAGGCCGACAGGATCGGCGGGGCGAGCGGCCAGATCGTCAAGGAACAGGGCGGGCGCATGCGCGAGCAGGTCCAGCACTATCTCGACCGCGCGCGCGTGGCGGCCCAGACGCAGAGCATCGTCTATCGCACGCCCGTGCGCCCCGTGCTCGAACGCCTGGTGCGGGTGGTCGCCAAGCTCAATCCGGGGATCGAGGTGGGTTTCGCGCCGGGACCCGTGCCCGATTTCGTCTTCGCCGGGGAGCGCCAGGACTACGAGGAGATCGTCGGCAATCTCCTCGAAAACGCCTCCAAATGGGCGAAGGGCCGGGTGGTGATCGCCTGCCGGCCCGCCGGGCCCGACCGTTTCGAGACGGTGGTCGAGGACGATGGGCCGGGGTTGAACGAGGAGGAGCGTCAGGCGGCCCTCAAACGGGGCCGGCGCTTCGACGAGACCGTGCCGGGAAGCGGGCTCGGCCTGTCGATCGTCTCCGACACGGCCGGCGAATATCAGGGAGAGGTACGGCTTCAGACATCGCGGCTCGGCGGGCTCGCGGTCGTCGTCGCCCTGCCGCTTTCGCGCGTCGAGACCGGCTTGACATGAGGAACGAGACGACGGATCGAAGACAGACGCCTTCCAGCCGCCGCCGACCGTTCCGGAGTTCGACGACCCCGATGCCCCGCAAGCCGTTCACCGTCTCCCTCCTCGCCTGTCTCGCTCTGTCGCTCAATGGCTGTCTGTCGCTGCCGGGCGCGGGCCTCGCCCCCTCCTCGCCGGGGGCCGCCTCCCTCGACGGCGGCATCATCGGCCGCAGCGCCTACGCCCAGCGCCTGCCCTCCGGCGCGCGGGCGCGGGCGGTGGAGGCGGAATATCAGGCGCTCCAGTTCGGCTCGACGGGCGAGCCGGTCGCATGGTCGGCCGAAGGGGTCTCGGGCCGCGTCGTGCCGACCCAGGTCTACCGGGTCGGCTCCCAGGACTGCCGCAGCTTCACCCAGTATGTGGACGGGGCGGGCGCGAACGGCATGATCGGCACCGCCTGCAAGTCGCCGGAGGGGACCTGGGTCCTCGTCTGAGACCAGCCGGATCTGTGAGCGCATCGCTTATCGATTGTCCGCTGCCAGTCCGGGCGTCGTCCGGCGGCACGAGACGGCGAAGGGCGGCGCTCGCCCCTCGTGCGCACAAGCCCGGATCTCATGACGAATTCGTAAGATCGGTTCCGCTTGGGGGTCCCGGGCGGTTCTGCTAGAACATTTCCAAGGGATGGCGCGGCCGGCTGCGGCAGGTCGTGGTCTTGGGATAATTCGGGTTTTAGTCGGTTCAATGATCTTCTGGTTCATCGTGGCGGGTATGACGCTCGGCGTCGTGCTGCTGCTCGTCCATCCGTTCTTCTCCTCGCGGATCGGATCGGCCGAGGCGCGTGCGGCGCACGATGTGGAGGTCTACCGCGCCCAGCTCGAGGAGCTGGAGGCCGATGTGGAGCGCGGCACGCTTTCCGAGGCTGAGGCTGGAAGCGCGCGTGCCGAGATCGGGCGCCGGCTCCTGAAGGCCAATGCGGCCGCCGGAGGGCGGGGCGACGACGAGTTCGCGGCCCCCGTCGGACGCAAGAGCATTCTCGCGGGGATCGCGGTGGTGGTGCTCGTGCCGGCGATCTCGCTTGCCGCCTATCGCCATTTCGGCGCTCAAGGGCTGCCGGACTTGCCGCTGTCGGCCCGGGCCCAGCCCGCCCCGTCCGGCGGGGTCGGCGAGGATGGCGGCATCGGCATGCTGATCGCGGGCGCCGAGGAGAGGCTGCGGGCCGAGCCCGAGGACGGCGAGGGCTGGGCCGTGGTCGCGCCGATCTATCTGCGCATGGGCCGCACCGAGGACGCGATCCAGGCCTTCCGCAACGCGAACCGCCTTCTCGGACCGAACCCGGTGCGCGATTCGGGTCTCGGCGAGGCCCTGACCCAGTCCGCAGGCGGCGAGGTGACGGAGGAGGCGCGCGGCCTCTTCGAGCGCGCCCTCCAGGCGCGCCCCGATTATCTGCCGGCCCGCTTCTTCGTCGCCCTCGATCTCAGCCAGGAGGGCGAGAACGCGGACGCGGCCGCCGCCTGGGAGGCGCTGATCGAGAAGAGCCAGCCCGACGCGCCCTGGATGCCGATCGCCCAAAGCGCGCTCGCCGATGCGCGGCAGAAGGCCGGCCTTCCGGCGCTCGCCGAAGGGACGCAGCCGGGCGAGGGGGCTCAGGCACAGACACAGGCACAGGCCGAGACCGAGGCTCCCGCACCCGCGCAGGCGGCCGCAGGCGGCTCCCCGGTGGCGCGCCCCGAGGCGCAAGCCACGGCGGGCGAGCCCGGGCCCGGGCCCGGCCCCGAGGAGATCGCCGCCGCCTCGCAGATGAATGCGGGCGAACGGGTCGCCATGATCGAAGGCATGGTGTCGCGTCTGGCCGAGCGCCTTGATACGGACCCGAACGACGCGCAAGGATGGCTGAGGCTGATCCGCTCCTATTCGGTCCTTGGTGAGGACGAGAAGGCCCAGGGTGCGCTCGATCGCGCGCTCGGGGTGTTTTCGAAGGACGATACGGCGCGTCAGGAAATCTCGAACCTCGGCCGGTCGCTCGGCCTCGAGGCCCGCGAGGGAGGAACACCCCAATGACCCGCAAGGGAAAACGCCTTCTGTCGATCGGCGGCATGGTTTCGGTGGTCGCCGTGGCGGCCGCTCTCGTCCTGACCGCGATGTCGGATTCGGTCGCCTATTTCAATTCGCCGACCGATATCGTCGAGAAGACGCCCGCCCCCGGCCAGCGCATCCGCCTCGGCGGCATGGTGGAGACGGGGAGCGTCGTGCGCGACCAGGGCGAGACGGTGACCTTCCGCGTCACCGACACGATCCAGAGCGTGCCGGTGACCTATACCGGCATCCTGCCCGACCTCTTCCGCGAGGGGCAGGGCGTCGTCGCGGAAGGCACGCTCGGCCCCGACCACCTCTTCCTCGCCGACACCGTGCTCGCCAAGCACGACGAGAACTACATGCCGAAGGAAGTGGTGGACGACCTGAAGGCGCGCGGCCTCTGGGACCACGACAATTCGCGGCCGAAAGCGGCAGACGAAAAGGGAGCCGGGGTATGATCGTCGAACTCGGCCACTACGCCCTCATCCTGGCGCTCGCCGCCTCGCTGATCCAGTCGGTGGTGCCGGCGCTCGGCGCCCGGCGCGGCGATGCGCGCATGATGGAGGTGGGCCAGGCCTCCTCCCTCGGCGTGTTCCTGCTTCTCGGCTTCGCCTTCTCGGCGCTCACCGTCGCCTATGTGAATTCCGATTTCTCGGTTCTCAACGTCTACCAGAACTCCCATTCGGCCAAGCCGATGCTGTTCAAGATCTCGGGCGTGTGGGGCAATCACGAAGGCTCGATGCTCCTCTGGGTGCTGATCCTCGCGCTCTTCGGCGCGCTCGTCGCAAGCTTCGGGCGCGATCTCCCGCCCACCCTTCGCGCCAACGTGCTGTCGGTCCAGGCCTGGATCCTGACCGCCTTCCTCGCCTTCATCCTGTTCACCTCGAACCCGTTCACGCGCCTCTTCCCGGCGCCCTTCGAGGGCGAGGACCTGAACCCGATCCTCCAGGACGTGGGCCTCGCGATCCATCCGCCGCTGCTCTATCTCGGCTATGTGGGCTTCTCGATCGCCTTCTCCTTCGCCGTGGCGGCGCTGATGGACGGCAAGATCGACGCGGCCTGGGCGCGCTGGGTGCGGCCCTGGACGCTGGCGGCCTGGATCTTCCTCACCCTCGGCATCTCCATGGGCTCCTACTGGGCCTATTACGAGCTCGGCTGGGGCGGCTGGTGGTTCTGGGACCCGGTGGAGAACGCCTCCTTCATGCCCTGGCTCTCGGGCACCGCGCTCCTGCATTCGGCGGTGGTGATGGAGAAGCGCTCGGCGCTGAAGGTGTGGACGATCCTGCTTGCGATCCTCACCTTTTCCCTGTCGCTGCTCGGCACCTTCCTGGTGCGATCGGGCGTGCTGACTTCGGTCCACGCCTTCGCCACCGATCCCTCGCGCGGCATCTTCATCCTGATGATCCTGTGCGTCTTCATCGGCGGCTCGCTGGCGCTCTTCGCCTTCCGCGCCTCGACGCTGGAATCGGGCGGCCTCTTCCAGCCGATCAGCCGGGAGGGGGCGCTGGTCCTCAACAACCTGTTCCTGACGACGGCGACGGCGACCGTGCTCGTCGGCACGCTCTACCCCCTGCTTCTCGAAATGCTGACCGGCGAGAAGATCTCCGTCGGCGAGCCCTTCTTCAACCTCACCTTCGCGCCGCTGATGGTGCCTCTCCTCCTCGCCGTGCCCTTCGGGCCGCTGCTCGCCTGGAAGCGGGGCGATATCGCGGGCGCGACCCAGCGCCTCTACTGGGCGATCGGCGCAGCGCTCCTGACCGTGATCATCGCGCTCGCGCTCACGCAGGGCACCGAAGTCCTGGCATCCCTCGGCCTCGGCCTCGGCATCTGGCTCCTTATCGGCAGCCTCGTCGATCTCGTGGAGCGGGCGAATTTCCGCAAAGTGGGCCTGTCGACCGGCTTTGCCCGGCTGAAGGGCCTGCCGCGTTCGGCCTTCGGCACGGCGCTTGCCCATTTCGGGCTGGGCGTCACCGTGGTCGGCATCGTCTGCGTCTCGGCCTTCCAGACCGAGGTGGTGACCACCATGGCACCGGGCGACGTGCGCGGGGCCGGCGGCTACGAGATCCGCTTCGACGGCATGAGCGAGCGCGACGGGCCGAACTATACCGAAGAGGTCGGCAACTTCACCGTGATGGAGAACGGCACGACGCTCGGCACCATGGAAAGCGCCCGCCGCCTCTATACGGCCCGGCAGATGCCGACGACCGAGGCGGGCATCCGCACCCACTGGTTCTCCCAGCTCTATCTCTCGCTGGGCGATTCCACGGCCAATGGCGGGGCGACGGTGGTGCGCATCTGGTACAAGCCGTTCGTGACCCTGATCTGGATCGGCACGATCTTCATGGCGATCGGCGGCGTCGTCTCGCTCGCCGACCGGCGGCTGCGCGTCGGTGCGCCGGCGGCCCGCAAATCGCGGCTCGCCGGAGCCGCGGGAGCACGCGGATGAGACGGATGAGACCCAAGGGGCGGACGACGGGCCCGAGACCGGCCGGGCGTCTCCTGCGTGCGAGCGCGCTCGCGCTCCTCCTCGGCACCTGCGCTCCGCTTCTCGGTGCGCCGGATACCCTTCTCGGGGTTGCGCCCGCCCATGCGGTGGAGCCGGACGAGATCCTCTCCGATCCGGCGCTCGAGGCGCGCGCGCGCGAGCTTTCCGCCGGCCTTCGTTGCATGGTCTGCCAGAACCAGTCGATCGACGATTCCAATGCGGGTCTCGCCAAGGACCTCCGCGTCCTCGTGCGCGAGCGCCTGGTGGCCGGCGACACGAACGAGGAAGTCATCGACTATCTCGTCTCGCGCTATGGCGAATTCGTGCTGCTGCAGCCGCGCGTCTCGCTCGGCACCATCGCGCTCTGGGCAACGCCCGTCGCGGTGCTTCTCGCCGGTCTCGGCTATGCGGTGGTCTCCATGCGCCGCCGGCGGGCCGATGCGCCGGCCGTCGCCGAATTGACGGACGAGGAACGGCGCGAACTCGATACGGTTCTGAAGCGCGGTTGAGGCATCGCCCCGGCGGTGTCGGCCTTGAAGGACGCGCGCCGGCATCCACTTTCGGTCCGATCTCCGAACTCCGATCGCGTCACGATCGGGCGCCCGTTTGTCGGGCGCCCGTTTCTCGTTCGTCGATCACATCGGGATCGGATGGGCGCGGTGGATCTCGGCGATCTCGCCGAGCACCTCGTCGCTCAAGGTCACGTCCGAGGCGCCGAGCGCGATGTCGAGCTGTTCCATGGAGGTCGCGCCGATGATCACCGAGGTCATGAACGGCCGGGTGAGACAGAAGGCATAGGCGAGCTCCACCGGATCGAGGCCGTGCTTCCTTGCGATCGCCACATAGGCGTCGGCGACGCCCGTAATACCGGAAGAGGCGAGGCGCCCGCCGAGGCCGTCATTGATCGAGGCGCGCGAGCCCTCCGGGATCGCCCCGCCCGAATACTTACCGGTGAGAATGCCCGCCGCGAGCGAGGAATAGGCGAGAAGGCCGACATCCTCGTGGAGGGCCGTCTCGGCCATGTCGAGATCGAAATAGCGGCAGAGCAGGGAATACTCGTTCTGGATCGAGACCGGGCGCGGCAGGTCGTTGGCCTCGGCGATCGCGCAGAAGCGGGTGGTGCCCCAGGCGGTCTCGTTGGAGAGGCCGAAATGCTTCAGCTTGCCGGCCTTCTGGAGGTCGGCCACGGTCTGAAGGATCTCCAGCATGTCGGCCTTGGCCTGATCCGCGTCCTGCGTGCTTGGATCGAAGGTCCATGACTTGCGGAAATGATAGGAGCCCCGGTTCGGCCAGTGCAACTGGTAGAGATCGATCTCCTCGACCTGCAGCCGCTTCAGGCTGGCATCCACCGCCTCGGTGAGGGTCGCGCGCGAGATCGGCGCGCCGCCACGCACCATGGACGAGCCCTCGCCGGTGATCTTGGTCGCGATCTTCACCTTTTCGCGGTTGCCGGGCTTGGCGAGCCAGGAGCCGACATAGGCCTCGGTGCGGCCCACGGTTTCCGCCTTCATGGGCGTCGTCGGATACATCTCGGCGGTGTCGACGAAATCCACGCCGCGCTCGACCGCGCGGTCGAGCTGCCGGTGGGCCTCGGCCTCCGTGTTCTGGCTGCCGAAGGTCATCGTGCCGAGGCAGAGTTCGGAGACGGAAAGGCCGGTGCGGCCGAGCGGGCGTGTCTTCATGGTGGACGGCTTCTCATCGGATCGGGAACGGGTCCCGGCGCGCTGCATGCGGGCCGGCGAGACCGTCAGGTAAGGGGGCCCCGGCGGCGTTCAAGGCGGGGTTCCGGGTTCGACAGGGAGGGGCCGGGGTCGTCCGCACGCGGCGAACGCGCTCGAAGGATGCGGGCCATGGCGGGGCCGGCGGCGTCTTGTCACGAGGGCGCGGCAGCGGTTGCGCTTGTGGCCGCAAGTGCCTAACAGAGCGGCGAAAGGGCCGGTCGAGGTCTTGCGTCCCGGTCCGGCGCCCCCGTCCGGCGCCCCCGATCCGCGTCGTCCCGGCGTCGTTCGGGCCGGCAGTTCGGCCCCTTCGAGGGCGGCTCCCGGAACGAAGCAAGACCCGACCATCATCAGTTTCGGAGGCCGACATGGCTGGCGCCGCCATCGACAGGCAGACCAAGGTGAAGCCCAGGACGGAGCGGCCGAAGCTCTACAAGGTGCTTCTTCTCAACGACGACTACACCCCGCGCGAATTCGTGGTTCTGGTGCTGCGCTCGGTCTTTCGCCTCTCCGACAGCGAGGGCGAGGTGGTGATGATGACGGCGCACCAGAAGGGCTCCTGCGTCGTCTCCGTCTATCCGCGCGACGTCGCCGAGACCAAGGCGACCGAGGCGACGGATCTTGCCCGCGAACACGGCTATCCGCTTCTGTTCTCGACCGAACCGGAAGAATAGCGCTTCCGGACCTTAATCCGAAAACCGGGGTCCATGAGCCGGTTTGGCTTTGGGCTGATGCTGCGGACGTCTACCCGTCGAGGCCCAGAGGCACGTAAAGGCAGGGATCTCCGGCTTTGGCCGCCGGCGCGTCAACGGGGCGCATCAGAAGCCCGTCCGCGCGCGCATAGACCGAGAGCAGCGAGGAATCCTGCTTGCCGAGGGGCAGAAGACGCGGGCGTCCCGCCTCGTCCTCGCCCTCGAAGACGGCGCGCACGAAATTTGCGCGCGCACCGTTCGCCGGCATGTCCGCGCGAAGAACGCCCTCGCGCGTGAAGGGCCGGTCGGCGAGCCCTGCGAGCCGGCGCACCAGGGGGGCGAGGAAGAGGGTCGCGGCGACCAGCGAGGAGGCCGGATTGCCCGGCAGGCCGGCGATCCGCATCGCTCCCTTGCGCCCGGCCATGAAAGGCTTTCCCGGCCGCATCGCGACCTTCCAGAAATCGAGTTCGACGCCCCGGTCCGCGAACACCTTTCCGACGAGATCATGGTCGCCGACCGAGGCCCCGCCGATGGTCACGAAAACGTCCGCGCCCGCCTCGTATGCCTCGTCGAAGCGGGCCGCGATCGCGCTTTCGTCGTCGGGTGCGATGCCGCAATCGAGAACCTCGCCGCCGTTCTCCTCGACGAGGGCTGCGATGCCGAACGTGTTGGAGGCGACGATCTGGTGGGGTCCGAGGGCGTCGCCCGGAAGGACGAGTTCGTCGCCGGTGGCAAGGATCGCGATGCGCGGGCGAGCGAGAACCTGAAGATCGGGATAGCCGCCGCTCGCCGCGAGCGCGACGGCGCCGCTGGTCAGGCGCGTTCCGGCCCGCATCAGGATCGCGCCTTCCGCAAAATCGATGCCGGCGCGCCGGATATGGGCGGCGGGAGCCGGGCTCTCGGTAACGCGAATGCGGCCTTCGCCGGCAGGCTCGGTGTCCTCCTGAATGAGGATCGCGTCGGCCCCTGCGGGAAGGGGGGCGCCGGTGAAGATGCGCAGCGCCTCGCCTTCCCCGACCGAACCCTCCCAGCCATGTCCGGCCGCCGCCTCGCCGAGAACCGCGAGGATGGAGCCCGTGGCCGCGTCGGCGGCGCGAACGGCATAGCCGTCCATGGCGGAGGCATCGAAACCGGGCTGGCTGCGGCGGGCGGCGAGATCGACGGCGAGAACGCGTCCGCGAGAGGCCCGCAGGGGTACGCTTTCGGTGCGCGAGACGGGACCTGCCCCTTCGAGAACGCGGCGGCGGGCCTCTTCGACGGGCAGAAGGCTCACGGGGCCTTGCCCAGGTCGCTGCCCGTTCCGTCCGCCCGGTAATCGCCCGAACGCCCACCCGCCTTCGTCAGGAGACGGATGCCGCCGATCTCCATCTCCCGGTCGGCGGCCTTCGCCATGTCGTAGACGGTGAGAAGGGCGACGGAGACGGCGGTGAGCGCCTCCATCTCGACGCCGGTCTTGCCCGAAACCCGGGCGAGCGCGGTGACGCGAAGGCCCGGAAGGTCCTCGTCCATGGTCAGCTCGACGCCGATCTTGTCGAGGAGGAGCGGATGGCAGAGGGGGATCAGCTCATGGGTGCGTTTGGCCCCCATGATGCCGGCGATGCGCGCGATGCCGACGACATCGCCTTTCTTCGCCTGTCCTTCCGCAATGAGGCGCAGGGTTTCCCGCTTCATGCGGATATGGCCCTCGGCGGTGGCGGTGCGCACGGTCTCGGACTTGTCGCCCACATCCACCATCGAGGCCGAGCCCGAGGCATCGAGATGGGTGAGCGTCCGGCCGTCTGTCCGTGTCGGCTCGCTCACGCCGGCAGATCCGGCCGCTTTTCGCCGAGAAGCACGCGGGTCGCGGCCTCCACATCGCCCTGGCGCATGAGGCTTTCGCCGACGAGGAAGCAGCGGATGCCGCGATCGGCGAGGCGCAGGCAGTCGGCATAGGTGAAGATGCCGCTTTCGCCCACCATCACCCGGTCGTCCGGAACCATTTCCGACAGGGTCTCTGCCGTCTCCAGCGCCACCTCGAAGGTCCTGAGATTGCGGTTGTTGATGCCGATGAGCGGCGATTTGAGCTTCAGGGCGCGTTCGGTCTCGGCCGCATCGTGCACCTCGACGAGAACGTCCATGCCGTAGCTGATCGCGGCCTCTTCCACCGCGCTTGCGGTCGCGTCGTCGATCGCCGCCATGATGACGAGGATCGCGTCGGCGCCCCAGGCCCGGGCTTCGGCCACCTGGTAGGGATCGTAGATGAAGTCCTTGCGCAGGACCGGCAGGGCGGTCGCGGCACGCGCGGCCTTCAGGAAGTCCGGATGGCCCATGAAGCTCGGCTCGTCGGTGAGGACCGACAGGCAGGCCGCGCCCCCGCGCTCGTAGTCGCGGGCGATCTTGGGCGGGTCGAAGTCCTCGCGGATGACGCCCTTGGAGGGGCTCGCCTTCTTCACCTCGGCGATGAGCGCCATGTCGCCGGCGGCGATCTTCCGGCGGATCGCCTCCAGAAAGCCGCGCGGGGCGTCCGCCTTCGCGATCGCAGCTTCGAGAGCGGCAAGGCTCGTGCGCGCTTTCGCAGCCGCGATCTCCTCGCGCTTATAGGCCTCGATCCGCTCGAGGATGTCGGCCTCGGGCGGCGTTTCGCTCGAGTTTTCGCTCATTGGCCGTTCCTTCCGAGGCGCTGGGTGACGTCGGCAAGCCGTTGCAGCGCGGCCTTCGCGCGGCCTTCGTCGATGGAGGCCTGCGCCATCGCGACGCCGTCCTGAAGGGTAGCGGCCTTGCCGGAGACGACGAGCGCGCCGCCGGAATTGAGGCACACGATGTCGCGATAGGCGCCGGGCTCCCCGTCGAGGAGAGCGGACAGGCGACGGGCGTTGTCGGCCGCCTCGCCGCCGGCAAGGTCCGCGAGCGTCGCGCGCGACAGGCCCACTTCCTCCGGCGTGACGGTGAAGGTGCGGATCTCGCCGTTCTTGAGTTCGGCGACCCGGGTCTCGCCCGTCACGGTCATCTCGTCGAGACCGTCGCCATGGACGACCCAGGCCGCTTCCGTATCGAGTTCGCGCAGGGTCTCGGCCATCGGCTCGATCCATTCGGGGCCGAAGACGCCGATGAGGAGGCGCGTGACCCCCGCCGGATTGGTCATGGGCCCGAGGATGTTGAACATCGTGCGCGTGCCGAGTTCCTTGCGCGACGGGCCCACATGGCGCATGGCCGCGTGATGGTTCGGCGCGAAGAGGAAGGCGAGGCCCGCCTCCCGGATGACGCCGGAGAGCTGGTCGGGCCTCAGATCGATGTCGACGCCGAGGGCCGCGAGGACGTCGGCCGCGCCCGAACGCGAGGACAGGGCGCGGTTGCCGTGCTTTGCCACCGGCACGCCGCATCCGGCGATGACGAAGGCGGAGGCGCTGGAGATGTTGACGGTTCCGGCATTGTCGCCGCCGGTGCCGACGATGTCGACCGTGCCGGCGGGGGCTTCGACGCGGGTCATGTTGGCGCGCATGGCCGAGACCGCGCCAGCGATCTCGGCGACGCTCTCGCCGCGCACCCTGAGCGCCATCAGGAGACCGCCGATCTGGGCCGGCGTCGCCTCGCCCGACATCAGGATGGAGAAGGCGTCCTCGGCCTCGGCGCGCGTCAGGGCCTCGCCATTCGCGACCTTGGCGAGATGGGGCTTGATGCGATCGCTCATCGGATGAGGCTCTTGGCGTTCTCGATCCCGTTCGGATAGATCTGCAGCGGATAGTCCGAGCGCAGACGCGTCACATAGCTCGAGACGAGATCGTCGGTGAGCTGTCGTTCGACCTGGCCGATCTCGGTCTGGTTGACATTGTCGAGAGGCGAGGCCGGCGGTGCGATCTCGTCCACCTGGAGCACCACCTGTTCCAGAGCGCCGCGCCCCTTGGCGGCGGCGATGGTTCCCTTGCCGCCCGCGAACGCGGCCTGGCTCGCCTCTGCACCGATCTCGCCGGCCCCGCTCTGGCGCGTGATGGCGTTGGCGGTGGCGACGGTGAGGCCGTTCTCCTCGGCGATCGCCTGCAGGGACTTGCCGCCGCGCGCCTCGTTCGCCAGGGCCTCGGCACGGGCGATCACTTGTCTTTCGATCTCCGCCGCTGTCCAGTCGCCGAGGACTTGCTGGCGCACCTCGTCGAGGGTCCGATCGCGCGCCGGGGTGATGGCGGTGACGTCGAAGAAGAGCGTGCCGCTGCCGGCGGTCTGGATCGGGACGTTGTCGAAGCCGGGCTCGGTCTGGAAGGCTTCCGTCAGGAGTTCGCTCTCGCCGGAGATGCCGTCGATCGGCTGGCCGTCCGCGTCGCGCCCGCTTCTGTCCACCGCCTCGAAGGTCTCGACGGTGAGGCCGGCCTCGTCGGCGGCCTCCTGGAAGGTCGCACCGCCGGCGCGCGCGTCCTCATAGGTGCGGTAGGCGGTGTCGAGGGTCTGGGTCGCGCGGTCGAGCGCGAGGGCGCGGCGGATATCGCCCTCGACCTCCGAGAGCGGCTGGACGCTCGCCGGCTCGATTTCGCCGACGCGCAGGATGGTGGGGCCGAAGCGGCCGTCGACGACGCCGGAGGTCTCACCGCTCTGAAGCGAGAAGGCGGCTTCGGCAAGGGCCGGATCGGAGATGTCGGAGCGCGCGACGAGACCGAGGGAGACGTCGGCGGGGCTGCGCCCTGCGCCGCGCACCACGTTCTCGAAGGTCGCGCCGTTCTGGAGCTTCTGCGCGGCCTCCTCTGCGGCGGCGGCGTCCGGGAAGACGATCTGGTCGATCTCGCGCCGCTCGGGCTGGCCGTAGCGGCTCTGGAACTGCTCGTAATCGGCCGCGATTTCCTCCTCGGTGATCGCGCTCTCGTCGGCGATCGCCTCGGGGGTCAGGCGCGCGACCTGAAGGCCGCGCAGTTCCGGCGCGCCGTAATTCTCCTTGTTCTCCTCGAAATAGGCGGCGAGTTGCTCCTCGCTCGGCGCGGGCTCCTCAGGAAGCGCGGCGGGGCCGACCGAGACGTAGCTGACATTGCGGCGCTCGCCGTTGAAGAGGCCGAGGGCCTGCTCGTAGGCCTCCGGCACCGCGATGCCGTTGGTCACGGCATCGACGATCTGCGTGCGCATCGCCGCGTCTTCCTGGAAGGCAATGTAATCGGCTTCGCGAAGGCCGATCTGGTTGAGAAGGTTCGCGAACTGGGCGCGCGAGAAATTGCCGGAGGCGTCCTGGAAGCTCGGGTCCTCGGAAATCAGCCGGGCGAGACGCTGGTCGGAGAGGCCGAGGCCGAGGGCGCGCGCCTGCTCGGTGAGGATCGCGCCGGAAATGAGCTGGCTGAGGACGGCCTGGTCGATGCCGAAGGCCGCGCTTTCCTCGGGCGTGAGGTTGCGGCCGAGCTGGCGGCTGATGCCGGACGAGGCCTGCCGGTAGGCCAGCGCGTATTCGGTGAGCGGCACTTCCGTCTCGCCGACGCTGAGGACCGAGGTCTGGTTGCCGGCGCGGAAGACGTCGCCGATGCCCCAGACGGCGAAACTGACCACGAGGAGGATCAGCAGGATCTTGGCGGTCCAGCCGGTCGTCGCGTTGCGGAGCGTGTTGAGCATGACAGTCCCTTGTGGTCGTTCGGCGAAGGCCGCGCGGCGCGCGGCATACTCATAGGAAAGGGGCCGAAGCGGTGCAAGCCGGCAGCTTCCGATTGATTTCGCCCGGTCATGGGATTAGGTCGGATCGTCAGGACGCGGGAGTTCTTCGCGCATCAGGAGGATAGTATGACGACGCCATTGATCGCTGGAAACTGGAAGATGAACGGCATGCTGCGCTCCCTGACGGAACTGAAGGGGATCGCCGACGCGGTCAAGGACGGACGCACCGAAGGTTGCGAGATCGTGATCTGTCCCCCCGCCACCATGCTCTCGGCGAGCCGGGGCATCCTTCACAACGTGGCGAAGGTGGGCGGCCAGGACTGCCATTCCGAGGCGAAGGGCGCCCATACCGGCGACATCGCCGCCGAGATGCTGAAGGATGTGGGCGCGAGCTTCGTCATCGTCGGCCATTCGGAACGCCGGGCCGATCACGCCGAGAGCGACGAGATCGTGAAGGCCAAGGTGAACGCCGCCTGGCGGGCCGGTCTCGTGCCGATCCTGTGCATCGGCGAGACGCAAGGCGAGCGCGACGAGGGCAAGACGCTGGATCGCCTCGGCGAACAGCTGGCCGGCTGCGTGCCGAGCGGCGCGCGCGGAGACAGGCTCGTCGTCGCCTATGAGCCGATCTGGGCGATCGGCACCGGGCGCACGCCGTCGAGCGGGGAGGTGGCCGAGGCCCATGCCTTCATCCGCAAGACCCTGACCGACCGGTTCGGCCGCGAGACCGGCGAGGCGATCCGGCTGCTCTACGGCGGCTCGGTCAATCCCGGCAATGCGCTGGAGCTCCTCCATATCGACAATGTGGACGGCGCGCTGGTGGGCGGGGCGAGTTTGAAAGCGGCCGATTTCATCGCCATCTGCGAGCATGCGGCGCGCCCCGACGGACGCGACCCGTTCGAACCGGATTTCTCCGATCTCGAAATCGGCTTGGAATGACAGGCCGCTTTCTGTAGAAGGCGCGCAATCCGACCTAAGAAAAAGAGCGTTCGCCGCTCATAACAGACCCATCGCGCGTCCTGGAACACTCATGGAAACCATTCTCATCGTCATCCACCTGGTGATCGTCATCGCCCTCGTCGTGGTGGTGCTGCTCCAGCGCTCCGAAGGCGGCGCGCTCGGAATCGGCGGCGGTGGCGGCGGCATGATGTCGGCGCGCGGCGCCGCCAACGCCCTGACCAAGACGACGGGAATCCTCGCCGCCGGCTTCTTTCTCACCTCGCTGACGCTCGGCATCCTCGCCCGTTACGGCGCGCAGCCGGGCGACATTCTCGATCAGCTCCCCTCCGGCCAGGGCAACCAGCAGACCGAGGGCGGCAGCCTGCTCGACCAACTCGGCGGGCTTCCGGGCGGCGAGAGCGAAACCGCTCCTGCGGCCGGCACGGACGGCGCGGCGGCACCGACAGCCCCGGCGGACGGCGAGACCGCCTCGCCCTCGCTCATTCCCGATACGGGCAGCGCGGCCGATACGGGAACCGAGGCTCCGGAGGCCGGCGCGCCGGCGAGCGAGACGCCATCGGCCCCGGCCGGCACCGGCGATGCGGCCACCCAAGGCGAGCCGGCAGGTGCGGTCGAGACCGGCACCGGCACCGGCACCGGCGATGCGCAGGGCGCGACCAACGGAGCCGCGAACGACGGGGCGGCGACCGGCCAGATCCCGGCCAATCCGGGCGAGAGCGCGCCGAACGCCGCCGACAGCACCTTCATCCCCCCGGTGGAGAGCCCGTCCGCCGTGGAGCAGGCGCCCGATGCGCCGCTCTCCGGAGAGGCGAGCGGCGATGCCGGGGCCTCGGACGGTGCGGGTTCCACCTCCGGGACCGGAGATGCCCAGGCTCCGAACGGCGGATCGAACGCCCAGTAATCGCCCAGTCATCGAAGGTGCGTCCGCAAGGTGCCGGCACGGCTTGACGGGCCGGACCATGCGGACTATAGCCAACCCCAATTTCCGATCATGCCTGCCCGCATGGATCGCGCCGGTTTCGGCGGCGCGAGGCGGACAGGCGTTCAGCATATGAAGAGAAGGTGATCCTCATGTCGCGCGTCTGCGAACTCACCGGCAAGGGCGTCATGTCCGGGAACAACGTGTCCCACGCCAACAACAAGACCCGTCGCCGGTTCCTGCCCAATCTGTGCAGCGTCACGCTGATCTCCGACGCTCTCGGCCAGCGCTACCGCCTGCGGGTCTCGGCCCATGCCCTGCGCTCGGTCGAGCATCGCGGCGGCCTCGACGCCTTCCTCCTGAAGGCCGGCGAGAACGAGCTGTCCCAGCGCGCCCGTCTCCTGAAGCGTCAGATCACCAAGAAGCTCGCCGAGACGACCGAAGCGGCTGCCTGAAACGCCCGACGTTTCATCGAATGATTTGCGAACGCCGCTGCGGACCTTTCCGCCGCGGCGTTTTCGTGCGTTTCATACCCATCCGATGCCCATGCCGGATATAATCCCCTGCGCCGTCTCCCCCATGCCCCATTGGCCAAGCGGACATCGGGCGGGTCCGCCGGCTCCTTGATCGAGGCTCGATCCATGACGTTCCTGAAGACCCACTGGTTCGCCGTCCTCGCGATGGCCCTCATCGTCCTGTCCGCCAATGTCGCGGTCCAGTATCCGATGTTCGTCACGATCGGCTCGCTCGATCTCGCCGACATCCTCACCTATGGCGCCTTCGTCTATCCCTTCGCCTTCCTCGTCACCGACATCACCAACCGGCTCTACGGGCCGGCGGTGGCGCGGCGCGTGGTCTATGCGGGGTTTGCGACGGCGGTCGCCTGCTCGCTGATCGTGCCGGTGCTCCTCTTCAAGGCCGGGCTCGTGCCCTATTCGACGGGCGGGGCGCGCATCGCCCGCATCGCGATCGCCTCGGGGCTGGCCTTCCTCGTCGCCCAGCTTCTCGACATCTTCGTCTTCAACCGGCTGCGCCAGGATCGCTGGTGGCGTGCGCCCGCCGCCTCCTCGCTCTCTGGATCGGTGGTCGACACGGTGATCTTCTTCGGCATCGCCTTCGCGCCGGTCTTCGCCTTGATCGGCCCGAATGACGCCTATGCCCTGGAAAGTGCGCCGCTCTTCGGCGTTCTTTCGAGCGAGGCGCCGCGCTGGGTCTCCTGGGCACTCGGCGATCTGTCGCTCAAGCTCGCGATCGCAGCCTTCGCGCTGGTGCCCTACCGGATCATCATCGGCCAGCTCCTGCCGCCCCGGCAGATCTCCGCCTGAGCCGGCCCCGGCCTTGATCGGGTTTCAGCGCCGATCGTCTTCCAGCACGAATTCCAGAAGGAGATTGCGTTGGAGGAAGGAGTGGTTGTCGTCCGAGATCAGGGTGAGGCGGGTCGCGCCCGAGGCATCGCTCCAGACGGCGAGCCCTTCCAGATTGTCGATCTCCTGGCCGAGATCGGCCTCGAAGATCACCGGTCCGTCGACGAGCGCGCCCCGCGTGATGTCGCCGCCCGCGATGCGGCGGATGCGGGTGCCGAGCCCGCCGAAGAACCCCTCATAGCGCCGTTCCAGAACCAGAAGATCGCCGCCGGGCAGGAAATCGGCGTCGCTTGCCTGCCAGCGCTCGTCCTTGCGCAGCTTGAAGACGCCCTGCTGCGGGCCATCGAGAATGCCGGCGAAGAGATTGCCCGCCTCGTCGATCGAGCCTTCGGCGATGGTGACGACCGCCCCTTCGAGCGGCGAGGCCTCGGGCGAGACGGCGAGGGCTTCGAGCCCCTTGTTGATCCGCAGTTCGCGCAAGGGCACCGGCTGGTCGAGGGTTTCGGGAACACTGGCGAAGGGGCGCGGGAAGCCGCGATAGGCAAGGATGCGGGGCCGGCGCTCGAAGGAGACGAGGATCTCGTCCGCGCCCCGCCGCGCGAGCCCTTCGGCATCCGCATCGGTTTTGCCGTCGAGCGGCACGCCGCCCGCCCCGAGCATCGGCGCGCTCTCCGCCTCCTCGAGACCCGTCGGCACGCCGTTCTCGTCGCGGGCGATCCGCCCCGAGAGCCAGCGCCCGTCGTCGCTGACGGCGAGAAAGTCCCGCCCGTCATGTCTGAGAACGAGGCCGGAGAGCCCGCCCACGGAGGCGCCGCGGGCCGTGAAGGAGAAGCCGCCGACAAAGCGCAGGGCGCCGAAGCGCGTATCCTTGCTGCCCTTGTCGAAGGCGGCGATCGGCTGGGCTGTGATCGTGACCGGCAGGACACCCGTCGCACCGCCTTCCGCCGTGCCGGCGAGGAGACAGGCGAGAAGCGGGGCTGCAAGGCGCAGGGAGGGGCGAACGGGCATCGGCGGGGCTCTTTGCGCGCCGTCAGCGCATGCGAACGCTGCGGCGCCGATAGGTGGACTGCATCGCCGGCCCCTCGTCCTCGAAGAGGGCGGCGAGCTGTTCCGTCATCGCGCCGGCCAGTTCGTCGGCATCGACGATCGTGACGGCCCGCCGATAATAGCGCGTGACGTCGTGGCCGATGCCGATGGCGAGCAGCTCGACCGGCGAGCGCTGCTCGATCTCCTCGATGACCGCGCGCAGATGGCGTTCGAGGAAATTGCCGGAATTGACCGAGAGCGTCGAATCGTCGACCGGCGCGCCATCGGAGATGACCATCAGGATGCGGCGCTGTTCGGGCCGCTTCGTCAGGCGCGAATGGGCCCAGATCAGGGCCTCTCCGTCGATATTCTCCTTCAGGAGCCCTTCGCGCATCATCAGGCCGAGATTGCGCCGGGACCGTCGCCAGGGGGCGTCGGCGCCCTTGTAGACGATGTGGCGCAGATCGTTGAGCCGTCCGGGGCGCGGCGGCTTGCCGGCCTTCAGCCAGGCCTCGCGCGACTGGCCGCCCTTCCAGGCCCGGGTGGTGAAGCCCAGCACCTCGACCTTCACGCCGCAGCGCTCGAGGGTGCGCGCCAGGATGTCGGCGCAGGTCGCCGCGACCGTGATCGGCCGCCCGCGCATGGAGCCGGAATTGTCGATGAGCAGCGAGACGACCGTGTCGCGAAACTCCGTGTCGCGCTCCATCTTGTAGGAGAGCGGCTGCATCGGATCCATCACGATGCGCGAGAGCCGCGCCGGATCGAGATAGCCCTCTTCCAGATCGAAGTCCCAGGACCGGCTCTGCTGCGCCATCAGGCGCCGCTGCAGCCGGTTGGCGAGGCGCCCGACCACGCCCTGGAGGGAGGAGAGCTGCTTGTCGAGAAAGCCGCGCAACCGGTCGAGTTCGGCCTCGTCGCAGAGTTCCTCGGCGCCGATCTCCTCGTCATGGGCTCTCGTGAAGACCTCGTATTCGATCTTCTGGAGCGGGTCGTGTTCCTTGGGTTCGGGCCGTCTCGCCTCGCCGGGCGTCTCGGAGGTCTCGTCGCCGTTGTCGACCATGTCGTCGGAGGTGACCTCGGAATCCTCGGCCTCGGAGCTGTCCTCGCTCTCGGCCTCCTCGTCGGCGTTCTCGGTCTGGTTGTCCTCGGTGCCGTCCTCCTTCTCGGCGCCGCCTTCCTCCTCGTTGCGGACCTGATTGTCGCCCTGTTCCTCCTCGTCGTCCTCCTCGTCCTCGTCGTTCTCTTCGGGTTCGGCGAGTTCCTCGGCCATTTCGAGAGAGACGAGAACGTCCCGCACGGCGCGGGCGAAGGCTTCCTGGTTCTCGGCGACGCCGGAGAGGTTCGAGAAGCGCGCGCCGACCTTCTCCTCGACGAAGTCGCGCCAGACGCCGACGAGGGCCTCGGCGCTCGGCGGAACGGCCCGTCCGGTCAGCGCCTCGCGCACCATCAGCGCGACGGCGTCCTCCATCGGCGCCTCGGCGCGCTCGGTGACGTCGGAGAGGTTGGAGCGGGCATATTTGTCTTCCAGCATGGAGGCGAGATTGTCGCCCATGCCGGGCATGGCATTGGCGCCGATCGCCTCACAGCGCGCCTGCTCGACGCTGTCGTAGATCGCGCGCGCGCCCGCACCGGCCGGCGAGAGGCTGGCATGAAGCTTCGGATCGTGCCGCGCCCGGCGCAGCGCCATCGCGTCGGCGACGCCACGCGTGACCGAAACATCGTTGGCGGTGGCCCGCTTCGGCAGTTCCGGCAGACGCGCGGAATTTCCGGCCATGCCGGGCCGGTCCACCGAAAAGGTCACCTCCAGCTCCGGATCGCCGGCGATCGCGCGCAGCGTGTTGGCCAGCGAGCGCCGGAAGGGTTCGCGATTGGCCGACTTGGTGGGGGCGGGCCGCTTGTTGTCGCCGATCTTGCTCATGGGGACGAGATAAGGGCTTTCGGCGGCGATGGGCAAGGGAGCGCGGGCGCGAAAGACGAAGGATCTGTGACCCGAGGACCGATCGCGGGCAGGGCGCGAGGCGCCCGGCTGACGGACCGCCGCGCGTGACGGACTTTTCACCTGCGACCTTTAAACGTATCTGCGATGCAGAACGCGTGATTTCCGGTGCATGCCCATGACCCAGACGACGCTCCCGAGGGCGAGCATATTCGACACTTCGGAGGCCTATCGCCGCACGGTCCTCCTCGGCCTCTTCCTCTTTACGGCCGCCTTCGGGCTGGTTTTCAGCGCTCTCAACTATGTCAACGGGAACTTCGTGGCCGTCGCGGCCGAACTCGGCATGGCCGCCTTCGCGCTGTCGCTCATCCCGGTGGTGCGAAAGACCAACCGGCTGCTTCTCTGGTCCTTCCTCTATCTCGTGCTCTTCAACTCGGCGATGATGCTCATCATCTCGACGCCGCAGGTGTCCAATTCGGTCTTCGCCTGGGTGCTGCTGATTCCGATCCTGTCGCTGATGCTTCTCGGGCGTGCCCTCGGCAGCGCGATGACCGTCGTTTTCCTCTCGATCGCCTTCGTCCTCTACTATCGCCGCTTCGGCGGCGATGCGGACTACGGCACGCATGCCTCGCTCCTCGACGTGGCGGGCGTCGCCCTCTGCATCTTCGGCTTCTCCTATGCCTACGAGACCTCGCGGGCGCGGGCCGAGGAGGCGCTGAAGCACCGGGCCCTCACCGATCCGCTGACCGATCTCGGCAACCGGGCCGCCTTCTACCAGCGCTTCGGCGCCGAGATCGCCCGCTTCGAACGCCACCGGACCGGCTACGGGATCGTCCTTCTCGACATCGACCACTTCAAGGCGATCAACGATCGGTACGGCCACGAGACGGGCGACGAGGTTCTGAAACGCCTATCGACGATCCTCAGCCAGAGCGCCGGACGAAAGGGCGAGGCCTTCCGTTATGGCGGGGAGGAGTTCTGCGTCCTCCTGCCGGAGGTTTCGCCGGTCGAGGCCGCCGGGATCGCGGAGACGCTGCGGAAGACGATCGAGACGGCGCATCTTCGCCACGAGGGCCACCGGATCGCCTTCACCGCCAGCATAGGGGTCGCGGCGGTGCCGGGGGACGGGACCGAGCTTCGCCGCATCCTCCATGTCGCCGACGAGCGGCTCTACGAGGCCAAGGCGAGGGGGCGCAACGCCGTCGTGGCGGGCTGAGGGCTACCGCATCGGACGGAAAAATGGACCCGGTTTTCGGGCCATCCGATGCGTCAGCGAGAAACAGGAGCCTCCGCGCTGCGGCAAGGTCCGCCGGCAGGGCGTTTCGGCATGAACCAGAGAGCTTCACGAAACCCTCGGGCTCACGGGGACGTTACCCGGGCTCATTCCTCCCGCACGCTCGCAAGGCGTCGGAGGCGATGCCAGCAGAGCAAGGGACAGTTTCATGCCGAAGACAGCTTTTCTCGGTCTCGGTGCCATGGGCAGCCGGATCGCGACCAATCTTCTGAAAGCCGGCCACGATCTCGTGGTCTGGAACCGCAGCGAGGAGAAGACGAGACCGCTGGTGGACGCGGGCGCCCGCAGGGCCGCCAGCCCGCGCGAGGCGGCCGATGGCGCTGATCTCGTGATGGCGATGGTGGCCGACGACGAGGCGTCGCGCGCCGTCTGGCTGGACGCGGAGCGCGGCGCCCTCGCCGGCATGAGATCCGGCACGGTCGCGGTCGAGATCTCGACGCTCCAGCCGGGCTGGGTGAAGGAACTCGGCGAGGCGATGAAGGCGAAGGGGGTCGATCTTCTGGAAGCCCCCGTTTCGGGAACCCTGCCACAGGCCGAGAATGCCGAACTCGTCTTCTTCCTGGGCGGAGACGCCGAGACCGTCGCGCGCTGCGAGCCTCATCTCAAACCCATCGGCAAGGCCTCGACCCATGTGGGCGGCTGGGGCGACGGTGCGCGGGTGAAGCTTGCGACCAATGCGCTGCTCGGCATCAACGTCGCGGCCTGGGCGGAGATCGTCGCCATGCTGGACCGCTCTCCGACTGACACGAAGACGGCGGTGGAGGCGATCGCCAAGACCTCGGTCTGGGCGCCGAATGCCGGCTATCTGACGAAGACGATGATCGCGCGCGATTTCGAGCCGAAATTCCCGGTCGACCTGATCGAGAAGGATTTCCGCTATGCCCTGAGCGTTGCGGGCAAGGACCGGGCACCGCTCGTCGCCCATGTGCACGAGATCATCGAGCGGGCGATCTCAAAGGGCTATGGCGAGGACAACATGACGGCCTTGAGAAAGCTCTACGACTGAGGTGTCGCGGCCTGCCGGCACCCAAGGTTTCGGGACAAGGTCCCGAAGGCCGGGTCCGATCCTCGTGCGGACCTTTGCCCGGAGCGTTACTCCGGGCAGCGCTGCGGTCGTCAGTCGAGAACCAGATTGGCGGCGCTGTCCGGCAGGTCGGTGCCGAAGGCGCGCTGGTAGAACTCGGCGACGAGGGAGCGCTCGAGGTCGTCGCACTTGTTGAGGAAGGTCAGGCGGAAGGCCATGCCCACATCGCCGAAGATCTCGGCGTTCTCGGCCCAGGTGATGACGGTTCGCGGGCTCATCACGGTCGACAGGTCGCCGTTGACGAAGGCCGAACGGGTGAGATCGGCAACGCGCACCATGCGGCTGACGGTCTGGCGTCCCTTGTCGCTCTTCTTCCAGTCCTTCACCTTGGACAGGACGATCTCGACCTCGTTGTCGTGCGGCAGATAGTTGAGCGTCGTGACGATCGACCAGCGGTCCATCTGCGCCTGGTTGATCTGCTGGGTGCCGTGATAGAGCCCGGTCGTATCGCCGAGACCCACCGTGTTGGCGGTGGCGAAGAGACGGAAGGCGGGATGGGGCCGGATGACGCGGCTCTGGTCGAGAAGGGTGAGGCGGCCGGACGCCTCCAGCACCCGCTGGATGACGAACATCACGTCGGGCCGGCCGGCATCGTATTCGTCGAAGACGAGGGCGACATTGTTCTGATAGGCCCAAGGCAGGATGCCGTCCCGAAATTCGGTGACCTGCTTGCCCTCGCGAACGGTGATCGCATCCTTGCCGACGAGATCGATACGCGAGACGTGGCTGTCGAGATTGACGCGCACGCAGGGCCAGTTGAGGCGGGCTGCGACCTGCTCGATATGGGTCGACTTGCCGGTGCCGTGATAGCCCGAGACCATCACGCGACGGTTGCGCGCGAAGCCCGCCAGGATCGCCAGCGTCGTCGGCCGGTCGAAGATGTAGTCGGGGTCGATCTCCGGCACGTGCCCGTCCGCCTCCTTGAAGGCGGGAACCGTCAGATCGCTCTCGAAACCGAAGGTTTCGCGGACGGAGATCGTGGCGTCCGGGAGAGGGGCCACTTCCTGTTCCGCTGCACTCATCTTGCCTCCTGAAGGCCGCCCCGGATGCGTCATCGCCCGCGCGGCTCCTGTATCCTGTCGTTTCAACCGGGCGGAGGGGCGCTGATCGGCCGGCCCCTCGACCCAACTTCTTTCCATCCGTGTCCCGGCGCCGCGAGGCCTAAGCCCCACGCCTCGAAGTCCGCTGCGCCAGATCGCGGCGCCGCGATCCGGGCCGCGAGATGTGCCGCGCCCCCTGCCGCGATGCGTCGTCCAAGGCCGCAGCGAGCGGCCGGGTGCCGGTTCCGCGATCCCTTGCGTTTCGCAATTAGCGCCAGACGGGCCCCGATGGAACCTCAATCTGGAACCCCGTGCCGCAGAATCGATGCCCGGCCCGCTGCAAAGCGACGCGCGGCAGTTCCGGGCGGGACCGTGGAGGGGGACGGGGGATGTCAGCAGAAGCCGGCCTGTTTCAGGAGCTTGTAGGCCTGGATCACGTCGCGCAGCCGCTCCTCGTGGCCGCGATCGCCGCCATTGGCGTCCGGATGGAGCTGCTTGACGAGTTCCTTGTAGCGCAGGCGCACGTCCTCGCCGCTGGCATTCGTCTGGAGGTTCATGGTCTCCAGCGCCTTCTGCTCGAGCGGTCGCACCCGGCGCTGGGGCTCGGCGCGGCCCTCGGCCGTATCGCCGGCGGCCGCCCAGTCGAAGGGCTCGCCGCGCTTGCGGCGGCGGGGCTTTGCCGCGTTCGGCGAGGTCGCGTTGTGTCCCATGGACCAGGTCGGGCGGTGCCCGGTGAGGGAGTCCTTGAGATATTTGCGGATATCCTCGTCGCCGAGCCCGGAGAAGTAGTTGTAGCTCTTGTTGTACTGGCGAACGTGGTCCACGCAGAAGTTGAGGTACTGGCCTTCGCTGTCGCGGCCGAGGGGAGCCTTGTGGGTCCCCGGCTTGGTGCAGCCTTCCCAGGCGCAGACCGGCGTCTCCGGCTTGGCCTTGGCAGCCCCCGGACCACGGCGTTTGACCCGGATCGTGTCGAAATATTTGGAGTCGAGTTTCATCGCGGCGAACTATGGGCCTTTGAGAGCGAGCGAACAAGAATTGACAGATCGGAAAAAGCCCGGAAGAGGGACGGGTTCGCGATCGGGGTGCGCGGCCGAACGGACGGGCCTCTCCCCGGGTTCCGGACGGGACCCGAAGAGGCCATGATCCGGCCGGCGACCGGCAGGCGCGATAGGCCTATGGAAGGACCAGAAGATGACCGTCAAGTCCACCATCGAAGAGAAGCTCACCACCGCCTTCGAACCCGAAAGCCTCGCCGTGATCGATGAGAGCCATCTGCATGCCGGCCATCATCATGCCGACAGCTCCCATCACGAGGCCTTCGACGGTTCGGGCGAGACCCATTTCAGGGTCCGGATCGTCTCCGCGCGCTTTGCCGGCGAAAGCCGGATCGCGCGGCAGAGGGCGATCAACAAGCTGTTGGCCGACGAACTGAATTCCGGCGTCCACGCGCTCGCGATCGAGGCGCGTGCGCCCGGCGAGCCGGGCCGAAGATAGGGCGAAGGGCGGGGTCCGCGGAATGACGGGCGGGAGCGGGGAGCGCCGGAACGGCGAGGATGGCGGGGCCAGCGGGGACAGGGGCAGGTTCTCCGAACTCGGCCTGAAAGCTGCGATGTCGGAGCGGCGCGGCGCCCGGGGCACCGTCACGGGCTTCGTCTTCGTCTTCGCCATCTCGATGCTCGCCGGCATCAGCGATGCCATCGGCTTCCTCGCCACCGGGGACTTCGTCTCCTTCATGAGCGGCAACACCACGCGCTTCGCCATCGCCTTCGCGGACTGGCGTTTCGACGACGCCCTGCGCATCGCGATGATCCTCGCGGTCTTCGTCCTCGGCAACATGATCGGCGCCATCGCCCTGCATGTCACGGGCTACCGCATCTGGCCGCTTCTCCTCCTCGTCTCGGCGCTGCTCGCCGCGAGCGGCATCCTGTTCGACGGCACGCATACGATCTTCGCCCTCGTCCCGGCCGTCCTCGCGATGGGCGCGCTGAACTCGGCCGTGGAAAGCGTCGCCGGCCATCCGGTGAGCCTCACTTACGTGACCGGCGCCCTGTCGCGCCTCGGAAAAGGGCTCGGGCGGCTCGTGACGGGAACGCGCAATTTCGCGTTCCTTCTCCATGTGGTGCCGTGGCTCGGAATGCTGGTGGGCGCGATCGGCGGCGCCTTCCTGCAGATCGCGCTGCCGCAGATCGCCTTCTACGTGCCGGCGGGCCTCGCCGCCGGTCTCGCCCTTACCGCCTTCTTCCTGCCGGTGCAGTTCGAACAGGATTATCTCGGCCGGACGTGAGGCGGGCGGGCTCGAGGGCCCCTCGGATCGCCATGCGGCCGATGCCCGCAGCTACCAGGCGGGTCCACCGCTTCTAGATCGCCCGGATGACGACCTCAATCGCTTCTGGTGATCCATGACCTCGACTCGCGACCACGATCGCTATCCCTATTGCGCCCTTCCCGGCAGGCCCGTCTTCGACTGGCCGAACGGCAAGCGCCTCGCCGTCTACGTGGCGCTCAACATCGAGACCTTCTCCTTCGGCGAGGGTGACGGGGCGGCGCTCGCGCCCAAGCAGCAGCATCCCGACATCCTCAACCATGCCTGGCGCGAATGGGGGAACCGGATCGGCGTCTGGCGCATGCGGGACGCCTTCGACGCGCTGGACATGCCGCTCGCGCTTCTTCCCAATTCCTGCGTCTACGAGGACTGCCCGGGCCTGATCGAGGCGTTCCGCGAGCGCGGCGACGAGATCGTCGCCCACGGCCGCACCAATGCTGAGCGCCAGGGGGTGATGGAGGAGGACGCGGAGCGCGCGCTGATCGGCGAGGCGAGCGCGATCTTCCGGGAGCGTGAAGGCGCGCTGCCCGCCGGCTGGCTCGCGCCCTGGATCTCCCAGAGCGAGGTCTCGATCGATCTCCTGAAGGAGGAGGGCTACACCTATCTCCTCGACTGGTGCCATGACGACCAGCCCACATGGATGGCGACCCGCGACGGCGGGCGCATCCTTTCGGTGCCCTACAGCCACGAGATCAACGACATTCCGGCGATCACCGCCCGCTATACCGGCGCGGAGGAATTTTCCGAAATGATCGTCGCCCAGTTCGACGAGATGCTGGAGGTCTCGCGGCAGGCCCCGGCGGTGATGAGCATCGCGCTTCATCCCTATATCAGCGGCCAGCCGTTCCGCCTGCGGGCCCTGAAGCGGGCGCTCAAGCATATCGCCCGGCACCGCGACGAGATCTGGCTGACGCGGCCCGGCGAGATCGCGAAGGCGTTCGCATCGAACGAGCCGGGATAGGGGCGGGCGACGCGCTCGCGAAACGAAGAAGGGCCGGCATGGCGACCGGCCCTTTCGAGGTATGGGGATCGGCAGCGAGCGCCTTACCGCAGGCCGGGCTTCGGCCCGATATCGCCCTCCATGGTCCAGATGCGCGAATCCACCTTGCCGCGCAGTTCGGGATACATGTCGTTGTCGAAGGTCGGCTCGAGGCCGGTGCTCTTCTGGGCGAAATAGTCCTTGGTGAGCTTCACCACGGTTCCCGACAGGAGCACGATGGCGATGAGGTTGAGGGTCGCCATCAGGCCCATGGAGGCGTCGGCGGCGTTGAACACGGTGTCGACCGATTCGATCGAGCCCCAGATCACCATTGCGAGCGCCCCGACGCGCACGAAGCTCATGCCGATGCGTCCGCCCGCGCCCAGAAAGGTCATGGCGTTCTCGGCATAGGACAGGTTGCCGATGATCGAGGTGAAGGCGAAGAAGAAGATCGCGATGGCGACGAAGCTTCCGCCCCAGCTGCCCAGATGGGCGTTGAGCGCGCTCTGGGTGAGGGTGATGCCGTCGACCTCCTGGCCGGGGACATAGGCGCCCGACAGGAGGATCATCAGCGCGGTCGCGGTGCAGATCATCAGCGTGTCGATGAAGACGCCGAGGCCCTGGACGAGGCCCTGGCTTGCGGGATGATGCGGCTGGGGGGTGGCGACGGCCGCGATGTTCGGGGCCGAGCCCATGCCGGCCTCGTTGGAGAAGAGGCCGCGCTTGACGCCGTTGAGGAGCGCCGCCATCAGGCCGCCGGTGACGCCGCCCGCCGCCTCGTTGAAGCCGAAGGCGCTGGAGACGATGGTCCACAGGACGCCCGGCACCTCGGAATAGTTGACCACGCAGACATAGAGGGCGACGAGGAGATAGGCGATCGCCATGAAGGGCACGACCACCTCGGCGACGCGGGCGATGGAGCGGATGCCGCCGAAGACGACGACGCCGGCGAGAACGGCGAGGCCGATGCCCACATAGAACCGGTCGAGGCCGAAGGACTGTTCGGTGGCACCGGCGATGGAATTGGCCTGGACCGCGTTGAAGACGAGGCCGAAGGCGATGATCAGGAAGATCGAGAAGAGGGCGCCCATCCACGGCAGTCCGAGGCCGCGAGCCATGTAGAAGGCCGGGCCGCCGCGATACTGGCCGTCCTCGTTGCGGATCTTGTAGAGCTGGGCGAGCGCCGATTCCGCATAGGCCGTCGCCATGCCGACGAGGGCGACCATCCACATCCAGAAGATCGCGCCCGGCCCGCCGAGGGTGATGGCGACGGCGACGCCCGCCAGATTGCCCGTGCCAACGCGCGAGGCAAGCGAGACGGTCAGCGCCTGAAGCGGCGAGATGCCGGCCTTGTCGCCCGATCGCGAGCCTTTGACCACCTTGAAGAATTCCGGGAAGTGCCGGAACTGGATGAAGCCGAGGCGCAGGGTGAAGAAGACGCCGATGGCGAGGAGGCCGTAGACGAGGACATAGCCCCACAGGATGCCGTTCAGATAATCAACGACGGCGGTAAAGCCGTTCAGCAGGGTATCCGGCGAGAAAGCGTCCACGGGCTTTGATCCTTCGGCAGTCCGGGCATGGCCCGGCAGGCGGGCAGACCTGCCCGCGAAGCGAACCTCCACTTGAGCAGCACGGCGGCCCCCTGTCCATGGCGCGCGCCGGTTTTCCCCAGCGCATGGGCGTTCTTCGGGGCTTCGGTCTCGGGATACGGGACGAGGGAGGGCGGGTGCTTGTGGGGACGGGCGATGCGGCCTGCGCGATCGCGGGCGCCGACGGACGGGCGAACGGAACGGGCGCACCGCCCCTCGCGGTTCGCCCGTTCCGGCATGTCCCCCGGACGGGAGCTCTCGCTCCATCGCGCCGGCGGTTCCCCAACCGGTCCGGCGCGGCCGTCGTCCCTTGCCCGGAAAGATTGGAATGAATTGTTTAACATCGCGTTAACGACACCCGCCTCGCGGGCCGCCCTGCGATCTGGTAAGCCCGGCGGATCAGGGCCGCAGGAGAGGCGAGGACATGATTACAGACCGGGTTCGCGCGACGGGCTTTCGCCAGAGCGCGGCGGCGATGGTGCTTCTTCTCGGCACCATGGGCACCGTCGGCACCGCGCTCCTCTTCCAGTATGTGGGGGGCTATATCCCCTGCGCCCTCTGCCTTGCCCAGCGCACGCCCTATTACATCGCGATCCCCGTCGCGCTCGCAGCCGCGATCGCGGCCGCCGGCCGGGCGAGCCCCGTTCTCGTGCGCGGCCTTCTCCTCGTCCTCGGCGGCCTCATGCTCTGGTCGCTCTATCTCGCCGTCTTCCATGCGGGCGTGGAATGGGGCTTCTGGCCGGGCCCGGCCGAATGCGCGGGCGGCGGCGGGGCCGATCTTTCGGCCGGAAACCTTCTCGCCACCATCGACGCGGTGCACGCGCCCTCCTGCGACGAGGCCGCCGGCCGCTTCCTCGGCCTTTCCTTCGCCGGCTGGAACGCGATCGCCTCGGCCATCTTCGCCAGCGTGGCGCTGGGTGCCGCCATCGCCAAATCCGATCGTCACGCTAGGATCCGTTGAAGGCCACCGGAGCGAATGTCCGGCCGGGTCTTCGGGTCTTCGGGTCGTAGGACCATGGGGCGTGATCGCTCGGCGAATGCCCCGATCCCGGAACGGATGAGGAGCTCTATCGAACCACTCGACCGGCGAGCCTTCGGCCGGCATGGTGGCGACGGAGTGCGGGCGGCCGAGACGGCGACGCTCGAGCCAGGGAGAGAGGCGACAGGATGATCACAGTTCACAACCTCGAATATTCCAGGGCCATGCGGGTCGTCTGGCTGCTCGAGGAGATCGGCACGCCATACGATCTCAAGTCCTACAAGCGCACGGACGCCTATCGTGCGCCGCCGGAGCTGAAGGCGGTCCATCCCCTCGGCAAGTCGCCGGTGATCGAGGACGGCGCGTTGACGCTGTCGGAATCGGCCGCGATCCTGCGCTATCTCGACGATCGCTACGGCGGCAACGCCCATCAGCCGCCGGCCCATTCCGAGGATGCGGCGCGGCACGACGAATGGCTGGATTTCGTGGAAGGCACCATGTCGCGCTCGGTGGTCGCCCATTTCTGGGGCCGCAAGAGCGGTGCGCCGGTCGACGAGAAGATGAGGACCGAGTTCGCCACCATCATGGCCTATCTCGCAAATTCGCTGGAGGGCCGCGCCTTCCTGATGGGCGAGACGCCCATGCTCGCCGACATCCAGATCTCCTATCTTCTCGCAATGGCGAATTATGCGGGCGCCCTTGCCGACCATCCATCCGTCTCGGCCTATTTCGAGCGCCTGATGGCCGTGCCCGCGGCCCGGCGGGCGGTCGAGAGATGCGGCCCGGTCATGCCGCCCGCCTGAGAACGGCGGGCAGGGCGCGGCGCGATCAGAACACGGCGTGATCGCCGCGCTCGTGCGTTTCAGTGCCCGAGACGAGATCGCGGTAGTGGTCGAACAGGGTGCGCTCGCCGGTCTCGGGCGTCAGATCGGCCTCGTAGCGACGGGTTTCGGGGTCGAGGACGAGCATGGACTGGGTCGCGTAGTAGTGGCCGATCCGGGCGAGTTCGGCCTTGCGCATCAGCGCCGGGCTGACCCGCCCGGCGACCGAGAGAGCCGTTCCGATCGTTGTCAGAAGAGCGGGCGGCACCTGCCGGAAACGCGGCTGCCTGCCGAGAAGCCGGAACAGGAAGAGGCCCTGATCGCGCGGCGAAATGGCCGGTCCCGGCCCGCCGATCGGCAGGATGCGGTTGCTGAAGGCCGGATCGTCCAGGCAGCGGACGATATAGCGGGCGAGATCGGCATCCGCGATCGGCTTCGTCGCGGTGAGTGTTCCGTCGCCGAAGAGAAGATAGGGCTTGCCCCGGCGCACCCGGTCGACCTGTCCTGACAGGGACTTGAAGAAGGCCGTGGGGCGGACGATCGAATAGTCGATGCCGGAGGCCGTGAGTTCGGCCTCGAAGGCGAGCTTCGCCCGCTGGAAGGCGAGGCGCGGGTGCTGCACGCAGATCGCGGACAGGAGAACGGCCTTCTTCGCACCGGCGCCGATGGCGGCCTTCAGCACATGCGAATTGGCGCGGTGGTCGATCGCATCCGCATCCGACGGCGTGCCGGTGCGCGAGGCAAGGCAGGAGACGAGGGCGTCGAACCGGTCGCCCGCGATCGCGTCGCGCGCAATCGAGCCCGGATCGCGGACATCGCCGAAGCGGACCCTGGCGCTTGGCGGAAGGCCGCGCGGATCGTGCGCCTGGGGACGGAGGTTCACGCCCGCCCCGAGCCGCACGAACCGGGGGCGCACGAAGCAGGTGACCTCGTGCCCGGCTTCGGTGAGCGCATGGGCGACCGCGCGCCCGATCGTTCCCGTCGCCCCCACGAGGAGGACACGGGAAGGCCGGCCGGACCTTGCGGGGGAAGGGGGAAGCGATGCCATCGCGCCACCATGGCGCGGCGGGACGCGAATGGGAAGCTTCGAAGAAAGCTCGGAAGAGGGGACGGGCCGCCGGCCACTGAGCGGGTACCGGTTCCGGCATGGCGCTTCGGAGCCGCAGGCCGTCGCGATGCCGCGCGGCTATTCGGCCGCGTCGCGGCGCTGGACGCTGGAGACGAAGTCGGCGAAGCGCTCGCCCTGGATGGTGATGTGCTTGCGCAGTTCGCGCTCGGCCGCCTTCTCCTCCCCCGCCGCGATCGCCGAGACGATCAGGCGGTGTTCGGCGAGGGATTGGCCGATGCGCTTGGGTACCCGCAGCTGAAGCCGGCGATAGGCCTTGAGGCGCTGGTGCAGGCGCTTGGCCTCGCTGGCGAGAAAGGCGTTGCCGCAGGCATCGTAGATCGCCTCGTGGAACAGACTGTTCTCGGCATAATAGGCATCCGCATCGCCCGATTGCGCGGCGCTCTCGCAGGCCTTCAGCGCGGCTTCCAGCCTGGCGAGCGGCGCGGGCTCGGCCCGGCGTGCGGCGAGCCGCCCGGCCATCGCTTCCAGTTCCGCCATCACCTCGAACATCTCGACGAGTTCGCGCAGGGAGACCTGCCGCACGAAGGCGCCGCGATTGGGCCGCAACTCCACCAGCGAGGTCGCGACAAGCTGGTGCAGGGCCTCGCGCACCGGGGTGCGCGACACGCCGAACCGCGAGGCGAGCGCCTGCTCGTCCAGCCGCTCGCCCGGCTGGCGCTCTCCGGTCAGGATCTCCTGTTCGAGCGCCTCGCGGATCGCGCCGCGAAGATGTTCCGATTTGCGTGTCGCCATGCCCGTCGCACCTCCCTCTCCGCGCTCCGCTGCCCGCGTTCCGGCCTGCCCCCGATCCGGGGAATGGACCGCGACGGGGTGCCGGTCTCCGCCCTCATCACGAAATTGTATACAAGGGCTTTGACATCGCATGCAACATCTGGTGTCATCCACCGACCGCGCTGGGAGGCGTGACCAAGAACAATCGGGAGGACTAACCATGAAGACGCTTCTCTTGTCGGCGCTCGCCGCCGCGACGCTCGCCACCACCGCGCTGACCACCTCGGCGCTCGCCCAGGACGTGACCCTGCGCGCCTCGCACCAGTGGCCCGGCGGCCAGGGCGATGTGCGCGACGAGATGGTGCAGATCATCAAGCGCGAGATCGAGGCCGCCGATGTCGGCCTCTCCATGCAGATCTTCCCCGGCGGCTCCCTGTTCAAGCCGCGCGACCAGTGGGCAGCGGTGACGCGCGGGCAGGTCGACGTCACGGCCTTCCCGCTCGACTACGCCTCCGGCCGGCACCCGGAATTCTCCGCGACCCTGATGCCGGGCCTCGTTGGCAGCCATGAGCGCGCTGCGCGCCTCAACGATTCGGAGTTCATGGAATCGATCAAGTCCATCGTCGACGATGCCGGCGCCATGGTCCTGTCCGATGCCTGGCTCGCGGGCGGCTTCGTCTCCAACACCAAGTGCATCACCTCGCCGGATACGGCGCAGGGCCAGATTCTCCGGGCCGCCGGCCCGGCCTTCGAGCAGATGCTGGTCGGCGCCGGGTCCTCGATCTCCTCGATGCCGTCCTCGGAAATCTATACCGGCATCCAGCAGAACGTCCTCACCGGAGCGAACACCTCCTCGGGCTCCCTCGTCTCCTACCGCATCTACGAGGTGGCGACCTGCCTGACGGCGCCCGGCGAGAACGCCCTCTGGTTCATGTACGAGCCGATCCTGATGTCGAAGCGCTCCTTCGACCGCCTGAACGACGCCCAGAAGGAGGCGCTCCTCGCCGCCGGCCAGAAGGCGGAGGAGTATTTCGCGACCGAGGCCGCCAAGCTCGATGACGAGCTCGTCACCACCTACAAGGATGCGGGCGTCGAGGTGGTCGAGATGTCGAAGGAGAACTACGACGCCTGGCTCGCGATCGCCAAGGAGACCTCCTACAAGAACTTCGCCGCAGAGGTTCCGAACGGCCAGCAGCTGATCGACCAGGCGCTCGCCGTCCAATAACGGGCCTGAATACCGCCGCGCGCTTCGGTGCCGCGCGGCGATTTTCGACCGAGGGCCGGCGATGCCGCCGGCTCGCCGCCTCGCGGGCCTAAGCGGGCTCGCGAGCCTCGACATCCGTGTCTCGCGCCCGATCGCAGCCGATCGCGCGCGACCATTCCCCCCGAACCCCGAATTCGACCGGAGGCCCCTTCGCATGCGTGGCTTCATCGCCGTCTCGTCCGCCATCTCGAAAGCCCTCGGCTTCGTGTCGGCGCTGCTTCTCGCCTCGGCGGTCCTGTCGGTCGCGCACATGGTGTTCGTGCGCTATTTCCTCGGCCAGTCGACGGTCTGGCAGACCGAATACACGATCTACGCGATCGTCTGCGCGACCTTCCTCGGCGCGCCCTGGACCCTTCTCGTGCGCGGGCACGTCAATGTCGATCTCCTGCAGATCGCCTCGCCGCCCAAGCTGCGCCTCGTCCTCCAGGTCCTTTCGGGCCTCGCCTCGCTGCTGTTTGCCGGTCTTCTCGCCTACGCCACCTCCTTCTACCTGATGGAGACCTGGGAATATGGCTGGCGCAGCGAGACCGTCTGGGCGGTGCCGCTCTGGATTCCGACCCTGCCCATGGCCGCCGGCTTCATCATGCTGAGCGTCCAGTACGTGGCCGAGATCCTCCGCCTCTTCCTCGACGGGCCGGACGTGCCCGAGAGCCCCCTCGCAGACCAGACCGAACTCTTCTCCGAAACGACGAAAACCGCCGAGGCCAGCCGATGACGCCGCTTCTTTCAGGCCTCGTGATGATGGTGGTGCTCTTCGCACTGCTCGGGATCGGAACGCCCATCGCCTTCGCCCTCGGCCTCGTGGCCTTCGGCGCCCTCTATGCCTCCTACGGCATCTCCTTCCTCGATACGATCGGCGAGCAGTTCTTCACCTCGATCGCCTCCTTCGGGCTCGTCGCGATCCCGATGTTCATCCTGATGGGCGCGGCGGTCGCCTCCTCGCCGGCGGGCAAGGACCTCTACGAGGCGCTCGACCGGTGGCTGAACCGGGTGCCGGGCGGGCTGGTCCTGTCCAATCTCGGGGCCTGCTCGATCTTCTCGGCGCTTTCGGGCTCATCGCCCGCGACCTGCGCGGCCATCGGCAAGATGGGCATCCCGGAAATGCGCAAGCGCGGCTATCCGCCCGAGATCGCCTCGGGCTCGATCGCCGCCGGCGGCACGCTCGGCATCCTGATCCCGCCCTCGGTGACCATGATCATCTACGGCATCGCGACCGAGACCTCGATCGGACGCCTGTTCCTGGCCGGCCTCATCCCCGGCCTGATGCTCACCGTCTACTTCATGATCTACACGATCTGGGCCTGCAAACGGCGCGGTATCGGCCTGTCGGAGCTGACCCGCAGCTACACGATGAGCGAGCGTTTCCAGGCGCTGCCCCGCGTCCTGCCCTTCCTCGCCATCATCGTCGCCGTCCTCTACGTCCTCTATGGCGGCGTGGCGACGCCCTCCGAGGCGGCCGGCATCGGAGCGCTGTTCTGCCTCGTCCTCGTCGCCATCGTCTACGGCATCTTCTCCACCACCTGGAAGTTCGGGCAGATGCCCGTCATCTTCCGCGACACGCTGAAGGAGAGCGTGATGATCATGATGATCATCGCGGCCTCGGAGATCTTCGCCTTCGCGCTGTCCTCCATGTTCATCACCCAGACCATCGCCCAGACGATCGCCGACATGGACGTCAATCGCTGGGTCCTGCTCGGCATCATCAATCTCTTCCTGCTGGTCGCCGGCTTCTTCCTGCCGCCCGTGGGCGTGATCCTGATGACCGCGCCGATCCTGTTGCCGATCATCACCGATGCCGGCTTCGATCCCTACTGGTTCGCCGTCATCCTCACGATCAACATGGAGATCGGGTTGATCACGCCGCCCGTCGGGCTCAATCTCTACGTGATCAACGGCATCGCGCCGGACATCTCCCTCGGGCAGATCCTGAGGGGCTCCATGCCCTACGTGTTCTGCATGGTCGCGGGCATCGTGACGCTCTGCCTCTTCCCGCAGATCGCCCTCTTCCTCCCGGATCTCATCATGGGACCGAGCCTATGAGCCGAATCTCGCTTCTCTCCGATCTCCTGAGCTCGTTCACGCCGCGCTCCTGGTTTTCCGACCAGCCGAACGAGCGGACGACGAGCGTGGAGGAACTGAAGGCGCTCTGCTCGAAGCTCGTGCGCTCGCGCGGCGAGGCGACGGGGGTGAGGATCGCCGCCGACATCCTTTCGGGCATCCGGGGGCTCGACGCGGACGGGCGCGCGGCCTTCTTCCGGATGCTGGCCGAGGACTTCTCGCCCCATCGCGAGCGCCTCGTGGAAGCGGCCGGCGCCTATGCCGCCGAGCCGGGTCCGCAGACCCTGTCGCGGCTCCAGCGCGAGGCCGAGCCGCCGCGCCAGGAGCTCTTCCGCAGGCTCAATCTCGCCCCGGGGGGCACGGCCGAACTCGTGCGCCTGCGCGAATATCTGCTGCCGCTCCTCGCCGACGACTACGAGGGCCTGAAGCCCGTGGACATGGACCTGCGCCATCTCTTCGGCTCCTGGTTCAATCGCGGCTTCCTGGTCCTGAAGCCGATCGACTGGGACACCTCGGCGCGCATCCTCGAAAAGATCATCGCCTACGAGGCCGTCCATGCGATCGACGACTGGGATGCCCTTCGCTCGCGCCTTGCCCCCAGCGACCGGCGCTGCTTCGCCTTCTTCCACCCCTCGATCCCCGACGATCCGTTGATCTTCGTCGAGGTCGCGCTGACGCGGGACATCCCCGCCTCCATCGGCGCGGTCCTGACCGACGAGCGGGAGGTGCTGGAGCCGCGCGAGGCCGAGACCGCCGTCTTTTATTCCATCTCGAACTGCCACAAGGGCCTTGCCGGCGTCTCCTTCGGCTCCTTCCTCATCAAGCAGGTGGCCGAGGACCTGAAGGACAGCGTGCCGGGGCTCTCGACCTTCGTCACCCTCTCGCCGGTGCCAGGTTTCGCGCGCTGGGTCGACGGGCTGGACGAGACGTTCGTCGCGCGCCTCGACGCGGGCGAGAAGCGGGCGCTCTCGATCATCGCCGAGGAGGGCTGGGCCTTCGACGAGAAGCAGGCCGAGGCCGCGCGGCCGGGCCTCCTGTCGCTCGCCGCACGCTATTTCCTCACCGAGCGGCGAGGCGACGGCCAGCCGATCGATCCCGTCGCCCGCTTCCATCTCGGCAATGGCGCGATGCTGAACCGCATCATGCACCGGGCCGACATCTCGCCCGGCGGCCTGAAGCGCGCCAAGGGCCTGATGGTCAACTATCTCTACGATCTTCCGAAGGTCGAGGAGCGTCACGAAGCCTATGCCGACGAGGCCGCCGTGGCGGCCAGCCGGCAGGTGCGGCAGCTTCTGCCCGCAGGCTCCGAACGGCGCACCGACGCCGTGACTGCCAAGGGACACGCCGCATGACGAACCACCTCTTCGACGGACTGACGCGCGAGGGCCTGAAGGAGCCCGGCCGCATCTTCGCCACGCTCGCCGACGGACGCAGCCTCACCTATCGCGATCTCGACGAGGAGACCGCCCGGCTCGCCAATGTCCTCGTCTCCCTCGGCGTCGAGCCGGGCGACCGGGTCGCCGTCCAGGCCGAAAAGTCGATCGGGGCCCTGTTCCTCTATCTCGCGACGGTGCGCGCGGGCGGCGTCTTCCTGCCGCTCAACACCGGCTATACGCCGAGCGAGATCGAATACTTCCTCAACGATGCCGAACCACGCGTCTTCGTCGCCTCGCCGAAGGCGGCAGACGGTCTGAGACCGATCGCCGAGGCCGCCGGCGCGCGGCTGGAGACGCTCGGCAGCGGGGGCGGGGACGCCGGCACGATCATGCGGACGGCCGAGGCGGCCGACGCCTCCTTCGAGCCGGTCGCGCGCGGCGAGGACGATCTCGCCGCGATCCTCTACACCTCGGGCACCACCGGCCGCTCCAAGGGCGCGATGCTCAGCCACGGCAATCTTCTCTCCAATGCCGAGGTCCTGCGCGAGGAATGGGCGTTCACTCAGGGCGACGTTCTCCTCCACGTCCTGCCGATCTTCCACACCCACGGCCTGTTCGTCGCAACGAACACGGTGCTCGCCGCCGGCGCGTCCCTGATCTTCCTCGAGAAGTTCGATCTCGACGCGGTCTTCGCCCGTCTCGGGCAGGCGACCGCCATGATGGGCGTCCCGACCTTCTATACGCGCATGCTGGCCGACGAGCGGCTGACGCCCGAAAGCGCCGGCCATATGCGGCTCTTCACCTCCGGCTCCGCGCCGCTTCTCGCCGAGACCCACCGGGCCTTCGAGGCCCGCACCGGCCAGCGCATCCTCGAGCGCTACGGCATGACCGAAACCAACATGAACACCTCCAACCCCTATGAGGGCGAGCGCCGGGCGGGCACCGTCGGCTTCCCGTTGAAGGGCACGGAGCTGAGGATCACCGGCGAGAGCGGCGAGAGCCTGCCGGATGGCGAGATCGGCTCGATCGAGGTCCGGGGGCCGAACGTCTTCGCCGGCTACTGGCGTATGCCGGAAAAGACTGCCTCGGAGTTTCGCGAGGATGGGTTCTTCGTCACCGGCGATCTCGGCGTCGTCGATGCGGACGGTTATGTCTCGATCGTCGGGCGCGACAAGGACCTCGTGATTTCGGGCGGCTACAACGTCTATCCGAAGGAGGTCGAGCTTGCGATCGACGAGCAGCCCGGCGTCGTGGAAAGCGCCGTCATCGGCGTGCCTCACCCCGATTTCGGCGAGGGCGTCGTCGGCGTGGTGGTGGCGTCGAAGCCGCTGGACGAGGCTGCCATCGTCGCGCCGCTGAAGGAGCGGCTCGCTAAGTACAAGCAGCCCAAGCGCATCGTCTTCGTCGACGAACTGCCGCGCAACACCATGGGCAAGGTGCAGAAGAACGTGCTGCGCCAGACCTATGGTGATCTCTTCCGCTAGACCGTCTGGCCGGCTCCTCGGCCTGCCCGACCCGGCGGGTCGCTCCGGGGCCGGGGGACGCCGAACGCCGCCCGGTACCTGGGCTCCTGGTACCGGGTCGTCGAGCCCGGCCCGCTTCGCATCAGTTCCTCGATGCCCAGAACGAAAAAGGCCCGGCCATCCGAGGGGATGGCCGGGCCTTTTTGTTTTCGAGGGATCTGAAGCCCCGGCCGCGCCGGATCGAGGCCCCGCAGACCGTGGCGCGTCGCGGCGCGGGCCCCGGCCGGAACCGGACCCCCGCGCTCGCCGTCAAGCCGTCAGCCGCGGCCGTCGACCGGCAGATAGTCGCGCTGGGGCGCGCCCGTATAGAGCTGGCGCGGACGGCCGATGCGCTGCTTGGGATCCTCGATCATCTCCTTCCACTGGGCGATCCAGCCGACGGTGCGCGCCACGGCGAAGAGCACCGTGAACATCGCGGTCGGGAAGCCGAGAGCCTTCAGCGTGATGCCGGAGTAGAAGTCGACGTTCGGATAAAGCTTCTTCTCGATGAAGTACTCGTCGGTGAGCGCGATGCGCTCGAGTTCCATCGCCACTTCCAGAAGCGGATCGTCGCGCACGCCGAGCTCGTCCAGCACCTCATGACAGGTCTTCTGCATGATCTTGGCGCGCGGATCGTAGTTCTTGTAGACCCGGTGGCCGAAGCCCATCAGGCGGAACGGATCGTTCTTGTCCTTGGCCCGCTTGATGAATTCGGGGATGCGGTCCTTCGTGCCGATCTCCATCAGCATGTTGAGCGCCGCCTCGTTCGCGCCGCCATGGGCGGGGCCCCAGAGGCAGGCGACGCCGGCCGCGATGCAGGCGAAGGGATTGGCGCCCGAGGAGCCGGCGAGGCGCACCGTCGAGGTGGAGGCGTTCTGCTCGTGATCGGCGTGGAGCGTGAAGATCCGGTCCATCGCCTTGGCGAGGACGGGATTGATCTCGTAGGGCTCGCACGGCACGGCGAAGCACATGTGCAGGAAGTTTTCCGCGTAATCGAGGTCGTTGCGCGGATAAACGAAGGGCTGGCCGATATGGTACTTGTACGCCATGGCCGCGATCGTCGGCATCTTGGCGATCATGCGCAGCGAGGCGACCATGCGCTGGTGCGGGTCGGCGATATCGGTCGAGTCGTGATAGAAGGCGGACAGGGCGCCGACGCAGGCGACCATCACGGCCATCGGATGGGCATCGCGGCGGAAGCCGGTGAAGAACCGGTTCATCTGCTCGTGCACCATGGTGTGGCGCGTCACGCGGTAGACGAAGTCTTCCTTTTCGCGGGCGGTCGGAAGCTCGCCGTAGAGAAGCAGATAACAGGTCTCGAGATAATCGCCCTTCTCGGCCAGTTCATCGATGGAATAGCCCCGGTGGAGCAGGATTCCCTCGTCGCCGTCGATATAGGTGATCTTCGATTCGCAGGATGCGGTCGAGGAAAAGCCGGGATCGAAGGTGAAGAGACCGGTATCCTTGTAGAGACCGGTGACATCCACGACGTCGGGACCGATCGACCCCGAATAGATCGGCAGGTCGGCCTCATCCGAGCCCAATGAGAATTTCGCGGACTGATCCGTCATCTGTTTCCCTTCCGTTGGCGACCGCAGCGGAGCCCGAAGGCCTGCTGCAGCGCACAAGGTTGTCGTGAGCAATGCCTACTGCATCCGCGCGGGCGGAACAAGTTGAGCTCTCGCGGCGCAATATGACGCGCCGCAGGCAAGCCGGTAGAGCACAAGGCTCACCCTGCCGACTGATCCTTTAGTCGGGCAAGGCTTTCCTCGCGGCCGAGCACCGCCAGAACGTCGAAGACGCCCGGCGAGGTCGAGCGTCCGGTGAGTGCCGCGCGAAGCGGCTGGGCGGCCTTGCCAAGCTTCATGTCCTTCTCCTCGGCAAACGCGCGAACCTCGGCCTCCAGCGCTTCGACAGACCATTCGCCGGCAGCTTCGAGGCGCGGCAGGAGATCGCGAACCGTCTCGCGGCCGCCATCGTTCAGAATGGCCTCTGCCTTCTCCTCCATGGGAAGCGGGCGCTGCGCGAAGAGATAGGTGGTGCTGTCGGTCAGCTCGACGAGGGTCTTGGCCCGCTCCTTGAGGCCGGGCATGGCGGCGAGAAGAAGGGCACGGGTCTCCTCGTCGGGCTTGCGCTTCAGGATCTCCCCATTGGGCAGGTGGTCGCGCTCGACCATCAGCATGTCGGCGAGTTCCGCGTCGCCGGACTGGCGGATCCACCAGCCGTTCAGCGCCTCGAGCTTCTTGAAGTCGAAGCGCGCCGCGCCCTTGTTGATGTCGCCGACATCGAACCAGGCGATCATGTCCTCGGTGGACATCAGCTCGTCGTCGCCATGGGCCCAGCCGAGGCGCACGAGATAGTTGCGCAGGGCGACGGGCAGGAAGCCCATGGCGCGATAGGCCTCGATGCCGAGCGCGCCATGACGCTTGGAGAGTTTGGCCCCGTCCGGCCCGTGGATCAGCGGGATATGGGCCATCACCGGCACGTCCCAGCCGAGCGCCTTGTAGATCAGGGTCTGGCGCGCGCCGTTGGTGAGGTGATCGTCGCCGCGAATGATGTGGGTGACGCCCATGTCGTGGTCGTCGACGACGACGGCGAGCATGTAGGTGGGCGAGCCGTCCGAGCGCAGGAGCACGAAATCGTCGAGCTCCTTGTTGTTGAACACCACGCGGCCCTGCACCTTGTCGTCGACCACCGTCTCGCCGTCGAGGGGCGCCTTCAGGCGGATCACCGGATCGACGCCCTCGGGCGCCTCGGACGGATCGCGGTCGCGCCAGCGCCCGTCATAGCGCGGCGCGCGCTTCTCGGCCTTCGCGCGCTCGCGCATCTCGGCGAGCTCTTCCTGGCTCGCATAGCACTTGTAGGCCTGGCCCTTGGCGAGAAGCTCCTCGGCGACCTCCCGGTGGCGCGCGGCGTTCTCGAACTGGGAGACGGGCTCGCCATCGGCGTCCAGCCCCATCCATTTCAGGCCCTCGATGATCGCCTCCACCGCCTCGGGCGTCGAGCGCTCGCGGTCGGTGTCCTCGATGCGCAGCAGCATGCGCCCGCCGCGCCCGCGCGAATAGAGCCAGTTGAAAAGGGCCGTGCGCGCGCCGCCGATATGCAGGAAACCGGTGGGCGAGGGCGCGAAGCGGGTGACGACGCCATTCGTCATGAATGCTCCGATCGTTATGGGCATCGGACCCCGGGGAAGTCTGGGTCTCCGGGTCTTGCGATGCGAAAATTCGAGTGTCTGGAGCGGGTCGCCCGGGTTCGATACCGGGCGCCCGCGCTCCTGAAGGGTTCTATGGACGGAAAGCACCGTTCCGTTTCATCGCGGCGTGTGTAGCATACGCGACCGGGGAGACAAGGAACGGGCGCGGGGCGGGTGAGGCAGCGGGCGGACGAAGAGAGCTTCGGGGCGGCGGCGGGGGCGATCCCGTCCGGCCGCGCGAACCCCTTCGCCCTGCGGCTCCCGCGTCTTTCCCGCAACGCTGCCCGCGACTGGTTCTCCGCCGAATGGGAGCGCGAGCGCGCCCACCGCACACCGTTTCACCTCCTGCCCGTCACCATGGCGGCGGGGATCGTGTGCATCTACGGGCTTCACGCATCCCTTCTTCTGCCGGCCGCCACCCTCGCGGTCCTTCTCGCGCACGCCGTCTTCGGGGCGGGCGCCGGCCGGCCCGGCCTGCGCGCGATCCTTCTCCTCACGGTCTCGGGCTTCCTTGCCGGACAGGCCGCCGCGCTGATCGAGCGCGAGCGCACCACGACGACGATCTTTTCCGGCGAGGCGAGCGTTCAGGTGAGCGGCCGGGTCCTCAGCCACGAGAGGGATGCGAAGGGGCGCTCGCGATATGTGGTCGAGATCGAGGGAACCGAGCGCCCTGTCCTGTCGCGCCCGCCCGAGCGGGCCCGCATCCTCGTCTCGTCGCGCCACGAGGTGCTGAAACCGGGGGAGCGCTACGAAGGGCTGGTGCGCCTGCGCCCGCCATCGGGGCCGGCCTATCCGGGCGGCTACGACTTCGCCTTCGCCCCCTATTTCGACGGGCTCGGCGCCTACGGGTTCTCGATGGGCGCACCGGCGCCGCCGGGCGCCGAGAAGCGGGCGCCGTCCTTCGGCGAGTGGCTGCGAAGCCGCATCTCGGCCATGCGCGGCGCGGTGACCGAACGGATCCGCGCGGTGATCCCCGGCCAGCCCGGTGCGGTCGCCGCCGCGCTCGTTACCGGCCAGCGCGAGGGCATCGACGAGACGGTGACCGAGGCCCTGCGCGCGACGGGCCTGGCCCATATCCTCGCGATCTCGGGCCTCCACGTGGCGCTCGTCGCGGGCTTCGCCATGGTCTGCGTGCGCCGGGGCCTCGCTCTGTCCGGCCGTCTGGCGCTCGATCGCCCGATCAAGAAGATCGCGGCCGTCGCGGCGATCGCGGTCGCATCCTTCTATCTCGTCCTGTCGGGATCGAGCGTCGCCACCGACCGGGCTTTCCTGATGCTCTGCGTGATGCTCGTCGCCGTCCTCGCCGACCGGCCGGCGATCACCATGCGCAACGTCTCGATCGCCGCTATCCTCATTCTGGCGCTGGATCCCCACGCCGTGATGACCGCGAGCTTCCAGATGAGCTTTGCGGCGACCATCGGTCTCGTCGGCGTCTATGGTGCCTGGAGCCGGCATCGCGGCGCGGCGGGGACCCGGCGGCAAACCCCTTCGCTGGCGGGCCGTCTCCTGCGGGTGCTGCTGGTGGGCTCGGCCGCCACCGCCCTCGTTGCGGGGCTCTCGACCGCGCCCTATGCCGTCTATCACTTCCAGCGCCTCGCGCCCTTCGGCATCGTCGCCAATGTGCTCGTGATGCCGCTGTTCTCCTTCCTCGTGATGCCGGCCGCCCTCGTCGCCATGGTGCTGATGCCCTTCGGGCTCGATGCTCCGGCCTTCAAGCTGATGGGGATCGGCCTTCAGGGGGTGATCGGCATGGCCGAGGCGCTTCAGGCCCGTCTCGCCGACCCGGTGCTGGGGCTCGTCTCGCCGCTGGCCCTCGTTCTGATGACGGCGGCGCTGCTGATCTTCACCATCCCCGCCGGGCGCCTGCGATGGTTCGCGGTACCGGTCCTCGCGCTCGCGCTTCTTGCGGCGGCGATCCGCCCGCCCGCGCCCGAACTCCTGATCTTCGAGGACGGCAAGACCTTCGCGCTTCTTTCGGACGGCGCGCTCGCCTTCTCGCGCGAGAGGCCGAACGGCTTCGTCGCCGAACAGTGGGAGCGGGCCTATGGGAGCGCGGGCGCGGATGGAAGCACGGGCTCGGCGCAGGCCGTCATCGCGGGTCTGGAGGGCTGCGAGGCCGCCATCTGCCGCTTCACGACATCCAGCGGCCTGCGCATCGCCTATACGACCGATTATCGCCTGACGGGCGAGGCCTGCGACAGCGGCGATCTCGCCTTCGTCGCCCGGGCGATCCGGCGCTCAACTTGCCGTTCGGGAACGCCGCTCGTGACCTTGAGGACACTGCGCCGCACCGGCTCGCTCGCCGTCTCGCGGGATGTGTCTACGGGGCGGATCGTCGTCGAACGCTCGATTCCCGAGGACCCCCCGGCCTGGAACCGGCATCGCCTCGCCCCCTGGCCGGAATACTGGCGAAAGCCTGAAACCGAGCCCGTGCCCGACCCCGGGGCGGCGGCGGGTGGGTTGGCGGGCGGTGCGGATGCGATGGAGGGCGCGGACGTGACGGGACCCCCGCCACCCTGACGCGTGAAAAACGCCCGATGAGGCTTGCAGGGCGCACGTCGAGACGCATCCTCCCGGCACCCCGGCACCCCGGCACCCCGGCACCCCGGCACCCCGGCACCCCGGCACCCCGGCACCCCGGCACCCCGGCACCCCGGCACCCCGGCACCCCGGGCACCCCGGCACCCCGGCACCCGGCACGACGACGCCCCGGAATCCAACCGACCCGGTACTAAGATTCTCCCGATTTTCCCGGAGGCCCCCCGGTTGCCTCGGCGAGACACAATCCGGCGCGACGGCGCATCGGATGCCCCCGACCCCCCCCCCCCCCGAACGCCCCTGGCGTCTCAGTAGCGGCGGATGAGGGCGACGAGCCGGCCCTGAACGCGGACGCGGTCCGACCCGAAGATCCGGGTCTCGTAGGCGGGGTTGGCCGCTTCCAGCGCGATCGTGTCGCCCTTCCTGCGGAAGCGCTTGAGGGTCGCCTCCTCGTCGTCGACGAGGGCGACGACGATCTCGCCCTGGGTCGCGGTGTCGCCGCGCCTGATCACCACGGTATCGCCGTCGAGAATGCCGGCCTCGATCATCGAATCGCCCTTCACCTCGAGGGCGTAGTGCTCGCCGCCGGTCAGCATGTCGGGCGGGACCGCGATCGAATGGGTGTTGTGCTGGATCGCCGAGATCGGCACGCCGGCCGCGATGCGGCCCATGACCGGGATCGAGACCGTCTCGCCGGCGCCGCCATGGGCGGGAGCGGCGTCTCGCCCCTTGATGGGTGCGGTCTGGGATTTCGAGCCCTCGATGACGCTCGGCGTGAAGCCGCGCCGGGGCGGTGCCTCCGAGGCCTCGCTTTGGGCCCTGCGCATGGATTCCGGCCGCTTCAGCACTTCGAGCGCACGAGCCCGGTTGGGAAGGCGCCGGATGAAGCCCCGTTCCTCCAGCGCCGTGATGAGACGGTGGATGCCGGACTTCGATTTCAGCTCGAGCGCATCCTTCATCTCGTCGAAGGACGGCGGGACCCCGGTCTTGCTCAACCGCTCGTCGATGAAAGACAGAAGTTCGTGCTGCTTGCGCGTCAGCATGGGGTGCGGAGCCTTCTCAAACAAAACCTGAACAGTGATATCTGTTCTTATTGTGTTCCGCAACCCTCGTTCGCGAACGAATCGGGAATCAAAGCTCCTCCCGGTCGGCCGTTCCATGGTCGCCCGAGCCGGTCGGCGGGCCCATCCGTGAAAACTCCTTGGGTTCGTGCAGGCAACAGAAGGAGCTGCACATGACCCGGCTGACCACCTATGACCTCACCGGCAACGAGCGCAACAAGCTCGAAGCCCTCGCGGGCGACATTCCCTATCCGCGAAAGCGCGGCGCGCCCTATGCCGATTTCGTCGTCGCCGCGCGCACGGCCGTCGCCAGCGCCCTCGATCTCTCGACGCTGCGCCTCCTCGACACCCTGAAGAACGGCGCCTGCCCGCCCGCGCCGGTCTCGATCGAGAACCTGCCCTTCGATCCGAACGTGCGTCGCGGGCTCGTCGACCCGGAAGGCCAGGAGCGGGGCAAGGCGAGCGATCTCAGCGAAGCCCTGCTCGTGGGCTTCACCGCGCTTCTCGGCGAACCCTACGGCATCGCGAGCGAAGGGGCCGGGCTCGTCTCGAACCTCTCGCCCAAGCGCTCGCATCTCGAAGGCCTGACGGGCCTCGGGGCCCGTCAGGAACTCTCGCCCCATGTGGAGAACGCCTTCGCGCGGCTTCTTCCGGGCGACCGTGCCCCGGACGGCCTCGCCCTCATCGGCGTCAGTCCCGAGCCCGGCACCGGGCCCGGAACGCTCGTTTCCGATGGCCGGGCCGCGCTCGAACTTGTGGGGCCGAAGGTCGAGGCGATCCTGCGCGATCCCGAGGCCTTCACCATCGCCAAGCCCGAACGCTGGCGCGGCGAGGGAGGGGCCGCCGCCCGTCCCACCGCGATCGTCCACGGGCCAAGCGAGGCGCCCTCCTTCGTCGCCGCGTTCTACGGGGACATGCTGGCCGCGCGGACCAAGGCGGGGGCCGATGCTCTCGCGGCCTTCCGCCAAGCGATCGACGCCGTGACGATCGACGTGCACGTGACGCCGGGGCGGCTGGTCTTCATCGACAATCACCGGCTGCTGCATGGTCGGCGCTCGTTCGAGGCGCGCTTCGACGAGACCGGCCGGCCCTATCGCTGGGTTCAGCGCTGCTTCTATACGAGCACGCTGCGCCGCTTCGGCGAATGGCCGCGGATCGGCGACCGGGTGATCGATCCGAGGGGCTGACCCCGCCCCCGGCGACGGACGACGAACCAGGCGCGGCGCTCCCCTCGCGAGAGGGGAGCGCCGTACTTTCTTCATGCCGTCCTCGGGAAGGAGGCCTAATCGGCGGCGATCCAGTCGACGATCGCCCGGCGAAGGCTCTCGTGATCGCAGAGGGACGTATCGAGAAGCGTCGCCTCCGCGACGATGCGGATCGTCGTCTCGCCGCTCTGGCCTGAAAGCAGGGAGCCGAGGGCCGGGGTCGCGACGGGTCCGAGCTGCGCGCCCGCGAGCGGCGGCGCGTTGCCCTCCGGCCCGCCGCGCCGGGACAGCGCGCTCACGAGGCTCGAGCGCTCGGGGCCGAAGGGCACGATGGCGATGCAGGCGAGCGGCAGGGGCGAGGCCGTTAGCCCCGCGCGCAGCCGCTCGGCCACCGCGACGCTTTCGCGCCAGGCATCCGACAGGGTCTGGCGGGGACGGGCGGCGGTATCGACTTCGATGACCAGCCCGTTCGCCTGCATGGCCTCCAGCAGGCTTTCGCCGCCGGCAAGGTCCCGGCCGAGAACGGTTCGGATCTCGGGGATCACCTCGTCCTCGATCCGGCCGGCCGCGAGGAAGCCGTCCGCGCTCCGCGGAGGGCTCGTGCCCAGAACCGCCCGGTGATAGCGCGTGCGCGCGAGGATGGCCTCGGCAGGCTCCTCGGCGTCCAGCGCGGGGTTCGCCGGGTCTGCGGAGGAGCGCCCGGGCGCCGGCGGCGGGACCGGAATGCCGGCTTCCGGAGGCCGGACGGCACCGATGCGGGCCTCCAATTCGCCGATGCGCATCGCCCCGTCGCGGCCGACGAGCGCGAGGAGCAGAATGCTGACGGCGAGGATCGACAGGACGAGGTCGACGATCGGGTTGAAGTCGTCGCCCTCTCCCCTCGATGAAGGGCGCGGCCTCATTGCGGCACGACCCGGCTCGTCGTCGCGGCGGGTGCGATGCCGCGCTCCTGCGAGGGTAGGAGGCCGGCGGTGGCCGCGATCGCGAGGGCGAGGCCGAGGGACAGAAGAACGCACAGGACGAGGAGGGCGGCCTGAAGGCGGCCCTGCATGCGGGTCTGGCGTTCGAGTGCCACCTTCAGCGCACCGAGATCGGCGAGGCGTTCGTTCGCCGCCGTAACGGACCGGCTGGCCGCCAGGCCTTCCGCCAGTTCGCGGGCAAGGCGCTCCGACATCTCGCACAGGCTCCGGCGCATGGTCTCGACGCCCTCGATCTGGGCCGCCGTCGCGCGTTGCGCGGCACCTTCCACATGGTTCGCGATCGTCTTCTGCAGGCTTGCGACCGAAAGCGTCGTCCGGCCCATGTCCTCGACCGCCTTGTGCTGGTCGGCGAGGACCGCCCTGAAGGTCTCTCCGGTCTCGCGCAGCGCGGCGACGGGATGCCTCAGAATGTCGGCCGCCTCGAGGTAGGCCTCGCCCATGGCCGCCCGATCCGCGCCGAGCGCCTTCGACTGTCTCTCGAGGTGCCGTTGAGTCTCGACGAGGGCCTGTTTCAGCCCGTCCATCTGCGTCCCGATCGAACCCATGCTTTCCGCCTCGCGCCAGAGGCCCTGCATCCGCGCGGCGAGCTTCTGGAGCGCTTCCTCGAATTCGCTCTCGCGCCCCGAAAGGCTCCATCCGAGGATTTGGAGGAGAAGGGCTGCCAGAAGCGCCGCGACGCTGGTGCCGAACCCCACCGAGAGACCTGCGACCACGTCCCGGATGGCGAGCGAGGAGGTCTCGAGAGTCTGGTCCGGTCCGACCAGGCCGACGACCTGGGCGAGCGCCGAGGTCATGCCGAGAAAGGTGCCGAGAATGCCGAGGCGAATGCCGAACTGCTGGGTGTCGCGCAGCTCCTGGCTGCCGTTCGAGACCCGGTGGACGACGCGTTCGACGACGCTCGTCACCGGGTCGTAGCGGAAGGTGCGCCCGTCCCGCACGATCCCGTCGGCCATGGCGAAGGTCGCCGAACGGTCGAGCCCGGCCGGCTTCTCGGCCCCTTCCGAAAAGAACACCTGCGCGCTCGGCTCCCTGCGGTCCTCCATCCGTCTTCGGATCTCGTCGAGCGTCTCCGGCCGGTCGATCTTCGAATGGGCGTTCTCGGCGATCGCGCTCTCGCGCCTGAGCTTCGCCAGTGCGGAGCCGTAGCGCGACAGGCCGAGAAGGGCGGTGAGGACGAAGATGCCGGCGGTCATCGCGGCGGAGAAGGGCTGGGAGAAGAAGCGGCGGACGATGTCGCGCAGGGTCTGGGAAGGAATCGGCCAGCCGGCCGACTCGCTCCACACCGCCCAAACGACGAAGAGCACACTGAAGACGAGAATAAGGACCGTGCCGAGAAGGGGCATCAGGGCCTTCGGATCGCGAAGGACGGCGAGAGGGTCGAAGGCCGCGATGGCCCGGAGCGGAGTCATGGTCGCGAACATGTCCTGGCGTTCGTGAGGGCGCGCCCGAACGGGGTGTCGGGCCGGTTCGGGACGGGATGCTCAGTCGTCCGCGCCATAGTCGTCGACGGCTCGCCGCGATGCCCGCTGCGGCGCGCCGGGCTGCGGGGAGGCGCTGCGTTCCGCAGGCTCTTCCCGGTGGTCCGTCGCCTCGCCTGCGTCGGCCTCGTCCGCGTCGTCGATACCGCCGAGGCCGGCTCTTTTCGCCTCGCTCGCGAAGCGGCTGCGGTGGCGGCCTTCGGCCGGGAGGCTGAGCCGCAAACGCTCCTCCGTCAGCCGTTCGATCTCCTGGTCGATCTGCCGGGCCGATCGGATATCTGAATCGGTCACCATTCGGTTGCTGCGCCTCAAGTTGTAGAGATGTTCGAGCTGTTCCGTCAGTGACTCCCGGCGCCTTCTCTCGAACTCCCGATCCAAATCCTTGTTGTATCGGTCGTCGTCGTAAATCCGACGCAGACGGTCGTAGGATTCGCTATGAACGTCGCGGCCGAGAAGCGCCAGTTCGGACGTCTTGACCTCGACGCGTTCAAGAGTCACGACGAAGCCGAAATTACGCAGGAGCGCGCCGCGCACAATTGTCTCGAGGGTTCCGAATTCGGCTGACATCCGTCCACCGCCTGAGCCGGCCTCATCGAGAGCGTCGAGGTCGGCCGAGGTCATCGTCTTCAGACATGGCTCCGCGGCGTTTCGAACCACCCCTTCCATGGACTCCCGGGTCAGCGCCCCGAGGCCGTTCTGCAGAATGGTCGCCACACCATCGGGCTGCAGCGAAAGCGAGCCCATGGTGATGGCATAAGCCCGCTCCTCGGGCCTCGACTTTGCGCCTTTAGGAAAGACCATTCCGGTCACGATGATCGTCTGGAACGAGCGGAGCCTGTCGATGAACGGCTTCAGTTGGGTGTCGACCGCGCGCACCGAAACCTCGCCGACGCTCGCTCCGATCTCTTTCAAGCGTGCCCGGATGGCCGTCTCGATCCGCGGGCGAACGAAGGGCGTTCCCCGTCCCGCTTCGATCTGCGCGCGCATGTCCGCCGGCGGTTCCCATTGCTCGAAGAAACCGGAATACTCGATCTGCTCCATCGTCTCGCGAATGGCCGACTGCATGGTCGTCCTGACGAGGGTTTCGATCTTGGCGTCGTAGCCTTCTCCGACGCGAGGCGTCGTGCGCTGGTCGAGATAGTCGATCAGGGCGCCGAGCTTCTCGAAGGAGACCTGAGCGCTCGCGGCGATCTCCACCTGCAGGACATTGTGCTTCGTCCAGTAGGCGGCCTTCGGGACGTCGACGGAATTGGTCGAAAACCAGCGACGCTCCGGCAGGTTGGCGCCGGTCGTCACGGGATCGATCCTGTGCCCGATCTCGGTCTCGGCATAGGCGGCGAGCATGGCGCCCACCTCGTCGGTGATGCGGCGCAATTCGCCGTTCGACAGATCGAAGAACTCGCGCTGGTGCATCGCGAGCTTGATGGCGTCGAGGCCACGCTTTTCGAGCCAGAGCTTGCGCGGTTGCGGCCCGGTGCGGTCGTAGCGGCCGCCGCCTTCACGCATGAGGCGGAAGGTGGCGTCGATCGTGAAGCGGATCTCGCGCTTCTTCGGTCCGGTCCAGACGATGTCGGCGAGCACCTGTTCCTCGGCGTTCGGCTTCGATCCGCTCGGATCGGTACGCAGCGTCCGGCAGCGATAGCCGCTCGAGGCCAGGACGCCGTCAAGCCGTTCGGTGAGGACCCGCTCGACGGTCGGAACGTCGTACCAGTAGTCGTAGAGCCAGATCTCGTTGCGGAACGCCGCGCCGACGACGCCATCGAGGAGCGCGATGCGGTCGATGTCGGTCTCGGGAAGCCGGGTGTCGCGGCGGGCGCTGAAGGTCGGCTCGATCACCGCCTTCACACGAAGGCGAACCGCCCCTTGGGAGAGATCGCGCGGCACGACTTCGAGGCCGGACGTCTCGATCGTGATCTCCCCGTCCTCGACGGCACCTTGGAGGATCATCGTGGCCTTCAGGCCGGTGCGCGCTTCGATCTCGCGCACGATTTCGGCTTCCCAGCGTTCGCGGTCCGAAAGGATGCGATTGCGGATGTCGCCGCTTCCCCGGCCCAGATCGCGATCGACGAGGTCGCCGAAGATCGACCGCAGGATGCCGAGGAGAACCTGGTGGGGGCTCTCGTGCGCGCTGTGGAGCGCCTGCGCGGTCGTCTCCAGCCGGTCGCGAACCGGCGCGACTTCGAGGCGGAAATCCAGTTCCGTCCTCTCGTCCGCGAGGAAGGGCCGGAAGACGCTCGAGACGTCCTGCAGTCTCACCGTGCGGGCGAGATCGAACCGGTAGACATGGCGCTTGCCGAACAGGCGGCCGCCGATCTGCGCGACCCGGGAGGATCGATCGACCGGCCGGCCGGCTTGATCGAGAACGACATGGACGACGTCGCCGTTTCGCGGGGCGGCTTCGCCCTCCACGAGCCGCATCATGTATTCGAATTCGGTCACGCGGTCTCGTCTCCCCTGGTCCTCATCTGGTCGCCACCGTGTGCTGCGCGAAGATGTCCGCATATTCCGCGAACATCTGGCTCTTGCTGGCGAAGCGGGCGCGTGTGGCATCGGTCAGCTGCAGGCTCGGCCGTTCGGCAAGAAGGGCCTGCGCCTCGGCAAGGGCGCGGAAGGCGGTCGCGATCGCTTCGGACCGCCCGGCGGCGCGCACGCTCCTGTGCAGCTCCTGCAGAACCTTCCGGTGCCGCGTCCGCTCTGGCGAGGCCTTCGGCAATTCGTCCTCGCCGAAGAGGCGCATGCGCCATTCGGCGAGCAGCGCTGCCGGAAAGAGCGTCAGCCATTCCAGATCGGCCCGCGCCCTCGGCTCCCCTGCCTGCGCGCCTTCGGCCTTGAGCACGCATTCGACGATGCGCCTGATCGAGCTCGGGGCCGTGAGGGACATGGTCTCGCCCATCCGCACGAGCATCGCGCGGACCGCCGGGCTCACCAGCGCCTCGTGGAAGCGGGCCGCACCGCCCGGAACGAGGACGCGAGCCGACGGCTCGTCCGCCCCGGCGAAGAGCACGCGGATCACGTCGCTCAGCCGCCACTGGACGAATCGTTCCGGCGTCATGAAGGTCTGCCGGCGCGAGCCTTCGGGCGCCATCCGGTCGAGATGGGCGAGATAGAGGCGCCGGTCGCGCAGCCAGGATGAGGGATCGCGCACGAGCATCCGCTCGATGAGCGACCACGACCGGCCGTCCGCCGCCTCCTCGGAGCCGTAGAACGCCTCGACGGCGAGAGCCGAAGGGGGATGTTCGGTCGGCGGGGGCGGGAAGACGATGTCGAGCTGGACCGCGTGCTCCTCGCAATGGGTCGCGATCGCCTGCGCCGGCAAGCCATGGGGCGCCGGCGCGGTGCGCAGGCCGGACAGCCAGGTGGTCAGCGGCGCGTAACCGCCCTGGTCCGGCGCGAAATGCTTCGGCAGGTTCCTGTCCTGCGCCTCCACGAGGGCGGAGAGGATCTGGTCGCGCCATTCGTCCCGGTTGAAACCCGTCCCGAGCTGCGGCCCTACGGCGAAGTGGGCGAGATCGGCTGCCGCCACCCCGTCGTCCCAGGCGCCGCCGCGATCGAGGAGGAAGCGTCCGAGGATCACGGTCAGGTCGGCATAGCCGAGACGTTCGGCCAGATTAAGGAGGATGGCGTTGACGAGGTGGCGTGAGGACAGGCCGCGTTCGGCGTCGAAGGCGACGATCTCGCCGAGGATCTCGGCGGCATCCTCGCACATGGGCCGGTCGTGCAGAAACCGCTCGCCGTAGCGGTCGGTCAGGAACACGGGGGCCCTCGCGCGGCTGATCGCTTCGGCGAAGAGGGCGATCTGGGTGTGCTGGCCGGGCGAGACGGTGCCGTCCTGCGGGCGAAGGCCGGTCGCCTCGACCAGTCTCAGCCAGAGCCGCACGAGATCCGCCCTGAAGAATGCGGCGGACGGCTGGAAGAAGCCGGGATCGAGGGTGAGCGCCAGGAGGCGGGACAGAAAGGTCGGCTGGGTCCTGGCGAGAACGGCGGCGGCGACGGCGTCGTTGAAGCGGGCTTCGGGTCGGCAGAGATCGTTGCGGACCACGAGATGGGCTTGGCGGGAATATCCGTCGGGGTCGTGGTCGTGAATCGCGTGCCAGCCGGGAAGAGCGGGTCTTGCCTGGCCGAACCGTTCGGCCTCCTCGCAGTCCCGGAACCAGGTCTCGCGCAGGTCCTCCGGCAGGTGGCCCACCGAGGGCGCGGGCTGGCTTGCGAGCAGACGCTCGGCGAGGGCGGCGAGATTGCCGGGTGAGACGCGACCGAGGAGAAGCCCGATCGTGAAGAGAAGGCCTGGAATGCGCCCGGCGGTCGCGAAGGCGAAGAGGTCTTCGATCGACTTTTCCAGTCCTTGCCTCGCACCCCACATGCCCTGCTCGGAGGCCTTGAGGGCCCGGTCGATCTCCTCCCTCGGCGCGTTGAGAAACGCCTTGCCGTCGAGGCAGACATTGAGATGGTGGTAGGCGGCGACTTCGCGGGCCTGCCAGTCCGCCTGCTCGTCCAGCGCAGACTGCCGGATCGTCGCGGCGATCTCGGTCCGCAGCGCGCGCGGCAGGCCGAGATAGGGATCGGCGAGGCGTGCGACGAACGGCTCGATCCATGGGATCATGTAGGGGCGCGGATCGAGCGCGACGAGGTCGCGCCAGTCGGTCCGCGGACCCTCCTCGATCGCGACGATCAGCCGGACCGCACGCTCCGTCAGAAGCGCCTCGACGTCGCCGGTCGAAACACCCGGCCGCACCGAAAGCATCGAGAGGATGCTCGGCTGCTGCGGCGGGGCGCCTGCGAGACTGCGGCGAAGGACGAGAATTCGTGTGTTTCCGGCGCGGGGCCTGGGCAGGGCGTCGAGGAGTTCGGTCACCCCGATCCCCGGCGCGGTCTCGAAGATCTCCCCCTCGGAAAGACTCGCGGCGATGGCGAGGGCGATCTCGTCGACGCTCGTGCGGCAGGCGATCGGGACGAGCCGCAGATCCTTCTCGACGATCTCGCAGACGACCGCCTCGCACAGGGCCGCGAAGCTGTCATGGGCACCCCATCGGCGGACCATCGTCTCGATCGTCGGCGGGTCGATGCGGGTGAGGGGGCTGTTTCGATCGGACGACGAGACATCGAGGGAGAGATCCGCACCGTCGGTCCCCTTTCGATGCGTCTCGTCGAGAGCGTCGGAGGTCTCGCCGGGCTGCGCCTCGCCCGCGGAGAAGGCCTCGCGGTGGGGACCGAAGGCGGCCCCGCTCCCGGCATGGGCCGATGCGGCGCCCGGCTCCGCGCGCCCGTGCCCGGTGCCGGTCTCCTCGCCATGCGGATCGGCGGTCTCGCCGCGTTCCCCGATCATCGCGCGCTCCCGTCGAGAATCGGCCGCACCACCCGGCGGATCTGCGAGAATACGGAGCGCGGAGGCTGGCCGCCGCCGGGCTCGCACGGGACGATCCGGTCATGGGCCTCGTCGCGCCGGAAGAGCCGGACCGCGTCCCCGTCCCGTGCCCATTCGCACGATTCCACCGGCGTTCCCGGCCATGCCTCCTCGTCGAAATACCGCATGAGCAGCGGCAGCCCGGTCCAGGCCGCGCTCGAGACGGACCGTCCGGCCTGCGCGCTCCGGTCGGCGCAGAGGGCTTCGAGTTCCGAGCGCATCGGCAGTCGCAGCGGCGCCTGCGTCTTCCTGCGGAGCGTCTCGACGAGGTCCTCGGCCTCTTTCGGGCCGGCCGCATCATAGGGCACCCGGTTGGCCCCGGCCGCAGCTCGCCCGGATTTCAGTTCCATCGCCGCGCCCGCGCATATCGGGCGCAGCGCGCGCCAGGCCGAGATGGGATCGGCCCATCGAAGGGTCATCGCCCGTCGCTCACCGAGCGGAATGTCGAACAGGGACAGATGGCCCGTCTGGAGCGTGGACGAGCCCGGCTGCCTCGGCTGCTCCTCGAGCGGCCGCCAACCCGGCAGCCTTTCGAGGAGCAGTCTCAGCCGGTCGAAACTGACGACGACGCCTGTGGCGGAGGCAAGACCGCCGATCGAGGTCAGGCCCTCCAGGCGGTCGATCCCGTCCTGCTCGAGGAAGACCGGACCGCCGCTGAACCCTTGCGGGTCTCCAAGATGGATCGCCGTGTAGTAGGCGCCGCCCGGTCCGTTCATCGTCTTCGTCCCGGACGCTCGCGCTTCGGAGTGCATGAGCGCTTTGCACTGGTGGCCGAAGGCAATCCTCTGCGTGTCGTGCGCGAGGCGTCCGCCGCCTGCGATCGGGGGGAAGGCGATCCCGTAGAAGGGCCGGGGCAGTCTCACGATCGCGAGGTCGTTCATCCTATCTTCCTCGGGATAACCGGCTATCTCGATCCAGCCCTCCTCGTCTCCCGGATCGAAGGAGACCTCGATGGTCGCATGTTGGTTGTAGGCGACGAGGCCGGACGGAGCGGGCTCGTTCAGGGAGCTCCGATAGCCTTTACTCTGCCCCTCATCCGTCAGAAGCCCGGCGACATGGGCGCATGTCGCCACATGCCAGGGATCGCAGAGGAGGCCCGTCCCGGTGGTCTCCCTGTTTTCGAGCCTTGCGCGGATGGCGACCACGAAGGGTGGGGTCGACCGGGGTGGGGAAGCGGAGGACATGGCGGGGCGGGGCTCAGTCCCTGTCGTCCGGATCGTCCTCGTCGTAACGGCCGATCTCCCATTCGATCCCGCCCGGCTGGACGAGGCGGTCGGCCGCATCGCCGCCGAGGGTCGGCGGGGAGAGCTCGTCCTCCTCCCTGCGATCGTTGGACGCCACCATGTGCTGCTCGAACAGATAGTCGGCATAGTCGGCGACCGGCTTCCCCAGCCATGTCTCGTGTCGTGCGCCGGCCCCGCTCAGGGCCTGATCGACCGCGAGAGCGAGATGAATGGGGGCGTGCTGGGCCACTTCCACATGCAGATGGATCATCGGCGCATCGGGCAGGGTGCGGCGATACAGACGGCCTTCGCCGGTCTGCTCGTAGCGCTTCATCAGTCTGGGGCTCTGCATGACGCTCGCGCGTGCCCGTTCCCGGTCCTCGACGAGCCCGGCGACGAGGCTCAGCTCACGGCTATTCTTGACCTTTTCGACCTTCCCGTCCTCGAACTCCCGGTAGGGGGCGACATCGCCCCCGCCCAAAACGGCGACGAACACGCGCTCCATGACATAGGGGTAGCGCTTCGAGGCGCTCGCGATCGCATTCCAGGCCTCCTCGTCGCTCGCCGCCCGCCGCCGGCCCGGATCGGAGAATTCACCCTCGAAGTCCGCATGGTCCTCGAAGATGAAGCGGGGAAGCTTGTCCACGGATTTCAGAAGCTTCAGCACCTCCGTGCGGCGTTGGGCCAGGGGCATGAAGGAGAGATTCAGCGACCATGTCTCGTTCACCTCCTGCGCCTTCGCGGCCTTGGCGCTCAGATGGAATTCCTCGCAGACGCGGCTGATCCGGCGAAGCCCGTCCCCATTCCCATCTTCGCTCTTTCTGACGAGCGTGCGCGGAACCCTGCGATGTTCGAACGTGATCTCGGGACCGTAGCGATAGACCCCGTCCTCGCCGCGCACGATCTTCGTCACCTCGATCGTATTGACCAGTCTGACGGCGCCGACCATGCCGGTCACCGGAGCGGTAGGGACCGGGGTTCCGTCGACCGGCCCCGTGTCGATTTTAAACTCCCCCATCCGCCTTCTCCCCCTTCGCAGACGCCTGAAGCGTGTATTTCAGACAAGTATTATCGCTATGGTTGAATATTACAGGAAGGAAAGCTATTCAACCTATGAGGGTGTCACTCGGGGGAGATCACCGACATGCCGCGACGTCTCGTGCCGGGAGCGCTTCTTGCCTGCCTGATCGTGGTGGGCGCCGGATGCCAGAGCATGCCGGCGCCGGGGGTAGATGCCGGGCCGGCCGACCGCGCGCTCTATGCGGCCAGCAGCGACTACCGGCGAACGGTGGGCGAGGGGGCCGTGCTCGGGGCTCTCGTGGGCGCGGTTGCGGGTGCTGTCATCGGTCAGGCGAATGGCGGCAGTGACGGCGCCTTGCGCGGCGCGCTGATCGGTTCGGTGGCCGGCACGGCGCTCGGCGCGCTCGGGGGCACGGCGGTAGCCGAGACCAAGCGCGACTATGCGACCCGCGAGGACCGGCTCGACGCCGAGATCGCGAATGCCCGTGCGGCGAACGCGAAACTGAGCCAGCTGGTGAGCGCGGCGCGACGGGTCGTCGAGCGGCGCGAGGCGGAGATCGCCACCCTGCGCCGGACGAAGGCCGCGAATGCGCAGGAGGCGCGCACGGTTCGCGAGGCGATCGCCGGCAATCGCGCCATCATCGAAACCTCGATCCAGGACGCCGAGCGCCAGCGCGATGCCTTGAAGGTTCTCCTGCGCCAGAGCCAGGATGCGAGCGGGCGCGGCGCGCTTTCGGCCGAGGCCGGGCGGACCGAGGCCAATCTTTCCAAGCTGAAGCAGGAGAAGACGAGGCTCGCGCGCCTGGAGGCGGGGCTGTGACGGCGCTCGCTCGCTCCGGCGCCCTCGTCTCCCTCGCTCTCCTTCTGTCCGGCTGCTGTTCGGGCGTGACGAGCGATCCGCGGGAGGGCGGCCTCGCCGGCGGCGTCTGCGGCCAGGCGACCGGCGCCTATGGCCAGCGCATCGACGATCGCACGGCGCTGCTTGCAAGCCTCGACGGCTCGCGCCGGGCACTCGAGGGCGATCTGTCCGGCCTCGACGCGAAGGCCGACGCCCTTCTCTCCGCTCTTCGCGGCGAACGCCGGTCGCTCGAGCGCCAGCGGCGGGATCTCGCCGGCCTCAGCCGCGATCTCGCCGCCATGACGGCCGCCTCGCCGCGTCGTGCCGCTCTCGTCGAGGAGATCGGCGCGCTCGATCGTCAGGTCGCCGATGCGCTCGCGGCCAATGCCGGGCGCGAACGCAGTGCCCGGGCGCTGCGCTCGGGCGCAAGTTCGGCGATCGATGCGGGGATCGTCGAACGCAGCATCGCCGAAGCCGGCCGCCGCCAGCGCGAACGCGACGCGGAGATGGCCCGGATCCGAAACGCTCTCGGCGTCTGAGGGCCCCGGTCCGGACCGCAGGCCGAAGATCCGGCGCCATCGTCCGAATGCGCACCTGCCGCCGCCGCCAGCGTCGGCGCGTCCTTTCGCGGATTTCGAACATCGCTTTCGACCGCCCGCCGCGCAAATCGCGTGCAAGGCAGTTTCGAATCCGCGCGCTCTCCGCTAGAGCAGGACGAGGAAAGGCGGGCACCGGTTTTCCGCCCGTATCCTGCGGAACGGAGAGTCTGGAGCGCGGTGTTCGATTGGATCGGATGCCATCGCGCTCCAAGGTCCGCCGCGATCTCGAACGGGCGGGCGATCCGCCCCTTCCGCCACGAACGACAAGAAGGACGATCAAGCGATGAGCGCCATGGACCAGACCAGCCTCGAGACCACCATCGAGACCGCGTTCGAGGACCGCGCCTCGATCTCGGCCTCGACCACCGGCGAGGTGCGCGAGGCGGTGGAGACGGCGATGGAACTCCTCGACACGGGCAAGGCCCGGGTCGCGTCGCGCGGCGCGGACGGCACCTGGACCGTGAACCAGTGGCTGAAGAAGGCCGTGCTCCTCTCCTTCCGCCTCAACGACATGGAGATCATCGAGGGCGGCGCCGGCGGCGCGACCTGGTGGGACAAGGTGCCCTCCAAGTTCGCCGGCTGGGATGCCGCCCGCTTCCGCGAGGCCGGCTTCCGGGCCGTTCCCGGCTCCATCGTGCGGCGCGGCGCGTTCATTGCGAAGGACGTCGTCCTGATGCCCTCCTTCGTCAATCTCGGCGCCTATGTGGACGAGGGCTCCATGGTCGACGGCTGGGCGACGGTCGGCTCCTGCGCGCAGATCGGCAAGAACGTGCACCTGTCGGGCGGCGTCGGCATCGGCGGCGTGCTCGAGCCGCTTCAGGCCGGCCCCACCATCATCGAGGACGGCTGCTTCATCGGCGCGCGTTCGGAGGTGGTCGAGGGCTGCATCGTGCGCGAGGGCTCGGTGCTCGGCATGGGCGTCTATATCGGCAAGTCCACCAAGATCGTCGATCGCACCACCGGCGAGGTCTCCTATGGCGAGATCCCGCCCTATTCGGTGGTGGTGGCAGGCTCCATGCCCGGCCGCGCCATGGCGAACGGCGAGCCCGGCCCGAACCTCTATTGCGCCGTGATCGTCAAGCGCGTCGACGAGCAGACCCGCTCCAAGACCTCGATCAACGATCTCCTGCGCAACTGAGCGCGGGCGCGGGCGGGCAGGGAAGGGGGACGACGCGATGGCGAGACTGTTCTCGACCTCCCTGCCGGCCATCCTCGCGGCCGGCTTCCTGGCCTGGCTGATGCCGGTGCCGGGCCTTCCTGCGGGCCATCAGGGGCTCTGCCGCATCGCGATGGCGGGCTCTGTCGAGGTGATCCTGTGCGAGGTCTCGCTTCGAACCCACGACCTTGCCTTGCGCGCGGTCGACGGGGAGGGGCGTCCCTACGAGACCTTCGATCGGGCCGAGGCGAGCCTTTCCGCCAAGCCCGTTCTCGCCATGAATGCCGGCATGTATCACGAGGACCGGCGGCCCGTGGGCTTGACGATCCAGGACGGGCGGGAGGTGAAGGGGGCGGTGCTCGGCACCGGCTCCGGCAATTTCTCCCTGCGGCCGAACGGGGTCTTCTTCGTGGAAGACGGCCGCGCCTTCGTGCGCGAGACCGAACGCTATCTCGAAGAGAGCCACGCGCCGGACCTCGCCACCCAGTCCGGGCCGATGCTACTCGTCGAAGGCGCGGTGCATCCGCGCTTCATTCCGGGCTCGGACAGTCTTTATGTGAGGAACGGCGTCGGTGTCAGCGAGGACGGCCGCACGGTCTATCTCGCTTTGACGCGCAAGCCGGTGAACTTCTACGATTTCGCCCTCTTCTTCCGCGACACGGTGGGCGTGAAGGACGCGCTGTTCTTCGACGGGCAGGTCTCGAGCCTCAGCTATCCGGCGGGCCGGATCGACTACCGCCGCGACCGGCTGGGGCCGATGCTCTTCGTCCTGCCGAAGGGCTGAGGCGGAGGCGTCCGCCGTCCGCCGTCCTCATATGGCCGCTCGAGGGAGCGGATCAGGACCCGGTGGAGGTCGCGGGCGCCGCGTCCTTGCGCATGGAAATGTCGGAGGTCGCCTGTCCCGCCGCCTTGCGCTTGGCGATCTCGGCCATGTGCGCCTTGACCTTGGAGCAGTAGGAGGAGGCCGAGCGCGTCATGCGCGTCGCCCGGTGGCCGCCCTTGTATTTCATCGCCGTGCGGCAGACGTCGTGGCCGGCCTTCTCCCAGGCGCCCTTCAGATATTTCATGCCGTAGCGCAGATTGGTGTCGGCATCGAGAAGATCGTTCGAGGAGCCCGAAAAGCCGAGGGAGCGGGCCGTCGAAGGCATGATCTGGGACAGGCCGTAGACGCCGCGCCCGCGCGCCTTCGGATTGTAGCGGCTTTCGACGCGCACCACGCCATAGGCGAGTTCGACCGGAATGTCGTTTTCGGCCGCATGCTTCTCGATCAGGCCGTCGATGGCGGCGCTGCCGGAGATCGTGCCCTTGTCGGCGGCTTTGGCGACCTCGCGGGCGGCGATTTCGCGGTCGCGCGTGAAGACGTTCTTGTCGGCGATGGCGGCGACCGCCGCGGGGCTCGGCCCTTCTGCGGGACGGGCCTGAGGAACCGGGGCCGAAGCGCTTTCCAGAACCGAGGCGGAGTTCGGCACGCAGGCCGAGAGCGGGGCGATGGCGCAGGCGCCGAGCACGAGGGACACACGAAGACAGGAGATCATCGAGGTTCGTCCGAGGGGTTGATCGTCGAAATCCTCCGTTCGGGCCCGATCGCGGCAAATCGGTGACGCGGGGCCCTGCGGTCGCATTCGTTCCCGCGCTGTGGCAAAGACGCCTCAGACCGTCAGGTCCGATCCCGGCATCGGGCTTGACGGTTCGGCCCGTATCTTCCGCATCGAACAGGCGGAGATCCGCGGCCGATGTTCCGCTCCGACGCCCTGTCGCCCGCCCCTTCCATCCGCCTTCCGATTTCGAGCCGTCATGTCCTCTGCCTCCTCCGCCTCCGCCGTTCCGGGCTTCGATCCCACCGATCCGGCCGCCGTCCTCTCGCGCCTGTTGCGCTGTCCGTCGGTGACGCCGGCCGAGGGCGGGGCGCTCGCGGAACTCGAGGCCCTCCTCGTCCCGCTCGGATTTTCGGTCTCCCGTCCGGTCTTTTCCGAAACCGGCACCCCGGACGTCGAAAATCTCTTCGCGGCCCGGGGAAGCGGGCCCCATCTCTGCTTTGCCGGCCATACGGACGTCGTGCCCACCGGCGAGGAGAGCCTTTGGAGCGCTCCGCCCTTCGGCGCCGAGATCCGCGACGGCGTCCTCTACGGGCGCGGCGCGGTGGACATGAAGGGCGCCATCGCGGCCTTTCTCGCGGCCCTTGCCCGGCGCGCGGCGCGCGGCGGGAGCTCAAACGAGGGTGAAGACGCGGGCGGGGGCGCGGACGGGCGCATCTCCCTCCTCATCACCGGCGACGAGGAGGGGCCGGCGATCAACGGCACGGTGAAGCTCCTCGACTGGATCACCGAGCGCGGCGAGCGTCCCGATGCCTGCCTCGTCGGCGAGCCGACCAATCCGGGCGTTCTCGGCGAGATGATCAAGATCGGCCGGCGCGGATCCCTGTCAGCCCATGTCACCGTTCGCGGGACGCAAGGCCACGTCGCCTATCCCCATCTTGCGGACAATCCCGTGCCCGCCGTGCTCGCCATCGGCGAGGCGCTTCTCGCCGAGCCCTTCGACGCGGGCACCGAGGCCTTTCCGCCGACCAATCTGGAGATCACCTCCATCGATACGGGCAACGAGGCGACGAACGTCATTCCCGGCCGCTCGCGCCTCGCCTTCAACATCCGTTTCTCGGATGCCTGGACGCCCGAGACGCTGAAGGACGAAGTGTCGCGGCGCATCGAATGCGCCCGGCAGGCCCTGAAGTTTCGAGCCGGCAAAGAACCGGCCGTCGTCGAGATCGAATGGCTGGGACGGCCCTCCGAGGCCTTCCTGACGCGCTCCGAGCCGCTGATCGAGGCGATTTCGCAGGCCGCCGAGAGCGTGACGGGGCTCACGCCCGTCCTCTCGACCACCGGCGGCACCTCGGATGCGCGCTTCATCAAGTCGGTCTGCCCGGTTGTCGAGTTCGGTCTCGTGGGCCAGACTATGCATATGATCGATGAGCGCGTGCCCCTGGCCGATCTAGAGGCTTTGACCGAAATCTATGACCGATTCCTTTCCCGCTGGTTCGCCGCAAACGCCCCGGCCCGCCCCTGACGTGAACGAGATCCTCGGCAATTTCTCCGGCGCCTTCGCGCTGATGATGGGCAGGAAGAGCGGCCTCGACCGGCTCGACCTGTCCGCCGACGGATTCTATCGCTCCTTCGCCGCCATCGCGGTCGCGCTGCCGGCCCTGTTCCTGTCCTGGATGCAGTACGAGGCAGACGGAGAAGCGGAGTTCGTGCCGAATGCCGGCTCGATCGAGGCCTATGGCGCCCATCTGATGGCCGATCTCCTGGCCTGGCTCCTGCCGATCCTGTGCCTGATCCTGGTCGCAAGACGCATCGGGTGGAGCCGCAAGGTCTCGCCCCTCGTCGTTGCGACGAACTGGGGCGCCGCGCTCATCACCTGGATGTTCGCGCCCTATCTCGCCCTCGTCCTGATGGTGGGCATGGGGCCGAACCTCGCGCTCGTCGGCTCGCTCCTCTCCATCGCCTCGCTGGTCCTGACGACGCGGCTCTGCCACACGATCCTTCAGGACTGGCCGAGCGCGATCGGGCTCACCCTCGCAATGCTGGCGCTCGGTCTCCTCGCCTATGGCGTCGTGATGGATCTGACCGGCGTCTCGCTGGTCTGACCAGAGGCGTCCGAGCCCCCCGGCGCCCCAGCCTCAGCCGGCGGAGATCGCGACGATCTCGGCGCTTTGGGGCTTGGGTCCCCCGATGCGGATCTCGTCGCCGACGCCCTTGTTTACGAGGCTGCGGGCGAGCGGCGACAGATAGGACAGATAGCCCGTGCCGGGATCTGCCTCGTCGATGCCGACGATCGTGAAGCTCTGCTCACGCCCGTCCTCGCGCTCGATCGTCACGCGGCATCCGAACTGGGCGGTCGCGGGGGAGGGCGGCGGCACCACGACGTCGGCCGTCGCCCGGCGCGTCAGCCAGTAGCGCAGATCCCGGTCGATATGGGCGATCGCCACCTTGTCGCCCGCCTCGCGGGCCGCGTCCTTCCGCCTGTTGAGGCCGTCGATCTCCTCGTCGATCTTCGAGAGGCCGCGCCGGGTGACGATGTTCGGATCGCTGCCGAGATCGCGGTCGGGCAGCACCTCGACCTGATCCTCGTTGGGTTCCTTGACGAAGGCGACGCTCATGACGGGCTCCCGTGGGTCTTGTGTCGCAAGGCGGGTGACCGGCCATCGAAGCGCGCGAAAGATGCGCCGTCAAGACGGTCGGCCACCGCAGATCGCAGGGCCGGCGATGGGGCCGGCGGTGGGATCGATCAGTCCTCGATCTCGCGCGCCTCGCTCGGCAGCATGATCGGAATGCCGTCCCGGATCGGATAGGCGAGCTTGGCCTTCACGCTGACGAGCTCCTGCGCCTCCCGGTCGTAGCGAAGGGTCGCCTTGGTGAGGGGGCAGACGAGCATTTCGAGAAGCTTCGGGTCGGGCTGGCCGATGGCGGAGCGGTCGTTCATGAATGATCCCCGGATCGTGTGGACAGAGCGGTTTCGGCAGAATGGCCGATCCGCGCAAGACAAAAATCCACCCGCTCCTCGACCGGCGCCTTCGGTACGATGACGACCTGATAACCGAGCCGCCGGTGGATGGCGAGGAGGCGTTCGTATTCCTCGCAGGCGGACGAGAAGTCGTGGCGCCGGGCCTCGTCGCGCTGCCAGATCTCGGGCCATGGCGGCACGAGAAGGGCCGGGCTCGCATAAGGGTGGCGATCGCTCTCCTCCTGCGGCATCCTCTTGCCCGAGACCGCTTCGAGCGCGGCCCAGGCATCGATCAGGCTGCGGTCGAAGACGACCGGACCCTCGCGGCTCCTCGCCGCCTCGTAATCGGCTTTCGCCATCGCGATCGCTGCCCTGGCGAAGATTTCGAGATCGTTCCACGGCAGCACCGGATCGCGCGGGCCCTCGGCCGCCTCCACGATGCGCCGTCCGGGCTCCGGCACGACGGCGACGCCGCGCCGGGCGAGCGCTGCGACGATGGAGGACTTGCCGCCACCCGAACAGCCGCTGAGGACGAAGAACCGCTTCGGCCCTTCCTCGCTCGAACGCCCGTCTTCGAGTACCGCCGCCATCCTGCCCGTTCAGTTGAGGGTCCGCGGACCGCCTTCGTCCTCGCCGTCCTCGGCAAGCGCCATCTCCGTGATCGCGATCAGGGTCTCGGTGCGCTGCTGCAGGTCTTCGGCCTCCAGAAGCGCCTGGCGCTCGGCCGCGCCCTGGGGCGCCATCATCATGCAGAGCGCCGAGACGAGGAGATCGTCCGGCGCCGACTTGACGCTTTCCCAGTCGGCTTCGAGCTGGTTGGCTTCCAGATAGCGCCGGAAGATCGACAGCAGCCCCTGGCGGTTGACCGGCACGGCGCCGGCCGCCTCGGTGAGATCGCCGGCGAAGGCCTTGATCCGGCAGAGGCGATAGTGCCGCCGGCTGTCCTCTTCCTCGATGACGCGGAACCGGGCGACGCCCTGGAGCGCGATAATGTAGCGCCCGTCGCCGCTCTCGGAAAAGGAGGTGATCCGGCCGAGACAGCCGACCCGGCACAGTTCCGGATCGCCGTTCGCCTTCAGCGTTCCGTCGAGGCTCGGCTGGATCATGCCGATCAGCCGGTCGGACGCCATGGCGTCGTCGATCATCTCCAGATAGCGCGGCTCGAAGATGTTGAGCGGCAACTGGCCGCCCGGAAGCAGCAGCGCGCCGCTCAAAGGAAAGACCGGCACGCGTTCTGGCAGATCGGACACCTCGCGATAGACGCGATTCCCAGCCTGTGCCACGCTTCGTCTCCCTCTTTCGTTGGAGAACTGGAAGTGGGCACCCGTGGCCCGAACTCAAGGGCCGGGCGGAGATGCTTGCCGGACTCCCCGTCGCGTGGCCGCTCGCGCGCCTGCAAATTCGCGCGAGGCGTTCGTGCGCCCTACCGGAAGAGGAGCGAAGAGAGCTTGCGCCGGGCATCCTTGGTGGCCGGATCGGTCGGACCCCAGGCCTCGAAGAGTTCGAGAAGCTTGCGGCGGGCGCCGTCCTCGGCGAACTCCCGGTCGCGCCGCATCACCTCCAGAAGCCCGTCGGCAGCTTCCGTGCGCTTCCCGCGCGCCTCGGCGATCAGCGCGAGGTCGAACCGGGCCTGATGATCGTCGGGATCGGCCTGGAGCCGGCTTTCGAGTTCGGCCGGATCGCCGAGGCCGGCGATTTCCTGGCGCAGCTTCAGCTTGGCCTTGACGGCGGCCACCGCCGGGTCGCTCGCCGCCGTCTCGGGCAGGGCGTCCACGAGTTCGCCGGCCCGGACCTCGTCGCCGGCTGCGATATAGCACTCGGCGAGCCCCGCGGTCGCACCCGCATGGCCGGGCTCGTGCTGGAGGATGGCGCCGAAGATCTGGCCGGCATTGGCGGTGTCGCCGGCTTCCAGAAGCTCGTTCGCCTGGGTCAGCGCCTCGGCGATCGGATCGCCGCCGCCCCTCGAGGGGCCGGCCATCTTGACCACCTTGTCGATGAACTTCGTCAGCTCGCTCTCGGGAAGCGCGCCCATGAAGCCGTCCACCGGCTGTCCGTCGAGAAAGGCGAAGACGGCGGGGATCGACTGGACGCCGAGCTGGCCGGCGATCGAGGGGTGCTCGTCGATGTTCATCTTGACGAGCTTCACCCGCCCGCCGGCTGCCCGCACCACCCGTTCCAGAACCGGGGTGAGTTGCTTGCAGGGCCCGCACCAGGGCGCCCAGAAGTCGACGAGGACCGGCTGGTTGCGCGACTCCTGGATGACGTCCCTGGAGAAGTCGCGCGTCGTCGTGTCCTTGACGAGATCGCCGGCCGGGGCCGCGCTCTCGCCGAAGCCCTGGAGCGCCGGCGTCGCCGCGCCCGGGGCGGACGGCCCCCGTGCGGGGGCGCCACCTGCGCCGTAGGAGCCGGAAGAAGAGTTGGCGTAGGGGTTGTCGCTCATTGGGCGTTCGCCTCGTATCCGCTCGTTTCGTCGTCGTCGCCAAGTCTGGTGACGAGAATTTCGTGGCCCGTCAACCGGAAGAACCGCAACAGGTCCTCGCGTCGGATGGAGGTGGTCGCGGTATTGGTCAGCGGGTGCGCGTTGACGATATCGGCATTGAGAAGCCGCTCGTCCAGAACCACGCTCACGCGATGCTCGCGGTCGTTGAGGACGCCGAAGGCCGTGACCGAGCCCGGTTCGACGCCGAGAAGGTCGAGCATCTGCTCGGCGCTGGCAAAGGAGAGGCGGCCCGAGCCGCCGATGCGCTTGTGCAGGCTCTTCAGCGCGACCTCGCTCTCCTCGTCGGCGACGACGAGGAAGATCGTGCCCTTCTTGTCCTTCAGGAACAGGTTCTTGGTATGGGCCCCCTCGATCTCGCCGCGCGCCGCCCTCGATCCCTCGACGGTAAAGAGCGGCGGATGCTCGACCGTCTGGGTCTCGATCCCGTTCTCGCTGAGAAACGCCATCAGGTCCTCACGTCTCGCCGTCATCTGCATTGATCCCTTCCCATCGCCGAACCCTTCGTCACGGCGGCCCTGTGCAATCTATGGTCCCGGCCGGCCGATCCCGCAATCGTTCGCCATCGCTGCCGACGACCCCGCAAGGCCGCGTTCCGCACCCCGCCGGAAGCGCTCGCGGGCGCGCAGAAACGCCCCTCGGTGCAAGCCTTTCCGGGGCTTTGCGAACCCGCGCGAAAATTATCCGAACCCCATATTGCATTCCCGCGCTCTTTGCGCGATACAGCCCCCGTCGCCGGGACGCATCAGTCGCCCGGTCGGAGCGGGCGGGCGTAGCTCAGTGGTAGAGCACAACCTTGCCAAGGTTGGGGTCGTGGGTTCGAATCCCATCGCCCGCTCCAGTTTTTCCCCGAAATCATCGATTTGACGGCCTCGGGCTCTGCGGCACCTTCTCAAGAGGTTGCGCGGGCGGGATCGCACACGCATGGCTGCATGTCGTTGCATCCGCCGTGTTGCCTCGCGCGCCGGGACGCGCGCAAGCGAAGGCGGCGATCTTCACCGGCAGCGAGCCCTTTCGGGCGCGACAGCACGGCGCTTGCATTGTCCGGCGATGCGGAGCGAAAGCTTCGTGGAAGCATCGAATGATAGGGGCAGCGCGGGGACGGGCGGCCAGGGGTGGCCGGAGGATCGCGCATGAGATTGTTTGAACGGGCGGAGGCGGTAAGGGCATCGGCGCCTCTCAGGTGGGGGCTGGCTGCCGGCGCCTTCGCGGTGGCGCTCGCCACACGCTTCGCCGTCGACCACCTGCTTCCCGCCGGCTTTCCCTATCTGACCTTCTTTCCCGCCGTCATCCTGACGACCTTCTTCGCCGGCACCCGTCCGGGCCTTGCCTGTGCCGCCGCCTGCGGGCTCTCGGCCTGGTTCTGGTTCATCGCCCCCTTCGAGAGCTTCGCGGTCAATCCCTTCGTGCTCGTCGCGCTCGGTTTCTACGTCTGCATCATCTGGGTGGACGTCGTCCTGATCCATGTCCTGCATGCGGCGGTCATCGAGCTGAAGGAGGAAAAGGTGCGCTCGAACGCGCTCCTGGAAAGCCAGAAGCTGCTTCTGGCCGATCAGAAAGAGCGCGAACGCCAGCGGCGGATCCTCCAGCGCGAACTCTCCCACCGCATGAAGAACACCCTTGCGATGGTCCAGGCCGTCGTCTCCCAGAGCCTGCGCAACGCCTCCGATCCGGCAAAGGCCGCCGAACTCGCCTCGGCCCGGATCATGGCCCTCGCACGGGCCCAGGACGCGCTGACGGCGACGAGCTGGTCGGCGGCCGAAGTCGTCGATATCGTCGAGGCATCGGTCGCGCCCCATGACGAGGGCGGCCGGTTCGAGATCAGCGGTCCCTCCGTCCGGCTCGAGGCGCAGCGCTCGCTGGGGCTCGCGCTGGCCATCCACGAACTCGCGACGAATGCGACGAAATACGGCGCGCTCTCCAACACCTCCGGCTTCGTCTCGATCCGCTGGGACCTTTCGGGCAGCGACGGCTTCCGGTTCGTCTGGGCCGAAAGCGGCGGTCCGGCGATCGGCGAGCCGCCGCGATCGGGCTTCGGCTCGCGCCTCACCCTGCGGGTCGTCCCGAACTATTTCGCAGGCTCTGCCATCGCCGACTACGCGCGGGACGGGCTCACCTATACCCTCACCGGCACCCGTGGCTCGCCGGAGGCCGAGGAGTCCGGACACTGAGGGGGTCGGCACCGGGAGATGCAGCCTCCGCGTCGCCGTCGCTCTGCCGCCGGTCGCCGGGGTCATCCCCCTTCGCCGGGCCGCAATTCGATGAGGCGGCCGTCCGGCCCGTCCTCCAGCACGAAGACCGCGCCGTCCGGGGCTTCGTCCACCTCGCGCACCCGCCTGTCCCAGGAGAAGCGCTCGGTCTCGCTCGCCGTCTCGTCGTCGATCGAGACATGGACGAGGGCCTCGCCCGAAAGAGCCGCGATCAGCGCGTCGTCGCGCCAGTCGGCAAAGACGTCGCCGCCATAGATCAGGAGGCTCGCCGGCGAGATCACCGGCGTCCAAGAGAGTTTGGGCGCGACGAACCCGTCCGACGCCGGATCGTGATCGGGGATCGACACGCCCGAATAGTTGATGCCGTCGGAGGCGAGCGGCCAGCCGAAATTGCCGCCCCGCTCGACGAGATTCAGCTCGTCGCCGCCGCGCGGACCCATCTCGACCTCCCAGATCCGGTTCCGGCTGTCGAAATCGATGCCGAGGATGTTCCGGTTGCCGAGCGTCCAGACCTGGCCGGCGATCGGGCCTTCGCTCTGGAATGGATTGTCGGCGGGCACCGTGCCGTCCGGGTTGAGGCGCAGGATCTTGCCGAGATTGCCCGTCATGTCCTGGGCCGGGTCCTGCTTCTGGCGGTCGCCGGAGGTGACGAACATGAAGCCTTCCTGGTCCGAGCCCTCGGGCCCGAAGACGATGCGGTGGGAATAGTGGCCGTTGCCGCTCACCTTGGGGCTCTGGCGCCAGATCACCTCGACGCCGGTCAGTGCCGGGCGCGCGCCGTCCCGCTCGAGGATGCCGCGTGCGATCGCCGCGCCGTTGCCGGAGGTGCCGGCTTCCGCGAAAGTCAGATAGACGACGCCGTTCTCGGCGAAGTCGGGATCGAGCACCACGTCGCCGAGCCCGCCCTGGCCGCCATAGGCGACCGCCGGAACGCCGGCGACCGGGGTCTTCCCGCCATCCTCCGCGACGAGTTGCAGAGTGCCGGCCTTTTCCGTGACCAGCATGGCGCCGTCCGGCAGGAAGGCCATCGCCCAGGGCTCGTCGAACGCTCCGTGGCTGGTGGCCGAAAGCCTCGTGCCCTCGCTGCCCTCGATGGTGAACCTCTCCTCGGCCGCCGCCCGGCCCGTTGTGCCGGCGAGAACGGTGCCCGCCGCAAGAAGTGAGAGGATCGGGGCGATCACATGTCCTGGAATGCGCATCGGTTCGCGGTCTCCTCGTCGAAGGGTCTGGAAGCCTCGCTACGGCCGTTCCGCCGGCCAAGCGGCCAGTCGTTAAGCGCTGCGAAGCTTAAGGCTCGAAGACGAGATAGGAGGCGGCGGCGGCGAATGCTCGCCGGGTCCCTCGCCCGGAAGGCGGCGGGCGGGCGCGTTCACCGGCGCGAACCGCGCCTTTCCAGGGGTTCGGGCGGCGGGATTGAACTCCTCGTCATCGCGCCGTGATGGGGCTTCGGATCGCCGGGTCCGCACCCGCGATCGCCTCTTCGCAGGCCGTGCGTGTCGCGCGGGCGAACGCCTCGAAATCGGCGCGCCGTGCCGTCGTCGGGCGGAAGGCGAGGACGAGGCGGCGATAGGGCACCGGCTCGGCGAAGGGCAGGATGGCAAGGCCCCCGCCCCGCGTCTCGTCCCGGACGGCCATGGAGGGAATGAGGGTCGCCCCGAGACCGCCCGCCACCATGCGCAGCAGCGTGGCGAGGCTCGTTGCGCCGAAGACGGCCCGCTCGCGCCCGTCCGACAGCCGGCAGATGTCCACGGCCTGGGTGCGCAGGCAGTGGCCTTCCTCCAGAAGCAGGATGCGCTCCTCGCCGACGATCGAGGCCGGCACCGGGTTCGGCAGATCCGCCGCCCTGTCGATCGGGGCGGCGAGAAAGAACGGATCGTCGAAGAGGGGGAGGGTGGCGAGACCCTCCTCCTGCAGGGGCAGGGCGACCACGGCGCAGTCGATCTCGCCGCGCTTCAGATCGGCGAGCAGCCGGTCCGTCACCGATTCGCGCACCTCGCAGACGAGATGCGGATGGGCCTTGCCGAGACCGGCAAGGAGGCTCGGCAGGAGATAGGGCGCGACGGTCGCGATCAGCCCGACCCGAAGGCGGCCGGACAGGGTCTCCTCGCCCTGGCTTGCCAGGCTTTCAAGATCGTGCAGATCGGCGAGGATGCTTTCGATCCGCCCGGCGACGAGTTCGCCGTCCGCCGTCAGCGTCACCCCGGCCGGTCGGCGCTCGAAGAGGGCGGTTCCGAAGAAGGCCTCCATCTGGGCGATCTGGCCGGACAGAGCGGGCTGGCTGATGTTCAGCGCGCGGGCCGCATGCCCGAAATGGAGGGTGTGGGCGAGTTCGCGGAAATAGCGCATCTGGCGGACGGTGAGCATGCTTCATCAGATAAACCGATGACGCTGCGCGTCAAATGCGATTGGAAATGATCGCCGGGATCTGCGAGGCTCGGACTGGAACCATTCCATTCGGTCAGGGCGCCTCTCGCCCGACCGATGAAACCGATCAGGAGGTCCCATGGCCGATCGCCCGAGACTGACCACGACGGCCGGCGCGCCGCTCGCGTCGAACCAGAATTCCAAGACCGTGGGCACCCACGGTCCGGTCCTCCTCGAGGACTACCAGCTCATCGAGAAGCTCGCCCACCAGAACCGCGAGCGTATCCCCGAGCGCGTGGTGCACGCCAAGGGCTGGGGCGCCTACGGCACCCTGAAGGTGACCGAGGACGTCTCGAAATACACCCGCGCCAAGGTCATGCAGCCGGGCGCCGAGACCGAGCTTCTGGCCCGCTTCTCCACGGTCGCCGGCGAGCAGGGCGCGGCGGACGCCGAGCGCGACGTTCGCGGCTTCTCGCTGAAGTTCTACACCGAGGAAGGCAACTGGGATCTCGTCGGCAACAACACGCCGGTCTTCTTCGTCGCCGATCCCTACAAGTTCCCGGACTTCATCCACACCCAGAAGCGCCATCCGAAGACCAATATGCGCTCGGCGACGGCGGCCTGGGACTTCTGGTCGCTCTGCCCCGAGAGCCTGCATCAGGTGACGATCCTGATGTCGGATCGCGGCATCCCGCAGACGCCCATGCACATGAACGGCTACGGCTCGCACACCTTCTCCCTGTGGAATGCCGAGGGCGAGCGGTTCTGGGTGAAGTTCCACTTCAAGACCCGTCAGGGCCACAAGCACTTCACCGATGCCGAGGCCGAGACGGTGATAGGCAAGAGCCGCGAGAGCTATCAGGAAGCCCTGTTCGGCGCGATCGAGGGCGGGGAGTTCCCGAAATGGGACTTCTACATCCAGGTCATGCCCGAGGGCGAGGAGAAGGCCTTCGAGGAGAAGACCGGCTGGAGCGCCTTCGATCTCACCAAGATCTGGCCGCACAAGGACTATCCGCTGATCAAGGTCGGCGAGATGGAGCTCAACCGCAACGCGGAGAACTACTTCGCCGAGATCGAGCAGTCCGCCTTCAACCCGTCCAACGTCGTGCCCGGCATCGGCTTCTCGCCGGACCGGATGCTGCAGGGCCGCCTGTTCTCCTATCCCGACGCCCATCGCTACCGGATCGGCACCCATTACGATTCGCTCGCGGTCAACAAGCCGAAGAGCCCCGTCGCCCACTATCATCGCGACGGCACCATGCCGCACGGGCTGATGACCAATCCGGACGCCTATTACGAGCCGAACAGCTTCGGCGGCCCGGTGGAGGACCCCTCGGTCCAGGAGCCGCCGCACCGCTATGCGGGCGAGGTCGGGCGCTACGACTATCGCGGGACCGCGGACCACTATTCGCAGCCGCGCGCCCTGTTCCAGATGTTCGACGACGCCCAGAAGCAGCGCCTCTTCGCCAATATCGCGGGCCATATGGCGGGTGTGCCCGAGTTCATCGTCGAGCGCCAGCTGGCGCATTTCGAGAAGGTGGACCCGGCCTATGCCGAGGGCGTGCGCAAGGCGCTCGGCTCGGTGGATGCGGGAGCCGCCAAGAGCACCGGCACCAGCCACAGCGAAGCGGCGGAGTAAGATCCGTCCTCACAGGGCAGGCAGGACAGGAAGGCCGGGGCATCCGCTCCGGCCTTTCTCGCGTCGAAGAAACCTTTCGCCCGCACGTCCCGGCGCGCCCTCGCGACGAGCCTCGAACACGGGCTCTCCACGCGTTCGCTCCGAGGCCTCAGGCCTCGGCGAGGTCGGAGGCGCCGCAGCGATAGCGTCGCAGCGCCCATTTGGGCCGGCCTTTCAGGTGTTCGGCCGCGACCGCCTGTCCGAACAGCGCGCATTGCATGAGCGTGCCGTCGAAGGCGACGTTCTCGTTGTGGCAGTCCTGGGGTTCTGTTCGCAGGCAGAGAAGAAGAGTGATGGCGATCATGGCGAAACCTCGTTCGCGTTGACGACGTCGCCGATCGACCTCCCGCTGGATCGACTTGATGTCGTGGTCATTCCCTTGCGGAAGAACCAGGACATGATCGAGCCTATCCTGCTCGCGGGATCGCGCAATCCTAAAAAATAGGCATGGCTGATAATTAAGCAGTCATATGTTGCGGAACGGCTTTGAGCCTCGCATCCGGTCCGCTTCGTCGAAGGGCCCGCAGCGCGCCGGCCCGCGCAGCGACGCGAGAGACGCCCCGCGCCGCTCGTGCCCCATGTGTCATCAGTTCCGGGGGAGGGGCCGACAAGCCGGGCGGCCTCGGGCCTTACTCGGCCTCGGTGCCGCCGACGGTGATCTGGTTCATGCGCAGATGCGGCTGGCCGACGCCGACCGGAACGCCCTGTCCGTTCTTGCCGCACATGCCGATGCCGGTATCGAGGGCGAGGTCGTTGCCCACCATCGCGACCCGGTGCATGGCGTCGGGGCCGTTGCCGATGAGCATGGCACCCTTCAGGGGCTCCTCCACCTTGCCGTTGCGGATGCGATAGGCCTCCGTGCAGCCGAAGACGAACTTGCCGGAGGTGATGTCCACCTGGCCGCCGCCGAAGGAGACGGCATAGATCCCGTCCTTGACCGAAGCGAGGATCTCCTCGGGGCTGTAGTCGCCGCCGAGCATCATCGTATTGGTCATGCGCGGCATGGGGGCGTGGGCATAGGACTGGCGCCGGCCGTTGCCGGTCGCCTTCACGCCCATCAGCCGGGCGTTCTGGCGATCCTGCATGTAGCCGACGAGCTTGCCGTCCTCGATCAGCACCGTGCGGTTCGTCGGCGTGCCCTCGTCGTCCACCGTCAGCGAGCCGCGCCGCTCCGCGATCGTGCCGTCGTCGACGACCGTCACGCCTTTCGCGGCCACCTGCTGGCCCATCAGGCCGGAAAAGGCCGAGGTCTTCTTGCGGTTGAAATCGCCTTCGAGCCCGTGGCCGACGGCCTCGTGCAGCATCACGCCGGGCCAGCCCGAACCGAGCACGATGTCGAAGGCACCCGCCGGGGCGGGCACGGCCTTCAGATTGGTGCGGGCCTGGGCGAGCGCCCGGTCGGCGATGGCCTGCCAGGTGTCCTCGATCATGAAGTCGCCGAAGCCGGTGCGCCCGCCCGCGCCGAAGGAGCCGGTCTCCTGGCGCTCGCCCTCGCCGCAGACGACCGAGACGTTGAAGCGCACCAGCGGGCGCACGTCGCGCACGAGGCGTCCGTCGGCCCTCAGGATCTCGACCACCTGATACTGGGCGCCGACCGTCGCCGAAACCTGCCGCACGTCCTCGCCGGCATCGCGCAGATAGGCGTCGACCGCCTGGAGAAGCTTCACCTTCTCCTCGAAGCTCGGCGAGCCGATCGGGTTCTCCTCGCCGTAGAGCCTCGCATTGGTGCCCTGGGGCGGCTCGGCATAGGTGCCCCGATAGCCCGATTTCACCGTGGCGACCGCGTCGGAGGCCCGTTTCAGGGCGGCGATCGAGAAATCGTCGGCATGGGCGAAGCCCACAGCCTCGCCCGCGACCGCGCGCAGGCCGAAGCCCTGGTCGATGCCGAAATTGCCGCCCTTCAGCCGCCCGTTGTCGAAGGAGAGCGATTCGCTCTCGCGATATTCCATGTAGAGTTCGCCGTCGTCGGCGCCCTTGAGGGTCTCCCCGAGCACCGCCTCGATCTCGGCCTTCGAGACGTCGAAGCGCTCGATCAGGGACATGGACATCATATGGTCTCCGCTTGGCGCGCATGGCGGACGCCATGCGGTTCGTTCAGTCTCGCCAAGATAGGTCGCGCGCGCCGGTCTTTAAACCAAGGCGCCCCCGGCGCCCGTCTGCCCTCCCGCCTACTGCGCGGCGGCCGGTTCCTGCGGCGTCGCAGCACTGCCAGCCTGCGGCTGCGGCTTGGGCAGGGCGTCGTAGGCGGCGGTGAAGCCATCGAGCGAGACCGGGATGCCGATCCCCTCCTCGGGCGTCTGGAAGAAGGAGAACGTCGCCTCCTGCCCCTTGGAGAGCTTCTCGGTCAGCGCCTCGTCGAGGGCGACGTCCGCGATGCAGCCGGTATCGAAGCAGCGCAGGAAGGGCGTGATGCCGATGAACTCGCCGTCGATGTGGAGGCGCAGCCCGTTCGGCAGGATGATGCCGAGCGGCGCGCGGGCCCTCAGGATCGTGCCCGTGCCGTCGGCCAGATGCAGGATCGAGACCGAGAAGCCGATCTCGCGCCGATCGGGCGGCAGCACGACCTGGCGCATCAGGCATTGCTCGCCGGGCGCGCCCGCAGGCGTCGAGCAGACGATGCCCCAGGCGCCGTGCTGGCTCTTCAGCCGCCCGATCGGATCGGAGGCGAACTGGGCGCTCGCCGCCCCCGCCGAGGCGAGAAGAAGCAGCGCGGCAAGGGTGCCGATCCCTCTCGGGCGTGGCCGATCGGCAGCATTGCGGGAAGGAAACATGACATCCTCGTCGTCGGGAACTCGTGGAAGCGCGGGGCGAACGGCGTATGCCTTCGTGCGTGAGCGCCTGCGTTCCATCAAACATGCGGCATGAACATGGCCCCATCCTGACACGGAGGCGAAGCGCGCCCGAACGCGTCGTCCATTGGTCGAAGACCCATGCGCCGCGCCCTGCGGCACCGGGGTCCGACGGCGGCGCTCCCGGTCCGCGCACCGCTCTCCAGGCCGGCGATCGGGGCCCTTGTCGCCGGGCGGAAACGTCCTTCGAGCCCGCCGCGGGGGCGTCCGTCGAAGCCGTCCCACAGGCAGGCGCGCGGGGTCTTCGCGCGGGTCTATGTCGCACGGAAAGCGGCTCCCGAGGTGTTGCGGGTTTCGAGTTTTCATGGTTCAAGCGCTCAATCCAACTGGTCGGGTTTGCCTTGCGCGCTTGCCGGACGAGCCATCGTCCCCTCCACGCCTGAGCCGCATCGATCCGACCGGAAGGTTCGAGTGGCTGCCCGGCCCGATACGGCCGGATAAGGAGGAACAGCGTGAAAGCTTGGAGCTTGACGGTCGGAGCATTGCTGGCCGGAACAGGGGCGGTGCTTGCCCAGGAAGCCGGCGAAACCGTCATCGGCAAGCCGCATCCGTGGCAGCTCGGTCTGCAGACGGCCTATTCGCCGATCGAAGAGCAGATCCACTGGTTCAGCGACTATTCGCTCTTCTTCATCGTGCCGATCACGATCTTCGTCGCCGGGCTTCTGGCCTGGTGCGTGTTCCGCTACCGGGCCGCGGCCAATCCGAACCCGTCGCGCACCGCCCACAACACCACGATCGAGGTGATCTGGACGCTGGCGCCGGTGATCGTGCTCCTGCTTCTGGCGATTCCCTCCTTCCAGCTCCTCACCAACCAGTACAATCCGCCGCGCGAGCCCGAGCTCACCGTCAAGGCGACCGGCTATCAGTGGTACTGGGAATACGAGTATCAGCCGCTCGAGACCGCCGAGGATCCGGCCGCGACCGTCTCCTTCGCCTCCTATCCGATCGGCCAGCTCACCGATACGGTCGAGGCCCAGGACGAGGCCCATGCCGAGAAGGGCGATCTCGAGGTCTATCCGCGTCTTCTCGCGGTCGACAACGAGGTGGTCGTCCCGGTCGATACCGTGGTGCGCGTCATCTCCACCGCGGCGGACGTCATTCATTCCTTCGCCGTCCCCTCGCTCGGCGTGAAGGTCGACGCGGTGCCGGGCCGTCTCAACGAATACTGGTTCGAGGCCAATCGCGAAGGCATCTTCTACGGTCAGTGCTCCGAGCTGTGCGGAACCGCCCATTCGAACATGCCCATCGCGGTTCGCGCGGTCTCCAGGGAACAGTACGACGCCTGGTATCAGGCCGCCCAGGACGACGTCTCGGCGGCGAACGAACAGTTGAACGCCGCTCTCGAGACCGCCCGGTCCGGGACCTCGGTCGCGTCACGCTAACGAACCCCCAAGGTTCAGGGAGATCTCATCACGATGGCATATGGAGCCACTCACGACCATGACGATCATACCCCTTCTTCGAAGTGGGTTCGTTGGGTCTATTCGACGAATAACAAGGACATCGGCGTCCTCTACCTGATCTTCTCGATCTTCGCCGGCATCGTCGGCGGCGCTCTTTCGGTCGCCATGCGCGCCGAATTGCAGGAGCCGGGTCTGCAGATCTTCTCCGATCCGCAGATCTACAACGTCTTCACCACGGGCCACGGCCTGATCATGATCTTCTTCGTGGTCATGCCCGCCCTCATCGGCGGCTTCGGCAACTATTTCGTGCCGATCATGATCGGCGCGCCCGATACGGCCTTCCCGCGCGTCAACAACATCGCGTTCTGGCTGCTGCCGCCGTCCTTCCTGCTGCTCATCGCCTCGCTCTTCGTCGAGGGTGCGCCGGGCTCCAACGGTGCGGGCACCGGCTGGACCATGTATCCGCCGCTGTCGACCACCGGCCATCCGGGACCGGCCGTGGATCTCGCGATCTTCGCGCTCCACCTTGCCGGCGTCTCCTCGCTGCTCGGCGCGATCAACCTGATCACGACGATCCTCAACATGCGCGCTCCGGGCATGACGCTGCACAAGATGCCGCTCTTCGTCTGGTCGCAGCTCGTCACCGCGTTCCTGCTTCTCCTGTCGCTGCCGGTCCTCGCCGGTGCGATCACCATGCTCCTCACCGACCGCAATTTCGGAACGACCTTCTTCGATCCGGCCGGCGGCGGCGACCCGATCCTCTACCAGCACCTGTTCTGGTTCTTCGGCCATCCGGAAGTCTACATCCTGATCCTGCCGGCCTTCGGCATCGTCAGCCACATCGTCTCCACCTTCTCGCGCAAGCCGGTCTTCGGCTATCTCGGAATGGCCTATGCCATGGTGGCGATCGGTGTCGTCGGCTTCGTCGTGTGGGCGCACCACATGTACACCTCGGGCATCTCGCTCAACACCCAGCGCTACTTCGTGTTCGCGACCATGGTCATCGCGGTGCCGACCGGCATCAAGATCTTCTCCTGGATCGCCACGATGTGGCACGGCTCGATCACCTTCAAGACGCCGATGCTGTGGGCGATCGGGTTCATCTTCCTGTTCACCGTCGGCGGCGTGACGGGCGTCAAGCTCGCCAATGCCGGCCTCGACCGCGTGCTGCACGACACCTATTACGTGGTGGCCCACTTCCACTACGTGCTGTCGCTCGGCGCCGTCTTCGCCATCTTCGCGGGCTGGTACTACTGGTTCCCGAAGATGACCGGCTACATGTATAACGAGACGATCGGCAAGGTTCACTTCTGGATGACCTTCGTCGGCGTCAACATCCTGTTCTTCCCGCAGCACTTCCTCGGCGCCGCCGGCATGCCGCGCCGCTACGTGGACTATCCGGACGCCTTCGCCGGCTGGAACTTCGTCTCCTCGATGGGGTCCTACCTCTCCGGCATCGCCGTCCTGGTCTTCCTCTACGGCGTCTGGGAAGCCTTCGCCCGCAAGCGGGTCGCAGGCGAGAGCCCATGGGGCGCAGGCGCGACCACCCTCGAGTGGAAGCTCTCCTCGCCGCCGCCCTACCACCAGTGGGAAGAGCTGCCGCGGGTCAGCTGACCCGCAGCGCAGACGACGCTTTCCCGCCATTGGAGGGCCCGGCCGGTAGCGGCCGGGCCCTCACCGATGAAGCCGCCCACCGGCCATGATCCCCGCTTCTCCCCGTCCCATAGCATCGGCTCGGGCGGGGTCGCGGGACGCAAGGATCGCCCGGGCGCCATCGCCAGGACGTGAACCGCACGACGCCGGTGCCACGTCGCCATTGCCACGAACCTCGGGATTTCCGCCCTTGTCGACGATCGAGACCAGCACCCTCTCCCCAGCGCCCGCCATCTCCATGGCCGAGCCGAAGGATTTCTTCGCGCTCCTGAAGCCGCGGGTGATGCAGCTCGTGGTGCTGACGGCCGTGTGCGGCATGGCGCTCGCCCCTGGGTCGATCAATCCCTTCCTCGCGATCATCTCGATCGTCGCGATCGCGGTCGGTGCCGGCGCCTCGGGCGCGCTCAACATGTGGTACGACGCCGACATCGATCAGAACATGGAGCGCACCCGCACCCGGCCGATTCCCTCGGGCCGCGTGGAGCCGGATGCCGCCCTCGGCTTCGGCATCCTCCTGTCGATCCTCTCGGTCATGACCCTCGGCCTCGTCTCCAACTGGTTCGCGGCCGGCTTCCTCGCCTTCACCATCTTCTTCTACGTCGTCGTCTATTCCATGGGCCTCAAGCGCTCGACGCCGCAGAACATCGTCATCGGCGGCGCCGCCGGCGCCTTCCCGCCCATGATCGGCTGGGCGGCCGTGACGGGCAGCGTCTCGATCGAGAGCTTCGTGCTCTTCGCCATCATCTTCCTGTGGACGCCGCCCCATTTCTGGGCGCTCGCGCTCTTCAAGATGAAGGAATACGGCAAGGTCGGCGTGCCGATGCTGCCCAATGTCGCCGGTGAAGCCTCCACCCGCCGCCAGATCTTCGCCTATTCGCTGGTCCTCGTCCCGGTGGCGATCCTGCCCTTCGTCATGGGCTTCGCGGGTCCGGTCTACGGCGCCGTCTCCATCGTCCTCGGCGCCCTGTTCCTGAAGCACGCCTACGGCGTCCTGAAGATGGCCGATGGCGACGAGCGGATGATCCCGGCCAAGAAGCTCTTCGGCTTCTCGATCCTCTATCTCTTCGGCCTCTTCGTCACGCTCCTCGCCGAGACCACGGTGACCGGCCTGATCGGAGCTGTGGCTTGAGCGAGAAGGACAAGCCCGAAACGGTCAAGCTCACGCCGGCCGAGGAGAAGGCGAGGCGCAAGCGCTCGATCGCGATCGCGCTGACGCTCCTCGTCCTCGTCGGCGTCTTCTACGTCGTCTCGCTGATCAAGATGGGGTCGTGATGAACGAAGCCAAGCCGAACCACGAGCGCGGAACAGTGCCGGCGAAGGCGGATCAGCCCGCCGCCCGCCGCCGCAACCGCATCATCGCGGCCTCCTGCACCGCCTTTATCTTCGGCATGGTGGGCGCGGCCTACGCCTCCGTGCCCCTCTACCAGCTCTTCTGCCAGGTCACCGGCTATGGCGGCACGACCCAGCGCGCCGAGGCCAACACGCTTCAGGCAAGCGACGAGACCATCACGGTGCGCTTCGACGGCAATGTCGCCAAGGGCCTGCCCTGGACCTTCCGCCCGAACGACCGCGCGATCACCGTGCGCCTCGGCGAGACCTCCGAGACCTCCTACCGGGCCGTCAACAATTCGGACAAGCCCATCGTCGGGCAGGCGCTGTTCAACGTGACGCCCGACGCCGCCGGCATCTACTTCAACAAGATCGCATGCTTCTGCTTCGACGAGCAGGTGCTCCAGCCGGGCGAAAGCGTCGACATGCCGATCACCTTCTTCGTCGATCCGGACATCCGCGAGGCGGAGGAGCTGAAGAACGGATATGCGATCACGCTGTCCTACACCTTCTTCCCGATCGACGATCCGGACGAAATCGCGCGTGCTGCCCAAACGGACACTTCCGAAGCGGGCCAAGGCGCTTTATGAACATGACCACCCGGACGGAGGGCGCGACGGCGCGCTCGCCGGACGATCGACAGGCCGAAGCCGCCGGATCCCGACAGGACGGGGCCGGCGCCGAGAATGGGGAGAGGCGGAATGGCTGACGCGCACGCCAAGCATGACTATCATATGGTGGACCCGAGCCCCTGGCCGTTCATCGGTTCCGTGGGCGCGTTCGTCATGCTGTTCGGAGCGGTCGCGCTGTTCCGCTGGACCGGCTCCCAGGACTTCAACCTGTTCGGCATCAATCTCGCGACGCCGTGGATCTTCGTCCTCGGTCTCGCGATCGTTCTCTACACGATGTATGCTTGGTGGTCGGACGCCGTTCGCGAGAGCCTGGAGGGCAAGCACACGCGCGTCGTGTCGATGCACCTGCGCTACGGCATCATCATGTTCATCGCCTCCGAGGTGATGTTCTTTGTCGCCTGGTTCTGGGCCTTCTTCGATGCGAGCCTCTTCCCCAACGAGGCGATCCAGGCATCGCGCACCGAGGTGCTCGGGGGCCAGTGGCCGCCGGTCGGCATCGAGGTTCTCGACCCGCTGCATCTGCCGCTCTTCAACACGATCATCCTGCTCCTGTCCGGCACCACCGTCACCTGGGCCCATCACGCGCTGCTCCACGGTGATCGCAAGGGCCTGAAGGCGGGTCTGGCGCTCACGGTCGCCCTCGGCGTCCTGTTCAGCTACGTGCAGTATTTCGAATACATGCATGCCCCCTTCGCCTTCTCGGGCTCGATCTACGGCTCGACCTTCTTCATGGCGACGGGTTTCCATGGCTTCCACGTCCTCGTCGGCACGATCTTCCTGATCGTCTGCCTCATCCGGGCGATGGCCGGCCAGTTCACGCCCCAGAAGCATTTCGGCTTCGAGGCGGCCGCCTGGTACTGGCACTTCGTCGACGTGGTCTGGCTCTTCCTCTTCTTCTCCATCTATGTGTGGGGCGGCTGGGGTGCACCCTTCTACGCGGCCTGATCAGGGCCGCCGGCAACAGGTTTGAGAAGGGGCGGGTCCGAAAGGCCCGCCCCTTTGGTTTGCGGACCCGCAAGAAAAAGGACGAGACCATGAGCGAGACAGGCCGCAGCGAGCCAGATCCGGTCCGGGCGGGCCTTGCGGGCCGCTGTCCCCATTGCGGCGAGGGCCGGCTCTTCGCCGGCTTCCTGAAGCCCGCCAGATCCTGCGATGTCTGCGGCCTCGATTACGGCTTCGCCGATACGGGCGACGGTCCGGTCGTCTTCGTCATCCTGATCATCGGCTTCCTCGTCTGCGGCCTCGCTCTCTGGCTGCAGGTGGCGATGGAGCCGCCGCTCTACGTCCATTTCCTCATCTGGCTGCCGCTCGCGGTGATCCTCACTTTGCCGCTGATGCGGCTCCTGAAAGGTGTCACCCTGACGCTCACTTATGCCAACCGCGCCCGCGAGGGACGGATCGAGACCCCGGCCGATCGCGGCGCCTCGCATGCGCCCGGCAAGGCGGGCGAGCCGATCGATTCGCCCTCTTCGCGCACGAGCGACGATCGATGAGCGCGGCCGGTGAGGAGGCGCTGGCAGAGGCGCGCCGGCCCGAGCCCATGGGCCGCGTCAAGTTCACCATCGCCCTCGTCCTCTGCCTCGTCGGCATCGTCATCCTGTTCGGCCTCGGCACCTGGCAGGCCGAGCGCCTCCAGTGGAAGACGGCGCTGATCGAGCGGATCGACGCGCGCATGGGGGCTGCCCCCGTCTCGCTGGATAAAGCGCTCGCCGATTACGCCGAGACCGGCGACGTGGACTACCAGCCGATCACGATCGAGGGCCGCTTCCTCAACGAGGGCGAGCGCTTCTTCTTCTCCACCTTCGACGGCCAGACCGGCTGGAACGTCTATACGCCGCTCCTGACGCCCGACCGTCACATCGTCTTCGTCAATCGCGGCTTCGTGCCCTACGAGGCGCGCGACCCGTCGACGCGGCCGGGCAGCCAGCCGGAAGGGGAGGTGAGGATCGAAGGGGTGGCCCGCAACGCACCCACCGAGAAGCCCGGCTACTTCGTCCCGGACAACGATCCGGAGAAGGACACCTTCTTCTGGCGGGATCTCGCGGCCATGTCCGAGGGACTTTCCCTCGGCTCGGAGGTCGAACTCGTCCCCTTCTTCGTCGATGCGGACCGCGATCCCACATCGCGCCAGCTGCCCGTGGGCGGCCAGACCATCGTCTCGATCCCGAACAACCACCTGCAATACGCGCTGACCTGGTACGGCATCGGCTGCGTGCTCGTGGTCATGACCGGACTGCTCGTCGGCCGTCAGGTCCGGGCGCTGCGCGGCGCGCGCGGACCGCGCGCTTGACAGGGGGAGGTCTCATGCCTTCATTCGCGCCATGACCCTGACCGATAGCACCGCCCCCGCAACGGACCCCGCATCCGTTTCCGCACCCGTCGAGGCCAAGCCGCGCCTTACGCTGAAGCTGTGCGAGCCGCGCGGCTTCTGCGCCGGCGTCGACCGCGCGATCCAGATCGTGGTCCTCGCCCTCAAGAAATACGGCGCGCCGGTCTATGTGCGCCACGAGATCGTGCACAACAAATATGTGGTGGACGGGCTGCGCGACATGGGCGCGGTCTTCGTGAAGGAACTGACCGAGGTGCCCGACGACGGCCAGCCGGTGGTCTTTTCCGCCCATGGCGTGCCGAAATCGGTGCCGGCCCGGGCGGAAGCGCGGGACATGTTCTATCTCGACGCCACCTGCCCCCTCGTCTCCAAGGTGCACAAGCAGGGCCTGCGCCACGTCAAGCTCGGCCGCCACGTGCTTCTCATCGGCCATGCCGGGCACCCGGAGGTCGTCGGCACACTCGGCCAGCTTCCCGAGGGCTCGGTGACGCTGATCGAGACCGAGGAGGACGTCGCGGCCTTCGAGCCGGCCGATGCCTCCGCCCTCGGTTTCATCACGCAGACGACGCTTTCGGTGGACGACACGGCGGGCGTGGTGAACGCGCTGATGGCGAAGTTCCCGGAGCTCTCCGCGCCCTCCTCCGAGAGCATCTGCTATGCGACGACCAACCGTCAGGACGCGGTGAAGGTCGCGGCGGAGGGCACCGATCTCTTCGTCGTCGTCGGCGCGCCCAACTCTTCCAATTCCAAGCGCCTCGTCGAGGTCGCCAAGCGCTTCGGCGCGAAGGACGCGATCCTGGTCGAGAGCGAGCGGGACATTCCCTGGGGCGAGATCGCCGACGGCGCGCGCCTTGCCCTCTCGGCCGGGGCGTCCGCCCCTGACATCCTGATCGATGCGATCATCGAGAAGGCGCGCCAGGGCTTCGATGTCGATCTGGAAATCGTCCAGACGGCGGAGGAGAACGAGCTCTTCCCGGTGATGCGGGCCCTGCGCGACACGCCGCTGACGCCGGCGGACATGGCCTTCGTCAACGGCCCTGCGTGAGGCGAGGACATCATGGCCGTCTATACCGAGGTCGGTGAAACCGAACTCTTCGAATTCATGGCCGGCTACGATATCGGCCAGGTGCTTTCCTACAAGGGAATCGCGGAAGGGGTCGAGAATTCGAATTTCCTCCTGCGCACGACCGGCGGCACCTTCATCCTGACGCTCTACGAGAAGCGGGTGAATGCCGGGGACCTGCCCTATTTCCTGGGGCTGATGCAGTATCTGGCCGGCCACGGCCTGTCCTGCCCCCTGCCGGTGACCCGGCGCGACGGGGAGACGCTCGGCGAACTCGCCGGACGGCCCGCCGCGATCTTCACCTTCCTCGAAGGCATGGGGGCCCGGCGCCCGATGCCGGCCCATTGCCGCGCGGTCGGCGAGGCGATGGCAAGGCTCCACGCGATCGGGCAGGGCTTTCCGATGCACCGGGCGAACGGGCTCTCCATGCCGACATGGCGCCCGCTGTTTCAGTCCTGTCCGGACCGCGTCGACACGGTAGAGGCCGGTCTTTCGAGGGAGATCCTTTCCGAACTCGACCATCTTGAGGCCCGCTGGCCGACGGGGCTTCCGGCGGGCGTCATCCATGCCGATCTCTTCACCGACAACGTGTTCTTCCTTGCCGGCGACCTGTCGGGGATCATCGACTTTTACTTCGCCTGCAACGATCTCCTCGCCTACGACATCGCCATCACGCTCTGCGCCTGGTGCTTCGAGCCCGATGGCAGCTTCAACCTCACCAAGGGCGCGGCGCTTCTGTCCGGCTACCAGTCGGTGCGCCCCCTGGAGGAGGCCGAGGTCGCGGCGCTGCCGCTCCTGTGCCGGGGCGCGGCCATGCGCTTCCTCCTGACGCGGCTCTACGACTGGCTGACGGTGCCGGACGGCAGCTTCGTCACCAAGAAGGACCCGCGCGAATACCTGCGCAAGCTGCGCTTCCACCGCACCGTGGCGAGCGCGGGCGAATACGGCTACACGGCGATCGGAGAGACGGGTTGAGCGAAGAAAAGCGGGTCGAGATCTATACCGACGGCGCCTGCTCGGGAAATCCGGGGCCGGGCGGCTGGGGCGTCCTGTTGCGCTTCGGCGAGAACAGCAAGGAGCTGAAGGGCGGCGAGGACAACACCACCAACAACCGGATGGAACTGCTTGCCGCCATCGAGGCCCTCTCGGCCCTCAAGCGCCCCTGCGCCGTCGATCTGCATTCGGACTCGGCCTATATGCGCGACGGCATCACCAAGTGGATCCACGGCTGGAAGAAGAACGGCTGGAAGACCGCCGACAAGAAGCCGGTGAAGAATGCCGAACTCTGGCAGCGCCTCGATACCGAGCGCCAGCGCCACGACGTCACCTTCCACTGGGTGAAGGGCCATGCGGGTCACGAGGGCAACGAGCGCGCCGACCAGCTGGCCAATGACGGCATGGAGCCGTTCAAGAAGAAGCGCCGGGGCTGAAGCTCGGGCGTCTTCCTGCCGCAACTGATGGCGCGAAGACCGGGGCCGGTGCGAAGCGTCAGCGCGCCTCGACTGTCGCGCTCAGCCCCTTGCCCCCGTCCGCGAACAGGACCTCCAGCGGGAGCGCGTCGCCGGGACCGGCGTCCGCCTTCGCCTTCGCCTTCGGGCGTTCCTCGATCGGCACGCGGAAGACCGTCTGGCCCGCGCTGCGGCTCGGCTCGCCGGGCTCGCCGAAATACCAGCCCTTCGGCCCGAGGACGAAGGCGTCGCTGACGCTTCGCGTCCCCGAAAGGCCGACGAGAAGGCTGTCGCCCTCGATCCGCGCTGTGACGGTTCCGGGCGAAAGCGGCACGGGCAGCCGCTCGAACGCCGCAGCGATCGCCCCGTCCCCGTCCCCGTCTCCATTTTCGCCGCTCTCGGCTTTAAGGCTCGCCTGCACCGGCACGCAGATCTCCCTGCACACGCCGATGAAGACCTCCGCCGTCACCGGCCCCTGATCGGCCTTCTCGCCCGTCTTCGCCGTCCGGGGTTCGAGCACGAAGGGCAGGTCCACATCCGCGTCATAGCCGTTGGCCCGCGCCAGATCCTCGCCGAAGCGATGGGGGATCGGGGCGAAAAGCGTCGTTGTCCCGGCATCCGGTCCCGCCGCAACGTCGATCCGGGGCGGAATGCCGGAAGGGCCCGGATCGAGCCAGTACGTCTTCCAGCCCTCTTCGAGATCGATCCGTAAGACGCCCTCGATTCTGCCGCCGGGACCGGGTTCGGACGCAATCAGCCGCAGATCGGCGACCGGGCTCGCGCTTTCGGGGCCGAAGGCGAGGGCCTTCGACGCGAGACCTGCCGGGCCTAGGATGGAGAGGCTTACGGCAAGGAGCGCGAGGCTTGCGGGTCTGCGTGAAAGCGTGGCGAACATGATCGTGATCCTCTCGGCGTGCCGCCCCGCTTCTGCCCGACCTATCGGACCGAAACATGGCCCCGGTTCCTCGATGTCGTACCGGATGTCGCGGGATCGAGGTCGCGGCTCCGCTGCGGTGGCGGGCGGGAATGCCGGCCCCGAAGGCCTTCGCGGGGCCATGCGCCATCGCGCGCGCCGGGGACGCGAGCGCCGCGCGCCATGACGTGACCTCGCTCGGGCGATTTGCGGACTGGCAAAACCATGGCCGCGATGTCACCTTAGGAAGACCCAAGCCGAAGGCGCGGCACGGGCCAGACCCGAGCGCCGCCGCCCGAAGCACCTGTTTCGACGCGTGATGTCGTCCGTCCGGTCCCTCCCTGTCCCGGCAGCATCGCGCCTTCACCGGAGACGAGCCGCGTGCCCTCGAAAGTCAGCATCAGCGAGACCGCAACCTCCCTCGAAGGCCATTTCCTCATCGCCATGCCGGGGATCGAGGGAGAGCCGTTCGAGCGGACGGTCATCTATCTGTGCGCCCATTCGCCCAACGGCGCGATGGGCTTCATCATCAACAAGCCGCAGCCGACGAGCTTCACCGAACTCCTCACCCAGCTCGGCATCGTCGAGAGCGAGAGCGATATCCGCGCGCCTTCGAGCGCCCTGTCGGTCTCGGTCTGCCGGGGCGGGCCGGTGGAGCAGAGTCGGGGCTTCGTCCTCCATTCGGCCGATTACGATTCCGAATCCACCGTCGCCGTCGACGAGGACGTGGCGCTGACGCCGACGACGGATATCCTGCGCGCGATCTCGCAAGGGGTGGGACCGCGCACGGCGATCATGGCGCTCGGCTATTCGGGATGGGCGCCCGGACAATTGGAGGAGGAGATCGCCCAGAACGGCTGGCTCACCTGCAAGGCCGATCTCTCGATCGTCTTCTCCGCCGATCTTTCGGAAAAATACGAGCAGGCGCTGGCTCTCCTCGGCATCAACCAGGCCTTCCTCAATGCAGAGGCCGGCCACGCCTGACCCGGGAGGGGGAGGAGCCATGGGAGACGGCCAAGGGCCGAGACGGGGGCCGCGGGCCGTGCGCCCGCCTCTCTCGTCCCCTTCGCCGACGCGCCGTCTCCCGCCGCGCTTCCACACCCCTTACGCACCCCCTTACGCGGTGCGCTTCAGGCCTGAGTCCTTTGCTAGAAGCGCCTGGCGCGCCTCTTCCTGATTGAGGGGCTTGGAGAACAGGAAGCTCTGCCCGAAATCGCAGCCCATCTCGCGCAGGCTCGCGGCATCGTCCCGGCTCTCGATGCCCTCCGCGACGATCCTCAGGCCGAGATCCTGGGCCATCGTCACGATGCTCTTCAGGATCACCGGCCGCTGGGGCTGGGCGTTGTGCCTGAGGAAGGACTGGTCGATCTTCAGCGTGTCGAAGGGGAAGCGCATCAGATAGGCGAGGGAGGAATAGCCCGTGCCGAAATCGTCGAGCGACAGGCCGACGCCGAGTTCGACGATCCGGGCGAGGAGCTGGGCCGAGAGCTCGGGATTGTCCATCACGAGGGACTCGGTCATCTCCAGCTTCAGCGAAGCCGGCGGCAGGCGGTAGCGCGTCAGCACCGTTTCGACGTCCGAGATCAGGTCCTGGGTGATGAGCTGGCGGCTCGACACGTTGACCGACATGAAGAGCGAGGTGTCGCCGGTCACCCGGTGCCAGTCGCTGAGGCGCTTGGCGGCTTCCTCGAGGGCGAACTGGCCGATCTGGATGATGAGCCCGGAGCGCTCGGCGAGGGGCACGAACTCGTTCGGCGAGATCTTGCCGCGCCTTGGATGATCCCAGCGGATCAGCGCTTCGAAACCGGCGATCCGGCCGTCCTCCAGCGCGATGATCGGCTGGAAGGCGAGCGTCAGCTCGTGCCGATCGAAGGCGCGCCTGAGATCGGTCTCCAGCGCGATGCGCGAGGAGCCGATGGCCTTGTAGGACGGGCGGAAGGGCTCGATCCGGTCGCCGCCCATCCGCTTGGCCTGATGCATTGCGAGATCGGCCTCCATCACCGCTTCCGGCGCCGTCTGGTCCGCGGACCAGCCGGTGAGACCGATCGAGCCCGTGAGCACGATGTCGCGGTCGGCAAAGCCGATCGGGGCCGACAGCGCCTCGCGCATGCGCTCGGCCGCCGCCGCCACGCCGTCGGCCGTCGTCTCGGAGAGGAGGATCGCGCCGAACTGGTCGCCAGAAAGCCGGGCGAGGGTGTCCTGCGCCTTCAGCACCCGCTTCAGGCGCCGCCCGAGGGTGAGCAGGATCGTGTCGCCGGTGGCAAGTCCGAAATCGTCGTTGACCTGCTTGAACCGGTCGATGTCGATGACGAAGACCGTCGGCTGGACCTCCTGGCAATCGGCGGCGAGGCGGTTGACCGCCTCCAGCCGGTCCATGAACACCTCCCGGTTGGGAAGTCCGGTGAGCTGATCGACGAGGGCATCCTGCAACAGCCGGTCCTCGGCCTTCTTGGCGGCCGTCACGTCCTTCAGCGTGCCGACGCAGCGCATCACCTCGCCGTCGGTCCCCAGCATCGGCCGGGCCCGCAGCGCCAGCCAGTGATAGTGGCCGTCGGCATCGCGCACCCGGAAGTCCTGATGCATGCGGCCGCGCCGATGTTCCAGGATGGTGTCGAGGGTGAGCTTGAAGCGGTCGCGGTCGTCGGGATGAAGAATCGGCAGCCAGTTGCGCGCCGGCCCGTTCATCTTCTCCACAGGAAGAGCGGACAGCATGTCCCCGTCCGAATCGATGAAGATGCGGTCGCGGGGAATGTCCCAGTCGAAGATCGCATCGCCCGAACCCGACAAGGCGAGGGAGCGGCGCTCCAGATCGGAGACGAGGCCTTCGGCGAGCGTTCCGCCGGCAAAGCCGTGCTGCATGACGGTGAAGCCGATGAGGAGCACGATGAGGACGAGGCCGCCGCCGAGCGCCGGCTGGATGATGTCGTTGGAGACCCGGCCGGTGACCGTGAGCCAGGCGGCCCAGACCCAGACGATGAGGAGGAGCCAGGTGGGCAGCAGCATCACCGCCCGGTCGAAGCGCTTGAAGCTCAAGGTGAGGATCGCGGCGAGGCCGAGCGCGGCCGTCGCGCCGATCGACAGGCGCGCGATGCCGGCGGCGCTCACCGGATCGAAGAGCACGTAGACGCCGAGCGCGGCGGCGGCCGCCAGAACGAGGCTGGAGACGATCGTCAGATAGCCGTGCCAGCGATTGAGGGTGAGATAGGCGCACAGGAAGAGGAGGAGGGTGAAGAGGAAGGACACCTCGACCCCCGCCCGCCAGACCGGCTCCTGGCCCGGTGCGAAGGGAATGAGCTTTTCCCAGAACTGGAAGTCGATGCAGATATAGGCGAGCACCGACCAGGAGAGGGCGGCGGCGGCCGGGAACATCGCCGATCCCTTGATGACGAAGAGAATCGTCAGGAAGACGGCGAGGAGGCCGGCGATGCCGAGCACGATGCCGCGATAGAGGGTGAAGGCGTTGACGTTCTCGCGATAGGTGGCCGGCTCCCAGAGCCTGACATCGGGCAGGCGCTCGGCCGAGAGTTCGGCGACGAAGGTCACGATTGCGCCCGGATCGAGCGTGACGAGGAATTCGTCGGCCTCGCTGGAAGGCTGGCGTTCGAGCGCGAAGCCCTGGCTCGGCGTGATGGCGGCAATGCGCTGGGAGCCGAGATCGGGCGACAGGACGCCCGATCCTGCGAGCTTGAAATGGGGGGCGACGATCAGCCGGTCGATCTGCTCGTCGCTCTCGTTGGTGAGCGCGAAGACGGCCCAGTCGCCGTTCGAGTCCGGGCTCGTCGCATCGATCTCGATGCGCCGCACGATGCCTTCTGGGCCGGGAACCGCCGAGACCTGGAAATTGCGTCCGGCATTGCGGTGGATCTCCATCGCCGGCTGCAGGTTGATCACCGCCTCGTTGGGCGAGACGGCGACGACGTCGAGCGCGCGGGCGGACGGCGCGAGAAAGACGAGCGCCGACAGAAGGGCGAAGACGAAGAGGACGGCGCGGCGAAGAGAGGCGTTCGATCCGGCAAGGATCAGCGCCGCTCCGTCTCTGCGTGCGCCGGCGGTCATGGCAGGGTCTGGTGAAGCCGGCACGGCGTACTCGATGCTCTCATCTCGTGTCTGTCCCGTCTGTCGCGTCCGATCACGGCCATTCTTCGGCAAGCAGCGCGTAGAGGTCATGATCTTCCCAGGTTCCGGCGATCTTCAGATATCGCCGCAGCCGACCCTCGCGGGAAAAGCCGCAACGCTTCAAAAGCGCCACCGAGCGCCCGTTGGAGGGCAGGCAGGTGGCCTCGACCCGGTGCAGGCTCTCGCTGGCGAAGGCGAAGCGGGTCACCTCCGTCACCGCCTCGCGCATCAGGCCCTGGCCGGCGAATCGTTCGCCCATCCAGTAGCCGAGCGTGGCGACCTGGGCGACTCCACGCCGAATCTGGCCGAGCGTCAACCCGCCCATCAGCACGCTCCCCTCGCGGTCGAACACGAAGAACGTCCATCCGCTGCGCTGGTGCACATCGCCGTAATAGCGCCGCAGCCGCGCCCGGTAGGCCCTCAGCGACAGCTCGTCCGCGGTCCATTCCGGCTCCCAGGGGCGCAGGAAGCCCTGGCTCTCGCCGCGAAGGCTCGCCCAGGCCTCGTAGTCTGCGCGCTTCGGCATCCGCAACAGGACGCGCTCCCCGATCAGGACCGGAGACCGGGGCCTGACCAGGGAATCGAGGAGATGCACGACGCGCCCTGCCTCAGGCGAGGCCCGCAAGGCGCGGTCGCTGGTCGCCGGCGCCCGCAAGGGGCGAGACGAGCGCGTCGGCGCCGGCGAGCTTGTCGAGCTTTCCGATGGCGGCAAGGGTCGGGACGCCGTCGACGAAGAGACGGCCGGCCAGATCCTTCAGGCGGCCGGCATCGATCGCCTCGATGCGCTCGATCAGCTCCTCATTGGTGATGATCGACCCGTTGAACATCAGCTGGCGCGCCATCTGGCCGGCCCGCATGGACGGGCTTTCCTGGCCCATCATCAGGCTGGAGCGCATCTGGGCGCGCGCCCGGCGCACCTCGTCCTCGCCGATCGCCTCGCAGGCCCGTCCGAGTTCCTGGACGATCGTCTCGCCGAGTTCGGCAAGCTCGTCCTCGCCGGTCGCGGCATGGATGCCGAACAGGCCGGAATCGGAGAAGCTCCAGTGGAAGGCGTAGATCGAGTAGCAGAGGCCGCGCTTCTCGCGCACCTCCTGGAAGAGGCGCGAGGACATGCCGCCGCCCAGAACCATGGAGAGGACCTGGGAGGCGTAGAAATCGCGCTTGTAATAGGGCCGGCCCTCGAAGCCGAGGACGAGCTGGGCATCGGCGAGGTCGCGGTTCTCGCGGAACTCGCCGCCCGTATAGGTGGCCGGACGGCGCTCGGATGCGCCGGATGCGGCGGGGGAGGCGACGATCTCGTGCGACCTGCCGGCAAAGAGCGCCTCGACCTGGGCGCTCACCGCGTCGTGGTCGACGGCACCGGCCGCCGAGACCACGATCCGGTCCGGACCGTATTGCCGCTTCAGATAGGATCTGAGGTCGTCGGAGGTGAAGCCGGTGACGCTCTCGCGCGTGCCGAGGATCGGGCGTCCGAGGACCTGGTTGCCGAAGGCGGTCTCCTGGAAATGATCGAAGACGATGTCGTCGGGCGTGTCCTCGGCCGCGCCGATCTCCTGCAGGATCACGTGCTGCTCGCGCTCCAGCTCGGCCGGATCGAAGCGCGAATTGAGGAGGATGTCGCCGAGAATGTCGATCGCGAGCGGCACGTCGGCCTTGAGGACGCGGGCATAATAGGAGGTAGATTCGACGCTGGTGCCGGCGTTGAGTTCGCCGCCCACGTTCTCGATCTCCTCGGCAATACCCCGGGCGCTGCGCCGGTCGGTGCCCTTGAAGGCCATGTGCTCGAGGAGATGGGCGATGCCGTGCTCGTTCTCCTCCTCGTCGCGCGCGCCCGACTTCACCCAGAAGCCGAGCGCGGCGCTTTCGAGATTGTCCATGCGGTCGGTGATGACCGTGACGCCGTTGTCGAGGCGGGTGAGGTTCCGGGTCATCGCACCGCCTCGCCGGCCTTGGAGCCCGCGCGCGAGCGTTCGCGCACGAAGTCCTGCAGCGCGCCGAGATCGTTGGGAAGGCCGTCGAAGGTCTCGCGCTTCTGCATCAGGTCCCCGTGGCTGGGCGGAAGGGCGGGAGACCTGCCGCAGGCCTTCTCGACCGCATCGGGAAACTTCGCCGGATGGGCCGTCGACAGGGTGACCATCGGCGATGCGCCCATGCGCTCCTCGGCCACGTGGACGCCGACGGCCGTGTGCGGGTCGAGGAGATAGGCGCAGTCTTCCAGCACCTCGCGGATCACCGTCGAGGTCTGCGCCTCGTCGCAGCGTCCGGCGTCGAACTCGGTGCGGATCGCCTCGATCACGGGATCGGGCAAGGTGAAGGAGCCGCTCTGGGAGAGCTGCTGCATCAGCCGGCGCACGAGATCCGCGTCCCGTCCGCTCGCCTCGAAGACGAGCCGTTCGAAATTGGAGGAGACCTGGATGTCCATGGAGGGCGACATGGTGGCGACGACCCCGTCGGTCTCGTACCGCGCCGTGCGCAGGGTGCGCTCCAGGATGTCGTTGGCATTGGTCGCGACGATCAGCCGGTCGACGGGAAGGCCCATGCGCTTGGCCGCGAAGCCCGCGAAGATATCGCCGAAATTGCCGGTCGGCACGGTGAAGGAGATCGTGCGGTCCGGCGCGCCGAGGCTGGCGGCGGCGGTGAAGTAATAGACGATCTGGGCCATGATCCGGCCCCAGTTGATCGAATTGACGCCCGACAGGCCGACCTCCTCGCGGAAGCGCCGGTCGTTGAACATGGCCTTCACGAGAGCCTGGCAGTCGTCGAAGGTGCCCTCCACCGCGACGGCGTGCACGTTCTTCGCCCCGGAGGTCGTCATCTGGCGCTGCTGCACCGGCGAGACGCGGCCCTTGGGGAACAGGATGAAGAGATCGGCCCGCTCGCTCGCCGCGAAGGCGGCGATCGCCGCGCCGCCGGTATCGCCCGAGGTCGCGCCGACGATGGTCGCGCGCTCGCCGCGTTCCGAAAGGACATGGTCCATCAGCCGCGCGATGAGCTGCATGGCGACGTCCTTGAAGGCGAGCGTCGGGCCGTGGAAGAGTTCGAGGAGGAAGTGGTTCGCCCCGATCTGGACGAGAGGAGCCACCGCCGGATGGGGGAAGGTGGCATAGGCCTCGTCGATCATGCGCTTCAGGTCGGCTTCGGAAATGTCCTCGCCGACGAAGGGGCTGAGGACCGCGAAGGCGACGTCGGCATAGGGAGCCCCGCGAAATCCGCGGATCGTCTCCGGGTGAAGCTGCGGCCATGCGGTCGGCACGTAGAGCCCGCCATCGCTCGCCAGCCCCGCCAGCAAGGTATCGGCGAAACCGAGACGGGGAGCATCTCCCCGCGTACTTACATATTCCACGTGATCTCCCATGCAGGTTCGGCGCAAACGCCTCTTCAGGCCTTGCCTGCCTTGGCAATGTCATGTTGCGGCGTCAAAGCCAGCGATTGACGTCCGTCGCCGGGCGCTCATGTCAGGCTTGGCACAAGGGTATAGACCCTCGGGGAAGGGAAAGGGAAGAACCGATCGATGAACCATGGTAAGCGGAAACGCTCGTATCTGTCCCTGGCGGGCGTCGGCATGGCCGCCATGCTCGCCGCCTGTTCCTCCTCCGGCCAGGGCGAGGGTCTGAACGAAACGGCGGCCAGCCTCGGCGCCCCGCCGCCGCCCGCCAACCAGGATACGAGTTTTGCCGCCTTGGGCGAGCCCGCTCCCTCCTGTCCCAAGGTCCAGGTGCGCGACGGCACCAACATCCTCGACAAGGAGGTGGACGGCCAGCTCGCCTACAGCGCCAACATCATCGGCGCCCAGGCCACCTGCCGTATCGTCGACGGTCAGTTCCGCATGAAGGTGGATGTGGGCGGGCGCATCGCGCCGGGCCCCGCCGGACCCGGGGCGGTGGAGCTTCCCCTGCGCATCGCCGTCCTGCGCGGCGACGACGTGATCTATTCCGATCTCGGCCGCGTTCCGACCACGGCCTCGGGCACCAACGCCCAGAATTTCAGCTATACCGACGAGCGGATCGCCTTCGCGCCGCCGCGCGACCAGACGATCACCGTGTTCACGGGCTTCGACGAGGGCCCGCCCCAATAGGCGGCACCGCTCCGGCCTGACCTCACTCGCGAAACCTTCGGAAAAAAGGGCGGCGCGCCCTCAGGCGTAGGCCCGCCCGGGACCGCGCGCATCGAGGCCGCCCGCCACGAGTTCGCTGACGCGCGTGCGCACGCTCTGGATGGCGAAGGGCTTGTCGAGCACGTCCTCGATCACCGCCGCGAGACTCTCGGCCGCTTCCTTCTGCTCGGCATAGCCGGTCATCAGAACGATCTTGATCTGCGGCCAGCGCCGCGCGGTCTCGTGGGCGAGCTCGATGCCGGTCATGGCCGGCATGCGGATATCGGACAGGACGAGATCGACCCGCCCGTCCATTTCCTCCAGAAGCTCGAGCGCCTCGACGCCGTCCTCGGCTTCGCAGACATCGTGGCCGTCCATGCGCAGGGCGCGGGACACGAGATGGCGCACCGCCTGCTCGTCTTCCGCAACCAGTATCTTCGCCATGTCCGATCTCTCCTGATCCGTCTTCGAACCGTATCGGTCCCGTTGTCGGGGTCCGTCCCGCGGGAAGCGGGGGTGGTCGGGACGGGAGCTCGTCCCACTCCGGCGCTCGGACCCACAAGCGAACATCGCCTGTTCTGAAGGTCTAAAGCCAAAGCCTTGATCGAAAGTTTCACTCCGAACTTGCGCGAGGCTGGATTCGGCGCGGCCTTGTCGGACGCACAGCGAAGCTCACCCAAGGGCACTTCCCCGCCGGATGTCCGGCCCGCTCCGGCCCCCTGTCGCCCGTCGCCGTGATGGCGCGGCTCTCTCAATCCTCCGTCACGGCCCCGACGAAGGGCAGTTCGCGGAACCTGTAGCCGGCATCCATTCCGTAGCCGGCCACGAACTTGTCGGGGCAGACGAAGCCGAGATGATCGGGCTCGATATCGGCCTTGCGATGGCCGCGCTTGTCGAGGAGGACCACCGAGCGGACCGAGCGCGCGCCGCGCGTGCGGGCAAGGTCCCCGGCGAAGGCGAGGGTGCGCCCGCTCTCGAGGATATCCTCCACGATCACCACATCGCGCCCGGCGACCGATCCCTCGATATCGCGCGTCAGGCGCAGCTCGCCGCTGGTGCGGCCCGCGCCGTAGCTCGAGACCGACAGGAAATCGACCTCCGGCGAGACGCCGAGGCGGCTGAGCGCGCGGATGAGATCGGCGGTGAAGACGAAGGCGCCCTTCAGCACGCAGAGAACGAGAAGGCCGGCGCCGTCCTTCGGCAGGCCCGCCTCGATCTCCCTTGCGATGCGCTCGACCTCGCGGGCGATCTCCGCCTCGCCGAACAACTCCTCGATCCGCTGACCCGAAACGATCATTTCGCCACCTGCGCGCCCACCGGCCGCAGCGAGACCTCGAAATTTTGGGCCGCGACGGCCGGAAGAAGGACCGAGGACGAGAAGCTAAGGCTCTCGCCCGCCCCGACCGCCCGCCGGGCGACGTCGAGGCGGCGGACGATGCGCCGGCCGGCCGGATCGGAAAGCACGATCTCGATCGGCGGGGCGAGGACCGCGTCTGGCGAGCTGTTGGAGACCCGGCCCGAAACGGTGAGCACGGGTTCCCCGTTGCGCGCCGAAATCTCGGTGGCGAGATCGCCGAAGGTCAGGCCGTCGCCGGACCCGGTCTCGATCGTCAGGGGTTCGCGCGCCCGCGTCGCCGCATCGCCGGTCAGCCCGAAAACGCTCGGCAGGACGAAGAGAAAGGCCGAGATCACCCCGGCGACCAGCGCGATGGCGAGCGGCAGGTTCGAGGGCTCGGTAACAGGCCCCTCGGCCGCATCCTTCGCGCGCGGCCCGCCATGGCGGAAGAGATCGACCTCCGGTTCCGTGCGGCGCTTGAAGAAGGAGGGGGCATGGCCGCCGGGCACATGCGAGCGCGCCGGGGCCTGCACGAAAGGCGCATTCGGTCGCGAGGGCGTCTGCGTCTGCGGCTGGGCGGCGCCATGGGGACCGCTGCGCCGGCCCGCGCCGTGCCCCGTGACGCCATGCCGAGATGAGCCATACCCCGAGGCGCCATGCCCCGATTGGCCGGCAAAGACCGGCCGGTCGCCGCCTTCGCCGAGCCTGCGGGCGCTGCCCTCGATCACCAGGGGGCGGCGACGCGGCCCGCTTGCCTGCGGTCCGGCGGGGCGGGATGTCTCGGACGGATTGTTCCGTTCATGCATTGCGATCATGCCTCGAAAGGGGCTCGGTCATGGTTTCGGTTTCCCGTTTACCAATCATTCGAGCCTCGCGCGAGGCTCGCGCAGGGTGAAGGGTCGATGATCGCCGAGCCTTGAGTTCGCGTTCGGCCCGGCCGGCCGCGAACGGGCGGGCGTGGCGGCCCGCCGGAGTTTCGCCGCTTTTGGGGCGGAGGCGTTCGCGGCACGCCACCCTTGCGAAAGACACCATTCGAATTCGGGACAGAGAATTTCGTGATCAGGTTCGATCAGGTCGGTTTGCGCTACGATGCGGGTGAGGAAATCCTGAGCGATCTCGACTTCGAGATCCGCAAGCAGTCGTTCCAGTTCCTCACCGGCCCCTCCGGCGCGGGCAAGACGAGCCTCCTGCGCATGCTCTTCCTCGCGCTGAAGCCGACGCGCGGATCGATCAGCATGCTCGGCCGCGACGTCGCGACCCTGTCGCGCCGCGACCTTCCCTCCATCCGCCGGCGGATCGGCGTCGTTTTCCAGGATTTCCGCCTCCTCGATCACATGACCACCTTCGAGAACGTCGCCCTGCCGCTGCGCGTGCGCGGACGCTCGGAGGCGAGCTATCGCCAGGACGTCGTCGATCTCATCGAATGGGTGGGCCTCGGCGCGCGGATGAACGCCTATCCGGCGACCATGTCGGGCGGCGAGAAGCAGCGCGCCGCGATCGCCCGCGCCCTCATCGACCAGCCGGACATCCTCCTTGCCGACGAGCCGACCGGCAATGTGGACCCGCCGATGGCGCGCCGGCTCCTGCGCCTCTTCCTCGAACTCAACCGCACCGGAACGGCCGTCGTCATCGCCACCCACGATTTCGGGCTGATGGACCAGATCGGCGCACGGCGCCTCGTCCTCGGGGAGGGCCGTCTTGTCATCCAGGACTGATTTTTCCTCGGGCTTCCAGCCGGCCTTCGACCGGGTCCGCACGATCGTCGAGGCGAGGGCGGGCGAGCGCCAGACGCCGATCGTGCCGCCCGGCAACGTGGCCGGACGCGCGCTCGTCATCACCGTCGCGATCATGACCTTCCTCGCCAGCCTCACCATCGGCGCGGTCAGCCTCGTCTCCAAGACGGCCGCCGAATGGCAGAACGACATCTCGCGCGAGATCACCGTCCAGGTCATCCCGCGCGAAGGGCTCGACATGGATGCGGCGCTCTCCTCGGTGGAGGAGGTCGCCCGCGCCACGTCCGGCGTGACGGCGGCCGCGCGCCTGACGGACAGCGCCACCTCCCGGCTTCTGGAGCCCTGGCTCGGCGGCGATCTCTCCCTCGACGAACTGCCCGTGCCGCGCCTCGTCGTGGTCTCGATCGATGCCGGCGCGCCGCCCGATTTCGACGCCCTGCGCACGCGGCTCCAGAGCGAGGTGCCCGAGGCCCGGCTCGACGATCACCGGGCCTGGGTCTCGCGCCTCGTCGCCATGGCGAGCGCGATGATCCTCACCGGCATCGGCGTCCTCGTCCTCGTCCTCGTCGCCACCACGCTGACCGTGGTCTTTGCGACGCGCGGCGCGATGGCCGGCAACAAGCAGATCGTCGAGGTGCTGCACTTCGTCGGGGCGCGGTCCGAATTCATCGCTGCCCAGTTCCAGACCCATTTCCTGCGCATGGGTCTCATCGGCGCGCTGTTCGGCGGCTCGGCGGCGGTCGTCCTGTTCTGGATGATGGGTCTTTGGACCGAGAGCAATCAGGCCCGGCCCGAGGCCGACCAGATCTCGGCGCTCTTCGGCTCCTTCGCGATCGGCTGGAGCGGCTATCTGGGCGTCGCCTTCGTCATCGTTCTCGTGGGCGGGCTGACCGCGCTCACCTCGCGTTTCACGGTGGTGCGGCAATTGTCGCTGATCGACATGCTATCGCCTGTGGAAAACTGAACGCTAGTTTTAAGGGTTCGATCCTTTGCGCAGGTCCGGCATCAGCTTGCGTTTCTAGACAATGAGACCGGTGGGCCCGGTCGCGAACGCCATTCGGGAAGAGGCCGAAGCCAAGATGTCGATGGGAGCAGCCCGATGAAGAGGAATGAAGAGGGGAGCGCGCGCATCGCCTGGTCGCAGAAGCTGCGCCGCGATCGTCGCCATCGCTTCGCCCTCGTCGGCCTCCTCGTCTGCGTCGCGGCCGGCTTCCTCGCCGGCGGCTTCCTGCGCTTCGCCGAGGCGACGGCGGAAGCCTCGAAGATGGAGCCGGTTCCGACGGCCGATGCGATCGTCGTCCTCACCGGCGGCGCCAACCGCATCGAGCGGGCGCTCTCGCTCCTCAAGGACGGTCACGGCAAGCGGCTTCTGATCAGCGGCGTCAACAAGGAAACCAGCATCGGAGCGCTCGCCCGCACCACCAACACCGATCGCGCCTGGTTCGACTGCTGCGTCGATATCGACGTCGCCGCCCTCGACACCGCCGGCAATGCGGTGGAAGCCATGCGCTGGGCCGACAGCCACGGGTTCCGCGACCTCATCCTCGTCACCAGCGACTATCATATCCAGCGCTCGATGATCGAGTTCGACCGGGTGAGCGATGTGGAGCGGATCACGCCGGTCGCCGTGCGTCTCGACGATCTGTGGCATGACGGCTCCGTCCCCACCCGGCGCGGGCTGGAGGTGCTGGTGACGGAATATGCCAAGCTGATGGCCGCGCGCCTGCGTGCAGCGGTCACCTCCGGCGGGCCGATCGTCTCCTCGGCCAATGCCGGGTCCCCGGCCTGAGGGCTCCGGCCCCTTTCGTCTCGCGGAAACGACCTTCCCCATGGCGCGCCCGAGCCACGCGAAGCGGGCCGGACCGCATCTTGGCGGTTGACCGGCCGCCCGCGATGAGCTTTCGACAGGCTCGCGCCGGTGCATCGCCGCGTTCATGCCAGAGGGCCATTTCATGCTGATCCTGCGCTCCGTCGCGTTCCAGATCGTCTTCTACGCCAATTTCGTGGTCCGCATCCTTCTCGCCGTGCCGGTGATGCTGTTCGGCTCGGAGGCGGCGAACTGGCGGGTGATCAATGCCTGGTGCCGGTCGAGCCTGTGGATCCTGGAGCATGTGGCGGGCACCCGTTCCCGCTTCGACGGCCTCGACCAGCTGCCGAAGGGCCAGGCGATCATCGCCTCCAAGCACCAGTCCTTCTGGGAGATCATCGCGCTCGTGCCCCATCTCGACCGGCCGAGCTTCATCCTGAAGAAGGAACTGATGAGCATTCCGCTCTTCGGCCATTACGCCAAGGTGATGGGAATGATCCCGGTCGACCGCGCCAAGCGCGGCGGCGCGATCGCCTCCATGCTCGAAAACGCCCACAAGGCGGTCAAGGAAGGCCGGCAGATCGTCATCTTTCCCGAAGGCACGCGCTCGGCGCCGGGCTCGGCCCCCGACTATCGCCAGGGCATCTACCGGCTCTACGAGGCGCTCGATCTTCCCGTGGTGCCGGTGGCGCTCAATTCCGGCCTCTACTGGCCGCGCAAGGACGTGCGGCGATGGAAGGGGACGATCCGCGCCGAGTTCCTGCGCCCCATCGAGCCCGGCCTCTCACGCCTCGATTTCTTCGAGGCGCTGCGCGGGTCGATCGAGGCGCGGTCCGGCGCCCTTCTCGCCACCGCCTATCGCGAGGACGGCCTTGCGCCGCGCACGCCCGAAGGCCGCCGCCGGCTCGACGAGGTGATGGCGGCCGAGACCTGAGACGGAGGGCTGGCGATCGTTGGAACGGCTTGCGGTTCGAAGGAGACCGGGTCGCAAGTGTCGAAAGGACTCGGAACGCGATCCGATGACGATTCCGGAGGATGCCCGCGCAAGGCCGATCGATCGAGTGCGACCCGCTCGCTGCGTGCCGGCAGCGATCACGGATGCCATGAACCGGCAGATCGAAGGTCGTTTCCGCTGGCCGTTATGGCGCCGGAAGCTGGGCTGACACCCCAGTTTCACCCCGATTTGCGAAACCGGTTGATCGTTCACCGTGGCGGTGAATCGAAAGCCTGATTGTCTGGGGGATCGGATGGTGGGCGTGACAGGGATTGAACCTGTGACCCCTTCGATGTCAACGAAGTGCTCTCCCGCTGAGCTACACGCCCATCCGACGGATGGCGGTAGACCATAGGGTCGCGCGCCGGTCAAGTGCGATTATCGGGAAATTTCGCAGCCGTGCCGCCCGGCGCCGGACAAGGCCCGGTGCGGGGCGGCAAGCGGGAGGATGACAAGCCCGTGACAGGCAGGGCGAGGGGAGCGAGAAGGCCGTTCGGCGCCTTCAGCGCCGGCCCGGTTCGCGACAGCGGGCAGCGAGCGCTGCGAGGGCAGGCGCGACCACAAGGATTGGGAGGCTGCGGCTGCGCGCCGGCCTTCGACCGAGGATCGAACCCAACCGTCAGGCCGGTTTTCGGATCGCCCGGTGCGCCGTCGTGGAAACCGTGCCCCGGCCGGAATGCCGAAACCGGGATCGACGCTCGAGTAATTATACAGGCGCCCGCCGGTCGGGGCGGGCGCGCAGAAGAGGGTGGCGCGGCAGGGCGCAGGCGCGTTCCGTCAGGCGGCGGCGAGGGCGCTTCGTGCGAACCCGTGACCGGCCGGCCGGGATCGTCTCAGGCGGCGTCTTCCAGCATCCGGCCGACTTCGTCGACGAGCTCGCGCAGATGGAAGGGCTTCGACAGGATCTTCGCATCCTTCGGCGCCTTGGAATCCGGGTTGAGGGCGACGGCGGCAAAGCCCGTGATGAACATGACCTTGAGGTCGGGGTCGAGCTCCGTCGCCCGCCGCGCGAGCTCGATACCGTCCATTTCCGGCATGACGATATCGGTCAGGAGCAGCGAGAACGGCTCCTCGCGCAGCCGCTCGTAGGCGCTGCCGCCATTGTCGAAGGAGACGACGTCGTAGCCCGCCCGCTCCAAGGCCTTGGCCAGGAAACGGCGCATGTCGTTGTCGTCTTCCGCCAGCAGAATTTTCGTCATCGTCGGTTTCCAGGTTGCTGAAGCGTGACGCTTTCGTGAAAGCGTCCATGTCTCGGCCATCTCTATAGCAGAATGCGACCGCGAAACCTAAGAAGATTGGAACTTGAGGGTTAAGACGCTATTTTCGGTCAAGGTCCGACAGATGGCGGCCGGTCGAAGCTCTCGCTCCGCATCGTCCTCGCCGACGAGATTCGATCCGCGAGGCAGACGAGAGGAAGTTTTTGGTTTCCGTTCCCACCATCACGACGGCCGAGGGTGAAAGGCCCGCCTTCCTCGTTACGCGGCCGGACAGCCTGCGCACGCCCTTGGTGTTCTGCTCGCCCCATTCGGGACGCCATTATCCGCTCTCCTTCGTCGAGGGATCGCGGCTGTCGACGGATCTCATCCGCCGCTCGGAGGACCTGTTCGTGGACGAACTCTATCGGTTCGTGGGCGAGATCGGCGCGCCGATGATCGCGGCGAGCTTTCCCCGCGCCTTTCTCGACGTCAATCGCGAGCCCTACGAACTCGACCCGCAGATGTTCACGGGCGATCTGCCGGAGCATGCGAACACGCGTTCGGCCCGCGTCGCCGGCGGTCTCGGCGTCATTCCGAGGATCGTCGCCGAGAACACCGAGATCTATCGCGAGCGCCTGACGGCAGCCGAGGGGCTCGCCCGGATCGAGACCTATCATCTGAGCTTCCACGAGGCGCTCGAGGGCCTCATTGCCGAGACGAAGCGCGTGCACGGCATGGCGATCCTTGTCGACTGCCATTCCATGCCCTCCACCGTGCGGCCGGCCCAGGGCGGGCGCCGGCCCGACGTCATCATCGGCGATCGCTACGGCACCAGTGCCGCCGCCGGTCTCGTCACCCTTCTCACCTCCGCCTTTTCGAGGCAGGGCTACGGCGTTGCCCGAAACAAGCCCTATGCCGGCGGCTACATCACCGAGCGCTACGGCCGCCCGGCCATCGCGGAGCATGCCCTGCAGGTGGAATTGTGCCGGGGGCTCTATGCCGACGAGCGGAGCTTCACGAAGTCGGAGGGGTTCGATCGCCTCGCGGCCGATCTCCGGGCGGTCTTCGTGAGCCTTGCCGAGGGCGTTCGCCAGTACTACTCCCGCGCCATCGCCGCCGAATAGGACGGCCGAATGGGCGAGGCCCGTCTCGCGGTTTTTTCGCCCGTCCGCCGTCAGTCCTGCGGAAGGCGTTTCAGGAGCCGGTCGAGGCCGCTCATGAAGCGGGAGCGGTCGGCAGGCAGGAAGGCGGCGTTGTAGCCCTTCGATTCCCCGGTCTCGCGCAGGTGCTGTGAGAAGGCGCGCATGGCGAGAGCCTCGCCGATGGTCTCGGCCGTGAACTCGCGGCCCGTCGGCCGGATCGCGGGCGCGCCCTTTTCCAGGACCCGAGCCGCGAGCGGAATATCCGTCGTCACCACCACGCTCCTCGGATGGCAGGCCTCCACGATCCAGTCGTCGGCCGCGTCCGCCCCCGACGGCACCGTGACGATCCGGGCATCGGGAAAACGCGAGGGGCGCATTCCGCCATTGGAGACGAGCACCGGTTCGGCCCCGTGACGGCAGGCGATCTCGATCGCCTCGTCCTTGACCGGGCAGGCATCGGCATCGATCAGAACCTGTTTATCCATCGCCGTCCATGCTCGCATACGAAAAAGGCGCCCCGAACAAAGGTCCGGAGCGCCGAAAAGGCAAGGCTCTTCTCTATGAAAGCCGCCGATCCGAGGGATCGGGTCTTACTGGGTCGTGCCGGTGCTGCTGCCCGTGCCGGTGCCCGTCGTCGTCGAGTTGTTCTGGTTCTCCATGGCCGGGTCCGTCGCGGTCGTGCCGCCCGTCGTGCCCGTCGTGCCCGTGCTGGTGCTGGTGCCCGTATCGGTGCCGGTCGTCGAGGTCGTGCCGGTGGTCGAGCCCGAGGTGGTGTCGGTCGAGGTCGTGGACCCGGTATCGGCCGGTGCGGTCGTCGTGGCCGCCGGCTCCTCGGCTGGCGTCGCCGTGTCGCTCTGCGTCGTGGTCTCGGTCGTCTCGCTGGAATCGCCGCAAGCGGCAAGGCCGAGCGTGCTGACGGGAATGACAGCGGCGAGAATGAGATGACGAAGCGGCATCATGAGCGGTCTCCTGTTGAGATCAAATTGATGTTTCCCGGACAACTTGAACCGCCCGATTTTGGTTCCAGCGCCGCCGTCCTCACGTTTTCTCGATGAGCCCCGCGCCCGCCGGATGGATCGGGGCCGGGAGGGACCCCCGCCGCCGGGCCGTCCTCTTAACCTCGTTTCAACCTTTCATTTGCAAGCTGCCCGATCGGTGCCTTCTATAGGGTGGTCGTTCCATCATCGATCACGGGGCCTTTCGTCGGTCCCCCCAAACCCGTCGAGGGAGTCTCTCCCGGTGTATTTCAAGGTCTTCGACTGTTGGCGGTTCGCGGCGGCGCTGCTCGTCATGATCTACCATTTCCTGTTCTGGGGACCGGCCGAGACCAAGGCGGGGATCGATTTCCTCTACCGGCTGCTGCCGCTCCTCGACATGTTCTTCATGATCTCCGGCTTCTTCATCACGAGCCGCTATGCGAGCCGTCTGGAGACCCTGTCGGACTACGGCTCCTTCTTCCGCCGCCGCGTCGCGCGGCTCTATCCGCTGCATGTCCTGACGACGATGTTCTTCGTCGCGGTCGCCCTCTTCGCCTTTGCGAACGGCGCGCAGAACTATCCCTGGCGCTCCGATTTCGAGCTTCTGCCCTACGCGCTGTTCGGTCTCCACGCCCTGGGTTTCACCGATACGCTCGGGCTCAACTACGTCACCTGGTCGGTCAGCGCCGAATTCTTCTCCTATGCGATGTTCCCGCTCATCGTCCTCGCGCTGCGCTGGCGCGGCACGGCCGGGCTCGCCGCCCTCGTCGCCGTCTATCTGACGGGCCTCGAGATCGCGTCCTCGCACGGCGTCTTTCCGAGCGGGCACTGGACGACGGCGGATACGATGGGGGCCTACAGGGCGTTCGCGGACTTCATGATCGGCGGCCTCCTTGCCCGTCTCGTCGCCCGCAGCAGCCTCGCGCTCACCTCGCCCCTGCCGGGCATCGCCTTCATGGCCTGCGCGGTGATCGCCATGATGGCGCTCGCCCCCTGGTATGTGAGCTTCGGCCTCATCATCGTCTCGCTCTATCTCAGCGCGCTCGCCGAGACCCGGGCGCCCGATTCCACCCGCGCGATCGCCTTCGTGCTGCCGGTCACCGCCGCCTCCTTCAGCATCTATATCTGGCACCCGGTCTTCGAGTTCTTCTTCCTGCGCGTCCTCTGGGACCGCTGGCTGGCCGAGACCGGCTCGGTCAACTTCTACGCCTTCATGATCCTGCCGATGATCCTGACGATCCTCGTCGGCGTCCTGTCGGTCCGTTTCCTCGAGCCCCGGCTCGCCCATCTCGTCGCCGGTCCCCGGCCGGCCGGAACCCCGAGGACCGGAGCCGTGCCGACGACATGAGGGCGGCCGGCCCTTGCGGCATCGGACCGAAAGCCCTGTGGGGAGACTTCGAGGCTTCCGCGCGCCGTCCGTCCCCATGGGCCTCTTTTCCCACGGTCGTCCTTTCCGCGTGGCCCGTCTTCCCGCATGGTATGAAAACCGCTCGCGCTGTGGTATCGGCGCGCGACCATTCCTACATCGCGTGACGGCGCGAGAGATCGGGCCGATGCCTCGCGGCAAGCGTGGCGGCGGACCGTGCCGGCTCTCCTTCGCGCATCCTCGCCGCCATCGCGGCGGTCATGGCATGGCGGCCGCCCATGGCGGTTGAGACGGAATTCGAAGAGGGCCGGGGGCGCGTCGGCGTCTGCGGCCGAAGACATTTGAACCTTTGGCGACGAAGGCGAGGCGACATCCGGCGCGACGGCCGGACCGGCGCCCCTCGATGCCGAACCGGAACAGTTTGGAAGTTGGAATGAAGGCCGATTACTACGAAACGCTCGGCGTGTCCCGCGACGTGGACGAGAAGGGCCTGAAGAGCGCGTTTCGCAAGCTCGCCATGCAGTATCATCCGGACAAGAACCCGGGCGATGCGGCGGCCGAGGCCCGCTTCAAGGAACTCGGCGAAGCCTATGAGGTGCTGAAGGACCCCCAGAAGCGTTCGGCCTATGACCGCTTCGGCCATGCCGCCTTCCAGAACGGCGGCGGCGGCGGTGCCGGCGGCTTCCGCGGCGACTTCTCCTCCTCCATGGCCGACATCTTCGACGATATTTTCGGCGAGATGATGGGCGGAAGGGGCCGGGCCCGTTCGGCCGGCGGCGCATCGGGCCGCGAGCGCGGATCGGATCTGCGCTACAACATGGAGATCAGCCTCGCCGAGGCCTTCACCGGCAAGACCGCCGAGATCTCCGTGCCGACGACCATCCAGTGCGACGCCTGCACCGGCTCGGGCGCCCGCCCCGGCACGACGCCCTCTTCCTGTCCCACCTGCGGCGGCGTCGGCCGCGTGCGCGCCGCGCAAGGCTTCTTCTCCATCGAGCGCACCTGCCCCACCTGCCAGGGCAAGGGCAGCGTCATCACCGATCCGTGCGGCAAGTGCGGCGGCGACGGCCGCCTGCCGGAGGAGCGCACGCTCCAGGTCAACATTCCCGAGGGCATCGAGGACGGCACCCGCATCCGGCTCGCCGGCGAGGGCGAGGCGGGCCTGCGCGGCGGGCCTGCCGGCGATCTCTACATCTTCCTGTCGATCGCCCCGCACGAATTCTTCCAGCGCGAGGGCGCCGATCTCTACTGCACCGTTCCCGTCTCCATGACGAAGGCCGCCCTCGGCGGCTCCTTCGAGGTGCAGACCATCGACAACGGCACGGCGCGGGTGAAGCTGCCCGAAGGCACCCAGTCGGGCAAGCAGTTCCGCCTGCGCGGCAAGGGCATGCCGGTGCTGCGTTCGCCCCAGGTGGGCGACCTGTTCATCGAGGTCGCGATCGAGACGCCGCAGAATCTCTCCAAGCGCCAGCGCGAACTTCTCGAGGAATTCGACGAGATCGGAAATCACGAGAACTCGCCCCAGTCGAACGGCTTCTTCTCGCGGATGAAGGAATTCTTCGAGAATCTCAGCGACTGAGGGGCCGGTCCTTGCGGCGCCCCGAACCCGCCATGCCGGGTTTTTGAGCAGCCGCACGCCCCGTCATGGCTACATTCGGGTCGCGGCTTCCTATATGAAGGCGCGGACCCGCCGAATCGTTCGGGAGCGGCGGGAGACATCGAACGACCAACGGGGTTGAACGCGCGCATGTCTCTACTGGAGCCCCTTTCGCCGTCGGTCCGTCCGACCGAGGCACAGGAACGGGCGTTGCGCCGCAGGGCCCGGCGCAGCGAGCGCAGCCTTTCCGACGAGGCCCGCTTCTTTACCACATGGCTTCGCCGTCCGCTCACCATGGGCGCGGTCTCGCCCTCCTCGCGCCAGCTCGGCGAGACCATGGCCGCCTATGTTCCCGACCCGTCGGGCTTCGGCGAGACCTCTCTCGTTATGGAACTCGGTCCCGGCACCGGCGTCGTCACCGAATGCCTGATCGCGCGCGGCGTGCCCGAGGACAAGCTCGTCCTCGTCGAATATTCCGCCGAATTCTGCGCGCTTCTGAGGCTGCGCTTCCCGCGTGCGACCGTCGTTCAGGGCGATGCCTATGCGATCGCCGCCGATGTGCGCTCCGTCATCGGCCCAGCGCGCCTTGAGGCGGTCGTCTCCGGCCTGCCGCTCCTGACCAAGCCCGATGCGGTGCGCGAGGAGGTGGTGAGCCGCTGCCTGAGCGCCATGGAGCCCGGCGCCCCCTTCATCCAGTTTTCCTATTCCCTCACCCTGCCTGTGAAGCCCGGCGAGATCGGCGCGAGCGTCGAGACGAGCGGCTGGATCAAGCGCAACCTGCCGCCCGCCCGCGTCATCGCCTATCGCAGGGCGTCCGGCGGCACGGCCTGAGGGCAGGGCCGGCCGCCCGCGGGACGGGTGTGATCGCTGGCGAGGCGGGACGGGCGGTACCGACTTTCGCGACCCGCCCCGCCTTGCCGCCCGGCCGGATGCGGCTAGAACTGTTCGAGAGCGCTCTGATGCAGTGCAGCAGGGCGCGGACGACGAACCGACGATGCGCGCCGGGCCGCGCCCGCGCCGAGCCATGGGAAGAGTGATGCCAGACAATTCGCACATCCTCGCGCGAGACGGAAAGAACGGCGATTTCGGCCCGTTCTTCGCCAACTGGATCCGGCACCCCATCGCCATGGGCGCCGTCGCCCCGTCGAGCAAGGCCTATTGCCGCAAGATGGTGGATAAGGCGAGCACGGAACTCGACGGGCCGATCCTCGAACTCGGTCCGGGTCTCGGCGCGGTGACGCGTGCGCTTCTCGAAAAGGGCGTCGATCCGGCGCGCATCACCTCGATCGAGTACGAGCCGAAATTCGCCGATGCGCTGAAGCGGCGGTTCCCGGAGATCACCGTGATCCAGGGCAACGGCTTCGATCTCGATGCGACCCTCGGCGAGCGGCGCGACGAGAAGTTCGCCGCGATCCTCTTCGCCATCCCCATCGTCTCCGAGAAGGCCGAATGGCGCCAGACGCTCTTCCGCGACTACTTCTCGCGCCTGCGCTCAGGGGGCAACATCACCCAGCTCTCCTATATGTGGACGCCGCCGGTGCCCGCCGTTCCGGGCGTCTTCTCGGTCTCCTCCACCGATATCGTCTGGAACAATATTCCGCCCGCGCGGGTCTGGATCTACGAGCCCGATCTCGCCTTTTCCGAGATCGATGCCTGAGACATGAATCCGAAGATCGCCATCATCGCCGGCTCCAAGCGGTCCGGCTCGCACAACAAGCGTCTGGCGATGGAGGCCGCGCGTCTCCTCGGCAAGACCGATGTCAAGCTGACGCTCCTCGATCTCGCCGATTATCCGATGCCGATCTATGACGGCGACGACGAGGCCGAGCGCGGCATCCACGAGAACGGGATGAGGCTCGCCGAGCGCATCGCGCGCCAGGACGGGCTGCTCATCGTCTCGCCGGAATACAACTCCTCCGTGCCGCCGATCCTCAAGAACGCGATCGACTGGGCAAGCCGCGTGCGGCGCATCGAGGGCCGTCCGGTCCAGCCCTTCAAGGGCCTCGTCGTCGCGCTCGCCTCGATCTCCCCCGGCCAGGGCGGCGGCATGAAAGGTTTGGAGGCTTGGCGGCCCATCATGCGCTCCGTCGGCGCCGAGGTGATCACAACCCAATGCGCGGTTCCCCATGCGGGCCAGGCCTTCGACGAGGAGGGAGCGCTCGCCGACGACGCCATGCGCCTGCGCTTCGACGCCATGCTGGAATCCCTCATCGACGTCTCGCGCAGCCTCGCCCGGACCCACGACCAGTTCTGAGGCGTCTCAAGGCATCGCCTTTGGGAAAGCGGGAAGCTCTAACCCCGGAAGCGGCTCGAATCGCGGATCTTGAGGGTGGGGCGGATCAGCACCGTCTCCTCGCTCGGCGGATTGCCCGCCAGCCGGTCGAGAAGGGCGCCCGCCGCCCGGTGGCCGACCTCGGCCTGTCCGTTGGAAACGGTGGAGAGGGAGGGCGTCGCGATGCCCGCCTCCTCGATGTCGTCATAGCCGATCACCGCGATATCGGAACCGGGCGTCAGCCCCGCGCGGGCGAGCCCGTACATGAAGCCGAGGGCGACGAGATCCGAAAAGCAGACGGCCGCCGTCGGGCGATCGTCCATCTTCGCGAAGGCGAGGCCCGCCTGGAAGCCGGCATCGCGGCTGCGCGGCCCCTCGATGCGCCATTCGGGACGCGGCTCGATCTCCGCCTTGCGCAGCGCCGAGCGCCATCCGGCCGCCCGGTCGCGGCCCGTTGAGGTCTGCTCCGTGCCGCCCACCATCGCGATCGCCCGGTGGCCGTCCGCGATCAGGTGGTCGACCGCCAGCGCCATGCCGAAGGCGTCGTCGCCGCGAAAGCCGCAGACGCCCGCGCCCTCGATGGTGCGCGCGATCAGCACCGTCGGCAGGTCGTTGCCCTCGGCGAGCTGAATGTCGGCGGCGGGCGTTCCGACGGCCGGCGACAGGATCAGCCCGTCGGCGCCCAGCTGAAGGAGCGTATCGACGAAGGCGCGCTGCTTCGACAGGTCGTCGTAGTGATTGGAGAGGATGAAGGTCTGCCGGCGCCGGTCGAGCTCGTGCTCGACATATTTCAGGATCTCGCCGAAGAACGGGTTCATGACGTCGTGGACGCAGACGCCGACGATCCCCGAGCGCGAGGTGCGCAAGGAGGCGGCCCGGCGATTGTAGATATAGCCGAGATCGCGCGCGGTCTGCTTGATCTTGTCCCGCGTCTGATCGGCGACGAGCGGGCTGTCGCGAAGGGCGAGCGAGACGGTGGCGGTGGACACGCCCAGCTCGTCCGCGATCGTCGATAGTTTGACCTTCTGCGCCACCGGCCCTCGTCACGCCCTCGTCATGTCGTCGCTCGATCTATCGCAAATGCGAAGCCAAAGCGCAAAGGCGCAGCTTGTCCGCCGGAACAAGGCACGGGCGGTCAAGGCGTTTCCTCGCCGGGACCGGCTCCGCCCAGATTGTCCTCGATGCGGCGAAGAAGCTTGCGCAGCACCTTCTGCTCCTTGGCGTCGAGCCCCTTCAGCGCGATCTTGCGCAGGCGCTTCTTCAGGGTCTTCACCTCACCGGCCACCATCCGGCCCTCGGTGGTGAGGAAGGCGTGGTTCTGGCGCGCGTCCCCCGTGCCGGCCCGCTTCTCGACGAAGCCCTGGGCCGAAAGCCGCGCGATGGTCTTCGTCACCGTCGGCGGGCGCACGGCGAGGAAGGCTGCGAGATCCTTCAGCGAGATGCCCTCGTTCTCGCGCAGGACCAGAAGCATCGTGTCCTGGCCCGGATGAAGGCCGAGGGCGGCGAGTTCGGCCGAGCCCGCCCCGCGCACGGCGCGCGCGGTCATGAGCACCTGTCCCGTCACATCCTTCTTGCCATCGGCCATGCCGCACCCTCTCCTCTTCGCCGCGACCATGGCGAGAAATCCCGTCTTGTCCAAGCCGCATCTGTCGTGTTCGGTGGCGGGGAACGGCGAACGGGCAGGTTATGCAGCGATTTTTCGAGAACTGGACCACGCGGGACCTCGGTGAAGCCGCCGCGCGCCTGCCGCGCCTCGTGCCGATCCTGCCCGTCGCGGCCGTCGAGGCCCACGGCCCGCATCTGCCGCTCGGCACGGATGCGATCCTCGCCCGTTCGATGGTCGCTAAGGTGGCGGCGCTCGCGGAGCCGGACTGGCCGGGCCTCTTCCTGCCGGTCCAGAGCTTCGGCGCCTCGGCCGAGCATGGCCGGTTTCCCGGCACCATCGATCTGGGCTGGCGCACCTTCGGGGATTGCGTTCTTGCGATCGGCCGAAGCCTGAAGCGCGCCGGGTTCGAGCGCATGGCGATCGTCAACGCCCATGGCGGCAATTCGGCGATGATGAGCCAGACCGCGCTCGATCTGCGCGCCGAAGACGGGCTCTTCGTCGCCACGACCTCCTGGCTGCGCTTCGGCTATCCCGACGGCCTCCTTCCGGCCGGGGAAATCGCCGAGGGCATCCATGGCGGCGCGGTGGAGACGAGCCTGATGCTGCATCTGGCGCCCGAACTCGTGCGGCGCGAGCACATCGCGGACTTTCCCTCGCGCCAGCGCGATCTCGTCCGCACCAACCGTTTCCTCACCGCCCATGGCCGGCACGGCTTCGGCTGGATGTCGGACGATCTGAACCCCGCGGGCGTCGTCGGCGATGCCCGGCTCGCCTCGGCGAAGATCGGCCGCGCGATCGCAGATCACCAGGCGAAGGGGTTCCTCGCCTTCGTCGAGGAGGTCTCGGCCTTCGAGGCGGGCGGGCGATGATCGAGCTTTCCGGCACCGCGCGCATCGGGACGGCCCGCCGGCTGGTCGCCTCGGCCCTCCAACAGCCCAATCTCTATCCGCAGATCCGCTCGGACCTCATGGCGCTTCGCAACCGGCTCGCCGGGGACGAGGTCCGCCTCCCGATCGAGAACGAACAGGGCGAGCTTCTGGAAGCTTACATCGCCGTCGCCCGTCGGCAGGCGCTTGCGCCCGCGGACGAGGCCGCGCTCCTCGATCTCGCCCGCGCCCTCGCATCCTGAGACTGGCAACCGGGGCCTCTGCCCACCCCTCAAGGCTGCCGACTTGTCGGGACCGCGTGCATTCGCGCGGAAATGGGCCTATATGCGCCGCGTCACATCAAGGAGGCGTCCATGTCGAACACCGCAAGCCAGACCGCGCAAGCGCCCGCAGCCGAAGGCGCACCGATCCCCGTGACCGTTCTCACGGGCTATCTGGGTTCCGGCAAGACGACGCTTCTCAACCGCATCCTCTCGGAGGATCACGGGCGCAAATATGCCGTCATCGTCAACGAATTCGGCGAGATCGGCATCGACAATGACCTCATCGTGGAGAGCGACGAGGAAATCTACGAGATGAACAATGGCTGCGTGTGCTGCACGGTGCGCGGCGATCTCGTGCGCGTCGTCGAGGGCCTGACGCGCCGCAAGGGCCGCTTCGACGCGATCCTCGTGGAGACCACCGGCCTTGCCGATCCGGTCCCCGTCGCCCAGACCTTCTTCATGGACGAGGACGTGCGGGCCAAGACCGAGCTCGACGCCGTCGTCGCCCTGGTCGATGCCAAGCACCTGCCCCTGCGCCTCAAGGATTCCCGCGAGGCCGAGGACCAGATCGCCTTTGCCGACGTCGTCCTTCTCAACAAGACCGACCTCGTCTCGGGCGAGGAACTGGCGAAGATCGAGGCGACGGTCCGGGCCATCAATCCCCATGCCGTCATCCACCGCACCGAGCGGGCCGGCATCGCGCTCGACAAGGTGCTCGGGCGCAAGGCCTTCGACCTGAAGAAGGTGCTCGACAACGATCCCGGTTTCCTCGAAGAGGCGGCCAAAGCCCATGACGAGGCGGATCACGTCTGCGGCCCGGACTGCGATCACGACCACGACCATCATCACGGCCACGATCATCACGATCATCACCACGATCACGGGCACCATCATCATGGCCATGATCACGATCACGCCCATGGCGAGGTCTCGCCGATCCACGACGTGACCGTGACCTCGATCTCCCTTCGGGCCGGCGAGATCGACCAGCGCAAGTTCTTTCCCTGGATCCAGGCGCTCACCCAGGAGGAGGGGCCGAACATCCTGCGCCTCAAGGGCATCATCGCCTTCGACGGCGATCCCGACCGCTACGTGGTCCAGGGCGTCCACATGATCATCGAGGGCGATCACCAGCGGGCCTGGCGCGCGGACGAGCCGCGCGAGAGCCGCCTCGTCTTCATCGGCCGCAATCTCGACCGCGAGGAGCTGGAGGCGGGCTTTGCGGCCTGCGCCGCCCGGCCCCGCACGCCGCACGAAGCCTGAGCCCGAGAATGCCCTCCATCGCACCCTACGATCTCGGCGAATTCGTCGAGCGCACCGTCTTTCTCGGCGACACCCCCGTCTTCGCCCTCGCGGACGGGCACCTCCACCTGCCGGCAGGCGGCGGCTCCGTTCTCCAGGCCCATGACGGGGGGCTTCTCTGCGCCGCCTACGATCCGTTCTCCGATCGCCTCCTGACGGGTGGCGAGGACGGGAAGGTGATGGCGCTCGGGGCGAAGGGGCAGCTTTCGGAACTCGCCTCCATCGGCGCCAAATGGATCTCCAGCGTTGCCGGCGGGCCGAACGGCGCGGCCGGCTTCGGCTCGGGCCGCACCGCCTATGCGCGCGCCGGCGACGGCACGCTGAAGCAGCGCGCCTTCGAGCGCACGGTCGAGGGCATCGCGTTCGCGCCCAAGGGCTTTCGCTGCGCGATCGCGCGATATGACGGGGCCTCGCTCTATTTTCCGGCCACCGAGGCCGAACCCGCCTTCCTCGAATGGAAGGGCGCCCATCTCGACGTCGCCTTCTCGCCGGACGGCCGCTTCGTCGTCACCACCATGCAGGAGAACGCCCTCCACGGCTGGCGCGTCTCCGACGGCAAGCACATGCGCATGACGGGCTATCCGGCCAAGGTGAAGGACTGGTCCTGGTCGGCCAAGGGCAAGTTCCTCGCCACCACGGGCGCGCCGGCGGCGATCCTCTGGCCGTTTTCGGGCAAGGACGGGCCGATGGGCAAGGCCCCGCTCGAACTCGGCACGCGCGGCGATACCATGGTCACCGCGGTCGCCTGCCATCCGTCCGAGGACATGCTCGCGATCGGCTATCAGGACGGAATGATCCTCGCCGTCCGCTTCCAGGACCAGAAGGAGGCGCTGCTTCGCCGGGGCGGAACGGCGCCGGTGCGCACCATGGCCTGGGACGGCGGCGGCCGCCTCCTCGCCTTCGGCAGCGAGACGGGCGAGGCCGGGGTCGTCGACATCGCCGGCTGATCGTCTTCGAAGACGGTCCCGTGCCGGCGCAGAGGCGCCGGTGTCCTCCGGTCGCGCGCCGGACCGGATCGAACCCGTCGCGTCCGCCCCGCGATCCTTCGGCGACGAACCGGGGACCGGGCCTACCCTCCGCCGGAAGGCGTCAGGCGAATCGCCCCTCCATCGCGGAGATCTGACGCGTCATCTGCACGAAGCGGTCGCGCAGGCGCGCTTCCACGCTCGCGGTATATTGGGGATATTCCTCGAGCAGCCGGCGGAAATGGGTGCGGGTGATGCGCAGGAGGTCGCAGGCGGTCTCGGCCTGCGCCGTGCCCGGCCGGCGCGTCTCGGTGATCAGCGCCATCTCGCCGATGAGCGTGCCGGGGCCGTAGGCCCCGACGATCCGCACCGCCTCGTCCCGGCCCTGGGCGAGCACCACCGTTCCGCTGCCGACGATATAGCCGGCATCGGCGATCGCCGCCTCGCGAAAGATCGTGTCGCCGGCCCGGTAGCGCCTGTGCTCGGCGCCGAAGGCGAGCAGCCTCAGGGCTTCGAGGTCCAGTTCGTCGAACAGGGGCACCGAGCGCAGGATGTCGATATCGTCTTGCAGGCTCAATGCGCGGTCCTCGATGAGGCCGGATCAGGGAACGAGCTTGTAGCCCCCCGATTCGGTGACCAGAAGGCGGGCATTGGACGGATCGGGCTCGATCTTCTGGCGCAGGCGATAGACATGGGTTTCCAGCGTATGGGTCGTCACGCCGGAATTATAGCCCCAGACCTCTTCCAAAAGGATATCGCGGGTGATGACGTTCCGGTCGGCCCGGTAGAGAAACCGGATGATCGCCGTCTCCTTCTCGGTCAGGCGGATCTTCGTGCCCTTGCCGTCGACCAGAAGCTTCTGGCTCGGCTTGAAGACATAGGGGCCGATCTGGAAGGTGGCGTCCTCGCTCTGCTCGTGCTGGCGCAGCTGGGCGCGGATGCGCGCGAGGAGAACGGCGAAGCGGAAGGGCTTCGTGACGTAGTCGTTCGCGCCCGCCTCGAGGCCGAGGATCGTGTCGGCATCGGCGTCCTGGCCGGTGAGAATGATGATGGGCGACTTGAACCCGCCCTTGCGCAGCACCTTCACCGCCTCGCGCCCGTCCATGTCGGGCAGGCCGATATCGATGACGAGAAGATCGATCACCCCCGCCCGCGCGGCCTGGATGCCCTTCATCGCGGAGGCTTCCTGGCTGACGTTGAATTCCTCGTGCAGGGCGAGTTGTTCGGCGAGGGTCTGACGGAGATCGTCGTCGTCGTCGACGATGAGAATCGAGCGCTGGTTCATGCGTCCTTCACGTGTCTATACCGGACGGTGTGTCATCGCCGTATATATAGCGAAGCCGGTCGACAAAGCGACATGGCCGGCCACCGAATCGTCGTTTGCCGAGAAATGCCATGCCCCTCGTCGTCCGCCGCTCTCCCCTTTCGCCGCTCCGGGGCATCCTGTCCGCCGGTCCCTTCCGCGTTCCCTGCGCGCTCGGGCGCAGCTCCACGACGATCTTCAAGCGCGAGAGCGACGGCGCGACCCCCGTCGCTTCCATGTCCCTCCTGTCGATCCGCCGGCGCCATCGAAGGCTGCCAGCCCTCAGGTGCCCGCTGCCCGGGCGCATCACCCGCAGCCGCGACGGATGGTGCGACGCGCCCACCCATGCCGCCTATAACCGCCCGGTCCGCCTGCCTTTTCCGGCAAGCTGCGAGGAGATGGCGCGCACCGACCGGCTCTACGATGCCGTCGTGATCCTCGACTGGAACCTCTCCTCGCGCAAGCGGTTCGGCGGCAGCGCGATCTTCTTCCATCTCGCCCGTCCGGGCTATCCGCCGACGGAGGGATGCGTCGCGATCGCGCCGCGCGACATGGCGCGGATCGCGCCGCTGCTGAAGCTTGGCGCCCGGCTCGTCGTGACGCGCTGACGGCACGGTCCGGTCCGCCCTGTCGTTTGCCGGCGCGCCGATCGGATCGAAAACCTCGGTAACTATTTGCTCGCGCGGGCGTTAACTCTCGATCGGCCATCCGGAAACGGGCGGGTGTCCACCTTCAGGACAGGCAAGCCGAAAGGGAGACCGAAGCGTCATGGATCGCAGCGAGAACACCGACAATCCGAGGATCAAACCCTATGACAGCCCGAGCGGCGGCTGGGGTTCGGTCAAATCCCTCGTGGAGAAATCGAAGCAGGAGGGCCTGCTCCTCTCCTCGGTCTGGGCGACGCTGGAGCGCCAGAACAAGCCGGGCGGCTACCAGTGCGTCTCCTGCTCCTGGGCCAAACCCGCCGAGCCGCGCCCGTTCGAATATTGCGAGAACGGCGTCAAGGCGACCTTGTGGGAGATCACGCCCAAGCGCTGCGACCGGGACTTCTTCGCCCGCCACACCGTCTCCGAACTCCTGCAATGGAACGATCACGACCTGGAGAAGCAGGGCCGGCTGACGACGCCGATGAAATACGACCGCACGCTCGATCAATACGTGCCGGTGAAATGGACGGACGCCTTCGCGGACATCGCCTCGGAGCTGAAGGCGCTCGATCCGAAATCGGTCGTCTTCTACGTCTCGGGCCGGGCCTCGCTCGAGGCCTCGCATATGTGGCAGCTGATGGCGCGGATCTACGGCTCCAACAACCTGCCCGATTCCTCGAACATGTGCCACGAATCGACCTCGGTCGGCCTGCCGGAATCGATCGGCTCGCCCGTCGGCACCGTGACGCTCGCCGATTTCGACGCCTGCGACATGATGTTCTTCTTCGGCCACAACACCGGCACCAACGCGCCGCGCCTGCTCCACTGGATCCAGCAGGCGCGCAAGCGCGGGGCCCCGGTGATCACCTTCAATCCCCTTCTCGAACGCGGGCTGATGCGCTTCAAGAGCCCCCAGCATCCCGGCGAGATGCTGTCCCCGGACGAGGGGACGAAGATGTCGAGCGACTATTACCAGCTGCGCGCAGGCGGCGACATCGCGGCGATGACGGGCATCGCCAAGGGCGTCCTCGCCCTCGACGACGCGGCGAAGGAGACGGGCGGCAAGCGCGTTCTCGATACCGCCTTCATCGAGGAGCACTGCCACGGCTGGGACCGGTTCGAGGCGTTCGTGCGCGATGCCGACTGGGCCGAGATCGAGCGCTGCTCCACCCTGACGCGGGCCGATCTCGAACACGTCGCCCGGGTCTATTCGCGCGCGAGCCGCGTCATCGGCAATTACGGCATGGGCCTCACCCAGCACCGCCACGGCATCGAGAACGTGCAGATGCTGTGCAATCTTCTCCTGATGCGCGGCATGATGGGCAAGGAGGGGGCCGGCATCTCGCCGATCCGCGGCCATTCCAACGTGCAAGGGCAGCGCACCGTTGGCATCACCGAGAAGGTCGAACTCATTCCCCACGAAAAGTTCGAGGCGTTCTACGGCTTCACGGTTCCCAAGGAGAAGGGGCTCGACACGGTGGAGGCCTGCGAGGGCGTCATCGACGGCTCGGTGAAGGGCTTCGTCTGTCTCGGCGGCAATTTCTCGCGCGCGGTGCCCGAAACGGGCCGCGTGGAGGAGGCCTGGCGCAAGATGCGCCTCAACGTGCAGATCTCGACCAAGCTCAACCGCAACCATCTCCTCGCCTCGGAGAAGAGCTATATCCTGCCCTGTCTCGGCCGGCTGGAGCGCGACGAGCAGAACGGGCGGCCCCAGACGGTCTCCATGGAGGATTCGACCGCCTGCATCCACGCCTCCCTCGGCAAGACGGAGCCGGCCTCGAAGGAACTCCTCTCGGAGCCCCGAATCATCGCCGAACTCGCCAAGGCGCTCGTCGCGGGCAGGTCCACGGTGCCCTGGGATGAATGGGCGGGTGATTACGCGAAAGTGCGCGACGCGATCGAGCGGGCCTATCCGGACGACTTTCGCGACTTCAACACGCGCTTCGAGACGCCGGGCGGCTTCCACCGCGATATCGGCGCGACGCGGCGCGAATGGCGCACCGAGACGGGCAAGGCGAACTTCCTGCCGCCGGAAAGCTTCGACGTCGACCCCGATATCGACACGCGCCCGGCCGACGTCCTCAACCTCATGACCGTGCGCTCGAACGACCAGTTCAACACGACGATCTACGGCTATGACGACCGGCTGCGCGGCGTCGACGGGACCCGCATGGTGATCCTGATGAATGCCGAGGACATGAAGCGGATGGGCCTGTCGGACCGGGACAGGGTGGATGTGGAGACCCATGCCGACGACGGGATCGTGCGCCGGGTGGAGAACTATCTCGTCCATGCCTGGCAACTGCCCAGGGGCGACTGCGCCGGCTACTATCCCGAGCTGAACGCCCTCATCCCCCTCTGGCACCATTCGCGCCGGGCCCATGTGCCGGCGGCGAAATCCGTGCCCGTGCGCCTCGTCAGGCGCGGCGCGGCCTGACCGTCCGGGACCCTTCGGACCCCGCGAGGCCGCCGGGAGCACCCGGCGGTCGCGACGGAAGCATGACGCGAGCCCCGGATTTAGCTCAGGGTCACGTACCTCTCCATGACGGCATTGGGTGGTTTCCTGACGGTCCGTTTTGAGACAAGCTCTGGTCTGAAGCGGACGGTGCGTTCAGGCTCTTACGAACGCAGCAAGGGATCGTAGCCGCATCGGCGAGGATGGGGTCCATGGAACTGATGTCAGTCGCCCTTTTTGTCGGCGCGCTACTCCTGAACGCTGGCACTCCGGGTCCGAGCATCGCCGCTTTGGTCTCTCGTGTCCTGACAAACGGCTGGCGGGATGTGTTTCCCTTCATCCTCGCCATGTGGATCGGAGAGATCATATGGCTTACCATGGCGATTGCAGGGCTGACGGCCCTTGCGCAAACCTTCCAGTTTGGGTTCGAAATCCTGAAATGGCTGGGTGTTGCCTATTTGGCTTGGCTCGCCGTGAAGATGTGGCGTCAGCCGTTGGGCATTGCCGAGGGCGAGCTACCCCGCCGAACGTCACCCATCTCGATGTTCGCCACTGGTATGGCGCTGACGCTCGGCAACCCGAAGATCATGGTGTTCTATCTTGCCCTCCTGCCTTCACTCATCGACTTGTCGTCGATTGGGCTAGCGCAATGGGCGATCTTGGCCGGGATCACCTTCCTTACACTCGCTGCGATCGATCTTACGTGGACTTTCCTTGCTCATAAGGCGCGAACGTTCCTTCGAACTCCCGCAGCCGTGCGGATTGCCAATAAGGTGGGTGCGATAACGTTGGGAGGAGCGGCGGCGGCTATAGCATCCCGCCACTAAGGGATCGAATTCCGTGGTTTTACGAGAACGGCCGGGTCCAATAGGGCACCTACATAACCTCCTTGACCATGTGGATGATAACGCTTGCGCCCATCATCTCCTCTCGCTCGATCCTGTAATCGAGAGACGCATAGAGCAGTAAGTTCTCTTCGAACTTCGCATTCGTATAGAGCCGAACGACGCCAAGTCCAAATGCGACCGCGATTTGTTCCGCGTGTGCCACCATCCTCTTGCCATGACCACGCCCCTGAAATGCCGGCGCGACAGCAACGTTTTCGATCAGCAAGTGATCCGAATGCTGGATCGTCTCGACCAGTGCTGCCATTTGCTCGCCTGTAAACAGAAGGTCGGCGCGGTGGTCGCGGATGTGGGCGGCATGGTCCGCCTTCATGGGCATAGGTTCGCGGCCAATCAACGGCACCCATTTGGCATAAGCTGAACGGGTAAGCGCGGTAACGGCCTCGGCATCGGCGATAGTTGCAATTCGGATCGTCTCGCTCATGCGACAGACATGGTCGCGTAGGCCGAAATGCGAAAGAGGATAAATGCCCTGTCATCGCCAGACTTCGAAGCGATCCAGCGGAGATGGGACACCGGGACGTTTCCGGATCTCCGAATGTCTGCTTCAAGGCGCACGAAATATGCGTGCTGGCGACTGTAAGGGGTCGAAACCTACCGATCAAGCAGCTTGGTTTATGTAGCACACTCTCCGGAAAGGGAGGCCGCTGCGGCCGCCGTCCCGTTCCGTTCCGTCCCGGTCATCTCCCGGTCTTCATCCGGGCAGAGCCCCAAACCCTGACATCCCGTTAAGCCCTCGGCCAGGCAGCACCGCGCCCAGCGCATGCCTGCCTCCCTTCCGCATGTCTTCCGGGCAATGCGCGGAATGGCCATGTTGCATTGCAGCAAGAGAAGGATCTGCCATGAACACCGACCATCGTCCATCCATTCTGACGCGGATCGTCCGCCGCCTCGAAGGCGTCTCCCGCCAGCATGGCCAGCGGATCGAGCGTCTCGAACAGATGCGCCGGCGGCACGGCAGGTAACCCGCCCGCGAGGTCGCTCGAGGCGCGCGGCCGGGCGCAAAGCTCCGTCTCATCATCCGATCGCCCGATGACCCGATCCGCAGAGCCTTGCACCTGACGCATGAAAGCCTTCGCCCAGCATCGGTTCTCAACCGGGACACGAGCGATTACATTTAAATCAACAAGATGGAGATATTCGAGATGACCAAGCCGAACGAGACAACCGAGACCGGAACGCTCCGCAGCCGCGTCGGATCGTTCTTCACCGAACTCGCCAACGCATCGAGCATCGCCGCCCCGCGCCAGTGCCGCACCCTTCGCGCAAAGCGCCACGGCTGACGATCCTCTTTTCCCATCGAACGAACCCGAACCACAAAGGACAGACCATGACCCGTTCCTTCGGCACCCGCCTTCGCTCCTTCTTCTCCGAGCTCACCCGCGAAGCCGGCAACCGCACCCCGCGCCTCGAACAGTCCCTGCGCCAGCACGCCGATGCCCGCGCCCGCACCGGTGAGTGAGCCCCGGTGGGCGCGGCCGAAGCGCGCCTCCGACCCCTCTCGCGGCCGGCCCGCGATGAGCCGCCCCGTATACTGAAAGACCGCAGCAAGCCTTGAGCTTCCTGCGGTCTTTTTCGTTGGAGAGGGCGAATTTACGTGAAGATGACGTAGGTCGAGGCGACCACCGCCGTCACGGCGATGCCGACCGGCCAGGCCAGAGTCCACGGGTTCATCTCCACCGCGCCGCTTTCGAAGGCGACATAGTCCGTCTCACGCGGGCGCATCTTGCCGATGATCAGCATGATGACGACGTTGAGGACGAAGAGGATCGCCATCACGTGCAGGAAGTGGGGATAATTGTCCTCGCCCACCGCGAATTTCAGGCCGAACTGGCTGAGAATGTAGAGGCCGACGCCCGATGCGAGCGCGATCTTCGCCGCGATCGGCGGCACGCGCTTGGTGAAGATGCCGACGAGGATGATCGTCAGGATCGGGATCGAATAGCAGCCGTTCACCTCCTGCAGATAGCCGAAAAGGCCCTGCGGCGCATTGGCGATGAAGGGGGCGATCGTCATCGAGGCGATGGCGAGCACGATGCCGAAGAACTTGCCGGCCCGAACCACCTCCCGGTCGCTCGCATCCGTCTTGATGTACTGGCGATAGATGTCGATGCCGAACAGCGTCACCGAGGAGTTCAGCGCCGAGTTGAACGAGGAGAGGATCGCCCCGAACAGCACCGCCGCGAAGAAGCCCACCAGATAGAAGGGCAGCACCTCCGTCACGAGGCGCGGATAGGCCTGGTCGGGCGTATCGAGATCGGGAAAGAGGTGGAAGGCGATGATGCCCGGCAGGACGACGATGATCGGCCCGAGGATCTTGAAGACGGCGGCGTAGAGAAGCCCCTTCTGGCCCTCCTTCAGGTTCTTCGCCCCGAGCGCGCGCTGGATGATCGCCTGGTTGGTGCCCCAGTAGAACAGCTGGACCAGCATCATGCCGGTGAAGATCGTCGCGAAGGGGATCGAGGAATCCGGCCCGCCGATCGCGTCGAACTTGTCGGGATGCTCGTTCCAGAGCGTCGACAGGCCCTCGGTGATCGAGCCGTCCCCGACGACGAGGAGCCCGAAGATCGGCACCAGAAGACCGCCGGTGAAGAGGCCGACCGCGTTGATCGTATCGGACACCGCGACGGCCTTCAGGCCGCCGAAAATGGCATAGATCGAGCCGATGATGCCGATCGCCCAGACCGTGATCCAGAGGGCGGCCGTGTCGCCGACGCCGAGAAGCTCAGGCACGTCGAACATGGTCGAGAGCGCGAGGGCGCCGGAATAAAGGACGATCGGCAGGAGCACGACGACATAGCCGGCAAGGAACAGGGCCGAGACGATGGTCTTCGTCGTATTGTCGTAGCGATCCTCCAGGAAGGAGGGGATCGTCGCGATGCCGCCATAGAGATAGCGCGGCAGGAGGACGAGCGCCGTCACCACCATCGCGATCGCCGCCAGCGTCTCCCAGGCCATCACGAGGATGCCGTCGGTGAAGGCTTGGCCGTTAAGGCCGACGATCTGCTCGGTGGACAGGTTGGTCAGGAGCAGGGACCCGCAGATCACGGGGGCGGTGAGGGAGCGCCCGCCGAGGAAGTAGCCGTCGGAATTCTCCTCGTCCGTGCCGCGCGTCCACAGATAGGACAGGATCCCGACAAGGGCGGTAAAGCCTATGAAGACCAGTATGTTGAGCGCGCCCATCGTTCCTCCCGAACCTCAGCGACCGTGCCGCTCGCCGCCCCGTTTCTGTCCGAATCGTCCGGACGGGTTCGGCCGACGGCCACAACCGCGAATAGACAGGCAAACTAGAGCATCGGACCGAAAAGTGGACCCGGGTTTTCGGACCATCCGATGCGTCGTCGTTGAGAGGGAAGCCCATGCGAAAGCCGGTACCGGTCAGGGATCGGATGGTGTAGGGGCAGGTCCATGACCTTCCGCGCGACCGTCCTCTCCCTTTATCCCGAGATGTTTCCCGGCCCCCTCGGCCATTCCCTCGCAGGCCGGGCGCTCGAGCGCGGCGATTGGTCGCTCGATATTCGCCAGATCCGCGAGTTCGGCCGTGGCCGGCACCGCATGGTGGACGACACGCCCGCAGGCGGCGGTGCCGGCATGGTGATGCGCGCCGACGTCGTCGCCGATGCGATCGATGCGGCGTGCCCGAAGGGCGATACGCGGCCGAAGCTGATGATGAGCCCGCGCGGCCGGCCGCTCACCCAGGATCTCGTGCGCGAGCTTGCGGCGGGCGAGGGGGCTCTCATTCTCTGCGGCCGCTTCGAGGGTGTCGACGAGCGGGTCATCGAGGGGCGCGGCCTTCGCGAGGTGAGCATCGGCGACTACGTGCTGTCGGGCGGTGAAACCGCCGCCCTCGTCCTTCTCGATGCGGTGATCCGGCTCCTGCCGGGGGTCATGGGCAACCAGCAGTCCGGCACCCATGAGAGCTTCGAGAACGGGCTCCTCGAACATCCCCACTACACCCGCCCGCCCGAATGGGAGGGCCGCACCATCCCCGCCGTCCTCACCTCCGGCGATCACGGGGCCGTGGAGCGCTGGCGCCGGCAAGAGGCCGAACGCCTCACCCGCGCGCGCCGGCCGGATCTTCTAGGCAAAGACTGACAGTCTGCAGGACCGCCGCCAGACGAAGCGAATGTCAGGACGAGGATGAGGATGAGGACGGGGACCTGTCGGCCGTCCCGTTTAGCGAGGCCTCGTCCTTCGCGTCCTCGCCCGAAGCGTCCCTCTCCCCGTCCTTCGACGCCGGCCCGCCGGAAAACAGCACCCGATAGGTGCCGAACATGCCGATCGCGCAGATCGTGCCGGAGATCGCCAGGATCGCGATGGTCGACTGCTCGTCGAGGAAATGCTTCAGCGCCTCGCCGAAATAATAGGCCGAGATGCCGTAGGCGCCTGTCCACAGGGCCGCGGAGATCGAGTTGTAGAGCAGGAACTGCAGCCAGTTCATCCGCATCATGCCGGCCACGAACCCGTTCAGCTGCCTCAGGATGAAGACGAAGCGGGCGACGAGGACGATCATGAAGCCGTAATGCTGGAAGCGGTCCTCCACCATTGCGAGCTTGTCCTCGCCGAAGCCCACTTTGCCGCCCCAGCGCACCACCACCGCGCGGCCGTATCTGCGGCCGATGAGATAGCCGATATTGTCGCCGATGATCGATCCGAAAAAGGCAGCGCCGAGGACGAGGAGGAGGTTCAGCTCTCCATTGCTCGACAGCATCCCGGCCGCGACCAGCAAGCTTTCGCCGGGCAGCGGAAGGGCGAGGGATTCCAGCAGCACGACGATCAGGATGAACCCGTAGCCGTACTGTTCGATGAACTCCGTCACCGCCCGCGCTCCAGAAGCGCGACGGCCTCCACGTGATGGGACCAGAGGAACTGGTCGATCGGCGTCACCGAGACGAGCCTGTAGCCGCCGTCCAGAAGAATGCGCAGGTCCCGGGCGAGCGTCTGCGGATTGCAGGAGACGGCCGCCACGCGCTTGACGGGTGAGGCGGCGAGCGCCTGCGACACCGCCTCGGCGCCGGCGCGCGGCGGGTCGAAGACCACGCCGTCATAGGCCTTCAGCTCCTTCACCGTCATCGGCCGGCGGTAGAGATCGCGCCGCTCGCTCGTCACCGGCTTCAGCCCCTCGGCCATGCGGAAGCCCTCGTCGAGTGCGGCGAGCGCGCCCGCCTCCGCCTCCACCGCATGCACCCGTGCGCGGGCCGCAAGCCGCAGGGCGAAGGCGCCCGAGCCCGAGAAGAGATCGGCGATCCGCTTGGATTTGGCGAGATGGCCCGCGACAAGGGCGGCCATCGCGTCCTCGGCGGCGGTCACCGCCTGGAGGAAGCCGCCGGCCGGCGGCGCCACGGCCACCTTGCCGAAGAAGACGTGGGGCTGGCGCGCCTTCATCAGGATCTCGCCATCGACCGCGAGCCGGGCGAAGTTCGAGGCGAGCGCATGGGCGACAGCCTGACGGCGGCGCTCCTCGTTGAGCTTGGCCGCATCACTCGCGGCGACATCGAGGCCCGAGGCGGTCTGGGTGACCGTCAGCTTCAGGGGTGCCTTGCGGTCGAGCAGCATGGCGGCGAGCTTTTCGAGCGCGGGAAGGGCCGCGACGATGCCGGGCATGGCGACCGGGCAGGGGCCGATCGCAACGACGCGGTCCGAATGGGCCTCGTGGAAGCCGAGGACAGGCGTCCTGTCGCCGCGCACTGCCGTCAGCACCACGCGGCGGCGCGTGCCGGGCGCGCAAGGGACGAGCGGCTTGACGTCCGTCTCGATGCCTTGGCGCGACAGCGCCTCGGCCACGATCGCGCGTTTGTATTCGGCATAGAAGGCGGGGGAGGCATGCTGCAATTCGCAGCCGCCGCAGGTGCCGAAATGGGGGCAGTCGGGTTCGACGCGCTCCGGCGAGGCCTCGATGATCTCGATCGGCGCGCCGCGCTTCTCGCCTTTCAGGATATCGGCGCGAACCCTCTCGCCCGGCAGGGTGAAGGGCACGTAGAGCGGCCCGCCCGCGTCCTCGGCCACGCCGTCGCCCTGGGCGCCGAGCCGTTCGATGGTGAGGGTCCGGCTCATGCGCCGTCCTCTGCGTTCGGGCTAGTCCCCGCGTCCGGGCCGGCCTTCGTCGCCGCCAGGATGAATTCGCGGTTGCCGTCGCCGCCGGAGATGGGGGAGGGGATCATGCCGTCCACCCGCCAGCCCGGCTGTTCGGCGAGCCATTCGCCAAGGCTCTTCGCCACGGCCTCGGCGCTCGCCGGGTCCTTCAGGAGCCCGCCTTTGCCGATCGCCTCCCTGCCGGCCTCGAACTGGGGCTTGATGAGGAAGAGGCCGCGCGCGCCGCCCGCCGCAAGATCGAGCGCGGGCGGCAGAGCGAGGCGCAGGGAGATGAAGCTCACATCGGCGACGAGAAGCTCCGGCACCATGCCGTCCAGGTCCTCCGAGGTCAGGTCGCGCGCGTTCAGCCCCTCGACATTCGTCAGCCGCTCCTCGCCAAGAAGCGAGGCGTGCATCTGGTCGTGGCCGACGTCGAAGGCGACGACCCTTGCCGCCCCGCGTTCGAGGAGAACCTGGCTGAACCCGCCGGTGGAGGCCCCGATATCGAGGCAGAGACGATCCTCGGCCTCGATATCGAAGGCGTCGAGCCCGGCGATCAGTTTCAGGGCCGCGCGCGAGACATAGGACGCGGCGGGATCGGTGAGGTCGATCCGGCAATCGGCCTCGACGCGCAGGCCCGGCTTCTTCGTCACGGCGCCGTCCACGAGCACATGTCCGCGCAGGATCGCATCGCGCGCCCGCGCCCGGGTCTGTACGATCCCGCGTTCCGTCATCAGGGCGTCGAGCCGCATGCGTGCATCGTCTTCGGTCATGGCCATGGCTCGTCTTGGGCGGCATTGGAGAAAATGGCAAGCCGCCCGGCGCCGATCGTCGCGGCGATGGCGCATGCCGGTCGCATCTTCGCCCCGCAAAGGCCTGAAAGGAGCGAACCGCGAGCGTGTCGATCGCCCCCGGACATCGCGCGGATCCTGGCGCGAAGGGTGCGGGCAGCGCCGGGCCGGTGCGGTCCTCAGGCCCGGGCGGCGTCCGGCCCCGGCGGCGTGAGGCGGGCCCCGGCGAAATCCTCGCCCGAGACCCGGTCGCACAGATCGCTCCACTCGCAGTCGAGGCAAGCCGAGCGCGTGGTCCCGGCCGCGAACTGCCTGCGGAAGGCGGCGATCCGCCGTTCGTCGAGGCGCAGGATCGAGCCGACCGCAAAGCCCGGACCGAAGGCTTCGCTCAGATCGCGAAGGGCGAGCCGGTCGCGCTCGGCGACGCTTTCGTTGAAGCAGTGGGTCCCCGCCGCGCCAAGAACCGGCGCGCAGATATCGTCCGGCCCGGGCACGATCTCGATCGCCTCGCCCGCACCGATGCGCGCGGCGATCGCGTCATAGTTCCGAGTGAAGGCCGCGCTGTAGCCCCGGCCCACATAGGTGAGCATGCAGAGCAGGTGGTGGCCGCGCAGCCGGACCGTCAAGCGCGCCGCGCCGCCGCGTCCGCTTCCCGGCCGAGCGCCCGGAAGACGGTGGAGACGATGCCGGCCCGGTCGAGACCGGCGGCCGCGTTCATCGCGTCGGGAACGCCATGGTCGACGAAGAGATCGGGCATGACGACCGGGCGGATCTTCAGGCCGCTGTCGAGAATGCCGGTGGTCGCCAGATGCTGGAGAACCTGGGCCGCGAAACCGCCCGAGGAGCCTTCCTCGACGGTCACCAGAACCTCGTGATTGCGAGCCAGCCGATCGATCAGCTCGGTGTCGAGCGGCTTTGCGAAGCGGGCGTCGGCGACGCTCGTCGACAGGCCGAAACCGTCGAGTTCCTCGGCTGCGAGCATGGCGTCGGCAAGGCGCGTGCCGAAGGAGAGGATCGCGACCTTGGAGCCTTCCTTCACGAGGCGGCCCTTGCCGATCTCCAGCACCGAGCCGCGCTCGGGCATGTCGACGCCGGTGCCGTTGCCGCGCGGATAGCGGAAGGAGATCGGGCCCTCGTCATAGGCGACGGCGGTGCGCACCATGTGGCGCAGCTCCGCCTCGTCGGCCGCCGCCATCACCACGAAGCCGGGCAGCGGCGAGAGGAAGGCCGTGTCGAAAGAGCCGGCATGGGTCGCCCCGTCGGCGCCGACGAAGCCCGCCCGGTCGATGGCGAAGCGGACCGGCAGCTTCTGGATCGCCACGTCGTGGACGATCTGGTCGTAGGCCCGCTGCAGGAAGGTGGAATAGATCGTGGCGAAGGGCTTGTAGCCTTCCGTTGCCAGTCCCGCGCAGAAGGTGACGGCGTGCTGCTCGGCGATGCCCACGTCGAAGCTGCGGGTCGGATAGAGTTCGGCGAATTTGTCGAGCCCGGTGCCGGCGGGCATCGCGGCGTTGACGGCGACGATCTTGTCGTCGTGCCTCGCCTCCTCCACGAGGCTGGAGGCGAAGACCGAGGTGTAGCTCGGCGCGTTGCCCTTGGATTTCGACTGGGCGCCGGTGATCACGTCGAACTTGGAGACGCCGTGATACTTGTCGGCGGAGTTCTCGGCCGGCTCGTAGCCCTTGCCCTTCTTGGTCACCACATGGACGAGGATCGGCCCGTGGCCGGCATCGCGCACATTCTTCAGGATCGGCACCAGGGCGTCGAGATCGTGCCCGTCGATCGGGCCGATATAGTAGAAGCCCAGCTCCTCGAAGAGGGTGCCGCCGGTGAAGAAGCCGCGGGTGTATTCCTCGGTCTTGCGCGCGCCCTCGCGGAAGAATTCCGGCAGCTTGTGGGTGAGATCGCGGGCCCGGTTGCGCAGGGTCCGGTAGGTCTTGCCGGAGACGAGACGGGCGAGATAGTGGCTCATCGCCCCGGTCGGCGGGGCGATCGACATGTCGTTGTCGTTGAGGATGACGATCAGCCGCGCGTCGAGCGCGCCGGCATTGTTCATCGCCTCATAGGCCATGCCGGCGCTCATCGCGCCGTCGCCGATCACCGCGATCACGTTGTTATCGCCGCCCGACAGGTCGCGGGCCACCGCCATTCCGAGCCCGGCCGAGATCGAGGTGGAGGAGTGGCCGGCGCCGAACGGGTCGTAGGGGCTCTCGGTGCGCTTGGCAAAGCCCGAAAGCCCGCCTTCCTGGCGGATGGTGCGCATGCGCGCGCGCCGCTCGGTCAGGATCTTGTGCGGATAGGCCTGATGCGAGACGTCCCAGATCAGCCGGTCGTCCGGGGTGTTGAAGACGTAGTGGAGCGCGACGGTGAGCTCGACGACGCCGAGGCCCGCGCCCAGATGCCCCCCGGTCTGGGAGACGGCGTCGATGAGATCGGCCCTGACCTCGTCGGCGATCTGCCTGAGATCCTTCTCCTTGAATCGGCGCAGATCCTCCGGCTTGTCGATCTGGTCGAGGAGAGGCGTATTCAGGGAACGGGACACGGGGCGGAGACCTCTTCTCTTCGTCGGTTCGGGCGTTGCGTACCCGTTCTGGGCCGGCATGTTCGCCTTAGATCGGGTTTGAACGATTCCATTCAAGCGTTTCGCAAAGACACCGCGTCGTCAAATCGCATGACGGGAAAAGGCCTTGGCGCCCGAGACGGTATCGCTTGAAAGCGTCGGAACCGGGAATGGGTCGTGCCGATCAGGCTCCGTCCAGCGGCTCGGTGCCGACCGGCTTGCCGGCGCGGTTGAGCTTGATCTTCTCGACCTTGTCCTCGGCGGCCGACAACAGGCGGTCGCAGTGATTCTTCAGCTTCTCGCCGCGTTCGTAGATGCGGATCGAGCGGTCGAGCGGCACGTCGCCGCGCTCCAGATCCGAGACGATTCGCTCCAGCGAGGCCATCGCCTCCTCGAAGCTCATGCGCTTGATGTCGGAATCGTCGGCGGGGATGTCGTCGGTCGGGGCGTCGGCCATGAAGGTCTTCGTCTTTCGGTCTGTTCGCGCGTCGCGAGGAAACGTTCGGGTCTCAGCCCTCGAGAAGGCGCTTCACATGGGCCTTCACCGAGACGGCGAGGCCCTGCAGGTCGTAGCCGCCCTCCAGAATGCTGACGAGACGGTCGCTGGAATGGCGCCCGGCAGCGTCCATCAGTTTTCCCGTCGCCCAGTCGAAATCGGCCTCGGTCAGCTGGAGATTGGCGAGGGGGTCGCGGTAATGGGCGTCGAAGCCGGCCGAGATGATGAGGAGATCGGGTCGGAAGGCGTCGATCGCCGGCAGGATGCGGCTCTCGAAGGCTTGCTTGAACTTCTCGCTCCCGTCGCCCGCAGACAGCGGCGCGTTGACGATGTTGCCGCCCTCGCCGGTCTCGTCCTTGGCGCCGGTGCCGGGATAGAGCGGCATCTGGTGGCTGGAGCAGTAGAGAACGCTCGGATCGGTCCAGAAGATGTCCTGGGTGCCGTTGCCGTGATGGACGTCCCAGTCGACGATCGCCACCCGTTCGAGACCGTGGACGGCCTGGGCGTGCCGGGCGGCGATCGCGGCCGTGTTGAACAGGCAGAAGCCCATGGCCGTGGTCTTCTCGGCGTGGTGGCCGGGCGGACGGGCGGCGATGAAGGCGTTGCGGATCTCGCCCGAGACGACGGCGTCGACCGCAGCCGTCGCGGCGCCCACCGCATGGAGAGCTGCGGTGAAGCTCTTCGGGCTGATGATCGTGTCGCCGTCGATGCGCGCCATGCCCTCCTCGGGAATCGCCTTGGCCACGGCCTGCGCGTAATCCTGGGGATGGCAGCGGGTGATCGCCTCCAGCGCCCCCTCGGGGGCTTCCTCCCGGTCGAGGATCTGGAACATCTCGTCTTCGAGGATCCGCTCGATTGCGACGAGCCGTTCGGGCCGCTCCGGATGGCCGGGGCCCGTCAGGTGTTCGACGAAGATCGGGTGATGGTAATAGCGCGTCAGCATGGAAAAGCTCTAACCCGGTCCGGATGGAATGACAATTTGGACCGTCCCCGGACAACCTGGCGCAGCGGCCCCGCGCGCATAGGCCCGTCCGCTCGGGTAGGGTTCCCGCAAGCTGTGCGGGTAACCTTCCATCAATGGTAACGCTATGTGCACGTGTCGTCTTCACTATGGGTCTGCGCGCCGGCTGGCGCCCGTCCCGAGCTCGGCTGTCCGACGTCCGGGAACGCCCGCTCCGTCCTCGCGATCCTCGCTTGGGACAGGCGGGAACGACCGGGAAGGGAGATGGGCATGGGACATTTCAATAGGCGCGACCTTCTCGTCGCGGCGATACTGGCCGGCACGGCGGGGCTTCTCGCGCCCGGCAGCCGGACGGCGCGGGCGGCGGGCGGAGGGGACGACCTCACCGATCTCGCGCGCCTGCCGATGGACAAGCCGGACGCACCCGTCATCGCGATCGCCGGCCCGTCCGGCCCGGTGCGCACCGTCAGCCGCGAAGATCTCGCCGGCCTCGAGCAGACCGTGCTGACGACGCACATGCCCTGGAGCCCCGAGGTCCACCATCTCGAGGGCCCCTCGCTCGCCCGTTTCGTCTCCAGTTTCACGCAAAAGGATGCCGCGGACGAGATTTCCATCGAGGCGATCGACGGTTTCATCGTCACGGCACCCATCGCCGAACTCGTGGCCGACGGCGCGGTTCTCGTGATTCGCCAGGACGGCGACTTCCTGCCGGTCTCGGCCAAGGGCCCGGCCTTCGTCATGTTCCCCTTCGAGGAAAGGCCCGAGATCGCCGATCGCAGCCGGTTCGGCCGTTGCATCTGGCAGATCACGCGGATCACGATTTCCTGATGGGCCGCCTCGTCAGGCATCTGACCGGCATCGGGGGGCTCACCCGGCTGCTGATCGTCTTCACCTGCCTCTTCGCGGGCCTTGCCATCGCCATGAGCCAGCGGATCCAGGCGAGCCAGACCCAGGTGATCGCGATCTCCGGCTACAACATGGAGTTCGCCTATACCCGCACCCAGGTCGAGATCATCAAGCTTCAGGCGGCCCTCCTGCAAAGCCGCCTTGGCGACGGCGGTGAGGACGAGGCCCGGCTGCAACTCGCGATTCTGGCAGGACGCCTGACGACGGTTCCGAGCTCTGTCGGGGGGATCGTCTTTCCGGAGGCTGAGAAGGCCAAGCGCGACCTCTCCGAGAGCCTCAAGGCGACCGCCCGGTTCCTGGCCGATCCCTTGAGCGAGGCGGAGGCGCTCGCGGCGAGCGAGCGGCTCTCGGCCGATGCACGCGCCTTCACAGGGCTCGGCGCGCTCGCCAATACGCGGCAGGCCGGTCTCGTCGAGCGGGCGCAGGAGCGGCTCCAGCACGACATCGCCATGCTGAACCTGCTTCTCGTCCATCTCGTCTTCGTGGGGCTGGTGCTCGTCGCCCTCGTCATCGCCGAGCGGGCGCGCTTCGCCAGGGCTGCCGAGACCGATTCGCTCACCGGCCTCGGCAATCGCCTCCATCTGAAGAACCCCGCTTATCTGCCGGCGGCGTCCGCCAGCACCGCGGTCGCGGTGATCGACGTCGATCGCTTCAAGCAGGTGAACGATCGTTGGGGCCATGCGACGGGGGACGATCTCCTGCGCCTCATCGCCGATGTCCTGCGGCGCGAGGCGAGCGGTTGCGATCTGACGCTGCGCCTCGGCGGCGACGAGTTCCTCATCGTCGCCTTCGGACCGGAAGCCCGCGCGCGGCTCGATGCCGGCTGCGCCGGGATCGAGCGGGGCTTCCTTCTGGAGACGCGGCGCCACGGGTTCAGCGGCGTCGGCCTCAGCATCGGGATCGCCGAAGGGGCATGGGACGGGCCGCAGGGCATCGATGCGCTGATCGGCAGGGCGGACATGGCCATGTATGGCGAAAAGAACCGCCGCTGCGTCGAGGCGTCGGCATCAGGAGAGATGCGGGCGGACGCCGTCATGCCCTCCTATCGCGCCCCCGCCCCGGCCCGTGGCAGGCTCCTCTCGCTCCTTCGCGCCATTGTCTCAAGGTCGAGTGCTGCGGATGCGCCGCGCCGAAGCGCGCGCTCTCACGGCTCCTCGGTCGCCCCCGGCGCGATGTCGCCGGGGGCGACCGAGACCGATTTGACGATCGCGTAGACCGCGACGCCGGGGGCGAGATCGAGGCTTGCGACGGAGCGCCGGGTGAGGCGGGCGAGGAGCCGTCCGCCCCCGGTGGAGAGCGCGACCATCGCGTCCGCGCCCTCGCCCGCCCGCACCTCCTCGATCGTGCCGTGAAGCATGTTGAGGGAGGAGAGCCCGCTCGGCGCCTCGCGCGTGAGGATCACGTCGCTCGCATGGATGCGCATTCGCAGCGGGGCGCCCACCGGCCGGTCGATCCGCTCGATGAACAGGACGGTCCCGCCGGCATCCACCTCCGTCAGCCCGTCCTCGGCATGGCGAAGAACCCGCGCGCCGAGGATCGCGCCGGCCTCGCGCACGCCCGCCGGCAGAACGGCCGGATCGGACAGAACCTCCTCGGCCCGTCCTTTTCGCACGATCCGCCCGTCCTTGACGACGACGATCGTGGTCGCGAGCCGCGCCACCTCCGAGGCCGAATGGCTGACATAGAGGATCGGCACCGATACCTCGTCGCGCAGCCGCTCGAAATAGGGCAGGATCTCGGCCTTGCGCTCCTCGTCGAGGGAGGCGAGGGGCTCGTCGGCGAGGATCAGGCGCGGGGCGGCGAGCAGCGCCCGGCCGATCGCCACCCGCTGCTTCTCGCCGCCCGACAGCGCGCTCGGCCTTCGCTTCAGGAGATGGCCGATGCCGAGCATCTCGACCACCTTGTCCCGGCTTTCGCGCGCCGCGTCCTTCGGCGCGAAGAAGGCGCCATAGGCCAGATTCTGGCTCACCGTCAGATGGGGAAACAGGCGCGAATCCTGGAAGATCGCGCCGAGCCGGCGGCGATGGGGCGGCAGGTCGATGCCGCGCGCGGTATCGAGAAGCACCCGGTCGTCGAGGCGAATGCGGCCGGCTTGCGGGGTGAGGAGGCCCGCGAGCGCGTTGACGATCGTCGACTTGCCGGAGCCCGATCGCCCGAACAGCACCGTGATGCCGCCGGGGGCCGTGAATTCGGCATCGAGCGCGAAGCCGGCGAAGGTATGGGAGAGCGCCACCTCCAGCATCACACGCCCTCGATGCGCGAGGCGATCCGCCGGCCGATCGCCTCCGAGAGGAGGACGGCGAGCATGGAGATCGCGACCGAGACGAGAACCAGCTTCATGGCCGCGCTCTCCCCGCCCGGCACCTGGAGGAAGGCGTAGATCGCGGTCGGGATCGTGCGGGTCTCGCCCGGTATGTTCGACACGAAGGTGATCGTCGCGCCGAATTCACCCATGGCCTTGGCGAAGGCGAGGATCGTGCCGGCGAGGATGCCGGGCAGCATCAGCGGAAGGGTGAGGGTCAGGAAGACGAAGGGGCGGGAGGCCCCGAGGGTCGCGCCCGCCTGTTCGAGCTTCACGTCGATCGCCTCGATGGACAGGCGGATGGCGCGCACCATCAGGGGAAAGCCCATGATCGCGGCGGCGAGAGCTGCCCCGGTCCAGCGGAAGGCGAAGACGATGCCGAGTTCGGCGAGCGGGGCGCCGAGGGCGCCGTTGCGCCCGAAGGTGAGAAGCAGGAGATAGCCCGTCACCACCGGCGGCAGGACCAGCGGCAGATGAACGAGGCCGTTGAGGAGCTCGCGGCCGGGAAAGCGCCAGCGCGCCAGCGCGAACGCCGTCAGGATGCCGGCCGGCAGGCTGGCGAGCGTCGCCCAGAACGAGACCTTCAGGGAGAGCGCGACGGCCTGCCATTCCTCCGGGCCGAGCCAGTCCGTCACATCCTACTCCGCAAGGGTCTGAAATCCCTGCCGTTCGAAGGCCGCCTTCGCCTCGGGGCCCTTCAGGAATTCGAGGAACCGGTCCACGGCGGGACGGTCCTCGCCCTTCAGGCCGGCCGCCGGATAGATGATCGGCTGGTGGCTGTCCTCGGGAAAGGTGCCGACCACGGTCACGTCCGGCTCGGCGCGCGCATCGCTGGCATAGACGATGCCGTAGGGAGCCTCGCCGGCGGCGACCAGCCTCAGCGCCGTGCGCACATTGTCGGACTGGACGACCTTGTCCTCGACCGCGCTCCACTGGCCGAGGCTCTCGAGCGCCTCCTTGCCGTAGATGCCGGCGGGCACGGCGTTGGTCAGCGCCATTGCGAGCTTTCCGTCTCCGAGAAGCGCGGCGAGATCCATGTCGGGACCGATCTCGACCGCCGGGGCCCGCAGACCGTGGGCGATGAGGACGAGCTCGTTGCGCAGGAGGTCGACCCGCGTGCCCTCTTCCACGAGGCCCACCCTCTCCACCTCGTCCATCCATTCGGAATTGGCGGAGATGAAGATGTCGGCCGGCGCGCCTTCGATGATCTGGCGCGCGAGAGCCGAGGAGCCGGCGAGCGAGACCGTGACCGCGTCGCCGGTCGTCGCCTCGTAGCGCGCCTCGATATCGGCCATCGCATTGGTGAGGCTGGCTGCGGCGAAGACCGTGATTTCCTCGGCGCCGGTCGCGCGGGGAACGCCGATGGCGAGGCCGATTGCGAGAAGGGCCGCGATCGGGGCAGCCGTCCGGAAGGAAAATCGAGGCATCATCTGGTCGGGTTCCGCTCGGAGAGTGTTGTAGTCCGGCGAACATATCGCGCGGCGTCGCGGACAATCAATCCCTCACGATCCGTCTTTCTCCCGCAGCATGGATTGCAGTGCCGCGATCCGCGCGGCGCCCGCTTCGGCCATGATCTCCTCCAGCTTGCGGTAATGGGCAAGCACCGTCTCTCCGCTCGCCGTCAGGCTCGCCCCGCCGCCCTTGCGTCCACCGCGCGAGGAGGCGACGAGCGGCTCGCGGAAGGCCTGGTTCATCTCTTCCACCAGAAGCCAGGCGCGCTTGTAGCTCATGCCCATGGCCCGTCCGGCGGCCGAGATCGAGCCCGTCTCGCCGATCCGCTCCAGGAGATCGGCCTTGCCGGGGCCGAGCATCGCGGCCTCGCCGAAGAGGATGCGGATGCGAAGGCTGGCGGCCGGTTCGGTCTCGGATGATGGGGTCATGGGAAACCTATGTCAGCCGAAGCCGCCTTCGTACAGCGTTCGGGAGGATCGTGCCCCAGGGTCTCATCCGCCTCGAAATGTCGAGACGAACATAACGAAGCGACGGCCTCGCCGCGCCTTCCGCAGGTGCCGCTTCTCCCGCTCCTCCCGCTCCGGTCAGATCCGGCCGGTCTGGCCGCGATGGCGCAAGTAGTGGTCGGCGATCGCACAGGCGACCATCGCCTCGCCGATCGGCACCGCCCGGATGCCGACGCACGGGTCGTGCCGGCCCTTGGTGACGACGTCCACCTCCCGCCCGTCCCGGTCGATCGAGCGGCGGGGGGTGAGAATGGAGGAGGTGGGCTTGACCGCGAAGCGCGCGACGATCGGCGCGCCGGTGGAAATGCCGCCGAGGACGCCGCCGGCGTGGTTGGCGGCAAAGACCGGCCTGCCATCCTCGCCCATGCGCATCTCGTCGGCGTTCTCGGTGCCCTTGAGGGCCGCGGCGGCGAACCCGTCGCCGATCTCGACGCCCTTGACCGCATTGATCGACATCAGCCCGGCGGCGATCTCGGCATCGAGCTTGCCGTAGAGCGGCGCGCCGAGCCCGGCCGGAACGTTCTCGGCGATCACCTCGATCACCGCGCCGACGCTGTCATGCTCCATGCGCACGGCGTCGAGATAGGTCTCGAAGACGGGAATCGAGGCGGCGTCCGGCGTGAAGAAGGGATTGTCCTCCCGGTCCACCACCGACCAGTCCCAGTTCGCCCGGTCGATCGACTTCTCGCCGATCTTAACGATCGCCCCGCGCACCTTCAGGCCCGGCACCACCTTGGCGGCGAGCGCGCCGGCCGCCACCCGCATCGCCGTCTCGCGGGCCGAGGACCGGCCACCGCCGCGATGGTCGCGAAGCCCGTATTTCACGTCATAGGCGTAGTCGGCATGGCCCGGCCGGTACTGGCGGGCGATCTCGCCGTAATCCTTGGAGCGCTGGTCGACATTCTCGATCTGGAGCGCGATCGGCGTTCCGGTCGCGACCATGACCTCGGGATCGTCCTCGGCCGGCAGGACCCCCGACAGCACCCGGACCTCGTCGGGCTCGCGCCGCTGGGTCACGAATCGCGAGGAGCCGGGCCGGCGCCGGTCGAGCTGGTCTTGGAGATCGCGAAGCGTGAAGCGCAGGCCGGGAGGGCAGCCGTCGATCACGGCGCCGATGGCGGGCCCGTGGCTCTCGCCCCAGGTGGTGACGCGGAAGAGGTGTCCGAACGTGTTGTGCGACATGGTGAACGAAACCTGAAAACCTTGTGGGACAGGGCTTCGGCCCACCCTTTCGATGGGGTCTAAGGCAGGCGGTCCGGCACCGTCAAACGGCACGGGCATTTTCTTAGGCGCCCGTGCGCGGAATTGCCATAATCGGAACGACTACTGACGGACAAGCAGCGCCTGGGGAGAGGCCCGGCGGGAGGGGGGTCGATGCGGCCGGTCTCCGCCGGGATGTCGACCCGGGCCCATCATCAGAACGAGGCCGGTTCCATGTCACGACGCATCGTCGCTTTCTTCGCAAGTTCCTTCCTGTCGGTCGCCATGAGCATTCCGGCAAGCGCCGTCGAGGCGGACGGCGTGGTCATCGAGGTGAACGAGGAGTCCGAGCAGCTCCAGCTCTCGGACGGGCAGGTCTACGACCTGCCGAAAAACTTCGACTACGCCGCCGTCAGCCCCGGCATGCCGGTCCACGTGATCTACCATCTCTCCCAGGGACAGAACGTCTATCCGTTCACGGCCTGAGGGCGGCCGAAGTTTCGAGCATGATTTCGAAAAGCCGCATGACGTCTGCGAACACGTCGTGCGGCAGAGCGAGGGGTCTCAGCGAACGGCCGACCCGGACCGATCGCACGTCCCTCCGGGCTTTCACGAAACGGGGGGGCACGAAAGGGGGCGGCTCACAGCCAGTGCGGGCCGTCCTCGCGAAACACCAGAAGCCGGTCCTGGGGGATGATGGTCATCGCCGCGTCCCATTCGCCCACCTTGCCGGCGCTTCTCAGCACCGCGCGGCTGACGCCGCCATGGGAGACGAGAATGGTCCGGGCTTCGAGTTCGGCCAGAAGCGGCTCGATCCGGGCGAGAAGATCGCCATAGGATTCCGAAGTTGCGCCGGGGCAGCGATAGTTCCACTTGTCCGCCTCGCGCGCGGCGATCGCCTGAGCGTCGCGCGCCGCGACCTCTTCGAGGGTCGAGCCTTCCCAGTCGCCATAGGAGACCTCGACGAGACGCTCGTCGGTTTCGAACCCGTCTTCGGGAAGACCGAGTTCGCGGCGCAGGATGCGCATGGTCTCCTGCGCCCGCGACAGGGGCGAGGCGACGAAGCGGAACTCGCCCGCCCGTTCGCCCAGAAGCCGGCGCAGATAGGTGCCGTTGCGCTTGGCCTGGAAGCGCCCGAGCGCGTTCAGAGGAATGTCGCGCCGGCCCTGCAGCCGGCCTTCGGCATTGTAATCCGTCTGGCCGTGACGGCAGAAGAAGATGTCGTCCACGACCATGATGGGACCTGTCTCGATAGTGCGGGGCGGGCCTTCGAAGCACGATGCCGGACCGTCGGAAGACGCCTCGGACACCATCGCGCGGCACGATAACGGCTCCGCGCGAAAGGCCGACCCGGACGTGTCGCCTTGCGCTCGAAGCCGGCGGAGCGGACTATTCGTCCTTGACGACGGCGATGTCCGGCGCGTCGACGGCCTTCATGCCCACCGTGTGGTAGCCCGAATCCACGTGATGGACCTCGCCGGTCACGCCGCGCGCCATGTCGGAGAGAAGATAGAGGGCCGACTGGCCCACCTCGTCCGTCGTCACGGTGCGCTTCAGCGGCGCGTTGTACTCGTTCCATTTCAGGATATAGCGGAAATCGCCGATGCCGGAGGCGGCCAGCGTCTTGATCGGGCCGGCCGAGATGGCGTTGACGCGGATGTTCTGGTTGCCGAGATCGACCGCCAGATAGCGCACGGAGGCCTCGAGCGCGGCCTTGGCGACGCCCATCACGTTATAGTGGGGCATCACCTTCTCGGCACCGTAATAGGTCAGCGTCAGCATCGAGCCGCCGTCCTTCATCAGGCGCTGGGCCCGGGCCGCGACGGAGGTGAACGAATAGACCGAGATATCCATCGTGCGCAGGAAGTTCTCGCGGGTCGTCAGCACGTAGCGACCGGTGAGCTCGTTCTTGTTGGAATAGGCGACGGCGTGGACGAAGAAGTCGATGCCGCCCCATTTCTCGGAGAGATGATCGAACACCGCGTCGACGCTGGCATCGTCGGCCACGTCGCAATGGCCGGCGAGATGGGCGCCCAGCTCCTCGGCGATCGGCGCCACGCGCTTCTTCAGGGCGTCGCCCTGATAGGTCAGCGCGATCTCGGCGCCCTGCTCGGCAAGGGCCTTGGCGATGCCGTAGGCGATCGACCGATTGTTGGCGACGCCCATGATGAGGCCTCGTTTTCCCTTCATGAGGCCGGTCATCTGGGTCATGCTGCCACTCCTTGCCGCGGCCCCGGGACCGCGGTTCTCGTTCGTCGTAAGCGTGCGGTATGACATAGCGCCGCCGGGCCTTCAAGAATGGCCGGGCCGCGCCGCGAACACCTTGTGTTGCAACCTCGACGGAAAATTGACGTCAACGGCGTGACATCCCGCTTCCCTTGCGGCGTCCGCGCCTCAGTCCGCAGCGGCCTCCCGGGCGAGTTCGCGGGCCAGAACCTCGCGCAAGGGGTCCTTGGCATCGGGCAGGGCGATGCGGGTCGTCACGAGAAGATCGTTGCGCGTGCCGATCTTGGTGGTCAGCCCCTTGCCCTTCAGGCGGAAGGTGCGGCCGGAATCGGTCCAGGCGGGAATGGTGAGATTGACCCGGCCCTCCAGCGTCTCCACCGCCACCTTGCCGCCGGTGACGGCGGTCTTCAGGGGCACGGAGACGTCGGCGCGAAGATCGCGGCCGTCCACCCGGAAGCGCTCGTGCGGCAGGAGCTTGATGCGCACCAGCGCGTCGCCGGCTTGGCCCGAGGGGCCGGGCGCGGGCTGGCCCTGGCCGCGAAGGCGGATGGTCTGGCCGTCCTCCACCCCCTCGGGCAGCTTGATCGCGAGCTTCTTGCCGGAGGAGAACTCCACCTCGATGCGCTTGTCGGAGACGATGTCCTCGAGGGTGATCGAGAGGGAGGCCTCGATATCGCCGCCCTTGCGCGAGGCCTCGCGGGCGGCCGAGAAGCCGCCGCCGGCAGGTCCTGCGCCCGGTGCCGCGCCCGGCCGGCGCGCGCCGGCGCCGCCGAAGGCGGAGGAGAAGAAGTCCGAGAAGATCGATTCGGCGTCGAACTGGGAGCCCGCCCCTCGCGAGGAGGAGAAGTCGAAGCCGCCCGCGCCCGCACCGCCGCCGCCCGGCCGTGCTCTGGAGCCGAACGGGCCTGCGCCGCCGCCGAAGCCGCCCGAGCCGCCGAAGCCCTGGAATTTCGGCTTGCCCTCGCCGTCGATCTCGCCCCGGTCGAACTGGCCGCGCTTCTCCTTGTCGCCGAGGATCTCGTAGGCCTGGTTCGCCTCGTTGAACCGTGCCGCCGCCGTCTTGTCGTTCGGATGGGCGTCGGGATGATACTGCTTGGCGAGCTTGCGGAAAGCGGACTTGATCTCCTTTTCACTCGCCGATTTCGAAACACCGAGGACCGAGTAGGGATCGCGCATCGCGCTTGTCTTCCTTATGCATGGGCGAGAACGGGTCGTCGAAGGCTCCCTTGAGAGCGCATCACGTTCAAAACCGGATATATGGAGCCTCCGCGCCGCCATTGAAAGAGGCGGTGCCGGACCCGTAAGGTTTCAGAACAGAGAAGCTTTCAGAACCGGTCAGCTTTGAGAACCGGTCGCCTCCGCCTTATGTCTTTCGAGCGGGACCGTCGGGCGAGCGGGACCGTCTTGCGGCAAGGAATGGAGAAGGGCGGGCGATGGACAGGACGGCATCCGGACAGGACGGCATCGGAACCGAACGGCGCGGCGATGTGCGCCTCGGCGGCGAGAGCGTGCCGGACGATCCCTTCGCCCTGTTCTCCGACTGGTTCGAGGCCGCCTCCCGCTCCGAACCCAACGATCCCAACGCGCTCTCGCTTGCGACCGTCTTTCCGGACGGCCAACCCGATGTGCGGATCGTCCTCCTCAAGGGCTTCGACGAGCGCGGCTTCGTCTTCTACACCAATTTCGAGGGCACCAAGGGCCAGCAGCTTCTCGCCTCCATGCGCGCGGCCATGGCCTTTCACTGGAAGTCCGTGCGCCGGCAGGTGCGGGTGCGCGGGCCGGTGGAGATCGTCGACGACGAGGAGGCCGACGCCTATTACGCCTCGCGCCCGCGCGGCAGCCGCATCGGCGCCTGTGCCTCGGAGCAGTCGCGCCCGCTTCAAAGCCGCGAGGCGCTTGAGGCGCGGGTCGCCGAGGTGGATGCACGCTACGAGGGCGAGGCGATCCCGCGCCCGCCCCACTGGTCCGGCTTCCGCTTGGTTCCCCAGGCGATCGAGTTCTGGCAGAACGGCGAATACCGGCTGCACGACCGGGCGCTCTACGAGCGGGCCGGGCCGGGCACGCCCTGGATCGTGACCCGCCTCTTTCCCTGAGCCGTCGTGGCGAGCCTTTCCACCAGCCCGCACCCGGCGGAAGCGGACGCGCGCCTAAGCTTCGAAGGGGAGACCTCGACCCCCCGGCTTTCCATCGTCATGCCGGTCCTCGATGAGGCGTCCGGCATCACCGCCGCGATCGAAAGCGCCCGCCGGGCTGCTCCCGGCGCCGAGATCCTCGTTGCCGATGGCGGCAGCACGGATGCGACCGCCGCCATCGCGGCCGGGATCGCCGACCGGGTGATCGCGGCCCGCCGGGGCCGCGCCCGCCAGATGAACGACGGCGCGGCCTCTGCCGCAGGCACCGCGCTCCTCTTTCTCCACGCCGATACGCGGCTGCCCGAGGATGCCGGACGCCTCGTTCTCGCCGCCCTCGACGACGGCGCCGACTGGGGTCGCTTCGACGTGACGATCGAGGGCGAGCCGCCGATCCTGAGGCTCGTTGCCGCGATGATGAACCGCCGGTCGCGCCTCACGGGTGTCTCGACCGGCGATCAGGCGATCTTCGTCGCCCGCCGCGCCTTCGAGGCGGAAGGGGGCTTTCCGGACATTCCCTTGATGGAGGATGTCGCCCTGTCCAAGCGGTTGCGCCGCCTGTCGCGCCCCGCCTGCCTTGCCGCGCGCGTCTCGACATCGGGCCGGCGCTGGGAGGCGAACGGCCCCTTGCGCACGATCGCGACCATGTGGGCCCTCCGCCTCGCCTATTGGTGCGGCGCACACCCCGCCCGGCTCGCCGCCGTCTACGGCCGGCTGAAATCGCGATGACGCTCGATCCTTCCCGCCCGACCCTCGTCGTCTTCGCCAAGGCACCGGTCCTTGGAACGGTGAAGACCCGGCTCGCGGCCGGGATCGGCGAGGCGCAAGCGCTCGCCCTCTACCGGCATTGTCTGCGGCGCACCGTTCGCGAACTCGCCGACCCGCGCTGGCGCACGGTTCTCGCCGTCACGCCCGATGGTTCGGCAAAGGCCGGCGATCTCTGGCCGGAGGGCCCGGACCGCATCGCGCAAGGGGGCGGCGATCTCGGCGTCCGGATGATGCGGCCGCTCGCACAGGCCGTCCCTGAGGCGCCCGTCGTCCTCGTCGGCAGCGATATTCCGGGGATCGGGAAGGCGCACGTGGAACGGGCATTCGGCGCGCTTCACGTGAAACCCATGGTCTTCGGTCCGGCCCTCGACGGCGGCTTCTATATGGTCGGCGCACGCGATCGGCCACCGCCGGATCTCTTTGCGGGCGTGGAATGGTCGACGGACCGGGTGCTCGCCGAGGTGACGGCCCGCCTGCTCGGGGACGGCTTCGCACTTATCGAGACTCTGGAAGATCTCGACGATCTCGCCTCCCTCGAACGGCACCGCGCGGCCGGACGGCTTCCGGCGTCAGGCGAAACGGCCTGAGAGGATCTCGTCCACGAAGGCCGGCACGAGCCGGCTTGCGGTCCCGTGCCGCGCTTCGTCGAACTGCCAGCTGCCGTCGGAGGGCTCCAGATTGAGCTCCAGCGTGCGGATGCCGGCGTTCTTCGCATGGGCCACGAAGCCGGCGGCCGGATAGACCGCCCCGCTGGTGCCGATCGAGACGAAGAGATCGGCCGCTTCGAGCCGCTCGAAGATCGCGTCGAGGTGATGGGGCATCTCGCCGAACCAGACGACGTCCGGGCGCATGGTTCCGGTGCGCGAACAGGCGGGGCAGGCCTCCTCCACCCTTATGTCGCCGTCCTGGGCGCGCCGGAAGCCACAGGCGGCGCAGATGGCCTTTTTCAGCTCGCCATGCATATGGATCACCGCCGAGGACCCGCCCCGCTCGTGCAGGTCGTCGATATTCTGGGTGACGAGGGTGAGGGTGCCCGCAAACGCCCGCTCCAGCTTCGCCAGGGCCTCGTGCGCGGGATTGGCACTCACCCGGCGAAGCCCTTCGCGCCGGGCATTGTAGAAGGCCTGCACCCCGTCGGGGTCGCGTCGGAAGGCCTCGGGCGTCGCGACGTCCTCGAGGCGGACCTTCGACCAGGGGCCGTTCGTGTCGCGAAAGGTCTCGACGCCGGATTCGGCCGAGATGCCGGCACCGGTGAGAACGAAGATGGAGCGGGGCAGGGGCATGATCGGCTCCAACGGGCTTGGCATCGGCTGTCGGCACGCAATCTAGAGCCTCGGCGCGCCCTGTCAGGTCGAAGCCCCCAAGGAACCGGTGCCGGAACCCGCGATGACCCCGTCCCCCTCCGTCCGCCTCGTCGGCAATGCGCCGACAGCCCTCGATCGGGCGGCTTTCGTCGATGCGGGCGAGGTGGTGATCCGCATCAACAACGCTTTCGGCTTTTCGGGCGTCAACGGCGCCCGCACCACCCATCTCGTCCTCGTCAATTGCGGCGGCCAGATGCGTGAATGGCTGGACGAGCCGGGCTTTGCGGACCGCCTCTTGGTCCGGACGGCGGGCGAGATCCTTCTGCCGATCCATCCCGGCAAGGACGATCTCGCCGACCCGCCCCTGTCGCAGGACGAACGCACGGCGCCGGATGCGCGCAACTACGCGGCCGAGGCGGTCCATGCGCTGGAGGCGGCCGGCAGGCCGGTCGCCGTCATGCCCGCCGCGATCTTCCTCAAGGCCTGCCGCCTCATCGGCTACGAGCGGCCCGAACGGGGCATGGACGCGCCCTCGACCGGTCTTCTCACGCTCCTCTGGGCGCTGGAGCGCTATGCCGGTCCGATCGACGTCCTCGGCTTCGGCTTCGAAGGCTGGTCCGGCCATCGCTGGTCCCGCGAACGGGCGATCTTCGAGGACTTCGAGGCGAAAGGTCGCATCCGGCTCCATCCGATCGCCTGAGACGGGGGCTTCGCGACATCATGGAGCCTGCCGCTTTGCCGGCTAGGCAAACTCCGTCCGACCCCGCACCGGTGCTGGCCTATCTGTGGCCCTGACGCGGCCCCGTTCCCTCTCGGGGCCCCCGGCGCGCCGCGCCGATCACCGATGCCCGCCCGAGACGATGCCCGCCGACATGATGGACCGATGACGAACGACGATTCCCGCTTGCACAGAACTCCTTTCGCATGTCGGGGAGACGCGCGATGACGAAGCCGATCGCCTTCTTCGTCCACCATCAGGGGCGCGGCCATGCCAACCGTACCATGGCCCTCGTCGAAGCCTTCTCGAAGTCCCGTCCCGTCTCGGTACTGACGGCGGGGCCCCATCTCTTCGACGGCTTTTCCCGCGAGATCGAGCTCGTCGCCCTGCCCAACATGATCGGCGCGGCGGTGCCGACGCCGCGCCTCTATGCCGAGCCGACGCCGTCCTCGCTCCACTGCGTGCCCCTCGGCCTTGCCGAGATGCGCGCCACCATGCGCGCCATTCTCGACCATCTGGACGACCGGGGCACCGGGCTCTTCGTGGTGGACGTCTCCTCCGAGATCGCGCTCCTGTCGCGCATCGCCTCCGTGCCGGCGGCCCAGATCCGCATGCATGGCGACCGGTCCGATGCCGGCCATCTCGGCTCCTACGAATCGAGCGTCGGCATGCTCGCGCCCTTCGACGAAAGCCTCGAACAGGGGGACTATCCGGCCCATCTGCGCGCCAAGACCTTCTATTCCGGGGGCCTCTGCACGACCCGCGACGCGGTTCCGTCCCGTGAAGAAGCGCGGGCCCGCCTCGGGCTCGATCCGGTGCGCGAGATCGTCGTCGTCCTCACCGGCGGCGGCGGGGCGGGCACCCCTTACGCGCCCCTCACCGTCGGCGCGCGGGCCTTGCCGGATGCCGAATGGCTGGTGCTCGGCCCGACTCTCAAGGAGGGCCACGAGACCAACTTCTCCAATCTGAAGGAGCTCGGCTGGGTCGCGAACGTCACCGATCATCTGGCCGCCGCCGACATCGTCATCGCGTCCGCCGGCGACAACACGGTCACCGAGATCGCCCGCGTCGGCCGGCCCTTCGTGGTCATTCCCGAATGGCGCTATTTCGGCGAGCAGGCCCGCAAGGCCGAGGCGATGGCGAAGCTCGGCGCCGCCGTCCACGCCCCGGGCTGGCCGGCCGATCTCGCCGGCTGGCGGGCGATGATGGAGGAGGCGCGGCGCCTCGACCTCACGGCGATCGTCCCGCTCTACGATCCGGCCGCGGCCGCCAAGGCCGCCGGCTGGCTGGAGCGCCTTACCGACGATCTGTGGGCCTGAGCCGGCCGGTCAGCTGAACCGCACCGTGCCCGGCTGCCGCGTGGCCGCGATCTCCTCGGGGCGAGGCTCGCGCTTCAGGCGGATGCGGTCCGCCCCCGGCGTCCATTCGATGAGACCTGCGCCCGCGAACTGGCCGAGCCAGTAGTCCATGCACCAGCGCCCGTGCTTCTCGTGAAAGCGGGTCGCATTGGAAAGGATCGCGCCGAAATGGTGAAGCGGGGGCACGTGCACCGCATGGTGCTGGTGATAGGCCCGCGCGCCGGCGGTCCAGTAGAGGGGAACGCCCGCGCCATCCAGCCGGGCGGCGAGATCGGTCTCCTCGCCGCCATAGCCGGTGAAGGCCTCGTCCATGCCGCCGAGTTCGGCCCAGACGCTCTTGCGGATCGCGAAGGACAGCCCCCAGAACTCGCCGGTTTCGGGTTCCTCGCGAATGCCCGTCTCGGGCATTGCGGGCTTGGAGGGGTGCGCGATGCCGGCCGCATCCAGCGCGCCGAAATCGAGCGGCAGGCGCACCGCCCCCTCCGGCAGATAGAGGACCTCCCCGAGGAACAGGCCGCGCGCGGCCTTCAGAGCCTCCGTATAGCGCTCGACGAGGCCGGGGGAGGCGATGCAGTCCACGTCGAGGAAGACGAGATCGCTGCCCCGCGCCTCACCCGCCGCCCGGTTGCGAGCCTCGGCGAGCGGCAGCGCCTCGCCGGGAACGCGGATCTGGCGCACCGGAATGCCGATCTCCGGCAGGTCCGGCTCGACCGTCGCTTGCATGCAGGCGACGACCAGCTCGTCCGGCTTCACCGTCTGGAGGGCAAGGCTCTCCATCAGGTTCACGAGATGGGCCCGGCGGTTGCGCGTCAGCGTCAGCGTGCTGATCATCGAAGGGTCTGCGCCAGGGCTCCGGCCGCCGCCCGGCCCCTGAAGTGGCGCACGCCCTCGATGATGCCGAGGGCGTAGCTCTCGCGCGAGACATAGGAATGGGCGAGATCGGAGCGCGCCGCCAGCGCATCGGAATAGTTGGCGACGATGATCGACTGGGGCACCGCGCGCAGCATCTCGATATCGTTGCCGCTGTCGCCGGCCACGAAGATCGCGTCGTCGCCGAGGCCCAGCACCCGCTTCAGATAGGTGATCGCCGCGCCCTTGGAGGCGCGCACCGGCAGGATGTCGAGATAGCGCCCGTGACTGTGGATGACGGAGGCCGACAGGTGGCGCGCTTGAAGCCGGGCGCGGATCGTCTCCACGAGGCCCGGCTCGCCGCCGGTGAGGAAGCTCAGCTTGAACCGTCGCTGCTCCAGCGGCGCCTGGGGCACGATCCCCGGAACGCCCGCCAGCACCTCGGCGATCTCCGCCCGCCGCCAGCCCTCCTCGATATGCCGGCTCCAGTCCTCGTCCCGCTCGTAGGTGATGCCGTTCGCGGTCAGCCAGTGGATCTCGGTGCCGACCGAGGAGACGATGAGGCGCGGATAGGGCGCGTGCTGCTTTTCGAGGATCGAGAGGGCGGAATGGAAGGAACGGCCGGTGGCGACGGAGAAGTCGAGCCCGCTCTCCTGCGAATGCCAGCGCGAAAAGGTCTTGATGCAGCTCTCGCAGCCGGTCAGCGTGTTGTCGATGTCGCAGACGAGGAGCTGGCGCGCCTCGGCCTTGCGCCGGCCCGCCCGCGATCCGGCATGGCGCTGCGCGGCCCGCCCGCTCGCCTGCCCGACCGGCTGCCCGACCGGCTGCTTCGTCAGCCGTTCGGTGAGCATCCGGCAGCGTTCGGCATGCCGGCGCCAGTCATAGGCCGCCACCGCCTTCGCCCCGTTCGCGGCGTATTCGGCATGGAGCGCGGGGTCGGCGAGGATCGCCCGGCAGGCCGCCGCGATCGCCTCGGGCGCGCGCGGATCGACGAGCCGTCCGTTGCGGCAGTATTCGACGATGTCGTTCGGCCCGCCGCTGTCGGTCGCAACGATCGGCAGGCCGCTCGCGGCCGCCTCCAGAAGCGTCAGCCCGAAGGGCTCGTTGAGTGCCGGATTGACGAACAGCCCGCCGCGCTCGCGCGCGAACGCATAGACCGAGGGCACGTCCATCGGCCGGTGGGTCTTCGGGATCGCGACGCAGCCATAGAGATCGTGCGTGTCGATCGCCTCCAGAATGCGCCGCATCTCGCCGGCCGTCTCGCCCTCCAGATCGCAGATCGCCTCGCGCGTGCCGGCGAGAATCACCAGATTGGCGTTCTCGCGCAGCCAGGGATCGGCGCCGAAGGCCTCGACCAGCATGGGCAGGTTCTTCTTCTGCACCGGCCGGGCGATGGCGAGGACGACGGGCTTTTCGGGATCGCGCAGGAAGCGGGAGAGCTCGGCGCGCACCTCGTCCTCGCAGACCGCGTCGCGATAGGCCGCAAGATTGCTGCCCGGCTCGACGATGCGGATCTTGCCGGGATCGTAGCTGGCGAAGTCGGCATACTGGAGTTCCGCCTCGTCGCGCGAGGAGGCGATCACGAGATCGGCTTTCGCGAAGGCCTCGTCCTCGATGGCGATCCGCCCCATGAGGCTCGCGCGCTCCGCCTCGCTGATCGCGCTGCCCGCGAGCGTCGCCATCTTCACCCGGCCCAGCGAATGGGCGGTGAAGACGAAGGGAATGCCCATCGCCTCGCGCACCCGCGCGGCCACCGTCGCCGCATCCGCGTAATGGGCGTGGAGATAGGCGGGCCGCGCGTCCTGGAGTTCGAGCCAGGCGGCGAGCGCCTCGGCATAGCTCGCCGTCTCGGTGTGAAGGTCCTCCTTGGCGAGATAGCCGGGCCGTGCGCTTTCAAGACGCAGGATCGAGACCTTCGAACTCACCCTCTCGAAGCCCGCCCGGTAGACATCGCCGAGATCGCTCTGAAAGCCGCGCGTGGCGATGACGATCCGATCGATCGCGGGGTCGCGCTCCTGGGCCTCGACCAGTTCCAGGAGATATTTGATATGACCGCCGGTATCCGGCGTCAGACCGTATTGGACATCCCTGGCCTTCAGGCATCCCTGAAGCGCGACGTGTACGACGAACAAGGCACGTCTCCGATTCTATGACTGACTGACGAAACAGAACTTTCGCCCATATGGATGCCGATGAGAACGCTTCGAGTCGCCCAAGTTTCGACAGTCATCTATCCAACGCCCCCTGAGACCTCCGGCGGCACGGAACGGGTCGTCGACGATCTGTGCCGCGCGCTGTCCGGTCTCGGCGTGAAGGTGACGCTCTTTGCGCCGTCCGACAGCGGCTGCGACGTTCCGCGCATCGGCGACCTGCCGAGCCTGAAAGCCCTGGAGGAGCGGCATGGCAGGGTCCCGCCCTCGATCCCGCAGGTGCTCGAGACGGCGCAGATGGAGGCCGTGCGCCAGCGCCTGTCGCAGTTCGACATCGTCCACTGCCATGGCGAATTCTTCCATGCCGCGCTCCTCGGCGAGAGGCGCCAAAGGTCGCTGACGACCATCCATTGGCGGGTCGACGAACTTGATAGACAGCTGTTCTTTTCCCTGTTTCCGGACCTTCCGGTGGTCGGAATCTCCAAAAGCCAGGAGAGCGGCATCCCGGAGGCCAACCGGGCGGGCGTCGTCCATCACGGGATCGCGGCGAATCGCTATCGGCACGGCTCGGGACGAGCGGGCCATGCCGCCTTCATCGGCCGCATGACCGATCAGAAGCAGCCCGATGCCGCGATCCGCATCGCGCGCGGTGCCGGCGTCCCGATCCGCCTTGCGGGCGCCGTCGATGTGGGCAATCCCACCTATTTCCGCGAGCGGGTGGAGCCGCTTCTCGGCGAGGACGCGGTCTTCGTCGGTCCCCTCGACGATGCGGGCAAGCAGACCCTTCTCGAAGGCGCCCGCGCGCTCCTCTTTCCCATCGACTGGCCCGAACCCTTCGGCCTCGTGATGATCGAGGCCATGGCCTGCGGCACCCCGGTCGTCGCCTTCGATCGCGGCTCGGTGCGCGAGATCGTGGAGGATGGGGTGACGGGTTTCGTCGTCTCGTCCGAGGAGGAGGCGGCGGACGCCCTCAAGCAGGCATCCGGTCTCGACCGGGCCCGCATCCGCGCCCGTTTCGAGGCCCGCTTCACCGCCCGGCGCATGGCCGAGGACTATCTCGCCGTCTATGAAAGGCTTCTGTCGCAATGAGCATCCGAAGGACGGCGATCCTCGCCTGGGACTATCCGCCGAGCGCGAGCGGGCTGGCGATCGCCGCGCGCGAGATCGCCGAGAGTCTGGCCGGGGCGGGCGTCGAGGTGACGCTGTTCTGCCTCGACCGGTCCGGCACCGAGACCCATGGCGGCGTCCGCGTGGTCGGCTGCCTGCCTGAGAAGTCGGGTGTCGCGGGCTTCCTGCGCCGGCGCATGGCGCTCGGCCATCTGGTCGGGCCGAGCTGGCTCGGCCGGCGTCTTGCCGCCCATCACGTGAAGGCCCCGTTCGACTGCGTGGAGGCGACCAACTGGTATGCGCCCGGCGCGCTCGCGACCCAGATCGTCCGCCTGCCCTTCGTCACCCGCCATTCGACGCCGGCCGCGACCAGCGGGGCCCTCTCCGGCAAGGGGCTGCGAAACCGGCTGGACGGGCGTTTCGCCTGCGGCCTCGAAGCGCGCACCGCGAAGGGCTCGGACGGGCACATCTTCAACACCGCGCCGCACGAGGCCAAGGTCCGGGCGCTCTACGGCTTGAGCGATGCCGCGCCGTCCGCGGTCGTCGGCCTGTCCCTGCCGCCCGCCCGGCTGGAGGCCGCAGCGAGGGCGCCCTATCCGCCGGCAGGCGAGGCGGTCGAGATCCTGTTCGTCGGCCGGCCCGAGCATCGCAAGGGCTTCGACTGCCTGATGGAAGCCTCCGAGATCCTCGCCCGCGAGACCGCTTCCGGCGCCCTGCCGCGCTTCACCCTGCGTCTGGCAGGCATCGAGGCGGGCGATCTTTCTGAGCGTTCCGACGGGGTGCGGGCGGTGATGGAGCCCCTTGGCCGGCTCGACGACGCGGCGCTCGACGCGGCCTATGGCCGGGCCCATCTCGTCGCCGCACCCTCGCGCTACGAATCCTTCGGTCTCGTCTATCAGGAGGCGCTCGCCTTCGGCCGGCCGGTGGCGGGCCTTGGCCTCGATCCGTCGGCACGCGGCTTCGTCGGGGATGCGGGCGCGGGGCTTCTCGCAAAGGCCGATAGCGGGCCGGCGCTCGCCGAGGTGCTGCGCCCGATGATCGCCGACGGCGATCTGCGCCTCTCCCTTCGCGACAAGGCCCTTCGCGCCGCCGGCCGCTTCACGCGGGCAAGCCTTGCCGCCGGAACGCTCGACCTCTACGCCGCCGCGATCGATCGTCACGGGGCGTCGCGGCGGAAATAGACGTCGCCTCGAGGCCGAGATCGTCCGACGCGGACCGGGGGCGAGACGAAAAGGGCCGGACGATCCTCGATCGTCCGGCCCTTCGTTCTTCAGGTGATGATCGCCCGAGGCGGCCCGAGCGGGCTCCGGATCGCTCCGGCGCCCGTCCGCTCCCGCCTCTCGCCGATCAGGACTTGTTGGCGGCGGCGCGCGCCTCGTCGAGCCACTGGTTCCACTGCTCCTGATGACCGGCGATCCAGGCATCGGCATGGGCGTCGATATCGGTTTCCGAATCCTGGCCCTGCTGCATCAGAAGGTTCTCGGCGCTGATGTCGTTCGAGGAGACCTGCATGATCGCGAAGAGCTTGGCCGCATCGGGATGGGCTTCGGCGAAGGCGCGATTGGCGATGATCTTCTGGTTGTTCGCCTCGAAGCCGTAGTTCGAGCCGTCCGGCAGGGCGGTGTCGATCTCGGAGCGCTCGCCGGGCAGCGAGGAGAACGGCACGTTCAGCCAGGTCACGTCCTTGCCGGGCACCATCACGCCGGAGACCCAGTAGGGCGTCCAGGTGTAGTAGAGAACCGGCTTGCCTTCCTTGTAGCGGGTGATCGTGTCGGCGATGATCGCCGAATAGGCGCCCTGGTTGTGGGTGATCGTGTCGCGCAGGCCGTAGGCGTCGAGCTGGTGCTCGATCACCGCCTCGCAGCCCCAGCCGGGCGTGCAGCCGGCGAGATCGGCCTTGCCGTCGCCGTCGGCGTCGAAGAGCTTGGCGATCTCCGGGTCCTTCAGTTGCTCGATATTGGTGATGTTGTGCTCGTCGGCCGTCTTCTTGTCGATGAGGTAGCCCTGCAGCGCGCCCGGCGAATAGACGCCCTCGCGATAGAGCTTCTCGTCGCCGCCGGCGGCCGCGTAGAAGTCGGCATGCAGCGGGTCCCAGTGGTCGGCCATGAAGGTGCCGTCGCCGTTCGCGGTCGCCACGTGACCGGCGGCATATTCGATCTCCTTGATGTCGCTGACATCGTAGCCGAGTTCTTCGAGCGCCTTGGAGACGAGAAGGGTCTGGAAGGTTTCCTCGGCGATCGAGGACTTCAGCGGAATGACGGACACGCCTTCGCCGGGCTTTGAAGCGTCCTGCGCCAAGGCCGGCATCGCGACGCTGGAGAGCGAGAAGCCGAGGGCGGCCGCAAGTGCGAGAACCGTCCGTCTGGATGCAAGTGTCATAGGTCTCTTCCCTGTTCGTGATGGTTGATGGATCGCGGGCGCCTTCGCTTGAAGCTGAACGCCCGCAAGGTCGCGGACCGATGCGCGGGGCACCGGTCCGATTCTCGTGACGCGGGGAGCGGGCGTCAGGCCGAAGCCTTGCCGGCGGCCGCGCGTTCCTCGGTGGCGGCCACGGCCGAGCCGCGGCTCATCGCGCCGCGCACGAAGCCGATCGGGCCCACCTCGTGCCAGGCCTTGTTGCCGCGATCGCGGCGCGAGCGGGCGAGCGACTGGGTCATGCGGTCGATCAGGATCGCGAGGATCACGATGCCGACGCCGCCGACGGTCGCAAGGCCCATGTCGAGCCGGCCGATGCCGCGCAGCACCATCTGGCCGAGGCCGCCGACGGCGATCATCGAGGCGATGACGACCATCGAGAGCGCCAGCATCAGCGTCTGGTTGACGCCGGCCATGATGGTCGGCATCGCGATCGGCAGCTGCACCTTGTAGAGCATCTGGCGCGAGGAGGCGCCGAAGCTGCGCGAGGCCTCGATGAGATCGGCGGGCACCTGGCGGATCGCCAGATTGGTGAGGCGGATCAGCGGCGGCAGCGCGAAGATGATGGTGACGACGACGCCCGGCACGTTGCCGATGCCGAACAGCATGACGATCGGCACCAGATAGACGAAGGCCGGCGTCGTCTGCATGGCGTCGAGGATCGGGCGCATGGTCGTCGCGGCCCGGTCGTTGCGCGCCAGCCAGATGCCGGTGGGCAGGCCGATGACGACGCAAAAGAAGACCGAGGTGAAGACGAGGGCGAGCGTCACCATCGACTGTTCCCAGGCCCCGATCAGCCCGACGAAGATCAGCGAGAGCACCGAGCCGATGGCGAGGCCCCGGCCCGAGATCTGCCAGGCGAGAAGCCCGATGAGAAGGATCATCAGGATCGGCGGCGTGCTCTGGAGCGTCGCCTCGATGAAGGTGAGGACCCCGTCGACGGGAATGCGGATCGCCTGGAAGATGGGCCGCAGATTTTCGACCACCCAGTTGAGGCCCGTCGTCACCCAGTCGTCGAGCGGGATCACCGCATGGCCGTGCTGGCCGAAGGGGTGGAGGATGTCGAAGCCCTGGGCATCGGGCGGGGGGGCTGCGTTCGCCAGCCAGTCCGGGGTCGCGGCGGGCGCGCCCGGCTGGGCGACGTCGGTGCCGGCGGGTGCGCCCGAACCTGCGCCGCCCCAGGGATTGGCCGCGGCGGCGTCGCTGGCCGTCGGGGCCGTCGCGGCGCCGGCTGCGGGCTGCGACGCGCCGCCGGTCGCCCAGGGATTGTCTGCCTGTGCAATCTCAACCATGGGTCGCTCCATCGCGTTGCATGGATTCCAGAAGGGTCTTGCGGCTGACGGCCCCGATGAAGAGGCCGCGCGCGTCGACGATCGGCACCGGGCATTCGTGGCGCGCGGCCGGCCGGATGAGATCGGTGAGCGTCGCATCGCCGCCGACCGGGTCGACGTTCTGCAGGAAGGCGCCGCTGAGATCCCCGCCCGATCCGCGCGCTTCCAGCGAGGCCCGCGAGACCGCGCCCTCGAAGCGGCCGTCGGGGCCGGTCACGAAGCCGAAGCCCGCATGGCCCATCTCCCGCAGCGCCTCGGTGGCGGCCTGCGAGGACTGGAGCACGGCGATGTCGTCGGTCCGGGCGATGTCCTTGACGCTGATGACGTTCTGCACGTTGACGCCGCGGAAGAAGGACTTGACGTAGTCGTTGGCCGGCCGGTTGAGGATGTCCTCGGGCGTGCCCACCTGCACGACCCGTCCGCCCTGCATGATCGCGATCCGGTCGCCGATGCGCATGGCCTCGTCGAGATCGTGGCTGATGAAGACGATGGTGCGGCGCTGCTCGGCCTGAAGCGTCAGGAGCTCGTCCTGCATCTCGGTGCGGATCAGCGGATCGAGTGCGGAGAAGGCCTCGTCCATCAGGAGGATGGTCGGGTCGTTGGCGAGCGCCCGGGCAAGGCCCACGCGCTGCTGCATGCCGCCGGAAAGCTGGTTGGGATAGTTCCTGCCATAGGCCCCGAGGCCCACCTGCTTGAGCGCGTCGAGCGCGCGCTCCTCGCGCTGCTTCTGCGGCACGCCGGACAGTTCGAGGCCGAAGGCGGCGTTCTGAAGCACGGTCATGTGCGGCATCAGGGCGAAGGACTGGAACACCATCGAGATGTGCTGGCGCCTGAAGGACAGAAGCTCGTCCTCCTTCAGGGTCGCGATGTCCTGGCCGGCCACGATGATCTCGCCCGCAGAAGGATCGATCAGCCGGTTCAGCATCCGCACGAGGGTGGACTTGCCGGAGCCCGAAAGCCCCATCACCACGAAGATCTCGCCCTCGCGAACCGTGAAGCTGGCGTCGCAGACGCCCAGCATCATGCCGGTCTTGGCGAAGATGTCGTCCTTGTCGTCGCCCCGCCGGTAGAGATCGATCGCCTCCTGCGGTTTGTCTCCGAAGACCTTGAAAAGGTTCCGGACCTGCAAGGCATCAGTCATGCTCATTCAACACCTCCCCAACGGGCTGCACGGCATTCGATACACGAATTTTTAAGCTATACGGCGAGTTTGAAGTGGTAACGATTGTAAATCCGACATTTTTCATTGGGTTTGGGCATCTTGGTTTCGCGATGACTATCGGCGTCTATGTTGCATTGCAACAATCGCGGACCCGGTTATTTGCCTCGTTTTTATGCGGACCGGTCAATCGGGAGGCAATTCTTGTGCGCTGCAAGATCGGTCGATCCGCGTTCTGTCCGCGAGCGCCCTCGATGGGGCGTCCTTCGCCGTGACGTGCGGGAACACTCGCAAGTCGGGCCAGCCATGTCCACCGCCGAAATCCTTCGAAAGCGCCCCGAACGGGTTCGCGGCGCCGCCTGCGGCCGGCCCCGACTGCGCGGCTCCTGCCTTGGCTGCGCAGATCCGCCGTAGGCGGGGTGCGGCCGGACCCTTCCGGCGCCCTCCCGCCGGGGCCGGGAAACGGGCCGGTCGCCATCGCCGCGAAAAGAATGTGGAAATCCGAAACGCCGCCCTGGCGCCATCCGGGCGGGCCATCCGGGTGGGGGGCGGGGCGCGACGATACTTGACGCGGCGGCCGCCGGCCCTTATAGCAGCCCCAAGACTTTGAGCGCCCTCGCGGGCGCTTTTTCGCCTTGCGGCGGTGCCTGGCCATTCGATCGGCCTGCGGGACCGTGGGGCGGACCGGACATATCTGACGACGATCAGTCTAGACAGGAAAGAGACGCCCTATGGCCAATACGCCTTCGGCCAAGAAGGCGGCGCGCAAGATCGCCCGCCGTACCGAGATCAACACCGCCCGCCGTTCGCGTGTGCGCACCTTCCTGCGCCGCGTCGAGGAGGCTCTCGCCTCCGGCGACAAGGGTGCCGCGGCCGAGGCCCTCCGCCAGGCCGAGCCGGAGATGATGCGCGCTTCCTCCAAGGGCGTGTTCCACAAGAACACCGCCTCGCGCAAGATTTCCCGCCTCGCCCAGCGCGTGAACAAGCTGGCCCAGGCCTGAGACGTCCATAGGCGCTGCCCGCGGGCAGGTGCCGGACGGATGATCGTTATGAGAGGCTCGGGGGTCGTATCCCGGGCCTTTTTCGCGTTCGGGTGTTTTCGCGCCGGGCGCTCTAGCATCGGCCGGAGAAGCGGACCCGGTTGTCGGACCATCCGATGCGTCGGCGGTGAGCCGAAGGCCCGGACCCGGTTCTTCGATCGGGTCCGAGGCTCCAGGACGTTCGGCGCCTTTCCCGTCCGCTCGCGCTTCGCCGATCTTGCATGGCACGTGCGATCGGAGGATCTTCGGGGGGGAGGGAGCCTCCGGGCCATCCAGCGGCCGGGCGAGGACGAACCCGGTGCGCGCAAAGCCGTTACACGACATTCCGCCGGCCCCACGCCGGCGCCCATTCGCGAAGGTCCCATGAGCCAGAACCCCCATCTCATCTCGCCCGCCGACCTTTCGGACGCACTCGGCCGCGACGGGCTGTCGATCGTCGACGCCTCCTGGTATCTGCCGGCCCAGGGGCGCTCGGCCCGCGCGGAATACGAGGCGGGCCACGTGCCCGGCGCCGTCTTCTTCGATCAGGACGAGATCGTCGAACCCGGCTCGCCGCTGCCCCATACGCTGCCCTCGCCGGAGCTCTTCGCCGCCAAAGTGGGCGCGCTCGGCATTGCGGCCACCGATACGATCGTCGTCTATGACGGGATGGGCCTGTTCTCGGCCCCGCGCGTCTGGTGGATGATGCGCGTCTTCGGCGCGCGCGACGTGCGTGTCCTTGATGGCGGGCTGCCGGCCTGGACCGCCGAGGGCCGGCCGCTCGAAACCGGAACCCAGGCGGTGGGGACCGCGATCTTCAGGCCCGACTTCGACGCCTCGGCCGTTGCCGGGCTCGGCGACATGCGCGGTTTCGTCTCGGGCGGCGGGCGCCAAATCGTCGATGTGCGCCCGGCCGAGCGCTTCGCCGGCACCGTCGCCGAGCCGCGCGCGGGCGTGCGCGCCGGCCATATGCCGGGCTCGGCCAATCTGCCCTTCGCCGATCTTCAGGAGAACGGCCGCTTGAAAAGCGCGGACGCGCTTCGCGCGCGCATGAGCGAGGCCGGCATCGATCCGGACGGGCCGGCGGTGACGAGCTGCGGCTCTGGCGTGACCGCCGCGATCCTCAATCTTGCCTTCGAGACCATCGGCAATCGCGACGTGAAGCTCTACGACGGGTCGTGGAGCGAATGGGGCTCGGCCGCCGATACGCCGGTCGAGACGGCTTCGTGAGGCCTGTCGAACTGCTGACGACCCGGGTCACGAGCCTCGAAATGAGCGCCGAGGCCCACCGCGCCCGCGTGCGGGTCGCGGCGCGGCGGGACGATCTCAGGGTCGACGAGGTGCCCCGCCTGCCGCTCGAGCGCTATCGCGAGCTCTACGTCGCGGTCGGGGCGGCCCATCACTGGACCTCGCGGCTCCTGCCCGACAGGGCGCTGGCCGACGAGATCCACAATCCGCGCACGCGCATCTATCTCGCAAGCCTCGGCCACGAGACCGCCGGCTGGTTCGAGATCGAGGTGAAGCGCATGGCGCGTTCGGCGCGGATCGTCCATTTCGCCATCCTGCCGGGCTTTCGCGGCCGGGGCCTTGCGGGGCCCGTCTTCGAGGAGGCGATCGCGGCAGGCTTTGCCGAGGGGCCCGAACGGGTCACCATCGAGACCAACACCCTCGACCATCCCGCCGCCCTCGGCCTCTACCGCAAGCACGGCTTCGTGCCTTACGCGACGCGCGAGGTGAGGACGCCGAGCTTCCAATCCTACGAGATGCGGCAGGCGGCCTCGGCAGGCGCGATCAGCTCGAACTCGACAGGTTGAGGACCGCAAGGCCCGCGACGACGAGGCCGGCCCCGATCAGGCGTCCGGGGTTGGCGCTCTCGCCGAGAAACAGGATGCCGACGACGAAGGCGCCGATCGCGCCGATCCCCGTCCAGACCGTATAGGCCGTGCCGAGCGGCAGGGTGCGCATGGCGGTGGCGAGAAGCGCGAAGCTCGCGATCATGGTGGCGATGGTGACGACGGTCGGCCAGGGTTTCGTGAACCCCTCCGAGAGCTTCATGGTGAAAGCCCAGACGGTTTCGAGAAGGCCGGCGAGAACGAGAATGACCCAGGCCATGTGAGGCTCCTTCAGGATCGGGCCGTCCCGTGATGTCGAACAGGCTCCGCGGCAAAGCCGTGGGGGTCGTCCCCATCGGAGCATGCCCTTAGATAAGACCCGCGCGCGAAGAGAAAACCTGTCTTTCGCGCCTTCGGAGCGAAAAATCTTCGCTATGGCCCGGCACCGGGACCCCGGTCGTTTCCTACCGCGCGCGGCGCGGCGCAGTCGCACAGCCGATCCAGCCAACGCCCCGGACGATCCCGTAAGGGCGCCCGTGGAAGGGCAGGGCTGATGCCTCGGGGGCGGACCCGAGCCCGCCCCGTCACGCCATCCTGCCCCCGCGATCCGTGTTGCCCCTCCTCAGATCAGGAGGTCGGCGACGATCGGATCGTTGGTGATGTCCTGGTAGCGGATGCCCGAGGCCTCGAACCGTGCGAGCAGCGTCGCGAAGTTCTCCCGGTCCTTGGTCTCGATGCCGAGCAGGATCGAGCCGAAGTCCCGCGCCGACTTCTTCAGATATTCGAAGCGGGAAATATCGTCGTCCGGGCCGAGCAGGCCGAGGAAGTCCTTCAGCGCGCCGGGCCGCTGGGCAAGGCGCAGGATGAAATACTTCTTCAGGCCCTCGAAGCGCAGCGCCCGCTCCTTGACGTCGGGCAGCCGCTCGAAGTCGAAATTGCCACCCGAGACGACCGCGACGACGGTCTTGCCCTTGAGGCTCGCGCCGAACCCCTTCAGCGCGTCGATCGTCAGCGCGCCTGCGGGTTCGAGCACGATGCCCTCGACGTTCAGCATTTCCAGCATCGTGCCGCAGAGCCGCCCCTCGGGCGCCAGATGCACGACGCTGCTGTCGAAGCGCTTCAGGATGTCGAAAGGGATCTGGCCGATCTCGGCGACGGAGGCGCCGTCGACGAAGCCGTCGATCTTCTCCATCTTGGTGAGTACCTTCGAATCGAGGCTGGTCTTGAGGCTCGGCGCGCCCAGCGGCTCGACGAAGCGAAGATCGCGCGGGCCCGCCTCGATGCCGTGGAAATAGCGCGTCATCCCCGAGGCGAGGCCTCCGCCGCCGACCGGCATCACCACGATGTCGGCGCTTTCGCCGCCGAGCTGGGCGAGGGTCTCCAGCGCGACGGTCGCCTGGCCCTCCACGATGTTCTCGTGGTCGAAGGGGGGCACGAGTTCGGCGTTCTCTTTCGCCGCATAGGCCTTCGCCGCCCGGTAGCAGTCGTCGAAGAAGTCGCCGACGAGTTCGATCTCGATCGCATCCCCGCCGAAGGTCCGCGTCTTGGCGATCTTCTGCTGGGGGGTCGTCACCGGCATGAAGACGCGGCCCTTCACGCCGAAATGGCGGCAGGCGAAGGCGAAGCCCTGGGCATGATTGCCGGCCGAAGCGCAGGAGAAGCGGGCATCGGTACCGCCCCTCGCCATGCGTTTGCGCATGAAGTTGAAGGCGCCGCGGATCTTGTAGGAGCGCACCGGCGTCAGGTCTTCGCGCTTCAGGAAGATGCGGGCGTCGTATTTGGCCGACAGGTGCTCGTTGAGCTGCAGCGGCGTCATGGCGAAGAGGTCGCGCAGGGCGGTTTCGGCTTCGGCGACGCCGCGCGTGAATTCGGGATCGGTCATGGGTTCGTAGAAAACCTTGGATTAGGATGCGGAACGCTGGCCCGTCTCGGCGCGTCCCCGGACGGGCCCCGTTGCGCGTTCTTTCGCGCCGGCCGGGCTCCCCGTGTCTCGGACTGATGTCGTGGAATGGACCACTCGGCCGCCGGGCGTTCGTCCGCCTCGGTCCGGCCCGCCGGTCGCGCTCGCCTCTTCGTGTCGCATCGACCCTTCTTGCGAGGGCCGAGACCGATCAGGCGAGGGCGCCGGCGCCGATAATCGGCAGGAAGGTCCGGTCGTCGATCGAACGAATGATCATCATCTGAGCGCTCCCCTTCCGTCTCGCCGCCGTGGTTTCCGCCGCTTGTCTTCGATCGCCGGGCGAATGTAAAGGCCGCGGGCGCCGCCCCATCCTCGAAGCTTCGATGCGCGGTCAGGATGCCTGGGGGTCGGCGGAGGTGGCGGACGGGGCGATCTCCCCGTCCATGGCCGTGGTGCCTGCGACGACCACCCGGTTGCGTCCCGACGCCTTGGCCGCATAGAGCGCTTCGTCGGCGGCCGCGAAGAGCGCGGGAAGATCGCAGCCCCGACAGGTGTCGCAGGCGATCCCGATGCACACCGTCAGCCGGTCGAGGGCGGTGTTGGCGAGATGGTCGATCTCCAGCGCCATGATGCTCTGGCGCAGGCGCTCGCCGCAGAGGCGCAGCAGGCATGCCTCGACCCCGATCTCGACGACGACGAATTCCTCGCCACCCAACCGCGCAACCGATGCGCTCTCGCCCGAGATCTCGCGCAGGCAGGCGGCCACCTTGCGCAGCACCTCGTCCCCCGCCGGATGGCCATAGGCGTCGTTATAGGCCTTGAAGCAGTCGATATCGATCATCGTCACCGAGATCGTGTCGCGCCCGTCCGCCCGGCCGAGCTTGGCCTCGAGATCTGTCTCAAGTCCGCGCCGGTTGAGGAGCCCGGTGAGAGGATCGATCGCGGCCAGCCGCACGAGCATGTCGCGCTGGCGCGCGATCGTCGCGAGCCGCACCTCCTCGCGCCGCAGCATCGTGAAATGGCGGCGGCGCTCCTGCGATCGACGCCCGTTGGCGTAGAGCGCGAGCGCGGCGATGCTGATCGAGGCGAAGAGGGTTGCAAGGACCGCCGTCACCGAGGCGAAGGGGGCGGCGGAGGCGGCCGCGACCTCGATCGCGATGATCGAGGCGGCAACACTTGAGGCGAGGCGAAAGGGGAGGGCGAGGAGGGAGACCGCGAAGATCAGGATACCGTTCGTCGCCATCAGATAGACCGGCGCATGCGGATCGTTCGAGAGGGCGAGTGCGAGGGCGAAGAGCGCGGCGAACACGACCGCGACGCCGCCCGCCGCGACCTGCTGCGAGGCAAGCGACCGCGCCGGGTCGGCCACGAAGCGCAGGAGAAGGAGGGCGAGCGGCAAAGCGAGCCCGAATTTCAGGACCGTGAGCAGCGGCGCTATGCCGGGCACCACCAGCCAGTCGATCGCCGAGAAGCCGAGATAGACGGCGGTTCCGAGAGCGATCTCGATCCGCATCAGCCGGCGCCGCCGATCGCGTTCGCCGTCGCCCTGCGCGGAGCCTTCGCCGAGCCCCGGCCGGTTCGTCTTCGGCGCGAGAAGGTCCGCGATCGCGAGCCCGAGCCCAATCAGCGTCATATAGTCCGTACCGAATCGCCTGTTAGTCGCCAGCGGAAACTAGGCTCCGGTATTTTCCAAAACCTTTCGGATTTCCCTTCAATCCGATGGATGGGGCGTCCGCCCGCGGCTCCGTAAAGGGTGCGGCGCGCGGCCGCATCCCCGCCCCACCGCCCCATGACAGGGCGGCGGGGCGGGCGGGATCATTCGGCGGGCGAGGGCGCCGCCCGGCCGTCCCCGGCTTCCACCCGGGCGCGCTCGGCCGCCTCCTCGCGCCGCCGCGCCATGGTCTTCTCGCTCGGCGAGAGCAGCTTGTAGAACAGCGGAATGAAGAAGATCGCGACGAAGGTCGCAAACAGCATGCCGCCGATGACGCCGGTACCGATCGAATGGCGCGAGGCCGAGCCCGCACCGGTCGAGATCGCCAGCGGTACGACGCCGAGGATGAAGGCGAGGGAGGTCATGACGATCGGCCGGAAGCGGAGCTTGGCCCCTTCCAGCGCCGCCTCGAAGGCGTTGAGCCCCTCCTCGCGCTTCAGCACCGCGAACTCCACGATGAGAATGGCGTTCTTGGCCGCGAGCCCGACCAGGGTGACGAGGCCGATCTGGAAATAGACGTCGTTGTCGATGCCGCGCATGAAGATCGCCAGAAGCGCCCCGAACATGGCGAAGGGCACCGCGAGAAGCACCGCGATCGGCAACGCCCAGCCTTCGTACTGGGCGGCGAGGATCAGGAAGACCATCAGGATGCCGAAGCCGATGGCGACGAGCCCCGTGCCGCCCGAGGCGATCTCCTGATAGGCCGATCCCGTCCAGGCGATCTCGTAGCCCTCGGGCAGTTCGGCGGCCGCGACCTCCTGCATGGCGGCGAGCGCCTGGCCGGAGGAATAGCCCGGCGCGGGATTGCCGGAGATCTTGGCCGAGGTGAACGCGTTGTAGCGCTCGAGGAGATCGGGGCCGATGATGCGCTTGACGTTGAGCAGGGTGTCGAGCGGGATCATCGAGCCGCTCGACGACTGCACGTAGACGAAGCGCAGGTCGTCCGGCTTCTCGCGGAAATCGGCCTCGGACTGGAGCGAGACGCGATAATTGCGGCCCATCAGCGTGAAGTCGTTCACATAGAGCGAGCCGAAGGTCGACTGCATGGTCTCGAAGATCGAGGAGATCGGAACGTCGAGGGCTTTGGCCTTCTGCCGGTCGACCTCGACCTCGTATTGGGGAACGCTGGCCGAGAAGGTGGTGCGCACGCCCGCGAGTTCCGGCCGCTCGGAGGCCGCCGCGACCATCGCATTCGTCGCCTCAAGAAGTGCCTGCGTGCCCGCGCCGCGCCGGTCCTGCACGAAGAGATCGAAGCCGCCCGTCGTCGACAGGCCCTGGATCGGCGGCGGGTTGAAGGCCAGCACCATGCCGTCCTGGATGCCCGCATTCATGCCGATGAACTGGCCGGTGAGATTGCGCGCGTCGAGGGAGGGATCGGTGCGCTCGGCCCAGTCCTTGAGGGTGATGAAGGCGACGCCCGCCGAGGACTTCTGCGAGCCCGACAGAAGATCGAAGCCGGCGAAGGCCGTGACGTCGGCGACCGCCGGATGCTGGCGCACGTTCTCGGAGACCTGGTTCATCACCTCGGTCGTGCGCGACAGGGAAGCGGCCGGCGGGAGGATGGCGACGGCGAAGTTGACGCCCTGGTCCTCCTCGGGAACGAGCGAGCCGGGAATGGTCTGGAAGAAGTAGTAGGACCCGCCCGCAAGGCCCGCGAAGAGCACCAGCGAGAGCAGCGCGCGCCGCATGAAGAAGGCGACGCCCGCCCCATAGGCCCGTGTCACCCTGTCGAAGCCCGCATTGAACCAGCGGAACGGGGCGATCGGCCGCGAATGCTTGTTCTTGAGGAGAACGCTGCACAGGGCCGGCGTCAGCGACAGGGCGACGATGCCCGAGATCGAGACCGAGACCGCGATGGTGATCGCGAACTGGCGGTACATGGTGCCGGCGAGACCGCCCAGAAAGGCGACCGGAACGAAGACCGCGCACAGGACGAGCACGATCGCGATGACCGGCCCGGCCACCTCGCTCATCGCCTTGGCCGTCGCCTCCTTGGGGCCGAGCCCCTCCGTCGTCATGATGCGCTCGACGTTTTCCAGAACCACGATCGCATCGTCGACGACGATACCGATGGCGAGCACCAGCCCGAACAGGGTGAGGAGGTTGATCGAGAAGCCGAGCGCCAGAAGCGCGCCGAAGGTGCCGATGATCGAGACCGGCACCGCGAGCATCGGGATCAGCGTCGCGCGGAAGGACTGGAGGAACAGGAAGACCACGAGGAAGACGAGGATCATCGCCTCGATGAAGGTGTGGATCACCTCCTCGATGGAGGCCTGGATGAACTTGGTCGTGTCATAGGGAATGGCGTAGGCGATGCCGTCCGGGAAGGCCTCGGAGAGCTCGTCCATGCGCGTGCGCACGGCCTCCAGCGTGTCGAGCGCGTTGGCGCCCGGCTGGAGATAGATGCCGATCGGCACCGTCGGCGTGCCGTTATAGGTGGCGTTGAAGCCGTAGTCCTGGGCGCCGAGCTCCACCCGCGCGACGTCCTTCAGGAGCAGCGAGGAGCCGTTCTCGTCCGAGCGCAGGATGATGTTCTCGAACGCCTGCGCATCCGGCAGGCGGCCGGCCGTCGTCACCGAATAGGTGAAGGCGAGATCGGAATTGTTCGGCTCGGCGCCGAACTGGCCGGCGGCGAACTGGGCGTTCTGGTCGCGGATCGCGTTCGCGACATCGCCCGGCGTCAGGCCGTATTGGGCGAGCGCGTCGGGCCGCAGCCAGATGCGCATGGAATAGTCGCGCGCGCCGAAGAGCTGGGCCTGGCCGATACCGGGCAGGCGCTTCAGCTCGTCCATCACGTTGAGCAGCGCGTAGTTCGACACATAGGTCGCGTCGTAGCGCGGATCGTTCGACGACATGGTGATGACGGCGAGGATCGAGGAATTCTGCTTCGACACCGTCACGCCGAGGCGCTGCACCTGTTCGGGCAGCGAGGCGGTCGCCTGCTGGACGCGGTTGTTGACGTTGATCGTCGCCTGGTCGGGATCGGTGCCGGCCGCGAACGTCACGTTGATCGTCGCCGAACCCGTCGAGGAGTTCGTGGACTGCATGTAGAGCATGTCCTCGACGCCGTTGATCTGCTGTTCGATCGGCGCCGACACGGTCTGGGCGAGGGTCTCGGCCGAGGCGCCGGGATAGGTGGCGCGCACCTGCACCTGGGGCGGCACGAGCTGGGGATACTGCTCGATCGGCAGGGAGGTGAGCGACATCAGGCCGCCCAGCACGATCAAAATGGAGATGACGGCCGCGAAGATCGGCCGGTCGACGAAGAAGCGGGCGTTCATTCGATAAGCTCCGCGCGGTCACGGCCTTCGGCCTTCGGGTTCAGCGGATTGCCCTGGGCAAGGCGCACGGCCTCGCCGTCGGGCAGGGCCGAGCGGGGAACCGGCGGGCCGCTGCGGCTCGCGGCCTTTTCGGGGGCGGCCTCGGGCTCGGCGGTCTCTCCGCCGTTCGTCGCCTTTTCGGCGGGCTCGCCCGCAGCGCCCGAAGCTTCGCCGGCCTGCGCGGTGCCGTCGGCGCCGTTCCCGGCCGGCTCACCCCCTTCGGGCTCTGCCGGCTCCTCGGCCGCCTGCGGATCGACCGGTGAGCCCGGCCGCACCTTGACGACGCCCTTGGTGATCACCCGGTCGCCCTCCTCGAGCCCCTGGGAGACGAGGATGGAGCCGTCGAGATCGCGGGCGACGGTGATCGGGCGCACCTCGGCGGCGTTCTCCGCGTTGAGGGTATAGACGAAGGTGCCCTGGGGCCCCTGCATCAGGGCTTCGGTGGGAAGGGTGATCGCGTTCTCCACCGACAGGCCCTCCACCACCAGGCGCACGAACTGGCCGGGCAGGAGGCGCTGGTCGGGATTGGGCAGGACGGCGCGCGACAGGATCGTGCCGGTCTGGCTGTCGATCGTGGTGGAGGTGAAGTCGATCGTGCCGGTGCGCTCATAGGTCGAGCCGTCGCCGAAGCGGATCGAGACCTTCAGGTCGCCGGGCGCGCTCGCGCCCTTCAGGGTGCCGTTCTCGATCAGCTCGCGGATCGACTGGGCCTCGGTGTCGGCGGCCGAGAAGTTGACGTTGATCGGATCGAGCTGGTCGATGCGGGTCAGAAGGTCGCCGGTCTGGAGAAGGCTGCCCTCGGGCACCTGTTCGAGGCTGGTGATGCCGCCGACCGGGGCTTCCACCGTCGCATAGTCGAGCTGCAGGCTGGCGCTGCGAAGCTGGGCGTTCGCGGCCTCCACCCGTGCCTCGCCGAGTTCGCGCGCCGAGATCGCGTCGTCGAGATTGGCCTGGGAGGAGGCGCCGCGCTGGGCGAGCGCGCGGGCGCGCTCCTCGCTGCGCCTTGCCTGGGCGAGCTGGGCCTGGGCCTCCACCACCTGCGCGCGGGCGAGCGCGACTTCCGCCTCGTAGGTCGCCGGATCGATGCGGAAGAGGAGATCGCCCTCGGCGACCCGCGAGCCTTCCTCGAAATCGCGCTGGAGGAGGATGCCGCCGACACGCGCGCGGATCTGCACCTCGCGCGAGGCGGCCACCCGGCCGGCATATTCGTAGGTGACGGGCAGGGTGCGCGTCTTCACGGTCTCCACCGTCACGGCGGGCGGCGGCGGCGCGCCGCCTCCTGCCTGGGCAAGCGCGCCTGCGACCGGCCAGACGAGGATACCGGCGAGCGTGAGGGCGATCGGGAGGCCGATCGATGTCGCGAAGGGTCGCATGAGCCGTCTCTTCCTGAAGCGGGGGACGCAATTGTGTTGCATTGCGGGATCATTACATACATACATGAATGTAGGTGCGCAAGGAGGACCCCATGCGGCGAACCAAGGACGAGGCGGAACGCACGCGCGAGGCGATCCTCGACGCCGCCGAGACCCTGTTCTACGAGAACGGCGTCGCCGGCACCTCGCTCGCGCAGATCGCCTCGGCCGCCGGCCTCACGCGCGGGGCGATTTACTGGCACTTTTCCGGCAAGCTCGACCTGTTGCGCGATGTGGCGGACCGGGCGCGCCTGCCCCAGGAGAGCTTCTTCCGCACCGCCAATGCCGAGCCGCCCAGCGTGCGCGAACTCTACGACAACACGGTGGAGGCGCTCGCCTTCCTGGCTTCCGACGAGCGCGCCCAGCGGGTGATGACCATTCTCATGTTCCGCTGCGAATATGTGGGCGAGATGCAGCCGGCCATGGAGCGGCGCACCAGCGCCGACGAGGAGATGCGGGCGGTGATCGCGCGCATCTTCCACCATTCCCTCTCGCGCCGGGCGATGGAGAGGGGCGAGGGGCAGCCGGCCTGCGATCCGCGCGCCATCGCATCGGGCTATTTCTGCGCCGTCTCCGGGCTGATCGGCGAATGGCTGAAAAGCAATCGCGCCTTCGATCTGGTGGATGTCGGAAGCCGGGTCCTCGCCCGCCTCGTCGCCGATCATCTGGACACGCTGCCCGAGGTCGTGCTCGCCTCCTGCCGCCACGCCTCGCGCCACACGCTGGCGCCGCACGCACAGCCGGCTTCGCAGTCCTCGATCGCCCCGGTCGCCGGGTCCTGCTGCCCGCCCGCCGCGACATCGTCCCGGCGCGGCAGGACCGGCTGACGCGGCCGCTCGCCCGTCCTCCGGCGCCCCTCGAACGGGGATCGGAACCTCGATCGCCTCGCTTGACGCCCGGCCCGCGCCATATCACCGTCGAGCCCGACCGGCGGCGGCCGTCTTTGCAAGACCCTCCGCCGGCGCCGCAATGACATGCCCCGGGAGACCCGTCCGATGAACGCCTTCACCTTCCAGACCACGCCCTCGATCCTGTCCGAGATCGGCTCGACCGCGCGAATCGGGCCGCTGATGGCCGAGATGGGCTGCCGCACGGTGATGCTGGTGACCGACAAGGGCATTCTCGATCTCGGCCTTGCCAATGCGGCCCTCAACGGCTTCGCCGATGTCGGCATCAAGACCGTGATCTTCTCCGAGGTCACCGCCGATCCGCCCGAGGCCATGGTGCTGGAGGCCGTCGAGACCGCCCGCAAGGCCGGCTGCGACGGCATCGCCTCGGTGGGCGGCGGCTCCTCCATGGATACGGCCAAGCTGATCGCCGTGCTTCTGTCGGGTCAGCAGGCGATCGGCGAGATCTACGGCGTCGGACAGGTGCGCGGCGCCCGCCTGCCGCTGGTCCTCGCCCCCACCACCGCCGGCACCGGCTCGGAGGTGACGCCGATCGCCATCGTCACCACGGGCGAAGCGGAGAAGAAGGGCGTCGTCTCACCCCAGCTCCTGCCCGACTGGGCGATCCTCGATGCCGATCTGACGCTCGGCCTGCCGAAATCGGTGACGGCCGCCACCGGCATCGACGCCATGGTCCACGCCATCGAGGCCTATACCTCGGCCCACAAGAAGAACCCGGTCTCCGACTGCCTCGCCCGCGAGGCCCTCGCCCTTCTCGGCGCGAACATCCGGATCGCCTGCGAACAGCCGTCGAACCGGGAGGCGCGGGCGGCCATGCTGCTGGGCTCGCTTCTCGCCGGCATGGCCTTCGCCAACGCCCCCGTCGCCGCCGTCCACGCGCTCGCCTATCCGCTCGGAGGCCATTTCCACGTTCCCCACGGCCTCTCCAACGCCCTCGTCCTGCCCCATGTCCTCGACTACAACCGCGAGGCCGCCGAGGCCCACTACGCGGACCTCGGCCCCATCGTCTTCCCCCATCTCGCCGGCCTCTCCCAGACCAACGCCGCCAAAGGCCTCGCCGACGGCTTCCGCGCCCTGAGCCAGACCCTCGAAATCCCCACCCGCCTCGGCGAGGTGGGCGTCAGCCACAACAACCTCCCCAAACTCGCCGAAGACGCCATGAAACAGCAGCGCCTGCTGGTGAACAATCCGAGGCCAATGACGTATGAAGCGGCGCTGGGGATTTATGAGCGGGCGTTGTGAGGTGGCAGATAGACGGATCGCTCTCAACTTGTTTAATCGCCGGTTCTCGAAATTGCTCATTTAAGCACGCTCTTAGGGGGTGCCATTCAGTTAAAGCATGATGCGAAAAATGAATGACCCTTCCGAACGCATCATGCGGCAGAACAAAAGCTTAGAGCCACACCGTGAGTCCGGCTTCTTCCATTTCGCTATAACGGGATAAAAATACCAACTTTCCACATTTTTGAGCAGTTTATATCTTCGGTATTATAGTAATTTTCAGCGACCGAAAGAATATATATTTAAGCTGCAATCACTCGATAAGCAGCTCTACGATATTCATCATTGCTCGCGTCGAGGGCGATAATTTCAGCAAGATCGCTGAGCATAGTTCCGCGCGCCTTATTGAATTTTGGGATGTCTTCAACTACTCCGTTGAGGGAAATAAGGTTTGCTTCGTCGGAATTGGCTATATCACTGAACATCATAAATTTGTTCGAGACTGAGTTCGTATGTGGACTTACAAACTCAAAAACAGCCTTCCCGCCAGACTCTAGGGTAACTACGTTGTGAACTTCCCACGCATCACGAAATCCATTTATTTCCATGGTTTTCGCAATGAGACTCTTGTCGAAAGCATCCGTAATGCGATCAAATACGTCTTCGTTCCAGCGCCGTGATGTATCTTCAATAGACTTATGTATAGCCTGTGTTGCCGCCTGCACAGATGCGTTTGCTACAGCTCCGATCGCAGCTTCAATTTGGTGCAAGCCGACTTTTATAGCAAAAACACTATGCCCGTCATATCGAATGCCATACCGCGAGGCAGCGCTATTGGCTTGTGCATCATAGTAACTTGATGCGCCTGAAAATTCGGCTTCGAAGTGCCCGAGTCCCATATCGCTTACGAAAAGCTTATCGCCGTTAGGCGTAATTTCGACTACAGATCCATTTCCGTTCGGATACAAGATCGGCAGGTTGATTGTATACTTACCACCTTCTTCCTCCACGCGAACAATGCGAGAAAGCGCGTCGCTAACCCTCTTCGCGACGTCAGGGCTTTCGGATCGAAGCAAACCCAACATCATAGTAATTCGCCTTGCGCCTCCGGCGGTAAAATTTCACTGCAATTCGTGATACTCAATCTAGCACAAACGTAGGCCAGCGCTTCATTAAAATCACGAGGGTCAACTGCAAGAGGCCGAGCTGCGTGGACATCGCCCGCCCTCACGACGCCATTATCATCGACGTGATCTAGACATATATGTTCATGGGTTTCGCCGTTTTCAAAATACCGGCCAGCCAAATTGCCGTCAGCTAAATCGAAGCGGTTCGAGTGCCCTGAGAAGGGATGCCATTCGAGTCTGTAAAGAACATGGATCCGGTTACCTCTCGGCGGAACCATTGCGCATTCAAGTTGGAATGTTGCAACGTTCGGCTTTCTCGGGAAAACGGAAACCCTCAATCGGATATTTCGTGGCTGCGCTTTTCCAATCGCAAGCTGAGACAAGAGATCCAAACGACCAGCAGTCGCAGGGCGCTCCTTTTGAATCTCGGTCCTTTTCTGAGGCTCTTCTTTCCGAACGGCATTCCAGCGAAAAGGGCCAGTTAGCGTCTTCGCACTCTCAAGATAATAACGGGCATCTTCGGCAGTCAGCGACATATGGCGATAGGGCCTGAGAAAACAGAATTCTGCAACCCTTCATTGTGTCGCTTACTTTGTTGACGAGTCTGCAAATTTGGAACGACGACATATCAAAGTGAACTCGGAATATTAAGGGCGGCCATCGCTGAGAGGAGGCGACGCCTTGAATGTCGAGAGAAGGGTGGCCACCCTCACCCCAACGCCTCCAGCACCATCGCCTCCTCGAACACCGCGTCCCTTGCCTCTCCTTCCACCCTCTCCCGCCCGGCTTCCAGCATGATCGGCACCGCCAGCGGCGAGATCTTGTCCAGCGGCTTGTGGACGATGTGGTGCTTGATGCGGGCGAGGAGGTCGGAGACGCGGGCGACGTCGAGGAGGCCGGAGGCCGCGTCCGCCCAGGTGGCCTTCAGGAGGATGTGGTCCGGCTCGTGGGCGCGCAGCACGTCGTAGACGAGATCGGTCGAGACCGTCACCTGACGCCCGGTCTTCTCCGAGCCCGGCTGGTTGCGCTGGACGAGCTGGGAGATCACCGCGCACTGGCGGAAGGTGCGCTTCAGAAGCCATGAATCGCCCATCCAGGCTTCGAGGTCGTCGCCCAGCATGTCCTCGTCGAAGAGATCGTCGAGGGAGAGGCGCCCCTCCGCGATCATGGCGCTCAAATCCGCCTTGCCCCAGATCGAGATCGCGTAGTCCGTCGCAACGAACCCCAAGGGTTTCGCCCGTGCCCGCTCCAGCCGGCGCGTCAGAAGCATTCCGAGGGTCTGGTGGGCGATCCGCCCCTCGAAGGGATAGAGCACCATGAAGAACTGCTCGCCGCGCGGGAAGGTCTCCACCAGAAGATCGTCCGGCCCCGGCAGCAGCGATTTCTCGGCCTGAAGCTCCAGCCATTCCCCCACCTGCTCGGGAAGCTCGCACCAGCGGGCCGGATCGGCCAGCATCGCGCGCACCTCGGCCGCGAGAAAGGTGGTGAGGGGAAATTTCGAGCCGCCCCAATAGGGCACCTTGGGCTCGGCGCCGGGTGCGCGGGTCACGAGGCAGCTCGTCTCGAAGATGCCCTCGAAGCGCAGGACCTCGCCGCCGAAGAGGAAAGTGTCGTTCGGCCCCAGCGTCTCCAGAAACGCCTCCTCGATCTTGCCGAGGATGAAGCCGCCGCGCTGGATGGAGGATTTCGTGCGCTTCTTCACCAGCCGCACGTCCAGCGTTACCGCCTCGATGATCGTGCCGGCATTCATCCGGTAGGTCTGGGCGATGCGCGGATGGGTGATGCGCCAGGTCCCGTCCTCGGTGCGCCGGATCTTGGCATATTGCTCGTAGACCCTGAGGGCGTAGCCGCCGGTCGCCACGAAATCGACGATCTGCTCGAAGGTCTCCCAGGTGAGCGAGGCGTAAGGGGCAGCGCTCGTGATCTCCTCGTAGAGCGCATCGGCATGGAAGGGCGCGGCCACCGCCATGCCGAGAACGTGCTGGGCGAGAACGTCGAGCGCGCCGTCGCGCAAGGGGGGCGTGTCCTGGTCGCCCAGATAGTTGGCGTTGAGCGCGGCCTGGCACTCCATCACCTCGAACCGGTTGGAGGGCACGAGGATCGCTTTGGAGGGCTCGTCCATCCGGTGGTTGGAGCGGCCGATGCGCTGGGCGAGGCGCGAGGCCCCCTTGGGCGCGCCCACATGGACGACGAGGTCCACATCCCCCCAGTCGATGCCGAGATCGAGGGTGGAGGTCGCGACCACCGCTCTCAGTTCGTTGCGCGCCATCGCCGCCTCCACCCGTCGTCGCTGCTGCACGTCCAGCGAGCCGTGATGGAGGGCGATGGCGAGGGTCTCGTCGTTGATCTTCCACAATTCCTGAAACAGGAGCTCGGCCTGGAAGCGCGTGTTGACGAAGAGCAGCGTCGTGCCGTGCGCCTTGATCGTCTCGTAGATCTCGCCCATGGCGTAGAGGCAGGTATGGCCCTGCCAGGGCACCCGCTGGTCCGATTTGAGAATCGTGATCTCGGGCCGCGCGCCGCCCGTCACCTGGATGAGATCGGCCATCGCGTCCCCGTCCGCCCTCTGGGGCACCAGCCAGCGGCAGAGCTCGGCGGGCTCGGAGACGGTGGCCGAAAGGCCGACGGTCTTCAGGCCCGGCGCCAACTTGCGCAGCCGGGCAAGGCCGAGGGCGAGGAGATGGCCGCGCTTGGAGGTGACGAGCGCGTGCAGCTCGTCGAACACCACATATTGCAGGTCCGCGAAGAAATCGGCCGCGTCCTTGGAGGCGATCAGGAGAGCCACCTGCTCGGGCGTCGTCAACAGGATGTCGGGCGGCTTCAGCTTCTGGCGCTGGCGCTTCATCTGGCTGGTATCGCCGGTGCGCGTCTCCATCGTCACCGGCAGGCCCATCTCCTCCACCGGCCGCTCCAGATTGCGGCGGATATCGGTGGCGAGCGCCTTCAGCGGCGAGATGTAGAGCGTGTGGACGCCGCGCGGGCGGCTGCCCGGCTTCGCCTTCGGCCGAAGGCTCAGATCGGTGAGCGCTGGCAGAAAGCCCGCCAGCGTCTTGCCCGCCCCGGTCGGTGCGATGAGAAGCACCGAGCGCCCGGCCTGCGCCCGCCCCAGAAGATCGAGCTGGTGCGGCCGCGGCGCCCAGCCATGGCGCGCGAACCAGGCGAGGAACGGCGCGGGCAGAGCCGCCGGCGGGGCGGTGGTCTCTTCTGTCTCGGGCGGGGCGAAGCGGTCGTTCAAGGGCTGGCTCGGGCGGCTCGGTCGAAGGTCCGGACGTTCGAAGGGTCCGCATACTTAACTGTGGCAGGTTCCGCCAATATGTGCCCCGTGAGGAGTTTTGTCGCGCGGCACCCGCAGAAGCGGCCACCCTGCACGCACGGGCGGTCATGGCTAACCCATCGTCAACTTTTCGTGTCTATCCCTAAGGTCATCTGATCTTCTGCCGCCGGCAGTCGTCGTCCCGAAACAGGCAATGTCCAACCGCTCCCGCTCCGCGCTTCTGGGCGCGCTCACCATCGCCATGTCCTTCCTCGTCCTCGTGGCCGCCATCGCCATGCCGACGGGATCGCGCGTCGTGGTCGTGGCGGGGCCCTTCGGCGACAGGCATCCCGTCCGCATCGTGACGGAAGCCGGCGGACGCCTCGTCGCCATGGGACGGCGCGATTTTCTCGCGGTCGCCGAGGGCGAGGGCGACGACTTCACGAAACGATTGTTCGCGGCAGGGGCCTGGCTCGTCCTCGACGGCCGCTTTGCCGAGGCCTGCATGAGGGAAAACGCCATATGACGAGGCTCGAAACCCTGCGCCGCAACGCCGGACCGTGGATCCTCGGACTGCTCTGGCTCAATCTCGGCCTGCTCGCTTTGCACGCCGCCTTCGGCAGCGGTGGCTCGGCCGTTCTGACCCTCGGCGGGGGCGGCGCCATCGCCCTTCTCGCCACGCTCTCCTGGCGCGCCGACCGCACGGGCGTCTTCACCCGCATGGCCACCGGCGGCGCCCATGCCGCCCTCGTCGCGCTGCTGGTCTACGACTTCACCGGCAATGCGCTGCAGATGGACATGCACATGTACTTCTTCGCGGTGCTGGCCGTCCTCGCCGCCTGGGTGGACTGGCGCCCGCTCCTCGTCTTCGCCGGTCTCACCGCCGTCCACCATCTCGGCCTCAGCTATATTCTGCCCTCGGCGGTCTTCTTCGGGGAAACCTCGCTGGCCCGCGTCGTCCTCCACGCGGTGATCCTCGTCCTGGAGACCGGCGCGCTCGTCGCCATCGTCCACTCGCTCCAGACCGCCTTCGCCGCCACCGAAAAGGCGATCGGGGAGGCGACGGCCTCCGAAACCCGCGCCGAGCGCCTCAACACGGAGGCCGAGACCCAGGCCGAACTTCTGGCCCTGCGCGAGGAGAGCGAGCGCAAGAGCCGGGCCCTCGTCGCGGCGCTCGACGGTTTCGTGGAAGAGATCGGATCGGGGTTCGATCGCCTGGCATCGGGGGATCTGCGCACGCGTCTCGTCGAGCGCGAAGGCTCGGACTATGTCGCGATCCAGCGCCAGTTCAACAGCGCCGTCGGCCGGCTCGAGGCGGCGATCGGCCAGGTGGTCAGCTCCGCCCATGCGCTGGAAGGCGGGATCGGCGAAATCGCGACCGCGATCACCGATCTCGGCGAGCGCACCGAAAACCAGGCCGCGAGCGTGGAAGAGACCGTGGCGGCCCTCACCGATGTGAGCCGCAGAATCGACGAGACGGCGCAGGGCGCGAGGCAGGCCCAGGGCGCGACGCTGGCCGTCGCGAAGACCGCGAACGAGGGCGGCGAGATCGCCCGCACCGCCATCGCCGCCATGAACAAGATCGAGCAGTCCTCGGGCCGCATCGCCTCGATCATCGGGGTGATAGACGAGATCGCGTTCCAGACCAACCTTCTCGCGCTCAATGCCGGTGTCGAGGCGGCGCGGGCGGGGGAGGCGGGCCGGGGCTTCGCGGTCGTCGCCCAGGAGGTCCGCAGCCTCGCCCAGCGCTCGGCGGAAGCGGCCAAGGAGATCAAGCAGCTCATCGAGTCCTCGCGCGCCGAGGTGAGCGAGGGCGTGTCCCTGGTCGGGCGTTCGGCCGGCTCGCTCGGGGAGATCGCCGAGCGGATGACCGATATGCGCACCCGCATCGAGACGATCGCGAGCGCGGCGAGCGAACAGGCCGCGGGGCTGCGCACCGTCACCGATGCCGCCCAGAGGATGGATGCCAACACCCAGCGCGACGCGGCCATGGCGGAGGAACTGACGGCGGCCAATCTGGCCCTCGTCGACGAGACGAGCCGCATGCTGCGCCTCACCCAGTCGTTCCAGTTCGACGCCGCAGATATGCCGGAGAATCGCGGCTCCGCCTCACCGGCCCGCCCGGCCGGCATCCGCCGGGCCGCCTGATCGCCGACCGATCGTCACTCTCCTGCGGAACCGCCGCCCCGGCGACACGCCGGGCGGCGGTTTCGCCTTGCGGTCAGCTGAGCTTCGGCTGCCCGTTGGAGGCCGACAGCCCGCCATCCACCGGCAGGTTCACCCCCGTCACGAAATGCGCGTCCTCGCTGGCGAGGAACAGGATCGGCCCGGTGATGTCCTCGGGCTTTGCGCCCCGGCCCATGGGAATGCGGGTCTCGAAGGCCTCGACGAGGTCCGGCTGGTCCTGCATGCCCTTGGTGAAGGGCGTATAGACGAGCGAGGGATTGACCGCGTTGACGCGCACGCCGCCCGCCGCCTCGTCCATGGCGAGCGCGCGGGTGAAGTTCGTCACCCCGCCCTTGGCCGCGCAGTAGAACGAGTGGTTCCAGTCGCCGCCGATCCCCGAGACCGAGGAGGTGTTGACGATGCAGCCCTTCGTCTCGCGCAGGGCCTTGATCGCCGCCCGGCTCATATGCACCACGCCGTAGAGATCGGCCTCGATGATCTTGGTGAAGTCGGAGAGATCGCCCTCGTCGAGACGGCCGAGATGGTCGCGCCCGGCATTGTTGACGAGGACGTCCACCCTACCGAAGCGCTCGATGGCGAAGGCGACGAGGGCCTCGCAGGCCGAATAGTCGCCGACATCGGTGATCTTCGCCGCCGCCTCCGCGCCGATCTCCCCAGCGACGTTCGTCAGCTTCTCCTCGTCGAGATCGGCAAGGACGAGCTTTGCCCCCTCCCGCCCGAAATGAAGCGCGGTCGCGCGTCCGATGCCGGATGCGGCGCCGGTCACGATGACCACTTTACCGGTGAAACGGGCCATGGGGAATCTCCTCGCGATTTTGCCTGTTCGTCGTGTCGGGGCATAAGGGGCGCGGGGCCGCATTGGTTGCCGGATCGACGAGCGGGCGCTGCGAACGGAGTGTCGTCCTGCGACCTTTGCGCTCATGGCGCGGGCGCGGGCGCGGGCGCTGGCGGGGGCGCGGGCGCAGGTTCGGCCCGGCCGAAACGAAAGCCGCCGCCCGGCCGGATGCGGCGGGACGGCGGCGAATGTCGGTCCCGGGGACCTGCCTGTCATCGGCCCGATCGACGGGTCCGGTCGGTGAAATCGTCAGCCGGCGACGAGCATCAGGAGGGCGACGGGCAGGGCGGCGAAGACGAAGGCCACGGTGATCCCGAGGCTCGGGGACTGCTTGATCCTGTGCATGCGAAACGTCCTTCCATGGGGTTGGCGTTGCCTGAAGGATCGGATGGCAGCGTAAACGAAGGCTTAACGGCATTGCTCGGAACGTCGCTTTTTCCGCCGGCACCCGCTCATGGGCCGGCGCCGGTCGCTTGGCCGCGCTTCAAAAGCCCCCCTGCCTCCTCTATATCGCGGACATGGCTTCGAGACCCCGCAGACCCGCGCCGCAGAAGGCGGTTTCCGACACGGCGACGAGCGGCGAGGACGCGGCGTTCGATCCGACGCGCCCGGCGCGCCGCGGCCCGCTGACCGATTTCGCGGATGCCTCCGAACGCCTCGATCCCAAAGGCTTCGGCGAGGCGCCCCAGGCCGGGTTCGACGCCTCCGAGACCCTGTCCGGGCCGATCGGCTCCTGGGCCGAGGAGATCGCGCGCAATGCCGAGACGCGGAGCCAGCGCACGGCCGACGATCCGGGCGCCTCGCCCGAGGACGCCGCCGCCAAACCCCGGACCTCCGCACGGGATGTTGGCACCGACGCCCCGAGCGAAGCGAGGAAAGGCCGAACGGCCGTCGGGCGGTCAGCCCGCCCCGGTGGAGCGAAGGCGCCCAGCGCCGACAGCGCGAACCAGAAACAGAAGCCGATGAAATCGGCACGCGGCACATCCATCGGCGCGACCTCCGATCCCAAGCAACGCGCCGCCGCCGGCCTCAATCCCGTCGCCGGCATGGACGTGTCGCTGGAGGAGGCGAAAAGCCTGCCCGAAGGCGGCGTCACCGCCACCGTCGACGCCCTCACCAAGCTCATCTCCGAGGGCAATCCCCTCATCAAGAACGGCGAGGTCTGGCTGCCCCATCGCCCGGCCCGGCCGGACAAGTCGGAAGGCGGCGTGCCGTTTCGCATCGCCTCCGACTACACCCCCATGGGCGACCAGCCGACGGCGATCGAGGATCTCGTCTCGGGCATTTCCGATCAGGACAAGACCCAGGTCCTCCTCGGCGTCACCGGCTCGGGCAAGACCTTCACCGTCGCCAACGTCATCGAGCGCACCCAGCGCCCGGCCCTGATCCTCGCGCCGAACAAGACCCTCGCCGCCCAGCTCTACGGCGAGTTCAAGTCCTTCTTCCCGGACAACGCGGTCGAATACTTCGTCTCCTATTACGACTACTACCAGCCCGAGGCCTACGTCCCGCGCTCCGACACCTTCATCGAGAAGGAGTCCTCGATCAACGAGCAGATCGACCGGATGCGCCACGCCGCCACCCGCGCGCTTCTGGAGCGCGACGACTGCATCATCGTCGCCTCCGTCTCCTGCATCTACGGTATCGGCTCGGTCGAGACCTATACGGCGATGACCTTCCAGATGTCCGTCGGCGACCGGCTCGACCAGCGCCAGCTCCTCGCCGATCTCGTCGCCCAGCAATACAAGCGCCGCGACATGGATTTCCAGCGCGGCTCCTTCCGCGTGAAAGGCGACACGATCGAGATCTTCCCCGCCCATCTGGAGGATGCCGCCTGGCGCATCTCCCTCTTCGGCGACGAGATCGAGGCGATCCACGAATTCGATCCGCTCACCGGCCGGAAGACCGACGACCTGAAGTCGGTGAAGATCTACGCCAACTCCCACTACGTCACCCCGCGCCCGACCCTGAACCAGGCGGTCAAATCCATCAAGGAGGAGCTCAAGCACCGTCTCGTGGAGCTCGAAAAGGCCGGCCGCCTCCTCGAAGCCCAGCGCCTCGAACAGCGCACGAGATTCGATATCGAGATGATCGAGGCCACCGGCTCCTGCCCCGGCATCGAGAACTATTCGCGCTATCTCACCGGCCGCCAGCCCGGCCACCCGCCGCCGACCCTCTTCGAATACCTGCCCGACAACGCCCTCGTCTTCATCGACGAGAGCCACGTCACCGTGCCCCAGATCGGCGCCATGTATCGCGGCGACTTCCGCCGCAAGGCGACGCTCGCCGAATACGGCTTCCGCCTGCCCTCCTGCATGGACAACCGCCCGCTTCGCTTCGAGGAATGGGACGCGATGCGCCCCCAGACCGTCGCGGTCTCGGCCACCCCCTCCACCTGGGAGATGGAGCAGTCCGGCGGCGTCTTCGCCGAACAGGTCATCCGCCCCACCGGCCTCACCGATCCGCCCGTCGAGATCCGCCCCGCCCGCTCCCAGGTGGACGATCTCCTCGGCGAGATCCGCGAGACCGTGGAGAAGGGCTACCGGGTCCTGTGCACCGTCCTCACCAAGCGCATGGCCGAAGATCTCACGGAATATCTCCACGAGCAGGGCATCCGCGTGCGCTACATGCATTCGGACATCGACACGCTCGAGCGCATCGAGATCATCCGCGACCTGCGCCTCGGCGCCTTCGACGTGCTGGTGGGCATCAACCTGTTGCGCGAGGGTCTCGACATTCCCGAATGCGGCCTCGTCGCCATTCTCGATGCCGACAAGGAAGGCTTCCTGCGCTCGGAAACCTCCCTCATCCAGACCATCGGACGCGCGGCGCGAAACGTCGACGGCAAGGTCATCCTCTATGCCGACAACAAGACCGGCTCCATGGAGCGCGCCATCGCCGAGACCGATCGCCGGCGCGAGAAGCAGATCGCCTACAACACCGAGCACGGCATCACGCCGGCCAGCGTGAAGGCCAGGATCGCTGATATTCTCGACAGCTATTACGAGAAGGACCATGTGCGCGTGGACACCGGCGGCTTCGCCGAGGATTCCGGCGCCTTCGTCGGCAACAATCTGCGCGCCCATATCGAGCATCTGGAAAAGGAGATGCGCGCCGCCGCCGCCGATCTCGATTTCGAGAAGGCCGCGAAGCTCCGCGACGAGATCAAGAAGCTCCAGGCCAAGGAGCTGGAATATGGCGGTGATGCCGGCTCGGGTTCGGCCAAGGGCGGCAAGTCCGGCGCCCGCAACGCGGTGGAGGAGGCCGACCCCATGTCTGCCGCCATCGCCATGGAGGAGGAGACCATGTCCCCCGTCTCCGGCCGCTCCAAATACAACAAGAAGGCGAAGCGCGACCGCTCCCCCGCCGGCGGCGACCGCTTCGGCCCCAAGGGCGAACCCCTGAAACCCCGAGGCACCGGCGAAGGCGCAGCCCCGGCCTCCCTGTTCCGCAAGCCGAGCCTCGGCGACATGGGCCCCGGCACGGACACCGCCGTCCCGGCCTCAAACCACCGCAACCCGGTCTTCGGCCCCGGCGGCGAACCCATCGCCTCGCGCATCAAGGGCGAAACCGACCCCTCAGGCGACCGCTCCCTGTTCCGCAAGAACTCGCTGGACGAGATGACCGTCGGCCGCACGGAAAAGCCCACCGGCAAGACCCCGCCGAAAAAGCCGGAGCCCCCCAAGCGCCCCACCCCCGAAAACGACGCCGCCCCCATCCGCCGCGAACGCATCGGGCGGGGAAGTTATGAGGACGAGGGGGATGAGAAGCGACGGAAGCGAAGGCCGACGAAGACGGGGCGGCCGGGGCGGTGATGGTGAGAGAACCGTCAGCACTACGCCTATCGACGGTCGTTCATATTATCGCTTACGACGCGCGAAAGCGAGCATCCTTTCCATCAGGTGCATAAGGGCCATTATGGAATGACAAGCACGGGCCACACCCCCACTTTACAACATCGGCGCCGTCTTATTGAATTGCCGTAAGACGCGGAGGAGTGTAGAATAATCGAGGCAATTTATATATGATTACTATGGTATAGAAAGATAGGGTATTGGATATGAACTTAGATAAGTTAATTAATATGATGAACAGAAGCAATCAACATAAATATTTGTATCATTTTACGGACGAAGCAAATTTCCCTTCCATTAGCGCTAAGGGGCTCATTTCGAAGGAACGCATGCGTGCGGAAGGTTGGTGGCCTCCACTAGCAACCGGGGGTAATCCTCTGAGCCATGATTTAGACACGTATCGAGGTATTGATCCTTACGTTAGTCTATGCATGACCAGAAACCACCGCATGAAATTTTTGGCTCAGAAGGATGGTCGCCTCCCAAACCCTCGCTACTTGGCAATTCGCCCGGAGGTGCTAAAAATTGAGGGAACGCGGATCGCGTTTGGCGTAGCAAACGCGAATGACGTCGAAATCTTGCCAGTAGAAGAAGCTATACTGAAACTTGATGTGGAAGTCCTATATGAGCGCACGGAATGGTCCGACCCAACTGTTCAGCAACGCCTTCAGGCAGCCGAGAAACTCGAGGTCCTTGTGCCACATACGGTGCCAGTAGAACTCCTCGCCGGAGTATTTTAATGGCAACCCGTCCTGTCTTCTTTCCTAGTACAGATGGTACCCAGCTAGTCCATGAGAGATTGTTTGAATTCCAGTGGTCGTCTGGTTTTGCTGAAATTCAGAAGAAGAAAAACATAAACGCCCTGCATTCTGTAGCTCGAGAAAATGGTGTCCGGGACATATTGGAGATTTCTTCTAAATCGTCTGAAGAATTGGGAAGAAAGCTCAGCGCTTTCAGCCTCAAGATCGACATTGATGGGCAAAAATACCCTTTAGAGAGCGTGTATCAGGGGGCCAAGGTTTTCGAGCAGGGCGGGCCGTTCCGAGAAGTTTTTGAATTTAGTCCGAGAGATGCCAAGCGTTTTATACGCGAAGCCAATTTTGGAAATTTAGTTAGGTTTGAGCTTGAGGGTAGATCATACCCTCTCTCACCTATGAATGCGTTTTACGACTGGCTTTACATTCGTTCGTTGAAAGATCACGCCGACTGGATAGAACGCAAGGTTCACTATGATGCCTTCACAGACATCGAGTTCAATCCAGCAAAGCAAGTGAACTGCCAAGCACGTGCATTCGCTGAGTACCTGACGCTCCTAAAGCGATCTAAAATCTCCGAAGCCGCCAGTAGCTTCTCGACGTTTGCGAAAATGATTCAAACCATTTGACATAATTTGAACAGCTCCGCTTCCATGGTCTGTATCGATCCGCCACTTGAAACAGAATTGACAATTCTGTTTCAAGGTAAGGCTAGATAGGCGATCGGTGGCTTCCGACATGTTTTGCCCTTCGTTCGACGAAACGACTGCTTTCAAAGCTATTGTTCGCTAACGCTTGGCCGTGGTGAATGCTGTTGGTTGCACAAAGTCGCTGCCATGACTATCTTGCGGCCATGCAGATGCCAGCTGACCCTACGGCTCCTTGCCCTTGCTCTAGCGGCTTACCTTACCGGGAATGCCACAAGCCGATTCTTGACGCCAGTGATGCCGAACTGCTGGACGTATCGCAACGCGAATACGCTCGCCGATGGGAAGGCAATGCCTCATTTTACGAGGCTCAAGGACTCTATGGACATCTGTCCGCGCATATCCTGAAATTCGGCCGAGCGCGTCGCGTGATCGATGTTGGCTGCGGTCGTGGGCAAGGTCTTGTTGATCTCCGAAAACTGACTGGAGAAACTGGACTTCTCGTCGGTATCGACGAGAATCCGCACTGCCTTAGAGCCGCGGCTCAACTGCTTCACTTAACGAGTCCGGCTACTCGCATCGTCCGAACACCTGCGCATGGGCGTGCCTATGATGTTCAGATGGTATCTGGAATGCTTCCGCAGATGGCACCTGTCGTCCTCGTTCAGGCTGACATGCTTAGGCCTGATTTAGAATTCGAAGATTGGATTGGAACTCTTGCGCCATTTGATGCCGTGACGTTGTGGTTCAGCGGTGTTCATCCGGCCCGCCAGTATGACAAATTCATCCAGGAGCTATCGGTCGACAGCGACAGCAATCACCGTATGGCAAATGATCTGGCCGCCATGGATCTAGCTGGAAGTGTCTTGCGAGTGGGCGGCCTGCTCCAGATAGTTAGCCGCGGCACGACCAATGATGAGTCTAGGCTCATCGATGAAACCACGAACACTATGCAGTCGCTGACGCAGCACGGGCCGTTCGACGTTGTTGATGTAGAACTACACCGCTATCAAGAACCAATGACAGGACCGCGCATCGCTGTTGGCGCCGCGGGCATATCGGGTCATCCCCTTTATGCAGTGTCTGCGATCCTTCGACGGCGGCTCTAAATTGTCCGAATTCCAACAGTTGCATGTTTGAGCTTTTTAACGCCTGCCTTCTTAACGCTACCGTCCTGCTTTCCATCCATCCTAGGCCTTCGAACGCTCGTTTTCGAACCACTTTCACTGTATGCTGTTTCAGCCTGCTCAAAGCCGTCCGGTCATAGACCGAACAGGCGCAAAACGCGTTTGTGCTTATTTCTGAGCACCCCTCAAATGAGGGGATCAAACCGGCCATTTTTATGTGGCCTGAATGCTTCGTAATTCGCAAGCTGATCGAATGGACGCATGATCCGCCCCAACGCGAAAACCGCGCCAGCAGTGAGGGTTGCTGGGCAAGACTCCCGGAGCGAGCTCGGGATGACGACAGCCGGAAGTCAACGGCCCTAGCCGACATGGAAATCTTATCCCCGCCCCATCACCCCACCCCCATACTCCGCTCACCATTCGCCCCAAGGGCACGGGTGATCGCCGGGATCGTTCGGGTGGATGGTGCGGGTCTGCGGCGGGGTCTCTTCCGGAGGGATCGCGCCCCGGACGTCTCGCGGCTCCGCCGACCCCTCGCGTAATACGGCGCGGGTGCGGATCGGTCCGCTTGAACGGAAGGCCGGCAAGGCTTTCCGTGAAGCGTCGGCAGCCGCCGAGGATTTGAGCCGAGACCCTTCGAGGTCCCGTCCGGCACGCCTGCCCCTGTCAAGCGGGGGGAAGATGGGCGTTTCCCGGCGGACACTTCGAGGGGGCGAGGCGGGAATCCGAGGCGAAGCGAGACGGCAAATCCCGCGCGGTGCGCCGGAAGCGAGCCGTTCTTTACCACCTCAGCCGGGTTCGCCCCGGCGCACCGCCGCCCTTCCCCTCATCGGGCCGGGCGGGTTTCGAGTTCGCCGGCCCACACGCCCCGGCCCGTCCTGCCTCACCCCCGGCCGCAAGCGGCACGGGGCGGCGAAGCCTGCGTGATCGTCCAAGCCTGACTGCCCCTGCGTGTCCGACCCGGCGTGATCGGTCCTACGCAATCGACCCGGCGCGCCGGGTCGATCCTCAGTCCGGCTCCCGCCGCCACGTCTCCGTCGCCGCGATCCATTCGCGGGTGCGGGCCTCGGGGTCGGCATGGCGGGTGATGTCGGTCACCACCGCCGCGCTGTCGGCGCCCTGGGCGAACACCTCGGGCAGGCGCTCCACCGTCACCCCGCCGATGGCGACGAGGGGGAGGGGGCCGATCGCCGCGCGCCAGAGGGCGAGCCGGTCGGGCGTCTGGGGCGCCCAGGCCATGGCCTTCAGAATGGTCGGCCAGATCGGGCCGAGGGCGACGTAATCGGGCTCGGCTTCGAGCGCCGTCGCAAGCTCGCGCTCGTCATGGGTGGAGAGGCCGAGCTTCACGCCGGCGCGGGCGATCGCGCCGCGATCGGCCGCCGCCAGATCCTCCTGGCCGAGATGGACGAGATCGCAGCCCTCCTCGATCGCGAGCCGCCAGTGGTCGTTCACCACCAGCCGGCAGCGATGGGCGGCGCAGGTCTCGCGGGCGCGGCGGATCTGGCGGCGCAGCTCCGCCTCGGGCAGGTTTTTGGCGCGCAGCTGCACCAGCTTCACGCCCAGCGGCACCAGCCGCGCCACCCAGTGGGCCGTGTCGACGATGAGATAGAACGGGTCGAGGGTAAGCGGCGCGCTCATGCGAAGCTCGCAAGGCCGAGAACGGGCGTCGAGGGCTCCGCCATGTCGCGCGGGGCGAGGGGGCCCGATGTGAAGCCGAGCCGCCCGGCCTCCACCGCGAGGCGAAAGCCCTTCGCCATCCCCACCGGATCGCCGGCAAGCGCCACGGCCGAGGAGAGCAGCACCCCGTCATAGCCGAGTTCCATGGCATGGGCCGCATGGGAGGGGACCCCCAGCCCGGCATCCACGATGAGCGTCAGATCGGGAAAGCGGGCGCGCATCGCGCGCAGGCCATAGACATTGTTCAGCCCGCGCGCCGAGCCGATGGGCGAGCCCCAGGGCATCAGCACCCGGCACCCCGCCTCCACCAGCCGGTCCGCCGCCACCAGATCCTCCGTCGTATAGGCGAGCACCTTGAACCCCTCCTCCGACAGCACGCGCGTCGCCTCCACCAGGCCGAAAAGGTCCGGCTGCAGCGTGTCCGCATCGCCGATCACCTCGATCTTCACCCAGTCGGTGCCGAACACCTCGCGGGCCATCTGCGCCGTGGTCACCGCCTCGGAGACGGAATGGCATCCGGCGGTGTTGGGTAGAACCCGGCATCCGGTCTCGCGGATGATGTCCCAGAAGGCCTGCCCCGCCCTCTCCCCCGCGCTCTCGCGGCGCAAGGAAACGGTGACGATCTGCGCCCCCGAAGCGGCGATCGCCGCCTTCAGCACGTCGGGCGAGGGATAGCGGGCGGTGCCGAGCATCAGCCGGCTTTCGAATGTCTCCCCGTAGATGTCCATCCGGGTTAGCCTCCCTGCATGGGCGCGATGATCTCGATCCGGTCGTTCTCGGACAGCCGGGTTTCTCCCCTGAGGGGCGCGGGCACGAACTCCCGGTTGAGGGCGGTGGCGACCAGCGCCTCGCCATAGCCGAGTTCTTCCAGCGCGCCGGCGAGCGTCGCGGCCTCCACCTCGGCGCTCTCGCCGTTGACGATGATCTTCATGGGGTCTCGCTTTCTGGCCCTTCTTCAGGGCCGAGGATCAGGTCCGCAGCTTTCCTGGCGCAGTCCGGCGCCAGCAGAAACCCGTGCCGGTAGAGCCCGGCCAGGGTCACCACGCGGCCCGCTTGCGTCACGCGCGGCAGGTTGTCGGCGAAGGCAGGCCGCAGCCCGGCCCGCATCTCCAGCACCTCCGCCTCCGCAAAGGCCGGGTGCAGCGCATAGGCGGCATTCATCAGCTCCACCGCCGAGCGCAAAGTGACGCCGCCGGGGTCCGAGCTCTCGATCATGGTGGCCCCCACCATGAACCGGCCCCCGCCGCGCGGCACCACATAGATCGGGCTGCGCGGATGCAGCAGCCGCACCGGCCGCGACAGGCTCACCTCCCGGCTGGAAAGGATCAGCATCTCCCCGCGAACGCTCCGAAGGCCTGCGGCCCCGGCCGCGATGCCCCGGCAGTCGACCACATGGTCGCCCTCCGCCATCTCGGGATCGGCCGCGCTCGAAAACCGCATCGCACCGCCGAGCGAGACGAAGCGCTCCGCCAGCGCCTCCATCGCCCGGCGCGGATCGAGATGGGCCTCGCCGGGATAATGCAGCCCGCGCCGGAAGCGCCCGCCGAGCTGCGGCTCCAGCGCCGCCACCCCCTCCGCATCGAGCCGCGATCCGGCGCCCTTCGTCCGCGCGGCGAAACGGTCGAGCTCCGCAGCATCCCGGGGCGGGGCGAGAACGAGCGTCCCCCCGGTCGTCACATCCGGCACGCGGTCCCGCCACCAGGCGATGCCCCCGAGCCCCGGCCCGATGATCGCCGTATCGGCACTCTCGCTCTCGCAGAACGGCGCGAGCATGCCGCCGGCGAGCCAGGAGGCAGCCTCGCCTCCGAGGCTGGCCGAGCGCTCGTGCAGGATCACCCGCGCGCCCCGCTCGGCAAGGGTCACGGCCGAGGCCAGCCCCGCGACACCGGCTCCGATGACGGCGACATGCATGCAGCTATTCCGCCGGCCCGGCCCGGTGCGCGATCTCCTGCGCCGGCATGTAGAGGTTGCCGCCCTCGCGATACTTCTCGGCCATCTTCTCCATCCCCTCCTTCTGCGCCTCGGCCCGGATATCGTGGGAGATGCGCATGGAGCAGAACTTCGGCCCGCACATGGAGCAGAAATGCGCCGTCTTGTGCGCCTCCTTGGGCAGGGTCTCATCGTGGAAGAGCCTCGCGGTATCCGGGTCGAGGGAGAGGTTGAACTGGTCCTCCCACCGAAATTCGAAGCGGGCCCGCGAGAGGGCGTCGTCGCGAACTTGCGCGGCCGGATGGCCCTTGGCGAGATCGGCGGCGTGGGCCGCGATCTTATAGGTGATGACGCCGGTCTTCACGTCGTCCCGGTCGGGCAGGCCCAGATGCTCCTTCGGCGTCACGTAGCAGAGCATGGCCGTTCCGAACCAGCCGATCATCGCCGCGCCGATGCCGGAGGTGATGTGGTCGTAGCCCGGCGCGATGTCGGTGACGAGCGGCCCGAGCGTATAGAAGGGCGCGTCGCCGCAGAGCTTCTGCTGCTTTTCCACATTCACCTTGATCTTGTGCATCGGCACATGGCCGGGGCCCTCGATCATCACCTGGCAGTCCCTGGCGCGCGCGATCTTCGTCAACTCGCCCAGGGTTTCGAGCTCGGCGAACTGGGCGGCGTCGTTGGCATCGGCGATGGAGCCGGGCCGCAGCCCGTCGCCGAGGGAGAAGGAGACGTCATAGGCGCGGCAAATGTCGCAGATCTCCTCGAAATGCTCGTAGAGGAACGATTCCCGGTGATGGTGCAGGCACCATTTGGCCATGATCGAGCCGCCGCGCGAGACGATGCCGGTCACCCGGTCGACGGTGAGCGGAATGTGGTGAAGCCTCAGGCCCGCATGGATCGTGAAGTAATCCACCCCCTGTTCGGCCTGTTCTATAAGGGTGTCCCGATAGACGTCGAAGGTGAGGTTCTCGGCAATGCCATCCACTTTCTCCAGCGCCTGATAGAGCGGCACGGTGCCGATCGGAACCGGCGCATTGCGGATGATCCAGTCGCGGATGTTGTGGATGTTGCGGCCGGTCGAAAGGTCCATCACCGTATCGGCGCCCCAGCGGATCGCCCAGACCATCTTCTCCACCTCCTCGGCCATGGAGGAGGTGACGGCCGAATTGCCGATATTGGCATTGATCTTGGTCAGGAAGTTTCGGCCGATCGCCATCGGCTCGAGTTCGGGATGATTGATATTGGCGGGGATGATCGCGCGGCCCGAGGCGACTTCCTCCCGCACCCATTCGGCGGTGATGTGGTCGGGGATCTCGGCCTCGAAGGGTTCGCCGTCGCGGAGGAGGGCTTGCGTCCCTGCCATGCGGCCGAGGTTCTCGCGGATGGCGACGAATTCCATCTCGGGCGTGACGATGCCGGCCCTGGCATAGGCGAGCTGGGTGACCGCGCGGCCCGCCTTCGCGCGCAGAGGCCGGTGCGCGACCGGGAAGGCGGGGGTGATCTTGTCGGCCGGCAAATTGCCGTTGTCCTCGGGCTTCACGGGCCGGCCGTCATAGGCCTCCACATCGCCGCGATCGAGCGCCCAGGCGGTGCGGTGGCGGGCAAGGCCGTTCGCGATGTCGATCCCGGCGGCCGGGTCGGTATAGGGGCCGGAGGCGTCGTAGACCGTCACCGGCGGCTCGCCGGCGGTGGGATGAACCGAGACCTCCCGCAGGGGCACGCGGATCTCGGGATAGGCCGTGCCGGCCAGATGGATCTTGCGCGAGGCCTGAAGCGGGCCGGCGGTCACGGTAGGGGTGATGGCATTCATGTCGGGTCTCCCGGCGATCATCGCGTTGGAGATCCAGAGCTGTCATCGGTGATCGAATGCGGCCCTCGATATGCGGGGCTCCGTGATCCGTCGGAAGATACACATCTCCGATCACCGAGGCCGCGCGGGGAGAGAACTCCCGGCCGTCTTCCATCCCTACGCCAGTACGAGCTGGATCAGGTTCGACGGGTCGCCGCGCATCAGCGGCCTCTCAGTTCCTATGCTGGAACTCCCCTTGGACGAGAGAAAGCGTAACGGCGGCCTTGCGGTGGGTCAAGGACCGGCGGAACGCGGTTTCGTGACCGGGCCTCGATACGGACGCGGACCTGCATCCGACCGCCGGCTCCGGCCCGCTCACCGGGCGAGGTAGCGATCGGTGCGGTGGTTGATCGCAAGAAAGCCGTTGAGGCAGACGGCGCCGAGGATCGAGTAGAGGACCTTGTCCCAGTCGACGACGGCGAAGGCGAGGCCGAGGATCGTGAGGTCGATGGCGAGCTGGGTGAGGCCCGCGCGCCAGCCGAGCTTGTCCTGAAGATAGATCGCAAGGATGCCCGCGCCGCCGAGGCTGGTGCGATGGCGAAAGAGTGCGAGAAGGGCGAAACCGAGAAGGAGGCCCGCGACGACCGCGCCGACGGCCGGATGTATGGAGCCGAAGGTGAGGTAGTCCGGCTGGACGGCGGTCATCACCGAGAGCCCCGCGACGGCGAGAAAGGTCTTGATGGTGAAGGCCGGGCCCATGCGCAGGGCGGCGAGGAGATAGAAGGGCATGTTGATGACGAAGAAGGCGAGGCCGACATTCACGCCGAAGGCGTAGGAGGCGATCAGCGCCAGACCCGCAACGCCGCTGGTGAGGAAACCGAGATGGGCGAGGATCGCGATGCCGAGGGTCGCGAGCACCATGCCGGTGACGATCGCCTGGGCGTCTTCGAGGGGTGTGTGATGGGTGGGCGTCGCGTGCCAGTCGCCGAAACGCCAGCGAATGGGCCGTGAGGCCGCCGCCGAAAGACCTTCGGCCGTCTTGGGGTCGTGGAACGGGCGCCGGCCCATTGTCCGCTCCTCGTCCATTGGGATGGGCCTGTCGATATCGTCGCTCATGAGGCGCGATCATAGGGCATCGACCGGGCGAAGCGTATCGGGTTTTCGCATGTCTCACCCCGATGCGAGGCAGGTCTCTGGCGAGCCGCGGTGCCTTTGCGGGAGCGCAGCGACGGCGACGGGGCCAGACGCCGCAGACACTCGCGGGACCTGCGGGTCCTGGCGTCTCGCGCCGGTGGGACGAAACGCCCGGCGGGACCGTTTCGCCCCGCTCCAAGGCCGCCCTAGATGCGGGGCATGAAACCCGACGATCTCCTCCATCCGACGCCCAAGGGCCTCTACTGCCCGCCCGGAGACTTCTACATCGACCCGGTCGGCCGGGTCGACCGCGCGCTCGTCACCCATGGTCACGCCGACCATGCAAGGCCGGGCAACCGGGCCGTGATGGCGACGCGCGAGACGCTGGACATCATGGCGATCCGCTACGGGGAGGACTTCTGCGAGACACGGCAGGTCGCCGAACCCGGCAGGCCGGTCTCGATCGGCGATGTGAGCGTCAGCTTCCATCCGGCCGGCCACGTCTTCGGCTCGGCCCAGATCGCCGTCGAATGGAAAGGGCTGAAGATCGTCGCCTCCGGGGACTACAAGCGACGGCGCGATCCGACCTGCGCGCGGTTCGAACCGGTCCGGTGCGACGTGTTCATCACCGAGGCGACCTTCGCGCTCCCGGTCTTCAGGCACCCGGACACGGCCTCGGAGGTGGACAAGCTGATGGCTTCGATGATCCGCTTTCCGGAGCGGGCGCATATCGTCGGCGCCTATGCGCTCGGAAAGGCGCAGCGCGTCATCCGGCACGTGCGCGAGACGGGCTACGACGCCCCGATCTATATCCACGGGGCGCTTCGCAAGCTGTGCGATTACTATCAGCGAGAGGGCGTCGATCTCGGCATTCTGGAGCCGGCGACCGTGGAAGGGGGGCGGAAGGGCGATTTTGCCGGCGCTCTCGTGGTCGGAACGCCGTCGGCCTTCGCGGACAAGTGGGCCCGGCGGTTTCCCGATCCGGTCGCCTGCTTCGCCTCCGGCTGGATGCGGGTGCGTCAGCGGGCGCGACAGCGCGGCGTGGAACTGCCGCTCATCCTCTCCGACCATGCCGACTGGGACGAGTTGACGCAGACCATCCGGGATGTGGAGGCGAGCGAGGTCTGGGTGACCCATGGCCGCGAGGAGGCACTGGTGCGCTGGTGCGAACTCGCCGGCGTCAGGGCAAGACCCTTGCATCTGGTGGGATACGAAGACGAGACCGATTGAGCCGCCGGATGGCCCGGATCGGCCGGATCGGCCGGATCGTCGCGACGCAAAGGCGAGAGCTGCGGCACGCGCCCGAAAGCTTGCGCGGGACCGGAAACGAAACGAACCCGCAGCCCGGGAGAGGGTGCGGGTTCGAAGTGCAATTCGATGAACGGTGTGCCCGGCCCGTGCGCGGGAGCACCCGCTTCCTCAAAAACCCGAACTACTGGGGAACGCGAACGCCTTCGTTCTCTTGCGGCTCGGCCTCGGACGGCGTCACCGTGTTGCCCTCGACGGCGGTGGTCGCCGGATCGGGAGCGTCGAGGGTCTCGGTCTGCTCGAGGGACCCGTCCGGCTCCGTCGCGACCCCGATTCCGCCGATGATCACATAACCGAGGACGACCAGGACGATGCCGACGATCAGGACGATGAGGATCGGCTTTCCGGCGCGTCCTTGCCTGGCTTCGTCCGGTTTCAATTTTTCAGCCATTCGGTTCGGTCCGTTCTCCTTGGGCACACTTCGTGCGGTTTCGTCGGGCCTCGCACACGACCTGCAGCGCAACGCTTTCGTGCGCTTTCGGGGCCTGCGATCGGCCGGGCGGAGAGATCAGGCGACTGCCGCCTCCCCATCCGATGTCAACCAATATGGAGCGGCAATGTTTCCGAAGGAGAGGGGCGGCGGCATTTTGCCAAGGGTTGGCCTTCGCCCCAGGGCGGCCGCCTCAGCCCGCCCTCATATCCGATGTCACGGACGGTGACGCACCGGAACGGTCTCGTCGTCGGCGGTTTTCGTCGCCACGACGAGGGTGTAGCGATCGGGGCTCGCGACCTCCCGCTCCAGCCGGAAGTCGGCCTTTTCGGTCTCCGCCCTTGCGTCCTCGAGGCTGGTCACGCTCTTCAGGAAGCCCGAGGGGGCCTGGAGTTCGGCGAGCGCGAGGGCGTCGCCGAGTTCAGATCCGAGGGTGACGCCGGCATAGGCGGACGCCGTCTCGTCCTCGACGTCGAGCTTCAGACGGATCTCGTCGATCCGGCCTGCTTCGCTGCCGCGCGCCACGCGATCGATGGCGAAGCCCTCGCTCGTCTCGCGCGAGGCGCATTCCTTGTGTCCGGCAAAGAGGGCGCTTTCGGCCCAGACGGCATCGCCGAAGGACTTGCAGAGGGAGGCTGCATCCGCCAGCCCCGGAATGTCGCTCGCGATCCGCGCCGGTTCGGGCGCTGAAACGGGTTCGGGCTGGATACGTTCGAGGGAGGCGGTCTTCAGGAGACGCGGCTCGGCTGCGTTGATCTCGGTCGCCGGTTTGATCTCGGCCGAGGCGATGGTGGCAGCCTTTGCGACGTCCCCTGCGGTCTGCGCGTCGATCGCACGGATCTGTGCGGTCTGGAAGGCATCGCTCGTTCGCACCGCGAAGGTCGCGCCGCAGACGGCGAATGCCAGCAGCATGAAGCGGAAGGAGGTGCTGCCGCAGAACCGAATGAGGAGATCGCCGCCGCCGTGATCGTCACCGACCAAGGTCTTCAACTGCCGCGCGCGACAAACCGGATTCCAACGGCTCATTGGCAAGGGGTCCCCACTCGTTTCAGCATCATCGGCCCGTTCCCATTCGACCGCCCGCCCATCCCCTGGGCTTTCGGTCGAAACATACGGCCTTTGGAGTGCACGCGAGCGCGAGCATCGCCACTGGCCGGAAGGCCCGATATCGGTGATGAAAATAGGACAGGATTTCGGCTAGAAAGGGGCGAGCCCGACAAGGTTCGCGCATGCCGGTGCGCCGCCAGTGGAGCCAAGCCGTTCGCCTCGCCGCCAACCCGTTGATCGAAAAGGGAAACGTGCGCGAGGACCGGCGGGCGGCGAAGCGGCCTCCACCGGACAATTTCAGGGCCGCCGGTGCCGAGGAAGGCGCTCAGCGACCCGGCACCACATAGTCGAGGAGGTGATCGGCATAGTAGACATAGCCGGCCTCGGAGGCATGGAAGCCGTCACGGGCAAAGCCGTGCGGCTCGACCCTCGGCAAGGTGGTGGCGGTGACGGCGCCGCGCTCGTAGCACAGGCTCGTTCCCATCCGGCGGATGATCCGGGCCCGCAGTTCCAGGACATGCGCGAGCCCCTTGGGCAGCGCCGGCACGCGCTTGAAGTCCACGGGCGGCGCCCAGACGATGCGTGCCTCGGGCCATTTCGTCCTCAAGGCGTAAAGAAGCGTTCCGAAGCTCTTCTTGAAGCGGCGCGCACCGTGGAAGTTCTTGGCATCGTTGGTGCCGACCATCAGGACGATATGCGTGAAGGCCTCGCGGGCGAGATTGGGGACCACGTGATCGCGGACATCTGCGCTGACGGCAGAGTTGCAGCCGGCATTGCGCCAGAACACCGATCGTCCGGTCAGCGCATGGATGCGCTCGGCGAGCTTCGGGCCGAGAGAATCCTCCATCCGGCCGACGCCGACGCCTGCGGCGCTGGAATCGCCGAGAACGAGAAGGCGTACGGCCGCCTCGCGGATCTGGTCGGTTCCGACGAGGCCCGACAGCGAGCCGATGGGCGGCCCCATGCGCAGGATCGAGCGGCGCGCCCTGAGGCCCTGCCAGATATAAACCGGCAAGAGAAGCCAAGAGATCAGCGCCGTCTTCGACGATGCCGCGACGCCGCCGGCTCCGAACGGATCGAACACCGGAGACAGGTTCTGGAGGTGTCCCTGGCTCATTCCTTCAAGACCTCCACGCCCGGCAGGGCCTTGCCTTCCATCCATTCGAGGAAGGCGCCGCCGGCGGTCGAAATATAGGTGAAGTCCTCGCTGACGCCGGCCTGGTTGAGGGCGGCGACCGTATCGCCGCCGCCAGCGATCGAGACGAGCCTGCCCGCGCGCGACAGCTCCGCCGCATGGTGGGCGGCTCCCATGGTCGCGACGTCGAAGGGCTCGGTCTCGAAGGCGCCGAGCGGGCCGTTCCAGACGAGGGTCTTCGCTCCGTCCATGCGCTGCTTGACCATCTCCAGCGATTTCGGGCCGGCATCGAGGATCATCATGTCCTCCGGCGTCTCTTCGACCGGAACGGTCTCGGTGGGCGCGCCCGAGCGCAGGCCGCGCGCGAGAACGACGTCGACCGGCAGGACGATCTCGCAGCCCTTCTCCTCGGCGCGGGTCATGATGGAGCGGGCGGTGTCGCCGAGATCGTGCTCGCAGAGAGACTTGCCGACATCGATCCCCTTGGCCGCCAGGAAGGTGTTCGCCATGCCGCCGCCGATGACGAGAATGTCCACCCGGTCGATCAGATTGGTGAGAACGTCGATCTTGGTGGAGACCTTGGAGCCGCCGACAATGGCGAGCACCGGTGGCTCGGGGGATTCCAGGCCCTTCTGCAGGGCCTCGATCTCGGCCTGCATGGTGCGTCCGGCATAGGACGGCAGATGATGGGCGAGGCCCTCCGTCGAGGCATGGGCGCGGTGGGCGGCGGAGAAGGCGTCGTTGACGTAGAGATCGCCGAGCGAGGCGAGGCTCTCGCAGAACTCTGCCTCGTTGGCCTCCTCACCGGCGTGGAAGCGGGTGTTTTCCAGAAGCACCACGTCGCCGTCCTTCAGGACCTCGACGATCCCGGCCGCGACGGTGCCGATGCAGTCGTCGGCAAAGCCCACGGGTCGGCCGAGCCGCTCGGACAGGACCGGCGCGATCGGCGCGAGCGTCATCTCGGCATTGGGCTTGCCCTTGGGCCTGCCGAAATGGGCGAGAAGGATCACCCGGGCGCCCTTGTCGGACAGCTCCTTGATGGTCGGCAGCGCCCGGTCGATCCGGGTCGCGTCGGTGACCCGGCCGTCCTTCATGGGAAGGTTGAAGTCGACGCGAAGAAGCACCCTCTTGCCGGTCACGTCCGCATCGTCGAGGGTTCTGAAGGTGAAAGCCATATGTCGCGTATCCGGGCGTTGAGTGAAGGATCCGGCGGGAGGGCGTGCTGCCGCAGATCACCTGGTGTCGTTCCAATCTTCTAGGGCGGCGACGGGCTCTCGGGCAAGCGAAAGCGTGCGTCGGACCGGCGGCAGGAAGCCGGTCGCAGCTTTCGGTCCGATGCTTGCGGCGCTCAACTCTTCCCGAGAATGCGGCGGGCGCCCTTTTTCAGGAGATCGAGCGCGTCCTTGGGGCCTTTCGGAACGGGGAAGGGAAGGAAGGTATCCGGCGTCGGCGTCAGCGAGAGACCGGCGCTCGTCACCTCGCCCTCCTCGTTGGTCTCGCGCACGATCATCTCGACCGTGCCGACGAGGGTGCGGTCGCCATAGGACGGATGGCCGCCGAGGCGCTTGCCGATGAGTTCGGAGACCTTGAGGTCACGCTCCTCTTCCGGCAGCTGAAACCCGTAGGCCTCGGCGAGCGACTGGGCGGGCGAGGCGGGATTGATCGTGAACTCGCCGAAGAACTCCTCGTCGTCCTCGGCGACCGGGGCGGGGCTCGCGAAGAGACGGTCTAGAAGGGGCGGAAAGCGCGGCGAGATGAACAGGAAGACGTAGTCGCCCGGCTGGAGGCGGCCGGCATACTGGTAGCGCATGGACCGCCCGTCGCGGATGACGAGGGATGGCCGCGCCCAGCGCGGCACCCGCGCGCCCGTCGCGACCGGCGAGCCTTCCACGACCCTGTAGGAGAGAAGCTCGTGCTGGGCGCCGCCGGGAAGCTCCAGCTCGTATTTCTCGATCGGCCCGATGCGCTTGGGCACCGTCAGCTTCAGCCAGCGCGAGACGCTGGCCAGCGTCCAGCCCTGAAGGAGGAGGGAGGTGAGGACGATGACGAAGGCGATGTTGAAGAACTGCCCCGAGACCTGGAGGCCCGCGAGGATCGGCAGGATCGCAAGCAGGATCGAGACCGCGCCGCGAAGGCCCACCCATGAGACGAACACGGTCTCGCGCCGGCGGAAGCCGAACGGGATGAGGCAGAGCGAGACCGCGATCGGGCGGGCGACGAAGATCAGGAAGAGGGCGAGCAGGATGCCCGGCACCAGGATCGTGTCGAAATCGCGCGGCGTTGCGAGGAGGCCGAGGATGAGGAACATCACGATTTGGGCGAGCCAGGTCATGCCGTCCTGGAAGCGCTTCAGCGTGGCGGCACGCTTGAGGCCCCGATTGCCGGCATAGAGCCCGGCCACGTAGACGGCGAGGAAGCCGGATCCGCCAATGGCGCCGGTGAGCGCGAAGAGCGCGATGGCAAGGGCGATGATGAGGATCGGCAGAAGGCCGCGATCGACGCTCAGCTTCTCGATGAAGAACGAGATGCCGTAGCCGCCGGCAAGGCCGAGGATGAGGCCGAGGCCCATCTGCTCGAAGAAGCCGAGCACGACATCGGCGCCGAGCGTCTCCACGCCGCCGCCCTGGCGCACCGCCTCGACGAGGGCGATGGTCAGGAAGATCGCCATCGGGTCGTTGGTCCCGGATTCGATCTCGAGCAGCGATTTCACCCGGTCGCGCAGGATGATGCCGCTGGTCTTCAGGAGGAAGAAGACGGCGGCCGCATCGGTCGAGCCGACGATGGCGCCGAGGAGCATGCCTTCGAGAAGGCCGACGCCGAGCAGCCATTCGGCGAAGAGACCGAAGAGCAGGGACGTTCCCATGACTCCGACGGTCGCGAGCGTGATCGCGGGACCCGCCGCCTGCCGGAAGGTGGCGATGGGGGTCTGAAAGCCGGAATCGAAGAGAATGACCGCCAGCGCCAGATTGCCGATGAAATAGGCGAGCGCGGCATCGTTGAATTCGAGGCCGAGACCGTCCGTTCCCGCGAACAGGCCCACGGACAGGAAGAGAAGCAGGAGGGGCGTGCCGAAACGCGACGCGAGCAGGCTGGAAAAGGCCGCAAGAAGGACGAGGACCGTGCCCACGAGAATGATGATGTAGAGCTCGTCGAGCATCGATGCGCTTTCCACAACCGTTCGCACCGGATGGGTTCGTCCGGCGTCGTCTGTTCTTCAGCGGGGATTTCGGAACGCCCTGCGGCGTGCCTGTTGCGTGATGGATGGTTGGCTACCACCATATGCGCCGGATCGGGCCGAGGGCCACCTCAATTTTCGCGGCGCAACGCAAAAACCGGCCGTCGAGGCGGCCGGCTCGCTGTTTGGAAGACGGAGCGGGGAAAAGTCCCGTACCCTCAGAAGGCGATGCCGAGGGAGATGCGCCCTTCGTGGCTCTGGTCGATCTCGTCGCCGAAGCCGACCGAATAGGAGGCCGCGATGCTGGTCGCATCGCCGAGAGCGGTCTTGGCCCCCGCGCCGAGAACGAAGCCTCGACCCGGCAGGTCGCCGAAGCCCGTCACGCGCGCCCGGTTCGGGCTGCCGTCGATGCGCGAGACCAGTCCGTCGTCGTTGGAGAGGAGTTCGTCCTCGTAGGCGATGGTGCCGGTGAGGGTCGCCATGCGCCCGCCTAGGCTCGCATCGTAGGACAGATCGATGCCGGCCGAACCGTAGAGCGCGTCGCGGTCGTATCCGCCATAGGCGATCCGGGCGGCAAGGCCCGTTTCGGTAAAGCCGTCCACATCGAAATGGGCATAGGTGAGCGAGGCGTTCGGGGTGACGACGAGCTGCCCGAGGAGGATGTCGTAGCCTGCCGAAAGACCGATATCGGCAAGGGCCGCATTGGTGTTGCCGCCCTGGTTGGTCACCATCGGCAGGAGGGTCCGGCGCTCGATATCGTCGAAATCCACATGGGCGATGCCGGCCGATGCGGTGAGATGGGCCGGGCCGAAGAGCATCGTCGCGTAGACGTCGGCCGCAAAGCTCCGCGTGTCGAATTCGAACCGGCTGTCGTCCGCGCTGCCGGCCGCGAAGGAGGCCGAGACGCCGGCAAGGACCCGTTCGCCGATGGGGGTCTCGTAGCCGATCGTCACGCCGCCCGAGGAATAGTCGTAGGACCCGATGCCGCCACCGGCGTCCCGGTCGTAGACGAGGCCGTCGACGTTCGCATAGGCGCCGGCCCGCGCGGTTCCGGCACGCGAGGCCGCGGCGAAATCGGCGCCGCGCTCATAGGTCGACCGGACCTGTCGCAGACGGTCCGCAAAGGCGGTCTCCGACATGGCTCCCGCCGCCGCTGCCTGATCGGCGGCCGTCAGATAGTCGAGGATCAGCGCCGAGTAGAGGGCATGGCCGGCCGTCGTCGGATGGACGTCGTCGAAATAGAGAAACTGGTTCTGCTGGGCGGCCGGCGCCGTGCGGCAGGAGGGGACCGCGAGGCAGGCCGTGGTGACGTTCGTGAAGCCGAAGCGCTGGGGGTCGGCGACGATGGCGTCGGCGAGGCGGCGGACGTCCACATAGTAGTAGTCGCTGCCCGGATTGGCCGCGGCGACGCCTTCGAGATTGGCCCCGAGCCGCTCGTTGAAGACGCCCGTCGCCGAGGTGCCGGCGAAGGATGCGAGCGGATCGGAATTGAGGCGCGGGATCGCGCCGAGATTCGGCAGGTTCGGAACAACCACGCGCGGCGCGCCGATGCGCCCGAGAAGGCTCGCCGCACCGGCGACGTCGCGGGCCGCTGCGGCCGAGCCGGACGCGATGCCGGCAGGCGTGATGCCGGGCGTCTGGAGCGTGGCGAAGATGTCGTTCGCACCGGCATAGAGCGTGACCACGTCGTTCGGCGCGAAGCGTCCGTCCTGGACGGTGAAGAAGCCGATCTGGTCGTAGATGTCGGGCGGCGTGTTCGCGTTCGGATTGGCCCGCGCCCCGCCGAAGGCGTAGTTCTGGTTGGCGTTGGGGTCGATCCGCACGCCGCCCAGGCTTGCCGCGCCGGCGCGCTGCATCGGCCCGTTCAGGCGTTCGGTGAGGACCGGGCCGTTGGAAAAGCGGCCGGCGAAATAGGGCGGCGAGTTCGGCGTGCCGCTGACGGCGAAGAGATTGCCGTTGTCGCTGAGACTGTCGCCGAAGGCGATGACGGTGCCGATCTCCTGGGCGCTCGCCGTTGCAGCCGCGCCGAGCGAGACGATCGCCGTCGTCGCCAGAATTAGATTTCGAATGATGGTCATGATGAACTCCCCCCGAGCCTAGGCGAGAGCGAACCGCGTTCGCGCGATCATGGCAAGACGGGAAACGACGAGCCCGCCATCGGGCGCGATTCCGAGCGGGGCTTGTGCCCGGCGAAGCACACATGATGCAGGGATGCCGGGCGCTTTTGCCCTGGAGCCTCGGACCCGATTTAAGAATCGGGTCCGAGGCTCCAGTTTCTTGCTGACGGATCGGATGGGCCGAAAACCGGGTCCACTTTTCGGTCCGATGCTCTAGGCGTCCCGGGTCGGCCGGTTCAGGCGAGGTCGGCGACCACGGCGTCGAGAACCAGCATGCCAGCCGGCGTGCAGCGCAGGCGGTCGCTGCCGATGCGCTCGATCATGCCGTGTTCGGTGAGATCGCGCTCGGCGCGCTCGTCGATCGGGCGGCCGGACAGGCGGCTCCAGCGTTTGACGTCGATGCCTTCCACGAGGCGCAGGCCCATCAGCAGGAGTTCGTCGGCCTGTTCGGAGAGGCTCAGCGCCTCCTCGACCACCATGCCGTGGTCCCAGTCCTCGACCATCTGCAGCCAGGTCTCGGGCAGGGTCTCGTTGGCGGTGGCGAAGCGATGACCGTCGTAGCACAGGCGGCCATGGGCGCCGGGACCGACGCCGGCATAGAGGCCATAGCGCCAATAGGTGAGATTGTGCCGGCTCTCGGCGCCTGGAACCGCGTGGTTCGATATCTCGTAGGCCGGCAGGCCGCGCGAGCGGGTGAGGACCTGCGTCGCCTCGTAGAGATCGGCGGACAGATCGCCGTCCGGCACGATCAGCTTGCCCGCCGCGTGCAGGGCGTGGAAGGCCGTGCCCTCCTCGATTGTGAGCTGGTAGAGCGACAGGTGATCGGCCGCCAGATCGATGGCGCGGGCAAGTTCGGCCTCCCATGCCGCCACGGTCTGGTCGGGCCTTGCATAGATGAGGTCGAAGGACAGGCGCGGGAAGATCTCGCGGGCAAGGCCGATGGCGCGCAGCGCCTCGTCCACGTCGTGCAGGCGGCCGAGCCGCTTCAGGTCGCGATCGTTGAGGGCCTGGACGCCGAGGGAGACCCGGTTGACGCCGGCCGAGCGATAGCCGCGAAAGCGCGTCGCCTCGACGCTGGAAGGGTTCGCCTCCAGCGTGATCTCGGCATCGGGGGCGACGGTCCAGATATTGGCGATGGCGTTGAGGATGATGCCGACCGTCGCCGGCTCCATCAGGGAGGGCGTGCCGCCGCCCAGGAAGATCGAGGTGACGCGTTCGCCCTTCGAGCGCCGGCCCATCTCCGCAAGCTCCCGCTCGAAGGCGGCGGCATAGCGCGCCTGATCGATCGGCTTCATGCGGACATGGCTGTTGAAGTCGCAATAGGGGCACTTGGCCGCGCAGAACGGCCAATGCACGTAGACCCCGAAGCCGGGCTCGGGGGAGACCGGCTTGAAGTCGAGTACGTTGGGCTGACGTTCTGCGAGGAGGCTCATGGAATGAACGGGTCTCTACTGTGTTCCGAGTGCCGCGCGCGCGAACTTCTGGAAGGCCCGGGCGCGGTGGGACAGGGCATCGGGCTGCCCCGGCTTCCAGGCGTGCTTCTCGGCCGACATCATCTCGCCGAAGGTCTTGCCGAGGCCGTCCGGCAGGAAGATCGGATCGTAGCCGAAGCCGAGATCGCCGCGCGGCGGCCAGACGATCTCGCCCTCGACCTCTCCCCTGAAGAGATGGGTCTCGCCCGAGGGCATCGCCAGGCAGAGGACCGCGACGAAGGTGGCCCGGCGCTTGTCCGGCGTCGTCGCGCCGGCGGCCTGGAGCTTCTCCTCCACCAGGCGCATGGCCTGGTCGAAGTCGCGCGGCTCGCCCGCCCAGCGCGCCGAATAGATGCCCGGATCGCCGTTCAGCGCCTCGATCGAGAGCCCGGAATCGTCCGACAGGCAGGCAAGGCCGGTGGCCGCATGGGAGGCGAGCGCCTTGATTTCGGCATTCGCCTCGTAGGTGGTGCCGGTTTCCTCGGGATCGGCGAGGTTCTTCTCGGCCGCCGAGGTGACCTCGAAGCCGAACGGCTCCATGAGCTCGCGGATTTCCCAGATCTTGCCGCGATTGTGGCTCGCGACGAGAAGCGGGCCGTCCTCGGGTTTCAAAAGCGCCATCACCTGTCCTTTCGCGTCGTCCGGCGGCCGATCAGGCGTCGCCGAGGGCCTTGGCCTGGGCTTCGACCAGTTCGCCGATGCCCTTGCGTGCCAGATCGAGGAGCTTCAGGAACTCGTCCTGGGAGAAGGGGGCGCCCTCCGCCGTGCCCTGGATCTCCACGATACCGCCGGCGCCCGTCATGACGAAGTTCGCATCCGTCTCGGCCGTCGAATCCTCGGCATAGTCGAGATCGAGCACCGGCTCGTTCTTGTAGATGCCGCAGGAGATGGCCGCCACATGGCCCTTCAGGACGTTCTTGCGGGTGACCATGCCCCGCGTCTCCATCCATTTCAGGCATTCGGCGAGTGCCACATAGCCACCCGTGATGGCGGCCGTGCGGGTGCCGCCATCGGCCTGGATCACGTCGCAATCGACCGTGATCTGGCGCTCGCCGAGAGCGCCCATGTCGACGACGGCGCGCAGGGAGCGGCCGATGAGGCGCTGGATTTCCTGGGTGCGGCCGGACTGCTTGCCGGCGGAAGCCTCGCGGCGCATCCGGTCGCCGGTGGCGCGGGGCAGCATGCCGTATTCGGCCGTCACCCAGCCCTTGCCGGAATTCCTGAGGAAGGGCGGCACGCGCTCTTCGAGGGAGGCGAGGCAGAGGACATGGGTCTCGCCGAACTTGACGAGGCAGGAGCCTTCCGCATGGCGGTTGACGCCGGTTTCGAGGCTCACCTCGCGCAGGGCGTCGGCGGGGCGTTTGGATGGGCGCATGAGAGGGTCCGCGATTTCAGAATGACCGTTAAGGATTGGCGCGCTTCTAACGGGGATGGATGGCCGAGGGAAGGCGGGGGGTGAAGGCCGTGTTCAACGCCGCCCGCTTTCGCACGGCAAGCAGGCTTCCCATATCGGGATCAAGACGCCGAACAGACCCCTCGAGGCAAGCCCCATGTCCATTCCCTATTCCGTTCTCGATCTCTCGCCCGTTCCGGAAGGTTCGACCACCGGCGAGGCCCTGCGCAATTCGGCCGATCTCGCGGCCCATGCGGAGGCGCTCGGCTACAAGCGCTACTGGATGGCGGAGCATCACAACATGGAGGGGATCGCCAGCGCCGCGACGGCGGTCGCGCTCGGATATGTGGCCTCGAAAACGAAGACGATCCGCATCGGCTCGGGCGGCATCATGCTGCCCAATCACTCGCCGCTGATGGTGGCGGAAGCCTTCGGCACGCTCGCCGAACTCTATCCGGGGCGCGTCGATCTCGGCCTCGGCCGGGCGCCGGGCACCGACCAGAAGACGGCGATGGCCCTTCGCCGGGCGATGAGCGCTACCGACAGCTTCCCCCAGGACGTGGTGGATCTGATGGGCTATTTCGCCAAGGACGACGGCACGCCGGGCCGGGTGCGGGCGATCCCGGGCGAGGGCACGGAGATCCCGATCACCATTCTCGGCTCGAGCCTCTATGGCGCGCAGCTCGCCGCCTATCTCGGCCTTCCCTATGCTTTCGCCTCGCATTTCGCGCCGGGGGCGCTGGAGCAGGCGATCGATGTCTATCGCAGCACCTATCGGCCGTCCGAGCGCTTCCCCGAGCCCTATTTCATCCTGGCGGCGAACGTCTTCGGGGCGGCGAGCGACGCGGAGGCGCGCTTCCTGATGAGTTCGATGCAGCAGGCCTTCGCCAATCTGCGCTCGGGACGGCCCGGCAAGCTGCCGCGCCCGATCGAGGATTTCGAGGCAAGCGCCCATCCGGGCATCCTCGCCGGGGTGCACGAGGCGCTGCGCGTCTCGGCGGTCGGCTCGCCCGAGAGCGTCAGGACGGCGCTGGAGGGGCTGATCGGCCGCTACCGGCCGGACGAGATCATCCTGACCAGCCAGATCCACGATCACGCCAAGCGCAAGGAGAGCCACCGGATCGCGGCCGAGGCCATGCGGGCCATCGGCGAGGCTCGGCGCGAGGCGGCCTGAGGGGCACGCTTCCGCCCTCCGCCCCGCATGGCGATCACCCGCAAAACTTGTCGGTCCAAAATCCATCGGCTAGAGCCTGCCGCGAACTCACGATGACGAACGGACGGAACCTATCCCATGGCCAAGGACAAGAAGCCCAAGCGCGTCGCCCCGCGCCTGCCGCGCGGCTTCGTCGACCGGGAGGCGGGGGACCTGCGCGCCCAGGAGGCGATGCTCGCCACCATTCGGCGCGTCTATGAAAGCTACGGGTTCGAGCCGGTGGAGACGCCGGTCTTCGAATTTACCGACGCGCTCGGCAAGTTCCTGCCCGATTCGGACCGCCCGAACGAGGGCGTGTTCTCGCTGCAGGACGACGACGAACAGTGGATGAGCCTGCGCTACGACCTGACGGCGCCGCTCGCCCGGTTCGTGGCTGAGAACTACGAGGCGCTGCCGAAGCCCTATCGTTCCTATCGTGCGGGCTATGTCTTCCGCAACGAGAAGCCGGGACCGGGCCGCTTCCGCCAGTTCATGCAGTTCGACGCCGATATCGTCGGGGCGCCGAACGTCTCGGCCGATGCCGAGATGGCGATGATGATGGCCGACACGATGGAGGCGCTGGGCATTCCGCGCGGCCAGTACGTGATCCGGGTGAACAACCGGAAAGTCCTGGACGGGGTGCTGGAGGCGATCGGCCTCGGCGGCGAGGAGAATGCGGGCCGGCGCCTGACGGTGCTGCGTGCGATCGACAAGCTGGACAAGTTTGGCGTCGAGGGCGTGCGGCTGCTGCTGGGCGAAGGCCGGAAGGACGAGAGCGGAGATTTCACGCCGGGTGCGGGTTTGTCTCGCGAGCAAATCGCAGATCTACTTTCGGTTCTTCAGTTCACTGAGCTAGAGTTCCGCGGGGTTGGGTCTAACACAGCCGCATATACGCTTCAGAACTCTAAGTTCATGACTGTGTCCACATTCGCTGCGGGCGTTGAGGAGTTGGTAACTATCACGTCTTTCGTCGAGTCTGCAGGCTACGACTCGAAGCGAATCTACATTGACCCCTCCGTCGTCCGTGGCCTCGAATACTACACGGGCCCGGTCTTCGAGGCCGAACTCCTCTTCGATGTCGTCAACGAGAAGGGCCAGAAGGTCCAGTTCGGCTCGGTCGGCGGTGGCGGGCGCTATGACGGGCTGGTCTCGCGCTTCATGAGCCAGCCGGTGCCGGCGACGGGCTTTTCCATCGGCGTCTCCCGGCTGATGACGGCGCTGAAGAATCTCGGCCGCCTGGAAACCGAGGAACGCGCCGGGCCGGTGGTCGTCACCGTGATGGATAAGACCCGCATGGCCGATTATCAGGCCATGGCGACCAGGCTGCGCAGCGCTCTCAACGCCGATCCGTCGGCGCCGCCGGTTCCCGTCGAGGTCTTCCAGGGCAATCCGAAGCAGTTCGGCAAGCAGCTGCAATATGCCGATCGCCGCAACTCTCCTTGCGTCGTCATCCAGGGCGAGGACGAGAAGGCGGCCGGCAAGGTGCAGGTGAAGGATCTGGCGCTCGGCAAGGAGCTGTCCGCCGAGATCACCGACAATGCCGAATGGCGCGAGGCGCGGGCCGGCCAGGAACTCGTCGACGAGGCGCAGATGGTGGACGCGGTAAAAGCGATCCTCGCCCGCCAGGCCGGAACGCGCGCGCGATGAGCCTGTCGCCGCAGACGGACGGGCTCGCCGATCTCTTCGCCCTGCGCGGTGCGGTGCCGATCGCCATGGACATCGTGCAGCCGGCCGAGCCCTATCTCGACACGGCGGGGGAGGCGCTGCGCCGCCGCATCTACCTGACGCGGGGCGAGGCGGGCGAGAACCTGTGCCTGCGCCCCGACTTCACCATTCCCGTCTGCCTGCATCACATCGCGAAGGACGAGCCGCTGCCGCGCCGTTACTCCTATCGCGGCCTCGTCTTCCGCCAGCCCAGGAGCCCGGACGGTCCACGCGAACTCGAACAGGCCGGCATCGAGGATCTCGGCGATCCCGGGCTCGCCGAGGCCGATGCGAGAGCGCTCGCCGATGCGCTCGCGGCCTGCGAGACGCTGGGCGTCTCTACCGGCGATCTCGACGTGGTGCTCGGCGATCAGGGCCTGTTCGAGGCGGTGCTTTCGGCCGTCGGCCTGCCGGTCGGCTGGCAGAAGCGGCTGGTGCGCACCTTCGGCGAGGATCGCCAGCTCGACCAGGTTCTGGACGCGCTCTCCGACCCCTCGGCCATTCCCCTCGGCGACGTGACGCCGGAGCTTCTGGACCTTGCCCGGGCCGGCGAGGAAGGCGCTCTCATCCGCGCCATCCGCGAGCGCATGGAGGAGGCGGGCCTGCCGCCCCATTCCGGCCGCAGCCCGCAGGAGGTGGCCCAGCGCCTGATCGAGAAGGTGCGCGCCGCCGACGGCAAGCTGAATGCGGCCTCGATCGACCTGTTGCGCCGCTTTCTTTCGATCCATTGCCCCCTGTCGGAGGCGGGTGCGAAGGTGCGCCAGCTCGCAGGCGAGGCGGCTCTCGATCTCGGCCGGGCCCTCGGCTTCTTCGAGGCCCGCATCCTCGCCCTGAAGGCGGCCGGCGTCGATCCCGCGCTCATCGCCTATCGGGCCGCCTTCGGCCGGCCGATCGACTATTATACCGGCATGGTCTTCGAAATGCGCCCGGTGGGCGGCGGCGAGCCGGTGGCGGGCGGCGGACGCTACGACCGGCTGTTGACGCTGCTGGGCGCGCGCGAGGTCGTTCCGGCCGTCGGCTTCTCGCTCTGGATGGAGCGGCTGGCCGATCGGCGCGCGGCCGTGACCGGCGGAGAGAGCGCATGACGATCACCCTCGCGATCCCCTCCAAGGGCCGCCTCAAGGACAAGGCGATCGAGACGCTGGCCGAGGCGGGCATCCGCGTCGAGCCGGCCGCCGACGCGCGCTCCTACCGAACGACGGTCTCCGGCTTCGACGGTCTCGACGTCCTCCTCCTTTCGGCCTCGGAGATCGCGCGGCAGCTGCGCGACGGCGCGATCGATTTCGGCGTCACCGGCGAGGACCTGATCCGCGAATCGATCCCCGAGCCCGAGACGGCCGTTGCGATCGTCGCGCGGCTCGGCTTCGGCCATGCCGACGTGATCGTCGCGGTGCCCGAGGCCTGGGTGGACGTGGAGACCATGGACGATCTCGGCGACGTCGCCGGCGCCTTTCGCGCAAAGCACGGGCGCCGCCTGCGCATCGCCACGAAATACTGGCGCCTCACCCAGAGCCATTTCACGCGCAATCACGGCATCCAGAGCTATCGCATCGTCGAAAGCCTCGGTGCCACGGAAGGCGCGCCGGCGGCAGGGTCTGCGGACGTCATCGTCGACATCACCTCGACGGGCGCGACGCTCAAGGCCAATCATCTGAAGGTGCTGTCGGACGCGCCGATCCTGCGCTCCGAAGCCTGCCTCGTGCGCTCGAAGACGCGGCGGCGCTGCGAGGAGGATGGCGATCTCGCCGACAGGTTCGAGACCCGGTTCGCGGAGCGGACGAAAGCCTGAGTTCCAGGGTTGGGCTTCACGGGCCCGGCCTGTCATCCCTCCATGCATGGGCTTGAAACCGGCTGCCTTCGCCCGTCCGTGCCTCGAACCGTTTCCGGGAATCGCCGGCTCGTCTGGCGCCTTAGCCTTCCCTCAAACCTTTTCGGCCATTCTCTCTTTCGTCTCGTTTCCCCTCAGCGAGCCGAAAGGCCCTCGTCATGCATCTTCTGGTTCTCGTCTCCCTCCTGCCCGACGGCAATCCCTCGACCGGCTACGAGATCGCCAATCAGTCCATTCTCGACGCCTATCGGCGCGCCGGCGTGCGCCTCACCCTCGTCGGCTACAGGCGGCCGGGCGCGACCATTCCGGAGAATGCGATCTGCCTCGGGGATCTCGCCATCGAGAACGCCTCGGCCTCGCCCTTCCAGAAGGCCGCCTGGGTGGCGGCCGCCCTGCGGCGCCGGCTCCCGGTGATGGCGGCGAAGGTCGCGCGTCTCGGCGAGCGCGAACTGCGCGAGCGCCTCGATAGCGCCGGCCCCGCCGACGGTCTCGTCCTCTCCTCCATGGCGATGGCCGCGGCCTATCCGTTTCTCCTCGACGCCTATCCGACGATCTTCATCGCCCACAATGTGGAGCATCGCTCGGCGCTGGAGAATGCCGAGAACGCCCGCAGCGCCGTCGACCGGATGCTCTACCGGCGCGAGGCGCAGCTTCTGGAGCGTGCGGAGATCGAGACCTGTGCGAGGGCCGGGACGATCCATACCCTCGCCGAAGACGACCGGATCGGCCTCGGCCTTGCCGGCGACCGGCGCGCCATCACCCTGCCGCTGGTGGTGGGGCGCAGCCCGGTGGACGACGACGGCGTGCGCAGCCACGATGTCGGCCTGATCGGCACCTGGAGCTGGGCGCCGAACCGGGTGGGCCTCGACTGGTTCGTGGGCGAGGTGGCGCCGCTCCTCCCGCTCGACTTCAAGATCGCCGTCGCGGGGCGGTTCGATGGCGAGCCCCCGAAGGCGACACCCAATCTCTCCTTTCTCGGCCGGGTCGAGGATGCGCAGGCCTTCGTTCACGCCTCGCGGGTTCTCGCGCTCGCGACCCGGGCCGGGACGGGCATCCAGCTGAAGACCCTCGAGACCTTCGAGGAGGGCATGCCGGCCGTCGCCACCGGTCGAGCCCTTCGTGGCGTCTCCTTCCTGCCGGACAATGTGCGGCGGGCGGACCGGCCGGGCGATTTCGCCAAGGCCCTCATCGACCTCGTGGAGCGGGAACGGGCCGGCCGGCTCGGCCGCCTCGACGGGAGCCGGTTCGCCGGCGACCAGCGCGCGCTTCTGGACGAGGCGGTCGCGGAAGGGTTGGAGCGCCTTTCGGCCTCACTGAAGCCTGCGGCCGCCGCGACCCACCCCGCCTCGCCGCAGAAGGCCTGCGCCTGATGCGCGCCGATCTCGAGGATGTCGGCAGCTCGCCTTCGCCATCCATCGGGGCAGGCCCGGCGCCCGGTCCCGCCCGCCTGACGATCGCCGGCATCGCCGTCGAGAACGCCATGGCGGAGCGGATCGTCGACCGGCTCGAACGGGCGATCGCGACAGGCTCCATGCCCGGCGCTCTGCCCGGTCCTCTGCTCCGCGTCGCCTTCCTCAACGCCCATTGCGTCAATGTCTCGCGCAAGGACGAGGCCTATCGGGCCGCGCTCGGCGAGTGCACGGTGCTCGCCGACGGCATCGGCGTCGATCTGGCGGCCCGGATGCTCCACGGCGCGCCCTTCGTCGCCAATCTCAATGGCACCGACTTCGTGCCGCTCTTCCTGAAGACGGTCGGCAGGCCCTTGCGGGTCGCGCTGGTGGGCGGTGCGCCCGGGATCGCCGAACGGGCGGCGGCGGCCTTGGCAGCCGCCCAGCCGAGGCACGCCTTCGCAGCGGTCTCGGACGGCTTCTTCGGCGAGGCGGGACGGGAGCGGGTGCTCGCCGATCTTCAGACCGGCGGCTTCGACGTTGTTCTCGTCGCCATGGGGGTTCCGGCCCAGGAGCTGTTCCTGACACGGCATCTCGACGCGCGCCACGGCCGTGTCGCCATGGGCGTCGGCGCTTTGTTCGATTTCCTGGCCGGTGAGGTGTCCCGCGCCCCGCCCGTGATCCGGCGCCTACGCCTCGAATGGGTCTGGCGGCTGATGCAGGAACCCGGCCGGCTCTGGCGGCGCTACGTCCTCGGAAATCCGAGCTTCGTCGCCGGTATCCTCGCCGACCGGTTCCGCATGCGTGAAGAATAAGGCAGCTTGACAGTTCCCCTCGGGTCTTTTCCAAGGACTTGAAGCCTCGGAGCCGATCCGAAAATCGGGTTCGAGGCTCCGGTTTCCTGCCGACGCATCGGATGGTCCGAAAACCGGGGCCATGTTTCGGTCCGGTGCCGTCACGAACGAACGGAAGGTATGAGAGCCCGCGTGTCCCAGGTCATCGTCACGTCAAGCTATCGTGGAGACTTCGAGCGGTGCCGCCTGTTGTGCGATTCGATCGATGCGCGCGTGACCGGCCATAGCCGGCACATCATCGCCGTGGAGGCGCGCGACGTCGCCATGTTCAAGGTGCTGGAGGGCTCAAAGCGCGAGATCGTCGACGAGCGGGACCTCTTCCCCTGGTGGCTGCGCGCCGTTCCAGATCTCACCCATCGGGGCCGCCGCAGCATCTGGCTCTCCCTGAAGGGGCCGATCATGCACGGCTGGCACACGCAGCAGCTGCGCCGGATCGTGCTCGGCTCGCGGCTCAGGGAGACGACCATGGTGACGGTGGATTCCGACGTGGTCTTCCTGCGCCCCGTCCATACGAGCCAGTTCGAGACGGCGTCCGGCAAGACCTATTTCTATCGCAAGCCCGGCGGGGTCGCCGAAGCCTTGCCGCAATACCGGGACGAACACCGGCGCTGGTCGAAAAAGGCCGGCGAGCTTCTCGGCATCGAGACGCCGCCCCACACCGATACCGGCTATATCTACAATCTCGTCACCTGGGCGACCGACAGCGTGCGCGACATGAATGCGCGCATCGAGGCGGTGAGCGGCAAGGACGCCTTCCGCACGCTGGCGGCGACGCGCATCCTCTCCGAATGCACGATCTTCGGCCGCTTCGTGGAGGAGGTCGAGGGCGTGACGAAGCGCCACGAGGAGACCAACGAGCCCTTCGCCGCGACCTATTGGGACCACGAGCGGCTGGACGAGGCGGCGCTCGACCGCTTCGTTTCGGCGATGAGGCCGAAGGAGATCGCCCTCGGCGTCCAGTCCTTCACCGGAACCGATACCGGGCTCATTCGCCGGGTTGCAGGACTGGAAGGCTGAACCGCTCGGATCCCGCCTGCCTGCGGCGATGCCGGTCGAGGGTGGTGTAGGCGGTCACCGCCGCGCCCAGCCAGAGGATCGCGAAGCAGATGTTGAGGGCGAGGAGAATCTCGCCGATCTCGGTGAACTGCAGGAGGAGGAGGGTGAGGAGCCCGGCCTTCGCGGCGGCAAGCCCGGCCAGCATCGCGACCCGCACCCCGGTGCGCCCTGCCGCGTAGAGGAGTTCGCTCTCGTATTCGACGAGATTGCGGAAGGCGGGAACGAGAAGCGCGAGAAGGACGAGGGGGGCGGCATCGGCCACATTGTCGCCGAGCGCCCTCGGGAAGAACCGGAGAATGCCGCCGAGGCCCGCGATCCCGGCGATGGAGACGGCCGCCACGAGCGCCTCGATGCCGATCCGCCGCTTCCAGGAGTCGAGGAAGCCGGGCGCCTTCATGATCTTCTGCACGATCAGCGTGTTGAAGGAGCGCACCGGCAGGGCCGTGAGGTCCACGAGGCGCATGACGATGGCGTAGATGCCGGCGGCGGTCGGCCCGCCGACGGCGAGGACGAGAAGCTTGTCGAGATCGGACTGGAGATAGAACACCACGTCCGCGCCGCAGACCGAGACGCTGTCGCGCCAGCGCGCGAGCCAGAGACGCGGCCTGAATTTAAGCCGCTGGCGCGGATACCACAGAAGCACCGAGCCGGCCGCGGCGACGAGATTGCCGGCGAGATAGAGCGCGCACCAGACGAGGAGCGAGCCGTCCGAAAGGGCGAAGAACAGGACTGCGGCCAAAGCCTTCAGAAGCGTGCCCGCGATCGTCAGGATCGCGCCGCGCCCGAACCGGCCGAGGCCGTTGTTGACGACGATGACGATCTCAAGCGTGCGCCAGCCGACGATTTCGGCAAGAAGGATCAGCGAGAAGGCCAGCGCGCTCATCTCGCCTGCGAAGGCGAGGAGATAGAAGATCGCGGCCATCACCGCGACGAGGGGAAGCGAGGCGGCGGAGGCGATGAGGAGGCCCGCCGTATAGGTGCCGATGAGGCGCGGGCGCACGGTCGCCGTGCGGTAGAGCGGTGAATAGAAACCGAGGCCGAACACCCGCGACAGCATGACGCCGGCGGCAGAGGCCGTCGCGAACAGGCCGAAATCGCCGATCGACAGGCTGTTCGCCACGCAGACGAAATAGAGCAGCGACAGGACCAGCCGCCCGGCCGATCCGGAGACGAGAGACGCGTAGTCGGCAACGACGCTTAGGTCGCCCTTAAGCCTCTCGCGCAACACTCGCACGGTGTTCATGGGGCAGGATGCTCCGCTTCGTTCGAAGGATGCGCAGATGGCAGACGGTCGCGATACCGCACTTCCCCGGTCCCATCCTGACGGGGACGGACCGTTCGCGCAGCTTAGGAGCGAGCCGTTAACGCGGCGTTCCGTGCTGCTCGCCGGCGCGGGCGCGGCCTTCTCGACATTTGCGGCGGGCGCGGGCCGGGCGCGGGCGGAACCTCTGCGAAAAATCCCCTTCGGCGCAGCGATCCAGAGCGAGTTTCTCGACAGCGATCCGCTCTACGGGCCCGCTTTCCTGCGCTATTGCGACCTCGTGATGCCGATGAACGAGCTGAAATTCGATCAGATCCATCCCGAACGCGATGTCTGGCGCTTCGAGCCGGCGGACCGGCTCGTCGAACTGGCGCTTTCGAACGGGAAGCTCTCGCGGGGCACCTGCCATGTGTGGTGGGGCTCGACGCCGGCCTGGGTGGAGGCGATCACCTCCGAGCGGGAGGCCGAACGGGTGCTGGTGGAGCATATCGAACGGGTGGGCGACCGCTATCGCGGCAAGCTGACCGGATGGGACGTGGTCAACGAGCCGCTGGCCTACGATCCGCGCGAGGAGGGTCCCTTGCGCGACACGCACTGGCTGAGGGTTCTCGGTCCCCGGCACATCCCGCTGGCGCTCTCGACGACGGCGCGGGTCGATCCTCAGGCCCGGATCGTCGTCAACGACTACGATCTGGAATTCGAAGGCCCCCTCTACGACGCCCGGCGCTCGGTGATGATCGACCTCCTGCGCCAGCTCCAGGACGGCGGCGTGCGCGTCGACGGGCTCGGCATCCAGGGCCATCTCTACGGCGACCGGACGATCGACAAGGACGCACTCGAAGCCTTCCACCGCACCCTCGACGAGATGGGCATCGAGCTCCTCGTCACCGAACTCGACGTGATCAACCGGGAGAGCCCGCCGGATCCGGAGAGCATGGACGCACTCGCCTACGATCTCGTCGATGATTTCCTCGATGGCGTCTTCGCCCACAAGCCGCCGGCCATGGTCGTCACCTGGGGTCTCACCGACCGCTATTCCTGGATACCGGACGTGATGCCCCGCTACGACGGAACGCCGCACCGGCCGCTGCCGCTGACGGCGGATTATGCCGAGAAGAACTGGCTGCATCTCCTCCAGCGCCGGCTCGCGGCCGGGCGATGAGAGGATCGCCAACAGTTCACGGTGTGGGCGATGTGGCGTTGTCTGCATATCCGACCCGGCGGGTTCTATTCATTGGTGAAGAAGCCGTTGAGCAGGCGGGCTCGGGAGGATGCCCGACAGATCGATCTGATCAGGAAGGCCTGGAAGCATAGCGGCAGGGTCTAGGGCTACCGCAAACTGTACGACGATCTTCTCGACCAAGGCGAGACCAGTTGCGCCAATCGGGTCGCTCGTCTTGCAAAGTTGGCCGGCATCAAAGCGCAGATCGGCTACAGGCGTCGACCTGGTTCCTACGGTGGCAAACCGTCGGTCGTGGTCGACGACGCCCTTGCCCGGCAGTTCGATGTCGATTCGCCGGGCAAGGCATGGGTGACAGACATCACTTCCACCCGAACCCAGGAAGGCTCTGCCTATCTGGCCGTGGTGATCGACCTGTTTTCCCGCCGTATTATCGGATGGTCGATGCAGAGCCCGCAGACGACCGACGTCGTGCTGCAGGCATTGCTCATGGCGGTCTGGTGTGGAAAACCGAAGAACGCGGTCCTGATCCATTCCGACCAGGGCTCCCAGTTCCCGGGATAGATTGGGCAACGTTCCTCAAGCACCACAATCTCGAGCCCTCGATGAGCCGTCGTGGCAACTGTCACGATAACACCGTGGCCGAAAGCTTCTTCAATCTCTTCTAGCGCAGGCGCAAGGCGAAGGTTGATCTGCGGGAGGTGGTGAATGCGATCCGCTACTAGACGCAACGGGCGTGGACTGGCGCATTCTCCCGGAGAACCTCCCAGCCTGGCAGACGGTCTACTAGTGCTTTCGACGTTTCGTCCGGCTGATGCGGTCCAAGTCGATCTACAACCTGGCGCTGATGCTTGACCGTGAGCGGCAGGCGCGGGAGGCCAGCCCGACAGCGTGCGTCGTTAAGAGCGAGAGCGTGAAGGCACCGGCACCCAGCGCAAAACATGGGTTCGACGGCGCAAAGAGGGTTGCCGGTCGCAAGCGCCATATCGTCGTGGACACGGACGGGCGCATGCTGATGGTCAATCTGACGTCTGCCGATATCTCTGGCCGCGCTGGTGCACAGCATATTCTGGATACGATCCGCAGACGCTGGCCCTTGCCCTCCTCCCGCGCCCGCTTCAGCCCTGCATGGGTGCGCTCGATCAGAAGATCGCGCTCGAACTCGGCGACCGCGTTGATGACGCCCATGGTCATGCGGCCCGCCGCACTCGTCAGATCGACACCGCCCAGCGCCAGGCAATGGACCCGGATGCCCTGCTCAGCGAGATGATCCACCGTCCGGCGCACGTCCATGGCATTGCGTCCGAGCCGGTCGAGCTTGGTGACGACGAGGACGTCCCCCGCCTTCAGCCGGTCGACCAGCTTAGCAAAGCCCGGCCGCTCCATCGCGGTGTGGGAGCCCGACACCGTCTCGGAGACGACACGGCGCGCCTGAAGATCGAACCCTGCCGCGCGGATCTCGCCGAGCTGGTTCTCGGTGGTCTGCATATGAACATGCTCGAAATGAAGAAAGGCGGCTTTTCGAACAGATCGCGGCGCGAATCTTCGAAACTGGACGGTTTTGGCGATCTCCAGAGTGCATCATGCGTTGCAGATCCCATTATGCTCCTGTGAAGGAGAACTAACGAACTATTTAATTTCTGATTATGGACGCGTTTTTCTTCCCCGCCTAGTTTCGTTTCTGCAATCTGGGAGGAAAGCGATGAACGCGGATCATCCGCGCGGGATCGGGGACAACGTGTCCCTCGCCCGACGCGCCTATAACATTCGGCGTAAGGCGCTCCGCATGGGCGAGGTGCAGGGCCAAGGCTATATCGGACAGGCGCTCGGCGTCGCCGATGTTCTCGCCGCCAGCTACTTCCATACGATGAGCTATCGATCCGACGACCCGGAATGGGAGGGGCGCGACCGCTTCCTCCTGTCGATCGGCCACTATGCGATCGCGCTCTATGCCGTCCTGATGGAGGCGGGCATCCTGCCGGAAGACGAACTCGAAACCTACGGCATGGACGACAGCCGCATGCCGATGTCGGGCATGGCCTCCTATACGCCGGGCATGGAGATCACGGGCGGCTCGCTCGGTCAGGGCCTGGGGATCGCCGTCGGGATGGCGATGGGCCTGAAGCGAAAGGCCTCGGACGCCTTCGTCTACAACCTGATGAGCGATGGCGAACTCGACGAGGGTTCGACCTGGGAAGCCGCGATGGCTGGAGCCCATCATGGTCTCGACAATCTCGTCTGCCTCGTCGATTTCAACAACCAGCAGGCGGACGGACGCTCGACAGAAATGAGCGCACTCGAGCCGCTTCCTGAAAAGTGGCAGGCGTTCGGCTGGCACTGCCAGCGGGTCGACGGGAACGATCTCGACGCGGTCACAGCCGCCTTCGACGCCGCACGGGCGCTCAAGGAGCCCCGGCCGCGCTGCATCGTCTTCGACACCAAGATGTGCAAAGGCGTGCCGTTCCTGGAAGCCCGCGACAAGAACCACTTCGTGCGCGTCGAGGCCGACGAGTGGGAAAAGGCGCTCGCAGAACTCGACGAGAGGGCGCCGGCATGACTGCGAATTCCATGGCCCGCAAGTACGAGCCGCGCCAGGTTCTCCGGCGTGCGGACGGCCAGAAGCTCACGACATCGGCGATGATCGCCTCGCTGGAGGCGGAAGGCTACGAGAGCGTCAGGGCACCGTTCGGCAACGCTCTCGTGGACCTTGCGAAGACCAATGACAAAGTCGTCGGCATCACGGCCGACCTTTCGAAATACACCGATCTGCACGTCTTCGCCGAAGCGATGCCGGACCGGTTCTATCAGATGGGAATGGCCGAGCAGGTGATGCTATCGGCTGCTGCCGGTCTCGCCCGGGAGGGGTTCATGCCCTTCGCGACCACCTATGCGGTCTTCGCCTCTCGCCGCGCCTACGATTTCATTGCGATGGCGATTGCGGAGGAGAATCTTCCGGTTCGCATCGTATGCGCGCTGCCGGGGCTGACGACCGGCTACGGTCCGAGCCACCAGGCGACGGAGGATCTCGCGATCTTCCGGGGCCTGCCGAACATGACGATCGTCGATCCCTGCGATGCCGACGACGTCATGGGCATGGTGCCTGCGCTCGCGGCTCACGATGGGCCGACCTATTCCCGCCTCCCGCGCGGCAATGTCCCGAAGGTCCTGACGAAGCACAAGCCGGACTATCGCTTCGAGCTCGGCAAGGCCCAGACGATCCGCGAGGGTCGCGACGTCCTCGTCATCTCGACCGGCTTCATGACCATGCGCGCGCTCGACGCTGCGGTGAAGCTCGAAGCCGAAAACGTGGATGTCGGGGTCCTGCATGTCCCGACCATCAAGCCGCTCGACGTGGAAACGATCGCCGCCGAGGCGGCGAAGGGCGGCCGGCTCGTCGTGACGGCGGAGAACCACACGGTGGTCGGCGGCCTCGGCGAGGCTGTCGCCGCCGCCCTTCTGACGCGCGGCATCGCGCCGACCTTCAGGATGATCGGCCTGCCGGACGAATTTCTGGAGGCCGGCGCCCTGCCGACGCTTCACGACATGTACGGCATCTCGGTTGACAAGGTCGCCGAGCGCATCAAGGCTTGGCTCTAGGGGGAGACGATGGCTCAAGGACTGCTCGAAGGACGGTATGCGATCGTGACGGGCGCGGCGAGCGCGCGCGGTCTCGGCAAGGCGACCGCGAAACTTTTCGCCGACCATGGCGCGACGATCGCGATCCTCGATCTCGATGCGAACGCCGCGAAGGCGGCCGCCGCCGATCTCGGCGAAGACCACGTGGGCTTTGCCTGCGATGTGACAGACAAGACGGCCTGTGCCTCCGTTGCCTCCGAACTCAAGGCCCGGTGGGGCCGGATCGATGTTCTTGTCAACAATGCCGGAATCACACAGCCGTTGAAGCTGATGGAAATCGAGCCGCAGAACTACGAGGCTGTGCTCGACGTCAATCTGCGAGGTACGCTTTATATGAGTCAGGCCGTCATTCCGGGCATGCGGGAGGTCGGATCGGGCTCGATCGTCAATCTCTCTTCAGTATCCGCGCAACGCGGCGGCGGGATCTTCGGTGGCCCCCATTATTCGGCGGCCAAAGCCGGGATTCTCGGACTGACCAAGGCGATGGCCCGGGAACTCGCACCGAGCGGCGTCAGGGTCAACGCAATCTGTCCAGGCTTCATCGCGACCGACATCACCGCGGGCAAACTGACCGATGAGATGCGGGCGCAGGTTCTTGCCGGCATCCCGATGGGACGGGCCGGCGAGGCGTCCGACGTGGCAGGTTGCGCGCTGTTCCTTGCCTCGGACCTCTCGGCATACTGCACGGGAACCGAGGTCGACGTGAACGGAGGTTCGTTGATCCACTGACGTTCGGGCAGCGCCGATGGGAGTTCGGCGTCGCTCGGAATGTTCAGGTGAAGTCAATCCAGGGAGGAAATCATGAAAGCTCTACTGACCGCGCTCATCGGCGCGACCATAATGGCCGGGACCGCCGCTGAGGCTCAGGAGGTGACGTTCGGCCACGGCGCCAATCCGGGCAATCCGCGCTTCGTCGCGGCGGAGAAGTGGGCCGAACTTTTCAAGGCGTGTTCTTCGGACGCGACCGTCAATGTCGCGCCGTCGGCGACCATGGGCGACGATGCCGAAATGCTCACCTCGGCTCAGGCCGGCGTCATCCAAGTGACCGCCAACAGCCAGGGCGCGATGAGCCAGATCGTTCCCGAGGTCGGCCTTCTCGGTCTGCCTTTCCTGTTCAAGGATCTGCCGACTGCCTGGAAGGTGCTCGATGGCGACGTGGGCAAGATGATAGACGAGCGCTCCCAGGAAGCGGGCCTCAAGGTGCTCGGCTTCTGGGACAACGGCATCCGCCAGGTGACGCACGTGTCGAAGAACGTGCCGGAACCGGCCGACATCAAGGGAATGAAGATCCGCACGCCGCCCGACGAGCTGCGTCTCGCGATCTTCGAAGCGCTCGGCACCTCACCCGCGCCGCTCGCCTTCTCGGAACTGCCGAGCGCGCTGCAGGCTGGCGTATTCGACGGCCAGGAGAACCCGCTCACCAACATCTACTCGTCGAAAATCCATGAGATCACCCCGTTCATCACTCTGACGAACCATGCCTATGAGGCCACACCGGTACTCGCCGGTCTTTCCTGGTGGGAGGGTCTCGACGACGCAACGAAGCAGTGTGCACTCGATGCGACCGCGGAGGCGGGCAAGATGCAGCGCCAGCTCTCGTTCGAGGCCGACGAGAAGCTCAAGCCGATGATGGAGAAGGAGGGCGTCACTTTCGTGGAGGCTGATCGCCAGGCCTATGTCGATGCGACCGCTTCGGTCTACGATACCTATGCCGAGCGCTATCCGGATCTCGTCAAGGCTCTTCGCGAGGCCGCCGGTCAGTCGTCCGGCTCGGGCGAAGGCTCGTCCTCGGGAGAGGCTCCGCAGGCAAGCGGGGACGGCGCTCCGGCGCAATGACCGGCCAGGCCACCGACGGTCTTCCGGACCAGCATGGGGAGACGCCGCGCGGCGTCCCCCGCTTCGTCGAATACGTGATCCGCGCGATCGACTTCGTCGGTTGCGCGATCTGCGCCGGCACGCTTGCCTTCCTCTTCGCAGCGATCCTCATCAACGTCATCCTGCGCTATCTGTTCGGCACCGGTATCGTCTGGGCTTACGAGATCCATGCGTTGCTCCTGCCATGGCTCGTCGCAGGCGGCGTCACGATCGCCTCGACGCGCGGGCGGCACATCGCCGTGACGCTCATGCCGGCGATGGTCTCCGGCTGGGCCCGCTACGCGGTCTACGTGGCCGTCCATCTCGCGGTGATCGCGATCTCGGTCGAAGTCGTCCTGTCGAGCCAGCCGATCCTCAGGGCCTCCCAGTTTCAGTCGCTCGCCTCGCTCGGGATCAAGCAGGTATGGGGCTATGCCAGCATCCCTGCGGCGTTCGGCGTCATGGCGCTGGTTTCGGCACTCGAACTCCTGCGCCTGATCCTCGGCGGCCGCGAAGCGGCGCCCGATCCTTCCACCGAAAGCCTGAGCTGAGGAGAGCTGACGTTGACCGGCTTTATGATCGCAGCCTTCTTCGTGCTGATCGCGCTCGCCGTTCCCATCGCTCACGCGATGGTCGGCGGAGCAGCCGTCGCGCTTCTCCTCGAGGGACGAACGCTCGCCGTTCTCGCACAGCGGCTTTACACGCCCACCCAAAGCTTCCCGATGCTCGCGATCCCGTTCTTCATCATGGCGGGAAGCTTGATGATGAGCGGCAAGTTCGGCGTCTATCTCGTCAATATCGCCCGCTTCGCGGTCGGCCGCTTCCGCGGCGGTCTCGGCCAGGTGTCGATCATCGGCTCGGTGATGTTCGGCGGGGTCTCGGGATCGGCCGTCGCAGATGCCTCGGCACTCGGCAATGCGCTGATACCGGTGCAGAAGAAGGAGGGCTATTCCGGCGGCTTCGCCGCGGCGATCAACTCGGCCTCCTCGACGGTCGCGGTGCTGATCCCGCCCTCCATCCCGCTCATCCTCTTCGGGCTCGTTGCGAACACCTCGATCATCGACCTCTTCGTCGCCGGCATCCTGCCCGGCCTGATGCTCGGCATCGGCATGTGCACGGCGGTCTGGTGGGTCGCCCGCAAGCGCAACCTGCCACGCTCTCCGCTCGAGGGCGGCTTCCAGACGATGAAGAAGCAGTTGCTGGTCGCAACGCCCGCCCTGATGATGCCGGTCTTCATCATCGGCACATTGCGCTTCGGCATCGCAACGCCAACCGAGGTATCGGTCATGGCGGTCGCCTATGCGCTGCTCGTCGCAGGCCTCATCTATCGCGACCTGACGCTTGCCATGCTCTGGCGCACCTGCGTCGAGACCGGACTGATGACCGGCGCGGTGATGCTGATCATCATGGGCTCCTCCGTGCTGCAATGGGTGCTGACGGCCGAGCAGGTGCCGCAGAACCTTGCCAACTGGGTCGAGATCACCTTCGCCGAGCCCTGGATGGTGATCCTCGCGCTCAACGTGGTGATGCTCGTCGTCGGCGCCTTCCTCGACCTTCCGGCGGCCGTCCTCCTGCTCGGTCCGATCTTCGTCGTTATCGCACAAACGATCGGGCTCGACGTGGTTCAGCTCGGCTTGATGATGGTCGTGAATCTCGCGATCGGACTCTATACGCCACCCGTCGGGACGACGCTGTTCATCTCCGCCGCGATCGCGCGGGTGGGCATCTGGGAGGTCACGCGCTCGCTCCTGCCGTTCTATCTGGTCGCGATCTTAGTCCTCGCCCTCATCTCCTACGTTCCGGCGCTGACGATCTACTGAACAGGCTGAATCGCCGCCATCCGGCCGACACGTCCTTGCGATCGGCAGGATCTCGATTCCGCCTTAAGCGAAGGAGCGTGAGGTTTCCAACATGCGAAAGGTGCCCATGAGCGATCTTCAATCCATGGCCCACGCGATCCGTTTCCTTGCGATGGACGCGATCGAGCGGGTGGGGGAGGGGCATCAGGGCGTCCCGCTCGGCATGGCGGAGATCGCGACGGCGCTCTACGCCCGTCACCTGAAGTTCGATCCGTCCGATCCGACTTGGCTGGACCGCGATCGCGTCGTCCTGTCGAACGGTCACGGATCGATGCTCCTCTATGCGCTCAATTATCTGAGCGGCTACACGAAGATCGACATCGACGCGGTCCGGACCTTCCGCGAGCTCAACTCCCATTGTGCGGGCCATCCCGAGATCGATCAGACGGCCGGCATCGAAATGACGACCGGCCTTCTCGGACAGGGTGTCGCTTCGGCCGTCGGGATGGCGGTCGCGGAGGCGCGCCTGGCGACGCGCTATCCGGGCCTCGTCAACCATCGGACCTGGGTCTTTCTCGGTGACGGATGCCTTGAGGAGGGTATGGGTCAGGAGGCGATCAGTCTCGCCGGCCACTTGAAGCTCGGCAAGCTGACACTTCTCTGGGACGACAACGCGATCACCGACGACGGTGCGACCTCGCTTGCGATCTCGGAGGACATACCGGCTCGCTTCGAGGCTGCGCACTGGCACGTGCAGAGCGTCGACGGTCACGACATCGAGGCGGTCTCAGCGGCGATGGGAGCCGCGAAGGCCGATCCACGCCCCTCGATGATCGCGTGCCGGACGTCGATCGCTCGCGGCATTGCCCGCATCGAGGGCCGGCGTGCGGGCCATTCGGGAAGGATCACCCGGGAGGACACCGACGCAGCGCGAACGGCCCTCGGTTGGTCTGCGCCGGCGTTCGAGGTGCCGGACGACGTGCTCGACGCCTGGCGAGCAAGCGGACGGCGCGGCGCGCGGACCAATGCGGCATGGCGCGAAGCGCTGTCGAGCGATCCGCAAGCCGACATGTTCCTTGCAGCTCTCAGCGGAACCGGCGAGACGTGGCGGATGCCGCTGGAGGCGAGCGCGCGCGCGCTCGTCGGACGCGAGCAATCCACCGTCCACTCGTCCGGAGAGGTCTGCGAGGCGATGCGAGAGGATTTCGACGGGCTCCAGATCCTCTGCGCCGATCTCGAGGCGCCGACCGATCACAAGCGAGGACGCGATGCCTTCACGGCCGACGACCGATCGGGCTCCTACGTTCATTGCGGTGTGCGCGAGCATCTGATGGCCGCCATGGCGAACGGGATCGCGAGCCATGGCGGGCTCTACCCGGTCCCCGTTACCTATTTCGCCTTCACCGACTACATGCGCGCCGCGATCCGCATGGCAGGGCTGATGGGGCTGCCCGGCCTTTTCGTCCTCAGCCACGACTCGATCGGGGTTGGACGGAACGGTCCGACCCACCAGCCGGTGGAGACCCTTGCAGGCTTCAGGGCCATGCCGAACGTTCTGATGATGCGCCCAGCCGACGGCGTCGAAACCGCGGAAGCCTGGGAAATCGCACTCGAGCGCCGGACCGGTCCGGTGCTCCTCGCCCTGACAAAGCAGGCCGTGCCGCCGGTGCGCAACGAGGCGTCGGAAAACCGTTCGCGCCGCGGCGCCTACGTCCTTGTCGAGCCGGCGACTGGCGACCGTGACGCGACCATCCTCGCGACCGGATCTGAGGTTTTCGTCGCGTTGCGTGCCCAGTCGATACTCGCAGACGAGGGAATCTGCGCCGCTGTCGTCTCCATGCCATGCTGGGAGCTCTTTGCCGAGCAGGACGCCGACTATCGCGCACAGGTGCTCGGGCAAGCGCCGCGATTTGCCGTCGAAGCCGCGGTACGCTTCGGTTGGGATCAATGGATTGGCACCGAAGGCGGTTTCGTCGGCATGACAGGATACGGCGCATCGGCTGCAGCCGAAACCCTCTACGATCACTTCGGAATCACGCCCGAACGGGTGGCGGAAACCGTCCGGCGGACCGTTTCGAAGGCGTGAACGCAAAGGGGGAACGCGTGGACAACTCGTCGATCCGGAACTCAGGCGATGTCCATGCCGGCGGGCGGACTGAACGTGCATCCGAGGCGGGTGAGGAGATTGCGGGCGAGCCGGTCGTGCTCGGTGGCCTCCTCTCGGATCCAGTTCGAGAAATTTGCGACGATCCGCCGGTTACGATGGCGCGCCGGACAGACGATCCAGTAAGCCGGAAATTCGATCACCGGCAGGGACGGCGACAACGGAACGAGATCGCCGTTGACCAGCTCGCGGATCGCGAGCGTCGAGCTTTCGAGAACGACGCCCCCGTCGTCGACCGCCAGCTGGATCGCCATGGAGGAACGATCGAGCTGGATCGGGAAGACCGACGGAATGGTGTCGATGCCCTGTTCCGTCAGCCAGAAATCCCATCTGTAAAGGGCCTTGACACTGTCTATCAGCCGCGCGCTCGCAAGCTGCTGCCGCGGATCTTCGGAGATTCTCGTCAACTCGTCGCGATAGGCCGGCGAGCACATCGGCAGTACCAGGTCGTTGAGGACGGCTTCGGAATGAAGTCCGCTCCAGGCGCCCGGTCCATAGCGCAGGTCGATGTCCGTGATCTCGGTCTCGAAGCGCGAGAAGTCCGGAGTCGCATCGATCCTGAGATCCCAACCGGAATTGGTGTCGAGAAAGCGCTTCAGCCTCGGCCCGAGCCAGCGCACGCCGAAGGATGGCGACACCCGCATCACGAACCGGCGTCCCTCGCGCTTGCGCACGATCGCCGAGCGCACGTCGCGGATCATCCTGAGGGCCTGGCTCGTCGTTTGGTAGAGCCGTTCGCCGTCGTCGGTCAGCGACAGGCGCCGCTTCTCGCGCCGGAACAGCAAAACGCCGAACTGTTCTTCCAGGAGCCGAAGCTGCTGGCTGACGGCCGACGGGGAGACGCCGAGTTCCTCTGCGGCGCGGCTGACCCCGCCGAGACGCGCGACCGCCTCAAAGGTACTCATCGCGTTGAGATTGAAGCTGTCCACCGTCTTTCGCTTTCCGTGCCGATCCGGAGTGGCGAGCGCGGGCTTACCGATGTGCGCCGGTCACCTGCGCTTTGGAGCAGAAACCACACGAGGGCCCGGAAGGACAGCGGAAACGTCGCAGGCGGGCGCCGATGATGGAAACCGCCCTCTCAGCTGCGGGTCCGACGGCCCCAATGCGAGCGTATTGCCCGACTCGATCCTTGAGGAAGGCCGGATCATATGAGCCGGCCTTTGAAAGACGACCCGACCTCGGCATCTAACGAGGACACCCAACCACCCAGCATGAGGAAGAAGACGATGCATGACGAAGGCGCAACGATCGTAGTAACGGGCGCAGGCGGGTTCATAGGCGCAATGGTCGTGGAGGACCTCGCTTCACGTGGAACCGTGACGATCGGCGGGCGGGACAGGACCATCGGCCGGATCGTCGCGCTTGATATCGCCGAGGGGCCGCTCGATGATCTGGCCCGCCGTCAAGCGAAGGTCGAGAGCATCGCGGGGGATCTCGCCGACGAGGGCATCCGCGAGGCGATCCTTGCTTCGAAGCCGGACGCAATCATTCATCTCGCAGCAGTCGTCAGCAGCGCGGCGGAAGCCGATTTCGATCTCGGTCTCGCTGTCAACGTCCGTTCGCTCATGGACCTTCTGTCGGCCGTCCAGCGCCTCGATCAGGCACCCGTCTTCGTCTTCGCCTCGTCGGTCGCGGTATTCTCGGCGCAAGGCAATGCCGATATCGACGAGGACCTGGAGCCTCGGCCCCTATCGTCCTACGGCACTCAGAAGGTGATTGGGGAACTTCTCGTGCGCGATGCGGCCCGGCGCGGAATCATCGACGGCCGCACGATTCGCTTCCCGACGATCTCGATCAGGCCGGGAGCGCCGAACAAGGCGGCCTCGAGCTTTGCGAGCGGGATCGTACGCGAACCGCTGAAGGGCGAGACGTCGATCCTGCCCGTTTCACGCGACACGCGCCTGCATCTCGCCTCGCCGTCGAATGCGGTCGCCGCCGTCATCCGGACCCTGTCGCTCGAGCGGTCCGAGATCGGCCAGGAGACGACGATCACGCTGCCCGGGCTTTCGGTGACCGTCGCCGAAATGCTCGACACGCTGGAACGGGTGGCCGGTCCCGAGACTGCCGGTCTCGTCACCGATCAAGAGGATGCGGCGATTTCCACCATCGTCTCCACATGGCCTGGCCGGGTCGCAGCCCCACGCGCCGAGCGTCTCGGCTTCACGGCCGAAACTTCGTTCGAGGAGATCGTGCGCGAGCACATGGAGCGCAGCAAGCCGGACCCGACAGGGGGCAGATCATGAAGCTCGGCTGCATCGGCGACGATTTCACCGGATCGCTGGATCTTGCCAACATGCTCGCCAAGGAGGGCGTGCGCGTCACCCGGTTCACGGGACCGCCGATGGAGGATGCGAGCCCGGACGTGGATGACGGCGTCGTGTACTCGCTCGCAGAAGCCACGGTCGTGATCGAAAACTGGCGACGCCACTAGAACACGGCGCATCCGCACTCATCGCTCGGCTACCGGCCACCCGCACCGCAGGCCGTGCAATGGCCGTCGCCGCTCATCGGATCGGCGTCGCCGGCTACGCCAACTTTGGCGCAGAGGCCGACCCTGCACGAAGATTCACCCCGGACCATCCGGTCGGGGCAGGCCGGTAGGGACATGCTAGCTGAACGGCGACGCTTACGCAGCAGCCATTCCCCTTTCCACACTCAAGGGTCCTGTCAAAGCGGACGTTCGTAAGCGCTGAGGAGGGTTTCGATCCAGATCCACCGTTTGTCACGGATATCCGCGCGTGCGCTCTCCGCGACCATCGGCAAATTTTTATCTGTGAAGCTGCCCCATCAAGGAAAGCGCGACAACACGGTCGGATCGGTCTTCACTCAGAGAGGGTTCAGAAGCGGGGCTGCCAGGTCCGACATCGCGACGTCCGATCCGTAACCGACTTCATCGATCACAAATTCCGCGGAAGGCTCCAGCTTTCCCAATAGCGAACCGTGATGACGACCCAACGAAGCTTTCTTCCGCAGGATGCTGAAAGACGAGCCGCCCCTATGTCCACGCGTCGATAATCGTTTCGACCGGATGTTCGCTCGCAAACAGCACATCGTGCCCGTCCGGAAAAACATGCAGCCGAGCGTCGGGAAGGGCATCGCTCATGGCTTCTATCCGGTGGAGAGGAGCCTGGTCATCGAATTCGCCGGCGATCACGATGACCGGAAGCTTCAAGCTCGGAAGATGCATCCAGCAATCATGATGCCGTCGCGCCTGCAAAAGGCGATCATATCCGCTGCGATTGTTCGCATGGTTCAGAAAGAGCGCCTCTCGACGCAGGCGACCGACAATGCGCGCCTCGGCCGCCGCAGGGTCATTTTCGCACAAGAGGGAAAAACGCCGGTCGAGAATGGTCAGCACTGAGGCTGCCCGTTCCCGGGCATCCTCTATCGCTACCAATTCGTGGATCGGATAAGGGCCGCCGCCTTGTCCACCAGCCGTCGTTGCCGAGACGGCGAGCTTGGCAATTCGTTCGGGAGAGTTCACGGCGAGGTGGAGCGCGGACATGCCGCCGAAACTCTCGCCGAGAACATAAGCCGTTTCCCAGCCGAGATGATCGAGAACGCGCAAAGCGTCGTCTGCGTAGTGCTTCATCGTCCAGCGCCCGGCGGGTGCGAAGGAGTGTCCCAATCCCCTCGGATCGTAAGCTGCGACGGTGAAGCACTCCGTCAAACGGCTATCAAACACGGGGGCCGAGAGGCTGAGATCGAAATTGGAGCCGCCAAGGAAGAGAAGCGGTGGACCACTGCCTTCCACTCGAAGATTGATCTCGAACGAGCCGTTCCCCCGAAGCGCGATCATGAAAACACATCGAGGAGAAGATTAACCGACGAGATCGACAGGAAGACGGCAAAGGCGATCTTGAGGACACGTGGTTCCAGCCTGTGAGCCAGTCTGGCGCCGATTGGCGCCGTAAAGATGCTGACGCTGGCGATGGCGATCGCGGTCGGCAGGTTGACGAAACCGAGAGATCCCACCGGACGACCGGGCACGCCGAGGCCCGACCACACAAAACCGATCAGTGCCGGGATCGCGATGCCGAGACCGAAAACGGCAGCGGTTCCGACCGCTCGGTGGACCGGCACGGAAAGCATCGTCAGCGTCGGAACAGAAAGCGTCCCGCCACCAATTCCCATGAGAGATGATAGAAAACCGATGGGGAACCCGATGGCGCTGCGCGCCAGGATCGATTCCGGCGGCGACGTTCTCAAGACGATCGTCTTGCGCTTCAGGAGATTCGCCGCAACCAGGAGACCGACCACACCGAAGATCAGAGCCAGACCGTTGGCGCCGAAGATTTTCGATGCAAATCCGCCTATGAGGGCGCCGCAGACGATGGCGGGCAACCAGCCTTTCAGGAGAGCGACATCGACGGACCCCTTGCGATGATGCGCGCGCGACGACGCGATCGATGTCGGAACGATCGTGGCAAGGGAGGTGCCCACGATCATCAGCATGTCGATGTCTTCCGGTAACGCGAACAGTCCGACAACGATGACGAGGACCGGTACGACGACGATACCGCCACCGACCCCCAGGAGTCCGGCGATGACGCCGGTGAACGCGCCGGTTACCAGGAGGACCAGAAGCAGTCCGCCAAGCGATAGAATCGAGTGTCCATCCATCAGGAATCTGCCCCCTGCCGAGCGCGCATCCGGTTCACGGCAGGAAGAGCGAGCATGACGATCGTGATCATTCCGAGGACGAGAGCGATCGGGTGGCCCGCATAGAAGGCGCCGAAGCTTCCGTTGGTCAGGATAAGGCCCTGACGCAGGCTGATCTCGAGGGTTGGGCCTAGCACCATGCCGATGACGAGCGGCGCCATGGGGTAGCCCTGTCTCCGAAGGATGAAGCCGAAGATGCCGGCTGTAACCATGACCAGAAGATCGAACGGGTTCCCGCGAACGAAATAGACGCCGACGGTGCTGAGAAGGACAATGCCCACGAGCATGAAGGCCTCCGGCAGACGGAGAATCGGGGCTGCTATCTTGCCGACGGCCATGCCGAGCGGCAGAAGAATGAGATTGATCAGCAGGAAGCCGGTGAAAATGGCCCCCATGAGCACCGGGTTGTCGGACATCAACCGCACGCCCGGCGTAATGCCGTGCAGCGTCAGGGTCGCAAGCATGACGGCAGTGACGGCATCGCCTGGAATGCCAAGCGCCATCGTCGGAACCAATGCTCCTCCCGTGACGGCGTTGTTGGCAGCTTCCGACGCGATGATTCCGTCGGGCTCGCCCCGACCGAAAGCAGCGCGGTTGGGGGACGACCGTTTCGCCTCCGCATAGCTGATGAAGGCTGCCGTCGCGGCACCCGTCCCCGGCAGGATACCGATGCCATTGCCGATGAGAACGGATTTCACCAGCACCTTCACCCGGCCGGACCAGTCGCGAAACCTCGGAAGAACGACGCCCTTGAAATCGGTCAGCCTGTTGGAACTGTCGAGCGGCCCTGAGACGCGCATCAGGACTTCCGTGATGGCAAAGACCCCGATGACCACGGCTAGAAGGTCGAAGCCGGCCAAAAGCTGGAACTGACCAAAGGTGAAGCGCGCCTCACCGGTTATCGGATCGCCGCCTACGACGGCCAGAAAGAGCCCGATCGTGCCGGCGATCAGTCCCTTCAGCATCGAGCCCTCCGATACGGAGACGATGCAGGTCAATCCGAGAAGTACGAGCGCGAATGTCTCGATCGGTCCGAAATTCAGGGCGAAAGCGGCCAGTGTCGGAGCGGCGAGAATGAGGACGATCGCCGACACCACGCCCCCTATGATCGAGGCGACGGTCGCCCAGCCGAGCGCCAGGCCGGCTTCGCCCCGTTGCGCCATTGGGAACCCGTCGAAACAGGTCGCGGCCGATTGCGGTGTACCGGGCGTGTTGATGAGGATCGCCGAAACGGAGCCCCCATAAACGGAACCTGCGTAGATCGCGAGCAGAAGAAGAATGGCCGGAGCCTGCCCCATCGTCAGGGTGAATGGCATGACCATTGCAACCGCGACTGTCGAGCCGATTCCCGGCAGGGCGCCAAGAACGATGCCGAGAAAAGTACCGAGGACCAGAACCAACAGACCTTCGAGCGTAAAGATGATCGAAAGCGCTTCAGGGAGGGTGTTCAGCATGAGCGGATCCTAGAACCACCAAGTGAAGGGTGAAGCGGGCAGAGGCATGACGAGGAGGTGGTTGAAGAGAATGACGATCGTGCCGGCGGCGGCGATCGGCATTCCCAAGAACGCAGTGGGTCTGCGGATGCCGAGCGAGAGCAGCATCGCCGCGCCCATCGGGACCGAAGCGAGGAAGAAGCCCACGACATCGACGGCCAGCACGTAAATCGGCAGACCGATGACGAGAACGATCACCGGTCGCCAAAGAAAGGTCCTTGGAGCCGAAGACGCCCGAAGTTCGGCGACGACATTGAGAACCGACAGGGCGAGAAGCACCGTCAGAATGATGCGAGGAAAGAAGATCGGGCTGAAGGCGTCGCCAAGATCTGCGAATGCTGCGCCGAAGGTCGACAAAATCAGTCCGGATATTGCAGCCAACAGAAGAATGGCAACGATGGGCCCGCCACGCGTCAGAGATCCCATGACGACTCCTTTTAACCGGCGCTCGGCGGATCAAAGACCAGCGGCTTCGATCAGGACCTTGTTGTCGTCGTACTGCTTCCTGAAAAAGACGTCGAAGCTCTCGGCATCGCGATAGTTGAGAACCGTCGCCGTTCGCTCGGCGAACGCCTGAAATTCGTCCGAGGCAACCGCCTTGCCGCAGGCTTCACTGAGTTGATCGCGAATTTTCGGATCGAGATCGTGAGGCGCGAAGAGCCCGCCCCAGAGATCGAGCTCGGCAAGTGGCGGCTCGATGCCGGCTTCGGCGGCAGTGGGGACCTCTGGATAGCTCTCGAGCCTCTCGGGCGCAAAGACGACCAGTGGCCGGAAATCCCCGGAATTCATGAGGATTTCCGTATCGGCGTAGAATTGGATCGTTCCCGCCGCCATGGCCTGAAGCGCGGGGCCCGAACCCTGGAATGGCAGATGCCGGACGTCCTTCAAGACGCCCAGCCCTTCGAATGCCGCGACTGCGGCCAGATGGGTCATCGCCCCCGGGCCGGACGATCCGAAAAGATATCGGCCGGGCTCGTCCTTCACAGCCTCGACGGCGTCATCGATGGTTTTGAACGGACTGCCCGCATTGGTGAAAAGGATCATGGGCGAGGCCGCGATCGAGCAGATCGGCGTCCAGCTGTCCTTGTCGTATGGGACATCCTTGATCTGCGGTTGCACCGTTGCGACCGTCATCGACCAGTAGCCGAGGCGATAGCCATCGGGATCCTCTTCGGCGAGCGATCCGGCTGCCACCGTGCCGGAGCCGCCGGCCATGTTCGAGACGTAGACGTTCCCGCCGAGGGCTTCGGCAAAGGCGGGTGCGAACCCGCGAATCAGAAGATCGGTGCCGCCGCCGGCGTTGAAGGGAACGACGAGGTTCACCGGCTGTTGCGGAAATTCCTGCGCAGCGGCGGAACTCGCCATCCCGGCGCAAACGATGGCGGCGAGGCAAGATGTGGTCTTGAATCTCTCAAACATGTGGCTTTCCTCCCAGAAGCTTGTTTGGTATCGTTGTCATGCGTATGACAACGTTGTCAACTGATGAAATTCGTATTTTTGTTCTGGGGGAGCTGTTGGTGAGGAAGATGCAGAAGCGACCGACATTGAAAGATGTCGCTGCCTACAGCCAGGTTAGCATCATTTCCGCATCGCGGGCCCTTCGCGGGCTCGAAAACGTCTCCCCGGAGTTGAGGGCGAAGGTGGAGGCGGCGGCCGATGCCCTCGGCTACAGCCGAAATCCGATCGCGGGCTCGCTAAGGGGCCAAAGCAGCGACCTCGTCGTGGTGCTCGTTCCGGCCATGACCAACAATGTCTTTCCGGCCGTTGTGGATGGTATCTATGCGGGTCTTTCACAAACCGGGCTCGGCGTCGTTCTCGGCCTGACGGGCTATGGGATCGAAAGCGAGGAGAGGGTTCTGCGTAACATGCTCGCCTGGTCGCCAGCGGGCCTAGTTCTGAGTGGTTCGGAGCATACGGACGATACCGAGGCCATGCTGGCGGAGTTCGACGGGCCGATCGTCGAGGTCATGGATATCGACGGTGAAACCGAACGGAGCCAGGTCGGACTGTCCCATTTAGAGGCGGGTCGCATGATGGCCGACCATTTCCTCAAATGCGGCTATCGACGGATTGGCTATATCGGAGCATGGGGCGAGCAGCCCTTACGGTCACGCAAGCGACGCATATCGTTCGAGGAGGAGTTGCGACGCAACGGAGTAGAGCTCGTGGGCCGCTTCATTCATCCCGATCCCTCATCCGTGTCGGTCGGCGCAGAGAGCTTCGACCGGTTGATCGAGGAGCATTCCGATCTCGAAGCGATCTTCTTTGCCAATGACGATCTGGCCCTCGGCGCCATGTCGAACGCGCTCGATCGTGGTCTCTCCATTCCCGACGACATGGCTTTCGCAGGTTTCAACGGTCTCGATGTCTGCGATGTCGTCCGCCCCCATTTGACGACGATCGTCACGCCCCGCTTCGAGGTCGGCTGCTTAGCCGGAAAGATCATCGCCGACACGTTCAGGACCGGCGAAAACAAAGGCCCGCAGCAAAGGCGAGAATTGGCCCTGGAACTGCGCCAAGGCGGAACCACGAGGCTTCGGAATGCCTGATGCCGTCCGTTTGTTGGCCGGTCCGGCTTCGGACCCAGTCATGACATCGGGAACGGAGGTGGGAACTGCCTCCGCTCGTTCGCGGAGGAAAGGCGATTTCACATGCAAACGCGCTGGAGACAGCGAGATTAAACGGTGCTCGCTTACAGCGTGACCGATCAAACGATGGCCATGAGGCAGGAAGGAAGAACACCAATGCGTGAACACCAGACGATGGCTGTGGTGGGCCTCGGCTCCATGGGAGAAGGCATGGCGAAGTCTCTGCTTCGGGCCGGTCACACCGTCTACGGTGTCGACCTCGACACAACGCGGATGGCCACCTTCCTCGAGACCGGTGGCGCGCCCGGCGAGGCGCTGGACAAGGCCGCGGAGATCGATGTTCTCGTCCTCGTCGTCCTCAACGACGTCCAGACGGAAGCGGTCCTGTTCGGACCGAACGGCTGGGCCGACAAGCTCGGCAAGGGCAAGGTTATCGTCTCCTGCGCAACCGTTCCGCCAGAATTTGCCCGCGAGATGGCGAAGCGCTGCGAGGAGAAGGGCCTTCTCTATCTCGACGCGCCGATCTCCGGCGGGGCCACGAAGTCGGCCGAAGGGCGGCTCTCGGTCATGGCCTCGGGCTCGCGCGAGGCCTTTAAGGCGGCGCGGTCGATGCTCGATGCCTGCGCCGAGACCGTGTTCGAACTCTCCGAGGAGCCGGGCCAGGGGAGCGCCATGAAGGCGATCAACCAGATGCTCGCCGGCGTCCACATCGCCGCTCTCGCCGAGGCGATGACCTTCGGCATTACCCAAGGGGTCGAGCCGAGGCAGGTGATGGAGGTGATCCCGAAATGCGCGGGCACCTCCTGGATGTTCGAGAACCGGGGCCCGCACATCGTCGAGGGCGACTATTCGCCGAATTCGATGGTCGATATCTGGCCGAAGGATCTCGGCATCGTTCTCGACATCGCCAAGAGGGCGAAGTTCGGTGCGCCGCTGACGGCCGCCGCCCTGCAGCAGTTTCTCGCCGCCTCCGGCTCTGGTCTCGGGTCCGAGGACGATGCGGCGGTCGCCAAGGTCTATGCCCGCAATGCCGGGATCGAACTCCCGAAAGGTGCGTCATGAAGCTCGGCTGCATCGGCGACGATTTTACCGGATCGTCGGATCTTGCCAACATGCTCGCCAAGGAGGGCATGCGCGTCACCCAGTTCACGGGAACGCCGTCAGAGGATGCGAGCCCGGACGTGGATGCCGGCGTCGTCGCGCTGAAGTCGCGCACGCTTCCCGCCGAGGATGCCGTCCGCCTGTCCCTCGAAGCGCTCGAATGGCTGAAGGCGCAGGGCTGCACACAGTTCTTCTTCAAGTACTGCTACACATTCGATTCGACGAGAGAGGGCAATGTCGGCCCGGTGACGGATGCTTTGATGGAGGCGCTCGGTGCGGACCGCACCATCGTCTGCCCGGCCTTTCCGGCAACCGGGCGCAGTCTCTATCAGGGCCATCTCTTCGTGAACGGGGTGCTCCTGTCGGAGTCCGGCATGGAGAACCATCCCCTGACGCCGATGACCGATGCCGATATAAGGCGATGGATGGGCCACCAGACGAAGCACGCGGTCGGCCACGTGGCCGCGACCACCGTCTTTGAGGGAGCCGATGCGATCCGCGCGGCGATCGGCGAGGAAGTCGCGGCAGGGCGCCCGGTGATCGTCGTCGACGCCATCCGCGACGCGGACCTGCGCGAGATCGGCCGGGCGGTGAAGGACATGACGCTGATCACCGGTGGTTCGGGCGTCTCTCTCGGCATTCCTGCGAACCTTCTCGACAAGAGCGACAGGATCGATGTGGCGGCCGACTGGTCGGGTCTCGAAGGCCCCGCCGCGATCATCGCGGGCTCGGCCTCGAAGATGACCCGCGCACAGGTCGAGCGCTATGCCGCCTCCAATCCGGCAATGGAGATCACCGCCGAGATGGTGATGGAGGGCGAGACGAGCCCCGAAGAGGCCGCGCGGTTCGCTTTCGAAGCGGACGGCACGGCGCTGCTTTATTCCTCCGCCGATCCCGGCACGGTGAAGGCCGCCCAGGCGAGATATGGCCGCGAGACGGTCGCCGGACGGCTCGAGGACTTCTTCGCCGAGACCGCGCGCCAGTTGGTCGCCGGCGGCGTGACGCGGCTCGTGACGGCGGGCGGCGAGACCTCCGGGGCAGTGGTCGAGGGTCTCGACCTTTCGGCCCTGCGCATCGGCCCCGAAATCGCGCCCGGCGTTCCGGCCGTCAAAGCCGAGGACCGGGATCTGGTCCTCGCGCTCAAATCCGGCAATTTCGGCGACGCGGATTTCTTCGAAACGGCGCTTCGCGTTCTTGGAGGAAAGCCATGAGCGCGTCGAGCGACCTGCGCGAAAGCATCTGCATGTTCGCCCGCTCGCTTCATGAGCGCGGCCTGACCCACGGCTCGACCGGCAATATCTCGGCGCGCACCCCCGATGGCGGGCTTCTCGTCACGCCCACCGGCTCGTCCTTCATGACCCTCGATCCGGCAAGGCTCAGCCAGTTCGATGCCGCAATGAACCTCGTTGGCGGCGACAGGCCGACCAAGGAGATGCCGCTTCACCGTGCCTTCTACGACACCCGGTCGACGGCGGGCGCGATCGTCCATCTCCATTCGTGCCATTCCGTCGCCCTGTCGATGATGCCCGATGCGAACGAGGACGACTTCCTGCCGCATCTGACGCCCTATCCGATCATGAAGCTCGGCCGCGTGAAGCTGTTGCCCTATTTCATGCCCGGCGACGCGGCGATCGGCGAGGCGATCCGGGGCCTTGCCGGCAAGCGGTCCGCCGTGATGCTCGCCAATCACGGCCCCGTGGTCGCGGGCAAGGATCTGGAAGCCGCCGTCTATGCGATCGAGGAGCTGGAGGCCTCGGCCCAGCTCGCCATGATGACGCGCGGCCTGGGCCCCAAAGCGCTGTCCGGCGATCAGGTGAGGCAGCTCGTCGAGACCTTCGATGTGGAGTGGGACGCATGAGTCATGTGATGCTTTCGGCCAATCTCGGCTTTCTTTGGACCGATCTCTTACTGACCGACCGCATCCGCGCGGCGAAGGCCGCCGGCTTCGACGCGGTCGAATGTCACTGGCCCTATGGAGAGGAGGCAGCCCTCGTGAAATCCGCTCTCGAGGAGACGGGGCTTTCCATGCTCGGCCTCAACACCGCGAAAGGCCTGCGCGAAGGCGATGTGGGCCTTGCCGCTCAAGTCGGCCGCGAGGTCGAGGCCCGTGCCGCGATCGACCAGGCCTTCGACTACGGGCAGGCCATCGGCGCAAAGGCCGTCCATGTGATGGCGGGAACGCTGAAGGGCCAGGACGAGGAAGCCTGCGCGGCGGTCTTCGCCGGAAACCTTGCCCATGCGGCCGACCGGGCGAAGGCGGCAGGCATGATCGCGCTCATCGAGCCGCTGAACCCTTACGACAATCCGGACTATGTTCTGATCGGCCTCGACAAGGCCGTGTCGATGATCGAACGCGTCGCGCGGCCCGAACTGAAGATCATGTTCGACTGCTACCACCTGCAGATCACCGGCGGCGATCTCCTGCGGCGTTTCCGGCTCGTGAAGGATATGGTCGGCCACGTGCAGTTCGCCGGAGTTCCCGATCGGGGCGAACCGGACCGGGGCGAGGTCGCCTATGACCGCCTCCTGCCGGCGCTCCACGATGCGGGCTGGAACGGTGCCTTCGGAGCCGAATACAAGCCCTCAGGAAAAACCGGGGACACGCTCGGCTGGATGACCGCTTTTCGGTAAGGGACTGAGCGCGGTGCTAGCCAACTGAATATGCGATGAAGAAAATTATCGCACTTAAATACCCGTCCACACGGAAGGCGCTTGAGCGGCGAATCTGCGCCTATTCCGTTGAGGACCTCGCCGACGAGGTCGGAACCGGGCAGAAATAGACGTCGCCGTGACGATCGCCGTTGATGTCGACCGCGACGGGCGGCGCGAAGTCCTGGGTATGGCGATCGGCCCGTCTGAAGCAGAACCGTTCTGGACGGAGTTTCTTCGGAGCTTGGTTCGTCGCGGCCTCATCGGCGTCAAACTGGTGATCTCCGATGCTCATGAGGGTATCAAAGCCGCCGTCGCTCGTGTCCTGGGCACGACCTGGCAGCGCTGCCGGATTCACTTTCGACGAAACGCCCTGGCCCATGCCGGAAAGAACAGCTGGCGCCCTGCCGGGCCTTTTACGCCTTGGATGCGTCCACTGGACGAATTCATTCGGGCCAGCCCGGACCGCCTCCCAAGGGTCGCTGCCTTCATCGCCACCGCGTTCGAGCCCGATGGCGAATGCCGAAGGGGACGTCCTTGCCTATATGAGCTTCCCGCCGCAGCACCGGGCGAAGTTGCACTCGACGAACCCGATCGAGCGACTCAACGGCGAAATCAAGCCGCGCACCGGCGTGGTCGGGTTCGGCGGCAAAACAGTCACCGGCCTCTTTTCGTTCACCGCCTCACTTCCAAACGAGAAGGCCGTTACCCGGCTCGCCGGCGCCATTCTCATGGCGCAGAACGAGGAATGGGCCGTTCAGCGCTCGCGATATATGACGGTGAAAACTCTCGCCCCCGTCTGGGATGATCCCATCGTCAGCCTGCCCGCTGCATGACAGGCTGATCAGCTCGACGCTCCCGCGATCAGCGAGGCCAGATGTCAGCTCCACCACGTGGTGGGACACGATCGATGAGGGCCTTCGGTGCCCCGGGGACGCGGTCCGTTAATTCTTTGTTGAGCACGACGAACGATAGTCTGCCTTAGCGTGCGCCGTTCGTCCGGGACGGCGCCACCAGACCTTGAGATTGTGTCCAGGCGCCGATGTTTACCTCACGCAGCGATCAGGGCCTCGTGCCGAACCGAAGCAGCAGACGCGAGGCGGAGGCCGAGGCCGAACGCGACGTCTTCCGCAGCGCATCGCTGATCGATCCGGTCTATGTGATCGGGCGGCTCTGGAAGGCACGCTTCCTCATCCTTCTGTGCGCGATCCTGGGGGCCGGCATCGCAGCGGCCATCGCCATGGCGACGCCGAAGCAATACACCGCGACCGCCCAGGTCCTCGTCGATCCGCGCGACATCAAGGTCGTCCAGAACGAGGTGACGCCGAACGGCCTGCCGAGCGATGCCACTCTCGCGCTGATCGAAAGCCAGACCGCGGTCGTCCATTCCAACGAGGTCCTGCGCACGGTCATCGCCAAGGCGGACCTTCTCAACGACACCGATTTCAACGGCAAGGGCTTCTCGATCATCGGCTCGATCCGGGACGCGCTGGGCCTGTCCGAGCGTGCCGAGCCGTCCGCCGAGGGCGCTCCGCTCACCCATGAGGAACTCGTCACCCTGCGCAATCTGCGCCGCAATATGAGCGCGGTGCGCGAGACCAAGAGCTTCGTCCTCAACCTCTCCATCACCTCGACCTCGCCCGAGAAGTCGGCGATGCTCGCCAATCTCCTCGCCGAGACCTTCATCACCGAACTGGGCGAGGTCCAGTCCTCGACCGCGCGCCGTGCGAGCGACGCCCTGTCGAGCCGGCTCGACGAATTGCGGGCGCGGGTGAGCGAGGCCGAACGGGCGGTGGAGACCTACAAGGCCGAGAACGGGCTCGTGGGCGTCGGCGGCCGTCTCGTCGGCGACGACTACATCCTGCGCATCAACGACCAGCTCGCCCGCTCCAGCGGCGACGTGACCACCCTGCGCAACCGGGTCGAGCAGATGGATGCGGCCAGCGTCGACGACGTGGTCGAGGGCTCGTTTCCCGAGGAGCTGACCTCCGAGGCGCTCAACCGGCTGCGGGACAACTATTCCGCCCTTGCCCAGGAGCAGGCGGTGCTCTCGGCATCGCTCGGGCCGCGGCATCCGCGCCGCATCGCCAACGAGGAGGCCATGAGCGCCGCCCGCTCGGCGATCCGCGGCGAGATCGGTCGCATCGTGGCGGCGAACCGGACGGAGCTTGCCCGCGCCGAATCGACGGACCGCGACCTCAACGCCCAGCTCGACGAATTGAAGTCCAGACGGCTCGCGACCAGCGGCTCCTTCGTCAAGCTGCGCGAACTCGAGCGTGAGGTCGAGGCCTCGCGTGCGATCTACGAGGCCTTTCTCCTCAGGGCGCGCGAAACGGGCGAGCAGGAGCGGCTGAACACGGCCAATGTCCGCGTCATCTCCGCCGCGACGCCGCCTCTCGACCCCTCCAGCATGTCGCGCCGCGTCGTGGTGATGATCGGCTTCGTGGCCGGTCTTCTCGCAGGTCTCGGCCTCGTCCTGATCCAGGCCCTCTGGGCTCCGATGCGCCGGCTGTTCGCCGAGAACGAGGCGCGATATGCGCCGGCGGGCGGGCTTGCAGCGGCGCGGACCACGGCCTCGACCGATCCGGATGCGGGCCCGGGTGGCGGAGGCGAGGGTCGTGGCAAGCGCGGGATGGCGCCCGTCGCTTCCATGCTGCCGGGCCTTCGGGCGAGCGACACGGCCATGCCCGAGCGCGCACTTCGTACGGCGACGGCATCGGCGATCCCATCGACATCGACATCGACATCGACATCGGCAGCGGATCGCAGCGATCCCGAGACGGAGGCGAGCGCTCCGGCACCCCTACCTGCCGCAGCGACGACGGTTAAGGGCTGGACGCTTCGCGGAACGGACCATGCGGACGCATCGCCTGCCAACAAATCCGAAACCGGTTCGGCTTCGGCCGGCGCAGGATCGAACGACCAGCCACGCCGGATGCTGTCGCGGCGGCTTGCGGCCATGCGCGAGGCCTCGGCAAGCGAGGTGACGCCCGCAAACATTAGCACCGCGCCGGACGAACAGGCAGCTTTCGATGCGCCGACGCCTGCCACGCGCCGCCTCTCCGCCCGGATCCGTTCGGTCAAGGAGGGCCGCGAGATGCAGTCGGAGGTCGAGCGGGTCAAGTCGCGGCTGACGAAACTGCGCGGTGCGATCGGCGGGGAGGATGCACAGGCGAACGAGGCGCCGCGCGGTGTCTCCCGCGCCTGAGATGAGTGCATCCGTTTCGCAGCCGCTCTGGCGGCCCCTTCGCGAGAGCGACATTCCGCGCCTCGATGCGATCGGCGAGATCGTCCATCCCGATCTTCCCGAGCCGCCCGAGGTCTTCGCCGACCGGCTGCGGATCTGTCCGGGCGGCGCCTTCGTGCTTTCGACGGGCGCGCGTCCGGATGGCGGCGGCGACGAAGAGCTTGCCGGCTATGCGATCGGTCATCCGGTTCGCCTGCCGGAGCTTCCGGCCCTCGGCCAGATCCTCGGCGCGCTGCCTGTCGGTGCCGACGCCTTTCTGATCCACGACGTGGCGCTTCTGCCGCAGATGCGCGGCCGCGGGCTTGCGGCCCCGGTGGTGGAGCTTCTCCTCGGCGCCGCCGTTCCGCTGAAAGAGGCCTGTCTCGTCTCGGTCTACGGGACGGCGGGGTTTTGGTCGCGCTTCGGATTTCGGCCCGAGACCGGGCGTCTGCCGGCGGGAAAGCTCGCAAGCTACGGTCCGGATGCGGTCTTCATGACGCGTAGGCTCTGACGGGTCAAAAGGGTTCAGGCGTGCGGTGCAGCGAAGGCGCGCTGCCCGCCCGCACTCCATGCGCAAACCGTGCGCAGTTTTTCATCACCAACGCCGCGCCTTTCGCCGCCCCGGCCATGGACGTGCGCAAAGCGGGTCCATATACAGGAACGCGACGCCTTCGCGCCTTTGATCCGTCTTCGCGCGAACGGGCCTTCTTCTGTGATCGAACACGGGGCAGCTGTTGATGAAACGGACCATCCTCCTGGCACTGAGCGCGGCCCTGGCCGCCGGCGGCATCGGACAGGCGAGCGCGCAGAACCGCGTCGTCAACGTCTACAACTGGTCGGACTATATCGACGAGTCGATCCTTGCCGACTTCACCAAGGAGACCGGGATCACCGTCAATTACGACGTGTTCGATTCCAACGAGATCCTCGAGACGAAGCTTCTCGCGGGCGGTTCGGGCTACGACATCGTGGTTCCGACGGGGACCTTCCTGGAACGCCAGATCAATGCGGGCGTCTTCCAGACCCTCGACAAGTCCAAGCTCACCAACTGGGACAATCTCGACAAGGACGTGCTGGAGCGCCTCGCCCGCTACGATCCGGGCAACGAACATGCCGTGAACTACATGTGGGGCACGACGGGCCTCGGCATCAACGTGGCCGAAGTGAAGAAGCGTCTGGGCGAGGACCAGCCGCTCAACACCTACGATCTCCTCTTCGATCCCGAACTCGTCGCAAAGCTCGCAGATTGCGGCGTCTACGTGCTGAACACCTCCGAGGAGGTGGTTCCGGCCGCGCTCAACTATCTCGGTCTCGATCCGAACTCCTCCAATCCCGAGGATCTGCAGAAGGCCGAGGACCTGCTGCTCGCGATCAAGCCCTATGTCCGCAAGTTCGATTCCTCCGAATACATCTCGGCGCTTGCCAATGGCGACATCTGCATGGCCCATGGCTGGTCCGGCGATATCCTGCAGGCGCGCGACCGGGCGGCGGAGGCCGGCCAGGGCGTGACGATCGAATACGAGATCCCGAAGGAAGGCGCGGTGATCTGGCTCGACAACATGGCGATCCCGGCCGATGCGCCGCATTCGGAGGAAGCCTACGAGTTCATGAACTACATGATGCGCCCGGAGGTGATCGCCAAGGCGACGAACTTCGTCAAATACGCCAACGGCAACGCGGCGGCGGACGAATTCGTCGAACCGGAGATCCTCAACGATCCGAGCATCTATCCCGATGCCGAGACGCGCAAGCGTCTGTTCGCCGTGACCAGCAAGGGCCCGCGCGAGCAGCGCCTGGAGACCCGGCTCTGGACCCGGGTGGTCACCGGCCAGTAGCCGGCCTGGTCTCTCTCAAAGCCGCGTCCGGCTCCTCGGCCGGGCGGCGGTCTCCTCAGGCGCTCGTGGGGGTCACAGGGTCTTGAAAGCACAGTCTCTCGGATCGGTTCGCAAGAGTTTCGCACCCTGGGCCGATCCTGCCGCCAAGCCCTTCATCCGCTTCGAGGGCCTGACCAAGGTGTTCGACGGCACGGCGGCGATCGACGATCTCAACGCCGATATCTTCCACCGTGAATTCTTCGCGCTTCTCGGAGCCTCGGGCTCGGGCAAGTCGACGCTCCTGCGCCTCCTTGCCGGCTTCGAGGTGCCGACCCGGGGCCGGATCGTCCTCGACGGCGAGGACATGACCGGCATTCCGCCCTATCGGCGGCCGGTCAACATGATGTTCCAGTCCTATGCGCTCTTTCCCCATATGAGCGTCGCCAAGAACATCGCCTTCGGTCTGAAGCAGGACGGGATGGCGAAGTCCGAGCGCGAGGACCGGGTGGCCGATGCCCTGAAGCTCGTGAAGCTCGAGAATTACGGCCGTCGCAAGCCCCATCAGCTCTCCGGCGGCCAGCAGCAGCGCGTGGCGCTCGCCCGCTCCCTCGTCAAGCGGCCCAAGGTCCTGCTCCTCGACGAGCCGCTCGGGGCGCTCGACAAGAAGCTGCGCGAGGAGACCCAGTTCGAGCTGACGGACCTGCAATACGAGCTCGGCATGACCTTCATCATGGTCACGCACGACCAGGAAGAGGCCATGACCATGGCCGACCGCATCGCGGTGATGGGCGACGGCAAGATCCTGCAGGTGGGAACGCCCCCGGAAATCTACGAGGCGCCGCGCTCGCGTTTCGTCGCCGACTTCATCGGCACCGTGAACATCTTCGACGGCACGCTCGTCGCCCGCGACGGCGACCGGCTGACCATCGAGACGGCGGACGGACACCCGATCGAGGTCGATGGGAACGAGGAGCGGGGCGGGGCGCTCCAGATCGGCGCGAAGACGGCCTATGCGGTGCGGCCCGAAAAGCTGCGCATCTCGGCAAGCCCGCTCGACGGCCCGAACGTGATGTCCGGCGAGGTCTGGGAGATCGCCTATATCGGCGACATGACCTCCTTCCACCTGAAGCTCGACAGCGAGCGGATCGTGCGCGTCTCCATGCTCAATTCCAGCCGGGAGAGCGCCGTGCAGATGACCTGGGGCGAGCGGGCCTGGGTGTCGTTCGAGCCGAATGCCGGGCTGGTCCTGAGCGCGTAAGGGGGCGATGGAACAATGACGGTCGTCAGAAGCGGGGGATTCCGGAGGATCGCGATCGGCTTGCCCTATCTCTGGCTCGCCGTCCTCTTCCTCGTGCCCTTCCTCATCGTCCTCAAGCTGTCGCTCTCGCAGATCGCGACGGCGATCCCGCCCTATACGCCCACCTTCGACGATCCGGCGACCTGGTGGGACTCGCTGCGACAGCTGACCTTCGAGAACTATGCGTGGATCGCCGATGATCCGCTCTATCTCAACTCCTACCTGATCAGCCTGAGGATCGCCTTCTTCTCGACGGTCTTCACCTTCATGATCGGCTATCCGCTCGCCTATGCGATGGCGCGGGCGCCCGAGGGCTGGAAGCCGTTCCTCCTGATGCTGGTGATCCTGCCCTTCTGGACGAGCTTCCTCATCCGCGTCTATGCCTGGATCGGCATCCTGAAGCCCGAGGGGCTTCTCAACCAGTTCCTCCTCTTCCTCTGCGTGATCGACCAGCCGCTGGTGATCACCAATACCGAGACGGCGATCTTCATCGGCATCGTCTATTCCTATCTGCCCTTCATGGTGATGCCGATCTTCGCCAGCCTCGACCGGATGGATCCGCGCCTCCTGGAGGCTGCCTCCGATCTCGGCTCGCCGCCCCTGAAGAGCTTCTGGTCGATCACCTTCCCGCTCTCGCTTCCCGGCGTCGTCGCCGGCTGCTTCCTCGTCTTCATCCCGGCGGTGGGCGAATTCGTCATCCCCGATCTTCTCGGCGGCTCCTCGACGCTGATGATCGGCAAGACCTTGTGGATGGAGTTCTTCAACAATCGCGACTGGCCGGTCTCCTCGGCGGTGGCGATCATCCTTCTCCTCATCCTCGTGGTGCCGATCGTCGTCTTCCAGCGCATCCAGGACCGGGAGGCGGCGAAATGAGACATCGGCTCAGCGGCTTCAACCTCGTCTCGCTGGTTCTCGGCTTCGGCTTCCTCTACCTGCCGATCGTCATCCTGGTGATCTTCTCGTTCAACGCCTCGCCCCTCGTCACGGTCTGGTCGGGCTTTTCCACGCGCTGGTATACGCAGCTCTTCCAGAACCAGGGCCTCCTCGACGCGGCATGGGTCACCCTGCGCGTCGGCCTGATCTCGGCGACGATGGCGACGATCCTCGGCACCTTCGCGGCGATCGCGCTGACGCGCTATACGCGCTTTCGGGGCCGGGTCCTGTTCACGGGCATGGTCTATGCGCCGCTCGTGATGCCGGAGGTGATCACCGGGCTCTCGCTCCTCCTCCTCTTCGTCGCGGTCGACTTCGATCGCGGCTTCTGGACGGTGACGCTCGCCCATATCACCTTCTCCATGTGCTTCGTCGCCGTGGTCGTGCAATCGAAGCTTCTCTCCTTCGACCGTTCGCTGGAAGAGGCCGCGATGGATCTCGGCGCGACGCCGGCAAAGACCTTCTTCGCCGTCACGCTTCCGGTGATCTGGCCGGCGGTCGCGGCCGGCTGGCTGCTGGCCTTCACGCTTTCCCTCGACGATCTCGTCGTCGCGAGCTTCACGACCGGCCCCTCGGCGACGACCCTGCCGATGAAGATCTACAGCCAGGTGCGGCTCGGCGTGACGCCGGAGATCAACGCGGTCTGCACCATTCTCATCGCCATCGTGACGGCCGGCGTCCTGACGGCGACCCTCCTCAACAAGCGTCGGCAGGTGCGTCGCGAGCGCGAGGGACAGGCCGCCTTCGCCTGACGAATAGGGCGGACACCGTGCGGCTGTGCGCCCGCAAGGGTGAGATCATCGCAACGTTCGCCGCGCAAACCCGTCCTGTTCGACGAGGCCTGCCGCCCCTCCCGAGGGGGAGCACACCGATCGTGCCGGCGCGAGGCGGAAAAGCTGGAGCGAACGTCAGTTGGGGCGTTTGCGACGTCGCCCGGCCTATCCGTCCTCGGGAGGGGGCCCGGAGGCACGATTGAGAAGACGACGAACGAACGCCCCGGCGCATCGCCCAAATGGGGTATGCGGCCGCCGAAATCTCGCGCGGGCGGTCCGTCCTTCCTCCAGAAGCATCGAGCGGTGCCGGCAAACGGCATCGGGTGGTTTCAGGCGGCATCAGGCGGGGAGGGCGAAACTCTCTGCCAGTTCCTCGGTCCGCCGGTCGCGCAGGGCGCGGAGATTGGCGATTTCACCGCGTTCGAGATGGTCGAGAAGACCCTGGAGAATGCGCGCGGGAAGCGCCGGGCCGCCATAGACGAAGGCGGTGTAGAGCTGGACGAGATCGGCGCCCGCCTCGATCTTCTCGACGAGGCTCGCCGCATCCGACACGCCGCCGACGCCGATCAGCGCCATCTGGGGCCCGAGCGCCTTGCGGAAGTTCGCGAGCACCGCCGTCGAGCGCGCCTTCAGCGGCCGGCCCGACAGGCCGCCCGTCTCGCCGGCCTTCGCCGCCATCTCGACGCCCTCGCGCGACAGGGTCGTGTTGGAGACGATCAGCCCGTCCACCTTGCGCTTCTGCGCGACCTCGGCGATCTCGGCGATCTGCGTCTGTGTCAGGTCCGGCGCGACCTTGAGGAAGACCGGGACCCGCTTCGTCGCCGAGACGGCGGCTTCGCCGTTGCGCGCCGCGATGACGTGCTCGAGCAGCCGGTCGAGTTCCTTGCTCGCCTGCAGGTCGCGAAGGCCCGGCGTATTGGGCGAGGAGACGTTGATCGTCAGATAGGTGGCGAGCGGCGCGAAATTCGCGATGCCCTCGACATAGTCGGCGACCCGGTCCTCGGCATCCTTGTTGGCACCGACATTGACGCCGACCATGCCCGGCCGGCGGCGCCGGGCCGTCAGACGCTCGAGAGCGTCGGCATGACCGCAATTGTTGAAGCCGAAGCGATTGATCACCGCCTCGTGCTCGGGAAGGCGGAAGAGGCGCGGCTTCGGATTGCCGTCCTGCGGGCGCGGCGTCAGGGTTCCGACCTCGACGAAGCCGAAGCCGAGGCGAAGAAGCGCGTCCGGAGCCTCGCCGTTCTTGTCGTAGCCTGCCGCAAGGCCGAGGGGGTTGGGAAAGGAAAGCCCGGCCGCCGAGACCCGAAGCCGGTCGTTGACCGGCACCTTGCCGCCGCGCACGAGGCCGCGCTTCAGCGCGGCGATCGACAGGTCGTGGGCGCGCTCGGCATCCATGCGGAAGAGGGCGCTTCGCAGAAGGCGGTAGAGCGCGCTCATCGCGGGCCTTGGCCGAGATCGTCCGGGAACAGGTGGACGCCCCCGGCATCGAGCGGCAGGGGCCGGTCCCACAGGACCGCCGAGACAGGAAGCGTGCCGTAAAGATGGGGAAACAGGGCGCCGCCGCGCGAGGGCTCCCAGCGCAGGGCATCGCCGAGGGCGCCCGGATCGACCGCGACGAGCCGCAGATCCTGCCGGCCCGTAAAATGCTTGGCGGCGGTCTCGCGCACCTGTCCGGCGGTCGAGAAATGCACGTATCCATCGGCAAGATCGACCGGCGCGCCGGCGAAGACGCCGGTTCGCCGCGTTTCGTCCCACTCGTCGAGCGTCATGATTTTATAGATCGGGTCGGCCATGGTTTCGTCTTGGCGCCTCCCTCGGCTCCGATCAATGGGGCTTTGCGCGCAAGGGCCGGTTCTCAACAGCCCGCGACCCGAAAGAGGCCGGCGGCGGATGATAGGAGGGCCGTGCCCCGCGATCTCCGCCATACCGTGCTCACGGCATGCAGGCCTGGGTGTCGATCCTCGCCTCGCCCATGGTCCTTGCGGACTTGGCGCGGGCGGCCTCCTTGCGCGCGCTCGTCCAGATGACGTGGAGGAGATGGGACAGCCGGCTGTCCGGGCCGAGCCCGGTTTCCAGATGGGACAGCGCGGTCCGCATATGGCGATCGATCTGCTCCTCGGTCGAGGCGCGCCCGATCATGGAGACGATGGTCGACTTGCCGGTGTCCTGGCCGACATCCTTGCCGATCGCGCCCGCATTCGGGCCGTCGTCGAGGAGATCATCGAGAAGCTGGAAGGCGAGGCCGAGTTCGCGCGCGAAGGCCTCGAGCTCGCGGCGGATCGTCGGGGCCGCGCCCGAGCCGATCATGCCGATCTCGATCGCGGCGAGGAACAGCGCGCCGGTCTTCAGGGCGTTGGTGCGCGCGACATCGTCGGCCGAGCGGGTCTCGCTCGCGCCGCTGAGATCGGCGAACTGGCCGGCGACGAGGCCGCTGGTGCCGACCGCCTTGCCGAGCGCCGCCACGCAGCGTGTGCGCTGCTCGGCCTCGAGGCTCGGCGTCGCCGCGACGATCTCGAAGGCGCGCGAGAGCATGGCGATGACGGCGAGAAGCGCGGTGTCCTCGCCGTATTCCACATGGGTCGGCTTGCGTCCACGCCGCAAGGTGGCATCGTCCATGCAGGGAAGGTCGTCGAGGACGAGGGAGGCGGTGTGGACGAGTTCGATCGCGCAGCCGCCGTCGAGGGCTGCCTCGACATTGCCGTCGAGATCGAGCGCGGTGAGAACCGCGAGCATCGGGCGCAGCCGCTTGCCGGGCGCGAGAACGCTGGTCTCGATCGCCCCGCGCAAGGGCTCCTGGCCCTCCAGGCAAGGCGGCAGGAGCGAGCCGAGGCGATCCTCGATCCGCTCGAGCAGGCGACCCATGTCTTCGGACGTCGGCGAACTCATGCGGCGTCAACGCAACGGATAGGCAAGCTGATCACGTTCCCTCGGTTCAAGGCCATCAGGTTTTTCAGCGAACGGGGCCGGCACGCCTCAAACCCTGCAAGAGCCGGGCCTCGGCGCAGCGACGCGAAGCCGCTGGCGACCTGTTCAAATCCAATGCTAACACGGTTACAGCGAATTACGATCCGGAAACACCCCCGGATGCCGGGTTTGACGTGAAAGGCGGGACGATTTGAATGTGACCGATGGAAGCGACACACGGCCGGCGAGCGACATCGCCACGCGCAAGATCGATCACCTGGACATCGTCCTGAGGCAGGACGCCGAGCCCGGCGCGAGCGCGACCGGCCTCGACCGGATCGTGTTCGAGCACGTGGCCCTGCCCGAGATCTCGCTTGCGGACATCGATCTTTCGGTCCCGTTCCTCGGCCGGCGTCTCGCCGCGCCGCTTCTCATCTCCTCGATGACCGGCGGGCCCGACCGGGCGAGCCGCATCAACCGGCACCTCGCGGAAGCTGCCGAGCATCTGAAGATCGCGCTCGGCGTCGGCTCCCAGCGCGTGGCGATCGAGGGCCGGGGCGGTGGTGGCCTCGACCGGCGCCTGCGCGATCTCGCCCCCTCCGTGCCGCTCCTTGCCAATATCGGCGGGGCCCAGTTCGTCCTCGGCTACGGCGAGGACGAGGCCATGCGTGCGGTCGAGATGATCGGCGCCGACGCCCTCATCGTCCATCTCAATCCCTTGCAGGAGGCGGTGCAGACCGGCGGCGACACCGACTGGCGCGGCGTCCTGTCCGCGATTGCATCCCTGTGCTCGCGGCTGCGCGTTCCGGTCGTCGTCAAGGAGGTCGGCGCGGGGATCTCGCCCGGCGCCGCGCGGAGGCTGGTGGAGGCGGGGGTCGCGGCGATCGACGTGGCGGGCGCCGGGGGCACGAGCTGGGCCGGCGTCGAGGCCGAAAGAGCAGGGGACGCGCGCCGGGCGGCGATCGCCCGGCAGTTCGCGGGCTGGGGCATCCCGACCGCGCGCGCGATCGCCGAGGTCCGTGTGGCCTGTCCGACGGTGCCGCTGATCGGCTCTGGCGGCATCAGAACCGGGCTCGACGTGGCGAGGGCGATCCGGCTCGGGGCCGATATCGCCGGTCAGGCGGCCGCGACCCTCGAGGCGGCCGAGACGTCGGGCGAGGCGGTCGTCGCCCATTTCGAGGATGTGATCGAGACCCTGCGAATCGCCTGCTTCTGCACCGGCTCTGCCTCGGTCGCCGATCTGAGGCGGGCCCGGCTGATCGATCCGCCGGACTTCGCGCTCTGACCCCTTCGCCCGAGAGCGGCGCGGGATGAGGAGGAAGGCCCGTTCGAGCCGGTGGCGCACTTGATTTCCTGCGCGCCCCTGGTGTCTAGAGAAGGCGGAAACCAGCATGTCTCATCCGGGAGGAACCACCATGCCATCGTCGCTCGACGCCTATCTCACCTCCGCGCTCGAGGGCGCGGCGAGCGGGCGGCCGATCGCGGACGCCATCCGGCATCTGTGCACGGCGGCGGTGAAGGTTCGCAACACCATCATCGAGGGCGGCACCTCCGGCGATCTGGGCGGCCAGCGCGGCGAGACCAATTCCGACGGCGACATCCAGAAGGAACTCGACGTCCTCGCCGACAAGGCCTTCCTCAAGGCCGCGAAGGATTCCGGCTTCGCCTTCTTCGGCTCCGAGGAGCAGGAGGGGCCGGTGCGCCTGTCGGAGGACGGGGACCTTGCGATCGCGATCGATCCCCTCGACGGATCGTCGAACATCTCCACCAATGTCTCGATCGGCACCATCTTCTCGATCCTGCCGGTGTCGGCCGAGCAGAAGGCGAACCCGGACACGGTGTTCCGGCAGAAGGGAGCGAACCAGCTCGCGGCCGGCTTCTTCACCTACGGCCCGCAGCTGCATCTGGTCCTCACCGTCGGCGACGGCACCCACGTCTTCCTGTTCTCGCCGAAGTTCGGCGGCTTCGTCGAACAGACCGCCTCGGTCTCGATCGAGCCGCGCGCCAAGGAATTCTCGGCGAACATGTCGAACTACCGGCACTGGGACACCCATATCCGGAACTATATCGACGATCTGCTGGCCGGCGCGGAAGGCCCGCGCGAGCGCGAATTCGGCATGCGCTATGTGGGCTCTCTGGTGGCCGACGCCTATCGCATCCTGACGCGCGGCGGCGTGTTCCTCTATCCGGGCGACGAGCGCAAGGGCTATCAGAAGGGTCGTCTGCGCCTGATGTACGAGGCCAATCCCGTCGCCATGCTGGTCGAGCAGGCCGGCGGCGCGGCGAGCGACGGGACGCGGCGCATTCTCGACATCGAGCCCGAAAGCCTGCACGAGCGCGTGCCCTTCGTCTTCGGCTCCAAGCGCGAGGTGGAGCGCATCGCCCGCTACATCGCCGATTCCGACGCGCTCGCCGAGCGCTCGCCGCTGTTCGGCAAGCGCTCGCTCTTCAGCTCCTGACAGCCAGAGGGACCCAGCGAGCCTTCGAGCCCATGTCCGCCAAGCACCCCATCATCGCCATCACCGGATCGTCCGGCGCCGGAACGACCTCGGTCAAGGACATCTTCGACCAGATCTTCCGGCGCGAGCAGGTGGAGGCGGCCTATATCGAGGGGGACGCGTTCCATCGCTACGACCGGGACGCGATGCGCCTGAAGATGGCGAGCGCTGCGGCCGAGGGCATTCCCGACTTCTCCCATTTCTCGCCCGAGGCCAATCTCCTCGAGGATCTCGAGGCCGTGTTCGAGGAATACGGGCGCAAGGGCACGGGCCGCACCCGGCACTACGTGCACAACGAGACGGAGATGAGCGAGCACGGGCTGGCCGAGGGCAAGTTCACCGACTGGCGCCCCTTCAAGGAGGGGTCCGACCTCCTGTTCTACGAGGGGCTGCACGGCTGCGTGAAGACCGACCGGATCGATCTTGCCCGCCATGCGGACCTGAAGATCGGCGTGGTGCCGGTGATCAATCTGGAATGGATCCAGAAGATCCACCGCGACCGCTCGACGAGGGGCTATTCCACCGAGGCCGTGATGGACACGATCCTCAGGCGCATGCCCGACTACGTGAAGTATATCTGCCCGCAATTCGCGCTCACCGACATCAACTTCCAGCGCGTTCCGATCGTCGATACGTCGAACCCGTTCATCGCGAGGTGGATCCCCACCCCGGACGAATCGATGATCGTGATCCGCTTCGCCAATCCGCGCGGCATCGACTTTCCCTATCTGATGTCGATGATCCCGCACTCCTTCATGTCGCGGGCCAACTGCATCGTCGCGCCGGGCGGAAAGCTGGATCTTGCGATGCAATTGATCCTCACGCCATTGATTCTCAAGCTGATGGAGCGCAAACGACGCGCATCCTGATCGAAACCCAAGCCCGTCAGACGAACCGAGGCCCCATGTCCGAACGACCCTCCCCGAAGACCACCGACCGCAATGCGAACGATATGGCGAACGCGATCCGCGCGCTTGCGATGGATGCGGTCCAAGCGGCCAATTCCGGCCATCCCGGCATGCCGATGGGAATGGCCGATGTCGCAACGGTGCTGTTCCGGGACTTCCTGCGGGTCGATCCGTCCAAGCCCTCCTGGCCCAATCGCGACCGGTTCGTGCTCTCGGCCGGCCACGGCTCGATGCTGCTCTACGCCCTGCACCACCTTCTCGGCTACGAGGACATGGGCATCGACCAGCTGAGGAATTTCCGCCAGCTCGGCAGCCGCACCGCCGGCCATCCCGAATACGGACATGCGGCCGGCATCGAGACCACCACCGGGCCGCTCGGCCAGGGCCTGTCGACCGCCGTCGGAATGGCGATCGGCGAGCGCCTCGCCAATGCCCGCTTCGGCGACGATCTCGTCGACCATCACACCTATGTCATCGCCGGCGACGGCTGCCTGATGGAGGGCATCAGCCACGAGGCGATCGATCTCGCCGGCACGCTGAAGCTCAACAAGCTCGTCGTCCTGTGGGACGACAACGGCATCTCGATCGACGGCAAGGTGGAGATCGCCTCGAAGACCGATCAGGTCGCCCGTTTCGAGGCGGCCGGCTGGAACACCTGGTCCGTGGACGGCCACGACGCGGACGCGGTTCGAGAGGCCATCGAGGCGGCGCGCGCCAGCGACAAGCCGGCCTTCATCGCCTGCCGCACGATCATCGGCTACGGCTCGCCCAACAAGGCCGGTACCCACAAGGTGCATGGCGAGGCGCTGGGCGACGAGGAAATCGCGCTCACCCGCAAGCAGCTGATCTGGGAATCAGAGCCGTTCGAACTGCCGGAGGCCGTGGTCAAGGGCTGGCGTGAGGTGGCGGCCAAGGGGCGCGAGGCGCGCGAGGCCTGGGAGAAGCGGCTCGCGGCCCATTCCGAGCGCGACCATTTCGAGGCCTTCACCTCCGGCGTCCTGCCGTCGGGCCTTGCCGGCGAGATGCAGAATTATCGCAACGCCCTCGTTCAGGACAAGCCGAAGGTCGCGACCCGCAAGTCCTCGGAAATGGCGCTCGAAGTGATCAATGCCGTCGTCGAGACGACGATCGGCGGCTCGGCCGACCTCACCGGGTCGAACAACACCAAGACCAAGGAGATGCGCCCGGTCACCGCCGAGGACTTCTCCGGCCGCTATCTCCATTACGGCGTGCGCGAGCACGGCATGGCCGCGGCCATGAACGGCCTTGCCCTCTACGGCGGGCTGATCCCCTATGGCGGCACCTTCCTCGTCTTCTCCGACTATGCGCGCGGCGCCATGCGCCTGTCGGCGCTGATGGGCCTGCGCGTCGTCTACGTGCTCACCCATGATTCGATCGGGCTCGGCGAGGACGGCCCGACCCATCAGCCGGTGGAGCATCTGACGGCCCTGCGCGCCATTCCGAACATGCTCGTCTTCCGTCCGGCCGATGCGGTGGAGACGGCGGAGGCCTGGGAGGCCGCGCTCGCCGAGACCCATCGTCCCTCGGTTCTGGCGCTCACCCGCCAGGGCCTGCCGGTGGTGCGCGAGGAGGCTTCCGAAAATCTCACCCTTCGCGGCGGCTACGTCCTGAGGGAAGCATCCGGAAACCGCGACGTGACGCTGATGGCGTCCGGCTCGGAAATCGAGATCGCTCTGAAGGCCGCCGAGACGCTGAAGGCGGACGGCCTCAACGCCGCCGTGGTCTCGATGCCGTCGATGGAACTCTTCCTCGAACAGGACGAGAGCTATCGCGCATCGGTGCTCGGCTCGGCGCCGCGCGTCGCCGTCGAGGCGGCGATCGGCATGAGCTGGGACCGGTTCCTCGGCGATCGCGGCCGCTTCGTCGGCATGACGGGCTTCGGCGCCTCGGGCCCCGCGCCCAAGCTCTTCGAGCATTTCGGCATCACGCCGGACGCCGTCGTCGCGGCGGCCAAGGACCTCGTCGCCTGAGGTGAGGAGACAGTGCGAGCGCACAGGGCCCACTCGAAGCGAGGGCGGCCCTGGCGCTGAGAGGCGAGGCGGGGCCGGCTGCGGGGCCCACCCAGCCCGTTCCAGTTCATCATACGGACGGTTGAGACCCATGAAACCCCTTCTGATCGCTCCCTCGATCCTGTCCGCGGACTTCTCGCGTCTGGGCGAAGAGATCCGCGCCGTGGACGAGGCGGGGGCCGACTGGATCCATCTCGACGTGATGGACGGCCATTTCGTGCCGAACATCACCTTCGGTCCGCCGATCGTCGCGGCGGTGCGCGGCCATTCGAAGAAGGTGTTCGACTGCCACCTGATGATCGAGCCGTGCGACCCGTATCTGGAAGCCTTCGCCAAGGCCGGATGCGACATCATCACGGTCCATGCGGAAGCCACGACCCATCTCGACCGCTCGCTCCAGGCGATCCGGGCGCTGGGCAAGAAGGCGGGCGTCTCGCTCAACCCCTCGACGCCGGAAAGCGTCATCGAATACGTTCTCGACCGGCTCGACCTCATCCTCCTGATGACCGTCAATCCGGGCTTCGGGGGCCAGAAGTTCATCCATCCGGTGGTGGAGAAGGTGCGCCGGGTGAAGCGGATGATCGGCGACCGCGACATCCATATCGAGATCGACGGGGGCGTGACGCCCGAGACCGCACCGCTGGTGGTGGAGGCCGGTGCCGATGTGCTGGTCGCGGGCTCGGCCGTCTTCAAGGGCGGCACGCCGGACCATTACGCCGCGAACATGACGGCGATCCGCCGCTCGGTCGGCGAAGGCCGCTGAGGCGGTCGATCCGAGAGAGGTGTGAGCGTCCAGGCTCCGCCGCCTGAAGTCCCATGTGATGCGAACCATCGTGGGCCTCGCCGTTTGTGTGGCCCGACGCGAAAAGGCCGCCTCTCCCGAATGGAAGAGACGGCCTTTCGAACATATCGCGTCGGAGGCGAACGGGGTGTCCGCTGAAGACCGCGACCCCGTCGCCGGGGTCAGGGTCGTTTCGCAGCGCGAGCCCGAGCCTTCTGGCTTATACGCTTCAGCCCTTGAGGTGGGCGCGCAGCATCCAGGCGAACTTGTCGTGGATCTCGATGCGGTTGGTCGCCATGTCGTTGGTCGCCCAGTCGCCATGCTGCTCGGCGACCTCGGCGAGAGCCGACAGCGTCGAGGAGAGCGTCTCCTGATCCTTCATGAGGATCTCGATCATCGTCTTGGCATCGGCATGGCCGTCATGCTCCTCGATGACGCTGCGCTCGAGGAAGACCGAGTAGCGGCCTTCGGCATGGGCGTCGAACGCCTTGATGCGCTCGGCGAGGAAGTCCTGACCCTCGAAATGATCCTCGTAGATCTTCTGGAACAGCTCGTGCAGCGGTCCGAAGGCCATGCCGGTGACGTTCCAGTGGAAGTTCTGCGCCTTCATCGTTTCGACCGTCGTCTCGGCTAGCGCCTGGGTCAAACCCTCGACGATCTCTTCCTTGGCGTTCGGTTCCATCTTCGCGGCTACGAGACCCATGATGTGCTCCTGCTTCTTTAGAATTATTCCAAACTGTAGGTAGGCTGGTATCTCATCGGTTCAAGCGGCGCAAGCTGTACGTGCGAGCCGCCCGGCAGAAAACGATTTCAGGCGCTGGCCGGGTCGCGATAGTCAGGGGCGGTATCGTTTACGATCAGTTCGCCGAGGGTGGCGGCGAGGAAGCGCATCCAGCGCCGACCCATGGGGCGGATGCGCCAGGAGACGAGGGCGGCGGCTTCCTTCTCGCGCCCCTCCTCGAAGGCTGCGAGAAGACGCAGCATCCAGATCTCGTCGGGGGAGGGGTGCGCCGTGCCGGGCCGGTAGAGTTCGATCGCCATGGAGCCGTGATGGTCGAGCCCCCGGAAGAAGGCGTTCGCCACGGGCTCGATCGCCTTGACCCGGTCGGCGGCGAGAAGATAGCAGGCCCGCTCGATATCGGGCCGGGGCGCGAGGCGGCTCTTCAGCGCCAGCCAGCGCAGGCGGTTGAGGCGGTCGAGATCGCCGGCGGGCAGATCGGGCCGCATGCGGGCGCTGGTGGGACATCCCTGGCGGGTGAAGGGGATGACGGTCGCACCGGCAGCGCCCGTATCGGGGCCGTGAGAATCGATGCGGAGGGAAGATGCGGTCATGAACGGCACGCTCCACGGAGCTCGGTATGGACGTCTGCAAGTTTCGAACAATTCTAAACTTGACAGTCACTATCATGAAACATAGCAAATCGCGTTCGCGGCGGCAATCGGTGGACCGGCTTGCCGCGCCCCCGGGATGCGGCCATTTCGCCCGCCTGGACGAGGACCCCATTGCCCGGCGGGAGCGCTTGCGGACTTATGGAGCGGGCGTGTGGGCTTCAGGCCGGCGAAGCTCGAATTTCGGACGAGCGGGCCGGCAGGCACCGGCGACAGTAAAGGCAAAACCCGGCACGCGCCGGCAAGGATAGACAAGGGCGCGTCCGACTGGTTCCGCTGAGCGGACCGGGCGGGCGAAGCGCGCAAGAAGGGACAGTTCATGGCGAGTGTGTGGCGCAAGGCGCCGTCTCCCTGCATCAGCATCTGCAAGCGTCCGGGCGGGGGAGCCTGCATCGGCTGCGGCATGACCAAGCGCGAGAAGAAGGACTTCAAGAAGAGCCGCAAGAAGGGCGAGCGCAAGAAGCTCTTCCGCACCATCATGGCGCGGCTCGACGAGACCGGCCGGCTCGCCCGCTGGAAGCATGTCTACCGGCGGCGCTGCGAGAAGAAGGAGGCTCCCTGTCCCCTCGACAAGCTCGAAAAGGACTGACGCCCGGCGCGCCCGAAGGCTGACGCCGGACCCTCTGCGAGTGCCCCTGCCGCCTTCGCGGCTTTTGTCCGGGTCCGCCGGCCTGCCCTATTCGGCCGGCGTGACCTGACCCTCGGCCGCCCGAAGATCCCGTTCCAGCTTTGCCAGCCGTTCGGCATTGGGCGCGGAGAAGCGGCCGAGGAGAAGATAGACCACGGGCGTGAGATAGAGGGTGGAGAGGGTGGCAAGACCCAGTCCGCCGACGATGACGATGCCGAGAGCCTCGCGCGCTTCCGAGCCCGCGCCCGAAGACAGGATCAGCGGCACGCCGCCGACCACGGTCGCGACCATGGTCATCATCACCGGACGAAGGCGGATGATCGCCGCGCCCTCCGCCGCCTCGCGCACGCCCTGTCCCTCCTCGCGCAGCTGGTTGGCGAACTCGACCACCAGGATGCCGTTCTTGGCCATGATGCCGACGAGGAGGACGAGGCCGATCTGGCTGTAGAGATTGAGGGTCGCGCCGAAGAATTCGAGGGCGAAGACCGCGCAGGCGACGCCGAGCGGCACTGTCGCGATGATGATCAGCGCCGAGACGAAGCTCTCGAACTGGGCCGCGAGCACCAGGAGAATCACCACGATCGCGAAGGCGAAGACGAGGCCGAGGCCGGAATTGGTCTCGCCGATGGTCGCAAGCTCGCCGAGGGGGATGAGGCGCTGGCCGGGCTCCAGATAGTCGGTGGCGAGCGCCTGCACCTCGATCCAGGCATCCTGCATGGCAAGATTGGGCGGCAGGTCGGCCGTGATCGAGACCGCCCGCGTCCGGTTCTCGCGCGCAAGCTCCGGTGCGACGGCCTCTTCCGATATGCTGGCGATGGTGGAGATCGGCACGATGCGGTCTCCGGCGGCCTTCACGAAGACGTTCTGCAGATCGCCCGGATCGTTGATCGGATCGGTGGAGGCGATGAGCCGGATCGGCACCTCCTTGTCGCCGACATAGGTCTGGCCGATCTGCCGGCCGTCGAGAAGCGCCTGGATGGCGACGGCGAGCCCATCGATCGGGATGCCGAGATCGGAGGCCCGTTCCCGGTCGATCGAGACCGAGAGCTGGGGCTGGGTGGATTCGGAGCCGAGGGTCACGCGGCCGAAGCGGCCGTCCTCCTTCATGGCGGTGACGATCGCGTCGCCCGTCTCGTCGAGGGTGCGGAAGTCCTGGCCGGCCACGGCGAAGCGCAGGCCCTGGCCGCCGCCCCGGATGCCGAGCGAATTGGGCTGGATGGCGAAGGCCTGGACGCCCGGCACCTTGCGCAGATTGCGGTTGATCTCGGCGACGATCTCGCTCTGGGAGCGGACCCGCTCCTCCCAGCCGGCAAGCGACAGGACCATGAAGCCGGAATTCGAGCCGCCGTTCCCGGAGATCGCAAAGACGTTGCGCGCCTCTCCGCTCTCCACATAGGGCATCAGCAGGGCTTCGACCTTGCGCATCTGCGCCGAGGTGTAGTCGAGGCTCGCCCCTTGCGGCGCCGAGAGCCGCAGCAGCGCGACGGCCCGGTCCTCCTGGGGCGTCAGCTCCTGGGGAAGCTGGAGGAAGCTCAGATAGGCCGCGAAGGAGAAGATGGCGGCGATGCCGATGGTCGCCAGTGGGAAGTTCAGCGCCCAGCGCAGGGTCACGGCATAGAGCCCGGCGAGCCACGTGCCGAGGCCCATGACGGCGCGGGCGGCGAGATTGGGCCGCCGGTTGTGGGCGACGTCCTTCAGGAGGAAGGCCGCCATCATCGGGCAGAGGGTGAGGGCGATGAAGGAGGAGATCGTCACGGCTGCGGCGAGCACGTAGCCGAATTCGCGGAAGAGGCCGCCCGCCTGACCGGGCAGGAACGAGATCGGCACGAAGACGGCGGCGAGCGTCGCGGTGGTGGAGACGACCGCGAAGAACATCTCGCGCGCGCCGACGACCGCGGCCGCGCGCGGGCTCATTCCCATGTCCCGCCGCCGCACGATGTTTTCCAGGACGATGATCGCGTCGTCGACCACCATGCCGGTCGCCAGCACGAGGGCGAGGAGGCTGAGGATGTTGATCGAGAATCCCGCCATGTAGATGAAGGCGACGACGCCGATGAGGGCGATCGGCATGGTGAGCGCGGGGATCAGCGTCGCGCGGAAATTGAGGAGGAACAGGAAGATGACCGCCGTCACGATGAGGACGGCGAGGATGATCGTGTGCTGGACCTCCGAGATCGCCCCGTTGATGAAGATCGCGTCGTCGCTGGTGACCTGGATGCGGACATCGCCCGGCAGGCCGGCATTGAGGTTCGCGACCTCCGCGCGGATGCGCTCGGAGATTTCGAGGGTCGAGGAGCCGGCCTGGCGGATGACGGCCATGCCGATGCCGGTGACGCCGCTGACGCGCAGCGAGGAGGCCGCGTCGTCGGGGCCGAACCGCACGCTCGCCACGTCGCCGAGCCGGGTGCGGTCGTTGAGATAGATCGCCTCGAACTCTTCGGGCTGCGAGATGTTGGCATCGGCGCGCACGATGAGCGACTGTGAGGAGGATTCGAGCTGGCCCGCCGGCACGTCGAGATTGGCGTTGGCGAGGGCCGTCGCGATGTCGCCGACGGTCAGGCCGCGCGTGGCCAGGCGATCGGGCTGCACGTCGACGAAGATCTGGCGTTCGCGGTCGCCGTAGATCTGCAGGTCCGCGACGCCCGGAACGGCGGCGAGCTGATCGGCGATCCGGTCCTCGACGAGCGTGGTCAGGTCCTCGATCGCCATGCCGGGCGCGGTGACGGCAAGGCGCATGATCGCCTGGGCGTCCGCATCGGCCTTCACCACCTGGGGTGCCTCGGCGTTTTCCGGCAGATTGTCGGCGATGCGCGAGACCGCGTCGCGCACGTCGCTCGCCGCCACGTTGAGATCGACGGCGTCGTCGAATTCGATCGTCACCCGCGATTCGCCGAATTCCGAGCTCGACGAGATCGAGACGATGCCGGAGACGCGCGAGACCGCGCTTTCGAGAAGGCTGGTCAGCTGGCGGTCGACGGTTTCGGGCGAGGCGCCCTCGAAATCCACGCGGACCGTGACGACCGGACGGTCGACGTTCGGAAGTTCGCGCACCTCGACGGCGTTGAAGGCGGCAAGGCCCGCCACGACGATGAGGAGGTTGAGGACGATCGTCAGCACCGGACGGGTGACGACGAGGGCGGCGAAGCTGCCGAGGGCGCTCGGCTTGTCTTCGCGCGCGCTCACGAACCGCTCCTGTCGGCGTTGCGGGGCAGCGGCACCATCGCGCCCTCTCCGCCCGCTTGCGGCGAGGCACCGGCCGACTGGTCGGACGTTGCGGCGGCGGCTGCAAGGGCGGGGGCGGGAGCGGGAGAGGCCGCGGACGAGACATCCGTGCCTTCGGGACGCTCCGCGGTCTGCGGGGCCTCCCCGACATCGCGCAGCTCCACATCGACGTCGAGACCGTCGCGCATGGACTGGACGCCCTCCACGACCACGATGTCGCCGGCCTTTAGATTGTCGGAGACGACGAGAACGTGGTCGACCTGGCGCTCCACGATGCGCACCGGCGCCTTGACGGCCTTGTCCTCGCGCACCGCCCAGACGAAGGGTCCGGTCCGCTCCCAGACGACGGCGAGAGGATCGGTGGCGAGATAGGTCTCGCCTTCGAGCGGCATGGTGACGGCGAAGGCCATGCCCGGTCGCAACCGGTCGCCCTCGTTGGCGATGACGCCTTCGGTGCGCACCGTGCGGCTGTCCTCGGCCACCCGGCTGTCGATCGCGGTGATTCGGCCGGAATAGACCTCCTGGGGCCGGGCGACCGAGACGGCGGAGAGCGTGGTTCCGATGTCGATATCCGACAGGAAGCGCTCCGGGGTGTAGAAGACGAGCTTCAGCTCGTCGCGCGCATCGATCGTCGCGATCACCGTGGAGGACTCGACGAGGGTGCCGCGTTCCACGTCGAGAATGCCGACCCGTCCGTCGATCGGGGCGCGGATCTCGCGCTTGGACAGGGCGATCCGGGCCTCGCGCAGGTCGAGCATGGCGGCATCGCGCTCGCGCTCGACATCGGAGAGTTCGACGCTCGTCGCCGCATTGCGCTGGAGAAGCTGGCGGAAGCGGGTGAGCTTGTCCTCGGCCGAGCGCACGGCGAGCTCCGCCCGGTCGAGGGCGACGGTCTGGCTCGATCGCTCGAGGCGCACCAGGGGCTGGCCGGCCTCGACCGCCTCGCCGGAGGCGACCAGCACCTCCTCGATGACGCCGGAGGTGTTGTCGGCATAGACCGTGACCGAGCGCACGGCCTGGGCGCTGGCGAGCGCCTTCAGCTCGCTCTGGGCCCGCATCTCGGTGACGGGTGCCGCGACCACCGGGGTGTCGCCGCCCGCTCCGAAGGCGCCCCGGCCCGGCGCGCCGGCCCGTTCGGGCGCGGGCTCGCCCGCCTCGGGTGCGACGAGAAGGATCGCCTGGCGGACCTCCTCCTTCATGGGGATGTCGCTGGCAAGGATCTCGCGACCGATATCGGGCTTGATCCAGACGAGGCCGGCAAGGCCGACGAGAAGGACGAGCACCGTCATGACGAGCTGTTTGAGAAGCGAAATCATCCAGGTCCGTTCGGGGAAGTTGCTTGAAGAGATCGGGGCCGATGTGCCGGTCGTCAGCCAGCAGGACATTCGTGTTCGTTATACGGCATGATGGTTCCGCGAAGGTGTCGGATCGCGTCCAATCTCGCAGATGCGTTCACAACCGCGAGAGCAGCACGGATGCCGCGCCCCGCGAAAAGCGCTCATAACCCCCGGTGTCGCGGCTTCCATTTGCCTCGTCAAACGGGTTACAGCATCGGGCCGGAACGTGGACCCAATCTTGCGATCCCTGGGTGCTCATCGAGGATCCGGGCCGAGACGGGACCACGAAGTTCGGCAGCCGGCCCGATCGGCACAGTGATGAAGGCGGTTCAACCATGAGCGAAAACGAGCTTGCTCTCGACCGGGTCGAGGATGCGATCGAGGCCATCCGCAACGGCGAACTCGTCGTCGTGGTGGACGATGCGGACCGGGAGAACGAGGGCGATCTGATCATGGCGGCGTCCAAGGCGACGCCGGAGACCATGGCCTTCATGATCCGCCATACGAGCGGCATCATCTGCGTGCCGATGACGGGCGAGCGGGCGGAGGAACTCAACCTGCCGCCGATGGTGGCGAACAATCTCGATCCGATGCGCACCGCCTTCACGGTCTCGGTCGACTACAAGCACGGCATGACGACGGGCATCTCGGCCGAGGAGCGCAGCAACACGGCGCGCGCTCTCGCCAACGACAACGCCGCGGCGTCCGATTTCCTGCGGCCGGGCCACATGTTCCCGCTGATCGCGCGCGACGGCGGCGTCCTCACCCGCTCCGGCCACACCGAGGCGGGCTGCGATCTCGCCCGGCTCGCGGGTCTTCCCGAGCTGGGTGTTCTTGCCGAAGTGGTCAACGACGACGGCACCGTGATGCGCCTTCCCGAGCTCGTGCCCTTCGCGCGCAGGAACGGGCTGAGGATCGTCTCCATCGAGGACATGATCGCCTGGCGCGTCAGGCGCGAGAGCTTCGTGACCGCGGTGCGCGAGGAGACCATGGTGATCGGCGGGCTGACCGGCCAGATCAGGATCTACGAGACGCCCTTCGACGACCTGCAGCACGTGGTCGCCGTCTTCGGCGACGTGCATGGCGGCGAGCGCGTGCCCGTGCGCATCCACCGCGAGCAGCCGGTGACCGATCTCTTCGGGCGCACGCGCAATGCGCGCACCTGGGTCGAGATCGCCGTCGACGAGATCGGCTCGATCGGGCACGGCGTGCTGATGTTGCTGCGCACGCCCGAGGTCGACGATTTCGACGTGGGCAACCAGGTTCTCGGCGGCATGGGGGGCGGCGAGACGGTCGTCGACCATGCCGATGGCGAGAAGCACCAGTCGGCCGTCTCGCGGCGCAAGCGCTGGCGCGAGGTCGGGCTCGGAGCCCAGATCCTGCGCGACCTGAAGATCCGCTCGATCCGCGAGATCGCGAGCCACGAGCGCGCCTATGTGGGCCTCACCGGCTTCGGCATCGAAGTCGCCGGCACGATCCTCGTCAAGGACTGACGGAAAGCCCCCGGTCCTCGCGCCCGTTCGCGGACATTACAAGCCCCGGGGATCCGTCGTCCCGTACGGGTGTCCAGACGATGCCGGTTTCGGCGATCGGCTGCCCGCGCGCTTCGCGTTCGCGCTTCGGCAGGATGTCCATGTTCGGCCAGAGCCCGCTCGACAGCGCCTCGCGATAGCCGGCGGGAAGCCGTGCCGCGGCCATGGCGCTCGCCGCCGCCTCGTGGTCGTAGGCGAGCGCGCGGTGCTCGATGCGAAGGCCGCCGTCTTCGGGCGTCATCAGGCTGAACCAGACGCGGGGCGTGCCGTCATTGGCGGGCATGCCGACGACGCCGGCATTGTGCCAGAGCCGGCCGCCGGCCATGCGGGTGAACGGCAGTCCGCAATGACCGGCGACGACGCCATCGGCATTGGTCATTGCGATCTCGGCCTCCGGGCTCGAGGCGAACAGGAAGCGGTTGATCGAGGAGGGGGCGGCATGGACGGCTGCGAGCCGCAAGGTCCGGCCCCCGCCGATCTCGAAGACGAGGTCGATGCGACGGGGAAGCTCGGCCATCCAGCGCTTCGCGTCCGCGTCGATCCGCGCCTTGGCGAAGGGATACCAGGCGGCAGACAGCGCGTCGCAGGCCGAGCCCTCGCCGAACCCGCAGCCGCAATCGTCCGCGTCGCCTGCGATCTGCTCCTCGCAATTGCCGGCGACCACGCGAATGCCGGCCGCGCGGATGAGGTCGACGGTCTCGGCCGGCTCCGCGCAATAGGCGATGACATCGCCGGTGCACAGGATGTGGTCGGGGGAGAGGCCGAGGGCGCGCGCCTCTTCGAGGACGGCTCGCGTGGCCTGCAGATTGCCATAGGGCCCCCCGAAGACGAGGACCGGACCGCGTGCTGAGATTTCGGGGACGGGCATTGCCATTCCTCGTGTCATTCCCGGTCGTCTCTTCGAAGGATCGGCTACAGGCGGGCGAATCTGGCAGAGCCCCGCACGAAGGTCGATCGAATGGGCGATCCGATCACGGGAAGGTGATCGTCCCGATTGTTATCGAAACCGGCCATCGGTTCGAACCTTCGGGCAGACCCAAGTCGAAACCCGAGATCCATGCACAGGACGCCCATGACCCGACCGCTCACCCGCCGCGCCTTCCAGACACGCATCGCGCGCCTCCTCACGGGCCTGTCGGTTCTGACCCTTGCGGCCGGGCTGATGCCCGCATCCTCGGCCCATGCCCAGGACGGCGGATCGGACGAGCCCCTGCGCTTCGCCGTCGGGCCGTTCCAGCCGACCGCGAGCGACACACGCACTGCCTACGAGCCGTTCTTCAAGCATATCGCGGACGAACTCGGCCGGGACTACGAGCTGACGGTGACGAACGACTGGGCCGGCATCGCGATCGCGCTCGCCAACGAACAGGTGGATATCGCCTGGATGGGGCCGTGGGGCTATGTCCTGGCCAATAACGAGGGCGGCGCGGAGGCGATCGCGACTGTGAAATACGACGGCAAGCCGACCTATCACGCGATCATCCTCGCCAATGCCGAGAAGGAGATCGGGACCTTCCCGGCGGATGCTAAGGGCATGAGCATCTCCTTCGCCGATGTGGGATCGACCTCGGGCTGGCTGATCCCGACCTACTGGTTCCAGACGCAGGGCATCGATCCGAAGACCTTCTTCCAGTACCGCGAGGGCGCCTCCCATGCCGCCAACGAGATCGCCGTCTCGGACGGGCAGACGGATCTCGCCACCGATTACGACCGCAACCGGAACGTGATGGTGGAGAGCGGAGCCGTCGATCCGGATGCCGCCAAGGTTGTCTGGACCTCCGATCCGCTGCCCAACGATCCGCTCGTCGTGCGCAAGGACTTCGATCCCGCGCTGACGCAGAAGATCCGGGAGATCGTCACCGCGATCACGCCCGAGGAAGCGAAGACCATCATGCCCGAGCACTACACGGGCTGGGTCGCGGCCGATCATTCCAGCTACCGGATGATCGAGGACGCCGGGCTCGCCGTCGGCAAGCTCCAGAAGAGGTGAGCCTCGCGACCTCCCGTTCGAGCCTCCTTCCGCGCAAGGAGCGCAGCCTTGCGGCCCGTCTGCGCTTTTCGGGCGGGCTCGTGCTCGTCGTCCTGTTCTATGCGGTCTGCCTGCATTATTCGCAGGTCGACCTCTCGGCTCTATGGAAGGGGCTTCCCCGGTTGTGGACCTGGACGAGCCGGGCTTGGCCGCTCGACTTCTCCGAATATCCGGTGCTTTTGCAGCGCGCGGCCGAGACGGTCGCCATGGCGACCATCGGGACGACGCTCGGCGCCCTCATCGCCGTGCCGCTCTGCCTGATGGCCGCGCGCAACACCTCGGCGGGCGGCTGGGTCTACTACCCGGCCCGGTTCCTCCTCAATCTCCTGCGCGGCATCGACGTCTTCGTCTTCGCGATCATCTTCGTGGCGGCCGTGGGGCTTGGCCCCTTCGCCGGCGTCCTCGGCGTCGGCCTGCACACCGCCGGCTCCATCGCCAAGCTGTGGTCCGAGGCGATCGAGACGGCGGCGCCGGGGCCGATCGAGGCGGCGACCATGAGCGGGGCGAGCCGTCTGAAGATCGTCTCCTTCGCCCTCGTCCCCGACGTTCTGCCGAGTCTCGCCTCGACGATCCTCTACATGTGGGAATTCAACGTGCGCGCCTCCACGGTGCTCGGCATCGTCGGGGCCGGCGGCATCGGGCAGGAGCTGAAGAACAGCGTCGACCTCCTGATGTTCGACCGCGTCTTCGCGATCATCCTCATCATTCTCGCAATGGTCACCGTCATCGACCAGATCAGCGCGTTTGCGCGCCGACGCCTCGCATGAGGGTCGCGGCGGCAAAAGGGAAGGGAGAGCCTGCGGCGCTCGAAGCCGAGGGGCTGTGGAAGCGCTTCGGCGAGCGCCAGGTGCTCCGCGGCGCTTCGCTCGAGGTCGCGGCGGGCGAGTTCGTGGCTCTGCTCGGCCCGAGCGGGGCCGGCAAGTCGACGCTGTTTCGCTGCCTCACCCGTCTTGAGGAACCCGACAAGGGCACGATCCGCATCGCGGGGCACCCCTTTCACGATCTTTACGGCCGCAGGCTCGCCGATGCCCGGCGCTCGGTCGGCGTCGTCTTCCAGCAGTTCAACCTGGTGCGCCGCCTTTCGGCCCTCGACAACGTTCTCGCCGGACGCCTCGCGACGACGCCGTTCTGGCGCGTCGCCTTGCGCCGTTTCACGGAGGAGGACCGGGAGCGCGCCGCCCTTGCGCTCGATCGCGTGGGTCTCTTGCCGCAGGCTCATCAGCGCGCCGATACCCTGTCGGGCGGCCAGCAGCAGCGGGTGGCGATCGCCCGCGCGATCGCTCAGGGGAGCCGGGTTCTCCTCGCCGACGAGCCGGTGGCGAGCCTCGATCCGGCGAACGCGCGCCGGGTTCTGGGACTGATGCGCGAGCTTGGCCGCGAGACGGGCCTTGCCGTCCTGTGCACCCTCCACCAGCCCGATCTCGCCCACGAATTCGGCGATCGCATCCTGCGGATGGAAGGGGGGCGGGTCGTGCCGGACCGGTCGGGGGCAGACTTTGGTGTCGCAGCTCCCGTGGGTTTCTTGGGAGAGCCGGACTATGAGCCTGGGGGTGAGCCGGAGGATGCGTGCGAAGAGGGGGGCCGGGGATCCGGTCGCGTTCTCGCCCTAAAGGGCGCGAGGCCGCTCCTCAGATAGGTGCGCCGGAGCTGCGGGCGCGTGGCCGGTCTGACCCGTATCACCCCTTGCGAGGTGTTCGCCCGGTGGCCGGCGGACCTGCCCAGCGCCACAGCCGGTCTTCGCCGAAGGGCAGGACGAGAAAGAACATCTCCAGAATGCCGAGCGCGAGGAGAGCGCCGAGAAGCGCGGCCGCGACCGCTTCGGCCTCGTCCGTCGCCGAGACGCTCCGGTTCATCGACACGATCGCGGCCGGCAGGATGAGGTTGACCGTCAGGGGAAAGAGCGGGCTCACGCGATCCCTTCGGAAATAGGTGGCGAGATAGCGAAGGCGGGGCGGAACGAGGCCGGTGGGCGCATGGGGCGCGCCGAGGAAGAGGTTGATCTCGGCGAGCACCCGCAGGCCCCAGAGAAGAAGGAACGACCAGAGCGCCATGGCCTCGGCGCCGGCAAGCGTTGAAAGGGCGAGAAGTGCGGCGGTGAGGGCGAGGGCGAGATGCCGGTCGCTTACCGTCGCCGCGGCCTCGCGAAACGTCGCATGGCGCCATCCGGGCGCGGCCTCGCGCCTCGGGCCGGTGAGCCAGCCGGCGAGAAACAGGAGTTCGTGCAGGCCCCAGAGCGTCAGGCCCGAGAGAAAGCCGAGCTTGACGCGGGTCGCCTCGTCGAGGCCGGGAGCGGGCGCGGCGAGAAGAAGGGCGAGGACGAGGAGCGCGCAGAGGAGACCGGCAAAGCCGTGGCCGCCCGGTGCAAACCGCCTGACCGCGAGAAGGATCAGCCCGGTGGAGAGCCACCACAGGAGGACGACGGCAGCGAAGCCGGCGAGGAGGGTCGTCATCGCCCAGCCTTCGCCAGCGCGGCCGTGCACTGCCCGAAGGGGGCTTCAAGGACCCGTGCGACCCGGTGGATGCGCGATGGCGGTTCGCATGGCGACGGCGCGCGCATCCGGGGGCGTCTCATGGAATATCGCGGAGGATCTGCCGGACGAGGTGATGGCGGGCCCTTGGGACGGCGGAGGGACGGGGCTTCTTGCGGCACGGACTTCGTCCCCTTGCTTGCGCGTTCGTCTGCCGTCGCACGCGATTTCGAAGAGAGACGTAATGATATAACATAACTATCGCGCAAGCTACAGGGTGGCCGCTGTTTTCGATCACACCTGTCGTTGCGGTGGACACGCGCCGGAGCCGTTCCTAGCCCGGTGCATTGACAGGCTCTCTTACGGTCTAAACCCAAGCTACACAGGCTTTTGCGCCTTCTCGCGCTGAAACATTAATCTTGAGATTTCCGATCTTGTTTTTGAACGGGTGCGGCAGTAGGCAAAGCCCGCTTCACACGACTCAAGAGAGGGATGGGACCCATGCCGAACGGAAGATTGATCGCCCTGTGCGCCCTCGCGGGCGCCCTGTTCTGCACCTCGGCTCAGGCCGAGCCGACGCAGTATCCGCTGACGATCGAGAACTGCGGACGCGAGATCACCTTCGAAAAGGCGCCCGAGCGCACGGTGGCGCTCGGACAGAACACCGCCGAAGTCCTCTACCTCCTCGGCCTCGAGGACCACATGGTCGGCACCGCCTTCTGGCCGAACCGGGTTCTGCCGCAGCTGAAGGAGGCCAATGACAAGGTCGAGACCCTGTCGGTCGAGTTCCCCTCGCTGGAATCGGTCCTCGCCAAGCAGCCCGATTTCGTCGCCGCCATGCTGGTGACGCTGATGGGCCCCGACAGCAAGGTGGCCAAGCGCGACGATTTCGAAAGCCTCGGCATCCCGACCTATCTCTCGCCCAGCGCCTGCAGCGTGGAAGAGGACGCCAAGGACGTCTACGGCCGGCGCGACACCCTGTGGAACATGGACCTCCTCTACAAGGAGATCCGGGACATGGCGAAGATCTTCGACGTCGCCGATCGCGGCGAGGAGGTCATCGCCGACTTCAAGGCGCGCGAAGCCGCCCTTCGCGAGGAATTCGCCAAGCGCGACGACCTCACCTTCCTCTTCTGGTTCTCCAGTCCCTCTCCCGCCGACGACGCCTATCTGGCGGGCGGAAACGGTCCGTCCGGCTATATCGCCGATCTCCTCGGCGGTTCCAATGCCATCAAGACGACCAGCGAATGGCCTTCGCTCGGATGGGAGGGCATCATCGCCGCCGATCCCACCGTCATCGTCGCCACGCAGGTCGACCGCAAGCGTTGGGATCTCGACGAGGCCAAGAACAAGATCGAGTTCCTGACCACCGATCCGACCGTCAGCCAGATGCGGGCGGTGAAGGAAGGCCACATCTTCACGATGAGCGGCGCGGCAACCAATGCCAGCATCCAGACGCTCTACGGGGCCGAGCAGCTGGCCGAACAGCTGCGGGCCAGCGACCTCAAGTGACCGTGCATTCCGGCGACGCATGGGAACGGCCGGGCCGCCTCGCAGCGGTCCTCGTGCTCGTTCTCGTCGTCCTCGCCTTCGTCGTCGCGCTGGCGACCGCGATCGGTGACTTCCATATCGATCTTGGGACGGTGGTCCTCGCGGTCACCAATCGCCTGGGGCTGACCTCGGCAAACGTCAACGCGCTTCAGGAAAGCGTCGTCTGGGACCTGCGTCTCAGCCGCGCCCTCGTCGCGGCGCTCGCCGGTGCCGGCCTCGCGCTGTGCGGGGCTATCCTCCAGGCGCTCCTGCGCAATCCGCTGGCCGAGCCCTTCGTGCTGGGTGTCTCGGCCGGCGCCTCGACGGGCGCGGTCTGCGTCATCGTGCTCGGCATCGGCGCGGGCGGCCTGTCGCTCTCCATGGGTGCCTTCGCAGGCGCCTTCGCGGCCTTCGGGCTCGTGGCGGCGCTCTCCAACGGGGCGACCAGCGGCCCGAACCATACGATCCTCGCGGGCGTTGCGACGGCACAGCTCTTCAACGCGCTCACCTCCTATATCGTCACCACCTCGGGCAACGCCCAGCAGGCGCGCGACGTCATGTTCTGGCTGCTCGGCAGCTTCGGCGGCGTGCGCTGGCCGGACTTCTACCTTCTCCTCGGCGTGGTTCTGGCTGGCCTCCTCGTCTGCCTCATGATGGCGCGCGCGCTCGACGCCTTCACTTTCGGCGACGAGGACGCGGCCTCTCTCGGCGTGCCGGTCGGCCGCATCCGCCTCATCCTCTTCGCGGTCACCGCCCTCGTCACCGCGACCATCGTCAGCATGGTCGGGGCGATCGGCTTCGTCGGGCTCGTCGTGCCCCATGCGGCCCGCTATGTGGTGGGGCCGATGCATCTGCGCCTTCTGCCCGCCTGCGCGGCCGTCGGCGCCGTCTTCATGGTGCTCGCCGATATCGCCTCGCGCGTCGTCGCCGAGCAGCAGACCGTGCCGATCGGCGTCGTCACCGCACTGGTCGGCGTGCCCTTCTTCGCCCTCATCCTCTATCGCTCGCGGCCGCAATCATGAGTGTCCTTGCCAGAGACCTGTCCTGGGGCGTCGGTCAGAAGACCATCGTCACCGGCATCTCCCTTTCGGTGAAGGAGGGCGAGACGCTCGGCCTCATCGGCCCGAACGGATCGGGCAAGTCCTCGCTCCTGCGCCTGATCGCGGGGCTGAGGCGTCCGCGTTCGGGCACGGTGGAGATCAACGGACGCGACATTTCGGGCGTCAGCCGCCGCAGTCTCGCCCGCGAGGTCGCCTTCGTCCAGCAGAGCGCCTCGACCGAGACCAGCGTCTCGGTCCGCGACGTGGTCAAGCTCGGCCGCACGCCCCACCGCTCGGCGCTGGCCGGCTGGTCGAGGGAGGACGAGGACGCCGTTCGCGGCGCGCTCGAACGCGTCGACATGGCGGGGCACAGCAGCCAGGCCTGGCAGACCCTTTCGGGCGGCGAGCGCCAGCGCGTCCACATTGCCCGCGCGCTCGCCCAGACGCCGAACGTGATGTTCCTCGACGAGCCGACCAACCATCTCGACATCCACCACCAGATCGAGATCCTGCGCATGGTGCGCGATCTCGACCTCACCAGCATCGTCGCGCTTCACGATCTCAATCTGGCGGCCATGTTCTGCGACCGGATCATGGTGATGCAGGGCGGGACGGCGGTCGCCTGCGGAACGCCCGAAGAGGTGCTGACCGCGCCGCTCCTGCGCCGGGTCTTCCGCGTCGATGCCGAGATCAGCTGCGAGGCATCCTGCGGGCGCCCGCACATCCGGTTCGCCCTGTGACGGGACCGGTTTCGCAGGCGCGCGCCCTGCCGAGCGCGAGCGAGCCGCTGGGTATCGGCCTGCGCATCGCCTCGACGCTCGCCTTCGCGGGGATGGGCGTCTGCATCAAGGCGCTCGGCGAGGGCGTGCCGCTCGGCCAGGTGGTGTTCTTCCGGTCCGCCGTCGCCCTCGTGCCGCTGGTCCTCTTCCTCAGATGGTCGGGCGCGTTTCCCAAGGGGCTCGCGACGAAGAACCCCTTCGGCCACATCGTCCGCTGCGTCTTCGGCGCCGTCGCCATGTTCACCTCCTTCGCCACGATCCGCCTCCTGCCGCTGGCCGAGGCGACGCTGCTTTCCTATCTGGCGCCGGTCATGCTCGCCCTCATGGGATGGATATTGCTGCGCGAGGCGCCGAGCGCGCGGCGCATCGGTGGCGTGGCACTCGGCCTTGCGGGCGGTGCCGCCTTCTGCCTGCCGGCGCTTTCGGGCGAGGTGCCCGAGGGCGCGACGCTCGGACTGATCCTCGGGCTCGCGACGGCGGTGCTCACGGCCGGCGCGCTGATCCAGGTCCGCCGGCTGACGCTTGCCGGCGAGAACGCCGGTGCCATCGCCTTCTGGTTCGCGGTCGTCTGCTCCATCGCGGGGCTTGCGACCCTTCCCCTCGGCTGGGTGATGCCGGACCCCGATCAACTGGCGCTGCTCGTCGGCGCCGGCCTTGCCGGAGGCGCCGCCCATATCCTGATGACGCTCTCCTTCCGCCATGCCGAGGCGAGCGCGCTCGCGCCCTTCGAATATCTCTCGATCCTCTGGGCGGCCGGCGCGGGCTTCACCTTCTTCGGAGAGGTGCCGAACTGGAGCTTCCTCCTCGCCGCCCCGCTGATCCTCGCCGGCTCCCTCGTGAGCCTCAAGAGAGCGCCGCGGGCACCGGCTGGCGCGGCGCAGGAGCGCTGACGGCGACACGGCGCTTCCCGTCCGGCAGGATCGGGGGCGGACGCGGTCTCGCACGAGGAGCTTTGCACGCCGGGGCTCGTGCCCTCAGTTTGCCTGGAGCGCGGCCTCGGGCAGGGTCACCGCGTGCAGCACCTCGCGGATCAGCGGATTGGGGAATTTCCGGCCGATCGTGACGGCCGAGAAGGTCTCCCTCACATCGTCGAGGCGCGCGAACTCCTTCAGGAGCCCCGCCTCGAGTTCGTCCTGGACGACGATGGGCGGGATCACTGCGATGCCGGCATCCGCGCGCGCAAGAAGGCGCAGCATCGCCATGTCGTCGGCCTCCGCTGCGATCTTCGGCACGATGCCGAGACGTTCGAGAAGCGCCTCGAAGCCGGCGCGCAGGGAGGATTCGGGTGTCGGCAGGATCAAGGGCCGGGTGGCGAGGATCTCCTCGACGCTCATCGGCCCGGCGAGCCTGCCCGGCGTGCCGATGAGGCTCACCGGCTGGTCGGCGATGGTGTGGACGAGGAAGGGGCTCGATGCGTCGCGCGCCGGCACGAGATTGGTGAGGACGATGTCGAGCGACTGGGCCTCCAGCCCACGTAAGAGCGTGTCCTGGCTTCCCGATCGCAGGATCACCTCCACATCGTCGCGCCCGATCAGGGGATCGAGGAACGAGATCTGGAAATTGCGCGACAGGGTGGCGAGCGCGCCGATCCTCAGGGCGCGCCGCTTGGCCTCGGCCCGCTTCAGGGTCGCGGTCAGGTTGTCGGCCGCGCGGAAGATCTCCTCGGCATGGTCGAGCGCGATCCGGCCCGCTTCCGACAGGACGAGACTGCGTCCGCTGCGCTCGAAGAGGTCGTGGCCGAGGGAAGCCTCCAGCGACCGGATCTGCGTGGAGACCGCCGACTGGGAGATGTGCAGCGCCTTCGCGGCCCCGGTCAGGGTTCCGTCCCGTGCCACGGCCCGGAAGAGGCGCAGATGATGGAGGTTCAGCACGGCATTAATTCCATAAAACAGAACGATTTTGCAAAATATATGAAATTTTCCGAATGATCGCCATGGCGTATCCAGGCTGCGAACCCGGCATGGAGAAGCCTCATCATGTTTTCGTTCTCGTTCATCGCCCCTTGCGTCCTTCTTGCGGCCGCATGCCTTGCCGCGTCGAGGCCGGGCCGCCGTCCGGCGGGCGTGCCGAAGATCGCCGAAGCTGCGGCGCTCTGCGCCTTCGCGCTCACCGCTCTCGGCCTTGTCGGCCTTCTTCTGTCAGGCCCGGCCTCTCTCTCGCTCGGCTCGGGTCCGGCCGCCCTCGCTCTTAATGCCGGGCCCGTGGGGGTGACGCTGGCGCTCCTCGTCGGCTTCGTCGGCTGGATCGTGACCCGCTACAGCCGCACCTATCTCGACGGCGAGGCGAGGGAGGGGCGGTTCCACGCCCTGATGCTGGCGACGCTCGCCTGCGTGCTCGTCTTCGTCCAGTCGGGCAGCCTTGCCGTGCTCGCTCTCTCCACCGCGCTCGTGGGGCTCGGGCTGAGACGCCTGCTTCTCTTCTACGGCGAGCGGGCCGAGGCCCGGCGCGCGGCGACCAAGTTCGCGCTGGTCTGGCATGGCGGCGACGTCGCGCTGCTTCTCGCCTCGCTTCTGCTGGCCTTGAGCTACGGCACCGGACGCCTCGGCGAGATTGCGACGCTTGCCGAAGCGTCCGGCCTCACCTGGGCAGGCTCTGTCGCCGTCGCGCTGATCGTTCTGGCGGCCGCGCTGAAGACGGCGGCCTTTCCCCTGCATGGCTGGCTCACCGAGGTGATGGAGGCGCCGACGCCGGTCTCGGCCCTCCTTCACGCCGGCATCATCAATTCGGGCGGCGTTCTTCTGATCTCGTTTTCGGGCCTCGTCCAACTGAGCCCCGGTGCCATGGCCGCTTTGGTGATCGTCGGCGGCTTCACGGCGCTCTTCGGCGCGGCGGTGATGCTTACCCAGAGCGCGGTGAAGACGTCGCTCGCCTGGTCCACCGTCTCCCAGATGGGCTTCCTCCTCCTGCAATGCGGGCTCGGCCTTTGGGCCCTCGCCATGCTGCACATCCTCGCCCACTCGCTCTACAAGGCCCATGCCTTCCTTTCCTCGGGCGGCGCGGTGAAGGCCGTCGCGGGGCTTCGCCGCCCGGGACCCATCGCGGTTCCGAGCATCGGGGCGGTGATGAAGTCTTTCGCCCTGGCTCTCGCCCTCTACGCTCTGATCGCGGCGCTCTTCACCCTGGTTCTGGGCGCAAAGACACCTCAGGCGCTCGCGCTCGGCACGATCCTCGTCTTCGGTGTGTCCTATCTCGTGGCCCAGGGGATGGCCGATCTCGCCCCTGCGGACCTGACGCGGCGCACCGCGCTCGCCTCGCTCGGCGCGACCCTTGCCTATTTCGTCTTCCAGGCGGGCGCTCACGCGATCTGGGGACCCTTCCTGCCGGCAGCGCCAGTGCCGGGCCCGCTCGAATGGGCGCTGATCGTGCTAGCGCTCCTCTCCTTCGGCCTCGTCGCCTTCGCCCAGGCCCTCTTCCCGCTCTGGGCCCATCACCCCGCCGCCGCCGGCCTCAGGGTGCATCTGGCGAACGGCCTCTACCTCAACGCCCTTCTCGACCGGGCGATCGGCGGCTTTCGCAGACCCGCAACGAACTGATCCCGCAACTCCCTGACATCGAGGAGACCGATATGTTCACGACCCAGTCCCCGATCGCGCCGTCCCTGATGTCGGCGATCCTGAAGAGCGCCGAGACCGCCGCCCGGCGCATTCCGCCGGCCTTTCCCCTGGAGGCGACCGTCGCGGTCAATCCCTTCCTCGGCCAGAGCGGCGAGGACCTCGCGGCGGCGAGCGCGCGCCTGCGGCGGGTCGCGGGCGTCTCGGCGACGCTTCCGGGTTCGGACTACGCCGAGGCGATCGAGAGGGGCGAGATCGCCCATGCCGATCTCGAAGAGGCGCTCGCCGCCTCGTCCTCGCCGCTCAAGCCCGCAAGCCCCATCCTCCTCGCCGCCTTCGCCGCGACCGGGGCAGGCCCGGCATCCCGGGCCCTGCCGACCATCGCCGATCTCGCCCTGGAGGCGACGGGCGTCGACTGGCCCTCGATCATCGAGAAGACCGTCGGCGTCTGGGCGGCCGGTCACTTCGACCGGGGGCAGGCCCTCTGGTCGCCGCGGCCGGGCATCGAGGCCTTCGCCTCCTGGCGGGCCTGGGCGACGAGCGACCTGACGCCGGAGATCGCGGGCCTTTCCGGCTTCTGCAGCTTCGTGACGGAGGTTCCCGATACCGCCGAACGCGCGATCCTGCGGGCCGCAAGGACGCTCGGTATCGACGCGCAAGGGGCCGAGACCGCCTTCCACCGGCTCTACATGGATCTCGGCGGCTGGTCGCAGCACGCCCGCTGGCTCCTGTGGCAGGCCGAACTCCGGGGTGGGACGGACCGGACGCTCGCCGATCTCCTGGCGATCCGCCTGATCTTCGAGGAGGCGCTCTTCGCCCATGTTCCCGCGATCGCCGGCAGATGGGCCGAGACCGTGCGCGCCCAAGAGGCGCCGGTTGAGCCTTCGCGCGAGGACGTGGCGCTGGCGATCCTCCAGGATGCGCGCGAGCGGGCGCATCAACGCCGGCTCGCCTCGCTTCTCGATGGCGAGGCGCCGGCGAGGGGGCGTCCCGCCCTACAGGCGGCCTTCTGCATCGATGTGCGCTCGGAGGTCTTCCGGCGGGCGCTGGAAAGCGTCGATCCGGGCATCGAGACCATCGGCTTTGCCGGCTTCTTCGGTCTGCCTCTCGCGCACAAGGCCCATGCCTCCGACGTCGTGGAGGCGCATCTGCCGGTTCTCCTGAACCCTGCGATCGAGACCGTGAGCCATGCGGAAGGCGGCGGCGAGAGGCAAGCGCGGATCGCCGCGCGCACCGTCAGGGCCTGGGGCCGGTTCCGGCAGGCGGCGGTCTCCTCCTTCGCCTTCGTGGAGGCGGCGGGCCTCGTCTATGCGGCCAAGCTGGTGCGCGATGCCCTCGGCAAGGGAGGCAAGGGCTCCAAGCCTTCGCCCGCGCCGAGGGTCGTCGGCGGCCTCGATGCCGAGGCCAAGGCCGATACGGCGGCGGCGGTGCTGCGCGCCATGAGCCTCACCGAAGGCCATGGCGAGATCGTCCTCCTCCTCGGCCATGGCGCCAGGGTGACGAACAATCCCCATGAGAGCGCCTATCACTGCGGCGCCTGCGGCGGACATACGGGCGAGGTCTCGGCAAGGCTCCTCGCCGCCCTCCTCAACGATCCCGAGACGCGGACGGGACTTGTCGAGCGGGGCATCGGGGTTCCCGAAGATACGCTCTTCGTCGCAGGCCTCCACGACACGACGACCGACGCGGTCACGATCTACGCCGAGGATCTGCCGCCGGGCCGGGCCCACGGGATCGGCCGTATCGTCCGCTGGCTCGACGAAGCGGGCGCTGCCGCGCGCGCCGAGCGGGCCGCGAGCCTGCCGGGGGCGAGCGCCGGGACGCTCGCCGCACGGGCGCTCGACTGGGCGCAGACGCGCCCGGAATGGGGGCTCGCCGGCTGCGCCGCCTTCCTCGCCGCCCCGCGCGAGGCGACCTGCGGAAGGGATCTCGGCGGGCGGGCCTTCCTCCACACCTATGACTGGAGGGCCGACGATCACTTCGCCACCCTGCAACTGATCCTCACCGCGCCCGTCGTCGTCGCGAGCTGGATCAGCCTGCAATATTACGGCTCGTCCGTGATGCCGGAGGTCTTCGGCGGCGGTAACAAGCTCATCCACAACGTGGTCGGCGGCATCGGCGTCATCGAGGGCAATTCGGGCCGGCTGCGGCCGGGCCTGCCCTGGCAGTCGGTCCATGACGGCGAACGGCTGATGCACGAGCCCTTGCGCCTCACGGTGATGATCGAGGCACCGCGCGAGGCGATTGCGGATGTTCTGGCCCGCCACCCCGAGGTTCGCACCCTGTTCGACCAGGGCTGGCTGCATCTCTTCGCCCTCAAGGAGGGAGGGATCGAGGCCCGCTATCGGCCGGGCCTTCTATGGGAGGAGATGCGGCTCGACCTTGCGGCGTAACGCCGGCGCCGTGTCCGGGCCCGCGCACGAGGATCGCCCACCGATCACCGGCGCGGGCCTTCGTCGTCGAAGGCGCATCCGCGGCCATGCGCGATTTGACCATCCGATAAAATTTTTGACCGGACGGTTTGACGGCTTCATCGGAATGGTTCTAATCTTTTGCCAGAGGGTCGCTTTGCCACCCGTGCGAAGCCGCTCCGTCGAGGCCATCGAAGGACCGCATCCCATGTCGCACAGCCCCCAGAGACGCTCTCCCCCCGACATCGCGGCCGGCCGCGTCAGTGCCGACGGGCTGCGCGCGAACTTCTCCGATCTCCACCCCCCGCTGACCGCCCACGAGGCGGTCGTCGAGGCCGATCGGTGCTATTTCTGCTATGACGCGCCCTGCGTTCAGGCCTGCCCGACCGGCATCGACATCCCCCTCTTCATCCGCCAGATCCAGACCGGCCTGCCGCAGAGCGCAGCCGAGACGATCTTCGAGGCCAATATCCTCGGCGGCATGTGCGCGAGGGTCTGTCCGACCGAGACCCTGTGCGAGGAGGTCTGCGTTCGCGAGGTGGCGGAGGGCAAGCCGGTGAAGATCGGCGAATTGCAGCGCCACGCGACCGATCGCCTGATCGAGACGGGCGAGCATCCCTTCGAGCGCGCGCCCGAGACGGGCCGGCGCGTCGCGGTCGTCGGCGCCGGGCCCGCCGGCCTCTCCTGCGCCCACCGCCTCGCCGTCAACGGCCATGCGGTCACCCTGTTCGATGCCCGCGACAAGCTCGGCGGGCTCAACGAGTACGGCATCGCCGCCTACAAGGCGACGGAGGAGTTCGCCCGGCGCGAGGTGGAGTTCGTTCTCTCGATCGGCGGCATCGAGGTGAGGACCGGCACCGCCCTCGGCCGGGATATCCATCTCGGCGATCTCGTCCGGGACTATGACGGGGTGTTTCTCGGCCTGGGTCTCGGCGCCGTCAACGCCCTTGCGGCCGAGGGCGCCGACCATGGCGAAAGCCGCGATGCGGTCGCCTGGATCGCCGATCTGCGCCAGACCCGCGATCTCGCCGAACTGCCGATCGGCCGGCGCGTGGTCGTCATCGGCGGCGGCATGACCGCGATCGACGCCGCGATCCAGGCCAAGGCGCTGGGCGCCGAGGAGGTGACGATCGCCTATCGGCGCGGTCAGGAGGCGATGAACGCCTCGGCTTACGAGCAGGAACTCGCCCAGACCCGGGGCGTGACGATCCGCACGAACCTCCAGCCGAGGCGCGTCGTCGTCGAGGACGGATCCGTGCGGGCGATCGAACTCGAACGCACGCGTCTCGATGCCGATGGACGCCTTGCTGCCACGGGAGAGATCGTGACGATCGAGGCCGATCAGGTGTTCAAGGCGATCGGCCAGGCTTTCGTGCCCGAAGGCTGCAGCGGCGGGGAGGGCGAGGGGCTCGCGCTCGAGGGCGGGCGCATCCGGGTCGATGCCTCCCGGCGCACGAGCCGCGCCGGCATCTGGGCCGGCGGCGACTGCGTGGCCGGCGGCGAGGATCTGACCGTGACCGCCGTGGAAGACGGCAAGATCGCGGCGAACGACATCCACGCGGCCCTTTCGGCCGGACAGCAACAGGCGGCGGAGTAGACGTCATGGCCGATCTCTCGACGAATTTCATCGGAATCCGTTCGCCCAATCCGTTCTGGCTCGCCTCCGCGCCACCGACGGACAAGGAATACAACGTGCGCCGCGCCTTCGAGGCCGGCTGGGGCGGCGTCGTCTGGAAGACCCTCGGCCAGGATCCGGCGGTGGTGAACGTGAACGGCCCGCGCTATGGCGCGATCCACGGGGCGGGCCGCCGGCTTCTCGGCTTCAACAATATCGAGCTCATCACCGACCGCTCGCTTGAGACGAACCTTGCCGAGATCGAGCGGGTCAAGCGCGACTATCCGGACCATGCGGTCGTCGTCTCGCTGATGGTGCCGTGCGAGGAGGAGGCCTGGAAGGCGATCCTGCCCCGGGTCGAGGCGACGGGAGCGGACGGGCTGGAGCTCAATTTCGGCTGCCCGCACGGCATGTCCGAGCGCGGCATGGGCTCGGCCGTGGGTCAGGTGCCCGAATATATCGAGATGGTCACCCGCTGGTGCAAAACCCATTCGCGCCTGCCGGTGATCGTCAAGCTGACGCCGAACATCACCGATATCCGATTTCCGGCCCGGGCCGCCAAGGCCGGCGGTGCGGACGCGGTCTCCCTCATCAACACCATCTCCTCGATCGTCTCGATCGACCTCGACAATTTCGCCCCGCAGCCCTCGATCGACGGCAAGGGCAGCCATGGCGGCTATTGCGGGCCGGCGGTCAAGCCTATCGCCCTCAACATGACGGCCGAGATCGCCCGGGACCCTCAGACCGCCGGCATTCCGATCTCCGGCATCGGCGGGGTGACCACATGGCGGGACGCGGCCGAGTTCATCGCGCTCGGCTGCGGCACGGTCCAGGTCTGCACGGCGGCCATGACCTACGGCTTCCGCGTGGTCGAGGAGATGAAGGCGGGGCTCGCCCGCTGGATGGACGAGAAGGGCTACGCCAGCATTGAGGACTTCCGCGGCCGGGCCGCGCCGAACGTCACCGACTGGCAGTATCTCAACCTCAACTACGTGACCAAGGCGCGGATCGACCAGGACAAGTGCATCTCCTGCGGGCGCTGCCATATCGCCTGCGAGGATACCTCCCATCAGGCGATCACCGCCATGAAGGACGGGCGGCGCCATTTCGAGGTGATCGACGAGGAATGCGTCGGCTGCAATCTGTGCGTCGAGGTCTGCCCGGTCGAGGACTGCATCACCATGGAGCGCATTTCGGGAACCGATCCGCGCACCGGGAAGGCGATCCCCGAGACCTACGCCAACTGGACGCAGCATCCGAACAACCCGTCGGCCGCCGAGCGCCTGCAGTTCGCGCCCGAACCGGTGGTCGCGGACGCGGCGGAGTAGGACGCGGCGAACCTAGTCTCTCGGGCGCACGCCCGACAGGATGATCGTCAGCACCGCCTGGGCGGCCTGGTCGGAAAAGCCCGGCCCGTCCACCTGGGTGCCGAGAAGCGCGCGGATCTGGACGTCGAAGTCGGCATAGTGCTGGGTCGTCGCCCAGATCGCGAAGATCAGGTGATGCGGGTCGACGGGGGCGAGCCGTCCCTCGCCGACCCAGCCGCGCACGATCGCCGCCTTCTCGTCGACGAGCGCCTTGAGAGGGCCTTTGAGGAAGTCCTCGACCACCGGCGCGCCGGAGAGGATCTCGTTGGCGAAGAGGCGCGAGGCCTCGGGCCGGCGTCTTGCCAGATCGAGCTTGGCGGAGATGTAGCGGCGCAGTTCCTCCACGGGCTCACCGTCCGGATCGATCGCGGCGAGGGGTTCCAGCCAGGCATCGAGCGTCGCCTCCAGAAGCGCGCGATAGATGTCCTGCTTGCGCCGGAAATAGTAGAGGAGATTGGGCTTCGACATCTCCGCTTCGCTGGCGATCTGGTCGACGGTCGAGCCGCGCAGGCCATGCTTGGCGAAGACCGACAGGGCGGCCTCCAGGATGATCTCCCGGTTGACTGCCTGGGTCCGCGTGCGCGGTCTCTTCGCCTCGGCGGTCTTGCCCGCCGTCTTGCCCGGTTGCATGGTCATGGCCTGCCTCTACAGCATTGGCGCCGAAAGTGGATGCGGGTTTTCGGCGGATGGCGCAAAAACGGATGCGGGTGGATCGTCGCCGGGCCGCCGGCAGCGGCCAGGGACCGCCCGGAGCCTGGCTCGACATGGTTAAAAATTGTGCGTTGCGAAAAGTGCTTAGAACGAGCACAAAGTCCTTGACGCATCCCGTGCCGCGGGCCTAGCGTTTTGACCAATTAGTCAAATATGGCGACCCGCCCCCGCAGTCCATCGAAAGCTTTCATGCCATGAACCAGCCCGTGCGATCCAATCCGAACGATCTCGAAGCGTTCTGGATGCCGTTCACCGCCAACCGGCAGTTCAAGGCGGCGCCGCGCATGTTCGCCTCGGCCAAGGACATGCACTACCGCACGACCGACGGACGCGAGGTGATCGACGGGACGGCGGGCCTGTGGTGCGTGAATGCCGGCCATTGCCGCGAGACGATCACCGAGGCGATCCGGCGGCAGGTGGGCGAACTCGACTTCGCGCCGACCTTCCAGATGGGCCATCCGCTCGCCTTCGAACTCGCCTCGCGCCTCGCATCGATCGCGCCGGAAGGCCTCGACCGGGTGTTCTTCACCAATTCCGGTTCGGAATCGGTCGAGACCGCGCTGAAGATCGCGCTCGCTTTTCACCGGGCGTGCGGCGAGGGGCAGCGCACCCGCCTCATCGGCCGCGAGCGCGGCTATCACGGCACCAATTTCGGCGGCATATCGGTCGGCGGCATCGTCGGCAATCGCAAGATGTTCGGCACGCTTCTGGCCGGCGTCGACCATATGCGCCACACCCACGACCCGGCCCGCAACGGCTTCTCGCGCGGCGAGACCGAGCATGGCGCCGAACTCGCCGAGGATCTGGTGCGGCTGGCGACCCTGCACGACCCCTCGACCATCGCCGCCGTCATCGTCGAGCCGGTCGCCGGATCGACGGGCGTCCTGCCGCCGCCCAAGGGCTATCTGAAGCGGCTGCGCGAGATCTGCGACCAGCACGGCATCCTCCTCATCTTCGACGAGGTGATCACCGGATACGGGCGTCTGGGTGCGGCCTTCGCCGCCGAGCGCTTCGGCGTGACGCCGGATATCCTCGTCACCGCCAAGGGCCTCACCAACGGCGTCATCCCCATGGGCGCGGTCATCGCCTCCAACACGGTCCACGACGCGATCGTGAACGGGCCCGAGCACATGATCGAGTTCGCCCACGGCTACACCTATTCCGGCAATCCGGTGGCCGCCGCCGCAGGGCTCGCCACCCTCGAGACCTATCAGGAGGAGGGTCTTTTCGAGCATGCCGCGAGCCTCGAGGAGGTCTGGGCCGATGCGATCCACTCCCTGCGCGACGAGCCCCACGTGATCGACATCCGCACGATTGGTCTGATCGGTGCGATCGAGCTGAAACCCCATGAGGACGGGCCGACGAAGCGGGCCTATTCGGCCTTCGTGCGGGCCTTCGAGACCGGGCTTCTGATCCGCGTGACGGGCGATATCATCGCCCTCTCGCCGCCGCTGATCGTTTCGAAGGACGATATCGGACGGATCGTCGAGGGGCTGAGATCCGTGCTTCGCTCGATCGATTAGGCGCTGAGGTCCCGCCCGCCACGCAAAGACCACCCGCCGAAGGATCCGCCATGCCCAGCCCCACGAACATCACCATCGACGCCGACCGGCTGTGGGCCTCGATCCATGAAATGGCGGAGATCGGTCCCGGCATCGCGGGCGGCTCGAACCGCCAGACCCTAACCGACGAGGACGGCGAGGGGCGCCATCTCTTCAAGCGCTGGTGCGAGGCGGCGGGCCTTACCCTGGCGACCGACGCCATGGGCAACATGTTCGCGCGGCGCGAGGGAACGGACCCCGATGCCCTGCCGGTCTATGTGGGAAGCCATCTCGACACCCAGCCGACGGGCGGACGCTATGACGGCGTGCTCGGCGTTCTGGGCGGACTGGAGGTCGTGCGCACCCTCAACGATCTCGGCATCAGGACGAAGCACCCGATCGTCGTCACCAACTGGACGAACGAGGAGGGCGCGCGCTTTCCCCCCGCAATGATGGCCTCGGCGGTGTTCGCCGGCGTTCTTTCCCTGGAAGAGGCCTATGCCAAGACCGATGCGAAGGGCCTCGCCTTCGGCGACGAATTGGAGCGGATCGGCTGGAAGGGCGAGGAGGAGGTCGGCGCGCGCAGGATGCATGCCTTCCTGGAGCTTCACATCGAGCAGGGTCCGATCCTCGAAGCCGAGGGCAAGGATATCGGCGTCGTCACCCATGGTCAGGGCCTGCGCTGGATCCAGTGCATCGTGACGGGCAAGGAGAGCCATACCGGCTCGACGCCCATGCCGCTCCGCCGCAATGCCGGGCGCGGCCTTGCCCAGATCACCGAGCTCGTCCACGCGATCGCCATGGACAATGCGCCGAATGCCGTCGGGGCGATCGGCCATATCGACGTCTATCCCAATTCCCGCAATATCATTCCCGGCAAGGTCGTCTTCACGATCGACTTCCGCAGCCACGAACTCGACCGGCTGAACGCCATGGTCGAGCGCTTCGAGGCGGAAGCGCCGAAGCTGTGCGAGGCGCTCGGCGTGGAGCTCTCCCACGAGATCGTCGGCCAGTTCGACCCGCCGGCATTCGATCCCGGGCTGTTGCAGTCGATCCGGGACGGCGCGGACAGGCTCGGCTACAGCCATATCGACATCGTCTCGGGCGCGGGCCACGACGCCTGCTGGATCAACAATGTCGCGCCCACCGCCATGATCATGTGCCCCTGCGTCGGCGGCCTCTCCCACAACGAGGCCGAGGAGATCACGAAGGACTGGGCCAAGGCCGGCACCGATGTGCTCCTTCATGCGGTGGTGGAGACGGCGGAGATCGTGGAATAGGATCGAGTAACGGTGATGAGGATAGGCGCATGGGACGTCCGCAGGAATTGACATCGGAAGAACGCGAGAGCCTGCAGTCGCGAGGGTGGCGCCCGATCGAAGTCTGGGTGATCGATCGCGACAGTGAGACCTATCGAACGGAAGCTGCACGACAGGCACGAAACGCGGCAGACGCCGATCTGCAGGACGGCGAGATCGATCGCTGGCTCGAACATATGCAGTCCGGGCTACCGGATGGCGACACGGCGTGAAACGCGGTGACGTTTTCATCGCTTCCATCAAAGGAACGGCATCCAAGCCGCGACCATCGGTCGTTGTTCAAGCCAACGAATTCATTCTTCCCGAGCGGCCGATCATCGTTTGTCCGCTGACGAGCATACTTGCCGATGCTTCGATGATACGCGTGACCATTCGTCCAACGCCCACGAACGGCTTGCGAGAGATATCGCAGGCAATGGTGGATCGATTGTCTGCGGCGTTGCCTGAAAGGATCGGGACGAGGATCGGTCACCTCGAAGCGGAAGACATTGCGCGTATCAAGTTCGCTTTAATCAACGTTCTCAGCCTTCAAAAGGCGCTTCCAATAGCATCTGGTTTAGGGATTCAGACATGACTCTCGTCATCAAGGGCGGCACGATCGTCACCGCCGACCTGACCTACAAGGCCGATATTCTGATCGATGGCGAGAGGATCGCCGAAATCGGACAGGATCTCGAGGGCGACGAGGTGATCGACGCCTCCGGCGCCTATGTGATGCCGGGCGGGATCGACCCTCACACCCATATGGAAATGCCCTTCATGGGCACCCATTCGGCCGACGACTTCGACAGCGGCACGGCCGCAGCGCTCGCCGGCGGCACGACGATGACGGTTGACTTCGCGCTGCCCTCGCCGGGCCAGGGGCTCGTCGACACGGCGCAGGCCTGGTTCCAGAAGGCGGGGCCGGCCCGCACCGACTACTCCTTCCACATGGGCATCACCTGGTGGGGCGAGCAGGTCTTCGACGAGATGCCGAAGGTCGTCGAGAAGGGGATCAACTCGTTCAAGCACTTCATGGCCTATAAGGGCGCCCTGATGGTGAACGACGACGAGCTCTTCGCCTCGTTCACCCGCTGCGCCGAGATCGGCGCGCTGCCCCTCGTCCATGCCGAGAACGGCGATGTGGTCGCAGCGCTCCAACAGAAGCTGATGGATGTCGGACAGACCGGACCCGAGGCCCACGCCTATTCGCGGCCGCCGGAGGTGGAAGGCGAGGCCGTGAACCGGGCGATCATGCTCGCCGACCAGGCGGGCGTCCCGCTCTACGTGGTGCACACCTCCTGCGAACAGGCGCACGAGGCCATTCGCCGGGCGCGGCAAAAGGGCATGCGGGTCTATGGCGAGCCGCTGATCCAGCATCTCGTTCTCGACGAGAGCGAGTATCAGAACCCCGACTGGCAGCACGCCGCCCGGCGCGTGATGTCGCCGCCTTTCCGCGACAAGGCCAATCAGGATTCGCTCTGGGCCGGCCTTTCGGCGGGCTCCCTTCAGGTGGTCGCGACCGATCACTGTGCCTTCACCGACGAGCAGAAGCGGATGGGCGTCGGCGACTTCCGCAAGATCCCGAACGGCACCGGCGGGCTGGAGGACCGGCTCTCGGTTCTGTGGACCAAGGGCGTGCGGACGGGACGGCTCACCATGAACGAGTTCGTCGCCGTCACCTCCACCAATATCGCGAAGATCCTCAACATCTATCCGCGAAAGGGCGCGATCCTCGTCGGGGCCGAGGCCGATCTGATCGTCTTCGATCCGGCCGCGACGAAGACGATCACCGCCGCAAGGCAGCATTCGGTCATCGAATACAACGTCTTCGAGGGGATCGAGGTCACGGGCCTTCCGGTCGTCACCCTGTCGCGCGGGCGCGTCGCCTATCGCGACGGAGAAGTGCGCGCCGAAACGGGCGACGGGCGCTTCGTCGAGCGGCCGGCGGATGCGCCGGCGAGCCGGGCGCTGTCGACCTGGAAGGAACTCGTCGCCCCGCGCAAGGTGGAGCGCTCGGGCATTCCGGCCGGCGTCTGATCCTCAAGGATCGCCGAGCCCGATGACATGGCTCGCGGCGCGCAAATGTGAGATGGCGCACGGCCGGGCCGCATCAAGGGCTCGGCCGGGCGTGACCCCTATGGTCAGTATCAGGCAAAGGAGCCTTTCATGAGCACGGTGGCAGGCGCATCCCGGCGGGCCGATTCCCATCTCATTGAGGAATCGATTCTTCCGGTCTGGCTGAACCAGCGCACGATCGGCGCCCTCGGCTATATCGGGTTATGGATCGGCATGGCGGTGATCATCGCCACCTTCCAGCTGGGCGCGAGCGGCGTCGCCGGCCTGTCGCTCACCACCACCATCGTGACGATCTTCCTCGCCAATCTCCTGCTCGGCATCATCATGGCGATGACGGCCGATATCGGCACCGAGCACGGCCTGAGCTTCGCGGTCTATCTGCGGGCACCCTTCGGCGTGCTGGGCACCCACTTTCCGTCCGTCTCGCGCGGGATCGTGGCGGCGATCTGGTTCGGCATCCAGACCTATCTCGGCGCGCTCGCGCTCAACGGCATCATCGGCTATCTGACCGGCTTCGAGAGCTGGCCGCTCTGGTACGCGCTGTTCGCCATTCTCCAGATCGCCAATACCGCGCTCGGCATCAGGGCGGTGGAGAAGCTCGCGGCGGTCGCCGCGCCCGCCATAGTCGCCATTTCGGTCTGGATGTACTTCACGCTCACCGGGGTCGCGGACACGCAAGGGCTGAACATCTGGACCTTCGCGGGCGATGCCGACATCAATCTCGTCGCCCTCTTCGTCGCCAACATGGCCTTCTGGTCGACGCTTGCCGTCGACATTCCGAACATCACCCGCTTCCTGAAGGTGGAGGCCGGCACGAAGAGCTATGTCCGGCGCAACCGCAATATCTGGATCGCGCAATTCGTGGCCCTGCCGGTGACCCAGGCCTGGATCGCGCTGATCGGCGCGGCCTCCTTCATCGTCGCCGGCGACTGGAACCCGATCAACGTCATCCAGAGCCAGGGCGGCGGCGTGACCCTCGTCATCCTTCTCGTCATGGTGGTTCTGGCCCAGTGGTCCACCAACAACTCGGCCAATCTCATCCCGGCGGCGCTGACTTTCGTCAATGTGGGGGCGCCGAAGATCAGCTACACCATGGCCCTCGTCATCGCCGGCATCGTCGGCACGCTGGCGATGCCCTGGCTGATCCTCAACAACCTGTTCTTCTATCTCGGGCTCTACGGCGCGCTTCTGTCGGCGGTCGGCGGCATCATGATCTGCGACTACTTCGTGATCCGCAAACGGCGCCTCAACGTGCCCGATCTCTACCGGGCGGACGGGCAGTTCGCCTATGCGGGCGGCTTCAACCCGGCCGGGCTCATCGCCTGGGGGATCGGCGGGGGCGCGGCGCTCCTCGCCCTCGACTACGCCTATCTCGTGGGCTTCCCGCTCGCCTTCCTCGCCTACTATCTCCTCATGCGCTTCTGGATCGCGCCGCGCTACCGGCAGGCCGAGATCGAGAACCCGGACGACGAGAGGTATCTGGCGACGAGCGTCGGCCTCAACTGGGTCTACCAGGACGGCGCCTTCCACCGCGTGCCCACGGACCGCATCCCGGCCGGCGCCTGGAAGCGCGACGATCTGTGATCGGCGGTCTTCGTGGCCGGCAGGAGCGGACGAACCGCTGAGACGACGAGGCCCGCAGTCAGCGGCGGGCCGAAGACAAGGAAAGGATCGAGGAAGCCGATGACGCAAGAGGACGAATATTTCATGGGAATCGCGCTTCGGGAGGCCGAAGCCGGCCTTGCCGATGGCGGCCTGCCGATCGGGGCGGCGCTCGTTCGGGACGGCGAACTGGTGGCTTCGGGATGCAATCAGCGCGTCCAGGCGGGCGATCCGATCGCCCATGGCGAGATGGACTGCCTGCGCAAGGCAGGGCGCCAGAAGACCTATCGCGACACCGTTCTCTACACCACGCTCAGCCCCTGCATGATGTGCTCCGGGACGATCGTGCAGTTCGGCATCCCGAAGGTCGTCGTCGGCGAGGCGGAGAACTTCGACGGCAATATCGATTTCCTGCGCGAGCGCGGCGTGGAGGTCGTCCTTCTCGACGACGAGGGATGCAAGGATGTGATGCGTCGTTTCCTCGCAAAGCCGGGCAACGACGCGTTGTGGAACGAGGATATCGCGGAGGATTGACGACGCATCGCATGCCGAACCGGGGCGGGGAAGGACGCAAGGCGCGCTTCCCCGCCCTTAGACGAGACCGGGAGGATGTTTTCAAGAAAGGGCTCCGATGAGCACTCATCCCGCGGCTCCCAAGCCGAACGAAGACTACCCCCTCTCCGAAGTGCCGATGGGCGACCGCAAGAGCTTCTGGTCTCTCGCCATCATCCTTCTCGGCTTCACCTTCTTCACCGCGACCATGTTCGCGGGTGGGCAGATCGGAACCGCATTTCCTTTCTGGCCGGACCTCGTCCTCGTCATCTTCGCGGGCAACCTGCTTCTCGGCCTCTATGTGGCCGTTCTCAGCCATATCGGCTTCAAGACCGGTCTCAACACGGCACTTCTCAGCCGCTTCGGCTTCGGCCGGATCGGTGCCCGCCTGTCGGACCTGCTCCTCGGCTTCACACAGATCGCCTGGTACGGATGGGGCACGGCGACGATCGCCGTCGTTCTCCTGCGCATGGCCGGCGCCGATCCCGACCAGAGCCCCCTGATGCTCAACGGGCTGATCGTCTTCTTCGGCCTCGCCTTCTGCCTCACCGCCTATGTCGGCTATCGCGGCCTCGAGCTTCTCTCGATCGTCGCGGTGCCGGCCATCCTCGTCCTGCTCGCCCTGTCGATCGTTCTGGCCCTGCGCGATGCCGGCGGGATCGCCGGGCTGGCATCGGGCGAGCCCACCACCAGCCTCGGTATCGGCGCTGCGATCGCGATCGTCTTCGGAACCTTCGTCTCGGGCGGCACCCAGGCGACGAACTGGACGCGCTTCGCCGCCAAGTCGAGCCATGCGGTCGGCGGCGCGTTTCTCGCCTTCTTCATCGGGAACGGACTGATGGTGGCCACCGGCGCGATCGGCGCCCTCGTCTATCAGCAGCCGGACGTGGTGGACGTTCTTGTCCTCCAGGGCCTGACCCTGTTCGGCATCGCTATGCTGTTCCTGAACCTCTGGACCACGCAGGACAACACGATCTACAACTTCTCGGTCGTCGGATGCGCGGCCTTCGCCACGCCGCGCCGGCGCCTCGTCACCGTGATCGGGGCGTTGATCGGGACAGGCCTCGCGCTCATGCGCATCGACCTCCATCTCGTCCCGTTCCTCCTGGCGCTGGGGACGTTCATTCCGCCGATCGGCGGGGTCATCATGGCGGACTTCTTCGTCAGGCATCGCGGCCGCTATCCGGCGCTCGCGACGGCCGCGATCCCCGCCTTCAACTGGCCCGGTCTCGCGGCCTATGCCATCGGCTGTGTCGCCGGCCTCGTCTCGCCGGGCGTGCCGCCGGTGAATGCGATCCTCGCGGCCTTCCTCGCCTACTGGCTGCTCGACCGCCTGATCGGGACGAAGATCGATGCGGTGCGGCCGGAGAGGGTGGACCGCTAGAGACTCGGACCCGATGCAAGGGTCGGGTTCGAGGCTCCGGTTTTCTTGCGCATCCATCGGATGGTCCGAACACCGGGTCCACGTTTCGGTCCGATGCCTTAGATCGCCGGGCCTCGCTTAGGCCGGGTCGCCATCGACCCGATCCTAGCCAGGACGTGAGAGCGAGCGAGGGCGAGAGTTTCCGCCCCGCTCGATCGGCTTTCCGAAGCGGTCTTCTTTCGGGGCCGGCCTCGATTCACGGCACGTCCCCCGCCCCTCAATGCCATCCGGCAAACGAAGGCCCGCCGTTCCGTTGGGTTCGGAACGGCGGGCCTTGCACGCTTTTCGAATGCTGATTGCGCCGGGATCAGCCGGCGAGATTCGCGCCGGCGGGGGCAGGCTCGCCTGCCGGCCTCAGGGGAGCGTTCGCGATCGCCATGAACCGTGCGGCTTCCGCCGTCTGCGGCTTCGTGGCGAGGCTGACGGCGACGAAGAGGAGCGCGGAGACGGGGAGTCCGAGGATGCCGGCATTCAGCCCCATCAGGGAATTGCCCGTCAGATACATCGCGACCACGAAGACGCTGCCGCCCAGGATCGAGGCGAGGGCGCCGGCCGCCGTGCCGCGCTTCCAGAAGAAGGCGCCGACGATCACCGGCACGATCACCACGAGGCCGGTGGAGGCCGCGACGGCGAGAACCGCGATCAGGCTGAACTCCATGGCGGCGAAGCCGAGAGCGATAAGGGAGATCACCGGGATGACGATCTTGCCGATCGTCAGCTGGCGGCGATCGTCGCTGCCGGTCTTCACGTTCGCATAGACGTCCCGCGCCAGCATGGAGGAGAGGGTGAGGAGGATCGAGTCGATCGTCGAGACCGCGGCCGCCAGGATGCCCACCATCACCGCGACGCCGAGAAGCGGCGGCACGAAGTCGGAGGAGAGCAGCGTGGAGGTGGCGAGATCGGGCTGGGCGAGATCGGGGAAGGCGACGAAGGCCGAGAAGCCCCACATCACCGAGACCAGCGTGTAGATGAGGCCGAAGACCAGGAAGATCATCAGCATGCGGCGGAGCGCCCCGAGCGATGCGGGCATGTAGAGGCGCTGGGAGACCTGCGGGTTCGAGATCGCGAAGAAGAACCACGGGATCGTCAGGCCGAGGAAGGTGGTGAAGGAGAAGAGGCCCGGACCCGGCACCGTGAGCATTGCGGAATTGCGCTCGGCGACCGCGTCGAAGAGCGCGGTGAAGCCGCCGAGTTCGGCAACGACCAGCGCCACGACCGCGACGGAGGCGACGATCATCAGGAGAGCCTGGAGACTGTCGGTCCACATCACCGATCGGATGCCGGCGATGTAGGAGAAGGCGATCGCGAGGACCGTGGCGACCACGATGCCGATGCCGAAGGAGATCGCGCCGCCGCTCATGCCGGCGAGGAGATAGCCGACGCCGGCGAGCTGCACGGCCGAATAGGGAATGAGGAAGATGCAGCTGGCGACCGCGGCCGAGATCGCGACCCAGCGGCTTCCGTAGCGTGCGCCGAGCATCTCGGAGGGCGTGACGAAGCCGTAGGCCTTGCCGACGGCCCAGAAGCGGGGGCCGAAGATGGCGACGAGGGAGACGCCCGCGAAATAGACGATCTCGAAGCCGAGGGCGCCGACGCCGCCCTTGTAGGTGAGGCCGGCGAGGCCGACCATCATGAAGGCCGAATAGGTGGTGGCCGAGTAGGAGAGGGCGGAGACGAGGCCGCCCATCGAGCGCCCGCCGATGAAGTATTCGGACATCGAGGCCGATTCGCCCGAGCGCGACATGTAGGCGACGACGACGGAAGCGACGACGTAGATCGCGATGCCGATGAGGATATAGGTCGTGGTCACTGGTCCTGATCTCCGAAGCGGGCGGTGGCCATGGCGTTGAGGGCGATCACGACGACGCCCGCAATGGTCCAGAAGAGGAAGGCGCCGGTCCAGCTGGCGGTCTCGCCGAGCATGCCGTAGGGAACCACGTAACAGGCGGCGATGAGGAGCAGCATCAGTCCGAGACTGAGTTTGCGGAGCATGGTTTGACCTCTTCTCTCTAAGCGGACACAGCGTCCGCGACCCGGTTGAACGGCGTCGGGAGGGGTCTCCCTAGACCTCGATTCCTCGTTTTCCTGCATGTCCGACGGGGCCTGGGACGGCCGCGTTCGGATGATCATCTCGATTTTCAGGCGCTGCCGCCAGACCGATGTCGCGGCGGCCGGAAATCATCGTCCGCGGACTTCTGCCTTTCAACGGGCCGGAACGGATCGCAGCCATTCCAGAATGTCGGTGCTGTCGGTCACGTCGGCATATTTCTGGTGCATGTCGTAGAGGCTTGCCTCGTGCGGCGCCTGAGCGCGGTCGGCGCAGCAATCGGCGGGCACCAGGGTGTTGAAGCCGGACTGCACCGCATCGACGACGCTCGCGCGCACGCAGCCCGATGTGGTGGCGCCGGTGACGACCAGCGTGTCGACGCCGGCCCCCGTCAGGATTGCGGCGAGATTGGTGCCGAAGAAGGCTGAGGCGCCGTGCTTGACGACGAGGGCGTCCTCCTCGCCCGCCCCGCAGCGCTCGTCGATCTCGACGAGGCGCGATCCGACTTCGAGCGCGGCCATGCCGGTCGCCTTCTTCAGCCAGGGCAGGCTGCGGGCCTCAAGCGGCGTATAGGCGATCGTCGTGTAGAGGACGGGCATGCCGGCCGAGCGGGCGAAATCGGTGAGCCGGCGGGTCGCCGCGATCTCGGCGCCCATCTCGGCGGCCGTCGGATAGCGCGTATCGGTGAAGCCGTAGCTGAAATCGACGACGAGGATCGCCGGGCGCGATCCGCGCGGCACGCTCGCGCCGAAACCGGCCTGTTCGTAAACCTTCTCCTGGCTCATCGCGGGTTCTTTCGTCTCATCTCTGATGCCGCCGGACGAATGAACCGACCCCTTGGGTCAATTCCCGTTCGGCGAGGGGCTCGGACGCCGCTCGGGCTGCCGGCGGACATTCGCAAGCGATGCCTTCATCGGTCCGCCGGTCAAAAGCGGGTCGTGCGGCGGGCGGCCATCAAGCCGCCGCGCTCGCCTACTCAGTGGCGCGCCATCTTCATCTCGTCCACGACGAGATCGCCATCGAGGACGATCGGCTCGTCGTCGAGGAAGAGCGAACAGCCGCGCATCGGGATGTCGAGATGGCAGGCGGTGTCGTTCGGCCCGCCGAGTTCGTTGTTCGGGCCGGTCGAGAACATCACATTGCCGTAGAAGGAGCGCGGCTCCATGCCCATGCCGCCCGGGAATTCGCCCGGCACCATTCCGTGCCACTTGGCGGCAGGGTTCATGCCCCAGCCCACATGGCTCATGCCCATGCCGCGCGGATCGTTGAAGCCGGCCATGTACGACTTGACGAGTTCGGCATCGAGGCCGCCCCGGATATCGGTGATCCAGCCCTTCTCGATCGTGTAGGTGATCGGATCGCGCACATACATGTTCTGGGGCAGGAGAATGTCGCCGGGGGCGACCACGATCTGCCCGTCCACCCCGTCGTCGTCCGCGCCGGTGAAGACGAAGCCCGAGGGCCAGTGGTCCCAGCGGCCCGGCTCGTCGGTGCAGGCATATTCGGCGATCGTCGGATAGGTGTTCAGCTTGTAGGTGACGTCGGTGCCATGCGGGGAGGTGATCCGCATGACCTTGGCCTTCGCCAGATATTCGGCGCCGATCTCCACCTTCTCGCGCAGTTCCTTCGAGGGCAGCATGCGGGCGAGGAGCTCCGGCGGCTCGACGGCGGTGAGGATGCGCGTGCCGGCCTCCTGGATCGCGAACTGTTCGGGCGAGAAGAGGAGGAAGATGCAGTCGATCAGCATGTCGGCGCGCTTCAGGGCCTCGACCGCGTCGGGCATGGCGGCGAGCCCCGTCTGGCCGACCGCCCAGGCGCCCGCAACCGGAGGGGCGGGAAGGCGCATGTGATACATCTTCGCGCCGAGGCGCTGGCCGGCGGCCATGAAGGCGTCGGCATAGTCGAGGCGCTCGGAGCCCTGCGTCAGGACGACGAGCTTCTCGCCCTCGTGGACGCCCGACATCTTCAGCTGATGCAGGCAGATTTCGGTGAAGCTGAACTGATCCATCGTTGTCTCGTCCTTGATCCGAATAAGTGGCGTCTGCGCTTGCTGGCCTTCAGGCGGTCCCGAAGCCCCGGACGGCGGAAAGAAATCCTTCGAGATCGTCCCAGGGGATCATGTGTCCCGCCCCCTCGACGGTGCGCACCTCGATCTTCGGGGCGAGCGACCGGATCTCGGCGACATCCTCCTCGCCGATCACGGGCGCTGCCCCCGCGACGACGAGGCGCATGGGCAGAGCGAGATGGGGAAGATCGGCGTGGATGTCGTCGGTGTGGAAGCCCCGGAAGGCGGTGTCGATCGCATCGAGCTGGCAGGTGTGCAGCCATTCGGCGCGCAGGGCCCGCTGCTCCTCGGTCCATGTCGGGCAGAACGCCTTCATGTCCTCGGCCGAACAGCCCGTTTGGGCAAGGCGGATCGAATCCTCGTACCAGGCCCATTTCGACGGATATTCCCGGCGACCAGGGCCCGAGACCGGCGGGTCGACGAGGACGAGGCCGCAAAAGGCGTCCGGGGCCTTGCGGGCGGCGCGGATCGCGGTGCGTGCGCCCATGGAATGGCCGAGGACGATCGGCTGTCCGAGACCGGCCGCCGAGACGACGGCGATGGCGTCGCCCGCCATGGCGTCGAGTGAGTAGTCGAGGTCGCCGGCCTGGCTGAGGCCCCGGCCGCGCACATCGAGGACGTGGACGTCATAGGTCTCGGAGAGGCGCTCGGCGACGAAGTTCCAGGTGATCGCCGGCGAGGTGATGCCGGGGATCAGGAGCATGGTCGGGCCGGAGCCCGGGAAGTGGATGAGATGCTGGCGAATCGCGTTCGCCTGGACATTGTAACCGCGAGCCAAGGTCAGCTCCTTCGTCGGATTGGGTCTGAGCCTGAAGGCGCCCGATCAGTAGGCGCCGGAGAGAAGCGTTCCGCCGCCGGGAACGCGCGTCGGAAGGTCGAGCGCCTTCAGCATCGCCCAGGTGGTGGCGATGGAGGCGGTCAGAACCGGCTTGCGGGTCTCCGCCTCCACCATGGAGACGGCGGCGAGCGAGGGCATCTGGACGCAGGCCGACAGGACGACCGCGTCGCAATCGGCGATGTCGAGACCCGATACGATGCCCGGCAGCCTGCCGGTGTCATGGGCGGCGACGGCGAGATTGTCGGAGATTTCGAGGGCGTGGGAGACCTTCACCTCGATCCCCTCATTGGCGATGTAGTCGACGACCATCGCGGTCAGCGGCTTCATATAGGGGGCGACGACCGCGACCTTCTTCGCGCCGATCGCCTTGATGCCCTCGCAGAGCGCGCCGGCCGAGGTGACCACCGGGGCCGGATTGCCGTTGTCGACGGTGACCTGGTGGAGCCGCTTAGCGGACTGGTTGTGATAGCCGTGGCCCATGGACATGATCGCGACGAGGCAGGCATAGCCCATCACGTCGACCTGGGCATCGGAAAGCTCGAGGGCGCAGCGGTCGCTCTGGCCGTCCATGGCCGCGAGTTCCTCCTTCGTCACATGCTTCATGCGCATGCGCGAGGAGTGGAAGGTGAAGCGCTCGGGCGCGATCGTCTCGCGCAGGCGCAGGAGCGCGGGGATCTCCGTTTCCATCGTGATGTTGGAACTCGGGACGATCTGTCCGATGCGGATCGGCTTCATGCGGCGCTCCTTCTGTCCTTTGGAGACCGGTGTGGATCGGCCTTGCCGTCGTCAACCGGTCTTCTTCTCGTTTCGGGGTGTCGATACGGAACGGGCCGTCGCCTTCGAGGGCCGCGAGAACCCTTTTGGCCCCCCGTCTCGCGCTTCGCACTCGCTCCCTGCCCGGCGCTCGGCCGCGCCCGGACGTTATCACTCCCGGCTCACTCCCCGGCAAGGCGCGCCGTCGATCCTCATCCCCGAGGGCGACGTCTGCCTCTTGCCCGCAATGCTACACACATTGTTTGTATAGAAACAAGTTATGCCCTCGAGAATTTTTCTCGAGATAGTGAAATCAGGGTGTTGGAGACTTTTGTGCGTTGCAGCGACGAATTTTCAGGCAGCGATTTGTCTGAAAATCACGCAGCATGGGCAAGGCTTGTGCGCCTCATGCTGCGTCCGGCGTACGATGTCCCGGAACCGATGCCCCGATGCCCGGCCCCGTCCGACTCAGGTGAGCTTGGCGAGGAGTTTGAGGAAGACGACCTGCTCGCGCTTGGTGAGCGGCTGGACGGTCTCCTCCGTGATGTCCTTGACGATCGGGATGACGTCGCGCAGCAGCGCCCGGCCCTTTTCGGTGGAGCGCAGGAGATAGCGGCGCTTGTCCGTCCTGTCCCGTTCCGTGGTCAGGAGCCCCTGCTTCTCGAGCCTGGAGATGACGCCCTTGGTCGTCGCGGCATCCATGGCGACGAGGCGGCCGAGCGCGTTCTGGGAGATCGGCTCGGGCTCGGCGAAGAGGCGGACCAGCGTCGAGAACTGGGTCGGCGTCAGATTGCCCGCCATCTTCCTGGCGAAGATCATCATGTGGCGCTGATAGGCCTTGCGCAGGAGGAAGCCCACCTGTTCGTCGAGCCTGTAGTCGAGATCGGGCTCGCTCTGGTGTTCTGGACGGCTCAACGCGGGGCTCCCCGTTCGCGTGCGTTCACCGTCGATGGCACATCGCCACCGCCCGGACAAGGCCGTGCCGCGTTCGGCGGCAGGGGCTGGCGCAGCTTTGTGCAGGCTTCGGCTTTCCTCGGCCAGATTGTTTGTATAAAAACAATTATGAGATGCTGTCTGCGAGGAAGGGGAGGTCTCTCGTGAGCCTTTCGGTCGAATTCTCGGTCAATGGTCGATCCGTCGCCGTCGGGCTGGACGATCCGAGACGCACGCTGCTCGACGTCCTGCGCAACGATCTCGGGCTGACGGGGCCGAAATACGGCTGCGGCCTTGCCCAGTGCGGCTCGTGCACCGTCCTCGTCGACGAGGCGCCCGCGCGGGCCTGCGTGCTGCGCGCGGCGAAGGCTGAAGGCATGCGCGTCGTCACGCTGGAGGGACTGGCGGATGGCGAGGTGCCGCATCCCGTCCAACAGGCCTTCGTAGAGGAGACGGGCGCCCAGTGCGGCTATTGCCTCAATGGCATGATCATGACGACGATCGCACTCCTCACAGAGAACCCCGATCCGTCCGAGGCCGAGATCCGCTCGGCCCTGCGGCACAATCTCTGCCGCTGCGGCACGCACCGGGAGATCGTCGCCTCGGTGGCGAAGGCCGCCCGGCTGATGAGAGAGAGCGGGACGAGGGGGAGGGGGCGGATATGAGCGGGACACGAGCCGAGGCGATCACGGTCTACCGGGAGACCGGCACTCATCGCGAAACCTTTCTTCGGCTCGATGCGGACGGATCGCTGACCGCCTTCAACGGCCATGTGGATCTCGGCACGGGCATCGAGACGGCGCTGGCGCAGATCGTCGCCGAGGAGCTCGACCTGCCTCTCGGCCAGGTGCGCGTGGTGCTCGGCGATACCGCTCACACGCCGAACCAGGGCCCGACTATCGCCTCCGAGACGATCCAGATCACGGCGGTTCCCTTGCGCCATGGCGCCGCGCAGATCCGCGCCGAGCTCGTCGCCCGCGCCGCGCTGCGCCTCAACGCGCCCGCCGGCGAGATCGAGACGATCGAAGGCGAGGCCCGGAGCGCGAACGGGTCCGTCACCTACGGCGAACTCGTGAGCGGCGAGGCGGCAGCGCTCGCTCTCGATCCGGGTGCCCCGGTCAAGGCGCCGGGCGACTACCGGATCGTCGGCCGGCCAGTCCCGCGCGTCGACCTGCCGGGCAAGGCGCTGGGCCGCCATGTCTATATCCACGACGTTACCGTGCCCGGCATGGTGCACGGCCATGTAGTGCGCCCGCCCTATCACGGGCGCGAGGCCGGCGATTTCGTCGGCCACAGCCTTCTCGGCTATGACGAGGCTGCCGTCAGCGCCATGCCGGGCTTCATCGCCGTGGTGCGCGAGGCCGATTTCCTCGCCGTCGTCGCCGAGCGCGAGGATCAGGCGCGGGCGATCGCCGAGGCCCTGCCGGTGGACTGGCGCATGCCGCCCGATCTGCCTGAGATGCGCAGCCTTGCCGATACGATCCGCTGCCAGCCGGCGACGGCGCGCGCCTGCGACAGATCCGGCGATTTCGCGCGGGGCATCGATGAATGCGACCTGCGCGCCGCGCGCACCTATGTCTGGCCCTACCACCTGCACGGCTCCATCGGCCCCTCGGTGTCGATCGCCGACTGGAACGGGGGGCGGCCGATCCTCTGGTCCGGCACCCAGAACCCGCACATGCTGCGCGCCGATCTCGCCCGGCTCGTGGATCTTGCCGAAGAGGATATCGAGATCCGGCGCCATCAGGCGGCCGGCTGCTATGGCCGCAACTGCGCCGACGATGTGGGCGCCGACGCGCTGCTTCTCGCCCGCGCCGTGGGGCGGCCGGTCCGGGTTCAGCTGACGCGGGCGCAGGAGCATCTGTGGGAGCCGAAGGGCGCCGCGCAGGTGATGGACGTGGAGGGCGGGCTCCTCGGCGGCGATCTCCACGCCTACAGCCTCGACACCTGGTATCCCTCCAACCGGGCCACCAATCTCGGCCTTCTCCTCACCCGCCGCGTCATCGCCGAGCCGCGCCCCTCGGACATGGGCGACCGCACCATTGTGCCGCCCTACCGCATCCCCCACAAGGCGATCACGGTCCACGACATGGCGCCGATCGTGCGGGCCGCCTGGATGCGCGGGGTCTCGGCCCTGCCGAACACCTTCGCCCATGAGAGCTTCGTGGACGAGATGGCCTATGAGGCAAGACAGGATCCGGTCGACTTCCGCCTGCGCCATCTGGACGATCCGCGCACCCGCACGCTGATCCTGCGCACGGCCGAGGAGGGCGGCTGGGAGCCGCGCACAGCCCCGCGCAGGCGGCGCGAGGGGCGCATGGCCTATGGCCAGGGATTTGCCTATGCGACCTATGTCCACGGCACATTTCCCGGGACCGCGGCCGCTGCCGCCACTTGGGTCTGCGACGTCGCCGTCGACATGGAGACCGGCGAGGTGCAACTCACCCGCGTCTTCGTCGGCCAGGACCAGGGCCTCGTCATCAATCCCGACGGGGTGCGCCACCAGATCCACGGCAATGTGAACCAGACCGCGAGCCGCGTCCTCAAGGAGGAGGTGAGCTTCGAGGAGATCACGGTCACGCCGTCGAGCTGGGCGACCTATCCGCTGGCGACCTTCGAGGAGGTGCCGAGGATCGAGACCATGCTGGTCGAGCGGGCGGAGGACCCGGCGCTCGGCGTCGGCGAAAGCGCCGCCGTTCCGGCCGCTGCCGCCATCGCCAACGCGATCTTCGACGCGACGGGCGTTCGCATGCGCGAGGCCCCGTTCACGCCCGAGCGCATGCGGGCGGCGATGGGCATCCATCGCCGCGAGGACGGGCGCCTGCAGGGCTCGGCCGATCACGCGCCGCGTCTTAGCGGTGCAATGAAGCCCGCGACATGGTTCGGCCGCTTGCGCTCGAAGGGCATCGGCCTTGCCGCCGTCCTCGGCGGCACGCTGTCCCTCGGTGCGCTCGCCCTGCCGATCCAGCGGGCGATCCCGCCGACGAGCGCCCCGCCGGCATCGAGCTTTTCGGCCGAGCTCCTCGAAAAGGGCAGGCAGGTCTTTGCCGCCGGCAATTGCGGCGACTGCCATACGGCCCCCGGCGGCGCGCCCAATGCCGGCGGCCTCGAGATCGTCACGCCCTACGGGACGATCCACACCACCAATCTGACCCCCGATCCCGAGACCGGCCTCGGCCGATGGAGCCTCGAGGCCTTCGAACGGGCGATGCGGCACGGGATCTCGCGCGACGGGACCCATCTCTATCCCGCCTTTCCCTATACCTCCTTTTCGAAGATGACCGATGACGACATCTTCGCGCTCTACGCCTATCTCCAGACGCTGGAGCCGGTGGCCCGAGAGACCGCGCGGGCCGAGATGGTTTTCCCGGCCAATCTCCGCCCGGTCAACGCGCTCTGGAACGCGCTCCATCACGATTCGGCGCCCATCGAGCGGCATCCGGCGCGGGGCGCGGACTGGAACCGGGGCCGGTATCTCGTGGAGGCGACGGGCCATTGCTCGGCCTGCCACAGCCCGCGCAATCTCCTCGGCGCCGAAAAGACGGGCAAGGCCGCGCTGACCGGCTCCCTCGTCAAGGGATGGTACGCGCCGGCGATCGCCGGCGATGCGGCCTCCGCCTTCGGCTGGAGCGAGGAGCGCTATTACGCCTATCTGCGCACCGGGCTCGCCGAGGGTTTCGCGAGCGCATCCGGGCCGATGGCCGATGTGGTCGCCAATCTGAAGGCCCTGCCCGACGAGGACATCCGGGCGATGGCGACCTATCTCGCCTCGGCTCTGCCGAACGTTCCCGAAGCCCGGCTCGCCGATCCCGCCGCTGCGGCCCGGCCGATGCCCGACGCCACCCACAGGATCTTCGAGAGCGCCTGCGCCACCTGCCACGAGCCGGCGCTCGCCTCGCTCGCCACGGCCGCGACTATTCCCCTTTCGCGCTCGGCCGCCATCCGCTCGCCGGACGACGAGGCGCTGAAGACCGTGATCCGTCAGGGCATCGAGGCGCCGCTCGCGCTTGCCGGGCGCGACATGCCCGGCTTTGCGGGCGAACTCACCGAGGGCCAGATCGCCGATCTCGCCGCCTATGTGAGGATGCGCTACGCGCCTGCCTCGCCCTGAGGCATGGGGGCGACCCGACGCCTGCGGGGGTTTCCGCATGTCGCAGCGCCGCCTCGGGCCTCGGGCCTCGGGCCTCGGCGCCTGACCATCCCGGCAATGACGTCGATGGGCCGCCACCGGGGTCTTTACATTCGGGCCATATTTGTTAGCATACAAACAAATTTCAGAAGGAAGAACCCAGATGGATACAATCGAACGGGTCGAGATCGCGGTCATCGGTGCGGGGCTCGGCGGTGCGGCGGCGGCGGCTCTTCTCGATCAGGCGGGCTTTTCCGCCCACACCTTCGAGCAGGCGCCCGCTTTCGACCGGCTCGGGGCCGGCATCCATATCGGCCCGAACGTGATGAAGATCTTCCGGGAGATCGGCCTGGACGAGACGCTGTCGTCGATCGGCTCCCATCCCGATCACTGGTTCTCGCGCGACGGCAATACCGGGGAGTATCTCTCCGAGATCCGGCTCGGCGACTTCGCCCGCAAGGAATACGGCGCCCCCTACATCACCATCCATCGCGGCGACATGCATGCGGTGCAGATCGACGCTTTGGCCAAGGATCGGCTGCATTTCGACCACCGCCTCACCGATATCGAGGAGCGCGAGGACCACGTCCTTCTCTCCTTCGCCAACGGACGCCGGGTCGCCGCCAATCTCGTCATCGGCGCCGACGGCATCAATTCGGCGATCCGCGAGAAGCTGCTCGGGCCTGAGAAGCCACGCTTCTCGGGCTGGGTCGGGCACCGGGCGCTCGTCAACATGGACCGGCTGCGCGCCTCGGGTCTCGAATTCGAGGCCTGCGTCAAATGGTGGTGGGAGGCCTCGCGCCACATCATGGCCTATGCCACCAAGCGGGACCGTTCGGAATACTACTACGTCACCGGCGTGCCGGTGGACGGCTGGGAACACGACACGCCCTTCGTCGAATCCTCGCGCGAGGAGATGGAGGCGATCTTCGGCGGATCCCATCCCGTGGTGAACGCGCTGGTGAACGCCACCGACCACGTGACCAAATGGCCGTTCTGGAACCGCGATCCGCTGAACCTGTGGAGCCGGGGCCGGCTCTGCCTTCTCGGCGATGCCTGCCACCCCATGCGCCCGCACATGGCCCAGGGCGCCTGCATGGCGATCGAGGATGCGGCCGTCCTCACCCGCTGCCTCACCGAGATCGGCGAGAGCGACTATGCCGAGGTCTTCCGGGTCTACGAGAACACGCGCCGCGAACGCGCGACGAAGGTGCAGGCGATCTCCAACGCCAATACCTGGCTGAAGGAGCCGGAGGACCCGGCCTGGGTCTATGCCTATGATCCGATGACGGTGGCGCTCGCCTGATCGTCGCTGCCGGCGATCGACGCGCAAGGGACCGGTCGTGCCGCGCGGCCGGCTCCGCCGAAGGGGCGCTCGCGGCCTTTTTCCTCAGTCGCCCGTCGCGTTGCGATACCAGGCGACGAGGGCCTGGCGATAGTCGTCCGTCATGGTCGAGACGGCATTGGGGGGCGGCATCGCATGGCTCGCCCCGGCCTGGATGAAGATCGCGTCGGCATGGCGCGCGACGTCGGCCTTCGTTTCCAGAACCACGCCCTTGGGCGGCCAGAGCATGGTCTCGCTGAACACCGGCTCGCGCGCATGGCACATGGAGCAGTTACCGAGCACCACCTGATAGGCCTCGTCGAAGCCGGCGGCGGACGCGAACTTCTCCTCGTAGGGGGTGAGGGGCCGGGCTTCGGCCTCCTCGACGCTGTCCATCATCGGGGCGGTGGAGAGCCAGGCGATGACGAGCATGATGAGGACCGTGACGAGCCAGGTCCAGTGCGGACCCTTGCCGGTCCTGTGCATGGTGTTGAAGTAGTGCCGGATGGAGACGCCCGTCAGGAAGACGAGGCTCGCGATGATCCAGGAATACTCGGTGGCGAAGGCCAGCGGGTAATGGGTGGAGAGCATCAGGAAGACGACCGGCAGTGTCAGGTAGTTGTTGTGGGTCGAGCGGACCTTGGCGATCTTGCCGTATTTCGCGTCCGGCGTGCGGCCGGCCTTCAGATCGGCGACGACGATGCGCTGGTTGGGCATGATCTGGAAGAAGACGTTCGCCGTCATGATCGTGGCGGTGAAGGCGCCGAGATGGAGAAGCGCCGCCCGGCCCGTGAAGATCTGGTTGTAGCCCCAGGACATGGCGACCAGGATGACGAAGAGGAGGAGCATCAGCAGCGTCGGCCGCTCGCTGAGCTTCGACTTGCACATGGCGTCGTAGGCGAGCCAGCCGATGGTGAGCGAGGCGGCCGAGATGGCGATCCCCTGCCAGAGCGTCAGATCGGCCTTGGTGGGATCGAGGAGATAGAGTTCGCCCCCCACCCAGTAGACGATCATCAGGAGCGCCGCGCCCGAGAGCCAGGTCGTGTAGCTCTGCCATTTGTGCCAGGTCAGATGCTCGGGCATGCGTTCGGGCGCCACCAGATATTTGGTGGTGTGGTAGAAGCCGCCGCCGTGCACCTCCCATTCCTCGCCATAGGCGCCCTTCGGCATGTCGGGGGCCGGCCGCAGCATCAGGTCGAGGGCGATGAAGTAGAAGGAGGCGCCGATCCAAGCCATGGCGGCGATGACGTGCAGCCAGCGCACGGCAAAGCCCACCCAGTCCCAGACGGCAATCAGATCGTACATGGCGCGTTCCCCGAACCTCGTTTCACCCTCACGCTATGCGGACCGGGATTGTTTTGGTATCGATGGTGAGAGCCAAGCAGCATTAAAAATATCCGAACAATGTCCTATCTCGACAATATCCGCACCTTCGTGCGTGTCTACGAACTGGGCAGCATGTCGGCCGCCGGCCGCGACCTTCGCATCTCGCCTGCCGTCACCTCCTCGCGCATTTCCCAGCTCGAGGAGCATCTCGGCGTCCGCCTGTTCCAGCGCACGACGCGGAGCCTGACCGCGACCGAACAGGGAAAGGCCTTCTATCCGGGGGCCTGCGAGATTCTGGAATCGGTGGAGAACGCCGAGGCGCAGGTGGTCGACATCACCGAGCATCCGCGCGGCGCGCTCTATGTCGCAGCCCCGCTCGGCCTCGGGCGCAGCCTGATCGCGCCCCAGGTGCCGGCCTTCCTCGCCCAGTATCCCGATGTCAGCCTTCGGCTGCGCCTGACCGACCGGAAGGTCGACATCACCACGGAGGGGCTGGATCTCGCCTTCTTCCTCGGCCAGCCCGAGGACAGCACGCTGCGCATCCGAAAGATCGCCGATATCGAGCGGGTGCTGTGCGCCGCCCCGGCCTATGTCGCCGCGCGCGGGAGCCCGAAGAACGGCGACGAGCTCGTGGCCGCGGGGCACGAATGCCTCAATCTGCGCTTTCCGGGGGCGACGGAATTCCAGTGGCCGCTGACGACGCCCGAGGGGCCGAAGCGGTTCCGGGTGTCCGGGCGCTACGAATCGGACGACGGGAACGTCCTCACCGACTGGGCGCTCGCCGGATGCGGCATCGCGCTGAAGCCGATCTTCGAGATCGCCGATCATCTGGCGGCCGGCCGGCTCGTGCCGGTCGCGGTCGAAACGCCGCCCGAGCCGATCCAGATGGCCTGCCTCTTCACCCATCGCCGCCGCCAGGACCCCAAGACGCGCCTCTTCATGGACTTCGTCGTCGAGCGGGTCGGCAAGGCGGTGGAGGAGGCGCGTCGGCGCGTTCAGCTGCCGCGATAGGTGGAATAGCCGAAGGGCGAAAGGAGCAGCGGCACGTGATAGTGCGAGGCCTCCGATATGCCGAAGCGCAAGGGGATATCGCCCAGGAAGCGCGGGGTCTCAGGGGCGACGCCGACCTTGTCCAGATAGGCGCCGGCATGAAAGACGAGTTCGTAAATGCCGGTCGCAAAGCTCGCCTCGGGCAGGATCGGCTCGTCCGTGCGCCCGTCCGCATTGGTGACGAGCGTCTTCAGATGGGTGCGGGTCTCGCCCTCGATCCGGAAGAGCTCGATCCGCAGGCCTTCGGCCGGGCGGCCGCGGGCGGTATCGAGCACATGGGTCGTCAGATAGCCGGACATCGTCTTCCTCCAGGATGAGACGCCATCTAGGGCGCACCGGCGCCCGAGCGCAAAGCGCGCCCGTGCGAAGGGACCTTCAAACGCAATTTGAAAAACGGTCCAACCGTGCTGGTCTATGCTCCGGGCTCGTTTGGGAAAAGGATTTCATCGGTGACACGCTATCCTCGCGACATGGCCGGCTACGGCGCCAATCCCCCGGCCGCCAACTGGCCGAACGGCGCGAAAATCGCAGTCCAGATCGTCCTCAATTACGAGGAGGGTGGCGAGAACAACATCCTCCACGGCGATGCGGCCTCGGAAGCCTTCCTGTCCGAGATCACCGGAGCCCAGCCCTGGCCGGGCAAGCGCCACTGGAACATGGAGACGATCTACGAATACGGCTCGCGGGCCGGCTTCTGGCGCGTCCACCGCATGCTGAAGGACGTTCCGGTCACGGTCTATGGCGTGGCCACCGCGCTCGCCCGCGCACCCGAGCAGGTCGCGGCGATGAAGGAGGCCGGCTGGGAGATCGCCAGCCACGGCCTGAAATGGATCGAGCACAAGGATATGAGCGCCGAGGAGGAGCGCGAGCAGATCCGCGAGGCGATCCGGCTCCACACCGAGGTGACGGGCGAGGCGCCGCGCGGCTGGTATACGGGCCGCTGTTCGATGAACACCATGGAGCTCGCGGCCGAGGCGGGGGATTTCGCCTATCTCGCCGACAGCTACAGCGACGATCTTCCCTACTGGATGGAAGCGGGCGGCAAGGACCAGCTCGTCGTGCCCTATACGATGGACTGCAACGACATGCGCTTTGCGATCCAGGCCGGCTTCACCACCGGCGAGGATTTCGAGGCCATGCTGCGCGATGCCTTCGACGTCCTCTACGAAGAGGGCGAGGCGGGATCGCCGAAGATGATGTCGATCGGCCTCCACTGCCGGCTGATCGGCCGTCCGAGCAGGGCCGCGGCCCTGAAGCGGGCGCTCGACTACTTCAGGAGCCATGAGGGCGTCTGGTTCGCGACGCGTCTCGAGATCGCCGAGCATTGGGCGCGCGAGCATCCGCCGGTGAAGGGTCTCCGCCCGTCGCGGATGGACCGGGAGACTTTCGTCGCCGAATTCGGCGGCGTGTTCGAGCATTCGCCCTGGATCGCGGAAGGGGCGCACGGGCTGGAACTCGGAACGATGCACGACACGGCGACCGGCGTTCATTCGGCGCTCGCCCGCATCTTCCGCTCCGCATCGGACGAGAAGCGGCTCGACGTGCTGAAGGCCCATCCCGACCTCGCCGGCAAGCTCGCGGCGGCCAAGCGGTTGACGGCGGAATCCTCGGCCGAACAGGCCTCGGTCGGCCTCGACGCCCTGACCGACGAGGAGCGGCGGACCTTCACCGAACTCAACGAGGCCTATACCGACAAATTCGGCTTCCCCTTCATCATCGCCGTGCGCGACAACACCAAGGCCTCGATCATGGAGGCTTTCCGCCGCCGGATCGATCAGACCCGCGAGACGGAATTCACTGAAGCCTGCCGGCAGGTGGAGCGGATCGCCGAACTGCGCCTGCGCGAGAAGCTGTCCGCATGAGCCGGACGATCCTCGCCGAGCCGCTGACGGCCGATGCCTTCGCCCCGTTCGGGGATGTTCTCGAAGTGTCGGGACAGCCGGACAAGATCATCAATGCCGGCCGCTGCGGCCGGTATCACGACCGCGCCCGGCTCGATTTCGGGCCGGAGGGACGGGCCGGGATCAGCATCTTCGAAAGCCGGGCGGTCGCCTTTCCGGTCGAGGTGGATCTCGTCGAGCGCCATCCGGAGGGGAGCCAGGCCTTCGTCTCGATGACCGGCCATGCCTTCCTCGTCGTCGTCGCGCCCGACGAGGACGGCAGGCCCGGAACCCCGCAGGCCTTCGTCGCGGCTCCGGGGCAGGGGATCAACTTCCATCGCGGCACCTGGCACGGCGTCCTGACGCCGCTGCACGAGCCGGGGCTCTTCGCTGTGGTCGACCGGATCGGCACGACGGCCAATCTGGAGGAATATCGGTTCGAGACGCCTTATCGCGTCGAGCCGGGTCAGGATGCGATCGAGACGGGACCGATCCGGACCGCCTGAAATTCTGAAGCTCCGTGCGCGGCCCCATGGAGCCGCGCGCGAAAATCATCCGTCGATCAGAAATCGACCTCGATCGCGATGCCCTTTTCGACCGCGAGATCGACCACGGCGGCAGCGACCGCGAGATCCTGGAGGCCGACGCCGGTGCCGTCGAAGAGCGTGATGTCCTTGTCGGATGTCCGTCCCGGATGGGTGCCGTTGATGACCGCGCCGATGGGCGTGATGTCGCCCTCCGCGATCAGGCCTTCGGCCACCGCGTGCTGGGCCTCGCCGATGCTGACCGACTGGGCGACCTCGTCGGTGAAGACGCGGGCCCTTTTGAGAAGCACCGCCTCAACCTCCTGCTTGCCCTTGGTGTCGGTACCCATGCAGGCGATATGGGTGCCTTCGCAGACGTGACCCGCCATCAGCGAGGGCGAGAAGGCCGAGGTGATCGAGACGATCACGTCCGCCTCGCCCATGCGGTCGAGCTCGACCGCCTCGAAGGGCAGGCCGGCTTCGACTGCGACCTTCTCGATATTCGGCAGCATGTCCGGATGGTAGTTCCAGCCGATCACCTTTTCGAACTTGCGCTGTTCCAGCGCCGCGCGGAGCTGGAAGGTCGCCTGATGGCCGGCGCCGATCATGCCGAGAACCTTGGCGTCGTCCCGTGCGAGATGCTTGATCGAGACGGAGGAGGCGGCGGCGGTGCGCAGGGCGGTCAGAAGATTGCCGCCGACCATCGCCCTCACCTTGCCGGTGTCCGGATCGAAGAGGAACACCGTCGACTGGTGGTTGATGAGGCCGCGCTTATCGAGATTGTTTGGCCAGTAGCCGCCGGCCTTGAGGCCGAGAGCGAGGCCGGCCCGGTCGAAGCCGCCCTTGAAGCCGTAGAGCGCATCCTCGTGGCCGATGGCCTCGCGCACGACGGGAAAGTTCCGCGCATCGCCCGAGGCCATGGCGGCGAACACCTTCTCCACCGCTTCGAAGGCGGCTTCCCGCGTCATCAGATCGGCGATTTCCCGTTCCGGCACTATGAGCATCGTCGTCTCCCAGGAATGATCGCACCCATGCCCGTGGCGGACGCGGCCATGGCGCATGGGTGCTTCTGATAAGAATTTGGATTGGACGGGCGGCCTGTCTGGTGGCCGCCCCACATGTCGTCGATCAGTAGGCCTTGCCGCGCGCAGAGACCGGCCAGAGCGTCTCGACCCTGCCGCCGCGAACGCCGACATACCAGTCGTGGACATTGGCCGTCGGGTCGCAGTGGCCGGGCACGAGGCGCAGCTTGTCGTTGACCTTCAAAACCCCGTTCGGATCGGCGATGACGCCGTGCTCGTCCGAGCATTTGACGTAGGTGACGTCGTCTCGCCCGAAGATCACCGGCAGGCCGCTGTCGACGGACTGGGCCTTGAGCCCGGCATCGCAGATCGCCTTGTCGGCCTTCGCATGGCTCATCACCGAGGTGAGGATGAAGAAGGCGTTCTCCCACTCGCCCTGGTCGATGCGATTGCCGTCCCGGTCGAGAATGCGGCCGTAATCGGCATCCATGAAGGCGTAGGAGCCGCATTGCAGCTCGTTGTAGACGCCGGAGGCCGCCTCGAAATAGTAGGAGCCGGTGCCGCCGCCCGAGACGAGTTCGCAGGCGATCCCCTCGGCCTTCAGGCTCTCGACGGCGTCCTTCACCATGGCGATGGCGACGTCCACCTTGGCCTTGCGGTCTTCGTAGCCGTCGATGTGCTGCATGGCGCCCTGATAGGCCTGGATGCCCTTGAAGGTCAGCCCGTCCGCGTCCCTCACCGCCTTGGCGATCTCGACGACCGCCTCGCTCGTCGTCACGCCGCAACGGCCCGCGCCGCAATCGATCTCGATGAAGATGCCGAGTTCGGTTCCGTGGCGCGTTGCGGCCTCGGAGAGTTCGGCCACGTTTGCGATATCGTCGACGCAGACGATCACCTTCGAGCCGAGCTTCGGCAGGCGGGCGAGCCGGTCGATCTTGGCCGGATCGCGCACTTCGTTGGAGACGAGGATGTCCTCGATGCCGCCGCGCGCGAAGACCTCGGCCTCCGAGACCTTCTGGCAGCAGACGCCGACCGCGCCGCCGAGCCGCTCCTGGAGCTTGGCCACGTCGACCGACTTGTGCATCTTGCCATGCACCCGGTGGCGCATGCCGTGGGCTTTCGCGTAGTCGCCCATCTTCTTGATGTTGCGCTCCAGCGCGTCGAGATCAAGGACGAGGCAGGGCGTCTGGATATCGGCCTCGTTCATGCCGGGGAGCGCCGGAACGTCGTAGCCGACTTCGAGCGCCTCGGGATTGAATGGCTTGTTCATGACCGCAGCCTCCTTCACTGGATCCAGGGCAGCATGTCGAGATCGACATTGCCGCCGGTGACGATGATGCCGACGCGCTTGCCCCTGAAGGCGTCGGGATGTTTCAGGACGATGGCGAGCGGCACCGCGCTCGATGCCTCCATGACGATCCGCAGATGCTTCCAGACGAGCTTCATCGCATCGACGATCTCGGTCTCGGAGGCGGTGTAGATCTCGTGGACATGGTTCGACACGAAGTGCCAGGTGAGATCCTTCAGCGGCACCAGAAGCCCGTCGGCGATGGTCTTCGGCGCATCGTCGGCGATGATGTGGCCGGCCTTGAAGCTGCGATAGGCATCGTCCGCCTGTTCGGGCTCGGCCGCGATCACTCGCGTTTCGGGGGCGAGCGTCGCGAGCGTCAGGCAGGTGCCCGAGATCATGCCGCCGCCACCGATCGGGGCGACCACCATGTCGAGCCCGCCGGTCTGCTCCATGAACTCCTTCGAGCAGGTTCCCTGGCCGGCGATGACGCGCGGATCGTTGTAGGGATGGACGAAATCGCCGCCCGTCTCCGCCTCGATCCTGGCGAAAGTCGCTTCGCGCGACGAGGTCGAGGGCTCGCATTCGGTGATCCTGCCGCCGAAGCGCCGGACCGTGTCCTTCTTGGCCTGGGGCGCGGTGCGCGGCATCACCACATTGCAGGGAATGCCGCGCCGCATGGCGGCATAGCTGAGGCAGGAGGCGTGATTGCCCGAGGAATGCGTGGCAACGCCCTTTTCGGCCTGGGCCTCGCTGAGGCCGAAGACCGCGTTCGCGGCCCCGCGCACCTTGAAGGCGCCCGGTTCCTGAAAGTTCTCGCACTTGAAGAACAATTCGCAGCCGGCGCGCTCGTTGAGATAATCGGAGGTGCGGATCGGGGTTCGCCGGATATGCGGCCCGATCCGCTCATGGGCTGCGAGCATGTCGTCATAGGTGGGAATGATCATCGGTCTCTTTCGTCAGGCGGCCTGAAGGGCGGCCACGGCGTGGCTCGAGCGATAGTGTTCCTGGGCGGCGGCGACGCCCGATCCGAGCGCGATGTTTAGGCCGAGATCGGCCATGCACATCTCGATCGTCGCAAGACCCGACAGCATCATGACATCGGTGAGACTGCCCAGATGGCCGATCCGGAAGGCCCGGCCAGCCAGTTCCCCGAGCCCGGTGCCGAGGGCGACCCCGTAGACCTTCGCGGCATGGGTGACGATATCGGTGGCGTTGAAGCCCTCGGGTGTGCGCACCGCACTGACGGTGTCCGACTGGACGTCGGGCGAGAGGGCGCAGAGGCCCAGACCCCAGGCCCGGACGGCGGCCCGCACGCCCTCGGCGATGCGGTGATGGCGGGCGAAGACGTTGTCGAGCCCTTCCTCGAGCAGCATGTCGGAGGCGAGCTTCAGCCCGTTCATCAGGCCGACCGGCGGGGTGTAGGGATAGGCGTTGGCGGCATAGCCCCGGGCCATGTCGCGGATATCGAAGAAGGTGCGCGGCAGCTTCGCGGTGGCCGTCGCGGCCATCGCGCGCTCCGAAAAGCCAAGGATCGCAAGGCCCGGCGGCATCATGAAGCCCTTTTGGGACCCGGTGACGGCGATGTCGACGCCCCAGTCGTCGAAGCGGAAGTCCATCGAGGCGATCGAGCTCACGCCGTCGACGAGGAGAAGCGCGGGATGGCCCGCATCGTCCATCGCCCGGCGCAGGGCCCCGATATCGGAGCGCACGCCCGTCGCCGTCTCGTTATGGGTCGCCAGAACCGCCCTGATCGCATGTCCCCGATCGGCCTTCAGGATCTCGCCATAGCGCTCGGCCGGAAGCCCCGCGCCCCACGGGGTCTCGATGATCTCGACATCGAGGCCGTGGCGCTGGCACATGTCGATCCAGCGATGGCTGAACATGCCGTTGCGCGCGACGAGAACCCTGTCGCCGGGCGACAGCGTGTTGCCGATCGCGCATTCCCATCCGCCCGTTCCGGTCGAGGGGAAGAGGAAGATCTCGGCGCTGCGCGATTTCAGAACCGCGCGCACGTTCTTCAGGCACGGATTGAGAATGGTGCCGAACACCGGCGAACGGTGGTCGATCGTGGCCATGTCGCAGGCCTTGCGGATCTCTTCCGGCATGTTGGTGGGACCGGGAATGAAAACCGGGTTCTGGAAGCTCATGGCCGTATCCTCCTCTGGCTCGTCCCTTGTCTAGGCCATCGCAGCGCGGAAGGATATTTTTGCATTCATTTCCGCATGGACGATGGCATTGCGAAAACATCCAGCATTGTCAGTGGCTTGATTTTTTCATATGATGGAATTGTTTTTCATATCGGGAGCGAGGCAGCTTTTGGATATCGCGAAGAATGACCGCAAGGCCCGCGGCCGGCCCCGCGGCTGGGCCGATCCGGCCGACCAGAACACCATCAAGTCCCTCGAACGGGCGATGGAGATCTTCGAATATCTGAGCGAGGCGTCGGGGCAGACGCTTTCGGCGCTTTCGGCCGATCTGGGCCAGGCGCCCGCGACCGTCTACCGGGTGCTCCTGACGCTGGAAAAGCGGCGCCTCGTCGAATTCGACGCCGAGGACCAGCGCTGGCATATCGGACCCCATGCCTTCGTCATCGGATCGCGCTTCCTGCGCCGCACCTCGCTCGTGGAGCGAGCCCGTCCGATCATGCGCCGCCTGATGGAGGCGACGGGGGAGACGGCCAATCTCGGTATCGTCCAGGACGATGCGGTGCTGTTCGTCAGTCAGGTGGAGACCCATGCGAGCATCCGCGCCTTCTTTCCGCCCGGCACGCTCTCGCCGCTGCACGCCTCGGGCATCGGCAAGGCGCTGCTCGCCCAGATGCCGCGAGAGCGCCTCGACCGCATCCTTTCGCGCAACGGCCTCCAGGCCTTCACGCCGAAGACCCTGACGACGAGGGCCGATCTCGATCGCGATCTTGAGGTCACGCGCGCACGCGGCCATTCGATCGACGACGAGGAGCGCAATGGGGGCATGCGCTGCGTGGCGGCGCCGGTCTTCGACATGCACGGGGAAGCTGCGGCCGGCATCTCGGTGTCTGGACCGACCAGCCGGATGAGCGAGGAAAAGGCGTCGAGCCTTGCCGCGCTGGTGGTGGGGGCGGCGGCCGAACTGACCGTCGCGCTCGGCGGCGCCGCGCCCGTCCGCCCGCCCGCCTGAGCTTTGCCTACCGGCGAGCCGGTCCGCCCATTGCGGGGCCGAGCTTCATATGCCGGTTCACGTCCTTGTAGAGGAGATAGCGGAACTTGCCCGGTCCCCCGGCATAGCAGGCCTGGGGGCAGAAGGCGCGCAGCCACATGTAGTCGCCGGCCTCCACCTCGACCCAGTCCTGGTTGAGGCGGTAGACCGCCTTGCCTTCCAGAACGTAGAGCCCGTGTTCCATCACATGGGTCTCGCAGAAGGGAATGACGGCGCCCGGCTCGAAGGTGACGACGGTCACATGCATGTCGTGGCGCATGTCCGAGGGGTCGACGAAGCGGGTCGTCGCCCATTTTCCGTCGGTGCCGGGCATCTGCGTCGGCGCGACGTCGGCGTCGTTCGTCACGATCACCTCGGGATGGTCGATGCCCTCCACGGCTTCATAGGCCTTGCGGATCCAGTGGAAGCGGACGGGGGCGTCGCCGTCGTTCTCGAAGGTCCAGTCGGTCGCGGGCGGCAGGAAGACGTAGCTTCCCGGCCGCAGCCCATGGCTCTTACCGGCGACGACGATCTTCGCCGTCCCTTCCACGACGAAGAGGACGCCTTCGGCGTGGCGGTCGGTTTCCGGCCGCCTGGATCCGCCGCCGGGCGCGACCTCCATGATGTATTGGGAGAAGGTCTCCGCAAAGCCGCTCAAGGGGCGCGACAGGACCCAGAGACGCGTCCCCTCCCAGAAGGGCAGGAAGCTCGTGACGATGTCCTGCATGGTTCCGCGCGGAATGACCGCATAGGCATCGGTGAAGACGGCGCGGTCGGTGAGGAGCTGCTCCTGCGGCGGATGTCCGCCCTTCGGCGCGAAATATCGTTGGGTCATGGGGTGGCTCCGGGTTTGCTGACCGCCCTTCGTAAAAAAGGGCGGCGCGTCCCGCCAGCGCCGGCCTTGCGATAGGTGCTTTCGCAAAGCCTTGAAGATGGGCGCGGCGGGACCTCTCCCTCGCCGCCTCAGGCCGTTTCGAGGAGACGGGGCCCGGCGCCCGCCGTTGCGCGCTTGGCCGCGCGGCCGGCGACATAGACCTCCGCGATCGCCCGGTCGTCGCCCATCACCTGAAGAACGAACAATTCCTCGGCGAGCGACCGGGCCCGCTCCATGCGCAGCGCCATGGCCGGGGTCGCGCAGGCGTCGAGCACTACGATGTCGGCCGCCGTTCCCTCGTCGAGCGTTCCGATCCGGTCCTCCATGCCGAGGACGGCGGCATTGGCCCGCGTCGCCCAGTCGAAGGCCTGGAGCGGGTGAAGCGCCTGCCCGTTGAGCTGGAGGATCTTGTAGCCCTCCGACAGGGTCTCAAGCATGGAATAGCTGGTGCCGCCGCCCACATCGGTCGCGATGCCGCTGAGGATGCCGCGACCGGCGAGTCCCTCGTGGTCGAAGAGACCGGAGCCGAGGAAGAGGTTCGAGGTCGGGCAGAAGACCGGATGGGCCCCGCTCGCCGCGAGCGCCTCGATCTCGCGCGGAAGGAGATGGATGGCGTGTCCGAGCAGCGTATTCGCGCGCACGAGGCCGTATTGCTCGTAGACGTCGAGATAGTCGCGCGCCTGCGGATAGAGACTTGCCGTGTAGGCGATCTCGTCCTTGTTTTCGGACAGATGGGTCTGGATCGGGCAGTCCGGGTTCTCGCGGGCGAGCGTCCCCGCCATCTCCATCTGTTCGGGCGTCGAGGTGATCGCGAAGCGGGGCGAGATGACGTAGCGGGCCCGGCCCCGACCATGCCATTTCGCGATCAGCGCGCTGGTATCGTCATAGGCCGATTGCGGGGTGTCGCGGAGGCCGTCCGGGGCGTTGCGGTCCATCAGGACCTTGCCGCCGAGCATCGCCATGCCGCGCCTTTCGGCCTCCGCGAAATAGGCTTCGACCGAGGCGGGATGGACCGAGCAGAAGGCGGTGGCGGTCGTCGTGCCGTGGGCGATCAGCTGGTCGAAGAAGGCGCGCGCCATGCGTGCCGCATGGTCGGGGTCGGCAAAGCGCGTCTCTTCGGGAAAGGTGTAGGTGTTCAGCCAGTCGAGGAGCTGGGCGCCCCAGGAGGCGATGACCTGGATCTGCGGGAAGTGGATGTGGGTGTCGATGAACCCCGCCATCAGCAGCATCGGCCGGTGATCGGTGACCGTTGCCTCGGGCGCGAGGCGGGCGATCTCGCCATACTCGCCGCGCCGGGCGATCAGGCCGTCCCGGATCAGAAGCGCGCCGTCCTCGATGAAGGTATAGGCGCCGGCGTCCTCCCCGTTGCGGGGCGCCCGATGAAAGGTCAGGAGGCGTCCGCGCAGAACGGTCTCGGTCATGGGTCTTGTCTCCGTCATTTCGTATCGGGCGGGCCGGCCGCGATGGCCGTCCCGCCCGGATCTCCTGAGGTTTACTGCGCCGGAACCGCCGGCTCCAGCATGTCGGGTTCGTCGGGGACGATCACGCGCTCCTCGAGATCCTGCCGGGGCGCGATCAGCGGATAGAGTGTGAGAAAGCCCCCGATGATCAGGTAGCCGCCGGTGATGCCGTCGAGCTGCGGCCATTGCAGGGTGTGGGCGTGGATGATGCCGACCGAGGACATGAGGGCGGCGGCAAAGGCGAAGCATCCGGCCGTGCGGAACCGTCCGTCGATTACGTCCGCCACGATCGCGCCCCAGACGAGGCCGGTGATGATGGCGCCCTGGCTGAGGGCGAGATGGCCCTCGTAATGGGCGCCCTCGCGCAGCAGCGCGGCCGTGAGCCCCGGATCGCCGAGCGCCGGCAGGCCTTCGACGCCCGCGCTTCTCAGCGCGTTCATCATCGAGCCCCACTTGACCATGAGGAATTCGGAGATGTGCGGCAGGATGGCGAAGGACACGGCCGCCATATGCGCCGGCTTCACCGCCCAGGCCGTGTTCGTGATGAGGCTCACCGACACGAAGACGAGGACGGGAGCCGCCGCCGCGATGGGGATGAGGCCGGCGAGGAAGGACAGGAAGCCGAAGAAGGCTGCCGCCGCGACCACCACGGCGACGCCGATCACGTAGCCCGCATGGGCCTCCATCCGCTTGTAGGCGGGATGGCCGATATAGACCGTGGTCGGGAAGGGCGAGCCGAACAGCGCGCCGATCATGGTGCCCGCGCCGTCGGTGACCTGGCACAGACCCACGGGGTAGCTGTCGCCGGCGGCCTCGGCGCTCTCCACATTGTTCATCGTCTCGATGAAGTTGTAGATCTGGACCGGGATGAGGACTAGGAAGAGCTCGGGATTGGCGAAGAGGTAGAGGACGCCCGTCACGAGGTCGCCCACATAGGGAACCGGCGCGTAGAAGCCGATGCCGCTGGTGTCGATCTTCGACTGGCCGAGGGCGAAGGCGATGATCGTGCCAGCCCCAATGGCGACGAGGCCGGCGGGAAGATTGCCCGGCAGGCGGAAGCGCCCGATGAGGCCCCACAGGATGAAGAGCAGCGAGGCGAAGCCGATCATCGGCTTCTCGAAGATCTCGGCGAGCGGAACCGCGCCGATGAAGACGAGGGCGATGCCGCAAAGCGTGCCGAGCATGCCGGCGCGCGGCGTGATGCGCTTCAGGTAGGGCCCGACGAGGGCCCCCATCGCGGCGACGATGCCGCCCATGAAGCCCGCGCCGATGCCGACCTGCCAGGCGAGCAGCGGATCCTGGGTCGCCCAGTAGATCGGTCCGATCACGCCGAAGAGATAGACGAACATGACCGGGGTCGAGATCCCGTAGGGCAGCGCCGTCACGTCGCGGCCGAGCCGTTCGGCGGCCTGTTTTGCAAGCCAGGTATAGACGACGACGCCGGCGAGGATGGCGATCGCCGCCCCCGGCAGGATGCGGGCGTAGACGATCTCCGCCGGCATCTGGAAGACGAACTGGCAGACCCCGGTCAGGATCAGGAGATTGACGAGATTGTCGGTGAAGAGCGCCCAGAAGGCGCTGAAGTCGCTGCGCGAAAACAGCCTGTATCGATAAGCGTGTTGATCCATGAAGGCCTCCTCCTCCTTCTGTTGCGAAGCGACCGGCCGCAGGCGGGGTCCCTCAGGCGTGCGCGCCTGCCCGGTCGCTCGTATCCGGCATCGCGTCCTCCTCCGACGCGTGCCGCAGGGCCGGCGAAGCGGCCCCGCATGTCAGTCTCGCCATCACCTCCGCAAGGACGAAGGCGGCGATCACGGCGGGCCGCTTGTCGGCGCTGCCGCCCGCCCCGATCGGGCAGGTCAGGTCCTCGAAGAGACCCGGATCGGAATGCTCGCGCATGAAGGCACGAAGCTTCGCGCGCTTGGTCCGCGATCCGATCATGCCGACATAGGCGGCGTCCCGGCGCTCGATCGCTGCGGAGGCGATCAGGAAATCGAGGGAATGGTCGTGGGTGAGGACGATGAAGGCGCTGCCTCGAGGGGCGTTCGCCACGTCGACCTCGGGAATGGCGCTGACGCGCTTCTCGACGGCGGCAGGGGAGCGTGCCAGCTCCTCGGGCCGAGGATCGACGAGGACGCACCGGACCGGGCAATGCTGGAAGAGATCGGCGAGCGCACGGCCCACATGACCGGCTCCCATCACGTAGACATGGGGGCGCCCGGCCTGGCTCAGGCCCTCGCGCGTCTCGGCCGCGCGCCGGTCCGCTTCGCCCATCCGGGCAAGGCTCATCTCCACCCGTCCGCCGCAGCACTGGCCGATCTCCGGGCCAAGCGGCAGGTCGATCGTGCGGGCGAGGCAGCCGTCCTCCAGCATTTCGCGGGCCGCGTCGATGGCGCGAAATTCCAGCTGGCCGCCGCCGATCGTGCCCCAGAGGCCCGCCTTCGAGACGAACATCTCGGTGCCGGCCTCGCGCGGCGAGGAGCCCTCGACCCGGGTGAGCGCGATGCGGACCACCCGGCGATCGGTCTCGAAAAACCGTGCGAGGCTCTCCGCGCCGCCCATGGCTCAGGCCTTTGTCTTCAGGCGCGAGACGGCCATCAGCACCCGTTCGGGCGTGGCGGGCGCGTCGAGGCGCGGGCATTTGCGATAGTCGGCGACGCTCGCCACCGCCATGGACAGGGCCTCGAAGACCGAGATGCCGAGCATGAAGGGTGGCTCGCCCACGGCCTTCGACCGCTTGATGGTGAGCTCGCGGTTTTCCGACCAGTCGGCGAGATCGACATTGAAGACGCGCGGGCGGTCGGAGGCGAGGGGGATCTTGTAGGTGGAGGGGGCGTGGGTGCGCAGCGCGCCCTTGTCGTCCCACCACAATTCCTCGGTGGTGAGCCAGCCCATGCCCTGCACGAAGGCGCCTTCCACCTGTCCCTTGTCGAGGGCGGGGTTCAGCGACCGGCCCACATCGTGGAGGATATCCGTGCGCTCCACCCGGTATTCGCCGGTCAGCGTATCGATCGAGACCTCGGAGCAGGCCGCGCCGTAAGAATAATAGTAGAACGGGCGTCCCATGCCCTTGTCCCGGTCCCAGTGGATCTTCGGCGTCTTGTAGAAGCCGGCCGCCGAAAGCTGGATGCGGGCCTTGTAGGCCTCCTTGACGAAGGCGTCGAAGCTCATGGTCTCGGCGCCGATCCGCACCGCATTGGGCAGGAAGGCGACGTCTTCCGCCGCAACCCCGTAGGTCTCGGTGGCGAAGGTCACCAGCCGCGCCTTGATCTGCTCCACCGCGTCGAGCGCGGCCATGCCGTTGAGATCGGAACCGGAGGAGGCGGCGGTCGCCGAGGTGTTCGGCACCTTCTCCGTCGTGGTCTTGGTGATCTTGATGCGCTCGAAATCGACCTGGAAGGCATCGGCCACCACCTGGGCGACCTTGGTGTTGAGGCCCTGGCCCATCTCGGTGCCACCATGGTTCAGGTGGATCGAGCCGTCATTGTAGACGTGGATCAGAGCGCCGGCCTGGTTGTACCAGGTGGCGGTGAAGGAGATGCCGAACTTGACCGGCGTGAGCGCGATGCCGCGCTTGACGATCGTCGAGCCCGCATTGGCCGCGACGATCTGGGCACGGCGCCTGCGATAATCGGCCTTCTCCTCCAGTTCGCCGACGAGGCGGTCCAGAATGTTGTCCTCGACGCTCTGGTGATAGGGCGTCAGATCCCGGCCGGCGCCGCCGTAGAAATTGGCCTTGCGCACGTCGAGCGGATCCTGGCCGGTCGCATAGGCGATCTCCTCGATCATGCGCTCGGCGAAGACCACGCCCTGCGGGCCGCCGAAGCCGCGAAAGGCCGTGTTGGAGACGGTGTTCGTCTTCATCGGATGCGAGCGCAGCCGCACATGGGGATAGAAATAGGCGTTGTCGGCGTGGAACAGGGCCCGGTCCGTGACGGGGCCGGAGAGATCGGACGAGAAGCCGCAGCGCGCGGCAAAATCCGCCTCCACCGCCTGGATCCGGCCGCTTTCGTCGAAGCCGACCGTGTAGTCGACCACGAAGTCGTGGCGCTTGCCGGTGGCGGTCATGTCCTGGTCGCGGTCCGGGCGGATCTTCACCGGCCGGCCCGTGCGGCGCGCGGCAATCGCCGCGACCGCGCAGAACAGGTTCATCTGGCTTTCCTTGCCGCCGAACCCGCCGCCCATGCGGCGCACATTGACCGTCACCGCATTCGAGGGAACGCCCAGGACCTGGGCCACCATGTGCTGGGCCTCGGACGGATGCTGGGTGGAGCAGTGGACGACCATCTCGTCGTCCTCACCGGGAATGGCGAATGCGATCTGGCCCTCGAGATACATGTGGTCCTGCCCGCCGATCCGGATCGAGCCGGCAAGGCGCCGGGGCGCGGCCGAGAGTGCCGGGTCTACCTCTCCCCGTTCGAGCTTCAGGGGCGGCGCCACGTACGGATAGTCCGCCTTGCGGGCCGAGACGGGATCGAGGGCGAAGGGCAGGGGCTCGCAGTCGACGACCGCGAGGAGCGCGGCCCTTCGCGCCGCGTCCCGGGTTTCGGCGACGACGGCGAAGAGGGGCTGGCCGTGAAACTCGATCTCGTCGGTCGGAAAGACCGGATCGTCGTTGCGGCCGGTGGGGCTGACATCGTTGATGCCGGGAACGTCCGCAGCCGTCAGGACGTCGACGACGCCGGGCGCACGGCGAACGGCATCGAGATCGAGACCCTTCAGCCGGGCGCGGGCGATTTTGGAGACGCCGAGATAGGCGTGGAGCGTGCCCTCGGGCTGGGCGATATCGTCGGTATAGTCGGCCCGGCCGGTCACGTGCTTTTCGGCGCTGTCATGGACGCGGTTCTGATGGACGGCGCCCGAGACGGCGGCGGCGGGCGCCTGCGCGAGGGCTGCCGGCTCGAGGCTTCGGACGGGCTCCGGGAGGCCGGGTTCCGGCGGGATCGGGCGGTCGATCTCGAGAAGTTCGGTGAGCCGGTCGGACACCTCAGAGTCCTGGGGCGTGCGTTCGTCGTCCATGATGTCGATCATCGTCTCGCTCTCCTTCATGGGTCCGTTCTCCGCTTCGATCAGGCGGCGACCTTGCCGGCGGGGGCGGCGCGCTCGCCGTCATGTTCGAGGAAGAAGCGCCGCAGGAGGTTTCCTGCGACGAGCATCCGGTAGTCGGCCGAGGCGCGCCAGTCGCTGAGCGGCTGGAAGTCCTGATCGAGGACGCCCGCCGCCTCGTCGAAGGTGGCCTGCGACCACGATCCGCCGTTGAGGACGGCCTCGGCCGCGCGGGCGCGCTTGGGCGTTCCCGCCATGCCGCCGAAGGCGATCCGGCAATCGGTGATGCGGCCGTCGAGGACCGTCACGCTGATGCCGGCGGCGACCGAGGAGATATCCTCCTCGCGCCGCTTCGAGATCTTGTAGGCGGCATCGATCTGGCCGGTGCGGGGCAGGGGAACCGTGATCTCCTCGACGAATTCGGCCGGGGCGCGGTCCTGCTTGCCATAGGCGACGAAGAAGTCCTCGAGCGGCATGGTCCGGCGCCTGTCGCCCTCGCGCAGGGTGACCTCGGCCTTCAGCGCAATCAGCACCGGCGGGGTGTCGCCGATCGGCGAGCCATTGGCGATATTGCCGCCGATCGTGCCCATATTGCGCACCTGCCAGCCGGCGATGCGGCTCCAATAGGCGTCGAGATGGGGGAAGTGCCCCATCAGCCGGGCCCAGACATCGCTGTAGCTCGCGCCCGCGCCGATCCGCACCAGGCCATCTTCGATCGTGATGCTTTTCAGGGCGTCGAGATGGCCGACGAAGATCGCGGGCGAAATGGGCCTCAGGAACTTCGTGACCCAGAGGCCGACATCGGTGGCGCCGGCGACGATGGTCGCGCCGGGATGGTCTTGGAGGCAGACGGCGAAATCGTCGATATCGGCGGGAAGAATGCTGCGATTGTCCTCGGGGCCGGTCACGATGCGGTGGCCGGATCGAAGGGCGGCAAGCCGCGCCGTGATCGCCTCGCGCTCGAGCCTGATCGGATCGGCGGCGGGCGAGCCGTAGCGGCTGATGGCGACGGCGGCGCGCACGATGGGCGAATAGCCCGTGCAGCGGCAGAGATTGCCCTGGAGCGCGGTCTCCACCTGAGCTTCGCTCGGCTCGGGAACCTCCATCCACAAGGCGTAGAGCGCCATGACGAAGCCGGGGGTGCAGAAGCCGCACTGGGAGCCGTGATGATCGACGAGAGCCTGCTGCACCGGATGCAGCTTTCCGTCCCGGCCGGAAAGGTGTTCCACCGTCACCACATGGCAGCCATGGACGCTGGCGAGGAAACGGATGCAGGCATTGACGGGCGCATAGGCGAGGCCGTCCGCCGTCAGGCGTCCGACGAGAACCGTGCAGGCGCCGCAATCGCCTTCCGCGCAGCCCTCCTTGGTTCCGGTCAGGCGCCGGTCGAGACGCAGGAAGTCGAGAAGGGTGCGGTCGGCGGCGACGTCCGGGACCGCCACGTCGCGGCCGTTGAGGACGAACCGAATTTCGCTCCCTTGCGTCATCATCGTCTCCCGCTCATGACTTTGGTGCTGACGGGGATGGTATGCGTCTCGATTATGGAAGAATACCGATGGGAACGGCAAATTCTTTCAACAGGGTGTTGAAAGTCATCGCCGGCGGAGAATGGCAGGATGGCGGCCGGGAGGATCGGGAATGTCCTATGTGGAGAGCCTGCGCGTCTTCGTCCGGGTGGTCGAACTCGGCAGCATCACCTCGGGCGGACGCGATCTCAGACTGACGCCGGCCGTCGCCAGCAAGCGCATCAAGGAGCTGGAGCAGCGGCTCGGCGTCAGGCTGTTCAACCGCACCACCCGCTCGATCTCGCCGACCGAGGCGGGCCGGGTCTTCTACGACGACGCGCGCGACGTCCTCTCCGCCCTCGATGCCGCCGAGGCGAGGGTGGCGAGCTTCTCGGAAAGCCCCCATGGGGCGATCCGGGTGACGGCGCCACTGGGCGTCGGCCGGCGCATCATCGCTCCGTGCGTGCCCGACTTCACCGATCGCTATCCGCAGATCGAGGTGCGGATGCGCCTGTCGGACCGGTCCGTCGACATTCTTGCGGACGGGCAGGATCTCGCCTTCTTCGTCGGCGCGCCGCAGGACAGCAACATGAAGCTGCGCAAGTTCGCCGATTGCGCCCGGGTGCTGTGCGCGGCGCCGGGCTATCTCGATGCCGCGGGAACGCCGAAGCGGCCGGAGGATCTTCTCGACCGCCGGCACAACTGTCTTCTCCTGCGCTTTCCCCGCTCGCCGGAATATTTCTGGACACTCGACACACCGGCCGGCCCGATGAAGCTCGAGGTCCGGGGCCAGTTCGACGCCGACGACGGCGATGTCCTGACCGACTGGGCGCTCGCCGGCCGGGGCATCGTCAACAAGCCGCGCTTCGACGTCGCCGAGCACCTGGCGAGCGGCGCGCTCGTCGAGATCCTCTCCGACACCCCGCCCGTCGCCTCGATCTTCGGCTGCCTCTATCCCCACCGGAAGCTGCAGGACCCGAAGGTGCGCCTCTTCGTCGAGCATATCGCCGCACGCTCCCGCAGGATCTTCGGGCCGGCCCCCCGTCCGGAACCGGAGCCGGAGCCGGAGCCGGAGCTGGGCCCGAACCTGGATCCGGACGCCTGAGCCGAAGATCGCCCCTCAGCGATGGTGCCCGGTCCCCTCGATCAGGGCGGCCTTCGCGCGGATGGCACCCGCGACAAAATCGGAGAAGATGCGAACCCGTGCCGCGCGCCGCAGGTCCTCGTGGGTGAGCAACCAGAGATCGGTGGCGAAGGCCGGCTCGGGCGGCGCGAGGCGCCGAAGATGCGGCCTCCCGTCGCCGATGAAGCAGGGCAGGTGGCCGATGCCGAGACCGGCCTCGACCGCTGCGGCAAGACCGAGCACGGTATCCACCCGGTAGCGCAGGAGACCCGGCGGCGCATGCTCCTCGGCATGGCGCGCGACTTTCATGTCGGCCATGCCGTCGCCGAGCGCGACCCAAGTGCGTCGATCCATGGGCGGCGTGTCCTGTCCGTCCTCGCCGGTGCGCCCGTAGAGCGCCCATGAGATGCGGGCGAGCCGTCGTCCGACCAGCGTTTCGGGCGGCGCGTCGCTCGCGCGGATCGCGATGTCGGCGTCGCGGCGCGAGAGGTTCAGCGCCCGGTTGCTGACGACGATGTCGAGACGGACATCGGGGCAGGCTTCCTGGAAATCGGCGAAGATCGGCGTCAGGAGATGGATGAGGAGACTGTCGGCGGTCGCCACGCGCAACTCGCCCGAGGGCTGCTCCTCGCGCCCCGCCATGCGCAGCGCCGTGGCGTTCACGTCGGTTCCGATCCGCTCCGCAAGCGCCACGACTTCCTCGCCGAGGCCCGTCGGCGCGAGGCGCTGGCCCTCGCGCTCGAAGATCGGGAAGCCCGTATTCGCTTCCACCTGACGCAGGCGCCGGAACACCGTGGAATGATGGGTGCCGAGACGGGCGGCCGCTTCGGGCAGGGAGCCGGTCTCCGCGATCGCGCCGACGAGGCGGATATCCTCCCATGTGAGCGCGTCGATGCCGTGTCCCATCGCCCTGTCCTTTCGCCGGGTCTTCGTCTCTGCAAATCGCCTATTGCATGAGCGCAATGAATGTCCAGGTGAAATCTCCGATGGATTGCGATTATATACCGGCAGACAGCGAATTCTTCGGGAAAGGAGACCCAAGCATGAGCACTCATGGCATCCATCACGTCACCGCAATTGCCGGCCCTGCGAGCCGCAATCTCGATTTCTACACCCGGGTTCTCGGCATGCGTCTCGTCAAGAAGACCGTGAACTTCGATGATCCGGGCAGCTATCATCTCTATTACGGCGACGAGGCCGGTTCTCCCGGAACGATCCTTACCTTCTTCCCATGGGAGCATGCCGCACCGGGACGCCTCGGCGTCGGCGAGACCCAGGAAACCGTGCTGCGCGTTCCCGAAGCCTCGATCGGATGGTGGGCCCAACGCCTGATCGAGACGGGCATCGACCACGACAAGCCGGTGAAGCGCTTCGGCGAGACGGTGCTTGCCTTCCGCGATCCGGACGGTATGCGCCTTGCTCTCGCGGCGGTGCCGGGCGCGGAGGCCGAGCCCGGCTATTCGGACGGGTCGGTACCAGCCGAGCATGCGATCCGGGGCTTCCATTCGGTCAGCCTCCTCCTCGAAGAGCTCGAGCCGACGGCGGCGATCCTGACCGGCGTCTTCGGCTTCGAGCGGGCCGCGAGCGAGGAGAGCGTCACGCGCTTCGTCGTCTCGGACAATCCGAAGGGCGGCATCGTCGACATCCGCGCCGTCGGCGGCTTCCTCAAGCCGCGCTTCGGAGCCGGATCGGTGCATCACATCGCCTTCCGGGCGGCGGACGATGCCGAGGAGGCGCGCATGGTGAAGGTGCTTGCCGAAGACCACGGCATCCGGACCACCGAGCAGAAGGACCGCAACTACTTCCGTTCGGTCTATTTCCGCGAGCCCGGTCACGTTCTCTTCGAGATCGCGACCGACGTTCCGGGCTTTGCCGTGGACGAGCCGGCGGACCGTCTCGGCGAGGAGCTGAAGCTGCCGGGCGGCCTCGAAGCCCGGCGGGCCGAGATCGAGGCGGTGCTGCCGCCGCTCGCGCCTGCGCCGAAGGCCAGGGCGGCCGCCTGAGGAAACGACGTTGAAGACAGACCGGGGCGCACGCGCCCCGGTCGCCGTTGCGAAAGACCCCATCGCCCACGATTCTTAAGGGAGAGAGCCATGACGTCCCCGACGCGCGAGACCGATGCGAGGAAGACCGATGCGAGGCAGGAGACGCCGCATCCGGCCCTCGAGAGCCATGTCCATCGCTACGTCGCCGGGACGTCCGGGGGCCGGACGCCGCTTCTCGCGCTCCACGGGACCGGCGGCGACGAGACCGACCTGTTGCCGCTCGCCGGGCTCGTCGCGCCGCAGGCTGCGATCCTCTCGCCGCGCGGCGCGGTTCTGGAAAACGGCATGCCGCGCTTCTTTCGCCGGCTCGCCGAGGGTGTCTTCGACGAGGCCGACCTTGAGACGCGCACCCATGCGCTAGCGGACTTCGTGGAGGCGGCACGGGCGCACTACGGGCTGCCGGCCCCCATCGCCCTCGGCTTTTCCAACGGTGCCAATATCGCCGCGGCGATGCTGTTGCTGCGGCCCGAAAGCCTTTCCGGCGCGATCCTGATCCGGCCGATGGTCCCCTTCGCCGAGCCGCCGGCATCCTCGCCCCTCGATCAAGTGCCGGTGCTGGTTCTGTCCGGCTCGATGGACCCGCTCATCGCGGAGGATCAGCCGGCGCGTCTCGCGGCCTCACTTTCCGCGCGGGGCGCTGTGGTCGAACGGCGGACCGTGCCGGCAGGGCACGGCCTCTCCCAGGCCGACGTGACGCTTGCGCGCGCCTGGTACGAGCGCGAGGTGGCCGGCGCCTGAACGGACGCGCTCAGGCCGAGCGCAACTGCGGCGGGTCGACCCTGACGCGCTTTCCGCGCGTCAATTCGTTGACGGATTCCACGAGCGAATGGCGATCGATCCGGAAATGCCGGTAGAGATCGCCGATCGTGCCGGTCTGCCCGAAATGCTCGACACCGTGGGAGATCGTCCGGTGGCCGCAGACCGAGCCGAGCCAGGCGAGCGTCGCGGGATGGCCGTCGATCACGGTGACGAGGACGCAGGTGTTCGGCAGGGGCTCCAGAAGCGTCTCCACATGGCTCCGCGCCTCGCCCCTGCCGCTCGCGCGGTGGCGCTGGGCGGCGGTCCAGCCGGCGTTCAGCCGGTCGGCCGAGGTGACCGCGAGAACGCCCAAATCGCGCCGCGCCTCGCCGATCATGCCCGCCGCCGCGATGGCCTCGTCGGCGACCGCGCCCTGATAGGCGATGACCACCGAACAGTTCGGCCCGGGCTTGCGCAGCCAGTAGGCCCCGTCGACGGCGCCCTGGCGGAAGTCGTCGTCGGCGCGCTTGGCGGGCTGTTCGAGCGGCTTGGTGGTGAGGCGCAGATAGACCGATCCGCCGGCCGCGTCGCTGAGCCAGGTGCGCCCGTCGCGCGTGCGCTCCCCGTCCCGCTGCAGATAGTCGAAGGCCCATTCCATGATCACGGCGAGTTCGTCCGCGAAGGCCGGCTCGAAGGCGGCGAGACCGTCCTGGCTCATGCCGATCAGCGGCGTTCCCATGGACTGGTGCGCGCCGCCTTCCGGTGCGAGCGTCACGCCGGAGGGCGTGCCGACGATCATGAAGCGCGCATCCTGATAGCAGGCATAGTTCAGGGCATCGAGGCCGCGATAGACGAAGGGGTCGTAGACCGTCCCGATGGGAATGAGGCGCCGCGCGAAGAGAGAGCGGCTGAGGCCTGCCGCTGCGAGCAGGAGGAAGAGGTTCATCTCGGCGATGCCGAGTTCCACATGCTGGCCCTCGGGCGTGAATTCCCATTTGGCGGTGGACGGGATGCGATGCTCGATGAAGGCGTCGGCCATCTCGGCGCGGGCGAAGAGCTTGCGCCGGTTCACCCAGGGCCCGAGGCTGGTGGTTCCCGTCACGTCCGGCGAGGTGGTCATGATACGGGCGGCGAGATCGCCGCCGCCTTTGGCCAGATCGTCGAGGATCTTGCCGAAGACGGTCTGGGTGGAGACCTCCCGTGCGGTCTCGACTTCGATGCGCGGCACGTCGAGGCGCGCATCGTCGTGGCGGCGCGCCTTGCCGAAGAAGGGAACGGCATCGAGGAAGGCCTTCAGCCCATCCCTGTCGGCGACGCCCGCGAAGGGCTCCCACTCCTCGCCCTCGGCAATGCCCATATGGGCCTGCCATCCGGCGAACTGCTTGGTGTTCATCAGCCCGCCGTGATTGTCCTTGTGGCCGGCGATCGGCGTTCCCCAGCCCTTGATCGTATAGGCGAGGAAGCAGGTGGGCCGGTCGTGGTCGACGGCGGCGAAGACCTCGGCCATGGTCTCCACGCAGTTGCCGCCGAGATTTTCCATGAGGGCGGCAAGCTCGCTATCGCTGCGCCGGTCGATCAGGCGCGTCACCTCGCCCTGATCGCCCAGATCGTCCATCAGCCGCTTGCGCCAGACCGCGCCGCCCATGAAGGTGAGCGCCGAATATTGCTGGTTGGGGCAGTTGTCGATCCAGTCGCGAAGCCGCGTGCCGCCCGGCTCCTCGAAGGCCAAGCGCTGGAGGGCGCCGTATTTCACCTTGACCACGTCCCAGCCGAAGGCCGCGAAGATCTTCTCGATGCGGCCGAACAGGCCCTCGCGCACGACCCCGTCGAGAGACTGGCGGTTGTAGTCGATGATCCACCAGCAATTGCGCAGATCGTTCTTCCAGCCCTCCTGGAGGGTCTCGTAGATATTGCCCTCGTCGAGTTCCGCATCGCCCATCAGCGCGACCATGTGCCCGGGCTTCACGTCCGATCCCCAGCTCTTGGCGGTGATGAAGTCCTGGACGAGGGAGGCGAGGGCCGTGATGCCGACGCCGAGGCCGACCGAGCCGGTGGAGAAGTCGACATCGTCGACATCCTTGGTCCGGCTCGGATAGCTCTGGGCGCCGCCATAGCCGCGGAAGCGCTCCATCTTCTCGCGCGTCTGGTTGCCCATGAGATACTGCATCGCATGGAAAACGGGCGAGGCGTGGGGTTTGACCGCCACGCGGTCCTCGGGCTTCAGCGCCGAGAAATAGAGCGCCGTCATGATCGAGACCATGGAGGCCGAGCTTGCCTGATGACCGCCGATCTTGATGCCGTCCACCTTGGGCCGCACGTGATTGGCGTGGTGGATCATCCAGTGCGACAGCCACAGGAGCCGTTGCTCGATGGTCTTCAGATGGTCTCGCTCGGTGGTTGTCATGGAGGGGTCCGATCAGATGACGGGCATGAGGAAACGTCTCAGCCCTCGCGGTAGTAGTAGCTGTATCCGTTGAGCGCGGGAGCGCCGCCGAGATGGGCGTAGAGGACCTTCGAGCCGTCCGGGAAGAAGCCCTTCTTCACGAGGTCGATCATGCCCTGCATGGACTTGCCCTCGTAGACCGGGTCGGTGATCATCGCCTCGGTGCGGGCCGCGAGCCGGATCGCCGCATTGGTCTCCTCGGAGGGGACGCCGTAGGCGGGATAGGCATAGTCCGGATTGATCACGATCTCGTCCTCGCGCACGGCGCGGCCGAGGCCGACGAGATCGGCCGTCTTGTCGACGATGCCGCGCACCTGCATGCGCGTCTGGTCGGGGATGCAGGAGGCGTCGATGCCGATCACTCGGTCGGCGCGGTCCTGTGCGGCGAAACCGACGATCATGCCGCCCTGGGTCGAGCCGGTGACGACGCAGACGACGATGTAGTCGAAGGTGAAGCCGAGTTCGGCTTCCTGGGCCGCGACCTCCTCGGCAAAGCCCACATAGCCGAGCGCGCCGTATTTGTGCACCGAGGCGCCGGCCGGGATCGCATAGGGCTTGCCGCCCGCCTCCTCGACCGAGCGGATGGCGTCCTCCCAGCTCTTGCGGATGCCGATGTCGAAGCCCTCGTGGACGAGGCGGCTGTCGGCGCCCATCAGGCGGGTCATCAGGATGTTGCCGACCCGGTCGTAGACCGCGTCGTGATGGGGCACCCAGCTTTCCTGGATCACCACGCATTTCATGCCGATCTTGGCGGCGGTCGCCGCGACCATCCGGGTGTGATTGGACTGGACGCCGCCGATCGAGACCAGGGTGTCGGCGCCCGAGGCGATGGCGTCGGGAACGATGTATTCGAGCTTGCGCAGCTTGTTGCCGCCCATCGCGAGGCCCGAATTGCAGTCCTCGCGCTTGGCGTAGACCTCGACCTTGCCGCCCAGCGCCTCGGAAAGACGCGGCAGATGCTCGATCGCGGTCGCGCCGAAGGTCAGGGGATATCGCTCGAATTTTTCCAGAAGGGACATGGTCGGGGCTCCGTTGGGTGGAGCACGTAGATTACATATCTTTCGGCGAGAGGTGCTTTCGAAATCACCCTCGGATAGGATCGAAACGGACGTGGTTCTTCGCACTATGGCCAAAACCGGTCCTGAAACGTACCAAACATGAAAGGATCTTTCATCATGCCCCTCGACCGAATCGACGTGAAGATCCTGCGTGCCCTTCAGAGCGAGGGCCGGTTGTCCAATGCGGATCTCGCCGAACGGGTGAATGTCAGCGCGGCCACCTGCCATCGCCGCACCCAGCGCCTGTTCGAGGAGGGCTATGTTTCGGGCGTTCGGGCCGTGATCGCGCCCCGCTCGGTCGATCTCGGAACCCTCGTGATGGTGGGCGTCGTCCTCGACCGCTCCACCCCCGAAAGCTTCGCCGCCTTCGAGAGCGCCGTCGTCGCCATGAAGGAGATCCTCGACTGCAACCTCGTGGCCGGCGACTTCGACTATCTCCTGAAGATCCGCGTTCGCGACATGGCGGATTTCAACACCCTGCACGGCCAGCGGCTGATCACCCTTCCCGGCGTGCGCCAGACGCGGACCTTCTTCGTGATGAAGGAGGTGAAGGACAACGGCCCGCTGGCGTTCTGACGCCCGCCGGGCGGGGCTGGCCGCTGCGCCGGCCCGTAAGGATGCGGCGCGGCGGCCCGGCAGGGGGAGGGCACGCGAGACGGGGCTTGCGGCCGGGTTCGCCATCGTGCCGCGATGGCGGGCCTCCGAGACCTGTCGCTTGCCTCTCCCCCGCCCCATGGATCACAGATCCACGAGCAGGCTGGAATCGATCTCCTCCACGCTGCGCGCGCCGGTCAGCGTCATGGCGACGTGCATTTCCTTGGCGATGATGTCGAGGAGTTCGCGCACGCCCGCCTCGCCGTTCGTTGCGAGCGCGTAGACGAAGGCGCGTCCGATCATGGCGATGTCGGCGCCGAGCGCGATGAGGCGCACGACGTCGAGGCCGGACCTGACGCCGGAATCGGCGAGGATGGTGAGATCGCCCTTCACGGCATCGGCGATCGCGGGAAGGGCGCGCGCGGTGGACGGCACCCCGTCGAGCTGGCGCCCGCCATGGTTGGAGACGACGATCCCGTCGGCGCCGAAGCGCACGGCGTCCCTGGCGTCCTCCACGTCGAGAATGCCCTTGATGACGATCTGGCCCTTCCAGGCGTCGCGGATCCATTCGAGATCCTGCCAGCCAATGGACGGATCGAAATTGTCGCCGAGCCAGGCGATGTAGTCGGTCAGCTTCGTCTGCTCGCCGCGATAGGCCGAGATGTTTCCGAGATCGTGGGGCCGGCCGTTCACGCCGACATCCCAGGCCCATTGGGGATGCATCGCGGCCTGGAGCACGCGCCGGATGGGCCCGTAGGCGCCGGACATGCCGTGATGCTTGTCGCGGTAGCGCGCGCCGGGCACCGGCATGTCGACGGTAAAGATCAGGGTCTCGCAGCCGGCCGCCTGGGCCCGCTCGAGCGCGTTGCGCATGAAGCCGCGGTCCTTCAGCACGTAGAGCTGGAACCAGAACGGCTGGCTCGTCGCCGCGGCCACCTCCTCGATCGGGCAGAGGGAGACGGTGGAGAGGGTGAAGGGCACGCCCTTGCCCTCGGCCGCGCGGGCCGCCTGAACCTCGCCGCGCCGCGCATACATGCCGCACAGGCCGACCGGCGCCAAAGCGAGGGGAAGCGAGAGTTCGCGGCCGAAGAGCGTCTTCGTCAGCTTGAGGGAGGACATGTCGCGAAGGACGCGCTGGCGCAGCGCCACCTCGGCGAGATCGCTCGTATTGCGCTGCAGCGTCCTCTCCGCATAGGAGCCGCCATCGGCGTAATGGAAGAGAAAGGGCGGGATCTTGCGCTTGGCGGCGGTCCTGTAGTCCGAAATCGACGAGATGATCATGGCGTTCCTCCGCCTGTTCTTGCTTGGGGCACGGGACCGGTCCCTCCGGTGGCGGAGCCGGTCACCTGTCCCGCTTGTAGCAGAGATGGGGCGATCTCAAGCCCCGAACTTGCCGCGGCCCCGCAGCCGGGACGCCTCCCGCGATCGCGCTCACCCGGCGCGGGACGGCGCGAAATCGCGCTCCATCGCCTTGCGCAGCACGATGGTCTCGTCCTGTCCGTCATAGGAGACGTCGGACCAGCGCACGACCTCGCCCTCGCCGACAGCGCCCGTCAGGGCCATGCCGTGGGCAAGGCCGATCGGCACCGCGTCGAGCCGGCTCGAGACATCGGCCGGAACAAGCTTGCCGTAGACCGTGAAGCCGCCTTCGCCGTCGAGGGTCTCGCCGGCGACAAGATCGCGCTTGGCGACGGCGACCACGTCCGCGCTCCAGGCCCGCGTCGCGCCCGTCGGCTCGCCCCGGGTCGCGATGCTGGCGACGGAGACGCCGAGTTCGAGGCCGATGAGATGATAGGGCTTGTAGGTCGCGGCATAGCGGCCGCTCTGATCGGTGAGGAGCCCGTACTGGCGGAAGCAGTCCCGGACATAGGGGGTCTCGCCCTCGATCACCACGAAGACGCCCCAGCGCAGGTCGCGGAAGACGGGCCGGCCGTCGCGCTCAACCGAGGAGACGACCTCGACCGTTCCCTTGCGCTCCAGAACGCCGCCGTCCGAGACCGGGCGAAGCAGCGTCTGCAGGTCGTCGGCCCCGCAGGCCGGGAAGAGAAGGCCATCGCGCGGAGGCAGGAGGCCGCAGGCATTGGAGACCGCCGCCATCTCGAGCGCCGACTTGGTGCCGTCGAGGAAGGAGTTGAACATCTTCGGGTTGAAGTCGCCGCTCGCCAGCTGCTCCGGCGTGAAGCCGTAATGGCTCCATACGGTATCGGGCGTCGACTGGTGATATTGCGGCAGATATTTCGTGCCCTTGCCGGCGCAGACCACCTCGAAGCCGCTGCATCGTGCCCAGTCCACGAGTTCGGCGATGAGCGCGGGCTGGTCGCCGGAGGCCATGGAATAGACGATGCCCGCCTCGGCGGCCTTGCGCGCGAGCATCGGCCCGGCGAGGACGTCGGCCTCCACATTGACCATGACGATATGCTTGCGATGCTCGCAGGCCGCCAGAACATGTCTCACGCCGGCGGCCGGATGGCCGGTCGCATCGATCACCAGATCGACGAAGGGGCTTGCGATGAGCGCCGCCGAATCCTCGGTGACGAAGGTCGAACCGGTGGATGCGGCCGTCTCGAAGGAGGTCGCGGCGAAGGCCTCGGCCGGCCAGCCGACGCGCGCGAGGGAACGGCGCGCATTGTCCGGCGACAGATCGGCGATGGCGGTGAGATGGACGCCCGGCGTCCGGCGCGCCTGGGCCAGATACATCGAGCCGAACTTGCCCGCGCCGATGAGGCCGACACGGACCGGGCGCCCCTCGGCTTCGAGCGCCTGCAGCTTGCGAAACATCGACATCGCGGGTTCCTCCATCCGTCCATCGCGCCGATCGAGGATCGGGCCGGTGCCTCCTCCCGGCGCCGGCAGAAAACTCTAGTCGCCGGGCGAGGCTTGTGTAAATTCGCACGGAAGCACGACCGGTTTGCAAGAATCCCCATATGCGCGCGATCGACTGGAACAATCTGAACGCCTTTCTCGCGGTGGCGAGGGCCGGGAAGCTGACCCTTGCGGCACGGCGCCTCGGCGTCGACCATTCGACCTTGAGCCGGCGCATCGCCGCGCTCGAGGCCTCGCTTGCGACATCGCTCTTCGAGCGCTCGCCGAACGGCTACCGCATGACCGAGGACGGCCGGCGGGTTCTGGCGGAGGTGCAGGACATGGAGGACGCGGTCGTGCGCATCCAGCGCGATACGGACGCTGCGGGTGGAAGCATCGAGGGACCGATCAGGCTGACCATGCCCGAAGGCTTCTCGACCGGTTTCCTCGTCCATCACCTCGCCGCCCTCAAGGCCGAGCATCCGAGGCTGACGGTCGAACTCATCGCCGATCCGAGCATTGTCAGCCTCGGCAAGCGGGAGGCCGATATCGCTGTGATGATGGAGAGGCCCGCCCAGGGGCAGCTCGTCTCCAAAAAGCTCTGCGACTACGAATACGGGCTCTATGCCAGCCGCGACTATCTCGCTTCCCTATCCTACGGGATCGCCTCGATCGCCGACATGAACCGGTCGATCCTCATCGGCTACATCCCCGACCGGCTGCCGACACCGGCCCACGACTATCTCGCCGAACTCCTGCCCGGGCGGCAGGCCGATCTTCAGGTGAGCAACATCCTGACCCAGGTGGAGGCGACGGCCGCAGGTCTCGGCCTTGCCTGCCTGCCGGCCTTCATCGCCGGGCGGCGGCCCGAACTCGTGCGGCTTCTGGCGGACGATTGCCGCTTCGAGCGCTCCTACTGGATCGTCACCCATGCCAATGCGCGCTATGCGGCGAGGACGAGGGCGGTGAAGGACTTCCTCGCGGGTCTCGTCGCCCGCAATGCCCGCTTCTTCAGGCCTTCGGCCTCCTGATCTCGCATCTCGCCCTAGAGGAGGAAGGCGAGCGGCAGGCAGGCGCCATTGGCGCAGAGAGCGAAGAGGACGGCGAGCGAGCCCAGATCCTTGGCGTTGCGCGCCGCATCGCTGTAGCGCGGCGAGACATGGTCGACGATCTCCTCGATCGCCGTGTTCAGGGCTTCGAGGGCGTAGAGCACGAGAAGCAGCACACCCTGCGCGAGCCAGACCACCGCGCTCGACCCGACAAGGGCGTGGAAGCCGAGAACGAGGATGGTCGCTGCGATCTCCTGGCGGAAGGCCGGCTCGACCGAGAGCCTTTTCAGCCCCGAGATCGAATAGCTCGTGGAGGCGAAGAGATGGGCGAGCCCCTTGCGCTTGGGCGGAACCTTGGCGTCGGCGGGCTCGGCGGCAAACGGCTTCGGGCGGGCGCTCATACTCAACTTTCCGGTCCTTCGAGGCTCGACGTGACGAGGCCATTGTCGCGGCAGGGCGCGGCGATATCCAGCGCCCTGTCATAGACCTTGGTCCCGACGCCCATCAGGCCAAGGACGGTGTGGAACAGATTGTCGTGACTGAACGCCTCGTCGCGCTCCTTTGCAAGGCATGCCGTCTCGATCCCGTCGCTCGATTGGAACCCGTCCGACAGCCAGGCGATCATCGGCACATGGGTCTGCTCGGACGGCGCCAGAAAATAGGGGGCGGCATGGAGGTAGAGCCCCTTCTCGCCGAGCGATTCCCCGTGATCGGAGACGTAGAGCATCGCGGTGTCGAGCCGGTCGCTCGCCTTGCCCAGCACCGTCACGACGTCGTCGAGAAACCGATCGGTCTCGACGATCGTGTTGTCATAGGCGTTGACGATCTCCTCGCGGCTGCAATCGGCGAACTCGGCGGTGCGGCAGTCGGGCGTGAAATGCCGCGCCGTCTCGTCATAGCGGGCGTAATAGGCCGGGCCGTGGCTTCCGAGCTGGTGGAGGACGATCACCGTGTCGCCCTCGACCGCGCCGAGCGCCTTTACGAGACGATCGGTGAGGATGTCGTCGCGGCACTCGCCGCCCTCGCAGTAGCGCGGATCGTTCGTCTCGGGCAGGAATTCGTAGGGCACCCGGTCCGCGACCTTCTTCGAACCGGTGTTGTTGTCGAACCATTCGACCCCGACGCCCGCATGGGTCAGAACGTCGAGGACGTTCTCTGTCGTATCCGACTTGTCCTCGGAATAGTCGCTGCGCGGATAGACCGAGAACATGCAGGGCACGGAAATCGCCGTCGCCGTGCCGCAGCTCGAAACGTTCGAGAAGGCGAGGATGTCGTCTCGGGCCGAAAGCTTCGGATTGGTCGGCCGGTCATAGCCAAGAAGGCTGAAATTCGCCGCCCGGGCCGTCTCGCCGACGACCACCACGAGAACCCGGGGCCTGTCGCCCGGCTTTGGCATTCGCTTCGCGTCGAGGCCGAGCGGCTGGACCACGAGCGGGCCCGACCGGGTCTCGTGCACGGCGTATTTGACGCTCGCAACGAGGCTTGCCGCAGGGTTCAGGCTTGCGAGGAACTCGCGATGGGCGCGGAAGGTCGAGGCATAGACCGAATAGTTGGAGAAGACGATCGCGCAGACGACGATCAGCGAGGGGACGATCACGGCGGTGTTCCATCCCGCCTTGGCGAGAACCCGGCGATGATCGACGCGGACGAAGGCGATGAGAGCTGCGGGCAGGAGCCCGTAGAGAGCGATATGGGCAAAGAGGGCCGGCGTCAGCAGGTGGCCGGCTTCCGGTCCCGTCGTCTCCATCGCGTTCTGGATCATGTCGCGATCGATGAGGGTGCCGAAGGTCTGCGTGAAATAGGAGGCGGTCGCGGCGACGAGGACGAGCGCGATGAAGACCGGCTTGATCACGTATTTAACAGAGACCATGATCAGGAGCGACGATCCGAGCAGGAAGAGCGCGAGCGCGAGCGCGGCAAGTTCCAGCTTGTGTGGCCCGAAGATCTCCAGTCCCGTCGCCCAGAAGCGGGCATTGGCGAAGGCGAGGAGATAGGCGGTGGTGAGGAAACTCAGCTGAATGCTCGTCAGGTGCGGGCGAACGGCGGAAAGCGACATGGGCTTGCTCGGCTGCTGGCTGCGAAGGGAGCGCCGCGATGCTCCCTCGTTCGGGCAGGCGGGCGGCGTCCGGCAGCTTCCTTATCGCGTCGGTTGCGCCGCGTCCCGCTCGGCCTTTCTCACGATGTTCGATCCCGACAGGTCTTCGACAGGTTGGCAGCTCGCGCCCGAACCGGCACCGCGACGGCGGGGAACGCGCGGTTTCGCCGTGCCGGCGCACACCATTCTCCTTGCGCGCGCGCCGGGTTCGGGCTTCATGATGGGTCTCCTGATGATTCGTGACGCCAGCCGGGTGATGTCATTGTTCGCGACCACTGCCGATCCTGCCGCCATTGCGACCGCGCCGCGTGCGCCGAAGACTTTCGCCGGCAGAGCGCGCACCCGCGCTGCAAGCAGCCCCCTCGCGCCGGGCGATCGCCCCGGTCCGGGCGCCTGATCCCGTGCGTCTTCTTCTCGTCGAGGACAGTCCGCGCCTGACCGAGCTTCTGCGCGAGACGGTGCATCAGGCCGGCTGGCGGATCGATTGCGCGGGAACGCTCGCCGAGGCGCGCTTGATGGTCGCGACCGATGCCTACGATCTGTGCGTCCTCGATCTCGGAATGCCGGACGGCAACGGGCTCGACCTTCTCGCCGCCATGCGGGCCGCAGGCTCGACGCTTCCCGTCCTCGTCGTGACCGCGATCGGGGACGTCGATTCGCGCATCGCGGGGCTCGATGCGGGAGCGGACGACTACCTCGCCAAGCCCTTCCATCACCGTGAATTCCTCGCGCGCTGCCGGGCGATCGCCCGGCGCGGGACGACGAGCGCGCCGATCCTGTCGGCGGGCCGGCTGCGCTACGACCCGGCCTCGGCGCTGCTGACCTGCGAGAACACGGCGATCGCGCTCGCGCCGCGCGAACGCCAGCTGATCGAGATCCTGATGCGCGAGGTGGGCCGGGTCGTCTCCAAGCGGCGGCTCGAGGACGCCCTGTCGGAGGCCGGCGACGTCTTCACCACCAATGCGCTCGAAGTTCTCGTCTCGCGCCTGCGCAAGCGCATATCGGAGGTCGAGGCCGGGGCCGAGATCGAGACGGTTCGCGGCATCGGCTATCTCCTGCGGTCGACCGAGCCGTGAGCGAGGCACGCTCCCTTCTCGGTCTCGTCGCGCGGCGCATCCTTCTCTTCGCCACGCTCGCCGTCGCCATCCAGTCGGTCGTGGTCTTCGTCTCCTACTGGTTCGACGAGGACGAACTCGGCCGGATCATGGTCGAGCACGAGACGGAAACGATCGCCTCGGCCTTTCTCGGCCGGGAGGGCGATCCGGATCTCGACATCATCCGCGACCGCTATGGCATCGGAGGCGAGGCCGAGGCGGGCAGCGATGCGAGCGGCCGGTCCCCGGATGCGCGCGCGGGCTACCGGATCCTGGTCCAGAGCCCGGCCGGCGTTCTCTACGACGATTGCGGGATCGATTGCGCACATCCTCTCCTGGTCCCGGCGACGGATCCCCCCGATTTCTGGTTCCGGATCGTCGAGCCGGGCATGCCGCTCTCGATCGTCGGCGGCCGGCGCTTTCGCGAGGCGGACGGGACGCCGCTGGTCGTCGAATTCGCGGCGATCGACGATCCCCGTTCGCTGGTTCTCGGCGTTCTGACCGAGGAGATGGTTGAGCACATGGCCTGGCCGATGGGGCTCCTCCTGTTTCTCGTCTTCGGCGCGACCACGCTTTCGATCCGCTCGGCGCTGCGCCCCATGGACGCCGTGGTCGCGGCCGCCGATGCGATCGATCCGAGGCGTAGCCTCCAGCGTTTGCCGGGCGAGCGCCTTCCCCGCGAGATCCTGAGGCTCGTGGGCGCGGTCAATCGCGCCTTCGACCGGGCCGAGGCGCTGATCGGCTCCCAGAAGATCTTCGCGGCCTCGATCGCCCACGAGATCCGCACGCCGGTCTCGATCGTCAAGCTGGAATTGTCGCGGATCGACCATCCGCGCGCGCGCAAGGCGGAGGGCGATATCGACGGCCTCACCCATGTGCTGGAGCAGTTGACGGCTCTCGCCCGCCTCGATGCCGTCGAAGCGGAAGCGTTCACCTTCGAGCCGCTCGGAACATTCGTCGAGGGGGTGGTCGAGGACATCGCGCCACTGGTCTTCGGCTCCGGCCGCACGATCGCCTTCGAGCGGGCGGCCGATCCGAGAGTCCGCATCTCACGCACGCTCGCAACGACGCTCGTTCGAAACCTCGTCGAGAACGCCATCAAGCACACGCCGGCCGGAACCCAGATCCTCGTCAGGGTGGAGGCGCCGGCGACGATCCTCGTCGTGGACGACGGGCCGGGATTCGGCGAGGGCTGGACCGGTGTCGATACGGGCATCGCCAGCGTCAAATCCACCGGCTCGCTCGGCCTCGGCCTGAAGATCGCCGATCGTATCGCCGCGATCCTCGGCGGTTCGCTGACGATCGCTCCGGGCCGGGATCGCGGTGCCCGAATCACGGTCGCGCTTCCCGCGCCTTGAGCGTGCTTGCGGGCCTGCCGCCGCGCCCCGGTCGCGAGCTCGATCCCCGTTCACGGGGCGAACGGCCTTATTTCCGAGGTCCCCGTCCGTTTCGTAAGGGTTGCAGTTGATGTGCCATGACGGCACATCGTATACAATAACGGGACGACAGCGACGAAGCACCTTGAATGACCCAGCACCGTACACGGAAAATCCGTTTGAAGAAGATCGGGGAGGTCGCCGCGCTGTTCGGGACGACGCCCCGCACGCTTCTCTATTACGAAGAGCAGGGCATTCTCACGCCGGACAAGACCGGGAAGGGAACGCGGGTCTATGCGAGCGGCGATATCCGCCGGTTCGCGGTCGCCTTCGAACTGGCCGGACTCGGAATTCCGATTCGCCGGATTCGCGAGATCGTGGAGGCGTCGGAACGCGCGACGTCGAAGGAGGAGGCCGCGCGTGCGCAGTCGAGCCTGTTGACGGATCTCGGCGCAGACCTGCGCGATCAGATCGGGCGGCTCGAACGGGCGGTCGCCGACATCGAGGCGGGCCGGAGCCTGATCGACGGGACCTTCGAGGCGCACCCGGCAGAGGCCTCCGCGGGCCGGGCGTCCGCGAAGGAGGGGATCACGCCGCTTCCGGCGATCTGCGCGCTTCTCGCCGATTTCGGCGATCTGGAAACCCGCCGCCTGACCGGGGATGCCGAGGGGAAGCGGCCGAAAAAGCCACGATACGTCGCCGCCTCCGGCCGGTAGGATCACGCGAGCGCCCGGCGGCCGCGATCGATTCGGTGCCGAGATGCCCCGGTGCCCCCGAGCGGCCCCTCAGTCGTCCTGCTCCGATCGCTTCGTCTTCGTGCCGATCACCCCGCGTGCCTTCAGGATCGGCCCCCACTGGCGATAGCCGATGTAGAGGACGATGCCGGTGACGACCACGCCGAGCGCGATCAGGATGCCTCGCTCGACGACCTCGACCTGGGCGAAGAGGGACTGGATCGAATAGCCGAACACGTAGCCGAGGGTCGTGAACAGGCTCGCCCAGATGGCGGCCCCGATGAAGTTCAGGATCAGGAAGCGGAAGAGACCGATGCGCGACATTCCGAGCGCGATCAGGCCCGGCATGCGCAGCCCGTAGACGTAGCGGTTCACGATGACGAAATAGGCCTGGTAGCGTTCCACGAGGCGCAGCGCCTTGGAAAAGCGCCGGTGCTCGCGCCAGGGCCGGACCCATCGGTGATTGGAGGAGTATCGGGCGAAGAGGAAGACGGCGAGATCACCGAAGAACGAGCCGACGAAGGCGAGCGCCATCATGAATTCGAGGGAATAGGAGCCCCGAAACGCCAGGAATCCGCCGATGATCGCAAAGATCTCGCCTTCGAAGAACGTGCCGGCGAAGATGATGGCCGGTCCGAACTGGCTGATGAGGTTGAGAATATCGTGCAAGCTGGTTTCCGGATCGGCGTTCGTATCGTCAGGCATCGGCCCGGTGCCGGGCCCTCACGGGTCTCGGGTCTCGCCGTGGCCCGCATCCGTTAAGACGGCGGCGATCCTCCGGCGGGATGCGATCGGCTCCCTCGTTTCGCCGCGCTTGTCGCGGGATCGATCCGCCCCCGCGCGCCACATAGGCCGTCGCCGCGGGTCTTGAAAGGGCGGGTGCGAGCCATCCTCGGCCGGGGCATGCGGGCCGCGATGCCTGTCAGCCCCACAGATCGCCCGAGGGCGGGGCCAGCGTCGAGCCGGCATACACGAGCCCCGGTTCGCGGTCCTCGGCAAGAAGCAGGGGGCCGTCGAGGTCCACGACATCGGCGTTCTGGGCCAGAAGCGCGGCTGGCGCCATGGAGAGCGAGGTCGACACCATGCAGCCCACCATGACCCCGAAGCCGAGTTCGCGGGCGCGGCGCTGCATCTTCAGGGCCTCGGTGAGACCGCCGGACTTGTCGAGCTTGATGTTCACGTAATCGTATCTGCCGACGAGGCCTTCGAGGTCGGCGCTGGTATGCACCGATTCGTCGGCGCAGATCGGGACGGGATGGGGGATCCTCGCGAGGATCTCGTCCCCGCCGACGGGCAGCGGTTGCTCGATGAGCATCGCGCCGCCGCGCGCGGCCTCGAGGAGATGGGCGGTGAGGCGATCCCCCGTCCATCCCTCGTTCGCATCGAGGATCAGGCGGCTGCGGGGGGCGGCCTCGTGGACGGCCCGGATACGGCCGATATCGTCGTTCGTCCCCATCTTGATCTTCAGGATGGGCCGGACCGCCGCCCGCGCCGCAGCGCCCATTCGCTCCGGCTCGTCGAGGCTGATCGTGTAGGCGGTCTCGACCGGCCTTGGTTCGGTCTCGCAGACGAGCGATGCGACCGAGCGTCCGGACGTCTTCGCCTCGAGGTCCCAGAAGGCGCAATCGAGGGCGTTGCGCGCAGCGCCCGCCGGAAGCCGCTCCTGCAGCGCCTCGCGCGTGAGGCCGGCCTCGATCTCGCCCGAAAGCGCCTCGATCTCGGCGAGGACGCCCTCCAGCGTCTCCCCGTAGCGTCCATAGGGCACGCATTCGCCGCGTCCGCGAAAGCCGCCGCGCTCGATGGTGGCGACGATCACGCTCGCTTGGGTCTTCGAGCCGCGGGCGATGCGGAATTCGGAGGCGAGCGCGAAGTGTTCCACTGTGACTGAAAGACGACTGCTCATGTGAATTCGCTCCAAGCGCGGGGGTCGGCCGGCTTTTGGCCTTAACAGGCGGCCATGAGATGCGGAAGGTGCTTTCGCCTGCGCGGCATGATGGACGGTTCCGTCGAACCCTCCCATGCCCTAGAGAGCGCGCAATGCCCGGTGAGGGCTTGCGCGAGCGACCGAAGGCGCGGCGGCATCGTGCCGGCAATGATCGATGGGACAGCCGGACGCTCCAGCCGTTCGGCCGAGGGGACATGGGCGACAGTACGACGACAGCGGCCGGCGAGGGTCGCGGCATGCAGGCGACCGCGCCGAGCCTTCGCGGCGAGCGCCAGGACGGCACGCTGGTCCTGAAGGCCGCCGGCGACTGGCTGGCGCGCACCGTGGGCTCGATCGAGAGCGATCTCGACAAGACCGCCTCCGCCAATCTCGGGCCGGACGTGGCGATCGACCTGTCGGAGGTCCGCCAGATCGATACCGCCGGTGCCTTCGTTCTCGAAAAGCTGAAGCGTTCGCTTGCGGCCGACCGCAAGGGCGTCGCGCTGAACGGCCTGAAATCGGGCAATGGCGCCCTCTTCGAGGCGGTCGGCAACGCCATGGACCGGGAACGCCCGCAAAAGCCGAAGAAGACCGGCAACCCGCTGACCGAGGCGGTGGCCTCGGTCGGGGCCTTCGTCTTCGCCATCAGGGACGAGACGGTCAACGGCCTCAACCTCATCGGCGGCGCGATGTACGGAGCGGGCGGGCGCATTTCCGGCCGCACCCAGAGGCGGCCCGCCGCCGTCTTCAATCAGGTCGACCAAATGGGCGTGAAGGCGATCCCCATCATCGTCCTCATCACCTTTCTCGTGGGCGGCATCATCGCCCAGCAGGGCGCCTTCCAGCTTCGCCGCTATGGCGGCGAGGTCTATGCGGTCAACCTCATCTCGATCCTCGTCCTGCGCGAGATCGGCGTTCTCCTCGCCGCCATCATGATCGCCGGGCGCTCGGGCAGCGCGATCTGCGCCGAGATCGGCTCGATGAAGATGCGCGAGGAGGTGGACGCGCTCCACGTCATCGGTCTCAATCCCATCGGGGTCCTCGTCTTTCCCCGCCTCGTCGCCCTGTCGATCGCGCTGCCGCTATTGACGGTCATCGCCAATCTTTCGGCGCTGGCGGGCGGCGCCATCACGCTTCGGATCTATTCCGACATCTCGTTCATGAACTTCCTGCAGGGCCTGCAGAGCTCGGTCGATCTCTTCACCGTGTTCTCCGGCCTCATCAAGGCCCCCTTCATGGCGATCCTGATCGGCCTCGTCGCCTCGAACGAGGGCATGAAGGTGGGCGGAAGCGCGGAAAGCCTCGGGCTTCGCGTGACGGCCGCCGTCGTCAAGTCGATCTTCCTCGTGATCGTGATGGACGGGCTTTTCGCAATCTTCTACGCGACGATCGGACTATGAGCATGCTGGCAGAGGGAACGGTGCCGCACGAGACCGATGTCGGCCAGGGCGCATCCATGGTCGATCAGGCCGGCAAGGACGTCATCATCAAGGCGCGGGGCGTCTCGGTCCAGTTCGGCGCCAAGAAGATCCTCGAAAACCTCGATCTCGACGTCAGGCGCGGCGAGATCATGGGCTTCGTCGGCCCGTCCGGGGCGGGCAAGTCGGTGCTCCTGCGCACGATCCTCGGGCTCAACAAGAAGCAGGCCGGCACGATCGAGGTCTTCGGCATCGACTACGAGAAGGCGAGCGACCGCGAGCGGCTCGCCGTCGAGCGCCGCTGGGGCGTCCTCTTCCAGCACGGCGCGCTGTTCTCCTCGCTGACGGTGCTGGAGAACATCCAGGTTCCGATGCGCGAATATCTGACCCTGTCGCCCAAGCTGATGGACGAACTCGCGCGCCTCAAGATCGATCTCGTCGGGCTCGCTCCCGACGCGGCCGACAAGTATCCGTCCGAACTCTCGGGCGGCATGATCAAGCGCGCTGCCCTCGCACGGGCCCTGGCGCTCGATCCCGACATCGTCTTCCTCGACGAGCCGACATCCGGCCTCGATCCGATCGGCGCGGCCGATTTCGACGAATTGATCATGACCCTGCGCGACACGCTGGGCCTCAGCGTCTACATGGTCACCCACGACCTCGACAGCCTGTTCCAGGCCTGCGACCGCATCGCGGTCCTCGGCGATCGCAAGGTGCTGGTCGAGGGGCCCCTGTCGAAGATGCTCGATTACGATCACCCCTGGGTGAAGTCCTACTTCCACGGCAAGCGCGCCCGCACGGTCGTCCTCGACGACGATGCGGCCGGCCGTCCCCGTCCGAATGGAGCCGGTTGATGGAAACCAAAGCCAATTACGTCCGCGTCGGTATCTTCACCCTCGTCGTCCTCGCGATGGCGTTCGGGTTCGTCTACTGGTCGGTGCTGGCGACCAACAGCACCACGCGCGTTCCGCTGCTCGTGCGCATCGAGGGCTCGGTCACCGGGCTCCAGCAGGGCAGCCAGGTCCAGTTCAACGGCCTGCCGGTGGGAACGGTGGATTCGCTGCGCCTCGATCCCAACAATCCGCGCGTCGTCATCGCATCCACCCTCGTCAATCCGGGGCTTCCGATCTCCGAATCGACGGAGGCGAGCCTCGTCGCCAATCCGCTGACCGGCTACAGCTATATCGAGATGCGCGGCGGCGAGGTGGACAAGGAGAGCCTCCTCGAACAGGCCCGCGAGCAGGGGACCGTCCCGATCATCACCGCGAGCCCTTCGGAGGTGACCGACATCCTCCAGACCGCACGCGACGTCGCCCAGCGCGCCAACAACATCATGGCGCAGTTCGAGGCCGTCGTCGAAACGGTGGGACCGACGGTGGAGGAGAGCGCCCGCAACATCACCCAGATCACCCAGAACGTGCGGACCTTCACGACCTCGCTCGCCGACAATTCCGACAATATCGACGCCTTCGTCGCACGCCTGTCCGAACTCACCGCCAGCGCCAACACCGTCGCCCAGGCATTGCCGGAGGCGATCGCCGACGTCCAGAACATCCTGTCGGCGGTCGATCCGCAGCAGATCGAAACGATCGTCGCCAACATCACCGCCACCAGCCAGTCGGTGCGCAACGGCGCGGAGAACATTTCGGCGGTGACCGAGGCGGTCCAGTCCGCAGCGGCCGGCGTCGAGCAGATCGGCGAGACGATCCAGCGCAACGCGTCCGGAATCGACAGCTTCATCGGCAATCTCGGACCGCTCTCGCAGACCGCCACGCGCGTGGCCGAGGGCCTCAGCAGCACGGTGACCTCGGCGAACGAGCTTCTGGCGTCCGTCGACCCGCAAGAGGTCTCCGATGCGGTGTCCGGCATCTCCTCCACCGCCCAGAACCTCTCTGTGGTCACGCAGACCGTGGCCGATCAGCGCGAGGCCATCGCCTCGGCGGTCACCGGCGCCTCGAACCTCATCGCCAATCTGCGGCAGGTGAGCTCCACCATCGCCGATCGCAGCGGCGAGATCGACGCGACCCTCGCCAATCTCCAGCCGATCTCCGATTCGCTGCGCGAGGCGAGCGGCCGCCTCGTCTCGACCGTCGACAAGGCCGGCAACTTCGTCGACCGGATCGACACCGACCAGATCAACCGGTCCATCGACCAGATCAGCCGGCTCGCCTCGTCGATCGGATCGAAGTCCGAGACGATCGATTCCATCATCGAGGGCACGGATACGGCGGTCGCGAGCCTGACGACGGCGCTCAACGGGTTCAATGAGACGCGCACCCAGATCGACCGAGTCATCACCGCGATCGACCCGCAGCTCGTCAACAACGCCGTCGTCAACGTGTCGAGCGCCTCGGGCAATATCGCGCGCGCGGCCGACAGCGTCGGGCGGGTCGGCGACATCATCGCCCAGCGCGAGGACGAGATCGCAGGCATTCTCGACAATGCCAGCCTGACGAGCCAGCGTGTCGCCTCGGCCTCCGCCCAGCTCGACACGGTCATCACCTCCGTCAACAATCTCCTCAACGGCCAGAGCGGCAATTCGCTGGGCAGCCAGGTGACCGCGACCCTGACGTCGATCCGCGACACGGCGAATGCCCTGCGCGGGCAGGTCGCCCCGCTTTCGGCCAATATTCAGAGCCTGTCGGATTCGACGCGCCGCGATATCCAGGCGCTGACCCGCCAGCTCAACCAGACCGCCGAGCGGGTCGGCAGGGCCGTCGACAATCTGTCGAACGATCCGAGCCAGATCATCTTCGGGGGCGGCTCGGAGGTTCCGACCTATGACGGGCGCACCCGTCGCTGATCGGCAACAGTCCGGCGCGAGCCCGATACCGGGGTGGTGAAAGCCGCCCCGGACTGACCTAAGACAGAAGGAAGCGCGCCTTTCGAATCCCCGGGTGGGATTTACGCGCCGCCCTCCACGATCGCGGCGCCCGGTGCGGTGCGGTCTTCACCGACATCCTTTCGAGGACCCCGTCTCGATGCGCGTTTCACGGCTTCTTCCGCTGGTACTGGTTCTCGTCGGACTCGGCGCGTGCACGACGCCGCTCGAAACCTTCGAGATCTCCGCGCCGCCCCTCGGCCGCAGCGTCGCCGGCACGACCAGAGCCCAGCTTCTGATCCCCGAGCCGACCGCGATCAAGACGATCGATTCGGAGCGGATCGTCGTCAAGCCGACCCCCTACACGGTGGAATATCTCGGCGGCAGCCAGTGGAGCGACCGCCTGCCGCGGATGGTGCAGCTGAGACTGCTCCAGGCCTACGAGAATACCGGTCAGATCGGGGCCGTCGGCGTTCCGGGCCAGGGGCTCGCCATCGACTACCAGATGCTGCTGGAGATCCGCCGCTTCGAGATCGAGGTCGTCACGGGCCGTCAGGCGGTGGTCGAGATCTCGGTGAAGGCTCTCGACGACCGGTCCGGCGTCGTGCGCCGAACCCGCATCTTCCGGAGCGTCGAACCGGTGGTCGGCGAGGGCAACAGCGCCTTCGTCTCCGCGCTCGACCGGGCCTTCGACCGGATGGCGGCCGAGATCGTCGCCTGGACCATCTCCATCGTCTGACCGGCCCCACGCGATGAAGGGCGAGCACGCGGACATCCATCTCGTCCTCGGCGGTGCGCGCTCCGGCAAGAGCGCCCATGCCGAGGCCCTTGCGCGCGAGAGCGGGCTCGACCGGATCTATCTCGCCACCTCTCAGGCCTTCGACGCGGAAATGGAAGAGCGCATCCGCCGCCACAGGGACGAGCGCGCGGCCGACGACTGGACCACCGTCGAGGAGCCGCTCGACCTTCCCGGCGCGCTCAAGATCCACGCCTCACCCGGCGCCATCGTCCTCGTCGACTGCCTGACCCTGTGGGTCACCAATCTGATGATGGCCGGGCGCGACGTGGAGGCGGACTGCCGCTCGCTCCTCAGGGTGCTCGAAGAAGGGCCGGGCGGCCCCGTCATCTTCGTCTCCAACGAGGTCGGGCTCGGCATCGTCCCCGACAATGCCATGGCGCGTGCCTTCCGCGACCATGCAGGCAGGCTCAACCAGCTCGTCGCCTCGGCCGCGAACGAAGTGACCTTCGTCGCGGCCGGATGTCCGCTGATCCTGAAGCCGCGCGGCTGATCTTCCGGCGGACGATTTTTCCCGCTTTTTCGGCAGGATTTCGGCTAGTCTGCGCGCTTTGACGAGGAGATCGGCCGGGAGGCTTATGGCAATCACCATCAAACCTGTGGACGGCGCCGATATCGAGACGCGCGCCAGTCTCGTGCGTCCCTTCGCCGAACCCTCCGTCTCGGACCGTTTCGCGTTCTCGCCGACCTTCTTCGGCTACGCGCTGACGGACGAGGAGGGCGCCGATGGCGGGATTGCCGGCCAGCTCTACTGGGACTGGATGGTGATCGAGAACATCGCCGTGCCGGAACGCTGGCGCGGCCTCGGCCTCGGACGCCAATTGCTGCGCACGGCCGAGGATGCGGCGAGGGCCGCCGGATGCGCGGGCGCCTGGGTGTCCACCTATTCGTTCCAGTCGCCCGGATTCTATCTGGCGATGGGCTATGAGATCTTCGGGCGGCTGCCCTCCTATCCGGGCGATCAGGAGCGGTTATTCCTGTCGAAGCTTTTCAGGTAAGCCTGTCGGCGAAAAACCGGAGAGGGGCCGATTCATGAGCGAGAAGCCGAAGATCACCGATGGCATGAGCGAGGACGAGCTCAACGCCCGCCATGCCGACAAGATGAAGAAGAAGAAGGCGGCCCGCGACAAGATCGTCGCCACGAAGACGATCGAGAAGGGTCTGGTGATCGTCCACACCGGCAAGGGCAAGGGCAAGTCCACGGCCGCCTTCGGCCTCGTCTTCCGCGCGATCGGCAACGGCATGAAGGTCGGCATCGTGCAGTTCGTGAAGGGCAAGTGGGAGACCGGCGAGCGCGCCGCGCTCGACCGGTTCCCCGATCAGGTGACCATCACGGCCATGGGCGACGGCTTCACCTGGGAGACCCAGGACCGCCAGCGCGACATCGAGGCGGCCCGGCAGGCCTGGGAGCGCGCCAAGGCGATGATCATGGACGAGGAGCACGATCTCGTCCTTCTCGACGAGCTCAACATCGTGCTGCGCTACGACTATCTGGACGTCGCCGAGGTGGTGGATTTCCTGCGCGGCAAGCCGGAGATGAAGCACGTGGTCGTCACCGGCCGCAACGCCAAGGACGAACTGATCGATTTCGCCGATCTCGTCACCGAGATGACCATGGTCAAGCACCCGTTCCGCTCCGGCGTGAAGGCGCAGAAGGGCATCGAGTTCTAGAGGGTAGTCGCCCGGATCGTGCATGCGTGACAGGCTTTGGTTGACGGCCCGTCTTCCGCCAATGGCTGTTCCCCGACGCTTGCCGAGGCCAGTTTAGGGCGACGCGCGCATCACCGCCCCGGCTGGACGAGGCCTTCGCGATCGATGCGCAGATCGAAGATCGGAGCGCGGACGGGCCTGCAGACAGAGCCTCCCGCTTCCCGAAGCGAGGCCCCGCCCATGTCCCTCAAGCTGACCGGCTTTCACCATCTGACGGCCATCACCGCGAATGCGCCGCGCAATCTCGTCTTCTACCGGGACGTTCTGGGCCTGAGGCTCGTCAAGAAGACCGTGAACCAGGACGATACCAGCGCCTATCACCTCTTCTATGCCGACGAGGAGGGCTCGGCGGGAACGGACATCACCTTCTTCGACTGGCCCGCCGCGCCCGAGACGCGCGGCACGGGCTCGGTCAGCCGCACGGGCCTGCGGGTCAAAGGCGAGGACGCGCTCGACTACTGGCGCGTACGTCTCGGCGATGCCGGCGTTCAGGTCGCGGAGAAGCGGGTGGTCGACGGCCGCATGGTGCTCGACTTCGAGGACCCGGAGGGACAGCGCCTGCGCCTCGTCGCCGACGATCGGGGCCCCGACGGTGTGCCGCGCACCGCGAGCGAGGTGCCGGCCGGGCACCAGATCCAGGGGCTCGGCTCGATCTGCCTTTCGGTGCGCGATCTGGAGCCCACGGCCCGCGTCCTCACCGAGGTGCTCGAAATGACGGATGCCCGCAGCTACGAGGATGCCGGGCGCACCGTCCACGTCTTCTCCATGAGCGAGGGCGGCAGCGAGACCGAACTCCACGTGATGGTGGACCCCGGTGCCCCGCCTGCCCGGCAGGGGAGCGGCGGCGTTCATCACGTCGCCTTCCGCACGCCCGACCGCGCGGCTCTCACCGCCTGGACCGAGCGGTTGCGCGGCTATCGCGTTCCCTCCAGCGGAGAGGTCGAGCGCTTCTATTTCCGCTCCCTCTACTTCCGCATTCCCGCCGGCATCCTGTTCGAGATCGCGACGGACGGCCCGGGCTTCGATGCCGACGAGCCGATGGAGACGATGGGCCAGTCGCTCGCCCTGCCGCCCTTCCTCGAGCCGCGCCGGGCCGCGATCGAGGCCTCCCTGGAGCCGCTCGAAACGGCATCGTGATCCCGAACGCTCCCCGATCGGCCTCCACCGGGCGGACCCGGCGCGCAGAAGGGTAGCCAGAACCCGATCGTCTGCTACCTTTTTCGAGCACCGGGCCGATTCGGCGCAGCGCGTGCGTCGGACGGGTGCTCGAACGGATCAAAAGGGAGGAAAAACATGGGTCGTGTTGCTATCGTGACGGGTGGGACGCGCGGGATCGGAGCGGCGATCTCGAAGGCGCTGAAGGAGGCCGGCCACACCGTGGCGGCGACCTATGGTGGCGACGACGCGAAGGCCAACGCCTTCAAGGACGAGACCGGCATTTCGGTCTACAAGTGGGATGTGAGTTCCTACGAGGCCTGCGCCGAGGGCATCAAGAAGGTCGAGAGCGAACTCGGACCGATCGAGATCCTCGTCAACAATGCCGGCATCACCCGCGACGCGCCCTTCCACAAGATGAAGCCCGAGCAGTGGAAAGAGGTGATCGACACCAATCTCAGCGGCGTCTTCAACATGACCCATCCCGTCTGGGCCGGCATGCGCGAGCGCAGCTTCGGGCGCATCGTCACGATTTCCTCGGTGAACGGCCAGAAGGGCCAGTTCGCCCAGGCGAACTATTCGGCCGCGAAGGCGGGCGATATCGGCTTCACCAAGGCCCTGGCCCAGGAAGGCGCGCGCAAGAACATCACCGTCAACGTCGTCGCGCCCGGCTACATCAATACGCAGATGATGGACTCGATCCCCGAAAAGGTCATGAACGAGACCATCCTGCCGCAGATCCCGGTCGGCCGCCTCGGCGAGCCCGAGGAGATCGCCCGCTGCGTCGCCTTCCTCGTCTCCGACGATGCGGGCTTCATCACGGGCTCGACCATCACGGCGAACGGCGGTCAGTATCTCGACTAATCCGAGCGATCATCCGGCTTTCGGGCACAACGAAAAAGGGCAGCGCGGCGAACCCGTGCTGCCCTTTCTCATGTTTTCAAGTGAGCGGCTGTATCAGCCGACGATCTCGGTCTCGGAGAACCAGTACTTGATCTCCTCGGCGGCCGTCTCCGGAGCGTCGGAGCCGTGCACCGAGTTCTCGCCGATCGACAGGGCGAAGGACTTGCGGATCGTGCCCTCGGCGGCATCGGCCGGGTTCGTTGCGCCCATCAGCTCGCGATTGCGCGCGATGGCGTTCTCGCCCTGGAGAACCTGGACGACGGTCGGGCCCGAGGACATGGACTCGACGAGCTCACCGAAGAAGGGGCGCTCCTTGTGGACGGCGTAGAAGCCCTCGGCCTCGCGCTGGCTCATCCACACGCGGCGCGAGGCGACGACGGTGAGGCCGCCTTCTTCCAGGACCTTGGTGATGGCGCCGGTCAGGTTGCGCCGGGTCGCGTCCGGCTTGATCATCGAAAAGGTGCGTTCAATCGCCATCTGAAAGGTTCCTTGCATAGCGCTTGGGGAAAGGTGCCGGTCCTATACAAGCCGCCGACCGATGCGGCAAGGCGGGCGGGCGAGGCGCCGACGCTTGGCGCGCGGCGCTTGTGGTCGCCTGTCGCAAGCTGTTACAGCTTCGACAAACTCCTTCGCCGCCGGGTGGACCACTCATGACCGATGCGACGAACGCCGCCGAATTCGAAGCCGCACGCTCGGCCGCGCTCGCCCGCTACGACATTCTCGATACGCCCAAGGAGGCGGAATTTGACGATCTGGCGGTGATCGCCTCGGAAATCTGCGAGACCCCCATCTCGATCGTCAATCTCGTTGATACCGGACGCCAGTTCTTCAAGGCCGAGGTGGGCGTGGGCGAGCGGGAGGTTCCCCTCGAAAACGCCTTCTGCGTCCACGCGCTGGATGCGGACGAGGTCCTCGTCGTGCCGGACGTGACGAAGGATGCCCGGTTCTCGAGAAATCCGCTCGTCACCGAGGATCCGAAGATCCGCTTCTATGCCGGGGCGCTCCTGAAGACTGCGGACGGCTTTCCCATCGGCACGGTCTGCGTCCTCGACACGCGGCCGCGCGAGCTCTCCGCCCAGCAGGTCCGCGTCCTGAAGCATCTGGCGCGCCAGGCGATGACCCAGCTCGAATTGCGGCGGATCCTGAAGTCCCAGGAGGATGCCCTGACCCAGGCGCGCATCCTCGAAACCGAACTTCGCGCCGCCGTCGAACGCCAGAACGACATCGCCCGCGAGATGGCCCATCGCATCAAGAACTCGCTCGCCATCGTCCAGGCGGTGGTCTCCCAGACCTTCCGCCGGTCCACCGACCCCCAGGAGGCCCGCGCGGCCATCGTGGCGCGACTGGGAGCCCTGTCGCGGGCGCAGGACGCGCTCCTCATGGGCAATTCCGAGAAGGCCGATATCCGCGACGTGGTGGAGACCGCGCTCGAACCCCATCGCACGGGGGAGGGGCGGTTTTCGGTCGAGGGGCCGAGGCTGCTTCTCGACGCCCAGCGCGCGCTCGGCCTCTCGCTCGCCATCCACGAGCTTTCGACCAATGCCGCCAAATACGGCGCCCTGTCGAATGCGGAAGGCGCCATCCACATCACATGGTCGCTTCAGGGCGGCCGCTTCTCCTTCCGGTGGTCCGAATCGGGCGGGCCGCCCGTCCATCCCCCGGGTGCCTCCGGTTTCGGCACCCGTCTCGTCGAGCGCGTCGTCGCCTCCTATTATGCCGGGGAGGGGCGCCTGCATTACCAGCCGGACGGGCTGATCTTCGAGTTGAAGAGCGGCTGGAAGTCCTGATCTTGAGGCGAGGGCGAGGGCGAGGGTGTGGAGGCTCCGATCTCCCGCGTCAGTCGCCGCGATCCTGCGTCCCGTTCTCGAAGAGATGGCGTCCGTCCACGTCGTCGAGCAGGCGGATATCGAGATCGTCCGAGGTCAGAACCGAGATGTCGCCCGTCGTCTCGAGGACGACCGCGCGGACCTTGTCGATGCTCTGAACGTTCGCGGCGCGCAGCTTGGCGAGCACGTCGTCGCGCGAGACCCGCTTCTGTCGCATCGTCTCGTCGCGGAACTCGCCATCCTTCAGGAGGAGCGAGGGTCGGTTCATCAGATAGTCGCTGATCTTGTTGTCCCGGTCGCGGGTCTGCGCGATGAGCATCTGGAGGCCCATCAGGGAGAAGATCGCGATGGCGCCCTGGAGATAGGCCGTCCAGGTCGAGACCGTCGCGATCGTGGCGAGCAGCGAGCCCGCCGCGAGCGTGATGATGAAGTCGAACGACGTCATCTTGGAAAAGGACCTGAGGCCGACGATCCGCACGATCAGGATGACGAGGGCGAGCCCCAGAGCGGAGAGGACGAAGCCCCGGGCGACGGCGTCGAGAACGTCTGGAAGCGCGAACATTAAAGACCCCTCGTGACGGACGGCCCGGCGGCCCGTCTGTCCTCAAGTTAGGGCGTCGGAGCCAAAGGGGGACCCTGTTTGCGCGCCGTCCGATGCGCCTGCGGAAAACCGGCATCCGGTCGCCTGCCGATCTCGGCACGTAAAAGCCAGACGCCGCTCGGGCTCTCTCAAACCGACGGACGAAGCGTCTCGACGAATTCGGCGGGCTCGCCGGTGGACGGCGTCAGGATCTCGCCCTCCCACATGACGCGCCGTCCGCGAACGAGCGTTCCGACGGGCCAGCCGGTGACGGACCGCCCGTCATAGGGCGTCCACTTCGAGCGCGATCCGATCCACTCGTTCCTTACGGTCTGACGGCGGGCGAGATCGACGATGGTGAAGTCGGCATCGTAGCCGAGCGCGATCCGGCCTTTGCCGGAAAGCCCGAAGATGCGCTGGGGACCGGCCGAGGTGAGGTCGACGAAGCGCTGGAGGCTGAGGCGCCCGTTCGCCACATGGTCGAGCATGATGGGCACGAGGGTCTGGACGCCGGTCATGCCGGAAGGCGAATCGGGATAGGGCTTGGCCTTCTCCTCCAGCGTGTGCGGCGCATGGTCGGAGCCCAGAACGTCGATGACCCCGGTCTGGATGCCCTGCCAGATCACCTCCCGGTGCCGGGTCTCGCGGACCGGCGGATTCATCTGGATCTTCGTGCCGAGGCTCGCATAGTCGTCGGCCGTCAGGGTCAGGTGATGGGGTGTCGCCTCGCAGGTGACGTTGCGCTTGCGATTGGAGAGATAGGCGATCTCCTCGCCCGTCGAAATGTGCAGGACATGGATGCGCGCGCCGGTCTCCTCGGCGATCGAAACGAGACGTTCGGTGCACTGGAGGGCGGCGCGCACGTCGCGCCAGACCGGATGGGAGGCCGGATCGCCGTCGCGGCGCAGGCCGCTGCGCTCGCGCAGCCGGTACTCGTCCTCCGAATGGAAGGCGGCCCGGCGCCGCGTGCGCTTCAGGATCTGGCGAACGCCCTCGTCGTCCTCCACGAGAAGCTGGCCGGTGGAGGAGCCCATGAAGACCTTGATGCCGGCAGCCCCCGGCAGGCGTTCGAGCTCGGCGACGTCCGACGCGTTCTCGTGGGTTCCGCCCACCCAGAAGGCGAAGTCGCAATGCATGCGGTGACGGGCGCGTCGGACCTTGTCTGCGAGCGCCTCCTCGCTGGTCGTCAGCGGATTGGTGTTGGGCATCTCGAAGACGCAGGTGACGCCGCCGAGGACGGCCGCCCGCGAGCCGGTCTCCAGATCTTCCTTGTGCTCGTTGCCGGGCTCGCGGAAATGGACCTGGCTGTCGATGACGCCCGGAAGGATGTGCAGGCCGGTGCAGTCGATCACCTCGTCGGCCGTCGTCGCGTCGAGACTGCCGATCGCCGCGATCGCCCCGTCGAGGACGCCGACATCGCGCAAGCCTTCGCCGTCCTGATTGACCACCGTCCCGTTCTTGAGGATCAGATCGTAGATCGCGGTCATGGGCTTGTCCTTCCTTGTTTCCGGCCGATCTCGGGGATACCTAGGCACCGGGACGCAAACAAGCTCTCTTCTTCCGGCAGAGGGCGCCAAAACGCATTCTCAGGGATACCCAGATGCCACATGCCCGGCTCACGGACCGCGCCGTGCTCGTCCTTCGGGGCGAGGAGAGCGAACACTTCCTGCAGAATCTCGTCACGGCCGATATTCCCTCGATCGGCGAGCGGACGGCACGACCTTCGGCGCTGCTGACGCCCCAGGGCAAGATCCTCTTCGATTTTCTCGTCTCGCGGATCGAGGGCGGCTTCCGGCTCGACTGCGTCGCCTCGATCCGTGATGCCCTCGCCAGGCGTCTCGCCATCTACAAGCTGCGGGCCAAGGTGGCGATCGAGCCATCCGACGATCCCGTCTTCGCGCTCTGGGACCTGAGCGAGCCGGCGGACGTCATCATCGCCGACGAACGGTTCGGTCAGGCCGGTGTCGGCCGGGCCTATGATGCGGGGAGCCTGCCCGAGGCGCCCGAGGCGGAGGCTGGCGATTATCGCGCGCTGCGGCTGCGCGCCGGCATTCTCGAGGCCGAGACCGACTTTCCCCAGACCGAGATGTTCCCCCATGACGTGCTTCTCGACCAGAACGGCGGCGTCTCCTTCAGGAAGGGCTGCTATGTGGGTCAGGAGGTCGTCTCGCGCATGCAGCATCGCGGCACTGCGCGCCGGCGGGCGATGCTGGTCGTCGCGGACCGGCACCTGACCGAGGGCGCGCCTCTCACCTCTGCCGGCAAACCCATCGGAACGCTCCTCGCGTCCGCCCACGGGGAGGGGGTCGCGGTCGTGCGCATCGACAAGCTCGCGGCAGCCCTCGTCCGGGGGGAGGGTGCGTGCGTCGACGGCGTGCCGGTCGATCTCTCGATCCCGCCCTGGGCCGGATACGCGCTGCCCGAACCGGCGCCTGCCGGAGGGGAAGCCGGCGACGGATCGGACAGCTGATGGCGGGCTCCGCTAGGAAACAGGCCCGCGTCTGGCAGCGCATGCTGTCGGGCCGCCGGCTTGATCTGCTCGATCCCTCGCCCCTCGACGTGGAGATCGGCGACATCGCCCACGGCCTTGCGCGCGTCGCGCGCTGGAACGGCCAGACGCTGGGCGATCACGCCTTCTCCGTCGCCCAGCATTCGCTGATCGTCGAGGCCCTGGTGGCGCGGTCGGAACCGGATCCGCGCTGGCGTCTGGCGGCGCTTCTGCACGACGGGCCGGAATATGTGGTGGGCGACATGATCTCGCCCTTTAAGGCGGTTCTGGGCGGGGACTACAAGGCAGTAGAGGCGCGGCTCCAGGCGGCGATCCACCTGCGCTTCGGCCTTCCCGCCGATCTGCCCGCCCCGATCACCAAGCTCGTCAAGGCGGCAGACCGCACCTCGGCCCGCGAAGAGGCCGTGCGCCTCGCCGGCTTCACCGAGAAGGAGGCCGACGCGCTGTTCGGGCGCGCCTCGATCGATGCCTGTCTTGCGGCCGAGTTCACGCCGCGCTCCGCCCTCGAGGTGGAGACCGGCTTCCTCGAGCGGTTCGCGCAATTGGAGCGGCAGCTCGCCGATGCCCGCGGCGAGACGCCGGCATCTCCCGCAATGGCAAGGCAAGGCTGATCCCCATGACCTATCTCGTGGTCTCCTCCCTCGCGGACATGAACGCGACCGTCGCAAAGCATGGCGCGCGCGACCTCCTCACCCTCATCAATGCCGAGACCGTGGTCGCGCGGCCGGACGGGATCGCGGCCGATCGCCATCTTGTCCTTGGCTTCAACGACATCACCGAGCCGGTCGAGGGACTGGCGGCGCCGGGCGAGACCCATGTCCACCAGCTCATCGAATTCGGCCGAAGCTGGAGCCGCGAGACGCCGCTCGCGATCCACTGCTTCGCCGGCATCAGCCGGTCGACGGCGGCGGCCTACATCCTCGCCTCGACGATCAATCCGCAGCTCGACGCGTTCGCCCTGGCGCGGGAGCTCAGACGCCGTGCGCCGTCCGCGACGCCCAATATCCGCCTCGTCGGTTTCGCCGACGCGATCCTCGGACGGGGCGGGCGCATGGTGGAGGCGATCGGCTCGATCGGACGCGGCGCGGACGCCTTCAGCGGAACGCCCTTCGTCCTGCCCCTGACGCTGGACGGTGAGGCGCGGGGCTGATCAGCCTTTCGGCCTGTAGACATTGTCCGGGCCCGGAAAGCTGCGCTCGCGCACCTCCTCCGCATAGGCCTTCACCGCCCCGTCGATCGCCTCGGCGACGGCGGCGAAACGCTTGACGAAGCGCGGAACCTTCGGGGTCAATCCGAGCATGTCCTCCAGGACGAGGATCTGGCCGTCGCACCGGGCGGAGGCGCCGATGCCGATGGTCGGGATCGAGAGCGCCTCGGTGATCGCGTCGGCGAGGGGCTCGACCACGCCCTCGACGACGACGGCGAAGGCGCCCGCGGCCTCGACGGCGCGGGCATCGGCGAGGATCTTCTCGCGGGCGGCCGCGTCGTGGCCCTGGCTCTTGAACCCGCCGAGCGCGTTCACGGCCTGGGGCGTCAGGCCCACATGGGCACAGACCGGAATGCCGCGCGCCGTCAGATGGCGGATGGTCGGGGCCATGGCCTCGCCGCCTTCGAGCTTGACCGCGCCGCAGCCGGTCTCGGCCATGAGGCGCGCGGCACTCCTGAAAGCCGCCGCCTCGCTCTCCTCGTAGGAGCCGAAGGGCATGTCGACGACGATCAGCGCCGAGCCCGTTCCGCGCACCACCGAGGCCCCGTGCAGCACCATCATGTCGAGGGTCACACCGAGCGTCGAGGCGAACCCGTGCTCGACCATTCCGAGGCTGTCGCCGACCAGGATGAAATCCACGTGCGGGTCGACGATCCGCGCCATGCCGGCGCTGTAGGCGGTGAGGCTTGCGATCGGCCGGACGCCCTTCAGCGCCCGGATCTCGGGCGCGGTCGTCCGCCTGCTGTGGGTCTGTGCACTCATCGCCCGCCCTCGGTCGCTTGGCGACCCGCCTTCGGAACCGCCTCGCGCTGATCGATCAGGAGGACCGGACCGATCTGCGCGGTCACGAGGATGACGAGGGCTTGCGACCCGATAGTCGTGAGCTCGCCCAGCGTCGCGGCCTCGCGGATGTCGAGGCTGCGAAGATCGGCGAGAGGTTCGGCCTCGATCCGCCTGCGCATGCTCTCGGCGACGGCCTGAAGCGAGGTCTCGCCCGCCTCGATCATCGCCGCGCCCTTGAAGAGTGCCTGTGACAGAACCACGGAGGCGGCCCGTTCGCGTTCGCTGAGGCGCGCATTGCGCGAGGAGAGCGCGAGGCCATCGGCGTCCCGGACCGTCGCGACGCCGACGATCTCCACCGGAATGAAGAGGTCTGCGACCATGCGCCGGATGATGGTGAGCTGCTGGAAATCCTTGCGCCCGAAATAGGCCCGACTCGGCTGGACGATGTTGAGAAGCTTGGCGACCACCGTCGCGACCCCGGTGAAATGTCCGGGCCTCAGCGTTCCGATCAGGTCCTCGCCGAGGGGCGAGACGGTGATCTTCGTCTGCTCCCCCGCCCCGTACATCTCAGCGACATCGGGCAGGAAGACATGGTCGGCGCCGGCCGCCTCGCAGAGCGCCAGATCCTTCTCGAGGGTTCTGGGATAGTGGGCGAGATCCTGCGCATCGCCGAACTGCGTGGGATTGACGAAGATCGAGACCACGACGACGTCGTTTGCCGCCCGGGCCTCGCGGATCAGGGCCTCGTGTCCGGCATGGAGCGCGCCCATGGTCGGAACGACACCGATCGTCCGTCCGGCCTGGCGTTCGCGGGCCAGATGGCTTCGCAGGTCTCTGATGCTGGTGTGTTGCTGCACGTCTTGTCCGGTTCGTTGCTCTGCATCGGATGCAGGACAGGCATCGCCTGCACCGCAGCCCCGTTCCGGACCGCGTTCGATGCCCTGCACGAAAGAAGGCCTCGCATCTCTGCCCGCTCCCGGCAAGCCGTTCGATGGCGTCGGTCGCCGGATTCGGAATGGATGAGTAGTCCTGTCACCGGCTGGAGGGTCCGTAATGCGGCTGACTGTGCTCGCTTCAGGTGCCCCCGATCAAGTCCACGAGTCCCGTCCGCCCATCCGTCGGAACCTTTCGGGGCGCCGCGCTGCGGTACCCGTTCGTTCGGCGCGTCGGCCTTTCGGGACGGGAAAAGCACAACCACTTGAATTATCCGGAGATTGCTGATCTTATCCCTGTGGGGTGAATGAAAACTGGTTGTGTCGTGCACGTACCGTTTCCCGGTTCCCCCGAGAATTTCCGCATCATCCTTGCCTATCGCTGTCTCGATCGCCTCGAGCCCGAGCGTCTCGCCGCCTATCTCGGCGATCGATTCGCCGGCCTTCGCGTCAGGGAGGTCGATCGCCACGTTCATTCCCATCCGAAGCGTTGCCAGGAGGGCAGTCCCTGGATCCCTCCCGCAGGAGAGGTGAGTGCGCGGGATGCATCGATCGCCGATCCAAGCGAGGATCACCGGATCGCCCTCTCATGCGCCACCCTCGACGGGGGCGTTCTGGATTTCGTCCTGCAGGTGCCGATGGAACTTGCGGCCGTCTATACGCGCTCCCTCGCGGTCCTGTCCGAGGGCGGCCTCACAGCTGCGTCGTCCACCGGAAGCGAGCCATCGGCCGCAAGGAGCGGTGCGATGCGCCGGCACATGGGATGGCCCTGGGACGGCCTGCCCTTCGGGGTCGCGGTGATCGACGAACGCTTGTGGATCGAGGCCCTGAACCCGGCCATGGACCATGTGCTTTCGCAGGCGTCGACCTTCCGTCCCGGCGGGCGAGCCCTATGGCTGCGAGCGGACCGGGATCGCGACCGGGTCTGCGAGGCGGTGGACGACGTTCTGACCGACCGGGCCGCCAGCCGGTCGGTGGTTCTCGCAAGAGCCCGCGAGCCGCTGGTCCTGCGCTTCATGGGCTGCGATTCGATCCGCTCGGGCGCAAGATCGACGAGACCCCGCCTCGTCGTCATTGCCGAAGGGGTTCCCTCCGGCCGTTCCTGAGCCTCGGCTCGAGCGATCCGGATACCCGGCAACGAAAAACGCGGCAGGCTCGAAAGACCCTGCCGCGTCGATATCATGACCGCGATGTTCGAAAGCCGTGCGCAGCCACCGAATGCGACTGTGCCAGATCCCGGTGCCTGCCGACCTTCATAGGGAATGGGCAGACGGGGCGCTCCCACCGTGCGGTGACATCCACCGCACGGCGACGTTGCCGAACGACCATCCGACAAGGCCCCAGCGATCCGGACGGATGCAACCCGCCAGCGCGATCGAGGAGGCCGGTCGCAAGCCGCGGGTTCCGGCCCCGGACCCGAAGCCTCGGACACGAAACCCCTGGCCCGGTGCGAGGCGATCAGGCGCGGGGCGCCAGCACCATCATCATCTGCCGGCCCTCGAGCTTGGGTTCGGCCTCGACCTTGGAAATCTCCGTCGTCTCCTCGCGGACGCGGTTGAGGAGGCGCATGCCGAGTTCCTGGTGAGCCATCTCGCGACCACGGAAGCGCAACGTCACCTTGACCTTGTCGCCATCCTCGAAGAAGCGGCGGACCGCCTTCATCTTCGTCTCGTAGTCGTGGTCGTCGATGTTCGGCCGCATCTTCACCTCTTTGACCTCGATGGTCTTCTGGCGCTTGCGGGCCTCGGCCGCCTTCTTCTGGTTCTCGTATTTCAGTTTCCCGAGATCGAGAATCTTGCAGACGGGCGGATTGGCGGTCGGAACGATCTCGACGAGGTCGAGGCCGGCCTCCTCGGCCATTGCCAAAGCTTCCTGCGTCGGTGTCTGTCCACGGTTCTCGCCCTCGGAATCGATGAGCTGAACCATGGGGACGCGGATGTCCCGGTTCGAGCGCGGCCCTTCCTTCTGGGCCGGCGGTGCGCGAAATGGTCTGCGAATGGTCGTTGTCTCCGGTTGTTGATGACGTGATTCTGCTTGGGATAAGACGTCCGCGGACATCTCGTTCCAGAACCCGGTTCACATGGGTGATTTTGCCCATGCGGTACGGCGTGGCTGCATCCTAGCACGGATGGCGCGTTTTGACACCACCTGGCGGGACGCAGACTGCGCGTCCCTTCATGATGCTCTTGCCGGCAAGGGGCCTCGTGCGAAGGCTCGTCCGGCGAGGGGGGCTGACGGGTAACGCGTGGCGCGGGTGACGGAAGCAAAACGCACGGAACGGCGCTTCCGCATTCGCCCCTATGCGCCTGACGGGCACCTGAGATGGCGATCCTTCCCCGCCGCTGCAATCCCCGAATAGAAACTCGAAGCACGCGAAAGAGCCCCGTGCTCGGACCCCGGCACGCATCCGGCGCGCCGGGATCGCCCCTGCCAACGCCTCTCGAAAAGCCCCGGGACCCCGCCGTCAAGCGACCGCGCCAAAGCGGGAGGGACACAGGAATGTCACGCCGATCGCCGCGACCGCCGCCATTCGGAAATTTGCACTTGACTACCGCCCTCAAAATGAGGACACACGCGCCACCGGGAACGGGTCGCTCGAAAGCGGCTCCACCCTCCGCGTCCGAAACGGCAAAGACCGGCCGGACCGACAAGGCGACCACCGCCTTCGCTGCCGTAGCTCAGGGGTAGAGCACTCCCTTGGTAAGGGAGAGGCCGAGAGTTCAAATCTCTCCGGCAGCACCATCTTATCTGATTGAAATCATAGAACTTGGCTGCTCAGGGCCTGCCGCCCGTAAGGCTGTTCCAAGCCTTGCAACGAGGCGGGCAGGGTTAGGGCTGAACTGCGATGCATCCTCGATGCCGATCGGGGGGACGCGCCTCGCAAGCATCGCGGCGCGCCTGCTGCGATCGCTGACTGGATCGATCACGCCCGCACGCCGAAACGCATCGCGAGATCCATGTCCATCGATTTACGGCTGGCGAAGACTTGCTCGATGAAAAACCGCGTGGCTGATACCGCCACGGCCGCCACGGCCGCCACGGCCGCCACGGCCGCCACGGCCGCCACGCGGATGCGACCGGCGCGGGCCTGCCTTTCGGCTTTCCAAATCGGATGTGGCCGGTCCTGTCGCCCCGGGCGAAGGCGTGTGTTCTGCGACGAGCGGCAGGTGCCGTCTGCCGGACGCCGGACGCCGGACGTGAAAAGTCCGGATCGATCAGGCCTTCGCACAAGCCCGGCGCGCTGCGGGGCCGGAAGACCGTAACGGTCGACCTGCGGACGACGCCCTCTCCGAGAAAACGGTTCATCCGTGTCCCAGAGACGCCGGAAGTTGGAGCGAGCGTGCCGGTTTCGATCACCGGCACGCTCGAATGTGGTGGCTCAGAACTTGTAGCCGAGCGAGAGATGACCGCTCTGACTTCTCGTATCGCTGCCGAAAGCCCCGTCATAGCGCACGCCCATGGTCAGGGATTTGTTGAGATCCGCCGAGACGCCGAGGCCGATGGCAACGCGGTCGTCATCGGCTTCGACGCCCGCAATGGTGAACGGCGTCGTGGGTGCACCGGCAAAGGTCAGAAGACGGCTCGGTCGGTCGTCGCCGAAACCGTGTTCGTAAGCCAGGCGCGCCTCCACGGTCGCGGCTGCATTTCTCAACGTGACAGTCTTCGCCAGGGCGATACCGACCGAAACGTCGCCGAGTGTGTAGTCGTCGTCGCCAGCCGAAAGATTGAGCGCGCCGGCCCCATGTTCGGTAAAGCCGTCGACTTCGACGGAGGCCAGATTGTAGCCCACGAGCGGAGCGACCGACAATCCGCCGAGGCGGTAGCGCAGTTGCGCTTCGCCGGACGACGTGTATGTCACGGCATCGTAGTCGGCGAAGGCCGTCCGGGCGAGGTTGCCGATCTGGATGCCGCGCGTCGTGTCGATGCTGGCGAAGGAAACCGAGCCTGCCGATGCAAGATGCAGAACGCCGAATTCGGACGCCGTGTAATAGCCGACATGGCCGGTCTCGATATCTGCGGTCGAGCGACGGGCGAAAAGATCGGCGTCACCGGAGGAATATCCACCGGCAATACCGGCGGTGAACGCACCTCCGGAAAGTGCACCGAAACCGATCTGGTTGAGAACCGTATCGAACAGGCCGTCGAAGCGCCCCTCGATGCCGACGGCGATGCCCGTGCGTTCGGTGTCGAATTCGGCCGCACCGATCGAACCCGATCCGTCGCCATTGCCATCGTAGTCGTCGAGCCCGCCGAAGACGCCGGTCCAGGCCGTGAGAACGCGGTCCGTGGAGGCGTCCATCGCCGGTTCCGACATCGGCGCGTCGAAGAGATTGGAGGCTGTTGCAGGAGCCTCTTCGCCGTAGCCCAGCGGCGCCGTCATCGGGGCTTCGGTCGCAAGCAGTCCCGTCGCAAGGCCGGCACGACGGCGAAGGAACTCCGTGAACCCGGAAGCGTCCCGCGCAAGTGCCAGTTCATTCGAGGCGTGGATTTCACCCGATGCGAGATCGAAGGCGGCCCGGGCTTCAGCGGCGTTCAGGCCGAGGAACTGGTTGAAGACGAGCAGGTCGTCCGATCCAAATGTCTGATTGAGGCGATTCAGGCTGGACGCGACCGCGGTCTGGTTCGTGGTGACAGCGACGTCCTGGAATGCGCGAACGACACTTGTCTGCAACAGAACATCGTCACGCGTATAGACGAGGGCGAAGTTGATGAATGCGGAGTTCCCCGTGATCGCGTCGAACATGCCGGTTCGGCCATTGGCCGTATCGATGATGAGCGACTGACGTCCATTGACGTAGCTCGAACCCGGATCGAGCCGGACGACCTGAACCGTTCCGCCGTTGATCGTTGCGGTATCGGCGACGATCCGATCCGATGCGCCCGACGCATCGACTTCGACCTGGTAGACGGAGCCTCGCTGGAAGGTTGCATTGCCAGTCACGTTCAACGTGCCGATTGAATTGCCGGGGGCGATGATCGAACCGGAATTGGCGACGACCGTGCCGATCGCTCCGCTGCCACTGAAAATGCCGCCGTTCAGCCTGACATCCGATGCGATCGAACCGTTGACCACCAATCTTCCGCCGTTGACGGTGGTCGTGCCGGTATAGGTGTTGGCGCCGGCGAGGGTGAAGGTGCCGCTGCCGTCCTTGGTGAGGCCGCCCGAACCGGATGCGATGCCGGAGAAGGTGGTGTCGGCACCGTTGCCGCCGGTGGCGAGCGTGTTCGCGCCGAGGGCGAGGGTGGACCCGGCCGCGCCCGCGAGCGATCCGATGGTCTCGGCTCCGGTCAGCGTCAGGTTCGAGGTGCCGTTGAGGGTGACGGCGGCACCGTCGGCGATGGATGCGCCGCCGGCCCGGATCGAGGCGGCATTGTTGGCGGTGACCGCCGAGGAGGCCAGCGATCCCGTCACGTCGAGGGTCCCGCCGTTGACGGTGGTCGCGCCGGTATAGGTGTTGGCGCCGGCAAGGGTGAAGGTGCCGCTGCCGTCCTTGGTGAGACCGCCCGCACCGGATGCGATGCCGGAGAAGGTGGTGCCCGCGCCGTTGCCGCCGGTGGTGAGCGTGTTCGCGCCGAGGGCGAGGGTGGACCCGGCCGCGCCTGTGAGCGATCCGATGGTCTCGGCCCCGGTCAGCGTCAGGTTCGAGGTGCCGTTGAGGGTGACGGCCGCGCTATCGGCGATGGATGCGCCGCCGGCCCGGATCGAGGCGGCATTGTTGGCGGTGACCGCCGAGGAGGCCAGCGATCCCGTCACGTCGAGGATCCCGCCGTTGACGGTGGTCGCGCCGGTATAGGTGTTGGCGCCGGCGAGGGTGAAGGTGCCGCTGCCGTCCTTGGTGAGGCCGCCCGAACCGGATGCGATGCCGGAGAAGGTGGTGCCCGCGCCGTTGCCGCCGGTGGTGAGCGTGTTCGCGCCGAGGGCGAGGGTGGACCCGGCCGCACCCGCGAGCGATCCGATGGTCTCGGCCCCGGTCAGCGTCAGGTTCGAGGTGCCGTTGAGGGTGACGGCGGCGCTATCGGCGATGGATGCGCCGCCGGCCCGGATCGAGGCGGCATTGTTGGCGGTGACTGCCGACGAGGCCAGCGATCCCGTCACGTCGAGGATCCCGCCGTTGACGGTGGTCGCGCCGGTATAGGTGTTGGCGCCGGCAAGGGTGAAGGTGCCGCTGCCGTCCTTGGTGAGGCCGCCCGAACCGGATGCGATGCCGGAGAAGGTGGTGCCCGCGCCGTTGCCGCCGGTGGTGAGCGTGTTTGCGCCGAGGGCGAGGGTGGACCCGGCCGCGCCCGCGAGCGATCCGATGGTCTCGGCCCCGGTGAGCGTCAGGTTCGATGTGCCGTTGAGGGTGACGGCGGCGCCGTCGGCGATGGATGCGCCGCCGGCCCGGATCGAGGCGGCATTGTTGGCGGTGACCACCGACGAGGCCAGCGAGCCCGTCACGTCGAGGATCCCGCCGTTGACGGTGGTCGCGCCGGTATAGGTGTTGGCGCCGGCGAGGGTGAAGGTGCCGCTGCCGTCCTTGGTGAGGCCGCCCGAACCGGATGCGATGCCGGAGAAGGTGGTGCCCGCGCCGTTGCCGCCGGTGGTGAGCGTGTTTGCGCCGAGGGCGAGGGTGGACCCGGCCGCGCCCGCGAGCGATCCGATGGTCTCGGCCCCGGTCAGCGTCAGGTTCGAGGTACCGTTGAGGGTGACGGCGGCGCCGTCGGCGATGGATGCGCCACTGGCCCGGATCGAGGCGGCATTGTTGGCGGTGACCGCCGACGAGGCCAGCGATCCCGTCACGTCGAGGATGCCGCCGTTGACGGTGGTCGCGCCGGTATAGGTGTTGGCGCCGGCAAGGGTGGTTCTTCCCGCACCGTCGACGATCACGTTTCTCGAGCCGCCGCTTTCGGAAATTGCGCCGGTCACGGTGAGTGACGTGTTTTCGTTCGAACGAAGCCCGAAATCCCCGACGGCGATCACGGGACCTGCGAACGTGTTGTTGCCGGATACGCTTTCGAGCCGGGGACGAGAATTGACCGGGTTCCCATCGCCGATCGTGAGCGTCTCTCCGGTGATCGTTACGTTGTCCTGAAGTCCGAGCGTCGAACCGCGGTCGACGCGTGTCCCGGCCGCAGTGCTGCCCAGGGCGGTGTCGCTTGCAGCGATCAGGGTGCCGTTCGCGACGATGGTGTCTCCGGTATAGTCGTTCGCTCCGCCGAAAATCTGTGTCGCACCGCCATTGGAAACGACGACACCGCCGGTGCCGGAAACGACGCCGTCATAGCGCTGGACCAGACCGACGCCGGCTGGAGCACCGCTGATCCTCAGATCGTCGTTCAACTGTATGCGCGACGTGCTCGATCCGGTGATCAGCCCAGTCCCGGTCGCCTGTCCCGAGCCGCCACTCGCCCCGACCTGAAACACGGCCTGATCGTTCAGCGTAACGAAGGGACTGCCGAGGAACACGCCGCCGATGGTCTGCAAGGTCGCATTGTTGACGGTGACGCGTCGCGTGCCGATCTGACCGACGATCGACAGCGTGCCGGCGTCGACGACGACCGGCCCCGTTATCGTGCTCGGCCGGGAATTCGTCAGGCTGAGTGCACCCGAGCCTTGTTTGACGAAGCCGCCCGAGCCGCCGGTTTCGGACATGGCACCGGCATAGGTCGTATCCGCCGTCTGGTTCACCGTCAGTGTCTCACCGCCGGTTATGACGATATTGCCGCCATTCGTGCCGCCGCCCGAGAGCGTCCCGATCGTCTCGGACCGAAGAACGGAAAGCTGCGCGCCGGAGGTATTGGCGAGCGTCACCGCACTCGTATCGGCAAGGGCCGTTCCGGTCACGCTGTTCAGAGCCAGTTCGCCGGCATTGATCGTCGTCGAGCCGGTATAGGTATTCGTCCCACTCAAGGTCAGGGTGCCGTCGCCACTTTTGGTCAGGGTGCCGGAATTGTCTCCGTTGCCCGTGTCGTCCGCGATCGCATCCGAGATCGTCTGCGTCTGGCCGGCGCCCGGCGCGAAAACGACGGACGACCCCTGGAGGTAGATTCCGGAACCGGCCGCCGTTCCACTCTGCGCACCCGAACCGGCCGCACCGGCCGATACCGAACCGCCGGAGATCGATCCGCTTCCGCCCACCGTCAGCGATCCGCCGTCCATGACGAACACGGCACCGCCGAAACCTGCACCGCCGCCGCCGCCGCGAGCGCCGCCGGTGCCGGCCCCGAAGCCGCCAGAGCCTGGATTGCCGGCCCCGCTGCCGCCGCCACCGGCGCCGAACCCACCATCTCCCGCAGCATCGGGAGACCGGTAACCGCCGCCGCCGCCGCCGCCACCAAAGCCACCGTCTGCGCCGTTGCCACGATCGGCAGAGCCGCCTCCACCGCCACCGAAGCCGCCACTGCCACCGCTTGCGAACGTCGTCCCGGCCCCGCCGGCACCGCCGCCACCGGCGAGATCGCCGCCGTCCGCACCGTTCACGCCGCTCGACGCGCCACCTGCTCCGGCAAGGGAGCCGCCGCCATTGCCGCCGGCCGCTCCCGACCCGTTATTGCCCTCCGAGAATGCGCCGCCGCCACCGCCGCCGCTGCGTCCGCCTGCCGCGCTCGGAAGACCTCCTCGGCCGCCGAGACCACCACCACCGCCGGAGCCGCTATCCACGCTGACGCCGCCATTCAAGCCGCCGGAGCCACCGGCTGCGGCGCTGCCGCTGAAGGAAACGTCTTCCACGGAGACATTCGCACCCGAGCGAACGAACAGGGCGCCACCCGCGCCCAGACCGCCTCCGCCTGCACCATTATCGCCGCGGTCTCCGCCGCCGCCAGCGCCGCCCTGGGCGAGCCCGTCCGTCAACGACCCATTGCGGATGACGACAGTTCCGGCATTGGCGAAGAAGATGCGGGTCACTCCGTCTCCCGAAACGGAATTGCCGGCGAGATCGATCGTCACGCTGTCGCCGGAGTCGTCGCCCAGCACCGGCAGAAATCCGGACAGAGTAATGTTCTGCGTCAGCGTGATCGTATTCGTCGCATCGCCGTTCGCATTGGCATTCGTAATCGCCTGAGCGAGTTCCGCCTCGGTGGCGACGCTGAACGTCGCCGCTTGCGATCCGTCCGTGATCAGGCCCGCCGAAAGTCCGACCGCTGCGACCAGGGCCAGTTCGACCGCCCGGCCCAATCGCGGCCGCTTCGCACTGCGCAGCCGGATACCGGTCTGGTGAATGGAACGCGTTCGACGAAACCCGGAAAAGGGGGTGGCACAAGGCTTGCTGGACCCTTTCATCACGCTGCCGACGAAAGAACCCATGGCGAATGTGCGATCGATCATGCCTGCCCCCAGCCGACGAAAATCATCCGAACGGCGTCTCATCAAATCTCAAGTCGCGCAGAGATCCTCGCGCGACGATGTTCGCTGCGATTAGACAGGCACGCGATCACAAAGGGTAGTGGATCTCCATTCCCGATAGGCGAATTTCTGACCCTGTGTCAGATCTGCATCTTAAATGACAATCACAAGAATATGATACTTGAATAATGTTCAGATCGAACGGGTTTCTCCATGCAAACACTGTATGTCGTAGGTTCGGTAGAGAATTTGTCATCGTTCGCCTTCTGGGACATCTGATCATGCCGCTGAATTGATTGACGGGAACGGGACTAAAAATTGTTGTTTGACGTGAATATCATCAATCTGGAAAATCGAATGGAGCGTCTTGAGGTGCATCTCGTATCCATCTCGAGATCCATCGGGAACACATTTTTACAGTAGAGATTCGATCTTTATAGTGTTTCCGTATCGTTTCATTTTAACCATCGTCAAGGCGTATCCTACGGTGTTCCGTACAGCGTCGATCGAATACATGGTCGTTGCCGGGCTTTCTGCGAGAAAGCGGGTGAGCAGGACGCGGGTCGGAGACCACGCTGGATTCTTCAGCCGCCTCACACGCGGGTGATATCGTTGCGGGAGCTCGTCGCGATGCCGGTTCGGCGCTGGGCTGTTCCGTAAAGGAAACGAGCGGCCATGTCCGCGCAGTCGCCGCGCCCACGTCGTTCGCCTGCCGGCCTTGGAGAGAGGCGCGCGTGGGGGAGGGCCCTGTCGATGGGGCGGAGTGGGATCGGCTGGACCGGATCCCTCCCGGCCCTTTCGCTTCCGTCTCTGCGGCGTCGCGGCTGCCGGTGATCGCGGACCTGCCATCACCAGCATTTCGCACGATCCGAGCCGGCTCGATAAGAGGCCCGGCATCGGCTGGCCGGGCCAATCAGGACGCACGCGCCTCGGCGATCGCCTTCTTCATATCCGCCATGTCCGGCACGCCCGGGAAGACTGTGGTTCCTGCGATATAGGCCGGCGTTCCCATGAAGCCGAACTGTTCGGCCTGGGAGCTGTTGCGGGCGATGATGCCGTCGATGCGCTGGCGGTCGCGGCCATAGGCGGCGTTGAGGGCCTCGATTTTGAAGCCCGCCCGCGTCAGCGCCGCCTCGACGTCTTCCTGGCTGAGGCGTGCCTGCGTCGCCATCAGGGCTCTCAGCGCCTTGTCGTGATGCTGGCCGGCCGCCAGAGCGAGGCGCGAGGCGTAGAGCGAGGCCGGGCCGAAGATCGGCCAGTCCTTCATGACGAGGCGGATGTTTCCGTCCTGGCGCACCAGCGCCTCGATCTCGGGAAACTGCGTCTTGCAGTAGGGGCACTGGTAGTCGAAATACTCGACCAGGGTCACATCGCCGTTCGGATTGCCGAGAGCCGGCACCTCAGGGTCGCGAAGGATCGCATCCTGCGACAACTCCTCCCGCGCGTTCTGGGCCCTTGCGATCATCGGCAGAAGCGGCGTCGAGCCGAGGGCGAAGGCTGCCGCCAGAAAGGCGCGGCGTTCCATGTTCGTCGTCATGTCGTGTCTCCGTCGAGTGAAGCGATCGTGCTGTTGGATCGGGGGGTGGCGCCGGGTCTTGGGAGGGCGAGCGATGTCGTCCTGATGACCGTACGAAAGACGAGATCGCGAACCGTGAGGCATTGCCTGCTCACCGGGTCAGACCGTCGATGGCGGCGGACAGACCCTCGCGGGAGATCTCGCCGAAATGCATGTCCTGCAGCACGCCGTCTTCGTCGAGGAAGAGCGTCGCCGGATAGCCGCGGACGTTGTAGTGGCGTGCGACTGCCGTGGATTGGTCGAGCGTGACGTGTTCGGCATTCAGCGCTTCGTCGTTGAAGTACCGAATGACCCTCGAAGCGCCTTCGCCCTGATTGGCGAAGACGAAGGCGACGTCGTCGCGCTCCCGCGCCATCTCGGTCATCATCGGCATCTCGCGCCGGCAGGGCGGGCACCAGGTCGCCCAGAGATTGACGACGACCGGCCTGCCTTCGAATTCGGCGAGCGTGACGGAACGTCCGTCGAGGGTCTGCATGGGCGTCGGGGGCGAGGCGATCGCTTCCGTCGTCGCAATCAGCTGGACCGCGATATTCCAGACGAAGAGCCCGGCGGTGAGGGCGCCGATCGCGGCGATGCGCCGACGTGCGTCTGCGAACGTCCACAGGAGGTAGACCGCCGCGGCGACGAGGCCGGGCCAGAGCATGAACCCACCCTGCCAGATCATCAGGATGCGCTCCGGCTCCTCGGCGAAGGACGGCCAGTGGGCGGCGACATGGGCGGTCCGCGCCGTCAGGAGGCCGATGATGAAGGCGTTGACGGCCTTGCCCGCCAGATCGCCGCCGAACCGTAAGGACAGGATCGCCGACAGGCCGAAAAAGGCGAAGAGACCGATGAGGGCGGCGAGACGATCGCCGGCAAACAGGAACGGTCCGAGGGACAATGCGGTCATGGGTCAGATCCGTCCGGCGCGGGTGAGGAAGCCTTCCGCGGACAGTTCGCCCACGGCCCGGGTGCCTTCGGCCTCGGTGCCGTTCTTCCCGATGAACAGCATGGTGGGCGGGCCGACGACCGAGAGCTGCTTCATCAGCAGATCGTGCCCGGGCGTGACGCTCGTGAGGTCGACCTTCATCAGATCGACATCCGCCAGCCGCTCGCGGACGGCGGGGTCCTCGAAGATCTCGCGCTCGATGATGTCGCAGGACACGCACCAGTCGGCGGTGAAGTAGAGAAGCCGGGAGCGATCGACGTCGGAGATGCGCTGGGCGAGATCCGCGGGGCCGCCGATCGTAGTGAACTCGAGCGGCGCCTGACCTCCGGCGACGACGCGCCCGCCGGTCAGCGGCTCGAGCGGGCGGAACGGATCCTTCGCACCGGCTGCTGCGCCGACGAGGAGCGTTCCGCCGAGAACCAGGGCGACGAGGCCGGCGAGGCGTGCGGTCGAGACCTTGAGCGAGGTCGCTGTCTCGCCACCCGCGACCGCGCCGAGGGCGATCGCGAGAGACAGGCCGAGAAGACCCCACAGGCCGACCGCGATCCAGGGCTCGACGATCCGCGAGACCATCCAGACCGAAAGAGCGAGGAAGACGAAGCCGAAGACGATGTTGACGGCCTTCATCCATGGGCCCGCCTTCGGCATGATCCGGCTTCCAAACGTTCCGAAGGCGATCAGCGGCACGCCCTGGCCGAGGCCGAGCGCAAACAGACTCGCTGCGCCGAGTGCCACGTCGCCGGTCTGGCCGATATAGAGGAGGGCGCCGGCGAGAGGCGCGGTCACGCATGGGCCGACGATCAGCGCGGAGAGGAAGCCGAGCCCGGCCGTGGAGGCGAGACCGCCCCGGCCGTTCGGCATGATGCGGTTCACGCCGTTCACCCAGCCATCCGGGAGCTTCAGCGCGAAGGCGCCGAACATGGCCAGCGCGAGGAGGAGGAACAGCGCCGAGACGAGGCCGACCGCGAGCGGAGACTGGAGGGCGATCTGGAGGTTCTGGCCCGACCAGGCCGCTGCGACGCCGAGAAGCCCGAAGGCGACCGCCATGGAAAGGACATAGGCGGAGGAATGAAGCGCGCCCCTGACGGCGCTGCGCTCGGCCCCGACACGGCCGAGCTGGCCGGCAAGGATCGGATACATCGGAAAGACGCAAGGCGTGAAGGCGAGGCCGAGACCGAGAAGGAAGAAGGCGCCGATCGCAAACGGCGCGCCGCCCTGCGAGACGAGCCCCGCGACGAGGCCGCCGGCGGATGCATCCGTCACGATGCCGGTGCTGCCGCCCTGGGGCGCTCGGCTCACCTCCTCCGGCAGGTTGCTGACGACGCTTGGCGGTTCTGCGGGCCGGGCCGTGACCGGGGCATCCTGCGCGAAGGACCAGCCGGATGCGGAGGACGAGCGTGTATCCTCCTGCGACAACTCGCGGCCGAGCAAGGCCATAGGGTCGCCGGGGGAGGACGCCGTCTCCCCGAATGCGACCGGGCCGGCGGCAAGGGCCATGGGATCGAAGCTCTTCGTCTCGGGCGCATAGCAGATGCCGTCGTCCTGACAGCCCTGATAGGTCACCGAGAGCGTCGCGCCGTCACCCAGACGTTCGAGGACGCTCGGTGCGATCGATGCGCTGGCGGCCCCGTGATAGATCTCCATGCGCCCGAAATATGGATCGTCCTTCGGCTCGCCTTCAGGCGTTTCGAGCGGCAGCGACGCGCCGTCGGCGGTCTTCAGTTCGATCCGGTCGCGGTAGAGGTAGTAGCCCTCGGCGATTGCCCAATCGAGATCGACCGCGCCCGCCGGGCCCTGTTCGGCGGACAGCGCGAAGGCCTTGTCCACATGCAGGGGCACGTTCGGTTGCGCCAAGGCCGGCGCGGCTGTGAGGACGAACCCTGCAATGACGACGCCGATCGACTGTACGAGACCCCTCATGGATGCGCGCTCTTCCTTGTTCGACTTGCCGGATCGAACCTCACCCTTCAGCTTAAGACAGCCTTAAACGAAGTGGCCCGGGCGCATCACGGGCGGGACGTGGTGTCTTGCCGGTCCCGAACGAGGGGGCGAGGCACGCAAGGCGGGATCGTTCCGCTCGGCCCCGGAACGGTCAGCGGGGGGCTCGGGTGCTGTCTCGCACGAGGAGTTCGACCGGCAGGATCGTCTCGGGGGCGCAGGGCTCCTGCCTGACGAGGGCGATCAGCGTCTCGGCGGCCTTCCGGCCGATCCGGTGCCGGTGCTGGCGGATGGTGGTGAGGGGCGGCAGGGCATAGGCCGACATCTCGATATTGTCGAAGCCAACGACGGAGATATCGTGCGGCACCCGGATGCCCGCGCCGGCCAGTCCGTGGACGAGGCCGATCGCCATCTCGTCGCTGTCGCAGAACACCGCCGTCGCCTGCCGATGGTTCGAGAGGAGATCCGCCGCGGCCGCATTGCCGGATCTGAGGGAGAATTCGCCGCTGAGGCGCAGTTCTGCGGCCTCCGATGCGATCCCTGTCTCCTCGAAGCCTCTTTCGACGCCCTTCCGGCGGGAGATCGAAAGCGAGTTGCCGGCGGGACCCGCGAGATGGGCGATGTAGCGATGGCCGAGTTCGGCAAGGTGCCGGACGGCGAGCCGTCCCCCCTCGACATTGTCGGCGAGGATACGCGGCGCATCGAGGCCCGCGATCCACTCGCAAGCCTGCACCACGGGCGGGCAATGGACGGAGGCGAAGAGCTCCGGGCCGAGGCGCCCGTCGAGAACGATCACCCCGTCGGCATGGGAGCGCGTGAGCCAGGCACCGAGCGCCTCGGGCCGGCCGGTCAGAACCGGGCCGTCGGTATCGAGGACTAGGAGGTTGAGCTTCCTCTCGCTCAAGACCTCGGCAATGCCGGAGAGGATCTGCGAGAAGAACGGATTGGCAAGGCGCGGAACCAGAGCGAGGACGGCGCCGACCTGACGCTGGCGCAGGTTGCGCGCCGTCACGTTCAGCCGGTAGCCGGTTTCGACGATCGCCCGCTCCACCGCCTCGCGCGCAGCCTTCGAGACGATGGCCGGGTTGGACATGACACGGCTGACGGTCGCGACCGAAACGCCGGCCAGAGCGGCGACGTCGTGAATGCGAGGCTCGTGTCTGTCCTTCGTCAAAACCACCCTGCCGGCCAAGCTGCGCTGGCTCACGCCTATAGCGCGGAACCGGCGTTGTTATCCTTTTCAGTTTGTGTCAGCCTCTAAATGAAACCGATTACATTCACGAATAGTGTGGCAGGAGGACCTATGAAGACGCTGGAAGCCCCCGGGCTCTTCCTTGCCCGGTTCGTTGGCGCGGCATCGCCATTCGATCGATTCGACACCATCGCCGCCTGGGCCGCAGGGTGTGGCTGCCGTGCCGTTCAGGTGCCCTCGGGCGCGGCCGGGCTGATGGATCGCGACCGGGCGGCGACCTCGAAGGGCTGTTGCGGGTATCGTTCCAGCCGGGCGGGCGAGGCGGACGCTTCCATCCGTGGATCGTCGGCGCATATGCAAGGCAAGCTCGGCGCGGTCCATCCGGCCCGTGACGCGGCCTGCGGCGATGTCGCCGGGGCCGGCCGCGATCAGGCGGCCAATCGGGCGATGCTCGGACTGGAGGGCTGAGGCATGGACAGGCACGTTCCCATTCGTCTCGGAATGGTCGGCGGCGGTGCCGGCGCGATGATCGGCGAGGTCCACCGCATCGCCTCGCGGCTCGACGGGCATTACGAGCTCGTCGCCGGCGCGCTCTCTTCGTCGCCGGAAAAGGCCACCGAAAGCGCGGCGGCGATCGGTCTCGACCCGGCGCGAAGCTATGCCGATTTCGAGGCCATGGCCGAGGCGGAAGCCTCGCTCGAGGACGGCATCGAGGCGGTGTCGATCTGCACGCCGAACCACATGCATTTTCCGGTCGCCAAGGCCTTCCTGGCCCGCGGCATCCACGTGATCTGCGACAAGCCCATGACGGCGACGCTCGGTGAGGCCGAAGCGCTCGCGGAGATCGCCGGCAAGGCCGACGCCCTCTTCGTCCTCACCCACAATTACTCCGCCTATCCCGAGATCCGCCGGGCCCGCGCGATGGTCGCCGCCGGCGATCTCGGCTCGATCAGGCTCGTTCAGGTGGAATATGCCCAGGACTGGCTCACCGAGGCGGTGGAATCCAAGCAGGCCGCATGGCGCAGCGATCCCGAAAAGGCCGGTGCCGGTGGGGCGATCGGCGATATCGGCACCCATGCCTTCCAGCTGGCAGCGACCGTCACCGGCATGGTGCCGAACCGGCTCGCCGCCGATCTGTCGAGCTTCGTGCCCGGCCGCAGGCTGGACGACAACGCCCATATCCTGATGCGCTACGAGAGCGGCGCGAAGGGCATGCTCTGGGCCTCGCAGGTCGCGCCCGGCACCGAGAACGGGCTGAAGATCCGGGTCTATGGCGAGAAGGCCGGCCTCGAATGGCATCACGAGGCGCCGGAAACCCTCTGGTTCACGCCTTTCGGCGAGCCGGCGCGCAAATTGCGCCGGGGCGGACCGGGGGCGAGCCCCGGAGGAGCGGGCACGGATCTCGAACGCCTCAGCCGCGTTCCGCCCGGCCATCCGGAAGGCTATCTCGAGGGCTTTGCCAATCTCTACACGGAGGCGGCCCGGGCCATCCGCGCCCGTCAGGCGGGCGAGCCGACCCCTGAAGGTCTTCTCCTTCCCGGCATCGAGGACGGGCTCATGGGCCTGCGCTTCATCGACGCCTGCATCCGCTCCGCCACGGCCGACGCGGCTTTCGTGGAGATCGCCCCGTAAGCGATCCGGCACCGGCATGAAGGAACGGCCGGGCGAGCCGCGCCGGCCGCTGTCCCCTCCGCCCGATCCGGCGTTCGGCGGGCGGCAGCGCCCGAGGGGCGCTGTTCTCAGGCGGGATGGACCGCGTCCCCTTGCGCGTCGAAGAGATGCAGCGCCTCGCGCCGGGCCGTCAGGGCGATCTCGTCGTCGCGCCTCACCGGAACGCTGCCGGGGATCTTGGCGACCAGCGGCTCCTCGCCGACGCCGATATCGACATAGAGAAGGGTGACCTCGCCGAGGCGCTCGACCAGCGAGACCTTGCCGCGAAAATCCCCGGTGCCGTCCTGCGACAGGGACAGGTCTTCCGGGCGCACGCCGAGATAGCCCGTGCCGCCCGCTGCCACCCGGCGCGGGGCGGCAAGCGTGAGGGGCGCGAGACCCTCGACCCGCGCGCTCGCCCGCTCGCCGTCCGGCTCGATCCTCGCGGGCAGGATGTTCATCGCCGGCGAGCCGATGAAGCGGGCGACGAAGAGATTGTCGGGGCGCTCGTAGAGATCGATGGGCGAGCCGACCTGTTCCACGCGCCCCTTGTTGAGGACGACGATCCGGTCGGCCAGCGTCATCGCCTCGACCTGGTCGTGGGTGACGTAGATCATCGTCGTGTCCGACATCTTCTCATGGAGGCCGGCGATCTCGATCCGGGTCTGGACGCGCAGCGCGGCATCGAGGTTCGACAGGGGCTCGTCGAAGAGGAAGACCTTGGGCTTGCGGGTGATCGCCCGGCCGATCGCCACGCGCTGGCGCTGGCCGCCGGACAGCGCCTTGGGGAGGCGATCGAGATAGTCCTCGATCTGGAGGATGCGCGCCGCCTCGCGGATACGCGCCTCGCGCTCGTCTTTGCCCGTCCCTTTGTCGAGCTTCAGGCCGAAGGCCATGTTCTCGTAGACCGTCATATGCGGGTAGAGCGCATAGGACTGGAACACCATGGCGATGCCGCGTTCCTTCGGGCTCTTGTCGTTAACCGTCCTGCCGTCGATCTCCAGCGTGCCGCCGGTGATGTCCTCCAGCCCCGCGATGAGGCGCAGAAGGGTCGATTTCCCGCAGCCGGACGGCCCGACGAAGACGATGAACTCCCCCTCCTCGATCTGAAGATCGATGCCGTGCAGGACCTTGACCGCCCCGAAGGCCTTCTCGACCTTGGTGAGCTTGACGCTGGCCATTGTGAACTTCCTCCCGTCGATCTTTCGTTTCGTCGTTATCGGGTGATGCGGGCGATGAAGCCGTCATGGGCGGCGAGCCGGATCGTGTCGCCGTCGAGCCGGCCCCCGAAGAGGCCAGGCGCGGCGCCCGCGACGCTCATTCCCTCGGGCAGTTCGAAACGGGCCGGCTCCTCGCCGAGATTGAAGACGCAGAGGGTCGCCTCGCCGTCCGCCTCGCGCAGCATTGCGAGGATCGAAGGCTCGGCATCGAGGAAGGTCAGCCGGCCCTTGACGAGGGAGGGTGACGCTTTGCGGTAGGCGATGAGCCGGCGATAGAAGGCAAGGAGCGAGTCCGGATCCTCCTCGGCGGACGAGACGGCGAGCGCGAGATGCTCGTCCGGGATGGGCAGCCAGGGCTCGGCATCGGAAAAGCCGCCATTGCGGTCGTCGCCGGTCCAGACCATGGGCGTGCGGCAGCCGTCGCGGGTCTTCACCTCGGGCCAGAGCGCGATGCCGGAGGGATCGACCATCCGGTCGCGGGGGATCTCGGCTTCGCCGAGCCCCAGTTCCTCGCCCTGATAGAGGCAGACCGAGCCGCGCAGGCTCATCAGGACGCCGGCGGCGAGCTTCAGGATGGTGTCTCGTTCGCCAGGCCCCTCGCGTCCCTCGGCCCAGCGCGTCGCGTGGCGCACCACGTCGTGGTTCGAGAAGGCCCAGCACGCCCAGCCGTCCGGCCCGGCGGTCTCGAAGCGCTGGACGACGTTGCGGATCGTCCGAGGCGCGAGAATGCCGCCCGACAGGAATTCGAAGGCGTAGCACATCTGCAGCTTGTCGCCGCCGGAGGTGTATTCGCCCATGAGTTCGATGCCGGTGCTGCGCTCGCCGACCTCGCCGACGGCGACGGCGCCGTATTCGTCGAGAACGCTTCGCATCTCCTTCAGGAAGGCGAGATTGTCGGGCCGGTTCCGGTCGTGGACGTGGTGCTGGAAATTGTAGGCGTCCGAGCGCGGGGCGTAGATCTCCGAGCGCATGGCCTCGGGAAGCGGCGGATTGTCCCTCAGTTCGGCGTCGTGGAAATAGAAGTTCGCCGTATCGAGCCGGAAGCCGTCGACGCCCCGTTCCAGCCAGAAGCGCATCTCGCTAAGAAGCGCCGCGCGCACATCCGGATTGTGGAAGTTGAGATCCGGCTGCTCGATCAGGAAGTTGTGGAGATAGTATTGCCGGCGGCGCGAATTCCAGCGCCAGGCCGGCCCTGAAAACACCGACAGCCAGTTGTTGGGCGGGGTGCCGTCCTCCTTCGGATCGGCCCAGACATACCAGTCGGCCTTCGGGTTGTCGCGGCTCTGCCGGCTTTCCTCGAACCACGGATGCCGGTCGGAGGAATGGGAGATCACCTGATCGATGATCACCTTCAGGCCGAGGTCGTGGGCGCGCTCGACGAGCGCGTCGAAATCGGCGAGCGTGCCGAAGATCGGGTCGACGTCCCGGTAGTTCGCGACGTCGTAGCCGAAATCCTTCATCGGCGAGGTGAAGAAGGGCGAGAGCCAGACCGCATCGACCCCGAGCGAGGCGACGTGGTCGAGGCGCCGGGTGATGCCGGGAAGATCGCCGACGCCGTTCCCGGTCGTATCCTGGAAGGAGCGCGGATAGATCTGGTAGATCACTGCGCCGCGCCACCAGTCCGGGTCGCGCAAGAGTTGGCCTGTCGCCGAGAGCTGGGGATGTTGAGCTTGATCAAGCACGGTTTGCTTCGACCTTTTTAAGAGTGAGAAACGGGGGTCAGCCCTTCACGCCGCCCGCCGTCAGGCCGGACACGATCTTGCGCTGGAAGACGAGGACGAGAACGATGAGCGGCACGGTGACGATGACCGAGGCCGCCATGATCGTGCCCCAGGGAATCTCCTGCTCGGAGGCGCCCGACAGAAGCGCGATCGCGACCGGCACGGTGCGGGTGTCGTTGTTGGACACGAAGGTCAGGGCGAACAGGAACTCGTTCCAGGCCGCGATGAAGGCGAGGAGGCCGGTCGTCACCATGGCCGGCCACATCAGCGGCAGGAAGATCTTCGTCACGATGACGAAGGGTGAGGCGCCGTCGACGATCGCCGCTTCCTCGATCTCCACCGGCAGGTCGCGCATGAAGGTGGTCAGCACCCAGACCGTGAAGGGCAGGGTGAAGATCATGTAGGCGAAGATCAGCGAGAAGAGCGAATTGTAGAGCCCGACCGAGCGGATCATCTCGAAGAGGCCGGCGAGGACGGCGATCTGCGGAAACATCGAGACCGCGAGGATCGTCAGGAGAAGCAGGCCTCTGCCCCTGAAGCTGATGCGCGACAGGGCGTAGGCGGCCGTCACGGCGAGGAACAGCGAGATGACGACCACCGTCACCGCGACGATTACGGAATTGAGGATGTTGAGCGGAAAGACGCCGTTGGTGAGGACATCGCGATAATTGGCGAGGGAGAACTCGGTCGGCAGGTAGTTTACGTCGAACAGCGCCGTTCCGGATTCCAGGCTCGTCAGGATCGCGTAGTAGAACGGGAACACCGAGAAGACGAGGATGAAGGCGACGAGGGCATAGAAGCCCGTGCGTTTTGCGATGGCGACCATCTCAGCGTCCCCTCCCGCCCAGATCGAGCCTGGCGATCTTGATGTAAAGCAGCGTGATCATCGCGATCACCAGGAACAGGAAGGTCGAGGCCGCCGAGCCGTAGGCGAACTTGTCGAACTGGAAGAGGTTTTCCTGGGCGAAGACCGACATGGTCTTGGTGTCGGTGTTGTTCGGCGTCAGCACGTAGATGAGATCGAAGATCCTGAGGGCGTCGAGGGCGCGGAAGATCACCGCGACGAGGATGGCCGGCCGGATCAGCGGTAGCGTCACCTTCCAGAACACCTTGACCGGATGGATGCCGTCGATCTTGGCGGCCTCGTAGACGTCCCCCGGCACCATCTGCAGGCCGGCGAGGATCAGGAGCGCCATGAAGGGCGTCGTCTTCCAGACGTCGACCATGATGACGGCCCACATGGCGGTCTCGGGATTGGCGGTCCATGCGACGGGCGAGGAGATGAGCCCCACCGTCATCAGCATGTCGTTGAGGATGCCGAACTGGTCGTTCATCATCCAGGCCCACATCTTGGCCGAGACGATGGTCGGAATCGCCCAGGGGATGAGGACGGCGGCCCGCACGATGGAGCGGCCCCGGAATTCGGCATTGAGGACGAGAGCGAAGACGAGGCCGAGCACGGTCTCGATCGAAACCGAGATCACGGTGTAGTAGACCGTGTTCCAGACCGCGTTCCACCACTGGTCGTCGAAGAAGAGGCCGAAATATTCGCCCTCTCCGTCGCCGTAGTCGACATATTCCCAATAGTTGCGGATGCCGATCCATTCGGCGCCGTCGATATCGGTGAGGCTCGCATCGGTGAAGGAATAGTAGATGGTCTGGATCAGCGGCCAGCCGGCGACGAGCGCGAGGACGAGGATCATCGGCGTCAGGAACAGCCAGGCCGATCTCAGCCTCTCGCGCGAGAGGTTCGAGCGGGTCGCGGGTCGCTCCTGCGCTTCGATCGCTTTCTCGGTGGGCGGTGCGCCCATGGACAGGTTCGACATGTGGTTCTCCCGAACACCTCGCCGTTGTCACGCCGCAGGAGGAAGCCTCGCGCCTTCCGGCGCGCCCGGCCCCTCCGGCCCGCATTCCGCCGGACGGCGCGAGGGTCGCGCGCCGTCCGCATGCTGCGCGTCGGCGCCCGTTACCAGCCGCTGCGCTTCAGGCGGCGGAGGCGCTTTTCGAGCTGGTCGAGATTGTCCGCCGCGGTGCCACGGCCCGAAAGGGTCTCGTTGACGGTGGTCCAGAACTCCTTGGAGACCTCGTTATACTGTCCCTTCGTCGCGGCCGACGGACGCGGAATGGCGGTCTCGATTACCGTGTCCCATTCGGCGACGATCGGCTGGGCCTTCGCGATCTCCGGGTCGTCGTAGAGGCTGGCGATGGTGGGAAGACGCGCGGTCATGAGCGCGCGCTCCTTCTGGGACTGTTCGGACGAGAGGAACTTCACGAGCTCGATCGCCGCGTCCTGGTTTTCGGAAAACTGCGAGACCGCGAGGTTCCAGCCGCCGAGGCAGGCGGCGGACTGGCCGCCATCGGCGCCGGCCGGCAGCGGCGCGACGTCGAACTTGCCCTTGACAGCAGAGTCCTCGCCATTGCCGAGCGGATAGGCATAGGGCCAGTTGCGCATGAAGACGGCATTGCCGGTCTGCCAAACGCCGCGCGCCTCCTCCTCCTTGTAGGAGAGGACGCCGGCCGGCGCGATGGTGCCGACCCATCCCTTCGCCTGGTCGAGCGCCGCCGCCGCCTTCTCGTTGTTGATGGTGATCTCGCCGTTCTCGTCGACGATGGTGCCGCCGCCATGGGAGGCGACCCATTCGAGCCCGTCGCAGGTGAGCCCCTCATAGGGCGCGCCCTGGAAGACGAAACCGTTCATCTGGCTGTTGCCGGCCTTGCGCTCGGCGTCCTGGATCTCCTGGGCGGTTGCCTGAAGCTCCTCCCAGGTCTGGGGCACCGCCTTGCCGTATTTCTCCAGAAGATCGGTGCGGTAGTAGAGCGCCGGGGCGTCCGTATACATGGGGAAGGCGACGAGCTTGCCGTCGACGGTTTGCGACTGGATCACCGAGGGCAGATGCTCGCCGACCCGGTCCGCCATCGCCTCGGTAAGATCGACGAGGTTCGCGGCGAGCTGCGGCGCCCAGATCACGTCGGTGCGGTAGACATCGATATCGGCGTTCTGCGCGGCGAGCCACAGCCGGTACTGGCCGAACTGGTCGGTGGAGGAGGCGGGCATCTCGACGATGTTCACCGTGTGCCCCGTCTCCTCCGTGAACTTGGAGAGCTGCTGGCGCATCTCCGCCACGTCCTGGCCGATCGAGCCGAGCGCGATGGACAGTTCGGCCGAAAGGGCCGGCTGGGCGGCCAGAGCGGTGCTGAGACCGAGGCCGAGTGCGAGTGCGGCTGGACGCATGATGTCGTTTCCTCCCGATGTGATGCCGGCTGGAGCGCTCCTCCGCCGAGGCCGGCTTTCTTCATTCCGTCTTGTCTTGTCTTGTCTCGTTCCGTCTCGTCGAAACGCGCCTCCCCCCATGCGGTCGAGGGCGTCTGCGTGCCCCTTGCGAACTCCCGGTGAGAAGGCATTGAGCGCCCGTCGCCGCAAATTCAATCTCAAGGTAGCGTGATGCACGTCCTGGGCGGCGCCTCAGGGACGCCATCTGAATGCGTCACGACGCCTGCCGGTGGACCTCGCCGCGACCATCCGGGGCGCCGTCCGCGCCGAGGCCTGTCTCGACGAACCGCCTTTCGGCATCGGAGACGAAGCAGAGATCGAGGATCTTCTGGGTTTCGGCGGCATGGCGGAACGTCGGCTCGCCGCTGATGCCCGACCGGATGGCGTCCGCGAAGCGCTGCTCGTTGCGGGGCGTGGGGTCGCAGGCCACCCGCTCCCAGGTCGCCGTCTCGATATGGGCGCCCAGACAGGTCTCGAGAGTGGAATCGAACTGGTTGGCCCAGACCCGCAAGGCGCCGCGATCGCCGTAGATGGTGAGGTGCAGGTCGTTGAGATTGCCCGTCGCATAGCGCGACATGTGGACGACGCCGAGCGCGCCATTGGCAAGCTCCACCGTCATCGCGACGGAATCGTTGACGTCGAACCGGTAGGCCCCGATCGCGCCGCCCTCGGCCTTGTCGAAGGTCTTCATCCGCGCCTGGAGGGCGGAGATATCGAGCCCCGATCCGAAGGTCACGAAGTCGAGGAGGTGAATGCCGATATCGCCGAGAACGCCCTTCGAGCCGTGCGAGCCCGAAAGCCGCCAGAGCCAGCGCTCCTCGGTCCGCCAGTCGCCCCAGTGCTTGCCGGTGAGCCAGCTCTGGAGATAGTTCGCGTCGACGTGACGGACCGCGCCGATCTCGCCCGCCTCCACCATCTGCCGCGCGCGCTGGATGGCATGGGCGTTGCGATAGGTGAGGTTGACCATGGCGACGACGCCGGCCGCTTCCGCCGCCTCCGTCATCGCCATCGCGTCCTCATGGGTCGGCGCGAGGGGTTTTTCGCAGAAGACGTGCTTTCCGGCGGCGAGAAGGTCGAGGGTCGTCGCCTTGTGGACGGCGTCGGGCGTCGAATTGACGGCCGCGTCGAATTCGCCCCAGGCGATCGCCTCGCCAAGGCTCGCAAAGCTCTTCGCGATGCCATGGGTCTGCGCGAAGGCTTGCGCCCGCTCGCCATTGGTGTCGACCGCCGCGACGATCTCGATGCTGTCGATCTCGCCGAACTTTTCGGCATGGCGCGCGGCGATGCCGCCCGTGCCGAGAATGATGAGGCGGTCCTTCTGCGGGGCGCGAGCGCTCATCGGTAGCCCGCCTCGCCGGCCTTGTGGAGCGCCGCGCCCTTCGGCTCCAGCTTTTCCGGCGCCTTGTCGTAGGGAATGTTCGGCGCCTCAGAGACGTCCTTCCAGGGCTTTGCCGGGTTGTAGGCCCAGCGCACCGCGTTTCGCAGCACCTGGGCGACGCTCTCGTCCTTGTAGATCGGATAGGTCTCGTGGCCTGGGGCGAAATAGAAGATGCGCCCTGCGCCGCGTTGATAAGTGAGCCCCGAGCGGAACACCTCGCCGCCCTCGTACCAGGAGACGAAGAGAGTCTCCATCGGCTCGGGGACGAGGAAGGGCTCGCCGTACATTTCGGAGTGCGGAAGCTCGATCGCAGGACCGATACCCTGCGTGATCGGATGGGAGGGGTTGATCACCCAGAGCCGCTCGCGCTCGCCCGCCTCGCGCCAGCGCAGCGAGCAGGGGGTTCCCATCATCCGCTTGAAGATCTTCGAGAAGTGGCCGGAATGCAGGACGATCAGCCCCATGCCTTCGGCAACGCGCTGCTGAATGCGGTCGACCACCGCATCGGACACCTCGCCATGGGCCTTGTGCCCCCACCAGACGAGAACATCGGTTTCGTCGAGGCGCGACTGCGCAAGGCCGTGCTCGTCGTCCTGAAGGGTCGCCGTCGAGGCCTCGATCGCCTCGTCGGCGCTCAGGGCCCGCGCGATCTCGTTGTGGATGCCGTCCGGATAGATGTCACGAACGACGGCGTTGTTCTGTTCGTGGATGAACTCGTTCCAGACGACGGTGCGGATCGTCATTGCAGCGCTCCTCCTTGCGGCCGGCTGTGGCCGACCTTTCTCCCATTCCCATCGTGCAACGTGAATTTCGGTTTGTCAAAGCGCTTTGAGAAATTTTCTAAGCGCTTTGATTGACGTAATGGTGAGGGCGGTGCGATCTTCGCGCGAAATGTTCGCCTGGGTGGACGAGAAAGCGGGGAGCGGGAGGGCCGATGGGGCTGAAGGAGATCGCGGGCGAACTCGGCCTGTCCCTGACCACGGTGAGCCGCGCGCTGAACGGTTATCCGGAGGTCGGCATCGAGACGCGTCGGCGCGTCCTGTCGGCGGCCGAGCGCCTCAATTATCGCCCGAACGCCGTCGCCCGCCGGCTTGCGACCGGCCGCGCCAATGCGGTCGGCGTCGTCTCTCCGCTTTCGCGCAGGACGCTCGAAAGCCCGATCGTCATGGATTTCCTGACCGGCGTTTCGGAGAAGCTCGCCGAGGACGGCCTCAACCTCGTCTTCACGCAGGTTCAGGAGGGGCACGAGCGCGAGGGATGCGAAAGCCTCATCGCCAGCGGAACGGTCGACGGGCTGATCCTCTTCTCGCCGCTTCTGGAGGACGAGCGGACCGCGTCACTCGCGGAGCTCGACTTTCCGATCGTCGCCCATGGCCGCCCGCTCCATGGGATCTCCGTGCCTTCGCTCTCGATCGACAATTACGAGGCCTTCCGGCAGGCCGCCGGGCATCTTCTGGCGCGGGGCCACCGGCGGATCGGGCTTCTCAACGGCGACGAGCGCCAGTCCTATGCGATGGATCGCCTCGAGGGCGTGAAGGCGGCGCTGGCGGATGCGGGGGAGGGCGAACTGGTTCTGGCCGCCGCCGGCGAGATGAGCTTCGAGCGCGGCCGGGACGCGGTGGCGCAGATGCTCGACCGGCAGGGCGTGGGCGCCGTATCAAAAGAAGTGTCGGGAGCGGAGGCGCCGCCGACAGCGCTCCTCTGTTCCTCCATCCTGCTTGCGCTGGGCGCCGGCCGGGCCCTGCGCGAGCGCGGACTGGAGATCCCGAGGGACGTGTCGATCATCGCCCATGACGATCAGGTGGCCGCCCTGCCGCCGATCCTCGCATGGCCGGCGCTGACGACGACGACCTCCTCGATCCGCGCGGCCGGACGGCGCGTCGCCGAACTTCTGGACGCCCGGATCCGGGGCGAGATCGCGGCCGATCATTCGGAGGTCTGGAAGGCCGATCTGGTCGAGCGCGAATCGGTGCGGGTCCTCGGTCGCTGATCGGCCGCCACGACCGGGGGCGCCCGATCCAGCTTACGGCAGGAAAAGTCCTCGTGCCGCTTTCGGCAGGGCCGAGGCCGGCATTCGCGCCGGTATCCGGTCGCTCGTGCGCCTCTATGACGCCTCCGGCCGCCCGGTGAGCGGCCGGAAGGCTCCTCATCATCCGACGATGGTCGCTTCGGTGGCGGCGCGCAGCTCGTCCTCGGAGACGCCGTCGGCGAGTTCGACGATCTTCAGGCCGCCCTCCACCACGTCGAGGACGCCGAGATTGGTGATGACCCGGTCGACGACGCCCTTGCCCGTCAGCGGCAGGGTGCATTCGCGCAGGATCTTCGATTCGCCCGCCTTGTTCGTGTGGTCCATGACCACGATCACCTTGCCGACGCCCGCGACGAGGTCCATCGCCCCGCCCATGCCCTTCACGAGCTTGCCGGGGATCATCCAGTTGGCGAGATCGCCCTCCTCGGAGACCTCCATCGCACCCAGGATCGCCGCCGCGATCTTGCCGCCGCGGATCATGCCGAAGCTCGTCGCGCTGTCGAAATAGGAGGTGCGTGCAAGCTCGGTGATGGTCTGCTTGCCGGCATTGATCAGGTCGGGATCCTCCTCGCCCTCGAAGGGGAAGGGGCCCATGCCCAGCATGCCGTTCTCTGACTGGAGCG